>NZ_JBHWXU010000001.1:0-3405442 GCF_042729675.1 Microbacterium sp. NPDC060132 | reverse complement strand
CATTCCGAACCCGGAAGCTAAGCCTCACAGCGCCGATGGTACTGCAGGGGGGACCCTGTGGGAGAGTAGGACACCGCCGGACTCCTTTTAGTCAAAATGGCCACCCATCGTTGGGTGGCCATTTTGCGTTTGACGAACAACGAGAATAGGGAGCACCATGCCGGAAGAGGAAGAGCGCCGTCCGCGTCGCAGTGACGATGGAGGACCGCGCGGCAACCGTTCCGGTGGGCGCCCTGTGTATCGCGATGGTGCCTCGCGCCCACGATCTGGCTCTGATGCCCGCGGTTCGCGAGGTGAGGTTCGCCCTGACCGTGATGGTGATCAGCGTCGTGAGGGCGGGTACAGCCGTGATGGCGGCGGTCAGCGTCGTGAGGGTGGCTACAGCCGTGATGGTGGTCCGCGTCGTGAGGGTGGCTACAGCCGTGATGGCGGCGGTCAGCGTCGTGAGGGCGGGTACAGCCGTGATGGTGGTCCGCGTCGTGAGGGCGGGTACAGCCGTGATGGTGGTCCGCGTCGTGAGGGCGGGTACAGCCGTGATGGTGGTCAGCGTCGTGAGGGCGGGTACAGCCGTGATGGTGGTCAGCGTCGCGAGGGCGGGAACAGCCGTGATGGTGGCCAGCGTCGCGAGGGTGGCTTCAACCGTGACGGTGGACCGCGTCGTGAGGGCGGGTTCAACCGTGACGGTGGTCAGCGTCGCGAAGGGGGCTTCAGCCGTGATGGTGGGCAGCGTCGTGAGGGCGGGTACAGCCGTGATGGTGGTCAGCGTCGCGAGGGCGGCTACAGCCGTGACGGTGGCCAGCGTCGCGAGGGCGGGCACAGCCGTGACGCGGCTCCTCGTCGGGAGGGTGGCTTCAGCCGTGATGGCGGTCAGCGTCGCGAAGGGCGGACGGAGCGTGAGCGGGGGAGTGACCGGTCGCGGTCGTTCCCGCAGCGCGGCGGTGCCGGGCGTGAGCGTCCGGCCAACGCGTCGAACGAGCGTGCCCGGTTCGACGAGCCGACCGTTCCGGACGAGGTCACGGCCGGCGATCTGCACTCCTCCGCGCGCAACGAACTGAAGACGCTCAGCAAGGAGAACGCGGAGCACGTCGCCCGACACCTGGCGATGGCCTCGCGTCTGATCGACGAAGACCCCGCGCTGGCACACGAGCATGCGCTGGCGGCGTCGCGCCGGGCCGGTCGCATTGCGATCGTCCGCGAGACGCTCGGCATCACGGCCTATGCGACAGGTGACTTCGCCCTGGCTCTTCGCGAGCTGCGCACCTATCGCAGGATCTCCGGGAAGGACGACCAGATCGCGCTCATGGTCGACAGCGAGCGCGGAATCGGCCGTCCTGACCGAGCACTCGAGACCGGTCGTGCCGTGGACCGCTCCACCCTCGACACCGCGGTGCGCGTGGCTCTTGCGATCGCGATGTCGGGCGCGAGGCTCGACCAGGGCGACCTGG
Source organism: Microbacterium sp. NPDC060132 (assembly GCF_042729675.1). Taxonomy (NCBI): domain Bacteria; kingdom Bacillati; phylum Actinomycetota; class Actinomycetes; order Micrococcales; family Microbacteriaceae; genus Microbacterium; species Microbacterium sp. NPDC060132. The sequence continues at coordinate 3,403,997 of NZ_JBHWXU010000001.1, read as the reverse complement.
AGCTGGCTCTCGGTGAGCTCGAGATTCCCGAGCTCGATCCCGATCGTGCGTTCGAGTGGAGCCCAGCACTGTTCTCCGCGCGGGCAGCGGTCCTGGAAGACCTCGGACGCACCGACGAGGCAGAATTCTGGGCCCACCGCGCCGACGTCGCGGCGGAGGCGCTCGGCGTCGACGAAGCCGGCGACGAGGAGATCTACGTCGAAGACGGCCTCATCGACGACGAGTTGCTCGACGATCACGGTGACGGCACTGCTACGCCTGACGGTGACGCCGTTGGCGGCGGTGACGGCACCCGCGACGGTGACGGCACCCGCGACGATGCCGCCCGCCTCGACGGTGACGCCGTGGACGGTGGCGTGGATGCTGACGGTGGCGTGGATGCTGACGGTGGCGTGGATGCTGACGGTGACGTGGATCGTGATGGTGTCGTGGATCGCGACGCGGGCCTCGTCGTCGAGGCGGGCCGAGACCTGGACAGCGACGACGATGCTGCCTCTGGACGCGACGGCGACAGCGATGGTGCCGGGACCGACCTCTTCGGTGAGGACGGCGAGGCCGAGCCCACGATCGAGGCCGAGCCCACGATCGAGGATGAGGTTCGCGAGCTCCTCGGCGAAGACGTCGACGAGGTCGACGAAGACGACGAGCCCGGTTCCTCGAAGCCGGAGGCGTGATGGCGCTCTTCACGCGCAGGCGTCAGACGCCCCGCACTCCGCTGGACGGCGTCGACACGATCCTCGCCGACCTCGACGGAGTCGTGTATGCCGGGCCCGGGGCCCTGCCGCACGCCGTGGAGAGCCTCAACGCCGCAGCCGCCACGGCGCGTCTGGGGTACATCACCAACAACGCGGCGCGGACCGACGCATCCGTCGCGGCGCACCTCACGAGCCTGGGCCTCACGGTCGCGCCAGACGACGTGGTCACGAGCCCGCAGGCGGCCATGCGACTGCTCTCGGGGATCGTTCCTCCTCCCGCGACGATCCTCGTCGTCGGAGGCGACGGTCTCGTCGATGAGGTGCAGAAGGCCGGGTACACGGTGACCCGCAGCGCTGACGCCGACCCACAAGCGGTCGTGCAGGGCTTCGCCCCCGAGGTCGCGTGGACCGACCTCGCCGAAGCGGCCTTCGCGCTCAAGGTCCCCGAGGAGGAGGGCGGCATCCCCTGGATCGCCACCAACACCGACTGGACGATCCCGCGCGAACGCGGCGTCGCCCCCGGCAACGGCACCCTCGTGTCCGCGGTGCACACCGCTGTCGGGCGGCTGGCCACGGTGGCGGGGAAGCCGGAGACCCCCATCTTCCAGGAGGCCCTGGACCGCTTCGGCGCGTCCACGGCGCTGTTCATCGGCGACCGCCTCGACACCGACATCATGGGAGCGAGCCGAGCCGGCATCGACTCCGCCCTCGTGCTGACCGGGATCGACCGCCCCAAGCACGTGCTCGCGGCGCCCGAGGGGTCGCGCCCGACCTACATCCTCGGCGACCTCCGCGGGCTGCACGAGCCGTACCCGGTCCCGACGGTGACGGACGGCGTGTACGACGTCGGCGGCGCGGCGGTGCGGGTGCACGGCGCGGACGTGGAGATCGTCGCGGAGTCCGGGAACCAGCTCGACCTGCTGCGGGCCGGAGCTGCCGCGATCTGGGCCTCGGGCACTCCGGTGTTCGTGCTGCGCGTGCCCGAGCGGCTGTACGACGACCCGTTCCACCGCCCCTGACCACACGCGTGGCTCCGTCGGCTGTCCGAGGAGCCGCGTACAGTGGAACCCGTGAGCGATGAGACGACCGGTGCGCCGACGGACGGCCTGTGGAGCCGCCTGCGCCTGATCGAAGGGCAGCCGCTTCCGGCTCGTGCCGACGCTTACTCCGCGCTCCACGACGAGCTCTCGCGGCGGCTGGAGAGCGGATCACGGCTCGACCAGCGGGAGACCCCGGGAACACGATGACGCGACTCGACGCCGCCCTCGCCTCGCGGGGACTCGCCCGGTCGCGCAGCCATGCCGCCACCCTCATCGCGGAGGGCCTCGTGAGCGTCGACGGTCGCCCCGTCGTCAAGGCGTCCACGCCGGTCCAGGACGACAGTGAGCTCACCGTGGCCGGCGCCGACCACTACGTCGGGCGCGCCGCGCACAAGCTCGTCGCCGCCCTTGATGGCTTCGGCGTCGCGGTCGCCGACCGGCTCGCGCTCGACATGGGCGCCTCGACCGGCGGATTCACCCAGGTGCTGCGCGAGCGCGGTGCGCGGCGGGTGCTCGCGGTCGACGTCGGACACGGACAGCTGGCTCCCGTCATCGCCGCGGACGACGGGGTCGTGTCGGTCGAGGGCTTCAACGTGCGGTACATGACACCGCAGAGCCTCGCGGACGCGACGGGCGAGCCCGCGGCGCCCGACCTGATCGTCGGCGACCTGTCGTTCATCTCGCTCGAACTCGTCCTCCCGGCGATCGCCGCCGTTGCCGCGCCGGGCGCCGACGTGCTGCTGCTCGTGAAGCCGCAGTTCGAGGTCGGGCGCACCGCGGTGCGCGGGGGACTGGTCACCGATCCGGCCACCCGCGCCGACGCCGTGGCCCGCGTCGTCTGGAGCGCGTGGGACGCGGGGTTTGGGATGCTCGGCATCCTTCCCTCCCCGATCCTCGGCACGCACGGAAACGCGGAGTACCTCGTGCACCTCGCGCCGGGACGCGGCAGCAATCCGACAGAATGGATGGACACCATCAACCGGCTGGCAGGGGGACGATGAACGAGCGCTGGATCCTGGTGGTCGCGCACGCCGGCCGCGTCGAGACGGTGGAAGCGGCCCGTCGCGTGACCGATGCCCTGCGGGGAGCGGGTGCCCGCCCGGTCCTCGCGCCCGACGACCACGATGCGCTCTCCGCCGTCGACCCGTTCTTCGCCGACGTCGACGTCCTGGGCGTCTCCGCCGACCCGACCGCGCTCGAGCTGGCCATCGTCCTCGGCGGTGACGGCACGATCCTGCGCGCCGCGGAGCTCGTGCGCGACAGCGGTGCCCCCGTGCTCGGCATCAACATGGGCCACGTCGGCTTCCTCGCCGAGATCGACCCCGACGACATGGACGACGCGGTGCGCCGTGTCATCGCCCGCGACTACGACGTGGAGGAGCGCCTGGCGCTCTCGGTGCGGGTGAAGGACGCCGCCGGCGACGTCGTCTACGAGACCTGGGCCCTGAACGAGGCGACGGTCGAGAAGGCCAGCAGGGAGCGCATGATCGAGGTCGTGCTGGAGATCGACGGCCGCCCGCTGTCGAGCTTCGGCTGCGACGGCATGGTCGTGTCCACCCCGACGGGATCCACCGCCTACAACTTCTCCGCCGGCGGGCCCGTGATCTGGCCGACCGTGGAGGCCATCGCCGTGGTGCCGCTCTCCGCCCACGCGCTGTTCGCGAAGCCGCTCGTGGTGAGCCCCGACGCGGCGGTCGCGATCGAGATGCTCGAGCGCACGGACGGCTCCGGCATCCTCTGGTGCGACGGCCGACGCTCGCACGAGCTCCCGCCCGGAGCGCGTGTGGTGGTGCGACGGTCCTCGCGGCCGGTGCGCCTCGCGCGCCTGCACCCGACCGCGTTCACGAACCGGCTGGTGCGCAAGTTCCAGCTGCCGGTCGAAGGGTGGCGCGGACAGGACCGGAGGAACCAGCCGTGATCGAGGAGATGCGCCTGCGGGACCTCGGTGTGATCGCCGACGCCGTGCTCCCGCTCGGACCGGGGTTCACCGCCATCACCGGCGAGACCGGTGCGGGCAAGACGATGGTCGTCACGGGGCTCGGGCTGCTGCTCGGACAGCGCGCCGACTCGGGTGCCGTGCGCGCCGGAGCCGGCCAGGCCTCGGTGGCGGGAGTCTGGGTCGTGCCCGAGACCGGGGACGTGGCAGACATCGTCGCCGACGCCGGGGGCGAACTCGAACCGGTCGGTGGCGGCAGCGCCGAACTGTACGTGTCGCGCACCCTCAACGCCGAGGGCCGAAGCAGGGCGAGCGTGGGGGGTCGCGCCGCTCCGGCCGGCGTGCTGTCCGCCCTCGCCGACGAGCTGGTGGTCGTGCACGGCCAGTCCGAGCAGTTGCGGCTGCGGTCCGCCGCTGCGCAGCGCGACGCCCTCGACCGCTTCGGCGGTGACGCGATCGCCCGGGCGCTGGAGCACTACGGCACGGCCTTCGAGCGCTGGCGCGGCCTCGACGCGGAGATCGCCGAGATCACGGGCAACCGCGACCGCCGGGCGGAGGAGGCCGCGCGACTGCGAGAAGACCTCGCGCTGATCGAGGCGACCGCACCAGAGGCGGGCGAAGACGCCGAACTCGCGGCCCGCGCCGAACGGCTCGCGAACGCCGAGGAGCTGCGACTGGCCGCCTCGCTCGCGCACGGGGCGCTCTCGAACGAGGAGGGCGAGCCGGATGCGTCGGCACTGGTCGCGGAGGCGCGGCGGGCGCTCGAACGGGTCTCGGATGCGACGCTCGCGGAGGTCGCCGAGACGCTCGCCGACATCGGCTACCGTATCGCCGACGCCGCCGGGCAGCTGTCCGGCTTCCTCGCCGACCTCGACGAGTCGGGCCCGCACGAACTCGCCGCGGTCGAGGAGCGGCGGGCGGCGCTGGGCGTGCTGATCCGTGCGCACGGGTCCCTCGACGACGCCATCCGACTGTGGCAGACGGGCTCGACGCGCCTCGCGGAGCTCGGCGACGACGGCGAGCGACTGCAGCGTCTCACCGCCGAGCGGGAGGAGGCGCGTACCGCGCTCGACGCCGCGGCGGACGCCCTGACCGCCGTCCGCACGGAGGCCGCCGTCCGCCTGGGCGACGCCGTCACCGCGGAGCTCCACGCGCTCGCGATGCCCGATGCCCGCCTGGAGGTCTCGGTCACCCCCGGCGCCGAGAGCACGCACGGGCGCGACGACGTGGCGATCCTGCTGGCCCCGCACCCCGGCGCCGAACCGCGGTCGGTGGCCAGGGGTGCCTCGGGCGGCGAGCTGTCGCGCGTGATGCTCGCGATCGAGGTCGTCATCGCGGCGACCGACCCGGTGCCCACGTTCGTGTTCGACGAGGTCGACGCCGGCATCGGCGGGGCCGCGGCCATCGAGGTCGGCCGGCGACTCGCCCGGCTGGCGGAGAAGTCGCAGGTGATCGCGGTGACGCATCTGGCGCAGGTCGCCGCGTTCGCGAACAACCACCTCACGGTCGTCAAGTCCAACGACGGGGCCGTCACCGCCTCGAGCGTGCGGCGTCTGGAGGGGGAGGAGCGGGAGGCCGAGATGGCGCGGCTGCTGTCCGGCCTCGCCGATTCCGACGCCGCGCTCACCCATGCCCGCGAACTTCTCAGCCTCGGCGTCTGAGGGAACTGTTAGGATAGAAGCCCGTGATGAACTCTTCTTCTGCGGGGCCCAAGAACGACACGACCAAGCACATCTTCGTGACTGGTGGTGTCGTTTCGTCTTTGGGCAAGGGCCTCACCGCGGCCAGCCTGGGCAACCTGCTCACCGCCCGCGGACTCCGCGTGGTCATGCAGAAGCTCGACCCGTATCTGAACGTGGATCCGGGCACCATGAACCCGTTCCAGCACGGCGAGGTGTTCGTCACCGACGACGGCGCGGAGACCGATCTCGACATCGGCCACTACGAGCGCTTCCTCGACATCAACCTGTCGCAGGCGGCCAACGTGACCACCGGCCAGATCTACTCGCAGGTCATCGCGCGCGAGCGTCGCGGTGAATACCTCGGCGACACCGTGCAGGTCATCCCGCACATCACCGACGAGATCAAGCGCCGCATGCGCCTGCAGGCGACCGAGGACCCGCGCCCCGACGTCATCATCACCGAGGTCGGCGGCACGGTGGGCGACATCGAGTCGCAGCCGTTCCTGGAGGCCGCGCGTCAGCTGCGTCATGAGCTCGGCCGCGACAACGTGTTCTTCGTGCACGTGTCGCTCGTGCCGTTCATGGGCGCCTCCGGTGAGCAGAAGACCAAGCCGACGCAGCACTCCGTCGCAGCTCTCCGTCAGGTGGGCATCCAGCCCGACGCGCTGGTGCTGCGCAGCGACCGTCCCGTGAGCGCGAGCAACCGCAACAAGATCGCCCTGATGTGCGACGTGGACGTCGAGGGCGTCATCAACACGGTCGACCTCCCGAGCATCTACGACATCCCCTCCACGCTGAACGAGCAGGAGCTCGACTCGTACATCGTGCGGCGCCTCGGTCTGGATCAGAAGGCGGCCGACGTCGACTGGACCCGCTGGAACAAGGTGCTGCACGCGGTGCACAACCCGAAGCACGAGGTCACGATCGGCCTCGTCGGCAAGTACATCGACCTTCCCGACGCGTACCTCTCCGTGACCGAGGCTCTCAAGGCCGGCGGTTTCGCGCAGGAGACCAAGGTACACATCCGCTGGATCCCCTCCGACCTGTGCGAGACCCCGGAGGGCGCCCAGGAGCAGCTCGCCGAGCTCGACGGCATCTGCGTGCCGGGCGGCTTCGGCATCCGCGGCATCGAGGGCAAGCTCGGCGCGCTGAAGTTCGCGCGCGAGCAGGGCATCCCCACGCTCGGACTGTGCCTCGGCCTGCAGTGCATGGTGATCGAGTTCGCCCGCGATGTGGCCGGCATCGAGGGCGCATCGTCGAGCGAGTTCGACCCGGAGACGAAGGAGCCCGTGATCGCGACCATGGCCGAGCAGGTCGAGATCCTCGACGGCGGCGACCTGGGCGGCACCATGCGCCTGGGGCTCTACCAGGCCGCCCTCGCGGAGGGCTCGCTGGCGCGGGAGCTGTACGGCACCCCGGAGGCGTCGGAGCGGCACCGCCACCGCTACGAGGTCAACAACGCGTACCGCGACCGGCTGTCCGAGGCCGGGCTGGTGTTCTCCGGCCTGAACCCCGAGCTGGACCTGGTCGAGTACGTGGAGCTGCCGCGCGACGTGCACCCGTACTACATCGCCACGCAGGCCCACCCCGAGCTGCGGTCGCGCCCGACCGACCCGCACCCGCTGTTCCGCGGACTGGTGGGTGCGGCGATCGAGCGGCACCGCGCGAGCGAGCTGTTCGACGTCAGCGCCGATGAGTGACATTGGCGCCCTGCCCGACGGCGGTCCGCTGCGCGACGAGCCGCTAGACCCCGAGGTCCTGTACTCCGAGCTCGTGTACGAGGGACGGGTGTGGGACGTGCGCTCCGACCGTGTGCGCTACGGCGACGGTGAGATCGTGCGCCAGTACGTCGCCCATCCCGGCGCGGTGGCGATCGTCGCGCTGGACGACCGGGGCCGGGTGCTGCTGATCCAGCAGTACCGGCACCCGATCCGGCACCGCGATTGGGAGCTGCCCGCCGGTCTGCTCGACGTGCCGGGGGAGGACCCTGCCGCGGCCGCGCAGCGCGAGCTCGCGGAGGAGGCCGACCTGGTCGCGGCGCACTGGGAGCCCCTGGTGTCGTCGTGGACCACGCCGGGCGGGAACGACGAGCTGATCCAGCTGTTCCTCGCCACGGGCATCACGGCCGCCGACGCCGCACACTCCCGGGAGGACGAGGAGGCCGACATCCGGCTCGTCTGGGTGCCCCTCGACGACGCGGTGGCCGCGGTGCTCGACGGTCGCATGCGCAACGGCATCCTCGCGATCGGTGTGCTCGCGGCCGCGCAGAGGCTCCGCGACCGGGGCTGACATGCTGCTCGATCGCGCCCTCGACGCGTATCTGCGTCACGTCACGATCGAGCGCGGACTGAGCGCGCACACGATCGCGGCGTACCGGCGCGACCTCGACGGCTACCGGGGGTGGCTCGCCGCCGAGGGCATCACCGACACGACCGAGGTGACCCCCGCGGTGATCGACCGCTTCATCGCCGAGCGTGCGTCCGCCGAGCCCCCGCCCGCGGCGACGAGCCTCGCCCGGTTGCAGTCGTCCGTGCGCGGGTGGCACCGCTTCCTGGCGCGCGAGGGGATCGAGGCCGACGACCCGAGCGGCCGGCTGCGTCCGCCCAAGGCTCCGCGGAGGCTGCCGAAGGCGCTGACGATCGAGCAGGTCGAGCGCCTGCTCGCGGCGCCGTCGCCGGAGGAGCCGCTCGGCATCCGCGACCGCGCGCTGCTGGAACTGCTGTACGCCACGGGCGCCCGCGTGTCGGAGGCGGTCGGGCTCGACGTCGACGACCTCGCGCACGGGGAGGTGCTGCGGCTGCGCGGCAAGGGGTCGAAGGAGCGCATCGTGCCGGTGGGCTCGTACGCGCGTGACGCGGTCGACGCGTACCTGACGCGGGTGCGTCCCGGGCTCGCCGCGAAGGGCAGAGCCTCGGCGCGCCTGTTCCTCGGCGCCCGCGGTGCGCCGCTGTCCCGGCAGAGCGCGTGGCTGGTGATCCGGGCGGCGGCGGAGCGGGCGCAGATCACGGCCGAAGTGTCGCCGCACACCCTGCGGCACTCGTTCGCGACCCATCTGCTGCAGGGCGGCGCGGACGTGCGCGTGGTGCAGGAGCTGCTCGGGCACTCGTCGGTCGCCACGACTCAGATCTACACGCACGTGTCGGTCGACGCGCTGCGCGACGTGTACGCCACGTCGCACCCGCGGGCCCGCTGACTCGCGCGGTCGCCTGGGTCCGCCGCCGCGCGCCGGGACGGCCCGTGACCGGCCCGGCCGCTACAATCGAGCAAGCACGAAGGAGCAGGAGAACCGGTGGCTGAGAACGCGGCGAAGTCCAGGGCGAAGGCGAAGAAGGCCGACGACACCCCCATGGGACCCACCGGCCGCCCCTACCGCGGCTTCCCGATCCCGGCGCCGCTGAAGTCGCACGGTCCCGCGCGCATCATCGCCCTCTGCAACCAGAAGGGCGGCGTCGGCAAGACGACCACCTCGATCAACCTCGCCGCGTCCCTCGCGGAGTACGGCCGCAAGGTGCTCGCCGTCGACTTCGACCCGCAGGGTGCGCTGTCCGCGGGCCTGGGCATCCAGACCCACGACGTCCCCACCGTGTACGACCTGCTGCTGGACACGAAGCGCGACGCGCACGAGGCGATCGTCCACTCCAACGTCGAGGGCCTCGACGTGCTGCCCGCGAACATCGACCTGTCGGCCGCCGAGGTGCACCTGGTCAACGAGGTGGCCCGCGAGACCATCCTCGCGCGGGTGCTCCGCCAGGTCGCGGGCGAGTACGACGTCATCCTGATCGACTGCCAGCCCTCGCTCGGCCTGCTCACGGTCAACGCCCTCACCGCCGCGCACGGCGTGATCATCCCGCTCGAGTGCGAGTTCTTCGCCCTGCGCGGGGTGGCGCTGCTGATCGAGACCATCGACAAGGTGCGCGACCGCCTGAATCCGTCGATCACGATGGACGGGCTGCTGGCGACCATGTACGACCCGCGCACGCTGCACTCGCGCGAGGTGCTGGAGCGGGTGGTGGAGGCCTTCGGCGACGACGTGCTGGAGACCGTGATCGGCCGCACGGTGAAGTTCCCCGACGCCTCGGTCTCCGGCGTGCCCATCACCGAGTTCGCGCCGGAGCACGCCGCCGCGCAGGCGTATCTGCGGCTGGCGCGGGAGCTGGTCGCCCGTGGCGCCGTCGCCTGAGCACGCCGAGACCGATCCGACCGCCGAGGCCGTCGCCCCCGCGGAGGGCGACACGGGCTTCCGCGTCTCGCTGTCGAACTTCGACGGACCGTTCGACCTGCTGCTGAATCTCATCTCGAAGCACGAGATGGACATCACCGAGGTGTCGCTGAGCGCGGTCACGAACGAGTTCATCGCCTACCTCGCCGAGCTGGAGGACGAGGAGGAGCTCGACCAGGCGTCGGAGTTCCTCGTGGTGGCCGCGACGCTGCTCGACATGAAGGTCGCCGGCCTCCTGCCGCAGGGCGAGCTCGTCGACGCCGAGGCCGTGGCGCTGCTGGAGGCGCGCGACCTGCTGTTCGCGCGCCTGCTGCAGTACCGGGCGTTCAAGGAGGTGTCGGCGTGGTTCGCGCGGTGCCTGCAGCGGGAGGACCGCCGTCACGTGCGGGCGGTGCCGCTGGAGGAGAAGCACCGCCGCAAGACGCCGGAGCTGGTGTGGTCGCTGAGCGCGGACGACTTCGCGGCGCTGGCACTGCTGGCTTTCGCGCCCAAGGAGATGCCGCACGTCGGGCTCGATCACCTGCACGCACCGCTGGTGAGCATCCGCGAGCAGGCGGCGATCGTCGTGACGCTGCTGCGCGGCACCGAGTCGATCAGCTTCCGCGAGCTGGTCGCCGGCGTCACCGAGCCGGGGATCGTGGTGGCGCGCTTCATCTCCGTCCTGGAGCTGTACCGCCACGCGGCGCTCTCCTTCGAACAACTGGAACCGCTCGGCGAGCTGACGCTCCGCTGGGCCGCCGACACCTGGTCGGACGAGACACTCGCGACCCTGGGGGCCGACTATGACCGATGACGTGACCGAGACCGAGACCGCGCCGGAGGTCGAGCCCGTGACCGAGACCGAGACCGGGCCGGAGGTCGAGCCCGGGGGCGACGACGCCGCGACGGTCGTGGGCTCCGAGCTGCCGCTGAGCGAGCGCGTCGAGGCGATCCTCTTCATCGTGGACGAGCCGATCGGCCTGGTCGCCCTCGCGGCCGCGGTCGGCGCGCCGGTGCCGGCCGTGCGGCAGACGCTGGAGGCGCTCGGGGACGACTACGACGGACGGGGCCGAGGACCGCGGCGCGGCTTCGAGCTGCGCGAGGTCGGTGGCGGGTGGCGGCTGTACGTGCGCGAAGACCTCGACCCCGTGGTGGCGGAGTTCGTCGGCGGGCAGGCGCCCGCACGGCTGTCGCAGGCGGCCCTGGAGACGCTCGCGGTGATCGCCTACAAGCAGCCCGTCACCCGCAGCCAGGTCGCGTCGATCCGCGCCGTGAACGTGGACTCGGTCGTGCGCACGCTCCTCGCCCGCGGCCTCATCACTGAGCTCTTCGCGGACTCCGAGACCGGGGCGATCAACTACGGCACCACCGACGCGCTGCTGCAGCACCTCGGCATCAACTCTCTGGACGAGCTGCCGCCGATCTCGCCGTTGCTGGACGACGGCGCCGACGGCTTCGACGAAGGGACCCTCCGATGAACGCTGCCCATGACGACGCCACCGTGCCCGAGGGCGTGCGGCTGCAGAAGGTCCTCGCGGCGGCGGGCGTCGCCTCGCGTCGTGTCGTCGAGCAGTACATCGTCGAGGGGCGCATCCGGGTGAACGGGCAGACCGTGACCGAGCTCGGCCGTCGGATCGACCCCGAGCGCGACCTGGTCGACGTGGACGGCACCGCGGTGCAGCTCGACGTGACCAAGCGCTACGTGATGCTGAACAAGCCCACCGGAGTGGTCAGCAGCATGCGTGACGAGAGCGGGCGGCCCGACCTGCGTCGCTTCACGAAGGACTACGAGGAACGGCTCTACAACGTGGGGCGCCTCGACGCCGAGACCAGCGGGCTGCTGCTGCTCACGAACGACGGCGAGCTCGCGCACGTGCTGGCGCATCCGTCGTTCGGTGTGACCAAGGTGTACATCGCCAAGGTGGACGGCACGGTGACCCCGCAGACGATCTCCACGCTCACGAAGGGCATCGAGCTGGAGGACGGCCCCATCGCGGCGGACAAGGCGCGGCTGCTGGACACGTCGCGCGGCTCGAGCCTGGTGGAGCTCACGCTGCACTCGGGGCGCAACCGCATCGTGCGTCGGATGATGGCCGCGGTCGGCCACCCCGTGACCGAGCTCGTGCGCCGGCAGTTCGGCCCGCTGCACCTGGGAACCCTCCCGGCGGGGAAGACGCGTGACCTGAGTAAAATCGAACTCGGTGCGCTGTTGACCCTCGCGCGCCGTGAATCCGGTGTCGCCGCGGCGCCAGGCGAGCAGGAGACCGAATGACCGACACGACGAGTGCGCCCACGGCGCGGAAGACCGGTGCCGTCGCGCCGCGTCTGTCCGGTACCGTCCGCATCGTCGGTGCCGGCCTGCTCGGCGCGAGCGTCGGTCATGCGCTGCGGGCCAAGGGTGTCGACGTGGCGCTCACGGATGCCTCCCCGGCGCAGCTGCGACTGGCGGTGGACTACGGCGCCGGTCGACTCGCCGCCGACGACGACGCCCCCGCGCTGATCGTGGTGGCCGTGCCGCCCGACGTCACAGCCGACGTGGTGCAGGCCGAGCTGGAGCGGTACCCGGACGCGGTCGTGACCGATGTCGCGAGCGTCAAGCTCGAACCGTTCCGGACGCTGCGCGACCGCGGCGTCGACCTCGCGCGCTACATCGGCTCGCACCCGCTCGCGGGGCGTGAGCGCGGCGGCGCCATCTCCGCCCGCGCCGACCTCTTCATCGGGCGGCCCTGGGTGGTGTGCCGCGACGAGGACACGAAGGCCACGGATCTCGCGCTGGTCGAGGCGCTCGCGCTCGACGTGGGCGCGATGCCGCTGGAGATGACGCCGGAGGAGCACGACCGATCGGTCGCCCTCACCTCGCACGTGCCGCAGGTCGTCGCGAGTCTGCTGGCCGCGCGGCTCGCGGGAGCCGAGGAGGGCGCGCTGCGCCTGGCGGGTCAGGGCGTGCGCGACACGACGCGCATCGCCGCCTCCGCGCCCGAGCTGTGGGTGCAGATCCTCGGCGCGAACGCGGGGCCCGTCGTGGAGATCCTCGACGCGCTGGCGGCCGACCTGGGCGATGTCGCCGAGGCGCTGCGGGCGCCGGCGGCCCCCGGCGCACGCCGTGTGATCGCGGAGACCATCCGGCAGGGCAACGACGGCGTGGAGCGCCTGCCGGGCAAGCACGGCCAGAACCGGCGCTTCGAGACGCTCGTGGTGATGGTCGACGACACCGCCGGACAGCTCGGCCGCCTGTTCGGCGAGCTCGGCGAACTCGGCGTCAACGTCGAGGACCTGCGTCTGGAGCACTCGCCCGGCGCACAGTTCGGTCTGGCCGAGATCAGTGTCGACCCCGCGGCGCTGCACGGCGCGATCACCGGGCTCCAGGAACGCGGCTGGCGCATTGCAGGGAACACGAATGACTGACACCTCCACCGTCTCCGCCACGAAGTTCATCGCCATCGACGGGCCGGCCGGTTCCGGCAAGTCCAGCGTCTCCAAGGCGGTCGCGCGCCAGCTCGGCTACGGCTACCTCGACACCGGCTCGGCGTACCGGGCGCTCGCCTGGCATGTGCTGGAGCAGGGCGCCGACACCGATGACGCGGCCGCCGTGCGCGCCGCCGCGGCCGACTTCCCGGTCCGTCTCGGCCTCGACCCCGACGACCGCACGGTCCGGGTGGGCGACACCGACGTGACCGACGCCATCCGCGAACCGCGGGTCTCCGGCGCGGTGAGCGGCGTCGCCCGCGTGCCCGAGGTGCGCGCGCAGGTGAACGAGCTGTTCCGCGCGCTGGTCGCCGACGCGCCCTACCCGGCCGTCGTGGTCGAGGGCCGCGACATCACGACGGTGGTCGCGCCGGATGCCCCCGTGCGCATCCTCCTGACCGCCGCCCCTGAGGTGCGCGCCGCACGCCGTGCCGGCGAGCTCGCGGGGGAGAACGCCGCCGCCGTCGCCGCGGCCCTGCACCGACGCGACGCCTCCGACAGCGCCGTCGTCGACTTCCTCAACGCCGCCGAGGGCGTCGAGGTCGTCGACTCGACCGAACTCGACTACCCCCAGACCATCGACGCCGTCCTCACGGTGATCGAACGACTCCGAGGAGCACACCGTGGCTGACGACGAATACGAAGGCGGCCCCGACCAGCTCGCCGAGAAGATGGAGAACCTCGACGAGCACCTCGCCGAGCAGCGCGCCGAGACCCTGCGCGCCGGTCTCGCCGACTACGAGCTGGACGACGAGGATGCCGCGCTCCTCGCGGGCGTCTCGCTGGGCGAGGACGGCATCGAGTTCCTGCCCGCGCTGCCGGTCGTCGCGATCGTCGGACGGCCGAACGTCGGCAAGTCGGCGCTCGTGAACCGCATCCTCGGTCGTCGTGAGGCCGTGGTGGAGGACACCCCCGGGGTCACGCGCGACCGCGTCACCTACAAGGCCGAATGGAACGACCGGCGCTTCACGCTCGTCGACACCGGCGGCTGGGAGCCCGACGCCCGCGGCATCGACCGCTCGGTCGCCGCGCAGGCGGAGGTCGCGATCGACCTGTCCGACGTGGTGCTGTTCGTGGTCGACGCGATGGTCGGCGCCACCTCGACCGACGAGCACGTGGTCAAGCTGCTGCGCAAGAGCGGCAAGCCCGTGTTCCTGGTCGCGAACAAGATCGACGACGCCCGGCAGGAGCCGGAGGCCGCCGCGCTGTGGAACCTCGGTCTCGGTGAGCCCCACCCGGTCTCGGCCATCCACGGCCGCGGCGTGGCGGATCTCCTGGATGCCGTGCTGAAGAAGCTTCCCGAGATCTCGGCGGTCGCGAAGCAGGAGATCGGCGGGCCGCGACGTGTCGCGATCCTCGGTCGCCCCAACGTGGGCAAGTCCTCGCTGCTGAACAAGGCGGCGGGGGAGGAGCGCGTGGTCGTGAACGACCTGGCCGGCACGACGCGCGACCCGGTCGACGAGGTCGTGGAGCTCGGCGGCAAGATGTGGCGTCTGGTCGACACGGCCGGTATCCGTCGCCGCGTGCACATGGCGCAGGGCGCGGACTTCTACGCCTCGCTGCGCACGTCGGCCGCGCTGGAGAAGGCCGAGGTCGCCGTCGTGGTCCTCGACGTGTCGGAGACGATCAGCGAGCAGGACGTGCGGATCATCGACCTCGTGCTGGAGTCGGGCCGCGCGCTCGTCCTCGCGTTCAACAAGTGGGACCGCCTGAACGACGACGACCTGGAGAACGCCGACCGCCGCCGGTACCTCGAGCGCGAGATCGAGCAGGACCTCGCGCACGTGGCGTGGGCTCCGCGGGTGAACATCTCCGCGAAGACCGGGCGACACCTCGACAAGCTGGTGCCCGCGCTGGAGACGGCGCTCGAGAACTGGGACCGCCGCATCCCGACCGGCAAGTTCAACGCCTTCCTCGCCGAGCTCGTGGCCGAGCACCCGCACCCGCTGCGCGGGGGCAAGCAGCCGCGCATCCTGTTCGGCACGCAGGCCTCGACGCGTCCGCCGACGTTCGTGCTGTTCACGACTGGGTTCCTCGACCCGGGCTACCGCCGGTTCATCCAGCGGCGCCTGCGCGAGCTCTACCCGTTCGAGGGGACGCCGATCGTCATCAACATGCGCGTGCGGGAGCGCCGCCAGCGCTGACGCGTTCCGGCGTGTGTCGCCGGGTGGCGCCGCCACCCCGATGCTGTGAAAAGCTGAGGGGGTGACAGTCGTACCCCCCGCTCCCGGCGAACCGCGTCGCCCCGAAGGACCGCGCAACCCCGGCGACGCCTGGGTGGTCGCAGACACGGGGGAGCGCTACTGGGGGCGGTTCGGTGCGGCCGGTCTGCTCGCGGTCGACGCGACGCGCGGGATCCTGCTGCAGCACCGCGTGTCGTGGAGCCACTTCGGCGGCACGTGGGGGTTGCCCGGCGGTGCGCTGCACGAGGGCGAGTCGGCGATCGTCGGAGCGATCCGGGAGGCGCAGGAGGAGGCGGGCGTGCCGGACGGCGCCGTGCGTCCGCGCTTCACGAGCGTGCTCGACCTCGGCATCTGGTCGTACACGACGGTAGTCGCCGATGTGCGCAGCCCGTTCGACCCGGTGATCAGCGATCCGGAGAGCGTGGCGCTGGAGTGGGTCCCGGTCGACCGCGTGGACGAGCTGCCGCTGCACCCGGGGTTCGGGGCGGCGTGGCCGATGCTGCGCGCTCAGCTCGATGTGTTCCCGGCCGTGGTGGTCGACGGGGCGAACGTGGTCGGGTCGGTGCCCGACGGCTGGTGGAAGGACCGAGCAGGTGCGGCCGCGCGCTTGCGTGACCGGCTGGCCGGGCTGGCGGTGCCCGCGGACGACCTGGGGCTCGACGGAGACGACTGGTACCCGGAGGTGGCGCTCGTGGTCGAGGGTCGTGCCCGCGACATCGGGACCGAGGCCGCGGAGACCGGTGCCGCCGAGGCCGGAGTCGCGGAGCCGGCGCTGGCGGTCGTGCGGGCCGAGGCCGCGGGCGATGATGCGATCGTGGCCGAGGTCGAGCGTCGGGTCGCGGGGGCGCAGCGGGTGCTGGCGGTCACGAGCGACCGGGAGCTGCAGGCGCGGGTCGAGGCCGCGGGCGCGCAGGTGCGGTCGAGCGGGTGGCTGCGGAGGCTGCTGGACGCCTGACGCGTGCGGACGAGCGGATGCCGCGGGGTCAGTCGGGCGGGGTGTCCCGGCCGCGGAGGCGGTCGATCTCGCGGCGCTCGCGTTTGGTCGGGCGACCGGCACCGCGGTCGCGCAGGCCGAGCGCGGCCTGCGGTTCGCGTTCGGGTGTGCGGTCTTCGTAGGCGAGGGCGGCGAGTGGGGCGCCGACGCGTTTGACGAGCAGCTGCCGGACGATGAGGATGCGGTCGAACCCCGAGATGCGGATGCGCAGCTCGTCGCCGATGCGGACCGTCTGCGCGGCCTTGGCCTTGTCGCCGTTCACGCGCACATGCCCCGCACGGCATGCGGTGGTCGCGGCCGACCGGGTCTTGTAGACGCGGACGGCCCACAGCCAGCTGTCGACGCGGACGCTGTCAGCCATCACGAGGCCTTCCGTGCGAGGACGACCAGGGTGCCCGCGATGAGGAGCCCCTGTCCGAGCGTGTAGGTCGCCATCACGGCGGGGCTGCTCCAGGCCGGGAGAGCATCGGGGAGGAAGAGCCGGAACGCGAGGATCGTGTCGCTGGCGAGGAAGAACGCGCCGCCCACCGCGACGAGGGGGTGGCAGCGGGCGGCCATCGCCGCCGTGCCGCCCAGCAGCAGCCCGTAGGCGGCGACGGCGATCAGCAGGGGGCCGGTGTGCGGCCCGAGCGTGAGGATCATCGCGACCCACCACGCCGCGTACACCAGCGTCCACCAGGGCAGCCGACGCCGGGCGAGGTGCCTCGCGAACAGCACGATGTACGCCACGTGCGCGAGGCCGAAGAACCCGAGCATGAGCGGAAGCTCGGGGGCGGCGGGGAACAGCGCCCCCGCGCCGTCGCCCAGCCAGGAGAACAGCAGCGCCGCGAGCGCGAGCACGAGGGCGGAGCGCGGCCGGAGGCGTGGGGCGGCCACGAGCACCGGTACCGCGAGCAGCGGCATGAGCAGCAGCTTGGTCGGAGCGGCCAGGTCGTGGTCGAGCGCGAGCAGCACGACGTGCAGCAGCGACACCGCGACGTACGGCGCGAACGCCCACACGATCGGGCGGGGGAGGGTGCGGCGGCGCATCCCCTCATCGTATGGCCGCGGCGGTATATCCGGGGGCGCGGGGGTGTGCCGCGGGGTGGTGGTCATGCGTCGGTGCGGGAGGACAGGTCGAGCGTCACGAGAACCCGTCCGGGCTTCATGACCGTCTGCTCCGTGAAGCCTGCGCCGAGGAAGGTGTTCAGCGTGCCGTGGAACAGGTCGTTCGCGCGCTGCTTCTCGCCGCGGGTGTCGACCGGGTACCCCTCGACCAGACGCGCTCCGGAGGCCGCGGCGTAGTCGACCGCCGCCCGCAGCAGTGCCGCGTTGAGTCCGGTGCCCCGGTGCTCGCGGCGCACCACGAAGCACGTCACCGCCCACACGGACGGGTCGTCGAACGGCTCGGCGGACGACGCGGCGATGATGCGCGTGCGGGGGATGCGGGCCTGGGCGGTGCGCGGTCCGATACGGATCCAGCCCGCGGCCTCGCCGTCGACGTAGGCCACGAGCCCGGGCGGTGGACCCTCGTCGATCTCGGCCCGGAACATGTCGGTGCGCTGCGGCGTGGTGGTCGTGTTCCAGTCCTTGTTGCTCAGCATCGGCCAGATGCACTGGCAGCTCGCACCGTCGCCCCCGCCCGTGAGAGCGTGCTGCACGTCGTCCCAGCGGTCGGACGTGGCGAGTTCGGTGGTGATCGTCGGCATGACCGCGACGGTACGCGGTGGCTCCGACACCCCGCAACGCCCCGGTTCGCGAGAGGGCCGCGGGTACGGCTAAGATAGGGGAGTTGCCTGCGCGAGAGTGCAGAACAACGGGCTGTGGCGCAGCTTGGTAGCGCACTTGACTGGGGGTCAAGGGGTCGCAGGTTCAAATCCTGTCAGCCCGACCAGAAAGCCCCGGTGAGAGCATCCTTCTCACCGGGGCTTCGTCGTTTCCGGCTTTGCGGATCTCGCACCGCTGCGGCGGAGAGGCGGACAACGCCGGTGTGTACCCGCCGTCAGGGGAGGTGCGAGTGCGCGCCCAGGGCGTGCCACGTGCGGTCGTGGTAGACGAGGGCGCGCTCGGCGTCCCGGGCGATGTGCGCCTGCAGGCCGTGCGCGGCGACGACGGTCGAGCCGCCCGCCTCCATCCGGCTCACGACGGCGCAGCGCACCCAGGCGCGGGCTCCCGCGAACACGGGCTCCCCGGTGGCGAGCGGGGCCCAGGCGTTCGTATCGGCGAACCGGTCGATACCGCTGGTCGCCCCTAGGCGCGCGAGCTCGATGTCGTCCGCATCCAGGAGGTGCACCACGACTGTCGCGGCCGAGGTCAGGGTCTCCGCCGCCGACGACAGCGCCGACACCGAGAACACCAGCAGCGGAGGATCCACGCTCACCGACGACACCGACGACGCCGTGAGCGCCACGGGGCCGTCCGCCCCCTGCGCGGTGATCACGGCCACGCCTCCCGGGTGCCCGCGGAACACGGCCTTGAACGTGTCGGCGCCGACCGACAGCCGGTCCAGCACGTCGGAGGCGGCACGCTCGCGGGCGGGGGACGAGGACGAAGCGGCGGGGGCGGTCATGCCACGACGGTACGCACGGCCCCCGCGACCGCGCACGTGCACTGCAACACAGCGACACGCGCCGCCACATACCGTCGCTCCGGCTCTCACACGGAAGACCGCTCCTTACATGGGCGTCTGCGTCGATCGTCCTCTCGGACCGTCCCTCGACCGCGGCACTCGCGTTCCGCTCGCGTCATCCGCCCGTGGTCAGTGCGCGAGCAGCGATTCCAGCGCCCGGCGGTGCGGGGCGAGCCACGCGGACACGAGGCGCGTGCGATCCTCGACCTCGGCGGCCGGGAACGCGAGGCCGCGCACGGGTACCGTCGCGCCGAGCTCGACCAGCAGGGGGCGCAGCGTGTGCTCGACGGCGAGGGTGTGCGCGGGGGAGCCGATCGTGAGGACGGGCACGGCGACCACTCCGTCCAGCCCGCCCGTGTCGACGCGGTCGAGGAACGCCTTCAGTAGTCCGGTGTAGGCGGCCTTGTACGTGGGGCTCGCCACGACCACGACATCCGCCGTCGACACCTCTTCGACCAGGGCGTCGATCTCGGGGTCGGGCACGACGAAGACCCGGTCCGCATACGCCGCGAGCTCGATGGTGGGCAGCACCTCGGCGCCCGTGAGGTCGGCGAGCTGCGCCGCGACCTCCTCCGCGACGCTCGTGGTGCGGGAGGACGGGTGGGGGTTCCCCACGAGGACCGCGATCGACGTCATGAATCGATTTCAGCCCGGCGGGCCTGGCCCGGGCAAGCGCGGCGACGCGTAGCGTCACGAAACCCGAGGACGCGCCCAGGTCCCGGGCGCGGGTCAGCGGTCGCGGGCGTCGTCCGTCGTGAAGCCCTCGCGCGCCGCGCGCTCCTCCAGCGTCTCCAGCTCCTGGAACAGGGTGATCTGCCACCCCGCTGGGCCCTGGATGCGCGCGTTGAGGCTCCGGAACGGCGTCTGCACGGGTGGCGCGATCAGGGCGGCACCACCCTCCTCGGCGGCCGCGACGGCCTGGGCCGTGTCGTCGACCTCCAGGGCGATGCGCAGCGCTCCGGGCGTGTGCGGTGCGCCCTCCACCTCGTCGATGTTCGCGGCGTGCGTCGGCGTCGCGAGCTCGATGGTGGCGATGCCTGCGTGCAGGATCGCCACGCGGTCGTCGCCGTCGGTCGCGTAGGCGAGCTGCTCGGGCATGCCCAGCACGTCGCGGTAGAACCGGAGGGCGGTGTCGAAGTCGTCGGTCTCGATGATCAGCCGCAGCTGCGTCGGGGTGGGGGCGGGGGTGGTCGCTGTCATGCCCTCATCCTGCCCCCGTCCGCGCGCGCCGTCACGGGTTCCGACGCCGCCGGAACCTACCCGCTGCGGCCGGCCCGCTCAACCCCCTCGGCACCGGGAACCCCGGGCGGCACACTGGGCGGACCGATCGAAGGAGGAGACATGGCATCGACACCCGACGACGTCGGCGGTCAGCCGCTGCGCGACGGCGACGCGACCACCGAAGCAGACCCGCGGGACGATCCGGCGCAGGCGGAATGGGAGCGCACGGAGGCCCTCGACGACGGCGCCTCCGCCGACGAGCTCGACACGGCGACCGCGACCGGTCGCGACCCGGACGAGATCCCCGACCCCGACGACGAGGTCCCCGCGGATGACCTGCCCGGCTCCGGCCCGCAGCCCGAGAGCCAGGGCGAGGACCCGGTGCTCGCCGACCTCGGCGACGAGGGACAGGGCGACCTGGGCCCCGGTGACGTGTGATGACCGTCACCGCCGTGGTCACGCGGTCGAAGAACGGCCAGTGGGTGAACGAGGCCGAGGGTGCCCCCGAGCTCTCGCGCAGCTACGCCAGCCGGGATGAGGCGATCGAGGAGGGGGAGGCGCTGGCGTCGGAGCACGGCGTGCGCCACACGGTCGAGATCAGCGAACCGACCGGCACGATCGTCGACCAGGACGACAGCGTCTGAGCCCTCAGCGCAGGCGGCCGAGGTCCTCGCGGTCCCGCGGCTCCTCGCCGTCCTGCGGCTGCTGGAGGTGCCCGCACTCCGGGCACCTCCAGCCGCCGGGCACCGCGAGCATCACCACGTCGTCCTCGGGACAGTGCGGTGCCGTGCGCGCGGCGTTCGTCATCGTCTCAGGGTAGAACCACCGGACCGCGGGCGGATAGCGACCTTCGTCCGGGATCACGCGAGCAGGATGAGCTCCCGCGTGCTCCGGGTCATCGCGACGTAGCGGTCCACCGCGCCGGTCAGGTCCTCGCCGAACCGCTCGGGGTACACCAGCACCACGAGGTCGAACTCCAGTCCCTTGGCCGAGGTCGGCGTGAGCGAGCGCACGCGGGCGGTCGGGGCGAACGAGGAGTCCCCGATCACGCAGGCCACACCGTCGGGGTTCGCCGCGAGCCAGTCGTCGAGCACGGCGGGCAGCTCGGCCACGGCACCGGTCCGCACCGGGATGCCGCTCTCGCGCACCGAGGTCGGGACGTTCGCGTCGGGCAGCGCCGCGAGGATTCCGGGGGCCGCGACCGCCATCACCTCCGCGGGGGTGCGGTAGTTCACCCCGAGGTGGGCCACGCTCACCTCCCGCACGCCGACCCGGGCGAGCCGCTGCTGCCAGGTCTCGGTGAAGCCGTGTCTCGCCTGGGCGCGATCCCCGACGATCGTGATGCTGCGCGAGGGGCACCGGGCGAGCAGCATCCGCCACTGCGCATCCGTGAGCTCCTGCGCCTCGTCGACCACGATGTGCCCGAACGGCCCGGCGAGCTCGTCCGGCGGCAGCACGGGCGGTGCGTCCACGCCCACGAGCACGTTGCGGGCGTCCTGGCCACGCAGGATCGACATCACCTTCATCTCGCTGTCGTCGTCCTCGATCAGGTGGTCGACCACGTGCGACATCTGCTCCTGCGCCGAGGCGATCACGGCGTTGCGGCGGTGGGCGGCTCGCACGGCCTCCGGGTCGCCGATGCGCCGGTGTGCCGCGTCGAGCAGCGGGAGGTCGGCGTCGGTCCAGGCATCCGGACGGTCGCGCTGCAGCAGCGTCACCTCGTCGGGGGTCAGCGCGGGGGCGCACGCCCGCAGGAACTCGGGGGAGCTCCACAGCCGAGCCACCACCTCGCCCGGTGTCAGCAGGGGCCACGCGCGCACGAACGTGCCGGTCAGCTCGTCGTCCTGCCGCAGCCACCGTCGCACCGCGTGGGGCGGCACGTCGTCGTCGTCGACCTGTTCCACCAGCAGTTCCAGCAGCTCTTCCCACACCTCGTCGCGCGCCTCGTTGTGGGTCGCGGCGGGGTCGGCGCCCGCGAACACCTCCGCCCACTCCTCGCGGCTGAGCCACAGGTCGGCCCACGGGGAGTCGAGGCGCGTCGCGTGGCCGGGCGGCCGCTCGAACGCGGCGGCCGCGGCGGCAAGCACCGCCTCGGGGTCGAGCGCGGCCTTGAGCGCGGCGATCCTCTGGTCGGCTTCGGGCGGGGCCGTCGTGCCTTCCGGGGTGAGGTCGCGGAGGGTGCACAGCCGCACGGTGTCCTCGCCGAGGCTCGGCAGCACGTCTTCCACGTAGGCGAGGTAGTGCGGGTTCGGGCCCACCAGCAGCATCCCGCCCGCGCTCGCGGTGAGGTGCGGCTCGGCGTAGAGCAGGTGGGCCGCGCGGTGCAGTGCCACCACGGTCTTGCCGGTGCCCGGACCGCCGTCCACCACGAGGGCGCCGCGGGACGGGGTGCGGATGATCGCGTCCTGGTCGGCCTGGATGGTCGCCAGCACGTCGCGCATGCGGGCGGTGCGGTGCGTGCCGAGGCTCGCGATGAACGCGGACTGGTCGTCGAGGGAGGCCGCGCCGTCGAAGCCGTCGGCGGTCAAGGCCTCGTCCCAGTAGTCGCTGATGCGGCCGTCCGTCCACCGGTATCGGCGGCGGGAGATCAGACCGCGGGGGTCCTCCAGCGTCGCGGCGAAGTAGGGCTCGGCGGCGGGCGCACGCCAGTCGATCAGCAGCCGGGTGCCGTCGGAGGCGGCGAGCCCGGTGCGGCCGATGTAGACGGGCTCGCCGTCGGCGGGGGTCATGCGGCCGAGGCACACGTCGATGTCGAAGCGTTCGAGCACGCGCAGGCGCGACGACAGCCGCCGGATCTCGAGGTCGCGGTCCACGGCGGCGCCCCCGGAGCCGGCGCGCACGCGACGGACGTCGTCGAGCCGTCGGGCGACGTCGGCGCGCTGACCGTCGAGTTCGGCCGCGATGCGCTGGAGGTGTCGGCGATCGGCGTCGATGAGGGCGGGAGCGGTCTTGGCCTGTTTCTCGGGGGAGAGGTGGAAGGGGTCGATGGGCATGAATCTCCTTCGCGTTCCACGCGCCGGAGCGCGCGCAGACCGTCGATTCTGCCCGCGGGGTGGGGCCTTGCGGCAAGCCCCCACCGCGGAGATATCCTGGAAATGCAGGGAGAGACGGGGGACTCACCATGGCCCATCGGATCGGCTACCTCATCGGCAGCCTGGCGTCGGACTCGATCAATCGCACCCTCGCGAGGGCGCTGGTGCGCCTCGCGCCGCCCAGCCTGGAGCTGGAGGAGATCCCCATCCGCGGCCTTCCCCTCTACAACCGCGACGACGAGCTCGAGCCGGTCGAGGCGGTCACGGAGTTCAAGCGCGCGGTGGAGAGTGCCGAGGGCCTGCTGTTCGTGTCGCCCGAGTACAACCGGTCGATCCCCGGCGCGCTGAAGAACGCGATCGACTGGGGCTCGCGCCCGTGGGGTCACAACTCGTTCGCCCGCAAGCCGAGCGGCATCATCGGTGCGTCGACCGGGGCGATCGGTACGGCCGTCATGCAGTCGTCCATGCGCAGCGTGCTGAGCTTCCTCAACGCCCCGCAGCTGAACGCGCCGGAGGCGTACATCACGTTCCGGCCCGAGGTGTTCGGTGCGGACGGCGAGGTGCACGACGAGGGCACGAGAGACTTCCTCGCGCACTACATGGAGGAGTACGGGGCGTTCGTCGAGCGGGTGCTGTCGCTCACCGCGCCGGGACACGTCGGCGACCGCTGACGCCCGCCTCCGTCAGATCGGCGGGGCGTCCACGAGGGCGCGCAACGCCAGGGCGTCGTGCGGGGCGTGACCGCGGGCGTCGTTGTCGAAGTACACGAACACGTCGCGCGGGCGGCCGTCCGCGGCGCCCGACCCGTCTGCCCACGCCCGGATGAGCGTCGCCCACTCGCGCAACTCGGCGCCGGTGTACCCGCTGTGGTACAGCATGCGCGCGCCGTGGAGTCGGATGTACACGTGGTCCGCGGTGAGCGCGTCGAACCTCGGCCATCGCCCCGCGGTGTCGGCAACCACCAGCGCGGTGCCGTGCGCCTGCAGCAGCGTCAGGCTCGCGGGGTCGGCGAAGGTGGCGGAGCGCGGTTCGAGCGCGTAGCGCAGCGGCCGGTCGGCGTCGATGTCGAGCCACGCGCGGTCACGGAGGCGTTCGTCGTGGCCGCGGGCGAGTTCGAGCGCCTCCCCGGTGGTGCGGGGGAGCGTGTCGAGGAATGACTCCAGGAGCGCCGGCACGAACTTCTGGCGCTCCGGCAGCTGCCACAGGATCGGCCCGAGCCGTTCGCCGAGCGCCAGCACGCCCGAGGCGAAGAAGTTCGCGAGGGCCTGGTCGACCGCGCGCAGGCGCAGCATGTGCGTGACGTAGCGCGACCCCTTCACGGCGAACACGAAGTCGTCCGGCACGCTCGACGCCCACGTGCGGTAGCTCTCCGGTCGTTGCAGCGAGTAGAACGAGCCGTTGAGCTCGACCGAGGGGAACTGCTCCCCGATGTACTCGAGCTCGCGGCGCTGCGGCAGGCCGCGGGGGTAGAAGTCGCCCCGCCAGCGGGCGTAGCGCCAGCCCGAGACGCCGATGCGGACGCGCCCGGTGACGGGTCCCCCGGTCACGGTGCCGCCTCCGCGAGGGGGTGCGTAGCCGTCAAGCCCCTTGCCGCTGGCCGACGGGCGTTACAGGGTGGGAGCATCCGCCGAACGAGAGGAGACGCGATGTCCCTGAGCGACCAGCCGATCGACGAGGTCAAGCCGGAAGCCGACCTGCAGGAGCAGGAGCGGCCCGATCTGGAGGTGCCGGACGACCCGGAGGTGACGACGACCGGTGAGCCGGACGTGCACTCGGTCGAGGCCGACCCGGCCGATGCGGCCGAGCAGCGGCACGAGGTGCCACTGGACGACGACGACCTCGACGACGCCGACGCCGACGACGACGTGCTGTAGGGCGATGCGGCACGCGCGGCGTCCCCCGGGTGCGCGCGGTGAGCGGGTGCCGAGTCTGTGGAACGCGCCGGTGGGATGAGAGGCGCCGCGGGAGCGGTGAAGGCCCCGCGGGTGCCTCCCGTCCGACGCGGGGCGCGAGTCGTTCGGAACACGGTCGTCATGGGGGGCGACGCTAGCCCCGCGGCGGCGTGTGCGGGCCGGGGTTGACCGCGGCTCTGCCGACGGCTAGTCGGGGACGGCTGACGGGCGAGGATGTGGGGCGCCGTGGCGCGGGGTATGCCCTCTCGACCGGACCGCCCCAGCACGGTGCTGTCGAGAGGGCTCACCGTCCTTCCCGGACGGTTGGGGAGGCGGCGAAACTTCCGCTGCTCTCGATGGCTGATTCCCCAGTTCCTCAGCCTGTAGCCCCCGCTACGAAGAGCAGAATATCGCTTAATCGCCGTGTCCGCCATTTGGGGGACAAAGAAAGTTGCGAGGAGGTTTTCGCCCGGGGTGTCTGTCGGGTCCGGTGGCGGTTTCGTAGGGTGGGGGAATGGACAGGATGCTCGTGTTCGCCGGTCAGGTCGCGCTCCCGCTCGGGCATCGGATCGAGGTGACCGAGCACGATGAGGGAGAGGGCCGAGAGCCGATCGTGCTGTCGGTAGTCGACCTCGACACGGGGATCCGGTACCGGCGCGGCGAGGAGGCGCGCGGCGCGCTCTCGCGCTGGATCGGACGGGTTCTGGAGTGCACGGTCACGGTCAGCGGCGGCGTGACGCGCACGGCGCTGCTCGTGGACCCCGTCGGGCCTGCGGCGAGCGAGGCCGGGGTCGCGCTGCGGGGAGCGGATGCGGCGGTGGAGGCGGCGAAGGCGGAGGCCGACCGCTGGGGTGGCACCGACCGCCCGCCGGCCGAGGAGCCCGAGCGCTTCTGGTGACGCACGCGGGCCGCGCGGGGCCGGGGCGGGTGCCTGGTGCGGTCGGCGGACGTCCTTCGCTTCTGAGGGGCCTGCGCTGTCGGTGCCCGGGTCATCGGAAGTCCCGCGATCGGTGGGCCACGCCGGTCTGCAGATCCTCGAAGGCGTCGGCGAGCACGTTGACCACACCCTCGGGTGAGCGTTCGAGGATGCCGCGGATGATGAGTGCCGGCGACTCGCGGGCGATCCGGCCGAAGCGGCCCCAGACACCGGTGGAGCAGATCACGTTCACCAGACCGCTCTCGTCTTCGAGGTTCACGAAGGTGACCCCGGCCGCTGTCGCCGGTCGCTGTCGGTGGGTGACCAGCCCGGCGACCTCGATGCGTCGTCCCGTCTCGTGCTTCTGCAGATCGGCCGCGGTCAGCACCCCGCGGGTCTGGAGGGCTGCGCGGAAGTGTGCCATGGGGTGGTCGTCCGTCGAGATGCCCGTGGCCCAGAGATCGGCCGAGAGCCGTTCGTAACTCGTCTGGTCGGCGAACAGGGGAGGCTGCACAGCCACGGTCGTCCCCGGCAGGAAGCGGGAGCGGTCGTCGGCCGCGGCCCCGGCGAGCCAGATCGCCTCCCGCCGTTCGAGGCCGAGGCACGCGAAGGCGCCGGCGGTGGCGAGGGCTTCCAGCTGCGCCGCCGTCGCATCGGTCCGCCGCACCAGGTCGTGGAGATCGCGATAGGGGCCGTGGGCCTCACGCTCGGCGACGATCCGTTCCGCCAGCGGCACGCCGATGCCGCGGATGCCGCTGAGCCCGAGTCGCACCGCGAACCGCCCGTCCCTGCGGTGTGCCGCCGACTCGTCCGGCGCGCTCCGGTCGAAGCGCAGGACTTCCGGTTGCGGATCCGCCAGGCAGCTCTCCCTGCCCGTGGGCCCGGTGCCGCCGTCCGCGGCGACGGGTTCGAGCAGCTCGGTGGCCCCGGACAGGTGCAGATCGGGGCGGCGCACCTCCACCCCGTGCCGGCGGGCATCCGCCGTGAGTGTCGCGGGGGAGTAGAACCCCATCGGCTGCGACCGCAGCAGCCCGGCGAGGAAGGCCGCCGGGTAGTGCAGCTTCAGCCAGGAGCTCGCGTAGACGAGGAGCGCGAACGACAGCGAGTGCGACTCGGCGAAACCGAAGTTCGAGAACGCCTGGATCTGCGCGTAGATGCGGTCGGCGTCGTCGTCCACGAGTCCTCGCCTGGCCATCCCTGCGTAGAGCTTGCCCCGCACCTTCTCGATCTTCTCCAGCCCTCGTTTGGACCCCATCGCCCGCCGCAGCAGGTCCGCCTCGTCGGCCGTGCAGTCGCCCACCGCCGTGGCCATCTGGATCAGCTGCTCCTGGAAGATGGGGATCCCCAGGGTGCGCTTCAGGATGTCCTCCAGGTCGCTGTGCGGGTAGGGGATCGGGAAGTCCACCGGCGCCTCGCCCCTGGCCTCCCGCTCCCTGTTCTCCTCGTCCGTCCGGTCCTTCGCCATCTTGCGCCGCACGAACGGATGCACCGCGCCACCCTGGATGGGTCCGGGGCGGATCAGGGCGATCTGGATCGCGAGGTCGTAGAAGCGGCGGGGCTGCAGGCGGGGCAGCAGGCCGATCTGCGCTCGGGACTCGACCTGGAAGACGCCGATCGAGTCGGCGCGGCACAGCATGTCGTACACCCCGGCCTCCTCCTTCGGCAGGGTCTCCAGCGTCCATTCCTCGCCGGTGGCCTCGCGCACGAGGTCGAAGCAGTGCTGCAGGGCCGCGAGCATGCCGAGGCCGAGCAGGTCGAACTTCACCAGCCCCATGAAGGCGGCGTCGTCCTTGTCCCACTGGATGACCGTCCTGTCCTCCATGCGGGCGTGCTCCACCGGGACCACCTCGCCGACCGGGCGCGCGGTGAGCACCATGCCGCCGGAATGGATCCCCAGGTGACGGGGGGCCTTGAGCAGCTCGGCGGCGTAGTCGAGCACGGTGTCCGGGATGTCGTGGCCCTCGACGGGCTCGAGCCCCGACCCCCACCCGTCGACCTGCCGAGACCACGAGTCCTGCTGGCCCGGTGAGTACCCCAGGGCCCTGGCCATGTCGCGGACCGCGTTCTTCGGCCGGTACTGGATGACGTTCGCCACCTGGGCCGCCCGCTCTCTTCCGTACTCGCGATACACCCACTGGATGATCTCCTCCCGGCGCCGCGAGTCGAAGTCCACGTCGATGTCGGGCTCCTCCGTGCGCGTGGTGGCGAGGAACCGCTCGAACGGCAGCCGGTAGAGGATCGGGTCGACCGCGGTGATGCCCAGCAGGTAGCACACCGCGCTCGCCGCAGCGGAGCCTCGCCCCTGGCAGAGGATCCCGCGGCGACGGGCCTCGGCGACGATGCCGTGCACGATCAGGAAGTAGCCGGGGAAGTCCTTCTCCTCGATCACGTCGAGCTCGCGCTCGATGCGGCGGTGGCCGTCGGCGTCCAGCCGGGGGTACTTCGTCGGCACCGCCGCCCACACCAGGTGTCGCAGCCAGCTCATGGGCGTGTGGCCCGGCGGCACGTCCTGCCGAGGGAGGGCCGGGCGTGCCATGCGCAGCGGGAAGGCGGAGGCGGCGGCGATCTCGAGCCCGTGTGAGATCGCTCCGGGGTAGCGCGCGAAACGTGCCGTCATCTCGGCCCCGCTGCGCAGGTGGGCTCCGCCGTGCGCGGGCAGCCAGCCGTCGAGCTCGTCCATGCTGCGCACCGCCCTGACCGCGGCCACGGCCTCCGCGAGGGGAGCCTGCATCGGCCTGGCGTAGTGCACGTTGTTGGTCGCCACGACCGGCAGGCGCATCCGCCGCGCGAGGTCGGCGAGAGCGTCGTTGCGCCGTGTGTCCAGGGGCTCTCCGTGGTCGAAGAGCTCGACGGCCACGCTGTCGCTGCCGAACAGGTCGACGAGTCGTCGGAGCGGGGTGGCGGCGTCGCCGGCGTCGAGCCCTCGCCGGACCGCGCCCTTGCGGCAGCCGGTCAGGATCGTCCAGTGTCCGTCCGCGCGGGCGGCCAGGTCGTCGAGGTCGTACACGGGGCGTCCCTTCTCCCCGCCCCGCAGCTGGGCGGCGGTGATCGCCCCGGACAGCCGGTGGTAGCCCTCCATGCCGCGGGCGAGCACGAGCAGATGCTCGCCGGGCGGGTCGGCGGCGCCCTGCGGGGCGAGCGGCAGGTCGAGCGACAGTTCGGCTCCGAACACGGTCTGCAGCTGCACCTCCATGTGCTCCGCGAGCTCGGCGAAGCGCGCGGCGCCGTAGAACCCGTCGTGGTCCGTGAGGGCGAGTGCGCTCAGGCCCAGGTGCTCGGCTTCGGCCAGAAGGTCTTCGGGGGAGGAGGCGCCGTCGAGGAAGGAGTAGGAGGAATGCGCGTGCAGCTCGGCGTAGGGCACGGCGTCGTCCGGCCGCTTCGGCAGGGCGGGAGGGAGGCGCTTGCGGCGTCGGCTCACGGGTCCGGGGTCCGCTCGTCGCCCGGGGGTCGCGGACGGCAGGGCCGGATCGCCGCTGAGGGTGCGCTCGAGCTGATCCCAGCTCAGCGGCGGGTTGTGCCATCCCATCAGCGATACCTCCCTTCGGCCCACCAGCGCTCGCCGGCGTGGAAGACGAGCCAGGCGCGGTCGCGGTCGTCGACGATCTGGAGCCGATGCCCCCGCTTGCCGCCCCCCGGAGCCCACCGGCGTTCCTGCACCGGCCACGGCCCCGCCCAGGCCTGCACCCCGGCACCGTCGATGCGGGCGGGGTCGTTCGACAGCGCCCCGCGGTCGTCCACCGTGAGGACGCTCCCGTCGACCCCGACGACGCCGACCGGGCGGGGAGGGCGGAAGACCTCGGACGGCAGCGGATCGGGGAGGCTGCCCGGCCAGGGCGACCCGGGGTCCCGCGGGGGCACCACTCGTTCGCCCCACGGGGTGAGCACCTGACGGTCGGCCAGCCAGCGCCCACCCGACACGGCCGCCGTGACCACGCCCTGATGTCCGAGCATGGTCTGCACCCGGGAGACCGCGTGGTGCAGGCGCTCGTCGGTGCCCGATCCGAAGAGGCCGGGCTGATGGTGTGCCGCGTCGTCCACGGCGACGGGGAGGATGCGGACCGCCGCGATGCCGCCGAACGCCCTCGCCTCGTCCACGGGTTCCTTCGCGGTCAGCGCCGCCAGGGACTCCAGTTGCCAGCGCACCCGGTCGACGAGGTCGGAGGCGTCGAAGCACGTCGGGTGCAGCCAGGTGCGGGAGAAGACCTCGCCGCCATCGTCCGTCAGATCGATCCGCACCTCGGTGCAGACGACGGAGGCATCGGCGAGGGCGAGCAGTACGGCGTCGGCCGTTTGCCGCACGGCGAAGGCCACCTGGTCGGCGCCGCCCAGGGGGGTGTCGAACTCGATGCTCCGCGCCAGCTCGGGGTCGGGCGGACGCGGGGTCAGCGGGCGGGAGTCGGCGCCGGAGGCGAGGGCGTGCATCCGGGCTCCCTGTTCGCCGAAACGGTCGCGCACATCGAGCGGGTCGAGGGCGGTGAACGCGCCGAGGGTGCGCACCCCGAGTCGCAGGAGGAGCCCGCTGAGCTGCTCGTCGCGGAGCACCTGGACGGGGTACGGTGCCAGGAAATCCCGGGAGGCGCCGGGCGGGACGACCGTGCAGGGGGCCGTTCCCCGTGCGGCGATCTCGGCCGTGAAGGGGCCGTCGGCGACCCCGACGCGCACCTCGGGGTAGCCGGCGTCGGCCAGGATCGCGGAGAGCGCCGCCGCCGCCTCCGCCTCGCCCCCGTGGTAGCGCGAGATGCCCCTGGCTCGCAGGATCGCGAGGCCCGGGCGCAGGAGCGTGACCCCGGGGGCGTGTCTCTCGATGACCTGCAGCACCGGGGCGAAGGCCCGTTCGTCCTTCCCCGGGTCGTGCGGGAGGACCCGGAGCGAGGAGAGCAGTCCCTGGGCGACGCGGCGACGTTGGCCGATGCGGACGCCGTGCGCTCGGGCCGAGGCGGTGCACGCGACGACCGTGTTCGCCTGCACCAGGGCCGTGGGCGGATGCGGCTGCCCGCCACCCAGGGCCGCCCGCAGGGGCCAGTCCGGGAACCACAGCACGAGGACGCGGAGGGGAGCGTTCATCCTGCCTCCGCCCAGAAGAGGAGCTCCGACGGGGCGGAGGTGCCCGACGCCTCCGGTTCGACGGAGAGCGGGGGCAGTGCGGTCAGCTCGGCCACCGCCGTCTCGACGGCACCGTGTCCGCCGGGGAGCCGCACCCGCACACTCGAGGCGCGCGGACTGTGCCTGGTCCGGGCGGTGACCGTCACCGTGCAATCGGAGAGCAGGCCCCACCCCTCTCCGAGCCCGTGCCAGTCGGGGTCGTGCAGGCGGATGGTGCCCTCGCTCTGCGCCCACCGCCCCGCGCCCGGTTCCTCGGCGACCAGCAGGGTGGAGCCGCGGTCGCGCAGTCGAGCACTCAGCCGTGCGACATCCGCATCCCGGGCCCTCGACTCCGGCTGGACGACGATCAGCGGCACCACTTCGGCGAGGGCGGAGGTCACTGCGAGCCAGCGGTCTCCGGGAGACGGGACGAGGATGAGCCTGGTCAGGTCGATGCCGTAGGCGGCGGCGGCCTCCACCCCGAGGGTCGGCATGCCGATCACCGCGCACCAGTGCCCTTTGCCCGAGGCGGCACTGAGCAGCGCCAGCACGAGGGCCGGGGAGGGGGAGACCGTGTAGGAGGTGCCGGTCTGGAGTCCCTCCTCGGGCAGCAGCGCAGCGAAGGCGGGGTCGAGGGGGAGCAGGGTGTGCTCGCTGCGCCGCCGCTGCATCCGGCTGATCTCGCGGCGCAGCCGCAGCACCTCTCCGGCGCGGTTGTCGCTGGTCGGAGAGAGCGCGGTCATCGCATCGAGCCCGATCCCCATGCATCCATCCTCGAAGATATGTACGAATAAAGCAAGTGACGTGAACGACGCTAATTCGTACATCGGACATCCGCGAAACCCTGTCCACAGGGGGTCATCGGCGCGCATGCTGCTCGCCTAGCCTGCCCGGATGGATCTCCGACTCGCCCTCATCGGCCTGGTGCACGGCGCCCTCCTCGGCGTCGGCGGATGGCTGGTCGTGATCGACGCCCGCACGCACCGTCTCCCCAACCGCATCGTGCTGCCCACGCTCGCCGCCCTGCTCCTGCTCGTCACCGGGGATGCCGTCGCGACGGGTCGGCCCGAGCCGATGATCCGTGCCCTGCTCGGCGGCGTCCTGCTCGGTGGCTTCTACCTGGTGCTGCGCGCGATCAGTCGCGCCGGCATGGGCGGGGGAGACGTCAAGCTCGCGGCGGTCATCGGGCTGCTGCTCGCGTGGCACGGCTGGACGGCGCTCGCGCTCGGCGCGGCGTCCGCGTTCGTCCTCGGAGCCCTGTACGCGCTCGTGCTGATGGCGCTGCGGCGCGCCGACCGGGCGACCAGGATCGCGTTCGGACCGTGGATGATCGCGGGAGCCGTCCTCGGTGTCCTGCTCGGCTGAGCGGCCGGGCGCCGCGCGGATGGGGGAGGTCGGGTCTACTCTGGGCACATGGCACTCGCACGACTCCACGGCGGCCCGCTGGACGGGCAGATCATCCCCCTCGGCGATGCGGACGACAAGCTGATCGTCCCCTACAGCGAGACGCAGGTGGTGTACAACCGCCGCGGCGAGCCGCAGAACACGGGCGAGGGCGACGGCCCGACCGAGGTCGACTACTGGTTCGAGGAGTCGCTCGAAGACCTCACGCTCGAGGATGACTGAGCCCTCCCGCACGGTCGAGGTCGAGCGCACGTACGACGTCGACGACGACACTCCGCTCCCGCGGTGGGAGGCGATCCCGGGGGTCGATGCCGTGTCGTCCGGTGAGCACCGTGCCCTGGACGCGCACTATCTCGACACCGACGACGGCGCCCTCGCGCGCTCGGGCGTCGCGCTGCGTCGCCGCACGGGCGGCCCGGACGAGGGCTGGCACGTGAAGGGGCCGCGGCAGGGCGACGGACGCCTGGAGCTGGGATGGCCGCTCGGCGACACCGGAGAGACCGTTCCCGCCGTGGTCGTCGAGGCGATCTCCGGCTGGACGACGGCGCCGCTGACCCCCCTCGCGCGCATCGAGAACGACCGCACGGCCTACCTGCTCACGGGGCCGCGCGGCGTCGTGGCGGAGTTCGTGGACGATCGCGTCCGTGCGACCGACGTCCGCCGTGGCACGCGCCGCGCGTGGCGTGAGTGGGAGGTGGAGCTCGGTCCCGCCGCTCCCGCCGATGAGGCAGGACGCGCAGCCCTGTTCGCCGCGGTCGAGGGCGTGGTGCGTGCGGCCGGCGCCCGTGAGGCGTCCTCCGAGTCGAAGCTCGCCAGAGCGCTCGGGTTCTAGGCGCGCGACGGCCACGACGCAACCCCTTTTCCCCGGAGCTCGCCGGGTGGTTGAGTGGGCCCATGAGCCGACCGCCTGTGCTTCGATCGCTGCAGACGATCGTCCCCGAGACCGTTCTCGTGCAGGAGCAGGTGCGTGAGGTCTTCGCCGCCCAGCCCGGTCTCGGTCGGCTGGCTCAGCGCATCGTGTCGACCTCCTTCCGCGTGTCGGGGATCGACACACGGCACACCGTGATCGATGAACTCGCCGAGGGGGCGGAGCCGGACGAGCCGCTGTTCTACGACCGTCGCTCCGGTCGACTGCTCGCCCCGGGCACGAAAGCACGCAACGACTACTACACGCGGGAGGCCTCGCGGCTCTTCGTCGAGGCCGCCCGTCGCGCGCTCGACGCGGATCCCGACGTGACCGCCGCCGATGTCACGCACGTGATCACGGTGTCCTGCACGGGCTTCCACGCACCGGGACCGGAGTACGAGATCGTGCGGGGGCTCGGTCTGTCCGATGCGGTCCAGCGCTATCACCTGGGCTTCATGGGCTGTTACGCCTCCATGCCGGCGCTGCGGGCCGCTGCTCAGTTCTGCGCGGCCGATGAGAACGCGGTCGTGCTGGTCGTGAGCGTGGAGCTCTGCACCCTGCACCTGCGCTCCTCGGAGGATCCGGACACGATCGTGGCCTCCTCGCTCTTCGCCGACGGCGCTGCAGCGGGCGTCGTCACCGCGCGTGACCTCCCCTCGTCCGTTCCCGCGCTCCGCCTCGACCGCTTCCACACCGCGATCGTCCCGGAGGGCGTGGACGACATGGCCTGGACGATCGGCGACTCGGGGTTCGAGATGATCCTGTCGACCGCGGTGCCGCAGATCATCGGCGCGTCCATCATCGGGGCGCTGGGCCCGCTCTACTCCCGGGAGGACGGCCTCGCGGAGGCGTTCGCCGCCGGACGGGTGGGTGAACAGGTGCGGCACTGGGCGATCCATCCCGGCGGGCGGAGCATCCTCGACAGGGTGCAGGAGCGGATGGCGCTGAGCGACGCACAGCTGCGACCGGCGCGCGAGACGCTGCGCGAGTACGGCAACATGTCGAGTGCGACCGTGTTGTTCGTGCTGAAGCGGATCCTGGAGCGCGAGGGGGCCGAGCCGGGCGACCGCGTGGCGGCGATGGCGTTCGGCCCCGGTCTCACGGCGGAGAGCGCGCTGCTGACCGTGGTCGCCCCGGCGGCTTCATGAGTGTGGATCTCCGGGTCCGCGCGACCCACGTGCGGGAGCTGATGGACGACCCGCAGGCCGATGAGGAGATGCTCGGTCGCACGTACCAGCGGTTCGGTGCCGTGAACGCGGTGGTCTCCCGGCCCGGACGCCTCTACCGTCAGGACATCCGCCCGCGCGCGGCCGCCCGCCGGATCCGCATCCTGGACATCGGCGCGGGCGGCGGAGATCTGTGCCGCCTTCTCGTGCGGCGGCTGCGGCGGGACGGGCTCGAGGCCGACGTCACGGCGCTGGATGCGGATGAGCGCGCGATCCGGTGGGCGTCAGCGCACGACGTGGGGCTGGGCATCCGCTACCGGTGTGCGCTGTCGTCCGAGCTCGTCGAGGAGGGCGATCGGTACGACGTGGTGCTGTCGAATCACGTCCTGCATCACCTGGATGCCGGGGAGTTCGACGCGGTGCTGCGCGACTCGCAGGCCCTCACGGCTCCGGGCGGGCTGGTCTCGCATCACGACATCGCGCGCGGCCGCCTGGCGTACACGGCTTTCGCGGGTGCCACGTGGCCGCTCTCCCGCACACTGCTCGCCGGTTCCTTCATCCGCGTGGACGGTCTGCGCAGTATCCGGCGCTCGTACACCGCGCGGGAGCTCGCCGCACTGGCGCCGTCGGGATGGAGCGTGCGCAGTCGTCTTCCCGCGCGACTGGAGCTGCGGTGGGAGGCGCCGCGTGCCGGAACATGACGTGCTCGTGGTCGGCGGCGGCCCCGTCGGGCTGCTCGTGGCGTGCCTGCTGGCACAGGACGGTCGGCGGGTGCGCGTGCACGAGCAGCGCGCGGAGCCCGGACGGCGGACGCGCGCGATCGGCATCCACCGTCCGGGGCTCGATGCCCTCGACGCGGCAGGGGTGGGCACAGCAGTGCGAGCGGAGGCGCTGCGACTGACGGGCGGCGAGGTGCGCAGCAGGGGGCGGCGCCTCGCGTCACTGGACTTCACCGCGGACCGACCCGTCTACACACTGCCGCAGCCGCGGACGGAGGGGCTGCTGCGGGAGCGGTTGCAGCGTCTGCAGGGGGATGCGCTGCGCCTGGGCTCGACCGTCCGCTCGGTGCGCGACGACGGCACGGTCGTGCGCGTGGGCGTCGACGGCACCGACGGGCGGCGCGAGGAGACGGCGTCGATGGTCGTGGTCGCCGACGGTGTGCGCAGTCGTCTGCGTCGCGCGTTCGGGGTGGACTGGGCGCGCCGACCGGGGCGGGCGCGCTACGCGATGCTCGACGTGGAGGCGCCGACGACTGACGACCGCGCGGTGCTGTTCTTCGAGCCGGACGGCCTCGTGGAGTCGTTCCCCCTCCCGGGCGGCCGTCGGCGGTGGGTGGTGCGCGAGGGTCAGGGTGGTCCGGTGGCGTCCGCGGCCGAGCTCGCGGCGGTCGTCGCGGCGCGCACCGGGCAGCGGCTGGTCGTGGACGACCGCGCCACGGTGTCGTCCTTCGTCGCCGCGCAGCATGTGGCGGAGCGGGTGCACCGGGGGCGCGTGGTGCTCCTGGGCGATGCGGCGCACGAGGTGAGCCCGATCGGGGGTCAGGGCATGAACCTCGGCTGGACGGCTGCCCTCCGGCTCGCCGCCGTCCTGCGCGACACCGAGCCGGGCGACAGGCCCGACCTCGACGCCTTCGCCCGTCGCACGCGGACGGCCGCCGCGCGGGCCCAGCGGCGCTCGGCGTTCTTCATGGCGATGGGCGCCCCCGCGCCGGTGCCGGTCGTCGCAGGCCGGGAGTCCCTGGTCCGCACGCTCGGCTCACCGGCGCTGCGCGCATGGACGACCGGCCTCCTCACGATGCACGGTCTCTGACGCACGAAGGCCCGGTCCGTGAGAGCGGACCGGGCCTTCGTGTGCGTGCGATCAGAAGTTGATCATGTGGCCGGCGAGGCCGTGGAAGCCCTCCTGCAGGGCCTCCGACAGCGTCGGGTGCGTGTGCACGTTGCGTGCCAGCTCGAGCGCCGTGAGGTCCCACTTCTGGGCGAGCGTGAGCTCGGGCAGAAGCTCCGACACGTCGGGGCCGATCATGTGCGCACCGATGAGCTCGAGGTGCTCGGCGTCGGCGATGAGCTTGACGAAGCCGACCGGCTCGCCGAGGCCGTGCGCCTTGCCGTTGGCCATGAACGGGAACGTCGCGACCTTGATCTCGCGCCCCTCGTCCTTCGCCTGCTGCTCGGTGAGCCCGAACGACGCGACCTGCGGCGAGCAGAACGTCGCGCGCGGCATCATCCGGTAGTCGCCCAGGGTCATCGTCTCCGCGCCGCCGATGGTCTCGGCCGCGACCACGCCCTGTGCCTCGGCCACGTGGGCGAGCTGCAGCTTGGCCGTCACGTCGCCGATGGCGTAGATGCCCTCGACGTTGGTGCGCATGTGGTCGTCGATGTCGATCGCGCCGCGCTCGGTGAGTTTCACGCCCGTGTTCTCGAGCCCGAAGCCCTCGACGTTCGGGGCGAACCCGACCGACATGAGCACCTTGTCGGCCTCGATCGAGCTCTGCTGGCCGTCCTTGCCCGTGTACGACACGGTGACGGACGAGCCGTTGTCGACGACCGACTCGACCTTGGTGGAGGTGAGGATGTCGACGCCGTAGTTCTTGTACTGCTTCGTGATCTCCTTCGACACATCGGCGTCCTCGTTGGGGAGCGCACGGTCGAGGAACTCGATGATCGTGACCTTCACGCCGTAGTTCGTCATCACGTAGGCGAACTCCATGCCGATCGCGCCGGCGCCGACGATCACGATGGACTTCGGCAGCTCACGGGAGAGGATCTGCTCCTCGTACGTCACCACGTTGTCGCTCAGCTGCACGCCCGGAAGCAGACGCACCTTGGAGCCCGTCGCGATGATCGCGTTGTCGAACGTGACCTCTTCGGTCGTGCCGTCGGCTTTGGCCACCGAGATGGCCTTCGGGCCGGTGAACGTGCCGCGCCCGTCGTACTCGGTCACCTTGTTCTTCTTCATGAGGAAGTGGATGCCCTTGACGCGCCCGTCGGCCACGACGCGGCTGCGGTCGAACGCCTTGCCGTAGTCGATGGTGAAGTCGCCGGAGATGCCGAAGAAGTCGGCCTTGTGCTTCAGGGTGTGCGCGAGCTCCGCGTTCTTCAGGAGCGCCTTGGAGGGGATGCAGCCGACGTTGAGGCACACACCACCCCAGTACTTCTCCTCGATGATCGCGGTGGACAGGCCGAGCTGTGCGCTGCGAACCGCAGCGACGTATCCGCCAGGACCTGCACCAAGGATGACGACGTCGTAGTGTGGCATGCCTTAAGCCTATCGCTCGGTGGGGGCGTCGGAATCGGACGGAGCGGTGCCGCCGCGACGGCGCATCGTCAGCCACACGGCGACGCCGATCACGATCAGGACGGCGAGGACCACGAGCACCCAGATCCACGCCGATGCGCCCGCGTCGTCGGGTGCCGTCGGGGCGGGGGATGCGGGCGTCGGGGTCTGGTCGGTCGGGGCCGCGGTGGCGGGAGCGGTGGTCGCGGGGGCGGTGGTCGGCGCGTCGGTCGCTGCCTCGTCGCCGGCGGTGACCGTGAAGGAGAACTCGCCGGAGGTGGGATGACCGTCGCTGGACACGACCTTCCACACCACGTGATAGGCGCCGGCGGGGCCGCTGCCGCTGAGCGGCTGCGTGACGATCGCGCCGTCCACGGTCGCCGGCCCTTCGGTGACCGTCGCGCCGGAGGGGTCGGTCACGACCACCTCGGTCGCGCCCTCGCCGTCGATCAGCTTCGCGCTGAAGGTGAGGGTGAGCTCGGAGGGAACCGTCTCGACCGAGGAGTCCGCTGCGGGCGACGACGACACCAGGGCGTCGTGTGCCGAGGCGGAGAGGGGGGAGAAGAGCACGAGGAAGGCGGCGAGGAGGGCCGCGGCGAGGGCGATCGGGGTGGCCGGGTGGCGCAGGGCTTTGGTCTTCACCCCTCCACCCTATGAATCACCGGTATGCGACGGCTGAGTGCGAAAGCGACCTCCCCGGGGGGCTGCGGCATCCGTTAGTCTGGACAGTCAGGAGGGCACAGTGACAGACAGCGACAGCCGACCGGCCGGTGAAGCCGCCATCCATCGCTCCGGCGACCAGAAGCACGATGTGACGCAGACGTTCGGACACGACTCCGACCTGTCGTTCGTGCCGTTCGGCGTGGAGTTGACAGATGTCGAGCAGTCGGCCATCTCGGCGCTGCCCTCCGGCTCGGCTTTGCTGCTGGTCCGTTCGGGCGCCCTGGCCGGGGCACGCTACCTGCTCGACACCGACGTGACCACCGTCGGCCGCCACCCCGAGGCCGACATCTTCTTCGATGACGTGACCGTGTCTCGTCGGCATGCGGAGATCACGCGCAACGGCGCCGCGTTCGAGATCATCGACCAGCGGTCGCTCAACGGCACCTACGTGAACGGGGAGCGCGTCGACCGCAGCACGCTCACCGACGGTGCCGAGCTTCGTGTCGGCAAGTTCCGGCTGAACTTCTTCGCCTCGCCCCTCGATCGTCCGGCGGCGAACGCCTGATGGCGGCGACTTCCGCCCGCGAACGCTCGTCGTCCGCGGGCCTGCTGAGTATCGGTCAGGTGCTCGCTCGCCTCACGCCGGAGTTCCCCGACCTGACCTCCAGCAAGCTGCGGTTCCTCGAGGTGCAGGGCATCGTGCGCCCGTCGCGCACCGAGTCGGGGTACCGCAAGTTCTCGACCGCCGACATCGAGCGGCTGCGCCTCGGGCTCACGCTCCAGCGCGACCACTACCTTCCACTGAGCGTGATCCGCGAGCAGCTCGACCAGGCCGAGGCGAACGGCGATGCCGCTGCCCTCGTGCCGCCGCCGTCGATCTCACCCGCGCCGCGTCGCTACCGCCGCGATGAGCTCCTCGCTGCCGCCGGCGCCGGGCCGCAGCTGCTCAACGACGCCATCAGCACCGGCGTCATCACCGCGCAGGAGACCTATCCGGAGAACACGGTGGCGCTCCTGCGGGGACTCGTGGCGCTCGACCGGCACGGCATCGAGCCGCGTCACCTGCGTTCGCTGCGCCAAGGGGCGGAGCGGGAGGTGTCGCTGATCGAGTCGGCACTGTCGACACTGCTCCGACGCACGGACGCGCCGTCGCGCGCGCGAGCGAGCGAACTGGCTCCGGAGCTCGCGTCACGGATCGACGACGTGCGGGCGCTGTTCGTGAAGGACGCGCTGTCGCGCATCCTTTCGTAACGAACTGATTGCGACACACCTTCGGCCCCGCGCGGATGTCGTTGCCGGTGCCGGGGCACTGCTCTACCGTGGAGATAACCGTTCCAGGGAGGATTTCAGATGAATGCGGATGAGCTCGCAGGCGACCCGCGGTTCGTGACCGAACTCCTCTTCACCGACGGTCTCCCGGCCATGGACGACGAGGTCGGCTACCGCGGCGCCGTGGCCGCTCGCGCCGCCGGCATCACGTATCGCCAGCTCGACTACTGGGCCCGCACCGAGCTCGTCGTGCCCACCGTCCGTGGCGCCAGTGGCTCCGGATCGCAGCGTCTGTACGGCTTCCGTGACATCCTCGTCCTCAAGCTCGTCAAGAGCCTGCTCGACACCGGCATCTCCCTGCAGCAGATCCGCACCGCGGTGGAGGAGTTGCGCCGGGCCGGTATCCGCGACCTCGCGGGAACCACGCTCATGAGCGACGGCGCCTCGGTCTACCTCTGCACGTCCAACGACGAGGTCATCGACCTGGTCAGTCGCGGGCAGGGCGTGTTCGGCATCGCCGTCGGCAAGGTGCTCCGCGAGGTGGAGTCGACACTGGTCGCATTCGACCCGACCGCACCGGACCCCGTCGACGAACTGTCGGCACGCCGGGCGAAGCGCACCGCCTGAGCGGCGCCCCCGCACGCCAACGAAGAACGGCCACCCTCGAAGAGGATGGCCGTTTCGTCGTTCGAGCGTGCGTCAGCTCTGCGGACCGCTCTCCGGGACGGGGATCCGTCCGGTGCGGATGATGCGGTCGAGCAGCTGATCGAAGTCGGCCGCAAGCTCCTGTG
Organism: Microbacterium sp. NPDC060132; assembly: GCF_042729675.1. NCBI lineage: Bacteria > Bacillati > Actinomycetota > Actinomycetes > Micrococcales > Microbacteriaceae > Microbacterium > Microbacterium sp. NPDC060132. The sequence continues at coordinate 3,363,577 of NZ_JBHWXU010000001.1, read as the reverse complement.
CGGAGTCGCCCGGCCAGATATGCAGCGGCTTCGCCGCGCCCTGCGCCTGCTGCAGCGACGTGCGCTCGGGCAGCTGGGGGGAGAGCACGAGGGGACCGAACATGTCGCGCAGCTCCTTGATGCGGAACTGGTGCTCGATGGACTGCGGGCGCACGCGGTTCACCACGATGCCGAGCGGCTGGAGGCGAGGCGACAGGCCGCGACGGATCTCTTCGATGGCGCGCAGCGCGCGGTCGGCCGCCGCCACGGAGAAGAGCCCGGGCTCGGTCACCACCATCACGCGGTCGCTCGCCGCCCACGCGGTGCGGGTCAGCGCGTTCAGCGACGGGGCGCAGTCGATGAGCACGAGGTCGTAGTCGGCCTCCACGGCCGCCAGCGCCTCCTCGAGCTTCCAGACGTCGCGGACGCTCGGGTGCGGTCCGTCGAAGTTGATGGCGGACGGGCTGCCGATCAGCACGTCGATGGTCCCGGGGTGGACCTTGGCCCAGCCGCTGGAGGTGATCGCCTGACGGACGGTCTTCTCCTTCGGGTTGGCCAGGACGTCGGCGACGTTGAGTCGCCCGGCGACCTGGATGTCCATCCCGGTGGAGACGTCGGACTGCGGATCGAGGTCGACGACGAGCGTCCGGACGCCCCGAGCGAAAGCCGCGGAGGCCAGCCCGAGTGTCACGGTCGTCTTGCCGACGCCCCCCTTGAGAGAGCTGACGCTGAGTACGTGCACGGACACCACGTTACCTTCCCCTAGGCTGGGGGAACACTCAGCCCCGCCCATGCGCGTGCGTCGACGCCGCGCATCGAGCTCTCAGAGGTGTGCATGTTCCAGAAGATCCTTGTGGCGAATCGCGGCGAGATCGCGATCCGGGCATTCCGAGCGGCAGTGGAGGTTGGGGCCCGCACTGTCGCGGTCTTCCCCCATGAAGACCGCGGTTCGGTGCACCGGCTGAAGGCCGACGAGGCGTACGAGATCGGTGAACGCGGCCACCCCGTCCGCGCCTACCTGGACGTCGACGAGATCATCCGCGTCGCCCGTGAGTCGGGCGCCGACGCGATCTACCCGGGTTATGGCTTCCTGTCCGAGAACCCGGAACTCGCGGAGAAGGCCGCCGCGAACGGCCTCGTCTTCATCGGACCGCCCGCGAAGGTCCTGGAGATGGCCGGCAACAAGGTCGAGGCCAAGCGCCATGCGATCGAGGCCGGGGTGCCGGTGCTCCGATCGACGGAGGCCTCCGACGACGTCGACGCCCTGGTCGCGCAGGCGGAGGACATCGGGTACCCGCTGTTCGCCAAGGCGGTGGCTGGCGGCGGCGGTCGTGGCATGCGGCGCGTCGAGACCCTCGGCGACCTCGCTCCGGCACTGGCGGAGGCGATGCGCGAGGCCGGCAGTGCCTTCGGTGACCCACGAATGTTCCTGGAGCAGGCCGTCGTGCGCCCGCGCCACATCGAGGTGCAGATCCTGGCCGACAAGACGGGCGAGACCGTGCATCTGTTCGAGCGCGACTGCTCGGTGCAGCGACGCCATCAGAAGGTCGTCGAGATCGCCCCCGCGCCGAACCTCGACGACGACGTCCGCCACGCTCTGCACGGGTACGCCGTGGCCTTCGCGCGCTCGATCGGTTATGAGAACGCCGGCACCGTCGAGTTCCTTCTGGAGACCGCGGGGGAGCGGGCCGGGGAGGTCGTGTTCATCGAGATGAACCCGCGCATCCAGGTCGAGCACACCGTGACGGAGGAGGTCACCGACGTCGACCTCGTGCAGAGCCAGCTGCGCATCGCCGCCGGCCAGACCCTGGCCGAGCTCGGTCTGCAGCAGGAGAACCTGCACCTGCGCGGTGCGGCGCTCCAGTGCCGCATCACGACGGAGGACCCGACGCAGGGCTTCCGTCCCGACACCGGGAAGATCACCACCTACCGTTCGCCCGGTGGCGCGGGGATCCGGCTCGACGGGGGAACCGTGCACCAGGGCGCGCAGATCAGCCCGCACTTCGACTCGATGCTGGCGAAGCTCACCTGCCGCGGCCGCGACTTCCCCGCGGCGGTGGCCCGTGCCCGTCGCGCGCTCGCGGAGTTCCGCATCCGCGGGGTGTCGACCAACATCCCGTTCCTGCAGGCGCTGCTCGACGACGCCGCGTTCGTGCGTGGTGACGTCAGTACCTCCTTCATCGACGAGCGCCCCGAGCTCCTGCGCGGACGCGTGTCGAAGGACCGTGGCACCAAGATCCTCAACTGGCTCGTCGACGTCACGGTCAACAAGCCGCACGGCGCGCATCCCGGGGTCGTCGACCCGGTGACGAAGCTCCCCGTGATCGACCTCGCCGCGACGCCGCCGTCCGGGTCGAGACAGCGTCTGCTCGACCTCGGCCCCGAGGGGTTCGCCCGCAGCCTCCGTGCACAGACGGCGCTCGCGATCACCGACACCACCTTCCGTGACGCGCACCAGTCGCTGCTGGCCACCCGGGTGCGCACGAAGGACCTGGTCGCCGCGGCGCCCTACCTCGCCCGGCTCACGCCCGAGCTGCTGTCGGTCGAGGCCTGGGGCGGTGCGACCTACGACGTCGCGCTGCGGTTCCTCGGCGAAGACCCGTGGGAGCGCCTCGACAAGCTGCGTGCCGCCCTGCCCAACGTGGCGATCCAGATGCTGTTGCGAGGACGCAACACGGTCGGCTACACCCCGTACCCGACCGCGGTGACACAGGCGTTCGTGGCGGAGGCGGCGGCGAGCGGCGTCGACATCTTCCGCATCTTCGACGCCCTGAACGACGTCGAGCAGATGCGTCCGGCGATCGAGGCGGTACGCAGCACGGGCACGGCCGTCGCGGAGGTCGCGCTGTGCTACACCGGCGACCTGCTCGACCCGGCGGAGGAGCTCTACACCCTCGACTACTACCTCGGCCTGGCGGATCAGATCGTCGCCGCGGGTGCCCACATCCTCGCGATCAAGGACATGGCGGGCCTGCTGCGACCGGCGGCCGCGGCGAAGCTCGTGACGGCGCTGCGCGATCGGTTCGACCTCCCCGTGCACCTGCACACCCACGACACCCCGGGCGGGCAGCTGGCGACGCTCCTCGCGGCCAGCGCGGCGGGCGTCGATGCGGTCGATGCGGCTTCCGCACCGCTGTCGGGAACCACGAGCCAGCCGTCGCTGTCGTCGCTGGTGGCCGCGCTCGCGCACACCGAGCGCGACAGCGGGCTGTCGCTCGCGGCGGTGTCCGACCTCGAGCCGTACTGGGAGGCCGTGCGGCGGCAGTATGCGCCGTTCGAGTCCGGGCTGCCGGGACCCACGGGGCGGGTCTACCACCACGAGATCCCGGGCGGTCAGCTGTCGAACCTGCGACAGCAGGCGAAGGCTCTGGGGCTGGCGGACGACTTCGAGCTCATCGAGGACATGTACGCCGCCGCCGACCGGATCCTCGGACGCGTGCCGAAGGTGACACCCTCCTCGAAGGTCGTCGGAGATCTCGCTCTGCATCTCGCCGCGGTGAAGGCCGATCCCGCCGACTTCGAAGCGAACCCGGAGAAGTACGACGTGCCGGAATCCGTCGTCGGCTTCATGGCAGGCGAGCTCGGTGACCTGCCGGGCGGGTGGCCCGAGCCGTTCCGTTCCAAGGTGCTCGCCGGGCGATCGGTGCGTGCGGGGCTGACGGCCCTCACCGCCGAGGACGAGGCGGATCTCGCCGGATCGAGCGAGCAGCGCCGTTCGCGACTGAACACGCTGCTGTTCCCGGCGCCGACCGCCGAATTCCGTGAGCGCCGCGAGCTGTTCGGCGATCTGTCCGTGCTCGACACGAGCGACTACCTGTACGGGCTCGTTCCCGGGCAAGAGCACCTGATCGAGATCGACCGCGGTGTGCAGCTGTACGTCGGGCTCGAGGCGATCGGCGACGCCGACGACAGAGGCATACGCACCGTGATGACGACGCTGAACGGTCAGCTCCGTCCGGTGTTCGTCCGCGACCGCTCCGTGGCGGTCGACGCGCACGAGGTGGAGAAGGCCGACACGTCCGTCCCCGGTCAGGTCGCGGCGCCGTTCTCCGGAGTGGTCACGCTCAAGGTTGAGGTCGGTGCGGCCGTCAGGGCCGGGGAACCGGTGGCATCGATCGAGGCGATGAAGATGGAGGCGGCCATCACCGCCCCCGTCGACGGCGTGATCGAGCGGCTTGCCATCGCCGAGACCCAGCAGGTCGACGCGGGTGATCTTTTGGTCGTCATCCGTCCGTCGCACTAATCTTGTGCGGGCGAGGCCGCGCACTGCGTTGCGCACCCGAGGCCCCGCACAGGCTTGGAGTGACACGTGACCACGAAGAAGACAGGCGACCCCGACGAGAATCCGCTGGGGGTGCTGGACGACACCGGGTCGATCGACACGGCGGGCATCGGCATCCTCGGCGGGACCGCCCAGGTGCGGGTGACGCTGCCGATCGAGGAGGACGACGACCTCGTCGATGACGGTGTCGTGGACGGCGAGGTGGTGGGCGACCTCATCATCGACGACGTCGCGGTCGAGGGCGCCCCTGTCCCGATCGCCGCTGCGGCGATCACGATCAGCTCGACGCCCGTGACCCCGCCGGTGGAAGAGGCGACGACGGCGTCGCCGGCGTCGTCCGATACGCCGCCGCCCGCCCCGGCGCCGGAGAAGCCGATCGTGAAAGCCGCGATCGACGAGGGGGCTCAGCGACCCGCCGGGTCCGAGACCGATGCGGTGCGGGAGGCGATCGTGCTCGACGACTCGTCCGCGGGCGACGAGCCCGGCTCGGACGACGTCTCCTCCCCGCACGCCGAGGAGGAGGCGGCCGCCGCCCGCTTCCTCGCGAAGGCTGGTGCGGATGCGGGGGCTGCTGCCTCCCCGTCCTCCGTCTCGCCAGGTCCATCGCCCCGGAAGGAGCCACGGATGTCCACGTCCGACAGCCGATCCGTCACCCCGTCGCCGGTGCAGCCCGCACCCGCCGCCGAGGTCACCCTCGCCTCGAAGCGCCTCGGGGAGCTCAGCGAGTCCGCGCGTGAGTCCGCCGATCTGCTGACGGCCGACCGTCTGCTCGACCCGCACCACGTCACCAAGCCCGAGCCGGAGGGCGGCTGGAGCCACTTCCTCTATACGGTGTCCGGTCGACGGATCAACATCGGTGACAGCCGACGGGCCCGCGAACGCAAGGCGCTCACGGCGCGCATCGGCGCGCCGCTGACGGGCGGTGCGCGCTTCATCCCCGTGCTGTCCCGCAAGGGCGGCGTGGGCAAGACCACCATCACCGCGCTTCTCGGCATGGCCCTCGCCGATGCCCGCGAGGACCGCGTGATCGCCGTGGACGCGAACCCGGATCGAGGCACCCTCGCCGACCGGGTCGTCCGTCCGCAGCACGGCAAGTCCGTGCGCGATCTCGTCCGTATCCGTGACGAGGTGCGCGGCTACCACGACATCTCCGCGATCGTGGCTCGTGACGCGACCCGGCTCGACGTGCTCGCGTCCGACGCCGACCCGCACGTGGCCGAGGCCTTCAGCGACACCGACTACCGCGATGTCGCCGCGGTCGCCGCGCACTACTACTCGCTCGTCCTCACCGACACCGGCACCGGCATCGTGCACTCGGTGATGTCGGCCACGCTCGATCTCGCCGATCAGCTCGTGATCGTGTCGGGTCTCAGCGTCGACGAGGCACGCCTCGCGTCCGAGACGCTCACGTGGCTGGAGACGAACGGCTACACCGAACAGGCGCGCAACGCGATCGTGGTGCTCAACCAGTCCACGCCGGGCAGCCCGCTCGTGCGTCTCAACGAGCTGCAGGCCCACTTCGCCACCCGGGTGCGCAGCGTGGTGCGGGTCCCGTACGATCCGCAGATCGCGGGCGGAGGGAGCATCGTGTTCGCGAACCTGCAGCCGGAGACCCGTACGGCCGCGCGGGAGCTCGCCGCCCTGCTCGTCGAGGGCCTGCGGGCGAAGGCCGCCTGATGGCCGTCCGCGAGATCCGCATCTTCGGCGACCCGGTCCTGCGAACGGTGTGCGCTCCGATCGATGAGATCGACGACGGCGTCCGCGCCCTGGTGGCCGACCTCGTCGACACGGTCGCGCTCCCCGGACGGGCCGGTGTGGCCGCGAACCAGATCGGCGTCGCCGTCCGGGCGTTCAGCTACAACATCGACGGCGACATCGGCTACGTCCTCAATCCCGTGCTGACCGAGGTCCGCGGGGAACCCCAGCCCACGGGGGAGGGGTGCCTGTCCGTGCCGGGCTTGTGGCACGACGCGCAGCGCCATCCGTGGGCCAGGGTCGAGGGCATCGATCTCGACGGGCAGCCTGTGGTGCTCGAGGGCGAAGGGCTGTTGGCTCAGGCGCTCCAGCACGAGACGGATCACCTCGACGGCAAGCTCTTCCTCTCCCGGCTCGACCCGGAGACGCGCAAGGTCGCGATGCGGCAGGTGCGTGAGAGCTCCTGGTTCTAGCCGCATGAAGAAGGGCCCCGCCGCGGCGGGGCCCTTCTTCGTCTGAGGTGCCGCTCAGCCGCCGATGGCGACGTTGGTGGTGGCGACCGGCTCGTCGTAGATCGCGGAGATCTCGTCGGCGAAGTCGTTCATGATGACGTTGCGCTTGATGGAGAGCTTCGGGGTGAGGTGGCCGGAAGCCTCCGTCCACTCCGAGTCGAGGATCGTGAACTTGCGGATCGACTCGGCCCGCGAGACCCGCTGGTTGGCCGCGTCCACAGCGCGCTGCACCTCGGCGCGCACCGCCGGGTTGGTGGAGGCGTCGGCGAGCGACATCTTCTCGTCCAGTCCGTTGTTGGCGAGCCAGGTGGGCAGCATCTCGGGGTCGAGGGTCACGAGCGCGGAGATGAACGGGCGCTGATCGCCGACGACGACCACCTGGCCGACGATCGGGTTCGCGCGGATGGGATCCTCGAGTGCGGCGGGTGCGACGTTCTTGCCGCCGGCGGTGACGATGATCTCCTTCTTCCGGCCGGTGATGGTGAGGAAGCCCTCGGAGTCGAAGCTGCCGATGTCGCCGGTGTGGAACCAGCCGCCCTCGCTGAAGGCTTCGGCGGTGGCCTCCGGGTTGTTCCAGTACTCCTTGAAGACGTTGATGCCGCGGACCTCGATCTCGCCGTCGTCCGCGAGCCGGATGCCGACGCCGGGAAGGGCGGGGCCGACGGTGCCGATCTTGGACTTGTCCGCGAGGTTCACGGTGGCCGGTGCCGTGGTCTCGGTGAGGCCGTAGCCCTCGAGGATGACGACGCCGAGGCTGTGGAAGAAGTGGCCGAGGCGGGCGCCGAGGGGAGCCGAGCCCGACACCGCGTAGACCACGTTGCCGCCCATGGCCTCGCGCAGCTTGCTGTAGACCAGCTTGTTGAAGAGCGCGAACTTGAGCTTCATGCCGAACGGGATCTTCTTGCCCTCTTCGAGGAGGCGCGAGTGCTCGATCGCGACGTCGGCGGCTGCGCGGAAGATCTTGCCCTTGCCGCCCGCTTCGGCCTTCTGCTCCGCCGAGTTGTAGACCTTCTCGAACACGCGCGGGACGGCGAGGAGGAACGTGGGCTTGAACGAGCCGAGTGCCGGCAGCAGCTGGCGCGTGTCCGGCTGATGACCGGTGCGCACGCCGGCGTGGATGTTGAGGATCGAGATGAAGCGTGCGAACACGTGCGCGGTGGTGATAAACAGCAGCGTGGAGGAGCCGGGCGTCTGCACGACCTCGTCGAGCGCCTTCGCGGCGTTGCGGGACAGCTCGACGAAGTTGCTGTGCGTGAGCACACACCCCTTGGGGCGCCCGGTCGAGCCGGAGGTGTAGATGAGGGTGGCGATGTCCGAGGCGACGGCGAGGTTGCGGCGGCGGTCGATCTCCTCGTCGGAGACGGACGCTCCCTGCGCGGTGAGGGTGTCGATCGCGCCGAGGTGCAGCTGCCAGACCTCGCGCAGCAGGGGGAGGTCGCTGCGCACCTCGTCCACGCGCGCGAAGTGCTCGGGAGACTCGACGATGAGCGCGATCGCACCGGAGTCCTCCAGGATCCACTGGATCTGGGAGGGGGAGCTGGTCTCGTAGATGGGGACCATCACCGCGCCCGCGTAGAACAGGGCGAAGTCGACCAGCGTCCACTCGTAGGTCGTCCTGGCGAGGAAGCCGACCTTCTCGCCGGGCTGGATGCCGGCGGCCGCGAAGCCCTTCGCCAGGGCGATGACCGCGGTCTGGAAGTCGGCGGCGGAGATGTCGCGCCACCCGTCGCCCTGGGGGACGGAGAAGAGGGGGCGGTCGGGCGTGGCGCGCACGCGCTCCGCGAGAAGGTCGGCGACGTTCGCGTCGGGATCGGCGGGGACGATCGCGGGGACTTCAAACTGGACCACGGCAGCTCCTTCGGTACCGGTCGGGCACGGGCGTTGGTCCGAGTCTAGGGCATGGCACCCGGTCGCGCTCAGGGTGAAACTGAGTCGCGCACGGCCCGTGCGAGCGGGGCTGGGGCGGACACCGGAGCGGCGCTAGACTTCACCTCGATGTTCTACTGGCTGATGAAGTACGTCGTGATCGGCCCCGTGGTCAAGGCGGTGTTCCGCCCCTGGATCGTGGGCCGGAAGAACGTGCCCGCGAGCGGTGCGGCGATCCTCGCCAGCAACCACCTCTCGTTCGCCGACTCCATCTTCCTTCCCCTCGTGATCGATCGGCCGATGTCGTTCCTCGCCAAGAGCGACTACTTCACCGGTCGCGGCCTCAAGGGCTGGTCGACGAAGTTCTTCATGAAGGCGACAGGACAGCTGCCCATCGACCGCTCGGGCGGCAAGGCCTCTGAGGCTTCGCTCAACACGGGACTGCAGGTGCTCGGCGGCGGCGAGCTGCTCGGCATCTATCCGGAGGGGACGCGCAGCCCCGACGGCAAGCTCTACCGCGGACGCACCGGCATCGCGCGGATGGCGCTCGAGGCGAAGGTCCCCGTGGTGCCCGTGATCATGGTCGACACCGACACCGCGATGCCGATCGGTCGACGCATTCCCCGCATCATGCGGGTCGGGATCGTGATCGGCGAGCCCCTCGACTTCTCTCGCTACGCGGGCATGGAGAACGACCGCTACATCCTGCGCTCCGTCACCGACGAGATCATGGTGGCGCTGCAGCGACTGGGTCAGCAGGAGTACGAAGACGTCTACGCCTCGACCGTGAAGGACCGCCTGCCCACCCGCGTCACATAGGCTCCGCAGCGCATCTCGGCACCGTCGCCGACCAGTAGGCTTGACGCATGCTCCCGCACCACATCGATGCCCTTGATGCCTGGCGCTCGCTTCCCATCAAGCAGCAGCCGCAGTGGCCGGACGCCGACCGCGTCGCCGACGTCTCCCGGCAGATCGCCGCTCTCCCGCCGCTGGTCTTCGCGGGCGAGGTCGACAATCTTCGCGACCGCCTCGCGCGTGCCGCCTCCGGCCAGGCTTTCCTGCTCCAGGGCGGCGACTGCGCCGAGACCTTCGCGGGCGCGACCGCGGAGCAGATCCGCAACCGCATCAAGACGGTGCTGCAGATGGCGGTGGTGCTCACCTACGGGGCGTCGATGCCGATCGTGAAGATGGGGCGCATGGCCGGGCAGTTCGCCAAGCCGCGCTCGAGCGACACCGAGACCCGTGGCGAGGTCACCCTGCCGGCGTACCGTGGCGACATCGTCAACGGCTACGACTTCACGGAGGGCTCGCGCCAGGCCGACCCCGGTCGTCTGCTGCAGGGCTACCACACGGCCGCGTCGACGCTGAACCTGATCCGCGCGTTCACGCAGGGTGGTTTCGCCGATCTGCGCGAGGTGCACTCGTGGAACAAGGGGTTCGCGCAGAACCCGGCCAACCAGCGCTACGAGCGCATGGCCGCCGAGATCGACCGGGCCATCAAGTTCATGGAGGCTGCGGGCGCCGACTTCGACGAGCTGAAGCGTGTCGAGTTCTTCACCGGCCACGAAGGCCTCCTGATGGATTACGAGCGGCCGATGACGCGCATCGACTCACGCACGGACACCCCGTACAACACGTCCGCCCACTTCCTGTGGATCGGGGAGCGCACGCGCGAGCTCGACGGCGCGCACGTCGACTACTTCTCGAAGATCCGCAACCCGATCGGCGTCAAGCTCGGTCCGACGACGACGCCGGAGACGGCTCTCGCGCTGATCGACAAGCTCGACCCCGAGCGCGAGCCCGGACGACTGACCTTCATCACGCGCATGGGTGCCGGCAAGATCCGCGATGCGCTGCCTCCGCTGCTCGAGGCGGTCCGCGAGTCGGGCGCGCAGCCGCTGTGGGTCACCGACCCCATGCACGGCAACGGCATCACGACGCCCACGGGATACAAGACGCGGCGCTTCGATGACGTGGTCGACGAGGTGCGCGGGTTCTTCGAGGCGCACCGCTCCGTGGGCACGTTCCCGGGCGGCATCCACGTCGAGCTCACGGGCGACGACGTGACCGAGTGCCTCGGCGGCTCGGAGCAGATCGACGAGGCCGCCCTCGCGACGCGCTATGAGAGCCTGTGCGACCCGCGCCTGAACCACATGCAGTCCCTGGAGCTGGCGTTCCTCGTGGCCGAGGAGCTCGAGAAGCGCTGACGCCGCGGACACTGCATGACGAAGGGGCCGGAACATCGTTCCGGCCCCTTCGTCATGCGCCGACTCAGCCGGCGAAGCCCATCGTGAGCGTGATCGTCGCGCCCTTCCGCTGCGGGTCCGTCGGACTGTACGACTCGACGCGCGTGTTCTGATTGGCCAGCAGATCCCACACCGAGTCCGGGAGACCGGTGCCGCTCGTGTACGCCCACTTGAAGCCGGCGTCACGTAGTGCCTTGGTCGCCTCGTCGCGGGACAGCCCTGACACGTCGGGGACGTCGAACAGCGGCGGACCCTGGGAGACGATGAGCTGCACGGTCTCGCCCGGACGCCAGGACCCCTCCTCGCCACGCTCAGCGATACCGATGACGCGGTCCTTCCCGATCGTGTCGCTGGGCTGGTACTGGCTCTCGGCGTTGACCTTGAGGCCCTTGCTGGTGAGGGCGTCGGTCGCCTGGCTCACGGTCATATCGCTCACATCCGGCACGGGGCCGCGCGAGATCTGGATGGTGGCGGTGTCCTTCTCGAAGACCGTGCAGCCCTCGTCGCAGCCGTAGGCGTCGCCACCCGCGCGGGGGGTGATGCGCACGTTGATGACCGAGCCGTCGGCGACGTCGGTGAAGTACTCCTCGTCGTCGGTGATCTCCAGGTTCGCCCCCTCCAGGGCCGCGCGCACCTCGTCGGCAGGCACCCCGGCCACGGCGGCGATGTCGTGCGACGCGGGTCCGGCGGAGACGACGACCGCGACCGTCGCCCCCTTGTCGAGGCGTGAGCCCTCGCCCGGATCGGTCTCGATCACGGTGCCCTTGTCGACATCGACCGAGAACTCGTCGCGCTGCGTCGGCACGAATCCGGCATCGGTGAGCTCGGCGGCGGCCTGGTCGTACGTCTGACCCGCGACGGCGGGTACGGCGATGAGCGAGCCGGGGCCGGAGCCGAACCACCAGCCGACGCCGCCGGCGAGCACGGCCAGCAGCAGCACGAGGGACAGGAGGAAGGCTCCGCGGGCGCGGCGCTTGGACGCACGGCGCCGCAGGATCGTGGCGTTGTCGACCGTGCCGGCGGTGGGCGCGACAGCGTCGGGGATCACCATCGTGCCCGGCATCACCTTGGTCAGGTCGCCCGAGTCGGCGGCGCTCTGCGGGGGAACGGTCGCTCTGGTCACCGCGGGGGAGATGCCGAGCTCGCGCTCGATGTCGCGAAGGCGCTCGAGCATCTGCTGTGCATCGTCCGGCCGCTCGTCCGGCGACTTCTCGGTCGCCCACAGCACGAGCTCGTCCAGCTGCTCGGGAACGGCGGGGTTGCGCACGCTGGGGCGCGGCACCGACTCCGTGGCGTGCTGGAACGCGATCTGCATCGGCTGCTCGCCCTTGTAGGGCTGCTCGCCCACGAGCATCTCGTACAGCATGATGCCGAGCGCATAGATGTCGCTGCGCGCGTCGGCCGTTCCGCGGGTGACGAGCTCCGGCGCGAGGTAGGCGATGGTGCCGAGGAGCTGCTGTCCGGTCGCGGTGTTCGCGGTCGTCGCGCGGGCCAGTCCGAAGTCGCCGATCTTGATGCGGCCGTCCTCGGCGAGCAGCACGTTCTCGGGCTTCACGTCGCGGTGCACGATCCCGGCACGGTGCGCCGCGGAGAGCCCGGCGAGCACGGCATCCATGATCGTGATGGTCTGCGCGACCGTGAGGCGTTTCTGCTCCCGGAGGAGTTCGCGCAGGGTGATGCCGGGCAGGTACTCCATCACCAGGTAGGCGAGCTCGCCGTCCTGGCCCTGGTCGAAGACGTTCACGACGTGCGGATCGGCCAGTCGTGCCGCGGCGCGCGCCTCCTGGATGAAGCGGCTCTGGAACGCGGAGTCGTCGCTGAGGTGCGCGTGCATGACCTTGAGGGCGATGCGGCGTTCGAGGCGGAGGTCCGTGGCGACGTATACCGTGGCCATCCCGCCGCGCGCGATTCGAGCTCGGACTCGGTACCGACCGTCGACGAGCCGCCCGATGAGGGGGTCGGCCTGCTGATTGGTCGTCACGTCAGAATTCTAGGGAGGATTGCCTGAAAGCCCCGGGAGCGCCTCACCCCTGGACCCCGTATTCCCCGGACATCTCAGCCGTACAGCGCGAGCCAGGCGTAGGCCTGAGTCTCCCACTGCCCGTACTTGTCGGGGTAGGCGGAGATCTGCACGGCCTGCGCTGCCGCGGTGAACGACAGGCTCTCCCACCCGGGGATGTCGAGCAGGCCTCGGGTGACCGTGCCGTTCGGATCGCTCGGGCCGCCATAGAACACGCGGGTGCTGCGGTCGGCGTCCATGATCTGCTCCGGCGTGCCCCACCCGGTGCTCGGGCGCTGCTGGAAGATGCCGAGCGAATCCCGATCGCCCCAGTCCAGGTTGCGCAGCCCGGACTCGACCATGCCGGTCGCGAGCGCCGTCGCGATGGCGCGATCGGACACGCCGAGCTCGCGACCGATGCGGATGATGAGGGCGGCGGTGCCGGCCTGCTCTGCGGTGAGAGCGGCGCTGAGCTGACCTCCCGGTGCGGGAGCGGCCGCCGGGGCTGTGGCCGGCGCAGGAGCGGCGGCCGCCTGCACGGCGATCTTCTGCCCGGGGTAGATGATCGACGACGGCCCGAGACCGTTCAGTGCGAAGAGAGCCTGCGTCGTGGTGCCGTAGGACTGGGCGATCCCGTACAGCGTGTCACCGGCCGCGACCGTGTGCGTCGTCGCCGCGGGAGCGGGCGCCGGTGCCGGAGCCGGAGCGGGAGCGGGTGCCGCGGCGGGCGCAGCCGCGGGCGCGCCGATGGCGAGGCTCTGCCCCGGGTAGATGATCGAGGCGCGGGTGAGCCCGTTCGCGGACAGGACCGCATCGACGCTCGTGCCGTAGCGCTGCGCGATGGCGTAGACCGTGTCTCCCGCGACGACGGCGTGCACGGTGGTGGCGGCCGGTGCGGGCGCCGGTGCCGGAGCAGGCGCCGGAGCGGCGGCAGGATGGAGCACGAGCGTCTGCCCCGGGTAGATCACGGAGCGCCAGGACAGGCTGTTCCAGGTCAGGACATCGGCCGTGCGCAGCCCGAAGCGACCGGCGATGGCCGCCACGGTGTCGCCCGGCTGGACGACATAGGTCGCCGGCGCCACCTGGGCGGGCACGCCGCGCGGGGGAGCGGTGCGCTGCCGTTCGAGCGGCGCGACCGAGGCGTCGGTCACGGCGACGGCCGGCGCGGCTGTCAGCGTTGCGGCGAGAGCGCCGGCGATCGCGGCGGGCAGCCCCAGCTGCAGGGTTCGAGCGCGGCGAGCAGCGGTCTGAAGGTTCACGACGGGCCCCCTTTTCGAGCACTTCACGCTGACACGGATGTATAGAGATGTCAACAGAAGTGACACATGTGAACAGTGTGACGCGAGTGCTGAAATGCGTCAGGGACGCCGAGGTGAGATAGTGGGCATCGTGTCTGAGAACGTTGCCGCCTCACCCGAAGCCGCCCCCGTCGAGTGGTTGACGCTGCCCGACCTCGTCGAGGTCCTCGGTGAGCCGCTGGGACGGGTGCGTCGACTGATCGACGACCATCACCTGGTCGGATCGCGTCGTACCGGTGTCTTCGCCGTGCCGTCCGTGTTCATCGTCGACGGGCACCCGCTGAGTTCGCTGCGCGGCACGGTCATCGTGCTGCAGGATGCGGGCTTCAGCGATGACGAGCTCATCGACTGGCTTCTGGCGGAGGAGGAGAGCCTCGGCCGTTCGCCCATCGCGTCGCTGCTCGCCGGCCACAAGAGCGAGGTCCGCCGACTCGCGCGCACCCTGGCCTGAGCGGGCTTCAGGCCGAGCGCACTGTCGCGGCTCGCCCGAGGTCGCGGAGCTCGCCCACGGCGGCGTTGTCGAGCGGAGCTCCGGTCAGCGCCCTGTCCGCCTCGCGGGCGTAGGCGGAGATCATGTCTTCCACCCGTGCGAGCGCGCCGGAGTCCGCGATGGTCGACTGCAGAGCGGCCACCTGCTGCGCACTCAGGGCCGGGTCGCCGAGCAGCTCATCGAGGATGGTGCGTGCGGGCGCGTCGAGCGCCTCGCGGGTCAGCGCGACCAGAACCGTCCGCTTGCCCTCTCGCAGATCGTCGCCGGCCGGCTTGCCCGTCACGCTGCTGTCGCCGAAGACGCCCAGCACGTCGTCTCGGAGTTGGAACGCCATCCCGACCGGGTGACCGAAGCGCCGCAGCGCGGCGAGCTGCTCGTGGTCTGCGCCGGCGAAGGCGGCACCGAGGACGAGCGGCTGCTCGATGCTGTACCTGGCCGACTTGAGCGAGGCGATGCGCAACGCGCGTTCCGCGTGCTCCTCCGCCGGATTGACGCTCCAGGCGGACTCCTCTGCGATGTCCAGGAACTGGCCCGTGGTCACATCGCGTCGCATGCGGGCGTACTCCCCGCGCACGGCGCTCGCGTGCGGATGGCCGTCGAGGGCGGCTTCGAGCAGGTCGTCGCTCCACGCCACCAGGAGGTCGCCGAGCAGAACGGCCCCCGCGCGACCGAAAGCCTCCGCGTCTCCGCTCCAGCGGGCGCCGCGGTGCGACGCCTCGAGGGCGCGATGGGCCGCGGGGCGACCGCGCCTGGTGTCGGAATTGTCGATCAGGTCGTCGTGCACGAGGGCGGCGGATTGGAAGATCTCGAGGGCCGCGCACAGATCCCACAGGCGGTCGTCCTCGGTGGCCGTGCGCTCGTGGAAACGGGCGACGGCACGCCACCCGGCATGACAGAAGCGCGCGCGCAGTCGCTTGCCACCCGCTAGCGTGCTCGCCGCCATGTCGAGGAACGCGCCCGCATCCGGCCCGTAGGCCGATGACTCCTCCCGCATGCGTGCGAGGAAGCCGTCCAGTCGGGCGGCGACGGCGTCGGGGACGGGAGAGGCTGACGGCACGACTCCCAGCATACGTAAAGGAAGGGAGGGGCCTGACGCTGGCCCCGGACGCCCGTCGAGCGTAGACTGGAGTGCACCATACCCGAGGGGGACGAGATGCCACTCTCCGAACAGGAGCAACGTCTGCTCGACGAGATGGAACGCCATCTCCTTCACAATGACGCCGATGTGGTGAGCGCGCCGTCCGGTGACCGCGCACTCAGCTATCGCAACCTCGTCTACGGGGCGCTCCTGCTGCTCGCGGGCGTCGGCGGTCTCGTCGTCGGTGTCATCCTCGGCGATGTCTGGGGTGTGGTGGTCGGGGTCATCGGGTTCGCGGCCATGCTTGCCGGCGTCATGCTCGCGGTCACCCCCGTGCGTCGCTCGGCGCCGGCCGAGCCGCGTCAGCGCTCGACCGCGAAGCGACAGGACTCCTCCTCCTTCATGGATCGCATGAACGATCGCTGGGATCGCCGCCAAGACGGACGGTGACCCGCCTCACCTTCTCTGAGAAGCCCGGATGCTCTGCATCCGGGCTTTTTCCGTGTGTGGACTCTTTCCTCCACTGGGCCTCCACGGCCCTCCACTGACGCTCCACCCCGCTCCACCGCATAATCACGCGGTTCTCTGGCGCGCCCGGAGCCCTTCGAGCAGAATCTACGGGCATTCCTCATAGGAAAGTGGAGCAAAGTGGAGTAAAGTGGGGCGCACCTCGAGTTGGCCGGACGGAGAGGGGGTGAAGGCCGATGCTGCTGGGCACGCACTCACCGAAGCTGGACGACAAGGGACGGGTCATCCTTCCCGCGAAGTTCCGCGAGGACCTGGGTGGCGGCATCGTCGTCACCCGCGGTCAGGAGCGCTGCCTCTACGTCTTCAGCACGGCCGAGTTCGAGGCGATGCACGAGCGGATCCGTCAGGCGCCGCTCGCGAACAAGCAGGCACGTGACTTCATGCGCCTGTTCCTCTCCGGAGCAAGCGCGGAGATGCCCGACAGCCAGAACCGCATCACCATCCCCGTCCACCTGCGTCAGTACGCCGGTCTTCAGAAGGAGCTCATCGTGACCGGAGTCGGTGCTCACGCCGAGATCTGGGACGCCGAGAGCTGGAACGCCTACCTCGCCGCTGGTGAGGAGTCCTACGCCGAACTGGAGCAGGAGGTGATTCCGGGACTGTTCTGACCACGGCTGTGATGCCCCGCCGCTCCCGCCCCGACACACTTCCCCGGTGCCGGGTCGCGAAGCGGAGGGGGATCAGAGCCGAAGGTCGGACCCGAGAGAGATCATGAGCCTCCGCGACATCCACACCCCCGTCCTGCTCGACCGCTGCGTCGAGCTGCTCGCGCCCGCCCTGCAGGAGGACGGCGCCGTCCTGGTCGACGCGACCCTCGGAATGGGCGGCCACTCCGAGGCGCTGCTGGAGCGGTTCCCCGGCATCCGCCTGATCGGGCTCGACCGCGACACCGACGCGCTGCGGATCGCGGGGGAGCGGCTCGCCCGGTTCCGCGATCGCCTCACCCTGGTGCACGCCGTCTACGACGAGATCGGCCTGCATGCTCAGGGGGCCGCGGGCATCCTGTTCGACCTCGGGGTCTCCTCGCTGCAGCTCGACGAGGCCGAGCGCGGTTTCGCGTACGCCAAGGATGCTCCTCTGGACATGCGGATGGACCAGACGAAGGGCATCACCGCCGCCGACGTCATCGCCACCTACAGCGAGGGCAACCTGCGGCGCATCTTCGAGCGCTACGGCGAGGAGAAGCTCGCTGGCCGTTACGCCCGATTCATCATCGAGGCACGGCAGAAGCAGCCGATCCTGCGGTCGGGCGAACTCGTCGACATCCTCGTCGCTGCCACGCCCGCGGCCGCCCAGCGCGCTGGACACCCCGCCAAGCGGGTCTTCCAGGCGCTCCGGATCGAGGTCAATGCGGAGCTGAACGTGCTCGCCGACGCGATCCCGGCCGCGATGGACGCCCTCGCGGTCGGCGGCCGCATCGTCGTGATGTCGTACCAGTCGCTGGAAGACCGCCTGGTCAAGCAGGCGTTCGCGGCCGCGTCCGCGTCCACGGCCCCGGCGGGGCTGCCGGTCGAGCTCCCGGAGCACGCCCCCCGCTTCCGCATCCTGACCAAGGGCGCGGAGCTCGCCGACGACGAAGAGCGCGCCCGCAACCCGCGGGCGATCCCGGTGCGCCTGCGCGCCGCTGAGAAGGTGCGGGAGAGCGCATGAGCATGAACGCAGTACGCACGGCGGCCCGTCCGCTGCCCTCCGAGGCGCCGCAGCGCGCACCGAAGCGGCGACTGCAGCCGGTCACCACCCCCGCGGTCCGCCGCAAGCCGAAGCTGGCCTATGCGCTCGTGGCCCTCGCCGGCGCCCTCGCCATCGGCGCGGCGCAGGTCGGGCTGTCCCTCGCGATCACGCAGGACTCGTTCACCCTCGCGGGCCTGTCGTCCCAGCAGCGGGAGCTGGATCTGCACACGCACGCCCTGCAAGAGGAGCTCACCGGCCTGAGCTCGCCGCAGGTGCTCGCCAGCAGCGCGGCCGCGCTCGGGATGGTCGTCGCCGGTTCCCCCTCGTACCTCCGGCTCAGCGACGGCGCGGTCTTCGGCACGGGGTCGGGAGCCGACTGGACCTCGACCGTCGACCCGAACGGCGCGGCGGCCGTCGGGAACGTGCTGATCACCGAGAACGCGCCGCCCGCGGAGCAGACCGCGCAGGGCGAGGACGGCGTCGCGCCGCCCGCGCAGGATCTTCCGCCGGCCATCACCGACGGCCTCCCCAGCCCCACCACCCACTGATCGCAACGACCACGGAGAGATCCCATGACGACACGAGCCACGCGCGGACCGCGGCGACGCACTGTCGTCGCTCTGGCGGTCATCCTCTCGGTCCTGGTGGCGTTCGTCGTCCGCCTCGTCGACATCCAGGTCGTGAGCGCCGACGAGCACGTCTCGCAGTCGCTCGAGCACATCGGGGCGGGTTCCGCCATCCCCGGCCAGCGCGGCTCGATCGTCGATTCCGGGGGCACCGTGCTCGCATCGAGCGTCATGGTCTACGACGCCCAGCTGAGCCCGCAGGTGATCATGCTCGTCGAGGAGAAGAACCCGAAGCTGCCGTGGGCCGAGGCCTCGGACAAGATCGCCGCGATCACCGGTCAGACCGGCGAGGAGGTGCGGGCGCTGGTCTCCAACGCCCTCGCCGAGAACCCGAACAGCCAGTACGCGCCGCTCAAGAAGGGCCTGAACACCGAGCAGTACATCGCCCTGCGCGACCTCGGCATCGGCTCCTACCTGTCGCTCAAGCCGCGGGAGACGCGGGTCTACCCGAACGGTGCGGTCGCCGGGAACATCCTCGGCTTCCTCGACAACACGGGGGAGGCGAAGGCCGGCGTCGAGCAGCTCGAGGAGACGTGCCTCGCGCCGGTCGACGGTGAGGAGACGTACCGCAAGGGCAAGGACGGCGTCGTCATCCCGGGCAGCGAGAAGGTCGTCGACGCCGTGGACGGCGGCACCGTGCAGCTCACGATCAACAGCGACCTGCAGTGGTACCTCCAGCAGATGATCGGCGAGGAGGCGCAGAAGCAGGGCGCCAAGGGCGGCACCGTGACGGTCGTCGAGGTGGCGACGGGCAAGATCCGCGCTGCGGCCGAGTGGCCGGCGATGGACCCCAACGACCTCGACTCCTCCACGCCCGAGACGCGCTACAGCCAGATCTTCCACCGAGACTTCGAGCCGGGATCCACGTTCAAGGCGATCACCGCCGCGGCCGCGATCGAGGGCGCGGGTCTCACGCCCCTGAGCACGGTGACCGCCTCGTCGCGCGAGACGTTCCCGAACGGTGCCGTCATCAACGACGCCTTCTCGCACCCGGCCTACAACTACACGCTCGCGGGCGGCCTGATCGACTCGTCGAACGTCGCACTGTCCAAGTTCGGCACCATGGTGTCGCCCGAAGTGCGCTACGACTACCTGCAGCGGTTCGGCGTCGGCCAGAAGACGCTCGACTTCCCGTCCGAGGTGTCCGGCCTGCTGCACCCCGTCTCCGACTGGGACAGCCAGTCGCTGTACACGACCACGTTCGGCCAGTACTTCACGGTAACCGCGCCGCAGCTCGCCGGCGCATACCAGGCGATCGCGAACGGCGGCGAGAAGATCGACCTGTCGCTGGTCGAGTCCTGCACCGGTGCGGACGGCACGGTCTCCGAGGTGAAGAAGCCCGAGCACGAGCAGATCGTCGCACCGCAGACCGCAGCCGACCTCACCCGCATGCTCGAGAACGTCGCGGTCCAGGGCGGCAACGCCGATCGCATCCAGGTTCCCGGCTACCGCGTGACGAGCAAGACGGGTACCGCACAGGTCTCCGACGGCAACGGCGGATACAAGGCCGGCGTGTACTACACGAGCATGGTGGGCTTCGCTCCGGTCGACGATCCGCAGTACGTCGTCGTGGTCACTCTCGACGAGCCGACTAAGGTTGTATCGTCCGCGGCCACCGCATCCGCCTTCCAGAAGGCGATGACGCAGGTGATGAAGACCTATCGCGTGATGCCGTCCTCTGTCCCGATGGACGCGCTCCTCCCCAAGTTCGGATAGTCGGCGAGAGCCGCGCATGGAGATGACATGATCGCCCTGACGCTCGCTGAGATCACCGCCGCTGTCGGCGGTGATCTGCGCGTGGCCGGAGAGCACACCCCCGAGACCGTCGTCGACGGCCTGGTCGACACCGACTCGCGCACCATGCGGCCGGGATCGATCTTCGTGGCGAAGCCCGGCGCGGAGACCGATGGACACCGTTTCGTCGGTGCGGCGGTCGAGGCCGGTGCCGTGCTCGCGATCGTGGAGCATCCGGTCGACGTGCCCGTCAGCCAGATCGTCGTCTCCGACGCCGTGGTCGCCCTCGGCGAGCTGGCGCGCGAGGTCGTGGGCCGCGTGCGCGCGGGCGGTGGGCTGCGTATCGTCGGCATCACCGGGTCCAACGGCAAGACCACGACCAAGAACTTCCTCGCACGCATCCTCGCCGACGAGGGGGAGACCGTCGCCCCGATCAACTCCTTCAACAACGAGGTCGGTGCCCCCGTCACGATGCTCCGCGTGACCCACGACACCCGGTACCTCGTGAGCGAGTTCGGGGCGGCCGGCCCAGGGAGCATCGCCCGCCTCGCCGGACTCGTCGAACCCGACCTCGTCGTCGTGCTCATGGTGGGGCTCGCGCACGCGGGCGGCTTCGGCGGCATCGAGGCCACGGCCAAGGCGAAGTCCGAGCTCGTGTCGGCGGCGCGGGTTCCGGGCACCGCCGTGCTCAACGCGGACGACCCCCGGGTGTGGGCGATGCGCGAGCTCGCCGAGCACCGCGGCCTCCGCGTCGTCGGCTTCGGTCAGTCCGACGCGGCCGAGGTTCGCGCCCACGACATCGTCGTGTCCGCCTCCGGGACGACCTGCACGATCGAGGTCGCGGGGGAGCGCCGCCCGCTGCGGCTCCGCGTGCTCGGCGCTCACCACGTGACCAACGCGCTGGCCGCCCTCACCGCGGCCGTGCAGCTCGGCGTGGCTCCGGCCGACGCGATCGCCCGCCTGGAGACCGTCGAGATCGCCGAGCGATGGCGCATGCAGCCGATGGGCAACGATCGCGTGCGCATCATCAACGACGCCTACAACGCGAGCCCCGACTCGATGGCCGCCGCTCTGCGCACGCTCGCGCAGATCACCGGCCCGGACGAGCGCACGGTCGCCGTCCTGGGGGCCATGAGCGAGCTGGGCGACAGCGCGGGCGAGGAGCACGACCGCATCGGCCTGCTCGCGGTGCGTCTCAACATCCGCCGCATCGTGGTGGTGGGCCCTGAGGCGCGCCGCCTCTACCTGGCCGCGGTCGGCGAAGGCTCCTGGGACAGCGAGGCCGTGCATCTGCCCGACCAGGATGCGGCGTTCGAGTACCTGCGCACCGAGCTGCGCGACGGCGACCGCGTGCTGGTGAAGTCATCCAACTCCGTGGGCCTGCGGCATCTCGGCGATCGTCTGGGAGAATTGTTCTCGTGAGGTCACTCATCATGGCGGCGGCGATCTCGCTCGCCTTCACCCTGTTCCTGACCCCCGTCTTCCTCCGGCTCTTCCGGAAGTGGGGCTGGGGGCAGGTCATCCGCACCCCCGAGTCCGTGCACAACCCCAGCCACGAGGCCAAGCGCGGGACCCCGACCATGGGCGGCGTGATCTTCATCCTCGGCTCCATCGTCGGCTACTTCACGGGCGTCCTGGTGAGCGGGGAGACGCCAGCGCTGTCGGCGATCCTGGTGATCTGGCTCATGGTGGGCTTCGGCGCGGTGGGCTTCATCGACGACTACATGAAGGTGCGCAGCCAGCGCAGCCTCGGCCTCTCCGGGTGGCGGAAGGTGATCGGCCAGCTCCTGGTCGTCATCCCGTTCGGCATCGTGGCGTTGAACTTCCCGAACCGCTGGGGTCAGACGCCCGCGAGCGCCTCGATCTCGCTGTTCCGCGACATCACCTGGCTCAACCTCTTCGCCTTCGGTGTGGTCCTCGGCTGGATCCTGTACCTGGCGTGGATCGCGATCATCGGCGTGGCCACGTCCAACAGCGTCAACCTCACCGACGGCCTCGACGGGCTCGCGGCCGGTGCCGGCGTGCTCGTCGTCGGCGCCTACAGCGTGATCGCGTTCTGGCAGTTCAAGCAGCCCTGCATCGGCGGCGACCCCGGCGCGCTCGGCGGATGCTACGAGGTGCGCGACCCCTTCAACCTGGCGATCATCTCGGCCTCGTTCGCCGCGAGCCTCATCGGCTTCCTGTGGTGGAACGCCCCGAAGGCGAAGGTGTTCATGGGCGACGTGGGCTCGATGGCGATCGGCGGCGTCGTGACCGCGATGGCGATCCTGACGCGCACCGAGCTGCTGCTCCTCGTGATCGCGGGCGTCTTCGTCCTCTCGTCCGGCTCGGTCATCCTGCAGCGGGCGTACTTCAAGGTCACGCGCGGCAAGCGGCTGTTCCTCATGAGCCCGTTCCACCACCACCTCGAGATGCGCGGCTGGTCGGAGGTCACGATCGTCGTGCGCATGTGGATCATCGCCGGCCTGCTCGCGGTCTCGGCGATCGGACTGTTCTACGTGGAGTGGCTGACCCGTGTCGGCTGAGCGTCTGGCCGGACTGACCAGCTGGAACGCGGACTGGTCGGGGCTGCGTGTCGCCGTGCTCGGACTGTCGATGACCGGCTTCTCGGTCGCGGACACCCTGGCGGAGCTGGGCGCCGACGTGCTCGTGCTCAGCGAGTCGGCGGACGAGGAGTACGCGCGCCTGCTGCCCGTGATCGGCGCGACCCTCGAGCTGGGGTCGCTCGCCGAGGTGCCGGAGGCCCTGCGCGCGTTCGAGCCGGAGGTGGTGATCGCGTCGCCGGGCTTCTCGCCGTCGCACCCCGTGATCCGCTGGGCGCAGGACGCCGGCATCGCGCTCTGGGGGGACGTCGAGCTCGCGTGGCGGGTGCGGGACAAGGTGCTCCGCGCCGACGGGACCCCGGCCGACTGGGTGCTCATCACCGGCACCAACGGCAAGACCACGACCACGCAGCTCACCGCGACGCTGCTGGTCGAGGGCGGCCTGCGTGCGGCCCCGTGCGGCAACATCGGGGTGCCCGTGCTCGACGCGGTGCGCGACCCGGCCGGCTTCGACGTGCTCGTGGTGGAGCTGTCGAGTCATCAGCTCTGGTACCTCGGGTTGTCGCAGCCGGAGGGGGAGCTGTTCCCGTACTCCGCCGTGTGTCTGAACCTCGCCGACGATCACCTCGTGTGGCACGGCAGCGCGGAGGCCTACCGCGACGCGAAGGCCCTGGTGTATCGCAACACGCGCGTGGCCTGCGTCTACAACAAGGCCGACGTGGCCACGCGCCGCATGGTCGAGGAGGCCGAGGTCGTCGACGGCGCCCGCGCGATCGGCTTCGACCTGGGCATCCCCGGCCCGAGCGACCTCGGCGTGGTGGAGGGGCTGCTCGTCGACCGGGCGTTCCTCGACGACCGCGCCCGCAGCGCCCTCGAGCTCACCACCGTCGCCGAGCTCGAGTCCGCTGGACTCTCGGCGCCGCACATCGTGCAGAACATCCTCGCCGCAAGCGCACTCGCCCGGTCGCTCGGCGTCGAGCCGGAGGCGATCCACTCGGCCCTGCAGGGCTTCCACCTCGACGCTCACCGCATCCAGGTGGTCGCGCGCCACGCCGGCATCACCTGGGTCGACGACTCCAAGGCGACGAACCCGCACGCGGCAGCCTCCTCGCTGCGGGCGTACCCCGGAGCGGTGTGGGTCGTTGGCGGTGATCTGAAGGGTGTGGACATCTCCGAGCTCGTGGCCGATGCCGGGGCGTCCGCCCGCGCGGCGGTCGTGATCGGTGTGGAGCGCGGCGATGTCGTGGCGGCATTCGGGCGACACGCGCCGGCGGTGCCGGTGTTCGAGGTCGACGCTGGCGACACTGGACAGGTCATGAACCGCGTGGTGGAGATCGCCGCGGGGATCGTCGAAGACGGGGGCACCGTGCTGTTGGCCCCGGCCGCGGCGTCCTTCGACCAGTTCTCCGGCTATGCGGAACGTGGCCGCCGCTTCGCCGAGGCGGTACGTGAGTGGATCGAGCGGGGGAGCGCCGATGACGCAGGTGGCTCGCCCTCCGCGCTCTGAGTCGGGCGGCCTCGCGGCCCGGGTGTCTCTGGGGCGCCGGTTCACGCCGGTGTCGACTGAGTTCCTCCTGATCGCGTCGACCGCGCTGCTCCTCACGATCTTCGGCCTGGTGATGGTGCTGTCGGCCACCAGCGCGACCGCCGTCGCGAACGACCAGAACCCGATGGACGGCGTGCTGCGCCAGGGCGTCTTCGCCCTGCTGGGCATCCCGCTGATGTTCCTCATCAGCCGTCTGCCGATCGCCTTCCTGAAGCGCATGGCCTGGCCCGCGCTGTTCGGGGCGGTCGCCCTGCAGCTGCTGGTGTTCACGCCTCTGGGCATCGCGGACGGCGGCAACCGGAACTGGATCCAGATCGCCGGGTTCCAGATGCAGCCGTCCGAGTTCCTCAAGCTCGCGCTGGCCCTGTGGATCGCCGCGGTGCTGCTGCGCAAGCAGACCATGCTGGGCACCTGGCACCACGTGTTCATCCCGGTCGTGCCGGTGGGCGCTCTCGCGATCGGGACCGTGCTGGCGGGCAAGGACCTGGGCACCGCGATGGTGATGGTCCTGATCCTGCTCGGCTGTCTGTTCTTCTCGGGCGTCAAGCTCCGGCTCTTCATCATCCCGATGATCCTCGGCGTGGTCGCGGTGCTCGCGTACGCACTGTCCAGCGAGGATCGGATGCGGCGCATCACCGCGACGTGCGACGACATGGCGCTCTACTACACCGACTGCTACCAGTCGATCCATGGCATCTGGGGCATGGCCTCTGGCGGCATCTTCGGGCTCGGCCTGGGCAACTCGCAGGAGAAGTACGGCTGGCTGCCCGCCGCGGGCAACGACTTCATCTTCGCGATCGTCGGCGAGGAGCTCGGCCTGATCGGCTGCATCGTGGTGCTGGCGCTGTTCACGTTCTTCACGGTCGGCGCGTTCCACATCATCCGCAAGACGCCGGACCCCTTCATCCGGGTCGCCGCGGGCGGCATCACGGTGTGGATCGTGGGCCAGGCGGTGCTGAACATCGGTGTGGTGATCGGTGTCTTCCCCGTGATGGGCGTGCCGCTGCCGTTCATGTCGCAGGGCGGGACGGCGCTGTTCGCGGTGCTCGTGGCCTGTGGTGTGCTGCTCGCCTTCGCCCGGACGATCCCCGTCTCGGAGAAGCAGTCAGGTGCGCGGGGTAGGGTCGCTCGGTGACCTCGTATCTTCTCGCCGGCGGTGGCACCGCCGGCCATGTCAACCCGCTGCTCGCGGTCGCCGATGCGTTGCGCGAGCGTGACCCGGAGGCCACGGTCCTGGTGCTCGGGACGGCCGAAGGCCTGGAGTCGCGGCTGGTGCCGGAGCGCGGGTACGAGCTGCTGATCGTCGACAAGGTGCCGTTCCCGCGGCGTCCGAACGCGCAGGCAGCGGCGTTTCCCGGTCGCTTCCGTCGTGCGATCGCTCAGGTGCGTCAGCACATCCGCCGTCACCGCATCGACGTGGTGGTCGGCTTCGGCGGGTACGCCTCGGCTCCCGCGTACGTGGCGGCGCGCCGCGAACGGGTGCCGTTCGTGGTGCACGAGGCGAACGCCAAGCCGGGTCTCGCGAATGTGCTCGGCGCCCGGGCTGCCGCAGGGGTGGGCGTCGCGTTCGAGGGCACACCGCTTCGCCGTGGCGAGGTCGTCGGCATGCCGCTGCGACGTGAGGTGATCGCGCTCGACCGTGCCGCGACGCGTGCCGAGGCGGCGGAGCACTTCGGCCTCGACCCCGCACGACCCGTCCTGCTCGTGTTCGGCGGTTCCCTCGGAGCCCAGCGGCTGAACGACGCGATCGCCGATTCCTGGCGCGACATCCTCGACGCCGGGTGGCAGCTGCTGCACGTGACGGGGGAGCGCAGCGACCTCGAGGATCCCCGCGTGCCTGGCTATACGATGCGCCGCTACGTGGACCGCATGGACCTCGCGTTCGCGCTGGCCGATCTGATCGTGTCGCGGTCGGGTTCGGCCACCGTGAGCGAGGTCAGTGCTCTGGGCATTCCCGCGCTCTACGTCCCGTACTCGGTGGGCAACGGCGAGCAGCGGCTCAACGCCGGCTCGGCGGTGGCAGCGGGAGCAGCCGAGCTGCTCGACGACGCCACCTTCGACGGCGACGCGGTGCGGCGGCTCGTCGTGCCCCTGCTCGGCGATCCCGAGCGCATCGCGCGCATGGCGGCGGCCGCGGAGAACGTCGGTACCAGGAACGGTACGGAGAACGTGATCCAGCTGATCGACCGTGCCCTCGGTGCGGCGTGACTCCGGCGTCCCGACCGGAACGAAAAGTAGACTGAAGCGGACATGATCAGACCCGACCTCTCCCTCCCCCTTCCCGAGACGATCACCTCCGCGCACTTCATCGGCATCGGCGGCTCCGGCATGAGCGGGCTCGCCAAGATGTTCCTCGACGCCGGCATCCGGGTGTCCGGAAGCGACCGCGCCGACAGCGACAACCTGCGTGCCCTCGCCGCCGCGGGCGCGACCGTGCACGTCGGTCACGACGCCGCGCACCTGGGCGACGCCGACACCGTGGTGCACACCGGTGCCATCTGGCCGGAGAACCCGGAGTTCGTGACGGCGAAGGAGCGCGGTCTCCACGTCATCCACCGCTCGCAGGCGCTGCACTGGCTGATCGGATCGCGACGTCTGGTGTCGGTCGCGGGGGCCCACGGCAAGACCACCTCGACCGGGATGATCGTGACCGCGCTGCGCGAGCTCGGGGCGGAACCGCACTTCGTCAACGGCGGCGTGATCGAGCAGCTCGGAGTGTCCAGCGCCACCGGGAGCGGTGACCTGTTCGTGATCGAGGCCGACGAGTCGGACGGCACGTTCCTGCTGTACGACACCGCGGTCGCGCTCATCACGAACGTCGACCCCGATCACCTGGACCACTACGGGTCGGACGAGGCGTTCCACGACGCGTTCGTGCGGTTCGCCGACGCGGCCTCGGAAGCCGTCGTGATCTCCAGCGACGACCCCGGTGCGCTGCGGGTCGGGGCGGGGCTGTCGCACCCCCACGTGCTCACGTTCGGTGAGGCGGAGGACGCGGATGTGCGCCTGACCGACATCGTCACGGACGGACCGGTCGCGGCGACTCTGGTGTACGCGGGGGAGCAGGTGCGCATGCAGCTCGCCGTCCCTGGGGCCCACAACGCGATCAATGCGACCGGTGCCGTCGCGGTGCTCGTCGCGCTCGGCTTTCCGTTCGCCGACGCGGTGCACGCGATGGAGGGCTTCGCGGGGACCGTGCGTCGGCTCGAACGCCACGGGGAAGAGCGCGGCGTCACGGTGTACGACGACTACTCGCATCACCCGACCGAGGTCAGGGCGGCGCTGGAGGCGATGCGCACTCTCGCCGGCGACGGCCGACTGATCGCGATCCAGCAGCCGCACACGTACTCCCGCACGCAGCACATGTATCAGGAGTTCGCCGATGTGCTCGAGCAGCTGGCCGACCACACCGTGATGCTCGACGTCTACGGCGCCAGGGAGGATCCGGTTCCCGGTGTCACCGGTGAACTCGTGAGCGGTGCGTTCCACGACCCCTCGCGCGTGCACTTCGTGGCGGACTGGCAGCAGGCCGCCGACTACACGGCCTCGGTCGCGCGCGCGGGCGACGTGGTCGTCACGCTCGGCTGCGGCAACGTGTACCAGATCATCCCGCAGGTGCTGGAGTCGCTGCGTCGGACCGACGGGGCGTAGCGCATGCGCCGGCCCGCACCGCTTCCGAGCGCTCCGGATGCCCCGGAGCAGGCGCCCGCCGCGCCGGAACGGACTGCGCGTGCGCGTCGCCGTGATCCGGAGCCGCCGATCCCGCTCGTCGATGAGCCTGCGGGCGAGGCCGTGCAGGATGACGACGCGGAGCGTCCCACGTCGACGCGGGAGGTGTGGCGGGCGGCTCGCGCTCGTCGCAAGGCGCTGCGCGCGGAGATCCGCCGCTTCACGCAGCGGTCACGTCGGCGCCGGATCGTCTGGCTCAGCAGCCTGGGTGCCCTCGTGCTGCTGGTGGGCGGGAGCGTCGCGGCGGCATACAGCCCGCTGTTCGCGGTCGAGCGGATCACGGTCGCGGGGGCGACGACGATCGATCCTGCCGTGATCGAGGCGGCGCTGAGCGACCAGGTCGGCACCCCCCTCGCGCTCGTGGACACGAGTGAGGTGAAGGCCGCTCTCCTGGCGTTCCCGCTGATCGAGACGTACTCCCTGGAGGCGCGCCCTCCGCACGACCTGACCGTGCGCATCGTCGAGCGGACGCCCATCGGGGTGATCTCGTCGTCGGCGGGCTACACGCTGGTGGATGCGGCGGGTGTGGCGCTGTCGACGACGGCGGAGCAGCCCGCGGGTCAGCCGCTCGTGGAGACCGAGGGCGGGGTGGATTCGGCCGCGTTCCGCAGCGCCGGCCTGGTGGTGCGTGCACTGCCGGAGGGGATCCGCTCGGCGCTGACGGAGGTGAGGGCGTCGACCGCGGACGATGTGACGCTCACCCTCAGCACCGGCCTCACGGTCGTGTGGGGGAGTTCGGAGGAGTCGGGTCTGAAGGCGCTCGCGCTGTCGGCGGCGCTCACCGCGAACCCCGAGGCGTCGTCGATCGATGTGACCTCGCCGGACGTCGCGGTCGTCGGCTGACGGCTTTCGGCGGGAATGGGGCGACACGCCCGTGTCGCTGCGCGCGCGCGGCCGGGCGGCGCTTACCTTCGATCTGAGAGAACGCAATACCGGGAAATACTTTACACCTCTAGTTGAGGTTTAAGGTTCCCATCCAAGGCTCGACTAATCGGAGGCCGGCCATGAGCCAGAACCAGAACTACCTCGCCGTGATCAAGGTCGTCGGCGTCGGCGGTGGCGGCGTCAACGCCGTCAACCGCATGATCGAGCTCGGGCTCCGCGGAGTCGAGTTCATCGCCGTGAACACCGATGCGCAGGCGCTGCTCATGAGCGACGCCGACGTCAAGCTCGACGTCGGCCGCGAGCTCACGCGCGGTCTCGGGGCGGGTGCCGACCCGGAGGTCGGTCGCCGTGCTGCGGAAGACCACGCGGAGGAGATCGAGCAGGCGCTGACCGGCGCCGACATGGTGTTCGTCACCGCCGGTGAGGGCGGTGGCACCGGAACCGGTGGCGCGCCCGTCGTCGCCCGCATCGCCAAGTCGATCGGCGCCCTGACGATCGGTGTCGTGACCAAGCCGTTCTCGTTCGAGGGTCGCCGCCGCCAGAGCCAGGCGGAGGCCGGCGTCGCCAAGCTCAAGGAAGAGGTCGACACCCTCATCGTGGTGCCCAACGACCGCCTCCTGGAGATCAGCGACCGCGGCATCTCGATGATCGAGGCCTTCGCGACCGCCGACCAGGTGCTCCTCGCCGGTGTCCAGGGCATCACGGACCTCATCACCACCCCCGGTCTGATCAACCTCGACTTCGCCGACGTCAAGTCGGTCATGCAGGGTGCGGGATCCGCGCTCATGGGTATCGGGTCGGCGCGCGGCGCCGACCGGGCCATCAAGGCCGCCGAACTCGCGGTCGAGTCTCCGCTGCTGGAAGCCTCGATCGAGGGCGCGCACGGCGTGCTCCTCTCGATCCAGGGTGGCTCGAACCTGGGCATCTTCGAGATCCACGACGCCGCGGACCTGGTGAAGGAGGCCGCGCACCCGGAGGCGAACATCATCTTCGGTACCGTCATCGACGACACGCTCGGCGACGAGGTGCGCGTCACGGTCATCGCCGCGGGCTTCGACGGCGGGGAGCCGTCGCTGCGCCTGGACCCGATGGTCGTCTCCCGGCCGTCCACCGCATCGCTGCCGGAGGTCGCCCTCTCGGACGAGGCCGAGAAGCCCGCGGAGACGCCCGCCACCGAGTCGGCCCCGGCACCGCAGCGCACGCCGGCCACCAGCATCGAGCCGGCATTCGCCGACGACGACATCGACATCCCCGAATTCCTGAAGTGACGGCTCCGATGGGTGCTCCGGCGCCATCGGAGCTCGCGGCGCGGCTGTCGGCGATCGACGAACGGATCGCCGACGCCGCGCGCGCGGCCGGTCGCGCACCGGAGGAGATCACCCGGATCGTCGTGACGAAGTTCCACCCGGCGGCTCTCGTGCGCGAGCTGCACGCCCTCGGCGTCTCGGCGGTGGGGGAGAACCGCCAGCAGGAGCTGACCGCGAAGGCCACGGAGCTCGCCGACCTCGACCTGCAGTGGCACTTCATCGGCCAGGGGCAGACCAACAAGGCGGGGGCCATCCGGCGCAGCGCCGACGTGGTGCACTCCGTCGACCGCGACCGCTTCGCCGACGCGCTGCATCGAGCGACCGACGGCGACGATGTGCTCGACGTGCTCGTGCAGATCAATCTGACCGACGACCCGGGTCGCGGCGGTGTCGCACCCGACGCGGCGACCGCTCTGGCCGAGCACGTGCTGTCGCTGCCGTCGCTGCGGCTGCGCGGCGTCATGGCCGTCGCGCCGCTGGACGAGGAGCCCGCCTCCGCGTTCGCGCGGCTCCGGGGCATCGCCGACGGCATCCGCACGATCGAGCCGACGGCCACGTGGATCTCGGCCGGTATGACCGGCGACTTCGTCGAAGCCATCGCCGCCGGCGCGACACACCTGCGCATCGGTTCCGCAATCACGGGACCGCGCCCCGACCGGGGTTAACCTGTGACAAGACCAGCCCGAGACGTTCGAACCGGAGGACACGATGGGTAACCCGCTGAAGAAGACCATGGTGTATCTCGGCCTCGCCGACGAGGAAGAGGTCTACGAGGAGGAGACGCAGGCACCCGCCCGCGCCCACCGTGAGCGCGAGCGCGAGCGTGAGGAGCCGACCCCGGCCCCCGTCACGCCCCTCCGTCGTCCCGTCGCCGTCCGTCAGCCCGCAGCAGGAGCCGTGAACGAGATCCTCACCGTCCACCCGAAGCAGTACCGCGACGCGCAGCTCATCGCGGAGAACTTCCGCGAGGGCGTCCCGGTCATCATCAACCTCTCCCAGATGAGCGACGCCGACGCGCGGCGCCTCATCGACTTCGCGAGCGGTCTCTCCCTCGGCCTGTACGGCCGCATCGAGCGCGTCACCTCCAAGGTGTTCCTGCTCTCGCCGGAGAACATCGCGGTGTCCGGGCACGGGGGAATCGCGCACGCGGACGCCGAGTCCGCGGGCTTCGACCACTCCTAACCCGTGCAGCTGGTCTCGGTCCTCGCCAGCATCGTCCACCTGGTGCTGCTGCTGTACATCTTCGTGCTCTTCGCGCGGCTTATCCTGGACTACATCCCCCTGTTCAACCGGGAGTGGCGTCCGAAGGGATTCGGCCTCGTCGCCGCGGAGGCCGTCTACACGGTCACCGATCCGCCGATCCGGTTCTTCCGGCGGATCATCCCGCCGCTGCGCATCGGGCAGCTGTCGCTCGATTTCGGGTTCGCGCTCACCCTGCTGGTGGTGCTGATCCTGATGAACATCGTCCGGCTCTTCATCCGCTGACGCCGTGGCGTGTCGCGCCTCAGGGCGCCGGTGAGTTCGCCGAGCCTGGGTGTCGCGGCGTCGCGAGGCCAAGGCTCGGGGGCTATGCTGGCACCCAGGTGCGCGCCCCGGGTTCGCGCCACATCACGAACACGCCATACATCGGTACTGGCAATCGAACTCATCGAAAGAGGAGCCACCCATGGCACTTACCCCGGATGACGTCGTCACCAAGCAGTTCCAGCACGTCCGCTTCAAGGACGGCTTCGACCCGGACGAGGTCGACGACTTCCTCGACGAGATCGTCATCGAGTGGCGCAAGGCCCTCGAGGAGAATGCCGAGCTGAAGGCCAAGCTGGCCGCGTACGAGTCCGGTGCCGCGCCCGCCGCCGCCGAGACCCCCGCCCCGAAGCCGGTGGCCGCGCCCGCCGCCGAGGCCACGCCCGCCGAGCCCGCTCCGACCGGTTCTGCCACGGCGACCGCCGGGATCATCGAGCTCGCCCAGCGTCTGCACGACGAGCACGTCGCCGAGGGTGAGGCCAAGCGCAACGCGCTCATCGCGGAGGCGGAGACCGAGGTCGCTCGCATCCGCACCGAGGCCGAGGCCAAGCAGCGGGAGGAGTCGGCGCGTCTGGAGCGCGAGCGCAACACGCTCGAGGCCCGCATTACCGAGCTCCGCAACTTCGAGCGCGACTACCGTGCTCAGCTGCGCGGCTACATCGAGGGTCAGCTCCGCGACCTCGACGAGAAGTCGGCTTCCACGGACTCCACGCCCGTCTCCGCGATCGGCCTGTAAGGCGTCGCGTTGACAGGACGTCGTCCCCTTCGTCGGTCGGCGGCCGGCGCGCTCGTTGCGATTCTCGCAGCGGTCGTGCTGGCCGCCGATCAGTTTGTGAAGTACCTCACCATCGAGCACCTTCCGCTGCACGAGGTCGTCCCCGTGCTCGGGGAGTTCCTGCAGCTGTATTACATCCGCAACCCCGGAGCGGCGTTCTCGCTCGGGTCCGAGGTCACGTGGATCTTCACGATCGCCCTCGCGGTCGTCGCGGGAGTGATCGTCTGGAAGGCCTTCGGCCTGAGGTCCCGGTTGTGGGCCGTCGTCCTCGGCTGCCTGCTCGGCGGTGTGCTCGGCAACCTCAGCGACCGGCTGTTCCGCGAGCCCGGGTTCCCGGTCGGCCACGTGGTCGACATGATCTCCATGCCGTGGATGATGCCCGCGATCTTCAACGTCGCCGACATCTTCATCGTCACCGGCATGATCTCGGTGGCACTGCTGGTGGTGTTCGGCCTGCGCTTCGACGGCACCCGCGAGCGCGACCACGCGCCGGTGGAGACCGATGAGGACGCGGAGGCCGTCGCGGCCGAGCACGAGGCTGCGCTGAGCGAGAGCGACCGCGTCGTCGAC
Organism: Microbacterium sp. NPDC060132; assembly: GCF_042729675.1. Classification (NCBI taxonomy): domain Bacteria; kingdom Bacillati; phylum Actinomycetota; class Actinomycetes; order Micrococcales; family Microbacteriaceae; genus Microbacterium; species Microbacterium sp. NPDC060132. The sequence goes on along the minus strand of NZ_JBHWXU010000001.1, from coordinate 3,330,694 downwards.
GGACGCGCGTCGGCCGAGGCAGGGTCGTCGTCTCCCGAGGAGCGCTGAGCGTGGAGTCGCGCTCTCTCCCCGTCCCGGACGGGCTCGACGGCACGCGCGTCGACGCGGCCCTCGCGAAGCTGCTCGGCTTCTCGCGGACGTTCGCGGCGGAGGTCGCGGCGAGCGGCGGTGTGCGGCAGGACGGCGCGACGCTCGACAAGTCGGACCGTCTGCACGGCGGGGCCTGGCTCGAGGTGGAGTGGCAGCCCAAGGAGGCGCCGAGGATCGAGCCGATCGCGGTGCCCGAGCTGGGCATCGTGTATGACGACGACGACATCGTGGTGGTCGACAAGCCCACCGGGGTCGCCGCCCATCCCTCGCTGGGCTGGGAAGGGCCCACGGTCGTCGGGGCTCTGGCCGCCGCGGGTTTCCGGATCGCCACGAGCGGGGCTCCGGAACGGCAGGGAGTGGTGCATCGGCTCGATGTGGGCACGAGCGGGCTCATGGTCGTCGCCAAGAGCGAGAGCGCGTACACCGCGCTCAAGCGCGCGTTCAAGGAGCGGACGGTCGAGAAGATCTATCACGCGGTCGTCCAGGGACACCCCGACCCGCTCGTCGGCACGATCGACGCGCCCATCGGGCGCCACCCGAATCACTCGTGGAAGTTCGCGGTCGTGCCGGACGGCAAGCCATCGGTCACGCACTACGAGACGCTCGAGGCGTTTCCCGGAGCCTCGCTGCTGGAGATCCACCTGGAGACCGGGCGCACGCATCAGATCCGCGTGCACATGGCCGCGCATCGTCACCCCTGCGTCGGGGACCCGCTGTACGGCGCCGACCCCACGCTGTCCGCACGGCTCGGGTTGACGCGACAGTGGCTGCACGCCCACCAGCTCGCGTTCGCGCACCCGACCACCGGCGAGTGGGTGCAGTTCGAGTCGCCGTATCCGGCCGACTTCCGGCACGCGCTGGACGTGCTGCGCGGGGAGTAGCGGCTGTCCCGGGGTGCCGCGCGCGCGGTGTCGGTGGTGTGCGCCACACTGACCGCATGAGCATCGTGGTGCGCCCCGCGACCGTCTTCGACGACGTCGCGACACTGGTGGGTCCGAAGAAGCCGACGTCGAACGTCTGCTTCTGCCTCAGCTATCGGATCGGCAACAAGGAGAACGTGTCCCTGCGCGGGCAGGCTCGTGCGGATCGCGTGCGCGAGCTGTGCCACCAGGACCCGCCGCCGGGCGTCATCGCGTATCTCGACGATGAGCCCGTGGGGTGGGCGGCTCTGCATCCCCGGCGTGACACCAGCTTCGCGCGCAATCGCCTCATCCCGCACGTCGACGATCTGGACGTCTGGTCGCTGTGGTGTTTCCGCGTGCGCCCGGGATTCCGCAAGCAGGGTGTCTCGCACGCGCTGATCGACGGCGCGGTCGCGTACACCAGGGAACGCGGGGCTCCAGCGATCGAGGGATATCCGGTCGACAACGCGGGGGAGAAGGTGAACCTCACGATGGCGTACGTGGGGACCCGGTCCCTGTTCGAGGGTGCCGGCTTCACGAAGGCCGCCGACACCGGGTCCGTGCTCGACGGGTTCCCCCGGGTGCTCATGCGTCTCGACCTGCGGTGACGGGCCGTCGTGGAGTGACCGACCGGGTGAGTGAGGACCGGGGAACGCGCGGCGGATCGGTCGTCGACGGGGCGCCGCGACGAGTTTCGAACCGGATCGTGCTTCTGAGGCAATACATAGTGTGAGCACAGACAGCGAGATCATTCAGCGGTCGCTCGGGCACCCCCGGGCGTTCGCCGAACTGTTCGACAGACACGCCGGCGCGGTGGGTGGCTATGCCGCCCGCCGCCTCGGGATGGATGCCGGAGAGGACGTCCTCAGCGAGACGTTCCTCGTCGCCTTCGCGCGGCGGTCGTCGTTCGACACGTCCTGGGACTCCGCACTCCCGTGGTTGTACGGCATCGCGTCGCGGCTGATCAAGAAGCACAGGGCGCGCGAGGCGAAGCACCTGCGGTCGGCGGCGCAGTCGGCGGCGCGTGAGGAGCACATCGCTCACGGCGATCTCGACGGGACGATCGCCCGGCTCGACGCCGAGCTCTCGACCCGTCAGCTCGCCCCGCTGATCGCCGCGCTGTCGGCGAAAGACCGCGAGACTCTTCTGCTCTACGCCTGGGGCGACCTGAGCTACGAGGAGATCGCGCTCGCCCTCGGCGTTCCCGTGGGAACGGTGAGGTCCCGCATGAACCGGGTGCGGACACGGTTGGATCCGGCGCGCGCCCGCGGTCGGAACACGATGGTCACGGAGAAGAAGGGAGAAGTCGATGGACGTTTTCGAGCGCGTGCGTGAGGTCAACCGGGGGGCCGGCCTCAGCGAGGAGCACCTGACGTCGGCCAGGGCGCGGCTTCTCACGGGGATCGACGCGGGGGTGGCGGCCGAGCGGTCACGGAGGGTGCACCGGCCGCTGTTCCTCGTCGCCGGGGCGGTCGCGGGGGTCGCGGCCGCCACGGCCGGGGTCGTGGTGCTGAGCCAGCTGACGGCACCGGAGCCGCGCGTGGAAGCCGTGCCGGTGCAGACGCTCGATCCGCGCCCGCACGGCGACCCGCTGCCGCGTCCGTCGGCGACGTCGGGGACGGGTGCGACCGAGCCGTTCCCCGGTACGACCCCGCAGGCGGGGCAGTATCTGCAGATCCGCTACACCAGCGACGCGCTCTACTTCCGGGATGGTGTGGGGGGCGTGTTCCGCTGGCCGCGGAGCGGCGACCCGCAGACCATCTCGGCCGCCGTGATGCGCTCGCACGCAGTGGACTACGTGCCGGCCGACCGCGCCGGCACGTGGGTCAGCCGCTATGGGCCCTCGATGGAGCGCGTCGAGCTGTTCGGCACCGATACCGAGGTGATGCGATGGACGTGGGACAGCCTCGCGCCGTACCGGCCAGAAGTTTCTGAGCTGCAGTCGGTCGGCGGGCGGCAGTACGGTGACCTGCCTCCGGTCGGTGGCCCCGGCTACTACGACGCCGCGCCCCGGGATCCGCAGGGGCTGCTCGACTACTGGTCGAGTTTCTTCGCCGAGGCCGGCGGTGCGCGCGATGACTCGGTGCTCATGGAGATCCTCAGCCAGCTGAAGCAGAACATCGCGCCCCCGGACGTGCGGTCGGCGTATCTGTCCGCTCTGCAGCTCACGGGACGTGCCACGGTCGACTCGACGGCGGGTTCGGAGGTGACGTATCGCGTCGAGTTCACCGATATCGACGCGCGGACCGAGACGATCACGATCGACACCACCACGGGATGGGTCGTCGAGTCCGCGATCTGGTACGTGAAGCAGTCCGGGCAGGATCTCGTGCCGTCGGGTGTGCCGGACGAACGAACCACCTACGACGTGTCGATCGTCGACGCGATCCCCTGACAGCCACGGCGACCCGGACACGGGCCCCGGCACCGATCTCGGTGTCGGGGCCCCGCCGTAGACTCGGAACATGGCATCCGATTCCTTCGTCCACCTGCATGTGCACAGCGAATACTCGATGCTGGACGGCGCGGCGAAGATCAATGCCATGACGCAGGCGGCGGCCGATTACGGCATGCCGGCGATCGCCGTGACCGACCACGGCAACACGTTCGCGGCGTTCGAGTTCTACCGGGCGGCGCAGGCCGCGGGCATCAAGCCGATCGTCGGGCTGGAGGCGTACGTCACCCCCGGCACGCACCGCAGCGACAAGACCCGCGTGCAGTGGGGCTCGCCCGATCAGAAGAGCGACGACGTCTCGGGGTCCGGCGCGTACACCCACATGACCATGTGGAGTCAGAGCACCGAGGGGATGCACAACCTCTTCCGGCTCAGCTCGCTGTCGAGCATGGAGGGCTACTACTTCAAGCCCCGCATGGACCGCGAGCTGCTGCAGACCTACGGCAAGGGCCTCATCGCGACGACCGGGTGCCCCTCGGGCGAGGTGCAGACGCGTCTTCGTCTCGGGCAGTACGACGCGGCGCGGGCGGCGGCGGCGGAGTTCCAGGACATCTTCGGCAAGGAGAACTACTTCGCCGAGATCATGGACCACGGCCTGTCGATCGAGCGCCGGGTGATGACCGACCTGCTGCGGCTGGCCAAAGACCTGGGCATCCCGCTGGTGGCCACGAACGACTCGCACTACACGCACCAGCACGAGGCCGACGCGCACGAGGCGCTGTTGTGCGTGCAGTCGGGGTCAACGCTCGACGACCCGAACCGCTTCAAGTTCGACGGCGACGGGTACTACATCAAGACCGCGGCCGAGATGCGGCAGCTGTTCCGCGATCACCCGGAGGCGTGCGACAACACGCTGCTGATCGCCGAACGCTGCGAGGTGGAGTTCAACACCTCCGCCAACTACATGCCCCGCTTCCCCGTGCCAGACGGCGAGACCGAAGACAGCTGGCTCATCAAGGAGGTCGAGAAGGGCCTCCACTACCGCTACCCGAGCGGTATCCCCGACCGGGTGCGCAAGCAGGCGGAGTACGAGACCGGCATCATCCTGCAGATGGGGTTCCCTGGCTACTTCCTCGTCGTCGCCGACTTCATCAACTGGGCCAAGGACAACGGCATCCGCGTCGGTCCCGGCCGAGGCTCCGGTGCCGGATCGATGGTGGCGTACGCGATGCGGATCACCGACCTCGACCCCCTGGAGCACGGTCTCATCTTCGAGCGCTTCCTCAACCCGGACCGCGTCTCGATGCCCGACTTCGATGTCGACTTCGACGACCGCCGCCGTGGCGAGGTCATCGAGTACGTGACGGAGAAGTACGGCTCCGAGCGCGTGGCACAGATCGTGACCTACGGCACGATCAAGTCCAAGCAGGCGCTCAAGGATGCCGGCCGCGTGCTCGGGTTCCCGTTCAGCATGGGGGAGCGTCTGACCAAGGCCATGCCCCCCGCCGTGATGGGCAAGGACATGCCCCTCGACGGCATGTTCGACTCCGCGCACCCGCGCTACAAGGAGGCGAGCGAGTTCCGGGCGCTGATCGAGACCGACCCCGAGGCGAAGACGGTGTTCGATCGCGCGCTCGGGCTCGAGGGCCTCAAGCGCCAGTGGGGCGTGCACGCTGCCGGTGTGATCATGTCGTCGGAGCCGCTGCTCGACATCATCCCCATCATGCGCCGCGAGCAGGACGGGCAGATCGTCACGCAGTTCGACTACCCGTCGTGCGAGACGCTCGGCCTGATCAAGATGGACTTCCTGGGGTTGCGCAACCTCACGATCATCTCGGACGCGCTCGACAACATCCGCATGAACCGAGGCGAGGAGCTCGACCTCGAGCACCTCGGACTCGACGACCCCGCGGTGTACGAGCTCCTCGCGCGCGGCGACACGCTGGGCGTGTTCCAGCTCGACAGCCCTCCGCTGCGGTCGCTCATGCGCCTGATGAAGCCGGACAACTTCGGTGACATCTCGGCCCTCATCGCGCTGTACCGCCCAGGCCCGATGGGCGCGAACTCGCACACGAACTACGCGCTGCGCAAGAACGGCCAGCAGCAGATCACGCCGATCCACCCGGAGCTCGAGGAACCCCTGGCCGAGATCCTGGAGGAGTCCTACGGCCTCATCATCTACCAGGAGCAGGTGATGGCCATCGCGCAGAAGGTCGCCGGGTTCAGCCTCGGTCAGGCCGACATCCTCCGTCGCGCGATGGGCAAGAAGAAGAAGTCCGAGCTGGACAAGCAGTACGAGGGCTTCGCCGGCGGTATGAAGGAGCGCGGCTTCGGCGAGGGCGCGATCAAGGCGCTGTGGGACATCCTCCTGCCCTTCTCCGACTACGCGTTCAACAAAGCGCACTCCGCCGCGTATGGTCTCGTGTCCTACTGGACCGCGTACCTGAAGGCGCACTACCCGGCCGAGTACATGGCGGCGCTGCTGACGAGCGTCGGCGACTCGAAGGACAAGATGGCGCTGTACCTGAACGAGTGCCGCCGCATGGGTATCCGGGTGCTGCCGCCCGACGTCTCGGAGTCGATCAACTTCTTCGCCGCCGTCGGCGACGACATCCGCTTCGGTCTGGGAGCGGTGCGCAACGTGGGCACCAACGTCGTCGACGGGATCGTGCAGGCCAGGAAGGATGAGCGCTTCACGTCGTTCCACCACTTCCTCGACAAGGTCCCGCTGCATGTCGCCAACAAGCGCACCGTGGAGTCGCTCATCAAGGCGGGCGCGTTCGACTCGATGGGCGACACGAGGCGTGCGCTGCTGGAGGTGCACGAGGACGCCGTGGAGGCCGCGGTCGACCGGAAGCGCAACGAGGCTCAGGGCGCGATCGGGTTCGACTTCGACAGCCTGTACGACGGGCTGGAGGAGGTCGCGCCGGCCAAGGTCCCCGCCCGACCCGAGTGGATCAAGAAGGACAAGCTGGCGTTCGAGCGGGAGATGCTCGGGCTGTACGTGTCCGACCATCCGCTCGCGGGCCTCGAGGTGCCTTTGGCGAAGCACGCGTCGATCTCGATCCATGACCTCAACAACTCGGAGGACCTGCAGGACGGCGACCAGGTGACGGTCGCGGGCCTGGTCACAAGCGTGCAGCACCGGGTGGCGAAGGCCAGCGGAAACCCGTACGGCATGATCACGGTCGAGGACTTCAACGGCGAGGTCACCGTGATGTTCATGGGCAAGACGTACACGGAGTTCCAGCACACCCTCCAGCAGGACGCGATCCTGGCCGTGCGGGGGAGGGTGTCGCGCCGCGACGACGGCCTCAACCTGCATGCCCAGTCGGCCTTCGCACCCGATGTGGGCTCGTTCGACGCCGCAGGCCCGCTGTCGCTCGTGCTCGCGGAGCAGCGCGCCACCGAGCGCGTGATGCACGAGCTCGCCGAGGTGCTGCGACGGCACAACGGCGAGACCGAGGTGCTGCTTCGGGTGCACCGCGGCGGGACGGCGAAGGTGTTCGAGGTCCCGATGCCGGTGAAGGTGTCGGCCGACCTCTTCGGCGACCTCAAGTCACTGCTCGGCCCGACCTGTCTGGGGTGAACGGGTAGGATCGGGAGCCGTCGACAGCACCGCCACGGCCAGAGTGCGCCGGTGATGAAAGGACCACTATGAGCACGGAACTTCCCGAGCCGGATGCCGCCGACGCGGTGTTCAGCGACGAGGACGGCGTCCTCTATGACGACGAAGTGACCCCGGAGTACGGCATCCTCGGCTTCACGCTGCGTGAGCTGTTGATCGTCGGCGTCTGGCTGGTGTCGTTCCTCGTCTCCTTCTTCCCCCTCAGCGGCGGCGTCTCGCTGTGGGGCATCGGCATCCAGTGGATCCTGCCGATCGGCGTCCCGACGGTGGCCGTGTTCCTGCTGGTGCTGCGCCGGTTCTCTCCCGACGGCATCCGCCGCGTGGGCTCGTTGGGCATCGATCAGTTCGCCTCCGTCGCCTTCGCCGTATCCGCGTGCGTGTGGGCGGGCAACCTCTGGCTGGCGGTGTCCGCCGCGATCGCCACGGGTCAGTGGGGTCTGCCGTGGAACGCGCTCGTGCAGGTCATCACGTCGGTGGCGCTGGTCGTCCTGACCGTTTTCGCACCGCTGATCCCGGGGCTGCGTGAAGACTTCCAGGGTCGGCTGGTGACTCTCGCGCACCGGAACGCGAATCCGGTCCGGCCGGTGATCGCCCGTCCGCGCCCGGAGTCGACGTCCGGGGAGACTCAGGACGAGGCGGCGGTGGGGTCGCCGGAGGAGTCCGACACGGACGCGGTCACCGACACCGGACCCCCCACCAGCCCGGACACCGCAACCGACGCCGTCACCGACGTGGTACCCGATGCGGTCGATGGCGATCGGCGTCACGCCGACACCGACTCGTACCCGGCCGACTACTCGGACCGGATCCCGCTCACTGCGCACGCGTCGGGCGGAGGCACGGGGACGATACCCGTGGCCGACGAGGAGGAGTACACGCCGAGCTACTCCCGGCGTTCCCGCGCCGAGCAGCCCGAGATCGTCTCCGACACCGGGAGCATCGAGTCGCTCCTCGGCACGACCGCTCGGGAGGAGACAGGAGCGGTCGATGTCCCCGACGATGCCACGGCCGTCCATCCGATCGTCGCGGACGAGCAGGACGACGACGTCGAGGCCACGATCCCCCGCCAGTACACGGAGGCGGCGCAACCGTTCTGGATCCTGGCGCCCACCGAGCGCGATGTGCACGACGAGCGCGGCGAGCCGATCTTCCGGGTGGGGCCGACCGCGTGGGCGCTGGTGATCGAGGATCGCGGAGGGGCCTACGTCGTTCGCCATGACGACGGCCGCATCGGATACCTCCACGACATCACCGACATCACGAAGGGCTGACATGCGCACGATCGATCTGCGGGGGCGCGAGCTCTCGCCCGCGGACATGCTCGCGGCCGTCCCCCGCGCCACGCAGGCGCGCGCGGAGGCGCTCGACACCGCGGCACGCCTCGTCGAGGAGGTGCGGGAGCGCGGTGAGGGTGCGCTGCGAGAGCAGGCGGAGCGGTTCGACCGGGTCGTCGGGCACGAGGTTCGCGTGCCTGAGACGCACATGACGCAGGCCCTCGACTCGCTCGATCCGGCAGTGCGGGCGGCGCTCGACGAGGCGATCCAGCGCGTGCGCCTGGCCTCAGCCGCTCAGGTCCCGGCCTCGCAGGTCACGACCATCGGCGCGGGTGCCACGATCACTCAGCGGTGGCAGCCCGTGCACAGGGTCGGTGTCTACATCCCCGGCGGAAAGGCCGTCTACCCGTCGAGCGTCGTCATGAATGTCGTCCCCGCGCAGGTCGCCGGGGCGCAGCAGATCGCCCTGGCCTCGCCGCCGCAGGCGGATCAGGACGGTCGTGTCCACCCGACGATCCTGGCGGCCGCGGCTCTGCTCGGAGTGACCGAGGTGTACGCCATGGGAGGTGCGGGAGCGATCGGTGCCTTCGCGCACGGTGTCCCCGGTCTCGGCCTCGATCCCGTCGATGTGGTGTCGGGCCCCGGCAACAACTACGTCGCCTCGGCCAAGCGGGCCGTGGCGGGCGTCGTCGGAACGGACTCCGAGGCTGGAGCGACCGAGATCCTCGTGGTCGCGGATTCCACCGCCGATCCGCGTCTCGTCGCCGCCGACCTGGTCAGCCAGGCCGAGCACGACGAGCAGGCGTCGGCCGTGCTCGTCACCGATGCGGAGGGACTCGCGGACCGGGTCGTCGCCGAGGTCGAGCGGCTCACCGCGGCGACGCGCCACAGCGCACGTGTCGCTGCCGCATTGGCTGGTCCGCAGTCCGCGGTCGTCCTGGTCGACGACCGCGCGATGGCGGTGGCGTTCAGCAACGCGTACGCGCCGGAGCACCTGGAACTGCACCTGTCCGACGCCGAGCAGGCAGCGGCGGCGTTCACCAGTGCCGGCGCGGTGTTCGTGGGCGACCACACCCCGGTGAGCCTCGGCGACTACATGGCGGGGAGCAACCACGTGCTGCCGACCGGCGGCCAGGCGCGCTATGCACCGGGCCTCGGCGCCTATACCTTCCTCCGTCCGCAGCAGGTCGTCTCCTACGATCGCGCCGCCCTGGCCGCGGTTCGCGAGGGGGTCGTCGCCCTGGCGAACAGCGAAGCGCTGCCCGCGCACGGCGAGGCGATCGAGGCGCGGTTCACCGCGTAGGATCGGTCAGATGCACTGCCCCTTCTGCCGTCACCCCGACTCCAGGGTCATCGATTCCCGCACCAGCGACGACGGACTCTCGATCCGCCGTCGCCGACAGTGTCCGGAGTGCGGAGGACGGTTCTCGACGACGGAGACGGCCAGCCTGAACGTGATCAAGCGCTCGGGCGTGATGGAGCCGTTCAGCCGGGAGAAAGTGATCTCTGGCGTGCGAAAGGCCTGTCAGGGGCGTCCGGTGACGGAGGCCGACCTGGCGATCCTCGCGCAGCGCGTGGAAGAGGCGGTGCGTCAGACCGGGGTGTCCCAGCTCGATACCAACGAGATCGGCCTGGCGATTCTGGGTCCGCTGCGTGAGCTCGATGAGGTCGCGTTCCTTCGATTCGCGAGCGTCTATCAGGCGTTCGACTCTCTGGAGGACTTCGAGGCGGCCATCGGCGATCTCCGCGCCGACCACGCGAAGGCGGAGGCGGGCGACCGGTAATCTGGCAGGGATGTATCCCCTCCTCTTCCGCGCCGTCCTGTCGCGCTTCGATCCCGAGTTCGCCCACCACGCCGGCATGGCCGTCATCCGTGCCGTCGGTGTCCCGCCGCTGTCCTGGGCGACCCGCGCGATGACCAGGCCGGATCCGTCACTGCGTGTGGAGGCGCTGGGCCTCACGTTCCCGTCGCCGTTCGGTATCGCCGCGGGCTTCGACAAGAACGCGGTCGGCGTACGAGGTCTCGCCGCGCTCGGCTTCGGACACGTCGAGGTGGGCACGATCACGGCGATCCCGCAGGACGGGAATCCGAAGCCCCGGCTCTTCCGCTTGATCGCCGACCGTGCCGTGATCAACCGGATGGGCTTCAACAACAGGGGAGCGGATGCCGCGGCCCGTCGTCTGGCCCGGCTCCGGCGGGGCGCGCCGGACACGGTCGTCGGGGTCAACATCGGCAAGAGCCGCGTGGTCGATGTCGAGGACGCGACCGCCGACTACGTCGCGTCAGCCACCCGGCTCGCGCCTCTCGCCGACTACCTCGCGGTGAACGTCTCCTCTCCGAACACTCCGGGCCTTCGCGGGCTTCAGGCGGTGGAGACGCTGGCGCCACTGCTGCGCGCCGTCCGCGACGCTTCGGGCTCGACCCCGCTGCTGGTCAAGATCGCGCCCGACCTCGCCGATGATGAGATCACCGCGATCGCGCAGCTCGCCGTGTCGGAGGGACTCGCGGGGATCATCGCCCACAACACCACGATCAGCAGGGACGGGCTCGTCACCGATGCCGCGACGGTCGAGGCTGCGGGTGCCGGCGGGCTCTCCGGTGCTCCGCTCAAGCGGCGCTCTCTCGAGGTGTTGAGGGTCGTCCGTTCCGCGGTGCCCGAGGACTTCTGCGTGATCGCGGTCGGCGGAGTGGAGACGGCCGCCGACGTGCAGGAGCGTCTAGACGCTGGAGCGACCCTGGTGCAGGGGTATACGGCGTTCCTCTACCGCGGCCCGTTCTGGGGTCGCGAGATCAACCGCGGGTTGGTCAGTCGGGGTACTGCCCGCGCTTGACCTGCGGCTTCGGCAGGCGCATGAACCGCATCTGCAGTGCGCGCATGCCGGCGTACCATCCGAGGCCCTTCTCGACGCGGTCGGCGCCGAACTTCGCGGCCGCCTTGCGCTTGACCCGAAGGCCGAGCAGGATCATGCCGCCGATCGCGATGACGAGGTACGCCATCATGAACAGGTACGCGTAGAACGAGATCATGAGGTTCGTCGGCAGGAGTGACGCCAGGATCACCAGCACCATGACGCCCATGACGAACTCCGCCGGGTGCCAGCCCGCGTCGACGTAGTCGCGCACCCAGCGCCGCTGCGGGCCCTTGTCGCGCACCGGGAGGTACTTCTCCTCACCGGCGGCCATCCCCGCCTGGGCGCGTGCGCGCCGCTCGTTCAGCTCGGCCCGGGCGGCCGCCTTCGCCTCCTTGGTGTTGGCCACCAGCGGCCGACGTCGCGCGGCCTCCTGCTCGGCGCGGGTCGGCGTGGCGCGCCCCTTGCCGACGGCGGGCGTCTGCGGGGCGTCGTCGTTCGTCGAAGGGGAGACGGGGGTAGTGGCCACGGGTTTCCTCGGTTCGCTGAAGATGGTCACCTTAAGATTACTCGCATGACCTCACCTGCACTTCCCAGCGAGTCCGACGCCGCCGTCCTCGAGGCCGTGGCCACCGGCATCCCGTCCGCGCTGTCCGATCTGGGGCACCTGGTTCGCATCCCCGGCATGGCCTGGCCCGCGTTCGATCAGACGCAGCTGGAGCGCAGTGCGGACGCCGTCGCGACGCTGGCCAGGGACACGGGGGTGTTCGACGAGGTGCGTGTGCTGCGTGCCGCGATCCCGGGCGCCGATGAGCACGGACAGCCCGCGGTGCTCGCGACCCGCGCTGCTCGCAACGGCAAGCCGACGATCCTTCTCTACGCCCACCACGATGTGCAGCCCCCCGGCGACGACGCCCTCTGGGAGACCCCGCCGTTCGAGCCGACGGTGCGCGACGGCCGCCTCTACGGACGCGGGGCCGCCGATGACAAGGCGGGGATCATGGCCCACATCGGTGCGATCCGCGCGGTGTCGTCGGTTCTCGGTGCCGACCTCGACCTCGGGATCGCGATGTTCATCGAGGGGGAGGAGGAGTACGGCTCCCGCTCGTTCGCCCAGTTCCTCGCCGACAACAAAGACGCCCTCCGCGCCGACGCCATCGTCGTGGCGGACTCCGGCAACTGGGATTCGGTGACGCCCGGGCTCACCGTGTCGCTGCGGGGGAACGCACGGTTCACGATGAAGGTCCGCACGCTCGACCACGCGTCCCACTCCGGGATGTTCGGTGGCGCGGTGCCCGACGCGATGATGGCCACCGTCCGGCTGCTCTCGACGCTCTGGAACGCCGACGGATCGGTCGCCGTCGAGGGTATGACGAGCCGCGAGGCGGAGACGCCGGAGTACGCGGAGGCGACCCTGCGCGACGAAGCGGGTCTCCTTCCCGGCACGATGCCGATCGGCGACGGGACGATTCTGAGCCGCATCTGGAACAAGCCGTCGGTGACCGTCATCGGCATCGACGCGACGAGCGTTTCGGCCGCGTCGAACACGCTACTGCCGGAGGTCACCGTCGTGATCAGCGCGCGGGTGGCACCCGGGCAGACGGGGCAGGAGGCGTATGACGCGCTGGAGCGGCATCTGCGTGCCCACGCCCCGTTCGGCGCCGAACTGTCGTTCTCCGACGTCGACCTGGGCAACCCGTTCCTCGTCGACACCAGCGGCTGGGCGGTCTCGCTCACCCGCGACGCGATGCGCGACGGCTACGGCGTGGCGCCGGTCGACCTGGGAGTCGGCGGGTCCATCCCGTTCATCGCCGACCTCGTCCGCGAGTTCCCCGACGCGCAGATCCTCGTGACGGGAGTGGAAGACCCGCATTCCCGCGCGCACAGCCCGAACGAGTCGCTGCACCTGGACACCTTCCGTCATGCGGTCGCGACCGAGGCGCTGCTGCTGGCACGGATGAACGCCGTCGAGCTCTGAGCCCGTCGCGGGAAGCGGCGGTAGAATCGTCACAGAAGCCGTGTATCGCGGCCCGTCCCAAGGAGTGACATGACCGACACCACCCTGTCCGCAGAGACCACCCGCGCACACGGCGTCAGCCTGACGGACGCCGCGGCCACCAAGGTCAAGAACCTTCTCGAGCAGGAGGGCCGCGACGATCTGCGTCTGCGCGTGGCCGTCCAGCCCGGAGGCTGCTCCGGCCTGATCTACCAGCTCTACTTCGACGAGCGCTTCCTCGAGGGCGACGAGACGGTCGACTTCGACGGCGTCGAGGTCATCGTCGACAACATGAGCGTCCCGTACCTCGACGGCGCGTCGATCGACTTCAAGGACACGATCTCCGAGCAGGGCTTCACGATCGACAACCCGAACGCCGCGGGAAGCTGCGCCTGTGGAGACAGCTTCCACTGATCTGCGGATTTCCGGACCACGGCCGTCGTCACCTCGCGTGACGGCGGCCGTTTCGCGTGCGGAACCTGCGTGGATGGCATGAATCGGGTGTGAGGTTGCTCTAGACTTGAACGTGCCCTGTCCGCAATCTGAAAGGTGCATCGTGCCCTCGAAACGCCGCCTTCGTTGGGCCGCACTCCCTGTGGGAGTCGTGGCAGCTGTGGCTCTGGCGGGATGTACTCCCACCGAGCTGAACGGCTTTCTTCCGGGCTTCGTGGAGGGTGGCCCGGCAGCGACCAACCAGACGGAGCGCGTGTCGTCGCTCTGGGTGAACTCCTGGATCGTTCTTCTCGCCGTCGGCGTCATCACCTGGAGCCTCATGGCGTGGGCCGCGATCGCGTACCGCCGGCGCAAGGGGCAGACCGGTCTCCCGGTGCAGATGCGCTACAACATGCCGATCGAGATCTTCTACACGATCGTGCCGCTCATCCTCGTGCTGGGCATGTTCTTCTTCACGGCGCGCGACCAGACCGAGATCGAGACCAAGTGGGACAACCCCGACGTCGAGATCACCGCGATCGCCAAGCAGTGGGCGTGGGACTTCCAGTACAACGGCGACACCGAAGACGACACGGTCTGGACGATGGGCATCCAGGCCCAGCCCGATGCCGAGGGCAACATCGACAAGGCCGAGCTCCCGACGCTGGTGCTCCCCGTCGACAAGAAGGTCACGATCAACCTTCAGTCGCGCGATGTGATCCACTCCTTCTGGATCATCGACTTCCTGTACAAGAAGGACATGTTCATCGGCAAGGACAACTCCTGGTCCTTCATCCCGACGCGCGAGGGCGAGTACGCCGGCAAGTGCGCCGAGCTCTGCGGTGAGTACCACTCGATGATGCTGTTCAACGTGAAGGTCGTCTCCCAGGAGGAGTACGACGCCTACCTCGAGTCGCTCGAGGAGAAGGGCAACACGGGCGACATCACCGACGCGTACGACCGTCTCTCGAACCTCCCCGGCACCTCCGGGAAGACCGACACCGAGGAAGGAGAGGAGTAAGTCATGTCGACCACTGAAGCTCCTCGCACCGACGAGGCACCCCGCTCCCGTCCCACCACTCTGCCCGCACGTCAGGCGGCTCTCATGAGCTCCTCGCGTGTGGAGCAGAAGGGCAACATCGTCGTCAAGTGGATCACCTCCACCGACCACAAGACCATCGGGTACATGTACCTGATCGCGTCTGTGCTGTTCTTCCTCCTCGGCGGCGTGATGGCCCTGGTCATCCGCGCCGAGCTCTTCGCGCCGGGCATGCAGATCATCCCGACGAAGGAGCAGTACAACCAGCTGTTCACGATGCACGGCACGATCATGCTGCTGATGTTCGCGACGCCGCTGTTCGCCGGTTTCGCCAACGCGATCCTGCCGCTGCAGATCGGTGCGCCCGACGTCGCCTTCCCGCGTCTCAACGCCTTCGCGTTCTGGCTGTTCCTCTTCGGGTCGACGATCGCCGTCGCCGGCTTCCTCACCCCGCAGGGTGCCGCCTCCTTCGGCTGGTTCGCCTATCAGCCGCTGGCCAACGCCTCGTTCTCGCCGGGTGCCGGTGGAAACCTCTGGATGCTCGGTCTGGGCATCTCCGGCTTCGGAACGATTCTCGGTGCGGTGAACTTCATCACCACGATCATCACGATGCGTGCCCCGGGTATGACCATGTGGCGCATGCCGATCTTCTCGTGGAACACGCTGATCACCAGCCTGCTCATCCTGATGGCGTTCCCGGTGCTCGCGGCCGCGATCTTCGCCGCCGCCGCCGACCGCGTCCTCGGCGCTCACGTCTACGACCCGGCCAACGGCGGTGTGCTCCTGTGGCAGCACCTGTTCTGGTTCTTCGGCCACCCCGAGGTGTACATCATCGCGCTGCCGTTCTTCGGCATCGTCTCGGAGATCTTCCCGGTCTTCAGCCGGAAGCCGATCTTCGGCTACAAGACGCTGGTGTACGCGACGATCGCGATCGCCGCGCTGTCGGTCGCCGTGTGGGCGCACCACATGTACGTCACCGGTTCGGTGCTGCTGCCGTTCTTCGCGCTGATGACGATGCTCATCGCCGTCCCGACCGGTGTGAAGATCTTCAACTGGATCGGCACGCTCTGGCGAGGGTCGGTCACGTTCGAGACGCCGATGGTCTTCGCGCTCGGCTTCCTGGTGTCGTTCGTCTTCGGTGGTCTGACCGGTGTCATCCTCGCGGCCCCGCCGCTGGACTTCCACCTCAGCGACTCGTACTTCGTGGTGGCGCACTTCCACTACGTGGTGTTCGGCACGGTCGTGTTCGCGATGTTCGCGGGCTTCTACTTCTGGTGGCCCAAGTGGACGGGACGCATGCTCAACGAGCGTCTGGGCTACGTGCACTTCTGGATGCTGTTCGTCGGCTTCCACATGACCTTCCTGATCCAGCACTGGCTGGGTGTGGACGGCATGGTGCGTCGCTACGCGGACTACTCGGCGGCCGATGGCTGGACCTGGCAGAACCAGGTCTCCACGATCGGCGCGATCATCCTCGGCGCCTCGATGCTGCCGTTCTTCCTGAACGTCTGGATCACCGCGCGCAAGGCGCCCAAGGTGACGGTGAACGACCCGTGGGGTTACGGCGCCTCGCTCGAGTGGGCGACCTCGTGCCCGCCGCCGCGGCACAACTTCACGTCGATCCCGCGTATCCGCAGCGAGCGTCCCGCGTTCGACCTGAACCACCCGGAGGCGGCCGAGTTCGCGACCACCGCACCCGGCGAGCGAGAGGGCCACTGAGTCATGCGCGATAACGTCATCATCTGGTGGGTCCTGACCGCGTTCTTCGCCCTTGTGGGCGTCGTCTACACGGGCTGGAACATCCTCGCCCACCCCAGCCTGCCGCTCGTGAATCAGATCGAGTGGGTCGGCACCGTGGCGCTGTTCTTCTCCGCCTTCATGGGAGCGATGGTCGCGTTCTACCTCGACCGCACCCACAAGGCGCAGAACGGTGAGCTGCCGGAAGACATCCTGACCTCCGACATCGACGACGGTGACCCCGAGCTCGGAGAGTTCAGCCCGTGGTCGTGGTGGCCGCTCGTGCTCGCCGCTTCGGCAGGCGTGTTCGTTGTCGGGCTCGCGGTGGGTCACTTCCTCCTGCCGATCGGTCTCGCGATCTTCGTGGTCGCGATCGTCGGCTGGGTCTACGAGTACTACCGCGGGAACTTCGCCCGCTGAGCGCTGTACCTGCGAAAGGCCCCCCGGATCGTTCCGGGGGGCCTTTCCCGTGTGTGTGAGCGCGGCGTTTAGGCGCGCGTGCGGATCCGTGGAATCCCGGTGAGAGGATCGACGGGGCGGTGGTGCACGCCATCGGCATCTTCGACCGGGTAGCCCTCTCGCACCCAGTACTCGAATCCGCCGATCATCTCGCGGACCCGATACCCGAGGCTGGCGAACTCGGCCGCGCCCCGCGTACCGCCGTTGCAGCCGGGGCTCCAGCAGTACACGACGACCTCGGCGTCGGGGGAGATCTCCTGCGGCGCCCGGGCGGCGATCTCACTGTGGTGCATGTGAACCGCGCCCGTCACGCGCCCCTGGGTCCACGCCTCCGAGGACCGGACATCGACCACGACGAGCTGTTCGCCCGCGGTGCGCGCGGCGTGCACGTCGGCGGGATCCGTTTCATAGGCGAGCTTGGCGGCGAAGTAGTCGGAGCGCGAGATCATGTCTCCACGCTAGTTCCCGCTCTGGCCGCGTGGCGCAGTGAGACGGACGTCGGTCGTGCGGATTCTGCCGTTGGCCCCCGCTGTCAGTGGCGCCGCGTCATCTGCACGCGTGTCCCGTATGCGTCCAGCCCGAGGGCGTGCTCGATGCTCACGAGGGACTCGAGGAACGGCGTATCGGGAGTGCTCACGGCGAACCCGCACGTGGCGTAGAACGGGGCGTTCCAGGGAACTTCGGCGTAGGTGCGCAGAGTGATGCGCTGATTCCCCCGTTGAACGCTCTCGTCCAGCGCGGCATGCACCAGCTGCCGACCGATACCCCGGCGACCATGATCAGGGTGCACCGACAGTTGCTCGAGATGCCCATCTCCGTCGATCTGCAGGACGTGGGCGAAGCCGACGACGGTGAGCGCAGATCGGGCGGGATGCGCGGCACGGCGCGAATCGGCCGCCTCGGCGACCAGGACGTAGCCATCATGGGCGGCGCGCTCGGCTGCCGTTGCCGGGGGCGGCCAGTCCTGCGCGCGGAAGCGTTCGACCAGGAGACGATCGGCCGCGAGCTCGATCTCCTCCAGAGCAGCGATGTCCTGCGGCTCCGCCGGCCGGATACGCACGCGTGTCATAGCGACGCCGCCGAGCCGCTGACCGCGGGGGTGCTCCGTGTCGTTTCGTCCTGGGCCGCGTGCCCCATGTCCAGCGTGATCGGGAACGGGTCGGTCGTGGCTGATGCAGGGGTCGATGGGTTCGGCATGGACCGCGTGACAGACGCGAACCAGGGGTGCACGTCACGGGCTCCATGTCCAACCATGTGGATGCCGGTACGGGCTTCGGCGATGGGCTCAGCAGCGCCGGCGTGAGTGCCGTCAGGGGGAGCGGCGGGGGCAAGGGGCCCGGCGGCGGCGGGGAGACCGGCGAGGGGTCCAGGAGCGACGACGTGAGTGCTGCCGGTGGGAGCTGCGGCTGTAGAGGCGGCGGTGACGGGTCCTCCGGCGTCGTTGAGATCGTCGAGGAATAGGGATCCAGCAGCGCCGTGGGGACCGGCGAGGGGGCCAGCAGCGACGTGGGGACCGGCGGCAGACTCAGCGGCGAGATGGAGCGCGCGTCGGGGCGAAAGCGCGCGCGAGCGAGCTGACCGAGCACTGGATGACATGAAGTGATCCTCTCATCGGTGAGACGACGAAGGCCCCGTCCGACGCGACGGGGCCTTCAACGGGGGAGTGGCGACTACTCGTCGTCCTCCGACTTCTTCTTGCGCGGACGCTTCACGGGCTCGGTCGAGATCACCGTGCTGGGCGTGTTCGGCGTCTCGTCGACGTGAGTCTCGTCCACCGTGAGCGGGGCGTCGGGGAAGCCGGCGCGCTCGTGAGCGCCCTGGATCTCCGCGGCCTCGGCCGCCTCGTTGTCCGCCGTGACGTGGTGCTGGTGTGCATCGGCGGCGTCAACCTCGGCCTGCGTGAGCGGAGCCAGACGGTCCTCGAAGAACCAGCGCGACATCGCCGAACGGAGGTTCTCCGTCCACGGGATGCGGCCCTTGGCGTTCGGGCGCACCACGAGGGGCTCGTAGCCGTCGATGTCGATGAGCTTCCAGCGGTCGTACTTGTCGACCGGCTGGTGCACCTCGATGTACTCGCCGCCGGGGAGGCGGACGATGCGGCCCGACTCGAAGCCGTGCAGCACGATCTCGCGGTCCTTCTTCTGCAGCGCGATGCAGATGCGCTTGGTGACGAAGTAGCCGATGATCGGGCCGAGGAACAGCAGCACCTGGAGCGTGTGGATCACGCCCTCCATCGTGAGCATGAAGTGCGTCGCGATGAGGTCGGACGATGCCGCCGCCCACAGCACGGCGTAGAAGATGACGCCCGCGACACCGATCGCCGTGCGCGTGGCCGCGTTGCGGGGACGCTGGGCGATGTGGTGCTCGCGCTTGTCGCCCGTGACCCACGCCTCGATGAACGGGTAGATCGCCACGATCACGATGAACAGGCCGAGCACTGCGACCGGAGCCAGGATGCCGAACGACCACGTGTGGTTCAGGAACACGATGTCCCAGTTCGACGGGGCGAGGCGCAGCGCGCCGTCCGCGAACCCGATGTACCAGTCGGGCTGCGTACCCGCCGAGACGGGGGACGGGTCGTACGGGCCGTAGTTCCAGATCGGGTTGATCTGGAAGAACGTCGCGATCAGCACGATGGTGCCGAAGACGATGAACAGGTAGCCGCCCATCTTGGACATGTACACCGGCATCATCGGGTAGCCCACGACGTTGTCGTTCGAGCGGCCGGGGCCGGCGAACTGCGTGTGCTTGTTGATGACCATGAGCATCAGGTGCAGGACGATGAAGGCGATCACCAGCATCGGGAGCAGCAGGATGTGCAGGGTGTAGAGACGGCCGACGATGTCGGTGCCGGGGAACTCGCCGCCGAAGAGGAGGAACGAGGTCCAGGTGCCGATCAGGGGCAGGCCCTTGATCATGCCGTCGATGATGCGCAGGCCGTTGCCCGAGAGCAGGTCGTCGGGGAGCGAGTAGCCGGTGAAGCCCTCGGCCATCGCCAGGATGAACAGCAGGAAGCCGATCACCCAGTTCAGCTCGCGCGGCTTGCGGAACGCGCCGGTGAAGAACACCCGCAGCATGTGCACGCCGATACCCGCGATGAAGACCAGCGCGGCCCAGTGGTGGATCTGGCGGACCAGGAGCCCACCGCGCAGGTCGAACGAGATGTGCAGCGTCGACTCGAGAGCCGAGGACATCGCGATTCCGCGCATGGGGGCGTATGCGCCCGTGTAGTGCGTCTCGACCATCGAGGCCTGGAAGAAGAACGTCAGGAAGGTTCCGGAGAGGAACACGACGACGAAGCTCCACAGGGCGATCTCACCGAGCATGAACGACCAGTGGTCGGGGAAGATCTTGCGACCGAGCTCCTTGACGAAGCCGGAGAGGCTGGTGCGCTCATCGATGTAGTTCGATGCGGCGCCGACGAAGCGGCCGCCGAGAGGCGCCTTGGTGTCCTTCTCGTCCTTGGACAGCGTTGCGGTGCTCAATGGCGCTCCCAGAAGCTCGGGCCGACGGGTTCGGTGAAGTCGCTGCGTGCGATGAGGTAGCCCTCGTCATCCACGGTGATGGGCAGCTGCGGAAGCGGACGGGCGGCCGGTCCGAAGATGACCTTCGCGTGGTCGGTGACGTCGAACTGCGACTGGTGGCACGGGCACAGCAGGTGGTGCGTCTGCTGCTCGTACAGAGCCACCGGGCAGCCGACGTGGGTGCAGACCTTGGAGTAGGCCACGATGCCGTCGTACGACCAGTCCTTGCGATCCTCGGCCTCGATCAGCTGCTCGGGCCGCAGGCGCATCATCAGCACGATGGCCTTGGCCTTCTCCTCGAGGTAGCCCTCGTCGTGGCCGAGTTCGGCGAGGTCCTCGGGGATGACGTGGAAGGCAGAGCCGAGCGTGACGTCGGCGGCGCGGATCGGCGTACCGTCGGGGTCGCGCACCAGGCGCATCCCCTTGTCCCACATCGTGTGCTTCAGCAGCGCCACCGGGTCGCCCTTGGTCGGGTCGTCCGGCGTGGAATGCGGTGCGAGACCGCGGAACAGCGTGACTCCGGGGATGATCGACGCCACGATCGCCGCGAACAGCGAGTTGCGGATCATGGTGCGGCGGCCGAATCCGGACTCCTCGTTGGCGTCGGCGAACGCCTTGATGGCGGCCTCGCGCGTCGAGTCCTTGCCCCGCGTGGGGTGGCGCAGCTCGACGTGCTCCTTGTCGGACATGAGCGCCTTCGACCAGTGGATCGCGCCGATGCCGAGGGCGAGCAGCGCGAGAGCGATGCCCAGACCGATGAAGAGGTTGTTCTGCCGGATGTCGATGAGCGCGCCGCTCTCGATCGGGAACAGCATGTAGGCGGCGACCGCCCAGATGCTGCCAGCGAGCGACAGGTAGAACAGCGTGTAGACGGTACGGACCGCAGCCTTCTCAGCGCGCGGGTCCTTATCGGTCATCCGCTCGCGGTGCGGCGGCAGCCCGGGGTTCTGCACGGGATCGCTGACTGCGACACCCAGCCCCGGAGAGGGCTGGTAGGCCCTGTCAAGAGCCTGCGAGTCGTCGTCGTGTGCCATGGTGCTCCTCGTACGTTCCTCTTCGATGAATATGCGTCAGTTGGACTTCGCCGTGATCCACACGGTGATGGCGACCAGAGCGCCGATACCGAAGATCCAAACGAACAGGCCCTCGGAAACCGGGCCGAGCGACCCCAGCGAGAAGCCACCGATCTGCACCGACTGCTGCTGGAAGAGCAGGGCCGAGATGATGTCGCGCTTGTCCTCGTCGGACAGGTTCATGTCGCCGAAGACCGGCATGTTCTGCGGGCCGGTGACCATGGCGGCATAGATGTGCAGCGCGCTGGTCTCGGTGATCGCGGGGGCGTACTTGCCCTCGGTCAGAGCACCACCGGCGGCCGCGACGTTGTGGCACATCGCGCAGTTGACGCGGAAGAGCTCGGCACCGTGCGCGACGTCTCCCTCGCCGTCCAGGATGCGGTCGGACGGGAACGTCGGACCGGGGGCCTCGGACTGCACGTAGGCCGACATCGCGAGGATCTGCTCCTCGGTGAACTGCGGCTCCTTCTGCGGTGCCTGCGGGCCCTGCATCTGCAGCGGCATGCGGCCGGTCGACACCTGGAACTCCACAGCCAGCTCGCCGACGCCGTAGAGGCTCGGTCCGTTGGGGGTGCCCTGCAGGTCGAGGCCGTGACAGGTGGCGCAGTTCGCCTGGAACAGCTTCTCGCCGTCCTCCACCGTCAACTGCGTCGCCGCGCTAGGGGCGTCCTTGGCCGCGAAGGCGGCGGACGCTCCTGCGTACACGGCGCCCGTGATCATCAGTCCAGCTCCGATGAGCGCGGCCGCCGCCAGTGGGCTGCGACGACCGCTCGAACGGCGCTTCTTCTCTCGTGCCATCTCGGGGATCAGCTCCGCTCTTATTTCAGGAAGTAGATAACGAAGAACAGCACGATCCAGACGACGTCGACGAAGTGCCAGTAGTAAGACACCACGATCGAGGACGTCGCCTCCTTGTGCCGGAAGTTCTTGACGGCGTACGCGCGGCCGATGACGAGGAGGAACGCGACGAGACCGCCGGTGACGTGCAGGGCGTGGAAGCCGGTCGTCAGGTAGAAGGCCGAGGCGTACGAGTCGGCCTGGATGGGCATGCCCTCCGCGACCAGCTGCGCGTACTCCCAGACCTGGCCGGAGACGAAGATCGCGCCGAGGGCGAAGGTGAGGAAGAACCACTCGACCATGCCCCAGCCGAACAGACGACGGCGACCGGCGCCGTTCTTCTGGCCCTTCGCGATGCGGTAGGGCTGGAGGTCCTCGGCTGCGAACACGCCCATCTGGCACGTGAACGACGAGAGCACGAGGATCGCCGTGTTGACGGCCGCGAACGGCACGTTCAGAAGCTCGGTACGGTCGGCCCAGAGCTCGGGTGAAGTGCTGCGGAGCGTGAAGTAGATCGCGAAGAGTCCCGCGAAGAACATCACCTCGCTGCCGAGCCACACAATGGTGCCGACAGCTACCGGGTTGGGCCGCTTGATCGTTCTCGCCGCCGGGGCATACGTCGCTGAGGTCGTCACCCCTCCATTATGGCCGATCCGCGGACGTGATTCTTGCACCCACGGCCGTCGAATCCCTCGTGGGTGACTTAGGGGACCCTAAGAGATCACTGCGAATCATCGGTGAATCCGCGGGAAACGGCGGTCGCGGTCCCTCTGCGCGGAAGCGCGGATCGATCTGCACGTTTTCTCCGCGCCGATAGGATCGCACACATGGCTGAATCCCTGACCTGGTCCGATGTGCTCACCACCCTTCTGGAGCGTCGGGACCTCAGCGTCTGGGAATCGACGTGGGCGATGCGCCAGATCATGTCGGGCTCGGTCACCGAGGCGCAGCTCGCCGGGTTCCTCGTCGCGCTCAGGGCCAAGGGGGAGACCATCGACGAGATCGTCGGCTTCCGGGACGCGATCCTCGAGGCGGCCGTTCCTCTCCCGGTCTCGCCGGACGTGCTCGACATCGTCGGAACGGGCGGCGACCGCGTCGGGACCGTCAACGTGTCCACGACCGCGGCCATCATCATCGGCGCCACCGGAGTCCCTGTCGTCAAGCACGGCAATCGCGCTGCGAGCTCGGCATCCGGCTCCTCCGACGTGCTCGGCGCGCTCGGCCTGGAGCTCTCGCTGGACCCCGCTGCCGTGGCCTCGATCCTCGACCGGACCGGGATCACCTTCGCGTGGGCCGGGGCGTTCCATCCCGGTTTCAAGCACGCGGGAGCTGTGCGCGCGCAGCTCGGCGTTCCGACCGTGTTCAACATGCTCGGCCCGCTCTGCAACCCCGCACGAGCCGAAGCGAACGCGGTGGGGGTGGCGCAGATGGAGCGGGTCCCGCTCATCACCGGCGTCTTCCGCACCCGCGGCGCCACCGCCCTCGTGTTCCGCGGAGACGACGGGCTGGACGAGCTCACCACGACCGGTCACAGTCGCATCTGGGAGGTGACCCGAGGCGACATCCACGAGCACGACCTGGATCCGCGCGACCTCGGCATCCCGCTCGCCGACCTCGCCGACCTGATCGGCGGCTCGCCCGAGCACAACGCGGACGTGCTGCGACGCACGCTCGCGGGTGAGACCGGGCCCGTGCGTGACATCGTGCTGCTCAACGCCGCGGCCGGCATCGTCGCGTTCGAGCTCTCGCAGGACGCCACGCAGGTGCAGCGGCCGATCCTGGAGCGTCTGCGTGAGGGATACGCTCGCGCGTCCGCGGCGGTGGACGACGGGCGGGCCCTCGCGAAGCTCGACGCGTGGATCGGTGCGAGCCGCGAACTGGCCGCCGTCGAGGAGTGACCATGGAGCCCGTCGACGCCCTCCTCGAGATCGCCTCGCTGCTCGAGCGCGAGCGGGCATCGCGGTATCGGGCGAAGGCGTTCCGGCAGGCAGCCGCCACGTTCGAGGATCTCCCCGAGGACGTGCGGAACGACGCCACGCGGCTTCGCGCCGCACGGGGGATCGGGGAGTCGACGTTCGCCGTGATCCGCCAGGCCCAGGAGGGCCGCATCCCCGAGTACCTCGTAGAGCTGCGCGGCGAGGTCGAACCCGAGCGGGTCTCGGAGCTGCGGGGCCGACTGCGCGGCGACCTGCATGCCCACACCGACTGGTCGGACGGCACCACATCCATCGAGGTGATGGCCGCCGCCGCTCGAGCCCAGGGGCACGAGTATCAGGCGATCACCGATCACTCGCCGCGTCTGCGGGTGGCGCGTGGCCTCTCCGCCGAACGGCTGCGGGAGCAGATGCCGCTCGTGCGGGCGCAGTCCGGCGACGGTTTCACGCTGCTCGCGGGCATCGAGGTGGACATCCTCGAAGACGGGTCTCTCGACCAGGACGACGATCTCCTCCGGGAACTCGACATCGTGGTCGCCTCCGTGCACTCGAAGCTGCGCATGGACGCCAGGCCCATGACCGCGCGCATGATCGCCGCCGTCTCGCATCCACGCGTCAATGTGCTCGGTCACTGCACAGGCCGGCTCGTGCAGGGCGACCGGGGGACGCGCCCGCCGTCGGCCTTTGACGCTGCGGCGGTTTTCGCCGCCTGTGCCGAGAACGGCGTGGCCGTGGAGATCAACTCGCGACCGGAGCGACAGGATCCACCCGACGAGTTGATCGCGATCGCTTTGGAAGCCGGG
Organism: Microbacterium sp. NPDC060132; assembly: GCF_042729675.1. Lineage (NCBI taxonomy): Bacteria > Bacillati > Actinomycetota > Actinomycetes > Micrococcales > Microbacteriaceae > Microbacterium > Microbacterium sp. NPDC060132. The sequence continues at coordinate 3,305,721 of NZ_JBHWXU010000001.1, read as the reverse complement.
TGTCTCTTCTCGATCGACTCCGACGCCCACGCGCCGGGACAGCTCTCACTGCTGGACTACGGCGCCGAACGCGCCGAGCGTGCGGGAGTGCCCGCGTCGCGCATCGTCACCACCTGGGGTCTGTCCCGCCTGCTCGCCTGGGCGGAGTGACGCTCACTCCTCGGTCGCTGCGCGTGCGGCCTCCGTCACCGCGGTGACCGCCCGCGTCATCGAGCCGCCGAGGTTCCACCTCTCCGCCAGTGCCGTCGCCGTCGTGACCTCGCTCTCGGACAGGGCACGGAGGGGGATGTCCGGTGTGGCGATCGGGAGATCCGTCGCCACGGCCACGACGGTCGGTGCGACATCGAGGTAGGCCGTCGCTGCGAGGATCTTGGCGCGCACCCCTGCGCTCATGCCCTCACCCGCCTCCGCCGCCTCCCGGATCCCCACCAGGTCGCCGTGCACCCCCAGCAGCGTGGCCGCCGTCTTCTCGCCCACCCCGGCGACGCCGGGGAGGCCGTCGGACGCATCCCCTCGCATCGTGGCGAAGTCGGCATACTGCGACGGGAGCACCCCGTACTTGGCGACGACGGTGGCGTCGGTGACCACCTCGAGGTTGCTCATGCCGCGCGCCGTATAGATGACCCGGACGTCGGCGGCGTCGTCGACGAGCTGGAAGAGGTCGCGATCGCCCGTCACGATGTCGACCGGCATGGATGCGTGCGTCGCCAGGGTGCCGATCACGTCGTCGGCCTCGTGCTCGGCCACACCGACGATCGGGATCCCGATGGCGGCGAGGGTCTCGCGGATGAGCGGGATCTGCGCCTCCAGGGGATCGGGCACCTCCTCGACGTCCGGCGCACCGGCCACGACCTCCACCACGCGGTGCGTCTTGTAGCTCGGGATCAGGTCGACGCGCCACTGCGGCCGCCAGTCGTCGTCCCAGCAGGCGACCACGTGCGTCGGCTGATACAGGGTGATGAGCTTCGCGACGATGTCGAGCAGTCCGCGCGCGGCGTTGATGGGGGAGCCGTCCGGGGCGGTCACCTTGTCGGGCACGCCGTAGAAGGCGCGGAAGTACAGACTGGCGGTGTCGAGCAGCATGAGGCGTTCGGCGCGGGGCATGGCTTCAGGGTAGAGCGTGCGTGCGCACGGGTCAGCAGCCGGGGGCGGTGGGTTGCTCGGTGCACGTGTGACGGACGAGCGCTGTGGTGGCCTCATAGATGCGGATGGCCTGGCCGGGCCCGGGGATGGTGAGCTCGCCGGGGAGGGGCACCCAGCCGCTGCCGGTGTCGAGCTCGGCGGTGTAGTGGACGGCGGTGGTGGCGGTGTAGGTGCCGCGGGCGCGGTACACGTGGCTGGTGGGGGTGGGGGTGAGCTGGGATTGACGGAGCGCGGCCCACGGGAGTCCCGGCGTCGTGGTGGATGCGGTCGTGCCGTCGCCGTAAACGAAGTCGTAGCGGACCGGGGTGAAGCGCACGGTGATGGGCGTGCCCAGGAGAGTGCCGGTGCGGGCCGGAGGGGCGGTGGGGGTGAGGAAGTTCGTGGGGAGTCCGGCGACGCCGATGTTGGACGGCTCGGCGCTGGTGGCGGCCGGGCCCGGCGCGAACTGGGCGACATCGGTGATCGTGAGCGCGGGACCCGGGGCAGCAGGCCGGGGTGCGGGAGGAGTCTGAGGCGCCGTGGCGCGGCATCGTTCGTCGGCTATTCCCGCGCACACGTCGGACTGACGGTTCTGGTCCGGGCGGGGGTAGCGGCGGGGCGTGCCCGTGTGGCGTGCGTCGGGGGTGGCGTCGACGGGGGATGAGCCGGGACGAGTCTGTGACGCCGACACGGTGAGGACGTCTCCCGAGACGTTCGCGGTCAACCCGCTCTCCGGGTCAGCGGGCGGCGGTGCTACGGCGCCTGCGGCTCCGGTGGCTACCAACAGCAGTGCTGTTGTGATGCGCGCCCGAACTAGCACGAGAGCTCTTCGGTCGCGACGCTCGAGTAAATCGCGAGCCCGGTGCTGGTGTCGGCACGACGAAGTTCCACCTGAAGTGGCTGTCGTAGTGGGCGGTCCGGCGCGACGACGGACACCCCAGCCGAGTTGACGACATCGACGTTCGACACATCGAAGCAGAGTCGCGCGATGATGGACGTCCCATCGTAGGCAACAGGCGTGAACGTGTCGAAGGACGATTCGCCAATGCGAGCAACGCCCTCGGCGTTGTAGTTGGTGAGGGACTTCCTGGACGCTGCTAGTGCGTCGGATCGCAGCCAGACGAAGACGGGCTCGAAGGTGCTTGCGTCGCTGAGGACGGTCTCGTTCGCCGCATCCCGATAGGCGCGATACGTTGCTTCGGCGGCGGCGAAGGCATCTTCCTTGTTCGCGAACAGCGGGGTGGCGGTGGGGCTCGGGGTCGGGTGCGGGGTTTGTGCGCAGGCGGCGAGGCTGAGGAGCGTGGCGACGAGTGCGGCGGTGAGCGTCGCTCGGAGCCGGATGGTGGATGACGGGATCACCCGGTCACGGTACGGGGAATGCGGGGTCCGGCGTCGCGGTTGTCCACAGGGGAGCGGCGAACTCTCCGCTCGCGGGCGGATCGCTTCTTCTGATAGGCTGAATCGTCACTCGTGGCGTGCATGCGCATGCCCAGGTGCCGAACAATCACAATCCAACCGCTGTGAAGCATGCTGTCGGCCGTGCGCGGCCGCGCTTCCAGCCCGAGTATCCATTCAACAAGGACAACCCACTACATGACTACCGCAACGACCGCCCCGGCCACCAAGCAGGTCGCCATCAACGACATCGGATCTGCTGAGGACTTCCTGGCCGCGGTCGAGAAGACCCTGAAGTTCTTCAACGACGGCGACATCATCGAGGGCACGATCGTCAAGATCGACCGCGATGAGGTCCTCCTCGATGTCGGCTACAAGACCGAGGGCGTCATCCCCTCGCGCGAGCTCTCGATCAAGCACGACGTCGACCCCAACGAGGTCGTCGCCGTCGGCGACCAGGTCGAGGCCCTCGTTCTCCAGAAGGAGGACAAGGAAGGCCGCCTGATCCTCTCCAAGAAGCGCGCCCAGTACGAGCGCGCCTGGGGAGACGTCGAGAAGATCAAGGAGAACGACGGCGTCGTCACCGGTACGGTCATCGAGGTCGTCAAGGGTGGACTCATCGTCGACATCGGCCTCCGTGGCTTCCTCCCGGCGTCGCTCATCGAGCTGCGCCGCGTGCGCGACCTCACGCCGTACCTCGGCCAGGAGATCGAGGCGAAGATCCTCGAGCTCGACAAGAACCGCAACAACGTCGTCCTCAGCCGCCGCGCGCTGCTCGAGCAGACGCAGTCGGAGTCGCGCACTACGTTCCTGAACAACCTGCACAAGGGTCAGGTCCGCAAGGGTGTCGTCTCGTCGATCGTCAACTTCGGTGCGTTCGTCGACCTGGGCGGCGTGGACGGTCTCGTGCACGTCTCCGAGCTGTCCTGGAAGCACATCGAGCACGCCTCCGAGGTCGTCGAGGTGGGCCAGGAGGTCACCGTCGAGATCCTCGAGGTCGACCTCGACCGCGAGCGCGTTTCCCTGTCGCTGAAGGCGACGCAGGAGGACCCGTGGCAGGTCTTCGCCCGCACCCACGCGATCGGTCAGGTCACGCCGGGTAAGGTCACCAAGCTCGTCCCGTTCGGTGCGTTCGTGCGCGTCGCAGACGGCATCGAGGGCCTCGTCCACATCTCCGAGCTCTCCAGCAAGCACGTCGAGCTGGCCGAGCAGGTCGTGTCGGTCGGCGAAGAGGTCTTCGTCAAGGTCATCGACATCGACCTCGAGCGTCGCCGCATCTCGCTGTCGCTGAAGCAGGCCAACGAGTCGGTCGACCCCAACGGCACCGAGTTCGACCCGGCCCTGTACGGCATGCTCGCCGAGTACGACGAGAACGGCGAGTACAAGTACCCGGAGGGCTTCGACGCCGAGACCGGTGCGTGGAAGGAAGGCTTCGACGCCCAGCGCGAGGCATGGGAGCAGGAGTACGCTGCGGCCCAGGCTCGCTGGGAGGCGCACAAGGCTCAGGTCGCCAAGGCGGCCGAGGCCGAGGCTGCGGCCGGCGACGACTTCGGTGGCCAGTCCTTCTCGAGCGAGTCGGCCGGTGCCGGCACGCTCGCCGATGACGAGGCTCTCGCCGCTCTGCGCGAGAAGCTCTCGGGCGGCAACTCCTAAGTAACATTCCGAGAAGGGCCGTCACCCCGCCTCCGGGCGGGTGTGGCGGCCCTTTTCGCGTACCGGATTCGGTGGCGATCCGCTGCGTGACGGAACATTACGACCGCATTCGTAACACAAGAGCCGCTCCGCCAGCATGGGCCTATGACCGCCCTGCTGCCCGCGTCGCGCACCGCCGACGTCACGACGACCGCAGCGACGGCGCAGGACGTGCGACTCGACGCCGTCGAACGGTCCTTCCCGATCGCACGAGGCACCCGCCGGGTGCTGCGCGGCATCGACCTGGACATCCGCGCGGGGGAGATCGTCGCCGTCGTCGGACCCTCCGGGTGCGGCAAGTCGACTCTCCTGCGTCTCGTGGGCGGACTCGATGCGCCGAGCCGCGGCAGCATCCGCATCGGGGGCACCGCGGTCGCCGACGTGGACGAGCGCACCGCGGTCGCCTTCCAGGAGCCGCGGCTGCTGCCCTGGCGGACGATCGCACAGAACGTCGAGCTCGGCCTGCCGCGAGGCACCGGGCGTCGAGCGGGACGCGCGCGCGTGCAGGAGCTGCTGCACCTGGTGGGACTCGACCATGCCGCCGATCAGCGCCCGCGTGAGGTTTCCGGGGGCATGGCGCAGCGGGCATCCCTCGCGCGAGCCCTCGCCCGCAACCCCTCCGTGCTGCTGCTCGACGAGCCCTTCGGCGCGCTCGACGCCCTCACGCGCCTGCGCATGCACGACCTGCTGCTGAAGATCCACGCAGCCGAGCCCACCACCGTGCTCCTCGTGACGCACGACGTGGAAGAGGCCCTCTACCTCGCCGACCGCGTGCTGCTGCTGCGCACCCTCGGCGACCACGACCACGCCTCCGTCGCCCGCACGATCGAGGTGCCGGGAGCCCGACCCCGCGACCGCGCCGACCGCGGCCTCGCCGACCTGCGCGCCGACCTCCTCGAGGGACTCGGCGTCGACACCCACCACCGCAGCACCGAGGAGACCCGATGAGCACCATCACCCGCCGAATCATCCCCGCGATCGCGATCGCCGGGACGATGATGCTCGTCGCGACCGGCTGCGTCGCGGGAGAGAACGCGACCGCCGACACCGACACGGACACCGCACCGGCGGCCGACGCCGAGTGGTCGTCCGACACCCTCACCATCGACTTCGCCACCTACAACCCGCTCAGCCTCGTCGTGCGCGACCAGGGGATCCTGGAGGACATCCTGGGCGACGACGTGACGGTCGAGTGGGTGCAGTCCGCCGGCTCCAACAAGGCGAACGAGCTGCTCCGCTCCGGTTCTGTCGATGTCGGCTCGACCGCGGGATCCGCGGCGCTGCTCGCCCGCGCCAACGGCTCGCCCATCCAGGTAATCGACATCTTCTCGCAGCCGGAGTGGTCGGCGATCGTCGTCGGACCAGACAGCGACATCACCTCGGTCGAAGAGCTGAAGGGCGCCTCGGTCGCGGCCACCAAGGGCACCGACCCCTACTTCTTCCTGCTGCAGGCGCTGGACGAGGCGGGCCTCTCCCTGTCCGACGTCGAGGTGCAGAACCTGCAGCACGCCGACGGTCGCGCCGCGCTCGACGGCGGCTCGGTGGACGCGTGGGCCGGGCTCGACCCCATCATGGCGGCCGCCGAGGTCGAGTCGGGGGACACGCTCGTCTACCGCAACGTCGACTTCAACACCTACGGCTTCCTCAACGCCACGGAGGACTTCCTCACCGAGCACCCCGACCTCGCCCAGGCCGTCGTCGACGCCTACGAGCAGGCGCGCGAGTGGGCTCTGCAGAACCCCGAGGAGACGGCGGCGCTGCTCGCGGAGGTCGCGGGCATCGACGTCGAGGTCGCCACCACCGTGATCCAGGAGCGCTCGAACCTCGACGTGAGCGGCATCCCCGGAGACGACCAGCTCGCGGTGCTCGAGAAGATCGCGCCCGTGCTCGCCGAGTCCGGCGACGTGCAGGGAGGCCAGGCGTCGGTCGACAAGGCGCTCTCGTCGATCGTGAACGACACGTTCGCGAAGAAAGCGGTCGGGGACGAGTGACCGATCTCGACCAGCGGGCCATCGTCCCGGCGGACTCGCGGGACGCGCTCGACGTCGCGAAGGGCGAGCACCGGCGTCCGGCCGGCGCGGGGCACGGGTGGAACCGCCCCGCCGTGCGGGTCGTCGCCGGGCTCGTGCTCCCGCTGCTGATCCTCGGCGCCTGGCAGTACGTGACCGCGACCGGGATCGTGCCGCCCTACCGGCTGCCCGCACCCGCCTCGGTCGTGACGGCCGGTGTCGAACTCGCACAGCGCGGAGAACTGTGGACGCACATCGCGATCTCCGTGCAGCGCGTGCTGCTCGGCTTCGCGATCGGCTCGGTGATCGGTCTCGCGGTCGCCGGGATCGTCGGTCTCTCGCGCCTCGGCGACGCGCTGCTGAGTCCCACGCTCGCCGCGCTGCGGGCCGTGCCCTCGCTCGCCTGGGTGCCGCTGCTCATCCTGTGGATGCAGATCGGCGAGGAGTCGAAGGTCACCCTGATCGCGATCGGTGCCTTCTTCCCCGTGTACACCACCGTCGCCTCGGCCCTGCGACACGTCGATCCGCAGCTGGTCGAGGCCGGCCGCTCGTTCAGCCTGCGCGGATGGTCGCTGTTCCGGGTGGTGCAGCTGCCCGCCGTGATCCCCTCCGTCGTGTCCGGACTGCGGCTCGCCCTGGCTCAGGCGTGGCTGTTCCTCGTCGCTGCGGAGCTCATCGCGTCGTCGATGGGGCTCGGCTTCCTGCTGACCGACTCCCAGAACAGCGGCCGCGTGGACCGGATCCTGCTGTCGATCGTGCTGCTGGCCCTGCTCGGCACCCTCACCAACGGGGTGCTCGCGCTGGTCGAGAAGTACCTGCTGCGGCGATGGACGTGACCGCGACCGAGGCCCGGCTGCACGAGACGCGCGTCTACCCGCCGTCACCGCTGTTCCCGGACGCCAACGTGACCGCCGAGGCCTACGCCAGGGCGGCCGCCGACCCCACCGCGTTCTGGGAGGAAGCCGCACGGCGGCTGGAGTGGTCTGCACCGTGGCACACCGCGCACGAGTGGGAGCCCCCGATCGACGGGCGCGTTCCCGCCGCGCGGTGGTTCGTCGGCGGACGGCTCAACGTGGCCGTGAACTGCCTCGACCGCCATGTCGCCGCGGGCCGCGGAGACCGGGTCGCGCTGCACTTCGAGGGCGAGCCCGGCGACCGGGAGTCGGTGACGTACGCCGAGCTGCTGCGCCGGGTGTCCCGCGCCGCGAACGCCCTCACGGCGCTCGGCATCGGCGCGGGCGACCGGGTCGTGATCTACCTGCCGGTGCTCGTGGAGACGGTGGTGGTCACCCTGGCGTGTGCGCGCATCGGCGCCGTCCACTCGCTCGTGTTCGGCGGGTTCTCGGCGGAGGCCGTGCGCTTCCGGCTCGAGGACACCGGTGCGAAGCTCCTCGTCACCAGCGACGGGCAGTTCCGGCGCGGTGCCGCGACCGAGGTCAAATCCACCGCCGACCGCGCGGCAGCGGGCCTGGACACCCTGGAGCACGTCCTCGTGCTGCGCCGCACGGGCCAGGACGTGCCGTGGACCGAGGGCAGAGACGTGTGGTGGCACGAGGTGGTCGACACGGCCTCGCCGGTCCACGACGCGGAGGCGTTCGACGCGGAGCATCCGCTCTTCGTGATCTACACCTCCGGCACGACCGGGAAGCCCAAGGGGCTGGTGCACACGTCCGGCGGCTACCTGACGCACGCGAGCTGGGCGCACTGGGCGCATTTCGACGCGAAGCCGGACGACGTGCACTGGTGCACGGCCGACCTGGCCTGGGTCACCGCGCACACGTACGAGATCTACGGGCCGCTGTCGAACGGTCTGACGCAGGTGATCTACGAGGGCACGCCGGACGCCCCGCATCGCGAGCGGCACCTCGAGATCATCGAACGGTACGGCGTCACGGTGTACTACACGGCCCCGACGCTCATCCGCACGTTCATGACCTGGTTCGGCGCGGACCTCCCCGCGGGTCACGACCTGTCCTCGCTGCGTCTGCTGGGCACGGTCGGCGAGGCCATCAACCCGGAGGCCTGGGTGTGGTTCCGCCGCGCCTTCGGCCGCGATGAGCTGCCCGTGATCGACACGTGGTGGCAGTCGGAGACGGGGGCCGCGATGATCGCGCCGCTGCCGGGGGTGACGGCTCTCAAGCCGGGTTCCGCCTCGGTCCCGCTGCCCGGCATCGACGTGGCCGTGGTGGACGAGCACGGCGACGAGGTCGCCGCCGGTCAGTCCGGCACACTGGTGGTCCGGCGCCCGTGGCCCGGCATGGCGCGGACGGTGTGGGGCAACCCGCAGCGCTATCGCGACGCGTACTGGTCGGCGTACGCGGGCCGGGGCGAGCACGGCGGCTACTACGTCGCGGGTGACGGAGCCACGAGGGATGCGGACGGGTACATCTGGATCCTCGGCCGGCTCGACGACGTCGTGAACGTGTCGGGTCACCGGCTCTCCACGATCGAGATCGAATCAGCCCTCGTGGCCCACGACACCGTCGGCGAGGCGGGCTCGGCCGGAGTGCCGGACGCCGTCACCGGACAGGCCGTCGTGGCGTACGTGACCCCGTCCGGCCGGGCAGAGGTCGAACCGGCCGCGCTGCGCGAGCAGGTCGCACGGGCGATCGGCCCGGTCGCGAAGCCCCGACACATCGTCGTCGTGCCTGATCTGCCGAAGACCCGCTCCGGCAAGATCATGCGCCGACTGCTGGCAGAGTTGTGGGAGGCCGAGCACGACCGTCGAGCCGGTCGAGTGCCCCGCCCCCTCGGGGACACCACCTCGCTGCAGAACCCGTGGGCCGTCGACGACATCGCCGACGTGCTCTCCGCCGCCGAACTGAGGACATCATGACGGAAGAACATCGCTTCGGGTTCCGCACCAGGGCCCTGCACGCCGGCGGCACGCCGGACGCGTCGACGGGCGCACGGGCGGTTCCGATCTACCAGACCACGTCGTTCGTGTTCGACGACGCGGCGGACGCCGGAAACCTGTTCGCTCTGCAGAAGTACGGCAACATCTACTCGCGCATCGGCAACCCCACGGTCGCCGCGCTCGAGGAGCGCCTGGCCTCGCTGGAGGGCGGCATCGGGGCCGTCGCGACCGCCTCGGGCATGAGCGCGGAGTTCCTCACCTTCGCGGCCCTCGTCGGGGCCGGGGACCACGTCGTCGCCGCGGCACAGCTCTACGGCGGCACGGTGACGCAGCTCGACGTGACCCTGCGCCGCTTCGGCGTCGAGACCACGTTCGTCGCCTCGACCGACCCTGTCGACTTCGCCGCGGCGATCCGTCCGGAGACGAAGGTCGTGTACGTCGAGATGATCGGCAACCCCTCCGGCGAGATCGCCGATATCGAGGGTCTCGCCGCGGTCGCCCATGCGGCGGGCGTCCCGCTCGTCGTGGACGCGACGCTCGCCACGCCCTACCTGGCGCGTCCGCTCGAGCACGGTGCGGACATCGTGATCCACTCGGTCACCAAGTTCCTCGGCGGCCACGGGACCACCCTCGGCGGTGTCGTGATCGAGAAGGGCACCTTCGACTGGGGCAACGGGAAGTTCCCGCAGATGACGGAGCCCGTCGCGTCGTACGGCGGGATCCGGTGGTGGGACAACTTCGGCGAGTACGGCTTCCTCACCAAGCTCCGCTCCGAGCAGCTGCGCGACATCGGGCCGGCGCTGAGCCCGCAGTCGGCGTTCACCCTGCTGCAGGGCATCGAGACGCTGCCGCAGCGCATCGATGCGCATCTGGCCAACGCCCGGGTCGTCGCGGACTGGCTGGCATCCGACCCGCGGGTCGCCTACGTCACGTGGGCGGGTCTGGAGGATCATCCGCATCACGAGCGTGCGGCGAAGTACCTCCCGCTCGGTCCCGGCTCCGTGTTCGCGTTCGGGGTGGCCGCGGACGACGGGCGTGCCGCGGGGGAGAAGCTGATCGAGAACCTGCAGCTCGCGTCGCACCTGGCGAACATCGGCGACGCCAGGACCCTGGTGATCCACCCGGCCTCGACCACGCACCGCCAGCTCACCGAGGAGCAGCTCGTGGACGCCGGGGTGCGTCCCGATCTGATCCGCATCTCGGTCGGGCTGGAAGACGCGGACGACATCCTCTGGGACCTGGATCAGGCCCTCACCATCGCGACGGGAGTCACCCGATGAGCGCCACGACCTCGACCGGCGACGCCTGCGCTCTTCCGGCGGCGCCCGCGGACGGGCAGAGCTGCGCCCTTCCCACGGCCGCGCCCGCCCCTGGTCGCACGTGGACGGGGCCCACGCAGCAGGAGCGATTCGCGCTGCTCCGCAGGGCGAGGACCATCGCGATCGTCGGAGCGTCGAACAACCCGGCACGGGCGTCGTTCTTCGTCGCGACCTACCTGCTGTCCAGCACGGCCTACGACGTGTACCTGGTGAACCCGCGGGAGACCGAGATCCTCGGACAGCCCGTCTACGCCTCCCTCGCGGACCTTCCCGTGCGGCCGGACATCGTGGACGTGTTCCGTCGCCACGACGACCTGCCGGGCGTGGCGCAGGAGGCGATCGACGCGGGGGCCTCGACCCTGTGGCTCCAGCTCGGGTCGTGGAACGAGGAGGCCGCCACGATCGCCGAGGCCGCGGGGCTCGCGGTGGTGATGGACCGGTGCATCAAGATCGAGCACGCACGCTTCCACGGCGGACTGCATCTCGCGGGATTCGACACCGGCGTGATCAGCTCGCGACGGCAGCTGCTCGCGCGCTGAGGCCCGTGGCGGGGAACCTAGACTGACGTCATGCCCCTCATCGCCCTCACCGGTGGCATCGCCTCCGGGAAGTCGACCATCGCCCGTCGTCTCGCGGAGCACGGAGCGATCATCGTGGATGCGGACGCGATCGTGCGCGACGTGCAGGCGCCCGGGTCGCCGGTGCTGGAGCGGATCGCCGAGGTGTTCGGCCCGGAGGTCATCGCGGAGGACGGCTCCCTGGATCGGCCGGCGCTGGGCGCGCGGGTGTTCGGCGACCCGGAGCAGCTGGCGCAGCTGAACGCGATCGTGCACCCCGCCGTGCGCGACGAGTCGCAGCGCCGCTTCACGGACGCGCTCGCCGCCGATCCGCACGCGGTGGTGGTGTACGACGTGCCGTTGCTGGTGGAGGCGAGGGTCGACGACCCGTGGGACCTGATCGTGGTCGCGCATGCCCCGGCGGAGGAGCGTCTGCGTCGGCTGGTCGAGCTGCGGGGCATGGACGAGGCTGCCGCCCGTGAGCGCATCGGCGCGCAGGTGTCCGACGAGAAGCGTCTGGCGATCGCCGATGTGGTGATCGAGACCGGCGGCGCTCTCGCCGAGACGGTCGCGCAGGCCGACGCGCTGTGGGAGCGCCTCCGCACCGGCTGACCGACCGGACGTTCAGCATTTCTCCAGGTGCGCAGAACGTCGCCGATATTCTGGAAGGGCGTGGGGACGCACCAGGGGATGGTCTGCTGGGGGAGAGCTTTTTTCCGCGCGCTGGGGAGTGGAAGAAGTGACTCAGTCGAGCCATGGCATCTCGCGTCGGACTCTGATCAAGGGAGCGGCCTGGTCGGCCCCCGTCATCGCGGTGGCCGTCGCTGCGCCGCTGGCGGCAGCCAGCGCGACCGTCGTCCCGAACAGCACGGCGAACTACTACTGGGACGCGGAGGCGCAGGGCGCGTTCACCAGCCTGGTCGCGGCGAGCGGTGGCCTGCGCGCCACCTTCAGCACCCAGATCAGCTATCGGGCGAACCCCTGGATGAGTCCGCCCGCGGGTGGCTCGCTCGTCGTGGTCGTCACGTTCTCCTCTCCCGTCACGCTCGACCCCGCGTCGTCGTTCGGGGCCTGGGCGCCGCAGCCCGTCGGCGGCTCCACCGCCACGAGCTTCACCTTCATCAGGACGCCGTCGAGCTTCGGCGACGCGCTGAGCTTCAACGTGATCGGCTCGGCGCCCGGCGAACTGCGCTCGACCGCGACCATGACGCTCCTCAACGGCGGGAGTGCGACCGCGACCACCGAGCCCTCGGCGGAGACGGCGGTCCTGGTCGCCTGACCCGGCCCCGATGTCGGAGGGGCGGCCTACGCTGGAAGCATGCAGCCCACGCGCAGTGTCCGTCCCTTCGAGGTCATCAGCGAGTACGCCCCGGCCGGTGATCAGCCGCAGGCCATCGCCGACCTCGCCTCGCGCATCAACGCGGGCGAGACCGACATCGTCCTCCTCGGCGCCACGGGTACCGGCAAGTCCGCGACGACGGCGTGGCTGATCGAGCAGGTGCAGCGTCCCACGCTGGTGCTCGCGCACAACAAGACCCTCGCCGCCCAGCTCGCCAACGAGTTCCGCGAGCTCATGCCGAACAACGCGGTGGAGTACTTCGTCTCGTACTACGACTACTACCAGCCAGAGGCGTATGTGCCGCAGACGGACACCTTCATCGAGAAGGACTCGTCGATCAACGCCGAGGTCGAGCGGCTCCGACACTCCACCACCAACTCGCTGCTGAGCCGGCGCGACGTGGTCGTGGTGTCGACGGTGTCGTGCATCTACGGCCTCGGCGCGCCCGAGGAGTACCTGCGAGCCATGGTGGCGCTGCAGGTGGGGGAGCGGTACGACCGCGACGCGCTCATCCGGCAGTTCATCGCGATGCAGTACAACCGCAACGACGTCGACTTCTCGCGGGGCAACTTCCGGGTGCGCGGCGACACGATCGAGATCATCCCCGTCTACGAGGAGCACGCGATCCGCATCGAGCTGTTCGGCGACGAGATCGAGGCGCTGTACTCGCTGCACCCGCTCACCGGCGAGGTGATCGAGAAGCTCGACGCCGTGCCGATCTTCCCCGCGTCGCACTACGTCGCCGGAACCGACGTGATCCAACGCTCCATCGGCACGATCGAGCACGAGCTGGAGGAGCGGCTGAAGGAGTTCGAGCGCCAGGGCAAGCTGCTCGAGGCGCAGCGTCTCCGCATGCGCACCACGTTCGACCTGGAGATGCTGCAGCAGCTCGGCTTCTGCTCGGGAATCGAGAACTACTCGCGGCACATGGACGGCCGCATGCCGGGCGAGCCCCCGCACACGCTGCTCGACTTCTTCCCCGACGATTTCCTGCTGGTGATCGACGAGTCGCACGTCACGGTGCCGCAGATCGGCGCGATGTACGAGGGCGATGCCTCCCGCAAGCGCACGCTGGTCGACCACGGCTTCCGGCTGCCCAGCGCGATGGACAACCGCCCGCTGCGGTGGGACGAGTTCAAGAACCGCATCGGGCAGACCGTGTACCTGTCGGCGACGCCGGGCAAGTACGAGATGGGCATCGCCGACGGCGTGGTGGAGCAGATCATCCGCCCGACGGGTCTGGTCGACCCGGAGATCATCGTGAAGCCGTCGAAGGGGCAGATCGACGACCTGCTCGAAGAGATCCGGCTGCGGGTCGAGCGCGATGAGCGCGTACTCGTCACGACGCTGACGAAGAAGATGGCCGAGGAGCTCACCGACTTCCTCGGTGAACACGGCGTGCGGGTCCGCTACCTGCACTCCGACGTCGACACGCTCCGCCGAGTGGAACTGCTCAGTGAGCTCCGCGCCGGCGTGTACGACGTGCTCGTGGGCATCAACCTGCTGCGTGAGGGCCTCGACCTGCCCGAGGTGTCGCTGGTGGCGATCCTCGACGCCGACAAGGAGGGCTTCCTCCGCTCCGGCACCTCGCTCATCCAGACGATCGGCCGCGCGGCGCGAAACGTCTCGGGTGAGGTGCACATGTACGCCGACAACATGACCGACTCCATGGCGAAGGCCATCGAGGAGACCGACCGCCGTCGCGAGAAGCAGATCGCGTACAACAAGGAGAACGGCATCGACCCGCAGCCCCTGCGCAAGCGGATCGCCGACATCACCGAGGTGCTCGCCCGCGAGGGTGCCGACACCGCCGACCTGATGTCGGGCCGCGGCCGGGCCTCGGGCAAGGGCAAGTCGCCGACGCCGAACCTCCGGCGCACGGGCATCGCGGCCGAGGGGGCGCAGCAGCTCGAGGCGACGATCCAGGATCTGACCGATCAGATGCTCGCGGCGGCCGCCGAGCTGAAGTTCGAGCTCGCCGGGCGCCTGCGCGATGAGGTGCAAGACCTCAAGAAGGAGCTCCGCTCGATGGAGCGGGCCGGGCACGCCTGAGTGGAGTGGCGATGGATGACGCAGGGAACGACCTCGCCGATCGGATCCGGGCGCTGTTGAGCGCGGACGACGCGATCGAGGAGCGCCGGATGTTCGGAACCAAGGCGTTCCTGGACGGGGGGCGCATCCTGGTCGGCGCGCGCACGGGCGGTGTGCTCCTCGTCCGCGTGGACGACGAGAACGGGGCGGCGATGCTCACGGAAGCGGGGGTCTCCCGCGCGGTGATGGGCTCGCGCACCATGAGTTCCGGGTGGCTCGACGTCGCGCCGTCGGCGATCGAGGACGATGCCGCGCTGATGCTGTGGCTCGATGTCGCGCGCGAGTCGACGGGCGCCGCGGTCGAGGCGGCTTCCGACGAGGGCTAGGGGCAGTGCACCAGGGTCTTCGGACCCGATCGGTCGATCTCGTGCTGTGTCATCGGCGCCCCGCACAGCGGGCAGGCCCGCTCGGCGCGCTCGGCAGCGCTGGGAGGCGGCGTCTTCTCGTACGGTCCGACGGACGCGGGACCGGCGAGACGGACCAGGTTGGTGTTGACCCAGGTGTAGAGGCCCCCGGCCTCGCGGATGCGGGTGCGAAGCGGGGGCCGAGTGGAGTCGTTCGACATGTTCATTAGTGTACTAATGATTCGTGCAGATGTATAGTCGATCCGTGACCGCCTCCGACGACCTGCTCCGCCTCGAGAACCAGTTGTGCTTCGCGATCGTCACGGCCGCTCGCAACATCGTGGCGATCTACCGCCCGATCCTGGAGCCGCTGGGACTGACGCATCCGCAGTACCTGGTCATGCTCGCGCTGTGGGAAAGGGCGCCGCGCACCCTCAACGACCTCGCCGCAGACCTCGCGCTGGAGCCGGCGACGGCCTCGCCCCTCGTCAAGCGCCTGGAGACGGACGGCCTCGTGGCACGACAGCGCAGCGCCGAGGACGAGCGTCGGCTCGAGATCACGCTCACGGAGGCGGGCCTGGCGCTGCGTACTCGCGCTGTCGACGTGCCCGTGCAGGTCATGCGCGCCGTCGGCATGAGCATCCAGGAGGTCGGTGCGCTCCGCGACGGACTCGGCGCTTTCGCCGGGCGCCGGCTCGACAGCGGCTCCACGGCACCGCCGTCCGCCTGACCACGCCCGCGCCGCGCCCGACCCTAGGGTGGACTCATGTCGCGCACCGAGGGCCCCACTCGCGGAGCCCTGCGCGCGAGCGGTCGCGGAACACTCCGCCGGATCCTGCTCCTCGGCGGGGTGGTCGGTCTCTTCGCTCTGCTGATGCTCGCCGCGGCGCTTCAGGGGCAGCCGCAGTTCGCGCCGTCGTCGCCGCCCCCGCCGGAACAGCAGCCCGACGCGGTCGTCGTCCCCGAGACGACGAGCTCGCCCCTCCCGGAGCTGGAGCCGCCGGAGGACTCGGTGCTGCAGAACATCCTCGGCGTCGTGTTCGGAGCGCTGCTCGCCGCCGTCGCGGTGCTGGTGCTCGTGGTCGTGGCACGGTGGGCCGTCCGCCGCCTCCGTGATCTGTGGCGCGATCGTCCCCTGCGGCGCACGGACGCGGTCGTCCCGGACGCCGCGTCCGGCGGGCCTGTGGTCGAGGCTGCGCCCGACGATGCGGTCATCCGCCGGGGAGTCGACGCAGCGCTCCGAACGATCGCGGAACGTCCGCGGGCCGCCGACGCCATCGTCTCCGCCTGGGTCGGACTGGAGGAGTCGGCGGCGGATGCCGGGGCCGGCCGCTCGGCGACGGAGACGCCGTCGGAGTTCACGGTGCGTATCGTCGGGCGCCGGGCGGGCATCCGCGACGACGTGATCACGCTGCTCGGTCTCTACGAGCAGGTGCGCTTCGGCGGCCGCGTCGCCGACGAGGCGGATCGCGCTGCCGCGGCCGCGAGTCTGCGCGGCATCAGGGAGGGGTGGCGATGAGGGCGCGGACCGTCGCGATCGCCGCGGGCTGTGTGCTGCTCGCGGTCGCCCTCGTGCTGGGGCTGCGCGCCGCAGGTGTCCCGCTGGCGTTCGCGGTGTCGTGGACGACGGTCGCCGCGGCGGTGTCCCTCGCGCTGCGCGGGGTCCTGGTCGACGATCCCGTCCTCTGGCCGCCCGAGCGTCCGCCGCGCGAGGCCAGGGGCTCCGAGGTGTCCCGGCTGGCCTGGGCGATCAACACACGTTCGGGCGTTGCGGGGACCATCCTCGTGCGCCGCGTGCAGAACGTGCTCCGCCGGCGGCTCGCACACCGCGGCCTCGACCTCGACGATCCCGCCGACCACGCGGCCATCGACGCGCTGCTCGGCCAGGGCATCCGCGCGGGACTGTCCCGCCGCGAGGTGCGGCGCGACGACATCGAGAGAGCGTTGGACGCGCTCGAACGCATACCCACCGACACGGAGGAGACAGCATGACCACGGACGAGACCACCGAGATCGCGACCACGGGTCGCCGTGTGCTGGAGGGGGTGCGCAGCGTCGTCGTCGGTATGGACGAGACGCTCACACTCGCCCTCGCGGCGATCCTGGCCGGGGGTCACGTGCTGTTCGAGGACGTGCCGGGGCTCGGCAAGACGCTGGCCGCGCGGAGCCTGGCCCAGGCGCTGGGACTCGAGTTCCGACGGCTGCAGTGCACGCCGGATATGCTGCCCGGCGACGTGACGGGCTCGTACGTGTACGCCCCGACCGAGGGGGACTTCGTCTTCCGGCCCGGGCCGATCTTCACGGGTCTGCTCCTCGCCGACGAGGTGAACCGCACCACGCCCAAGACGCAGTCCGCGATGCTCGAGGCGATGGCCGAGCGGCAGGTCACGGTGGAGGGGAACCGTTTCCCACTGCCGCAGCCCTTCCACGTGATCGCGACCTCCAACCCCATCGAGTACGAAGGGACCTACGCCCTGCCGGAGGCGCAGCTCGACCGGTTCATGGTGCGCCTCACCGTGGGCTACCCCGCCCCGGACGACGAGACGCGCATCATCGTCGACAGGGTGCGGCGGCAGACGCCCGACGTGCGCGTGCCCGCCGTGGTCGACACGGAGGGGCTGCTCGCGCTCCAGGCGGCGGTCGAGCGCATCAACGTCGATCGAGACGTGGTGCGCTACGCCGTGGACCTGACGAGGGCGACCCGCGAGGCGGCGAACGTGTCGGTGGGTGCCTCGCCTCGCGGATCCCAGGCGCTCGTGCTGCTCGCCAGGGGCGTCGCGGCACTCGAGGGGCGGTCGTACGTGCGGCCCGACGACGTCAAACGCGTCGCCGTCCCTGTGCTGGCGCATCGGCTGACACTCACTCCGCAGGCCTGGGCGCAGGGGGTGGATCCGGGTGGAGTCGTGGCGGCGGCGGTCGAACGCACCCCGGTGCCGCCGACCGTCGCGGCCGCGCGATGACCGACGAGACCGCGACGACGGCATCCGCGGGGGTGACGTGGCATCGGACGCCCGTGATCGCGCTCGGCCTCGCCGGGGCGGCCGTGCTCGCGGGCCTCGGACTGGTGCTGTCGCGCCCCGACGTGATCGCGGTGGGTCTGCCGCTCGCCCTCGCGGCGGTGTGGGCGCTGCTGCGCCGTCCGCGCGACGGGGAGCTGCGGGTCGCCCTGCACGCTGCGCCCGACGCGGGGGAGGACGCCGTGGTGCGCGTCACCGCGGACGTCGACCTCGACGCCGAGCACGTGCAGCTCGCGGTCGAGGGGCGGGGGCGTCGCACCGCGCTCGCGGAGGTGCGGCCGGGCACGGCGGTGCTGTCCGCTCGGACGCGGCTGTCGCATTCGGGGCCGGTCGAGCTGATGGGGCTGATCGCCCGGGGCACCGCGATCGACGGCGCCTGGGTCTCCGACCGCGGACCGCGCACGGCGATCGGGTGGAACGCCGCACCCAAGACGAGGAGGATCGATCGGCTGCCGGTGGCTCCGCGCCTCGCGGGGCTGAACGGCTCGCACGAGGGGCGTCGCGCGGGCCAGGGCGGCGACTTCCACGACATCCACCCGTTCGTCCCCGGGGATGAGGTGCGGAGGGTGGATTGGCGCGCGACGGCTCGTGCCGCCCGACGCCCCGGCGACCTGCTGGTGCGGCGGGTGAACGCGCTGAGCGACTCCTCGGTGGTGATCGCGATGGACACGGCGGAGGACCTCGGATCGGTGGTGGCCGCGTGGGGGACCGACGACCCTGACCGCACGGGTGTCACCTCGCTCGACCTCGCGCGCGAGGCGGCTCTTTCCGTGGCGACCGCCGCGGTCGGAGCCGGGGATCGGGTCGCGTTCCACGCGCTCTCGCCGGGCGGACGCAGCGTGCCGATCGGCGGGGGAGCCCGGCACCTCGCGCGGCTGCGCGCCGCCGTCGCCGCCACGGGTCCGAGTGCCGACTCGTCCTACCGGCGCTCGCCTGTCGTACCGACGGGCTCGATCGTGTTCGTGCTCTCGACCTTCGCCGACGGGGTGGCTGCGCGACTCGCGACGCAGTGGCGGGCCGCCGGTCACGCCGTCGTCGCGATCGATGTGCTGCCGCAGCTCGACGGCGCACGGCTCACCAGGGAGCAGCGCATCGCCCTGCGCACGCTGCTGGCCGAGCGCGCCGACATCCTCGCCGAGCTCCGGCGCGCGGGGGTCGAGGTGGTGGCCTGGGCAGACGACGGCGTCGATGTGGCGTTGCGGGTGGCGGCGGTGCGCCAGCAGCGGAGCCGGAGGGTGGCGCGGTGACCGCTCGCACGCGAGGGTTCGACGTGGGCGCCTGGGTGCCCGGGGTGACGCTGCGCGTCCTGACCGTGGCTCTGGTGCTGCTCGGCGTGCTGGTGCTGCACCCCACGCCGTTCTGGCGGGGTGTGGCGGTGGTCGCGGCTCTCGTGGGGGCCGTGCTGCCCCGGTCGCTCGCAACATGGGTGGGGTCGGCCTGCCTGCCGTTCGGGCTGCTGCTGTCCGAGCCGGCGCCGGAACGGACGGCGGTCGCCCTCGTGCTCGTCCATGCGATCCACATCCTCGCCGCGCTCAGCCTCACGGTGCCCGCGGCCGCTCGCCTCACGCTGAGGTCGCTCCGGCCGACGGCGGTGCGGTTCGTCGTGATCCAGCTGGTGGCCCAGTCGATCGCGCTCGGCGTCTGGGCGGTGTCGCCGGGGCAGGTCGAGCGCGGGGCGGCATGGCTCGCGCCCGCGGCGGCGTCACTCCTCCTGGTCGTCGTGGTCGTCGGGTGGCTGGTCCTGCGGCGGGGGAACGGCCCCGTCCCGCGGGCCGTCGTGGCCCCGTCGACGGGAGGGGATCGCCTCTAGCGGAGCCGATGTCCGTGGCCCCTCGTAGACTTGTTCGGTGCCCATCGTCCCCGTTGCCTCCCCCGGAAAACTCAGTGTCCGCGGTGCCCGCGTCCACAACCTCCAGAACGTCGACATCGACATCCCGCGCGACTCCCTCGTCGTGTTCACCGGCCTGTCCGGGTCGGGGAAGTCGAGTCTGGCGTTCGACACGATCTTCGCCGAGGGGCAGCGCCGCTACGTCGAATCGCTGAGCGCCTATGCGCGGCAGTTCCTCGGCCAGGTGGATCGGCCGGACGTCGATTTCATCGAGGGCCTGAGCCCCGCGGTGTCGATCGACCAGAAGTCGACCAACCGCAACCCGCGGTCGACCGTGGGCACCATCACCGAGATCTACGACTACATGCGCCTGCTGTGGGCGCGTATCGGCGTGCCGCACTGTCCCGAGTGCGGCGAGAAGATCCAGCGTCAGACGGTGCAGCAGATCGCCGACCAGCTCATGGAGCTGCCCGAGCGCACCCGGTACCAGGTCGTCGCCCCCATCGTGTCGCAGAAGAAGGGCGAGTTCGTCGACCTCTTCCGCGAGCTCGGCGCCAAGGGCTACTCCCGCGCGATCGTCGACGGCGACCTCATCCAGCTGGCCGAGCCGCCCACGCTGAAGAAGAGCTACAAGCACGACATCGCGGTGGTCGTCGACCGCCTGGTGGCGTCGCCCGACATCCTGGGCCGGGTCACCGACTCGGTGGAGACGGCCCTGGGACTTGCGGGTGGCGTCGTGCAGATCAACTACGTCGACGGCGAGGGCGACGACGCCTGGCAGACCTTCTCCGAGAAGCTCGCCTGCCCGAACGGCCACGCCCTCACCCTCACCGAGATCGAGCCGCGCACGTTCTCCTTCAACGCACCGTTCGGCGCCTGCCCCGCGTGCTCCGGGCTGGGCACGCGCATGTCGGTGGACGTCGAGCTGATGCTCGGCGACGAAGATCTCTCGATCCGCGAGGGCGTCATCATTCCCTGGACCACGCAGGGCAAGGGTCTCTTCCAGTACTACGAGCGCCTGCTCGAGGGGCTGGCGCGCGACCTCGACTTCTCGCTCGACACGCCGTGGCGCGAGCTGCACTCCGACGTCAAGGAGGCCGTGCTCCGCGGCGAGAACTACAAGGTCACGGTCAAGTGGAAGAACCGCTACGGCCGGGAGATGCGGTACGCGTCCGGGTTCGAGGGCGTCGTGCCATACATCGAGCGGCAGTACCTCCAGGCCGAGTCCGACACGCAGCGCAACCGCTGGGGCGAGTACCTCCGTGAGGTGCCGTGCCCCGTGTGCAACGGCGACCGCCTCAAGCCCGAGGTGCTCGCGGTGCAGGTGCACGGCCACTCGATCGCCGAGGTGTCGCACCTGAGCCTCGCCGACGCGCGGGGCTTCATGGAGAAGCTGCACCTCACGGAGCGGGAGGCGAAGATCGCCGCCCAGGTGCTGCGCGAGATCCGCCTGCGCCTCGACTTCCTCCTCCAGGTGGGGCTGTCGTACCTCAACCTCAGCCGTTCGGCGGGGTCACTGTCTGGTGGCGAGGCGCAGCGCATCCGGCTCGCCACGCAGATCGGCTCCGGCCTGACGGGCGTGCTCTACGTGCTCGACGAGCCGTCGATCGGCCTGCACCAGCGCGACAACCGCCGGCTGATCGAGACCCTGCTCACGCTGCGCGACCTGGGCAACACGCTCATCGTGGTGGAGCACGACGAAGAGACCATCGAGGCGGCGGACTGGGTGGTCGACATCGGTCCCGGCGCCGGAGTGAACGGCGGTACCGTTGTGCACTCGGGGCCGTACAGCGCGCTCCTCGGCGACAGCGATTCGATGACCGGCGACTACCTGTCCGGGCGCCGGGCGATCCCGATGCCGTCGAAGCGTCGCAAGATCGACAAGAAGCGCATGCTGAGCGTGGTCGGCGCGCGGGCGAACAACCTGCGCAACGTCACGGCGGACTTCCCGCTGGGCGTGCTCACGGCCGTCACCGGCGTCAGCGGCTCGGGCAAGTCGTCCCTCGTGAACGACATCCTGTACCAGGTGCTCGCTTCGCGACTGAACGGTGCACGGACCGTTCCGGGCAAGCACACCAGGGTGACCGGCCTCGACAACCTCGACAAGGTCGTGCACGTCGACCAGGCGCCGATCGGCCGCACCCCGCGCTCGAACCCGGCCACGTACACCGGCGTGTTCGACCGCATCCGCACCCTGTTCAGCGAGACGCCGGAGGCGAAGGTGCGGGGCTATCAGCCCGGTCGCTTCAGCTTCAACGTCAAGGGCGGCCGCTGCGAGGCGTGCTCGGGCGACGGCACCATCAAGATCGAGATGAACTTCCTGCCCGACGTCTACGTCGACTGCGAGGTCTGCCACGGCAAGCGGTACAACCGCGACACGCTCGCGGTGCACTACAAGGGCAAGAACATCGCCGAGGTGCTGGAGATGCCGATCGAGGAGGCCGCGGAGTTCTTCGAGCCGATCCAGGCGATCCACCGCTACATGAAGACGCTCGTCGACGTCGGGCTCGGCTACGTGCGGCTGGGGCAGTCGGCCACGACGCTCTCGGGCGGCGAGGCGCAGCGCGTCAAGCTCGCCACGGAGCTCCAGCGTCGCAGCAACGGCCGCAGCATCTACGTGCTCGACGAGCCGACCACGGGTCTGCACTTCGAAGACGTCCGCAAGCTCCTCGAGGTGCTCAACGGCCTCGTCGACAAGGGCAACACCGTGATCGTGATCGAGCACAACCTCGACGTGATCAAGTCGGCGGACTGGGTGATCGACCTCGGACCGGAGGGTGGTTCGGGTGGCGGGCAGATCATCGCGACCGGTACGCCGGAGCAGATCGCCCGCGTCGAGGAGAGCCACACCGGGCAGTTCCTCGCCGAGATCCTGGGTGAGGGGCGCGCCGCGCGGAAGGCCAGCTGATGGCCGACGTGCTCCCGTACAAGCCGCGGACGGGGGAGATCCCGACCGACCCCGGCGTGTACCGGTTCCGCGACGCCAACGGACGGGTGCTCTACGTCGGCAAGGCGAAGAACCTGCGCCAGCGGCTGTCGAACTACTTCGCCCCGCTGCGCACGCTGCACGAGCGCACCCGGCGCATGGTCACGACCGCTGCGTCGGTGGAGTGGACGGTCGTTCCCACCGACGTCGACTCGCTGCAGCTCGAGTACATGTGGATCAAGGAGTTCGATCCGCCGTTCAACGTGCGCTACCGCGACGACAAGTCGTACCCCTTCATGGCGGTCACCCTCGCCGATGAGGCGCCCCGCGTGATCGTCACCCGGAACAGGAAGATCCCCGGGGCGCGGTACTTCGGTCCGTATCCCAAGGTGTGGGCGGTGCACGAGACCATCGACCTGATGATCAGGGCCTTCCCGATCCGCACCTGCAGCGATGCGAGCTACAAGAGGGCGATGCAGACCGGGCGCCCGTGCTTCCCCGGGCAGATCGGCAAGTGCGGCGGGCCGTGCTCGATGACGGTGTCCATCGAGGAGCACCGGGCGATGGTCGACGACTTCATCGCGTTCATGGCGGGCGGAGACGAGCGCTTCACCCGCGAGCTCACGAAGCGCATGCTCGCCGCGTCCGCCGCGATGGACTACGAAGCCGCCGCGAAGTACCGGGACAAGCTGTCCGCGATCGAGGCCGTGCTCGGCAAGAGCGCCCTGGTGCTGCCGGCCGATGAGGACGCCGACCTGTTCGGCATCGCGGAAGACGAGCTCGCCGCCGCCGTGCAGCACTTCGTGATCCGCGGCGGCCGCGTGCGCGGTGTCCGTGCTCTCACGATCGAGAAGGAGATCGACATCACGGGCGCCGAGCTCGTCGACCAGGTGCTCCAGCAGGCGTACGGCGACGCGCAGGACGTTCCGCGACGGATCCTCGTCCCGACGCTCCCCGACGACGCGACCGAGCTGGAGCACTGGCTGCGCGAACGCCGTGGCAAGAAGGTCGAGATCGCGGTCGCACATCGGGGTCAGCGTGCCGACCTGATGCGCACCGCGACGCTGAACGCGCAGCAGGCGCTGATCCGGCACAAGACCCGCCGGACGAGCGACTACGTGGCGCGCACCCAGGCGCTGACCGATCTTCAGGAGGCGCTGGGAATGGAGGAGGCGCCGCTGCGCATCGAGTGCTTCGACATCTCGCACCTCGGCGGCACCAACGTGGTCGCCTCGATGGTCGTGTTCGAGGACGGCCTTCCGCGCAAGGACCAGTACCGGTCGTTCAACATCGCCGAGACGACAGACGACACCGACTCGATGTACCAGGTTCTGCGCCGCAGGCTCGCACACCTGGATCGGCCGGAGGAGGAGCAGGAGGTCCTCGACCCGACCACCGACGAGGTCGTGGGGGAGGACCTGGGCGAGGCGACCGCACGGCGCAAGCCGCGGTTCGCGTATCCGCCGCAGCTGCTCCTCGTCGACGGAGGGAAGCCGCAGGTGGAGGCCGCCGCGCGCGCGCTCCACGACGCGGGGCACACCGAGATCGCCGTGTGCGGCATCGCCAAGCGTCTTGAAGAGGTGTGGCTGCCGGGAGACGACTTCCCCGTGATCCTGCCCCGCACCAGCGAGGCCCTCTACCTTCTCCAGCGACTGCGAGACGAAGCCCACCGCTTCGCGATCACGCACCAGCGCAAGAGGCGCAAGAAAGACATCGGCAGCGTGCTCGCCGAGGTTCCGGGGCTCGGCGCCTCTCGCATCAAGGTGCTGCTCAAGCACTTCGGCTCGGTCACGGCCCTCCGCGCCGCCGACCCGTCGCAGATCCAGGAGGTACAGGGGATCGGTCCGGTGCTCGCTCAGACCATCCATTCGCACCTGTCCACTCGCTAGGCTGGGAGACCGAGGGGGAGAAGGAGCAGGGAGCGATGACTGACGGGGAGAAGGGCGAGTTCCTCATCGTCACTGGGATGTCCGGCGCAGGCCGGACGACGGCGGCGAACGCACTGGAGGATCTCGGCTGGTATGTCGTCGACAACCTGCCTCCGCAGATCCTCCGGCCGCTGCTCGACCTGACGGGCATGGGTGGCGATTCGCTGCCCAAGGTCGCCGCCGTGGTCGACGTGCGCGGCCGCAACCTCTTCGACGATTTCCCGGGTGTCGCCCGACTGCTGCGCACGCGCGGCGAGATCCGGGTGCTGTTCCTCGACGCCTCCGATGACGTCCTGGTGCGTCGCTTCGAGTCGGTGCGCCGCCCGCACCCCCTGCAGGGCGATGGCACTCTGCTCGACGGCATCCGCACGGAGCGGACGCGTCTGGCCCCCATCCGCGAGGCCGCCGACCTGGTGATCGACACCTCGGCGCTGAACATCCACCAGCTCGCGACGCAGGTCTCCGACATCTTCTCGGAGGAGGGGGAGGCGCGGCATCGGGTGACGCTGCTCAGCTTCGGCTTCAAGTACGGGCTGCCCACCGACGTCGACCTGGTCGCCGACATGCGCTTCCTCCCGAATCCGTACTGGAACGAGGAGCTGCGCGGCCTCACCGGGCAGGATGAGACGGTTCGTGAGTACGTGCTGTCCCGCGAGGGTGCGACCGACTTCCTCGATTCCTATGCGAAGGCGCTCGTGCCGGTGCTCGAGGGGTATCAGCGGGAGAACAAGAGCCACTCGACGATCGCGATCGGATGCACGGGCGGCAAGCACCGCTCGGTCGCGATGTCCGAGGAGCTGGCCCGCAGGATCGCCGCGATTCCGGGGGTCGCCGTGAACGTGCGGCACCGCGACCTCGGCAGGGAATAGCCCCCCGGGCGAGTAAGCTGGAGGTTTGCGTCGCGATCCGGCGCGTGAACGTGAAGGAGTGTCGTGGCACTAACCACCGACGTCAAGGCTGAGCTCGTCAGCATCCGCAATGCACCCCCGACGGTGCGCGTGGCGGAGGTGACAGCCATCCTCCGATTCGCCGGTGGACTGCACTCCATCGCGGGCCGTGTGGCCGTGGAGGCCGAGGTCGACGCAGAGACCCTCGCCCGCCGCGTCGCCAGGGATCTCGCCGAGATCTACGGCGTGCGCCCGGAGATCGCGCAGGTGCAGTCGAGCACCGCGAACGACGGCGCCCGCTGGGCCGTGCGCGTGATCGCGCAGGGGGAGACCCTCGCCCGCCAGACCGGCCTGCTCGACCCGCGTCGCCGTCCGGTCCGCGGCCTGCCGAACCGTCTCACCACGGGTTCGCGCGCCGAGATCGCCGGTCTGTGGCGTGGGGCCTTCCTGGCCGCCGGATCGCTCAGTGAGCCCGGCCGCTCGGCGATGCTCGAGGTCGCCTGCCCGTCGTCCGAGGCGGCGATGGCGCTCGTGGGCGCCGCACACCGTCTGGGCGTCGCCGCGAAGGCGCGCGAGGTCCGCGGCATGCCCCGCGTCGTGGTGCGCGAGGGCGAGGCGATCCGCACGATTCTCAGCGAGATGGGCGCTCACCGTACCGCGCTGGCGTGGGAGGAGCTGCGTCAGCGTCGCGAGGTGCGCGCGGGCGTGAACCGCCTGGTCAACTTCGACGACGCGAACCTGCGGCGTTCCGCGCAGGCGGCGGTGGCCGCGTGCGCCCGTGTGGAGCGCGCGCTGGAGATCCTCGCCGACGAGGTTCCCGATCACCTGCGGGTCGCCGGCGAACTGCGCCTCGCGCACCGGGACGCCAGCCTCGACGAGCTCGGCCACCACGCCGACCCGCCCCTCACCAAGGACGCGGTCGCCGGTCGCATCCGTCGTCTTCTCGCCATGGCAGACAAGCGCGCCCAGCAGGAGGGCATCCCCGGCACGGAGGCCGCTGTCCCCGCCGGGCTCGACGTCTGATCCACCCGCCCTCTTCTCCGACGGCCCGTCGCCCCTACCCGGGGTGGCGGGCCGTCGTCAACGGGAGGAAGGATCCGGTCCGACCCGGTGTTGTCCTCACTAGGATGAGAGACGTCCGCTCCACGCCGCACATCGGTGGCGCGGAGGATCGGCAAGCGCCGCGGGCGCGGCGCGGATTGGATGAAAGCGATATGGCGACCTACACCCTCCCCGACCTCCCGTACGACTTCGCAGCCCTCGAGCCGCACATCAGCGGCAAGATCATGGAGCTGCATCACGACAAGCACCACGCGACCTACGTCGCCGGCGCGAACACCGCGCTCGAGCAGCTGGCCGAGGCCCGCGAGAGCGGCAACCTGGCGAACGTGAACAAGCTCGAGAAGGACCTCGCGTTCAACCTCGGCGGTCACGTCAACCACTCGATCTTCTGGACCAACCTGTCGCCCAACGGCGGCGGTCAGCCGGAGGGCGAGCTGAAGGCCGCCATCGACGAGTACTTCGGCTCGTTCGAGAAGTTCCAGGCGCACTTCACGGCTGCCGCGACCGGCATCCAGGGGTCCGGCTGGGCCGTCCTCAGCTGGGACTCGATCGGTTCGCGCCTGATCATCCAGCAGCTGTTCGACCAGCAGTCGAACACGGCGCAGGGCACGATCCCGCTGTTCCAGCTCGACATGTGGGAGCACGCGTTCTACCTCGACTACCTGAACGTGAAGGCCGACTACGTCAAGGCCGCATGGAACATCGCGAACTGGGAGAACGTCGCCCAGCGCCTCGAGGTCGCCCGCAAGCAGACGAACGGCCTGCTGGTACTGTCGTAACCGGGTCGCGTCCCGGCGGGCCCACGGCTCGTCGGGGCGCCATCTCAGCCAAAAAACCCGCGCATGGCGCCCGCTTCGACAGCGGTCTCCGGCGCATGAGAAACAGGGAGACCTGAGTGTCTGTCAAGATCGGTATCAACGGCTTCGGCCGCATCGGACGCAACTACTTCCGCGCGGCGCTCGCGCAGGGAGCAGACCTTGAGATCGTCGCGGTCAACGACCTCACCGACAACAAGACCCTGGCGCACCTCCTGAAGTACGACTCGGTCGGCGGCGTCCTCGACGCGCAGATCAGCTACGACGAGGACAGCATCACCGTCGACGGCAAGGAGATCAAGGCGTTCGCTGAGCGCGACCCCGCCAACCTTCCGTGGGGCGAGCTGGGCGTCGACATCGTCATCGAGTCGACCGGTTTCTTCACCAACGCCGACGCGGCACGCAAGCACATCGAGGCCGGCGCGAAGAAGGTCCTCATCTCGGCTCCCGCCACGGGCGACGACCGCACCATCGTGATGGGCGTCAACGAGGAGACGTACAACCCGGAGACGGACCACATCATCTCCAACGCCTCGTGCACCACGAACTGCCTCGCGCCGCTGGCGAAGGTCTTCAACGACGCCTTCGGCATCGACCGCGGCTTCATGATGACCGCGCACGCCTACACGGCCGACCAGAACCTGCAGGACGGCCCGCACAAGGACCTGCGTCGTGCACGCGCCGCCGCGATCAACATCACTCCGGCGTCGACCGGTGCGGCCAAGGCGATCGGTCTCGTGCTGCCCGAGCTGAACGGCAAGCTCAGCGGCTCGTCGTACCGCGTTCCGGTCCCCACGGGCTCGATCGTCGACCTCACGCTGATCACCGACCGCGAGAACCTCACGGTCGAGGAGGTCAACGAGGCCTACAAGAAGGCTGCCGCCGACGGTCGTCTCGCGGGCTACCTGCAGTACAACGAGGACCAGATCGTGTCGAGCGACATCGTGCACAACCCGCACTCGTCGATCTTCGACGCCACGCTCACCAACGTCAGCGGCAACCTGATCAAGGTCTCGAGCTGGTACGACAACGAGTGGGGCTACTCCAACCGTCTGGTCGACCTGACCGAGTACGTGGCCGAGCGCCTCTAAGCTCAGACACATGACTCTGCGCACCCTGGACTCCCTGGGGTCGCTCGAGGGCAAGCGCGTCATCGTCCGTTGTGATCTCAATGTCCCCCTGCGGGACGGGGTCATCACGGACGATGGCCGCGTTCGGGCCTCGTTGCCGACCCTGAACACGCTGATCAACGCGGGCGCCCGCGTGATCGTCTGCTCGCACCTCGGCCGCCCCGACGGTGCCCCCGACCCGCAGTACAGCCTGGAGCCCGTGGCTCAGCGTCTGTCCGAGCTCCTCGGCGCTCCCGTCGCGTTCGCGCGCGACACCGTCGGGGAATCCGCGAAGGACGCGGTCGCCTCCCTGGAGGACGGCGGGGTCGTGGTGATCGAGAACCTCCGGTTCAACCCGGGGGAGACGTCGAAGGACGAGGCGGAGCGCGAGGCGTTCGCCGGTCAGCTCGCCGAGCTGGGAGACGTGCTGGTCTCGGACGGCTTCGGCGTGGTGCACCGCAAGCAGGCGAGCGTGTACGAGCTCGCGAAGCGTCTGCCCTCGGCGGCGGGCCTGCTGATCGCGGCTGAGCTCGACGTGCTCGACCGCCTCACCGAGAACCCGGAGCGGCCGTACGCGGTCGTGCTCGGCGGCTCCAAGGTGAGCGACAAGCTCGGCGTGATCTCGCACCTGCTGCCGCGTGTCGACCGCATCCTGGTCGGCGGCGGCATGCTGTTCACCTTCCTCAAGGCGCAGGGCCACCCGGTGGCGTCGAGCCTCCTCGAGGAAGATCAGCTCGACACGGTGCGCGGCTACATCGCGGAGGCGCAGGAGCGCGGCGTCGAACTGGTGCTCCCGACCGATGTGGTCGTTGCGGCGTCCTTCTCGGCGGACGCGGCGCACGAGGTGGCGGCCGCGGACGCGATCGAGGAGACCGCGTTCGGAGCGTCGGGCATCGGCCTGGACATCGGTCCGGAGACGGCGGCCCGTTTCGCCGAGGTGATCCGCGGATCCAAGACGGTGTT
Source organism: Microbacterium sp. NPDC060132 (assembly GCF_042729675.1). Taxonomy (NCBI): domain Bacteria; kingdom Bacillati; phylum Actinomycetota; class Actinomycetes; order Micrococcales; family Microbacteriaceae; genus Microbacterium; species Microbacterium sp. NPDC060132. Next base: position 3,276,461 of record NZ_JBHWXU010000001.1, on the reverse strand, counting down.
CTGGAACGGGCCGATGGGCGTGTTCGAGTTCCCGGCTTTCGCGGCGGGCACCAAGGCCGTGGCGCAGGCGTTGACCGAGGTCGACGGCCTCAGCGTGGTCGGCGGCGGCGACTCGGCGGCTGCCGTGCGCCAGCTCGGCTTCGCCGACGACCGCTTCGGTCACATCTCGACCGGAGGCGGAGCGAGCCTCGAGTTCCTCGAGGGCAAGAAACTACCTGGGCTGGAGGTCCTCGGATGGGCGTGAGCTCCCGTACCCCGCTGATCGCGGGCAACTGGAAGATGAACCTCGACCACCTGCAGGCGGTCGCGTTCGTGCAGAAGCTGCACTGGACGTTGAAGGATGCGAAGCACGAGGACGGCTCGGTGGAGGTCGCGGTGTTCCCGCCCTTCACCGACATCCGCAGCGTGCAGACGCTGATCGACGCCGACAAGATCCCGTTCGCCTTCGGTGCGCAGGATGTGTCGGCGCACGACTCGGGCGCGTACACCGGCGAGATCTCCGGCGCGTTCCTGTCAAAGCTCGACGCGACCTACGTCATCATCGGTCACTCCGAGCGTCGCGAGTACCACGACGAGACCGACGAAGTCGTCGCCGCCAAGGTGAAGGCCTCGCTGAAGCACGGCCTGGTGCCGGTGATCTGCGTGGGCGAGACCGCGGAGGACCTGGAGAAGTTCGGGGCGAGCGCGGTTCCGGCCGGTCAGCTGGAGGCGGCGCTGCAGGGCGTCTCGCCGTCGGCGGACATCGTCGTCGCGTACGAGCCCGTGTGGGCGATCGGTTCCGGTCAGGCCGCGACCCCGCAGCAGGCGCAGGACGTGTGCGCCGCGCTGCGCGGGGTGATCGCGAAGGTCCTGGGCGACGAGGCGGCGGCGCGTACGCGCATCCTCTACGGCGGATCGGTGAAGGCGGCGAACATCGCCAGCTTCATGCGGGAGCCCGATGTGGACGGCGCCCTGGTCGGCGGGGCGAGCCTCGTCGTCGACGAGTTCGCCGCGATCATCCGTTTCGAGAAGCACGTCGGCGTGTGAGTGCGGCGGGGCTGCGGCCCCGCTGCACCGTATACTTGACCGTTACGGGGGCGCTCCGGCCCCAGCGAAAGGCTCTTTCTCGTGGCAATTCTCGAGTTCGTCCTGCAGGTCGTGCTGGGTATCACCAGCGTGCTGCTGACTCTCCTCATCCTCCTGCACAAGGGTCGCGGTGGCGGCCTGTCCGACATGTTCGGCGGAGGCATGACCACCGCGGTGGGTTCCTCCGGTCTCGCGGAGCGGAACCTCAACCGCTTCACCGTCGTCCTGGCGCTCACGTGGTTCGTCGCCATCGTCGCGCTGGGCCTCATCACGAAGTTCGAGGTGATCTGATGGCTACCGGTGGAAACGCGATCCGCGGTACCCGGGTGGGCTCCGGCCCGATGGGCGAGCAGGACCACGGCTACCACGCCGACCGCATCGCCGTCACGTACTGGGACGGCCTCGGCAATGAGACGGTCCGCTACTTCGCGGCCGGTCTGCCCGAGGAGGAGATCCCCGAGATCATCGACCACCCGCAGTCGGGCCTTCCCGCGGGGCGCGACAAGGAGAACCCTCCCGCCGTCGCCAAGACGGAGCCCTACAAGACGCACCTCGCGTATGTGAAGGAGCGTCGCACCGACGAGGAGGCCGTACAGCTCCTCGAAGACGCGCTGACGCAGCTGCGTGAGCGCCGGGGGCAGTGACCTCCCGCTGAGTCGGACAGACGCCGAGTCGAACTGAGAACCGCCACGGATCATCCGTGGCGGTTCTCTGTTTCCGTCAGCGGCAGCCGGCGGCCGCGTCGATGTAGTTCTGCGGTGGGTAGCCGTAGGCCCAGACGCCGTTCGCGTCGTCGGTGAAGCCCATGCTGATCGCCCAGGCCGTCGCCCACTTCTCGATGCTGTCCTGCGTGGAGGAGTCGTACATGCCCTGGCACTTGACGCTGATGGCATGTCCCACCTCGTGCGCGACGAGCGCCTTGCTCCGATCGGCGGGCCACTGCTGGGCGACCGAGTCCGACAGCTGGATGACGGCGCGACCCGGCTCGTCCCACCACCACGTGGTGTAGCCGCCCATGCTGCCGTTGGCGCCCGCGCCGTTGACGGTCGCGGCCCAGTCGAACTCCAGGAGCACTCCGGGGGCCAGCGACCGGGCGAACGCCTCGATCTCGAGGCGTGCGCCGCGGAGGGGGCCGTCTTTCTCGCTCAACTCCGCCGCCTCGGTGGCGACGACCTGGGCCGCCGCATCCTGCAGCGCGACGTAGGCCGCGACCGCGGTGTCGTCGATGGTCGTCACGGCGGCGACGTCGGCCGCGGCGTCGCGCAGGGCGATCACGGCATCGTTGCGAGCCGACACGTGCGCCGCCTCGAACGCGGTCGCCGCCTGCCCTGCCGTCGCGAGCACGGCCAGTCCGCTCTCGGCCACGGCGTCCCGTCCGCGCGAGGCGTCCGCCGACGCCCGCTCAAGGTTCGCGTCGAGCTCAACGAGCGCCCGTTCGTCGTCCTCCAACTGGGCGGTGGTGCCGAAGAGCTCCCAGAACCAGGCCGGTTTGTCGCGTGCGGGCGGTCGATCGGCCGCCACGGCGTCCTCCACGGCCGCTCCGATCCCCTCGCCGTCCGCGACCGCGGCGGTGAGGGCCGACCAGGATTCCTCCGGCACCGGGAGAGTCGGACTGCCGGTGTCGAGGATCACGTGACCGGCGTCCGTGGACTCCAGCAGAGCGGCGTACCGGTGATCGACCTCCGAACGCTGAGCGTCCACGGCGCGCGCGGCTGTTTCGACGCGCGCCGATGCGTCATCGAAACCGAGCGCTGCCGACACCTGGGTGATCGCGAGGGCCGCGACCACGGCGACCGCGCCGATCACGCCGGCGACGACGGGGCCCCGCGGCCGGCGTCGGCGGCGGCGGGTGAGCGGGGCGAGCAGGGGAGCGGAGGGCGCGCTCGCGAACCGCGGCGGAAGCCGATGGCCCGCTCCTCCCGGGGGGCCGGCGGGTGCGGCGCTCGGGGCGCCGGGGTCCGTCACGACGTGCCCATTCGCTGATGCCTTCCGGTCGGGCTGCGGAGATCTGCTGTCAGCGTATTGGACCGGCGCTGCGTCCCGCGACCGGCCGGTGACAGGATGAGTCGATGGCACAGGTGAGCGTCCGACGGATGACGACCGACGAGTTCGAGGAATGGATGGGGGCGATCGCCCGCGAGTATGCGGCGGAGCAGGTCGCTGCCGGCCGGTGGGAGCGGGATGGCGCCGTCGATCGCGCGCGGGCGGAGAATGCGCGGATGCTTCCGAAGGGACCAGCGACGTCGCGCATGCTCGTGCTGCGAGGGCTCGACGAGGACGGACGTCCGATCGGTCGCGCCTGGGTGGGGCTCGACCACCCGCGAGGGGCGCCCGGCGTCGCGTTCCTCTATGACATCGAGGTCGTGCGGGATCGCCGAGGAGAGGGCCTGGGCAGGGCGTTGCTCGCCGCGGTGGAGAGCGCGGCGCGCGATGCCGGTGCCGAGGCGCTGGAGCTCAACGTGTTCGGCGGCAACGCGGCGGCGATCCGCATGTACGACGCGGCGGGTTACGCGGTCGTGACGCAGCAGATGCGGAAACGGCTCTGAGCGCTGACGCTCTGCCGTGGGAGAGGGGGTGACGGGAATCGAACCCGCGCAATCAGTTTGGAAGACTGAGACTCTACCATTGAGCTACACCCCCGGAACCGGAGTCCGGACTCCCACGATCATAGCGGACGGTCGGGCATGCTCCGGTCCGTTAGACTCGGTGGGGCTGAATCTGCGTGCGGATTCCCCGGGGCGTAGCTCAGCTTGGTAGAGCGCCCGCTTTGGGAGCGGGAGGTCGCAGGTTCAACTCCTGTCGCCCCGACTCAGATCCTCGACTTTTCAGCCGCGTCCGCGCGGAAACCACAAGGAGAACACACCAGCATGGCGAACAGCACCGTCGAGAAGCTGACCCCGACCCGGGTCAAGCTCAGCATCACGGTCACCCCGGAAGACCTCAAGCCCAGCATCGCTCACGCCTACGAGCACATCGCCCAGGACGTGCAGATCCCCGGCTTCCGCAAGGGCAAGGTCCCCGCGCCGATCATCGACCAGCGCATCGGCCGCGGCGCGGTCATCGAGCACGCGGTCAACGAGGGCCTCGACAAGTTCTTCCGTGAGGCGACGACCGAGCACAAGCTGCGCATCGTCGGCCGCCCGGCCGCCGAGATCACGCAGTGGCCGAACGAGAAGGACTTCTCGGGCGACCTGCTCGTCGACATCGAGGTCGATGTCCGTCCCGAGATCGAGCTCCCCGACTACGCGGGTGTCACGCTGACCGTCGACGCCGTCGAGGCCGACGAGGCCGCGCTCGACGCCGAGCTCGACAACATGCGCGCGCGCTTCGGCACGCTGATCCCCGTGGACCGTCCGGCCGCGAAGGGCGACTTCGTCGAGCTCGACCTGGTCGCGACGATCGACGGCGCCGAGATCGACCGCGCCGAGGGCGTCTCGTACGAGATCGGCTCCGGTGAGCTGCTGGAGGGCATCGACGACGCGGTGGAGTCGCTCACCGCCGGCGAGGAGACCACGTTCCGCTCCGCCCTGGTCGGCGGAGACCACGCCGGCAAGGAGGCGGAGGTCTCCGTCACCGTCAAGGCCGTCAAGGAGCGCGAGCTGCCCGAGGCCGACGACGAGTTCGCGCAGATCGCCAGCGAGTTCGACACGATCGCCGAGCTCCGCGCGAGCCTGGCCGAGCGCGTCGCGCAGCAGGGCGTGTTCACGCAGGGTTCTGCCGCCCGCGACAAGCTCGTCGAGACGCTGCTCGAGCAGATCGACATCCCGGTTCCGCCGCAGCTCATCGAGGACGAGGTGCACAACCACCTCGAGGGCGAGGGTCGCCTGGAAGACGACGTGCACCGCGCCGAGGTCACCGAGGCGAGCGAGAAGCAGTTCCGCACGCAGGTGCTGCTCGACACGATCGCCGAGCAGGCCGACGTGCAGGTCTCGCAGGAGGAGCTCTCGCAGTACCTCATCCAGTCCGCCGCGCAGTACGGCATGGCTCCGCAGGAGTTCGTCGAGGCGCTGCAGTCGTCCAACCAGCTGCCCGCCCTCGTCGGTGAGGTCGCCCGCAACAAGGCGCTCGCGATCGCGCTGGGCAAGGTCAAGGTCGTCGACACCAACGGCAAGCCCGTCGATCTGTCCGACTTCGTGGTGACCGACGACGAGGCCGCTCAGGACGAGGCCGCCGAGGAGACGCCCGCGGAGGAGAAGCCTGCCGCCAAGAAGGCTCCCGCCAAGAAGGCTCCGGCCAAGAAGGCTCCGGCCCAGAAGGACGCCGACGCGGAGGAGAAGCCCGCCGCCAAGAAGCCGGCCGCCAAGAAGGCTCCGGCCAAGAAGGCTGCCGACAAGGGCGAGTGATCGCACGAACGGTGAAGAGGGCGGATGCTGCGGCATCCGCCCTCTTCTTTCGCATCGACGAGGAGGATGCATGAGCGCGTGGGACGACCGGGTCGAGCAGGTGTGGGCCGAGGCGACCGGTGACGAGGTCGGCGACGATACGATCGCACGGATCGACGCCCTGGCCGCCGAGCGCGGCCCGGACGACGCGCGGGCGGAGTTCGAGCGGGCGGGCGCCAGGGACTCCGCAGGGCGCCCGGCCGAGGCGGTCGAGCTGTATCGCCGGGCGCTGGCTCTCGGGCTCGATGAGGAGCATCGCCCGCAGTGCGTGATCCAGCTGGCGAGCTCGCTGCGCAACCTGGGGGAGTACGACGAGGCGCTGGCGGTGATCCGCGCCGAGGAGGAGGCCTCCGCCGACGGCCCGTACCGCGACGCGGTCGCCGTGGTGCATGCGCTGATCCTCGCGAGTGCCGGACGCCCGCATCAGGGGCTCTCGGTGGCGCTGCTGGCGCTGGTTCCGCACCTGCCGCGCTATCACCGTTCGATGACCGCGTACGCGCAGGAGATGGCCGAGCGCGACACCTGATATGCCGACGGCGAACACGACCTGAGTGCTGCGTTGACGCCGGTAGATTCGAATCACTGAAACACGGAAGCAGGAGCTGACATGGCTGAACCCCTCGTCGCGACAAGCGTCTTCGACAGGTTGCTGAAGGACCGCATCATCTGGCTCGGCTCGGAGGTGCGAGACGAGAACGCCAACGAGATCTGCGCGAAGATCCTCCTTCTCGCCGCCGAAGACTCCGAGAAGGACATCTACCTCTACATCAACTCGCCCGGCGGCTCGATCACCGCAGGCATGGCGATCTACGACACGATGCAGTTCGTGCCGAACGACATCGTCACGGTCGGCATCGGCATGGCCGCTTCGATGGGTCAGCTGCTGCTGACCAGCGGCACCAAGGGCAAGCGCTACATCACGCCCAACGCGCGTGTGCTGCTGCACCAGCCGCACGGCGGCTTCGGCGGCACGGCGAGCGACATCCAGACCCAGGCGCAGCTCATCCTGTCGATGAAGAAGCGTCTCGCGGAGATCACGGCGGGTCAGACCGGCAAGCCGGTCGAGCAGATCAACGCCGACGGAGACCGCGACCGCTGGTTCACGGCGGAGGAGGCCCTCGAGTACGGCTTCGTCGACCACATCCGCGAGCACGCCAGTGATGTCACCGGCGGCGGCGGCACGGGCGCCGAGTGAGGATGCGAGAGGACACCATGTACACACCCACGTTCCAGTCCGCCGGAAACCTGCCGTCCAGCCGCTACGTGCTCCCGCAGTTCGAGGAGCGCACGGCCTACGGCTTCAAGCGCCAGGACCCGTACAACAAGCTGTTCGAGGATCGCGTGATCTTCCTCGGCGTGCAGGTCGACGACGCGTCCGCTGACGACGTGATGGCGCAGCTGCTCGTTCTGGAGAGCCAGGACTCCGAGCGCGACATCACGATGTACATCAACTCGCCCGGTGGCTCGTTCACGGCCATGACCGCGATCTACGACACGATGCAGTACGTCGCGCCGCAGATCCAGACCGTGGTGCTGGGCCAGGCGGCGTCGGCCGCGTCGGTGCTGCTCGCCGCGGGTGCGCCGGGCAAGCGTCTGGCCCTGCCGAACGCCCGCGTGCTCATGCACCAGCCGGCGATGGGCGAGGCCGGTCACGGTCAGGCGTCGGACATCGAGATCCAGGCCGCCGAGATCCTCCGGATGCGCACCTGGCTCGAGGAGACCATGGCGCGTCACACCGGCAAGCCCGTGGAGCAGGTGAACCGCGACATCGATCGCGACAAGATCCTCTCCGCCAACGAGGCGCTGGAGTACGGCATCGTCGACCAGGTGCTCACGTCGCGCAAGCGCGCGTAAGCCCCGCCGTTCGAGAGGGCGTCCGTCGAGAGACGGGCGCCCTTTCGCGTGCCCGGCGGATGTGCGTCGGGACGGGGATCGGGTGCGCATATGAGCAGAAGCGTGCGCGAACGCTGAATCGGGCCTACCCTGGACAGGGAAGGAGGATGCCGTGGAAGAAGACCTGCTCATGGTGCGCGTGGCGGAGCTGTACTACGACGAGGACAAGACGCAGGACGAGATCGGCGGCCTCCTCAAGATCTCCCGCTGGAAGGTCGGGCGGCTGCTCACCCAGGCCCGGGAGAGAGGGATCGTGCGCATCGAGATCGTGCACCCCCGTGCACGTCGCCTCGGGCTCGAGAGAGAGCTCGTCGAGCGCTTCGGGCTCAAGGACGCGGTGGTCGTGCCCGCTCCGGAGGGCGACGACGGCACGCTCGAGCGGGTGGCCCAGGCGGCCGCCGACTTCCTGACCGCGATGCGTCCGGTACCCCGCACGCTCGGCGTGAGCTGGGGCAAGACCCTCCGCGCCGTCGCCGAGGCGCTCCCCGACGGCTGGGCCAACGGCGTCACCGTCGTGCAGCTCAACGGCGGGGTCAGCCTCAACCGCCGCTCCGGAGGCGCGGCAGGACTGGCCGTCACGATCGCGCAGCGCGCGTCCGGCCAGGTCTCACTGCTGCCGAGTCCCGCGATTTTGGAGCACGTCGAGACCAAGCGGGCCATCGAGGGCGACCGCACCGTCGCGGCCGTGCTCGAGGAGGCCGCGGAGGCGCAGGCATTCCTGTTCACCGCCGGTCCCTGCGACGCGTCGTCGGCGCACGTCGAGAACGGCTACCTCCGCGCGGACGACGTGGAGGAGCTCGCACGCCGCGGAGCCGTCGGCGACGTGCTCGGCCGCTACGTCGACGCGGAGGGGAACATCGTCGACCCGCAGCTCGACGCCCGCACCGTGGGCGTCTCGCTCGACCGGCTGCGCGGCGCCGACCGCGCGGTCTTCGTGACCGCGGGACCCGCGAAGCACGACATCGCACGAACGGTGGTGACCAGCGGCCTGTGCAGCGTGCTGGTCACCGACGAGACCACAGCACGAGCATTGTTGGAGGAACAGTGACCACCACAGAACTCAGCCGCAGGGCGGCGGTGGACGTCCTCGGCGGAGAGCCGGACGACGCCACGCTGCGCCGCTTCCTGCACGGACTCCCGGGCGTCGACGCGGTCGGGCTGGAGCAGCGGGCGGCCGGTCTCGGCACCCGCTCGATCAAGACGACCTCGAAGGCCTGGGCGCTCGACACCATCATCCGTCTGATCGACCTCACGACGCTCGAAGGTGCCGACACCCCCGGCAAGGTGCGCTCGCTCGTCGCCAAGGCGAAGACCCCCGACGCCGCCGACCCCTCCACGCCGCGCGTGGCCGCGGTGTGCGTCTACGGCGACATGGTCGGCGGCGCGGTCGAGGCGCTGGGCTCCGTGCACGGCGACCCGGACGACGGCCTCATCTCGGTCGCCGCGGTCGCCACGGCGTTCCCCAGCGGCCGGTCGTCGCTCGCGATCAAGCTGGCCGACACCGCCGAGGCGGTCGCGGCGGGCGCCGACGAGATCGACATGGTGATCGACCGCGGTGCCTTCCTCTCCGGCCGGTACGGCCTGGTGTTCGACCAGATCGCCCAGGTCAAGGAGGCCTGCCGCCGCGAGGACGGCTCCTACGCCTCGCTCAAGGTGATCCTGGAGACCGGTGAGCTGAACACGTACGACAACATCAAGCGCGCGTCGTGGCTCGGGATCCTGGCGGGCGGCGACTTCATCAAGACGTCGACCGGCAAGGTGCAGCCCGCGGCCACGCTGCCCACCACGCTGCTCATGCTGGAGACCGTGCGCGACTGGTACCGCGGCACGGGCGAGCGGATCGGCGTGAAGCCGGCCGGTGGCATCCGCTCCTCGAAGGACGCGGTCAAGTACCTCGTCACCGTGGCGGAGACCGTGGGGGAGGAGTGGCTGCAGCCGCACCTGTTCCGCTTCGGCGCCTCCAGCCTCCTCAACGATGTGCTCCTGCAGCGACAGAAGCTCCGCTCCGGCCACTACTCGGGCCCCGACTACGTCACCATCGACTGACGGGAAGACGACCATGTCATTTCTGGAATACGCTCCGGCACCGGAGTCCACCGCGATCCTGAACCTCCGGGACAGCTACGGCCTGTTCATCGACGGCGAGTTCGTCGACGGCTCGGGCACCCCCTTCACGACCATCTCCCCGTCGAGCGAGAAGCGCATCGCCGAGATCGCGTCCGCGAGCGAGGAGGACATCGACCGTGCGGTCGCCGCCGCCCGCCGCGCCTACGACAAGACGTGGTCGAGGATGAGCGGCCGCGACCGCGGCAAGTACCTGTTCCGCATCGCGCGCCTGGTGCAGGAGCGCGCGCGCGAGCTCGCGGTCGCCGAGAGCCTCGACAACGGCAAGCCCATCAAGGAGAGCCGCGACGTGGACGTTCCCCTCGTCGCCTCCTGGTTCTTCTACTACGCGGGCTGGGCGGACAAGCTCGACTACGCCGGGCTCGGCGCGAACCCGCGGTCGCTCGGCGTCGCCGGACAGGTCATCCCCTGGAACTTCCCGCTGCTCATGCTCGCGTGGAAGCTCGCGCCCGCTCTCGCCGCCGGCAACACGGTCGTGCTGAAGCCGGCCGAGACCACGCCGCTCACGGCCCTGCTGTTCGCGGAGATCCTGCAGCAGGCCGACCTGCCCGCGGGCGTCGTGAACATCGTCACGGGTGCCGGGCAGACCGGGGCCGCGCTCGTGCGCCACCCCGACGTGGACAAGGTCGCCTTCACGGGTTCCACCGGCGTGGGTCGCGACATCGCTCGCGCGGTCGCTGGGACGAACAAGAAGCTGACGCTGGAGCTGGGCGGCAAGGCGGCGAACATCGTGTTCGACGACGCCCCGATCGACCAGGCCGTCGAGGGCATCGTCAACGGCATCTTCTTCAACCAGGGCCACGTGTGCTGCGCCGGCAGCCGCCTGCTGGTGCAGGAGTCCATCCACGACGAGGTCGTCGACCGGCTCAAGGCCCGGCTGTCGACGCTGCGCCTCGGCGACCCGCTCGACAAGAACACCGACATCGGCGCGATCAACTCCGCCGCCCAGCTGGCGCGGATCCGCGAGCTGAGCGACATCGGCGAGGCGGAGGGTGCCGAGCGCTGGACCGCCGACTGCGCCATCCCCGACCAGGGCTTCTGGTTCGCGCCGACGATCTTCACCGGTGTCGAGGCCGCGCACCGCATCGCGCGCGACGAGGTGTTCGGGCCCGTGCTGTCCGTGCTGACCTTCCGGACGCCCGCCGAGGCGATCGCGAAGGCGAACAACACGCCGTACGGGCTCTCCGCGGGGATCTGGTCCGACAAGGGCTCGCGCATCCTCGCCGTCGCCGACCGGCTGCGCGCCGGTGTGGTGTGGGCCAACACGTTCAACCGTTTCGACCCGTCGAGCCCGTTCGGCGGCTACAAGGAGTCCGGATACGGCCGCGAGGGCGGCCGCCAGGGGCTCACCGCGTACCTCAAGGGAGCCGCAGCATGAGCAAGCGACTGAGCGTTCCGAAGACCTACAAGCTCGCGATCGGCGGGGCCTTCCCCCGCAGCGAGTCGGGTCGCACGTACGAGGTGGTGTCGCGCAAGGGCGGCTTCCTCGCGAACGCCGCCAAGGCCTCGCGCAAGGACGCCCGCGACGCGGTCACCGCGGCGCGCGCGGCCGTGAAGGGATGGTCGGGGGCGACCGCGTACAACCGCGGCCAGGTGCTGTACCGCGTCGCGGAGGTGCTGGAGGGGCGCCGCGCGCAGTTCATCGACGAGATCGTGGCGCAGGAGGGCGTGTCGTCCTCGGCGGCCACCGCGCAGGTGGACGAGGCGATCGACCTGTGGGTCTGGTACGCGGGCTGGTGCGACAAGTACGCCCAGGTGGCGGGCAACGCGAACCCCGTGTCCGGCCCGTACTTCAACATCTCCGTGCCGGAGCCGACCGGCGTGGTCGCGATCGTCGCGCCGCAGGACTCGGCGCTGCTCGGGCTGGTCTCGGTCGTGGCGCCCGCGCTGGTCGCGGGCAACACGGTCGTCGTGATCGCGAGCGAGCAGCACCCGCTGTCGGCGATCAGCCTCGCGGAGGTGCTGGCCACGAGCGACCTCCCCGGCGGCGTCGTGAACGTGCTGACGGGGTCGCCCGCGGAGATGGCGCCCTGGCTCGCCGCGCACCAGGACGTCAACGCGCTCGACCTGTCCGGCGCGGGAGCGCTCGACTGGGTCGACCTGCAGATCGCCGCCGCGGAGACCCTGAAGCGCGTGGTCGCTCCGGGCGAGGTCGTCGCCTCGCCCGAGCGGATCGCCGCGTTCACCGAGGTGAAGACCGTCTGGCACACCAAGAGCATGGTCTGAGCTCGGACCGCAGGAGGGGCCCCGTCGCGCATCCCGCGGGCGGGGCCCTTCTCGATGCCGGGGCCGCGCGGAAGCGAGTCCGCGCCAATGCGGCCCGGTGTCGCATGCAGCGGTTAGGCTCGAAGGACGATCTCTGATCCCCCATAGGAGGACGCGCATGGCCCGCATCGGTGAAAGCGCTGACCTGTTCAAGTGTTCTTTCTGCGGAAAGAGCCAGAAGCAGGTGCAGCAGCTCATCGCGGGTCCCGGCGTGTACATCTGCGACGAGTGCGTCGAGCTGTGCAACGAGATCATCGAGGAGCGCATGGCGGAGTCGTCCGCCGAGGGCGTCGCCGAGTTCGAACTGCCCAAGCCGCGGGAGATCTTCTCGTTCCTCGAGGAGTACGTGGTCGGCCAGGAGCCCGCGAAGCGCGCCCTCGCCGTCGCCGTCTACAACCACTACAAGAGGGTCCGTGCGCACGGCACTCTGCAGCCCGCGGAGCAGAAGGCCGAAGAGGTCGAGATCGCCAAGAGCAACATCCTGCTCATCGGGCCGACCGGCTGCGGCAAGACCTACCTGGCACAGACGCTCGCCAAGCGCCTCAACGTGCCGTTCGCCGTCGCCGACGCCACCGCGCTCACCGAGGCGGGCTATGTGGGTGAAGACGTGGAGAACATCCTCCTCAAGCTCATCCAGGCCGCCGACTACGACGTGAAGCGCGCCGAGCAGGGCATCATCTACATCGACGAGGTCGACAAGATCGCCCGCAAGGCCGAGAACCCCTCGATCACCCGCGACGTGTCGGGCGAGGGCGTGCAGCAGGCACTCCTGAAGATCATCGAGGGAACGGTCGCGTCGGTCCCGCCGCAGGGCGGCCGCAAGCACCCCCACCAGGAGTTCCTGCAGATCGACACGTCGAACGTGCTGTTCATCGTGGCCGGCGCCTTCGCCGGGCTGGAGGACATCGTGTCGGCGCGCGTCGGCAAGCACGGCGTCGGCTTCGGCGCCCCGCTCCACGACAAGGGCAAGGACCTCGACCTGTTCAGCGAGGTGCTGCCGGAAGACCTCCACAAGTTCGGGCTCATCCCCGAGTTCATCGGGCGTCTGCCGGTCGTGACCAACGTGTCGCCGCTCGACCAGGCCGCGCTGATCGACATCCTCACCGGCCCGCGCAACGCGCTCGTGAAGCAGTATCAGCGCATGTTCGAGCTCGACGGCGTGCAGCTGGAGTTCGAGGAGGAGGCGCTGCGCTCGATCGCCGACCTCGCGGTGGAGCGCAAGACCGGTGCCCGCGGGCTCCGCGCGATCCTCGAGGACGTGCTCGGCCCCGTCATGTTCGAGATCCCGTCCGCCGACGACGTCGCGAAGGTCATCATCACGCGCGCCGCGGTCGACGAGGGCGCCCCGCCCACCGTGGTGATGGAGCGCAAGCGCAAGAGCGCGTGACCGCGACGCCGCAACCGTGGCGCACGGTCGCGCGGGAGACCGTTATCGCCGACCGATGGATCCATCTGCGTGCGGACGACTGCGTCGATGCCCAGCGACGCCGGATCGCCCCCTATTACGTGCTGGAGTACGGCGACTGGGTCTCCGTGCTCGCCGTGGACACCGAGGGATGCGCCATCCTCGCTGAGGAGTATCGGCACGGCGCGGGCGTGGTCGCCCTCGGGACAGTCGGGGGCGCTGCCGAGAGCGGGGAGGAGCCCCGCGCGGCGGCCGTCCGCGAACTGCGTGAGGAGACCGGCCATGAGGCGACGGAACTCCACGAACTCGGAGCAACCTGGGCCAACTTCGGCAGTCACACCAACCGTGTGCACCACTACCTGGCTCTCGGCTGCACCCGTGTGGGGGAGCCGTCGCTCGACGACACCGAGATGATCGCGCTGCAGCGGGTCCCGCTCGACGAGGCCGGCACCCGGCTCACGCAGAGCTACCACCTGCTCACCTGGTACAAGGCGCAGGAGCTACTGCGGTCCTGACGGGTCGCGGCGACGGGCGGAACGCGACGCCGCGCGCGACCGCGGACCGCGGTCAACCGACCGGCATGATGAGGTCGGTGCGCAGGTCCTCCGGCGCCGTGTCCGGGTCGGAGACGTACACCTCGATCCAGACGCCGCGCGGATGGAGGCCCGCCTCCGCCGCCCGTGCGACCAGAGCCGCCCATCCGGCCCCGAGACCGTCGTAGGAGCCGAGGACGGTGGTCGCCACCGCGGATCCGGACGGAAGCGTGGATGCGACGATGGCGGTGCCGTCACCGGTGGCGAGGGGGTCGGACGGCGAGGCCTGCACGGGGAACCCGAGCTCGAGATCGAACACGCCCATCGGGTCGCCGTGGTAGATCGCCAGTGCCGGACCGGCGGGAAGCAGCGTGCCGGCGGCGAACGCGTCGCCGATGGCACGATACCCGGAGTCGAAGGCGTCACGGAGATCGGCGAGACGGAGCGCCTCGTGGCGGATGACCGCGAGCGGGACGGGGTCGAGGTCGAGCCGGTCGGCAGGGCCGAACGGGGCGTCGGAGAAGGCGTTCATGTGCTCAGGGTGCCACGGGTCAGCCGTCGAGTCCACGGCGCTTCAGGAGGGGCGCGATCTCGGCGTCGCGGCCGCGGAAGTCGCGATACGCCTCCAGGGGGTCCTTCGACCCGCCGACCCCGAGCAGACGCTCCCGGAAGCGGTCGCCGTTCTCGCGGGTGAGGCCCCCGTTCTCCCGGAACCACTCGACCGTGTCGGCGTCGAGCACCTCGCTCCAGATGTACGAGTAGTACCCCGCGCTGTAACCGCCGGAGAACACGTGCGCGAAGTACGTCGACGAATACCGCGTCGGCACGGCGGGGTCGTCGAGCCCGATGTCTGCCAGTGCCGCGGCCTCGAACGCCGCGACGTCGTCCACGTCGTCGTCGACGGAGAGCCGATGCCAGGCCTGGTCGAGCCAGGCGGCGGCCAGATACTCGCTCGTCGCGTGTCCCTGATCGAAGGTCTCGGTCGCCCGGAGGCGGTCGACGATCGCGGGGTCGAGCGGCTCTCCCGTCTCGTGGTGGCGGGCGTAGTTGTCCAGGACCTCGGGCCAGAGGATCCACATCTCGTTGACCTGACTCGGGAACTCGACGACGTCGCGGAACACGTTGGTGCCGGCGAAATGGGGGTACGTCACCGTCGCGAACAGACCGTGCAGGGCGTGCCCGAACTCGTGGAACAGCGTCGTCACCTCATCGAGCGTCAGCAGCGTGGGCTCTCCCTCTCCGGGCTGGGGGACGTTGAGGTTGTTGACCACGACGGGCGCGCTGCCGCGGAGTCGTGACTGGCTGACGATCGCGTTCATCCAGGCGCCGCCGCGCTTGGAGTCGCGGGTGTAGAGGTCGAGCACGTAGAGGCCGAGCGGGGAACCGTCGGCGTTACGCACCTCGAACACCCGGGCCCCGGGGTGGTAGGCGACCAGGTCGTCGCGCTCGCGGAAGGTGACTCCGTACAGCCGGGTCGCCGCGAAGAACACGCCGTCCTGCAGCACGCGCTCCGCCTCGAACCAGGGGCGCAGCGCAGCCATGTCGATGTCGTAGCGGGCCGTACGCACCTTCTCGGTGTAGAACGCCCAGTCGTGCGCCTCGACCGGGAAGGGAGCGGGCTCCGACTCGTCGACCAGCGCCTGGAGCGCCGCGCGCTCGGCGCGCGCGTTGCGGGCCGACGGAGCAGCCAGCCGGCGCAGCATCCGTTCGACCGCCTCGGGAGAGCCCGCCGTCTCGTCGGCTGTGACGTATGCGGCGTGCGAGGGGTGCCCGAGAAGCGCGGCGCGCTCGGCCCGCAGACGCACGATCTCGCGCAGGACCGGACGGTTGTCGTTCGCGTTGTCGCGCGAGCCCCGGGCGCGCGACGCGGCCAGGACGCGCCGCCGGGACTCCCGGACGCGGAGGCGGGCCAGGGCGGGATGGCCGGTGAACAGCGGCAGGGTGAGGAGGTACCGGCCGTCGAGCCCGCGGTCGGCGGCGGCGCGGGCGGCCGCGGAGAGCTCGCCCTGGCTGAGGCCGTCGAGTTCGGCCGCGGAGTCGAACACCACGGCGAGGTCGTTCGTGTCGCTCAGCAGGTTGCGCTCGAAGGTGTTGGTGAGGACGGACAGGCGCTGGTTGAGGGTCGTGAGCTCCGCCTTGGCCGCGTCGTCGAGGCCCGCGCCCGCGTGCGTCATCTCGCGGTGGTACCGCTCCACGAGGTAGCGCTGCTCGGGGTCGAGGGACAGAGCGTCGCGCTGCTCGTGCACGCGTTCGACGCGCCAGAAGAGCGCCGCGTCGAGGGTGATCGCGTCCTGGTGGGCGGCCATGAGCGGCGCGAGCTGCTCGTCGATCTCCTGGATCTCCGGTGTCGCGTCGGCCGAGCTGACCGTGTAGAACGTGTGCGCCACGCGGTCGAGCAGCTCCCCGGACCGCTCGAGCGCCTCGATCGTGTTCTCGAACGTGGGCATCGATCGCACCCGCGTGATGTTCGCGACCTCGGCGAGCTGCGCCGCGAACCCGGCCTGGAACGCCGGGAGGTAGTGCTCGGCGCGGATCGCCCGGTAGTCCGGCAGTCCGAAGGGAAGGGACGACGGCTGGAGGAGCGGGTTCGTGGCGTCGGTCATTCCCCGAGCCTAACGACCCGTGCCGTGCGCATCGTCGGCCTCGGTGCGCAGTCCGATCATCACGGCGCGCAGCGCGTCGACGACCACGCGGACGGACCGCCGGCGCAGGTTCTCCGGCCGCGCCAGGACGTCGATCATGCGGTGCGTGCTCACGCCACGCAGCGGGATGCGCACGATGTCACGGTCGTCGACGCTGCGCGACGTGAAGCGCGGCAGCATGCCGAGCACCCCGCCCGCGGCGACGACGGCGGACACGGCGCCGTAGTCGTTGATGCGGTGGAGCACGTCGACCGGGCGCCCCGCGACGGCCGACACGGCGCGCAGCACGTCGTCGGGGGAGTAGCCGGTGCGGCTGGTCACCCAGCGCTCTGCCGCGACGTCGGCGGGCTTCAGGCTCGACCGCGTGGCGAGGGGATGATCGGCGGCGACCGCCACGTCGAGCGGCTCGCGCACAAGCGTGACACTGCGCACACCCGCCGTGGGCCACGGATCGGAGTGCTCCATGCGATGCGCGAGCACCAGGTCGTACCGGGAGGTGAGGGCGGGGAACTCGCTCTGGGCGACGTCTTCGTCGGTGAGCTGCACGGTGGGCGCGGCATCCAGCGCGGACAGCTCACGCAGCAGCGGCCCGAACAGCGCCTGCCCGACGCTGTGGAAGCCGCTGAGGCTCACCACGCCCGTCGCCGCCTCCTCGAAGTCGTCGAGGGCGTGCCTCGCGGCGGCCATCGCGTCGATCGCCTCGGTGCCCGCCGCGGCCAGGACCTCTCCGGCCGCAGTAAGCACGAGCGAGCGTCCCTCGCGACGGGTGAGCGGTGTGGGGAACGCCCGCTGGAGGGCGGCGAGCTGCTGCGACACCGCGGACGGCGTGACGCGCAGGGCCTCGGCGACCGCGGTCACACTCCCGAGGGCGCCGAGCTCGCGGAGGATCTGCAACTGGTGGAGCTCCATCGCGATAGTTTAGCCAGAACTACAGGGACGATGCAGGATCTGCCGATTGTTCTACAGCGATGGATGCGCTGAGATCGAAGACATGAAGGCTTTGTTCAAGGAGGAGCCGGGCGCCGGACTCACCCTCGTCGACCGCCCCGAACCGACGGCCGGACCGGGAGACGTGGTCATCCGCGTGCTGCGGACGGGTATCTGCGGCACCGACCTGCACATCCACCGCTGGGACGACTGGGCGGCCTCCGCCATCTCGACCCCGCTCATCCCCGGACACGAGTTCTACGGGGAGGTCGTGGAGGTCGGGCCCCTGGTGCACGACATCGTCGTCGGGGACCGCGTCTCCGGAGAGGGGCACATCGTGTGCGGCACCTGCCGGAACTGTCGCGCGGGGCGCCGGCAGATGTGCATCCGCACGATCGGTCTCGGGCTGCAGCGCGACGGGGCGTTCGCGGAGTACCTGTCGCTGCCTGCCGCGAACGTCTGGGTGCACCACGCCGACGTGACCCCGGAACTCGGGGCCGTCTTCGACCCCCTCGGCAACGCCGTGCACACGGCCCTGACGTATCCGCTGGTCGGTGAGGACGTGCTGGTGACCGGGTGCGGCCCGATCGGCCTCATGGCGATCGCGGTGGCGCGGCACGCCGGTGCGCGTTTCATCGCCGCGACCGATGTGAGCGCACCGCGGTTGGAGATGGCGCGGCGCATGGGCGCGGACGAGGTGGTCGACGTGTCGCAGCGCGACGTGCGCGACGCCCAGCGCGTGCTCGGCATGCGCGAGGGCTTCGACATCGGCTTCGAGATGAGCGGCGCGGCGTCGGCCCTCCCGGCCATGATCGACAACATGAACCACGGCGGACGGATCGCGATGCTCGGGCTGCCGAGCGCCGGCTTCGAGATCGACTGGGGCAAGCTCGTCACGCACATGCTCACGATCAAGGGCATCTACGGCCGCGAGATGTTCGAGACGTGGAACGCCATGGGCGCGATGCTGCAGACCAGCGCCGCGCTGCGCGAGGCGATCGGCCGCGTGATCGCCGACGTCGTGCCGGCGCGCGAGTGGGAGCGCGGCTTCGCGGCCGCGGAATCGGCGGGAACGGGCAAGATCATCCTCGACTGGACGGAGCTGTGATGTACGGAGACTTCAAGACTCATGTGGCGGCGGAGCTCGCCGGGATCGAGGAGGCCGGGCTCACCAAGCGCGAGCGCGGCATCCGCGGACCGCAGAGCGCGGAGATCACGGCCGACGGGACGCCCGTGCTGAACTTCTGCGCCAACAACTACCTCGGCCTCGCGGACGACCCCCGGATCCTCGCGTCGGCCACCGCCGCGCTGCAGGAGTGGGGATACGGGCTCGCGAGCGTCCGCTTCATCTGCGGCACCCAGGAGCAGCATCTGGAGCTGGAGCGGCGCCTGGCGGACTTCCTCGGGACGGACGACGCGATCCTCTACTCGTCGTGCTTCGACGCGAACGGCGGGGTGTTCGAGACGCTCTTCTCGGCGGAGGACGCGATCATCTCGGACGAGCTCAACCACGCGTCGATCATCGACGGGATCCGACTCTCCAAGGCGCGTCGCCTGCGCTACCGCAACCGCGACATGGCCGACCTGGAGGAGCAGCTGCGGGCGGCGGCCGATGCCCGGTTCCGGGTGGTCGTGACCGACGGCGTGTTCTCGATGGACGGCTACATCGCGCCGCTGGCCGAGATCTGCGACCTGGCCGAGCGCTACGACGCGCTGGTGTTCGTGGACGATTCCCACGCCGTCGGGTTCGTGGGCGAGCACGGCCGCGGCACTCCGGAGCTGTGCGGGGTGTCGGACCGCGTCGACATCTACACCGGCACGTTCGGCAAGGCGCTCGGCGGCGCCTCGGGCGGGTACGTGGCCTCCCACGCCGACATCGTGGCACTGCTGCGACAGCGGTCGCGCCCCTACCTGTTCTCGAACACGCTGGCCCCCGCGATCGTGGCGGGAACCCTGACGGCGCTCGACCTCGTCGAGGGATCCGCCGAGCTGCGGGCGCGACTGCGCGAGAACGCGGCGCTGTTCCGGCGCCGGATGACCGAGGAGGGGTTCGAGCTGCTGCCGGGGGAGCACCCGATCGTCCCGGTGATGTTCGGCGATGCGGCGAAGACGGCGCGGATCGCCCAGGCCATGCAGGAGCGGGGCATCTACGTGACCGCGTTCAGCTTCCCCGTCGTCCCGCGCGGGCTCGCGCGCATCCGCGTGCAGCTGTCCGCCGCACACACGCCGGAGCAGGTGGAGGAGTGCGTCGCCGCGTTCGTGGCGGCGCGTGACGCGGTGGGCTGACGGGAGCGGATCCGGATGCAAAGAAACTCTTGCAAAGAATCGTTTGCAAGGGTATCTTTGCATTCATGACCGAACAGACCCAGGTGCGAACGCTCGACGCCGGAGCGCTGAAGGCCCTCGCCCACCCGCTTCGCGTGAAGATCTTCGACCTGCTCGCCTCGCGCGGCCCCCAGACCGCGAGCTCCCTCGCCGCGCTCGTGGGGGAGACCTCGGGTTCCACGAGCTATCACCTGCGCGCCCTCGCCGCGCACGACCTCATCCGCGAGGTCGAGGGCCGCGGCACCGCCAGGGAGCGCTGGTGGGAGCGGCCGAAGGGGCGCATCGACGTACCGGGCCCGGACGACATGACCTCGCCCGCGAACCGCGCCGCCGCGCAGATCGTGACCTCCGAGTTCTTCCGGCTGCGGCACGAGACGCTGATGTCGTACCTGAACCGACCGGCGTCCGAGGTTCCCGACGGGTGGGGTGACGTGGGCATCACGCTCACCACGCACCTCGACGTGACCCCCGCCCAGGCTCTCGCCCTGCGCTCGGAGCTGGAGGCCGTCATCGAGTCGGCGATCGAGCGGTACCGCGGCCAGACCGGGCCGGACGTGCGGCGGGTGTCGGTGCGCGCCGAGCTGTTCGATCTGCCGACGCCGCCGTCCGCGGCGGGGGCGGCCGAGCCGGGGTCCGCATCATGACCGCCGCCACGCTGCATCTCTCCGCCCCCACGCGCACGGAGCGGGGGCTGCTGCGCCTCGCCGACCGCCTCACCGGACTCGTCGAGCATCGCGTGGCCGAGCGCGCGCGGCGCCGCCAGCTCGCCCTCGACCTGCTGGCGGAGCAGCAGGCTCGCCGCCACGACCCGCACGCCGTGGACCACCTGCTCGCCCAGCTCGGGGCGCCGCGCCGCTGACGGCCCCTGCCACGGACGCGAGAGCCCCGGATCCGCAGAGGATCCGGGGCTCTCGTCGCACGGGGGCTGCTCAGTCCTCGAACGGACGCGCCACCACCTCGCCGGACGCCGTCTGCACGACCTCCCAGCCCGCGTCGAGCTCGGCGAGCGCCCGGCCCTCCAGCCAGGTGAGCGTCCAGTGTCCGGTGAGCCCGCGGGCCTCGACCTCGGCGATCGCGGGGCGCAGCGCCTCCGGGACCGACGCGGGCGGCTGCGTGCCGGTGGCCCAGCGGGTGCCGAGCTGCATCACGACGCCTCGACCGGGGCGAGCTCGATCGCGGTCACCGCGAACTCCTCGGCCTCGGTGAACTCGAGCTCGGCGATGCGGCCGACCGCGCGGAGGTCGTCGGCGGCGGCGCGCAGCGCGTCGAGCTTCGCGGCAGGGGCGGCGATCGCCGCGCGCGACACCGGGGTCTTCTGCGACGCCTTCGCCTCGGTCTTCGCACGACGGATGCCGATCAGGGCCTCGCTCGCGGCGGCCAGCACCGCGGCGTCGCCCTCGATGCCCAGCGGCTCCGGCCACGCGGCGGTGTGCACGGAACCCTGCTCGAACCACGACCACGCCTCCTCGGTCGCGAACGACAGCACGGGCGCGAGCAGACGCAGGAGCGTGGACAGCGCCAGGCGCAGCGCCAGTGCCGCCGACGCCTGTCCCACGTCGTTCTGGTTGTACGCCCGCTCCTTCACCAGCTCCAGGTAGTCGTCGCAGAACGTCCAGAAGAACGCCTCGGTGAGCTCGAGCGCGCGCGCGGCGTCGTAGCGGTCGAACGCCGCGGTCGCCTCCGCCACCACGGCGTCGAGGGCCGTGAGCATCGAGGCGTCCAGCGCGTGGGTGACCTGCGCCCCCTCCGGCACCGGGAACGACAGCACGAACTTCGCGGCGTTGAGCACCTTGATGGCCAGGCGCCGCCCGATCTTCACCTGGGTCGGATTCTGCGGGTCGAACGCGGCGTCCATGCCCAGTCGGCTGGAGGCCGCCCAGTACCGCACCGCGTCGGAGCCGTGCGCGTCGAGCACGTCGGCCGGGGTGACCACGTTGCCCTTCGACTTCGACATCTTCTTGCGGTCCGGGTCGACGATGAAGCCGGAGATCGCGGCGTTCTTCCACGGGGCCCTGCCGTCCTCCAGCGTGGAACGCAGCATGGTGGAGAACAGCCAGGTGCGGATGATGTCCTGCCCCTGCGGACGCAGGTCGAACGGGGCCGTGAGCTGCCACAGCTCCTCGTCGCGCTGCCAGCCGCCGGCGAGCTGCGGCGTGAGCGACGACGTGGCCCACGTGTCGAGGATGTCGGCCTCGGCGTCGAACCCGCCCGGCACGCCGCGCTGGTCTTCCGTGTACCCGGCCGGCACGTCGGTGGTCGGGTCGATCGGCAGGCTCGCGGTGTCGGGGACGAGCACGCGGTCGTAGTCGCGGTCGCCGTTCTCATCCAGCGCGTACCAGAGGGGGATCGGCACGCCGAAGAAGCGCTGCCGGGACACGAGCCAGTCGCCGGTGAGACCGCCGACCCAGTTCTCGTACCGCACGCGCATGAAGTCGGGGTGCCACGCGAGCTCCTGCCCGTGCGCGAGTAGCTGGTCACGCAGCTCGCCGTCGCGGGCGCCGTTGCGGATGTACCACTGGCGCGTGGACACGATCTCGAGCGGACGGTCGCCCTTCTCGAAGAACTTCACGGCGTGCTGGAAGGGCTTGCCGACCGCGGTCAGGTCGCCCGTCTCCTGCAGCTTCTCGACGATCGCCTTGCGGGCGCTGAACACGGTCTTGCCGGCGACCTCGGCCGCGTACCAGGCGCGGGCGTCGGCGTCGGCCACGAGAGACGGAGCCTCCGGGAGGAACCGGCCGTCGAGGCCGATCGTGGTCATGTTCGGCAGGTCGCGACCATCGGTCGTGCGCAGCTCGCGCCACCAGACGATGTCGGTCACGTCGCCGAAGGTGCACACCATGGCGGCACCGGTGCCCTTGTCGGGCTGGGCGAGGTGGTGACCGTGGATCTCGATCTCGGCACCGAAGAACGGGGTGCGCACCTTCGTGCCGATCAGGTGCTTGTGCGGGCCCTCGGGGTGGGTCACGATCGCGATGCACGCGGGGAGGAGCTCCGGACGCGTGGTGTCGATCGCGATCGAGCCGGAGCCGTCCGCGAAGGGGAACTCGATCGTGTGATACGCGGCCTGCTGGTCGCGGTCCTCCAGCTCGGCCTGCGCGATGGCGGAGCGGAAGTCGATGTCCCACAGCGTCGGCGCGAGGGCCTGGTAAGCCTCGCCCCGGTCGATGTTGCGCAGGAACGCGAGCTGGCTCTGGCGGATCGTGTCGTCGGAGATCGTGCGGTAGGTCTGCGTCCAGTCCACGCTCAGGCCGAGCTGCCGGAACAGTGCCTCGAACTGCTTCTCATCCTCGATCGTGAGGCGCTCGCACAGCTCGATGAAGTTGCGCCGGCTGATGGGCTGCTGGTCGGCCGCACGGCTGGACTTGTTGTCTCCGCCCTCGAACGGCGGGGTGAAGTCGGGGTCGTAGGGGAGCGAGGGGTCGCAGCGCACGCCGTAGTAGTTCTGCACGCGGCGCTCGGTGGGCAGGCCGTTGTCGTCCCAGCCCATCGGGTAGAACACGGTCTTGCCGCGCATCCGCTCGTACCGCGCCTTGACGTCGGTGTGGGTGTACGAGAACACGTGCCCGATGTGCAGGCTGCCCGAGGCGGTGGGCGGCGGGGTGTCGATCGAGTACACGCCCTCACGGCCGAGTTCCGCGGCGCGCAGACGGTCGAACAGGTAGGTGCCCTGCTCCGCCCAGGCGGCGTCCCACTTCGCTTCGAGACCTTCGAGTGCGGGCTTGTCAGGGATGGCGGACATGGAGGTCTCCTCGAGCGATGTATGCGGCACTGTGTGAGCGTGCCTGAGTGTGGGTGGTGCCGCCCAGTCTACCGAGCGTGCGGGCGGGTCGCTCGACCGCGGCGGGCACTCGGCGCGGCGCGGACCCGCACCCGCCGCGACTGGGAGGATCGGAGCATGACATCGCCGTCGTCCTCGTCCACCCGTCCCCGGCTCGCCGACCTCGGCGTCGCGCCCGGAGCCTTCGCGCGCGGTGCGGAGAACGCGATCACCGACGTGCCCGGGGTGCGGGTCGGCCACGCCACGCTGCACGGCGACGGTCTGCACACGGGGGTCACGGCGATCGTGCCGGACGCGCTCACCGCGCGGCGCCGCAGCCTTCCCGCGAACCTCTCCGTGGGCAACGGCTACGGCAAGCTCGTCGGTGCCACGCAGCTGCGCGAGCTCGGCGCGCTGGAGACGCCGATCCTCCTCACGTCGACCCTGTCGGTGTTCCGCGTGGCCGACGCGCTGCTCGGGCACCTGCTGGCGACACCCGCGCACGCGCACACGACGACGCTGAACCCGGTGGTGGGGGAGACGAACGACGGGTTCCTCTCGGACATCCGTCGGCGGGCCGTGGGCGAGGAGCAGGTGGTCGCGGCACTGGAGGCGGCGGCGTCCGGTCCCGTCGCGGAGGGCTGTGTCGGTGCGGGTGCCGGGACGGTCGCCCTCGGCTACAAGGGCGGCATCGGCACGGCGTCACGGGTGGTCGACGTGGCCGGAACCCCGTGCACGGTCGGCGCGCTCGTGCAGACGAACTTCAGTGGCACGCTGCGCATCGCCGGGGTGCCCCTGCCCGCGGAGGAGCTGCTCACGGACGACCCTGCGGAGCCGGTCGGGAACTCCTGCATGATCGTCGTCGCCACCGATGCGCCGGTCGACGGCCGCCAGCTCGGGCGCGTGGCCAACCGCGCCGTGTTCGCGATGCGGGGCGTCGGTGCCGACTACGCGCAGGGCAGCGGCGACTACGCCATCGCGTTCTCCGTGCACGACCCGGCGACGGGCGGGCTCGCGGCGGACGACGAGCTCTCGCCGCTGTTCGCCGCGACGATGGACGCGGTCGAGGAGGCGCTGATCAACTCCGTGCTGGCCGCCGAGACCACCGTGGGCCCCGAGGGGCGGACGGCGCACGCGGTGCCGATCGATCGGGTGCGCGAGCGCCTGGCGCGCGCCGGGGTCGTCTGACCGGCGGGGGGGAAACGTCGCCGTGGAGGACGGACGCGCGACGTGTCGCGGCAACCGCGCCCGGATGTCGTGCGGTGCGAGCGGTGCTCAGTCGGCGAGCGCGGCGTGGATGCCCTCGCCGATCCGGCGCATGGCCGCGAGCACCGGGCCGCGGCCGTCCGCACCGCTGTTCCAGGTGGCCAGCACGGCGTAGGCGATGCGCCGGGTGGGGGACATGACGAGGCCCGTGTCGGCGCGGACCCGCGAGATCGTCCCGGTCTTGTTCAGCAGCCACACGCCACGGTCGAAACCCCAGTGCGCGAGCGGGTCGAGCTCGAACGCCGAGGCGACCATCGACAGGTCCATGCCTGCACCGAGCCACCGCCGCAGCGTGTCGGCCGACGCGGGCGAGAGATCGGCGCCGTCGGCGAGCCGCGACATGAAGCGCACGAGCTCCGCGGCGTTCGCGTGCGACAGCGTCCGGGGAGCGCCGGGCGGGATCGGCCACCGCACGATGTCGTCGAGCGCGGAGGCGGTGTAGCCGAGCGCGCGGGTGTGCTCCTGCACCACGGGGATGCCGATCACGCGGCCCAGGGTGTTGGTGGCGGCGTTGTCGCTCACCGCGCCGATCAGCGCCGCCACGTCGTACAGCGACAGCTCGTCGGCCTGCAGCAGGTACCACAGCCCCGAGTCCTCGATGGCCTCCACGGGGCGCCGGGTCACGCGCTCTTCCAGCGTGCGGGTGCCCGCGTCGACCTCGGCGAGCAGCCGGTGCAGCAGGAAGATCTTGCCCACGCTCGCGGTGTCCTGCACGGCCTCGGGGTCGTGGCGCAGCAGCACCTCGCCGGTGTCGACGTCCTGCACGAGCACCGACCACACGGTGCCGTTCCCGCTCGGCAGCTCCACGTCGATCGCGCTCATGCGTCCCCTCCGTCGTCGCGCGGGCGTCCGGTCACGTGCGCCCGGATGAGCTCGCCGACCGCGCGCATGCCGTCGAGCACGGGCGCTCGCAGATCGGTGCCCGCGGTCTTCCAGTTCGCCGCGACGGCGTAGGCGACCGCGCCCTCCGGGCCGCGCAGCAGTCCGACGTCCACCCGCGCGAAGCCCACGCTGCCGGTCTTGTGACGCAGCACCAGGCCCTGGTACTCGGCCTCGACGTGCGCGAGGGGGTCGAGCAGGAACGCGTCGGCGGCCATCGACGTGTCGGTGTCGGCGGCCAGCCAGTCCAGCACGCGCGCACTCACGGCGGGGGAGAAGACCTCGCCGGCGCCGAGCCGCCGCATCACGTCGGACAGCTCGGCCGCGGTGCCGAACGACGGCGTCCACGGCAGGTCGGGCGTGCGCTCGTTGCGGATGTAGTCGTGCAGCGCGGTGTCGCGGTAGCCGAGCTCCGGGGCGACCGCGCGGACGGCGTCGAGTCCGCAGAGGTGGAGGAGCGCGTTCGTGGCGAGGTTGTCGCTCACGGCGCCGACGAGGAGTGCCGCGTCGTGCACGGTGACGCGCTGGTCGTGCATCCGGTACAGCAGCCCCGAGTCCTCGACACGGTGCTCGTCGGGGATGTCGATGCGCGCGTCCGCCGCGAGCGTCCCGTCCTCCAGCCGCCGGGCGACCTCGATGAGCAGGAAGATCTTGCCGATGCTCGCGGTCTCGCACTGCACGTCCGGGTCGTGCTCGGCCAGGGTCGCCCCGGTGTCCGCGTCGAGCAGCCGGACGGACCAGGTCGCCCGGGGGTCGAGCGGGGGGAGGGCGATCATGCCGGCAGCCCGACCGTGAGGCGCGGCTCGTCCCCGGTCGCGTCGAGCACCCCGTCCACGCCGAGCGGGATCGTGAGCGCGTGCGGGTCGTGGCCGAAGCCCTGCTCCCACAGCACCGGCACCCCGCGGTCTTGGAACTCGTCGCGCATCAGGGCGTGCACGAGCTCGAGGTCGCCGCACTCGTGCCAGGAGCCCAGCACGATGCCCGAGGCCTGGGCGAGCCGCCCGGCCCGGCGCAGCTGCGTCACGAAGCCGTCCAGCCGGTACGGCTCCTCCGTGATGTCCTCCAGGAACAGGATGCCCGGGGCGGCGACGGCGGCCTCCGGCGCCCCCAGTCCCGCCGCCAGGAGGCTGAGGTTGCCGCCGGTGAAGCGTCCCTCCGCCCGGCCCCGCGTCATGATCTCGGTCTTCGGGCCGATGAGCTCGCGTCCGCGCCAGGGCTCGAACAGCCAGCGCTGCACGTCGTCGCGCACGGTCGGCGAATCGCGGAACACGTTGTTGCCCGCCATCGGACAGAACAGCGTGGCGACGCCGAGGTGCGCGCGCCAGGTCTCGTGCAGCGCGGTCACGTCGGACGAGCCGGTGAGCAGCTTCGGCCGTCCGTCGCGCCGGAGGGCTCCGCGCCGCATGGCCGCCCAGTCGATGCCGTCGAGCAGCCGCAGGGCGCCGTAGCCGCCGCGGGCCGTGACGACCGCGTCGACCTCGGGGTCCAGCCAGGCGGCCACGAGGTCGGCGCGGCGCAGGTCGTCGGGGCCGGCGAGGTAGGAGGCGCGCGGGTGCGGCGTGAGCACGTGCTCTCCCACCCTCACGTTCAGGCCCCACGACTCGTAGTAGTCGACGGCGCGCTGCGTGTTCTCCTCGTTGCCGGGGCCCGAGGGCGACACGATCGCCACGGTGTCGCCCGGTCGCAGCGGCGCGGAGTCCAGGTAGGGCGAGTCCGTGCCGATCGCGGTGCCCTCCATCGTGTCGGTCATGCGGTCCTCTCCTCGATGCGCGGTGCCGCAGAGAGCAGGTGCCGCGTGTACTCGTGCTGCGGGTTCAGCAGCACCTCCTCCGTGGGGCCGTGCTCCACGATCTGCCCGTGGTACATGACGGCGACCGTGTGGGCGATGTTCCATGCGAGCCCGAGGTCGTGCGTGATGACGAGCGCCGAGAGCCCGAGGCGGCGGCGCAGGTCGAGCAGCAGTCCCAGGATCTCGCCGCGCACCGAGGCGTCGAGCGAGGCGACGGGTTCGTCGGCGATCAGCATCTGCGGCTGCACGGCCAGGGCCCCGGCGATCACGACGCGCTGCCGCTGACCGCCGCTGAGCTCCTGCGGGATCGCGCCGAAGTACTGCTCGGGCGGCGTCAGCTCGGCGTCGGCGAGGCTCTGCGCCACGCGCTCGCGCTCGTCTCCGGGGTAGCGCTGCACGCGCAGGCCCTCGGCGACCGACTCGTACACGCTGTGCTTGGGGTTGAGCGCCGCCCACGGGTCCTGCAGCACCAGCTGCACCTGCGAGCGGAACTGCGCGAGCGCCCGGCCCTTCGCCGCGATCGGAGAGCCCTCGAACAGGATCTGCGACCCCGGGTCGGCGGGCTGCAGTCCCATGAGGGCGCGGGCGAGGGTCGACTTGCCCGAGCCGGACTGGCCGACCAGCGCCACGATCTCGCCGCGCCGCACCGCGAGGTCGACGTCGCGCACCGCGTGCACGGGGCGGCCGCCCGAGCGGTAGGTGACGTTGAGGCCCTTCGCCTCCAGCAGCACCTCGTCGCCGTGGACGATCTCCGGCACGTCGTCGGCGTCGCGTCCGTGCCGGGTCACCGGCGCCATGCGGGAGGCGGGGTCGCCGATGGTGGGGAACGCGTCGGCGAGCTGGCGCGTGTACGCCTGCTCGGGCGTCGTGCACACCGCGTAGCTCTCGCCGACCTCGACCAGCTCGCCGTTGCGCATGATCGCGATGCGGTCGCACGCGGTCGCGAGCACCGACAGGTCGTGGCTGATCATCAGCATCGAGATGCCGCGCTCGGCGACCAGCCGGGAGATCATGTCGAGGATCTGCTTCTGCACGATCACGTCGAGCGCGGTGGTGGGCTCGTCCGCGATGATCACCTCGGGGTCGCACGCGAGAGCCATCGCGATCATGACGCGCTGCCGCTGCCCGCCGGAGAGCTCGTGCGGATACGCCTCGCCCTTCTGCGGCGGAAGGTCGACGACGTCGAGCAGCTCGCGCACCCGTTCCTTCCGCGCCTTCTCGGTCTTCCAGCGATCGGAGGCGTGCAGCTCCAGCGCCTCGTTCAGCTGCCATGCGACCGTGCGCACCGGGTTCAGCGAGTGCATCGCGCCCTGGAACACGATGGAGGTCTGCGCCCACCGCACGGCGCGCAGCTGTCCGAACGACAGCGTCGCCACGTCCTGGTCGCCCAGCAGCACGCGTCCGCTGAGTCGGGCGTTGCGGGGGAGCAGGCGCAGCACGCTCATCGCGAGGGTGCTCTTGCCCGACCCCGACTCGCCGGCGATGCCGAGGGTCTGCCCGGCGGGGAGGGTGAGGGAGACGTTGCGCACCGCGGCGACCTCGTCGCGGCCGGAGCGGCCGGAGGTGCGGTAGGTGATGGAGACGTCGTCGAAGATCAGGTCGGGCATCTCAGCGGCTCCTCAGCGTCGGGTTGGTGATGTTCTCGACCGCGCGGCCCATCACGGTGAAGGCCAGCACCACGAGCACGATCGCGATACCGGGCACGAGCACGTACCACCAGTAGCCGCTGGTCGCGGCGGAGACGTCCATCGCGTTCTTCAGGATCGAGCCCCAGGACTGCAGGGTCGTGTCGCCGAGGCCGAGGAACGCCAGCGTCGACTCGGAGATGATCGCGGAGCCGACCGTGAGGGTCGTGTTCGCGAGCACGAGCGGCAGCACCCCGGGCAGCAGGTGCTTGAGGATGATGTGCCAGTGGCCGGCGCCGAGCGCCCGGGAGCGCTCGATGTAGTCGCGCGACTCGACCGACAGCGTCTGCGCGCGCACCACGCGGGCCGTGCCCGCCCAGGAGGTGAGGCCGATGGCGATGATGATCGTCCACACTCCGCGGCTCAGCACCGACGACAGCACGATCGCGAGGATCAGCGACGGCAGCACCAGGAAGAAGTCGATGATGCGCATCATGAGGCCGCCGAAGAAGCCGGTGAAGTGTCCGGCGGCGATGCCGACGAGCGTGCCGATGATCATCGACATCGCGGTGGCGGCGAGGCCGACGAGCAGCGACACCCTGGCGCCCCACACCATGCGCACCCAGATCTCGCGACCCTGGTGGTCGGTGCCCAGCGGGTGCTCCCACGAGGGCGGGGCGAACCGCTGCACGTCGACGAGCTTCGTCACGTCGAGCATGCTCGCGGGGGCGATGACGGGCGCGAAGATCGCGACGAGCGCCACGATGATGAGGAAGACGAGCCCCACCATGCCGGCGCGGTGGTGCGCGAACTCCCGGCAGAAGCCGGTGAAGGCGACGCCGCGGCGGTGCCATGCCAGGGCGCGGGGCGAACGGATGGTCGGGGATGCCGTGGTCATGCGCGCCTCACCCTCGGGTCGAGCTGACGGTAGATGAGGTCCGCGATGAGGTTCATCACGATGATGATCGTGGAGAACACCACGAAGGTGCCCTGCAGGAGCGGGAGGTCGGGGCCGGAGATCGCCTCGAACGTGAGCTTGCCGAGGCCGGGCCAGGAGAACACCGTCTCCACGGTCACGGCTCCCGCGATCAGGCCGCCGATGTGCATGAACACGAGGGTGACGGTGGGAAGCAGCGCGTTCGGCACGGCGTGGCGGCGGCGCACGAGGTCTTCGCGGAGGCCCTTGGCGCGTGCGGTGGTGAGGTAGTCGGCGCCCATCTCCTCCAGGAGCGAGCTGCGCATCACCATGAGGTACTGCGCGTACACCACGGCGACCATCGTGATCACCGGCAGCACCATGTGCGAGATCACGTCGAGCACGATGCCCACCGGGTCGGTCGGCGGGTTGGGAGACACCATGCCGCCGGTGGGGAACCAGTGCAGCGTGCCGCCGAAGATCATCAGCAGCAGCAGGGCCAGCCAGAACGTCGGCACCGACCAGAACACGAGCGAGGTGCCGGAGACGATGCGGTCGAAGGTGGAGCCGTGCTTCCACGCCGCCTTCTGGCCGAGCCACAGGCCGAGCGCGATCGCGATCACCGCCGCGGTCCCGGTGAGCAGGATCGTGTTCCAGAAGTACTGGCCGATCAGCTCGGACACCGACGTGCGGTACACGTAGCTCGTGCCGAAGTTGAGGGTGAAGACGTTGCCGAGGTAGTCGAAGAACTGCTGCCACAGCGGCTTGTTCAGGCCGAGCTGCTCACGCAGCTGGTCGGCCTGCTCGGCGCTCATGCCGCGTTCGCGGGCGATCGAGGCGACCGGGTCGCCGGGCAGGATCTTGAAGGCGAAGAATCCGAGGAGAATCACCATCGCGAGGCTGATGGCCGCGCCGCCGAGCTTGCCGAGGATGTACCGGAGGGCGCCGACGCCGGTCGGCTGCTCTTCGGCGGCCGCGCTCGTGGCGATGGCCGAGGTGGAGGGGGGTACCGCGTTGGACATGGGGGTCTCCTTGCTGCGGAGCCGGAGACGTCGCGGGGGCGGGCTATCGCCGCCCGCGACGTCTCGCGGGGCTCATTCGACGTCGGCGATGTTGCGGCGTCGGATCAGGAAGAAGACCAGGGCGCCCACGACGATCACTCCCACGACGACTCCGCCGATGATGAGGCCCGTGTTGGTGCCCGTGCCGCCGGCCGTCGCGCCCTCGACCGGCTCCACGGTCAGGTAGCCCCAGTAGCCGGCCTGGTTGGCGATGATGCCGCCGTCCTTGGGCTGCAGGGTGAACCCGGTGAAGCGGTCGGAGCGGTACGCCTCGAGCGAGTTGGCGTACCAGGTGGCCACCTGCGCGGTGTCGGTGTAGTTCAGCGCGAGCATGTCGTGCACGATCTCCTGCCGCTTCTCCTCGTCGATCTCGGAGCGCTGCTGGGCGTACATCTCGTCGAACTCGGGGTTGCAGTAGCCGTCCTGCGTGGTGCCGCCGGTGCCGTCGGTCGCGGTCGGCAGGTTCATGCAGGTGTTGATGCCGAGCTGGTAGTCGGGGTCGGGGTTGACCGACCAGCCGCTGAAGTACAGGTCGTAGTCGCCGGACGTGGCCTTCGCGCTGATGGTGTCGGAGTCGGTGGACTCGACCGTGATCTCGATGCCGATGTCCTTCATCCACGGCACGAAGAAGTCGGAGATGGACTGCTCGTTCGCGTCGTCGGCATCGATCAGCAGGCGCAGCGCGAGACGCTGCCCGTCCTTCTCGCGGATGCCGTCGGCCCCGGGCGTCCAGCCGGCCTCGTCGAGCTTCGCCTGCGCGGCCTCGGGGTCGAAGCCGACGATCACGTCGTCGTCCTCTGACAGGTGCCACTTCGGGAAGGACGCGGGGATGAAGCTCGTCGCCAGCGTGCCCTCGCCGTCGAGCACCTTGTCGAGCAGGGTCGCGGTGTCGGTGCCGAGGCGGATGGCCTGGCGCACCTCGAGCTCCTTGAGCGCGGCGTTGCCGGTGCCGTAGGGGACGTTGTCGCGGGTCTGCTGGCCCACGTTGATGCTGATCGAGTGGTAGCGGCGGCCCTCACCGGAGTGGGTGGTGACGCCGTCGACGCCGTCGAGCGCCTCGAACTGGGTGGGGGTGAGACCGGTGACGAGGTCGACGTCGCCCGCCTTGAGGGCCTGCACCTGCGCGTCGGAGTTCGTGTAGTACACGTACTGGATCGCGTCGATCTTGGGGGCGCCGCGCCAGAAGTTCTCGTTCGCCTTCAGGGTGATGGACTGGTTGGCGGAGTAGCTGTCGAGCACGAACGGGCCGGAGCCGACGACCTCGGAGTCGTTGGCGAACGTGGTCGGGTCGTCGACCTTCTCCCAGATGTGCTTCGGCACGATCGGGATCTCGGAGCCGGGGTTCGGGGCCTGCGGGGTCTTCAGGGTGATGACGACGGTCTTGTCGTCGGGCGTCTCGACCGTGTCGAAGTTCGACACCAGGTTGCCGTTGGCGGTGCCCAGCGCGGGCACCGTGAGCATCTGGTCGTACGTGTACTTCACGTCGGCGGAGGTGATCGGCTCGCCGTCGGACCACACCAGGTCGTCCTGCAGCGTGAAGGTCCAGGTCTGGCCCCCGTCGGTGGCCTCCCACGAGTCCGCCAGACCCTTGGTCGGGGAGCCGTCCTCGGCGTCGTTCTGCACGAGCGACTCGTACACGTACCGGATGATGTTGGTCGGCGTGAGGTAGATCGAGATGAACGGGTTGAACGTGTCGACGAACCCGGACGTCGCGATGCGCAGCGTGGTGTCCGATGCGGGGGATTCGGTGGCGGCGCTCGCGGTCTGCGCCTGGGCGGCACCGACCGGCGCGGCGACGAGAAGCGCGGTCGCGATCGCGGCGGCGGTCAGACTTCGCACTGATTTCGAGCGGGGGGCAAGACGCATGGAAGAAGTCCCTTCGGGCGCCGCCCGGATCCACGATGAAGCCGGGTCGGTGGAGACCATGCAAGCGGAAGTCGGGCCCGGGGTCAAGAGATTCGATGCGTATCGCGGAAGAAAAACTGCGGTCGTGGAGAAGACCCCCCGGCGCCGTTCGGGTGTAACACGGCGGAAACACGGGGCTGCCAGGATGCGCACGTGCGGGAACCGCCGAGACGGCGTCGCATCGTCACCGTGGAGATCCGGAACGTATCCTCGCCAGGGGTCCCGGGGCACGCGAACGGGAATCGTATCGTCAGTCCGCGGCGATCGTGAGCACGGCACGCAGGAGCGCGACCCGGTCGTGCAGGGAGGAGCGCAGGAAATGCTCGTCCACCGCGTGCGCGCCCCCGCCCCGTGGCCCGAAGCCGTCGACGGTCGGCAGCCCGAGCCCGCCCAGCAGGTTGGTGTCCCCGGCGCCCGCGGCCGGACGACCCTCGATGCGCTGACCGACACCGGCCGCCGCTTCGGAGATCTGCTCCAGCAGGGCGGCGTCCTGCGCGGAGGCCCGCCAGGCCGGCCGCGCGCTGAGCACCTCCGCCGTCACGGTCGCGCCCTCGCGCACCGGGTGCAGCGCGGCCAGGGCGTCGAGCACCTGGCGTTCGGTCACGGGATCCGTGAAGCGCAGGCCGATCTCCGCCGCCGCCTCCGCCGGCACCACGTTCGTGCGGGCTCCTCCGGCGATCGTGCCGACGTTGCACAGCACCGGACCGGGCAGGGCGGGATCCGCGACGATGCGTCGCACCGCGAGCAGCTGGTCGACGAGTTCGTCCACGGCCGAGATCCCGTGCTCCGGATCGAGGGCGGCGTGGGCGGCGCGCCCGGTGACCGAGAGGCGCACCCGCGCGCTGCCGCGACGGCCGACCTTGAGGGCGCCGTCGGGGTGCGGCGACTCGAAGCCGATCGCCGCCGCGGTCCCGCGCGCGCGTGCGGCCAGCAGCGGCCCGGACACGGGGGAGCCGATCTCCTCGTCGCACACGAGCACCACCCGCACGGCCCGGCGCCGCTCGACCGCCAGCGGCTGGAGGGTGCGCAGAGCCTCGAGCATCACCGCGATCCCGGCCTTCATGTCGTAGGCGCCCGGTCCGCGGACGACGTCGCCGTCCTCCACCCAGGGCACCTCGCCGTCGAGGGCGCCGACGGGCCACACGGTGTCGGTGTGCCCGATGAACAGGAGCGGATCGCCCGTCCCCGGCACGTCGATCACCAGGTCGGTCCCGGCGCTCGTGGGCTCGCGGCGGACGGTGCCGCCGATGGCCTCGAAGCGGGCGCTCAGGACGTCGGCGATGCGGGCGCTAGCGGCGGTGTCGCGGCTCGGCGACTCGATCGACACGAGCTCGCGCACGAGTGCGATGATGTCGTCAGAAGAGTGGTCCGCGTGCTGCGCCGCCGGAGAAGTGGTCACAGTTACGAACCGTATCTGCCTCTTGATCCCCGTGCAAGCCGCCGATAACATCGCTCAGAGCAGCAGGACTCTTCAATCTTAGGAAACGTATCGTGCCTCATTTCTCCGTGGCCGCTGACGCGGGCATCGGCTACGGCTGTCGGGAGCTGACCCAGTACACCGAGTTCCGAGAGGCCGCGGCGCTGTACGCCAGGGTGTTCGCCTACACCGAGAGCGAGTACGCGCTGAACGCCAACCTGCTCACCGCGCTCGCCCGCAACGGCGGTTCGGCGATCGGGGCCTTCGCCGACGACGGCGCGCTCATCGGATTCGCCTACGGCTTCGCCGGGTGCGACACCGACGGCACGCTGTTCCACTACTCGCAGGCGGCCGCCGTCGAGGCCGCCCAGCAGGGCCGCGGCGTCGGTCAGGCCCTCAAGCTCGCGCAGCGCGCGGTCGCCCTCCGGTGGGGGCAGCGCACCATGCGCTGGACCTTCGACCCGCTGCTGTCGCGCAACGCGCACTTCAACCTCAGCTCGCTCGGCGCCGTCGGCATCGCGTTCGAGCGCGACTACTACGCGCGCCCCGACACCGACCGGCTCGTGGTCTCGTGGGACCTCACCGCCGCCACGCGGTCTCCGCGTGCCACGCCGCCGTCCGCCCCGGCGCTCGGGCCGGACGACTGGGGTCGCGCGGTCGCCGCACCGGACGGCACCTGGATCGCGATCCCCGTGCACCCCGGCCGCCTGAGCCCGGCCGAGCGCGAGGCGCTGCGCCGCGACCTCGAGCGCAGCATGACCGGGGTGTTCCACCGCGGGGAGGTCCTGGTGGCGGCGACGCGCCTCGACGATCAGACGGCGGTCTACCGCGCGACACCAGGGGAGGGCCCGGCATGAGCGACCACCACCACGAGGACCGCGACCTCGTCTCACCGCGCGACCGCTTCGGCGAGCGCATCCGCACCAACCAGTCGGCCGAGAGCATCCAGGCGCGCATCATCGAGACCGAGCAGCGCACCCTCGCGCAGACGTTCGAGGAGCTCAGCCGCTCGGCGCAGGTGCCGCAGGCGGCCGCGCTCCTGCTCGGCGCCCGCCGTCGCTACGTCGCGGGCGAGGGCAAGGCCGCCGCGTACGCGCAGCTGCTCACCGCCGATCTCTCCGCCACGCTGTCCAACGTGTTCCTCGTGGACGGGCACGCACTGCAGCCGCTCACCGTGCTGACCGATGTGCGCGCCTCCGACGTGCTGATCGCGTTCTCCCTGCGGCGCTACCGCGAGGAGACCGTGCGGCTCGGACGGCTGTTCCACGAGGCGGGCGGACAGCTCGTCGTGATCACCGACAGCGAGGACGCGCCGCTGGCACCGATCGCCACGTCGCTCATCCGCGTGCGCACCGGGTCGGCGTCGTACGCCGACTCGCCGACCCCGGTCGCGGCGGTCTGCCACCTGCTCAGCGCCTTGACCACGGCGAGCGCGAAGGGTGCGCGTCGCCGCCTGGCCGAGCGCGACCGGCTCGTGGCCCGCCTCGGCCTCTACGGCCCGGAGCAGCCGCGGCCGCGCAGCGAGGAGGGCGGCGCGTGAAGATCGACCGCATCCGCCTGTTCACGCTGCGCCAGCCGCTGCGGCACAGCTTCGAGACCAGCTCGCACCGCAAGTCCGGCATCGAGCACATCCTCGTCGAGGTCACCGACACGGACGGGCGCACCGGCTGGGGGGAGATCGCGTCCCCGAGCGACCCCTACTTCGGCGCGGAGACCACGGTGACCGCGTGGGAGATCGCCACGCGGTACCTGGTCCCCGCCCTGCTCGGAGCGACCGGCGACGACCCGGCCGACCTGGAGTCGACGTGGTCGCGCGTGCGCGGACACGAGTTCGCGAAGGCGGGATTCTCCGGCGCGGTGTGGGACCTGTACGCCCGCACGCACGGCATCGCGCTCGCCGCGGCGCTCGGCGGCACCAGGGACGAGGTGGTCGCGGGGGTCTCGCTCGGCATCGAACCGTCGATCGACGAGCTCCTCGCACAGGTCGAGCTGCAGCGCGCGGCCGGCTACCCGCGGGTCAAGCTCAAGATCGCGCCGGGGTGGGACGTGGAGCCCGTGCGGGCCGTGCGCGCCGCCCACCCCGACCTCGACCTCCACGTCGACGCCAACGGCGCCTACCCCGACGACGACGAGGCGGCCGCGGTGTTCGCGCGCCTTGACCGCGAGGGGCTCACCATGATCGAGCAGCCGTTCGGCCCCCACGAACTGGTGGCCCACGCGGAGCTGCAGGCGCGCCTCGACACGGACGTGTGCCTGGACGAGTCGGTCGTGGCGCTCGGCGACCTGCGCGCCATGATCCGTCTGGGCGCCGGGCGCATCCTCAACATCAAGGTCTCGCGGATGGGCGGGCTCGGGGTGGCACGCGCCGCGCACGACATCGCGCTCGACGCCGGCATCCCCGTGTGGTGCGGCGGCATGCACGAGTTCGGCGTCGGCAGGGCCGCGAACGTCGCGGTTTCGTCGTTGCCCGGCTTCCTGCTGCCCTCCGACGTGTCCGGATCGGACAAGTACTACGAGAGCGACATCATCGAGCCGCCCGTCACCGCTCAGGCGGGGCGTGTGCGGGTGCCGACCGGGCCCGGCCTCGGCCATGAGGTGCGGGTGGCGCGCATCGAGCGCGACGCCGCGCGGGTGTACGACTCCGCGGCGTCCGACGTGCGCGACACCGCCCTCACGCTCGGCTGACGGCCCCGGACCGCTGCGAGGAGTGGACCCATGCGCGCACTGCTGCTGTACCGGCTGGAGCTGTCCCCGGACACCGAACCCGCGGACGCCGTCGTCGAGGTGGACCCCGCGACCCCGATCATCCGCGCCACCGACCTGGGGGTGACCCGCGGGGACGGCGTGTTCGAGACCGCGGTCGTGCGCCACGGCGTGCCCCAGGCGCTGGAGGCGCACCTGCACCGGCTGGAACGGTCGGCTGCGCTGCTCGAGCTGCCGGCGCCGTCGCTCGACCGCTGGCGCACGGCCGTGCGCAGGGCGGCCGCCGCGGTGTCGCGACCCGGGGTGCTGCGCGACGGCGAGATCGCCTCGATCAAGTTCGCCATGACCCGCGGCGACGAGCTCGACCACGCGGGACCCACCGGCTGGGTGCTCGGCTTCGCGGGCGCCGACCCCTCGACCGTGCGCGCCGCGGGGGTCACCGCGGTGGTGCTCGACCGCGGGTACCGGCACGACGTGATGCACACGGCGCCCTGGCTGCTGCAGGGCGCGAAGTCGCTCGCCTACGCGGTCAACCAGGCGGCGCTGCGGGAGGCCGCACGCCGCGGTGCGGACGACGTGGTGTTCGTCAGCGCAGACGGGTTCGTGCTGGAGGGGCCGCGGTCGACCCTGATCGCCCGCATCGACGACACCCTGGTCACCCCGCCGCCGGAGTTCGGCGTGCTGCCGGGCACCACCCAGGGGGATGTGTTCGCGGGGCTCGCCGACCGCCGCACCGCGATCGTGCCCGTGACGCGGGAGGATCTGCGGCGGGCGGATGCCCTGTGGCTGTGCTCCAGCACGCGCGGTGCAGTGCCGGTGCGCGCCCTCGACGGCGCGGCCCTGGCGATCGACCATGAGCTCACCGCGCGGATGAACGCGGTGCTGGATGCACGGGAGGACTGACATGACCGGCGACGGACGGACTCTGGACGGGGTGTTCGACGGGCACAACGACCTGGCCTGGGCGAGCAGGACGCTGCTCGGGTACCGGGTGGACGAGCTGGCCGGGCCGGTCGCGGCCACTCAGACCGACCTTCCGCGGCTGGACGCCGGGGGCGTGGCGGCCCAGTTCTGGTCGGTGTGGGTCGACCCGGTGCTGGAGGGTGCGGAGCAGGTGGTGGCGACGCTGGAGCAGATCGACTTCGTGCACCGGCTGGCGGACGCCCACCCCGATCGGCTCGCCTTCGCCCGGACCGCGGCGGACGTCAGGGCGGCGATGGCCGAGGGGCGCATCGCCTCGCTGATCGGCATCGAGGGCGGCGACCAGCTCGGCGGCTCGCTCGCGGTGCTGCGCCAGTTCGCGCGGCTCGGTGCGCGCTACCTGACTCTGACGTGGTCGCGCACGATCGCCTGGGCGGATTCCGCGACCGACGAGGAGCGCCACGGCGGACTGACGGAGTTCGGGCGGGAGGTCGTGCGCGAGCTGAACCGCATCGGCGTGCTGGTCGACCTGTCCCACGTGGCGCCGAGCACGATGCGCGACGCGCTCGCGATCACCACGCGGC
The DNA here is from genome assembly GCF_042729675.1 of Microbacterium sp. NPDC060132. Lineage (NCBI taxonomy): Bacteria > Bacillati > Actinomycetota > Actinomycetes > Micrococcales > Microbacteriaceae > Microbacterium > Microbacterium sp. NPDC060132. The sequence continues at coordinate 3,238,077 of NZ_JBHWXU010000001.1, read as the reverse complement.
CCGTGATCGTGAGCCACTCCGGAGCGCGCGCGCTGTGCGACCACCCGCGCAACGTGCCGGACGACGTGCTCGCGGCCATCGGTGCGCAGGGCGGCGTGGTGATGGTGCCGTTCGTGCCGACGTTCCTGTCGCAGGCCAGACGCGACTGGTGGGAGGCGGGCGGTGCGGGCGAGGCCCCGGCGGTCGGGGTGAGCGACGCGGCCGATCACCTCGACCACGTCCGGCGCGTCGCGGGTGCGCACGCGGTCGGTATCGGCGCGGACTACGACGGTTCCGACGCGATGCCCGACGGTCTCGGCGACGTCTCGTGCTACCCGGCTCTGTTCGCCGAGCTCCGGCGACGCGGCTGGTCGGAGGAGGACCTGGCCGCTGCCGCCCACGAGAACGTGCTGCGCGTGCTCGCCGCCTCCGACCCCGACCACGAGGCGTTCCTCGCCGGCCGCGCGGGGTCTCCGGCCCCCGCGGCGCTGGTGCCCGCGGTCGACACCACCGCGCGAGAGGGGGCGGAATGAACGCCCGTGTGCTCGTGGTCGTGAACTCCGCCAGCTCGGGCCCGCGACGTCTGGGTGCGTGGCTCACGGAGCGCGGCCTCGACGTCCACCCGGTCGTGGGAGCGCAGGAGCCGCTGCCGACCTCGCTCGACGGCTACGCGGGGCTCGTGCTCCTCGGCGGGGGACTCATGCCCGACGACGACGACCGCGCGCCGTGGCTGGCGGCCGAGCGCGCGCTCGCCGCCGAGGCGATCGCCCGCGACTTCCCGACACTCGGCATCTGCCTCGGCGGTCAGCTGCTCGCGCACGTGGCGGGGGGCGAGGTGCGGGCCAAGACCGGGCCGGTCGAACGCGGGGCCACGCCCATCCAGCCCACGGACGCGGGGCGCGAGGACGCGGTGTTCGCCGCCCTCGGTGACGAGGCCCCCATGATCGAGAACCATCAGGACATGATCACGGCTCTCCCGCCCGCGGCCGTGCTGATGGCCTCCAGCGCGGCGGTGGAGAACCAGGCCTTCCGGCTGGGTGCGCACGTGCGCGGCGTGCAGTTCCACCCCGAGGCGTCCGCCGCCGACCTGGAGCGCTGGGACGACGCGGCGCTGCGTGGCGAGGGACGGTCGCTGCCGGCCCTGATCGCGGAGGCCGAACGCGTGCACGACCACAACACCGCCGCGAGCCGCGCGCTCATCGAGGCCTTCGCCGACGAGGTGCTCGCCGGGGTCTCGGCATGACGTCCCCCGGGCCCCGCGGGCCGGCGGAGGCGACGGACGAGGGCGTCCTCCGGCTCGGGCTGGACGACGACGCGCGGCGCGGGGCCCCCGCGGCCGTCGCGGCGGTGTGCGACCGGGGCACGGTGCGGGCGGTCGCGGTGCACGGACACCCGCGCGGCGACGGGCGCCCGACCACACGCGACACCGTGTTCCGCATCGCCTCGATGTCGAAGAGCTTCCTCGCCGCGACGGTCCTGGTGCTGCGCGACCGCGGACTGCTCGACCTGCACGCGCCGATCACCACGTCGGTACCGGGCGTGCGACTGCTCCACGACGGCCGGGAGTGCACGGTGACGGGGGAGCAGCTGCTGTCGAACCGCTCGGGGCTGGGAGAGGACAACGCCTGGGTCGACCGTCACCTCGGCGCCGGCCGGGAGGAGCTCGCGGCGCTGTTCGCGTCGGGCCTGCCGCTCGCCGCGGTCCCCGGCACCGTGTATCAGTACTCCAACCTCGGGCAGTCGCTGCTCGGGCGGGCGGTCGAGGCCGTGACCGGGAGAGCGGTGGAGGACGTGGTGCGCGAGGTGCTCCTGGAGCCGCTCGGGCTGCACCGCACCGCGCACACCCCCGACGCGTTCCCCGACGACGAGCGGGCGCACGGTTTCCGCACGTTCGACGGCGGGGAGACCTTCCGCCCCGAGCCGTTCGTGGGGGCGGGGGCGCTCGGGTGCATCGGCAGCATGGTCAGCACGGTGGACGACATCGCGACGTGGATGTGGTTCCTCGGCTCGGCGTTCACGGATGAGCCTGTGGCGCCGGAGGTGCTCTCACCCGCGTCACGCAGGGAGCTGCAGCAGCCGCGCACGCCCATCCCCGGGCCGCCAGGGGCCTTCCCCGGACACGAGCTCGCCGCCGCCGGCTACGGCTACGGGCTGGTCGTCGAGGAGGATCGACGGTTCGGGCGGATCGTGCAGCATTCGGGCGGGCTGCCCGGGTTCTCGTCGCACATGCGGTGGCACGCCGCGACCGGGCTCGGCGTGGTCGCCTTCGGCAACTCGGATGACTTCGCGGCGCGGTGCGTGGCCGGCGTCGCACTGGACGAGCTCCTCGCGGGCACGGGGGCGCCGTCGGCCGTGGTGCGACCGTGGCGGGAGACCGTGGCGGCGGCGCAGGCCATCGATGCGGCGATCCGTGACGGCCGGTCCGCCTCCGCGTATCCCGTCCTCGCGGATCACGTGCTGGCCGACGTGCCCGCGGATGTGCGGGATGCGCGGCTGGGCGCCCAGCTCGAGGAGATCGGCGGACTCGTGCCGGAGCAGGCGCCGTTCGCGGAGCGTGTGGTCGCCGCCGGGAGCGAGGCCGAGCTGCGCTGGCGGATCGCGGGAGTGCGGGCCGATCTGCGCGTCGAGGTGCGGATGATCGGGCTGCCCGAGCCGCGGATACAGGGGCTGTCGGTCGTGGTCGTGCCGACGGGCGAGTCGCGCGCCGAGGGGGAGCAGCCGGGCCCGGCCGACCGCCACCGCCTCGTGCTCCCCGCGCTCTGACCTCCGGCGCACGAGGGCCGCGGTCACACATCGACCCCGTCCAAAAATCGGTTCTAGGATGGATCCATCCCACCCGATCGTTCTGAGGACCGTCATGCCCGCCACCCCCGTGCGTCGTCTCCTGCCCGCCGCCGCGCTCGCCGCCGTCACCGCCCTGGTGCTCGCCGCGTGCGCCGGTCCCTCCACCGATGCCGACGGGGAGGTGGGCGATGAGCTCGTCTGGTCGATCGAGGGCGCGAACCTCTCCGCGGGGCACATGGATCCGCAGGTCAGCCAGCTCGACGTCTCCGGCATGGTGCAGCGCGCCGTGCTCGACTCGCTCGTGTTCCAGGAGGAGGACGGCAGCTTCAGCCCGTGGCTGGCGACGGAGTGGGAGGTGTCGGACGACAGCACCGAGTACACCTTCACGCTTCGCGACGACGTGACCTTCACCGACGGCGAGCCGTTCGACGCCGAGGCCGTGAAGGCGAACTTCGACCGCATCGTCGACCCGAAGACCAAGTCCGCGCAGGCGGCCAGCATGATGGGCGCCGACTTCTACGAGGGCACGGAGGTCGTCGACGAGCACACCGTGAAGGTCACGTTCACGCAGCCGTACGCCCCGTTCCTGCAGGCCGCCAGCACGCCGCAGCTGGGCTTCTACTCGCCCGCGGTGCTGAAGGAGTCCGCGGCGAAGCTGAAGGCCGGGGGCCCGGGCGTCACCGTGGGCACCGGTCCCTTCGAGCTCACCGATTACACGCCCGATCAGGAGCTCGTGTACACGCGCAACGACGACTACGCCTGGGGGCCGCACGGGGAGAAGGCGCCGTCGTTCCAGACGCTGCGCGTGGAGATCCAGCCCGAGGCCGCCGTGCGCAGCGGCGTCGTGCGCAGCAGCGAGGCCGACCTCGCCAGCGACATCCCGCCGAACCTGGTCGAGGAGCTCGGCGACGGTGTCACGGTCGACTCGGTCGAGTACCCCGGCCTGCCCTACTCGCTGTACCTGAACGAGAAGTACGGCGTGTTCGCCGACGAGAAGGTGCGCCAGGCGTTCGCGCGGGGCATCGACATCGACGCCGCCGTGGAGGAGATCTACTTCGGCCAGTTCCCGCGGGCGTGGAGCATCCTCGGCTCGACGACGCCCGGGTACGACGCGGCGCTGGAGGGCACGTGGCCGTACGACCAGGACGCCGCGAACGCGCTCCTCGACGAGGCCGGGTGGACCGAGCGCGACGCCGACGGCATCCGCATGAAGGACGGCGCGCGCCTCTCGGTGCGCTGGATCGCGTGGACCCCGGTGCCCGACGACCAGGCCGCGCTCGCGAACGCCATCCAGTCCGACCTCAAGGCGATCGGCTTCGAGGTGCAGCGCGAGGTGCTGGAGCCGGGCGCCTACAACGCGCAGTACGAGCCGAAGACGTTCGACCTCACGGACTGGGGCTTCTCGGGCGTGGACGCCGACTTCCTGCGCAACCACCTGCACAGCGAGGGCTTCCAGAACGCCTCGCAGGTCACCGACCCCCAGATCGACGCGCTGCTGGAGCAGGCGGTCTCCTCGAGCGACCAGGACACCCGCAACGCCCTGTACGCGCAGCTGCAGGAGTGGAACGCCACGTACACCGCGATCGTGCCGCTCTACAGCCCGTCCGCGATCACGGCGGTCGGCGAGCGCGTGAACGGCCTGCAGTACGACCTGTACGGCCGGCCGCTGTTCTACGATGTGACCCTCGGCTGAGTCCGCTCAGCCGCCGGGACGACGGAAGCAGGACGCAACGGTGAAGGCTGCCCTGCCGCGGATCGCCGGCCTCCTCGCGACCGTGGTGGTGGTGCTGTGGGGCGCCGCCACCCTCGCGTTCCTCGCCTTCCGGCTCATCCCCGGCGACCCGGTCTCGGTGATGCTCGGCCCGCAGGCGCAGGTGAGCGATGAGGTGAAGGACGGCATCCGCGCCGAGCTCGGGCTCGACCGGCCCGTCCTGGAGCAGTACGCGTCGTTCATCGGGCAGCTCGCCCGGGGCGACCTGGGCGAGTCGTATCAGCTGCGGCTGCCGGTGACCGAGGTGATCGGCCGTCAGCTCGGGGCGACCCTGCAGCTGTCCGCGCTGGCCCTGGCGATCGCCGTGGTGCTCGCGCTCGCCGTGACCGTGCTGGTGCGCGGACGGACGGCGCGCGCGGTGGCCGCGGCGGTCGAGCTGGTCGTGCTGTCCTCGCCGGTGTTCTGGATCGGGCTCGTGCTGCTGAGCGTCTTCGCGTTCGGTCTGGGGTGGTTCCCGGTGTCGGGCGCCCGCAACCCTGCGACCCTCGTGCTCCCCGCGGTCACGCTCGCACTGCCGGTGGCGGCCCTGCTGAGCCAGGTGCTGCGCGACGCGCTCGTGCAGGCCGAGCGGATGCCGTTCGCCGAGACGGTCCGCGCGCGGGGGGCGAGCCCGTCGTGGTTCACGCTGCGGCACGGACTCCGTCACGGCGCGGCCTCGGGCATCACGCTGGCCGCCTACCTCACGGGCTCGGTGCTGGGCGGCGCGGTGCTGGTGGAGACGGTGTTCGCGCGGCCGGGGCTGGGGCGCGTGACCCTCGCGGCGATCAGCGACCGCGACCTCCCCGTCATCACCGGCATCATCCTGCTGAGCGCCGTCGTGTTCGTGGCGGTGAACCTCGTGGTCGAGCTCGTGCATCCGCTGATCGACCCCCGGGTGCGGGCCGCAGCGGCCGGAGGCGCCCGATGAGCCGCGGTCAGCGGGCGGCCCTGTGGTCGGCGGTCGCGGTGCTCGCGGTGATCGCGGTCGCGGCGGTGTGGCCCGACCTCCTCGCCCCGCAGGACCCGCTGCAGACCGACGTGCGTTCGGCCCTGCTGCCGCCCAGCCCCGAGCACCTGTTCGGCACCGACCAGAGCGGACGCGACGTGTACGCGCGCGTGGTGCACGGGGCCGGGCGGTCGCTGGGCATCGGGCTCCTCGCGACCGGGATCGCGGTCGTCGTCGGGCTGCTCGTCGGCGCGGTGGCGGGGATGGCGCCGCGGGGCGTGGACCTCACCGTGATGCGGGTCAACGACGTGCTGATGGCGTTCCCCGAGTTCCTGGTGGCGCTCGTGGTGGTCGCGGTGCTGGGCCCGGGACCGGTGAACATCGCGATCGCGGTGACCCTGGCCGCGGTGCCGGTGTACGTGCGCCTGGCCCGGGTGCAGACCAGGACGCTGCGCGTGGCCGAGCACGTGGAGGCCGCGCGCATCCTCGGGGTGCCGCCGCTGCGGGCCTTCACCCGGCACGTCGCCCCCGGGGTGCTGGGCTCGCTCAGCGTGCTCGCGACGATCGGCATCGGATCCAGCATCCTCGCCGCCGCCGGGCTCAGCTTCCTCGGCCTCGGGCCGTCCGAGCCGACCCCGGAGTGGGGGCTGATGCTCGCCGGAGGCCGGAACGTGCTCGGACAGGCGTGGTGGATCTCGGTCTTCCCCGGCATCGCGATCACGCTCTCGGTCGTGTGCGCGACGGTCGTCGGACGGATCCTGCGGGCCAGGGCGGACGGGAGGACGGCATGAGGGCGCTCGAGCTGCGGGGGCTGCGGATCGCGTTCGACGGCACGGCGGTCGTGGACGGCGTCTCCCTGTCGGTCGAGCGCGGCGAGTGCGTCGCGATCGTGGGGGAGTCCGGTGCGGGCAAGACCCTCACCGCCCGCGCTCTGCTCGGGCTCACGCCGCGTGCGGCGACCGTGACCGCGGAGGGGCTCGTGATCGACGGGACGGATGCCGCCGCCCTCGGCGAGCGCGCCTGGCGGCGGCTCCGCGGCGCGCGGATCGGCCTGGTGGCGCAGGACGCGCTGATCTCGCTCGACCCCCTGCGCCGCATCGGGGCGGAGGTCGCCGAGCCCCTGCGCCTGCACCGCCTCGCGCGCGGCCGGGGCGCCGTGTCGCAGCGGGTGCAGGAGCTGCTGCGGCGCGTGTGGCTGCCCGAGCCGGAGCGCCGCGCCCGCCAGTACCCGCACGAGCTCTCCGGGGGACTCCGCCAGCGCGCCCTGATCGCCTCGGCGCTCGCGGCGTCCCCGGCGGTGCTGGTCGCGGACGAGCCGACGACGGCGCTGGACGCGACGGTGCAGGCGCGCATCCTCGACCTGCTGCGGGAGATCGCCGACAGCGGGACAGCGGTGCTGTTCATCAGCCACGACGTCGCGGCCGTGCGCCGGCTGGCCGACCGGGTGCTGGTGATGAAGGACGGCGTCGTGGTGGAGTCGGGTCCGGTCGCGGAGGTGCTGGAGCGTCCGCAGCACGAGTACACCCGGGAGCTCATCGCCGCGACCCTGCACGAGCCGCGCGACGCTCCCGCCGGCGAGGCGGCCCCGATCCTCGTGGCCGAGGGCGTGGCGAAGTCGTTCGGCGCCACGGCCGCCGTGGCCGACGCGTCGTTCACGGTGCCGGAGGGGCGCACGCTCGGGATCGTGGGAGAGTCCGGGTCGGGCAAGACCACGCTCGCGCGGCTCCTGGTCGGCGTCGAGAAGGCGGACACCGGGTCGCTCGCCTGGCAGGGATCGCCGCGGGTGCAGCTCGTGCACCAGAACCCGCTCGGCGCGTTCGACCCGAGGTGGACGATCGGGCGGTCGCTGCGCGAGGCCCTGGAGGCCGGCGGGGTGCCCCGGTCCGAGCGCCGTGCACGGGTCGCGGGGCTGCTCGCCGAGGTCGGCCTCGCCCCGGAGCTGGCCGCCCGGCGCCCGCTCGCCCTCTCCGGCGGACAGCGCCAGCGCGCGGCCATCGCCCGGGCGCTCGCCGCCGACCCCGAGGTGCTGGTGCTCGACGAGCCGGTGTCCGCGCTCGACCCCTCGGTGCGCGAGCGCGTGCTGCGACTGCTGGCGCGGCTGCAGCGGGAGCGACGGCTGACGATGGTCCTGGTCTCGCACGACCTCGACGTGGTGGGCGCGGTCGCCGACGAGGTGCTGGTCATGCAGGACGGGCGCATCGTCGAGCAGGGCACGACGGCCGAGGTGTTCGCCGCGCCGCGACACCCGTTCACGCGCGAGCTCCTGGCCGCGGCCGGTACCGCGCGCCCCTGACCCGATGCCGTGGTCCCGGGGTGCCGCATCCGCGTACACTGGGAGCACGAGCATCGATCCGGCCATCACCGGGGAGCTCTCGGAAGAACGGTCCCGGCCCCGCGCCGTGGCTCAGTAGAACCGAGCGGGGCAGGCCCGTCACAGCCGCAGTGAGAGTGGTCGCGTCGCATGGCGCGGCACGCGAGGTGGTACCGCGGTCCGCGAGGGTCGTCCTCGCAGCAGCATCCGCCACGACGACCACTGCGAGACACGATGACCTACCCGCGCTCCTCCTTCGGACCCGCCGCCGACCAGGCCGCCACTGTGGCGCCGAGCCCCCGCTTCCCGCAGATCGAGGAGGAGGTGCTCGACTTCTGGAAGACCGACGACACCTTCCGCACCTCCATCGCGCAGCGCGAGGGCGCCCCCGAGTGGGTGTTCTACGACGGCCCTCCCTTCGCCAACGGGCTGCCCCACTACGGCCACCTCCTGACCGGCTACGCGAAGGACGTGTTCCCGCGCTTCCAGACCATGATCGGCAAGAAGGTCGACCGCGTCTTCGGATGGGACACGCACGGTCTTCCCGCCGAGCTCGAGGCGATGAAGCAGCTCGGCATCACGGAGAAGCGCGAGATCGAGGAGATGGGCATCGACGTCTTCAACGAGAAGGCGCGTTCGTCCGTCCTGAAGTACACGCACGAGTGGCAGGACTACGTCACCCGCCAGGCGCGCTGGGTCGACTTCGAGCGCGGCTACAAGACGCTCGACCTCGGCTACATGGAGAGCGTGCTGTGGGCCTTCAAGACCCTGTACGACAAGGGACTCGCCTACGAGGGCTATCGCGTGCTGCCGTATTGCTGGCGCGACGAGACCCCGCTCTCCGCGCACGAGCTGCGCATGGACGACGACGTGTACCAGATGCGCCAGGACCCGTCGGTGACCGTGACCTTCCCGCTCACCGGCGCCAAGGCCGAGGCGCTCGGGCTCACCGGCGTGCGCGCGCTCGCCTGGACGACCACCCCGTGGACGCTGCCGACCAACCTCGCGCTCGCCGTGGGGCCCGACATCGAGTACGTCGTGCTCCCCGCGGGGCCTGCGGGCGCGGCCGACGTGCACCAGGGGCGCGGCGCGCCCTCGGCCGACCTGGTCGCCGTCGAGTCGTCGGCGCACCGCTACCTGCTCGCGAAGGACCTGCTGGGCGGCTATGCCAAGGACCTCGGCTACGAGAGCGCGGAGGAGGCGGCGGCCGCGGTCGACGCGACGCTGCGCGGCGCGGAGCTGGCCGACATCACGTACGACCGGCTGTTCGACTACTACGCCGACGAGGAGACCTACGGCACCCAGCACGCCTGGCGCATCCTCGTCGACGACTACGTCACCACGACCGACGGCACCGGCATCGTCCACCAGGCGCCCGCCTACGGTGAGGACGACCAGCGCGTGGCGGGGGCCGCGGGCATCCCGACGATCCTGTCGCTCGACGACGGCGGCCGCTTCCTGCCGAACGTGACCGATGTCGCGGGCGAGCTGTGGATGGACGCCAACAGCCCGCTCGTGCGGATCATCCGCGACAACGGGCGTCTGGTGCGTCTGCAGAGCTACGAGCACTCGTACCCGCACTGCTGGCGGTGCCGGAACCCACTGATCTACAAGGCCGTGTCGAGCTGGTTCGTCCGCGTCACCGACATCAAGGACGACATGCTCGCGAACAACGAGCAGATCACCTGGGTGCCGGAGAACGTCAAGCACGGACAGTTCGGCAAGTGGCTCGAGGGCGCGCGCGACTGGTCCATCAGCCGCAACCGCTACTGGGGCTCGCCGATCCCGATCTGGAAGAGCGACGACCCCGAGTACCCGCGCGTCGACGCGTACGGGTCGCTGGAGGAGCTGGAGCGCGACTTCGGCACGCTGCCGCGCAACCCGGAGGGCGAGGTCGACCTGCACCGGCCGTACATCGACCACCTGACGCGCCCGAACCCCGACGACCCGACGGGCAAGAGCACGATGCGCCGCATCGAGGACGTGTTCGACGTGTGGTTCGACTCCGGCTCGATGCCGTACGCGCAGGTGCACTACCCGTTCGAGAACCAGGAGTGGTTCGACTCGCACTCCCCGGCGGACTTCATCGTGGAGTACATCGGCCAGACCCGTGGCTGGTTCTACGTCATGCACGTGCTGTCGACCGCGCTGTTCGACCGCCCGGCGTTCACGGGCGTCAGCTGCCACGGCATCGTGCTCGGCAGCGACGGCTACAAGATGTCGAAGTCGCTGCGCAACTACCCCGACGTGTCCGAGGTGCTCGACCGCGACGGCTCCGACGCCATGCGCTGGTTCCTCATGTCGAGCGCGGTGCTGCGCGGCGGCAACCTGATCGTCACCGAGGAGGGCATCCGCTCCGGCGTGCGGGAGTTCCTGCTGCCGCTGTGGAACTCGTGGTACTTCTTCGCCACCTACGCCAACGCCTCGGGCGACGGCGGGTACGAGGCGTCGTGGTCCACCTCCTCCACCGACGTGCTCGACCGCTACATCCTGGCGCGCCTGGGCGATCTGGTGCGCGAGGTGCGGGCCGACCTGGAGGGCCTCGACTCGACCACCGCGTCGGCCCGGCTGCGCGACTTCGCCGAGGTCCTGACCAACTGGTACATCCGCCGGTCGCGCGACCGGTTCTGGGTGGGCGTCACCGACGACCCGCAGAGCCGCGAGGCGTTCGACACGCTCTACACCGTGCTGGAGACGCTGTGCCGCGTGGCCGCCCCGCTCGTGCCGCTGGTCAGCGAGCGCGTGTGGCAGGGCCTCACCGGCGGCCGCAGCGTGCACCTGCAGGACTGGCCGGACGCCGGGCAGTTCCCGGCGGCCGACGAGATCCGCGACGCGATGGACGCCGTGCGCGAGCTGTCGAGCGTGGGCAACGCGCTGCGCAAGAAGGAGAAGCTGCGCGTGCGGCTGCCGCTCGCGCGCCTCACCGTCGTGTCGCCGCTGGCGGGCGACCTCGGGCAGTTCGAGGACATCCTCCGCGAGGAGCTGAACGTGAAGTCCGTCGAGCTCGTGTCCCTCACGGAGGACGCCGCGGCGGAGTACGGCATCAGCCACCGGCTGAGCGTGAACGCGCGGGCGGCCGGTCCGCGACTGGGCAAGGACGTGCAGAAGGCGATCCAGGCAGCGCGCTCGGGCGACTGGTCGGAGAGCGACGGCGTCGTCACCGCCGGCGGCATCGCGCTGGAGCCGGCGGAGTACGAGCTCGTGCTGGAGACGACGGGCCGGCCCGAGGGCGAGGCCCTGGCGATCGTGCCGTCGGGCGGCTTCGTGCTGCTCGACACCCGCACCACGCCGGAGCTGGAGGCCGAGGGGCTCGCGCGCGACGCGATCCGCGTGGTGCAGGAGGCGCGCAAGAACGCGGGGCTCGACGTGAGCGACCGCATCGTGCTGGCGCTGAATGCGGCGCCCGCGGAGGCTCCGGCGCTGGAGGCGCACGCCGAGCTGATCGCCGCGGAGACCCTCGCCGTCGCGTTCGCGGTGCAGTCCACGGACGAGCTCGACCGTCTCGTCGACGAGGTCACGAGCCCCGGCGACGGCGTGCACCGCAGTGGGGCGAAGGCCCTCGGGGCGGGCAAGGCGCCCCTGATCGTCACGATCGACACGAACCTGGAGAGGGTGGGCGCATGAGCGCGAGGGACAGGGCGGACGCCGTCTACGAGACGCTGCTGAGCCGTGCGGGGGAGCGGTGGGTGCAGCCGCGCAAGGAGCGCACGGCCCGCGTGCTCCAGTACCTGGACGACCCGCAGCGCACGTACCGCGTGATCCACATCACCGGAACGAACGGCAAGACCTCGACCGCACGGATGATCGAGAGCCTGCTGCGCGCGCACGACCTGCGCACGGGCCTGTTCACGAGCCCGCACCTGGAGCGCTTCACGGAGCGCATCATGATCGACGGCGAGCCGATCGCCGATGAGGCCGTGGCCGACGCCTGGGACGAGATCAAGCCGTTCGTCGCGATCGTCGACGCCGAGCTGGAGGCCGAGGGCGAGGAACCCCTCACGTTCTTCGAGCTGCTGACGGTGCTGGCCTTCGTCGCGGTCGCCGACGCCCCGGTCGACGTGCTGGTGCTCGAGGTGGGCATGGGCGGCGAGTGGGATTCCACGAACACGGCGGACGGCGACGTGGCGGTGTTCGCGCCGATCGACATCGACCACGCCGACCGCCTGGGCGACACGATCGCGAAGATCGCGGAGGTCAAGGCCGGCATCATCAAGGAGGGCGCAGCGGTCGTCTCCGCGCAGCAGCCCGCGGAGGCCGCCGAGGTGCTGCGTCGCGTGGCCGCCGAACGACACGCGACCATCGCCTTCGAGGGCGAGGACTTCGGTCTCGCAGAGCAGAAGCTCGCGGTCGGCGGGCAGCTGCTGACGATCCGCGGCCTGGCCGGGCAGTACGCCGAGGAGTACCTGCCGCTGTACGGTGCGCACCAGGGACACAACGCCGCCCTCGCGGTCGCGGCGGTGGAGTCGTTGATCGGCGGTGCCTCGCAGGCCATCGCGGGCGGCATCATCTCGGACGGCCTGCAGGGGAGCACCTCGCCGGGGCGGCTGCAGCTGCTCGGCATCGCGCCGACGGTGATCGTCGACGGCGCGCACAACCCGCACGGCGCCGCCGCGCTCGCCCAGGCCCTCGACGACAGCTTCGACTTCGACGAGTGGGGTCTGGTGCTGGGCATCCTGGCCGACAAGGACGCGGCGGGCATCGTGGCGACCCTCGCGCCGGCCGCGGCGCACGTGTTCGCGACCGCGCCGGAGTCGGATCGCGCGAGCGATGCCGACATGATCGCCGACCTCGTCGAGCAGACCGGCCGCCGGGCGACCGTCCACCCGTCTCTGGCCGACGCCGCCGACGCGGCGCGCGAGTGGGCGGCCGCCTCCGACCGCCGCGCCGTGATCATCGCCGGATCGGTCGTGCTCGCGGGGGAGGCCATCGCGCTCTCGGAGGACGAGGACTGGAAGGCGGGGTGGCGCGCATGAGTGCCGGCGCCGCGTCCTCCCGCCCCGCGCGCCGGCCCCGTCCGCCGCGCACGCTGGTGCAGAAGCTCGCCCCGATCGTGCTCGGCTTCGAGGCGATCGTGGTGTTCCTCGTGGGTCTGACGCTGTTCGGCCTCAAGGCGCTGCCGGCGGGCATCGAGCAGTGGTGGGGCATCGTCGGCGGTGCCGTGCTGGCCCTCGCGTGCATTGTGATCGCGGGGCTCATCACGAGGCCGGGGGCGATCGCCGCCGGCTGGATCGTGCAGGTCATCGTGGCCCTGGCGGCGATCGCCGTGCCGGCGGTGCTGCTCGTCGTGCTGATTTTCGGCGGCATGTGGGCGTATGCGACCATCATGGGGGCTCGGCTGGACGCACGACGTCCCGCTCAGCCCTCGACCGAGACTCAGACAGAGAGTGAATGACATGGCCACCGAAGAAACCCTCGTCCTCGTCAAGCCCGACGGCGTCGCCCGCGGCCTCACCGGCGCGATCCTCGCCCGCATCGAGGCGAAGGGCTACGCGCTCGTCGACATCCGCCTGGTCGAGCCCGACCGCGACCTGCTCGCGCAGCACTACGCCGAGCACGAGGGCAAGCCGTTCTACGAGCCGCTGCTGGAGTTCATGATGTCGGGCCCCTCCGTCGCGATCCGGCTCGCGGGCAACAGGGTCATCGAGGGGTTCCGCTCGCTCGCCGGCACCACCGACCCGACGACCGCCGCGCCCGGCACGATCCGCGGCGACTTCGGGCGCGACTGGGGCCTGAAGGTGCAGCAGAATCTGGTGCACGGTTCGGACAGCCCGGAGTCGGCCGCCCGGGAGCTGGGCATCTGGTTCGACTGACGACCACACGACGAAGCCCGTCCGCCGAGAAGGCGGACGGGCTTCGTCGTGCGTGCGGCCGGCTCAGAAGACCATGCCGATGACCTCGCCCAGCAGGTCGAGCCCGCGCAACTGCGCGAGCAGGATCACCACGGCGTAGGCCAGGACGGTCGCGAGCGGCACCCACGCCATGAGGCGGTTCGCGCGGGCCTGGGTCTTCTCGTTGCTCGTGAAGCTCCCGTTGCGGGTGAGGTGGAGCATGGTCGCGAAGAACGTGGGGATCGTGACAGACCAGGTGAGCATGCACCAGGGGCAGAGCACGCCGAGGTTGGGGGCGTACAGGCTCTGCCAGATCAGCCAGCAGACGAGCCCGAAGGCGAAGGTGATTCCGGCGCCGAACGTGAGCCAGAACCAGCGGGGGAAGCGGGCGCCGGCGAGCAGGGCGACGCCCATGAACAGCGGCGCCATCCAGCCGGCGATGCCGATGATCGGGTTCGGGAAGCCGAACACCTCGCCCTGCCACGAGCCGAGGTTCTTCCCGCACTGGATCATGACGCTCACGTTGCAGCTGAGGTCGGCGTCGGGGTTGGCGAGCTGGATGAACTTGTCCATCGTGAGCTGGAAGGCGGCGAACCACCCGATGACGGCCGCGACGATCAACCAGACGGCGTAGACGACGGGGCGGGTGCGCTGCTCGCTCATGTTCAGGATTATCTCAGCGAGTGCTATGGATGGGGCGAGAACGGCCCCGGGGAAAACGCGCCATCATCACCGATGCCGCGAACGGGGCCATGTGGTGCGATAATGACCTGTGATGCGATGAACGGCGCCGCCGCGACACGCATCGACGCAGACTTCGGGGCCCATGCCCCACGCGACCAGAGCCCAGAGCCGGTCGCACGCCGATTGAGTTCGCGGAACCCGCGGGTACCGCATGAGATTTCACGGAGCACCCGGTGCCCGTGCAGGGAGTACGCCAGAGATGGCCGATGAGAACAATGACCACAACCCCTCCGCTCTCGATCTCCCGGCTGGTGCCGCGGATCCGGTGACGGAGCCCACGGCTCCCGCGACCGACGACTCGCTCGTCGCGCCGCTCGCCGAGGACGACACGGCGGACATCGCCGCCGACGTCGCCGCAGACGAGCTCGCCGCCGACAACGCCGCCGCGGAAGACGCGGCCGCCGCCGCCGACGATGCCGCCGCTGCCGCGGTGGAAGACGCCGCCGCCGCTCAGGACGCCGCCGACGCGGTCTCCGACCGGGCCGACACCGCCTCGGCGTCCGGCGTTCCGGCCGACGAGGAGAGCGCGGCCGAGGCTCCTGCCGACGCGGACGCCGACGCCGCCGCTGACGCGCCGGCGAGCCAGGAGGCTGCCGGAGACGCTCCCGCCGAGGCCGCCCCCGCCGCCGATGTGCCCGCCGAGGACGCTCCCGCCACGGATGCGCCGTCCGAGCATGCTCCCGCCGCTGAGGCGCCGTCCGAGGAGGCTCCCGCCGCGGGCGAGCCCGCCGCCGAGGCGCGGTCCGAGGGCGAGCCCGCCGCCGAGGCGCCGTCCGAGGCCGCTCCCGCCGAGGCCGCTCCCGCCGCCGAGAAGACGGAGCCCGAGGCCCCGGCGCCCCTGACCGCCGTCTCCCTGGGCCTGCTGCCCGAGGTGTTCGTGTCGCAGGTGTCGACCCAGCTGCACTTCTACGCGCCCGAGGTCGTCCCGCTGCCGGCACGCCCCGGTCGCGACGAGCGTCCTGCCGAGCGCGACCAGGAGGAGTCGTCCTCCGGCCGCCGTGGCCGCCGCCGCCGCGGAGGTTCCGACGGCGACGAGCAGCGCGACGAGCCGCGTCAGCGCCAGCGCGTCGTGGAGTACATCACCGAGCCGAAGGCCATCAAGGGCTCGACGCGCCTGGAGGCCAAGAAGCAGCGCCGCCGTGACGGGCGCGACGCGGGTCGCCGTCGTCCGGTCGTCACCGAGGCGGAGTTCCTCGCGCGCCGCGAGTCGGTCGACCGCAAGATGGTCGTGCGCTCCAAGAACGGTCGCACGCAGATCGGCGTGCTGGAGGACGGCGTGCTCGTGGAGCACTACGTCGCCCGCAACCAGGACGCGTCGCTCATCGGCAACGTCTACCTCGGCCGTGTGCAGAACGTGCTCCCCAGCATGGAGGCCGCGTTCGTCGACATCGGCCGTGGTCGCAACGCCGTGCTGTACTCCGGCGAGGTGGACTGGGACGGCGTCGAGACCGGCAACCAGCCGCGCCGCATCGAGCTGGCCCTCAAGCCCGGCGACCGCGTGCTCGTCCAGGTCACGAAGGACCCGGTCGGCCACAAGGGCGCCCGCCTCACGAGCCAGATCTCGCTGCCCGGCCGCTACCTGGTGTACGTGCCCGGCGGGTCGATGAACGGCATCAGCCGCAAGCTGCCCGACAACGAGCGGGCGCGACTCAAGCGCATCCTCAAGGAGGTGCTGCCCGAGTCCTCCGGCGTGATCGTCCGCACGGCCGCGGAGGGTGCGACCGAGGAGCAGCTGACGCGCGATGTCCAGCGGCTCACGTCGCAGTGGGAGCACATCCAGAAGCAGGTGGAGAGCCAGCAGGCACCCGCGCTGCTGCACGCCGAGCCGGATCTGCTGGTCAAGATCGTCCGCGATGTCTTCAACGAGGACTTCACGAAGATGCTCATCCAGGGTGAGGACGCGCAGCGCACGATCCGCGCCTACCTGGAGAGCGTCGCGCCCGACCTGCTCGAGCGTGTCGAGTCCTACGAGGACGAGGTCGACCCCTTCGACGCGTTCCGGATCACCGAGCAGATCGAGAAGGCGCTCGACCGCAAGGTGTGGCTGCCGTCCGGTGGCTCGCTCGTGATCGACCGCACCGAGGCGATGACGGTCGTCGACGTCAACACCGGCAAGTTCGTCGGTTCGGGCGGCAACCTCGAGGAGACCGTCACCAAGAACAACCTCGAGGCGGCGGAGGAGATCGTCCGTCAGCTGCGGCTGCGCGACATCGGCGGCATCATCGTGGTCGACTTCATCGACATGGTGCTGGAGTCCAACCGCGACCTCGTGCTGCGGCGTCTGATCGAGTGCCTGAGCCGCGACCGCACGAAGCACCAGGTGGCCGAGGTCACGTCGCTGGGCCTCGTGCAGATGACCCGCAAGAAGCTGGGCCTCGGGCTGCTGGAGACCTTCAGCGAGGCGTGCGAGGTCTGCGCGGGTCGCGGCGTCATCGTGCACCACGACCCGGTGGTCAAGCACCGCGCCAACGGCGGCAACGGCGGAGGCGGAGGAAACGGCGGTCGCCGCCAGCGCGGCAACGGGAACGGCAATGGCAACGGCAACGGCAACGGCAACACCGCTCCGGTCGTGGCCGCGGTGACGCACAGCATCACGGAGGGCGCGAAGTCGGCGCTCGCCCAGATCGCCGCGTCGACCATCGCCCCCTCGGGTGACGCCCCCGCCGAGAGCGCACCGGCCGAGCAGGCCGCCGCGCCCGCCGCCGAGCGTCCGAAGAAGGCCCGCAAGAAGCGCGGGGCCGACCGCAAGGGCCCGAAGTCACCGGCTGAGGAGCTCCTCGACTCGGTGCTGGATGCGCTTCCCGAGCCGAAGGCACCGGGGCAGGGGCGTGGTCGCCGCCGGGTGACCACGGCCGCGCTCTCCGGCACGCCGGTGTCGGTGGCGGCGGAGAGCTCAGCGCAGCCGGTCGCGGCCGCGGACCCGGAGGCCTGACGCGATCAGGCGGCGCACCAGTTCCTTTCCCGGAACGTGCTGGGCGCCGCCGGCGATCAGCCGCGCCACCGCGTCCTCCGGGACGTCGTAGTGGTCCAGGTCGAACGCGCGCGCCGGGATGCCGTGCGCGCGGGCGAAGTCGTGCAGCTCGTCGAGGTCGGTGTCGCTGACCAGGTGCGCCCACAGGCGTCCGTGGGCCGGCCAGAGGGGGTCGTCGACGAGTACGGTCACCTCGCCAGCCTACGACCGGAGGCGCGACCGGTCTCACTTTGCGAGGGGCTCCGGCATCCGGTAAAGTAGTCCCTTGGTGCGCATGCCGCGTCGTCCTCGACGGCCGATGCGGAGAGTCTTGCATTCGCGCCCGTCGTACCAGCGACGCATGCAAGCAACAGTCTTCCCGTGAGATTCTCGGAGCCGCGTGCTCCCCAACGAAACAGGTATGAAGTGGTTTACGCAGTAGTGCGCGCCGGTGGCCGGCAGGAGAAGGTCGAGGTCGGCACCATCGTTCAGCTCGACCGTGTTCAGGCGGCCCAGGGCGAGAAGATCGAGCTGCCCGCTGTGCTGCTCGTCGACGGCGCCACGGTGACCACCGACGCCGACGCGCTGGCGAAGGTCAAGGTCACGGCCGAGGTCGTGGGCAACCTCCGCGGCCCGAAGATCGTCATCCAGAAGTACAAGAACAAGACCGGCTACAAGAAGCGTCAGGGCCACCGCCAGGAGCTCACGCGCGTCAAGATCACCGGCATCAAGTAAGACCGAGGAGACACAGGACATGGCACACAAAAAGGGCGCAAGCTCCACCCGCAACGGTCGTGACTCCAACGCTCAGCGACTCGGTGTGAAGCGCTTCGGCGGTCAGCAGGTCCTCGCCGGCGAGATCATCGTCCGCCAGCGCGGCACGCACTTCCACCCCGGCGTGAACGTCGGCCGTGGTGGCGACGACACGCTGTTCGCTCTGGCCGCCGGTGCGGTCGAGTTCGGCGCGAAGGGCGGCCGCAAGGTCGTCAACATCGTCGCTGCTGCTGAGTGATCACAGCACCACGCTAGACATCCGGTTCGGGGCGGGCTTCGGCTCGCCCCGTCCGCGTATCTGCCGTCCGTCTTCCCCCGCTACCCGAAGGACACGCACACATGGTCACGTTCGTCGACACCGTCACGCTGCACCTCCGTGCGGGTAAGGGCGGCAACGGCTGCGTCTCGGTGCACCGGGAGAAGTTCAAGCCCCTCGGCGGCCCCGACGGCGGCAACGGCGGCGACGGTGGCGACATCGTCCTGGTCGCCGATCCGCAGACGGGCACGCTGCTGTCGTACCACCACTCGCCGCACCGCTCCTCGGGCAACGGCGGGCCGGGCATGGGCGACCACCGGTCGGGCTTCGACGGCGAGTCCCTGGAGCTTCCGGTCCCGGTCGGCACGGTGGTCAAGTCGCCGTCCGGCGAGGTGCTCATCGACCTGATCGAGCCGGGGGAGCGCTTCGTCGTGGCCGCCGGCGGCCAGGGCGGCCTGGGCAACGCCGCCCTCGCGACACCCAAGCGCAAGGCCCCCGGTTTCGCCCTGCTCGGCACGCCCGGCTATGAGGGCGACGTCGTGCTCGAGCTGAAGACCGTCGCCGACGTCGCGCTGGTGGGCTACCCGTCCGCCGGCAAGTCGAGCCTGATCGGCGCCATCTCGGCCGCACGCCCGAAGATCGCGGACTACCCCTTCACCACGCTCCACCCGAACCTGGGCGTCGTGCAGGTGGAGGACTTCCGGTTCACGGTCGCCGACGTGCCGGGACTGATCGAGGGCGCGAGCGAGGGCAAGGGCCTCGGCCTGGAGTTCCTGCGTCACGTCGAGCGCTGCTCGGCCCTGCTGCACGTGCTCGACTGCGCCACGCTCGAGCCGGGCCGCGACCCGATCTCCGACCTCGACGTCATCCTCGCCGAGCTGGCCGCCTACGAGGTGCCGGAAGGCCAGACGCCGCTGCTGGAGCGCCCGCAGCTCGTCGCGCTCAACAAGGTGGACGTGCCGGAGGCGCGCGACCTCGCCGAGCTCGTTCGCCCCGATCTGGAGGCGCGCGGCTTCCGCGTGTTCGAGATCTCGACGGTGTCGCACGAGGGTCTTCGCCCGCTCACGTTCGCGTTGGGCGAGCTGGTGGAGAAGCACCGCGCCGAGAACATCGCGGCGGAGAAGCCGCGTGAGCGCGTGGTCATCCGGCCGCGGGGCTCGAAGAAGGACTTCTCGATCCGCGTCGAGGGCGGCACCTACGGCAACGTGTACCGCATCCTCGGCGAGAAGCCGGTGCGCTGGGTGCAGCAGACCGACTTCCAGAACGAGGAGGCCGTGGGCTACCTGGCCGACCGCCTCGAGAAGCTGGGTGTCGAAGACGAGCTGTTCCGCCTCGGTGCCGTGCAGGGCTCGACGGTCGTGATCGGCGAGGGCGACAGCATCGTGTTCGACTGGGAGCCCACCATGAGCTCGGCCGCGGAGCTCATGACCGCGCCGCGTGGCACCGACCCGCGCCTGGCGCCGAACTCCCGCCGCACCACGTCCGAGCGCCGCGAGCAGTACTACGAGCGGATGGACGCCAAGGCGCAGGCGCGCGCGGAGCTGGAGGCCGAGCGCCTCGCCACCGCCCGCGAGGGCGACGAGTGACCGCACGCACGCGCGCCGACCTCGCGTCGGCGTCGCGCATCGTCGTGAAGGTCGGTTCGTCGTCCATCAGCGGCGAGTCGTCCTGGCGCATCCCGGTGATCGTGGAGGCCCTGGCCGCCGCGCACGCCAGGGGAGCCGAGGTGGTCCTGGTGTCGTCCGGCGCGATCGCCTCTGGCATCCCGTTCCTCCGGCTCGACGCCCGCCCGACCGATCTGGCGACGCAGCAGGCCGCCGCGGCGGTGGGCCAGAACATCCTCGTGTACCGCTACCAGGAGGCCCTGCGCCCGTTCGACATCGTCGCCGGGCAGGTGCTGCTCACCACGGGTGACCTGGAGAACCCGACGTCGCGGTCGAATGCCCGTCGGGCCATGGAGCGGCTGCTGGGTCTGCGCACCCTGCCGATCGTGAACGAGAACGACACCGTGGCGACGCAGGAGATCCGCTTCGGCGACAACGACCGCCTCGGCGCGCTCGTGGCACAGCTGATCGAGGCCGACGCGCTGATCCTGCTGAGCGACATCGAGTCGCTCTACACCAAGCCGCCGACCGACCCGGGTGCCGAGCCGATCGACGTCGTGGCCCCCGACGCCGACCTGTCCGGACTGGAGTTCGGATCGACGGTCGTGAACAGCGTCGGTACCGGGGGAGCCGCCACCAAGGTCTCGGCGGCACGTCTCGCTGCAGCCTCGGGGATCGGCGTGCTGGTGACCAGCGCCGACCTGGTCGACCGGGCCCTCACGGGCGACGACATCGGGACCTGGTTCGAACCGGCGACCTCCTAGACTGGGCGGATGACCGACCCGACCCCCCAGGCGCGCCTGGAGCGCGCGAAGGAGGCCTCCCGCGCCACGGCCGGCCTCACCAGCGACGACAAGGCGCGCGCTCTCGAGGCGATCGCCCTGGCTCTGGAGGAGAACGCGCCGCGGATCATCGAGGCGAATGGGCGCGACATCGCCCGCGGCCGCGAGGACGGCATCGGCGACTCGCTGATCGATCGCCTGCGGCTCGACGAGCGCCGGGTCTCCGCGCTGGCCGCGGCGGTGCGCGAGGTGGCGGCGCTGCCCGACCCGGTCGGTCGCGTGGTCGGCGGTCACCGCATGCCCAACGGTGTCGCGCTGGAGCAGGTGCGGGTGCCGTTCGGCGTGGTCGGTGCGATCTACGAGGCCCGGCCGAACGTGACGGTCGACATCGCCGCCCTCGCCCTGCGGTCCGGCAACGCCGTGGTGCTGCGCGGGGGCAGTGCCGCGCGCGACTCGAACACCGTGCTGGTGGAGGTCATGCGTGGCGCTCTGGAGGGGGCCGGGGTCACCCCGGAGGCGATCCAGACGGTCGACGACTTCGGTCGCGAGGGCGCGAAGGCCCTCATGCACGGTCGCGGTCTGATCGACGTGCTCGTTCCCCGCGGCAGTGCCGGCCTGATCGAGACGGTCGTGACGGAGTCGACCGTGCCGGTGATCGAGACCGGCGCCGGCAACGTGCACATCGTGCTCGACGAGAGCGCGCCAGACGACTGGGCGCGCGACATCGTGGTGAACGCCAAGGTGCAGCGTCCGAGCGTGTGCAACGCGGTGGAGACCGTGCTCGTGCACCGGCAGGCCGCGCCGCGGCTGATCCCCCTCGTCGCGAGCGCGCTCATGAGCGAGGGTGTGGCGATCCACGGCGACGACATCGTCGCGGGGCTGGTCGCCACCGTGATCCCGGCGACCGAGGAGGACTGGGCGACCGAGTACCTGAGCCTGGACATCGCGATGAAGGTGGTCGACTCGCTCGACGATGCGCTCGACCACATCCGCCGCTACAGCACGGGTCACACCGAGTCGATCATCACGACCGACACCCGCAACGCCGAGCGGTTCCTGGCCGAGGTGGACTCCGCGGTGGTCATGGTGAACGCGTCGACGCGCTTCACCGACGGCGGGGAGTTCGGATTCGGCGCCGAGGTCGGCATCTCGACGCAGAAGCTGCACGCCCGCGGGCCGATGGGACTGTCCGAGCTGACCAGCACGAAGTGGCTCGCGCGTGGGGCGGGTCAGACGCGCGGCTGAGGGCTAGACTGGGGGACGCTGCATCCCCGACACCCGAGACAGCACGCCACGAAACGGAGCAAGGATGAACCTCGTCGCACAGATCGCGATGGCCGCCGCAGAGACCGAGCACCACGGCAACGTCGCGCTCGACACCCTGATCTTCGGAGTCATCGCCGCGATCGTGTTCGCCGCTCTCGGGTTCGTCACGCTGTCGTACAAGAACGTGGCGAACCGTCACTCGGCGAAGGCGGAGGCCTGGGCGGCGAAGCACGGCAAGGACGGCCACGAGGCGGGACACGGCCACTAGGCCTTTCATGAGCACTGCGACCACGCGCGCACCGCGCATCGGCGTGATGGGCGGCACCTTCGACCCGATCCATCACGGCCACCTGGTCGCCGCCAGCGAGGTCGCGCACTCCTTCGATCTCGACGAGGTGGTCTTCGTTCCCACCGGACGGCCGTGGCAGAAGGCGGAGGTCACGCCCAGTGAGCACCGCTATCTCATGACCGTCATCGCGACCGCGTCGAACCCCCGGTTCACGGTGAGCCGGGTCGACATCGATCGCGCCGGCCCCACCTACACGATCGACACGCTCCGCGATCTCAAGGCTCAGCGGCCCGACGCGGAGCTGTTCTTCATCAGCGGCGCCGACGCCGTGGCGCAAATTCTCAGTTGGAGAGACCATGATGAACTGTGGGAACTGGCCCACTTCGTCGCGGTCTCCCGC
Organism: Microbacterium sp. NPDC060132; assembly: GCF_042729675.1. Taxonomy (NCBI): domain Bacteria; kingdom Bacillati; phylum Actinomycetota; class Actinomycetes; order Micrococcales; family Microbacteriaceae; genus Microbacterium; species Microbacterium sp. NPDC060132. The sequence continues at coordinate 3,215,414 of NZ_JBHWXU010000001.1, read as the reverse complement.
CCAGGACACGTTCTGAGCATCGACGGCCTCCCGAGCGACGACGTCAGCCAGCTGGAGGTGCCGGCGCTGTCGATCTCGTCGACGGACTGCCGAGAGCGAGTCCGCGACGATCAACCGGTCTGGTACCTCGTCCCCGACGGCGTCGTCCAGTACATCGCGAAGCACCATCTGTATCGGAGCAAGGAATGAGCACATCGGATCAGCGAGGTCCGCTCACGCGGAAGCAGCTGCGGGAGATCCGGTTGACTGGATCCACCCCGGTCATCACGGAGGAGCAGGCCGAGGCCGCTGCGGAGGCGGCGAACGCGACTCCGCCGGCGGCCCCGCTTCCCCGCGCGGCCGAGCCCGCCCCGGTGGCGCCGGCCCCGGTGGCCGACTCCGCGGTCGACCTCGGTGCCGCACCGCTCACCCGTCGCCAGGCGCGTGAGCAGGAGAAGATCAAGACCGCATCCGTGCCGGTCGTGGGAGCCGAGGCGACCGAGGACGACCGCGACGCCGCCCCCCGCGCAGAGGAGTCGGACGACGACTCGTCGATCGTCTCGGGCATCCCCGACTTCTCCTCGCCATCGGCCCCGGTGGTCGACGAGGTCGACGACGACGACGACGTCGACGACGAGGTGTCGATCGAGCCGGTGAGCGCCGCCGACGCCGTCGAGTCCGCCGGGAGCGTGCCGCTCGCCGAGCCGGCGGAACCGGAACCGGTCGACGTGGCCGAGCTGCTCGGCGTCCCCGACGCCGCGGAGGCCGACGAGGTCGAGACCGGGTCGACGGACGAGCGCGACGACCTGCTCGCCGATCAGGACGACGACCGCGGCGAGGTCGCCGACGGCGAGCGTCCCACCGTGAGCCCCGCGTTCGGCGAGGGCGTGCTGGCCGCCGAGGAGCCGGCGAAGCCCGCGTCGTTCCGGCCGTCCTTCGACGAGCTGCTCACGTCCAACGACTCGGGCGGCTCGCACCGCTCGCCCAACGCGCTGATCTTCACGCCCTCGCCCGGGGAGGGGTCGCTGTCCGGGCCCGTCGCGTCGACGGGGGAGATCCTCATCACGGGTTCCTACGAGCTGCCGAAGGGCATCGGCTCGCAGGGCCACGCACACGGCACCGCCGACGGCAAGGATGTCGACGCCGTCCTCATCGACGGGGAGCTGCCTCCGGCGTCCTCGCCCACCCCCATCGCTGCCAGCTCGGCTGTCAGCACCATCAAGCCCGCCGGCGAGGTCATCCGTCCGCCCGCGCCCGAGAAGGGCAATCGGCTGATGCTGATCCTGGCGATCGTCGCCGGTGGCCTCGCTCTCGCGCTGGGTGTGGCACTGGTCGTCGCCTTCACCACGAATGTGTTCTGATGCAATCACCTGAAACCGCCGAAGAGATGCTGCGCATCGCCGCCGAAGCCGCCGTCGCGAAGGGCGGGGAAGACCTGGTGGCGCTCAACGTCTCCGAGCCTCTTCCGCTCGTCGACATCTTCCTGCTCGTCACGGGCAACAGCGAGCGCAACGTCGCCGCGATCGCCGACGAGATCGAGGACCGCCTGGTCGAGTCCGGCCACAAGCGCGTGCGCCGCGAGGGCCGCGCGGAGGCGCGGTGGGTGCTGCTCGACTTCGGCGACCTGATCGTGCACGTCTTCCATCAGGAGGAGCGCGTCTACTACGGGCTCGAGCGCCTGTGGAAGGACTGCCCCGTGATCCCGCTCGACGTCGTCGAGACCGCTGCAGACGCGGGCTGAGGTGGCCACCCATCTGGTGACCGGCGCTGGTTCCGGTATCGGCGCCGTCCTCGCCCGTCGCCTCCTCGAGCGCGGCGACCACGTGGTCGTGCTGGCGCGCGACGCGGGGAGGGCGCGGCAGATCTCCGACGAGCTCCCCGGTGCCACGGCGATCGTGGGCGACCTCGCGCAGCCGGGGCGGCTCTCGTGGGCGCTGTCGAAGCAGAGCCTGCCCGACCGCCTCGACGGTCTCGTGCACGCCGCCGGTGTCGTGGACCTCGGTGCCGTGGGCGAGCTCACACCCGCCCTGTGGGAGCAGCAGCTCGCCGTCAACCTGGTCGCGCCCGCGGAGCTGACGCGCCTGCTGCTGCCGGTGCTGCGGGTGTCGCGCGGGCACGTGGTGTTCGTCAACTCCGGGGCCGGGCTCCGGGCGAACCCGGAGTGGTCCGCCTATGCGGCATCGAAGCACGGCCTGCGGGCCCTCGCCGACGCGCTGCGTGCGGAGGAGGCGGAGCACGGCGTGCGCGTGACCTCGATCTACCCCGGCCGCACGGCCACGCCGATGCAGGAGCGGGTGCACCGACAGGAAGGGGCGGAGTACGACGCGTCGCGCTTCATCACCCCGGACGCGGTGGCGACCACGATCCTCACGGCGCTCGACCTTCCGCGTGACGCCCACCTCACCGACCTGACCGTCCGTCCCGCCGGCTGAGCCGCGGCGCTCAGGCCGACAGCCGCGTGCGTCGCTGGAGCATGCCCCGCTCGGCGCGCGTCTGCGGCGGGATGGCCGACAGCAGCGCCTGCGTGTACGGGTGCGCGGGGTGCCGGTAGACCTCCTCCGTGTCGCCGACCTCGACCATGTCGCCGAGGTACATCACGGCGACGCGGTCGGCGATGTGCCGCACGAGGGACAGGTCGTGCGCGATGAACACGATCGACATGCCCAGACGCTCGCGCAGCTCGCACAGCAGGTCGATGATCTGCGCGCGGATGGAGACGTCGAGCGCCGACACCGGCTCGTCGCACACCAGGACATCGGGGTCGAGCGCGAGGGCACGGGCGATGCCGATCCGCTGTCGCTGTCCGCCGGAGAACTGGTGCGGGAAGCGCGAGGCCATGTCGGGGTCGAGGCCGACCAGTTCGAGCAGCTCGGAGACCCGCTCGCGGCGTGACGCCGGGGTGCCGGTGCGGGTGGCGGCGAGCGGCTCGGCGATGATCTGCTGCACGGTCATGCGCGGGTTCAGCGACATGTACGGGTCTTGGAACACCATCTGCACGCCGCGGCGCAGAACCTTGCGGTCGCGCAGCCGACCCCGCGTCACGTCCTGGTCCCGGTAGCGCAGTGTGCCGGCGTCGGGGGAGTCGAGGCCGACGAGCATGCGCGCCAGGGTGGACTTGCCGCTGCCGGACTCGCCGACGATCGCGAGGATCTCGCCGCTGCGCAGGGAGAGGTCGACGCCGCCGACGGCCGTGACGCGGTGTGCGCGTCGTCCGCTCCCGGAGCGGAACGTGCGCTCGAGTCCTCGTCCCTCCAGGATCGGCGCGGAGCCGTCATCGTCCGCCGCGGCGCTCACGTCCTGCGGCATCGAGTCGAGCAGCTGCAGCGTGTACGGATCCCGGGGTGCGGTGAGCACGTCGTCCGCCGGACCGGACTCCACGATGCGCCCGGTGCGCATCACGGCGACCCGGTCGGCGACCTCCATCACGACGCCGAGGTCGTGGGTGATCAGGAGGACGCCCATGCCGAGGCGGTCGCGCAGCGACAGCAGCAGGTCGAGGATCTGCGCCTGCACCGTGACGTCGAGGGCGGTGGTCGGCTCGTCGGCGATGATCAGGTCGGGGTCGAGCGCGATGGCCATCGCGATCAGGATGCGCTGCCGCTGTCCGCCGGAGAACTGGTGCGGGTAGTCGCGGACGCGCTTCTCCGGGCTGGGGATGCCGACCAGGGTGAGCAGTTCGACGGCGCGCGCCTCGGCTTCGCGACGACCGACGGGCGTGTGCGCGCGGATCAGGTCGATGATCTGGTCGCCGATGCTGAGCACGGGGTTGAGTGCGGAGAGAGCGTCCTGCATCACGAGGCTCACCCGGACGCCGCGCAGGCGCCGATGCTGCTCCGGCGTGACGGTGAGCAGGTCGGTGTCGCCGAGGGAGAGGGTCGCGGCCTCCACGGTGCCGTTGTCGATGAGGCCCATGATCGCGCGCGCCGTCATCGACTTGCCGGAGCCGGACTCGCCGAGCAGGGCGAACACCTCGCCGCGGTGCACGGTGAGGTCGATGCCGTCGACCACGCGCTGGGGTCCGCGCGAGCCGTCGAGGGTCACGGTGAGGCCGCGGACGTCGAGGACGACGGTGTTCTCGGGGACGGATGTGTTCTCCATGGATGACATCATGCCAGCATCCTGGCGCTGAATTGTTTCGAACAGGAAACATCTCGGCCGAAAATCATCACAACAGTTGACTTTCGCGCCGGAATCGTCGAGATTCGAGGAAATCTCCCGCTCGACGAACGGGAGGCCACCCCCGTATCGACCCGAAGGAGCGCATCCGTGCTCGAACAAGCAGACCGCTACACCGGCTACACCGCGTACGACTACCTGGAAGCCGGCAAGGACTACCGCGAGTTCCGCTACGCCAAGCAGATCGGCCGCGTGCCGGCGTACGACCTCGGCCTCAGCGACGCGCAGAAGGAGCGCACCGAGCGCCTCCTCCGCGAAGAGACCGTGATCTCGCTGCACGAGCACGTGCAGGTCTTCCCCGAAGACATGGGGGAGCTGCGCGACCACATCCGCCAGGGCCGCGAACCCACCGGCTACCAGGGCCTCGCCCGCTCCGGTCTGACCGCGGTGTTCGACAACGGCATGGACGGCACCTGCTGCATCTCCAGCGACGCCGGGTGGAAGTACCAGGACGTGCTGTTCGACCTCGGCGTGCGCATGGCCGACCTCGCGCACCAGGACTTCGTGATCAAGGCCGAGTCGATCAAGGACATCCGGTACGCCGCGGAGACCGGCCGCGTCGCGCACATCTTCGCGCTCGAGGCCGCGACCATGATCGAGAACGAGGTCGACCGGCTCGATGTGCTGTACGGCTTCGGCGTCCGCCAGATGGGCATCGCCTACTCCGAGGCGAACATGCTCGGCGGCGGCCTCAAGGAGCGCGGCGACGGCGGACTCACCTACTTCGGCGAGCGCGCCGTGGAGCGGATGAACAAGCTCGGCATCGCGATCGACATCTCGCACTCGGGCGACCAGACGTGCCTCGACGTGATCGCCCACTCCACCAAGCCGGTCTTCATCACCCACGCGGGCGCCCGCGGACTGTGGCCGACGAACCGCATGAAGACGGACGAGACGATCATCGAGTGCGCCAAGCGCGGCGGGGTCATCGGCATCGAGGCCGCACCGCACACCACCATCTCGCCCCAGCACCCGAAGCACTCGCTGGAGTCGGTCATGGACCACTTCCAGTACTGCGTCGACCTGGTCGGCCTGGAGCACGTGAGCTTCGGACCCGACACGCTGTTCGGCGACCACGTGGGCCTGCACGACGCGTTCTCCTCGAACCTGTCGCTGGGTCAGGCGCACGCCAACGTCGACTACGAGAAGCAGCCGTACGTCGACGGCATCGAGAACCCCGCCGAGGCCTTCTACAACATCATCGGCTGGCTCGTGAAGCACGACTACTCCGACGACGAGATCCGCGCGGTCGTCGGCGGCAACACCATGCGCGTCCTCGAGGAGGTCTGGGTCTGATGAAGCACAACACGTTCCTCGCACTCGGTGCGGCCGCGGTCCTCGCCGTCGGCCTCGCCGCGTGCGCCCCCACGGCACCCGAGCCGGGGGAGTCGTCCGCCGCGACCGGGCCGAGCGATGAGACGCTCAGCATCGGTACGACGACCGACGTCGTGAACTTCAACCCCGTGCTCGGCAACAGCCGCACGGACTCGTGGGTCACCAACCTGATGTACCCGCACCTGCTGAGCATCAGCGACGACGGGACCAAGGAGGCGCACGTCGCCACCGAGTGGGGCTACGTCGACGACACCACCGGGTTCTACGAGATCCGCGACGACCTGACCTGGAGCGACGGCGAGCCGCTCACGGCGGAGGACGTCGCGTGGACGCTGAACGCGGTCAAGCGCGACCAGGCGCCCGGCACGTTCTACGGACAGCTGGGCAACCTCGACACCGCGACCGCGGTGAGCGACACCCGAGTCGAGCTGACGCTCACGCAGCCCGACTCGTCGATCATCGACGAGATCGGCTTCTGGGGTGTCGTCGTGCCGCAGCACGTGTTCGAGCCGAAGGGATCGATCGCGGAGTTCGCGAACGACGGCAGCGACGGCGGCTGGGTGGGCATGGGCCCGTTCATCATGACCGACTTCCAGGTCGGCCAGCACTACACGCTCGAGCGCGTGGAGGACTACCCGCTGGTCGACGGCGGCGTCCCCGGACCCGCCGAGGTCGTGTACCGCGTGTACCCCGACGTGAACACCGAGATCCTGGCGCTGCAGAGCGGCGAGATCGACGTGATCGCCAATGCCCTCCCGCCCGCACAGGTCGAGCAGCTGAAGGGCACCGACGGACTGCAGGTGATCGAGGCCGCCGGTCTCGGCTACGCGCACCTCGTCTACAACATGGAGAAGCCCGACCTCGCGAAGACCGAGGTGCGCCAGGCGCTCGCCCACGCGGTGGACTACGAGGCCATCCGCACGGTCGTCCTGCAGGGGCAGGCCGTCTCCACGGGATCCAGCGCCCTGATGCCGGTGCTCGCGAAGTACTACGACGACTCCGTCACCGAGTACGAGTTCGACCCGGAGAAGTCGCGCGAGCTCATGGAAGACGCCGGGTACACGGCGAACGCCGACGGCATGTTCCCCGTCTCGTTCCGCCTGATCTACTCGCTGCAGGACAGCGTGACCAGCCAGTGGGCGCAGATGGTGAAGGACAGCGCGGCCGAGGCCGGCATCACGATCGAGCTGCAGGGCACGGAGCGCAACACCTACCTCTCCATGACCAACGAGGGCGACTACGACATCTACGCCGGCAACTTCGCCATCATGGACGACCCGGTGACGAACTTCGCCCTGTCGTACCTGCCCGGCGGCGCGATCAACTACACCCACGTCGACGACCCCGAGCTGAACGCGCTGATCGAGGAGGGCATGGTCACGTTCGACGAGGACGACAAGATCGAGATCATGCGCAAGGCGAACAAGATCGTGCACGAGCAGGTCTACGACAACATCATGTACACGCAGAACCTGTTCTTCGCCGCGAGCGACGAATGGTCCGGCTTCATCTCCAAGCCGAGCGAACTGCTGTCGATCGTGAACCCGCTCTCGCTCGCGAGCGCGCACCCGGTCGAGTAAGAAAACCCCCACTCTCGAGGAAGGTCGCCCGGGTGTCCCGAGCATCGTTCATTCTCCGTCGCGCAGGTCGAGGTCTGCTCACGATCTGGTTCGCCGTGACCGTGACGTTCCTGCTCCTGCGTCTGCTGCCCGGCGATCCGGCCCTTGCGCTGGCGAGTCCGAACATGACGGAGGACATCCGGGCGACCATCCTCGAGCAGTACGGCCTCGATCAGCCGCTGATCGTGCAGTACGGCCTGTACATGTGGCAGCTGCTGCAGGGCAACCTCGGCATCTCCTTCACGCAGTCCATCCCGGTGACCGACGTGCTGCTGCAGCGGCTGCCGTGGACGCTGCTGCTGACCATCACCGCGCTCGTCCTCACGATCCTGATCGGGGTGCCGCTCGGCGTCGCGGCCGCGTCGCACCGGGGTCGCTTCATCGACAGGGCCGTGCAGGTGCTCGGCGTGACCGGGCAGTCGCTGTTCGTGCCGAGCGTCGCGATCCTGCTGCTGTTCGTGTTCGGGCTCAACCTCGGCTGGTTCCCCATCGGCGGCGCCTACACCAACAACACCTACGGCTTCGAGTGGTACCTCAGCGTCGCGCAGCACCTCGTGCTCCCGGCGGTGTCGCTCATGCTCATCCAGGTCGGCTCCTACGTGCTGACCATGCGCTCCACCCTCATCGAGACGCTCGGCGAGGACTACATCCTGCTCGCGAAGGCGAACGGCCTCCGCGGCCGCCGCATCCTGTGGAAGCACGCGCTGCGCAACGCGCTGCTGCCGACCACGACGCTGATCGGGCTCCAGCTCGGGTTCCTCGTCGGCGGGGCGGTGCTCACCGAGACCGTCTTCGCCTACCCGGGCATCGGCCGCGGCATCTACGAGGCCGTCACGCAGCTCGACTTCCCGGTGCTGCAGGGCGCATTCCTCATGCTCGCCATCACCGTGGTCGTGGCCAACACAGTCACCGACATCATCTACGGCTACCTGGACCCGAGAGTGAAGACCGCATGACCGCTCCGCTGCCCTCCACCGAGAACCTCGTCCCCAGCGAACCGACCGCGGCCGGCAGCGAGCGGGCCAGCGCGCACACCTGGCGCGCCTTCCGCCGCGACCCGCTCGGCATGATCTCGCTCGGCCTGCTGATCCTGCTCGTGATCGTCGCCCTCGCGGCGCCCCTGATCGCCCCGTACCCGGCGAGCTACGGGCCCGACGTGCTGCGCCCGCCGAGCGGGGACCACTGGTTCGGCACCGACGCGCTCGGCCGCGACGTGTTCTCCGAGGTCATCTGGGGCACGCAGCAGAGCGTGCTGGTCGCCGTGGCCGCCTCGGTGATCGCGATCGTCTTCGGCACGATCATCGCGGTGATCGGGGCCTACTTCCGCAAGCTCGACAGCATCATCAGCGTGATCGTCGACATGACCCTGTCGCTGCCCGTGCTGCCGCTGATGATCCTGATCGCGGCGCTCGTGGGGCCGAGCACCTCGACGATCATCTTCGTGGTCGCGGCGTTCTCATGGCCCGAGGTCACCCGACTCGTCCGTTCCCAGGCGCTCACGGTCGTCGGGCTGCCGTACGTCGACGCGTCCCGGCTGATGACGACCTCTCCGCTGTGGATCATCACGCGGCACGTGCTGCCCGCGGTGACCCCGGTGGTCGTGGTCTCGGTCGTGGTGACCGCGTCGCGGGCGGTGCTGTCGGCCGCGGGGCTGGCGTTCCTCGGACTGGGCGACCCGACCACGTGGTCGTGGGGCCGCATCCTGTACGAGGCACAGCAGGCGGGCGCCATGGTGAGCGCGTGGTGGCTGACGCTGTTCCCCTCCATCGCGATCCTGATCCTGGTGCTGTCGGCCACCCTCCTGTCCATCGCCTACAACGACGCGCGCAACCCGCGCCACCTGTCCCGCTAGGAGCACCGCATGACCGTCTTCGATCAGCGCCTCGCGCCGGAGTTCTTCGACACCGTGCAGCAGCGTGTCCGCGAGCGGATGGGGGAGGAGGGCTTCGACGCCTTCCTGACCGACCACCCCGAAGACATCGCGTACCTCACCGGCTTCTTCCACCACCCGTCCGAGCGGCCGGTCGCGATCTGGGTCGAGGCGGGAGGGCGCGTCGTGATGCTGCTGCCCGAGCTGGAACGCGAGTACGCGCAGTCGCAGTCCGCGCGCGCCGAGCTGGTCGCGTTCTTCGAGTTCCCGGGGGTCGTCCCGCCGTTCCAGGTGCTCGCCGACGCGGTGTCGCCGCGCGGCAGGGTCGGTTTCGCGACCACGATGCCGTATCAGCGCCTGGCCGCCGCCCGCGCCGCGATGCCGCACGCCGAGCTCGTGCCGTCCGACCTGCTCACCCGCACCCGATACGTGAAGTTCCCGGAGGAGGTGGTGCTGCACCGCGAAGCGGCCCGCATCACCGACCTGATGCTGGAGGCCGGGGTCGCACTGGTGCGCGAGGCCGTCGCGGCGGGCGGAGAGCTGCCCACCGAGGCCGAGCTGGAGCGGCACGTGACCTCCGCCGGCACCCGTGTCATGTATGCCGAGCACCGCAACGTGGTCGTGGCCTCGCTGCTCGCGGGCGGTCTGGTGTACTCCGGCGCGAACTCCGCGTTCCCGCACGGGCTGCCGTCGGTCAACCGGCTCCGGGCGGGGGACACCTTCATGCTCTCGCTCGGCTGCGCCGTGGGCGGCCGCTTCATCGAGGGCGAGCGCACGTTCGTGCTCGGGGAGCCTACGGCCGAGCAGCGCCGCTACCACGACACGATCCGCGACGCCCAGCGCGTGGGCCGCGAGACCATCCGCGCGGGCCTGGAGTGCCGCGAGGCGAACCGGCTGTGCCTCGACGTGATCCGCGACGCCGGGCTGGGCGAGTTCATCCGGCATCGCCAGGGGCACGGCATCGGTCTGGGCATGCATGAGGCGCCGTGGCTGGAGGACGGCGACGCCACGCTCCTGGAGGCGGGCATGGTCGTCTCCAACGAGCCGGGCATCTACGTGCCGGGGCACGCGGGGTATCGCATCAGCGACAGCATGCTCGTGACCGCCGACGGCGCCGAACCCCTGACCACCTATCCGCGCAGCCTCGACGAGTGCACCATCGCGCTCTGAACGCCTGTTGAAGAAAGAGGACGACATGACATCCACCCCCGACGTCTCCCCGGAGTTCGCCGCCGCCACGAGCGACCACCAGTGGGTCGAGATCAACGGCAACCACCTGGCCGTCGAGGTGCTCGGCCCGGAGAACGCGCCCGTCATCATCACCCACCACGGCGCCCCGGGGCTGGGGTCGCGTGCCGAGCCGCGCGCGAGCTTCGGCCGGCTCGCCGACGAGTACCGGGTGGTCGTGTTCGACGCCAGGGGCAGCGGCCAGAGCGAGGGGAACGGCACCTACAGCCACGAGCAGTGGGCGGCCGACATCGACGGTCTGCGCGAGTGGATCGGCGCGGAGAAGATCGTCATGGCCGGCGGCTCCTACGGCGGCTTCATGACCATGGAGTACGCGCTGCGCTACCCCGACCGCGTGGCCGCGCTCGTGCTGCGCGACACCTCCCCGGACAACTCCAACGCGCACCTGGCGCGCGAGAACGCCCTCGCCTCCGACCGGGTCGACATCGACATGGAGAAGTTCGACCGCATCGACCTCGGGCAGGTGCGCGACGACGAGGACCTCAAGGACTGCTGGCGGGAGATCCTGCCCCTGTACGACTTCGTCTACGACCCCGAGGCGGTCGAGCGGAAGGTGCAGGCGACGCCCTACCGCTACCGGGCGCACAACTACGCCTTCTCCGTGAACCTGCCGGACTACGACCTGAAGCCGCGGCTGCCCGAGATCGCAGTCCCGACACTCATCACCGTGGGCCGGACCGACTGGATCACGCCAGTATCGTGTAGCCAGACGATCGCCGATCTCATCCCGGACTCCGAGATGGTGGTGTTCGAGAAGTCGGGGCACTCCCCGCAGATCGAGGAGGCAGAGGCGTGGACGGAAGCGGTGCGCACGTTCCTGCACCGGGTGTACCCGCCGACCCGATGACGAGCGTTCCACTGACGAGAGAAGTGAGCGATCTCGACCGGAGGATCGTCGTCGCACTTCAGCAGGACGGACGCGCGAGCTGGACGTCGATCGCCGAGTTCGCCGGCGCGTCCGTCTCGACGGTCACCCGGCGCGGGCAGCAGCTGCTCGCCGAGGGTGTGGTGAGCGTGGGCATCGTGCCGACCCTGGGCAGCGAGGGGCACGTGGAGACGTTCTTCGTGCGCATCAACTGCACCCCCGGGTCGCAGCTGAGCGTCGCGCAGGCGCTGATCGGCTCCCCGTACGTGCGGTTCGTGACCCTGGTGACCGGCAAGTTCGACGTGTTCGCGGAGGTCGTCATCCCGGGGGACTCGGCGACCTACGCGCACGTGCTCACGGATCTGCAGGCCATCCCCGGCGTGGAGCGCTGGCGCAGCGACCTCGTCGTGCACACCTACAAGGTGAGCTTCGACTGGGGACGTCAGCTGTACGACTCGCACGCCGAGGCCGCCAGCGACCCGAAGTCGTACATGCCGGCACCGAACACGTGCGACCCGACGCACTTCGACGACGCCGACCGGGCGATCGTCGCGGAACTGCGTTACAACGGACGGGCGTCGTTCCAGTCGATCGCCGATGCGCTCGACATGAACGAGAGCAGCGTGCGGCGCCGGTACGAGCGGATGCGCAGCGCCGGCTGCCTCACGACCGTGACGATGGTGCCCGCGTCGGCGCTGGGCATGAGCGCGGAGACGCTGCTGATGCTGCGGGTCGAGCCGTCGCGCATCGCCTCGGTGGCACAGACGCTCGCGCAGCACGTGTCCGTGCGGTTCCTCGCGGCGGCGCTGGAGGAGAACTCGCTGTACTGCGAGATCATCCTGCCGAGCACCGAGACCCTGCACGACTTCCTCACCGGGACGATCGCGCACCTCAAGGGCGTGCGCGGATGGAACGCCGCGATGGAGCTCGTGTTCATGAAGCGCGGGTTCATCGAGACTCCGTGGTGGCGGGCGCAGGTGGCCTCCGCGGGCGGGCTCGACACCTAGTCCTGCACTTCGCCGGTCAGGTGTCAAGGGCCTACCCTTCCGTGCCCGCAGGGCGCACCCTCCTTATAAGAGAGTCCTGGAGGGCCCCCAGATGTCCGACATCCCCGATCCCCGTTTCGTGCTCCACCGCATCACACCGTCCGAGTGGGTGATCAACGACCTGCGCTATCCCCAGAACGACCCGCGCCACGTCGTCGCCTGCGTCTACGAGCTCGCCGACACCGAGGTCGAGGTGACGTGGCTGCGCGACCTTCCGCTCGCGATCCGCTACGGCACCGCGTTCGAGGTTCTCGAAGAGGTCGAGCGGATGCAGGGGGCGAGCCGGGCCACGCGCCCGATCGCGATCCCGCACCGCCCCCCGCTGCTGGCGACGTGAGCGCCGCAGCGCGGAGAGAAGGGCACCACCTCGGTCGAGGCGGTGCCCTTCTCTCGTCCGGCGGTCAGGCGTCGTCGCCGTCGACGTCCGCCGTCGTGGCGGCGCGGTCGGCCTCGGCGCTGTCGATCTGTGCGTCGTCGGCGTCCTCGTCGAGCACGCGTTCGCCGTCGACCTCGCGCGTGGGCACGTCTTCCGCGTCACCCTCGGCGAACGGCGGGACGGGCGGGATCGGGGGAGTCGGGTTGGACATGGGGCATCCTTTCGTCGGCGGATGCGACCTGTCTACGTCGACGCGGGGGGCTTCGCGAGACGGTTGACGCTCGCGCGCTGCGGCGCTAGCCCCGTGCGACCGTGCCGGAAACGAAGAAATCCCGCGATCTCTCGCGGGATTCTCTGGTGGACCTGAGGGGACTCGAACCCCTGACCCCCTGCATGCCATGCAGGTGCGCTACCAGCTGCGCCACAGGCCCAGAAGCCGCTCCTCATCTGCCGGAGCAACTCGAACAGCGTACTACACGAAGCGACACCGGCACCAATCGGGGCGGGCAGCCCGGGCGCGTCGCCGGGGTGGAACAACCGCGGCTCTCCGGGCGTTCCTGACAGCGTGAGCATTCTCGACAGCCTGGTGATCGGTGCAGGGCAGGCCGGCCTCTCGGCGTCGTACCACCTGACCAGGCTCGGGATCCCGCACGTGGTGCTCGACGCCGACGAGCGGCCGGGCGGCGCCTGGCAGCACCGCTGGGACGCGCTGACCATGAGCGACGTGCACGGCGTCGCCGAGCTGCCGGGCGACACCCCGCCCGCGCGCGACCGACGTCGAGCCAACCAGGCGGTGCCGGAATACTTCGCGGCCTACGAGCGCGCGCACGACCTCCCCGTTCTGCGCCCCGTGCACGTGCGTCGCGTGGACGACCACGACGGGCTGCTCGTGGTGCAGGCACCGGAGGGGGAGTGGACGACCCGTACGCTCGTGAACGCGACCGGCACCTGGACCCACCCGTTCGTGCCGCACGTGCCCGGCATGGAGACCTTCCTCGGCGAGCAGCTGCACACGGTCGACTACCCGGGACCGGAGCACTTCCGAGGCCGCCGAGTGCTCGTCGTGGGCGCGGGCGCGTCCGCGGTGCAGTTCCTCGGCGCCCTCGCCCCGATCACCGAGACGCTGTGGGTCACGCGGCGACCGCCCGTCTGGCGCAGCGACGACTTCACCCCCGAGGCGGGGGCCGCGGCGGTCGCGCTCGTCGAGCAGCGCGTCGCGGCCGGGCTCCCACCGCGGAGCGTCGTCAGTGTGACCGGGCTGATGCTGCGTCTGCAGGAGCGCGAGGCCGAGCGGCTCGGCGCCTATGCGGACCCTCGGCCGCTGTTCGCACGCATCGAGCCCGACGGGGTGCGCTGGGCCGACGGGTCGTTCGAACGGGTCGACATGATCCTCTGGGCCACCGGATTCCGGCCGGCGATCGGGCACCTGGCGCCGCTGCACCTCCGCAGCGCCGCGGGCGGCATCCAGCTCGACCGCCACGGCCGCGGTACGACCGCGGTCGCCGATCCGCGCGTGCAGCTCGTGGGGTACGGGCCCTCGGCCAGCACGATCGGCGCGAACCGTGCGGGGCGCTCGGCCGCGAAGGGCGTGCAGCGGGCGCTGGCCGCCGCCGCCGTTCCCGTCTCGACCGGCTGAGGGCGCGTCAGCCGGAGTGCGGCCGGGCTTCTCGATACGCTGAAGACCATGCTGCGCATCATCCTCACGGTCGTCTGGCTCCTGCTCACGGCCTGGCTGGCGATCTGGGTGGGCGAGGGACTGTTCGGCGTCGATCAGCGCCACTCGATCCTCCCGTTCGCGGGCGATGACACCCTGGGCGGCCCGATCCTGATCGGCGTCGCCTGGGGGCTGCTCCTCACGTTCGGCGGCACGATGACGGGGTTCGGCCGCCGCACGAAGCTCCGCGGCGAGACCCGGATCGGCGTCGGCACGATCGTCGAGCTCTCCCGCACGGGCGTCACGATCAACGACGTGCCGCAGTACGACCTGTTCCTGCGCGTGAGCCCCGCTGAGGGCGACGACTTCATCGGACAGCTGCGGATGCTCATCGACCCCTCCGACTCCGCGGGACTCCAGGTCGGGCAGCCCGTGCCGGTGCGGTACAGCACGACCGACCACGACACGGTGCAGCTCGCCGACCTCAGCGACCCGACCGTGCGAGAGGCGATGCTGCAGTGGCGCATCGACCGCGGGCTCATCGACCCCGCCCAGGTGCGAGCCAGGACCACGGGCACCGCGGTGCCCGCGTCGGTGCTCGAGGTGCGCCCGACCGGACGCCGCAGGGAGGGGCAGAGCGAGCTCGCGCTCAAGGTGCTGGTGGCACCGGAGGGGGCGGCGACCTGGGAGGCCGACACCACGGTGTTCGTGTATCCCCAGGCGGTGTCGCGGCTGCAGGTGGGCGCGCCGATCTGGGCGTACTACCGGCGGGAGGATCCGCACACGGTGGCGGTCACGATCGAGAAAGAGGCGACGCGATGAACCCGCTCGACACCCTCATGTGGCTCGTCAACTTCCCCGCGTCGCACGGCTACGCCATGGTGTTCATCGCCGGCTTCTCGATCCTCGGGCTCTTCGCCGTGTCGGCCAGAGGAGCCACACCGGGTGGGTCGCTGCGGGCCATCCGCGAGCGGGAGGGGCTGCTGCCGCTCGACACCCGTCCGCGGGCCGGGATCGGCGGGACGATCGTGCGGATCGTGTTCCGGGTGCTCGCCTTCGTGATGCTCGGGTCGCTCGTGATCGGCATCCTGAGCCTGACCGGCGTGCCTGTCACGCGCGCGTACATCTACGACAACGGGCGACCAACGACGGCCACGATCGACGGGGACTGGGTCACGTTCACCACCGCGGAGGGCGTGGAGTACACGCTGGAGAGCAACTTCTTCACCCCGGCGGTCTACCCCGACCGCGACGCGTACCTGCCGAGCGGCGCCCCGGTCGTGGTGCGCTACCTGCCCGACCACCCGCAGGCGTTCGTGATCGACAGCGCGCAGACCCCGCGCTGACGTCGGACCCGGCGCGTAGGGTGGAAGCATGTCGCGCGTCCTCGTCTTCGGCGGCCATGGCCGCATCGCCCTCCTGCTCGCCCCGCTGCTCGTCGCCCGCGGCGACGAGGTCACCAGCGTGATCCGCAACCCCGACCACGTCGCCGACGTGGAGGCCACGGGGGCCACCGCCCTGGTGGCCGATATCGAACAGCTCGACGTCGACGCCCTCGCCGAGATCATCCGCGGGCACGACGCCGTGGTGTGGTCGGCCGGCGCGGGCGGCGGTGACCCGAAGCGCACCTACGCTGTCGATCGCGACGCGGCGGAGCGGTCGATGGACGCCGCCGAGCGTGCCGGCGTCGAGCGCTACGTCCTGGTGTCCTGGATCGGCTCCACCGCGGAGCACGGGATCCCGCAGGACGACCCGTTCTTCGCGTACGCCGACGCGAAGTGGGCCGCCGACGAGCACCTCCGCGGCTCGAACCTCGCCGGGACGATCCTCGGACCGGGCGGTCTCACGTTCGACGAGCCGACCGGACGCATCCAGATCGACCCCGAAGGCCGGGGAGAGGTCTCGCGCGCCGACGTCGCGGCCGTCATCGTCGAGGTCCTGCAGAATCCGGCGACAGTCGGCCGCACGATCCGCTTCGGCAACGGCGACGCGGACTCCTCGCTCCCGATCGCCGAGGCCCTCGCGGGCTGACCGTGACGGAGGCCCCGACGTGCCCCTGAGGCCCGCGCGACGGCGCACGGTCGGAGTGCTCGCCGCGCTGGCGCTCGCCCTCTGTGCGCCGCCCGCCGCCGCGCCACCGCTGCCCGCTGCGACATCGACCGCAGCGACGTGGACCGCCCCTCCCGCGCCTGCCGCTGCCGCGACCACCGCGGGGGAGACTCCCGCGCCCACCGACGATGCCGGGAGCGCCGACGCCACGGTGGACGCCGCCGACACCGCGTATCTCCGCGAACGCGCCGCCGCCGCGGTCGCCGACCTGCCCGTGGCGCAGCAGGCGGCCTCCATCGTGATGGGACATATCGGCGGCACCGACCCGGCAGCGCTGGCCGCCTACATGCAGGCCGGGTTCGGCGGGTTCATCCTGATGGGGGTGAACATCCCCGGCACCGACGCCGAGCTGCACGCGCTCACGGATGCTCTCGCGGTGGACCCGACGCTGCCTCCGCTGATCGCGGTGGACCAGGAGGGCGGCCTGGTCTCCCGGCTCGACGGGGACGTGTTCCCCGCCTCAACGACCCTCAAGGACCGCCCGGCCGCCGACACGTCGGCCGCGTTCGCCGCCCGCGGTGCACTGGTGGCCCGTGCGGGCATCACGGTGAACTTCGGCACGGTCGCAGACGTCACCGCCGACAGCGGCTCGTTCATCTTCGGGCGGGCCCTCGGCACCGATCCGTCCGGGGCGGCCGAGCGCGTCGCGGCGGCCACCTCGGCGCAGCAGCCGTTCGTCGCCTCCGCACTCAAGCACTTCCCCGGCCACGGTGCGGCTCCGGGCGACTCGCACCACGCGATCCCGACCACCGGACGGAGCCTGGAGGAGTGGAAGACGACGGACGCGGTGCCCTTCGCCGCGGGCATCGACGCGGGAGCCTCCCTCCTCATGTACGGGCATCTCGCCTACACCGCCGTCGACCCGCTGCCCGCCTCCCTCTCAGCGACGTGGCACACGCTCGCCCGTGACGAGCTCGGCTTCGACGGTGTCTCGGTGACGGACGACCTCGGGATGCTGCTGTCGTCGGGCGACCCCGCCTACGCCGATCCGGTGGCGAACGGGGTGGCGGCGGTCGCGGCGGGCAACGACCTGGTGCTCATGGTCGCCGGCTCCGACGCGCAGACCGCCGGACGCATGGCCGCGGGCATCGCGGCGGCGGTCGACGCGGGCACCCTGCCCGCGGAGCGGCTGGCGGACGCCGCGACGCGAGTTCTGGCCCTGCGGATGCAGCTCGCGGGATCCACCGCGACCTGGGGAGTCTGCGACACCTGCACCCCGGCCGGCTGAGGCGGAAGCGACGGCTCAGGCGACGGCGCGTGCGTCCGAGCCGAGCCAGGCGCGGAGCAGAGCCGCGCGCAGCACCGCCCCCCGCTCCGCGAAGCCGCGCTGTCGTCGCACGTAGTCGGCCTTGCCCTCCGGCGTCTCGATGCGCACGGGCTCCACGTCCCAGGCGGCCAGGTCGTAGGGGGCGGCCTGCATGTCCAGCAGGCGGATGTCCCTCGCCAGCTCATAGGTGTCGAGCAGCAGCTCACCGGGCACGAGGGGCCCGAGCTTCATGGCCCAGCGGTACAGGTCCATGCCGGCGTGCAGGCACCCCGGCTGCTCGACCTGGGGCTGCCCGTCCCTGCTGAGCGTCGTCCGGTTGCGTGGCACGGCCTCCGGGGTGAAGAACCGGAACGCGTCGAAGTGGGTGCACCGCAGGTCGTGCGTCTCCACGACCGCATCGGTGCCGTCCTTCCCGAGGCGCAGCGGCACGGGGTGACGGTGCTCGTCCGCGCGATACACCATCGCCCACTCGTGGAGTCCGAAGCAGCCGAACTGACCGGGCCGCGAGGCCGTGCGACGCAGCATGCGCTCGACCAGCGCGGCCAGCTCGGGCTTCTCGGCCGCGTACCGGTCGACATCGGGAACCACCGCGTCGGGGGTCGCGCCGGGGGAGTACCAGCGCCACCCGGCACGCTCGGCGGCGTCACGCAGCTCGACCCCCGCACCGGGGTGCCAGCGCCGCAGCTGCGCGGGCTTGCAGGCGTAATAGGTGTGGAGGAAGTCCCACACCGGGTGCTTCTCGCCGCGGGACAGGCGGGCACGGTGGTCGGCGGTCAGCGTGTCGGCACGCTCCCGATGCGCCTGCTCCCGCGGGAGCCACTCCTCGCGCGACAGGGCCATGTCAGTGCAGGATGCCCACGTCGCCGAGCTGGTCGCGCAGACCGGCACCGTCTTCGGCGCTGACCCACGGGGCGGCGTCCGCCTCGTGCGACTCCATCTCGGCGCGCCCACCGGCGAGCACGGCCTCGGCGGGAAGGAGGCGCCGGATGGCCACACCGGCCACGGAGTCGGGGTGCTCTTCCTGGAACTGCGTGTAGATGGCCTCGTCGTGCTGGCCGTCGTCGCCGATCAGCAGCCACTTCACCTCGGGGAATTCGGTGGCCAGGCGGCGCAGGTTCGTGAGCTTGTGCTCGCGGCCGCTGCGGAACCAGCGGTCGTGCGTCGGGCCCCAGTCGGTCAGCAGCAGCGACCCTGCGGGGAACAGGTGCCGCCCGAGGAACCGGGAGAGCGTGGGTGCGACGTTCCAGGCGCCCGTGGACAGGTACACCATGGGCGCGCCGGGGTGCTGGCGCAGGAGCTGGTCGAGCAGCACCGCCATGCCCGGGACCGGGATGCGGGCGTGCTCATCCACGACGAAGGAGTTCCAGAAGGCGATGAACGGGCGCGGGAGCGCCGTGACCATCACCGTGTCGTCCACATCGGACACGACCCCGAACCGGGTGTCCGCCGCGACGATGAACGCCCGCGCCTCGATCGGCTCCTGCCCCTCGACCGTGACCGTGAAGGTCTGCCACCCGGGCTCCAGGTCGGCGCGGATCACGGCGTCGATCACACCACCGCGGTCGGCGACGACCTGGTGAGTGCTGTCGCCCACGTGCACGCTGACCGACGCGAACCCGACCGGGATGCCGACGAAGCTGCGCCAGCCGCGGATGCTCGCCGGCTCGCCGTCCCGGTTGCTGCGCTGCGGCGGCACGATGAGCACCCGCCCCAGCACGCGCACCCACCCGGGACCGCCGTAGCCGGGGAATGGGAGGATCGTGGCGCTGCGGCCGCGTCGGCGCGCTCGCCCCTCGCGCCACACGTGGAGGCGGTGCTCGAGCCGTGCGAACCAGTGGATCCTGGGCGCCGGGGGTGGGGAAGCCATTGCCTCAGTCTTTCACGTCGGCGTCCGTGCCCGCCTCCGGCGCCTCCAGATGCCGCGCCTCCAGCCGCTGCAGCAGCTTCTTGCCCAGATACGCCAGGAGCAGGAAGAGTGCGATGGCGCCGACGAAGATGTAGCTCGCGTAGTGCACCCGGTCGACGAGGTCGCGGAAGCTTCCCGCCGCGAGCGAGGTCACGCTCACGTAGGCCGTGGCCCAGATGATGCAGGCGGGCGTCGTCCACGCCAGGAAGCGGCGGTACGGGTACTCGCTCATCCCGACGGTCAGCGGCACCAGGGAGTGCAGCACCGGAAGGAAGCGGGAGAGGAAGATGGCGATGCCGCCGCGGCGGGCCAGGTAGTTCTCCGCGCGCACCCAGTTCTGCTCGCCGATGCGGCGCCCCAGCCACGACGAGCGGATGTGGGGACCGAGCCACCGGCCGAGCCCGAAGCCGATGCTCTCGCCGATCAGGGCGCCGACCACGACGGTCACGCCCATCGCCACACCCTCCCAGGGGGTCGCGATCCCCATGGAGGCGATGATCACGATCGTGTCGCCGGGGACGATGAGCCCGATCAGGATGCTCGTCTCCAGCATGACCGCGAGTCCGGCGACCAGCGTGCGCGTGACCGGATCGATCGACTGCACGGTGTCGAGGAGCCAGAGCAGGAGGTCGTCCACCCCCTGAGAATATCGGGCGTCGCCGCACCTAGGCTGGGAAGGTGCGCGCGCACCTGAGCCCCCGACCCCTGCCGACCTGGGCGGACCCCGAGCGGCTGTTCCGCGTGCTCGCCGCCAGGGCGGGTGACGTGTTCTGGCTGGACGCGGGGGAGGGAGCCGCGGAGGGGTGGAGTCTGCTGGGGGTCGGCGTGCTGTCGCCGAGACCCGACGATGTGCGGCTGGACGGCCGCGTCTCCGAGCCCGGGCTCCCCCCGTTCCTCGGCGGATGGGTCGGCTGGTGCACGTACGAGGGCGGTGCCGCGGCCGCCGGTGCCCCGGTGTCCGCGGACGACCCGGTGCCCGACGGCTGGATGCGGGTGACCCACGCGATCGCCTGGGACCATGCGCGCCATCGCCTGTGGGCGCTCGACCCCGCCGGGCCCGACGCCGACCCCTGGGCGGACGAGCTCCTCGTCGCGGCGGTCGACCTCACTCCCGCGCGGCCGGATCCGGTACCGGGGACCACCGTGGCCCGGCACACCCCCGCGGAGTACGCCGAGCTCATCGAGCGGTGCCGCGCCCTGATCCGCGCGGGCGTCGCGTATCAGCTCTGCCTCACCACGCGCTTCACCGTGCCGGGGACGCACGACCCGGTCGAGGTGTACCGGAGGCTGCGGTCGGCGACCCCCGCGCACCACGGGGGCTTCGTGCGCATCGGCGGGCGCGCGCTGCTGAGCGCCAGTCCGGAGCAGTTCCTCCACGCGGCGGGCGGAGTCGTGCGCACCCGGCCGATCAAGGGCACCCGGCCGCGCAGCAGCGACCCCGACACGGATGCCGCACTCGCCGCCGAGCTCGCCGGCGACCCGAAGGAGCGCGCGGAGAACGTGATGATCGTCGATCTCATGCGCAACGATCTGTCGCGCGTGTGCGTGCCCGGCACGATCCGTGTCGACGGGCTGTGGGTCGTGGAGAGCTACCCGGCCGTGCACCAGCTCGTGAGCACGGTGAGCGGCACGCTGGCGGACGGCGTCACGCTCGGCGCGCTGCTCGCGGCCGCGTTCCCCGCCGGCAGCATGACCGGGGCGCCGAAGCTGTCGGCGATGACGCGGCTGCACGAGCTGGAGGGCGGCCCCCGGGGCGTGTACGCCGGCTGCTTCGGCTACGTGGGCGTGGACGGCGCCGTCGACCTCGCGATGGTGATCCGCAGCATCGTGATCGCGGGGGACGAGGCCGTGGTCGGAGCGGGCGGCGGGATCACGTGGGGCTCGGTGCCGGCGGCCGAGGTCGCCGAGGTCGCGACCAAGGCGAGGGCTCCGCTCGCGGCGCTGGGCGCGGAGCCGCCCTGGCCGTGGGGTTCCGATATCCTGAACTGATCCCGCAATTCCCCTCAGATTGGTCGTGCGTTCGTTGTCCGAGAACCTGTCCACCGCTCCCGTCGACGAGGAGATGCCCTCGGCGCACGCCATCCAGGCCAAGTGGCAGAAGTACTGGGCGGAGCACGAGACGTTCCTTACCGGCGGCGACGGCGACACCCGCCCGCGGCGCTACGTCCTGGCGATGTTCCCGTACCCCTCGGGCGACCTGCACATGGGGCACGCGGAGAACTACCTCTATTCCGACATCGTGGCGCGGTTCTGGCGTCACCGCGGGCACAACGTGCTCAACCCGATCGGCTGGGACTCGTTCGGCCTGCCCGCCGAGAACGCGGCGATCCGCCAGGGCGCGGACCCGCGCGAGTGGACCTATCAGAACATCGCGCAGCAGAAGGTCGGCTTCGAGCAGTACGGCGTCTCGTTCGACTGGAGCCGCGTCCTGCACACGTCCGACCCGGAGTACTACCGCTGGAACCAGTGGCTGTTCCTGAAGATGTACGAGCGCGGCCTGGCGTACCGCAAGAAGAGCCCGGTCAACTGGTGCCCGAACGACCAGACGGTGCTGGCGAACGAGCAGGTCGTCGACGGTCGCTGCGAGCGCTGCGGCTACGAGGTCGTGAAGAAGAAGCTCACCCAGTGGTATTTCCGCATCACCGACTACGCGGATCGGCTGCTCGACGACCTGAATCAGCTCGAGGGTTTCTGGCCGCACAAGGTGCTGCAGATGCAGCGCAACTGGATCGGCCGCTCGGTCGGCGCCGACGTGGACTTCCGCATCGAGGGCCGTGACGAGCCGGTGACGGTGTTCTCCACGCGCCCTGACACCCTGCACGGTGCGACGTTCTTCGTGGTGGCGCCCGACTCCGATCTCGCCGCTGAACTGGCCGCCGAGGCTCCCGTCGAGGTGCGCCAGCGGTTCCAGGACTATCTGGAGCAGGTGCAGAAGGAGTCCGACATCGATCGGCAGTCCACGGATCGCCCCAAGACGGGCGTGTTCCTGGAGCGCTACGCGATCAACCCCGTGAACGGCGAGAAGCTGCCGGTGTGGGCCGCCGACTACGTGCTGGCCGACTACGGCCACGGCGCCGTGATGGCGGTTCCCGCGCACGACCAGCGCGACCTCGACTTCGCCCGCGCCTTCGACCTGCCGGTCAAGGTCGTGGTCGACACGACCGCGCCGATCACGGGGGCCATGCCGGTGATCGAGGTCGACGAGGAGGGCGTCCCGATCGACACGGGCGCCGCGCTCGACGAGCAGCACCCCGCATCGACCGGTGTCGCGCTCACGGGCGACGGTCGCATGATCAACTCGGGTCCGCTGAACGGGCTGTCCAAGCGCAACGCGATCGCCCGCGCGATCGAGCAGCTGGAGGCGTCGGGCACGGGCCGTGCGGCGAAGAACTACCGTCTGCGCGACTGGCTGATCTCGCGACAGCGCTTCTGGGGAACGCCGATCCCGATGCTGCACGGCGACGACGGCCGCATCGTGCCGGTGCCCGAGGACCGGCTGCCCGTGAAGCTGCCGAGCGTCGAGGGACTCGACCTCAAGCCCAAGGGCACCTCGCCGCTGGGCGGGGCGGAGAGCTGGGTGCGCACGACCGACCCGGAGACCGGCGACCCCATGCTGCGCGACCCCGACACGATGGACACGTTCGTCGACAGCTCGTGGTACTTCCTGCGCTTCCTCTCGCCGAACAGCGACACCGTGGCGTTCGACCCCGCCCAGGCGTCGCGCTGGGCGCCGGTGGACTCGTACATCGGCGGCGTCGAGCACGCGATCCTGCACCTGCTCTACGCACGCTTCATCACGAAGGTCCTGTTCGACATGGGCCTGATCGACTTCACCGAGCCGTTCTCGAACCTGATCAACCAGGGGATGGTGCTGCTCGACGGGCAGAAGATGTCGAAGAGCAAGGGCAACCTGGTGCTGTTCCAGGAGGAGCTCGACGCGCACGGCGCCGATGCGCTGCGCGTGGGCCTCGCCTTCGCCGGTCCGGTGGAGGACGACAAGGACTGGGCGGACGTGTCGACCACGGGCGCGCAGAAGTTCCTCTCGCGTGCGCTGCGCATCGGGCACGAGGTGTCCAGCCCGGTCGACGTGGTGTTCGACGGGGGAGACGCGGCCCTGCGTCGCGCCACGCACAAGCTGCTCGCGGAGGCTCCGGCCCTGGTCGAGCAGACCAAGTTCAACGTGCTGGTCGCCCGGCTGATGGAGCTGGTGAACGTCACCCGCAAGACCATCGACGGCGCGGGCGGTGCGGGCGACCCCGCGGTGCGCGAGGCCGCCGAGACGATCGCCGTGATGCTCGACCTGATCGCGCCGCACACCGCGGAGGAGATGTGGGAGCTGCTCGGGCACGAACCGTCCGTCGGACTGGTCACGTGGCGCTCGGCCGACCCCGCGCTGCTCGTGGAGGACACGGTCACGGCCGTCGTGCAGGTGGGCGGCAAGGTGCGGGCTCAGCTCGAGGTCCCCGCGCGCATCGGCGAGGCCGAGCTGGAAGCGCTCGCCCGCGCGGATGAGCGCGTGATCCGGTCGATCGGCGACCGCGAGATCGTGAAGGTCGTCGTGCGCGCTCCCAAGATCGTCAGCATCGTCGTCGCGGGCTGATCCGTCGCGACCTCCGGAGCCGCGGTCACGCGTCCTGGTCGGCGCGCGCGGCGTCCGCGACGGCGATGCCCCGGCGCATCGCCGCGCGAGACGCCTCGTCCCACGGGCCGGACTCCGCGAGCGGGATCTCGGTCAGGTAGCGGCGCTCGGACTCCGGCAGGAGCGTCACGAACCGGGTCGGATCGGAGCCGGCCATCGCATACAGAGCCGGACCGTCCGCGTAGTACAGATCGCACGCGACGAGACGCCCGTCGCTGCCGCGCATGATGTTGGACGGGTTCTGATCGAGGGGGCCGCACCAGGGCAGCGCCCGCGCTGCCCTGGCATGGATGCGGCGCACGACGTCGACGAGCTCGGCGACGTGCGGTGCGCGTTCGGCGATGGCGGTGTGGAAGGCGACCGCGTCCTTCTCGTCGACCGCGTGGAGCCACTCCATCACCTGCAGATCCCCGCCGCCCGCGAGTCGGCGGTGCGCGAACAATCGCGGTACCTGACCGGTGTGCGCGGCTTCGCGATACAGCGCGGCCGTGTACGGTCCGACCGGATCGAACGGGCTGATGCGCACCGCGGCGACGCCGTCGGGCGAGCGCAGGGCGAAGGCCCAGTCGCCCGCGCCGCTCGGCGTCCAGCCCGCCTCGCGGAAAGCGCGCTCAGCGTCGTGATGAGAGGCCTCCGGGGGCAGGTCGTCGACGATGTCGGTCACCGGTCCAGTCTGCGCCACGCGGCGGGCACGCATCGGAAGAGAGAGCGGCGTGCCCGGGCGCCGGCTCATGCGTGCTGCCAGCCTGGCGGCGTCGGAGCGAGCTCGGCTCCGATCGCCCCGCCTTCGGCTCTGCACGGCGGACCGGGCGCCGCTGTTGTCCACGACCGGCGGTTCTCCGTGGTCGCGGGGGGTCTGCGGAGACCTACCGTGACGGGGTGACTCCTCCCGCACCGACACCCGTACCCCGGCAGCGACGACTGCGGCTCGGTGTGGGCGCCGCGGTGGCACTGGCTCTCGTCGTGCTGTCGGCCGCCGTCGGACTGGGCATCCTGCGCGGTCAGGGCGCACCGGCGGAGTCCTTCCCGGTGGGCGACCGCGCGACGGCCGCGCCGTCGTCCGACGTGCTGTACGTGCACGTGCTCGGCGCGGTCGAGCGGCCGGGACTATATGTCGTCGGCGGTGATGCGCGGCTGGTCGATGCGGTGGCGGCCGCGGGTGGTACGACGGTCGACGCCGACCTCGCCGCGATCAACCTCGCCCGCCGGGTCGAGGACGGCGAGCAGATCCTCGTGCCCGTGGTCGGCGGGTCGGGCACCGGCTCTCCCGTCGCGGCACCCACCGACGCGCGGATCGACCTCAACGCGGCCGACCAGGCCGCGCTGGAGACGCTGCCGCGGATCGGCCCCGCCCTGGCCGCCCGCATCATCGCGTGGCGGGAGGAGAACGGACGCTTCCAGTCGGTGGACGACCTCCTCGGCGTGCCGGGCATCGGGGAGAAGCTGCTCGCGGGATTACGCGACGGGGTACGGGTGTGAAGTCCCGCGATCTCCGGCTCGTGCCGGTCGCCCTCGCGGTGTGGGCGGCGGCGCTCGTCTGCGTGTTCCAGCCCGGTCTCGCGGCGGCCTGTGCGCTCGTGTGCGGCGTCGCGGCGGGCGTCGTCCTGCTGGTGCTGCTCGCACGGGGGAGGCACGGCGCGGGGCTGGTCCTCCTGATGCTCGCGGCGGCCGCGGCCACGGCGCTGTCCGTGGGGTACGCCCTTCCGTCGCGCGAAGCCGCCGCGGGGCAGGGCGGCCGCGTGGTCGAAGCGGTGGTCGAGGTCACGTCGTCCGCGTCCACGGGTCAGGATGGGCGGCTCTGGGTCGAGGCGACCACGCAGAGCCTCGGTCCGCCGGGTCGGGCGCGCCCGGTCGCGGTGCCGGTGCGGATCGGGACCGTGCCCGCCGACGGCATCGACCTCGGCGCTCGGCTCCGCGTCGTGGGGGAGACCTCGGCGACGGAGGCGGGGGAGCGCGCGGTGCTGGTGCTCTACGCCACGACCACGGAGGTCGTGCAGCCTCCGTCCGGGGTGTTCGGCGTGGCCGCCACGGCGCGCCGCGCCTTCGTCGACCGCGCGCTGCGGCTGCCCGAGCCGGGCGGGGCGCTCCTGCCGGGACTCGCCGTGGGGGACACCAGGGCGGTGGGCTCCGACCTGGACGAAGACATGCGTTCGAGCGGTCTCAGTCACCTCACGGCCGTCAGCGGGGCGAACTGCGCGATCGTGGTGGCGGCGGTCTTCGGGCTCACGGCGCTGTGCGGTGGCGGCCGGGCGCTGCGGGTGGTGCTCGCGACCACGGCGCTCTCCGGCTTTGTGGTGCTGGTCACGCCGGAGCCGAGCGTGGTGCGCGCCGCGGTGATGGCGGGCGCGGGGATGCTGTCCGTGCTCCTAGGACGACCGAGCGCCGGTGCAGGCGTGCTCGCCCTGTCGACGATCATGATCCTGGTGTCCGATCCGTGGCTCGCCGCGACGCCCGGCTTCGCGCTGTCGGCCGCCGCGACGGGCGCACTCATCCTGCTCGCACCGCCGTTGTCACGCGGGTTGCGACGGTGGATGCCGGGCCCGGTCGCACTGGCGATCGCGGTCCCGCTCTCGGCGCAGCTCGCGTGCGGGCCCATCATCGCGCTGTTCGCGGAACAGCAGTCGCTCATCGGCGTGGCGGCGAACCTGATCGCGGAACCCGCGGCACCGGTCGCGACCGTGGTCGGGCTGCTCGCCTGCCTCGCGGCGCCCGTGCCCGCGGTCGCCGACCTCCTGGCCGCCACCGCGTGGCTGCCCGCGACCTGGATCGCGACGACCGCCCAGGTGACCGCGGACCTGCCCGGTGCGACCATCCTGCTGCCCGCAGGGATCGGCAGCGCGGCACTGGTCGCCGGGCTCGGCGCCGCGGTCGCGGTCGTGTGCCTGGAGGGCGGGAGCCGTGGTCCGCGGTGGCGCGTGCGCGGCGGCGCCGTGCTGCGCGGTGGCGCCGTCACGGTGCTCGTGGTCGCCGGCTCCCTCGCCGGGGCGCAGGCCCTGCTCGGCGGGCCCCTCGCGACGGCCGCGACCCCGGACGCCTGGTCGATCGCCGCGTGCGACGTGGGTCAGGGCGACGCGCTGCTCGTCCGATCCGAGGGCGCCGTGGCTCTGATCGACACCGGTCCGGCGCCGGAACCTCTTCGCGACTGCCTGCGCTCGCTCGGCATCG
The DNA here is from genome assembly GCF_042729675.1 of Microbacterium sp. NPDC060132. Taxonomy (NCBI): domain Bacteria; kingdom Bacillati; phylum Actinomycetota; class Actinomycetes; order Micrococcales; family Microbacteriaceae; genus Microbacterium; species Microbacterium sp. NPDC060132. The sequence goes on along the minus strand of NZ_JBHWXU010000001.1, from coordinate 3,188,160 downwards.
ATCGACTCGACCTGCTCGTGCTCACCCACTTCGACCTGGACCATGCGGGCGGCGTCGAGGCCGTGCGGGGCCGGGTGTCCGCGGTGCTGCACGGGCCGACCGCCGACGCGGACGACGAGCGGACCCTCGCCTCGCTCGCGGCCGGGGGAGCACGGGTGGAGCAGGCGTCCGCGGGGCTCAGGGGAACCCTGGGCGGGGCGAGCTGGCGCGTGCGGTGGCCCGTTCGCGATACGACGGCGTTCCCCGCGGGCAACGACCTCGGCGTCGTGATGGAGTTCAGTGGGGAGAGGTGCCTCGCTCGCTCTTCCTCGCCGATCTGTCGGCCCCTGCGCAGCGCCTGCTCCAGCGTTCGGAGCGCCTCGGCCCGTACGCGGTGGTGAAGGTCGCCCACCACGGCAGCGCCGACCAGGACCCCGGGCTCTACCAGGCGCTCTCACCCGTGGTCGCGCTCATCAGCGTGGGTGCCGACAACGACTACGGGCACCCGCGCCGTGAGACGCTCGACCTGCTGGGCGCGCTGGGGGCCCAGGTGTATCGGACCGACGAGCGCGGACGCATCCTCCTCGGGCTGCGTCACGGCGCTCTGGCGATGTGGAGCGAGACGACTCCCGAGCGTCGAGGTCGTCGCCGTGGCAGCGGGACATCGTGCAGGTCTGCGCCGAACCAGCGGCAGCGATCGTCCGATCGCGGTGTCGGACGCCGCCGGTAGGCTGGGGTCATGGCAGCGTCCCGTCCTCCCGCCCGCGGTGGCGCGAAGCCCGCGAAGATCCCGCAGGTGTCGTGGCGCGAGCCCCGTCCCGCCCCGATCGTGCTCGTCTCCGGTCCGGAAGAGGTCTGCGCCGAGCGTGCGATCGCCGGTGTCCGCGACTATCTGCGCGCCGAGGATCCGGCCCTCGAGGTCAGCGACGTCCGCGCCGACGACTACGCCCCGGGCACGCTCCTGGCCCTCACGTCGCCCTCCCTGTTCGGTGAGCCGCGCCTCGTGCGGGTCTCCGGCGTCGAGAAGTGCTCCGACGCGTTCCTGCAGGAGGCCGTGTCCTATCTCGAGCAACCGCAGGAGGGCGCCACGGTCGTGCTCCGTCACACGGGCGCGAGCGTTCGTGGCAAGAAGCTGCTCGACGCCCTGCGTGCCGGCACGGGCGGGGGCATCGAGATCCCCTGCCCGGCGATCAAGCGAGACGGCGACAGGGTCGACTTCGCGGCGGGGGAGTTCGCGGCTGCCAAGAAGCGCATCGCGCCCCCGGCCCTGCGAGCCCTGGTCTCCGCGTTCGCCGATGACCTCACCGAGCTCGCCGCCGCCTGCCAGCAGCTGATCGGCGACGTCGAGGGCGACGTCACGGAAGAGGTCGTCACCAAGTACTACGGCGGCCGCGTCGAGGTGTCGGCGTTCGTCGTTGCCGACACGGCGATCGCCGGGCGCTACGGCGAGGCCCTGGTGTCGCTGCGGCACGCCCTGGCCTCCGGAGCGGATCCGGTGCCCATGGTCGCGGCGTTCGCCATGAAGCTGCGCACGATGGCGCGGGTCGCCGGGAATCGGGAGCCGAGCCGTCAGCTCGCGCAGCGCCTCGGGATGAAGGACTGGCAGGTCGACCGCGCCCGCCGCGACCTCGCGGGCTGGAACGAGCGGTCGCTCGGGATGGCGATCCAGGCCACCGCCCGCGCCGACGCCGAGGTGAAGGGTGCCGCCCGCGACCCGATCTTCGCGCTCGAGCGCATGGTCACGGTCATCGCCACGCGGGAGCCCTTCGGCGGCTGAGCGTGCGGCGCCCGCAGCCTGGCAGCGGTCCGCCACCCGTGAAGATGCACGTCGCCGGCACGCAGTCCCGGCGCGAGCGTGTGCCGCTGCACGCCGCCTCCGCGATGGAGGGCATGTTCCCGGCCCCTCGCTTGTCCCGTGTCGACCCCACGTGTTCCGGGAACGACAGAAGGCCCGCCTCGCGAGGAGACGGGCCTTCCGGATGATCAGATGCTCAGAGAGCGGCGACCTTCTTGGCGATGGCCGACTTGCGGTTGGCCGCCTGGTTCTTGTGGAGCACGCCCTTGCTGACGGCCTTGTCGAGCTTGACCGTGGCCTTCTTCAGGACCTTCTCGGCGGCGGCCTTGTCGCCGGCGGCGACGGCCTCGCGGGTCTGGCGGACGAGAGTCTTCAGCTCGCTCTTCACGGCCTTGTTGCGCTCGTGAGCCTTCTCGTTGGTCTTGTTGCGCTTGATCTGCGACTTGATGTTTGCCACGTGTGGACGCTTTCTGTACAGGAGTTGTTCGGAGTGCCGGCAGCAGAAGAGGGCTGCTGCACGGCGGTCGTGAGGGAAGAACCCACACGCAAGCCAAGAGCCAACTCTACCAGTCCGGGATGCATCGCGCGAAACGAGGCCGCGTCCGCGAAACTGCGTCGCGCTCGGAGTGGTACCGGGTGCAGAATCATCGTGACCCGACAACGACGTCAAGGAGCCCCATGACCCCCGCCTCCGTTCCTTCCCCCGCGCTCGGCCGGCTCCGCTGGTCTGCGGCGACCTCGGCGCTCCAGATCGAGGGCTCGCGCTCCGCCGACGGGGGAGGGCGCTCGATCTGGGACGACTACCTCGAAGCTCCCGGCGCGATCGTCGACGGCTCCACCGCCGACCCCGCCTGCGACAGCTACCGCCATCCCGAGCGTGACGCCGACCTCGCCTCCGCCCTCGGCCTCGACCGCTACCGCTTCTCGATCCCGTGGGCGCGGGTGCAGCCCGACGGACGTGGGCGCGGGAACACCGCAGCCCTCGACCACTACTCCCGGTTCGTCGATCTGCTGCTGGAGCGCGGCGTCACGCCCTTCCCCACGCTGTTCCACTGGGAGATGCCGAGCACCGTGGAGGAGACGGGCGGGTGGCTCGCGCGCGACACCGCCGAGCGATTCGGCGAGTATGCGGCGATCGTGGCCGACCGCCTGGGCGACCGCGTCGCGCACTGGTACACCCTCAACGAGCCGGCGATGACGACGCTCCAGGGCTACGCGGTGGGTGCCCTCGCACCGGGGAAGCAGCTGCTGTTCGACGCCCTGCCCACCGCCCATCACCAGCTGCTGGCTCACGCGCGGGCTGCGGCGGCGCTGCGCACGCGGGGTGCCACGGCGGTGGGACTGGTCAACAACCACACCTGGGTACTCCCGCTGCAGGATGCCCCGGAAGACCACGAGGCGGCGTTCGTCTACGACCTCCTGCACAACCGGATCTTCAGCACCCCGCTGCTCGACGGCGCGTACCCCGACCTGGAGGCGATCGGGCTGCCGCCGCTGCCCGTGGAGGAGGGCGACCTGGCGGCGATCGGCGGCTCGATCGACTTCTACGGCGTCAACTTCTACAACCCCACGACCGTGACGGCGTCCACCGCCGGAGGACCCATCCCGTTCGACATCGTGCCGACCCCCGGTGTGCCGGTGACGGGCTTCGGACCGGAGTGGCCGATCATGCCGTCCGCCCTGCGCGACCTGCTGGTCGACCTGCACGCCCGGCACCCGCAGCTGCCGCCCGTGATCATCGGTGAGAACGGTGCCTCCTTCCCCGAGCCCGACACGGCGGCCCGCGTGGACGACGCCGACCGGATCTCCTACCTGTCGGGGCACATCGCCGCGGTCGCCGAGGCCATCGACGCCGGAGTGCCGGTCGAGGAGTACACGGTGTGGTCGCTGCTGGACAACTGGGAGTGGGCCGACGGCTACACCCAGCGCTTCGGACTGGTGCACGTCGATTTCGTCACGGGGGAGTGCACCCCGAAGGCCTCGTACGACTGGTACCGCGACCTGATCGCCTCCGTCCGCACCGGTGCCACGACGTCGGCGGCGCGGCGATGACCGCGGCTCCGGCGACGCACCGCGTCCGGGCCGGCGCGCGGTGGATGTCGCTGTTCACGCTGGCGTGGCTGGCGATCTGGACCGTGCAGCTCACCCCGGTGCAGCTGCTCCTCCCGCTGCAGCTCGATACCCCGGAGGACGACTGGATCCGCGGGGTCGTGTCCTCCGGCCTCGTGCTCGGGGTGGGCGGACTGGCGGGCATCGTCGCCGGTCCGGCCGCCGGTGCCCTGTCGGATCGCGCGCGCGCCGGACGGCACCGCCGACGCCCGTGGGCGCTGGGTGGTGTCTGGCTGACGGCCCTGTGCCTGGTGCTGACCGGTTTCGCGACCGGACCCTGGGCGGTCGGTGCCGGGTGGGTGGGTGTCTCGATCGGCGTCGCGGTGTCGTCGGCCGCCTTCACCGCCCTGATCGCGGATCAGCTTCCGACCACGCAGCGGGGTGCCGCCTCCGCCGCCGTCGGCTCCGCCCAGGCGGTCGGGATCGTGCTCGGCGTCGGGCTGGTCGTGCTCCTCGGACTCGACATCGTGTCGGGCTACCTGCTCCTGGCCGCGGTGATCGCGATTGCGGGGTCGGTGGCCGCGCTCCTGCTGCCCGACCCGCCGACGACCGAGGCGCTGCGTCCCCGCGATGCCGGACGCCCCCGGCTGGCCTCGCTGCGCGACCGAGACTTCGCCTGGATGCTGTCCGGTCGGCTGGTGACCAACGTCGGCAATGCGCTCGGCACCGCCCTGTTCCTGTTCTTCCTGCTGCACGGGCTGGGGCAGGAGAACACGACCGCCCAGGACAACCTGCTGCTGCTGATCGTCGTCTACACGGTGTTCGTGGTGCTGGCCTCGGTGGTCACCGGCCTCGTATCCGACCGGACGGGGCGGCGCCGCACGCTCACGGTCGCCGCGACCGTGGTGCAGGCGGCGTCCGGAGTGGCGATCGTGCTGGTGCCCACGTTCGAGATGACCATGGTCGCCGCGGCGCTCATGGGGCTCGGCTACGGCGCCTTCTCCACGGTGGGACTCGCGTTCGCGGCCGACCTGCTGCCGGATGAGCAGGACCACGCCCGCGACCTCGGCATCGTGAACGTCACCGCGGCGCTCGGTCAGCTGATCGGCCCGGTCCTCGGGGCGGGGCTGGTGGCGCTGGTCGGCGGCTTCTGGCTCGTCTTCCTCGCCGCTGCGGTGCTGTCGCTCGTGGGGGGCCTGCTCACGGCGTTCGCACGGCAGCCCGCCCGCTCATGAGTCCTCGGCCTGCGCCTCGACGGTGGCGATCGCGAGGGCCAGCACCGCGTTGAACACCCGGGGTCGCATGGCCGTGACCAGGTGCGTGGTGCGGGGGACCACGATGAGCTCCGCGTGCGGTGCGAGCCGGCGGAACAGCGGTTCGTTCAGGCGCAGCTGGTCATACTGCCCGTTCACGAACCACAGCGGCACGTCGATGCGCGGGACGGCGGCGGCCACGTCCAGCGCGGCCAGGCTGCGCAGCGCGGTGTCCTGCATGTCGAGCGCGTAGCCACCGGCCTGGAAGTCGGCGCGGTTCTCGGCGGGGATCGTGGCGGCGAGCATCTGCCGCGTGAGCCACAGGCCGCGGTCGGGGAGCGAGTCGACGGCCCGCGCGAACAGTCGGTACGCGCGGAGCCCTGCACCCTGCGGGAGCGAGGTGCAGGCGGCCGCGACGAGCCCGGCGACCGGAGGACGCTCGGCGCCCCCGGTGTAGGCGAGGGAGAGCAGTCCGCCCATCGAGTGCCCGACCAGGAGCACGGGTCCGCGCTCGGCGGCGGCGCGCACGGCGGCATCGATCGTGTGGAGGGCCTCGTGCAGCGTGAAGTCCTCCGCCATGCGGGAGCCGTGCCCGGGAAGATCGAGCGCGGTCACGGGATGCCCGTGCTCCTCCAGGTACGCCACCTGGGAGCGCCACATGGTCGCCGAGGTGCGGATGCCGTGCACGAGGACGGTCTGGACGCTCACGTCTTCAGCATAAGGAAGCGGGGCCGGTGGCGAACCACCGACCCCGCGTCGACACGAGATGTGTCAGAGGGTGTTACTTCTCCCAGCCGACGTTCTCGACCGGCGTGACGCCGAACAGGTCGAGGCCCACGTAGGGCTCCGGCGTGAGGTTCGCCAGGCCGTTCTTGACCACGAAGATCGACGGGCCGTTGTAGAGCGGGATGACGCCCCACGTCTGCTCGATGATCTTCGGCTCGAGCTCCATGGAGGCGGCGGTCCAGGACTCCGCGTCCTTCTGCGACTCGACCTCGTCGGCGATCTGCTTGTCGATCTCGGCCGTGCCGGTGCCCGACAGGTTCAGCTGGCTGTCCGAGCAGTAGAGCTGGCAGAACCAAGCCGGACCGAACGGGTCGGAGTCGGTGAAGCGGAGCGACACCGCGTCCCAGTTCTTCGACGTCAGGTCGTTCGAGAAGTCGGCCGAGGGGCGGACGTCGATCTGCACGTCGATGCCGATCTCCTTCTGCTGCGCCTGGAGCGACTTCGCGAGGGCCTCGAGCGTGGGGTCCTCACCGAACACCGGGTAGGTGATGGACAGCTTCTCGCCGTCCTTCTCGCGGATGCCGTCGTCGCCCTCGGTCCAGCCGGCGTCGTCGAGCAGCTTCTTGGCGGCGTCGACGTCGTTCTTCAGACCGGCGGTCGCGAACGAGTCGGAGTAGCCGTCCTGGAACGCGTACAGGTTCAGCGAACCGGCGGCCGGCTCCTCGTAACCGAGGCCGTTCCACGCGATCTGCTTCTGCTGGTCGATGTTGATGCCCATGAAGAAGGCCTTGCGCACGTCGATGTCCTCGAACTGCGGCTTGTCGGCGTCGACCATGATGATCGTCTTCGCGGTCTGCTGCGCGCGGCGCACCGTGGTGTCGTCGACGTCCTGCAGCTGCTTCAGACGGTCGTTGGTGTTGGCGCCCACCATGTCGATCTCGCCGTTCTTGAAGGCGTTGATCGCGGCGTCCGGCTCCATCGCCGTGAAGGTCACCGAGTCGAGCAGCGGTGCGTTGCCCCACCACTCGGGGTTCGGCTTGAACGAGACGAAGCCGCCGTTCGGGTCGAACGTGTCGACCGTGTACGGTCCGGCGCCCCACTCGGGGTGCATGTTGCCGATGAAGCCCTCGTTGAAGACGGTCGGGTCGGCGACGGCCGGGTGCAGCACGCCACCGGTCAGGAACGCCATGGACGGCCAGGCGTAGATGCCGTCGAAGGTGACGACCGCGGTCTTGGCGGAGTCGCCCTGCTCGACGCTCTTGATCTGCTTGTAGCCGTCGGTCGCGTTGGGGGTGAAGCCCTCGTCGTAGGAGCGGTTGGCCTTCCACGTCGCGTCGATGGCCGTCCAGTCCATGTCCGTGCCGTCGTTGAAGTGGGCCTCGTCCGTGAACGTGAACGTGATGGTGGTGTTGCCGTCGTTCTCGCCGATGTCGTAGGCGTCGAGGTACGCGTCGTTCTTCGTGACCTCGCCCTCCGGCGAGACGAGCAGGATCTGCGGCATGTACCACGACCACAGACGCACGGTGTCCGCGCTGCCGTCACCGTTGAAGGCGTTCAGCTGCTCGGGGATCTCGTTGATCGGGAAGTTGACCTCGCCACCCTCCTGCAGGTTGCTGCGGTCCTGGGGGTTGTAGTCGGCGGACTTGGTCTCGACCTTGTCGCCGCCGTTGTCCCCGCCACCGGTGTTTCCGGACCCGCTCGCGCAACCCGCGAGGGCGAGTGCCAGGGCGCCGCTGATCGCGATCGCCCCCAGCAACTTCTTGTTCTTCATGGTGCTCCTTTCGCCTTTCGGCGTTTCATAAAGGGAAGAATAGTTCGCGGTCGCGACCGGCATACCGCCCCGGAGTGAATCGCGCCTAACCGTTATCGGACGGTGACCAGCAACCCCGCGACCGCGGCGATCAGACCGTCGCGGGCTTGGTCGACATGGTCGCCGCGTCGAACACGACGCGCTGGCGGGTGCGCTCCACATCCGGGTCGGGGACGGGGATGGCCGACAGCAGCGCCTGCGTGTACGGGTGCTGCGGGTTGTCGAACACGTCGTCCACGTCGCCGTGCTCCACGAACTCGCCGAGGTACATCACGGCCACGCGGTCGGCGATGTGGCGCACCACGGACAGGTCGTGCGCGACGAACAGGTACGACAGGCCCAGCTTCACCTTCAGCTCGTCGAGCAGGTTGATCACACCGGCCTGGATCGACACGTCGAGCGCCGAGACCGGCTCATCGAGCACCACGATCTTCGGGTTCGTCGACAGGGCGCGGGCGATGCCGATGCGCTGCCGCTGACCGCCGGAGAACGCCTGGGGGAAGCGGTCGCTGTGCGCCGGGTTCAGGCCGACGAGGTCCATCAGCTCGTCCACGCGACGGTGCGCCTCCTCCTTGGGCGTGCCGATCGCGAACAGCGGCTCGGAGATGATGTCGGCGACCGTCATGCGCGGGTCGAGGGCGCCCATCGGGTCCTGGAACACGATCTGGATGTCGCGTCGCAGCGCCCGCTCCACCTTGCGGCTGTGGATGTCGTTGACGCTGGTGCCGGCGATCACGATGTCGCCCTCGCTCTGCTTGACCATGTCCATGATCTGCAGCAGGGTCGTGGTCTTGCCGGAGCCGGACTCGCCGACGATGGCCATCGTCTCGCCCTCACGGACGTCGAAGCTGATGCCCTTGATCGCCTGCACCTCGCCGACCTTGCGCTTGAGGAACGCGCCCTTGAGCAGCGGGAAGGTCTTCGTGAGGTTCTTGACCTCGAGCGTGACCGGGCGCTCCTCGCGCGGGAGTCGCGTGAGGTCGCTCTCCGGCACCGCGCGCACGGGGTAGACCGGGAGGCCGCCCAGCAGGCCGCCGTCCTCGATCTCGTGCGAGCGGATGCAGGCGGCGCGGTGCAGGTCGCCCGAGCCGGTGGCCACGGGGAGCAGCTCCGGCTCCTTCGCGCGGCACGCGTCCATCACGATGGGGCAGCGGTCGGCGAAGGGGCACGCGTCGGGCAGGTCGATCAGCAGCGGCGGGTTGCCCTTGATCGGGGTGAGCGGCTGCTTGTCGCCCTTGTCCACGCGCGGGATCGCGCCCAGCAGGCCGATCGAGTACGGCATGCGCGTCTTGTGGAACAGCTCGTGCACGGGCGCCTGCTCCACGGGCTTGCCCGCGTACATCACCAGCACGTCGTCGGCCGTGCGGGCCACCACGCCCATGTCGTGCGTGATCATGATCACCGCGGCTCCGGTCTCGTCCTGCGCCTTCTCGATCAGGTCGAGGATCTGCGCCTGGATCGTGACGTCGAGGGCCGTGGTCGGCTCATCGCAGATGATGAGCTTGGGGTTGTTGGCCATCGCGATGGCGATCACCACGCGCTGGCGCATGCCGCCGGAGAACTCGTGCGGGAACGACTTCATGCGCCGCTCCGGCTCGGTGATGCCGACGAGCTTCAGCAGCTCGACCGAGCGGTCCCACGCATCCTTCTTCGACAGGCTGCGGTGCACCGTGAGGGCCTCGATGAGCTGGTCGCCCACGGTGTAGACGGGGGTGAGCGAGGTCAGCGGGTCCTGGAAGACCATCGACATGCCGTTGCCGCGGATCACCGACAGCTGCTTGTCGCTCATGCCGATCAGCTCTTTGCCGTCGTACATGATCGAGCCGGTGACCTTGGCGTTCTCGTCGAGGAGTCCCATGATCGCGAGCGAGGTGACGGACTTGCCGGAGCCGGACTCGCCGACGATGCCGAGGGTCTTGCCGGCTTCGAGGTCGAACGAGACGCCGCGCACGGCGTCGACGCGGCCGGCCTCGGAGGCGAAGCTGACCTTGAGATCGCGGACGGAGAGGACGTTGGTCATGCGCGGCCTCCTGCAGCCGAGGTCGGGTCGAGGGCGTCGCGCAGGCCGTCGGCGATCAACGCCATCGACACCGTGAGCAGGGTCAGCGCCGCCGCCGGGAAGTAGAACAGCCACGGGGCCGTGGTGAGCGAGCTCGAGCCGGCACCGATCAGGGCGCCGAGCGACACGTCGGGGATCTTGACGCCGAAGCCGAGGAACGACAGGCCGGTCTCAGTCACGACGGCCGAGACGACGCCGAGGGTGAAGTTGATCACGAGGAGCGAGCCGATGTTCGGCAGCAGGTGGCGCAGCACGATCTTCATGCCGCCCACGCCCATGTAGCGGGCCGCGCTGACATACTCGCGCTCGCGCAGCGACAGGGCCATGGTCCAGATGACGCGGGCGGGGAAGTACCACCCGATCACGAAGATCATGATGAGCGCGATCACGCGCCAGTCTCCGCCGGCCTTGTTCGAGATCATCGCGAGGATGAGGAAGCTCGGGATCACCATCATGAAGTGGATGATCAGGAGCGAGATGCGCTCGGTCCAGCCGCCGAAGTAGGCCGCGGCCGTGCCGACCAGGGCCGACACGATCGTGACGCCGATCGAGACCGTGAGCGCGATCATGAGAGAGCGCTGCAGGCCGACTGCCACCTGCGCGAACAGGTCGTTGCCGGCGTTGTTGGTGCCGAACCAGTGCTCCGTGGACGGAGGGGTGCTCAGGTTCAGGAAGTCGAGCTCCACGTGGTCGTAGCGCGCGATCAGCGGGCCGAAGATCGCGAACAGCACGAGCAGCGCGAAGATCACCAGGCCGATGAGCGCACCGCGGTTGCGGGAGAAGCGCCGCCAGTACAGGCTCCACTTCGACAGGCGCTTCGTCGCGACGCGGGTGGTCTCGGGGCCGGCGGCCGCGGGGTCCGGGTGGATGGTCGGGTCGAGCATGTCGGTGCTCATGTCAGCTCACTCTCACACGCGGGTCGAGGACCACGACGGCGATGTCGGCGAGGATCGCGCCGATCGCCGTGAGGACCGCGCCGAAGGCCGCGATCGCGACGGTTCCGTGGATGTCGTTCTTCGAGATGGTCTCGATGAAGTACTTGCCCATGCCGTTCCACGCGAAGATCGTCTCGGTCAGGACCGCGCCGGTGAAGATGGCGGGGATCGTGAAGGCGACCTGCGTGGCGACGGGGATCAGCGAGGTGCGCAGTGCGTGCTTGCGGATGGCCTGCTGCTTGGTGAGGCCCTTGGCGCGAGCGGTGCGCACGTAGTCGGCGTTGATGTTGTCCAGCAGCAGCGAGCGCTGCAGGAAGTGGATGCTCGCGTAGCCCGTGAGCACCAGGGCTATGGTCGGCAGCGTCAGATGCTGCAGCACATCTATCAGGGTGGGGAAGAAGCCCTCGACCCCCTGACTGGCGTTCCCTGTCACATAGAAGATGCGCGTGCCGGTGGCGTTGTTGAGGCCGATCGCGAGCAGCACGATCGCGAAGGCCGCGACAACGATCGGGATGTTCAGCGTGATGATGCTGGTGGCCTGGCCGATGCGGTCGGCGAGCTTGTACTGGCGGGAGGCCGTGTACACGCCGAGCGCGATGCCGAGGATCGTGGTGATGATCGTCGCGCCGAGCACGAGCTCCGCGCTGACCCACATGCGGTACGCGACCTGCTCGTTGACGGAGCCGCCGGTCGGGCTCACCCCCCAGTCCCAGCGGAGGAGGATGCTCGTGAACCAGTTCCACCAGCGCTCGATGAGCGGCACGGTGTCGCTGAGGTTGCGGGGCACGAGGAGGTTGTTGATCTGCTCTTCACTGAGCGGAGGACGACGGCCCACGTAGTTGCTGCGCGGATCGAGGAACCCCCACGCGAGGAAGTAGGTGAGGTTCGTCGCGACCACGATCATGAGCAGCCAGCCGAGGGCGCGGCGTGCGAGGTACTTGATCAAGGGGGATTGTCTTTCTCTTCTCCAGACGCGCTCGGGATCCGCCGACGCAACGCTGAGCCGGGCGGATGAATCGGGCGCCATCCGCCGTTCTGCGCGACGCGACAGCCCTCACGGAGTCTGTGACGGAGTCGTATCGCTTACGGGATCCGGTGTCACGGATTGATCCCGGGCAACTTCGGGAGACTATCACCGATGTCCCCGAATGGGGATTCCCCTGCCCCTCACCGTAGAATCGACGGGACATGTCCCCACGCGCTCTCACCCCGCTTCAGCCTGCCGCGACGCCGGCTGCGCAGATCCGCAATTTCTGCATCATCGCCCACATCGATCACGGCAAGTCGACGCTCGCCGACCGCATGCTCCAGATCACCGGAGTGGTGTCGGACCGGGACATGCGGGCGCAGTACCTCGACCGCATGGACATCGAGCGCGAGCGCGGCATCACCATCAAGAGCCAGGCCGTGCGCATGCCCTGGGAGATCGACGGCGAGACGTTCGCGCTCAACATGATCGACACCCCCGGCCACGTGGACTTCACCTACGAGGTCTCGCGCTCCCTCGCCGCGTGCGAGGGGGCGATCCTCCTGGTCGACGCCGCACAGGGGATCGAGGCGCAGACGCTCGCCAACCTCTACCTGGCGCTCGAGAACGACCTGCACATCATCCCGGTCCTCAACAAGATCGACCTCCCGGCGGCCGACCCGGAGAAGTACGCGAAGGAGCTCGCGTCGCTCATCGGCGGCAAGCCGGAAGACGTGCTGCGCGTGTCGGGCAAGACCGGCGTCGGCGTCGAGGACCTGCTCGACCGCCTCGTGCAGGAGATCCCCGCGCCCGTCGGAGACGCCGAGGCTCCCGCCCGCGCCATGATCTTCGACTCCGTGTACGACGCCTACCGCGGTGTCGTCACCTACGTGCGCATGGTCGACGGCAGCCTCTCTCCGCGCGAGCGCATCCAGATGATGTCGACCGGGGCGAACCATGAGGCCCTCGAGGTCGGCGTCTCCAGCCCGGAGCCGACGCCCACGAAGGGCCTCGGCGTCGGCGAGGTGGGCTACCTCATCACCGGCGTGAAGGACGTGCGCCAGTCGAAGGTCGGCGACACCATCACGAACGCGCGCAAGCCCGCCGCTGAGGCGCTCCCCGGTTACACCGACCCGAAGCCGATGGTGTTCTCGGGCATCTACCCGATCGACGGCAGCGACTACGCGGAACTGCGCGAGGCCCTCGACAAGCTCAAGCTCTCCGACGCGTCGCTGCAGTACGAGCCGGAGACCTCGGTCGCGCTCGGCTTCGGCTTCCGCTGCGGCTTCCTCGGCCTGCTGCACCTGGAGATCGTGACGGAGCGGCTCGCGCGCGAGTTCGGCCTCGACCTCATCACCACGGCGCCGAGCGTGATCTACGAGGTCGTCACCAGCGACACCGGCGAGACGGTCACGGTCACGAACCCGAGCGAGTACCCCGATGGGCGCATCGGCTCGGTGTCGGAGCCGATGGTGAAGGCGGCGATCCTGCTGCCCAAGGACTACGTCGGCACCGTGATGGAGCTGTGCCAGTCGCGGCGCGGCACGCTGCTGGGCATGGAGTACTTCTCGGAGGAGCGCGTCGAGCTGCGCTACAACATGCCGCTCGGCGAGATCGTGTTCGACTTCTTCGACCAGCTCAAGTCCAAGACGCAGGGGTACGCCTCGCTCGACTACGAGCCCTCCGGTCAGCAGGAGGCCGACCTGGTGAAGGTCGACATCCTCCTCCAGGGCGAGAAGGTCGACGCCTTCAGCTCGATCGTGCACCGCGACAAGGCCTACGCGTACGGCACGATGATGGCCGAGCGCCTGCGCAAGCTCATCCCTCGTCAGCAGTTCGAGGTGCCGATCCAGGCGGCGATCGGTGCGCGCATCATCGCCCGCGAGACCATCCGCGCGATCCGCAAGGACGTGCTCGCCAAGTGCTACGGCGGTGACATCACCCGCAAGCGCAAGCTCCTCGAGAAGCAGAAGGAGGGCAAGAAGCGCATGAAGATGGTCGGCCGCGTCGAGGTCCCCCAGGAGGCGTTCATCGCGGCGCTCTCCGGCGACGTCGAGGGCAAGGACAAGAAGTAACCCGGGCGATCCTGGGCGCTCCCGTGGTGCGGGGGGTGTTCGCCCAGGGAACCCGAAGTAGGCTGGATCTCATGCGGCGCGGGACTTTCCGAGACGACACGGTGGACTATGCGGCCGTGGGTGCGACCCACGCCCCCGACCTGATGCAGTACCCGCCGGAGCGCAGCATCCCGGCGGAGGAGTCCTGGCGGATCGGCAGCGGCGAGGAGCGGTTCCAGACGGCGGGCGAGGCCCTGCTGTCGTGGACGGCGCAGCGCGCAGCGGGACTCTCGGTGGAAGACGTGCGTCCTGCCCCGGGCCCCGCGTACGCCGGGGTCAGCTTCGACGCCGAGGGCAACCCGATCGCGCCGAGCAAGCGCGATGTCGAGCCGCGCTACGACGCGGAGGGCATGCCGTTCGTCGGCGCCGGGATGACGCTGCACCTGCGCGGTCGGGTGGGCGGCATGCGCGCCGACTCCGAGCTGCGCGTGATCTCGGTCACCGAGGAGACACGGCGCATCGGCTTCGTGCTCGGGACGATCGGGGGCTCGGTCGTCAGCGGCGAGGAGTCGTTCGACGTCGACTGGCGCGAGGACAACGACGAGGTGTGGTTCACGGTGCGCGCGTTCGACGCGCCCAACGCGCTCGTCTACCGCCTGATCCCGGCACTCATGAAGCGGCGCCGCCGCGAGCTGTTCGCGCGGTACCTGCGCGCGATCTCCCCGCTGTACGCGACCCCCGTCTGATGGCGGGACCGCTTCCCCTCGGCGATCCGGCTCCCGCCGACGGCCGCCTGCCCGACGACCTGACGATCTCTGCCGACACCCCGTTCTCGGCGTACCTGCACGTGCCGTTCTGCCGCGTGCGCTGCGGCTACTGCGACTTCAACACCTATACGTCGAGCGAGCTGCGCGGCGCGAAGCAGGAGGACTATGCGTCGACCCTGATCGGCGAGATCGCCCTCGCTCGCGGCGTGCTGGAGGCCGCGGGGGCGCTGCGACCGATGGACACGGTGTTCTTCGGGGGCGGCACGCCGACGCTGCTGCCCCCGGGCGACCTCGCGCGCATGCTCGGCGCGGCGACCGCGGCGTTCGGGCTGGCGCCGGGTGCCGAGGTGACGGTGGAGGCGAACCCCGACACGGTGACGCCCGAGGTGGCGCGCACCCTCGCGGAGGCCGGCGTCACGCGGTTGTCGATCGGCATGCAGTCGGCGGTGCCGCACGTGCTCGCCGCTCTCGATCGCACGCATCAGCCGGAGAACGTGCGGACGGCGGTGGCCGCGGCCAAGGGTGCGGGACTGGACGTCAGCGTCGATCTCATCTACGGCGCGCCGGGGGAGTCGCTCGCCGACTGGGAGGCGTCGCTCGATGCGGCCCTCCAGCTCGAGTCGGACCACATCTCCGCGTACGCGTTGATCATCGAGGACGGCACGAAGCTGGCGCGGCAGATCCGTCGCGGCGAGGTGCCAGCCCCCGACGACGACCTGCAGGCGGACATGTACGAGCTGGCCGACGAGCGGCTGGCCGCGGCGGGCTTCGAGTGGTACGAGGTCAGCAACTGGGCGCGCACGCCGGAGCAGAGGTCGCGGCACAACCTGGCGTACTGGCGGGGGAGCGACTGGTGGGGCTTCGGTCCCGGCGCGCACAGCCACGTGGCGGGACTGCGCTGGTGGAACGTGAAGCATCCGGCCGCCTACGCGCAGCGGCTCGCGGCGTCCGCGTCTCCGGCGGCGGGACGGGAGCGCCCCGACGTGGAGGCCCAGACGCTCGAGCGCATCCTGCTGCTCAGCCGCATCCGCGAGGGCATCGCGGTGGACGACCTGCCCGCGGCGAACCGCCCCCGCGTGGCCGGGCTCATCGCGGACGGCCTGATCGACGCGGCGGCGGCGATCCGCGGGCGCGTGCAGCTCACCCTGCGCGGACGCCTCCTCGCCGACGCGGTGGTGCGCGAGCTCACCGACTGAGTGATCGGCGCGCGGGTTCGGAGAACTCCCGGTCGTACGCGGTAGGATTGGCACTCAGGGTGTCAGAGTGCCAGCGTCCGGTCGTCAGCGGGAAGGGGTGGGCCATGGTCACAGAGCGAGGACTCCAGGTTCTCCGCGCGATCGTGCAGGACTACGTCGAGACGCACGAGCCGGTGGGCAGCCGATCGATCGTCGACCGTCACTCGTTCGGGGTGTCCGCGGCGACGATCCGCAACGACATGGCGCAGCTCGAAGACGAGGAGCTCATCACCGCCCCCCACACGTCGTCCGGTCGCGTGCCCACCGACAAGGGCTACCGCGTGTTCGTCAACCACCTCGCCCAGCTCCGTCCCCTCTCCTCGGCGCAGCGCTCGGCGATCGAGTCGTTCCTCGCCGACCCCGCCGACCTCGACGACCTCATGGCGCGCACGGTGCGGGTACTGACGCAGCTCACGGGCCAGGTCGCGCTGGCGCAGTATCCGTCGTTCGCCCGCGCGCGGGTCACGCACGTGGAGCTCGTCGCGCTGGCCCCCAACCGTCTCCTGACCGTGCTGGTGACCGATGCCGGCGGCGTCTCGCAGCGGATGACCGTGCTGCCGGATGCGATCGACGAGGCCGATCTCGGTGTGCTCCGCGCCCGGCTTTCCGCGCTCATCACGGGGCAGGCGATCGCGGAGGCGTCCGAGCGGCTGCAGACCCTGCTGGCCGCGGAGGAGACGCCGCGCGACCGCGTGCTGCGCACTCTCGCCGGCGTCCTCGTCGACGAGCTGGGCGGGTTCCGTCAGGAGCGACTGGTGATGGCGGGCGCGGCGACCCTCGCCCGCCGCGAGCACGACTTCCGCGGCAGCATCCACCCGCTCCTCGAGGCGATCGAGGAGCAGGTGACGCTGCTGCGGCTGATGAGCGAGATGGTGGCCGACGAGCACGGCCTGGCGGCCAGCATCGGCACCGAGAACGCGCCGTTCGGTCTCGGCGAGGCGTCGATCGTCGCGAGCGACTACGCGGCACCGACCGGAACGGCGCGCGTCGGCGTGATGGGGCCGACGCGCATGGACTATCCGAGCAACCTGGCGGCGGCGCGGGCGGTGGCCCGCTACCTGTCGCGGATGCTCGACGACGACGAGGCCGGCCGCTGACGCGGCCCCACGGAACACGCAGAAGGGCGATTGTGGCGGACCACTATGAGGTTCTCGGGGTGTCCCGGGACGCTTCCACGGATGAGATCAAGAAGGCGTACCGCCGACTGGCGCGGCAGCTCCACCCGGACGTGAATCCGGGCGAGGACGCGGCCGAGCGGTTCAAGCTCGTCACCCACGCCTACGACGTGCTCAGCGACGAGGAGTCGCGACGCCGCTACGACATGGGCGGCGGGGACGGCGCCGCGGGCAACTTCGGCGGCTTCGGCGGGTTCGGCGACATCTTCGAGACGTTCTTCGGCGCCGCGCAGGGCGGTGGCCGCGGAGCCCGACCCCGGTCGCGGCGCGAGCGCGGTCAAGACGCCCTGGTGCGCGTGACGCTCGAGCTGGGCGACGTCGTGTTCGGCGCACACCGCGACATCGAGGTCGACACCGCGGTGCTGTGCGAGACGTGTCAGGGCTCGTGCTGCCAGGAGGGCACGTCGCCCGTCACGTGCGACATCTGCGGCGGCACCGGCCACGTGCAGCGTCAGGTGCGCAGCCTGCTCGGCAACGTCGTCACCTCGCAGCCGTGCGGCACGTGCGAGGGCTACGGCACCACCATCCCGTATCCGTGCGGCACGTGCGGCGGACAGGGGCGCGTGCGGTCGCGGCGCACCGTGTCGCTCGACATCCCCGCCGGCGTGGAGACCGGACTGCGGCTTCAGCTGCCCGGCTCCGGTGAGGTCGGTCGCGCCGGTGGTCCCAACGGTGACCTGTACGTGGAGGTCACGGTCACCCCGCACCCCGCGTTCAGCCGGGAGGGCGACGACCTCCTCGCGACGCTCGAGGTGTCGATGACCGATGCGATCCTCGGCACCGACACGTCGATCGAGGGCCTGGACGGCGAGGTCGACCTGGAGATCCGCCCCGGTGTGCAGTCCGGCGACGTGCTGACGATCAAGGGCCGCGGCATCACGCCGCTGCGCGGCACCCAGCGCGGCGACCTGCGCGTGGGCGTGCAGGTCGTGACACCCACGAAGCTCGACGCGTCGCAGCGCAAGCTCATCGAGGACTTCGCGAAGAAGGCGAAGGCTCCGGCCCCGCAGCTCGCCCAGTTCCAGCAGGGGCTGTTCTCGAAGCTGCGCGACCGGTTCCGCGGACACTGATCGTGGCGCTCCACTTCCTTGTCGAGACGGCGGGAGGCGCGGCCGTCGGCGACGTGGTCACGCTGACCGGCGCCGAGGCGAAGCACGCGGCCGTGGTGCGTCGGCTGCGGGTCGGCGAGGCCGTGACGGTGGGGGACGGCCGTGGCGCGTGGCTGACCGGCGTCGCGGAGGAGGTCTCGCCGTCGCGCGTCGAGGTGCGGGTGCAAGAGCGCGCGGAGTCGCCGGCGCCGTCGCCGAGGGTCGTGCTGGTGCAGGCGCTCGCGAAGGGCGACCGTGACGAGCTCGCGGTGCAGGCGGCGTGCGAGCTCGGCGTGGACGAGATCGTGCCGTGGCAGGCGGGTCGCAGCATCTCGCGCTGGGAGGGGCCCAAGGCCGCGAAGGGTCGCGAGCGCTGGGCGACGATCGTGCGCGAGGCGGCCAAGCAGGCCCATCGCGCATGGGTGCCGGAGGTCGCGCCGGTCGAGTCGACCGCGCAGCTGGCGGCGCGCGCGGCGCAGCAGCGGGTGCTGCTGCTCGACCCGACCGCGCCAGGGCGGCTGTCCGACCTGGAGCCCGACGGCCGCGACCTCGTGCTGGTGGTGGGGCCCGAGGGCGGCATCTCCACCGAGGAGCTGGAGCGGCTCACGGCGGCGGGCGCGGAGCGCGTGCTCCTCGGCGACACGGTGCTGCGCACGTCCACGGCCGGACCGGCGGCGATCGCGGTGCTGTCGGTCGCTCTCGGCCGCTGGTGACCGCCGCCGCGTGCAGGGGCCCCGGTAAGCTGAACGCATGAGCGAACCCTCGATCTTCACGCGCATCCTGAACGGGGACATCCCCGGCGAGATCCTGCTCGATGCGGGTCGGGTGTTCGTGATCCGCGACATCAACCCGCAGGCTCCGCTGCACGCGCTCGTGATCCCGAAGACCGAGGAGTACCGCGACGTGACGGAGCTCGCGGCGGGTGACCCGGGTCTGCTGGCCGAGATGGTCGCGGCAGCGAAGCGCATCGCCGACGAGCACGCCAACGGCGAGTACCGCCTCATCTTCAACAACGGCGCGAGCGCCGCCCAGTCCGTCTTCCACGTGCACGCCCATGTGCTCGGCAATCTCGAGGAGAACAAGCTCGTTGGCTTCTGACGATCAGGAAACCGTCACCGAACGCATCTACGCGGACGGTGTCGCGATGGTGCAGCTGCTCGGTCCGCAGGACCGCCTGCTGCGGATGCTGGAACGCGAGCACCGCGATGTGCAGGTGCTCGTCCGCGGCAACGAGATCACCCTGACGGGCGAGCGCGACGCCGTCGCGAAGGCGAAGAACCTCGTCGACGAGCTGCTGGCGATGACGAAGGCCGGGCACGACCTGGCGCCCAGCGACGTGTCCAGCTCGGCGCGCATGCTCCGCACCGAGGGCGGTCCGCGCCCGAGCGAGGTGCTCGGCGAGGCGATCCTGTCGACCCGCGGCAAGGTGATCCGCCCGAAGACGCTCGGACAGAAGGAGTACGTCGACGCGATCGAGGAGAACACGATCGTGTTCGGCATCGGCCCGGCCGGTACCGGAAAGACCTACCTGGCGATGGCGAAGGCCGTGCAGGCGCTGCAGCGCAAGGAGGTCACGCGCATCATCCTCACCCGTCCGGCGGTGGAGGCGGGGGAGCGGCTGGGGTTCCTGCCCGGCACGCTCACCGACAAGATCGACCCGTACCTGCGCCCGCTGTACGACGCGCTGAACGAGATGATGGACCCGGAGATCGTGCCGCGCCTGATGGCCACGGGGACGATCGAGGTGGCGCCGCTCGCGTACATGCGCGGTCGTACGCTCAACGACTCGTTCGTGGTGCTCGACGAGGCGCAGAACACGACGCCGGAGCAGATGAAGATGTTCCTGACGCGGCTGGGCTTCGGCACGAAGATGGTCGTCACGGGCGACATCACCCAGGTCGACCTGCCGCAGGGGTCTTCGGGACTGCGGCTCGTGACACGGGTGCTCGACGGGAT
The DNA here is from genome assembly GCF_042729675.1 of Microbacterium sp. NPDC060132. Classification (NCBI taxonomy): domain Bacteria; kingdom Bacillati; phylum Actinomycetota; class Actinomycetes; order Micrococcales; family Microbacteriaceae; genus Microbacterium; species Microbacterium sp. NPDC060132. The sequence goes on along the minus strand of NZ_JBHWXU010000001.1, from coordinate 3,168,312 downwards.
CGACGACATCCACTTCAGCCGGCTGACCAGCGACGACGTGGTGCGGCACTCGCTCGTGGGGCGCATCGTCGACGCGTACAGCGAGTACGACGAGAAGCGCACGGCGCAGCGGTTCGAGCGCGAGCAGGCCGCGGAGTTCGCCAACAGGGCCGAGCGCCGCGGGGCGCAGCGACCAGGACCACGCGACCGGATGCCGAAACGGGGGCTCTCATGATCGAGATCAACAACGAGTCGGCGATCGACGTCGACGAGACGGTGCTGCAGCGGCTCACCGACTTCAACCTGGAGCAGCTGCACGTCAGCCCGGACGCCGAGGTGGCGATCGTGCTCGTCGACGAGGGCGCCATGGAGGCGCTGCATGTGCAGTGGATGGACGAGCCGGGCCCGACCGACGTGCTCAGCTTCCCGATGGACGAGCTGCGCCCCGGCACCGAGGACCGCCCGACGCCTCCCGGCCTGCTGGGCGATATCGTGCTGTGCCCGCAGGTGGCGGAGACCCAGGCGCAGGCGGCCGGCCACACCCTGATGGACGAGCTGATCCTGCTCACCACGCACGGTCTGCTGCACCTGCTCGGCTTCGATCACGCGGAGCCGGAGGAGGAGCGGGAGATGTTCGGACTCCAGAAGCAGCTGATCCAGGGCTTCGCCGTGTCCGAGCGCCGCCGCCGATGACGGAGATCCTACTGCTGATCGCCGCCGTGCTGCTGGTGGCCTTCGGCGGCCTCATGGCTGCGATCGACGCCGCCTACGGCGTCACGTCCCGGGCCGGCCTCGCGGATCTGGCGACCGAGGGGCGACGGGCGAAGGCGCTCGAGCGGATCGCCGCCGACCTCGACGCGCACGTCAACGCGGTTGCGTTCATCCGGGTGCTCGCGGAGGTCACCGCGGCCGTGCTCGTCACGGTGGCGTTCACGATCATGTTCGAGAGCATCTGGTGGGCGATGCTCGCCGCGGCCATCCTGATGACGGGCATCACGTTCGTGCTCGTCGGCGCCAGTCCGCGCACGTTCGGCCACCAGCACGCCGAGGCCATGATCCGCGGGAGCGCGGGCATCGTGCGCGGTCTGCGCATCATCCTCGGCCCGCTCGCCCAGGGGCTGGTCGTGCTCGGCAACCGGGTCACGCCCGGCACGGGTCGCAGCTCGTTCTCGAGCGAGGATCAGCTGCTGAGCATGGTCGACGAGGCCGCGTCGAACGACCTCATCGAGGAAGACGACCGCGATCTCATCCACTCGGTGTTCGACTTCACCGACCAGTTCGTGCGGGCGGTGATGGTGCCGCGCACCGAAATGGTCACCGTGGACGCGGAGGCCACCACCGACGAGGCCATGTCGCTGTTCCTGCAGCGCGGGGTGTCGCGCATGCCGGTCGTGGACGACGAGGCCGACGACGTGGTCGGGGTGCTGTATCTGAAGGATCTGGTGCAGTTCGCCTACCGCGACGACCTGGCCTGGCGCGCGGCGTCGATCCGCCCGATCGCCCGCCCCGCGACGTTCGTGCCGGAGTCTATGCGCGCCGAGACGCTGCTGCAGCAGATGAAGCGCGACGCGGTGCACGTGTGCCTGGTGATCGACGAGCACGGCGGGATCTCCGGCCTCGTGACGCTGGAGGACCTGATCGAGGAGCTCGTCGGCGAGATCTCCGACGAGTACGATCAGGTATCCGCGGAGTTCGTGGATCTCGGTGCCGGACGCTACCGCGTCAGCTCCCGGCTGTCGCTGGAAGACGTCGGCGACCTGTTCGGCCTCGAGCTCGAGGATGAGGACGTCGACTCGATCGGCGGTCTGCTCGGCAAGGCGCTCGGACAGGTGCCGCAGCCCGGGGCGACGGCGGTCGTGGACGGTCTGGTCCTCACCGGCGGGGCCTCTCGGGGGCGCGGCCGCGGGATCGCGACGGTGTTCGTCGAGAGGGCCGCGGTGGCGGACGAGGTGCAGGAAGAAGGAGAGCGACGCGATGACTGAGGACACCCGGAGCGGATTCGTGACCTTCGTCGGTCGACCGAACGTCGGCAAGTCCACCCTGACGAACGCGCTGGTGGGCGACAAGATCGCGATCACGAGCGAGAAGCCGCAGACGACGCGGCGCGCGATCCGCGGCATCCTGAACCGCCCGGACGGGCAGCTCGTGATCGTGGACACTCCCGGCATCCACAAGCCGCGCACCCTCCTGGGCGAGCGTTTGAACGACTTGGTCGAGCAGGTCCTGGGCGACGTCGACGTGATCGGGTTCTGCGTGCCGGCGACGGAGAAGGTCGGACCGGGCGATCGTCGCATCGCCGCCTCGCTCGACGGCTACCCGCGTGCGCAGAAGATCGCGATCGTCACGAAAACGGATGCGGCGGGGCGCGACGAGATCACGGAGCGCCTCATGGAGGTCGACTCGCTGCGTGAGGACTGGGCGGCCGTCATCCCGCTCTCGGCACTGACGCGCGATCAGCTCGATGTGCTCGCCGACGAGATCCTGCAGCTCATGCCGGAGGGACCCGCGCTGTATCCGGCCGGGATCACGACGGACGAGTCGAACGAGGACCGCATCGCCGAGATCATCCGCGAGGCGGCGCTCGACGGCGTGCGCGACGAGCTCCCGCACTCGATCGCCGTGGTCGTGGACGACATCGCCCCCCGCGAGGACAGCGACCTGACGGACGTGCACGCGTCGATCGTGGTGGAGCGCGACAGTCAGAAGGCGATCATCATCGGCCATAAGGGCTCGCGGTTGCGCGACGTGGGCGCTCGCGCAAGGACGGGCATCGAGGAGCTGCTGGGCACGCGGGTGTTCCTCGGACTGCACGTCAAGGTCGCGAAGGAGTGGCAGCGCGACCCCAAGCAGCTCGGCCGACTCGGGTTCTGAGATGAGACGGGGCACGACGTCGAAGGCGGCGGGCAGACCGCCGACCCCGCGGTCATGAGCGGCCGCAGCAAGGACCCGAACACGCTGCGGCACGAGGTCTTCACACGAGTGTTCGATGAGCACTGGGCGGCGGTGCGCCATCACATCGAGGGCGTGGTCGGTGACGACGACGAGGTCACCGAGATCGTGTCAGAGGTGTTCCTGGCCGCGTGGTCGCGTCTGCGACCGAGTCGTCCGCCCGGTCGGGTGTGGCTGCTGCGCGAGGCCGACCGTCGTCTGCGCACCCGCGGTCGGCGGGGGACGACCCGGCTCAGGGCGCTCGACGCGCTGCACAACGGACTGTCCGGCGACCCCGAGCCGCTGGGGCTCGTCGGCCGCAGCGAGGTGCTGCACGCGGTGGGTACCCTCAGCCCGGCCCAACGGCGTATCATCATGCTCACGTATTGGGATGGACTCACGGTGGGGGAGATCGCGGAGCTGGTGCGCGCATCGGAGTCACGGGTACGGAAGACGTTGCGTCTGGCGGAGGATCGGCTTCGCGCGGCGCTGGGCCTGGAGGGGACGGATACGCGTGATGCCTGACAACGCCCTGCTCGAGCGAGCGCTCACCGCTGCGGATCCGGCGCGGACTCCGCGCGACGCGGAACCGGACGCGCGGGCGATCGCGACGCGCGACCGCATCCTGCGCAGCTCCCGGGAGCCGCAGCGTCGCCGGGCGCGCCGGGTCGGGTGGGCGGCGGGACTCACCGCCGTCGCGGCGTCGGCTGCTCTCGCGTTCGGGGTGCTGCTGCCGCAGGGCGCGGCCGTTGCGGGCACACCCACCCCGCTCGCGTTCGACGGATCCGCCTCACTCGCCGAGACCGTGGCGACCGCCGACACCGACCTCGGCGTGTTCCACGAGCCGGAGACGCCTGAGCGCTCCGTGCGCGCCGCATCGTGGTCGTTCTCCGTCGACGTCGACGCCGGGCGGGCCGAGATCGTGCCGCAGCTGTCGACGTTCCAGTGGAGCGACGACCTCTCGGGAGAGGCGATCGCGATCAATGGTGTCGCCTACGACCCGGGCGACGCGGTCGCCAACCAGGAGGCCGAGGTCGTGAGCACGGGTGAGGTGGCGTCGCGCGTCACGTACGCACCCGGCGAGTTCGTGACCCCCGTCGTCGCTGTGCCGGGAGAGACGCCCGCCGACGTGCGGGCGCTGCTGGAGGCGTTCGGGCTTCCGAAGGAGCCGAGTGCGTTCGACGTGGTCACGGCGGTCACCTCCGTCTTCGGGCAGTGGACGCTGACCAACGCGCAGCACGCCGAGCTGCTCGCGCTCATCGAGGACTCGGGCGGTGCGCAGGCGCTGGGCGCGACGACGGACCGGCTCGGTCGTCCGGTCGCCGGCATCCGGGTGATCGCCGCGGACGGTGCCGTCAGCGACGACGTGCTGGTGTCGCTCGACAGCGGGCGCATCGTGGGCGTGGAGCGCACGGTGCTCGTGGACGACGGGATCGTGGCCCCTGGCTCGATCACGGACTACCGCATGTGGGATCTCGACGAGGAGATGATCGAATGAGGCGTACGCGCGCGACGATGGCAGCCCTGGTGGGCCTGGTGCTGGTGCTGACCGGGGTGCCCACCGCGGCATCAGCGGCGGCGAACCCGGATGCGGTCGATCCGCAGGCGGCGCAGCTGCTCGAGGAGGTTCCGGGCGGCGAGCTGGTCGCGCCGGGTCACGTCGTCTGGCCGGAACTCGACATGGAGTTCGTGGCGGCTTCCGGCTCGTCCGGGCTGAGCGCCCGGTCCGTGGGCAGCTGCTCCACAGGTCGCATCTGCGCGTACACCGCGTACAACCTCTCCGGCAGCATCCTCAGCTGGGGGAGCTGCGGCAGCATCGCGATCCCCTCGACCTTCGTGACCCGGTCGATCGCCAACGCGCGCACCTCCGGCTACGCCCAGGCCCGCAACGGCAGCACCGTGCTCGCGACGGCGTACGCGAACGGCTCCGCCAACGTCTACGGCTCGGCGAACAACATCCGCTGCTACCTCTGAGCGCTGGTGTCGGGGGAGGAGGGCGTCGAGCGCCCGGTGTCCGGTGCCGGCGGGGGTGCCCCGTGAGTCGTCGCGCGGAGGAGCGTGCCGCCGAGCGCGAGCGCGTGTTCACCGCGATCTACGCCCAGCACTGGGCCGCCGTGCAACGACATGTGGAGTGCACGCTCGACGATGACGCGGAGGTGGCCGAGGTGGTCGCCGACGTGTTCCTCCTCGCCTGGCGCAAGCTGGATCCGGCGTGCCCGCTCGGATTGGTGTGGTTGCTGCGGGCATGCGACAACAAGCTCAAGGATCGCGACCGGAGTGAGCGAGCCCATGCGAGAGCGATCGACGCCGTCCGCACCGGGCACCGGGCGCCGCAGGGCGACCTGCTCGACGCGCTCGCGGTGCGTCGAGCGATCGACACGGTGCTGACGCCGCGAGAGCGTCGGATCGTGATTCTCGCGTACTGGGACCGGTTGGCCGCCGGCGAGATCGCTGAGCTTCTGCGGTGCAGCCAGGGAACCGTCTGGACGACCCTCAGCCGGGCGCGACGGAAGCTGCAGAGCGAGCTCGGCCTGTCGCCGATCGCGAGTGCTCCGCGGGTCGAGGCCCTGTCCATTGCACGAGCCGGCAATACCTTACGGCCGAGTATTTCCGCTCCGGGGGTGTAGACCCACCGGCTTCACTGCCCCTAGCGTGCCGCTGTGACTTCCCCCCCCGCTCGGGCTCGCCCGCGAAGCACGGTACTCGTCATGCTGAAGAGGGCGGTGATCCGGGTCGCCGCGGTCGCACTGGGGTTGATGGGTGCCGCGGCCCTGTCGGGATGCGTGCCGTCGCGACCCGTCTTCCTGGAGCCGGTCGCCCTCACAGTCGTCGACGACCGGTTCGCGTGGGTGCAGTGCCTCGATGAGGCGTGGGCCATCGATTACATCTCCACGGCCGTGCGCGAAGAGTGGGGATCAGAGGACGAGGTGGTGCTCTTCTCCGCGACCGCCGACGAGGGGCGGGCCGTCGCTGTGCCCTCCGGTGAGCCGATCCTTCCCGACACCTTCCCTGACTTCTCTGTGACCAGCAGCCGCGAGTATCCGGTGTCGAGTCTGGACGGACCTGTCACTGTGTACGTCATCCTTTCCGGGCCGGACCACCGCGCGGAGATGTCGTTCAAGAACGTCGCGATCGATTCACTTGTGGAGGGTGCGTACGTGTATCACTCCGGGGAGGTGCGCGACGAGCCCTGCGGCATGGGCGCCGAGTGAGCGGCGGTGTCTCGACGCGAAGACAGGCCGGTCGGACTCCTGCATTGCACGAGGCGGCAATACCTTACAGCCGAGTATTTCCACTCCGGGGATGTAGACCCACCGGCTTGACTGCCCCTAGCGTGCCGCTGTGGCCTCCCCGCTCAACCTTCGTCTGCCTCGTTCGTGGCGCTCAGCTCGTGCGGTGAGGCCGCTTCACGCGGCTGCGGTACTGGGGCTCGCCGTCGTCGCGTGTGCCGGATGCTCAGGTGGGGCCGTGCCCGATGTGGAGGTGTCCGAGGACGACCTGATCGGCGTGTGGACGGCGACGTCCGGAACGGCGGAGTTCGAGCTGCATGAGGGCGGAGGGGTGAGCGCGGAGGACTGGCCGGCATCGATGTGGTGTGACGCCGCGCCAGACACCGGTCCATCGTTCCCTTCCCTGACCGGCCAATGGTCCGCGGGATACGGCGCCAGCGCTATCGCGTTCAGCCTGAATCCGCCCTGCAACGCGATGCCTGCCCTGTTCGCTTTCGAGGACGCACAGGGCTCGGTCGAGCTGTGGTACTTCGCGCCGGGCGTTGACCGCGACTCGAATCCCGACCCCGAAACGGTGTTCAAGAGGTCAGGGTGATGTCCGTCTTCGCGACGCCACCGAAGTCTCAGGGCGTCTGGGGCATGGCGTCGAGCCCTACCTCGGACGGGACCGTTTCGGAGGATCCGTGCGGCAAGGCGAGTGCTCGCGAATGAAGACTTCGGGAGCATGGGGGAGGCGAGGAGGAAGGGCGTGACGACCACGTTGGGCACCAGCTACTCGGTGCGATGGCGCGCATGCGCCGTTGCGGTCGGGACGTCGAACACGATCGTGGGAGCGGTCTTGGGGTTGATGTACGGCCTGTACTCGTTCCCCTTCACCGGGGGTTCCATCCATGCTGATGGGAACGCGGGACACGTTCTGAGCTCGATCATCGTGAGCGCGATTTTCGGACTCACCCTTCCGACAGCGTTGAGCCTACTCGCGATGATTCCGCGACGTGCTCGCTCCCACCTGTGGCCGGTATCGATCGCCGTGGGACCAACGATCTTTTCCCTCCTCAGCTTCGTGTTCGTCTGGTCCTTTCCGGTCGTCCTTGCCTTCGTCGCTGTGGCATCGATAGCCGGAAGTGCGCTCAGCATCGTGGCGGTCACGCTTGTGCATGGTGTGCAGAGAAAAGAGGGAGACCGTTGATGTCGGAATGCGCGGATTCTGAGTGCGGAGCGGGAACCGTGGCAGGTTCGAGCCGGTGATCGGGGAGGACGGTGCAAAGTGAAGGACGAGAGTGGCGTCCAGCGTCTTCGGTACCCGATCGCGGTGGTGCTCGTCTGTGCCGGTCTAGCGCTCTTCCTGGGGTTCCTCTACCGGCTCGTCTTTCTCGCGCCATTGCTTCGTAAGCGAGGAGGGGCCGAAGCAGGAGAGGACGCGCTCAGATCGAGCATCGCGTTCTTCGTGGTGCTTCTCATCGCAGCTCTACCGGCAGTCATTGCGCGCAGGACGAGTGCGCGATGGTGGGGAAGAGTTCTCGCCGCCGTGATCTCGGGGTTCCTGGTGGCTCTGTGCACCTGGTTCTTGCTCGCGCAGGCCAACGGTTTCCCGATAGCTGCGGGAGTGATCGCCTCGCTCGGGTTCTTCGTGCTCTTGGTCGCTGACCGCAAGATCGTGTTCAGGAGGTCAGGCTTGATGTCCGCCAGCGCCGACCATCAGTCGGTTCTGCGGGGAGAGGAGGAATGAGCATGAGACGTGCCATGCCGTTTCTGCTCGCCATTGCAGGGACGACCGCGGTCCAGATGGCGTCGATCTTCGTGACGTGGCTGGGGTGGTTCGGCGGCGGGCCGTTGCTGTCCTCTCCGGAGGACATCCTGAACCGCATCGGTTTCGGACTGGCGGTGATCATCGTGCTGTCTTCTGCAACCTGCATTCCGATGGTCTTCATCGCTCGCTCGCGAAGTGGGGCGAGAACGGCCGTGACTGTTTCCGCGATCTTCACCGTGATCCAGGCCCTTCTGTATTCACTTCTGTTGTTCTGGCGGCCGCTCCCGCCCTATCCGGGTCTGACGCTGCTTCTCCTCGCCGGCCTCTTCGCGGTGGACTTCCTCGTCATCGTCCTGGCCCGAGACGTCGCGAAGGAGTCGCCGTGACGGCGGAGCGAGGGCACGACATTACGGAGGCGTCGACGAAGGGCGGGGTCATGGCGAAGCACTGGATGGCGACGGCGGCGGGGCCTCCGGAGTCGTGGGAGTTCGAGGAGTACGAGCCCGCGGCGCCGCGCGAGGGCGAGGTCACGATCCGCGTCCGCGCGGCCGGGGCGAAGGGAGAACCACTCATGCTGAAGCGATTCCTCTGTCGACCCCTGGCGGTAGGGGCCGTGGTGCTCGCGAGTTCGCTTGTCCTCTCGGCCTGCGCGTTTCTTCCCGGGGTGCCAGAGGACCAACCACTCTCGCTTGCGGTGCGTGGCGGAACTCCGATCTTGAGCTGGTGTGCGCCCAGCGCCGAGGTCGTCCGCGTGCGTGTGTACTACGGGACGGTGTCTGCCGACGACGCGGAGGTGGTGATCGATGCGAGGGGGCGCCTCCCTGTTGCTCCTGGGGCGGAAGTAACACCTGACGGGCTCCCCGAGGAGTGGGTCGTGGAGCGTCACGAGTACGCCGGGGCGGAGCTTTCGGAGATCGGCGTGACGGTGGACTACGAGGCGCGGGACGCCGAGGGGGAGCTGGTCGAAGGGAGCTTCGGTGCAGACTTCGAGAGCGAGGGTGCGTCCGATCTCGATTCTTGGCCGGAGAACGGGTGGATCTGGGCGAACGGGACCGTGTCGACCGATCCGTGCGGCATGCCGAGCTCTCACGAGTAGGCCGTGAATCGGAACGCGTCGTCTCAGCGCCTGACCGTCCCGGCGGGAGCATGATGGAGGCATCGACGAAGGGCGGGTCATGGCGAAGCACTGGGTGGCGACGGCGGCGGGGTCTCCGGAGTCGTGGGAGTTCGAGGAGTACGAGCCCGCGGCGCCGCGCGAGGGCGAGGTCACGATCCGCGTCCGCGCGGCCGGGGCGAATCCGGCCGATGCGAAGCATGTCGCGGCAGCTCGTCCGGGGGTCGAGTTCCCGGTGCCGATCGGGTACGAGGTGTCGGGCGAGCTCACGGCCATCGGCCCCGCGACTCGCATCGGCTCCGGTGCGGCCGAGGTCGGCGACGAGGTCGTGGCCTTCCGCGTGCAGGGCGGTTACGCGTCCGAGGTGACGGTGCCCGCCGCGAAGGTGTTCGCGAAGCCGACGACGCTCACGCACCCCGAGGCCGCGAACCTCCTGCTCGTCGGCACGACGGCGGCCGAGATGCTCGCGGTAACCGGTACGGCGCCGGGCGAGACGATCCTGCTGCACGGGGCGTCGGGAGCGGTGGGGGTCAGCGTGCTGCAGCAGGCGCGGCTGCGCGAGGTACGAGTGATCGGCACCGCCGCGCCGGACCGCTTCGATGAGGTACGACGCTTCGGGGGGATCCCGGTCGCGTACGGCCCGGGTCTCGCCGACCGGGTGACCGAGCTGGCGGACGGACCGATCGCTGCGGCGCTCGACGCCGTGGGCACCGACGAGGCGATCGACGTGTCCCTCGCCCTGGTGGCCGATCACCGCCGCATCGTCACGATCGCGAACTTCGCGCGGGCCTCCGCCGACGGGCTTCTGGCGATCGCAGGGTCGATGCCCGACAGCGCCCGCTTCCGCGATGAGGTGCGCAGCGAACTCCTCGCGCTCGCGCAGAACCGCGACCTCGTGGTCCCGGTCGCCCGCACGTTCCCGCTCGCCGAGGCACCGGCTGCGCACCGGCTGCTCGCCACCGGTCACGCCGGCGGCAAGCTCGCGCTGATCCCCGAGGACCGCTGATCCCCGAGGACTAGTCGACCTCGCGCAGCAGCGACTCGACGATCACCACGCCGTCTCCGTACTCGTCGTCCGCCGCGCGCTGCAGCGTCCCGTCGTCCCACGAAACCTGCAGCCACACGTACCCACGGTCGGTGCCGACGAAGACCGCCCCGGGTCCGAGCCGCGCCGCGATGTCCTCCTGCACCCGGGTCAGCTCGCCCTCCGGGGTGATGCCCGTCTTCCCGCCTGTCGGGTCCTCCGGCGCCACCGGGTCGAACAGGGCGAGGAGGATCGGCGGATCCGTGACGGTCAGACGCTCGCCGTCGAAGGTGCCGTACACCGCGTACGACCCCCACCGCGTGTCACGCGCGCTCACACTGCCGTCGACGCCGTCCCACGTCCAGTCGTCGAGCGGCACGCCGGCGCACTGCGGAGGGGACGAATCCATGACCGCGCCGAGGCAGAGCGTGGGGCCGTCCGTTCCGTCGATCACGGTGCCCGTTCCGAGCACGCGACCTTCCGGGGGCGTGGGGTGCGCGTCTTCCAGCCGCTGGTCGGAGGGCACGGTGGTGCTGGTCGGCGGGAGGGTCGCACGGGGTCCGACCGCGCACCCGCTCAGGGTGACCGCTGCGGTCACGGTGGCGGCGACGAGGAGCAGGCGACGCGAGGAAGGGCTCATGTCCATCAGTGTCCCGCGTCGGCTCATCGTCTCAGCGCGGTCGAAACGGCCGCACCGACCCTGCTAGCATGGCGCCATGCCTTTCGGCGGTCTGCTTCTTCTTAGCTGCCGCGACGAGTCCTGACACTAGGGCCTTCCTCGTCGCGGCGCTTGTGTTGGCCCGTCCATTCCGACGAAGAGAAGTAGCCCATCATGCAGAACACTCAGCGCCCGTCCGCGATGCCGATCCACAAGTACCGGCCCTTCCACGAGCAGATCACCGTCCACCTGCCCGACCGCACGTGGCCCGACGCCCGCATCACCGAAGCCCCGCGCTGGTGCGCGGTCGACCTCCGCGACGGCAACCAGGCCCTCATCGATCCGATGTCCCCCGAGCGCAAGCGCGTCATGTTCGAGCTGCTCGTGAGCATGGGGTACAAGGAGATCGAGGTCGGCTTCCCCTCGGCCAGCCAGACCGACTTCGACTTCGTGCGCCAGCTCATCGAAGAGAACCTGATCCCCGACGACGTCACGATCCAGGTGCTGACCCAGGCGCGCGAGCACCTGATCGCCCGCACCTACGAGGCCATCGCCGGCGCGAAGCAGGCCATCGTCCACCTCTACAACTCCACGAGCGTGCTGCAGCGCGAGGTGGTCTTCCGCACCGACAAGCAGGGCATCATCGACATCGCCCTCGAGGGCGCCCGCCTGTGCCGGAAGTTCGAGAAGACGATCCCCGACACGCAGGTCTACTACGAGTACTCGCCGGAGAGCTACACGGGCACCGAGCTCGAGTTCGCGGTCGACGTGTGCAACCAGGTCATCGAGATCTTCGAGCCGACGCCCGACCGCAAGGTGATCATCAACCTGCCCGCCACGGTCGAGATGGCCACGCCGAACATCTACGCCGACTCGATCGAGTGGATGAGCCGCCACCTGGCCCACCGCGAGAACGTGATCCTGTCGCTGCACCCGCACAACGACCGGGGCACCGCGATCGCCGCCGCCGAGCTGGGCTACATGGCCGGCGCCGACCGCATCGAGGGCTGCCTGTTCGGCAACGGCGAGCGCACGGGCAACGTCGACCTGGTGGCGCTGGGCATCAACATGTTCACGCAGGGCATCGACCCGCAGATCGACTTCAGCGACATCGACCAGGTCAAGCGCACGGTCGAGTACTGCAACCAGCTGCCCGTGCCGGAGCGCAGCCCGTGGGCCGGCGACCTCGTGTTCACGGCGTTCAGCGGCTCGCACCAGGACGCGATCAAGAAGGGCTTCGAGGCGATGGCGGCGAAGGCCGAGGCGCAGGGCGTCACGGTCGACGAGATCGAGTGGGCCGTGCCCTACCTGCCCGTCGACCCGAAGGACCTGGGCCGCTCGTACGAGGCCGTCATCCGCGTGAACTCCCAGTCGGGCAAGGGCGGCGTCGCCTACCTGCTGAAGTCCGACCACGCGATCGATCTGCCCCGCAAGCTCCAGATCGAGTTCTCCGGCGTCGTGCAGGCCAAGACCGATGCCGAGGGCGGCGAGGTGACGAGCGAGCAGATCTGGTCGATCTTCACCGACGAGTACCTGCCGGCGACCGACACCGAGGCGAAGTGGGGCCGCTTCGAGCTGCTGGCCACGCAGACGCGCAGCGACATGTCGGGTGACGTGGTGCTCGACGTGGTGCTGCGCGACGACGACCAGGAGGTCGCGGTCTCCGGCAACGGCAACGGTCCGGTGGCCGCCTTCGTCGAGGTGCTGCGCGGACAGGGCTTCGACATCACGGTGTACGACTACGTCGAGCACGCTCTCAGTGCGGGCGGCGACGCGCAGGCTGCGGCCTACGTCGAGCTGCAGGTGGGGGACCAGCGTCTGTGGGGTGTCGGCATCGACGGCGACATCTCGACCGCGTCGCTCAAGGCGATCGTGTCGGGTGTGAACCGGTCGATCCGCACGCGCCAGCAGGAGCTCGCGGCGGTCTGAGGTCGCACCACGGAAGCGGCCGGGTCCGAGGGCCCGGCCGCTTCCGCGTGCTCCGGCGGGTGGTCAGACCCACTGCACCAGCTGCCAGATGAGGCCGTTGGGGTCGGCGAACTGGCAGTAGCGCTCGCCCCACGGCTCGGTCTCCGGCGGTGTGACGACGCGGGCGCCGGCGGCGGCGATGCGGGCGAAGGCGGCGTCGATCTCGTCCACGACGAACACCAGCAGCGTGCCCTGGCCTGCCGATCCAGCGATCTCCTCCGGGCGGAACGTGGGAAGCCCGGTCTGCAGGAAGATCAGGTTCGGCGGGGAACCGGGGTGCTCGAGCGACACGAAGCCCTCGGCGGACATGGCCTCCGTGAATCCGAAGTGGGTGGTGGCGAAGGCCGCGGAGGCGGCGATGTCGGGCACGTTGAGCGAGAGGGCGGTCTGGGTGATGTTCATGGGTCTCCTGTTCTAAACAACGTACAACGTACAGGGTTAAGTGCGCCGACGGCTAGGCTATTCCCGATGGCGAAGAATCTGGTCGATCTGCTGTGGCGTGACAGTGCCGCTGAGACCTCGTCGCGCCGTGGACCGCGAGCCCGCCACTCCACCGACGACGTCGTGACGCGCGCGATCGACCTGGCCGATGCCGACGGCCTCGCCGCGGTCACCATCCGCGCTCTGGCCCAGGCATTGGGCCTCACCCCGATGTCGATCTACACGCACGTCAACAGCCGGGCGGATCTGCTCGTGCTGATGGCCGACGCGGTCCACGGACAGCGCGCACCGTCGGGCGACGCCGACGGGTGGCGAGCCCGCGTCCGCCTCGTCGCCGCGCACAACCTCGCCCTCTACCGCGCGCACCCCTGGCTGCTCGACGTGCACGACCCGCGCGCCGCTCTCGGCCCCGGGACCATCGCGACGTACGATCGCGAGCTCCGCGCCTTCGACGGGCTCGGCCTCGACGACGTGGAGCGCGACGCGGCCCTCACGTTCGTGCGGGAGTTCACGCGGTCCGCCGCCGCGCGCCTGCGTGACGCCGCGGAAGCGGAGGACTTCGCGCCGATCTGGGCGGACGCCGCTCCGCGGCTCGCGGGCTACCTCGGCGACGACTACCCCCTGGCGCAGGCCGTGGGCCGGGCCGCTGGCGAGGCCATGGGCGGCCCATCCGATGCGGACGCGGCCTGGGAATTCGGGCTCGCGCGCGTCATCGACGGGCTCGCCGGTCTGATCGAGACCCGAGACGCGGCGCCCTGATCAGTCCTTCGGCTTGACGATCGCGATGGCCCCGGTCTCCGCGGCGACCTTGCGGCGGTAGAGGCGGCGCTGCTCCGGCAGGGACACGTCGAACGTGACCGCCAGGATCCGGATGACCGCCGTCACGACGATGCCGACGATCGCGGCCAGCGTGATCGGCATGCCGACCGCGTTCGCGATCACGATGAACGTGCATCCGGCCGCAGCCGCGACCGCGTACAGCGAGCCGACGTGCATGATCGCCGTCGGCAGGCCCATCAGCATGTCGCGCAGCACGCTCCCGCCGACCGCGGCGCAGACGCCGATGAACACGGCGGGCACCTCGGGGATGCCGAACGCGAGGGCCTTGCTCGTGCCGAAGGCACCGAACATGCCGATCACCACGGCGTCGAGCACCACGATCGCGGTGTTGAGGCGGGTGAACAGTCCCGCGAGCAGCATGCCGAGGAGCGCGGCACCGGCAGCGGTCACCAGGTACCACTGGTTCTGCAGGGTCGCGGGCGTCTGCCCGAGCAGGATGTCGCGGATGAGACCGCCGCCCATGCCGATCATGATCCCGATGATCGCGACGCCGAGCCAGTCGAGCCGCCGCTGCCCCTGGAATCCGGCGGCGAACATGGCACCCTGCACCCCGCCGAGCCCGACGCCGAGGAGGTCCGCCCACAGCGGAATGGTGAAGAGCGGTTCGGTCACCCGTCCATTGTCCCGCACGGAGGATAATCGGAAGGTGCCCACCTACCGAGACGAAGCGGTGATCCTGCGCACCCACAAGCTGGGCGAGGCGGATCGCATCGTCACGATGCTGTCGCGCCGGCACGGCAAGGTGCGGGCGGTCGCGAAGGGCGTGCGGCGCACGTCGTCGAAGTTCGGCTCGCGGCTCGAACCGTTCATGGTCGCCGACGTGCAGCTGTACGAGGGGCGCTCGCTCGACATCGTGCAGCAGGCGGAGTCGCTCGGCGCGTACGGCACCGACATCGCGGCGCACTACGACCGCTTCACCGCGGCCAACGCGATGGTCGAGACCGCCGACCGGCTGAGCGACGCGGAGGCCACACCGGAGCAGTACCTGCTGCTGGTCGGCGGACTGCGTGCGCTCTCGCGCGGAGAGCACGTGCCGCGCAGCATCCTCGACTCCTACCTCCTGCGCGTGATGTCGCTGTCGGGGTGGGCGCCGTCGCTCGACGACTGCGCCCGCTGTGGTGCCCCGGGTCCGCACACCGTGTTCGTCGCACAGCTGGGCGGGCTCGTGTGCCACGCCGACGCCCCCGCGGGCAGTCCGCGCATCGCCGAGAAGACCCTGGCACTGCTGCGCGCGCTCATCCGCGGCGACTGGGAGCTCATCGACGCGGCGCCCCACGCCGACACCGCTGCCGCCTCCGGCCTGGTGGCGGCCTATGCCCAGTGGCACCTGGAGCGCGGCATCCGCTCTCTCGCGCACGTCACCACCACCCCGGGAGAAGGAGCACGGTGAGCCCGAAGCCCTACACGCACAAGGACGCCGTCGCCTACCGGCCGCTCGACTGGACCGGGGTGTATCCGCCGCCGTTCCCCGCGGTGCCCGAGCACGTCGCGATCGTGATGGACGGCAACGGCCGCTGGGCGAACCGCCGCGGCCTCAGCCGCATCGAGGGGCACAAGGCGGGGGAGGAGGTGCTGCTCGACGTGGTCGCCGGCGCGATCCAGGCCGGGGTGAAACACCTCTCGGTCTACGCCTTCTCCACCGAGAACTGGGCCCGTTCGCCCGAGGAGGTGCGCTTCCTGATGGGCTACAACCGCGACGTGCTGCACCGCCGCCGCGACCAGCTCAACGAGTGGGGCGTGCGGGTGCGGTGGGCCGGGCGCAAGCCGCGCCTGTGGGGCAGCGTCATCAAGGAGCTGCAGTACGCCGAGCAGCTCACCCGCGGCAACGACGTGCTCACGCTCACGATGTGCGTGAACTACGGCGGCCGCGTGGAGCTGGTCGACGCGATGCGGGCGATGGCCGCCGACGTCGCATCCGGGCGGCTCAAGCCCAACGCGATCACCGAGAAGACCGTCCGGCGTCACCTCTACGTGCCCGACATGCCCGATGTCGACCTGTTCCTGCGCAGCTCGGGCGAGCAGCGCACGTCGAACTTCCTGCTGTGGGAGTCGGCCTACGCCGAGATGGTGTTCCTCGACACGCTGTGGCCCGACTTCTCGCGCGAGGAGCTGTGGCGCGCGATCGGCGTCTACCTGTCGCGCGACCGGCGCTTCGGCGGCGCGATCGACACCCCGGACGCCTCGGCCTGAGCACGCAGCCAGCGCTCCGTCTCGCGCGGGTGCGTCAGCCGCACGACGATGAGGTGCGGGAAGCGCTCGACGTAGCCCGGCATCCGCTCGCTCCAGGTGTGCAGCGTCTTCGTCTGCCACGCGAGGATGTTCTGCTCGGGGTCGCGGTTGAGCAGGTTCCACGGCCCCTTCTCGCGGTTTCCGTTCCAGAGTTCCCTCCGTAGGATGCCGCGGGCCAGCGTCCGCCGCAGCAGCCGTCCCCGCACCACCGGGTACGGGTAGTCGAGCCACAGTGCGAGCTGGGCGCGCGGCGTCAGGAACGCGTCCGTGCCCTTGCTCGTGTACTGCCACTCGGTCACCCAGCGCTCCTCCGCGGCGTAGGCGCGCACGTCGTCGAGGAACTCCGGGCGCGGAGTCCAGCCCGGCCCGTGGAACAGCGCGTCGATCTCGACGTGGCGGAGCCCCCACAGCTCGCCGAGGCGACGCGCGAGGGTGGTCTTGCCCGAGCCCGTGACGCCCGCCACGAGCACGCGCTCCGGCCGATGAGGGAGCGGGTCGTCGGCGGAGAGCATCCGAGCATCCTACCGAGCACGGAATACCCCGGGAGTGCATGCGGTTGGAAGAAGGTGTGACTGAACCCATCTCCATCGACATCTGGTCCGACATCGCCTGCCCGTGGTGCTACATCGGCAAGCGCAATCTCGAGAAGGGTCTGGAGGCGGTCTCCGCCGACGAGGACGCCCCCCGGGTCACCGTCACGTTCCACTCGTTCGAGCTCTCGCCCGACACGCCCGTCGACTTCCACGGCGACGAGGTCGACTTCCTCGCCGGGCACAAGGGCGTGCCGCGCGAGCAGGTCGAGCAGATGCTGTCGCACGTCACCGGCGTGGCCGCGGACGCGGGGCTCGAGTACCGCTTCGACCTGCTGCAGCACACCAACACCGTGAAGGCGCACGAGCTGCTGCACTTCGCGAAGGCCGAGGGGCTTCAGCACGAGATGGAGGAGCGGCTGATGTCCGCGTACTTCACCGAGGGCAAGCACGTGGGTCGCATCGACGACCTGGTAGCGCTGGCGGCCGAGGTCGGCCTCGACGCCGACAAGGCCCGCGCCGCGCTCGAGAGCGAGCAGTATCTGCCCGACGTGCGTCAGGATCAGGCGCAGGCCCGGGCGTACGGCATCCAGGGCGTGCCGTTCTTCGTGGTCGACGGCCAGTACGGCATCAGCGGTGCGCAGCCGCCGGCAGCGTTCGAGAACGTGCTCCGCGACCTGTGGGCGCAGCGCGGCGAGGCCGTCGAGGCCTGACCGCCGCCGGCCGAGAGGATCAGAACGGCGGGGACCCGATCGCGGGCCCCCGCCGTTCTCTCGTTCGCGTCAGACGCGCTGCTGGCGAGGTGCCAGCGGCAGGGGTTCCATGGGCTGGTCGTCGGCGGTGAGATCGATGCCGAGGTCCTTCGCATAGACGACCCGCGAGGCGATGCTCACCTGATCGCCGCTCTCGGTCAGCTCGAACACACGCCCGCCGCGGAGGCGGTTGCGCTCCGCTCCGTCGAGGCCGTACGCACCGAAGCCGGTTCCCGGCGCGTAGCCGAGCAGCACGCCGTAGTAGTCGCCCATGTAGTCGTTGACGTGGTCGTGGCCGACGAACACGCCCTTCACGTCGCCGCGCTCGACGATCGCGTTGAACATGCCCGAGTTGAAGGGCCCGGGGCACTCGTCCTCGTTGCGCTCTCCGACGATGCCGTGGCGCGCGCGGCCGCGGGCGGCGTCGGCCTCCGTGCGGGTGTCCACGCCGCCCCACCACATGAACCGGTGCTCCCAGAGCGCGATGTGGAGGAACATGAGGGCGGGGACCTTGCGGCCGGCGCGCTGCTCGAGCCGCTGCGACTGCTCGCGATACCAGGCGACCTGGTCCATGCGCACCCAGTCCCAGGTCGGGTAGCCGGCGAAGTCCTGTCCGGCGAGGGCGTCCGGGGCGTAGCGGCCGGAGTCCAGCAGCCAGAGCGCGAACGCCTCCCGGTTCTTCTTCGCCGACGAGCCGATGGTCAGCAGCGTGTTGCTGGTGCCGGTCACGCCGCGCGTGTTCTCCGCGTTCACGTTGTACTCGTACGAGCGGTAGATCTTCAGCATCCCCGCCTCGTCCACGCCCGACTGCGGGAGCGAGTCCTCGTCGTGGTTGCCGTAGGTCACCGCCCACGGGATGCCGCGGGACTCCATCGGCCACACGACGTTGTTGATCGCCTGCTTCACGGCGAGACGGGTCTCGCATCCGCCCGTGATCACGTCGCCGTTGATCACCACGAGGTCGGGCTGCTCCTGGTCGAGCACCTTCTCGATCAGCTCGACGGTGCGGCGGTCGGTCTGCTCGTCGTCCTGCGTGTCGTTGAACTGCACGACCGTGAAGGTCCCGTCGGCGCGGAACCGCAGTCCACGCGCGGCCTTCGCTGTCGAGGCGGCCACGGTCGTGTCGGCGGCGGCGGCGGCGGCGGCGGTCGTGGTGCCGAGGGGCAGGGCGGAGCCGAGGGCGCCGAGCGCTCCGGCGGTGAGGACGGTTCGCCGGCTGATCGGCAGTCGGTCGGGCATGCGGTGTCTCCTTCATCTGCGGCGGGTGTGGCCGCAGGGGAGACTAGGGGCGCCGGATGGCGAGGGTCTGACGAGCGCGTGAACACCGCGGCCGTTCGAGGGCCGCGAGCAGCCCGTTCCGGGTGACGCGGGGGTGAACGAGCGCGGCCCCGGGTCAGCGGGGGAGTGCGGCCTCGATCGCCTCGACGATCTCGGGGGAGTCCGGCTTCTGCTTCGGGCGGAAGCGCAGCACCTCTCCGTCGGGCAGCACCAGGAACTTCTCGAAGTTCCACTCCACCCGTCCGGCCTTGCCGCCCGCGTCAGGGGTCTCCTTGAGCGCCTTGTACAGCTCGGACGCGTTCCTGCCGTTGACCTTGACCTTGTCGTTGACCGGGAAGGTCACGCCGTACGTGGTGGAGCAGAACTCGAGGATCTCGTCGACCGAGCCCGGCTCCTGACCGAAGAACTGGTTGCACGGGAAGCCGACGACCGTGAAGCCGCGGTCGCCGAAACGGCGCTGCAGCTCCTCCAGCTGCTCGTACTGCGGGGTGAGCCCGCACTTGGACGCCACGTTCACCACCATCACCACGTCGGCACCGAGATCGTCGAGGGTCTTCTCCTGACCCTGAGCGTCGGTGAACGGGATCGAACGGAGCGCGGAATCGGTCATATGCACAGCTTAGGTCGCCGCATCCGCAGGGGCTCCGGGTCTGGGAGAATGGACGTGCCATGACTGTCGCCACCGCCCCCGCCCGCCCCCTCCGCATCGGCCCGATCGACCTCGACGTGCCGGTCGTGCTCGCACCCATGGCGGGCATCACCAACACGGCCTTCCGGCGACTGTGCCGGGAGTACGGCGCGGGGCTGTACGTGAGCGAGATGATCACGTCGCGCGCGCTGGTCGAGCGCAACGAGACCACGATGCGGCTGATCCGTCATCACGAGTCCGAGACGCCGCGGTCCATCCAGCTCTACGGCGTCGATCCGAAGACGATCGCGGAAGCCGTGCGCATCATCGTGGCGGAGGACCACGCCGACCACATCGACCTGAACTTCGGCTGCCCGGTGCCCAAGGTCACGCGCAAGGGCGGCGGGGCGGCTCTGCCCTGGAAGTCGAAGCTGTTCGCCGACATCGTGGATCAGGCCGTGAAGGCCGCCGGCGACATCCCGCTCACGGTCAAGATGCGCAAGGGCATCGACCGCGATCACCTCACGTTCCTCGACGCCGGGCGCGCGGCGGAGGACGCCGGGGCGGCCGCGGTGGCGCTGCACGCCCGCACCGCGAGCGAGTTCTACTCCGGCCACGCGGACTGGAACGCGATCGGCGAGCTCAAGCAGGCCGTCACGAGCATCCCGGTGCTCGGCAACGGTGACATCTGGTCGGCCGACGATGCCGTGCGCATGATGGCCGAGACCGACTGCGACGGTGTGGTGGTCGGTCGCGGCTGCCTCGGGCGGCCGTGGCTGTTCGGCGAGCTGGCCAACGCGTTCGGTGGCGAGGGCAAGACGGTCGACGCCACTCTCGGCTTCGTGTCGGATGCGTTCCGCCGTCACGCCGAACTGCTGGTGGAGTTCTTCGAGGACGAGGACCGCGGGTGCCGCGACGTGCGCAAGCACGTGTCGTGGTACTTCAAGGGCTA
Source organism: Microbacterium sp. NPDC060132 (assembly GCF_042729675.1). NCBI lineage: Bacteria > Bacillati > Actinomycetota > Actinomycetes > Micrococcales > Microbacteriaceae > Microbacterium > Microbacterium sp. NPDC060132. The sequence goes on along the minus strand of NZ_JBHWXU010000001.1, from coordinate 3,148,011 downwards.
CCCCGTCGGCGGCGACATCCGCACGGGCCTGGCGACGGCGTCGAGCCTCGCCGAGATCGACGAGCTGCTGGGTCGCCTCGACCGGTCGGCACCGTACCCTGGAGCCGACGCCGAGGGGCAGCGCGGGCGCGCCGGCCACCCGAAGAAGACGGCGCTGCCGGAGAAGTGGCTGGAGTCGCGCGAGCTGGCCTCCAGCGCCTCGGAGATGATGCGTGGAGCGGAGATCGAGAACAGTGGCGGATGACCCCTCGGTCGGCGGTCGCGCCGACGACTACCACCCGCGCGACGCCGAGCGCTTCTTCGCCGAGACGCACCGCTCCGAGCGCGACGACTTCGCGCGCGACAGGGCCCGCGTGCTCCACTCGGCCGCGCTGCGCCGTCTCGCCGCCAAGACGCAGGTGCTCAGCCCGGCGAGCACGGCCGACTTCGCTCGCAACCGCCTGACGCATTCGCTCGAGGTGGCGCAGGTGGGTCGCGAGCTCGCCGCGGCGCTCGGCGTCTCCGCCGACGTGGTCGACACCGCCTGCCTGAGCCACGACCTCGGCCACCCGCCGTTCGGTCACAACGGCGAGCGGGCGCTGAACGAGTGGGCGGAGCCGATCGGCGGCTTCGAGGGCAATGCGCAGTCGCTGCGCATCCTCACGCGCCTCGAGGCCAAGGTGCTCGACGCAGACGAGCACTCGGTCGGCTTGAACCTGACCAGGGCCAGCCTCGACGCGACCTGCAAGTACCCCTGGACGGTGGACAGCCCCGTGCCCGACCCGGGCGGCCGGCTCAAGTTCGGTGTGTACCCGGAGGACGAGGCGGTGTTCCGCTGGATGCGCGAGGGGGCGCCCGGCCGCCTGCGGTGCATCGAAGCCGAGATCATGGATCTCTCCGACGACATCGCCTACTCGGTGCACGACTTCGAGGATGCGATCGTCAACGGCTACGTCGACGTGGCGCAGCTCGCCGACCCCGCGGCCCATGAGGCGCTGCTCAGCCGCATCCAGCAGTGGGTGGGCTACGACTTCACGCGCGACGAGCTCGCCGACGCCCTCTACCGTCTGGCATCGCAGCCGATGTGGCTCGCGTCGTTCGACCGCTCGCGGCAGTCGCTCGCTCGGCTGAAGAACCTCACCAGCGACCTGATCGGGCGCTTCGCCCGTGCGGCCGTGTCCGCGACGCGCGAGGCCTACGGCACGGCACCGCTGGTCCGGTACAACGCGCACGTCATCGTGCCGCGCGTGATCGAGGTCGAGATCGCCGTGCTCAAGGGCATCATGGGTCAGGCCATCGTCACGATCGACGCACGAAAGGGCGTGTACAAGGAGCAGCGGCGGGTGCTCAAGCGCCTCGCCGACGCGCTGTGGTCGACCGATGCGCTGTGGTCGGCCGGGGCCGACGTGCTGGAGCCCGCGTTCGCCGCCGACTTCGTCGCCGCCGAGAGCGACGCGGAGCGGGCGAGGGTCGTGGTGGATCAGATCGCGAGCCTGACCGACCAGAGCGCGGTGGACTGGCACAACCGGCTCGTCGGGGAGATCGACCCGGCGGAGGTCGGCATCTGGACCCCGCGTCACGCGAGACCCGGCACGCGCACCCCCGTCACGCGGCGTCCCGTCGCCGAAGGGGCGCACTGATGCCGCGGATCCGGCAGGCCGACGTCGACGAGGTGAAGGCCCGCACGAACATCGCCGACATCGTGGGCGAGCGCGTGGCGCTGAAGTCGGCGGGGGTCGGATCCCTCAAGGGGCTGTGCCCGTTCCACGACGAGAAGAGCCCGAGCTTCCACGTCCGCCAGCAGGTCGGCTACTACCACTGCTTCGGTTGCGGGGAGTCGGGCGACGTGTATTCGTTCCTCCGGGCGATGGACCACGTGAGCTTCACGGAGGCGGTCGAGCGCTTGGCGGGCCGCATCGGCTACACCCTGCACTACGAAGACGGGGGAGCGGCCCCGGAGACCAGTGGCCGCAGCCGCCTGTACGCGGCGAACACGGCGGCGGCGGAGTTCTTCCGCGCCCAGCTGCTGACCCCCGACGCCGAAGCCGCGCGTCGGTTCCTCGGCGAGCGGGGCTTCGACGCCGGAGCAGCCGCGCACTTCGGGGTGGGCTTCGCGCCGCGCGGGTGGGACGGGATGCTCAAAGCGCTGTCGGCGCAGGGCTTCACGCGCGACGAGCTCAGCGCCGCGGGACTCGTGTCGACCGGGCAGCGCGGCGTGTACGACCGGTTCCGCGGGCGACTGGTGTGGCCGATCCGCGACGTGTCGGGACAGACGATCGGGTTCGGCGCGCGCAAGCTCTTCGACGACGACCAGGGCCCCAAGTACCTGAACACCCCCGAGACCCCGATCTACAAGAAGGCGCAGGTGCTGTACGGGCTCGACCTCGCCAAGCGCGACATCGCCCGCGGCGACCCCCGGCGCGTCGTTGTCGTCGAGGGCTACACCGACGTGATGGCGTGCCACCTCGCTGGTCTCACGACCGCGATCGCGACGTGTGGAACGGCGTTCGGCACCGAGCACATCAAGGTGCTGCGCCGTGTCATGGGCGACGACAACGCCTCCGGCGAGGTCGTGTTCACGTTCGACGGCGACGAGGCGGGGCAGAAGGCCGCGCTGCGGGCGTTCACGGAGGACGACCGCTTCAACGCGCAGACCTTCGTGGCCGTGGCTCCGGACGGGCTCGACCCGTGCGACCTCCGCCTGCAGCGCGGCGATGCGGCCGTGCGCGGGCTCATGGACGCCAAGCAGCCGATGTTCGAGTTCGCGATCGACCGCAAGCTCGCCGGCTTCGACCTCTCGACCGTGGAGGGCCGCGTGGGCGCGCTCCGGGCCGCGGCGCCGATCGTGGCGGAGATCCGGGACCGTCTGCTGCGCCCGGGGTACGAGCGTGTACTGGCACGCCGTCTGGGCATGGACCCGACCGAGGTGCACGGCGAGGTCGAGCGGGCGGCTCGGGGCGCGGCGACCGGTGCGCCGAGGCGCGAGACCTCGACCCCCGACGCCACCTCGGGTGGTCCCGCGGTGGCCGCGGTCACGCTGGCGAGCCTGCCCCGCACCGCCGATGTGGCCGTGGAGCGCGACGCCCTCATGGGTGCGCTGCAGTACGGGCACCAAATCGACGCGGTGCTGCTCGACCGTGCCCTGTCGCAGCCGTTCCGCACGCCGGGGCTCGACGCGGTGCGCGAGGCGATCGCGGCGGCCCCCGACCGCAGCAGACCGGGGTGGGTGACCGATGCGGTCAATGCGGTGCGGGAGCCGTACCGGTCGCTCGGCGGCGAGCTGCTGATGACGCCGTTCCCGGCGCGCGACGAGGCGGGGGCGGTCGCCTCCGCGACGGATCTCGCGCGGCGACTGGTGGTGCGGCAGCTCGAGCGGGAGAAGCAGGAGCTCCTGGGTGCGGTGCAGCGCGTCCCGGCGGACTCCGACGGCGGGCGGGCTCTGCGGGTCCGTCTCCGTGACATCGATGTGGAGCGTCAGCGCTTCTCGGCCGAGTCGTAACGGGGCGGGGCGCGGTGCAGCGGGCAGGATGGAAGACATGTCCCGCAGGCCCGTCTCCACGTCCGCGATCGAGTGCTCCGATCTGGTGATCGACCGCATCGGTCACGGCACACCGAACCGCGCGGTGGACGGGGTCACGTTCACCCTGGCGCCCGGCGGGCTCATCTGCGTCGCCGGACCCACGGGGTCGGGGAAGTCGACGCTCGTCGCCGCTCTCGCCGGGTCCACCGACCCCTCCGTGCGCGTGGTGGGCGGCAGCGCCCAGGTCTGCGGCATCGACATCCGCCGTCCCGGTCGCAAGCACCGCATCCTCACGTACCGCACGGGATTCGTGCCGCAGGGTGCGGGCGCGGATCTGCCGCCGCGGCTCACGGTGAACGAGGTCATCGCCGAGCCGATCCTGATCCGCGAGCGCCGCGTCAACACCAAGGCGCTGTCGATCCGTGTCGCGACGCTGTTGGACGAGCTGCACCTGCCCCTGGGGACGGCGTCGAAGTTCCCGTACGAGTTGAGCGCGGGCATGCGGCAGCGCGTCGCGATCGCCCGGTCGTTCGTGCTCGAGCCCCGGGTCCTGATCGCGGACGAGGTGCTGGCCAACCTCGACCTCGAGGTGCGCCCGGTGGTGTTCGACGCGATCACGCGGCGACGCACCGAGGAGGGCATGGCGGCGCTGCTGGTGACGAACGACGCCGATTTCATCCGCGAGCTCAACGCCGAGACGCTCATGCTGCGCGGCGGCCACGTGGTGGCGAGAGGGGTGGGGAAGGACCTGCTCTGGGTGCCCAACGCGGAGACCGATTCCCGCGGCTGATGGCGACACGCCCGGCGTCCGCCGAAGGGCCGTCGGTGTCACGAACGGCCTTCGGAGTTTGCTAAGCTTGTCGAGTTGCCCGCACAGCGGAGCACATTCCTCGGTAGCTCAATTGGCAGAGCAGCCGGCTGTTAACCGGCAGGTTCTTGGTTCGAGTCCAAGCCGGGGAGCCAACGAGAAGAGCCCCCTCCGCGGAGGGGGCTCTTCTCGTCTCCCGAGACGCGTGTCCTTGCGGACGAGACCACTCTGCAGAGTATCGGTCTGTTCACAGTAAAATGTTACTCTCGTCGCACCGCTGACCTCGTTCGCGGTCGAAGGAGAGATCGATGACGACATCCGACCCCCGCGAACTGCGCTCAGGGCTCAAGTCGCGCCACATGTCCATGATCGCGATCGCGGGCGTCATCGGCGCCGGGCTGTTCGTGGGTTCGGGGGCGGTGATCCACGCCGCAGGACCCGCCGCGATCATCGCCTATGCGACCGCCGGGGTGATCGTCGTGCTGGTGATGCGCATGCTGGGGGAGATGTCGGTGATGAACCCCGACAGCGGCTCCTTCTCCACGTACGCGGACCGCGCGATCGGTCGATGGGCGGGCTTCAGCATCGGCTGGCTCTACGCGTGGTTCTGGATCGTGGTCCTCGGCGTCGAGGCGACCGCCGGCGCGTTGATCCTCCACCGGTGGATGCCCGGAGTCCCGCAGTGGGGATTCGCTCTGGCGCTCATGGTGGTGCTCACCCTCACGAACCTGGCGTCCGTCGCGTCGTACGGCGAGTTCGAGTTCTGGTTCGCCGGGGTCAAGGTCGTCGCGATCGCCGCGTTCCTCGTGATCGGGGTGCTGGCGGCGCTCGGCGCGTTCCCCGGGTTCCCCCCACCGGGGCTCGACAATCTCGTGGCCCACGGCGGGTTCTTCCCGAACGGCGTGCTCGCCGCGTTCTCGAGCATCCTCGTCGTGGTGTTCTCGTACTTCGGCTCGGAGATCGCGACGATCGCCGCCGGGGAATCGACCAACCCCACCGTGGCCGTCCGCAAGGCGGTCAATTCCGTGGTGTGGCGGATCATCGTCTTCTACGTCGGGTCGATCTCCCTGATCGTGCTGTTGCTGCCCTGGAACGACGCCTCGATCGCGAAGAGCCCGTTCGTCGCGGTTCTCGACGCGATCGGCATCCCGGTGGCGGCGGTGATCATGGACGTCGTGGTGCTGGTGGCGGTGCTCTCGTGCCTGAACTCGGGCCTCTACACGGCGAGCCGCATGCTCTACTCGCTGGCTCGGCGGGGCGACGCCCCCGCGCTGCTCGGCCGCACGGCGCGGAACGGCTCGCCCCGGTACGCCGTGCTGGCCGCGACGGTCGTGGGGTTCATCACGGTCGGGCTGAACTACCTGTATCCCGACACGGTCTTCCTGTTCCTGCTGAACTCGTCGGGGGCGATCGCCCTCGTCGTCTGGCTCGTGATCGCCGTGTCGCAGATCCGGCTGCGGCGGGCGGCGATGCGCCGAGGTGTGCAGGTGCCCCTGCGCATGTGGGGCTTTCCGGTGCTCAGCTACGTCGTCGTGGCGGTGATCGTCGCTCTGTGCCTGGCGATGTTCCTCCAGCCGGACACCCTCTGGCAGATCACGATCTCGCTCGCGATCGCGGTGCTCGTCAGTGTTGTCGGCATGCTCCGTCACCGCGCCGGAGGCGGCTCGACGCAGAAGGCGGCCGGGAGCGGATCGCTCCCGGCCGCCGATGCGGTGGTGGACTGACCGTCAGCGCGCGGCGCCGGCCAGGGAGCCCTCGACCTGCCCGGCCGGGTCGACGATCAGGCACTGGATCACGCGGTCGTTCGCCTGCTCCCACGAGTCCTGGCTCGGCGTGAGCGTGGTCACGTCGAGGGCCGACTCCTGGTAGCCGATACCGACGAACGAGGTGAACGCGTCGCCGATGCACCCCTCGGACGCGGCGCCGATGGCGTCTTCCGAGTAGTCGCCGTCGTCCATCGTGATCTCGTGAAAGACCTCTTCGTCGTGCGGCTCGGTGCACGGCACGACGTTCGCGTCGGTGAGCATCCCCGAGCCGGTCTCGAGCATGCAGTCGCCGAGCTTCACGGAGAAGACGTCGATGTTGGCGCTCTCCGTCACCTGGCCGGTCTCCTCGTCGCGGTTCGCGTCACCGGAGCCGCTGCCCAGGATGCTGTTGATCGCGCTGCAGCCGCTCAGGGCGAGCGAGGCCGCCGCGATCGATCCTGCGAGCACGAGCGCGCGACGAGTGCGCATCTTCATCATGTTTCCCCTCCAAAGCGTGGTGCGGGGCATGCTGATATATCCCCGCCGCGAACACGCTATAGTGCCCGAAGTCTGTGACGCAACTCGACGGATGCTGTGCGTGGGCTGAAAGCGTTCAGCCCTCGAGGTCGTCCACCCCGGGCAGCCAGCTCACACCGGGGCGACCCCATCCGCGCTTGCGGGCGATCTTCTGCGTGGTCTTCCAGTCGGCGTCCGACAGTCGATCGATGTAGAGCACTCCGTCGAGGTGGTCGAACTCGTGCTGCATGATGCGAGCACGCCACCCATCCACTTCGAGTGTCACCGGCGCGCCGTCGAGGTCGATCGCCGTCACGCGCACGCGATCGGACCGGCGGAGCGGGAACCGCTCGCCGGGGAACGACAGGCATCCCTCCGCCTCGAGATCGGGGTCGGGTGCGCCCGGCTCGGGGGGCGTCATCCATAGCACGGGATTGATCAGCACGCCTCGCCAGGGGCGGTCCTCGTCGTCGACGTAGTTGTACGTGTAGATACGCAACGGCACCCCGACCTGCGGGGCGGCCAGCCCGACGCCGGGAGCGGCGTCCATCGTCTCGAACATGTCGGAGACGAGCGTGCGCACCTCCTCGGTGATCTGCTCGACGGGGGATGCGGGGGAGTGGAGGACGGGATCGCCCATGATGCGAATCGGAAGTACGGCCACGTCACAACCCTAGTCCGCGAGACTCTCCGGGTAGGGTCGTAGTGTGAGCGCAGGGGTGTGGATGGGGATGGCCGAAGACGTCGGCGACCAGCTCGTCGGTGCCTTCCAGAACCCGGGGATCCTTCTCGGCATCCCTCTCGCCCTGGCCGGTGCCGTCTTCATGTCGCTCGGCGCGCAGTACCAGCACCGCGGGGTGGAGAAGGTCGAGCGGCTGAGCGGCTCCACCGGCACCTCCGGGCTCACGTTCGCCCAAATCAAGGGTCTGCTCACGCGCCCGTCCTGGATCATCGGCACGCTGATGCTCGGCCTCGCGATCGTCTGCCAGCTCGCAGCCCTCGTGCAGGCGCCACTGATCGTCGTGCAGCCGCTCGGCGCGATCGCCCTGGTCATCACGACGCTCCTCAACGCGCGGATCTCCGGGCATTCCCCGACCAGGCAGTCGCTCACGGCGATCGTGGCGTGCGTCGGCGGCATCTTCCTGTTCGTGTTCTTCGCGGCGATCTTCGCGACGGAGCAGGACGTCACCGACCGCGAACTGTTCGTGATCCTCGCCCTCCTGCTCGTCGTCATCATCGTGCTCGGTGCGTGCTGGCTGATCCTGCGTCACCGCATGCGCGCGCTGTTCTACGTGATCGGAGCCGGCATCCTGTACGGCTTCGTGGCGACGCTCGCAAAGGTCGTCATCAAGCGCATCGAGGCGGGCCAGTTCGAATGGATCACCGCCGTCTGCGTGCTTGCCCTGGTGTCGGCCGCGGCCGTGGGCGCGTACTTCGTGCAGACCGCCTACAGCTCGGGACCCCCCGACCTCGTGATCGCCGGACTCACGGTCGTCGACCCGCTCGTGGCGGTGCTCATCGGCATGGTCGTGCTGGGCGAGGCGGCCGCCGCGCCGTGGTGGGTGCTCATCATCTTCGCGATCGCCGGGGGCATCGCCGTGTGGGGTGTCGTGGGCCTCGCGCGCTACCACCCGCAGGTGCTCAGCGACAGCCAGGAGCTCGGCATCACCCGGGGCAGCTCGGCTCCGACGCACGCGGACGATGCCGCAGCCGCCGCACCGCCGTCACCGATGCGCGACGCGGCGTCTGCCGTCGAGGAGACGTCCGCCGCTGAAGCGCCGCGCTCTGGCGACGACCCCGAGGCGCGCACGCGCCCCGACGCCCCGTAGCCTCGTCCTCGGTTCGACGCGACGCACGCAGACGCCCGCCCGTCCCCGAGGACGAGCGGGCGCGCGACCGCGGCCGGAGGACCGGCTCAGTAGGTCTGATCGATGAGGTCGGGCGACACCTCGGACGCTGCGGCCTCGTCGACGAAGTACACCGTGCGCTTGCGCCCCTTGGCACCGGCCGCCGGCACGCTCGTGTAGCTCGCGCCCGCCAGTGCGAGGCCCAGCGCGGAGGCCTTGTCCGCTCCCGTCAGCACGAGCCAGACCCGCTTGGACGAGTTCAGGACCGGACGCGTGAGCGTGATCCGCTCCGGCGGGGGTTTGGGGGAATCGCGCACCGGCAGCGCGGCGGCGTCCGTGACCGTCACTTCCTCGCGATCCGGGAACAGCGAGGCGATGTGGCCGTCGGGACCGACACCCAGGAAGCACACCGCGAAGGACGGCCAGGGGTGGTCGTCCGTGCCGAACCGGGCGAGTTCCGCCGCGTACGCGGCAGCGGCCTCGTCGAGGTTCAGACCGCTGTCGGACGCCGCGGCCTCGTGGATGTTCTCCTCGGGCACCGGGATGTGGTCGAGCAGGGCGTTGCGGGACTGGAGCGCGTTGCGGTCCGAGTCGTCGCGGGGAACGAAGCGCTCATCGCCCCACCAGAAGTGCACGAGCGACCAGTCGATGTCCGCCGCGCGCGGGTTGTCGGCGACCGCACGGAGCACGGCCCCGCCCATGGAACCGCCGGTGAGGGCGATGTGGGCGACGCGACCGTTCCTGGTGCGCGCCTTGACGCGGGTGAGGAAACGATCGGCGACCCGGAGGGCGAGGGCTGTCGGGGTGGCCTCGACCACGACCCGCTTCTCTGCGGACGATTCCGACATCGGTGTCACTCTCCCGTCTCGGGCGGACCGAGCTTCTCCCAGCCATCCGTGATGACTCGACCGTACAGGAGATCTGGATCCAATCTGCGCAGCTCCTCGGCGAGGCACTCGCGCAGCGTGCGCCGCGGCAGGTGGAGGTCGTGGTTGGGCTGGTCCGGCTGCGTGAGCACGGCGATGCCGGGCGAGGGACGCTCCAGCAGGATGTCACCGGACTCACGCGTCAGACGCACGGACTTGATGCCCTCCTGCCACTCCTCCGGGCTCTCGTACGACCACCGCACCGGCACGTCCAGCGCCATCTGCAGCCACGCGGCGAGCAGAGCCGTGGAGGGGGAGGCGGCGGCCCCGCGCACCTCGACGGCGGTGATGGTCTCGTACGGCGGCTGATCCAGCACGGCGGCCAGCTGCTCGCGCCAGTGCGTGAGCCGCGTCCACGCGAGGTCGGTGTCGCCGGGCGCGTGCGTGCGGCCGAGCAGCGCGAGCCGGTCGCGCACATCGGGCGAGGTCGCGGCGTCGGTGATCCGGCGCTGCGCGATGCGGCCGAGCGGGGAGGACGACGGCGACGCCGGAGCCTCCTCCGGCCACCACGCCACGACGGGTGCGTCGGGGAGCAGGAGCCCGGTGATCAGGCTCTCCTCGTTGCTGGCGGCGTCGCCGTAGGCGTGCAGCACCACGACCTCGCTGGCTCCGGCGTCTCCGCCCACACGGATCTGTGCGTCCAGGCGGGACTCGCCGTCTCCGGTCGTGAGCACGATCACGCGCATCGGGTGCTCACGCGAGGCGTCGTTGGCCGCGTCGATCGCGGCCTCCGCGACTCCGTTGCGCGCGGAGATGACGAGCGTCAGCACGCGTCCGAGGGCGACCGCGCCGCCCTCCTCGCGCACCTTGACGAGCTGCTTCGCGACCTGGCTGACGGTCGTGTCGGGAAGGTCGATGATCACGGGCGTCTCCAGACTCGTCCGTCGCGGGCCAGCAGGTCGTCGGCGGACGCCGGGCCCCACGATCCCGGAGCGTACTGCTCCACCGGGCCGCCCTGGGCCGCCCAGTACTTCTCCACCGGGTCGAGGATCTTCCAGGAGAGCTCGACCTCCTCGTGCCGCGGGAAGAGCGGCGGGTCTCCGAGCAGCACGTCCAGGATGAGCCGCTCGTACGCCTCCGGGCTCGCCTCCGTGAAGGCGTGGCCGTAGCCGAAGTCCATCGTGACGTCGCGCACGTTCGAGCCTGTGCCGGGGACCTTCGAGCCGAACCGGATCGTGACACCCTCATCGGGCTGCACGCGGATGACGAGCGCGTTCTGTCCGAGCTCGGAGGCGTTGCCCCGGCCGAAGAGGTGCTGCGGTGCCCGGTTGAACACGACGGCGATCTCGGTCACGCGACGGCCGAGGCGCTTGCCGGTGCGCAGGTAGAACGGCACGCCCGCCCAGCGTCGCGTGTCGATCTCCAGCTTGATGGCCGCGTAGGTCTCGGTCGTGGACTCGGGGTTCATGCCCTCCTCGTCGAGGAAGCCGGTCACCTTCTCGCCGCCCTGCCAGCCACCGGCGTACTGCCCGCGGGCCGTCGCGAGCGACAGGTCCTCCGGCACGTGCACGGCGGCGAGCACCTTCTCCTTCTCGGCGCGCAGATGCTCCGCCGACAGGCTGATCGGCTCCTCCATCGCGGTGAGCGCCAGCAACTGCAGGAGGTGGTTCTGGATCACGTCACGGGCCGCCCCGATGCCGTCGTAGTACCCCGCGCGTCCCCCGACGCCGATGTCCTCGGCCATCGTGATCTGCACGTGGTCCACGTAGTTGCGGTTCCAGATCGGCTCGTACAGCTCATTGGCGAAGCGCAGCGCCAGGATGTTCTGGACCGTCTCCTTGCCGAGGTAGTGGTCGATGCGGAAGATCGAGTCGGCCGGGAACGCGACCTCCAGCGCCGCGTTCAGCGCGCGGGCCGACTCGAGGTCGTGCCCGAACGGCTTCTCGATGACCACACGCCGCCACCGCTCATCGTCGTCGGCGTCCTGCCCGACGAGCCCGGAGTCCTTGAGCTGCTTCGCCACCAGCGGGAAGTCCTTCGGCGGGATCGACAGGTAGAACGCGTGGTTGCCCATCGTGCCGCGTTCCACGTCGAGACGCTCGACGGTCTCCCTGAGCTTGCGGAAGGAGTCCGGGTTGTCGAACTCGCCGGACACGAAGCGGATGCCCTGCAACAGCTGCGCCCAGGTCTCCTCGCGGAACGGCGTCCTGGCGTGCTCCTTCACCGCGTCGTACACGACCTGCGCGAAGTCCTGGTCCTCCCAGTCGCGTCGGGCGAACCCGACCAGAGCGAACCCGGGGGGCAGCAGGCCGCGGTTGGCGAGGTCGTACACCGCGGGCATGAGTTTCTTGCGCGACAGGTCTCCCGTGACGCCGAAGATCACGAGGGCGCTGGGCCCCGCGATCCGGTTGAGCCGGCGATCGTCGGGGTCGCGCAGCGGGTTGTGCCCGCGCGAGAGGGGAACAGTCATCGGTGGGGGCTTCTCCTGCTGTTACTTCTGTGCGGCTTCGAAGAGGGTGAGCACGTCGTCGGACGACTCCGTGATCGTCAGCGAGACGACGGGACGCCCGTGCTCCGCGAGCACGCCCGCGTCGCCGGCGGCCTGCGCCTGGATGAGCTGACCGAACGTGAACGGCCGACCGGGGATCTCGAGGTCGACGTCGGTGCGCTCCAGGATCTGCAGGAACACCCCCTGCGCCGGGCCGCCCTTGTGGTACTGGCCGGTCGAGTGCAGGAAGCGCGGGCCCCAGCCGAACGTGGTCGGACGACCGGAGTCGGCGGCGACCAGCTCGCGCAGGCCCTGCAGCTGCGGCACCTCGAGACGGTTGACGTACGCCTGGATCGACACGTAGCCGTCGGCGGGCAGCTGCGCCCACAGCGCGTCGAGCACGCCCTCGACCGTGCCGGAGGCCGCGAGAGCCGGGTCCGACACGCGCACCTCGACGCCGTTCTCCACGAACGCGGGGGCGGTGGGCTCGGGCCGGGCGTCGAGGAGGCCGCGCGCGGCCACCTTCGCCGACTCGACGTCGGGCTGGTCGAACGGGTTGATGCCGAGCAGGTGCCCGGCGATGGCGGTGGCGTACTCCCAGACGATGAACTGCGCGCCGAGCGTGCCGCTGACGAGGATCTCACCTTCGTGGCGCTCGTGCAGGTGGAACTCGTTCGCGTCGTCGACCAGTCGCACGATCTGCAGGTCGGCGGGCACGGGGTCGAGCTCGGGGGAGACGGGGAGCAGCACGACCGGGAGGATGCCGGTTCCCTCCTTGCCCGTGGACTCGGCGATGAGCTGCTCGATCCAGTCGGGCAGGCCCTTGATGTGGGTGCCGTCCGTGATCAGACCCAGCTTGTCGCGGCGCGGGGTGGTCGCGGCGATGGCCGCGCCCAGGCGCAGGGCCGGGTTCTCGGCGGAGTCGACGGCGACCTCGAGCAGCGAGGCCTCGGCCTCGTTCAGCAGCTCGTCGATATCGACGCCCGCGAGGCCGGACGGCACCAGGCCGAACGCGGTCAGCGCGGAGTAGCGGCCGCCCACGTTCGGGTCGGCGTTGAACACGCGGTACCCGGCTTCGCGCGCGGAGGCGTCGAGCGGCGAGCCCGGGTCGGTGACGACGACGATGCGCTCGGTCGGGTCGATGCCGAGGTCGCGGAACGCCGCCTCGAACGTGCGACGCTGCGAGTCGGTCTCGACCGTGGACCCGGACTTCGACGACACCACGAGCACGGTCTCGGCGAGGCCCTCGTCGAGCGCGGCCAGCACCTGGCCGGGCGCCGTGGAGTCGAGGATCGTGAGGGGGACCCCCGAGGTCTGTGCGATCACCTCGGGCGCGAGCGACGACCCGCCCATGCCGGCGAGCACGACGCGCGTGACTCCCTTCGCGGCGAGCTCCTCGCGCAGGGCGACGATCTCGGCGACGAGCGGCCGGGAGACGGAGACCGCCTCGACCCACCCGAGCCGGATCGAGGCCTCGGCCTCGGCCGCCGGACCCCACAGCGTGGTGTCGCCGCTCGTGATGCGCGAGGCGACCAGGTCGTGGACGAGGCTCGGGACGGTCTCCTCGATCGCGGCGCGCGCGGCGCCCGAGGCGTGGATCGCGAAGGTCATCGCTGTGCCTCCAGTGCCTCGGCGACCTGGGTGAGCAGGTCGTGCCACGAATCGATGAACTTGGCGACGCCCTCGTCCTCGAGCACCTGGGTGACGTCGGTGAAGTCGATGCCGACCTCTTCCAGCCCGGCGAAGACCTGACGGGCCTCGTCGTAGCCGCCGGTGATGGTGTCGCCGGTGACGACGCCGTGGTCGAAGGTGGCCTCGAGGGTCTTCTCCGGCATGGTGTTGACGACGCCGGGGGCGACGAGCTCGGTGACGTAGAGGGTGTCGGGCAGCGCAGGGTCCTTCACGCCGGTCGACGCCCACAGCGGACGCTGGGCGTTCGCCCCCGCCGCGAGGAGGGCCTTCGCCCGGTCGGTCTCGAAGCTCTGCTCGAACAGCTCGTAGGCCAGGCGGGCGTTGGCCAGGCCGGCCTTGCTCTTGAGGGCCTCGGCGGCGTCGGTCCCGATCGCGGTGAGGCGCTTGTCGGTCTCGGTGTCCACGCGGGAGACGAAGAACGACGCGACGGAGTGGACGGTCGACAGGTCGACACCGGCGTCCTTCGCGCGCTCCAGGCCCGTCAGGTAGGCGTCGATGACCTCGGCGTACCGCTCCAGGCTGAAGATCAGGGTCACGTTGACGCTGATGCCGTGCGCGATCGCCTCGGTGATCGCCGGGAGGCCGGCCTTGGTCGCCGGGATCTTCACGAGCAGGTTCGGGCGGTCGATCTTCGCCCACAGCTCCTTCGCCTGCGCGACGGTGCCGTCGGTGTCATGCGCGAGGTCGGGGGAGACCTCGATGGACACGCGGCCGTCCACGTGACCGGACTGCTCCCACACCGGGCGGAAGATGTCGAGCGCGGCACCCACATCCTGCGTGGTGGCCGCGAACACGGCCTCCTCCGCCGAGGCGCCGGACGCGGCGAGCTCGGTGACCTGCGCGTCGTACGACGTGTCGTTCTTGTCGGTGATCGCGTTGGCGAAGATCGTCGGGTTCGTGGTGACGCCGACGACGTTGCGCGACGAGATCAGCTCCGCGAGGTTGCCGGAGGAGATGCGGGTGCGCGAGAGGTCGTCGAGCCAGATGCTGACGCCGGCCTCGGCGAGCTGTGCGGTGGGGGTGCTCATGCGTTCTCCTTGATGGTCTCGCGGGCGGCCGCGACGACGGCCTCGGTGGTGATGCCGAACTTCTCGAAGAGGGTCTTGTAGTCGGCGGAGGCGCCGAAGTGGTCGATGCCGACCGAACGACCGCGGTCGCCGACGATGCCGCGCCACGTGAGCACGGAGCCGGCCTCGACCGACACCCGCGCCGTGACCGACGACGGCAGCACGCTCTCGCGGTACGCCTCGTCCTGCTCCGCGAACCACTCGAGCGACGGGGCCGAGACGACGCGCACGTTCACGCCCTCCTCGGCGAGGGCCGCGCGGGCGTTCACCGCGAGCTGCACCTCGGATCCGGTGGCGACGATGATGACGTCGGGCGTGCCGTTCGGGGCCTCGGCGAGCACGTACGCACCCTTGACGGCCTGAGCGGCGGAGGCGAACGTGTCGCCGGAGGCCTCGCCCTCGCCGCGCTCGAACACCGGGATGTTCTGTCGCGTCAGGGCGATGCCGGCGGGGCCCTCGTGGCGGCGGAGGATCTCCAGCCAGACGGCGGCGGTCTCGTTCGCGTCGGCGGGGCGCACGACGGCGAGGTTCGGGATCGCGCGCAGCGTGGCGAGCTGCTCGATGGGCTGGTGGGTGGGTCCGTCCTCACCGAGGGCGACGGAGTCGTGCGTCCAGACGAAGATGCTCGGCACGTTCATCAGAGCGGCCAGACGCACCGAGGGTCGCATGTAGTCGCTGAAGATGAGGAAGGTGCCGCCGAACGCGCGCGTCGGCCCGTGCAGCACGATGCCGTTCACGATCGCGCCCATCGCGTGCTCGCGGATGCCGAAGTGCAGCACGCGGCCGTAGGGGGTGCCCGACCACTCGTGCGTCGACCACTCCTCGGGGATGAACGACGCCGCGTCCTTGATCGTGGTGAGGTTGGACTCGGCGAGGTCGGCGGACCCGCCCCAGAGCTCGGGCAGCTGTGCGGCGAGGGCGTTGATGACCTGGCCGGACGCGGCGCGGGTCGAGACGTCCTTGCCGGCCTCGAACACGGGCAGCGCGTCGGCGATGTCGGCGGGGAGCTCGCGGGCCTCGACGCGGTCGAGCAGCGCCTTGCGCTCCGGGTTCGCCTCGGCCCAGGCGTCGAACGACTTCTGCCAGGCGGCGCGCTCCTCGGCCGCGCGCTCGGCCAGGCCGCGCGTGTGGGCGATCACGTCGTCGGCCACCACGAACGTCTGCTCCGGGTCGAACCCGAGGACCTTCTTGGTCGCGGCGAGCTCGTCCGCACCCAGGGCGGAGCCGTGGATCTTGCCGGTGTTCTGCTTGCCGGGCGAGGGCCAGCCGATGATGGTCTTGAGGATGATGAGCGAGGGCTTGTCGGACTCGCCCTTCGCGGCCTCGATGGCGGCGTAGAGCTCGGCGACGTCTTCGACGTACTCGCCCGTCTTCTTCCAGTCGACCGTCTGCACGTGCCAGCCGTAGGAGGCGTAGCGGGCGGCGACATCCTCCGTGAACGCGACGTTGGTGTCGTCCTCGATGGAGATCTGGTTGGAGTCGTAGATCGCGATGAGGTTGCCCAGCTGCTGGTGGCCCGCGAGCGACGAGGCCTCGCTGGTCACGCCCTCCTGCAGGTCGCCGTCACCGGCGATCACGTAGACGAAGTGGTCGAACGGGCTCGTGCCCGCCGCGGCCTCCGGATCGAACAGCCCACGCTCGTAGCGGGCGGCGTACGCGAAGCCCACGGCGGAGGCGAGGCCCTGCCCGAGCGGACCCGTCGTGATCTCCACGCCCTTCGTGTGTCCGTACTCGGGGTGGCCGGGGGTCTTCGATCCCCACGTGCGCAGCGCCTTGAGGTCATCGAGCTCCAGGCCGAAGCCGCCGAGGTAGAGCTGCACGTACTGCGTAAGGGACGAGTGTCCGACGGAGAGGATGAACCGGTCGCGGCCGAGCCAGTCGGTGTCGGCGGGGTCGTGCCGCAGGACGCGCTGGTACAGCAGATACGCCGCGGGAGCCAGGCTCATCGCCGTGCCGGGGTGGCCGTTGCCGACCTTCTCGACCGCATCGGCCGCCAGGATCCGGGCGGTGTCCACCGCGCGTCGATCGATCTCGTCCCACTGCAATTCCGACACGTTCATGCCCTTTCCGACAGTTTCGAGGGCGCCCGTATTCCTTGGCGCATCCGCAACTTCCCTGGCGCATTCCGCACCGCCTCGAGGACGGGTGGGGGTGTGCGCAGCATCGGGCGCGCGAGTGCCTTCAGCATAGCGGTGACGGTGGATCCGATCGGTGGCCGGGGGGGCACGGAAGGCGTCATCGCGTGTCATACACTGGAGAGGTTGTCCCGTAACGCGCGCGGAGGAGGCGATCGAGATCTCGACGATGTCTGATCAGACCGTACGGAAGTCGTCCATCGGTCGCACGGTGAGCGCTTACGTGACGCTGACGAAGCCCCGAGTCCTCGAACTCCTCCTCGTCTCGACCGTCCCGGTGATGTTCCTCGCCCAGGGCGGTCTCCCGAACCTCTGGCTGGTCCTCGCGACCGTCATCGGCGGATCCATGAGCGCCGGCTCGGCCGGGGCCTTCAACATGTATCTCGACCGCGACATCGACGCGCACATGCACCGCACGGAGAACCGTCCGCTGGTCACGGGCGAGGTGAGCCCGCGCGGCGCGCTGATCTTCTCCTGGACTCTCGCGATCGTGTCCACCGTCTGGCTCTGGTTCACCACCAACTGGCTCACCGCAGTGCTCTCGGCCTCGGCCATCTTCTTCTACGTCGTGATCTACACGATGATCCTCAAGCGCCGCACCGAGCAGAACATCATCTGGGGCGGCATCGCGGGCTGCTTCCCCGTGCTCATCGGCTGGTCGGCCGTCACGGGCTCTCTCGACTGGCCGGCGTTCATCCTGTTCCTGCTGGTCTTCCTGTGGACGCCGCCGCACTACTGGCCGCTGTCGATGAAGTACAAGGACGACTACGAGGACGTCGACGTCCCGATGCTCGGCGTCACGCGCAACGCCTCGCAGGTCGGCCTCCAGGTGATCCTCTACGCGTGGGCGACCGTCGCGTGCTCGCTGCTGCTGGTGCCGATCGCGAACATGGGTCTCGTCTACACGGTGTCCGCGCTGGTCTTCGGCGGCTGGTTCATCTACGAGTCGCACCGCCTGTACAACCAGGCGGTGCGGGGGACCGAGGCGCGGCCGATGCGAGTCTTCCACGCCTCGATCACCTACTTGACGCTGATCTTCGTGGCCGTCGCGGTCGACCCGCTGCTGCCGTTCTGATCCGCAGCGTCCTCCGACGCCGCGGACGCTGACGCGTCGTCCGCCGGCGTGTTGGCGGCGTCCGTGGTCGCCGTCGCATCCTGATCGGTCGCGGACCCGGTCGCGGCGATGACCTCGTTGGGGGACGGCTCATCCATTCCGGCGTCGAGCGCGACGGGCACGGCCGGGACGAGTGCCCGCGCCGCCACGAGGCCGAGGGCGAGGAGCAGGCCGATCAGGCCGGCGCCGAGCACCGCGGCTCCGACCACCACGAGCGACTGGCCGACGTAGACCTCCACCCCCGTGGCCGTGCCATCGAGCAGGGTGCTCGTCATGGTGCCGATCTGGCCGGCGATGAGCCATCCGCCGACGCCGATCGCGGCGAGGGACACGATGAGGAGAATCCAGAATCCGATGCTTCTGGTCAGTGTTCTGTGCATGCCGACCAGGCTGACCGATGCCCTGATGAGGCCCCGGTGCGCACGCTATGGATCGTCTGTGCGGCTCAGCGCCCGGTGAGCGCCGGGGCGGGTTCCTCGGCCGCGACGTCCGTCCGCACCGGGCGCTTCAGGTGCAGCACGACCACGGTGTACGTCGCGGCCGACAGCGAGGCGAGCACCATGTGGATGCCGACCAGGATCGGCGGCAGCCCCTCGCGCGCCTGCCACACCCCGACGCCGACCTGCACCAGGATCGCGAGCACGAGCACGAGCAGCCAGCGGCGGGGCTCCAGGCGGAGTGCCCAGGCGGTGATCGTGAGGAACAGCACCAGGGCGGCCAGCACGTAGCCG
The DNA here is from genome assembly GCF_042729675.1 of Microbacterium sp. NPDC060132. Classification (NCBI taxonomy): domain Bacteria; kingdom Bacillati; phylum Actinomycetota; class Actinomycetes; order Micrococcales; family Microbacteriaceae; genus Microbacterium; species Microbacterium sp. NPDC060132. Next base: position 3,129,503 of record NZ_JBHWXU010000001.1, on the reverse strand, counting down.
GGCCAGGAGTGCACGTGCGCGAGGATGGTCGCGTCGAAGCCGTGGCGCAGCACGTCCGCATCACCCGAGTGCGGCCCGGAGCCGGTGGTGAGGACGCCGAACAGGATCGTCACCGCGAGCGCGAGTCCTGTCACATGCGTGACGATCGCGAACCAGCTCGGCACGGCGCGTTCGCGGGGCCCCGGTGCGGTCTTGAGGCGCACGAGGAACGCGGCCGTGACGCATACGAGAAGCAACGACGAGGTGTAGTGGAAGCCCACGATGAAGGGGTTCAGCCCGGTCAGGACCGTGATGCCTCCGACGAGGGCCTGAGCCACCACACCGATCAGCACGAGCCACGCCAGGAGCACGAGGTCGCGACGCGTGGCCGTGGTGCGGACGGAGTGGACGGCGGCCGCGATGACGGCGAGCAGCAGCACGCCGGAAGCGATCGGCGAGGCGGGGAAGTGGAAGGGGAAGGCGATCGCGAAGGCGATGCCGGCCGCGACGATGCCGCCGAGCGCGAACCACAGCGCCTTCGTGACCGCGCGACGCCCGTTCACCGTGTACAGGACGAGCAGCACGACGGTGAGCGCGATGATGCCGACGACGCCCGTCATCAGGCGGTTGCCGAACTCGATGATGCCGTGCACCCCCTGCACTTCGAGGATGGGCACGAGCGACTCGGGCGTGCACAGCGGCCAGTCGGAACAGCCGAGGCCGGAGCCGGTCAGACGCACCGCGCCGCCGGTGCCGATGATGATCGTCTCGCTGACGAACGAGAGCCACGCGAAGACGGTCAGCGCCTTCGCCCACCCGCGGGATCGCGGAACGGGGGTCGTCCGAGTCGTCGGAGGGGTGGTGATGGTCGTCTCGGGCATGAGTCCTCCGGCTCGTCGGCGACGTGGCGCGCGGCCCGTCCGCCAGGCGGAACCTGTAGAATCGGATTGTTGCGATGAGCGCTGACCGCGCTGAAGCATCGTCAACAGTTTAGGCGCGATGGAAGCGCCGATGATGAGGGCCCACCAACGGCACCCGCTCCCGCAGACTCGACGGGGATCAGGTGTGTCGGGGCGGATGACACCGTTTGGGACCTGTGAGGAGAGTGTTGCATGTCGGATGTGCTGATCGACCGCCCGGAGCTTGACGGTCTGGGGGTGTACGAGTTCGGCTGGCACGATGAGGACGCCGCGGGTGCCGTGGCGAAACGCGGCATCTCCGAAGAGGTGGTCCGCGGGATCTCTGCCCTCAAGAACGAGCCCGAGTGGATGCTGAAGACCCGTCTGAAGGGGTATCAGCTCTTCGGTCGCAAGCCGATGCCGACGTGGGGCGCCGACCTCAGCGACATCGACTTCGACAACATCAAGTACTTCGTCCGCTCCACCGAGAAGCAGGCGCAGAGCTGGGAGGACCTCCCCGAGGAGATCCGCGAGACGTACGAGCGCCTGGGCATCCCCGAGGCAGAGCGCCAGCGCCTCGTGGCCGGCGTCGCCGCGCAGTACGAATCCGAGGTCGTGTACCACCAGATCCGCGAGGACCTCGAGGCCCAGGGCGTCATCTTCATGGACACCGACACGGCGCTGCGCGAGCACCCCGAGTTCTTCGAGGAGTACTTCGGCACGGTCATCCCGGCTGGCGACAACAAGTTCGCCGCACTCAACACGGCCGTGTGGTCGGGCGGCTCGTTCGTCTACGTCCCGAAGGGCGTGCACGTCGAGATCCCGCTGCAGGCGTACTTCCGCATCAACACCGAGAACATGGGCCAGTTCGAGCGGACCCTGATCATCGCCGACGAGGACAGCTACGTCCACTACATCGAGGGCTGCACGGCTCCGATCTACAAGTCCGACTCGCTGCACTCGGCCGTGGTCGAGATCATCGTGAAGAAGAACGCCCGCGTGCGCTACACGACGATCCAGAACTGGTCGAACAACGTCTACAACCTGGTCACCAAGCGCGCCGTGGCACACGAGGGCGCGACCATGGAGTGGGTCGACGGCAACATCGGCTCCAAGGTGACGATGAAGTACCCGTCGATCTACCTGATGGGCGAGCACGCGAAGGGCGAGACCCTCTCGGTCGCCTTCGCCGGTCCCGGTCAGCACCAGGACGCGGGCGCCAAGATGATCCACATGGCGCCGTACACGCAGTCGTCGATCGTCTCGAAGTCGATCGCCCGCGGCGGCGGTCGCGCCGGCTACCGCGGTGAGGTCCGCGTCGACGCCAACGCCCACCACTCGGCGAACACCGTCCGTTGCGACGCGCTGCTCGTGGACACGAAGTCGCGCTCCGACACCTACCCGGCGATCGACATCCGCGTCGACGACGTGCAGCTCGGCCACGAGGCCACGGTCTCGAAGGTCAGCGAGGAGCAGCTCTTCTACCTCCAGTCCCGCGGCATGCCCGAGGACGAGGCGATGGCGATGATCGTGCGCGGCTTCATCGAGCCGATCGCGCGCGAGCTGCCGATGGAGTACGCGATGGAACTGAACAAGCTCATCGAGATGGGCATGGAAGGATCGGTCGGCTAAATGGCGGCCTCGACGACAGCGCCCACGGAGGCGCAGCACACGAACGCGCACATCGACCCGGCCGCCCAGGTCGCCGACGCCGGATTCGTCCCGGTGCAGACGCGCTCCGAGCGCCCGCACTCGTACGACCCGGACGACTTCGGCGCCCCCAGCGGCCGTGAGGTCAACTGGAAGCACACGCCGGTCGCGCAGCTGACGCCGCTGTTCCAGACGGCAGAGGCGAACGACGGCGTCGCGTACGCCTTCAGCTCCGGCGGGCAGTACGTGGCAGGACCGCTCGCCATCGGCGCCGCTCCGCGCGGCGAGGTCTTCCTCCCCGAGGACATCACGGCCGCCGTCGCCTGGCAGGGTGCGAGCGAGGCGGTGCACGTGCGCATCCCGCGTGAGGAGGAGGTCGCCGAGCCGATCTTCATCTCCGTCACGGGTACGGGTGCCGACCGCCGCGCCGACGCCCACATCGTGATCGAGGCGCTGGAGCACAGCGTCGCGACCGTGGTGCTGCAGCACAAGGGTTCCGCGCAGTACGCGCAGAACGTGGAGATCATCGTCCGCGATGGCGCGAAGCTCACCGTGGTCACGGTGCAGCAATGGGAGGACGACGCGGTGCACGCGGCCGCGCACCAGGCCCGCGTCGGCTCCGACGCCACGCTCAAGCATTTCGTGGTGAGCTTCGGCGGCGGCCTCGTGCGCGTGAACCCGAGCGTCGAGCTCGCGGGCGCGGGTTCCGAGGGCTACCTCTACGGGCTGTCGTACGCCGACGCCGGGCAGCACCTGGAGAGCCAGGTCTACCTGCACCACAAGGGCCCGCACACCACGGGCGACGTGCTGTACAAGGGCGCCCTGCAGGGCGCGAGCGCGCACAGTGTGTGGATCGGCGACGTGCTGATCGGCGCCGACGCCACGGGCACCGACTCGTACGAGGCGAACCGCAACCTGGTGCTCACCGAGGGGGCGCGCGCCGACTCGATCCCGAACCTCGAGATCGAGACGGGCGACATCGTCGGCGCGGGCCACGCGAGTGCGACCGGTCGCTTCGACGACGAGCAGCTCTTCTACCTGCAGGCCCGCGGCATCCCGGAGGAGGAGGCGCGGCGTCTCGTCGTGCTCGGCTTCCTCACCGACATCGTGCTGCGCCTCGGTATCCCGACGCTCGAGGCGGAGCTGCTCGCCGCCATCGAGGCCGAGCTCGCCGAGGTGGACGCGTGACCGCCGAGCGCGTCTGCGCGGTCTCCGACCTGGAGCAGGACACCCCGCTCCGCGTCGAGCCGGGCGGCGTGCCCATCACGGTGATCAAGGACGGCGATGGCGTGATCCACGCCATCGGCGACACCTGCACGCACGGCGACATCTCGCTGTCCGAGGGCTTCGTGGAAGGCGACACGGTGGAGTGCTGGGCTCACGGCTCGGCCTTCTCCCTGATCACCGGCAAGCCCCAGAACCTCCCCGCTTACGAGCCCGTCCCGGTCTATGTCGTCGAGATCGACGGCGACGACGTGCTCATCGATCCTGCTGTGACGAAGGAAGTCTGAAGAATGTCTGTTCTCGAGATCCGCGACCTGCACGTGACGGTCGAGACCGAGGCGGGGACCACCCCGATCCTCAACGGAATCACCCTCACCATGAACACCGGTGAGACCCACGCCATCATGGGCCCCAACGGCTCGGGCAAGTCGACCCTGGCCTACACGATCGCCGGTCACCCGAAGTACACGGTGACCTCCGGCTCGATCACGTTCGACGGTGAGGACGTGCTGGCGATGAGCGTCGACGAGCGCGCCCGCGCCGGGCTCTTCCTCGCGATGCAGTACCCGGTGGAGATCCCCGGCGTCACCGTGACGAACTTCCTGCGCACGGCGAAGACCGCGCTCGACGGCGAGGCGCCCTCGATCCGCCAGTGGACCAAGGACGTCAAGGAGTCCATGGCGAACCTGCGCATGGACCCGAAGTTCGCGCAGCGCAACGTCAACGAGGGCTTCTCCGGCGGCGAGAAGAAGCGCCACGAGATCCTGCAGCTCGAGGTGCTCAAGCCGAAGTTCGCCGTGCTCGACGAGACCGACTCGGGTCTCGACGTCGACGCGCTGAAGATCGTGTCCGAGGGCGTGAACCGTGCCAAGGAGTCCACGGGACTCGGCGTGCTCCTGATCACGCACTACACCCGGATCCTGCGGTACATTCGCCCCGACTTCGTGCACGTCGTCGTCGCGGGCAAGATCGTCGAAGAGGGCGGGCCCGAGCTCGCCGACCGGCTGGAGAACGAGGGCTACGACCGGTTCCTCGACCCTTCCGCCCCGATCGAGGCGTAGGCTGAGCCGTATGACAGCGACCCTCACGGATGAGAAGTACGACGCGGTCACCGAGGCGCTCAAGGACGTCATGGACCCGGAGCTCGGGATCAACGTCGTCGACCTCGGCCTCATCTACGACCTCGCCTGGGATGACGAGAACGATGCTCTCGTCATCCACATGACGTTGACCAGCGCGGGCTGCCCGCTGACCGACGTCCTCGAAGACCAGACCGCGCAGGCTCTCGACAACGTCGTGGACCGGTTCCGCATCAACTGGGTGTGGATGCCGCCGTGGGGTCCGGAGCGGATCACGGACGACGGGCGCGACATGATGCGCGCGCTGGGATTCGCAATCTGACGCTGAAGACAGTGATGCACGACGGAGCGGGCGCGGAGACGCGCCCGCTTCGCTGACTCCGCGGTGAGGCGGGGACGAGAACTCGGGAGATCGAATGTTGCATGTTCAGGCCCTGTCCCTGGCGGAACTCCGTGAGCGCAGCAGCGAGAAGTGGCGCGAGTACCCCGCCGATGTGCTTCCGCTCTTCGTCGCCGAGACCGACTTCCCCCTCGCCCCCGCGATCACCGCGGCCCTGCACCGTGCGGTCGAGCGTGGCGACACGGGGTACATCGCCTCGAAGACGCCGCTGGCCGAGGCGTTCGCGGGCTTCGCGCGCCGCCGTTACGACTGGGCGGTGGATCCCGCTCGCACTCGCAGCACGGCCGACGTGAGCATGGGCATCGTGGAGATCCTGCGCCGCGTGACGCAGCCGGGGGAGCGGGTCGTCGTCACCCCGCCCGTGTACCCGCCGTTCTACGACCTCGTGGAGGAGGCCGGTGCGGAGGTGCTGCGGGTGCCGCTGCGCGACACGGGCACGGGGTGGGAGCTCGACCTCGACGGGATCCGCGGGGCGTTCGACGACGGTGCGACCGCGATCCTGCTGTGCAACCCGCACAACCCGACCGGCACGGTGCACGACCGAGACGCCCTCGCCGCGCTGGCGGAGATCGCTGCCGAGTACGGCGCCGCCGTCGTGTCCGACGAGATCCACGCGCCGCTCGCCCAGCCGGGGACCGGGTTCACGCCCTTCCTCGCGGCGAGCGAGACGGCCGCACGCGTCGGCTATGCGGTCGTGAGCGCCAGCAAGGCGTTCAACCTCGCCGGCCTGAAGTGTGCGCTGATGGTCACGGCCGACGACGACACCAGCGCCGTGGTGCGAGGGCTCCCCGTGGAGGTCGAGTGGCGCACCGGTCAGTTCGGTCTGCTCGCCTCGGTCGCAGCGTTCGCGGAGGAGAGCGATGCGTGGCTGGACGGGCTGCTCGACACGCTCGACCAGAACCGTGTGCTCCTGGAGGACCTGCTGGCGCGGCATCTTCCCGGTGCCCGCTACCGGATCCCGGACGCGGGCTACCTGGCCTGGATCGACCTGTCGGCTCTGGGCTGGGGCGACAACCCCGCGCGGCGGATCCTGCGGGATGCGAAGGTCGCCCTGCACTTCGGCCCGGCGTTCGGCACCGAGGGAGCGGGCCACGTGCGACTGAACTTCGGGACGAGCCCGGAGATCCTGACGGAGGCCGTCGAGCGGATCGCCGCGCTCGTGGAGCGATGACCGCGCCGCAGCCCGTCGCATCGATCTGGGATCGCGGCCGAATCTGGGTGACGGTGGGCGCGGTCGCGCTCATCTTCCTCGCCGCGATCGAGGCGCTCGCGGTCACCACGGTCATGCCGATCGTGAGTGCGGCGCTCGACGGTGAGGCGCTGTTCGCCGTCGCGTTCGCCGGCACCCTTGCGACGAGCGTGATCGGGATGGTCGCGACCGGTGCCTGGTCCGACGCGCGCGGGCCGCGCGGCGCGCTGTACGTGGCGGTGGCGCTGTTCATCGTCGGCCTGCTGATCTCGGGCTTCGCGACGTCGATGCCGCAGTTCCTGATCGGTCGGCTCGTGCAGGGGCTCGGCACCGGCGGTCAGACGGTCGCGCTGTACGTCGTGGTCGCGCGGCTCTACCCGCCGGAGCTGCACGGGCGCGTGTTCGCGGCGTTCGCGGCCGCCTGGGTCGTCCCGTCGATGGTGGGGCCGTTCCTCGCGGGAGCGGTCGCGGAGTACCTGCACTGGCGCTGGGCGTTCCTGGGCGTCGCGGTGCTCACCGCGATCGCCTTCCTGATGATCGCGGTCCGGCTGCGTGGTGTCGACCTGGGCGGCGGTGAACCCCAGGACCGGCGTGCGCTGCGCCTCCGCCTGCTGCTGGCCGTCGTGGTGGCGGCGCTGGCGGTGGTGATCGGCGTCTCGGCCGAGCTCGACCACGGGGTGCGCTGGCCGGTCGCCGTGGCCGCGATCCTCGGGATCGGCGTCGCGGTGCTGCCGCTGCTCCCCGCCCGTACCCTTCACGCGGGAGCCGGGTTGCCCAGCGTCGTGCTGATGCGCGGCGTGGCGGCCGGCGCGTTTTTCGCGGCGGAGGCCTACATCCCCTACCTGCTCATCCGGAAGTACGACTTCACCGCCACGTGGGCGGGGGTGGCGCTCATGCTCGCCGCGTTCGCGTGGGCTGGAGCCTCGGCGCTGCAGGGGCGCTACGGCGAGCGGCTGGGCAACCGCCGCATCACGCTGCTGAGCCTCGGAGCCCTCCTGGTGGCGATGCTGGCGGTGCTCGCGGCGGCCGTGTTCCCGGTGTCGCCCGTCGTGGTGATCCTCGGGTGGGCGTTCGCGGGTGGCGGCATGGGGCTGCTGTATCCGCGCCTGACGGTGCTCACGCTGGCCTACTCGGACGAGTCGAACCAGGGGTTCAACTCCTCGGCGCTGTCGATCTCCGACGCGACGGGGTCCGCGGTCGCGATCGCGGTCGCGGGGCTCGCCGTGGCCACCCTCGGCGGCGGTCCTGGTGCCTTCGGCGTGGTGTTCGCGTTCGGTCTCGGTCTCGTGCTGCTGGCGCTCGTGCCGGGTCTCAGGCTCGGGCACGCCGCGGAGCCCGCAGTGCGCTGACCTCGCCCGCGAGCGCCCGCACGCCCAGGTCGAACGCGCGGTCGAGACCCGCCGTCACGTCGATCTCGTCCGAGGGTGGCAGGGCGCCGTGGCTGTCGGCGTGCATGCGCTGCTGCACGAGCGTCGCGTGGCCGAGGACGAAGTGAAGGATCGCGGTCGCGCGGGTTTCGGGATCGTCGGCGCCGTCGCTCCGCAGCGCGGCGATGAGCGCGTCGAGCGCGTGCGCCGAGCCGAGCTGGAGCGCGTAGGTGCTCAGCACGAGCTCGGCGCCGTCGCGGTGGGCGAACAGAGCATCCCGCAGGCCGCGGGCGGTGGCGAGGACGCCGGTGGTTCCGCGGGGGACGCTCGCGGTGATGCGGTCGGCGAGATCGGCGAGCAGCTCCTGCTTGCTCGCGAAGTGCCAGTAGAGAGCACTGGGCTGCACGTCGAGCCGCGCGGCGATGCGCCGCATCGAGAGGTCGGCCAGACCGACCTCGTCGAGCAGGGCGAGAGCGCTGCGGGCGACGCTGTCGCGGTCGTGTCGGGCCGGATTGGGCTCGGGGGTCATGACCCCACTATAGTGAACGGCGTTCAGGTGAACGGTGTTCAGGAGGTGGGAGTGCGCGAGCAGCGTCGGGCCGAGGAAGCCGCCGCATCGATCGTGCTGGAGCACGTGCGGGTGGAGGTCGACGGCCGGGCGATCCTCGATGACGTGAGCCTCGACCTCACGGCACGACGCATCGCCGTGATCGGAGCGAACGGCTCGGGAAAGTCGACGTTCGCGCGTGTGCTGGACGGCCTGGTCGTGCCGACGGCGGGCACTGCGGTCGTGCACGGGCTCGACGTGGTGCGCGACACGCGGGAGCTCCGACGCCGCGTCGGCTTCGTGTTCACGGATCCCGACGCGCAGATCCTCATGCCGACGCCCGCGGAAGATCTCGCCCTGTCGCTGCGGGGCCTCCCGCGCGCGGAGGTCGACCGACGCGTGCGCGAGACCCTCGCGGTGCATGGGCTCGAGGCGCACGCGGACGTGCCGGCGTCGTCGCTGTCCGGCGGGCAGAAGCAGCTGCTCGCGCTGGCGGCCGTGCTCGTGACCGAGCCGCGGCTGCTCGTGGCCGACGAGCCGACCACGCTTCTCGACCGGCGCAACGCCCGGCGCATCGCGGAGCTGCTGATGGCGCAGGAGGCGCAGGTCGTGGTGGCCACGCACGACCTCGACCTGGCCGCGCGCTGCGACCTGGCCGTGCTGTTCGAGGGCGGGCGAGCCGTGGCCGTGGGTCACCCGGATGCGGTGATCGACGAGTACTGCCGGGTGTCCGCGTGATCTCGCTCTACCGCCCCGGCACGAGCGTGCTGCATCGCCTGCCGGCGGGGGTGAAGCTCGCGGGGCTCGTGCTCTGCGCGCTCGGTCTGACCCTGCTTCCGCCGCAGCCCGTCGTCGTGAGCGTGGCCCTCGCCGCCACGGTCGTGCTCTATCCGCTCGGAGGGCAGAGTCCGCGCACGCTGCTCGTCGAACTGTGGCGGTTGCGATGGATCCTCCTCGTGCTGGGGGTGATGCTGGCGGTGTTCGTCTCGCCGATCGCCGCGTGGGTCGGCGCCAGTCGGGTCGCGGCGCTGCTGCTCGTCGCCGCACTGGTGACGATGACCACCCGGATGTCCGACCTGCTCGATGTGCTGCAGACGGTGCTGCGGCCGCTGCGTCGCTGGGGTGTCGATCCGGAGGTCGTCGCGCTGACGCTGTCGCTCACGCTCACGATGGTGCCGGTGGTCGCGGCGTTCGTCCACCGGCTCCGTGAGGCCGAGCGCGCTCGAGGGGTGCGCCTAGGGCCGCGCGCGGCGGTGCCGCTCCTCGTGCTCACCCTCCGGCACGCCGACCGGGTGGGCGACGCCCTCGCCGCGCGCGGCGTGGCCTGAGCCTCACCCGACCGCGAGCGCTGGCACCGGTTCGGCCGCCCTGGCGAGGCGCAGCGCGGCCATCAGCAGGGCCACGGCCACGACCGCGGTCGTGACGGACGTGCCCACGACCAGCAGCAGCACCACGCCGCCGAGCCCGAGCAGCCCGGCCGAGACCAGCCGCCCGGACGATCGGGTGCCCGTCGGCGCCGGCTGTCGTTCGAAGCGGTCGACGGCGACGGCCACCCCTGCGGTCAGGGCCAGCGCCGACAGCAGCCACAGCGGGCGTGTCAGCCACCACTCCGGGCCGTCGAGCGCCGGGAGAGCGGCACCGGTGCCGAGGGCGACGACTGCGGTCACGCCGGCCATCGCCAGCAGCACGGGCATGTGCCACAGGTAGATCGTCATCGTGCGGCGGGTGACGAATCGCGTGAACGCGGCCGCCGCGGCGGTGCTGCTCGCCCGGGCGATCCGCTCGCGGTGCAGGGACAGCAGGCCCGTGTGGACCACGCCGACCAGCAGGAGCGCGGCGGTGGGCGGGTTGATGTTGGCGATGAGGTCGGGGGAGTACACGCCGGCGACGAAGAGCACGGTGAGGAGCACTCCGGCGCCCGCGGTGACGGCGACCCGGGTGCGGCGGGCGAGGGCGTCGATGCGCCCGTCGGCGAGGAAGAATCCGAGCTGCTGCAGCGTGAGCCAGACGAAGGCGAGGTTGAGGAACCCCAGTCCTGCCACGCCGGTCACGCCGCGTAGCGCATCCACCGCGACTGAGGCGGCCGCGAGCGCTCCGATCGTGCGCAGCGGAGCACGCTCGTGGAGGGCCGCCAGGGCGGGCAGCAGCAGCTGGCACAGCAGGAAGACCCCGAGGAACCACAGGGGCTGCCCGTAGCGGAAGCCCGCGACCGCGATCAGCTCGGCCGGGACGCCGAGGAGCGTCAGGACGGCCAGTGCCACGCCGACCGCGGCGACCGTGATGACTGCGGGACGCAGCAGCCGGTGTACCCGTGCGGTCAGGAAGTCGAGGGTGCTCGCGCCCCTCGCCCGCAGCCGACGGGAGGCGAGCAGCCCGGAGAACCCTCCGATCACGAAGAACAGCGGCATGACCTGCAGCACCCAGCTGAGCGGTGCGATCCATCCCGTGCCGTCGCTCGCGTTCTCGAACACCGGGGCGCCGTCGGCCACCGTGACGCCCACCATGATGGCGTGCAGCACCACCACGCCGAGCACGCAGAGCGCGCGGATGAAGTCGATGCCGGTGTCGCGTCGTGCGGACGGCGCGGGCGGGGGAGCGGCGGCGGGCAGCGCCTGGACGATGGCCATGGGTCCTCCTCGGAACGGTGTCCTCGGAGGCTAGGGACGGGGTGTCCGCGGCGGCATCACCCTGCGGTGTCGATCAGACCCCTACCGTGGGGGGAGTCAGGACGACGGCTCGACCAGGCCCGTGTCGTAGGCGAGGATCACCGCGTGCACGCGGTCGCGCAGGCCGAGCTTGGACAGCACCTTGCCCACGTGCGTCTTCACGGTCTGCTCCGCGATGAAGAGGTCCGTGGCGATCTCGGAGTTCGACCGGCCGCGACCGATCAGCACCAGCACCTCGCGCTCGCGATCGGTCAGCTCCGCCAGCACGGTCGCGGAGCGGGGGGCGCGCGGGCGTCGTCCGGCGAACTGCTCGATCATGCGGCGGGTGACGCTCGGAGCCAGCAGGGCGTCGCCGCCCGCGACCACCCGCACCGCGTGCACGAGCTCCTCGGGCAGGGCGTCCTTGAGCAGGAAGCCGCTCGCGCCCGCCTCCAGCGCGTCGTAGACGTAGTCGTCGATGTCGAACGTCGTGAGCATCAGGATGCGCGGCACGTGAGCGGCGGGATACGACGTGCCGAGGATGCGGCGCGTGGCCTCGATGCCGTCGAGCTCCGGCATCCGCACGTCCATCAGGATCACGTCCGGATCGAGCCGTGCAGACAGCGCCACGGCCTCGGCGCCGTTCGCGGCCTGTCCGGCCACGCGGATCCCGTCGTGGGCGTCGAGAAGGGCGGCGAAACCCGCACGGACCATCGCCTGGTCGTCGGCGATGAGCACGCTGATCGTCACGGGGTCTCCTCGTCTGCTGCGGCCGGTGGGGCTGCCGTCATGCCGTGGTCGGCGGTGGTCGGGGTCGAGCCGTTGGCCAGGGGAAGGGTCGCCTCGACGCGCCAGCCGCCGTCGTCCGTGGGGCCGGCGGAGAGGCTGCCGCCGAGGATCTCCGCGCGCTCGCGCATTCCCCGCAGCCCGTAGCCGCCGGGGTGGGCTTCCGGCGGTCGCGGCGGCGCGGCGTTCTGCACGACGAGCCGCAGCGCCGCCGAGTCCCCGTGCACGCGCACCGTGACACGGGCCCCCGGCGCGTGACGGACGGCGTTGCTCAGCGCCTCCTGCACGATGCGGAACGCGGCGATCTGCACGGTGGGCTCCGCGGCGGACGCGGCGTCCGCGCCCTCCATCACGAGCCCCACCTCGACGCCGGCGCGGCGGATGCTGTCCACGAGCGCGGGGATGTCGTCGAGACCCTGCTGCGGGGCGAGCTCGGCGTGCTGGTCCTCCGTGCGCAGCACCCCCAGCATGCGTCGCATCTCCGTGAGCGAGGTGCGGGCGGTCGCGGCGATGTCCTCGAACTCGGCCGTCGCGGCGTCGTCGAGCCCGGGCAGCCGGTACCGCGCGGTCGACGCCTGCACCTGGATGACCGACATGCTGTGCGCCACCACGTCGTGGAGCTCGCGTGCGATCCGCGTGCGCTCCTCGACGAGCGCGCGGCGCGACTCCTCCAGCGCGCTGTGCTCCCGCTCACGCGTGAGCTCCTGGGCCACGCGGACCCGTCCGGCGACGAGCACCGCGATGAGGTACATGGCCGCGGCGAGCGACGACGTCACGATGAGATCGGCGGTCGCACTCCCCGCTGACGCGTCGCTGGCGACCATGTCGACGCGCAGCAGCGGAGCCGTGAGCGACGTGAGGGCCCCGAGCACGAGGGCGACGGCTCCGAGGCGCGCGCCGTGCACGAAAGTCACGACGCCCACGAACAGGAGGAAGGTGAGCAGCGCGGGCACCGACCAGGGCCACGGCGACTGGATGGCCTGCGCGGGCACCACGAGGAGCGGCAGGGTGAAGGTCGCGGCGGTGAACAGCGCGATGGCCGTGCGCGGTCGGGCGAGGGCGACGAGCGGCGCTCCGCACAGCGCCGCGCCGACGAGGAACGTCAGCGGCAGGGGGGTGCCGGAGAGCACGGTCTGCAGGGGCACGAGCAGCGCGTAGAGCACGACGACCGCCGCATACAGCGCCGCGAGGGCGGTGGTGCGGCGGTTCATCCGCGGCGCGCGCGGGGGTCGGGCTCGGCGGCGTGCCATGACTCTCATCCTGCCAGGTGGGCCACGGGCGCACGGCGACGACGGGCGGCGGCGATCCGGTCGACCACGACACCGATCACCAGGGCCACGCCGATGCCGAGCAGGGCGCTGAGCAGGGGCTGGTCCTTGATCCATGCACCGGCGAGCAGCCCGATCGCGAGGCTGAAGATGCTCCAGCTCGCGCCCGCGATGAGGCTCAGCGGCAGGAACCGGCGCCAGGGGAAGCCCAGCGCACCCGCGGACATGTTCACCGCGACGCGACCGACGGGGATGTACCGCGCGCCGAGGATGAGCGTGGCGCTGCGTCGATCGAGCGCGCGCTGGGCGTATGCGAAGGCCGTGACCACCCTCGGCCGCCGCATCCAGGCGAATCGTGAGGTGCCCAGCCGGCGTCCGATCAGGAAGGCGAGGTTGTCGCCGATGGCGGCACCGACCGCCGCGACGAGCCCCAGGAGAAGCAGGTTTCCGTCGCCGGTGGATGCGGCGACGGCGGCCGCGGCGACGAGCACGGTCTCGCTCGGCACGGGCGGGAAGAACCCGTCGATCACCGTGACGGCGAACAGCACCAGGTACAGCCAGGGGGAGGCGATCGCCTGCATGATGAGCTCGTTGAGGATGTCCACTCCTGCACGGTAGGCGGGCGGTCGCGCAGCGGGCATCCCTCTGCGGTATTCCGGCTCTCACTCTCGGGAGGGATCTTGCCGGGCGGTGAGGCTCTCCGGGCGGCATATACTGGGAGGCTGGCCGATCGGCCGCTCACCCACCCCGAAGGAACGGACGTCCGCTGTGCTTGCCGTGCACGACCTCGAGATCCGCGTTGGCGCGCGCCTGCTGATGGAGAACGTGTCGTTCCGCGTGGGCGACGGAGACAAGATCGGACTGGTCGGGCGCAACGGCGCCGGCAAGACCACGCTCACCAAGGTGCTCGCGGGGGATGTGCTGCCCTCCGGAGGCTCGGTCACCCGATCGGGTGAGCTCGGCTACCTGCCGCAGGACCCGCGTTCCGGGAACCCCGAAGACCTCGCGCGCACGCGCATCCTCGACGCGCGCGGCCTCGGTCAGCTGAACCTCGGCATGACGGAGGCGTCGCTCGCGATGGGCTCGGACGACCCGGCGGTCGCGGCGAAGGCCATGAAGCGCTACGCCACGCTCACGGAGCGGTTCGAGGCGCAGGGCGGGTACGCCGCGGAGGCGGAGGCCGCGTCGATCGCGCACAACCTCTCGCTGCCGGACCGCATCCTCGACCAGCCGCTCTCGACGCTGTCGGGCGGTCAGCGTCGGCGCATCGAGCTGGCGCGCATCCTGTTCTCCGACGCCGACACGATGATCCTCGACGAGCCGACCAACCACCTCGACGCCGACAGCGTCGTGTGGCTTCGTGAGTTCCTGAAGAACTACAAGGGCGGCCTGATCGTCATCAGCCACGACGTCGAGCTCGTGGGGGAGACCGTGAACCGCGTGTTCTATCTCGACGCGAACCGCCAGGTCATCGACATCTACAACATGAACTGGAAGAACTACCTGCGCCAGCGCGCCGCCGACGAGGAGCGCCGGAAGAAGGAGCGCGCGAACGCGGAGAAGAAGGCGACGACGCTGCAGCAGCAGGCCGCGCGCTTCGGCGCCAAGGCGTCGAAGGCCGCGGCCGCGCACCAGATGATCGCGCGCGCCGAGAAGCTGCTCGCCGGACTCGACGAGGTGCGGCAGGAGGACCGGGTCGCGAAGCTGCGGTTCCCGAAGCCTGCCCCCTGCGGCAAGACCCCGCTCATGGCGTCCGGGCTGTCGAAGTCCTACGGCTCGCTGGAGATCTTCACCGATGTCGACCTCGCGATCGACCGCGGCTCGAAGGTGGTCGTCCTCGGACTCAACGGCGCAGGGAAGACGACGCTGCTGCGGATGCTCGCCGGGGTCGACCAGCCCGACACGGGCCAGCTCGAGCCGGGGCACGGCCTCAAGGTGGGCTATTACGCGCAGGAGCACGAGAACCTCGACGTCTCCCGCTCGGTGCTGGAGAACATGGTCTCCGCCGCTCCGCACATCACCGAGACGGAGGCGCGCAAGGTGCTCGGCTCGTTCCTGTTCACCGGCGACGATGTCCTGAAGCCCGCCGGGGTGCTGTCCGGTGGGGAGAAGACCCGCCTCTCGCTCGCCACGCTCGTGGTCTCGTCGGCCAACCTGCTGCTGCTCGACGAGCCGACCAACAACCTCGACCCGGCGTCGCGCGAGGAGATCCTCGGGGCGCTCGCGCACTACGAGGGCGCCGTGGTGCTCGTGTCGCACGACCCCGGAGCGGTGCAGTCGCTCAACCCGGAGCGGGTGCTCATCCTCCCGGACGGCGTCGAGGACATCTGGAACCAGGAGTACCAGGAGCTCATCGAGCTCGCCTGACCCGGCGCGGCCCGAGCGACGGCGTGACATCATCGGGAGCATGAGCACGCCCGCGCCGAACCATCCGTCCGACATGCGCGCATGGCTGCGGAGCCGGCCGGCGCTCACCGGTCGCGGGCGACCGGTCGACGTCGCCGCGCTCCCGGCGGAGCCCCTGCCGCTGTTCCTCTCGTGGATCCGGCTCGCTGCCGATCAGGGGGTGCCGGAGCCGCACGCCGCCACCCTGGCGACGGTCGATCGCGACGGCATGCCGGATGCGCGCACGCTCCTCCTCAAGGATGCGGACGCCCGCGGATGGGCGTTCGCGGGGCCTCGTTCGTCGGGCAAGGGCGTCCAGCTCGCCGTGCACGCCGTGGCGGCACTGAACTTCTGGTGGCAGCCGCTCGCCCGGGCGGTGCGGCTCCGCGGGCCGGTGCGGGAGGCGACGCCCGCGGAGAGCGCGGCCGACCTGGCCGCACGGTCTCCGGCCGCGCGGGACGGGGTCGCCGCCGGGGACTGGGTGCTGTGGCGCCTGCAGCCCTCGCGGGTGGAGTTCTGGCAGGGGGCGACCGATCGACGGCACACTCGGATCGTGTACGAGGTGGCACCGGGCGGCTGGGGACGGCACGTGAGCGGTACGACCGGCACCTGAGCGCGCGGCACTCGGGCTCAGCGGGCGTCGAGCAGCTCGTCCTCGACGTCGGCGTCGCGGTCGCGCCGGCGCGGCGCCTTCACGGGTGCCGGCTTCCCCTCGAGCTCCTCGCGGTGCTTCACGATCTCGGTGCGGATGATGTAGCCGATGAAGATGAACCCCATGATCGCGAACAGGATCCACTGGATCGCGTACGACAGGTGCGGACCGGGATCGTCGGTGGGCGACTCGAAGCCGCCGAGGGTTCCCGAGCCCGCCGGGTCCTCCGACACCAGTCGCCCGTAAGCGCCGGTGAGGGCGCCACCGTCGATGGTCTCGGAGATCGACGGCAGATGGATCGTGGGCACCTGGCCCTCCGGCGCGCCGCGACCGGAGGCGGGAAGCGGCTCGCCGGGTCGAAGGCGCACCGTGACCGTGACCTCGCCGGACGGTGGGGCGGGGATGGCGTCCGGCACGTCACCCTCGCCCGGCGGAACCCACCCCCGGTCGACGATCAGCACGCGACCGTCGACATCGCGGAACGGCACCAGCACCTCGAAGGCGCTCGTGCCCCCGTGCGGGCGGTTGCGCACGAGCAGCTGTTCGTCGGCGAGGTACT
Organism: Microbacterium sp. NPDC060132; assembly: GCF_042729675.1. Taxonomy (NCBI): domain Bacteria; kingdom Bacillati; phylum Actinomycetota; class Actinomycetes; order Micrococcales; family Microbacteriaceae; genus Microbacterium; species Microbacterium sp. NPDC060132. The sequence goes on along the minus strand of NZ_JBHWXU010000001.1, from coordinate 3,112,874 downwards.
CGCCCTGCAGCGTGACCGGCCGCCACTCGTCGTCGGGATCGAGCACGTCGTCGTCGCCCAGCACCTCGGTGAGGGGCACCGCGGGGGCGTCGTAGTTCTGCTCGACCAGCGCGATCTGCTCGGCCCGCGATTCGTTGCGCTCGAACTGCCAGTGCGACAGGAAGGCGCAGGCGATCGCGAACCCGATCGCGATCAGGGTGTAGACGCCCCAGCGGGTCAGGCGGTTGTTCACGAGGGCACACCGTCTCTCACGGTCACGGGGAAGTCACGGGCGGCCAGATAGTCGCGGAGGAAGTCCACGTGCTCGGGGCACGCCAGCCAGATCTTCTCGCGGTCGGGGGCGTGGATGCGGGGATTGCGCCACACGACCTGGCTGGTCGCCGCGCTCCGGCATCCGGCGCGCGAGCAGATCAGATCGGTCATTGCTCCGCGCGGCCTTCGCGGATCGTGAAGACGCCGGGGTTCGCCTCCTGCACAGGCGGAGGACCGGGAGCCGCATCGAGCTCTTGCAACGGCGACTCGGCGGAGGTCTCCGTGCTGTCGCTTCCCGCATTGGCGAACACCACGGCGATGTAGGGCAGCACAGCGGCGGCCAGGGCGAACACCCACGTGTACCACCCGAACGGCTGCACGAAGAACATCAGGCCGAAGCACACGACGCGGATCGTCATCGTGAGCGCGTAGCGGCGCACGCGGTGGTCGCTCTCGTCCCCGGGAGACTGGGGGAGAGAGGTGACGGCCGGGACTCGACGTGCGTTCTTCACGATGCTTCCAGCCTACGCCGGTGCGGGCTCGGCGGCGCCCCGATTCCGCCCGGGGCACGCTCGCTGCAGTCGCTAGGATCGTTCACGGCTCGGAAACCCGACCCCCGACCAGAGCAGGAGTGCCCCCATGAGTGCTGACCGCGTCGTCCTCGTCACCGGAGGCAACCGCGGCATCGGCCGCGCCATCGCCGAGCGCTTCGTGCGAGAGGGGTACCGCGTGGCCGTCACCGCCCGCAGCGGCGAGGGTCCGGAGGGCACGCTCACGGTGCGCGCCGATGTCACCGATGCCGCGTCCCTCGATGCCGCGTTCACCGAGGTCGAGCAGCAGCTCGGCCCGGTCGAGGTCGTGGTGGCCAACGCCGGGATCACGAAGGACACCCTCCTGCTGCGCATGAGCGAGGACGACTTCGACAGCGTGGTCGCCACCAACCTCGGCGGCACCTTCCGCGTCGTCAAGCGTGCGTCGAAGGGCATGCTGCGCGCACGGTTCGGACGCATCATCCTCATCTCCAGCGTCGTCGGGCTCTACGGCTCCGCCGGTCAGGTCAACTACGCAGCGTCGAAGAGCGCCCTGGTCGGCTTCGCCCGGTCGATCACGCGCGAGCTCGGGGCCCGCGGCATCACCGCCAACGTCGTCGCGCCCGGGTTCATCGAGACCGACATGACCGCGGAGCTCCCGGAGGAGACGCAGAAGCAGTACCAGGCCAGCATTCCCGCCGGAAGGTTCGCGACGGCGGATGAGGTCGCGGGTGTGGTCACCTGGCTCGCGAGCGATGATGCCGCCTACATCTCGGGTGCCGTCATCCCCGTCGACGGCGGCCTCGGGATGGGCCACTGACGCGCTGAGAGGCCCGGGCTCCGACCCGTCCGCACGTCGGACTCACCGGGCGACGGCGGCGACCAGCAGCTCACCCAGGCGCTGCGGAACCGAGAACTGCGGCCAGTGGCCGGACCCGATGCGCACGACCTCGGCGTCGGCGATGGCGTGGAACTCCTCCGCGTATGCACCCCACTGTGCGATCGTCGCCTCGAACGCCTCCTCGTCGAGCCCGCCCATGAGCAGCGTCACCGGCACGGAGTGGCGCGCGGGGTTCTCGAGCTGGATCTCGTCCGCGGGCACGCGTCCCGGCACGCTCTGCGTCAGCCCGACCGTGCGGGCCCGTGTCGCGTCGTCGAGGTCGTGCACATCCTCGTCGGGGAAGAAGTCCCACCCGGGGAACGGGACGGCACCGTCGACGACCTCGAACTCATTGATGCCCGAACCGGGCGGCGGCGGCACCGTGTCGACGAAGATCACGCGCCGCACGCGCTCGGGCCTCGCGTCGGCGACTCCCCAGGCCACATTGCCGCCTCCGCTGTGACCGACGACGACCACGTCGCCCTCGACCTCATCGACGGCGGCCACGCCCGCGGCCACCCACTCCGCCATGCCGATGTCGGAGGCGGCCGGACCGGAAGCCCCGAGACCGGGAAGGGTGAGCGGATGGGTGCGGTGTCCTGCCTGCTCCAGCGCCGGTATCACGTCGTCCCAGCTGCGCGCGTCGAGCCAGAGTCCGGGGATGAGGATGATGTCCATGCGGCGACGCTAGCGCTGGCCGCCGACATCCACCACCGCCCTCACGGCAGGAGAGGGATGACCTCGGCGAGATCCTGCGAGGCGACGACGAGGCTCGCGGCCTCCCGGACGGCCGGCTTCGCGTTAAACGCGAGTCCGAGTCCGGCGACGGCCATCATGGGCAGATCGTTCGCCCCGTCACCGATGGCGATGGTGGCTCGCCGCGGGACCCGGAGCTCATCCGCCCAGGTCTGCAGCCAGGACGCCTTGGCCTGCCCATCGACGATGTCGCCGTCGACGCGACCGGACAGCACGCCGTCCGCGACCTCGAGCCGGTTGGCGCGCCACCGGTCGACGCCGAGCTCGGGAGCGATGTGGTCGAGGATCTCGTGGAACCCGCCGGACACGACGCCCACCACGCCACCGCGCGCGTGCACGGCGGCGGTGAGCTCGCGGACGCCCGGGGTCGGCTCGATGCGGGCGCGGACGCGCTCGAACGCCGACACCGGCACCCCCTCCAGTGCGGCGACGCGGGAGCGGAGGCTGGATGCGAAGTCGATCTCGCCCCGCATCGCGGCCTCGGTGGCGGCCTGCACCTCCGCGCGGCGACCGGCCTCGTCGGCGAGGAGCTCGATCACCTCGTTGCGGATGAGCGTGGAATCGGCATCGAGGACGACGAGGAAGCGCGCGGAGGTCACCCTCCGAGCCTAGCGATGCGGGCGCACGGGCCCGGACGGCGTGACGGCTCAGCGCTCGATGAAGACGCCCTTGCCGACCACGGTGATGCCCGACTCCGTCACGGTGAAGCCGCGCGCGAGGTCTCGCTCACGGTCCACACCGACCGTCGCGCCGTCCGCGAGGACGACGTTCTTGTCGAGGATCGCCCGGTGCACGCGTGCGCCCTGCCCGACGTGCACATGATCGAACACGACGGAGTCGGTGATGGTCGAACCGCCACCGGCCAGGGTCCACGGTCCCACCACGCTCCGCTCGAGGTGCGTGCCGGACAGGACGGAGCCGAGGGACACGATCGAGTCGATCGCGTTGCCGATGCGGCCGACGGAATCGCGCACGAACTTCGCAGGCGGCGAGTTCACCGCCTGCGAGTGGATCGGCCACTCCATGTTGTAGAGGTTGAACACGGGCAGCGTCGAGATCAGATCACGGTGCGCGTCGAAGAACGAGTCGATCGTCCCCACATCCCGCCAGTAGGAGCGGTCGCGCGGCGACGAGCCGGGGACGTCGTTCTGCTTCATGTCGTAGTAGCCGGCCTCGCCGCGGTCGACGAAGTACGGCACGATGTCGCCACCCATGTCGTGGCTCGACGTCGGGGACTCGCCGTCCGCCTCGACGGCGGCGATGAGGGCGTCCGCATCGAAGATGTAGTTGCCCATCGAGGCCAGGACCTCGTGGGGGGAGTCCGCGAGACCGGTCGCGTCGGTCGGCTTCTCGAGGAACTGCCGGATCCGTCCGGACTCCGGGTCCGCGTCGATCACGCCGAACTGCGAGGCGAGGGCGAGTGGCTGCCGGATGCCGGCCACGGTGGCCTTGGCGCCCGACTCGATGTGCGCCTCGAGCATCTGGCGGAAGTCCATGCGGTAGACGTGGTCGGCGCCGATCACCACGACGATGTCCGGCTTCTCGTCGTTGATCAGGTTCATGCTCTGCAGGATCGCGTCGGCCGAGCCGGAGAACCAGCGCTTGCCCAGTCGCTGCTGCGCGGGGACGGAGGCGACGTACGAGTCGAGCAGTGCCGACATCCGCCAGGTCTGCGAGATGTGCCGGTCCAGGCTATGGGACTTGTACTGGGTGAGCACCACGATCTGACGCAGGCCCGAGTTGATCAGGTTGGAGATGGCGAAATCGATCAGGCGGTACTGGCCGCCGAACGGCACGGCAGGCTTCGCACGATCCCCTGTCAGCGGCATGAGTCGCTTGCCCTCGCCGCCGGCGAGGATGATCCCGAAGACCTTCTTTGGAGCGGACATGGCTCCACCATAGATGCCGCCGCGCCGGGGAAACTAGCGTCTGGACAAGCCGGTCGCTAGCGTCTAGGCATGCGAGTCGAGATGATCAGCAAGGAGTACCCGCCGGAGATCTACGGCGGCGCCGGAGTGCACGTGGCTGAGCTGGTCGCCGCCCTGCGCGAGAGCATCGATGTGACGGTCCGAGCCTTCGGTGCGCCGCGCGAGGAGGAGGGCACGTTCGCGTACCGCACGCCGACCGGACTTGCCGGCGCGAACCCGGCGCTGCAGACGCTGGGCACCGACCTCGAGATCGTCGCCGCGATCGGCGGGGCCGACCTCGTGCACAGCCACACCTGGTACGCGAACTTCGCCGGTCACCTCGCCTCGCAGCTGCACGGCATCCCGCACGTGCTGACCGCGCACAGCCTGGAGCCGCTGCGACCGTGGAAGGCGGAGCAGCTCGGCGGCGGCTACGCGGTGTCGAGCGGGATCGAGAAGCTGGCGTACGAGAACGCGGCCGCCGTCGTCGCGGTGAGCGCGGGGATGCGCGCCGACATCCTGCGCAGCTATCCCGGGGTGGACCCCGCGCGTGTCCGGGTGATCCACAACGGCATCGATGTGGAGCGCTGGCGGCCGGTCGAGGACGCCGCGTTCCTGGAGTCGATCGGCATGGACCCCGCTCGCCCGTCCGTGGTGTTCGTCGGGCGGATCACCCGGCAGAAGGGACTGCCGTACCTGCTCCAGGCGGCCCGGCTCCTGCCGCCGGAGGTGCAGCTGGTGCTGTGCGCCGGCGCCCCGGACACCCCGGAGATCATGGCCGAGGTGCAGGAGGGGGTGCGGCTTTTGCAGCAGATTCGCGAGGGCGTCATCTGGATCGAGCGCATGCTCCCCCGCGACGAGCTGTCGGCCATCCTCGCCGCAGCGACCACGTTCGTGTGCCCCTCGGTGTACGAGCCGCTGGGCATCGTGAACCTGGAGGCGATGGCGTGCGGCGCCGCGGTCGTCGGCACGGCCACGGGTGGGATCCCGGAGGTGGTCGACGACGGCGTGACCGGCCGCCTGGTGCCGATCGAGCAGGTGCAGGACGGCACGGGCACCCCGATCGACCCGGAGCGCTTCGTCGCCGACCTGGCCGCCGTGCTGACCGAGGTCGCGACGGATCCGGAGCGCGCCCGCGCATACGGTGAAGCCGGACGGGAGCGGGCGCGGACCCAGTTCAGCTGGACCGCGATCGCGGAAGCGACCCGCGCGCTCTACGCGGAGCTGATCCGTTGAGCCGATAGGCTGGCCGCATGCCGATCGCTCTGGATTTCGCTGACGTCGTCGTGCGCCGAGAGGGGCGCAACATCATCGATCACGTGACCTGGCAGGTCGCCGACGATCAGCGATGGGTGATCCTCGGGCCGAACGGCGCGGGCAAGACCACGCTGCTGCAGCTGGCCGACACGCTCATGCACCCGACGGCCGGCACGGTCACCGTGCTGGGCGAGACGCTCGGTCGCACCGACGTGTTCGAGATCCGCCCCCGGATCGGGTTCGCCTCCTCCGCGATGGCCAAGCGGGTTCCGCGTGACGAGACCGTGCTCAACACGGTGCTCACGGCCGCGTACTCGGTGCTCGGCCGGTGGAACGAGAGCTATGAGGACATCGATGAGCGCCGCGCCCTCCGCGTGTTGCGCGATTGGCGTCTGGATCACCTCGCCGACCGCACGTTCGGCACGCTCAGCGACGGCGAGCAGAAGCGTGTCCAGATCGCGCGCGCCGTCATGACCGACCCGGAGCTGCTGCTGCTCGACGAGCCGACGGCCTCGCTCGACCTCGGCTCGCGCGAGGAGCTGCTCGCCCTGCTCGGCGGGTACGCCTCGGCGCCGTCGACGCCCGCGATGCTGATGGTGACGCACCACGTGGAGGAGATCCCGGTCGGTTTCACGCACGTGCTGCTGCTGCGTGACGGCGTCGTCGTCGCGGCGGGACCGATCGAGGAGTCGCTCACGAGCGAGTCGCTGACGGCCGCGTTCGGGATGCCGATCACGCTGTCTCAGGAGGGTGGCCGCTACGCCGCCCGCGCCGCGTCCTGACGCGGCATCTGATAGAATCGACCCTTGGTGCTCTCTGCACCGCAGACTTCCCTCGTCCCTGGCACAATCCAGGGCAGCAACTAAGGAATCCCATGAAGACTGACATTCACCCCGACTACCAGGCCGTCGTGTTCCGCGACCTCGGCTCGGGCGAGACCTTCCTCACCCGTTCCACCGTCACCAGCGACAAGACCATCGAGCTGGACGGCGTGGAGTACCCGGTGATCGACGTCGAGATCTCCTCGGCTTCGCACCCCTTCTACACGGGCAAGCAGCGCATCATGGACTCGGCCGGTCGCGTCGAGAAGTTCAACCAGCGCTTCAAGGGCTTCGGCGGCTCCTCCAAGTAAGGGCCCCCGACGAAGGCCCCGCGTTCCTCGGAACGCGGGGCCTTCGTCATGCCCGGCGCCCGTCACAGGTCGATGATGATCCTGGTGCCGCGGATGCGGTCGGGCGGGTCGCCCGGGGAGGGGGCGGGGGCGGTGCGCCGTGTCTGCCGATCGCGCTCCTGGCCGGCTTCGTGAGCAGAGGGGGACCACACGCTGTCGAATGCGCCGACGAGCCCGCCGCCGGTCGCGTGCTCGTACTTCTCGTCGACCGGCTTGCGCGAGAACGTGTGTCGCATCCCGGCGATCAGCAGCGCGGGACCCGTGACCAGGACCAGCGCGACCGTCGCCCACGCCATGACGTCTCGCATGCCCCCAGGATAGGCGGCTGCAGTGTCGCCGTGGGGCGTCAGCGCAGGCGTCGACCCGCGGCGAGGTCGATCAGGCGGGAGAGCACCTGGCCCGTCCGCAAGCCGTTGTGCTCGTGTTCGCTGGTCACCCACAGGGATACCCCGGGGAGCAGTCGCGCGGTCTCGAGTGAGAACTCGAGCGGCACGTACACGTCATGCACGTACACGGCGGCGGCTCCCGTCGCACCCGAGGCGGTGATCGCCGCGGGGTCGTAGATCTGCGGCCAGGCGTGCTCGGCCAGGGCCAGAGTGACCTCTCGCCACGGCCGCAGCGCCGGAACCGTGTCGGTCCACTCGCGGCGGATGTGCTCGCCCGTGAACAGCGTGGGATCGTCCTGGAAGTCGGCGGGTTCGACGCGCTCGGCCGACCACCGGGTCGCATGGCCGCTCGCATAGCTCGACTCATGGAACACGTAGTACAGCGGATTGCGGCCGCCGAAGGGCATGGCGTGCATCAGGTCGTACCGGAAGGCGTTCGACGAGGGGTCGCGCTCCAGGAGCGACCACACCGTCTGCCATCCGTCGTCGGTGCCGAGCGCGGAGCCGACCGAGCGCAGGCGCGAGCGCGAGACGACCTCGCCGTCCGGCAGGACGATGCGGCCCTCGTCGGCGAGGTCGATCAGACGGCGCATGGTGTCGCGGTGCTCGGGGAATCGGCGGTAGTAGCGCTCGGAGGCCATGCGCATCTTGTCGTAGCACAGCGCGTAGACCTCGTCGGGGTGCCGCTCGACGGTGCTGAGGCCGCCGGTGATGAACACGTCGCGCAGCGACCCGGCATCGGTCGACAGGTAGGCGAGCGTGGTGAACCCGCCGAACGACTGACCCAGCACGCTCCAGGTGGTGGCACCCAGGTGCTCGCGCATCGCCTCGGCGTCGCGCACGATCGCATCGGCGCGCAGGTGGGTCAGGTGCTCGGCCACCGCGTCGGCTCCCTGAGCGAGGTCGTCGTCGCCGACGGGGGTGGAACGACCGGTGCCCCGCTGGTCGAGCAGCACGACCCGGTAGTGCGCGAGCGCCTGGTCGAGCCACGCCGGGGCGGTGGAGGAGTGGAACGGCCGCGGCGCTTCGTGCCCCGGGCCGCCCTGCAGGAAGACCAGGTACGGCAGCTGCTCTCCGCCCTCGCGCGCGACCACCGCGGCGAACACGTCGATGCTGCGCGGGTCGGCGGGGTCGTCCCACACGAGCGGCACGGTCAGGGTGTGCTCGTCGACGGTCAGGTCGAGCAGGCGGCGGCGGACGGTGGTGGTCATGTCACATCACGTTCCCGATGTAGGAGTACTTGACGAAGACCTCGGAGGCGAGCCCGGACTCCTCCAGCACGCCCTGCACCGCGGTCATCATGTAGTTCGAGTCCCACCCCATGTACAGCGAGTGCTCGTCGTCGAGCCGGTCCCACTGGCCCTTCCACGCCTGGGCGTCGTAGATGGGGCCGCCGTGCGCGGCGCAGTACGCGACGGCCGCCTCACGGGTGTCGGTCCACGCACGCCGGAACACGCGGTTGAAGAGGTGCTTGACGTCGTAGACCTCCCAGCGCTCTCCGCGGTACTCGACGTAGTCGAACTCGCGCTCCCAGCCGGCCGGCCAGCCGCGCCGGCGGACGGCGTCGAGGATCGGGGTGAGGCCGTCGTCGTCGATCTCCGGCAGGGCAGGGCGGGCCCAGATCCGCAGCAGCTCGGTCGTCAGCGCGACCGTGCGGGCCGTGATGGCGGCGGTGCCCCAGGCCGCAGCGGCGGTCAGCTCTCGCGTGGCCGGCACGGTGCTGCGCGCGTAGGCCTCGTCGCGCTTGACCGGGAACGATGCTCCGAACACGCGCTCGGTCAGCCCCTGCTCGAGCAGCGTGAGGTTGCCGAGCGTGGGAGCGAGCGCGCGGTGGCTGTTCTGCTCGTCCTCGCTGTACTCGCTCCACGGACGCACGCCGTCGCCCGACCACGCGTCACCGGGGACGGCCGGGACGATGTGCTCGACATCGAAGCCCTCGACCTCGTCGACGCCTTCGAGTCGCCCGAGCACGTAGGCGGGGTAGGGCAGCTCGCTGTACTTCAGGACGGCGCTCACACGCTCGTCCGACGGCGTGATGCGGGCGATCGCGCGGGCAAGCGCCTCCTGACCGTTCGCGCGCGCCCGGCAGAGCCGCGCGATCAGGCGCTCGGTCGGCAGATTCACCAGCACGCGGCGGAGGTACATGGCCTGCAGCCACTCGAGCGTCTGCAGGAACTCGGCTCGGTCGATGCGTCCGCGGACGTGGTCGCTGTAGGCGTTGAGCACCAGCGGATACGACGAGCGTCCGAACGTGTTGACGGCCCGCAGCTGCCGCGCGATCTCGAGGTCGGGCTCCCGTGACGGGTCGAGCAGGATGCCGTAGAGCTCCGCGAAGTGCCGCCAGTTCGCGGCATCGGCCTGGAGGTGCGCGACGTCGACGCGCGGGAACGACTGGCGGAACGCGCTGTACACGCCGTGCTCGCCGTTCGCCGCAACCTCTCGGCCGGTGACCATGACGAGGTAGTGGCGCCAGAACGCGCCGATCGCCTCGCCGGTGTGCTGTTCGATGGGCAGCCAGAAGCGCGACTCGACGTCGAGCTGTTCGGCGTGGCTCAGGCCCATCAGGATGTAGTTGTGGATGAGCTCGTGGTCGCGCAGCGGCTCGCCGGTGGAGTTGAGGCTCTCGAAGATCTGCTGCGCGTTGGCACGGGGACCCAGCGTGATCGACACGTGCTCCAGGCGCTGCAGCCCCCGCCAGATCAGCGGCACTTCGTCGACGTGGATCTGGCTGCGGAAGAACGCGTAGTTGTCGTCGAACCGCGACTCGCGGTCGAGGTCGTCGCGGCGGTCGAGGACGACGGACTCGTACAGCTCGGCCCATGCGTCGTGGGGTCGGAGCTTGGTGCGTCCGGGAGCGTCCGCCAGGACGAGCACGCGGGAGAGCTCGGCGGCGAGGTCCGGATCGGTGTCGCGGACCGCGTGATGCAGCGCGGCGACGAGGAGCATGAGCGTGGTGATCCGCTGCTGTCCGTCGATCAGGATGAGGTCGGCGTCCTCGCCGCTGCCGTCCTGCGCGGAGAGGATGGAGCCGAGGAAGTGACGGTGGGCGTCGTCTTCCGCCGCGACCGCGCGGACGTCGGACAGGAGCCGTTCGCAGCCGCCGATGTCCCACCGGTACTGCCGCTGGTACACGGGGACGACGATGGTCGTGCGTCCCGCCGCGAGCCATTCGATCGTGTTGACTGCTGTCGCCTCGACGTTGGTCGCGGTGCTCATGCTGGTGTCTGATCCTCCCGTTGCGACGGGCGCCGAGAACGCGCTCGACGCCCCGCCCAGTCTATTCGGGTTATGCACGGCCGCCCTTCGGGGAGGCGGCGAGCCCCGCTGTTAGGCTTGCCTTATCAGGGCCTGTTAAAACGTGCTGGCCCCCGATGAAAGGAACATGACTCGATCATGGGATACATCAAGTCCGCAGCGCTGGAGGAGAAGGGCTTCGTCGTCCTCGACAGCTACGACCAGGAGGCCGACCCCAAGGAGTGGCTGGACGTCGAGTACAACGACTGGAAGTCCTCGGGCGACACCCGGTTCGCGCCCCTCGCCAGCGCCTTCGGCGACATCGAGTGCAACGGCTTCTGGAACCACAAGCCGCCGCGCACCGACAAGGACGGCGTCTGGATCGACTCCCAGGTCGCGAAGGCACCGAACCTGACGCGTCGCGCGCAGGAGCCGGGTGCCAACGTCGGTCGGTGCCGCATCATCGAGCTGCAGCCCACCCCGTACGGCGACTGCCTGTACAACCTGCACCAGGACGACAACAACCGCCTGAACCCGGACGGGACCGGCTGGGTCGTCCGCGGCTTCTTCAACCTCACCGACGACAAGGACAGCTACTTCGTCCTGCGCGAGAACCGCACCGACCCGAGCATCGAGTACCGCATCGCGCTGCCGGCCGGCGCGCAGCTGATCGTGGACACACAGCGCCTGTGGCATGCTGCCACCCACAACGGCACCGACCCGCGCTACTGCCTGATCACGTCGTGGACCTCGGGCCCCGAGCTCGACGCCTACATCGAGAAGTACCACGGCACCGACGACGTCCCGAACGTCGAGGTCCCGCAGGACGTGCTGGAGTTCGGCTACGCCGAGCAGGCGCGCAAGGACGCGGCGCGCGCCGCGTACTACGCCGCCAAGGGCCAGCAGGTCAAGCAGGCCATGAGCGAGGCGTGATCCTCCGCTGATACGACGAAGGCCCCGGTCGCTCGACCGGGGCCTTCGTCATGGAATCACACGCTTGTGATTTATGCGGAACTCCGCGAGAATGGGCGCACAACCGCATACTCTCGCCACTTCGTGGGTCAGGTCGTAGGGGAAGACGCACCTGATGAAACGGAGAGATCATGGCGACGGCTTACGCACGCGGAGTGGTGTTCATCCACTCGGCGCCTCGCGCGCTCTGCCCGCACCTGGAATGGGCGGTCGGTCGCGCTATCGGGCGTGCGGTGAACTTCGACTGGACGGAGCAGCCGGTCCTCGACGGCGCCCGGCGCGCCGAGTTCTACTGGGACGGCCCCGTCGGCACGGGTGCTGCGCTCGCGACCGCGATCCGCGGCTGGGAGCACCTGCGCTTCGAGGTCACGGAAGACCCGACGCCCCGCAGTGACGGCGGACGCTGGCTGCACACTCCGGATCTCGGCATCCACTACGCGCAGACCGACGCCGCCGGCAACATCGTGATCGGCGAGGACCGCATCCGCTACGCGATGGAGATCGCCGCAGGGAACGCCGTCGAGCTGCAGCGCGAGCTGGACATCGCGCTCGGCTCCGCCTGGGACGAGGAGCTCGAACCGTTCCGCCACGCCAGTGACGATGCGCGCGTCGTCTGGCTCCACAAGGTCGGTTGACCGGCCCGCAGACCGGGGGCGCGGGAGGCGTGAGTATCGGATTCCGGTGAGTGATCCCGGACGCTGAGAAGACGTATCCTCGCCCCGCTCGACGAAGACCCCGCCACGGATGCCGCGGCGGGGTCTTCGTCGTCAGATGACAGCCGCGTGGCGCATCTCCGCCGCGGGCTGTCGGCTGCCTCCCACCAGGTCGCCCCACGCCAGGGCGAGACGGGCCATCGCCTCCGCCGTGCGCTCCGGCGGAAGGGTGATCGGGATGCGGAGCCGCCGCTCCAGCACCCCGCCGGTCGTGAAGCGCGGCCCTGGGGGCAGGATCAGGCCCTGCTCGCGGGCGGCGAGCGACAACGCCGTCGAGACCGGCGCGCCCAGATCGATCCAGGCCGACAGACCGCCCGGGGTGCGCGGCATCCGCACGCCGGGCAGGTGCGTGAGGCCCTCGGCGACGGCAGCGCGTCCCGCCGTGAGCCGGCTGCGCACGTGCGCGCCGAGTGCAGGCATGTCGCGCAGCAGCTCGACCGCGATGCACTGCTCGAGCAGCGCGGTGCCCAGCTCGAACGAGGGGCGGACGGCGAGCAGGCGCGCGATCACGGAACGCTCGGCCCGGATCCACCCGATGCGCATCCCGCCCCACGCGATCTTCGACATCGAGCCGACGGTGATGACGTGCGGTCCCTCCGCGGCGAGGGGGACAGGAGCCCAGCCGCGGTCGATGTCGAGCTCGGCTGTGGTCTCGTCGACGATCAGATGGGTTCCCACGTGGCGCGCGGTGGCGGCGATGCGGGAGCGCTCCTCCTGCGGAAGGGTGGCACCGGTCGGGTTGTGGAAGTCGGGGATGAGGTAGGCGACGTGGGGGCGCGCGCTGAGCAGCGTGTCCGTGACGTGGCGGGTGTCCCAGCCGTCCGTGTCGACCGGCGTGGGCACCAGGCGGTAGCCGTGCCGATGGAGGGCTTCGAGCGCGTGGGGGAAGGTGGGCTGTTCCACGAGTGCGCGTTCGCCCCGACGCCCGATCGCGGTGAGGATCAGGTTCACGGCGTTGAGCGCTCCGGACGTCACGATGATCTCGTCCGCGGTGGTGTCGGCCCCGCGTTCCGTGAAGCGCTGCGCGAGCGCCTCGCGCAGCTCCGGAAGCCCCTGCAGCGAGTAGCCGCTCGTGCCGCGCAGCGCCGCGAGTCGCGGGAGTGAGCGCACGGTCGCGTCGTACAGCCCGGGGGTGGAGTCCATCGAGGCGATGGAGAGGTCGATCGCGTCGCCGTCGCCGTCCTGTCCCGGCAGCGCGGGGCCGTGGGGGAGTGCGACCCGGGTGCTGCCGCCGTGGTGCCGTGTGACGTAGCCGTCCGCCTCCAGCAGGCCGTACACGCGCGTGATGGTCGAGCGGGAGCGGCGCAGCTCGACCGCGAGAGCACGCTCGCTGGGCAGTCGTTCCCCCACCGTGAGCCGGCCGTCGAGGATGAGCGCGGTGATCTGGCGGGCCAGGGTGGTGGCCGAGGCGCCGGCGACGCTGCGCGCTCCGAGCTGTTCCACGAGTCGTGAGGACATGACTCCAGCTTGCCGCAAAAGTGGACTGCTATACGCAGGCCACTTTTGTCGCAGTGGTCTCGGCGACCGCGGCTCCCGTCGTTCCACGATGGAGAGATGCTCCTGCGCTCCATCCTCCTGCCCGTCCGCGCCACGAGCCCTCGCGACCTCGCGGAGCGCCTGGTCCAGCTCGTCATCGGACTGATGCTCTACGGCATCGCGCTGGCGTTCATGGTCCGCGGGGGCATCGGTGTGGCGCCGTGGGACGTGCTCGCGCTCGGTGTCGCGGGACGGAGCGGCCTCGGCTACGGCGCCGTCACCGTGCTGGTGTCGATCGTGGTCTTGCTGCTGTGGATCCCCCTGCGCCAGCGCGTCGGTCTCGGCACCCTGCTCAACGCCCTCCTGATCGGCCCCAGCGCCGACCTCGCGCTGCTGGCACTGCCCTCCCCGCCGAACGTGTGGATCGGCGCGCCCATGTTCGTGTTCGGACTCGTGCTGCTGGCGTTCGCCACCGGGCTCTACATCGCCGCTGACTTCGGTCCCGGCCCGCGGGACGGACTGATGACGGGTCTCGTCCGGACCACCGGATGGCCGGTCTGGCTCGCCAGGACCGTGATCGAAGGTTCGGTGCTCCTCATCGGATTCCTGCTGGGCGGCCCGGTGGGTGTGGGGACCGTGCTCTTCGCGTTCGGCGTCGGTCCGCTCATCGGCTGGTTCCTTCCCCGCATCGAGCGGCGCCGCAGGGCCCGGTCGCAGCGGCTCGCCGTCTCGAACGGCTGAGCCGGGTCCGTCGAGACAGGACGAGGCCCCCGGGACGTCCCGGGGGCCTCGTCGTGTCGTACGGGGTCGTCAGTCGGCGCTGCCCACCACGAGCACCGCGTTGTGTCCGCCGAAGCCGAAGGAGTTGCTGATCGCGATCTGCGGTCCGTCGCCCAGGGGCATCGGCTCTCCGGACAGGCGGAACGGGACCTCGGGGTCGGGCTCCGTCATGTTGATCGTCGGAGGGGCGACCCGGTCGCGCAGCGCGAGGATCGAGAAGATCGCCTCCAGCGCGCCGGTGCCGCCGAGCAGGTGCCCGGTCGACGCCTTGGTGGCCGACACCGGGATCTCATCGATTCGGTCGCCGAAGACCTTCTTGAGCGCTGTGTACTCGTTCGGGTCGCCCACCGGCGTCGAGGTGGCGTGGGCATTGATGTGCGTGACCTGGTCGGCCGTGATGCCGGCCTCCTCGAGAGCCTGCGTGACCGCACGGGCCGCGCCGTTGCCCTCCGGGTCGTTGCCCGTGATGTGGTAGGCGTCGGCCGTGACACCGCCGCCCAGGATGTAGCCGTAGATCTTGGCGCCGCGAGCCTTGGCGTGCTCCTCGGTCTCGAGGATCAGCGCGGCCGCTCCCTCGCCCATCACGAAGCCGTCGCGGTCGATCGCGCCCGGACGCGATGCGTGGGCCGGGTCGTCGTTGCGGCGGGAGAGGGCCTGCGCGGAAGCGAACGCCGCCATCGTGATGGGGTGGATCGCGGACTCGGTGCCGCCGGCGATCACGACGTCGGCGAGACCCTCCTGCAGGTGGTGGAAGGCGTGGATGAGGGACTCGGTGCTCGAGGCACAGGCGCTCACCACGGTCTGCGCGTAGGCGCGGGCCTCGAACTGCAGCGAGAGGTTGCCCGCGGCAGCGTTGGGCATGAGCATCGGGACCGTCAGCGGCATGACGCGGCGCGGTCCCTTCTCGCGCAGCGTGTCCCACGCGTCCAGCAGGGTCCACAGGCCGCCGATGCCGGTCGCGAAGTCGACGCCGAGGCGCTCGGGGGCGACCTCGGGGGAACCGGCGTCGGCCCAGGCCTCGCGTGCCGCGATCAACGCGAACTGCGAAGACGGGTCCAGACGCTTGGCCTCGTGGCGCGGCAGCACCTCTTCGGGGCGGACGATCGCCGAGGCGGCGAACGTGACGGGCAGCTCGTACTGCTGCACCCAGTCGTGCTCGATCGTGCGGGTGCCGGACACCCCGGCGAGGAGGTTGGTCCAGTTCTCGGGAGCCGTCCCGCCGATGGCGGACGTGGCGCCGATGCCGGTGACGACGATGCGCTTGGTCATGAAGGTGGTTCCTTGTCGAACGGGAGTCGTGCGGGAGATGGGCAGAGCGGAGGATGCCACGCCCCGCCGCAGCGGGGGTGGCATCCTGCCGTGTTACTCCTGGCCCGCGACGATGAAGTTGACCGCGTCGCCGACGGTCTTGAGGTTCTTGACCTCGTCGTCGGGAATGGTCACGCCGAACTTCTCCTCGGCGTTGACGACGATCGTCATCATCGAGATCGAGTCGATGTCGAGGTCGTCGGTGAACGACTTCTCCAGGGCGACCTCGGAGGCGTTGATGCCGGTCTCGTCGGTGATGAGCTCTGCGAGGCCGGAGAGGACCTCATCGTTGGTGAAAGCCATGGTGGTCTTCCTCTTTCTTACGGGGTGTATTAGGAACCGTGGAACAGTCTAGGGAAGGTCGGCGCGGACTCAGGGGAGGACGACGACCTGTGCGGCGAACACGAGACCGGCGCCGAAGCCGATCTGCAGCGCCAGCCCACCCGAAAGCTCGGGGTGTTCAGCCAGGAGGCGGTGGCTCGCGAGCGGGATGGAGGCGGCCGAGGTGTTGCCCGTCGTCTCGATGTCGCGGGCGATCGCCGTGGTCTCCGGCAGACCGAGCTGCTTGGCGAACTCGTCGATGATGCGCATGTTCGCCTGGTGAGGGATGAACGCGGCGAGGTCCTCCGCGGTCACGCCCGCCTTGTCCAGTGCCTCACGAGCGACCTTCACCATCTCCCACACCGCCCAGCGGAAGACGGTCGGGCCCTCCTGGCGCAGCGTGGGCCACGGCACCTCGCCGTCGCGGAACTCGGTGAGGGTGGCGTTCATGCCCACGGCGTCG
This sequence comes from Microbacterium sp. NPDC060132, assembly GCF_042729675.1. Lineage (NCBI taxonomy): Bacteria > Bacillati > Actinomycetota > Actinomycetes > Micrococcales > Microbacteriaceae > Microbacterium > Microbacterium sp. NPDC060132. Next base: position 3,096,468 of record NZ_JBHWXU010000001.1, on the reverse strand, counting down.
GCCTTGGAGCCGTCCGAACCCCACACGGCGGGGGAGATGCCCGGCGTCTCGCTGGGGCCGATCAGTGCAGCGCCGGCACCGTCGCCGAGCAGGAACGAGATGCTGCGGTCGGTGGGGTCGACCACGTCGGACAGCTTCTCGGTGCCGATCACGAGAGCGTGGCGTGCCGTACCGGCCTTGATGAGCGCGTCGGCCTGCGCGATCGCGTACGCATACCCCGCACAGGCGGCGTTGATGTCGTAGGCGGCCGCCGGGTTCGCACCGACGCGGTCGGCGACGATCGCCGAGACCGAGGGCGTCTGCTTCGGGTTGCTGATCGTCGCGACGATCACGAGGTCGACCTGGTCGGCGGGGACGCCCGACTTCTCGATGGCCTCGGCGGCCGCGGCGGTGGCCAGGTCGATCGCATCCGTTCCCTTGTCGGCGCGCACGCGAGTCACGATGCCGGTGCGCTGGCGGATCCACTCGTCGCTCGAGTCGATCGGACCGATCAGGTCGTCGTTCGGGACGGCGTTCTCGCCGCGCGCGGCACCGTACGAGTAGATGCGGGTGTACGCGGGGCCGGTGAGCTGGGCGAGCGTGGCGCTCATGCGGCGTCTCCGTTCAGCAGCGCGACGGCTGCGTCGAGGTCTTCGGGGGTCTTGACGGCGACGGTCGGCACACCACGGAGCCCGCGCTTGGCGAGGCCGACGAGGGCGCCGGCGGGGGCGAGCTCGATGACCCCGGTGACGCCCGCCTCGGCGAACGACGCCATGCAGAGGTCCCAGCGCACCGGCGAGGACACCTGGTCGACGAGATACGAGAGCGCCTGCGCGCCGTCGGAGACCACGGAGCCGTCGCGGTTGGTCCAGAGCGTGATGTCGGGGTCGACGGGGGACACGTCGGCCACCGCGTCGCGGAGCGCGGCGACCGCCGAGCCCATGTACGAGGTGTGGAACGCGCCGGCGACCTGCAGTGGCACCACGCGCGTGCCCTTCACCGGCTCCTCGGCCAGAGCAGCCAGTGCCGGCAGCGGTCCGGCGACCACGATCTGGCCGCCGCCGTTGTAGTTGGCGGGGGACAGGCCGAGCTCGGCCAGGCGGGCGAGCAGCGCCTCTTCGTCGCCGCCCAGCACCGCGCTCATGCCCGTGGGGGTCTGCGCGGCGGCATCGGCCATCGCGCGGCCGCGGATCCCCACCAGACGCATGCCGGTCGTCTCGTCGATCACCCCGCTGCCCACGAGGGCGGCGACCTCGCCGACCGAGTGACCGGCGATGCCGTCCGCACGGCGGCCGGACCGCTGCACGAGGGCGTCGCCGGCGAGGAGCGACGCGGCGACGATCAGCGGCTGCGCGATGCGCGTGTCACGGATGGTGTCGGCGTCGGACACGGTGCCGTGGGTGCGGAGGTCGACCTCGGCCGCCTCGGAGAAGGAGGCGAGACGCTCCTCGGCGCCGTCGAGGTCGAGCCAGGGGGCGAGGAAACCGGGGGTCTGCGAGCCCTGTCCAGGGCAGACGACGACAATCACCCACCCAGTCTGCCAACGATTGCCGACGAGCGGTGGATGATCCATCACAAGATTGCGAGGATCCCTTGTGTGTGGCGCACAGGGCCTGGCGGCGTCACCGCGGCGGGCGCCGTGCGGACGGGCGGCGACGCACCTGCTCCGCGGCACCGATGGACCCGAGGATGAGGGCCGTCTGCAGGATGAGGGCCTCGCGCGGGCCCGTGGCGTCCCACCCGATCACCTCGCTCACGCGCTTGAGGCGGTAGCGCACGGTGTTCGGATGCACGAACAGCTCGCGCGCGGTCGCCTCCAGCGAGCGGCCGTTGTCGAGGTAGCTCCACAGCGTCGTCACCAGATCGGTCGAATGGGCCTGCAGTGGGCGGAAGATGCGCTCGACCAGCGTCTGCTTCGCGAGGGGGTCGCCCGCCAGAGCGCGCTCGGGCAGCAGGTCGTCGGCTTCCACCGGTCGCGGTGCGCTCCGCCAGGCGCGAGCCACCGCGAAGCCGGCGAGGGCCGCCCTGGCGCTCTGGCTCGCATCGACGAGGGCGGCGACCGCGGGTCCGAGCACGACGAAGCCGGGCCCGAACGACGGCTCGAGCCGGGCGGCGATCTCCTGGAAGCCCAGCTCCTCGTCCTCGCCCTCCTGTCCGGCCACGCGGGCACGGCCGAGCACCAGGACGAGCCGTGAGCCCTGCACGCCGATCAGCACGTCGACCGCGAGCTTCCGCGCCGTCCGACGCACGAGGTCCACATCGAACTGCGGAGGCGTCGTGCCGACCAGCACCGCGACCTCGCCGTGTCCGTGCCAGCCCAGGGCGGCGATGCGGCTCGGCAGCTCCTCGTCGGCCTCTCCCGTGAGGATCGAGTCCACCACGAGTGCCTCGAGGCGCGCATCCCACAGGCCGCGGGCCTCTGCGGCGCGGGCGTACACGTCGGCCGCGGCGAACGCGACGTCGCGCGAGTACAGCAGGATGGCCTCGCGGAGATGCTCACCCTTGCCGGCGACGCGCTCCTCGGTCACCTCCACCGTCACGCGGATCAGCTGGAGCGTCTGCTGCAGGCTCACGCTGCGCAGGAGCTCCCGTGGCGCGGCGGCGAAGATGTCCGCCGCGATCCACGGGGTCGAGGTGGGGTCGTCGTACCACTGGATGAACGAGGTGATGCCCGCCTGCGCCACCAGCCCGACCGCAGAACGGCGGGCCGGTGGCATGTCGGCGTACCACGGGAGCGTGTCCTCCAGCCGCTTGATCGTCACCGAGGCGATGTCACCGGAGATCCGGCGCAGCCAGGTGAGTGTCGCGGCCTTGTCCATGCCGGCGGCAGACGACGGTGTCACCGAAGGCTCAGCTTTCCCCGCCTGCGTTACCGCTGGTGCCGGCGTTCACATCGTGCAGACGGTACTTCTCGATGGCCTGCGCGGCGAGCGAACGGTCGACCGTGCCCTCCTCCGCGAGCGACTGCAGCGTGCGCACCACGATCGACGGACCGTCGATCTTGAAGAAGCGACGAGCAGCGGCCCGCGTGTCGGAGAAGCCGAAACCGTCGGCGCCGAGCGTGGCGAAGCGGTTCGGCACCCACGGACGGATCTGGTCCTGGACGGCGTGCATGAAGTCGCTCACCGCCACGACCGGACCCTCGACGCCCTGCAGCTTCTGCGTGAGGTACGCCGTGCGCGTCTCCTGCTCGGGGTGGAGGAAGTTGTGCTCGTCTGCGGCGAGACCGTCGCGGCGCAGCTCCGTCCAGGAGGTGACCGACCACACGTCTGCGATCACGCCCCAGTCGTTCTTGAGCAGCTCCTGCGCCTCCATCGCCCACGGCAGTCCCACGCCCGACGCGAACAGCTGGGCGCGAGGCCCGTCGCCCTCGCCGACCGAGACGCGGTGGATGCCGCGGACGATGCCGTCGACGTCCACGTCCGCCGGCTCGGCGGGCTGCACCATCGGCTCGTTGTACACCGTGAGGTAGTACATGACGTTCGGGTCTTCGTGCTCGCCGCCGTACATGCGCTCCAGACCGGAGCGGACGATGTGCGCGATCTCGTAGCCGTAGGCCGGGTCGTAGGACACGGTGGCCGGGTTGGTCGCGGCCAGCAGGTGCGAGTGGCCGTCGGCGTGCTGGAGGCCCTCACCGGTCAGGGTGGTGCGTCCGGCGGTCGCGCCGATGATGAAGCCGCGTGCCATCTGGTCGCCCGCCGCCCACTGGGCGTCGCCCGTGCGCTGGAAGCCGAACATCGAGTAGAAGATGTAGATCGGGATCAGCGGCTCGCCGTGCGTGGCGTACGACGTGCCGGCCGCGGTGAAGGCCGCGAGGGCGCCCGCCTCGTTGATGCCGACGTGGACGATCTGGCCCTGCGGGCTCTCCTTGTAGGCGAGCAGCAGCTCCCGGTCGACCGACGTGTAGTGCTGACCGTTCGGGTTGTAGATCTTCGCGGTCGGGAAGTAGGCGTCCATGCCGAACGTGCGCGCCTCGTCGGGGATGATCGGCACGATGCGGTGACCGAACTCCTTCGAGCGCAGCAGGTCCTTCAGCAGGCGGACGAAGGCCATGGTGGTGGCGATCTCCTGCGTGCCCGAGCCCTTCTTCGGCAGCGCGTACGCGTTCTCCTCGGGGAGCGAGAGCCCCACGTGGGTCGAGCGGCGCTCCGGCAGGAAGCCGCCCAGCGCGCGACGACGCTCCAGCATGTACTGGATCGTCTCGTCCTGCGGTCCCGGGTTGTAGTACGGGGGAAGGTACGGGTTCTCCTCGAGCTGCGCGTCCGTGATGGGGATGTGCATCGCGTCGCGGAACGTCTTGAGGTTGTCCAGCGTCATCTTCTTCATCTGGTGGGTCGCGTTGCGGCCCTCGAACTGCGGGCCGAGCCCGTAGCCCTTGACGGTCTTCGCGAGGATGACGGTCGGCTTGCCCTTGTGCTCGGTCGCGGCCTTGAACGCGGCGTAGACCTTGCGGTAGTCATGGCCGCCGCGCTTGAGGTTCCAGATGTCGTCGTCGGAGTAGTCCTTGACGAGGGCGGCGGTGCGCTCGTCGCGCCCGAAGAAGTGCTCGCGGATGTACGCGCCCGACTCCGCCTTGTAGGTCTGGTAGTCGCCGTCGGGCGTGACGTTCATCAGGTTCAGCAGCGCGCCGTCGGTGTCGCGGGCGAGCAGGTCGTCCCACTCGCGGCCCCAGACGACCTTGATGACGTTCCAGCCGGCACCGCGGAAGAACGACTCCAGCTCCTGCACGATCTTGCCGTTGCCGCGCACCGGGCCGTCGAGACGCTGCAGGTTGCAATTGACGACGAAGGTCAGGTTGTCGAGGCCCTCGTTCGCCGCGACCTGCAGCTGACCGCGGCTCTCGACCTCGTCCATCTCGCCGTCGCCCAGGAAGGCCCAGACGTGCGACTGCGAGGTGTCCTTGATGCCGCGGTTCTCCAGGTACTTGTTCGACATCGCCTGGTAGATCGCGTTGATCGGGCCGAGCCCCATCGACACGGTGGGGAACTGCCAGTACTCGGGCATCAGCCGCGGGTGCGGGTAGGAGGGGATGCCGTTCGGGGCGTGCGACTTCTCCTGGCGGAAGCCGTCGAGCTGGTCCTCGGTCAGACGACCCTCGAGGAACGAGCGGGCGTAGGTGCCGGGGGAGGCGTGACCCTGGATGAAGATCTGGTCGGCACCGCCGGGGTGGTCGGCACCCTTGAAGAAGTGGTTGAAGCCCACCTCGTACAGGGCGGCGGAGGAGGCGTACGTGGAGATGTGACCGCCGACACCGATGCCGGGACGCTGCGCCCGGTGCACCGTGATGGCCGCGTTCCAGCGGATCCAGGCGCGGTAGCGGCGCTCGATCTCCTCGTCGCCGGGGAACTCCGGCTCGTTCTCCGGAGCGATCGTGTTGATGTAGTCCGTGGTGGGGACCATCGGCACGTTCAGGTGCAGCTCCTTGGAGCGCTTGAGGAGGCTGAGCATGATCTCACGGCCGCGGCCGTGTCCCTTGGCATCCACCAGCTCATCGAGCGACTGCTGCCACTCGCCGGTCTCCTCCGGATCGCTGTCGAGGGGGCCCTGAGAGTACGGATCCTGGTCGTGGACGGTCACGGGGGAACCTTTCGTCAAGCTGGCAGGTCATGCCAAGGAAACGGGAAGCGACACGGGCAGCCTTGTCGGCCGTGCACAACGCGCGCCGACCTCAGCCTATCCCTCTTCCACGACGTGGGTGCGCATGCGCCGCCGGATAGACTGAGCGCACCAGGGCCTTTAGCTCAGCTGGTAGAGCGCCACGTTTACACCGTGGATGTCGTCGGTTCGATCCCGGCAGGGCCCACCGTCTCGAGGAGACCGGGGGAGCGACCATGGCGCGACGCATCGTCATCAGCGGGGCATCCGGCCTGATCGGCTCCGCCCTCGCGGCCTCGCTGCGAGGCGACGGGATCGAGGTCGACACGCTCGTGCGTCACCCGCCCCGGGAGGACGGCGAGCATCAGTGGATGCCCGGTGTGAGCTCCCTCAACCCCGACGTGCTCGCGGGTGCGGAGGCGGTCGTGGCCCTGGGCGGTGCCAGCGTCGGCCGGCTCCCGTGGACGCTGCGGTACCGCCGGGAGCTGGTGGAGTCCCGGCTCGATGCGACGCACACCCTCACGACGGCGCTGCGCTCGCTCGGCTCCGACGCTCCGGCGCTGGTCTCCGCGTCGGCCGTGGGCTACTACGGCTCCGCGCCGGGGGAGACCCTCACGGAGGACTCGCGGCCGGGCGACACGTTCCTCGCCGACCTCTGCGTGCGATGGGAGGCCGAGGCCAGACGGGTGGAGGACCTCACCCGGGTCGCGCTGCTGCGCACCGCCCCCGTGATCCATCGCCGCGGCGTCCTGCGGCCGCTGGTGCTGCTCACCCGGCTCGGGGTCGCGGGACCGCTGGGCCCTGGCACGCAGACGTGGCCGTGGATCTCGCTCGAGGACGAGGTGCGGGCGATCCGGCACACGCTCGACGCGAAGCTCACCGGTCCGGTGAACCTCGCGGGTCCGACGCCCGCCACCATGAACGACATCGGACGCGCCCTTGCCGCGCGGATGCATCGCCCGTACTGGCTTCGCGCTCCCCGCTGGGCGCTGCGCCTGGCGCTCGGGGACGCGGCCGACTCGCTCCTGCTGCCGGATGCCGATGTGCGCCCGGAGGTGCTCGAGCGCTCGGGGTTCCGGTTCACCCACCGGACCGCGGCGGATGCGGTGGCCGCGGCGGTCTGACCTGCGCGCTTTCGCACGGCTCGCCCCCTCCCGGAGCGACGCGCCCGCTGTCAGTATGGGCGCATGGAGATCATCGAGAACTCGAAGCTCACGGTCGTGGGTGCGGGGAGCGTCGGCTCCAGCGTCGCGTACGCCGCACTGATCCGCGGCTCCGCCCGTCACGTCGCGCTCTATGACATCGCCACCGAGAAGGTCGAGGCCGAGGTGCTCGACCTCGCCCACGGGACCCAGTTCACCGGGTCGAGCGCGATCGTCGGGGGCAGCGACATCTCGGTCGCGGCCGGCTCGCACGTGGTGGTCATCACCGCCGGGGCCAAGCAGAACCCGGGGCAGACCCGCACCGAGCTGGCCGGGGTGAACGCGGGCATCATCCGGCGCATGATGCCCGACCTGCTCGCCGTCGCACCGAACGCGGTGTACGTCATCGTCACGAACCCGTGCGACGTGCTCACCGTGATCGCTCAGCAGGAGACGGGGCTGCCGCCGGAGCGGATCTTCGCCTCCGGCACGGTGCTCGATACGTCGCGTCTGCGATGGAAGCTCGCCGAGCGGGCGGGAGTGTCGACTGCGAGCGTGCACGCGCACATCATCGGCGAGCACGGGGACACGGAGTTCCCCCTGTGGTCCCGCGCCACGATCGGCACGGTGCCGATCCTGGAGTGGGAGACGCCGGGTCACCCGCGGTTCACGCTGGAGGAGCTGGACGAGATCGCGGTGGAGGTGCGCGACGCCGCGTACAAGGTGATCCGCGGCAAGGGGGCGACCAACTACGCGATCGGGCTGTCGAGCGCGCGGATCGTGGAGGCCATCCTCCGCGACGAGCACGCCGTGATGCCGGTGAGCACGGTGCTGCGCGACTTCCACGGCCTGGACGGCGTCGCCCTGTCGGTGCCGTCGATCGTGAGCGCCGCCGGGGCCGATCCGATCCGCGCCACCTCCTTCTCGGAGCGCGAGCTGGAGCAGCTGCGGCAGTCGGCCGATGCTCTCACCGCGGTCGCGGGGTCCCTGCAGGCGTGAACTGGGGGGCGGTGCGCGGGCACCGCCCCGGCCTCAGCGGGCGTGACGATCGGTGCTGTTGAGCGCGGCGACGACGCGGGCGTAGTCCCCCCTCGCCTCGGCGTGGCGCAGGAACTTGACGCGCTCGACCTGCACCTCGGGCGCCTCCGGGTCGGTCTCGATGAGCGCCATGACCTCGTCGGCGAACTCGTCGAGAGGCATCGCCGACTCGTCCTGCTCCTGCCCGGGCATGAGAGCGGTGCGAACCGCCGGCGGCTCCAGCTCGACGACGGAGATGCTCGTGCCGGCGAACTGCAGGCGGAGGGATTCGCTGAGCATGTGGATCGCGGCCTTGCTGGCGTTGTAGGTCGGCGTCGCCTTGAGCGGGACGAACGCGAGCCCGGACGTCACGGTCATGATCGTCGCGGCGGGCTGCGCGCGCAGGTGCTCGACGAACGCGGCGATCAGAAGGATCGGCCCGAGGACGTTGGTGGTCACGATCTCCTCGGCGGTCGCGAGGAAGCCGTCGGGTGAGCGCCAGTCCTCGGCGCGCATGATGCCCGCCATGGTGACGAGCACGTTCAGCGCCGGATGCTCGGCGAGGACGGTGCGGGCGGCTGCCTGGATGCTGTCGGCGTCCGCGGTGTCGATCTGCACGGTGTGGATGCCGGGGTGCGCGTCGGCGATCGCGGTGAGCCGGTCGGCGCGCCGCCCGCCGACGATCACGGTGTTCCCGCGTTCGTGGAGTCGGAGGGCCAGCGCGAGGCCGATGCCGCTGGTCGCGCCGGGGATGAAGATGGTGTTTCCGGTGATGTCCATGGTTCCAGCGTCGACGGCGGCGGCTGGACGCTCCAGAGAGGGATCGTCCAGGGACCGCCGATCCCTGGTTCGGGTGCCGCGGCGGGGGGATACTTCAGGAATGGATCGTGATGCGCTGGCCGACTTCCTGCTGCGCCGCCGGGAGGCGTCGACGCCCGCCGACGTGGGGCTGCCCGCGGGAGCGCGCCGCCGAACCGCCGGTCTGCGGCGCGAGGAGGTGGCCCAGCTGGCCACGATGTCGACGGACTACTACGCACGCCTGGAGCAGCGGAGGGGACCGCAGCCGAGCGTGCAGATCCTCGGCTCGCTCGCCAGGGCGCTGCGGCTGACCGAGGACGAGCGCGACTACCTGTTCCGGTTGAGCGGCCACAGCGCCCCGGATCGCGTCACGGCGACCGACTACGTGCGGCCGGGGATCCTCCGGGTGCTGGACCGGCTGCACGACACGCCGGCGTTCGTGGTGTCGGTGCTCGACGAGGTGCTCGTGCAGAACGACGCCTCCCGGGCGCTGATCGGCGATGCGGGAAGCCTGACCGGGATGGATCGCAGCGGGATCTACCGCTGGTTCGCCTCCCCGGAGACGGAGCGCCTCCGCTATCGGGAGGTCGATCACGTGCGGCAGTCGCGGTCTCTCGTGGCGACGCTCAGGGCCGCGCACGCGGTCCCTGGTGCGCGCTCCCGCGCCTGCGAGATGGTCACGGCCCTCTCGGCCATGAGCGACGAGTTCGTGCGGTTGTGGGAGGCGCACGAGGTGAGCCGTCGCTTCGAGCAGCACAAGGTGATGGTGCACCCGGAGCTCGGCGAGATCGAGGTCGACTGCCAGGCGCTGTTCACGGAGGACGAGTCGCAGGCGCTGATCGTGCTGACCGCGCCGCGGGGGAGCGAGGCGGCCGGCAAGCTGGAGTTCCTGCGGGTGCTGGGGACGCAGACCGTCTGAGCGCTCCCGCGGTCAGGACTCCTCGTGGACGGCGGGGTCCGCGTCGAAGAGCCGTCCGTCCGGGCGACCGAGTGCGGTGATCGCGGCCACCTCGGCGTCATCGAGCACGATCTCCGCCGCGGCGAGGTTGTCGAGCTGGTGAGCGAGCGACGAGGCCTTGGGGATCGCCACGGTCCCCCGGGCGACGTGCCAGGCCAGCACCGCCTGCGCCGGTGCGATGTCGTGTGCGGCGGCGACCTCCCTGATCACGGGCTCGTCGAGCAGCGCCTTCGCCCGGCCGATCGGACTCCACGCCTCGGTGATGATCCCCTGGGCGCGGTGGTGGGCGAGCTGCTCCTCCTGGGGGAAGTACGGGTGCACCTCGATCTGGTTGACCACGGGGCGGACGCCGGTCTCCCTCTCGATGCGCTCCAGGTGCTCCGGCAGGAAGTTCGACACGCCGATCTGCCGCACGACGCCGCGGGACTGGGCCTCGACGAGCGCCGTCCATGCGGGGACGTACTCGTCCTGGTGCGGGTTCGGCCAGTGGATCAGATGGAGATCGGTCGCATCGAGCCCGAGCCGGGAGCGGCTCTCCTCGATGCTGATCCGCGCCCGGTCGGCGGGGTGGTGTCGGCCGGGCAGCTTGGTGGTGACGATGATCTCGGCGCGGTCGACGTCGGCGGCGGCGACACCGCGCCCGACGGACCCCTCGTTCTCGTAGTTGAAGGCCGTGTCGATGAGGCGGTAGCCCGCGCCGATGGCCGCGGCGACGGCGTCGGCTCCCGCATCGCCGTCGAGGCGATAGGTGCCCAGCCCGATCGCGGGGAGGGTGAAGCCGTTGTGGGCGGTGACGGTGGGGATGGCGGGCATCGGTGCTCCTTCGGTGGCTTGTGTTCAGCGTAGGCCTTGTCGGTGGAGCGTTGGACGATGAGCCCGGCGTAGGTGATGCTGGCAGGCATGACCCTGAACGTCGCGCTCTCATGATCTCGTCCACGCGCTGCCCCTGCGGCTCCGGCAACCCGTTCGACGAGTGCTGCGCGCCCCTTCTCGGAGGTGCGCCCGCTCCGACCGCTGAACGACTCATGCGCTCCCGCTACACCGCTTTCTCCCGGGAGGACGACGCGTACCTGCTGCGCACCTGGCATCCGAGCACGCGGCCCCGCGACGTCGAGTTCGACCGGGGTCTGGAGTGGCGTCGGCTGCTGATTATCGACCGCGTGGCCGGGGGACCGTTCGACCGCGACGGCGTCGTGGAGTTCGAGGCGTTCTGGCGGCACGGCGCCGAGCGCGGCTCCCTGCGCGAGCGCAGCCGATTCGTCCGCGAGGGCCGGACGTGGCTCTACGTCGACGGCGTCATCGGCTGAGGACCGGACGACGGCCGACCGACTAGATTTGAGAGCGTGAACGCCACCCCGGAGAACCAGCGCACCCTGCTCGACATCGCGGACCTCGACCGGCGCATCGCGCAGGCCGAGCGTGCCCGCACCCAGCCGAGTCAGGCGGCGCGGATCACCGAGCTCGTCGCCGTCCGCCAGGAGCAGCTCCGCGAGCTCACGGTTCTCACCGGCGCGCGGGACGATGCGCGTGCCGAGCTCGCGCGGCTGGAGTCCGACGTGTCCCTGGCCGAACAGCGCCGGGACCGCGACACCGCGCGTCTGGCGGCGGCGACCAACGCGAAGGAGGCGCAGGCGCTCGAGCACGAGCTCGCCAGCCTGGCCAAGCGCCTGAGCGACCTGGAAGACGCGGAGCTCGACGTGATGGGGCGCGTGGAAGAGGCCGATGCCGCCGTCGCCGCTCAGCAGGCGCTGCTCGACACGACCACGACCGAGGGCACGGCCCTGACCGCGCAGGCGAAGGCCGACGTGGCGGCGGCCACCGAGCTCGGCGCTCAGCTGACGCGTGACCGGGAGGCCGTCGCCGGCTCGATCCCCGCCCCGCTGCTGGCGGAGTACGACCGCCGCGCCCAGAACAGCGCGGGGGCGGCGCTCCTCACCCGCGGCACCTGCGAGGGCTGCCGCATGATGCTCCCTGGCACCGACCTCAACGAGATCCGCCGAGCCCCGGAGGACGCCGTGGTCTCCTGCCCCGAGTGCGGCTGCATCCTCGTCCGCACCGAGGAGTCGGGGCTCTCGTGAGCGCATCCGTCGTGCACCGCCGATGACGGTGCCGGCGTCGGGCACGGAGCGCCGCATCGCCCTGATCGCGCTCGGGGCGGCCGAGTACGCGGCGGTCGAGCTCGACGAGCACGACCGGGAGAGCGGTCGGACGCTCGTGCCCGCGGGCGAACTCGCGTCCTGGGTCGCCGCGACGGAGGCGGAGGACGGCCCCCGGTGGATCCTGCGCTCGGCCGCCGAGGTGTACGCACTGCTGCTGCGGGAGGGAGTCCGCATCGGCCGCAGTCACGACCTGGTCCTGTGCCATGCGATCTTGCGGGACACCGCGACGGTGCCCGCGCCGCTGCCTCCGTCGGCCGCCTGGGAGCCGCGGCAGCCCGCGGACGCGACGCCCTCCCTGTTCGACGTGTTCGACGAGGAATCGGGGGAGCCGGCGGTCGTCGCGGCCCTGGAGCAGTACCGCGCGCAACGCCGGGTGATCGCCGCCGCGCGGGACGGTCGGCTGACGCTCCTGTGCGCCGCCGAGTCCGCAGGTGGCCTGATCGCCGAGGAGATGCGCGCCGCCGGGTTGCCCTGGGACACGGCGGTTCACGACGCGATCCTCACCGAGACCCTCGGCGCCCGGCCCGCGGGCGGCGGTCTTCCCCGGCACATGGTGGAGCGTGCGGACGAGGTGCGGGCGCTCCTCGGCGATGCGACTCTCCACCTGGACAGCCAGCCCAAGCTGCTGCGCGCCCTGCATCGCGTCGGAGTGCAGGTCGAGTCCACGAGCAAGTGGGAGCTGTCGACGCAGGACCATCCCGTCGTCGAGCCGCTGCTGGCGTACAAGAAGCTGTCCCGGCTGCTGAGCGCGAACGGGTGGACGTGGCTGTCCGAGTGGGTGCACGAGGGGCGGTTCCGTCCGGTCTACATCCCCGGTGGCGTGGTCACGGGGCGCTGGGCCTCGGCCGGCGGGGGAGCGCTGCAGCTGCCGCGGAACCTGCGACCCGCCGTGCGGGCCGACCCCGGATGGACGCTGGTGGTCGCGGATGTCGCGCAGCTGGAGCCGCGGATGCTGGCGGCCATGGCGGCGGATGAAGCGATGGCCGAGGCGGCGCGCGGTGGCGACCTCTACGCGGGTGTCGTGGCGTCGGGCGCGGTCGCGACCCGTGAAGAGGCGAAGTACGCGGTGCTCGGGGCCATGTACGGCGCGACGAGCGGCGACAGCGGCCGTCTGGTGCCACGGTTGCGCCGCGTCTACCCGCGCGCCATGGCCCTCGTCGACGAGGCGGCGCGCACGGGCGAGGACGGCGGGATCGTCTCGACGTGGCTGGGCCGGTCCTCGCCGCGGCCGTCGGACGAGTGGATGCGGTTGCAGTCGGATGCGACGGCCGCGGAGGCTGATCCCGCCGTGGTGGCCCTCGCTCGTCGGCGAGCCCGGGACTGGGGACGCTTCACCCGCAACTTCGTGGTGCAGGGCACGGCGGCCGAGTGGTCGCTCATCTGGCTCGCCGAGATCCGACACCGGCTGCAGCAGCTGCCGCCCGTGTTCGGGGCCGCCGAGGCCTCCGGCCCGTTCGCCCGCGAGCCGCATCTGGCGTTCTTCCTGCACGACGAGATCATCGTGCATACCCCGCGCGAGCACGCCGAGGCCGCCGCGGCGGCGGTGCGAGAGGCAGCGGAGGTCGCGACGACCCGCCTGTTCGGCACGTTCCCGATCGAGGTGCCGCTCGACCTGCGCATCGCGGATTCCGCGGAGAAGTGAGCGCCGTAGACTGGAGGGGCGAATGGGTCGGCTGGACGGTCGCGTGGCGGGTGACCGCACCGAGGAACGTCCGGGCTCCACAGGGCAGGGCGGTGGGTAACACCCACCCGGAGTGATCCGCGAGAAAGTGCCACAGAGAGCAGACCGCCCGTGATCCTCGGATCGCGGGTAAGGGTGAAAGGGTGGTGTAAGAGACCACCGGGGGCCGTGGTGACACGGCCCGCCAGGTAAACCTCGCCCGGAGCAAGGTCAGACAGAGGATGTTGACGCGGCCCGCCGAGTCCTCGGGTAGACCGCTGGAGCGGCACGGCAACGTGTCGCCGAGAGAGATGGCCGTCGAAGGGGCGAAGAACCCCGGAACAGAACCCGGCGTACAGGCCGGCCCATTCGCCCCACGAGGAAAGGCCCCGCAGATGCTCTGCGGGGCCTTCCACGTGTCGCGGGTGTCAGTCGCCGGCGAGTGACGCGGCGCCGATGATGCCCGAGTTGTTGCGGTGGATCGCCGGGACGATCGGGGTCTTGAGGTCGAGCAGCGGGAGGAAGTCGCCCGCGTTCTTCGACACCCCGCCGCCGACCACGAACAGGTCGGGGCTGAAGATGAACTCGATGTGGGAGTAGAACTCCTGCAGCCGCTCCGCCCACTCGGCCCAGCTGAGCCCTTCGCGCTCGCGGGCGGAGGTGGCCGCCCAGGTCTCCACCGACTCGAAGCCGCGGAAGTTGAGGTGGCCGAGCTCGGTGTTGGGCAGCAGCACGCCGTCGTAGAGGAAGGCCGAGCCGATCCCGGTTCCGAGAGTGGTGAGCAGCGTGAAGCCGATCACGTCGCGCGCGGCACCGTGGCGAGCCTCGGCCACACCCGCCGCGTCGGCGTCGTTCACGAACACGATGTTGCGGCCGAGCCCGTCGCGGAAGAACCGCTCCGCGTCGAAGTCGATCCACTTCTTGGACACGTTGGCGGCGGACAGGGTCTTGCCGCGCTTGACGATCGCCGGGAAGGCCACGCCGAGGGGGAGCGTCGACTCGTGCACGTCGAGGGTCTTGAGCACGGTCTGCACGGCGAGGAGCACGTCCTCCGGCGCCGCACCCTCCGGGGTGGGCACGCGTACCCGATCCGAGGCCATGGTGCCGTGTTCGAGGTCGACGATTCCCGCTTTGATACCCGTGCCGCCGATGTCGACGCCGATCGCTTTTGCCATGGCCGATAGCTTAGCGACCGCTGTGTGCGCCAGTAGGATCGATGACATCACCCGAACGACTCGCGGGAAGAAGGAGAAGCCATGACCGACGGCGATCACAAGTACTGGTACAACTCCGCCACGGGCGAGGTCGAGTTCGGCATGCTGTCGCCCTCGATCGACCGCGTCGGCCCCTTCGACACCGAGGCCGAGGCGCGTCGTGCGCCCGAGGTCCTCCAGGAGCGGTCGCGTGCCTGGGCCGAGGAGGAGGCCGCGGAGCAGGGCTGGGACGCGAAGCCGTCGAGCGGCTTCGGCTCCGACGCGAAGGGCCAGGGCGCAGAGTAGCCATGGACAAGCAGAGGGACTTCGTGCTTCGCACGATCGAGGAGCGCGGCGTCAAGTTCGTGCGGCTGTGGTTCACCGACGTGATCGGCACGCTGAAGTCGGTCGCGATCGCGCCGGCCGAGGTCGAGGGGGCGTTCGCGGAGGGCATCGGCTTCGACGGCTCGGCCATCGAGGGCCTCACCCGCACATACGAGTCCGATCTGCTGGCGCAGCCCGACCCGACCACCTTCCAGACGCTGCCGTGGCGCGGGGAGATCGACCCGACGGCGCGCATGTTCTGCGACCTCACCACCCCGGACGGGCAGCCGGCGGTGGCGGATCCGCGTCACGTGCTCAAGCGCGCGCTCGCGAAGGCCGCTGACGCGGGCTTCACGTTCTACACGCACCCGGAGATCGAGTTCTACCTGCTCAAGTCCTCGTCGTTCGGGCCCGAGGGTCCGGTCCCGGTCGACTCCGCCGGGTACTTCGACAACGTGCCGGGCGGTACGGCCCATGACTTCCGGCGCCGCTCGGTGCGCATGCTCGAAGACCTCGGCATCTCGGTGGAGTTCAGCCACCACGAGGGCGGTCCCGGTCAGAACGAGATCGACCTGCGCTACGCCGACGCCCTCACCACGGCCGACAACGTCATGACGTTCCGCACCGTGATCAAGGAGGTGGCCATCGAGCAGGGCGTGTACGCCACGTTCATGCCGAAGCCGCTCAGCGGTCAGCCCGGCAGCGGCATGCACACGCACATGTCGTTGTTCGAGGGCGATCAGAACGCGTTCTACGAGGAGGGGGCGAAGTACCAGCTGTCCAAGACCGGCCGTCACTTCATCGCCGGGCTCCTGCGGCACGCGAACGAGATCTCCGCCGTGACCAACCAGTTCGTCAACTCGTACAAGCGGCTGTGGGGCGGCGACGAGGCCCCCAGCTTCATCACGTGGGGTCACAACAACCGTTCGGCGCTCGTCCGGGTGCCGATGTACAAGCCGAACAAGGGGCAGTCGTCGCGCGTGGAGTACCGCGCGCTCGACTCGGCCGCGAACCCCTACCTGGCTTACGCGCTCATGCTCGCCGCCGGCCTCAAGGGCATCGAGGAGGGGTACGAGCTGCCGCCGGAGGCCGAGGACAACGTGTGGGCGCTGAGCGACGCCGAGCGCCGTGCGCTGGGGTACTCCGCCCTGCCCGCGAGCCTCGACCACGCGCTGGAGTACATGGAGGAGTCCGAGCTCGTGGCCGAGACGCTGGGCGAGCAGGTGTTCAACTACGTGCTGCTCAACAAGCGCAAGGAGTGGGAGGCGTACCGCGGGCAGGTCACGCCGCTGGAGCTGAAGAACAACCTCGAGCTCCTCTGAGGCGCGGCATGGCCCGACCCGACGCCTCCGTCTCGCTCTCCGCGCTCGCACGGATCGGTTTCTCCGAGCTGTCCGAGGCCGCCGCGTCGCTGGCAGAGCTGGAGTCGTTGCTGGACCGACCCCGTGCGGGGCTGCTCGACGGCATGGGCGCCGCAGACCCGGATGCGGCGGTGCGCGGACTGCTCCGGGTGGCGCGCCGTGACCCGGAGGCGGTGCGGCCGCTCGTCGACGATGCGGAGACGCGCCGCACGGTGTGGCGGGTGTTCGGCGCCTCGACCGGGCTCGCCGAGTTCTTCCTGCGCCACCCCGCACAGCTCTCCGTGCTCAGCGAGCCCGTGTCAGCGCTGCCATCGGCCGACGCGCTGCGCAGCCGCCTCCTCGCCGCCGTGGACGCCAGCGACGGTGTCGCGGCGGCGGGCGACGACGACGCGGTCGTGGCGGTGCGCGTGGCGTATCGGCGTGAGCTCGCCGCGATCGCCGCGTTCGACCTCGCGCACGAGCGCCCGGAGGACGCGGTGCCCGCGGTCGCCGCGGCGCTGGCCGACCTCGCCGGTGCGGCGCTGGAGGCGGCGCTGGCGGTAGCGCGGGCGCGGCTGCGCGCGAGCACCGGCCACGACGAGCTCGCCGCGACCCGGCTCGCGATCATCGGCATGGGCAAGGCCGGCGCGCGGGAGCTGAACTACGTCAGCGACGTCGACGTCATCTTCGTCGCGGGAACCGCCGATGACGCGGTCGTGTCGGAGGCGCGGGCCATCGACATCGCGACGCGACTGGCGCGCGAGACGATGCGTGCCCTCAGCGCGATCGAGGTCGAGCCGCCCCTGTGGGAGGTCGATGCGGCGCTGCGGCCCGAGGGCAAGCAGGGGGCGCTGGTGCGCTCGCTCGCCTCGCACGCCGCCTACTACGACCGCTGGGCGAAGGGGTGGGAGTTCCAGGCGCTGCTGAAGGCACGGCCGCTCGCGGGAGACCCCGTGCTGGGCGCGGAGTACATCGCGGCCGTGCAGCCCCTCGTGTGGTCGAGCGCCGCGCGCGAGGAGTTCGTCGAGAACGTGCAGCGCATGCGCGAACGGGTCATGGAGCACATCGATCCGGAGGACGCGCCGTACCAGCTCAAGCTCGGCGCGGGCGGTCTGCGCGACATCGAGTTCACGGTGCAGCTCCTGCAGCTCGTGCACGGGCTGACCGACGAGACGCTGCGCACCCGCGGCACGCTGGAGAGCCTCGACGCCCTCGTCGACGGCGGGTACATCGGCCGGGCGGATGCGGCGACCTTCGCCGCCGACTACCGCGTGCTGCGGCTCATGGAGCACCGGTTGCAGTTGCGCGAGCTCTCCCGCACGCACCTGATGCCCCGCACGCCGGCCGGACGACGGTTCCTCGCCCGCGCGACCGGACTGGCCGACAGCGGCGACGCCATCTGGGCGCGCTGGGAGGCCGTGCGCCGCGAGGTGCGCGAGATCCACACGCGCCTGTTCTACCGCCCGCTGCTGAGCGCGGTCGCCGGTCTGCCGGAGGAGGAGCGCACGCTGTCGCTGGAGCAGGCGCACGACCGGCTCGCGGCGATCGGGTTCCGCGACCCGGCCGGGGCGCTGCGCCACATCGGTGCCCTGACGCGAGGGTTGAGCCGCAAGGCCACGATCCAGCGGCACCTGATGCCGATCATGGTGCGCTGGTTCGCCGACGGCAGCGACCCGGACTACGCGCTCCTGGCGTTCCGTCGCATCAGCGAGCGGCTGGGCGACACCTCGTGGTTCCTGCGGATGCTGCGGGATTCCTCCGGCGCGGCCGAGAGTCTCACGCGGCTGCTGTCGTCGTCGCGCTACATCGGGGAGCTGCTCGAGTGGATCCCGGAGTCCGTGGCCTGGCTCGACAGCACGGAGCGCCTGCGACCACGTGGCGCGGAGGCGCTGGACGAGGAGGCGCGGGCGATCCAGACGCGGCACGAGACGGTCGCGGACGCGCTGCGGGCGGTCAGGGCCCTGCGGCGGCGCGAGCTGCTGCGCACGGCCATGGGCGCGGTGCTCGATGTGCTCACGATCGAGGAGGTGGCGACGGCCCTCACCGACATCACCGCCGCGACGATCCAGGCCGGGCTGCGCGCGGTGATGCGTGAGGTCGTGCCGCCGGAGGACGCGGCGCTCGACTTCGCCGTGATCGCGATGGGCCGGTTCGGCGGTGGCGAGCTCGGGTTCGGCTCCGACGCGGACGTGCTGTACGTGTACGACGCGAACGGCGTGGATCCGCAGCGCGCCGAGAGGCTCGCCACGAAGATCGTGGCGGGTCTGCGCGAGCACCTCACCGACCACCGGCTGCCGCTGGAGCTCGACGCCGGACTGCGTCCGGAGGGGCGCAACGGTCCGCTGGTGCGCTCGTTCGACGCGTACACGGCGTACTACCGTCGCTGGTCGCTGTCGTGGGAGGCGCAGGCGCTGCTGCGCGCGCAGGGCGTCGCGGGGAGCGTCAAGCTGATCGCGCGGTTCACGGAGCTCGCCGATTCGATCCGCTACCCCGACACGGTCGACCTCCAGGGGCTGAGGGAGATCAAGCGCATCAAGGCGCGGGTCGAGGGGGAGCGGCTGCCGCAGGGCACGGATCCGCGGCGGCACCTCAAGCTCGGACCGGGAACCCTGAGCGACGTGGAGTGGCTCGTGCAGCTGCTGCAGCTGCAGCATGCGGCGCAGGTGCCGGGACTCCGCACCACCTCGACACTGCGGGCGCTGGACGCGGCGGTCGCTGCCGGGCTCGTGGAGGAGGAGGACGCGGAGCGTCTGCGGGCCGCCTGGCTGCTGTCGAGCCGGCTCCGGTCGGCCATCACCCTGCTCACCGGACAGACCAGCGACGTGCTCCCGGCCGACCGCCGGCAGCTCGACGCGCTGGCGCGGCTGCTGGGCTACCCGAACCGCGCGGCCACGCAGCTCGAGGAGGACTACCTGGGTGTCACGCGCCGGGCTCGGCGGACCTTCGAGCACCTGTTCTACGGGTGACTGTCAACCGAGTTGCGGGAACGGCTCCGGTCGCCCAGGCTGAGCGCATGACGTCTTCTCCTCTGGCAGTGATCTGGAACCCCACGAAGTCGGACAGGGCGGTTCTCGAGGAGGCCGTCCGGCTCGCGTTCGGCGATGACGCGGACATCCGCTGGTGGGAGACCACCCCGGAGGACGCGGGCCGTGGCATGGCGGCGGAGGCGGTCGCGGAGGGCTGCGACCCGGTCATCGCGGTGGGCGGAGACGGGACCATCCGAGCGGTCGCGGAGGCCCTCGCGGAGACCGGGGTCGCCCTCGGCATCGTGCCGCAGGGCACCGGCAACCTCCTGGCCCGCAACCTCGGCATCCCCCTGGAGGGCGTCCTTCCCGCGCTGGAGCACGTCCGCGACAGCGAGCCGCGGAACATCGACCTCGGATGGGTCGAGATCGACGGGGAGGAGCACGCGTTCTCGGTCATGGTGGGCTTCGGCGTCGATGCCCAGATGCTGGTGGAGACCAATGACGACCTCAAGGACCGCGCGGGATGGCTCGCGTACGTCGAGGCGATGGGCCGGGCACTCGCCGGCACGGAGATGACCGACATCACGCTGCAGCTGGACGACGGTGAGCCGCAGGAGCTGCGTGGGCACACCCTCCTGATCGGAAACTGCGGCATGTTGCAGGGCGGTATCCGGCTGCTGCCCGACGCCCTCGTCGACGACGGGCTCCTCGACATGCTGCTGATCAGCGCCGACGGACCGCTCCAGTGGCTCGACACCGTCCGCTCCGTGGTGTGGGACAACGGCATCCGACGGATTCTCGGGAGTGTCGATCAGGCGGTGAGCACGGACTCCACCACGCACGTCTCCGCCGAGCGCATCGAGGTGCGCCTTGCGGCTCCGCAGATGTTCGAGATCGACGGCGAGGAGGTCGGGGAGATCTCGTCGTTCGCGGTGCGCGTGCAGGCGGGCGCCGTCACCGTCCGCTGATCACGCGACCGTCACGGCCGGTGGTGTCTTCTTCCGGTCCTGTGTCGGGAACACCACCTTCTGCACGATGATGATGATGCTCGCCGCGATCGGGATGGCCACCAGCGCGCCGAGGATCCCGCCGAGCGCACCACCCGCGACGGCCGCGATCACCACGAGAGCCCCCGGAACGGCGACCGCGCGGCTCATGATGCGGGGCGATAGCACGTATGCCTCGATCTGCATGTACACGAGGTAGTAGATGATCGCGATGAGCGCGGTCGTGGGCGACTCGAACAGGCAGATCAGCGAGATGATGATCGATGCCGACAGGGTTCCGACGAGCGGGATCATCGAGCCGATGAAGGCGATGAGGGCCAGCAGCGCCGGCACCGGTGCGCCGATGATGCTGAGGAAGATCAGGCTGAGCACGCCGTTGGTCAGGGCGAGGCTCGCCTGACCGATCACGTAGCGACCGACCGCGCTCGAGACGTCCTCCAGGAGTTCGCTGAACGTGTCGCGCTGGTAGGCGGGCACGAAGCGAGCGGCGACGCGCTTCATGCTGCGCAGCGACGCCATGAAGTACAGCGTCAGGATCAGGACGATGGTGACGCCGGTGATGCCTCCGGCGATCCCGGCGCCGACCGCGAAGACACCGCCGCCGATGTCGAAGAAGTTGTCGGGGTCCTGCACGAAGCCGAGCACGCCGTTGACGGCATCGGTGATGGTCGAGCCGAACTGGGCGCTCATGTCCTTGTACCAGTCCGTCTTCATGAAGTCCTCGATCATCTTCGGACCGTCTTTGATCAGGTTGGTGATCTGTTCGACGAGGATCGGGACGATGGCGAGGATGATCCCGGCGAACGCGAGGACGACGCCGGCGACGACGATCGCGACGGCGGCGGGACGGGGGAGCTTGCGCTCGATGCTGGTGACGATGGGGTCGAGTCCGAGCGCGAGGAAGATCGCGACGCCGATGTAGACCAGTACGGTCGCGAGCTGATTGACGATGCCGCCGATCGCGAGAGCGACCAGGACGCCCAGGGCTCCGAGCAGCCCGAACATGAACGGGTTCGCTCTCGCCCCTGCGACCACCGAGGTGGGGGAGCGGCGCTGGGCCGATACGGTCTGCGCCTCGTCGGTCGCGATGATTCTCCTGCGGCGCATGTCCCCTCCAACTGTGCGTGCTCGCACTCGATCTTGCTCCACACCGGGGCCCGGCGCGCTCAGCGACACCCGAGGGCGTGCGGCTGGACGCCGGGCCTAGTCGTCCGAGCCCTTGCCCTGCGAGCCTGTGCCCTTATCGCCCTTGCCGGGCGTCTCGACCGCGGCTCGATCGTCCGTGGTCGGCGAACCCTGGTCCGCGGAACCCGGCTTTCCGCCCCTCGTGCCCTCGCCGTTGCCTTTCGCTCCTTTGCCTTTGCCCTTGCCGTTGTCCTGCTGTGCAGCCGGGTTGTCGTCGGCATGGTCGGTCGAGTGCTCGTCGCCGACGGACTCGACGGTGAGGGACTCGGCGGGGGCGGGAGCGACGGCCGCGGGCACCTCGACGACGGTGGGCGGGGCCGTCTCGGCGGCCGTGGGCGACTCGACGGAGGAGATCCCGCTGAGGACGGCGCCGGAGCTCGCCACGGCCTGTGGGGCCTGGCCCGACAGCGACACCGCGACCGTGGTGACGGCTCCGATGGCGACGACGGCGGCGAAGAGCAGACTGTCGCGTCGCCGCGGTGTCCGGCGCGGTGCAGCGACCGCACCGGCGGCGAGCCGCCGCCGGGCCTGGGCACGGGTGAGCGGCCGAACCGGAGCCGCGGGGGCGGGGAGCGACGGCACGGGAGGGATGACCAGCGGGGCCACGGGCGCCGAAGATGCGGCGGGCGAGGGGATGCCGGGAACGGGCAGGACGCGCGTGGCGGCGGGCGCGACGACGGCGGGAAGGGGAGCGGTGGCGCGCTCGTCGGCCTCCGCGAGTGCTTCGCTCAACCGCCGCAGCTCGACCGCGACCTCGGCAGCGTGCGGCCGTTCGGCCGGGTCGATGCTCGTCATCGCGGTGAGCAGCCGCCCCCAGTCCTGTCCGAGCGACGCGGGAACGTCCGGCGCCAGGTGCAGGCGGGCGAGGGCGGTCTCGACGCTCAGGGTGGGCGCGAAGCCGGGCGTGCCGGTCAGTGCCTCCAGGAGCACAAGGCCCAGCGCGTAGATGTCGACCGACGGCCGTACCTCGCCGTTGCGCAGCTGCTCGGGCGCCATGTACGTGAGGGTGCCGAGGACGATGCCCGGCGCGGTGACCCGCGACGTGTCGATCATGCACGCGATCCCGAAATCCGCGAGCTTCGCCGTCCACCGGTCGCTGCCCGACGTCGGCGGGGTGAGGAGAACGTTGGAGGGCTTGACGTCACGGTGCACGATGCCCGCCGCGTGAGCGGCATGGAGGGCGGAGGCGACGTCGGCACCGATCGTCGCGACCTCCTGGGGGGTCACGGCGGAGCGGGAGAGGCGGCTGCTGAGCGTGGGGCCGGGAACGAACTCCATCACCAGGTACATCGCCCGGCCGGGGTCGAGGCGGGCGTCGAGGAGCGTGACCAGGTTGGGGTGATTGAGGGAGGCGAGCAGCGCCTTCTCGGAGTGCGCGCGGTCCGTCGAGGTCACGGCATCGTCCGAGGTGCGGAAGATCTTGACCGCGACCGTGCGCTCCAGCACGATGTCCTCGGCGCGGTACACGGTCGCCATGCCGCCGACGCCCACGGCATCGCCCAGCCGGTATCGGCTGTCGAGCAGAGCCTCGGTCGGCGTCGCCTCCTGCGTCCACATGGTGCCGCCTCCCCGTCGCCGGGTCGGGTAGCCCGGCGACTCTCTCACGCTAGGGCCCTGCACGATTCCCGTCTTCGGGCTTGACTCCGGGGCAGGGACCTGCAAGAGGGTGTGTGGAATGACCCCCGGACACGCGGAAGCGCCCGCCAGGAATCCCGGCGGGCGCTTCGCGGTGCGGGTCAGACCCCGAAGTACAGCTCGTACTCGAACGGGTGCGGACGCTGCGCGATCGGCAGGATCTCGTTCTCGTACTTGTAGGAGATCCAGGTCTCGATGAGCTCCTCGGTGAACACGCCGCCCTCGAGGAGGAACTGGTGGTCGTTGCGGAGTGCCTCGAGCGAGTCGAGCAGCGAGTTCGGCACCTGCGGGATGTTCTTGGCCTCCTCGGGCGGAAGCTCGTAGAGGTCCTTGTCGACCGGCTCGTGCGGCTCGATGCGGTTCTTGATGCCGTCGAGACCTGCCATGAGCTGCGCCGCGAAGGCGAGGTACGGGTTGCCGGAGGCGTCGGGAGCGCGGAACTCGATGCGCTTGGCCTTCGGGTTGGAGCCCGTGATCGGGATACGGATCGCGGCGGAGCGGTTGCCGGCCGAGTACACCAGGTTGACCGGAGCCTCGAAGCCCTTCACCAGACGGTGGTAGCTGTTCAGCGTCGGGTTCGTGAAGGCGAGCAGCGCGGGAGCGTGCGCCAGGATGCCGCCGATGTACCAGCGGGCGATGTCGCTGAGCTGGCCGTAGCCGGCCTCGTCGTAGAACAGCGGCTTGCCGTCGTTCCACAGCGACTGGTGCGTGTGCATGCCGGAGCCGTTGTCACCGTAGAGCGGCTTGGGCATGAAGGTGGCGACCTTGCCCCACTCCTCGGCCGTGTTCTTCACGATGTACTTGAACTTCAGGATGTCGTCCGCCGAGTGCACCATCGTGTCGAAGCGGTAGTTGATCTCCTGCTGGCCCGCCGTGCCGACCTCGTGGTGCGAGCGCTCGAGGATGAAGCCGGCCTCGATCAGCTTGAGCGTGATGTCGTCGCGCAGGTCGGCCGTCTTGTCGACCGGGCTCACGGGGAAGTAGCCGCCCTTGTACGGGGTCTTGTTGGCGAGGTTGCCGCCCTCCTCCTCGCGACCGGTGTTCCACGCGGCCTCCTCGGAGTCGACCTTGTAGAAGCTCTCGCCCGCCGTGACGGAGTAGCGCACGTCGTCGAAGATGTAGAACTCGGCCTCGGGCGCGAAGTACGCGGTGTCGGCGATACCGGTCGACGCGAGGTACTTCTCGGCCTTCTTGGCGACCTGACGCGGGTCCTTCGAGTAGATCTCGCCGGTGCGCGGGTTGTAGATGTCGAAGATCATCACGAGGGTGCTCGCCTCGCGGAACGGGTCCATGTAGGCCGTCGTCACGTCGGGGATGAGCTGCATGTCCGACTCGTGGATGCTCGCGAAGCCGCGGATCGAGGAGCCGTCGAACAGCTGCCCGTCCGTGAAGAAGGCCTCGTCGACCGTCGCCGCAGGGATGTTGAAGTGCTGCTGCACGCCAGGGAGATCGGTGAACCGGATGTCAAGGAATTTGACGTCGTTCTCCTTGATGTAGGCCAGTACCTCGGACGAATCTTTGAACATGTAACGACTCCTGTGATGCGGATCGATGGCTTCGGGGCCACTCTGCACAGTACGGACGGGGGATTTCTCCACGGTATCCGCTTTGTTTCGAGCGTGTTACAGCGTGAGGGCGGAAGGCGCGGTTCCGAGGGCTCGGTAGGCTGGTGTGGTGACGGATGCGGTGAACAGGTACCCCGGTGAACGACTCGGACTCCCGGAGTCGGGAACGGGAAGCATCGCCCGTCCCGGACGACGCATCGGCGCTCTCGTGATCGACTACGCGGCCGCCACGATCATCGCCACCGGCTTCCTCGGGTTCGACCAGTTCGCGCTGCCGTCCGAGGCGGGTCTGACGCAGTTCGCCCCGCTGCTGGTGTTCGCGGTCCTGCAGATCCTGTTCATCCCCACCGCGGGGGGTAGCCCGGGTCACCGCATCCTCGGCATGCGCCTGGTGCGTCTCGACGGCGCCTGGATCGGGCTGTGGCGGCCGGTCGTTCGCACGCTGCTGCTGCTCGTCGTGATCCCGGCGGTCGTCTGGGATGCGGATCAGCGCGGTCTGCACGACAAGGCGGTCGGCACCGTCCTCATCCGCGCCTGAGCAGCGTCGGGTCGCCCGCTTGCCTCAGACGCGTCCCCGGTTGCGGCGGCGTGCCTCGCGCGGTGCCCTTCCACCGAGGAACGAGCGCGCGGGGTCCACGACGTAGCCGTGACGCAGGGCCTCGCGACCGATGAGCATGCGGAACCCCATCTCGTCCCGGTTGCTGAGGGTGACCTCGGCCAGCACCTCGCGGTCGACCAGGCGGATGATCAGTTGCACCACCAGACGCTCCTGCGCGTGCCCGGACGAGCTGCGCACGGCGCGGCGATCGTGCACAGGGCACTCGACGACGACCGCGTCGTCCTGGCTGTCCTGCCACGGGTTCACCCGGAAGCGGACCCACGCCTCGCCCTCACGCTCGAACTCGTGCACGTCGAACGCGTGCAGCGATGAGGTGCGCGCGCCGGTGTCGATCTTCGCCTTGATCCAGTCGACGCCGAGATCGGGCAGGCTGACCCACTCTCGCCACCCCGTGAGGGTGTTTGAATGGGTAGACCTACTCACCTGATACATCCTGGCAGGAAATCCCCCGTGAAGATCGCAGTGCTGTCCCGTGCGCCGCAGGCGTACTCCACCCAGCGCCTCCGGGCCGCCGCGCTGCAGCGGGGGCACAACGTCAAGGTGCTGAACACCCTTCGCTTCGCGATCGACCTCACCTCCGATGAACCCGACCTGCACTACCGGGGACGCCAGCTGAGCGACTACGACGCGATCCTGCCGCGCATCGGGAACTCGATCACCTACTTCGGTACGGCGGTGGTCCGCCAGTTCGAGCAGATGGACGTGTACACCCCGAACACCGCCAACGGCATCTCGAGCGCGCGCGACAAGCTCCGCGCCAACCAGATCCTCTCCCGGCACAACATCGCGATGCCGCCCACCGCTTTCGTGCGCAACCGCGCCGATGTGCGCCCGGCGATCGAGCGCGTCGGCGGTGCCCCGGTCGTGATCAAGCTGCTCGAGGGCACGCAGGGGATCGGCGTGATCCTCGCCCCACAGGTCAAGGTCGCCGAGGCGATCATCGAGACCCTGCACTCCACGAAGCAGAACGTGCTCATCCAGAAGTTCATCTCCGAGAGTCGTGGGCGCGACATCCGTGCGCTGGTCGTGGGCGACCGCGTCGTCGCGGCGATGCGGCGGTCGGCGGCCGGCGACGAATTCCGCTCGAACGTGCACCGCGGCGGATCGGTGGAGGCGATCGAGCTCGACCCGGTGTACGAGCGGGCGGCCGTCCGTTCGGCGCAGATCATGGGGCTGCGGGTGGCGGGAGTGGACATGCTCGAGGGCGACGAGGGACCGCTCGTCATGGAGGTGAACTCCTCGCCGGGACTGCAGGGCATCGAGACGGCCACGAAGCTCGACGTCGCCGGCGCCATCATCGACTACATCGCCGGGCAGGTGGCGTTCCCCGAGATCGACGTGCGACAGCGCCTGACGGTGTCGACGGGGTACGGCGTGGCGGAACTGATGGTGCACGGCGCCGCCGACCTGGTGGGGAAGACCCTGGGTGAAGCCGGACTGTGGGAGCGTGACATCACCGTGCTCACGCTGCACCGCGGGGTGAGCGTGATCCCGAACCCGCGCAAGCACGTCGTGCTGGAGGCGGACGACCGGTTGTTCTGCTTCGGCAAGCTCGAAGAGATGCGCTCGATGATCCCGGAGCGTCGTCGTCGCCGGGCGAAGGTGCGGCGCCTGCCGAAGCAGCCGCTGTCGGAGTGACGACGCGCGGCCGCCCTCCGAGGAGGACGGCCGCGCGTCGATCGTGCGGTGTGCGGGTCAGCGCGGACGCTGCGGGCGCACCTTGGTGGGGTCGATGCCCTTCGGGATCGGCAGCGACGAGAGCGACTGCGACACGGAGTCGACGCGACGGATCACCGCGGCCATGGTGGCCTTGTCGATGGCCTTGGGAAGCTTCTTGATGGTCTTGGCGAGGTCGGCGATGGGCACCTCGTCCTCGCCGTGCCCGACGTAGAGCACGGTCACGGGGACACCGTGCGCGACGCGCTGCGCCTTGCTCCGCTCCTCGTTGACCAGGCGCGTGAGGCGGCCGCGGGCACCTTCGCCGACCACCACGATGCCGCCGCGACCGATCGTGCGGTACACGGCCTCCTGGGTCTTCGGGTTGATCCCCACCGGGGTCTCCGATGCCTGCCAGCGACGCCCGAGACTGGTGCTCAGCACGTGACCGGTCGCGCCGGGCATGCCGTCGATCTTGGTGTACATCGCCGACGTCGACAGTCGCGTCATGAGGAACAGCGCGCCGAGCACGCCCAGCATGAGGCCGGTGATGCCCCAGAGCACGAGGGTCCACACCTGGAACGGCGGGATGAGGTAGCCGGCGACGAGGCCGAGCAGGATGCCGCCGACGAGGATGCCGGCCTGCGCCCAGGGGAGCCACGGGTAGGCCTCGCGCGTGAACCGGAAGAGGGACTTGATCTGGGAGAAGAACCCAGGACGCTTCTCGGGTTCGGGAGCACGCTTTGCCATGACATCCAGCCTACCGAGTCCCAGACCCTGACGATGTCGTCGTTCGCGCGGAGCGGAGCAGCACGAGGACTCGCTCTGCACAGCCAGCCGCAGCCGGCGGGCCTTTCCGCTCACGCCGTGGATGGCTCCGGGCGCACGGTCCCTCGGGTGAGATGGGCGCATGACCGACGCCCAGACGATCGAGACGGCCCCACCGCCCCTGCTGGCACGAGCGCACCGCACGCTGCGGATGCTGTCGTCGCCGGACACCCCCTTCGCGGGGGCGCTCGTCACCAGCGGCGACGGCGTGGCGGTGCGGTGTCCGAGCGAGGAGCTCGCGGGATGGGCGGGCTGGCACTTCGCGGGCGCACAGCACGTCGCCGGACCGCTGGACATCGTCCGACGTGCGGACGGCCACGATGTGCTGCTGCCCTGGTGCACCGATCGGTTGCAGGCGTTCATCGACCGACGGTCCGCCTCGGGGCAGCGGTTGCGTCAGGGTGAGGTGTGCACGGTGGCGGTGAGTCTGCTGCGCGGCATCGGTGAACTGGCGCGCGTGGGCAGCGGCGTCGAGGGTACGTGGTGGCTCACCGACGGCGGGCGACCCCTGTTCGTCATCGGTGAGGGGAGCGGGATCCGGTCCGCAGCGGCGTCGATCGTCGAGACGCTCAGGGACGGCGAGACCGATCGAGCGCTGAGGCGTGTTCTCGACCGGGTGGGGGATGGACTGCGCGAACGACTGGAGCACCCCCGGGTCCCGCGGCGGCTTCTCGACGAGTGGGAGTGCGAGCTTCTCGCCCTCGTGTCCCCACGTCCCCTGGAGCATCAGACGACGAAGCCGGTGCGGGCGCGCGACCTCTCCCGCGTCGTCGAGCCCGCTGCGGGCGGGGTCGCCCCGACCCGGAGGAGCCTCGCGACGCGGAGGTCCGCGGTCCGTACCCCACGGACCACCCGGGCGAGAGTCCGCAGCGCCGTGCGGATGTTGCGGGAGAACATCGCGTCGCGGATCGCCGACGCCAGGGAGGCCGTCCGCGTGCGGCGGGCGACGAGCGGTAAGGGGCGGGATCGGGCCGCGGCTCCCCGCGCACCGCGTCGCCGACTGCTGTTGATCGCGGCAGCGGGTGCGGCCGTCGTGCTCGTGGGCGGGCTGATGTGGCCGAGCGGCGACGGCGGGAGCGACGCCCGAGGTGCCTCCACCGCGGCGGGGACAGCGCCGACGCCGACGTCGACCGGGGATGGTCGGGCGAAAGGCGGGTCATCGACGACAGGACCCGAGCACGCGTCTGCTGCCCCCACGCCGCGCGTCGCGGAGGCGGGCGACCCCGCCGCCGCCGTCCCGACGCTCGTCTCCGCCGCTGAGGCCTGTCACTCCGCCGGGGTCACGGAGTGCGTCGCCGCGATCGCGCCCGGTTCCGCAGGAACCGTCG
Organism: Microbacterium sp. NPDC060132; assembly: GCF_042729675.1. NCBI lineage: Bacteria > Bacillati > Actinomycetota > Actinomycetes > Micrococcales > Microbacteriaceae > Microbacterium > Microbacterium sp. NPDC060132. Next base: position 3,067,514 of record NZ_JBHWXU010000001.1, on the reverse strand, counting down.
ACGCCGTGCGCGCGCTCAGCGGTGAGCTCACGGTCGAGCTGGTCGACGAGTACGGCGACGTCGCGGTCACCCGCGTCGCTCGGCCGGCGGAGGCGGACGCCGCGAGTCCCACCGCGATGGTCGTACTCGTGCGGCAGGACGACAAATGGCTGGTCCGCGACGTGTACGACGTCGCGGACCAGCCAGAATGATCGTTCGGTCAGGCGCCCAGCTGCGGGGCGAACTGCGCCGCTTCGAGGCGCGCCTTCACCGCACCGAGGAAGCGCGCCGCGTCGGCACCGTCGATGATGCGGTGATCGTACGACAGAGCGAGGTACACATACGAACGGACCGCGATCGCGTCGGTTCCGCCGACCCTGACGAGACCCGGACGCTTGACGACCGTGCCGGTGCCGAGGATGGCGGACTGCGGAAGGAACACGACGGGCGTGTCGAACAGCGCACCGCGGGAACCGGTGTTGGTCAGCGTGAAGGTCCCGCCGGCCAGCTCGTCCGGCTTCAGCTTGTTGTCGCGCGTGCGGGCCGCGAGGTCGGCGATCTCGTGAGCGATCTGAGCGATGTTCTTCGACGCGGCGTCGCGCAGCACCGGAGTGAGCAGCCCGCGCTCGGTGTCGACCGCGATCGAGACGTTCTCGGTGGCCGGGTAGACGATCTGCTCACCGTCGACCGTCGCGTTCACGATCGGGAAGGCCTGCAGCGCCTCGGCGGCGGCCAGCGCGAAGAACGGCAGGAACGAGAGCTTGTCGCCGGTCTTCTCGAGGAACGAGCCCTTGACGCTGTCGCGGTACTCCGCCAGCGCGGTGACGTCGACCTCCACAACCGTGGTGAGCTGCGCCGTCTGCTGCATGGACTCGACCGCGCGCTTGGCGAGCACCTTGCGCAGACGCGACATCGGCTGGGTCGTACCCCGCAGCGGGGAGACCTCGAGCGGTGCGGGAGCCGGAGCCGCATTCGTGGCGGCCGGAGCCTGCGATGCGGACTCGGCAGCCTTGAGCACATCCTCCTTGCGGATGCGCCCGCCGACACCGGTACCCGTCACGGAAGCGAGATCCACGCCCTGCTGTGCGGCCAGACGGCGCACCAGCGGGGTGACGTAGAGGTTGTCGTTCTCCGTCGGCAGCGAGAGCTTCGGAGCGGGAGCCTCGGTCGCTGCGGGAGCCGGTGCGGCCTGCGCCGGAGCAGGGGCAGCAGGTGCAGGGGCCGCGGCCGGAGCCTGGGGCTGGGCGGGAGCCGCCTGCGGTGCGGCCGGAGCCTCAGCGGGTGCCGGGGTGGCGGGCGCCTCGGGCGCGGCCTGCGGCGCGGCAGGTGCCTCGGTGGCGGCAGGCTGGGAAGCGCCGGAACCGACGCGGGCCAGGACGGCGCCGACCGCGATGGTCTCGTCCTCGGCCGCGACGATCTCCTGGAGCACGCCGGCGACGGGCGAGGGGATCTCCGTGTCGACCTTGTCCGTCGAGATCTCCAGAAGAGCCTCGTCGACCTCGACCGAGTCACCGACCTGCTTGAGCCAGCGGGTGACCGTTCCCTCGGTGACGCTCTCGCCGAGCTCGGGAAGCACGATGTCGGTGGCGTCACCGGACGGCGCAGCCTCGGCGGCGGGAGCGGGAGTCTCGGCCGCAGGAGCCTCGGCCGGAGCCGGCGCTTCAGCAGGAGTCTCGGTCGCGGCAGGGGCCTCGGCAGGGGCGGCCTCCGCTTCGGGGGCGGCCGCAGCGGGCGCGTCGCCCGCCGGGGCTGCGGCGCTGCCGTCGCCGATGCGAGCGAGCAGGGCACCGACCTCGACGGTCTCGTCCTCGGCGACGAGGATCTCCTCGATCACGCCGGTGACCGGGGAGGGGATCTCGGTGTCGACCTTGTCGGTCGAGATCTCGAGCAGGCCCTCGTCCGCCTGGACGGTGTCTCCCACCTGCTTGAGCCAGCGGGTGACCGTACCCTCTGTGACGCTCTCACCGAGAGCGGGGAGGACCACGGATGTGCTCATGACTGAGTCTCCTTCAGAAGTTGTATGACGCTTGTCTAGCTTAGTGACTCGGGCACCGGTTGGTGCTCAGAGGGCGTGCAGGGGCTTTCCGGCCAGCGCGAGGAAGGCCTCGCCGAGCGCTTCGCTCTGCGTGGGGTGCGCATGGATGAGCGGAGCGATGTCCTCGGGGTGCGCCTCCCAGGCCACAGCGAGCTGACCCTCGGTGATGAGCTCGCCGACGCGGTCACCGATCAGATGCACGCCGAGCACCGGGCCGTCCTTCTGGCGGACGACCTTGACGAGGCCGCCCGTTCCGATGATCTCGCTCTTGCCGTTGCCGGCGAGGTTGTACTCGTAGGACGACACCGCGTCGGCGCCGTGCGCGGCCACGGCCGCCTCCTCGGTCAGCCCGACCGAGGCGACCTCGGGGCTGGAGTACGTGACCTTCGGGATCTGCACGTCGGGGACCGTCGCGGGGGAGAGGCCGGCGATGCGCTCGGCCACCGCGATGCCCTGCTGGAAGCCCCGGTGGGCGAGCTGGAGCCCTGGGACGATGTCGCCGACCGCCCACACCCCGGGAACCCCGGTGCGCAGTTCCTCGTCGACCGTGACGAACCCGCGGTCGAGGACGACGCCCGCCTCCTCGAAGCCCAGATCGGCCGTGGCGGGACCGCGACCGACTGCGACGAGCAGGTAGTCCGCGGTGAGCTCCGTGCCGTCCTCGAGGGTCACGCTGACGGACGTGTCGTCCTGGGTGGCCTGCTGGAACCGCACTCCGAGCGAGTACTGGATGCCGCGGCGCCGGAACGCGCGCTCGAGCCCCTTGCTCATCGCGATGTCCTCGTTCGGCACGAGGTGCGGCAGCGCCTCGACGATCGTGACCTCGACACCGAAGGAGCGCCAGACGCTCGCGAACTCCACGCCGATCACACCGCCGCCGAGCACGATGACGCGCTCGGGGATCACATCGAGCGCGAGCGCCTGCTCGCTGGTCAGGATGCGGCCGCCGATGTCGAGCCCGGGAAGCGTGCGGCTGTACGAGCCGGTGGCGAGCACGACGTCCGTCCCGACGTACACGTCGTCGCCGACGCTGACGCTCCGGTCTGCGTTGAGCCGTCCCGTCCCGGTGACCGTGGTGATGCCACGCGCCTTGACGAGGCCCTCGAGCCCCTTGTACTTCTTCGCGACGATGCCCTCGCGGTATGCCCGCACGCCCGCCGCGTCGATGCCGTCGAGGGTGGCCGAGATCCCCACCGCTGCGGCGTCGCGCACATGCTCCGCCACCTCCGCCGCGTGCAGCAGCGCTTTGGTCGGGATGCAGCCGCGGTGCAGACAGGTGCCTCCGACCTTGTCCTTCTCGATCAGCGCGACCGACTTGCCGAGTTCGCTGGCGCGCAGCGCGGCCGCGTAGCCGCCGCTGCCACCGCCGAGCACGACGATGTCGAAGGTGTGGGTTGTCATCGGTGTTATGCCTCCGTGTGGGATGCTGCTTCGGCGAAGGCGACGATCGATCGGACCATCGCCCCCGTTGGACCCTTCTCCGTGAAGCCGTACGGCGCACCGGCGTGTTCGCCGGAGCCCGCGATGTCGAGGTGCACCCAGGGGATGCGGGCGGCGTCCTCGGCGTCCGAGACCGGTCCGACGAAGCGTCGCAGGAACAGACCGGCGAACGAGGCGCCGCCCATCCGGTCGCCCATGTTCGCGTTCTGCAGGTCGGCGATCGGCGACTCGAGGGACTCCTCCATGTACGAGGGCAGCGGCATGTGCCAGGCGGGCTCTCCGGTCTGCTCCGCCGCGGCGAGGAACCGCGTCACCGTCTCGTCGTCGCCGAACACGCCCGTGTGCCGGTGTCCGAGGGCGGCGACGATCGCACCGGTCAGCGTCGCGACGTCGATGATGACGTCGGGGTGCTCTCGGCTGGCGGCGACCAGGCCGTCGGCGAGGACCAGGCGCCCTTCGGCGTCGGTGTTCTGCACCTCGACCGTCGTGCCGTCGAGGATGCGGATGACATCACCGGGGCGCAGGGCGCGGCCGGACGGCATGTTGTCGGTGATGCAGAGCCAGGCGGTGACGCGCACCGGGAGCCCGAGCCGGGCGATGGCGCGAAGGGCGGCCAGGGACGTCGCGGCCCCGGCCATGTCGAACTTCATGCCCACCATCGAGGCGGCCGGCTTGAGGGAGAGACCACCGGTGTCGAACGTGATGCCCTTGCCGACCAGGGCGAGGTGCCGCACGGCGTCTGCGGGGGAGTAGTCGAGGCGGACCAGACGCGGCGGCCGGTCGGACCCCTGCCCGACCCCGAGGATTCCGCCGAAGCCCTGCTCCGCCAGCGCGGCCTCGTCGAAGATGTCGACGGTGACATCGAGCTCGGCGACGCTGTCGGCCGCGCTCTGCGCGAGCTGCGCGGGGCTCTGCCACTCCGCGGGGACGTTCACCAGATCCTTGATCAGCGCGACGGCTTCGCCCAGGGTCTGCGCTCGGGTGATCGTCTCGTCGTCGAGGTCCGCGTGGACGGTGATCCGCTCGGCGCGCGCCTTGCCCTTCTCGGTGCGGTAGCCGTCGAAGCGGTGACCGCCGAGCACGGCCCCCTCGGCGGCGGCGGCGGCGTGGCCGTCGAGGCCGGAGGCGAGCCCGAGCGCGACGTGCGGGAACCCGGTCAGCGAGCGGAGGGCGACACCGGCGGCGCTGCGGATCGCGGCATCGTCGATGCTCTTCCCTGCACCGACGACGGCGAACGGCAGGGTGGAGACGTCGGGCGCGTACACGCGGGCGAACGATCCGGCGGCACCGGTGAACCCGATGCCTTCGAGGACCTCGGCGAGGCCGGGGTAGGCCCCCAGCGACTCGGCCGAATCCGAGAGATCGGGAACGACGAGCACTGCGGCATCAGCAGCGCTTCCGGGGAACTGATCGGTGGTGTGCGAGAGCACGGGAAGCGTCATGCTCTCCATCCTAGGAGGACCTCTGCGACCGGGCGGCCCCGCGTGCCCCCGCGTGTTCGCTCTCAGCGAGACGGCCCGGGGCCCCTCGTCGGGACCTGCTCGTAGCATGGAGTCATGCCCTTCTCCGGAGAGATCCACGAACGCGTCGCGAACGCGCCGACGGTGCCGCACGGACTGCCCCTCGTCGTGCTCCTGACCGGCTTCACGGATGCCGGGAGCGCGGTGTCCGGACTGATCGACCACCTCCGCGAGTCCACATCTCCGCAGCCGCTCGTGATCTTCGACAACGATGTGCTCCTCGACTACCGGGCCCGCCGTCCGGTGATCTCCTTCGATCAGGACCACCTCTCCGAGTTCCGGCCGCCTCGGCTGGAGCTCTCGCTCGCGACGGACGCCCTCGGTCGCCCGTTCCTCCTCCTCGCGGGCTACGAACCGGACTTCGCCTGGAACGCCTTCGCCGAGACCGTGCTCGACCTCGCCGCGGAATACGAGGCATCCGGACTGCACTGGGTGCATTCGATCGCCATGCCCGTGCCGCATACCCGCCCCATCGGCACGACGGTGAGCGGCAACCGCCGTGACCTCGTGGTCTCGCACTCGGTGTGGCGCCCGCGTACGCAGGTGCCGGCGACCGCGGGGCATCTGCTGGAGTTCCGTTTCGCCGAGCGCGGCGAACGAGTGGTGGGCTTCGTGCTGCTCGTGCCGCACTACCTCGCCGAGACGGAGAACCCCGACGCGGTCAGCGCCGCGGCCGAGAAGCTCATGGCATCCACGGGACTGGTGCTCATGCTCGACGCCGTGCGCGAGCGCCGGGAGGACTACATCGCCAGGGTGGACGAGCAGGTCGCGGCGAACGACGAGCTGCAGCAGATGGTCCACAACCTGGAGCGCCGCTACGACGCCTACATGGCAGGCCGCGACCCCGAGGACGACAGCTACGACGAGGGCGGGTTCAGCGAGCGCGACCTGCCGAGCGCGGACGAGCTGGCGGCGGAGCTCGAGCGCTACCTGGCCACGCGACCGTCGGGCGACGAGGACAAGCCCGGCCGCGGCTGAGCCGGATCGACGCGAACTTCGCCGGATTGCATCCGGAGCGCCACACGTGTGCGATACTAGGAGTCCGACCCGTTGTCAATCGGCGTTTTCGAACTCCGGACTTGACAAGGGTCTTACTAGTGTCCGAAATGTCCCGGGGCCCGTGATCGGCTCCGTGAAAGGCGAAACGTGACTCCTGCCACGACGAAGAACACACGGACGAAGAAGGCCGCCGAAGAACCCACGCCCGACGAGGAGATCGAGGTCGAGAACCTCGACGAGGCAGCGCCCGCCAAGCGCGGTGCCGCCAAGCGCGGCGCGGCGAAGAAGAAGAAGTCGGAGGACGTCGTCGAGGAAGACGACGCCGCGACCGATTCCGCCGAGGAGAGCACGGGGGACGACGAGGAGGAGGACGCCAAGCCGGCGTTCACCGAGCCGCTGCCCACCGGCGCGATCGTCATCTCGTCGAACGACGACGAGGACGTCCCCGTCTACTCGACGCAGATCACCGGCGCCACGGCCGACCCCGTCAAGGACTACCTGAAGCAGATCGGAAAGGTCGCGCTGCTGAACGCGGCCGAAGAGGTCGAGCTCGCGATGCGCATCGAGGCGGGTCTGTTCGCCGAGGAGAAGCTGTCCGCGATGACCCCGGCCGAGAAGTCGAGTCAGCTGGGTCTCGACCTCCAGTGGGTCGCCCGCGACGGCCAGCGAGCCAAGAGCCACCTGCTCGGCGCGAACCTGCGGCTCGTCGTCTCGCTCGCCAAGCGGTACACCGGTCGCGGCATGCAGTTCCTCGACCTGATCCAGGAGGGCAACCTCGGTCTGATCCGCGCCGTCGAGAAGTTCGACTACACCAAGGGCTTCAAGTTCTCGACCTATGCGACCTGGTGGATCCGTCAGGCGATCACGCGCGCCATGGCCGACCAGGCCCGCACGATCCGCATCCCCGTGCACATGGTCGAGGTCATCAACAAGCTCGCCCGCGTGCAGCGGCAGATGCTGCAGGACCTGGGTCGTGAGCCCACCCCGGAGGAGCTGAGCCGCGAGCTCGACATGACCCCGGAGAAGGTCGTGGAGGTGCAGAAGTACGGCCGTGAGCCCATCTCCCTGCACACTCCGCTCGGTGAAGACGGCGACAGCGAGTTCGGTGACCTGATCGAGGACACCGAGGCGGTCGTCCCCGCCGATGCCGTGGGCTTCACGATGCTGCAGCGCCAGCTCGAGCAGCTGCTCGACTCGCTCTCGGAGCGGGAGGCGGGCGTGATCCGCATGCGCTTCGGCCTCGGCGACGGTCAGCCCAAGACGCTCGACCAGATCGGTGACACGTTCGGCGTGACGCGTGAGCGGATCCGTCAGATCGAGTCGAAGACGATGGCCAAGCTGCGCCACCCGAGCCGCTCGCAGTCGCTGCGGGACTACCTCGAGTGATGCAGGCGAACGAGGGCAAGGCGCTCGAGACCAGCGTCGACGGCACGAGCTACGCGCGCATCCCGTTGCGCACCCGCGTGGTGATGCCGGACGACGACCTCGACGCGGTCATCACCGAATACGCGAAGGACGCCGTGCAGCCGGGAGACCTGCTGTTCGTCACGGAGAAGATCGTGGCGATCACGCAGGGTCGGTCGTACCGCCTGGACGAGATCACGCCGCGCAAGCTCGCGCTGTTCCTCTCGAAGTACGTCACGCGCACGCCCTACGGCATCGGGCTCGGCATGCCCGAGACCATGGAGATGGCACTGCGGGAGTGCGGCACGCCGCGTATCCTGTTCGCCGCCGCCGTCTCGGCGGTCACCAAGGCGTTCGGACGAAAGGGCGACTTCTATCGCATCGCCGGGGACAAGGCGCGCGCGATCGATGGCCCCACCAAGCACACGATCCCGCCGTACAACCAGGCCGTGGTGCTCGGCCCGAAGGACCCGGACGGCGTCGCAGCACGGCTCAAGGGCCTGCTCGGTGGGCAGGTGGAGGTCGCGGTGGTGGACATCAACGACCTCGGCGGCAACATCCTCGGATCGACGCTCGACAAGGCCGGCGAAGCCCGGCTGGTGAAGATCCTCGGCGACAATCCGCTCGGCCAGGGACTGGAGTCCACGCCGCTCGGCATCGTCCGCGCGGTCTGATCTGCTGGTTCGACGAGAACGCCCCCGGAGGAATCCGGGGGCGTTCTGTCGTGGTGGTCAGAACCCGATGACCTCGCGGTAGCGCGGCTTGTGGCCGGTGCGGATCCCGGTGACGCTGGGCTTGTTCTCGTACACGCCGGCGCCCCAGTTGCCCTCGACGAGCACGGGACCGCCCGGCGTGACGACGACGTCCCAGCCGACGTACTGCACCTCGGGCACGACCCTGGCCACGCGGTCGATGAAGGCTCGCACCTCGTCCATGAAGGGCAGCTGGAAGTCCGCGATGCGGAAGCCCGAGTCCGGGTGCGTCTCGTGCACGTGGCCGTGCGAGTCGTACCCCGCGCCGACCGCGTGTCCGTTCTCGTCGAGCATCGTGTAGAAGCCCCCGAAAGTCATCTGATCACTCACGGCGCCCCGCCCGAACTTCTGAGCCATCGCGAGGATGTGCGCCTTCTCGCCGTCGAAGAACGCGGTGATGCGGGTCGTGTTCACGGTGCCAGGGCAGACGGCGGCGAGGTCGTCGTGCTGTCGGATGACCTCTTCGATGAGGAGCTCGCCGCGACTCAGCAGCCCGCGGTGGAAGGCATCCCAGTCGTCGATATCGGCCGCGTGGTACCGGTGCACACCGGTGCCCGCCTGGCCGACCGGCTCCTTGGTGACGATGGTCCCCAGGCGTTCCGTGAGCGCGCGCACCTCGGCGGCGTTGCCCTCTTCGACCACCAGCCACTCGCGATGGAGGTGCTCGGAGAACTTCCGGTTGAACTCGATCTTGTCCTGGAAGATCCACCGGAAGTCCGGGTGGTCGTACTTCTGGGAGAGCTGGTTCGACACGGGGTGCGTCATGTAGGTGTCGCGCTCGGCACGGGTGAGCATCGCGAAGTCGTAGTCGATGTAGTCCTGGAACCCCACGTTGTGCCGCGCGGCGGACCACAGCATGTCCACGACGATCGTCGGGACGGGCTTGTGGTGCTGTGCAGAGGCCTCCTTCGCTCGCTCGACAACGGAGCCGACGTCGATGCGACGGGCGCGGCCGAGGAGGTAGCGGATGCGGGGCGCGAGAGAAAGACGAGTCATGGAGCTCCGGGGGTTGGGGATGCCGTCCAGTCTACGGGGGAGTCACACCGGGATCCCGGAACACGAAGCTAGGCTGGATCACGTGTGTGACACGACCTCGAGTGCGCTTCCGCGGGCGCTGATCTCCCGCTCCGCCCTCACCGCCGCAGCGGTTGCGGCCGTCCGCGAGGGGGGAGTGCGAGCAGACCTGCGCCGCGACGCCTGGGGTCACGGGCTGCTCGCCGTGGCCCACGCCGTGACGGTGGCCGGTGCCCGCGAGGTGCGCGTGGACAGCGAGGGCGAGGTGGAGATGCTGCGGCTGGAGGGCATCGCGGGGGTCACCACGGGGGAACCGGACATCGACCCGTCGATCCTCTACGGCCTCCCCGGCAGCAATCACGACGCGACACCGGTCCTGCGGCTGACGGGACGCGTGATGTCGACCAAGCCGCTGCGCGCGGGCGACGCCGTCTCCTACGGCTACACGTTCCGCGCGTCGGGCGACACCACGGTCGCGCTCGTGACCGGAGGGTACGCCCAGGGCATCGTGCGCGCGCTCGGCAACGTCGCCCTGGTCGAGGTGGACGGCATCCTCCGCCCGATCGTCGGCCGCGTGGCCATGGACGTCTGCGTCGTCGATCTGGAGGGCACGGAGGCCCCGGTCGGCGCCGAGGTGACGTACTTCGGTGGCACCGGACCCGCCCGAGACGAGATCGTCCGATGGTCCTCGGCGACGGACATGTCCGCCGCGGAGCTGGTCGCCGTCGCCGGTTCGCATGCCGTGCGGGGGTGGGAGGCATGAGCCGCCCCGAGCTGCGGCTGAGCGCGCGGACGCTCCGCGACAACATCGCGGCGGTCACCTCCCGCCTCGGCGGATGCGAGCTCATGCTCGTGCTCAAGGACGACGCCTACGGCCACGGCCTCACCTGGACCGTGGAGACGGCCGTACAGGCGGGGGTGGCGTCGTTCGGAAGCTACGACGTGCGGGGCGGCCTCGACGTGCGACGGCTCGTTGGGCCTGAGGCGAGGGTGTTCGCGTGGGCCACCTCGACGGATGCGGAGATCGACGAGGCGCTGCTCCAGGGGATCGACCTCGGCGTGGGCACTGTGGAGTACCTGCACCGCATCATCGCGCGGGCCGAGGCGCTCGGGGCTGTCGCGCGCGTGCACCTGAAGATCGACACGGGCCTGCACCGCAACGGCGTGCTCCCGGAGGACTGGCCGGGGGCGATCGCGCAGGCTCGGGCTGCAGAGGCTGCCGGACTGCTGTCCCTGGAGGGGATCTGGAGCCACATCGCGGAGGCGAGCGATCGCGAGGACGATGACGCGCAGGCCGTGTTCCTCGATGCGGTCCGCGCCGCCGGGGGGACGGGCCCGACACCGGCCGCCCTTCACCTCACCGCGTCCGCCGCGTCGTGGTGGCGTCCCGAGCTGCGGGGCACCGTCGCCCGCATCGGTGCGTTCTGCTACGGGATCCGCTCCGCGGACGGGCCCGAGCTGGAGGGTGTGCGCCCGGTCGCGCGACTGGTGGCGCCGGTCGCACGCGTGGAGGAGGGTCGCGCGGTGATCGAGGTCGGCGCCTTCGACGGATTGCCATCGACGCTCGTCGGGGCCCGGGTCGGCACGCCGGCCGGAGCACGCGCGCTCGAACGGATCGAACCGTTCTTCGCGCAGATCGAGGGATGGGCGGGACTGTCCGTCGGGGACGAGGTGACGGTTTTCGGTCCCGGAGAGGCGGGCGAGTCCTCGGCCACGACGCTCGCGGAACGGATCGACACGGTCGGCGAGGAGATCCTCACGCGGCTGAGTCCGCGGATCCGTCGCGTGCCGGTGGACTGAGCCGGCGGGTCCGGCTCACTCCACCCGCGCGATCAGACCGTCTCGACGAGGCGAGCGGTCTCGTCGTGCCAGCTGGTGGCGACGCTGCGGAGCTTCTCCTCGTACTTGCGGCCGTGGTGGGCGCAGAACAGGAGCTCGGAGCCGTTGACCTCGGCGGCGATGTAGGCCTGCGCACCGCAGGAGTCGCACCGGTCCATCGCGGTCAGCCGGAACTCGACAGCGGAGGTCTCACGTTCGGTCGTTGCATTCATCTCGGGGCCTCCTCGGGTGTCGGCGTCCTTGTTGGTCGTGCTCAATACAACCACGCCCCGCCTGTGGGCATGCCCGGTTGTCGGCGTGTTTCGCTCAGCGCGTACGGGCCGGCGCCGACTGCCGACGCGTGGGGAGTGTCGGCCGAGTCCACGGCGCCCGCGCGAATAGACTCGGAGATTGTGAATGCCGAGTACTCCGCCCATCATCTCCAGGTGCTCGAAGGACTCGAGGCGGTCCGCAAACGACCGGGCATGTACATCGGCTCGAACGGTTCGCCCGGGCTCATGCACTGCCTGTGGGAGATCATCGACAACTCCGTCGACGAGGCCGTCGCCGGCAACGGGTCGCGCATCGACATCATCCTGCACGAGGACGGCAGCGTCGAGGTGCACGACCGAGGCCGCGGCATCCCGGTCGACGTCGAACCGCGCACCGGGCTGTCCGGCGTCGAGGTCGTCTACACCAAGCTGCACGCCGGCGGGAAGTTCGGCGGCGGCTCGTACGCCGCGTCCGGTGGACTGCACGGCGTCGGCGCCTCGGTGGTCAACGCCCTCTCCGAGCGTCTCGACGTCGAGGTCGATCGCGGCGGCAAGACCTATGCGATGTCGTTCCACCGCGGCGAGCCTGGCGTGTTCCGCGACTCCGGCGAGAAGCGGCCCGACGCGCCGTTCACGCCGTTCGAGGAGAAGAGCGAGCTACGGGTCATCGGCAAGGCGCCGCGCGGCGTCACCGGCACGCGCGTGCGCTACTGGGCCGACCGGCAGATCTTCACGAAGGATGCCGCGTTCCAGCTGGCTGAGCTGGAGACGCGTGCGCGACAGACGGCGTTCCTGGTCCCGGGCCTCGAGATCGTGGTGCGCGACGAGCGCGCCGGTACGGCGCCCGTCGGCGACGACGGCGCTCCCGCCGGGCCGATCGAGACGTCGTACCTGTACGAGGGCGGCATCTCCGAGTTCGTCGACTACCTCGCCATCGACCCGCCGGTGACGGACACGTGGCGCATCCAGGGCGAGGGCACGTTCCGCGAGACGGTGCCCGTGCTGCAGGCGGACGGCCACATGGTCGCGACCGAGGTGGAGCGCGTCTGCGAAGTGGATGTCGCACTGCGCTGGGGCACGGGCTACGACACCCGCATCCGCTCGTTCGTCAACATCATCTCCACGCCCAAGGGCGGCACGCACCAGCAGGGCTTCGAGCAGGAGCTGCTGAAGGTTCTCCGCGCGCAGGTCGAGCAGAACGCCCGCCGGCTGAAGGTCGGCAACGACAAGCTGGAGAAGGACGACGTGCTGGCCGGGCTCACGGCCGTGCTCACCGTCAACGTGCCAGAACCGCAGTTCGAGGGCCAGACCAAGGAGGTGCTCGGCACGCCGGCGGTGCGGCAGATCGTCGCCCAGGTCATGCGCAAGGAGCTCCTGCAGCGCTTCACCTCGACGAAGCGCGACGACAAGAGCCAGGCCACGCAGCTCCTCGACAAGATCGTGTCCGAGATGAAGGCCAGGGTGTCCGCGCGGGCGCACAAGGAGACACAGCGTCGCAAGAACGCGCTGGAGTCGTCCACGCTCCCCACGAAGCTCGTCGACTGCCGCACCAACGACGTCGAACGCAGCGAGCTGTTCATCGTGGAGGGCGACTCCGCTCTCGGCACGGCGAAGAACGCGCGCAACAGCGAGTTCCAGGCACTCCTGCCCATCCGCGGCAAGATCCTCAACGTGCAGAAGGCCTCGGTCGGGGACATGCTCTCCAATGCGGAGTGTGCGTCGATCATCCAGGTGATCGGAGCGGGCTCGGGTCGCACGTTCGACATCGAGGCGGCGCGCTACGGGAAGATCATCCTGATGAGCGACGCCGACGTCGACGGCGCCCACATCCGCACCCTGCTGCTCACGCTGTTCTTCCGGTACATGCGACCACTGATCGAGCACGGCCGCGTGTTCGCCGCCGTTCCTCCGCTGCACCGCATCATCGTGATCAACCCGGGGTCCAAGCCGAACGAGACGATCTACACGTACACCGAGCAGGAGATGCACGCGCTGCTGGCGAAGCTCCGCAAGGCGGGCAAGCGGTGGCACGAGCCGATCCAGCGCTACAAGGGTCTCGGGGAGATGGACGCCGAGCAGCTGGCGAACACGACCATGGACCGCTCCGGGCGTCTGCTCCGTCGCGTCCGTATGGAGGACGCGGAGGCCGCCGGTCGCGTGTTCGAGCTGCTGATGGGCAACGAGGTCGCTCCGCGGCGCGAGTTCATCATCGACTCGGCCGACCGGCTGTCGCGCGAGTCCATCGACGCCTGACACGCAGCGGGGAGCCCGAAGCCCGGGCACCCCGCTCGACGGCTCCTCGCGCGCTCAGACGATCGTGCGCCCGATGCTGCCGATCACGCCGTCGATGGGCTGACCGGAGGCATCGCGTCGGGCGCCGGACTCCGGGAGCTTGCGGACGGCACCCGTCGGGTCGACCGCGAGCGGCGGGTTGGGACCGACCCACGCGACCGTCAGCCGGTCCTCGCCCTTCAGGAAGGCGTGGGCGCGCACCCCGCCGGTCGCTCGTCCCTTGGCGGGGTACTCCGCGAACGACGAGACCTTCGCGCGTCCTGGATCGGTTCCGGGCAGGATGCTCTCGGCACCCGACACGGTCGCCACGACCGCGTCGACCCCCGGTGCGACCACCCCGAAGAACAGCACCGTGGCGCCGGCCCCGAGCTTGATGCCGGCCATACCTCCGGCGGCAGCGCCCTGCGGTCGCACGCTCGCGGCAGCGAAGCGGAGCAGCTGCGCATCGGAGGTGAGGAACACGAGCTCGGCGTCGTCGGGGGACTCCGCCGCACCCACGACCGTGTCGCCGGGCTTGAGGCCGATCACCTCGAGCTCCGGGCGGACGGGGAGCGCCGACGGCACGATGCGCTTCACGACGCCCTGCGCGGTGCCCAGGGCGATCGGCGTGTCGCTGTCGAAGCGGACGAACCCGAGGATGCGCTCGCCCTTCGTGGTGATGCCGAGGTAGTCGCGCAGCGGGGCGCCGGCCGCCAGCTGGACGGAGCTCGCCGGAACCGACGGAAGGTCGACGGGGGAGAAGCGCACGACCCGTCCGCTGCTCGTGAGCGCACCGAGCTCGGCGCGCACCGTGGTCTCGACCGTGGCGAGGATGGCGTCGTGTTTGCTCCGGCGGGTGGGGGCCGTGAGCTCCTGGCCGTCGCCCAGGTCGACCCGGACGGCACGACCGGTGGTGGACAGCACGAGCGTGGTGGGCGCGTCGGCGATCTGCAGGTCGGCGGCCCCCTTGGCGGCGCGGGGCTTCGGCGGAGCCGCGTTGAGCAGCAGCGTGCGTCGCGGGGTCCCGTATGCCTCGGCCACGGCGTCGAGCTCGCGGGCGACGGCGGCGCGGAGCAGCGCGGGGCTGCCGAGCAGCTCGCGCAGGTTCGCGATCTCGGCGAGCAGCGCGTCGCGCTCGGTCTCCAGCTCGATGCGGGAGAACTTGGTCAGGCGCCGCAGCCGCAGCTCGAGGATGTACTCGGCCTGCGGCTCGCTGAGATCGAAGACCGAGCGCAGGCGGGTGCGCGCCTGTTCCGAGTCGTCGGAGGAGCGGATGACCTGGATGACCTCGTCGATGTCGAGGATCGCGATGAGGAGGCCCTCGACGAGGTGGAGACGTTCCTCGCGCCGGGCGAGGCGGTAGCGGCTGCGGCGGGTGATGACCTCGATGCGATGCCCGACGTAGACGCTCAGCATCTCCTTGAGGCCGAGGGTTCGCGGCTGCCCGTCCACCAGGGCGACGTTGTTGATGCTGAACGAGTCTTCCAGCGGTGTCAGCCGATACAGCTGTTCCAGGACCGCGTTCGGATCGAACCCGGTCTTCACGCCGATGGCCACGCGCAGTCCGTGGTTGCGGTCGGTGAGGTCGGTGACGTCGCTGATGCCCTGCAGCTTCTTGGCCTGGACGGCGTCCCGGATCTTCTCGATCAGTCGCTCGGGGCCGACCATATAGGGCAGCTCGGAGACGATGATGCCCGTGCGGCGGGGGCCGAGCGGCTCGATCGATGTCTTGCCGCGGACCTTCAGGGCGCCGCGGCCGGTGGTGTACGCGTCCTTCACGCCGTCGAGGCCCATCAGGATGCCGCCCGAGGGGAAGTCGGGGCCGGGCACGTACTCCATCAGCTCTTCCGTCGTGGCGTCCGGGTGCTCGAGGAGATGCACGGCTGCGGCCACGACCTCGATGAGGTTGTGCGGGGCCATGTTCGTCGCCATGCCGACGGCGATGCCGCTGGCGCCGTTGACCAGCAGGTTCGGGAAGGCCGCGGGCAGCACGGCGGGCTGCTGGAATTGGCCGTCGTAGTTGGGGATGAAGTCGACGACGTCCTCGTCGAGGTTCTCCGTGAGGGAGAGTGCGGCGGCCGCGAGTCGTGCCTCGGTGTACCGGGCGGCCGCCGGGCCGTCGTCGAGTGAGCCGAAGTTGCCATGCCCGTCGACGAGCGGCACGCGCAGCGCCCACTCCTGGGCGAGCCGCACGAGCGCGTCGTAGATGGCGGAGTCGCCGTGGGGGTGCAGCTTTCCCATCACCTCGCCGACGACGCGCGCGCTCTTGACGTGACCGCGGTCGGGGCGCAGACCCATCTCGGCCATCTGGAACAGGATGCGGCGCTGCACCGGCTTGAGCCCGTCCCGCGCGTCCGGAAGGGCGCGGGAGTAGATGACGGAGTACGCGTATTCGAGGAAGGAGCCCTGCATCTCGTGAGAGAGATCGATGTCCTGGATGCGTTCGTCGACGGGCTCGGACGGCGGGGTTTTCGGCATGGACTTCCTGGGGGCGTACGGGAGCCTGTGTCAGACTGGCTCGGATGTCCCTCATGCTACCGTCCGCCTCGCCCAGCGCCCGGAGCGTCGTCGGGGTGGCGGGCGACCTGAGCGCCGCTCTCCGCGGCGAGTCGGAGCTGCTCCCGCGCGCGGAGTCGGTCGTGCTGGTGGTCGTCGACGGCCTGGGCGCGCTCGGTCTCCGCGGCCACTCCGGTCATGCGCGTACGCTCAGCGGGGCGATGACGAAGCGGGATGTCGCGCACAGCGTGTTCCCGTCGACGACGGCTGCCGCGCTGACCAGCATCGTGACGGGCGCGTGGCCTGGCGAGCACGGGCTGGTGGGGTACCGCGTCCTCGACCGCGAGCGTGACGTGCTCGTGAACCAGCTCAGCGGGTGGGAGAGCGACGGGCTCGACCCGCTCGCGTGGCAGCCGGTGCCGACCGTCTTCGAGCGGGAGTCCGCCGCGGGCGGAGAGACGTTCGCCGTGGGGCTCGCCGCGTACGCCACGAGCGGGTTCACGCGCGCGACGCTGCGCGGCGCGACCTTCGTCCCCGCGCTGACCCCGGAGGATCGGGTCGAGGCGGCCTTCGCTCTCGCCCACGACCATCCGGGCTCCTTCGTCTACTGCTATCTGCCCGAGGTCGACAAGGCGGGGCACCGCTACGGGATCGCCTCCGCGGAGTGGGTCTCGGCGCTGGAGCGCATCGATGCCGCCCTGAGCGTTCGTGTGCCTCCGGGCGTGGGCGTCCTGGTGACCTCCGACCACGGCATGGTCGATGTCCCCGTCCATCGGCAGGCGGTCCTCGATGAACCGCACTTGCGCGGGGTGCGGCACCTGGGCGGCGAGCCGCGCATGCTGCACGTGTACCTGGAGCCGGCCGCCGACGAGAGCGCGGTGCTCTCCCGGCTGCGCACCGACCTGGAGGGCGCCGCCGATGTCGTGACGCGCGACGACGCCATCAGGGCCGGCCTGTTCGGTCCCGCGGTGACGGAGGCCGCGGCTGCCCGGGTGGGGGACGTGCTCGTGATCGCGCGCGCGGCCTGGGCGGTGTACGACGGCACCGCAGCGGATCAGCGCAATCGCGGCATGATCGGACAGCACGGTGCCATGACCGATGAGGAGACGCGGGTGCCGCTCATCCGCCTCGGTGCGTTCGCACGGTGACGCCGGTTTCACCACCGAAAGCGCGGCTCACTCGTCGGTGCGCGCCCCGAAGACGATCTCGTCCCACGACGGCATGGCGTTGCGCCGACGACGACGGCCGCCGCTCTCCGCCGGTTCGGCGGGGCTGCGCGGCGACTCCGGTTCCGTCGTCTCCGGCTCGCTGACATCGTCGAAGGCCTCGAAGAGGGAGATCGGGCTCGACTCCTCGCGGCTCTCCTCATGCTCCTCGAGCAGCGGTGACGACTCACGCTGACCCCGACGCCGTCGCAGGGCCTCCAGCAGGTCGGCGGTCTCGGCGCTCGGGGCGCTGGAGTCGGGGGCGCGGTTGATCGCCGCGTCCTGAACAGCGGGGGCGGAGCGCTCCGGCAGCGACGGCTCTTCGACCTCCGCCTCCGGGGCGGGCACGAGGCGCGGTCCGAACGCACCGGAGTCGAAACGGCTGTCGTCCTTGTACGGCGACGTCGTCCGGTCGGCTTCCACCGCGCGGAGCCGGGGGATCAGTCCCTCGGGGAGCGAGCCCTGACGGGAGAGCTGAGTGGCGTCGGCGTTGAGGGGCGAGAGCGCGCTGCGCCGGGGGTCGAAGCTCCACCGGGCGTCGTGATCGACGTCGTTGGCTGTGAACTCGAGCTTCACGATCCAGCCGGTGTCCTCCTTCCAGCTCGCCCAGCGCTCGGATGTCGCCGCGACCTCTGCGAGCTTGGCGCGCACGGCCGCGCCGAACGTCGGCTGGGCGTCCGGTTCGACCTCGCTGCCGATGAGCACGGGCACGGCGAGAGCCTGGCCGATGATGTGCTCGCGCTCGGCGAGCACCGGCCCCTCGAAGCGGACCACGTCGTCGACCGCGATACCGAGCAGCTCGGCGACCTCGGGTGCGGTGAGACCGGCGCGGATCTGCGCCTGGATGTCGCGCGGGCTCGCGGCGAGCTTCTGGACGGTCGGTTCGGCCTGTCGGGTGGCGCGGCGGATCTCCCGCTGCAGCACGTCGTCGATGGGCAGCGCGAAGCGTTCGCCCGACTCGGTCGCGAGCACGAGGACTCCTGCTTCAGTGCCGACGATGGTGACGTTTTCCATGCGAATGCCCCTCTGATGGGTGTGCGTTCATGGTGTCACGGGGGAGGGGGCGGAACAGGGAATATCGCGGGCGTGCCGTGAGTTTGCCCTGTCGCATGCGGAGGCATTTGCGAAATGCCCCACCGTCATGCAAACTATGGCCGCCGATTACCCGACGGCACACCCGCCCACTCGCACCATGAAAGTGGAGATTCACCGCATGGCAACCGATTACGACGCTCCCCGAAAGAGTGAAGACGACTCCGAGTCGATCGAAGCCCTGAAGGAGCGTGTGCCGGACAAGCTGTCCGGCACGACGGGGGACGAGGACTCCGACAACCCCTCGAACTTCGACCTGCCGGGCGCGGACCTCTCCGACCTCGAGCTCGACGTCGTCGTGCTGCCCGCGCAGCAGGACGAGTTCACGTGCATGAGCTGCTTCCTCGTGAAGCACCGTTCGCAGCTCGACCACGAGGGACCCGACGGCCCCATCTGCAAGGAGTGCGCTGCCTGAGCAGTCCTCCGAGCGACGCATGACGCGCCCCCGACCATCCGGTCAGGGGCGCGCTGTCGTTGGCGGGTGACTCAGCCTTTCGCGGCGCGGATCGCCGCAGCGAGGCGGTCGGGGGTGCGGGTCGAGATGGTCCACGCCACGACCGGATCCGCGTCGTCGAGGTTGGGCACCACGACCAGGCCGTCGATACCGCCGCGGATGAGGTGCCACCCGCGGGCGGGGAGTCCGGGTCCTCTGGCGTGACGTGCGTCTGCTCCATCGAGCGCGAGCGGTTCGCCGAGGTGGGTCACGTCGATGTGCGCGCGACCGGCGCGGAGCACGCCGTCCTCGACCGAGACGACCGGGGCAAGACCGATGACCGCGAGGACGAGCGCGGCGGAGACCAGCGCGCCGAGGACGAGCGCGACCGTCGATCCGACCGGGACGAAGATGAGCGAGACCATCGGTCCGGCGAGAGCGACGGTGACGAGGAGCCAGAGGCTCGGTGCGAGCCGCTCCCGGTAGCGGGGACGTGCGGCGGTGGCGGGGTTCTGCATTAGCCTCATGGGGTGACCGATTCCGTTGATGTCCCCATTATCGCCGCAGTGGTCCCCGGCTATGCGCACCCGGGTGACGCGGGCGCCGATCTGGTCGCCGCGGAGGCCGTGCACCTGGAGCCGGGGGAGCGGGCTCTCGTCCCGACCGGCGTGCGCATCGCCCTCCCGGACGGCTACGCGGCCTTCGTCGTTCCGCGCAGTGGTCTCGCGGCGAAGCACGGGATCTCCATCGTCAATGCACCGGGCACCGTCGACGCCGGCTACCGGGGTGAGATCAAGGTGAGCCTGATCAACACGGACATCCACAGCGCGTACGATGTGGCCGTCGGCGATCGCATCGCCCAGCTCATCGTGATGCCCGTGACCCGCGCCCGGTTCCTGCCGGTCGAGGAGCTCCCGGACAGCGTCAGGGGCGACGGGGGATTCGGATCGACCGGCTACCAGGCACAGGCCACCGCGAACGAAGCAGGACAGGCGAGATGAGCGACAACAACGCGACCCCCTCCAAGTCGGCGCCGGAGAACCGCGCCACGGAGGGTCCTTTCGACGACTCCGAGGCGAACCCGGTCCGCCCGTACATCGACCTCGGCGGGATCAAGATCCTTCCGCGCGAGGGTCTGAACCTGCGCCTCGAGGTCGAGGAGCAGTCCAAGCGCATCGTCGCCGTCGGACTCGACTACGCGGAGTCCTCGTTGCAGGTGCAGCCGTTCGCGGCACCCCGATCGGGCGGCCTGTGGGACGAGACCCGCGTGCAGCTGCGTGATCAGGTGAAGGCGCAGGGCGGACGGGTCGAGGAGCGGGAGGGCCCGCTGGGCAAGGAGCTGCTCGCCGAGGTCCCGGCCACGGCGGCCGAGGGCTCCGGCCTGCGTCTGGCACGCTTCATCGGCATCGACGGCCCGCGGTGGTTCCTGCGCGGTGTGATCGGCGGGGCGGCGGCGTCCGATCCCGAGGCGGCCGCGAAGGTGGAGGACCTGTTCCGTTCCATCGTCGTCGTGCGTGGCGGCGCCCCCATGCCCCCGCGTGACCTCATCCCCCTGAAGATGCCGGCGACCCCGGGCTCGGCGTGAGCTCCCCGGTTCCCGAGGAGCCGGAGCGCCCGCAGACCGCGTCGGAGATCCTGGGTGCCGCGCTGGGGGGAGCGGCCAGGAAGGCGGGCCTCGATCCCGCGCAGAGCGCGCGCACGCACACGGTCGTGTGGTCGGCGATGGGCGGCTGGCGCGGCATCGTCGAATCGGTGCTCCCGAGCCTCGCGTTCGTCATCCTCTTCACCCTCCGCCCGCAGCCGCTGATTTTTCCGCTCGGCGTCTCCGTCGGGCTTGCCGCGATCTTCACGATCGTGCGCCTGGTGCAGAAGTCGCCACCGTCCGCGGCGCTCGGCGGCCTGATCGCCGCGGTCGCCGCCGCAGGACTGGCGCTCTGGACCGGGCGCGGCGAGGACAACTTCGTCCCCGGGCTCATCACCAACGCCGTGTACGGGTCGGCCATCCTCGTGTCGGCGCTCATCGGGTGGTCGGTCATCGGTCTGGCCGCCGGCTTCCTCATGGGCGAGGGCACCGCGTGGCGGACGGACCGCCGCAAGCGTCGCGCCTTCTTCTGGCTCGGCATCGCGTGGGCGGCCCTCTTCTTCGCGCGACTGGCCGTGCAGTTCCCCCTGTATCTCGCGGGCGACGTGACGGCGCTCGGAACGCTCAAGCTGGTGATGGGACTGCCGTTGTTCGCGCCGCTCATCGCGGTCACCTGGCTGGTGGTCCGTGCGCTGTATCCCCGCGCGCCTTCGCGCGAGGATGCCGCCGCGGCGTGATAGATTTATCTCGACATCAAGATAAATCGCGGGCTTTCGCCCACGCGTCGCGGGGAGCAGACTGGTTAGGTCCGCCTTCCTAGCCGCCGGGGTGCGCGGGCGAGCAAGATGGAGGCGCCTGTCGCTCCCATCCGAATAGAAGGAGACGGATTCGTGTCCACGGTGAACAGCTTCGGTGCCAAGAGCACCCTGACGGTCGGCAGCACCGACTACGAGATCTTCCGCATCGACACGGTGCCCGGTTTCGACAAGCTTCCCTTCAGCCTCAAGGTCCTGCTGGAGAACCTGCTTCGCACCGAGGATGGCGCGAACGTGACGAAGGCGCAGATCGAGGCGCTCGGCTCGTGGGATGCCACCGCCGAGCCGAACACCGAGATCCAGTTCACGCCGGCGCGCGTGGTCATGCAGGACTTCACCGGCGTGCCCTGCATCGTCGACCTCGCCACGATGCGCGAGGCAGTCACGGCGCTCGGCGGCGACGCCAACAAGATCAACCCGCTCTCGCCCGCCGAGATGGTGATCGACCACTCCGTCATCGCCGACCTCTTCGGGACCGAGAACGCGCTCGAGCGCAACGTCGAAATCGAGTACGAGCGCAACGGCGAGCGGTACCAGTTCCTGCGCTGGGGCCAGACGGCGTTCAGCGACTTCAAGGTCGTCCCGCCCGGCACCGGCATCGTCCACCAGGTGAACATCGAGCACCTGGCCAAGGTCATCTACGACCGCGAGGTCGGCGGCGTGCTGCGCGCGTACCCCGACACCTGCGTCGGCACCGATTCGCACACCACGATGGTGAACGGTCTCGGCGTGCTCGGCTGGGGCGTCGGCGGCATCGAGGCCGAGGCCGCGATGCTCGGCCAGCCCGTGTCGATGCTCATCCCGCGCGTCGTGGGCTTCAAGCTCTCGGGCGAGATCCCCGCCGGTGTGACCGCGACCGACGTCGTGCTCACCATCACCGACATGCTGCGCAAGCACGGCGTGGTCGGCAAGTTCGTCGAGTTCTACGGCGAGGGCGTCGCCTCGGTGCCGCTCGCGAACCGCGCCACGATCGGCAACATGTCGCCGGAGTTCGGCTCCACCGCCGCGATCTTCCCGATCGACGACGTCACGCTCGACTACCTGCGCCTCACCGGCCGCAGCGAGGAAGCCGTCGCGCTTGTCGAGGCGTACGCCAAGGAGCAGCAGCTCTGGCACGACGCGTCGCGCGAGCCCGTGTTCAGCGAGTACCTCGAGCTGGACCTCGGCACGGTCGTCCCGTCGATCGCCGGCCCGAAGCGTCCGCAGGACCGCATCCTGCTGTCCGAGGCCAAGTCGCAGTTCGAGCAGGACATCCTGGCCTACGCCTCGCCCTCGACCAGCGAGGACATCGTCGACCTCGAGTCGAAGCACTCGTTCCCCGCGTCCGACCCCGGGCAGGTCCCCGGCGAGGAGGAGCCGACCACGCGTCCGGTGCACATCAGCAGCGGCGCCCCGGTCAACGCCTCCAACCCGGTGCCGGTCACCACCCCGGACGGCGAGAAGTACATCCTCGACAACGGCGCTGTGACCCTCGCCGCCATCACGTCGTGCACGAACACGTCGAACCCGTCGGTCATGATCGCGGCCGGTCTGCTCGCACGCAAGGCGCGCGAGAAGGGCCTGAAGCAGAAGCCCTGGGTCAAGACGACGCTCGGCCCCGGCTCGAAGGTCGTCACCGACTACTACGAGAAGTCCGGCCTCGACAAGGATCTCGAGGGCCTCGGCTTCTACACCGTCGGCTACGGCTGCACGATCTGCATCGGAAACTCCGGCCCGCTGATCGAGGAGGTGTCGGAGGCGATCAACTCGCACGACCTCGCCGTGACGGCCGTCCTCTCCGGCAACCGCAACTTCGAGGGCCGGATCAGCCCCGACGTGAAGATGAACTACCTGGCCAGCCCGCCGCTGGTCATCGCGTACGCCCTCGCCGGATCGATGCACTTCGACTTCGACACCGACGCGCTGGGTCAGGACGCCGACGGCAACGACGTGTTCCTCAAGGACATCTGGCCGTCGCCGGAAGAGGTGCAGGAGATCGTCGACTCGTCGATCTCGCGCGACCAGTTCATCAAGCAGTACGCCACGGTGTTCGACGGCGACGAGCGCTGGCGCAACCTGCCGACGCCCGACGACGACACGTTCCAGTGGGACGAGAACTCGACCTACGTGCGCAAGGCGCCGTACTTCGATGGCATGACGATGGAGCTCACCCCGGTGCAGGACATCCAGGGCGCGCGCGTCATGGCGACCCTGGGCGACTCGGTCACGACCGACCACATCTCGCCCGCTGGCAACATCAAGCCGGGCACCCCGGCGGCGCAGTACCTCACCGAGCACGGCGTGGACCGCAAGGACTTCAACTCCTTCGGCTCGCGCCGAGGCAACCACGAGGTGATGATCCGCGGCACGTTCGCGAACATCCGTCTGAAGAACCTCATGGTCTCGGCCGTCAACGACGGTCAGGTCGTCGAGGGCGGGTTCACGCGCGACTTCACCCAGCCGGGCGGTCCGCAGTCGTACATCTACGACGCGTGCATGAACTACGCCGAGCAGGGCACCCCGCTCGTCGTGTTCGGCGGCAAGGAGTACGGCTCCGGCTCGTCGCGCGACTGGGCGGCCAAGGGCACGAGCCTGCTGGGCGTCAAGGCCGTGATCACGGAGAGCTTCGAGCGCATCCACCGCTCCAACCTCATCGGCATGGGCGTCGTCCCGCTGCAGTTCCCGGCGGGCGAGAGCTGGGAGTCGCTGGGCCTCGACGGCACCGAGATCGTCTCGATCACGGGCCTCGAGGAGCTCAACAACGGCGTCACCCCGAAGACGGTCAAGGTCACCGCCACCCCGAGCGAGCACTCGCCCGAGGGCAAGCAGCCGATCGAGTTCGATGCGGTCGTCCGCATCGACACCCCCGGTGAGGCGGACTACTACCGCAACGGCGGCATCCTGCAGTACGTGCTGCGCTCGCTCGTCTGACGCGTCTCACGGAGGGGCCCGGGTCTACGGACACGGGCCCCTTCGCCGTGTCAAGGGGGCGTCGTCCTCGGCGGCTTCTCCGACTCCGCGAGGTAGGATCGGTAGGCGCTCGCACCCGTGACGGGCGTCTCTGTCGAAGCCTGTGAGGAGGCGCAGATGCCCATTCTTCCGAGCATCTCTGGACCCCGCGACCTGGACCGCCTGTCGCCAGAGCAACTGGAAGAACTCGCCTCCGAGATCCGCACGTTCCTCGTCGAGAACGTCTCCCGTACCGGGGGCCACCTGGGGCCGAACCTCGGCGTCGTGGAGCTCACCATCGCCCTCCACCGCGTGTTCTCGTCTCCCGACGACCCCTTCATCTTCGACACCGGGCATCAGTCCTACGTGCACAAGCTGCTCACAGGGCGCCAGGACTTCTCCGGACTGCGCGTGCGCGGCGGTCTGGCCGGCTACCCGCAGCGCGGCGAGAGCCCCCACGACGTGGTCGAGTCCTCCCACGCCTCGAGCTCGCTGAGCTGGGCAGACGGCGTGTCCCGCGCCCTCACCGCGACCGGACGCGCCGACCGCCATGTGGTCGCGGTCGTGGGCGACGGTGCGCTCACCGGCGGCATGACCTGGGAGGCGCTGAACAACATCTCCGACGACAACGACCGCAACCTGGTGATCGTCGTCAACGACAACGGCCGCTCCTACGCACCCACGATCGGCGGGATGTCGCGGTACCTGAACCGGGTCCGCACGGCGGCCGCGTACAAGGACCTCCACCACAAGTCGGACCGTCTGTTCCGCGCGTTCGGCCCCGTCGGCAGGGCCGTGTTCCGTGGGGTGCGGGGTGGCACGCACGGCTTCCTCTCCCGCTTCACGAACAACGAGGCCCTCTACTCGAACCTCGACATCAAGTACCTCGGCCCGGTGGACGGCCACGACCTCCCGGCCCTGCTGGAGACCCTGGAGCTCGCGAAGTCGTACGGCGCGCCCGTCATCGTGCACGCCATCACCGAGAAGGGGCGCGGGTACCAGCCCGCGCGCGACGACGACGCCGATCAGTTCCACGCGGTCGGGCGCATCGACCCCACGACCGGGGAGACGCTGTCCTCCGGCGGGCGCGGATGGACCGACGTGTTCTCCGACGCGCTGGTCGACGTGGGCGAACGGCGCTCCGACGTGATCGCGATCACCGCGGCGATGCTGCGGCCGACCGGCCTGGCCCCCTTTGCCGAGCGCTTCCCGGATCGGGTCTACGACGTGGGTATCGCCGAGCAGCACGCCGTGGCCTCGGCGGCCGGACTCGCCTACGGCGGGCTGCACCCGGTGGTCGCGGTGTACGCGACCTTCATGGGCCGCGCCTTCGATCAGGTGCTCATGGACGTCGCGCTGCACCGTGCCGGCGTCACCTTCGTGCTCGACCGGGCCGGGGTCACCGGTCCCGACGGTCCGAGCCATCACGGCATGTGGGACCTCGCGATGCTGCAGATCGTGCCGCACATCCGCATCGCCGCGCCGCGCGACGGCGTGCGACTCACCGAGGCGCTGGACGAGGCGGTCGCCGTCGAGGACGCGCCCACCGTGATCCGGTTCCCGAAGGGGGAGGTCGCGCCCGACCTCCCGGCGATCGAGCGCCTCGCTGACGGAGTCGACGTGCTGGCCAGGGGGGAGAGCGAAGACGTGCTCATCGTCGCGATCGGCCCGTTCGCCGAGCTCGCCCTCGATGTGGCGGACCGCCTCCGCGCGCAGGGCATCGGTGCGACGGTGCTCGACCCGCGCTGGGCGATCCCGGTGCAGCCGTCGGTCGTCGAGCACGCCGCTCGTCATCGCCTGGTCATCACCCTGGAGGACGGCATCCGCGTCGGCGGCATCGGCACGCGCGTGCGCCAGGTGCTGCGCGAGGCCGGGATCGACACGGCCGTGGACGAGCTGGGGCTGCCCGACGAGTTCCTCGACCACGCGTCGCGCGACCAGATCCTCGCGGATGCGGGGCTCACCGCGTCGAAGATCGCCCAGGACGTGGTGGCGCAGGTGCTCGGGACGCGCATCCCCAAGGCGCGCCACGCGGGAGAGACCGGTACGATCGACCTCCCGCTGCACGAGCGCCACTGATCCGGGGCCCGCGGCGGGATCAGTCCAGATCGGCGAGGGTCTCCGCGACGATGCGCTCGACGGTCGGTCGTGCGCGCTCCGCGTCGGCGGTGACCAGCGCGAGGCGGCTGCGTCGTTCCAGGACGTCGTCCGCGGTCAGCGCGCC
Source organism: Microbacterium sp. NPDC060132 (assembly GCF_042729675.1). NCBI lineage: Bacteria > Bacillati > Actinomycetota > Actinomycetes > Micrococcales > Microbacteriaceae > Microbacterium > Microbacterium sp. NPDC060132. Next base: position 3,041,235 of record NZ_JBHWXU010000001.1, on the reverse strand, counting down.
CTCGCACCGCACGGCGAACTCGACCGCGGCGCGTGAGAGTGCGGGCGGATCCGACGTGTCGTCCGGTGCACCCCACCGCGCGCCCGTGTCCTCCACGAGCCGCAGAGCCGCGGTGCTGCTGGGCGGTGCGTCGATCCCGCGGTGACGCAGGGCGAGGTCGACCGCGTCCTCGGCCATCCGACGGTAGGTCGTGAGCTTCCCGCCGAGCACCGACACGAACCCGCCGGGGGAGACGTGCACCAGGTGCCGCCGGGACACGTCCGCGGACGACGCGGCGCCGTTGTCCACCAGGGGCCGCAGTCCGGCGAACGCCCCGCGGACGTGGTCTCGCGTGAGGGGGGTCGCCAGCAGTCGGTTCAGCGTGGCGAGCAGCGACGCGATCTCGGGCTCGGTGGGCGCGGCGACGCGCGGGACCGGCCCGGCGGCGTCCTCGTCGGTCAGCCCCACGATCACCCGCCCGTGGCGCTGCGGCAGCGCGAACACGTAGCGGCTGATCGAGCCCTCCCGGGGAACGGTCAACGCCGCGGTCGGGCGGCCCAGGTCGTCCGCGTCGAGCACGAGGTGCGTGCCGCGGCTCGGGCGCACGCGGATGCTGTCGTCGAGCGTTCCCGCCCAGACGCCGGTGGCGTTCACGACGGCCCGGGCGCGCAGCTCGAGCCGCTCGCCCGTGAGCGTGTCGACGACGGTCGCTCCACCGTCGTGCAGCTCCTCCGCCCGCACCCGTGTGAGGATGCGCGCGCCCCGCCCCGCCGCCGTCCGTGCGACAGCGACCACGAGCGCGGCGTCATCGACCAGCTGCCCGTCGAAGCCGAGCACGCCGCCGCGCAGGTCACGGCGACGCAGAGCGGGGAACAGCCGCTGGGCCTCGCGCGGCCCCACCAGTCGCGGCGGTGGCAGCACCCGACGCGGCGTCCTGGCGCGCAGTCGCAGCGCGTCGCCCATGGCCATGCCCATCGAACCGGCGGAGCGCTGGCGGAGCGTCACCCCGGCGGCGAACGGCAGCAGCTGCGGCAGCGGACGGATGAGGTGCGGCGCGATCACCGTCATCAGCAGATGTCGTTCGAGCGCACTCTCGTTCGCGGTGGCGACATCACCGGTGGCGAGGTAGCGCAGTCCGCCGTGTACCAGCTTCGAGCTGAAGCGGCTCGTGCCGAACGCGAGGTCTTCGGCCTCGATCAGTGTGACGCGGAGTCCGCGTGAGGCGGCGTCGAGAGCCGCACCGACGCCGGTGATGCCTCCGCCGACCACCAGTACGTCGCAGGTCTCCTCCGCTCCCGCGGCGAGATCGCGTCGGCGGCGGGCGGCGTGGAGGGCGGTGGCCGGGTCGGTCACGGTCGCAGGTGTCCGTCCACGGCGGCGCGGAGCTCGCGCTCCCACGCGTCCTCGTCGATCAGGTCGGCCACGGTCGCGTGCGACAGCACGGCCGACTGGGCGATCAGGAGCAGCATCACGGCGATCTCCTCGGGCGCTCCGGCCCGCACGGACCCGTGCTTCTGGCCCCGTCCGATGGCTGCGGCGAGCCAGCCGAGGATGAGCCGTTGGCTCGACCCGACGCGCTGCAGCGTGTAGCGCGTGAAGGCCTCCGGCTCCTCGTCGAGCAGCCGGGCGTAGACGTCGTCGGCGCGGAACAGGGCCGTGAACGTCAGGATGTCGTCGACCAGGGCGGCTCGGGTGTCCGCGACCGCGGAGAAGCGTCCGATGAGGGTTCCGACGCGCCGCAGCAGAGCGGCGCGCACCACGTCGTCGGCATCGCTCCAGGTGCGGTAGATCGTCGGACGGCTGAGTCCGGAGCGGCGCGCGAGCGCGGCGATCGTGACCCCGTGGATGCCGGTGCGCACGATGAGCTCGTCGGCCGCGTCGAGGACCCGCGTCTGCGTCGGTTCCCACACGGGTGGGACTCCGACAGGTTGACGTTCTTCCATGATGTGTCACACTGTAACGCATGCAGGACGAGATCGGCAGGGCCGCCGAACGGGAGCCCATGCGGTGGAACGGCTGGGGTGATCCGGCGAAGGCGAAGGAGCTTCCGCGCGCCGTGCGAGCCCTGATCCCGCTGCTGCTGGGGCGAGTGCGCCGCCCTGCGCCGCCGCCGTCGCTCGCGGAGGTGCGCGTCCGACCGAGCGCGCTCACCGACGACGACCGGGCGGCGTTCGCGGCCGTCGTCGGCGTCGACGGGGTGGACCACGCGGACGAGGCGAGGATCCGTCACGCCGGCGGGCGCTCCACCCCGGACCTGCTGCGGCGCCGCGAGCACGAGCAACGCGTGCCGGACGGGGTCGTGCTCCCCGCCGACCACGCTCAGGTCATGGCATGCCTCGCCGTGGCCGGGGAGCGCGACATCGCGGTGATCCCCTACGGCGGGGGCACGAGCGTGGTCGGCGCGCTCGATCCGGAGCGCGGACCCCACCGCGCCGTGATCAGCCTGGATCTGCGCCGCCTGCGCGGCCTGCTGCGCGTCGATGCGCTCAGCGGCGAGGCGGTGTTCGCGGCCGGGACCACCGGCCCCGACGCCGAGGCGCAGCTGGCAGCGCACGGGCTCGAGCTGGGACACTACCCGCAGAGCTTCCGCTATGCGACCATCGGCGGCTTCGCGGCCGCGCGTTCGTCGGGCCAGAACTCCGCAGGGTACGGACGCTTCGACACCATGGTCACCGGGCTCCGGGTCGCGACACCGACGGGCGACCTCGAGCTCGGCCGGGCTCCCGGATCCGCCGCGGGACCCGACCTGATCCGGCTGTTCCTGGGGTCGGAGGGCATCTTCGGCGTCATCACCGAGGTCCGCGTGCGCGTGCACCCCGTGCCGGCCGAGCGGGTGTTCGAGTCATGGTCGTTCCCCGACTTCGCGCACGGGGTCGACGGACTCCGCCGCGTCGCGCAGCACGGCGCGGGTCCCACCGTGATCCGTCTGTCCGACGAGGCCGAGACCGCCGTCGGTCTCGCGCAGGTCGGCCGGATCGGGAAGGCGATCGCGCGCGGCGCCAGCGTCGTGACCGTGTACGAGGGCGATGACATCGACGCGCGGCGCGCCCGGACGACCGCGCTGCTGCGCGCGGCGGGCGGGACGTCGTCGGGCGCAGGGGATGCGGAGGAGTGGGCGGCCGGCCGATTCGACGGGCCCTACCTGCGCGACTCCCTGCTCGACGCCGGTGTGTTCTGCGAGACCCTCGAGACCGCCACCACCTGGACGGGGCTCGCGACGCTGAAGGCCGCGGTCGAGACCGCCCTGCGCGAGGGCTTCCGCGACGCGGGGGCCCGGTCGACCGTGATGTGCCACGTCTCGCACGTGTACCCCACGGGGGCGTCGCTGTACTTCACCGTCCTGGCCGGGATCCGCAGCGATCCGCTCCCGGTGTGGACGACCGTCAAGGCACGCGTGAACGACGCGATCCTCGCGCACGGGGGCACCATCAGCCACCATCACGCGGTCGGACGGGATCACGCGCCCTGGCTGGCGCAGGAGCTCGGACCGGCCGGGATGCGGATCCTCACGGCGATCAAGCGCGAGCTCGACCCGCAGGCGCTCCTGAACCCGGGCGCCGTGATCCCCGCTGCCCTCCCGGCGGGGGACTGACGTGGGCCACATCGCGGTGCTGTCGAACCCCCGCGCGGGCAAGGGGCGCGGCCGCCGTCTGACCGAGCTCGCAGTGGCACACCTTCGACAGCGCGGCGCGAGCGTCAGACTCTACGCCGGGGACTCGGCGGCGGACACAACGGCGCTGGCGTCTGAAGCCCTCGTGGGCGGGCCGGACGGGCTCGTGGTGGTCGGCGGGGACGGCACGCTGTCGGGGATCCTCGATGTCGTGTGCGCCGCCGCCGTCCCGATCACCCTGGTGCCCGCGGGGACGGGCAACGACCTCGCCCGCGCGCTCGGCCTGCCGCGACACGACGCCGCCGCAGCCGTCGAACTCGCCCTCACCGGCACGCCCCGGGCGATCGACGTGGGTGAGGTCGAGACGCCCGCGGGTCGTGCCGCCTTCCTCACGGTCGTGGCGTTGGGCTTCGACGCGAGGGTGAGCGACCGCACCAACCGTCTGCGCTGGCCCTCCGGCGCCCTCCGGTACTACCTGGCCCTGCTCATCGAGCTCGTCCGGCTGCGGCCGCTCGACTTCACCGTCACGGTTGACGACGAACGGCCGATCACCGCCCGGGGGACGCTGGTGGCCATCGGGAACACGGCCAGCTACGGCGGAGGCATGCCGGTGTGCGTCGGCGCCCTGCCCGACGACGGGCGGCTCGACGTCGTCCGCGTGGCACCGCTCGGCCGCACCCGACTCGTGCGGCTGTTCCCCCTCCTGCTGCGCGGGGCACACCTGGCCCGTCCCGAGGTGCAGCACACGGCAGCGCGCCGCGTCACGGTCGCCGCGCCCGGACTCGTGGTGTACGCCGACGGCGAGCGCCGGGGCGAGGACGTCTGCACCATCTCCGTGCGGACGGGTGCGCTGACGATGATGACCCCACCGAGCGAGGGAGACGCCCGTGTTCGATGAGGACGTCGTGGTCGTGGGGTCGGGTTTCGGCGGCTCGGTCGCGGCGCTGCGGCTGAGCGAGAAGGGCTACCGTGTCCGCGTGTTCGAGGCCGGGCGGCGCTTCGCCGACGACGACTTCGCGAAGACGAGCTGGAACGTGCGCCGGTACCTGTGGGCGCCCGCGCTCGGGTGCTTCGGCGTGCAGCGCATCCACCGCCTCCCGCACGTCATGATCCTCGCGGGAGCCGGTGTGGGCGGAGGCTCGCTCAACTACGCCAACACGCTCTACGAGCCGGGCCCGGCGTTCTTCGCCGACCCGCAGTGGGGCTCGATCCGTGACTGGCGGGCGGCGCTCGCTCCGCACTACGCCACCGCGAAGCGCATGCTCGGCGTGGTCGATGCGTATCCGCACAGCGGGCCGGTCGAACGGATCATGGCGGGCGCCGCGGACGACCTCGGCGTAGGGGAGAGCTTCCGCCGGGCACCCGTCGGGGTGTGGTTCGGCGAGCCGGGGCGCCGCGTGCCCGATCCGTACTTCGGCGGGGAGGGTCCTGACCGCACGGGGTGCACGCTGTGCGGCAACTGCATGGTGGGGTGCCGCGTGGGCGCGAAGAACACCCTGGTGAAGAACTACCTCGCGCTGGCGGAGCGACGCGGGGTCGCGATCGAGCCCCTCCGCACGGTCACCGAGGTGCGGGAGCTGGCGACGGGCGGCTTCGCGATCACGACCGTGCGCAGCGGGGCCTGGCTGCGGCGCCGGGCCCGCACCGTGACGGCGCGGGAGGTCGTGCTCGCCGCCGGCACCTGGGGCACGCAGCAGCTGCTGCACCGGATGAAGCACACCGGCGCGCTCCCTCGGATACCCGACGCCGTGGGGCGCCTGACCCGCACGAACTCCGAGGCGCTCGACGGCGCCGTGGCCGTGCGCGTTCCGGAGCAGCTTCAGCTCGCGCGGGGTGTGGCGATCACGACGTCCTTCCACGTGGACGAGCGCACCCACGTCGAGAACGTCCGCTACGGTCCGGGGTCGAACCTGATGGGAGCTCTGGCCACCGTGCTCGTGCCGGGGGAGAGGTCGCTGCCCGGACGCCTGGCAGCGCTCGTGCGGGGAATCCTCCGCGCACCGGTCACCGCGGTCCGGCTCGGGTCGCTCCGGCGGTGGAGCGAGCGCGGGATCATCGCCCTCGTCATGCAGACCGCCGACAACTCCCTCACGCTGTCGCTGCGGCGGCGGTTCGGGCGCTGGCGTCTGACCAGCGCGCAGGGGCACGGTGCGCCGAACCCGAGTCACCTGCCGGAGGCACACCGTGCGGCGCAGGCGATCGCGGCGCGGCTCGAGCAGGAGAGCGGGATCCGCGCCGAGGCGCGCGGGTCGTGGCCGGAGGTGTTCGGGATCCCGCTGACGGCGCACTTCCTCGGCGGGGCGGTCATCTCCTCGGCCCCCGAGACCGGCGTCGTGGACGAGTACCACCGCGTCTGGGGCCATCCCGGGCTGCACGTCGTGGACGGTGCTGCGGTCCCCGCGAACCCCGGTGTCAACCCGTCGCTCACCATCACCGCCCTGGCGGAACGGGCGATGTCGCACTGGCCGCGCCACGGGGAGCCCGACGAGCGCCCTGCCCAGGACGCGACGACGGGGGCCGCGCGCTCGGCACGGCCCCCGTCGTCGGACTGATCAGCGGTTCTCGATGCCGCGGATCTGCGGCGTGTGGAACGAGCCGCCGAAGGCGCGTTCCGAAGCGCCCTCGCGGTCGAGGTAGGGCGAGGCGCCGCCGTCGATGAACGGCCAGCCTGCGCCGAGGATGAGGCACAGGTCGATGTCCTCCACCTCGGGCACGACGCCCTCGTCCAGCATCAGCTTGATCTCCGTCGCCAGGCCGTCCTGCACGCGCTGCAGGATGGTCGCCGCAGAGGCCGGACTCTTGCCGAGTGCGGGCTTGATGACCTTCTCGGCCTGCTTGCTCCAGCCGACCACCCGGCCGCCCTTGTCCTTCTCCACGACCTGGTCGAGCGCGGCGAGGGCGTGGAAGTTCTCGTTCGCGTAGAACCGGTCGGGGAAGGCGTGCACCATCGTGTCCTGCACGTGGGCGGCGACCTTCCATCCGACCAGGTCGATCAGCTGGAACGGCCCCATCGGCAGGCCGAGCGGCGCGAACGCCTTCTCCACCTCGGCGATCGGGGTGCCCTCGTAGACCGCGCGCGCAGCCTCGCCCATGACCTTGGCCAGCAGACGGTTCACCACGAAGCCGGGTGCGTCGGCGGTCAGGACCGCGTTCTTGCCCAGGTTCTTCGCGACCACGAAAGCCGTGGACAGCGCGGCCTCGGAGGTGCTCGGCGTCTTGACGATCTCGATCAGCGGCATGACGGCGACCGGGTTGAAGAAGTGGAACCCGACCAGGCGCTCCGGGTGAGCGAGCGTCGCGCCGATCTCCTCGACCGAGAGCGAGGAGGTGTTCGTGGCGAGGATGGTGTCCTCCGCCACGATCTTCTCGATCTCGCCGAAGACCTGCTGCTTGACGCCGACCTCTTCGAAGACCGCCTCGATCACGAAGTCGCAGTCGGCGTACAGGCTCTTGTCGGTCGTGCCCGTGACCAGCGCGCGCAGCTTGTTGGCGGTGTCGGCGTCGAGGCGCCCCTTGCCCTCCAGCTTCCCGATCTCGTCGTGGATGTACGCCACGCCCTTGTCGACCCGCGCCTGATCGAGGTCGGTGATGAGGACGGGGACCTGGAGCTTGCGCACGAAGAGCAGCGCGAACTGGCTCGCCATGAGTCCGGCGCCGATGATGCCGACCTTGGTGACCTTCTTCGCGAGCGCCTTGTCGGGCGCGCCGACCGGGCGCTTGGCCCGCTTCTGCACGAGATCGAAGGCGTACATCGAGGCGGCGAACTGATCGCCGGTCACGAGTTCGGCCAGTGCCTCGTCCTCGCGGGCGAAGCCCTCGGCCTTGGTGCCGCTCTTGGCCTTGTCGAGCAGGTCGAGCGCCGCGTACGGCGACTTCGGCACGGTGCCGATCTTCGACTCGAGCATGCCGCGCGCCATCTTGATCGCGATCGGCCACTTGGTGAGCCGCTCGATCTTGCCCGGCTCGTTCTTGCGCTCCACCTTCTTGCCGCCGAGGACCGCGTCGGCCCAGGTCAGCGAGTTCTCGAGGTAGTTCGCGGCGGGGAAGATCGCGTCGAAGATGCCCAGGTCGAACGCCTGCTGCGGCTTCAGCATGCGGTTCTGCTTGAGCGGGTTCGAGATGACGACCTCGAGCGCGTTCTCGATGCCGATGAGGTTCGGCAGCAGGTAGGCGCCGCCCCAGCCGGGGATGATGCCGAGGAACACCTCGGGGAGCGCCACGGCGGCGGCCGAGGCGTCGACGGTGCGGTAGCTGGAGTTCAGCGCGATCTCCAGCCCTCCACCGAGCGCCAGACCGTTCACGAACGCGAACGACGGCACGCCGAGCTCACCGAGCTTGCCGAGCACCCGGTGCCCGAGCTGCGCGATGAGGCGGGCGTTGTCGCGCGAGCCGACCTTGCTGATGTCGGACAGGTCGGCGCCGGCGGCCAGGATGTACTGCTTGCCCGTGATGCCGACGGCCTGGATCTCCCCGGACGCCGCCCGTGCCTTCAGCGCGTCCAGCGTCTCGCCGAGCTCGGTGAGCGTGGCTGGCCCGAGCGTGTTCGGGCGCGTGTGGTCGCGGCCGTTGTCGAGGGTGATGAGGGCGAGGACCTTGCCGGAGGGGAGGCGGATGTCGCGCACGGGGGAGTGCGTGATCACCTCGCCCTCCGTCAGCGCCTGGATGGGCGAGAAGTCGACGTCGTCGTAGCTCACTTCTTCTTCTTTCCGTCGTAGTGCGGGTTCTCCCAGATGACCGAGCCGCCCTGACCGAGGCCGACGCACATCGCGGTCAGGCCGTAGCGGACGTCCGGACGCTCGGCGAACTGTGCGGCGAGCTGGATCATCAGTCGGACGCCGGAGGCCGCGAGGGGGTGTCCGAGCGCGATCGCCCCGCCCCACTGGTTGACGCGGGGGTCGTCGTCGGCGATGCCGAAGTGGTCGAGGAGCGAGATCACCTGGATCGCGAACGCCTCGTTCAGCTCGAACAGCCCGATGTCGGAGATGTCGAGTCCGGCCTTCTTGAGCGCCTTCTCCGTGGACGGGATCGGGCCGATGCCCATGATCTCCGGCTGCACGCCCGCGAAGGCGAACGACACCATGCGCATCTTCGGCGCGAGACCGAGCTCCTTCACCGCACGCCCACCGGCGAGCAGCGACATGGTCGCGCCGTCGGTCAACGGCGAGGACGTGCCCGCCGTGACGCGTCCGTGCGGACGGAACGGCGTCTTGAGCCCGGCGAGGTCCTCCATCGTGGTCTGCGGGCGACGGCCCTCGTCCTCGGTGGCCAGACCCCACGCGCCGTCGGCGCCCTTGATCGCGACGGGAACCAGGTCGGGCTGGATCTTGCCGGCGTCGTACGCCGCCTGCACCTTGTGCTGGCTCAGCATGCCGAAGCGGTCGGAGCGCTCCTTGGTGAGGTGCGGGAACCGGTCGAAGATGCGCTCCGCCGTGACACCCATGTTGAGCGCGCCAGGGTCGACCATCTTCTCGGCGACGAAGCGCGGGTTGGGGTCGGCGTTGGAGCCGATCGGGTGGTGGCCCATGTGCTCGACGCCACCCGCGAGGGCGAGGTCGTACATGCCGACGCCGATCGACGCGCCCATTGTGGTGACGCTGGTCATCGCGCCCGCGCACATGCGCTCCACCGCGAGTCCGGGCACCGTCTGGGGGAGACCGGCCAGGATCGCGACGGACCGGCCGAGCGTGAGCCCCTGGTCACCGGTCTGGCTGGTCGCCGCGATGGCGACATCGTCGATGCGGTCGGCCGGCACGGCGGCGTTGCGCTCCATCAGCCCGATGGTCGCCTTGACGGCGAGGTCATCCGCGCGGGTGTTCCAGTACATGCCTTTTTCGCCGGCGCGCCCGAACGGGGTGCGCACGCCATCGACGAAGAAGACGTCCGAGATCTCGGCCACTCTGCCTCCAGGTTTCTTGGGGTTGACCTCAGTCTAGGAAGCCGTGAAAACCGGGAGGAATCGGTTGGATCGAACCTACGAAGCGGTCGGGGAGGTGGTGTCGGGCGCTTGCGCCGCCTCTACAAAGGCGTCCGCGATCTTCTGTGCGGTCTGTTCAATCTGCCAGGGACGCGCACCGAGCGCGGCGAGGGCGTCGCCGATCTCCGCCGCGGTGGTGCCGGGGGAGTCCCAGCACACGCGGCGCAGGTAGTCGGGCGTGAGGAGATTCTCGGTGGGCATGCCCAGCTCCTCCGCCACCGCCTCGACCGCGGGTCGTGCGGCCTTCAACCGTGCGTCCGCCTCGGGGTTCCGGTCGGACCAGGCGCGCGGCGGGGGAAGGGTGTCGCTGGGGACGCGCTCGCGCGGCAGCTGCTCGGCCGCGCGACCGTCGACGATGGCCTGCCACCAGCGGTCGAGCTGGGTGCGGCTCGCGCGACCCTGGAACTCCTTGATGCCGGCCAGCGCCTGCTTCGACGCGGGGTTGGCGAGCACGGCCGCCACGAGCGAGCGATCGGGGACGAGCCTTCCGGGGGAGATGTCCTGCTGCTGCGCGTACATCTCCCGCGCCTCCCACAGGGCGCGGGCGACGGCGAGGTTACGGGCGCCGCGCACCTGGTGCAACCCGCTGAGGCGCCGCCACGGATCTTCGCGCGGGGCCTTGGGCGTGCGCGCCAGCGTGGCCGCGAACTCCTGGGCGGCGAAGTCGGTCTTGCCCTGCTCCTCGAGCTCGGCGACCAGGGCGTCGCGCACGTCCACCAGGTGCAGCACGTCGAGCGCGGCGTACTCGAGCCAGGCGGCGGGGAGCGGACGGGTCGACCAGTCAGCCGCCGAGTGCTCCTTCTTCAGCGTGATGCCCAGCGTGTCCTCCACCACCGCCGCGAGCCCGACGCGGTCGTGACCGAGCAGCCGCGCCGCCAGCTCCGTGTCGAAGATCGTGCGCGGCTCGAGGTGCAGCTCCCGCAGCGACGGCAGGTCCTGACTCGCGGCGTGCAGCACCCACTCCACATCGCCGATCGCGGTCTGCAGTGCGCCCATGTCACCGATCGCCGGAGGATCGAACAGGAAGACGCCGCTGTCGCGACGGAACACCTGCACCAGGTAGGCCCGCTGTGAGTAGCGGAAACCGGACGCCCGCTCGACGTCGACCGCCACGGGGCCGGAGCCCGCCACGAGCGCCGCGCACGCCGCCAGGAACTCCTCGGTGTCGGAGATCACGGAGTATTCAGTCACGTACAGCCTTTCGCGCGCCGATCACGGCGATGCCCTCGGAGCCCGGCGGAAGTCCCGCCAGCATGCCGACCAGCTCGGCCCACGCTTCGACGTGCGGTCGGAAGGGGCCATCCGGTGTCCAGGACGCCCGCAATTCTATCTGTGCCCCGTCGCCCTCGTCGGCCAGGCCGCCGAAACCCTTGGACAGCGTCTTGCTCGAGGTGCCCGACGGCGCGCGATAGACCGCGCCGCGCGAGTCGAGCGCGTCCACCAGCCACGACCACGTCACGTCGGCCAGCAGCGGATCGGTGCCGATCTCCGTCTCCAGCGGCGCCTGCGCGAAGATCACGATGCGCCAGGCGCCGCCCCAGGCATCCGGCTCGTCGGGATCGTGGAGCAGGATGAACCGGCCGGTGCCGTACACGGAGTCGCCGTCCTCGCCGGGCCGCACATCGGCGGAGAGCGCGATCGCGAACGGGGCGAGGCCCTGCGGCGTCGGGATCTCGCGCACCGTGATGTCATCGCGGAACGCGGTCTCGCGCAGTTCGGCGACGGCGCTGTCGAAGGGCGTCCCGGCCTCGGGATGTGCGGTCACGGCAACAGGCTAGAGTCGGAAGGCGATGAAGAGTCTCAGGCACGCCGCCCAGTTCATTGTCCCCGCGCTCCTCGCGCTGGGAGCCGCCGCCGGATTCCTGGTGCTCGCCGTCGCGCGACGCGTGGTCACCCCGATGCGCAAGGTGCCAGACACGGAGATCCTCGCGATCGACACCGGTGCGCAGACCATCGAGCTCGGTCGCACTCTCGACACCGAGCTGCCGGGGCGCTACGGGCTCTCCACCACCGGGACCTACGGCTACGTGAAGCTGGGGGCCGTGCTGAGCGCGGACAGCACGGCGGTGCGTCGCAAGCTGCTCACCAAGATCGAGCCGGGCGCCAGCGTCGACCGCGGCGCCTCCTTCAGCGGTTCCTACTACACGTCTCCCAGCGAGCTGCACCTGCGGTGGGAGAACGTGCTGATCGGCTCGCCCGCCGGGCCGTGCCCCGCCTGGTTCTTCCCGGCGTCGTCGTCCACCTGGGTGATCCAGGTGCACGGCCGCGGCACGACCAGGTCGGAGTGCCTCCGCGCGGTGCCCGTGCTGCACGCCGCCGGGCTGCCGAACCTCGTGGTGTCGTACCGCAACGACGGCGAAGCGCCGCGCACGCGGGCCGGCGCCTACGCCCTCGGGGCGTCCGAGTGGCGCGACGTTGACGCCGCCATCGCCTACGCGCTGCGCCACGGCGCCGAGCGTGTCGTGCTGATGGGCTGGTCCATGGGCGGCGCGGTGTCGCTGCAGGCCTCCGTGAGCTCGGGCAACCGGCACCGGATCGCCGGTGTCATCCTCGAGTCCCCGGTGGTCGACTGGCGCACGGTGCTGCGCTTCCAGGCGAAGCTCCTCCGCGTCCGGCCCCCGCTGCCCGACCTGGCGATGAGCGCCCTGCAGCTGCCGCTCACGGCGCGGTTGAGCGGCGCCGACGAGCCGATCCTGTTCGACCGGCTCGACATGGTCGCGCGCGCCGACGAGCTCGCCGCACCGATCCTGATCCTGCACAGCGACGACGACGGCTTCGTGCCCGTCGACGCGTCACGGGCGTTGCAGGAGGCGCGACCCGATCTGGTCACGATGCCGCGGTTCACCGTCGCCCGTCACACGAAGCTGTGGAACTACGACGAGCGGGGCTGGAGCACCGCGATCACGTCGTGGCTGGCGGACCAGGGTCTCAGCGCTTCTGCCTGACCTGGTTCTTGGCGCGCATGAGCATGCCCGTCATCCCGCCGATGCGCAGCGGAGACACGGCCTTGGTGAGCCCGATCGACTGGGGGTAGTCCTCGGGGATCGCCAGGACCTGGTCGGAGGTGAGGCCCGTGATGCCCTGCACGAGGATGCTCGCGAAGCCGCGCGTGGTGGGCGCCTCCTCCGGTGCGGTCGCGTGCATCGTCACGATGTCGTCGTTCACCTCGACGTAGATGTACACGGGCGACTGGCACTCGGCGACGCGCTCGCACATCTCGGGGTGGTTCGCGACCTCCTCAGACACCGGAGGCAGCTCGTCGGCGAACTCGAGGAGGAGCAGGAGGCGGTCGGCCTCGGGAGTCTCCAGGAACCCGTCGCGGATCTCGGCGAGGGTGTCGGGCAGGTCGGTGGCGCTCATCCCCGCCATTGTCCCACGGTCAGACCGTGCCGGGCTCGGCTCCGGTGACGATCGGAACGCGCACCGCGCTGCCCCACTCGGTCCAGGATCCGTCGTAGTTGCGCACGTTCTCGAAGCCGAGGAGGTGCTTCAGCACGAACCACGTGTGGCTCGACCGCTCGCCGATCCGGCAGTAGGCCACCACGTCGTCGCCGTCCTTCAGCCCGGCGCCGTCGCGGTAGATCGCGTCGAGCTCGGCGCGGCTCTTGAAGCCGCCGTCCTCTGCGACCGCCTTGGCCCACGGCACGCTCTGGGCGGTCGGGATGTGGCCGGCGCGCAGCGTGCCCTCCTCCGGGTAGGCGGGGGCGGTGGTCCGCTCGCCGCTGTACTCCTCGGGGGAGCGGACGTCGATGAGCGGGTTGCCGAGGTGGGCGAGGACGTCCTCCTTGTAGGCGCGGATCACGGAGTCGTCGCGCTCCACCACCGGGTACTCGGTCGTCGGGCGCTCGGTGACCTCGCGGGTCAGCTCGCGACCCTCCGCGATCCAGCGGTCACGGCCTCCGTCGAGCAGTCGCACGTCCTCGTGCCCGAAGAGCGAGAACACCCACAGCGCGTACGCCGCCCACCAGTTGTTCTTGTCGCCGTAGATCACGACCGTGTCGTCGCGGGCGATGCCCTTGCGGCTCAGCAGCGCCGCGAAGCCCTCGCCGTCGACGTAGTCCCTGACCACGGGGTCGTTCAGCTCCGTGTGCCAGTCGACCTTCACGGCACCGGGGATGTGGCCGGTCTCGTAGAGCAGCACATCCTCGTCCGACTCCACCACGACGAGCCCGGGAGTGCCGAGCCGCTCCGCCAGCCACTGCGTCGTCACGAGCCGTCCGGGCTCGGCATACTCGGCGAACTTGGAGGAGGAGTCGAACTCGATGGCCATGGGGTCTCCGTAGCGGGTGAGCGGGCGAGCGGTCGGGTAAGACGGCGTAGTGTTGATCCGTCTCTTTCGACGATAGATGCTCCCCGTGCCCCCGGCACCGGATCCGTAAGACTTCGACACAGGCCGCCGCCTGATTCAGGACCGTGATGACCGACCCGACCACCCGCACCGGCACCGTGCACCTCACCGACCGCACGCCCACCGTCACCGGGCCCGAGATGCTCGCGAGCCTGGTGCCGCCGCCCCAGTTCGACGAGGCCACGTTCGACAGCTACCGCGCCGACCCCGCGTATCCCTCGCAGGAGGAGGCGAAGCAGACGCTGCTGCGCTTCTCGGGCCGCGGCGCCCCGGTCAAGCGCGGGGGACTGTTCAGCAGGGCGAAGAAGGAGCCGGAGCTCAAGCCGGGCGTCTACCTCGACGGTGGCTTCGGTGTCGGCAAGACGCACCTGCTCGCGTCGATCTACCACGCGATGCCCGCCCGCCGGAAGTACTTCGGGTCGTTCATCGAGTACACGGCGCTCGTCGGGGCCCTCGGCTACAAGAACACGGTCGACCTGCTCAAGGGCGCCGATCTGCTGTGCATCGACGAGTTCGAGCTCGACGACCCGGGCGACACCATGGTCATGACACGGCTGCTGGGCGAGCTGGTGCCCACCGGGACCAAGCTCGCCGCGACGTCGAACACGCCGCCGAACGCGCTGGGGGAGGGGCGCTTCGCCGCGCAGGACTTCCTGCGCGAGATCCACGCGATGTCCGACAGCTTCCAGACGCTGCGCATCGACGGCGTGGACTTCCGTCAGCGGGCGATCGACGGCCACGCGGTCGTCCGGGATGATGCGGCCTACGCGGCAGCGATCGACGGGGCCGTGGGGCCCGCGTCCGACGACGCGTTCGACGACCTGATCCGGCACCTCGCCCAGGTGCACCCCTCGCGGTACATCCGCCTCATCGACGGCCTCGCGCTGGTGGGCCTCCGCGGCGTGCGCCAGCTGACCGATCAGTCCGAGGCGCTGCGCTTCGTGGCGTTCGTCGACCGGGTGTACGACGCGCAGCTCCCCATCGTCGCGACCGGCCTGGGTCTGGATGCGGTGTTCTCCGACGAGATGCTCGCCGGCGGATATCGCAAGAAGTACCTGCGCGCCATCTCCCGCCTCAACGCCCTCACGCATTCTGCGTAAGCCCGAAGGGCGGCGTAACGCGATGTTCACACCGGAGCGCACGCTGTAACAGCGGGGAAACAAACCTCACGCATGGGCGAAACCGTGCGTGGTCACACTGAAGCTCTCAATTACTTCGGATGTGAGGTTTTCCTTATGGATGCTCCCGGCAACATCTCGTGGGCGATCACCGCGACGGCGCTCGTTCTGCTCATGACGCCCGGCGTCGCCTTCTTCTACGGCGGTCTCGTCAAGGCGAAGAGCGTCGTCAGCATGATGATGATGAGCTTCGGCTCCATCGGACTCGTCGCCGTGCTGTGGATTCTCTTCGGCTTCTCCATGAGCGCCGTCGACAGCCCGACCGCGTTCGCGGGCAACCCGTTCGCCGACTTCGGCCTCTCGAACCTGGCATCGGGCGAGGGATCGAACGTCGCGCTCCTGGGCGTCGCCTACGGTGCCACGTTCGCGATCATCACGGTCGCCCTGATCTCCGGCGCCATCGCCGACCGCGCCAAGTTCGGCAGCTGGCTGATCTTCGCTGGCGTGTTCGCCACGGTCGGCTACTTCCCGGTGGCGGCGTGGGTCTGGGGCGGCGGCTGGATCATGAACCTCGGCACGACGCTGTTCGGTGAGGACAGCGGCATCGGCGTGATCGACTACGCCGGTGGGACCGCGGTGCACATCAACGCGGGTGCGGCGGCTCTGGCGCTCGCGCTCGTGCTCGGCAAGCGGATCGGCTTCCAGAAGGGCATCCTCAAGCCGCACAACGTGCCGCTGACGCTGCTGGGCGCCGCGCTGCTGTGGTTCGGCTGGTTCGGCTTCAACGCCGGCGCCGAGTGGCTCGCGGAGGACATGGGCGGCGTCGGGCTCATCGGCCTGAACACGCTCGGTGCGACGGCGGCGGCGATCCTCGGCTGGATCCTGATCGAGCGCATCAAGGACGGCAAGGCGACCTCGGTCGGCGCCGCCTCGGGTGCCGTGGCCGGTCTGGTCGCGATCACCCCGGCCTGCGCCAACCTCACGCCCGGCTGGTCGCTGCTGCTGGGCGCGGTCGCCGGTGTGGTGTGCGCGCTGGCCGTCGAGCTGAAGTTCCGCCTGGGCTTCGACGACTCGCTCGACGTCGTGGGCATCCACCTCGTCGGCGGACTCATCGGCACCGTGTACCTCGGCTTCTTCGCCACCGGCACCGGCCTGTTCGTGGGCGGCGACGCCCGTCAGCTCGCGGTCCAGGTGATCGCCGCGCTCGGCGTGCTGATCTACTCCTTCGTGGTGGCCTTCGTGATCGGCTTCGCGATCCAGAAGACGATCGGCTTCCGGATCACGAGCGAGGACGAGATCGCCGGCGTCGACCAGGTCGTCCACGGCGAGGAGGGCTACGCGCTCGCGGACGCGTGATCGCGGTTAGGGTGACCGTGTGGGCAAGACCAACGGCATCCTGACGACACTCGCGGAGATCCTGCTCAAGGCGGTGAACTCCGGTCGGGCGTCTCGGACCACCTCCGGTCCGAGGCGCCCGACCGCGCGTCTGCGCACACCTGAAGAGCAGGCCGCCCGCCACGGCTCACCGCGACAGGCGGACACGCTCGATGCCGGGCGGACCACCGGGACCGAGACGATCAGGATCGACCCCGCGCGGATCCGCGCGCTCCGCGTCGCCTACGCCCCGGCACGGGACGGGGCCCCCGACGCCGGCGAGGTCGTATGGACGTGGGTGCCGTACGAGGAGGAGGACGGGCGGGGGAAGGACCGGCCGGTGCTCGTGATCGGGCGGCAGTCCGACGACCGTGTGTACGCCGTACGGATGACCAGCCGTCCGCATGACGGCGACCGCGACTACCTCTCGATCGGCTCCGGCGCCTGGGACGCCCAGGGTCGCGAGTCGTGGGTGGACATCGAGCAGTTGTACAGCGTGCACGAGCGCGGGTTGCGGAGGGAGGCGGCTGCGCTCGACCGCCAGCGCTACGCCAGGGTCGCCTCGGCCCTGGCCGCCCGCTACGGGTGGGCGCGGGCCTGACGCGCGCGCACCGATCCGCGACATCCAATCCGATCGGGCGATGGCTGCGAACCCTTGGTGAGTCGCGCACAGCGGCGCCACACAAGGAGGAATCATGCGTTTCATCCCCACCAAGGTCCACGGAATCCTCGACTACGTCGTCGGGATCGCCCTGATCGCCGCGCCCTGGCTGTTCGGCTTCGCGAGTGTCGGCGGTGCCGCCGTCGTCATCCCGATCGTCCTCGGCGTCGGGCTCATCGTCTACAGTCTGTTCACGAAGTACGAATGGGGTCCGTTCGGGCTCATCCCGATGCCCGTGCACCTGGTGTTCGACATCGTCGCGAGCCTGTTCCTGGCGCTCTCGCCGTGGCTGTTCGGGTTCGCCGACCAGCCCCTGAACGTCTGGCTTCCGCACGTGGTCGTGGGCGCGGCCGTGATCGTGGTCGTGCTGTTCTCGCAGCCGCAGCCGCAGACCACCCGGGGGCGCGCGGCGACCGCGTGACATCCCCGCGGAACGGCGGCGGGTGGTCAGCCAGACAGCGGCCGCCCGCCGTCTCCGTGCGCGCGGGACGCCGGTCAGCTCGCAGGCCGGTACCGGGTGACGACGGCGCCCGAGCGCAGCTCCCGGCGCTCCACGAGCTCGAGGCGCAGCTGCCCCGTGAGCCCGCCGAGCAGCGGAGGCCCGTGTCCGGCGACGACCGGGTGCACCAGGAACTCGTACTCGTCGATGAGGCCGTGCTGGGCGAGGGCGACGGGAAGGGTCACGCCGCCCACCGACAGCCGTGCGTGCTCGGTCTTGAGCCGTGCGACCTGCTGGACGAGGTCGCCGCGGAGCAGTTCGGCGTTCCAGTCGACCGCGTCGAGGCCGCTCGAGACCACGTACTTGCGGGCGCGGTCGATGGCCGTGGCGAACGGCACCTCCCACGGGCGCATCCACTCCGGCCACGTGCCGGAGGCGGGGCGGCGCCACGCGGACTCCATGAGCTCGTACGTCACCCGGCCGAACAGCATGGCGTCGGCCTCACGCACCTGCGCGGTCCAGTAGCGCATCGACTCCTCGTCGGGCGGCAGCCCGGCCTCGTGGTGGCACGAGCCGTCGAGCGTCACGTTGATCGAGTAGCGCAGCGTCCCCATGGCTCCTCCGTCCGCGGTCAGGCGTCTTCGTCGTCGTCCGCGGCGTGCTCGGCGACCTGCTCGGTGTCGACCTGCGCGGGCGGCAGATCCTGCAGGAACTCCCGGTCGGTGTTCGGGTCGCCGCTGCCGTCGCCCGCGAGGGGGTCCTGAGCGCTCAGGTCGTCGGCGGGGGTGTTCTCTCGTCCGGTCATGTCGGCTCCTCTCGTGCACGGGTCGCCGGTCGCGTCCCGCTGTCGGCATGCTCTCGCGATCGCCGCCCGGCGACCAGGCCCTGGTGCGGGAGCCGAGGCGGTGGTACGGGATCAGGCGCGGAGTGCCGTGCTCAGCCAGCGTGCGTAGAGCAGCCACGGCTCGCCCGCGTCGCGCAGCCCGGCGATGTGTGCGCGCACGCGAGGGGTGAGCGTGAACCACTCTCCGCCCTCGCGTTCCGCGGCGAACTCGCGGTGGCGCTGCTGCTCGAGGGCACGCCCGCCCTGCTCGAAGGCCAGCAGCTCGTGGTGGCGGATGCTCGCCAGGCGCTGCCGTGGCCGGCGGCTGGTGCCGATCTTGACCCGCTCGTCGAAGCGGAGGTAGTAGACGACGTCGATGCGGGGGAACGGGAGGTCGGGGTCAGGCGCATCACCGTAGCGCCATCCGCAGGCCGCGCAATGCAGGGCCCCGTCGATGCGGACTCCCGTGGGGTGACCGCAGAGGCCGCACGGGGAGGGGAGGGGACCGGGGGTGGGCACAGCGGCATCCTACGGAGGGTGGCCGACACGCGGTCCACGGTCGCCCTCGGGCGCACCGCCCGAGAACGGACGCTCCTGCCATCACCGAGCGTTCATGTCAAGCACGGCGCCCGGCGCGGTCGGAGTTGCCACACTCGCGATATGGCCTTCATCGGATTCCACGCGTCACACGAGCAGATCCCCCCGAGCGCGCTTCTCGACGCCGTCGTCGCCGCGGAAGCCGCAGGGTTCGACGGCGCGATGTGCTCCGACCATCTCGCGCCGTGGCTGCCGGAGCAGGGCGAGTCGGGATTCGCGCTGAGCTGGATCGCGGCGGCGCTGGCACGCACGAGCTTCTCGATCGGGATGGTGAACGCGCCGGGACAGCGGTATCACCCGGTGGTGATGGCGCAGGCGTTCGCGACGCTGGAGGAGATGTTCCCCTGGCGGTTCTGGGCGGCGCTGGGCAGCGGGGAGGCGATGAACGAGCACGTCACGGGCGACCCGTGGCCGAGCAAGGAGGTCCGCAACCGCCGGCTGCGGGAGAGCGTCGACGTGATCCGCCTGCTGCTGGACGGCGAGGAGGTCACGCACGACGGGCTCGTGCGCGTGCATCGGGCGCGGGTGTGGAGCCGTCCCACGCAGCCGCCGCCCCTGCTCGCAACCGCGGTGAGCGCGGAGACGGCGCGATGGGCGGCATCGTGGGCTCAGGGCCTGGCGACTGTGGCGCAGGAGCCCGCGGCGCTCGCCCGCGTGGTGGACGCGTACCGGTCGGCGGGCGGAGAGGGGCCGTGCGTCCTGCAGGTGCACGTCAGCTGGGCCGATACCGACGCCGAGGCTCTCGACCTCGCCCGCACGCAGTGGCGACAGGGCGTGCTGACGCCGCCACTCGCGTGGAACATCGAGCAGCCGGAGGACTTCGACGCCGCGGTGGGCGCGGTCGACGAGAAGGCGCTGCGGTCGGCGGTACTGGTCGAGCACGATCCCGTGGCGCTCGCGGAGCGGGTCGCCGCACTCGCCGGGATCGGCTTCGACCGCGTGTACCTCCACCACGTCGGACAGGAGCAGTCCGGCTTTCTGGCCGCCGCGGCCGATGCGGTGCTGCCCCGGATGAAGGAGCTGCTGTGAAGATCACCGACACGAGCGACCTCTGGTGGAAGACCGCCGTCGTCTACTGCCTCGACGTGGAGACGTTCCTGGACACGAGCGGCGACGGGGTGGGCGACCTCCGGGGCCTCGCGCAGCGCATCGACTACCTCGCGCAGTTGGGGGTGACGTGCCTGTGGCTCATGCCGTTCTATCCCACCCCCGACCGCGATGACGGCTACGACGTGAGCGACTTCTACGGCGTCGATCCGCGCCTGGGCTCGCACGGCGATCTCGTGGAGGTGATCCGCACGGCGCGCGACCGCGGCATGCGCGTGATCGTCGACCTGGTCATCAACCACACCTCCGATCGGCATCCGTGGTTCCGCGCCGCGATCCGCAGTGTGGACTCGCCGTACCGCGACTACTACGTGTGGCGAGACGACGCACCGCCGAAGGGCCAGAAGAACGCGGTGTTCCCCGGACAGGCCGACGGGATCTGGACGAAGGACGAGAAGTCGGGGCAGTGGTACCAGCACAGCTTCTACGAGCATCAGCCGGATCTGAACGTGGCCAATCCCCGCGTGCGCGACGAGATCGCGAAGGTGATCGGCTTCTGGTTGCAGCTCGGCATCTCCGGGTTCCGGGTCGACGCGGTGCCCTTCTTCCTGGAGATCCCAGTCGGAGCCGACATCCCCGACCCGCACGAACTCCTGCGGGATATGCGCCGCTTCCTCCAGCGACGCTCGAGCGAGGCGATCCTGCTCGGCGAGGTGAACCTGCCGTATGACCAGCAGGTCGAGTACTTCGGCGGCACGGACGGCGACGAACTCACGATGCAGTTCGACTTCGTGGCGATGCAGGCGCTGTACCTGTCGTTGGCGCGGCGCGATCCGGCGCCGCTCATCGAGGCGCTCTCCTCGCGGCCGGCGTTGGGTCCCGAGGTGCAGTGGGCGAACTTCCTGCGCAACCACGACGAGCTCACGCTCGACAAGCTGAGCGACGCCGAGCGCCAGGAGGTGTTCGAGGCGTTCGCCCCGGACGAGCGGCAGCGGGTGTTCGGGCGTGGCATCACCCGCCGTCTGCCCCCGATGCTCGAGGGCGATCCCCGCCGGATCCGCATGGCGTACAGCCTGCTGTTCACGCTCCCCGGGACCCCCGTGCTGTTCTACGGGGAGGAGATCGGGATGGGGGAGAACATCGACATCGCCGGGCGGGAGTCCGTGCGCACCCCCATGCAGTGGTCGGCGGACCGGAACGGCGGGTTCTCGGACGCCGCCCCCTCCCGACTGGTGTCGAAGCCACCCGCAGACGGCTACGCGCCCGAGCACGTGAACGTCGCCGCGCAGCTGGAGGACCGCGGGTCGCTGCTGCACTTCCTCCGCGAGCTCACGTCGCGGTACCGGGTGTCACCGGAGCTGGGCTGGGGCGAGTTCGCGGTGGTCGAGCAGCCGGTGGACGCGCTCCTCGTGCACTCGCTGCGGGCCGCCCTCGGCCGGATGATCGCGGTGCACAACTTCGCCGAGCGTCCAGCCACGACGCGGTTCCGCCTCGCGGATGAACCCGCGGGGACGGCTCTGGTCGACCTGTTGGAGGCGCAGCGCATCACGCTCGACGACGATGGAGCCGTGGAGCTCGAGGTGCCGGCTTACGGCTACCGCTGGCTGCGCGTATCGCGACCGGGAGACGGACGAATCCTCTGAGGGGCAGTGAGCCTGCGAAGGAGAATGTGGTGGGCGATACCGGACTCGAACCGATGACCTCTTCCGTGTGAAGGAAGCGCGCTACCAACTGCGCCAATCGCCCATACCCGCGGGGTACGTCAACCGATACTACCGGACGCTCGGAGCCTCCGATGACCACTCCGCGAGACACGCGCGAGATTCGGTCCGGGTTTGGCAGGCGGGGATTCATCGGCTAATGTTTCATGAGTGCCCGGGACAACCGGGAACGAAATGCGGATGTAGCGCAGTTGGTAGCGCACAACCTTGCCAAGGTTGGGGTCGCGAGTTCGAGTCTCGTCATCCGCTCGAGTGCAGTAGGTCTTCTCGAAGATCGGCAGCACGTGGGGTCAATCCACACGGTGGCGTGGCCGAGCGGCTAGGCACCGGCCTGCAAAGCCGTTTACACGGGTTCGAATCCCGTCGCCACCTCACCTGAAACTGAATAGCCCCAACGGGCGCGATTGGCGCAGCGGTAGCGCGCTTCCCTGACACGGAAGAGGTCACTGGTTCGATCCCAGTATCGCGCACCACCAAAAACCCCCGGGATCCCGGGGGTTTTTCGCGTTTCAGGGAAGCGCTCGACCGTCTGGTCAACCGCGGCGGAACACCGTGCGTACGAGGGAGACCGTCATCACGACGGCGACGACCCAGGGCCCTGCCACGATGATCGGGTCGAGCCAGGTGTGCCGGACGTCGACCCGTCCCCGCCCGAACCGCGAGGTGAGCGGACGGTGCCGCGGCTCCGCGAGGATGCCGGTCTGCGTGATCGGGTTGTCGGGCCGCGGCGTTGCCAGGGATCGCACGTGCGCCCCGACGGCCTCGATGCGGTCGCCGATCACGAGCAGCAGCCAGCGCGTGTTCTTCGTCTCGCTGAAGTGGTCGTAGGCGAAGCGACGCACACTTCCGGAGATGCCGTGCAGCGGTTGCGCCGTACCGAACACCGGAGGCACCATCGCGTGCTCGATGGAGTGTTCCCGTCCCTCCCTGCCGGGCTGCGGATCCGGGCGCGTCCAGTGCGCACCCGTGTCGCCGTAGTCCTCGAGCTGCTGCCACGTGCGGCGGTGCTCGGGGGGAAGGTCGGTGCCCCAGCCCGGGATGCGGTCGCGGAGCTCGTCCGCTGTCGGTGCCAGCGTCGGCTTGTGCGCTTCGTACGGCATGGCTCAGTCCTCTCCGATCGTGATGACGGGTTTGATGCAGTCGTCCAGCTTGCTGGAGAACACGTGGTAGGCCTCGGCGATGTGCTCGAGCGGGAAGCGGTGCGTCAGGAGCTCGCTCGGCCGCACGTGACCAGCCTGGATGTGCTCGAGCAGTCGCGGCCACTGCCGCAGGACCGGTGCCTGATTGCCGCGGATCGTGAGGCCCTTGTTCATCGCGTCGCCGAGACGCACAGCGGACACCAGCGGACCGTACGCGCCGATCAGCGACACCGTGCCGCCCTTGCGCACGGAGTCGATCGCCCAGTTCACGGCGACGGGGGAGCCGCCCTGGAGCTTGAGCTTGGCCGCCGTCACGTGCTGGATGAGGTTGCCGTCCGCCTCCGCACCCACGGCGTCGATCGCCACATCTGCACCCAGGTATCCGGTCGCCTTCTTCATGGCGAGCACGGGGTCGCCGACCTCGCCGATGTGCATCGTCTCGGCGAACGCGAAGTCCCTGGCCTTGTCGAGCCGGTAATCCAGGTGGTCGAGGACGATCACCCGGCCTGCGCCGAGGAACCAGGCCGAGCGGGCGGCGGCCAGACCCACGGGTCCGGCACCGAAGACCGCGACGGTGTCGCCCTCCGCGATGTCGCCGAGCTGCGCGCCGAAGTACCCGGTGGAGAACGCGTCGGTGAGCAGTAGCGCATCCTCCGACGAGAGCCAGTCCGGCACGACGGAGGGTCCCACGTCGGCGAAGGGCACGCGCACGAACTCCGCCTGCCCGCCGTCATAGCCACCCGTCGTGTGGGAGTAGCCGTAGATGCCGCCCACGGCCGTGGCATTGGGGTTCACGTTGTGGCAGTTCGAGAAGAGGCCGCGGGTGCAGAAGTAGCAGGAGCCGCACGCGATGTTGAACGGCACCATCACCCGGACTCCGACCGAGAGGCTCTGCACTGAGGATCCGACCTCGTGTACGACGCCCACGATCTCGTGGCCGAACGTGTGCCCGATCCGGGTGTCCGGCATCATGCCGTGGTACAGGTGCAGATCCGACCCGCAGATCGCGGCGTGCGTCACCCGAACGATCGCGTCGTTGGGGTGCTCGATCCGCGGTTCCGGTTTCTCAGCGACCTGGACCTTGTACGGTCCGCGGTACGTCATGGCGCGCATTGTTCTCTCCTCAGCAGTGCTCGGTGCGGTGGCCCGAAGGTAAGACCGCCGGGTGCGCAACGAGAGCCCGTTGACGGCGAGAGCCAGCCGGAGTAGCTTCACGCGCCCGGGCACGGCAGCCCTTCTCCGAGTGTTGTCAATCCCCGTGCTCCGCCGGCGCCTCCTCCGTACCGTCGGGCCATGTCCGAAACGACGTCGGCGCAGACGTGCACTCCCGCGATCTCGGCCGAGCGTGACCCCGCCACCGGCCTTCGCCGCATCACCCGTCTCGCCCAACTCGCCGCGGTGGTGCGCGCCTACCGCGGCCTGCACGTACGGTACTCCGACGGGCCGGAGGACGACCGGCGCCGTTCCAGCCTCGACTCGGAGAGCGGACTGGAGCTCCCGGGCCTGTCCGTGAACCCCCTCGACGCGGAGCGCTGGTGGACCAGGCCGCTGGAGGACTGGCTTGCGCGGCAGCTGTGCCAGTATCAGCACCTCGCGGAGAAGGACCCGACACGCATCGCCTGGATCCTGCGCGGGGAGATCTGCGGGCGCGGTCCGGATTGCGAACCGCTGCTGCGCGACGTCGAGCCGATCGCGGTCCTTGACGCGTCCGTGCTCGTCGAGGCGCGGGATCGGTACGAGCGGAACTTCGACGCGGGGCGCGGCCCCGCGGACGACGCGGGAGGCGATTCATGAGCGAGCGGAGCGGCTGGTCAGAGGTCGCGCCCGGGTTCTTCCGCCTATCCGTGGCCGACGTGAACTGCTATCTGATGCAGTCCGCCGACGGCATCACGCTCTTCGATGCCGGATTGCCGCGCACCGGGAAGGTGCTGTCGGAACTGCTCGGGCATCTCGGGGCCCGGCGGAGCGACATCGACGCGGTCGTGCTCACCCACGGCCACTTCGACCACGTCGGCACTGCTCGGGCCCTGCAGGGCGACGGCGTGACCGTGGTGGTGCACCCGGGCGATGCGGCACTCGCCCGGCACCCGTACCGCTATCGCCCCGCGACACCACGTCTCCTCTACGTGCTCGGGCACCCCCGGGGCATCCCCGTGATCACTCGCATGGCGGCCGCCGGCGCGCTGACCGTGCGCGGCGTCGAGGCGCAGCCGCAGGTGACGCATGGGCACCCGGTCGACGTGCCCGGTGCTCCGGTCGCGCTGTGGACGCCGGGTCACACCGACGGGCACTGCGCCTACCTGTTCGAGTCGCAGGGCGTGCTGATCGCCGGCGACGCCCTGGTGACCCTCGATCCCTACACGGGAGAGGAGGGCCCGCAGATCGTCGCGAACGCGGCCACCGCCGATCCTGAGGCAGCCATCGACTCCCTCGAGACGCTGGCGGCGACCGGAGCCAGGGTGGTGCTGACCGGCCACGGAGCGCCGGTGCTCGACGGAGTCGGATCCGCGGCGGCTGCGGCTCGTCGCCGCGGGCCACACTGACCGCCGGCCTCGACCTCGCAGCCTCGCCGGAGGTCGGCGCCCTCCCCGCGGCCGTGCGGGGGTGAACGCGGTGGGCGGCTACCGGCTCGCGCGCGGTCTACCCGCCGGTGTCGGTGGTCAGCGCCGCGCGGAGCCCGCGGCGCGCTTGACCTCGTCGTACGCCGCGAGTGCCACCTTGCGCGTCTCGCCCAGGTCGACGATCGGCGCGGTCGGGGCATCGGCGGCCCACCGCGTGACATATTCTCCGTCCCCGTCGAACTTCTTCGCCTGCAGCTCCGGGTTGAAGACGCGGAAGTACGGGGCCGCATCCGCACCCGATCCCGCGACCCACTGCCAGTTGAAGGCGTTGTTGGCGCCGTCTGCATCGACCAGCGTGTCCCAGAACCACTCCTCGCCGAGCCGCCAGTCGATCAGCAGGTTCTTGATGAGGAAGGACGCGGTCACCATCCGCACCCGGTTGTGCATGTATCCGGTGTGCCACAGCTCGCGCATCCCCGCGTCGACGAGGGGGATCCCGGTCTCGCCGTGCTGCCAGGCATCCAGCTGCCGCGGGTCGAGTCCCGGCCAGGGGAACGCATCGAACTCGGGCCGGAGGTTCTTCGTCGCCAGATCGGGGAAGTGGTAGAGCGTGTGCCAGGCGAACTCGCGCCAGCCGAGCTCGGACAGGAACCGTGCCGAGCCCTCGACCCGGGTCGCCTCGGCCCACACGGTGAACGGGCTCAGCTCGCCCCAGCGCAGCCGGGGGGAGAGCAGGGAGGTCGCGCCGGCGGCCGGCGCGTCCCTGGCCGCGTCGTACGCCGGGAGATCGTGGTCGAGGAAGTGTCGCAGCCGCCGTCGTGCTGCCGGCTCGCCCGGCTCCCAGGTGTCGCGGAGCCCGCCCGCCCAATCCGGTGTCGTGGGCAGCAGTTCCCAGTCGCCCGGGGCATCGGAGCGCGGCGGTCGCGCCACTCCGTCGAGTTCGCGCGGCTCCGGCAGGGGAGCACGGGGCGCGGGCAGTGCGCGGCAGGCGCGCCAGAACGGGGTGAAGACGGAGTAGTGCGTGCCGCTGCCCGTGGTGACGGTCCACGGCTCGTGCAGCAGGGAGCCCGCGAACGACTCCACCGTCAGGCCCTGATCGCGCAGCGAGCTCTTCAGCGCCGCGTCGATCTCCCGCTCCGGTCGCCCGTATCGACGGTTCCAGTAGACGGCGCCCGCCCCGCTCTCCGTGACGACCTCGCGCACCACGCGCTCGGCCGGGCCGCGCCGCAGCACGAGCCGGGCGCCCTTCTCGCGCAGCCGCTCGTCGAGGGAGGCCAGCGAGTGATGCAGCCACCACTTCGCGGCACCTCCGAGCGGGCGGATCCCCGGCGACTCCTCGTCGAGCACGAACAGCGCGATCACGGGCGCGTCCCGATCCATCGCGGCACGCAGCGCCGGATGGTCGGCGAGGCGGAGGTCGTCGCGGAACCAGATGATCGAGGGGGAGGTCATCGCGTCGCCCACAGAGCCCAGGCGATCAGGGCCGGTTGCAGGAAGAGACGGCCGAACCGACGCGCGTCCGTGTCGAGCCCCGGAGTGGAGCGGCCGGTGCGCCACTGATGCCAGTTGCCGGGGAAGACCGTGGCGAAGAACCCCGCCGTCGCCCAGCCGATCCGGCGGCGCTCCCGCGGCAGCGCGATCAGCCCCGCGGCGAGCGCGACCTCGACGGCGCCCGACGCGATCACGATGGCATCCTTGTCCATCCGCGTCGCCTCGGTCGCCCAGTCGGGCACCACCACCCGGAAGCCGCGCGTCTGCGTGAAGTGCAGCACGCCGACGGCGCCGAGGGCGAGAGCGAGGATCCAGCGGGCGATCGTCCGGGTCATGGGGCCACGCTACCGTCCGGTCCGACGGTTGCGGCGCCCCGTCGTTCGCGAAGCCGTCCTCGTGTGTCCTGACACACTGAGGTGGTGACCGTCTTCCGCATCGTCGTGCTGTTCGTCCTCGCCGCCGTCGCCGAGATCGGCGGTGCCTGGCTCATCTGGCAGGCCGTCAAGGAGGACCGCGGTTGGCTTTTCGCGGTCCTGGGGGTCATGGCGCTGGGGGCGTACGGCTTCGTCGCGGCGCTCCAGCCCGACGCGAACTTCGGCAGGGTGCTCGCCGCGTACGGTGGGATCTTCATCGCCGGATCCCTCGCCTGGGGCATCATCGTCGACGGTTTCCGTCCCACGGTCTGGGACTGGGTCGGGTCGGCGGTCGCGCTCGTGGGCGCGGCGATCATCATCCTCGCCCCGGCGGCCGCGTCCTCCTCGGCCGAGCCGGTGGCCTGACGGTCGGCGGCCCCCGGCCATACGAGTAGCCTAGATCCAGACCCAGATGGAGTGATCAGTGCCTGAAAACGCCCAGCCGACCGACGGCTTCGCCCTGTTCTCTGACCGAAACGTCGTCGCGATGCGCGTCAACGGCGAGCTCAAGGACCTCGCCACGACCCTGACCGGCACCGAGCAGGTCGAGCCGGTCACGATCGACAGCCCCGACGGCCTGAACATCCTGCGCCACTCGGCCGCGCACGTGCTCGCGCAGGCCGTGCAGCGCATCAACCCGCAGGCGAACCTCGGCATCGGCCCGCCCATCACCGACGGGTTCTACTACGACTTCGGCGTCGACACCCCGTTCACGCCGGAGGACATCAAGGCCATCACGAAGGAGATGCAGCGCATCGTCCGCGAGGGCCAGCGCTTCGTGCGTCGTGTCGTGACCGATGACGAGGCGCGCGCGGAGCTCGCCGACGAGCCGTTCAAGCTCGAGCTGATCGGGCTCAAGGGCGGCAAGGAGGCGGCCGAGGGCGCGTCGGTCGAGGTGGGCGAGGGCGAGCTCACGATCTACGACAACACGACCCGCGACGGCGAGGTCGTCTGGAAGGACCTCTGCCGCGGGCCACATCTGCCCAACACGCGCATGATCGGCAACGGCTGGGACCTCACGCGCATCGCCGCCGCGTACTGGCGCGGCAGCGAGAAGAACCCGCAGCTGCAGCGCATCTACGGCACCGCCTGGCCCACGAAGGACGAGCTGCGCGCGTACCAGCACCGGCTGGAGGAGGCCGCCAAGCGCGACCACCGGCGACTCGGCAAGGAGCTCGACCTGTTCTCCTTCCCCGAGGAGATCGGGTCGGGCCTGAGCGTCTGGCATCCGCGCGGCGGCGTGGTGCGCGGCGAGATGGAGCAGCACGCGCGCAAGCGGCACATCGAGGGCGGCTATACCTACGTGTACACGCCGCACATCTCCAAGGAAGACCTCTTCCTCACCTCGAACCACCTCGTCACCTACAAGGACGGCATGTTCCCGCCCATCGTCATGGACGAGGAGCGCGACGAGAACGGCGAGATCACCAAGCAGGGCCAGGACTACTACCTGAAGCCCATGAACTGCCCGATGCACATCCTCATCTACAAGGAGCGCGCGCGCAGCTATCGCGACCTCCCGCTGCGGTTCGCGGAGAACGGCACGGTCTACCGCAACGAACTCTCCGGGGCCCTGCACGGCCTCACGCGGGTGCGCGGCTTCACGCAGGACGACTCGCACCTGTTCGTCACACCCGAGCAGCTGGAGGAGGAGGTCGGCAAGGTCCTCGAGTTCATCCTCTCGATGCTCCGCGACTTCGGCCTCACCGACTTCGAGCTCGAGCTGTCGATGAAGGACGACGAGAAGTCGAAGTGGATCGGTTCGGACGAGTTCTGGGAGTCGTCCACCGACGCCCTGCGCCGCGTGGCCGTGGCCTCCGGTCTCAAGCTCACCGAGGTGCCGGGCGAGGCGGCGTTCTACGGGCCCAAGATCGACCTGAAGACGCGCGATGCGATCGGCCGTACGTGGCAGCTGTCCACGGTGCAGGTCGACCCCAACCTGCCCGAGCGCTTCGACCTCGAGTTCATGGACAAGGACGGCCAGAAGAAGCGTCCGATCATGATCCACCGGGCGCTGTTCGGCTCGATCGAGCGGTTCTTCGCGATCCTCCTCGAGCACTATGCGGGCGACTTCCCGGTGTGGCTCTCGCCGGTACAGGTCGTGGGGATCCCGGTCGCGGACGACTTCGCCGACTATCTGGGTGAGGTGATCGACACGCTCCGCTCCCGCGGTGTGCGTGCCGAGCTCGACACCTCCGACGACCGCATGCAGAAGAAGATCCGCACGCACACGACCGGCAAGGTCCCGCTGCTGCTGATCGCCGGGGAGCAGGACCGGGCCGCCGGCACCGTCTCCTTCCGCTACCGCGACGGCTCGCAGGAGAACGGCGTGCCGATCGCGCAGGCGGTCGACCGCATCCGCGCTGCCATCGACAGCCACGCCCTGGTGCAGACGGCCGGGGACCTGGCATGACCGAGGGGGAGCAGTCGCTGGAGGATGCAGGTCGCCTCGCCGGCGTGCCCGACGAGTTCCAGCGGCTGTGGACCCCCCACCGGATGGCCTACATCCAGGCGGGACCGGAGCCCCTGCGCGAGGAGTGCCCGTTCTGCGAGGCGCCGAAGTACCCCGACGCCGAGCGGCTCATCGTGGCACGGGGCACGACCGCGTACGTGCTGCTGAACCTGTTCCCGTACAACTCGGGGCACCTGCTGGTGTGCCCGTACCGTCACATCGCGACGTACGACCAGGCGAGTCCGGAAGAGGTGGCCGAGATCGGCGCGCTCACCCAGACGGCCATGCGGGTGCTGCGCGAGGTCTCCGGATGCGACGGCTTCAACCTGGGCATGAACCAGGGGGCGGTGGCGGGAGCCGGCGTGGACGCGCATCTGCATCAGCACGTGGTGCCGCGGTGGCGCTCCGACGCGAACTTCTTCCCGATCATCGCGAAGACGAAGGCGCTCCCGCAGCTCCTCGGCGAAGTGCGGGAGGCCGTCGCCCACGCGTGGCCGGAGTGACCGTCAGCGCACCTGCCGTGCGGTGAACTGCATGCGCGGGTGCGCGTAGAACTCCTGCGCCTCGATGAGCTGCAGCTCGCGCTCGCCCGAGTCGAGCGTCGCCTGCAGCAGGTCGTACACGCTGGAGGCGGTGCGCTCGAGCGCGGTCCTGGCGCTGCCGGTCTCGACGTAGTGCGCCGTGAACAGGGCGGCGGTCACGTCACCGGAGCCGTTCGCCTTCATGGGGAGGTGCGGCGTCTGGACGAGCCAGGCACCGTCGCCGTCGACCGCGAGCATCTCGATGGTCCCCTCCTCGCGGTCGGGCCGCTCGACGCTCGTCACGAGCACCGTGCGGGGGCCCATGGCGCGGGCGAGGTCGACCGAGGCGAGCGTGGACTCGAGCGTGTCGGGTTCGGTCTCGGTGAGGAACCCGAGCTCGAACTGGTTGGGGGTGATGATGTCCGCCACCGGGACGACGCGCTCGCGCAGAAGGATCGGGATCGCGGGGGCGACGAAGCAGCCCGATTTCGCGTTGCCCATGACCGGGTCGCACGCGTAGACCGCGTCGGGGTTGGCGGCCTTGACGCGCGCGACCGCATCGATGATCACGTCACCGATGCCCTCGCCTCCCTGGTAGCCGCTCAGGACGGCGTCGATCTGCCCGAACACTCCGCGGTCCTCGATGCCGGTGATGACCTCGCGCACGTCGGCGGGGTCGATCAGCGGTCCGCGCCAGGCGCCGTAGCCGGTGTGGTTGGAGAAGTTCACGGTGTAGACGGGCAGCACCTCGACGCCGATGCGCTGCAGCGGGAACACCGCGGCGGAGTTGCCCACGTGCCCGTACGCCACGGCGGACTGGATGGAGAGGATCTTCATGAACGAGCGCTTTCGGTCAGGGCGGGCCGGTGCCCGCGACGGGTGGTCATCGCGCGGCCGCGACGAGGTCGGCGACGAGCGTGTCGGCTTCCGCGTCGGTGAGGTCGTGGACGGTGAGACGGAGGTGGTGGGACGGATCGGCGCGGTCGTCGAGGGAGAACTCGTCACCCGTGCGGGCGAGCCACCCCCGCCGCATCAGGTGCTCGGCGACCTCGCGCGCGGGCCGGGGGAGTCGCACCCAGAGGCTCAGCCCGTCGGGCGCGGCGGCGTCGATGCCGTGCGCGCGCAGGCGTGCCGCGAACGCGGCGTTGCGCTCCGCGTAGTGCGCACCGGCGGTCGCGACGGTGGTCATCGCATCCTCGTCGGTCAGCTGTGCCAGGGCGAGGCGCTGCAGCAGGTGGCTCACCCAGGTGGTGCCCGGGCTGAGTCGCATCGCGAGACGTTCCGCGGTGTCGGGGTCGGTCGCCGCGATCGCGAGGCACATGTCGGGTCCGAGGAACTTCGACACCGAGCGCACGAGGGCGAAGCGCCGATGGTCCTCGCTGATCAAGGACTCGTACGGGCGCTGCGACAGCAGCGAGAAGTGGTCGTCCTCGATGATCAGGACGTACGGGTGATCGGCGAGGACACCGCGCAGCTCGGCGGCGCGCTGGGCCGTGAGACCCACGCCGGTGGGGTTCTGCGCCCGCGGTGTGCAGATCACGGCCCGAACGCCGGCGTCGAGAGCCGCCCGCAGTCCGTCGACCGTCATTCCCTGGTCGTCGACGGGGACCGGGACGGCCCGATAGCCGCCGAGCCGCACCGTGTGGATGCTGGCGAGGAAGCACGGATCCTCGAGCGCCACGGCGTCGTCGCGCATGAGGGCTTGGGCGAGCAGCCGCTCCACCGCATCGACCGCTCCGCTCGTCACAGTGATCCGGAAGTCCGCGTCCGGGAGGTCGGCCGCCATCCACCGGCGCGCCCACTCCTCCAGCCCCGGGTCGATCACGGGTTCGCCGTAGAGCACGGGACGGCTCGCGATCGTCATCAGCGCGGCCGACGGGTCGGGGATGCGCGCGGGGTCGGGGTTGCCGGTGCCGATGTCGCGGAGCACGGTGTCGGCCGCGTAGCCCTCCTGTGCCACGGCCTCGATCCCCGCGACCGTGGTGCCGGCGCGTCCGCGCGACAGGACGAGTCCCGCCTGGGCGAGCTGGCGGTACGCGGCGACGGCGGTGTTGCGGTTGACGCCGAGGGTGGCGGCGAGCTCGCGCACCGGCGGGAGGAGGGCTCCGGGAAGCAGGATCCCGCGGTCGCGCAGGGCGCGCACGCTGTCGGCGATCTCCGCCGCGGTGCTGCCTGTGATCCGGTCGCTCATGATCCTCCTCCGCGATTCTAGGTGGGATCGGACAGTGCTACGTTTGATCTAGATCAAACCCGATTACGGATCATCCGACAGGAGCTCCCCATGTCCGAGCAGAACACCACCGGATCGTCGCGCGTCAAGCGCGGTCTCGCCGAGATGCTCAAGGGCGGCGTCATCATGGACGTCGTGACCGCCGAGCAGGCGAAGATCGCCGAGGACGCGGGCGCCGTCGCCGTCATGGCGCTCGAGCGCG
This sequence comes from Microbacterium sp. NPDC060132, assembly GCF_042729675.1. Taxonomy (NCBI): domain Bacteria; kingdom Bacillati; phylum Actinomycetota; class Actinomycetes; order Micrococcales; family Microbacteriaceae; genus Microbacterium; species Microbacterium sp. NPDC060132. The sequence continues at coordinate 3,008,535 of NZ_JBHWXU010000001.1, read as the reverse complement.
TGCCGGCCGACATCCGCGCGCAGGGCGGCGTCTCGCGCATGAGCGACCCGGACATGATCGACAGCATCATCGATGCCGTGTCGATCCCGGTGATGGCGAAGGCGCGCATCGGTCACTTCGTCGAGGCGCAGGTGCTGCAGGAGCTCGGTGTCGACTACATCGACGAGTCCGAGGTGCTCTCGCCGGCCGACTACGTGAACCACATCGACAAGTTCGGCTTCACGGTGCCCTTCGTGTGCGGCGCCACGAACCTCGGCGAAGCGCTGCGACGCATCAACGAGGGGGCGGCGATGATCCGCTCGAAGGGCGAGGCCGGAACGGGCGACGTGTCCGAGGCGATGAAGCACATCCGCAAGATCCGCGGGGAGATCGCTGCGCTCACGGCTCTCCCGAAGGACGAGCTGTTCGTCGCCGCGAAGGAGCTGCAGGCGCCGTACGAGCTGGTCGCCGAGATCGCCGAGACGGGCACGCTCCCCGTCGTGCTGTTCGTGGCCGGCGGCGTCGCGACCCCCGCGGACGCCGCGATGATGATGCAGCTCGGGGCGGACGGCGTGTTCGTCGGCTCCGGCATCTTCAAGTCGGGCAACCCCGCCGAGCGCGCGAAGGCGATCGTGAAGGCCACGACGTTCTTCGACGACCCGAAGGTGATCGCCGAGGTGTCCCGCGGGCTCGGCGAGGCGATGGTCGGCATCAACGTCAGCGACCTGCCGGCGCCGCACCGGCTCGCCGAGCGTGGCTGGTAGCCCGCGGGTCGGCGTGCTCGCGCTGCAGGGCGATGTGCGCGAGCACGCCGCCCTGCTCGCCCGTCTCGGCGCCCAGGTGGAGCTCGTCCGGCGCCCGGAGGAGCTCGCCGCCGTGAACGGCCTGGTGATCCCGGGTGGCGAGTCCACCGTGATCGACAAGCTGTCGCGCACGTTCGGGATGCAGGAGCCGATCCGCGACGCGATCGCCGCCGGGCTCCCGGTGCTCGGCACGTGCGCGGGGTTGATCATGCTGGCCGACACGGTCGTCGACGCGATCGAGGGCCAGCAGTCGTTCGGAGGGCTCGACGCGGTGGTCAGGCGGAACGCGTTCGGCCGTCAGGTGGAGTCGTTCGAGGCGCAGCTCGACGTGGCGGCCTTCGGTGCACCGCCGGTGTCGGCGGCGTTCATCCGCGGACCGGTCGTCGAGTCGATCGGTCCTCGTGCGACCCCGCTCGCGGCGCTACCGGACGGCCGCGTGGTGGCGGTGGAGCAGGGAGCGCTGCTGGGCCTGAGCTTCCACCCGGAGATCTCCGGCGAGACCCGCTTCCACGAGCGCTTCCTCGCCCGCGTCGAAGGCGGCCACTCCGTCGCCGCCGCCTGACCGCCGGAGGCGTCGTCACACCAGGGCGGCCAGCCACCGCAGCGCGGGACCGGCTTGCGCCCGCTGGAAGGCGCGCAAGCCGGGGAGCTGCGGAATCTCCGGCCTGCTCTGTTCGGCCCAGAGGTACGAGGCGAAGCCCGCGATGACCGGCAGCAGGTCCCTCGGAGGGGGAGCGCCGTGCTCCTCGAACACCGGGTAGGCCTGCGTGCAGGTCGGTCCGCCGCTCGCCTCGATGCTCGGCAGCACGCAGGGGAGGTCGACCCATGCGGCCCCGCGGCGCGCATGCGGCCAGTCGAGCAGGTGGGCGCGACCGTCGGCGATGAGGATGTTGTCGGCCCGGACGTCGTCGTGGACGAGGACATCTCCGCGCACGGCCCCCGCGAACTCCGCCTCCAGTTCACGCAGTCGGGGCAGCGAATCCCGGACCGACGGGGGCAGAGCGCCGCGGAGGTCGGGGGTGGCGGCGATCTCCTGCCAGCGCGTGAAACCCGGCACCATGCTCTCGTCCGCGGCCGTCAGGGTTCTCGGTGCCGGCGTGGTGCCGACGACGGCGAGGGCGTCCGCCACCGCGTGCAGGTCATCCGCTGTCCACGGGCGCCCCGGATGGCGGCCGTCGATCGCCTCGACGACCAGCACGGCACCGATGTCGTCCTGCACCGTCCCCAGCACTCGGGGCGCGACGCCCGAGGGGAGGGTCGACAGCGTGACGATCTCCTGGCGGAGCAGGCGCACCGAGTCGGCGTGCCAGTCCGCGCCCGCGGCCTTCACGAAAGCCCGACCGCCGGTCGTGACCACGGTGCCCGCGTACGTGGCGCTGAAGCCGCCGTGCGCGGGGGCGTCGGAGATGTACTCTCCGCCGATCACGTCCAGCGCCGCGGCGCGGAGGCTCTCGGGCAGGGAGGTCCACGCGGGGCGGAGGCGGTCGGCTCCTGCGGTCACACCCTGCTCCTCTCGCGCGCGATCAACGGCGGCCTCGACCGTAGCAGGCGGGCGAGTCGGGTCAGGGGAGAAGGGCACGGATGGCGTGCACCGTGCGGTCGATGTCGTCCGCGGTCGTCGCCCACGACGACATCGAGCAGCGCAGCGCGGCTCGCCCCCGCCATTCCGCTCCGGTGACGACGGCCGTGCCGTCGACCAGGATCGCGGCACCGAGCTCGCGGGTCGCCTCGTCCGTGTCGAGCCGGAACATCACCTGGGTGTAGTCGACGTCGTTGATCACCTCGATCGCGTCGAGGCCGCGCAGGCCGGAGGCCATGCGTACGGCGTTGTCGTGGAGGCGGTCGACGAGATCCGCGACCCCGGAACGCCCGAGGCTGCGCAACGCCGCGTACGCCGGCACCCCGCGGGCGCGGCGCGACAGCTCCGGCGTCACATCCCACGGGTCGAGGCCGGAGTACACGAGGTAGTCGCCGCCGGTGCGGAACGCCGCGATCGAATCGGCGGGATCGCGGACGATCGCCATGCCGCAGTCGTACGGCACGTTCAGCGTCTTGTGTGCGTCGGTCGCCCAGGAGTCCGCGTCCTCCATGCCGGCGGTCAGATGTCGCAGCGCGGGGGAGGCGGCCGCCCACAGACCGAAGGCGCCGTCCACGTGCACCCAGGCGCCGTGTCGGCGTGCGATCGCGATCAGCGCGCGGAAATCGTCGAACGCTCCGGTATGGACCTCTCCCGCCTGCAGGCACACGATGAGCGGGCCGGATCCGCCGTCGAGGACGCGCTCGAGCTCGGCGGGGTGCATCCTGCCCTGCGCGTCGGCATCCACCACGTCGACCTCGGCGCGACCGATCCCGAGGAACCGTGCCGCGCGGTCGATCGATCCATGACGATCGGCACCCACCACGAACCGCACCGGCGGCGCGGAGCGCAGTCCCCGTTCGGCGAGGTCCCACCCCGCCCGCGCGAGGACGGCGTTCCGTGCGGACGCGAGGCACGTGAAGTTCGCGAGCTGACCGCCCGTGACGAAGCCGACGCTGCTCGCGGACGGGAGGCCGAGCAGCTCGAGCAGCCACTGTCCTGCCACCCGCTCCATCGCGACGGTCGCCGGGGTGAGCAGGGAGGAGCCGGAGTTCTGATCCCACGCGGACACGAGCCAGTCTGCGGCGAGAGCGGCCGGATGAGTGCCGCCGATCACGAATCCGAAGAACCGTCCCCCGGGGATGGCCACGAGTCCGGGCTCGGCCTTAGCCGCGATGTCCTCGACAACGGCCGCGGGGTCCTCCGCCCGCTCCGGGAGAGGCGTGCCGAACACCTGCAGCATCTCGTCGAGGCTCGCGCGCGGCCACACCGGTCGATCGTCGAGGGTGCCCAGGAACGCCTCGGCTCGACGGTGAGCGGCGTCGAGAGCACGCTCCCGGTCGCCCATGCGGTCAGTCTCCCACCGCCGCAGCGCCCCGACAAGGCACTGTGCCGCCGGGTGTTCCGCGGTGTTCCTTTAGAATGGACGACGCCCTGGACACGCGCCGGGGCCCTGACGACGAGCGGAGACTTATGTCCGGGCATTCCAAGTGGGCCACGACCAAGCACAAGAAGGCCGTCATCGACGCGCGCCGTGCCAAGTCCTGGGCCAAGCTCATCAAGAACATCGAGGTCGCGGCCAAGCTCGGCGGCGCCGACCTGCAGGGCAACCCGACCCTGTTCGACGCGGTCCTCAAGGCCAAGAAGACGTCCGTCCCGAAGGACAACATCGACCGGGCCATCAAGCGCGGTGCGGGCATCGGCGGCGAGGCCGTCGAATACACCTCGATCATGTACGAGGGCTACGGCCCCAACGGTGTGGCGCTCATGATCGAGTGTCTGACCGACAACAAGAACCGTGCCGCCGCCGAGGTGCGCACCGCGCTGAGCCGCAACGGGGGCACGCTCGCCGACCCCGGCAGCGTCGCGTACAACTTCAGTCGCAAGGGCGTCATCGTGGTCGGGTCGGAGGGCACGACCGAGGACGACGTGATGATGGCCGCGCTCGAGGCGGGGGCCGAGGAGATCGAGCCGCACGCCGAGGGCTTCGAGGTCATCACCGAGGCGAGCGACCTGGTCGCCGTGCGCAGTGCGCTGCAGGAGGCGGGCATCGAGTACGAGTCGGCCGACGTCGAGTTCGTGCCGAACCTCAAGGTCGAGATCGACGCCGACACGGCCCGCAAGGTGTTCCGACTGATCGACGCGCTGGAGGACAGCGAGGACGTGCAGAACGTCTTCAGCAACTTCGACCTGTCGGCCGAGGTCCAGGCGGAGCTCGAGAACGACGACGCGTAGGCGCGGCTGACCTCGACGGGCACGTTCCGCGCCTAGCCTGGGACGGTGACGTCGACCATCCGCGTGCTGGGCATCGACCCTGGACTCACCCGCTGCGGTGTCGGGATCGTCGACGTCGACCGGGCCCGCCGGGGCACCCTCGTGCACGTCGGTGTGATCCGCTCGGCGATCGATGCGCCGATCGGCGAGCGACTCGCGGTCGTCGCCGCGGGGATCCGCGAGGCGATCGCCCAGCACCGCCCTGACGCGGTCGCGGTCGAGCGCGTCTTCGCGCAACAGAACAGCCATACGGTGATGGGCACGGCGCAGGCGAGCGGGGTCGCGCTCCTCATCGCCGCCGAGTCAGGGCTTCCCGCGGCGACCCACACGCCCAGCGAGGTCAAGGCGGCCGTCACGGGCTACGGCTCCGCCGACAAGAGGCAGGTGCAGGCGATGATCGCCCGCATCCTGCGTCTGGATGCGCCGCCGCAGCCGGCGGACGCCGCGGACGCTCTCGCGATCGCCCTGTGTCACGCCTGGCGGCGCGGGGCGCCCCGAGCCGGCGGTGCGGCGGGCGGACTGACCCCGGCGCAGCGGGCCTGGGCGGACGCGGAGCGTGTCGCTCGAACATATGTGCGAGCGACCTCCTAGGCTGGGAGGATGATCTCCTCTCTGCACGGCACCGTGCTGCACACGACGCCGGACCAGGTCGTCATCGAGGTGGGTGGCGTGGGCTTCGCGGTCGCCGTCCCCGCCGATGTCGCGCACACGGCGACGGTGGGGGAGAAGCTGCGCCTGCACACGAGCCTGATCGTGCGCGAGGACGCCCTCTCGCTCTTCGGCTTCGCCGATCGGGCGGAGCTGGAGATCTTCACGCTGCTGCTCAGCGTGACGGGCGTGGGGCCGAAGTCGGCGCTGGGCGTGCTGTCGCATCTGACGACGGACCAGATCGCCGAGGCCGTCACCGCCGAGGACGACGCTCCGTTCCGGCGTGTGTCCGGCATCGGGCCCAAGACGGCCAAGCTCATCGTGGTGCAGCTCGCGGGGAAGGTGCACGCCGTTGCCGCCCCGGCCGCGACGCAGGCCTCGGGGGGGAGTGACATCGTGTCGCAGGTCGCCGCCGCGCTCGTGGGTCTCGGGTGGTCGGAGAAGGTGGCCGCCGAGGCGGCGACCGAGACCGCTGCCGCGGCGACCGAAGCCGAGCGGGCGTCGGTCGCGTCGCTGCTGCGGCGCACGCTCGCCCTGCTCGGCCCGGCGCAGGGAGGATCGGCGCGTGTCTGACCCGCTCGACCCGACCGAGCCCACCGACGAGTCGGAGCTCGCGATCGAGGGCGCGCTGCGCCCCTCCAGCCTCGGTGACTTCGTGGGCCAGCAGAAGGTGCGCGGTCAACTCCAGCTGCTGCTCGAGGCCGCGCGCCTGCAGTCCCGTCCCGCCGACCACATCCTGCTCGCGGGTCCTCCGGGACTCGGCAAGACCACGCTCGCGATGATCGTCGCCCACGAGAGCGAGCGTCCGCTCCGTATGTCCAGCGGCCCCGCGATCCAGCACGCGGGAGATCTCGCGGCTCTGCTGTCGAGCCTGATGCCGGGCGAGGTGCTGTTCATCGACGAGATCCATCGCATGGCCCGCTCCGCGGAGGAGATGCTCTACCTCGCGATGGAGGACTACCGCATCGACATCATGGTGGGCAAGGGTGCGGGCGCCACGAGCATCCCCCTGGAGCTGTCGCCGTTCACCCTGGTCGGGGCGACGACGCGCTCGGGCCTGCTGCCCAATCCGCTCCGCGACCGCTTCGGGTTCACCGGCCACCTTGAGTTCTACGAGGAGGGCGAGCTCGAGCAGGTCATCGCGCGTTCCGCGTCGGTGCTGGGGGTCGGGCTCCCGACCGACGCCCTCTCCGAGATCGCGCGCCGATCTCGAGGAACCCCCCGAATCGCCAACCGCCTGCTGCGCCGCGTGCGCGACTACGCGCTGGTGCACGGCGACGGTGCGGCGACGCTGCACGACGTGCGGGCGGCGCTGGAGCTCTATGACGTCGACGCGATCGGTCTCGACCGGCTGGACCGAGCGGTGCTCGACGCGCTCGTCCGGCGTTTCCGCGGGGGACCGGTGGGTCTCGGCACCCTCGCGGTCGCGGTGGGCGAGGAGGCCGAGACCGTGGAGAGCGTGGTCGAACCGTACCTCGTGCGCATCGGATTCCTGGGGCGCACGCCGCGCGGACGAGTCGCGACACCCGAGGCGTACGCGCACCTCGGGGTCGCGCACCCCGACGGGATGCTCACGCTGGATGACCTATAATCGCTGAAGGCTTCCCCCGATACCTCTGTGCGCCCAATGGCTGGTGCGTGCACCTGAGAAAGGCGCTTCCCCATGCCCATGGAATTCGTGCTCTTCGGCCTTCTGGCCGTGCTCCTGATCTTCATGATCTTCAACACGCGCAAGCGGACGAGGCAGATGAAGGCCGAGCAGGAGGAGAAGGCCACCAAGACGGTTCCCGGCGCGAAGGTCCTGCTGCAGGGCGGCATTTACGGCACGATCGTGGCGTTCGACCCGGACGACCTGGACGCGCCGGCCCTCGTGGAGATCGCTCCGGGCACCGTCATCGAGGTGCACAGCCAGGCGATCCTCCGCATCGTCGAGCCGAAGGACGCTATCGTTGAGGCGCCCGTGGACGGCGTGGATGACCGCATCGTCGACGAGCCCGCCGCCCCCACGACGGAGACGCCGGAGGAGACCCGCGCCCGTCTCGAACGGGACGCCGACGACAAGTAAGACAGCGGCCGTCGTGGCCGCTCGGATCATCGTCCTCCCAGAAAGCTGAACACACGTGGCTTCATCTTCACCTGTCCGTCACGCCTGGCGGGTCCTCCTCGGCCTGCTCCTCGTGACGGGCGTGCTCTTCGGCATCAACGCGCTGGGTGTGTACGTCTTCAAGCAGAGTTCGTGGGCGCCGGAACTAGCGCTCGACCTGCAGGGCGGCACGCAGATCATCCTCAGCGCCGAGACCGAGGACGGCGCAGCGCCGTCACAGGAGCAGCTCGACCAGGCCGCGGCGATCATCCGCCAGCGCGTGGATGCCTCGGGTGTCGCCGAGGCCGACATCACCACGGAGGGCGGGCGCAACATCGTCGTCCAGATCCCGGGTGAGGCCGACGAGCAGACCAGGGAGCGCATCCAGTCCAGCGCACAGCTCGAGTTCCGTCCGGTCCTGTACACGACCGCGGCGAGCACCGAGTTCGTGGGCGACGACGGCAACTCCACGCCGTTCCCGAGCCCCGACCCCGGCCTGAACGCCACTCCGACGGCGGAGCCGACCGACGCGAGCGATCTGTCGTGGGTGACCGAGAAGCTGGCCGCGGAGTTCCAGGCCTACGACTGCGCCAACCCCGACAACGATCCGTCGCGTGCGCCGAAGGACGAGCCGGTCATCGCCTGCTCCCCGGACGACACCCAGAAGTTCCTCCTCGGCCCGATGGAGCTCGACGGACGCGCGATCACCGACGCGTCGGCAGGCCGCGACCCCAAGAGCGGCGCCTGGATCGTGCAGCTCACGATGAACGGCGATGGCGCGGACGCGTTCGGCAAGGTCAGCACGCGCCTCAACCAGAACCGCATCGACGGTCTGTCGCCCCGCGACCAGTTCGCGTTCGTGCTCGACGGCGACGTGATCAGTGCGCCGCGGATGAACGGCGTGATCCTCGACGGCCGTCCCAGCATCTCCGGCAGCTTCACTCAGGAGAGCGCGACGACGCTCGCGGATCAGCTCAAGTTCGGTGCGCTGCCGTTGAGCTTCGAGGTGCAGAGCTCCGACACGATCTCCGCGACCCTCGGCACCCAGCAGCTCCAGATCGGGCTCATCGCGGGTCTGATCGGTCTGGCGCTGGTCGCGGTCTACTCCTTGCTGTCGTACCGCGCTCTCGGGACGGTGATCATCGCGTCGATCGCGGTGATGGCGGTGCTGACGTACATCGTGATCTGCATCCTCGCGTGGCGCATCGGGTTCCGCCTGTCGCTCGCGGGCGTCGCGGGTCTGATCGTGTCGATCGGTTTCACGGCCGACTCGTTCATCGTCTACTTCGAGCGGATCCGAGACGAGCTGCGCGACGGCAAGTCGATCACGGCGGCGGTCGAGGACGGATGGGGTCGCGCGAAGCGCACGATCTACATCTCGAAGTCGATCAACATCCTCGCGGCCGTCGTGCTCTACATCCTCGCGGACTCCACGGTGAAGGGCTTCGCGTTCACGCTCGGCCTGACCACCGTCATCGACGTGATGATCTTCGTCATCTTCACTCACCCGGTGATGCAGCTCCTCGCGCGGACGCGCTTCTTCGGCGGCGGCCACAAGCTCTCCGGGCTCGACCCGGCGGCACTCGGCGCCGTGTACCGGAGCCGGTCGCAGTACCGCGAGGTGGCGACGGCATCGGCAGGTCGCGGCGCGAAGAACGCGCGCTCACGCGGTGAGGCGGACCGCCGTCAGACCATCGCAGAGCGCAAGCGTGCCGAGGCCCTCGCCGCGGAGAAACAGACCAAGGGCGGAAGCGAGGGAGACGCCTGATGGCTTCCATGAACGAGTTCGGTAACAACCTCTACACGGGAAAGACCTCCTTCCCGTTCGTCGGACGCCGTCGGCTGTGGTTCATCATCGCGATCGCGCTGGTCGTGGGGTCCGCGCTCGTGCCGCTGTTCCGTCCCATCCAGTTCTCGATCGAGTTCACGGGCGGGTCGCAGTTCACGGTGAACGCCCCGGCCACGCTGAATCAGGACACCGCGAGCGAGGCCGTGCAGTCCGTGGTGCCCGGCGCCGCGACCAAGGTCGTCATCGTGAACGACCAGGACATCCGGGTCCAGACCGACCAGATGACGGCGGCGGAGACGCAGCAGGTCGCCGGCGCTCTCGCCGACGCGTACGAGGTGGAGCCCGACGCGGTGACCTCCTCGTTCATCGGTCCCGCGTGGGGTGAGAGCGTGACGCGGCAGTCCCTGTGGGGTCTGGCGATCTTCCTCGCGCTGACCTTCCTGATCCTGGCGATCTACTTCCGCACCTGGAAGATGTCGGCCGCAGCGATCATCGGGCTGCTCGACGTGCTCGTGATCACGGTGGGCGTGTACGCCCTGGCCGGTTTCGAGATCTCCCCGGCGGCGGTGATCGGGTTCCTCACGATCCTGGCGTACTCGCTCTACGACACCACCGTGGTGTTCGACAAGATCCGGGAGAACACGACGGAGGACGGGGAGAAGACCGCGCGCCTGTTCGGCGAGTCGGTCAACCTCGCGGTGAACCAGACGCTGATCCGATCGATCAACACCTCGGTCGTGGCGGCGCTCCCGGTGGGCGCGATCCTGTTCATCGGTGCGTTCTGGCTGGGTGCGGAGACGCTGACCGACATCTCGCTCTCGATCTTCGTCGGCATCCTCGTGGCGACCTACTCGACGCTGTTCGTCGCGGCACCCCTCTACTCGCTGTTCCGCGAGAACGAGCCGCAGATCAAGGAGCGCGACGCCCGCATCCGTGCGGCGCGCGAGAAGGCGGCCGTCGAGGCCTGACGCCCCCGCTGCGCGGGGCTCGCCCCCTCTCAGCACGCGTAGGATTGTCTGATTCGGAGGTGAGTGGATGGCGGAGCCGCAGACGGCGTCGCAGGGTTCGAGTCTGCGACGGCTCGTGCCCCGCATCTTCTCTCGCGCGTCCCGCATCAACGATCTCGACAACCTGATCCGCACGGTCAGGGCGAATCATCCCAAGGGCGACTTCTCCGTCATCTCCCGGGCCTACGCGGTCGCGAAGGAGAAGCACGAGGGGCAGAAGCGGCAGAGCGGCGAGCCGTACATCACGCACCCGCTGGCCGTCGCGCAGATCCTCGCCGAGCTCGGCCTGGGCCCGCGCGCGATCGCCGCGGCCCTCCTGCACGACACCGTCGAGGACACCGGTTACGCGCTGACCGACCTGACCGCTGAATTCGGCGACGAGGTCGCGATGCTGGTCGACGGCGTCACGAAGCTCGACAAGGTCAAGTACGGCGAGAGTGCGCAGGCGGAGACGGTCCGCAAGATGATCGTGGCGATGTCGAAGGACATCCGCGTGCTGCTGATCAAGCTCGCCGACCGCCTGCACAACGCCCGCACGTGGGGCTTCGTACCGCCCGAGAAGGCGGCGAAGAAGGCGAAGGAGACGCTGGAGATCTATGCGCCTCTGGCCAACCGCCTCGGTATCCAGGCCATCAAGTCGGAGCTGGAAGACCTCTCGTTCGCGGTGCTGCACCCGAAGATCTACAACGAGATCCACAGCCTGATCGCCCAGCGCACACCGCAGCGGGAGAAGTACCTCGGCCAGGTGATCGAGGAGATCGACGAGGACCTGCGGGATCTGCGGATCCGTGGCAAGGTCGTCGGCCGGCCGAAGCAGCTCTACTCCGTCTACCAGAAGATGGTGATCCGGGGGCGCGAGTTCGACGACATCTACGACCTCATCGGCATCCGCGTGCTGGTGTCGTCGGTGCGCGACTGCTACGCGGTGCTCGGCGCGATCCACGCGCGCTGGACGCCGTTGCCCGGCCGCTTCAAGGACTACATCGCCACCCCGAAGTTCAACCTCTATCAGTCGCTGCACACGACCGTGATCGGCCCGGCCGGACGCACGGTGGAGATCCAGATCCGCACGCACGAGATGCACCAGCAGGCGGAGTACGGCGTCGCGGCGCACTGGATGTACAAGGAGCGGATGAACGGCGGCGGCAAGGCCGAGGTCCGCGCCTCCGACACCGACATGGCGTGGCTCGCGCACATCTCCGACTGGCAGGCCGAGACCGCGGACCCCGGCGAGTTCCTCGACTCGCTGCGCTTCGAGATCGGAGCCAAGGAGGTCTACGTCTTCACGCCGAAGGGACGGGTCATCGGCCTTCCCGCCGGCGCGACGCCCGTCGACTTCGCCTACGCCGTGCACACCGAGATCGGCCATCGCACGATGGGCGCCAAGGTCAACGGCCGCCTCGTGCCGCTCGAGTCGGAGCTCAAGAGCGGCGACGTCGTCGAGGTGTTCACGTCGAAGAACCCCGACGCCGGCCCCAGCCAGGACTGGCTCGGCTTCGTCAAGAGCACGCGGGCGCGGAACAAGATCCGCGGCTGGTTCACGAAGGAGCGTCGCGAGGAGGCGATCGAGCAGGGCAAGGAGGCGATCGCCCGGGCGATGCGCCGACAGAACCTGCCGCTGCAGCGCCTGATGAACCAGGACTCGTTCACCGAGGTCGCGCATCAGCTGCACTACGAAGACGTGTCCGGGCTCTACGCGGCTGTCGGCGAGGGACACGTGTCCACGCAGTCCGTGCTCGAGAAGGTCACCGCCCTGGTGGCGGCGAACGACACGACGACCGGGGCGATCGATCTGCCGGGCAGCGTGCAGACCAGGGAGCCGCGCGGCGGCGACTCCGGGGTGCTCGTGCGCGGTGCGAACGACATCCTCGTCAAGCTCGCCAAGTGCTGCACCCCCGTGCCGGGGGACCCGATCGTGGGCTTCGTCACGCGGGGGAGCGGCGTCTCGGTCCACCGTGCCGACTGCGTCAACGTCAAGGCGCTGAGCGGCGAGCAGGACCGCTTCGTCGAGGTCTCCTGGGCACCGACCACCAAGAGCGTGTTCCGCGTGCAGATCCAGGTTGAGGCGCTCGACCGGTCCGGGCTCCTGTCGGATGTCACTCGAGTGCTGAGCGAGCACCACGTCAACATCCTGTCCGCCACGGTCAGCACGACCGATGAGCGCCTGGCGCTGAGCCGCTTCGTGTTCGAGATGGGCGACGCCGTGCACCTGGACCGCGTGCTGAACGCCGTGCGGCGCATCGACGCGGTGTACGACGTCTACCGCGTCACCTCGTCCTGAGCGCGACCCGCTCGAGGGCGGCGATGCCGACGCGGCTCCCCGGCACACGGCTGGTCCCGCGCAGCTCGACGAGGGCTTGTGCGGTCACCGCCGGGCAGGCGACGGCGAGGGCATCCATCCAGGGAAGCACGCGGGGGTCGCGATGCAGGCTCGTCGCCAGGTCGACCATCGTCCGCGCGGGCGTCGACACGGCGACGCCACCGATCACGACGACGTCTGCGGCGGCGAGCACGGTGTCGTGGAAGACCAGGCGGGCACTCGTACGCGGGCGCACGCGACGCTCGACGCACCGCTTCACGTGATGCACGGGCGGCGGTGCGTCTCCGGCGCCGTGGATCCATGCGGCGGTCGGGCCGCAGGCCGCGGCGCCGTCCTGCACGAGAGGCCCGATCGACGCGGCACGCACGTCCGCACCCTCGATGAGGTCGGCCGGGATGTACGCCTCGCCGAGGTCGACGACGTGGCCGTCGAGTCGAGCGGCGGCGAGCTCCGGCAGACTCAGCCGCGCGCCGGGCAGATACAGAAGAGCGGGATGCATCACGCCAGTGTGGCGCAGCGCATCCCGCTCCTGTGGCGGTCGTCGCGGGTTGTGGAAAGCGTCAGCCGCCCAGGGCGTTGAGCCAGGCGCGGCGGGCTTCGAGCGCGTCAGCCGCGGTCTTGGCGGCCTTGGTGTCGCCCGACTTCTCCGCGACCGCCAGCTCGGCCTCGAGCTTCTCGATGGCCTCGTGCAGCTGCGAGCTCATGTCGTTCGCGCGCGCCTTGGTCTCGGGGTTGTTCTTCTTCCAGTCGACGTCCTCGCGGGCCTTGAGCGCCTGCTCGATCACCCGGAGCTTGTCGTCGAGAGCGCGCTCCTTCTCGCGCGGGAAGATGCGGCCCACCTCGTCCCACTCGCGCTGGATGCGGGTGAGCAGTGCCCGCGCACGCTTGATGTTCGACTCGTCGGTCACGGCCTTCGCCTGTTCCAGAAGAGCCTGCCGTGCCTCGATCCGGGGCGCGGAGTCTGCCTCTTCCGCGGCGGCCTGCTCAGCCCGCGCGGCGTACAGCGCATCGCCGGCCGCCTTGAACCGCGCCCAGAGCGCGTCGTCGGCCTTGCGCCCGGCACGGCCGGCGGCCTTCCACTCGTCGAGCAGGGTGCGGTACGCGGGGATGCCGTCGACGCCGCGGGGAGCGAGAGCCTCGGCGCGCTCGACCAGCCGCGACTTGGCGTCGCGTGCAGCCTTGTGCGTCTCGTCGAGCTCGGAGTAGAAGGCGCGCCGGTGCTTGTCGACCACCGAGCGGGCGTCACGGAACCGTTTCCAGAGCTGCTGCGACACGCTCTTCGACAGGCGCGGACCGTTCTGCTGCTGTGCCTGCCACGACTCGAACAGCTCGTTGAGCTCGGCCGTGACCTGCTTCCACTGCACCTTGCTGAGGTCGCGGGCGGCGATGGCCTCGGCGCGCTCCACCAGGGCCGTGCGCTCCGCGACCGCCTGCTCCACGAGCGCCCTGGCCTGCTGAGCCTCCTGCTCCGTCGCCTCCGAGAGCGAGGCGGTCAGGGCGTTCAGCCGGTCGCGCAGGCCCGCGAGGTCGCCGACCGCTGCGGCATCCGTCGCCTCGGCGATGAGGTGCGAGGCCTGCTTCGCGAGGTCGCTCGCCGAGGCGCCGCCGGCCTGATGGCGCTGCTCGAGCGCGTGCACCTTGAAGGCGATGTCGTCGTACTTGCGCACGAAGTAGGCGAGGGCCTCTTCCGGGGTGCCGTCGGGATACTGGCCGACCACCCGCCACGACTCGCCCTCGCGGACCTCGACCGTGCCATCGTCGGAGACGCGACCCCATTCGAGCGCCGAGGCGGAGGGCGCGGGCGTCGCCGGTGCGGCGGGCGCGACCGCGGCGGGCGTCGGGGCCTTCCGGGGCATGGGCACGGCGGGCGGTGCGGGGATGGGCGGGGTCGGCTTCGAGGGCTCGGTGGCAGACACGGTGATTCTCCTTGCGCGGTCGGGCCGCGGGAGGCGGAAAGGACGAGGCTCAGCCTAGTACGACCCGCGCTGCGGGGTGAGGCCGAAGGCGCGTTATCGATTTGTGAGGAGAACGTTCGACGCGCGAAACACGCGACGTCATCTCCGGGTAACACGGCGCTCCTATCGTCGTCCCACGACGGTCCGCAGGTCGACAGGAGGTCCATGGACGACAGCGCATCCCGGAGGACGGAGGTCCTGATCGTCGGCGCGGGGCCCGCGGCGCACGCGTTCGTGGCGCACCTCCTGGGCGATCCCTGCGACGACATTCGGGTCACGGTGATCGGCGACGAGGGGCGCCTGCCGTACGACCGCACCCGGTTGTACCGACTCGTCCGGGGGGATGACCCCGCTGACCTGGACCTCGACCGAGGGGTGTTCCGCGACGACCGCGTGCGCCTGATCCGGGATGATCGGGTGCGGAAGATCGACCGGAAGCTCCGCCGCGTCCGCACCCGCTCCGGGCGCGTGTACATGTACGACGTGCTCGTCCTCGCGACCGGGCGGCACCCGGTTCGTCCGACGCTCGACGGGGCCGGACTGCCCGGGTGCTTCACGTTCCAGTCCGCCGCGGATGCGTCGGCGCTGCGGGCCCATGTGCACGCGCCGCGCGGCGAGCAGTGGCGGCGTCCGCGCGCGACGGTCGTCGGTGACGGGCCGGGCGGGTTCGCCGCCGCGCTCGCGCTCGCGGAGAGCGGAGTCGAGGTCGCGGCCGTGCACGAACGAGGAGACCACGCGGATCCGGGTCGTCGCACCTCGGCGGCAGTCGACGCACTCCTGCGGGAGCGCGGGATCGCGGTGCGGAGGTCGACGCGCGTCACCCGCATCGATGCGGACGAGTCCGGCGCGGTCGCGAGCATCGAATTCCACGACGGTTCCTTCGCCCGGACGGATGCGGTCGTGTTCGCGCCCGCGGTGCGCCCGCGTGACGAGCTCGCGCGGAACGCGGGGCTCACCGTGGTGCCGGGCGGCGGCGTGCTCGTCGACGCCGACGGTCGCACGAGTGATCCGCACATCCTGGCCGTGGGGAGCGTCGCTGTCGCGGCGGACGACGAGGCGGGCCCGCGGGCACCGGGCGGTGGCGGGCGCGTGGCGGACAGGATGCGGGAGGCCGTGGCGACGACACGGACCCGGTGGCTGACGACGATCGTGCGTGCGGGAGGCGTCGAGTTCACGGATCTCCGGTCGTCGCCGGACGGCGAAACCGTCGGAGTCGTCGTCCCCCTGGCGGACGCGCCGGGACGGATCGCGGGCGACCTCCTCCTCTCCGAGGACGGACGAGTCCTGCTCGGTGCGACGGTGCTCGGCGACGAGGACCGGCTCGCGGCCCTCCGCGCGGCCGCGGATGACGGCGCCAGGGCGCGGGCGGTGTCCGAGCTGCTTCGCGAGCACGAGAGCGCTGTGACCTGCGGTCATGCGTTGCTCACGGGGCCATCCCCGGTCACGGCGGTGACGGAGCGACGAGAGCACGGCCTGAGCGGCCTCGCGGAGTTCCCCGAAAGCGCGGAGTGCGCGTTCTGCGCGCGGGCGGTCGCGCGGCGCCTCATCGCGCGCGCCGGAGCGGTTGCGATCGGCTCAGGGCGACGGGGTGTCCCCGAGCGGGGCCCGGTCGGACGACCCCGCACCGGGGAGACCGTGCTCGGCGTGACCCTCGCTGTCGCGGGCGAGCTGTCCGGCGCCCAGCTCGTCCTCATCGGACGGCTGGCGGACGAGCACGGGCTGCGGGTGCGGCCCTCCGATGGCGGAGTGCTGGAGCTGCGTGGCGCATCCGCCGCAGAAGTCCCCGCCGTGCTGGGCAGGTTGCGTGCCGCCGGACTGGAGGCTGCGACGCGCGACGGGGGTGGACGTTTCGTCGAGGCGCGGACAACGGGATCCGTCACGCGGCGACGCGAGGAGAGTCCGGCATGAGCATTTCGACGAGCGTGGGCCGGCCGCTGACCGGGTGCCGGATAGCGATCGCCGATGACCCGTCGGCGGGTACTGCGCACGGAGCGGTGGCGTCGCCGACACCGGTCGATGTCGGTGCGCTTCTCGCCGCGGCGGGAGCCGAGGTCGTCCGCGTGCCGTCGGTACGCGCGGATCATTCCGTGCCGGCCGGTGTTCGACGGTCGGTGCACCGCGTCGCGACCGGGCGCATCGACGGCGTGCTGCTCTTCTCGGTCGAGGGCGCGCGTTCCTGGTGGGGCACCGTCGAGCGCCTCGGTCTGGGGGACGCGATCCGAGCCAGGGCGCGGGCGTCGCGTCTGCTGCTCGTCGCCTCGGGTGCGGAGGCGGCCCGGTCACTCGCCGATGCGGACATCCCCGCCACGACGGTCGACGGGGCGCTCCCGGACGACCTCGCACGCGCCGTCGTCGGGTTCTTCTCGGAGCAGGCGCCGATGCAGCGGACGGACGCCGGAGAGCTCGTCGTGCGCAGCGGCGGGGTGCTGCTCGATGAGCGCTTCCTCCCGCTCTCGGCGGGCGCCGCAGAAGTCCTGGAGGCACTGTTCCTCGCGGAGGGGCGGGTGCTCTCCCGGGAGGAGCTCGGGCGGATGCTCGCCGGACGACGACGCAGTGCACGGGCCGTGGAGGTGGCGGTCGCACGGTTGCGCGAGGCTCTGGGCGACGCGGAGCTGGTGCAGACGGTGGTGAAGCGCGGCTACCGTCTCGCTGTCGCCGATCGCTGAGCCGGCGCCGCGGGGTCAGCCCGCCGGTGTGTCCGTCGGAACGGGCGACGGGGAGGGAACGGGAGAGTCGGAGGGAAGGGGGGACTCGGACGGCACCGGGGAGTCGGAGGGGGAGATCGTGGGACTCGGCGTCGGTTCGGGGGCGGTCACCTGCGCGTGCACGACCTGGCTCCCGATCGCGGCGACGACGACGAGACCGCCGACGATCACCGCGACGGTGTTGTCGCGGCGACGGCGGCGGATCTGGTCCTCGTGCCAGCGCGTGCGCGCGGCATGCAGTCGTGCGCGCTCCGCCTCGGTGCGCGACTGTGCCTTCTTGGAACCGCGTGCCGCCATGCCCGATATCTCCATCCCGACGCCCGTCCGCGGCGTCGCCTGAGAGCCTACCGTCGCCCACGGGCGGCTTCCGTCGCCACGGTGTCGGCGCCCGCCGTTAGCCTGGAGGGGTGACTTCTCCTGCCGCGCTGCTCTCCGGGCAGACGCCTCTCGCCGTGCGCATGCGCCCGGTCTCGCTCGATGAGGTCGCGGGACAGCGTCACCTGCTGCGGGCGGGATCCCCGATCGTGGCTCTCGCCGATCCCGAGGCGGCAGCGCCCGGGGCCGTGTCGATCATCCTGTGGGGGCCTCCCGGCACGGGGAAGACCACGCTGGCGCAGGCCATCGCGCGCTCCTCCGGTCGACGGTTCGTCGAACTGTCGGCGATCACGGCCGGGGTGAAGGACGTTCGCGAGGTGATGCAGGAGGCGATCACGCAGCGTGACCTGTACGGCCAGACGACCATCCTCTTCCTCGACGAGATCCACCGCTTCACGAAGGCGCAGCAGGATGCGCTGCTGCCCGGAGTGGAGAACGGCTGGGTCATCCTGATCGCGGCGACCACCGAGAATCCGTCGTTCTCCGTGATCTCCCCGCTGCTGTCGCGGTCGCTGCTGCTCACGCTGCAGCCACTGACGGACGACGACATCGGTCTGCTCGTCGACCGCGCCGTGACGGATGCGCGCGGGCTCAAGGGTGCCGTGGTGCTCGACGACGAGGCGCGCACGGCTCTCGTGCGACTGGCGTCGGGTGATGCGCGGCGCGCGCTCACGGGGCTCGAGGCCGCGGCCGCGGTCGCGCTGTCCCATGCCGCCGCGGTCGAGGACGGCGACACCGCATCGGACGGCGTCCCCGCGGTGACGGCGGACGATGTGGCGCAGGCGGTGGACAAGGCGCTGCTCCGCTACGACCGTCAGGGCGACGAGCACTACGACGTGATCAGCGCGTTCATCAAGTCGATCCGCGGATCCGATCCCGACGCCGCACTCCACTACCTGGCGCGCATGATCGAGGCGGGGGAGGACCCGCGCTTCATCGCTCGGCGCCTGGTGATCTCGGCGTCGGAGGACGTGGGTCTCGCCGATCCCCAGGCGCTCGGCATCGCAGTCGCTGCTGCGGACGCCGTCGCCTTCATCGGCATGCCGGAGGGGCGCATCCCGCTCGCCGAGGCCACGGTGTACCTCGCCACGACGGCGAAGTCCAATGCCGCGTACGTCGGCATCGACGCCGCGATCGCCGACATCCGCGCGGGCGGCTTCGGCCGGGTGCCGCTCCACCTCCGCGACGCCCACTATCCGGGGGCGAAGAGGCTCGGCCACGGCCGCGGTTACGTCTACTCGCACGACAGCGAATACGGGATCGTGCCGCAGCAGTACCTGCCGGACGAGTTGGACGGACGTCACTACTACGAGCCGAAGAACCTCGGTGCGGAACGCGACATCGGTGCGCGGCTGGAGCGCATCCGACGCATCCTCGGCGACCGCTGACAGACCGGTCGGTCGGCGCGGCGTCGTCTGTTAGACTTGAGCGGCTCGAAACCGAGTTTTCGGGCATCTCCGCGTTCACACCACACCTCGACGGCGCCCCGGCGTGCGCTCCGAGGCAGAGCGCGGACGATACGTCCGTCGGACGTGAAATCCACGTCCACGTCATCGGAAGGAACACTTCGTGACCACGAAGTCCCAGGACCGCCGCAAGGTGCGTCTCAGCCGTGCCCTCGGCATCCCGCTCACCCCGAAGGCCGCCCGCTACCTCGAGAAGCGTCCCTACGCTCCGGGCGAGCACGGCCGCACCAAGCGCAAGGCCGACAGCGACTACGCCGTCCGTCTGCGCGAGAAGCAGCGTCTGCGCGAGCAGTACGGCATCCGCGAGAAGCAGATGCGCAACACGTTCAACGAGGCTCGTCGTCAGGACGGCCTGACCGGTGAGAACCTGGTCGAGCTCCTCGAGATGCGTCTCGACGCTCTCGTGCTGCGGTCGGGTTTCGCCCGCACCACGGCTCAGGCTCGCCAGCTCGTCGTGCACCGTCACATCCTCGTCGACGGCCAGCTCGTCGACCGCCCGTCGTTCCGCGTGAAGCCGGGTCAGCTCATCCACGTCAAGGCCAAGAGCGAGGGCACCGAGCCCTTCCAGGTGGCGGCAGCCGGCGGTCACGCCGAGGTGCTTCCTCCCGTTCCCGGCTACCTCGAGGTCGAGCTCGACAAGCTCCAGGCCCGTCTGGTCCGTCGCCCGAAGCGCGCCGAGGTCCCCGTGACCTGTGAAGTGCAGCTCGTCGTCGAGTACTACGCGGCTCGCTGATCCAGCGATCGAGCATCAGGCAGGAGGCGTCGGGGATTCCCGACGCCTCCTGTCGTTTCCGCCTACGATGGAGAGACCGCGCCTTCGCGGCTCTCAGGCAAGGATGACGACATGAAGACTGTGCTGTGGTTCCTCATCGGCGTGATCGGCGGCTTCGTCGCGGCTCACTTCATGAACAAGGACCCGCGCGGCCATGACATCCTCGCCGACGTCGACGCCCGCATCAACGGCTTCACCGCCGCGCTCGGCGACGCGTATCGCGCCCAGGAGGCGCGGCTCACCGAGCCGGGCGAGAACTGAACCACCGCAGCCGCGCATCGACGCGCTCCCTCACACAAGGACAACCGGGACCTATGAACACTGCGGAAATCGCGCAGCGCTATCTCTCCTACTTCGAGAAGAACGATCACCTCATCGTCCCCTCGGCCTCCCTCGTCAGCGACGACCCGTCGCTGCTGTTCACGGTCGCCGGCATGGTCCCGATGATCCCGTACCTCACGGGCGTGGTCCCCGCTCCGCATCCGCGCATCGCCGATGTGCAGAAGTGCATCCGCACCAACGACATCGAGGAGGTCGGACGCACGGCGCGTCACGGCACGTTCTTCCAGATGCTCGGCAACTGGTCGTTCGGCGACTACTTCAAAGAGGGCGCGATCCGCTACGCGTGGGAGCTGCTCACGACCTCCGAATCCGACGGCGGGCTGGGCTTCGACGAGAAGGACATGTGGGTCACGGTCTACGAGACTGACGATGAGGCGGAGGCCATCTGGCGCGACATCATCGGGCTGAAGCCGGAGCGTATCCAGCGCCTCGGCCGCGCGGACAACTACTGGAACACCGGGCAGCCCGGCCCCGGCGGACCCGACTCCGAGATCTTCTTCGACCGTGGCCCGTCCTACGGCAAGGACGGCGGTCCGGCGGCGGACGACAACCGGTTCATGGAGCTGTGGAACCTCGTGTTCATGCAGGACTTCCTCGAGAACATCCGGAGCAAGACCGAGTTCGACATCGTGGGCGAGCTGCCGATGAAGAACATCGACACCGGCATGGGTCTCGAGCGCGTCGCCTTCCTCAAGCAGGGCGTCGAGAACATGTACGAGATCGACCAGGTGCGGCCCGTGCTGGACCGCGCCGTCGAGCTCTCCGGACGCCGCTACGGAGCCGTGCACGAGGACGATGTGCGCTTCCGCGTGATCGCAGATCACGTGCGCTCCTCGCTGATGCTGCTGTCCGACGGGGTGCGTCCGTCGAACGAGGGCCGCGGGTACATCCTGCGCCGCCTGATGCGGCGGACCGTGCGGGCGATGCGTCTGCTGGGCGTCGACGAGCCTGCCTTCCCCGAGCTCTTCTCCGCGTCGCGGGACGCCATGAAGTCGGCCTACCCCGAGCTCGAGCGCGACTGGTCGGTGCTGTCCTCGGCCGCCTTCGCCGAGGAGGAGACCTTCCGGCGCACCCTCGCCCAGGGCTCGACCATCCTCGACCTCGCCGTGGACGACACGAAGAAGAGCGGCGGGACGACGCTGAGCGGCTCCGAGGCCTTCCTGCTGCACGACACATACGGCTTCCCGATCGACCTCACCCTCGAGGTCGCCGAGGAAGCCGGGCTCGACGTCGACCGTGCCGCGTTCGACGCGCTCATGCAGGAGCAGCGTCAGCGCGCCAAGGACGACGCGCGCAACCGCAAGCGGCAGCTCGCCGACGTGTCGGTCTACCGCGACCTGCGGGCGCTCGGCGAGACCGGTTTCGACGGCTACACGGCCCTCGAGGTCGACTCGCGGGTGCTCGGCATCCTGGTCGACGGTGCCTCCGTGCGCAGCGCCGCGGAGGGACAGATCGCCGAGGTCGTGCTGGCGGAGACGACGCTGTATGCGGAGTCCGGCGGCCAGGTCGCCGACAAGGGCACGATCGTGGGCCCCGGCTACGAGCTCGAGGTGCTCGATGTGCAGCGCCCCGTCCCCGGGCTGATCAGTCACACCGTCGAGGTGACGCGGGGGAGCGTGGCGGTGGATGACGCGGCCACGACCATCGTCGACGCGGCCAACCGTCGTGCGGCGCGGCAGGCGCACTCGGCGACCCACCTGGTGCACGCCGCTCTGCGCGACACGCTGGGCCCGACCGCGACCCAGTCGGGCTCGCTGAACCGTGCGGGCTATATGCGATTCGACTTCGCGTGGTCGCAGGCGCTGTCGGGAGAGACGCGCTCGGAGATCGAGGAGATCACGAACCGCGCCGTGCAGGACGCCCTCGAGGTGACGACGCGCATCGTGACGCTCGACGAGGCCAAGGAGGCCGGGGCGATGGCTCTGTTCGGCGAGAAGTACGGCGATGTCGTGCGCATGGTCGACATCGGCGGCCCCTGGTCGCGTGAGCTCTGCGCGGGCACGCACGTGTCGACGAGCGCCGAGATCGGGCTGGTCAGCGTGGTCGGCGAGTCGTCCGTCGGGGCATCGAACCGCCGTATCGAGGCTCTCGTCGGTGCCGACGCGTTCCGCGAGCTGGCCGCCGAGCGCGCGCTGGTCTCGCAGCTGACCGCGTCGCTCAAGACTCCGCGCGAGCAGTTGCCGGAGCGGATCGCCGATCTCGCCGCGAGCCTCAAGGCCGCCGAGAAGCGCATCGCGCAGTTCGAGGCCAAGGAGCGGGCGGGGCAGATCCCCGCGATCGCGGAGGCCGCGTCCCGCATCGGCGCGTTCCGGGTGGCCGCACAGTCGCTCGGTGAGGTGGCCTCGGCGGACGACGTGCGCGATCTGGTCAACGGCGTCCGTGAGCGGCTGGGGTCGGAGGCGGCAGTGGTCGCCCTCGGCGCGATCGTCAATGGACGGCCGGTCGTGGTCGTCGCCACGAACGAGGCGGCGCGTTCGGCGGGCGCGAAGGCGGGTGCGCTCGCGAAGCGCGCAGCCGGCGTGCTCGGCGGTGGCGGCGGCGGGCGCGACGACCTCGCCCAGGGCGGCGGCACCGACGGTGCGGCGCTTCCGGCAGCGCTGGAGGCCATCGCACAGGAGCTCCGCGAAGCGTGACCGGCTTCCGTCGCGGAGTGCGGCTCGGCGTCGACGTGGGACGCGCCAGGGTGGGCGTGGCACGGTGCGATCCCGACGGCATGCTGGCCGTCCCGGTCGAGACCGTGCTGCGCGACGATGCGGCGATCACGCGACTCGTGGCGATCGCCGCGGAGTACGAACCGCTGGAGTTCGTGGTCGGGCTGCCGGTGAATCTGCAGGGCGCGGACACCCCGTCCACCACGGATGCGCGGGAGTTCGCAGCGCTGTTGCAGCGCGAGAGCGGTGTGCCGGTGCGGCTCATCGACGAGCGTCTGAGCACGGTGTCCGCACACGCGGCATTGCGGAGTTCCGGGCGTTCCCAGAAGAACTCTCGTAGCATTGTGGATCAGGTCGCCGCGGTGGTTCTGCTGCAGCAGGCGATCGACACGGAGAAGAGCACCGGAAACCCGGCCGGTGCACCGGTCCCCGTCGATGAGGAGCCCGCCTGATCATGTCCGAACGCGATAGCGCTTCGCCACCGCACGACACCGACGCGCGCTTGGGCGACCTCTTCGAGAACCTGCCGGCTCCGGCGCCGCAGGTCCCGACGGCCGACACGAGCGGACCCGTGCCAGGCTCGCGCCGCGCCGCTCGTGAGGCCGCGCGGCGAGCCGCTCGTCAGCAGCAGGCGGGGGAGCCGTCGCTCGACCAGTCCGGTACCGCGCCCGCGCCCGCTGCGTCCGGGTCCGCTGACTCCGCGTCGGACGCGCGCCCCGCACGGGTCGCGCCGCGCGCGGAGGATCGGGCATCGGCCGCCGCCGAACCCGTGTCCGCGGCAGAGCCGTCCCGCGCTCCGGAGACGACGGCCGTCCCCATCGCCCGTGGCTCGCGTGAGACGTTCATCGAGCACGACGCGGATGCGACGCGGCCGCTGCCCCGTGTCTCCGCACCGACAGCCGCCTCGACCGCGCGGACCTCTCCCGACGAGCCCGCCGTCGGCGGCGGGCTCGACGACCTGTTCGTGTCGGGTGACGACGACCACCGCGGGCCGGGCGCGCCGAAGAAGAAGCGCCGCAAGGGCTGCCTGATCGCCCTCATCGTCGTCCTCGCGATCATCGGCGGCATCGTGGCCGGCGGCGCCTGGGCGTGGAGCACCTACGGTGATCGGATCAGCGACGCCATGGGCTGGGGAGACGCGAAGGACTGGGAGCCGGGGCTCGCGACCGGCGAGGTGTATGTCACCATCAAGTCGGGCGACACCGGCCAGCCGGTCTCGGCAGCGCTCCACGAGGCGGGAGTGACCAAGACCGCCGATGTCTTCTACGACTACCTCATCGACGAGGGCATCGCCGTCACGTTCTATCCCGGCGTCTACCGCCTGCAGAAGAAGATGACGGCCGAGGCCGCCCTCGCCGCCCTCCAGGACAAGGAGAACAAGCTCGAGAACACCGTCTCGGTGTCGGAGGGCGGCACGATCAAGTCCTCGCTCCCGGCGATGGCGGAGACGCTCGGGCTGCCGCTCGCGGACTTCGAGGCCGCGGTCGCCGATCCGTCCGTCTACGGCGTCCAGGCGCAGAGCCTGGAGGGGTGGCTGTTCCCCGCCGTGTACACGTTCGATCCCGGCGTCACGGCGACGCAGGCCATCCAGCAGATGGTGGATCGTACGTGGGAGGCGCTCGACGCGGCCGGCGTGCCCGCGGACGACGCGCAGCGCGTGCTGACGATCGCCTCGATCATCCAGCGCGAGGGTCGCACGGACGACTTCGCCAAGGTGTCGCGTGTGATCGAGAACCGCCTGGCGATCGACATGAAGCTGCAGATGGACTCGACCGCGCAGTACGGCTACGGCTCGCTGCACGAGGGCGTGGTGTCGAGCTCCGCAGAAGCGCTCGAGGACCCGAACCCCTGGAACACCTACGTGAACACCGGGCTGCCGGTCACACCGATCGCGAGTCCGAGCGAGGCGGCCATCAAGGCGGCCATGCAGCCCGCCGACGGTCCATGGCTGTACTTCGTCACGGTGAACCTCTCCACCGGGGAGACGCAGTTCTCGGAGACGCTCGCCGAACACGAGCAGGGCGTGGAGAAGTGGCGCGAGTGGTGCAGGGCGAACCCCGACGGGGGCTGCTGAGGCCGTGACGTCGACCCGACTCGCGGTCTGGGGCGACCCGATCGCGCACTCCCGGTCGCCCCAGCTGCATGCCGCGGCCTACCGCGTGCTGGGCCTGGACTGGGAGTACGGACGCCGGCGGGTCGCGGCCGACGAATTCGCGGCTGCCGTGCGTGGTCTCGACCCCTCGTGGCGTGGGCTGTCGCTCACGATGCCCCTGAAGGAGGAGGCGTACCGGTTCGCCGCGGCGCGCGACGCGCACGCGGAACTCACGGGCGCGGTCAACACCCTCCTCCTCGGCTCCACCCCGGCGGGCTTCAACACGGATGTGGGGGGCATCGTCGACGCGCTGGCGGAGGCGGGGATCACCACCGCGGACACCGCGCGGCTCCTGGGAGCAGGAGCCACGGCAGCCTCGGCCCTCGTGGCCCTCGCCGACATGGGGGTGTCGCGCGTGGACGTCCGGGCTCGTCGACCCGAGCGGGCATCGGGTCTGGTGGCGCTGGGGGAGCGTCTCTCGGTGGTCGTCTCGGCGCACCCGCTCGCGGACGCCGATGCCGGGTCGCGGCCGGGCCGGGTGGACCTGACCGTGGCGACGCTGCCGTCCGGCACGATCCTGCCCTCCGCGGTGACCGAGCCCCTGGCCGCTCGGGGCGGTGCGCTGTTCGATGCCGCGTACGCGCCGTGGCCATCGTCGCTCGCCGCGGCGTGGGGCGACGGCACGGTCGTGTCGGGGCTGGGGATGCTGCTGCACCAGGCTGTGCGACAGATCCGCATCTTTCACCACGGCGATCCGGCCGCGCCCCTCCCGGCCGAGACGGACGTGATCGCCGCCATGCGCGCAGCGCTCTGACCCGCGACGACACGCGGCGCGGCGGACGCGAAACGCATGGGAGACTGGAGCAATGCTCCGCGTGCTCACGGCCGGCGAATCACACGGCCCAGAACTCATCGCCGTCATGGAGGGTCTGCCTTCCGGCGTCCCGGTGTCGTCCGAGGCCATCCAGGCCGATCTCGCGCGTCGCAAGCTGGGCTACGGCCGCGGCTCGCGCATGAAGTTCGAGCAGGACGAGCTCACGATCTCGGGCGGGGTCCGGCACGGCAAGACGCTCGGCAGCCCCATCGCGCTCCGCATCGGCAACACGGAGTGGCCGAAGTGGATCGAGGTCATGAACCCGGAGCCCGTCGAGCTCACCGACCGGTCGCGCGGTCGCGGTGCACCTCTGACCCGCCCGCGGCCCGGCCACGCGGATCTGGTCGGGATGCAGAAGTACGACTTCGACGAGGCTCGTCCGATCCTCGAGCGTGCGAGCGCGCGGGAGACCGCGGCGCGCGTCGCGCTCGGCGCGATCGCGCGGTCGTTCCTGTCCGAACTGGGTATCCGCCTGGTCAGCCACACGCTGTCGATCGGCCCGGTCCGGGTGCCGGACGGGGCACCGCTTCCCACCCCGGATGACGTCGACGCACTCGACGCCGATCCGCTGCGCTGCTTCGACCGGGCGACGTCCGCACTGATGGTCGCCGAGGTCGACGATGCGAAGAAGGACGGCGACACCCTGGGCGGCATCGTCGAGGTGCTCGCGTACGGCCTTCCGCCCGGGCTCGGGTCCCACGTGCACTGGGACCGGCGCCTCGACGCCCGTCTCGCGCAGGCGCTCATGAGCATCCAGGCCATCAAGGGGGTCGAGGTCGGCGACGGCTTCGAGACCACTCGGCGTCGCGGGTCGGCAGCCCACGACGAGCTCTTCGCCGCCGCCGGGGGCATCACCCGCGGTTCGGACCGCGCGGGCGGCACTGAGGGCGGGATGTCCACGGGCACGGTGCTGCGCGTCAGGGCCGGCATGAAGCCGATCGCGACCGTCCCGCATGCGCTCCGCACGATCGACGTGGCGACGGGGGAGGACGCGACAGCGCACCACCAGCGCTCCGACGTGTGCGCCGTGCCGGCCGCCGGTGTGGTGGCCGAGGCGATGGTCGCGATCGAGCTCGCCCGGGCCGTGCTGGAGAAGTTCGGCGGAGACAGCATCCGCGAGACACGGCGCAACCTGGCGGGATACCTCGACGGCATCCCCGAGGAGCTGCGCACGGCACCCGCGTCCGAGGCGGCGCTCATCGCGCATGACGAACGCGGCTGATCCGCTGTCGGTGGTACTGGTCGGCCCGATGGCGTCGGGCAAGACCAGCGTCGGTCGACGGGTCGCTCGACGACTCGGGGTGGGTTTCATCGACACCGACAAGCGGATCGTCGCGGCGCACGGCCCCATCCCCGCCCTGTTCGCCGAGCACGGGGAGGCGCACTTCCGCGACCTCGAGCGGGCGGCGGTCGCGCAGGCGCTGAGCGAGGGCGGCGTGATCTCCCTCGGCGGCGGCGCCGTGACGGACGCCGACACCCGGCACCTGCTGCACGGCCACCCGGTGGTGTTCCTCACGGTGAGCGAGGACGCGGTGGCCGACCGGCTCCGCGGCGGCACGAGGCCGCTGCTGGCCGGCGACGACCCCGTCGAGCGGTGGAAGCGGATCTTCGCGGAGCGGCGCGAGTGGTACGAGGAGGTCGCGTCGATCTCGTTCGACACCTCGCGACGGCCGATGCAGCGCATCGCGGACGAGATCGTGGCATGGAGGAGAGAACAGAGATGAGCACGACCACCATCGGCGTCACCGGCGCCGACCCCTACGACATCGCGATCGGGCGCGGCATCCTCGACAGCGTCTCGGCAGCCCTCGCCCCCGGCGTGCGGAAGGTGCTCGTGGTGCACCCGCCGACCCTCGCGAACCGTGCGGCGGAGCTTCGTGACCGCCTCCTCGCCGACACCGCCGACGGCCCGCGCGAGGTGCTGCTGGCCGAGATCCCCGATGCCGAGCAGGGCAAGCGCATCGAGGTGGCCGCCTTCTGCTGGCAGATCATGGGCCAGGCCGACTTCACCAGGACCGACGCGGTCGTCGGCTACGGCGGAGGGGCCGTGACGGACCTCGCCGGGTTCGTGGCGGCGACCTGGCTGCGCGGCGTGCAGGTGGTGCACGTGCCCACAACGGTCCTCGGGCTCGTGGATGCCGCGGTGGGAGGCAAGACCGGCGTGAACACGGCCGAGGGCAAGAACCTCGTCGGCGCGTTCTGGGCGCCCCGTGCGGTGATCGGAGACCTCGACGAGCTCGGCAGCCTGAGCCCGAACGAGGCGACGGCCGGTTTCGCCGAGGTCGTGAAGGCCGGCTTCATCTGGGCGCCGGAGATCCTGGACATCGTGGAGGCGGATCCGGCGCGGGCGGTCGACACGACCACGGAGGAGTTCCGCCGGGCCGTGGAGCTCGCGGTCGGCATGAAGGCGCAGGTCGTGTCGGACGACTTCCGTGAGTCGGGTCTGCGGGAGATCCTCAACTACGGGCACACGCTGGGCCACGCGATCGAGCACGCCGAGCGCTACCGCTGGCGGCACGGCGCGGCGATCTCGGTGGGCATGCTGTACGCCGCGGAGCTGTCGCGGCTGGCCGGCAGGCTCTCGGATGCGGCTGCCGAGAGGCACCGGTCGATCCTGGAGTCCCTGGGCCTTCCCACGTCGTATCGCGCCGGCGCGTGGCCGCAGCTGCTGGCGACGATGCAGCGCGACAAGAAGAGCCGCGGCGGGATGCTGCGCTTCATCCTGCTCGACGACATCGCGAAGCCCACCGTGCTGCAGGCACCCGACGAGTCGCTGCTGTTCGCCGCCTACCAGGAGGTGGGCGAGTGAGTGTCCACGTGCGTCGCGTCGAAGCCGGGGAATGGTCGCAGGTGAAGGCGCTGCGGTTGCGCGCCCTGGCCGATCCGGCCGCCCCGATCGCGTTCCTCGACACCGTGGAGCATGCGAGCGGCCAACCCGACCGTTTCTGGCAGGAGCGCACCGTGAACGCGGCCGAGCCGTCGGCGGCTGCGCAGTTCGTCGCGGTGACCGATGCGGGGGAGTGGGTGGGCACCGCCACCGTGCTGCCGCACCGCGAGCGACCCGAGGCCGGACTCGTCGTCGGCGTCTACGTCGCGGACGAGCACCGGGGCTCCGGCGTGATCGACGCTCTGCTCGACACGGCGGCGGCCTGGGCCCTCGAGCAGGGTCTGGCCGCGCTCGAGCTGGAGGTGCACGTCGACAACGACCGGGCGCAGGCCGTGTACGCGCGCGCCGGGTTCGCACGGACCGGGGAGATCGAGACGACGGGCTTCGGTCGGGAGTGGGTTCTGCGGCGTGAGCTCGCCGGGTCGGAGGGCGTGAGGGCATGAGCATCGAGCGTCGGCTGCTGCTGGTCAACGGCCCCAACCTCAACCTCCTCGGGACGCGGGAGCCCGACATCTACGGCACCGCGACCCTCGCGGACGTCGAGCGGATCACGACCGAGACCGCGGCCGAGGCCGGTTTCGCGGTGCGGGCGGTGCAGAGCAACCACGAGGGCGTGCTCATCGACGCCATCCAGGCCGCACGCGCCGACTGCATCGGGATCATCATCAACCCGGGCGGCCTGACGCACACCTCGGTCGTGCTGCGCGATGCGCTGACCGGGGTGGGCCTGCCATTCGCGGAGGTGCACATCTCCGACGTGTACGCGCGGGAGGAGTTCCGCCATCACTCGTTCCTGCACGATGTCGCCGCGGTGCGCGTGATCGGGCGCGGTGTCGACGGCTATGCCGACGCGGTGCGGGAGCTGGCCGCGCTTTTCTGACCCCCGGCCAGAGGCGGGCGCACGCGGGGCGTGCGTGATCATCCCGTAGAATCGACTGTCGGCCGACTCCGGCCCCACGGACTCACGAACGGAACCTTCAGCGCATGGCATCCACCGCAGACATCAAGAACGGCGTCGTCCTCAGCATCGACGGGCAGCTCTGGAGCGTCATCGAGTTCCAGCACGTGAAGCCCGGCAAGGGTGGCGCGTTCGTCCGCACCAAGCTGAAGAACGTCGTGTCGGGCAAGGTCGTCGACCGCACGTACAACGCGGGCGCGAAGATCGAGATCGAGAACGTCGACCGCCGTGACTACACCTACCTGTACACCGACGGCGACGGCTTCGTGTTCATGGACCAGACCGACTTCGACCAGATCACGCTTCCGGCGGCGACGGTCGGCGACGCGAAGAACTTCCTGCTCGAGAACCAGCAGGTCACGATCGCCCTCAACAACGGCAACCCTCTCTACATCGATCTGCCGGCGTCCGTGATCCTCGAGGTCACCTACACCGAGCCCGGCCTGCAGGGCGACCGCTCGTCGGCCGGCACCAAGCCCGCGACCCTCGAGACCGGGTACGAGATCCAGGTGCCTCTGTTCCTGGAGACCGGCACGAAGGTCAAGGTCGACACCCGCACGGGTGACTACCTCGGCCGCGAGAAGTAAGGCGTGAGCGCCCGCACGAAGGCGCGCAAGCGCGCTCTCGACATCCTGTTCTCCGCCGACGTCCGCGGCGATGACCTCGCGATCGCGCTGGCGGCCGAGGCCAAGCGCGCGGCGAGCGAGCCCGCTCGCGAGGCCTCCTGGCTGTACGCCAGGGAGATCGTCGACGGCATCATCGACCAGCGCGACGAGATCGACGAGCAGATCACCACGCACAGCCGCGACTGGAAGCTCGAGCGGATGCCTGCGGTCGACCGGGCGCTGCTGCGCATCGGCGTCTGGGAGATCCTGTACAACGACGAGGTGCCCACCGCCGTCGCGATCGACGAGGCCGTGGAGCTGGCGAAGGAGTTCTCGACCGACGACTCCGGTCCGTTCGTGCACGGCGTGCTCGCCCGGGTGGCTCGCGCCGCCTGAGCGCACCGGCGCCGGTGTCCGTGGCCTCGGGGAGGATCGGGGTATGACCGTTCCCTCCGATGCCGCGCGCGACGACGGCGCGCCGTCCGACTGGCGGTCGATCCTCGGTGCGGCGGTCCCCGCCGAGCCGCGGACCGCGCTCGCGCTGGGGGTCGAGCTCCGGGTGCGCGATTCCGGCGGCGCGAACCCCTGGGCCGCGCGACCCCAGCGCACCGCGACGCCGCGCGACGTGGCGAAGGGGACCGGTGAGCTGCTGCTCGGCATCCGTCCCCTGGAGCGCAGCGCCGCGACCGGCGCGTGGGTGCTCGGAGCCGCCACCTGGGACGCGGTTCGTCGCGCGCCGGACGAATACGGACGTGAGCGCTCTCGATGGTTCGCCGATCTGCTCAGCATCGCCAGAGACAGTCTGCTGTCCGGCACGGCGGGCGACTGGCTGGTCGCGGACCTGATCGAGTCGAGCCTGCTGTGGGGGCACCTCAGGGTGGCCGGCGCACTCGGCATCCCGCTGGTCGCGACGCAGAAGTCCACGACCGTGGCGATCGCGGAGTCCGCGTCGGTCGAGGCCACCGTGGCTCGGGCCGACGACGGGACGCTGGTGGTGCGTCCTGCCATTACGCTCGACGGACGCGCGGTCGAGCCCGACTCCGTGCATCCGATCGGTCGAACGGGGCTCTACGCGGTCGACCAGTCGGGGGCGCGGCTGCACGTGACGCTCGCGGAGTCTCCGGTGGCCGAACCGCTGCGACCCCTCCTCCTCGCGCCGGGCGGCCTCACCGTGGCGGCGGCCGACGAGGAGGTGTTCCTCCGCGACGCCTACCCGGTGCTGGCACGGCGGGTACCGACCCGTGGGCTCGGACGGGTGCGGCTTCCGGAGCTGCCCGCGCCGCAGCCCGTGCTGCGCCTCTCGTTCCGCCGCGGGGACACGGTGGCCTACGCGTTCGAGTGGGACTACCGCGGCTTCGGGCGCGTGCCGTTCGCCCCCGGGCCGCAGGCGGTGCGGGATCTGCGGGCGGAGAGTGCGGCGGGGCACGACCTCGCCGCGCGGTGGGCCGAGCTGATCGGGGAGCCGTTCGCCGCGGAGGGGGCCTTCCACGACGTCGAGGCGGCGGAGTTCGTCACCAGGGCCGTGCCGGCGCTGGAGGCGGAGGGCGTGACCGTGGTCGTCGACGGTCGCCGGAAGACGTATCGCGAACTGTCGGGCGAGCCCGAGATCACCGTGAGCACGGTCGAGTCCACCGATCCGGACTGGTTCGACCTGGGCGTCCTGGTGCGCATCGACGGGCGCACGATCCCGTTCGAGCCGCTGTTCACCGCGATGAGCAGGGGTCGCAGGAAGCTCCTGCTCGTCGACGGCACCTACTTCTCGCTGAACCATCCGGCGCTCGATCGACTCCGTGAGCTGATCGACGAGGCGGGCGACCTCGACGAATGGGAGACGGGGCCGCGCCTCAGCCGCCACCAGATCGACCTGTGGGAGGAGTTCGAGGACCTCGCGGACGAGGCCGTGCCCGCCGTGAGCTGGCGCGCGACGGCCGACGGCCTGCGCGGGGCGGCGGGGGTGCCCCCGGTCCCGGTGCCGTCCGGCGTCCGGGCGCAGTTGCGGCCGTATCAGCAGCAGGGGCTCGACTGGCTGGCGTTCCTCTGGGGGCACCGGCTGGGCGGCATCCTCGCCGACGACATGGGCCTCGGCAAGACGCTGCAGCTGCTCGCGCTCGTCGCTCACACCCGCGAGGCGGGAGAGACGCGCCCCTTCCTCGTGGTCGTCCCGACCTCGGTGCTGCCGACGTGGCTGAGCGAGGCCGCGAAGTTCACCCCGGGGCTCCGCGTCGCCGCCAGGTCCACCTCGTCCGGGCCGTCGCTGTCGACGGTCGCCGCGGGCGCGGACCTGGTGGTCACGACGTACGCGGTCGCGCGGATCGACGCGGAGGCCTTCGCTGGGGTGACCTGGGCCGGCCTGATCCTTGACGAGGCGCAGTTCGTGAAGAACCCGGCCACGAAGCTGCACCGCGCCGTCGCGAGCTTTCCCGCCGATGTGACGTTCGCGGTGACGGGCACCCCGCTCGAGAACAGTCTCAGCGAGCTGTGGGCGCTGCTGAAGCTCACCGCTCCCGGGCTCTTCGCGTCGGCGCGGAAGTTCCGGGAGCAGTACATCCAGCCGATCGAGCAGGGCAAGGTCCCGGAGAACGCGGAGGGCGGCGAGTACCGCGCGCGTCGCCTGGCCCGCCTCCGCCGGCGGATCCGGCCGCTGCTGCTGCGGCGTACGAAGGAGCTGGTGGCGGCCGACCTCCCTCCGAAGCAGGAGCAGGTGCTCGAGGTGGAGCTCAGCGCGGCGCACCGGTCGCTGTACGAGACGGTGCTGCAGCGGGAGCGCCAGAAGGTGCTGGGGCTCCTCGAGGACCTCGACCGCAACCGTTTCATCGTGTTCCGTTCGCTCACGCTGCTGCGGATGCTCAGCCTCGCACCAGGACTGGTCGACCCCGCCGACGCCCGGATCGGCTCGCGCAAGCTCGACGTGCTGCTGGAGCGCGTGGTCGAGCTCCAGGCGGAGGGCCACCGCGCCCTGGTGTTCAGCCAGTTCACGTCCTTCCTCGACCTCGCGGCGGAGCGACTCGCGGCTGCCGGGATCCCCTACGCCCACCTCGACGGTGCGACGCGGCGACGGGATGCCGTGGTCGAGGGCTTCCGGACGGGCGAGCAG
Source organism: Microbacterium sp. NPDC060132 (assembly GCF_042729675.1). NCBI lineage: Bacteria > Bacillati > Actinomycetota > Actinomycetes > Micrococcales > Microbacteriaceae > Microbacterium > Microbacterium sp. NPDC060132. Next base: position 2,975,280 of record NZ_JBHWXU010000001.1, on the reverse strand, counting down.
CCGGTCTTCCTGATCAGCCTGAAGGCGGGCGGGTTCGGTCTGACGCTCACCGAGGCCGACTACGTGTTCCTCCTCGACCCGTGGTGGAACCCGGCCGCCGAGGCGCAGGCCGTCGACCGCACGCATCGCATCGGCCAGCCGAGCCAGGTGTTCGTCTACCGGATGATCGCGACCGGCACGATCGAGGAGAAGGTGCTCGCCCTGCAGCGGCGCAAGGCCCGGCTCTTCACCGCCGTGCTCGACGACGATGCCCTGTTCGCGCAGTCGCTCTCGGCCGACGACATCCGCGGGCTCTTCGAGGCCTGAGGGTTATCTCCGGCTCGTCCGACCGGTCGCCCAGGGACACCTCGGTACAATCGAACGGTTCATCTTCGAGAGGAATGCAATGCGGATCACGGGACTCGGCCACGCCGGGATGTTCATCGAGACGGTCGGCGGGAACATCATCTGCGACCCGGTCCTCGGGCCCTCGTTCTTCGGCTCCTGGTTCCCGTTCCCCGACAACCGCGCGCTCGACTGGGAGCGATTCGGCCGCGAGGCGGACTTCCTGTACATCTCGCACCGGCACCGCGACCACTTCGACCCCGCCCTCCTGGAGCGGTACATCCGCAAGGACATCGAGGTGCTGCTGCCGGAGTATCCGATCGACGATCTGGAGCAGGACATCCGGGCGCTCGGGTACACGAACATCACCTACGCGCCCGCGGGCGAGATCATCCAGCGCGGTGATCTCAAGCTGATGATCACGCCGTTGCGGGCGCCGAGCGACGGCCCGATCGGCGACTCCTCGCTGAGCGTCGACGACGGCACGGGCTCGATGCTCAACCAGAACGACTCGCACCCGCTCGACCTTGAGAAGCTGCTGCACTTCGGCAAGCCGGATGCCTACTTCACGCAGGTCTCCGGCGCGATCTGGTGGCCGATGGTGTACGACCTGCCGCTCGACGCGAAGCAGAACTTCGCCCGGCTCAAGCGCGAGGCCCAGAACAAGCGGGCGATGTACTACATCGACAAGGTCGACGCCCCGCACGTGTTCCCGATGGCCGGTCCGCCGATGTTCCTGCGCGACGACCTGTTCGACTTCAACGGCACGGGCCGCAACGGCGAGTCGATCTTCACGGATCAGAAGCAGTTCCTGGCGCATATGAAGGAGCTGTCGCCGCAGTACGACGGCCAGCTGTTCATCCCCGGCACGGTCGTCACGATCGACGGCGGTGAGGTCACGACCGCGCAGACCCTGTACACCGAGGCCGAGATCAGCCGCATGTTCGACGACAAGTGGGACTACCTGGAGGAGCAGCGGGCGTCGCGACGGCAGGAGATCCGCGACGAGGAAGCTTCCCGCGCGGAGATCATCCCGCCCGCCGAGATGCTCGAGGCCCTCAAGAACTGGTGGGAGCCGCTGCTGAAGAAGTCGCGCACGATCCGACTCGGCGTGGGCGGCCACGTGCGGTTCCGCATCGGCGAGCTCGACATGGTGGTGGACTTCCCGCGTGCCAAGGTCCGCGAGTACGCGGGGGAGGAGTGCGTCTACTGGTACACGATCCCCGCCGACCTCGTCTCGACCAACATCCGTGATCACGAGATCGACTGGTCGAACTCGATCTTCCTGTCGATGCAGTTCTCCGTGGGCCGCAGCGGCAAGTTCAACGAGTTCCTCACTACGTTCCTCAAGTGCCTGTCGGTGGACCGCATCGAGTACGTCGAGAACTGGTACCAGGAGCAGACCGACCAGACCGAAGACGCCGAGGTGGGCGACTGGGTGGTGCAGCGCCGGTGTCCGCACCTGCGCGCCGACCTGACCCGCACCGGCTCGGTCGACGAGGACGGCGTCCTGACGTGCAGCATGCACGACTGGAAGTGGGATCTGAAGACCGGGCGGTGCCTCTCCACGAGCGGCCACCCGATCCGCGCCCGCAAGATCGACGACGTCACCGACGCCGTGCTCCAGGAGGCGAGCTGAGCGGACGCGGTCTCCCGCTCCGATAGACTGACATCGCAAGCAACCTTTAACACCGTCCTGTGAGGCGGAGAAGGGAGCGGCTGATGAGCGTGCGCACTGTGCTGCACCAAGCCGACATCTCACGAGCGCTGACCCGGATCGCGCACGAGATCCTCGAGTCGAATCGAGGCGCCGACGGCCTCGTCCTCCTCGGGATCCCGACCCGCGGCGTCACCCTGGGGCATCGCCTCGGCACCCTGATCAGTGAGATCGCGCAGGTCTCCGTCCCCGTCGGCTCGCTCGACGTCACGCTCTTCCGTGACGATCTGGCCAAGCACCCGACGCGGTCCCCGCAGCCGACCGAGATCCCGGCCGGCGGCATCGATGGGAAGACCGTGGTGCTGGTCGACGACGTCCTCTTCTCCGGTCGCAGCATCCGTGCCGCGCTGGACGCCATCCAGTCGATCGGCCGCCCGAGCGCCGTGCGCCTGGCGATCCTCGTCGACCGCGGTCACCGTGAGCTCCCGATCCGACCCGACTTCGTCGGCAAGAACATCCCGTCCGCCCGCACCGAGCGCGTGAACGTCCGTCTGTTCGAGACGGACGGCGCCGAGGAGGTGACCATCGGCGAATGAGGCACCTCCTGGACACCCGCACCCTCGACCGCGCCACGGCGCTGCGCATCCTCGATGTCGCGGAGGACATGTCGGACACGCAGTCGCGCGAGGTCAAGAAGCTTCCGACGCTGCGTGGCAAGACCGTCGTCAACCTCTTCTTCGAGGACTCGACCCGCACCCGGATCTCGTTCGAGGCCGCGGCCAAGCGGCTCTCCGCCGACGTGATCAACTTCGCCGCGAAGGGCTCCAGCGTCTCCAAGGGCGAGAGCCTCAAGGACACGGCGCAGACCCTCGAGGCGATCGGCGCCGATGCGGTCGTCGTCCGTCACCCCGGCTCGGGCGCCCCGCAGACCCTCGCGACGAGCGGTTGGATCTCTGCGGGCGTCGTCAACGCGGGTGATGGCACGCACGAGCACCCGACGCAGGCGCTGCTCGACGCGTTCACGATCCGCAAGCGCCGCTACGGCGCGGACAGCCGTGGACGCGACCTGACCGGGCTCCGCGTCACGATCGTCGGCGACGTGCTGCACTCGCGGGTCGCGCGCTCGAACGTGTGGCTGCTGACGACCCTGGGCGCCGAGGTCACGCTGGTCTCGCCGCCGACGCTGGTGCCGCAGAACGTGTCGCTCTGGCCGGTCCGGGTCGTCTACGACCTCGACGAGGCGCTGGCGGCCGGGCCGGACGCGGTCATGATGCTGCGGATCCAGCTGGAGCGCATGAACGCCGCGTATTTCCCGACTGAGCGGGAGTATTCGCGCCGGTGGGGTCTGGACGCACGGCGTGTGGCCGCTCTTCCGGCCGGTAGCATTGTGATGCACCCCGGACCCATGAACCGGGGGCTGGAGATCTCCTCCGAAGCAGCCGATTCCCCCCGCTCGACGGTGCTGGAACAGGTCTCGAACGGGGTCTCCGTGCGGATGGCTGTGCTGTACCTGCTGCTGGCGGGCGAACGAGACGACGAACGAGGGGGAGACCTGTGAGCGAGACCCTCGTCATCACCGGTGCACGGCTGCTCGGCGCGGAGAGCGCCGACCTGATCATCGAGGACGGCCGGATCGCCGAGATCGGCTCCGGGCTCAGCCGTGCCGGCGCGCGCGTGATCGATGCCGGCGGCCTCATCGCCCTGCCGGGGCTGGTCGACCTGCACACGCATCTGCGCGAGCCCGGATACGAGGCGTCGGAGACGATCCTCAGCGGCACCCGCGCGGCGGCGGCCGGTGGCTTCACGGCCGTGTTCGCGATGCCGAACACGTCGCCCGTGGCCGACACGGCCGGCGTCGTCGAGCAGGAGCTGGCCCTCGGCGAGGCTGCGGGCTACGCCACGGTGCAGCCGATCGGCGCGGTCACGGTGGGCCAGAAGGGCGAGCGCCTCGCCGAGCTCGGCGCCATGGCGACCTCGCGTGCGCAGGTGCGGGTGTTCAGCGATGACGGCTTCTGCGTGTGGGACCCGCTGATCATGCGCCGCGCGTTGGAGTACGTGAAGTCTTTCGGCGGTGTGATCGCCCAGCATGCCCAGGACCCCCGCCTGACCGAGGGCGCCCAGATGAACGAGGGCACCGTCTCGGCGGAGCTCGGCCTCACGGGCTGGCCCGCGGTCGCCGAGGAGTCGATCATCGCGCGTGACGTGCTTCTCGCCGAGCACGTCGGCTCGCGCCTGCATGTGTGCCACCTGTCGACGGCCGGCTCGGTCGACATCATCCGCTGGGCCAAGAAGCGCGGCGTGAACGTGACGGCGGAGGTCACTCCGCACCACCTGCTGCTCACCGACGAACTCGTCCGCGGCTATGACGCGCGGTTCAAGGTCAACCCGCCGCTGCGCCGCGAGGAGGATGTCCTCGCGGTGCGGGAGGGCCTCGCCGACGGCACGATCGACATCGTCGCGACCGATCACGCCCCGCACCCGAGCGAGCACAAGGCGTGCGAATGGCCGGCGGCCGCGAACGGCATGGTGGGGCTCGAGAGCGCACTGCGCGTCGTGCACCAGGCCATGGTGCAGACCGGCCTGCTCGACTGGCCGGATGTGGCCCGCGTGATGAGCGCGGCACCCGCGCGCATCGGCGGTCTGGCCGGGCACGGCACCCCGCTCGAGGTCGGGCAGCCGGCGCAGCTCGCGCTGTACGATGCGGCGGTCGACGGCGTGTTCACCGAGGCGGACCTGCGCGGACGCAGCACGAACTCGCCGTACCTCGGCCGCGAACTGCCGGGCCGCGTGCAGTACACGCTGCACGGCGGCGTGCTGACCGTCGACGGCGGAGCTGTCGTCGAGGAGCTCGGCGCATGAGCGCACGGGACCTCGCGGTCGCGATCCTGATCGCCCTCGCGCTGCTGGTGCTGCTCGCGATGCTGTTCGCCTGGCGACGACGAGTGCGGCGCGATGCCGCGTTCACCGCGCCCCTCGGTGTGCCGGAGCACGCGGAGGTGATGCGCCGCGACGAGGTGCTGTACGTGTCGACGACGACGCACGAGCAGCCCCTCGAACGCGTGGCCATCACGCCGCTCGCCTTCCGGGCCCGCGGGGAGCTGGCGGTGACCGACCGCGGCGTCGCGCTGGCCCTCGACGGCGCCCCCACGGTCTTCCTCGCGCGCGACCAGCTCGTCGCGGTCGACCGGGCCACCGTCACGATCGACCGCGTGGTCGAACCGGGCGGCCTCGTCCGCATCGCGTGGCGCGTCGCCGACACGACGATCGTGGACAGCTACCTCCGGCTCACCGGCGGCGATCCCCAGAACCTCATCTCCGACCTGCAGCGGCTCGTCCCCGCTGCCCCCGACACAGGAGCAACGTCATGACCAACCAGACATCCTCCCCGGCGGACTCCCCGTCCCGCCTGCCCGATCCCGCCGTGCTCGTCCTCGAGGACGGCACCCGTCACGCCGGTCGCGCGTACGGCGCCCGCGGCCGCACCCTCGGCGAGGTCGTGTTCGCCACCGGCATGTCGGGATATCAAGAGACCATCACCGACCCCTCGTACGCGGGTCAGATCGTGCTGCAGACGGCGCCGCACATCGGCAACACCGGCATGAACGACGAGGACACCGAGTCGCGCCGCATCTGGGTCGCCGGCTACATCGTCCGCGACCCCTCGCGCGTGGTCTCGAACTGGCGGGCCAACGCCTCCCTCGACGACGTCCTCGTGGAGGACGGCATCGTCGGCATCAGCGGTATCGACACCCGCGCGGTCACGCGCCACATCCGGTCCGCCGGATCCATGCGCGGCGGCATCTTCTCGGGCGACGACGCCGCTCTCGACGCGGAAGAGCAGCTGCGCATCGTGCGGGAGGCCCCCGAGATGACCGGACTCAACCTGTCGGCGCAGGTCTCGGTCGAGAGCGCGACCGTGACCCCGGCGGTGGGGGAGCGCATCGGCAACCTCGCCGTGCTCGACCTCGGCGTGAAGCAGGCGACGATCGACAACCTCGCCGCCCGCGGGTTCGACGTGCACGTGCTCCCGCAGGACGTGAGCATCGACGACATCCGGGCGATCGAGCCGGTGGCGGTGTTCTACTCCAACGGGCCGGGCGACCCGGCCGCCTCGGGCGACCACGTGGAGCTGCTGCGCGCCGTGCTGGACGACGGACTGCCCTTCTTCGGGATCTGCTTCGGCAACCAGCTGCTCGGCCGTGCCCTCGGACTCGGCACCTACAAGCTGCCGTTCGGCCACCGCGGCATCAACCAGCCCGTGCTCGACAAGCAGACGGGCAAGGTCGAGATCACGGCCCACAACCACGGCTTCGCGGTCGAGGCGCCCCTGGAGGGCTCCTTCGACAGCCCGCGCGGCTACGGCAAGGTCGAGGTCAGCCACGTCGGCCTCAACGACAACGTCGTGGAGGGCCTGCGCGCCCTCGACATCCCCGCGTTCTCGGTGCAGTACCACCCCGAGGCCGCGGCCGGTCCGCACGACGCCAACTACCTCTTCGACCGCTTCCGCGACATGGTCATCGCGAACAAGAAGGACGCCCAGTAATGCCCAAGCGCGACGACATCTCCTCCGTCCTCGTCATCGGCTCCGGCCCGATCGTCATCGGCCAGGCCTGCGAGTTCGACTACTCCGGCACCCAGGCGTGCCGCGTGCTGCGCGAAGAAGGGGTCAGGGTCATCCTGGTCAACTCCAACCCGGCCACCATCATGACCGACCCCGACTTCGCCGACGCGACCTACATCGAGCCGATCACCCCGGCCGTGATCGAGACGATCATCGCCAAGGAGAAGCCCGACGCGATCCTGCCGACCCTCGGCGGCCAGACCGCCCTCAACGCGGCCATGGCGCTGCACGAGCAGGGGATCCTCGAGAAGTACGGCGTCGAGCTGATCGGCGCGAAGGTCGACGCCATCCGCAAGGGCGAGGACCGCCAGATCTTCAAGGAGCTCGTGCTGGAGGCCGGCGCCGACGTCGCCCGCAGCGTGATCGCGCACACCATGGACGACCTGCTCGCCGGCGCCGAAGAGCTCGGCTATCCGCTCGTCGTGCGGCCGTCGTTCACGATGGGCGGCCTGGGTTCCGGCTTCGCGTACGACGAAGAGGACCTGCGGCGCATCGGCGGTGCGGGTCTGCGTGACTCGCCCACCACCGAGGTGCTCCTGGAGGAGTCGATCCTCGGGTGGAAGGAGTACGAGCTCGAGCTCATGCGCGACACCGCCGACAACACGGTGGTCGTGTGCTCGATCGAGAACGTCGACCCGGTCGGCGTGCACACGGGCGACTCCATCACGGTCGCGCCCGCGCTGACCCTCACCGACCGCGAATACCAGAAGCTGCGCGACATCGGCATCGACATCATCCGCGCGGTCGGCGTCGACACCGGCGGGTGCAACATCCAGTTCGCGGTGAACCCGGAGAACGGGCGCATCATCGTCATCGAGATGAACCCGCGCGTGTCGCGGTCCAGCGCCCTGGCGTCGAAGGCCACCGGCTTCCCGATCGCCAAGCTGGCCGCCAAGCTCGCCCTCGGCTACCGCCTCGACGAGATCCCGAACGACATCACCGGCGTCACCCCGGCCAGCTTCGAGCCCACGCTCGACTATGTCGTCGTCAAGGTGCCGCGCTTCGCGTTCGAGAAGTTCCCGGCCGCCGACGCCACCCTCACCACCACCATGAAGTCGGTGGGCGAGGCGATGGCGATCGGCCGTAACTACGCGACCGCGCTGCAGAAGGCGCTGCGTTCGCTCGAGAAGCGCGGCTCCAGCTTCCACTGGGGCGACGAGCCGCGCAGCGTCGAAGAGCTGCTGGAGGTCGCCAAGACCCCGACCGACGGCCGCATCGTGACTCTGCAGCAGGCGCTGCGCAAGGGCGCGACCATCGAGCAGGCGTTCGAGGCGACGGCGATGGACCCGTGGTTCCTCGACCAGATCGTGCTCATCAACGAGGTCGCCGAGGTGGTGCGCACGGCCCCCGAGCTCGACGCGGCGACCCTGCGCTACGCGAAGGAGCACGGCTTCTCCGACGCGCAGCTCGCCCAGCTGCGCGGCGAGACCGAGGCGGAGATCCGCGGCGTGCGCCACGGCCTCGGCATCCGGCCGGTGTACAAGACGGTCGACACGTGCGCCGGGGAGTTCCCCGCGCTCACGCCGTACCACTACTCCAGCTACGACGCGGAGACCGAGGTGGAGCCCTCCGACCGCACCAAGGTCGTGATCATCGGCTCGGGCCCGAACCGCATCGGGCAGGGCGTCGAGTTCGACTACTCGTGCGTGCACGCCTCGTTCGCGCTGTCGGACGCCGGGTTCGAGACCGTCATGGTCAACTGCAACCCCGAGACCGTGTCCACCGACTACGACACGTCCGACCGGCTCTACTTCGAGCCGCTGACCCTGGAGGACGTCCTGGAGGTGCTCGACGCGGAGGCCGCGAGCGGCACCATCCTCGGCGTGGTCTGCCAGCTCGGCGGCCAGACGCCGCTCGGGCTCGCGAAGGGCATCGAGGCCGCGGGATACACCGTGCTCGGCACCAGCCCCGAGGCGATCGACCTGGCGGAGGAGCGCGAGCTCTTCTCGCGCCTGCTCGACGACGCCGGGCTGCTCGCGCCGCGCAACGGAACGGCGATCGACGTCGAGGGCGCCGTGCGCATCGCGGAGGAGATCGGCTACCCGGTGCTCGTGCGCCCCAGCTTCGTGCTCGGCGGACGCGGCATGGAGATCGTCTACGGCACCGACGCGCTGCGCGACTACTTCGTCCGCACGGCCGGGGAGGTCGTGATCGAGGAGGGCAAGCCCCTCCTGGTCGACCGCTTCCTCGACGACGCGATCGAGCTCGACGTGGATGCGCTCTACGACGGCACCGACCTGTTCATCGGCGGGGTCATGGAGCACCTGGAGGAGGCCGGCATCCACTCCGGTGACTCCAGCTGCACCCTGCCGCCGGTCTCGCTCGGCCGCAGCGACGTCGACCGGGTGCGCGAGGCCACGCTCAAGATCGCCGAGGGCGTCGGCGTCCGGGGCCTGCTGAACGTGCAGTTCGCGATCAGCGCCGGCGTGCTCTACGTGATCGAGGCCAACCCGCGCGCGAGCCGCACCGTTCCGTTCGTGTCGAAGGCGCTCGGCATTCCGATGGCGAAGGCCGCGAGCCGCATCATGGCCGGCTCCACCATCGCCGAGCTGCGGGCCGAGGGCATGCTGCCGGAGCAGGACGGCTCCCGGGTGCCGCTGGACGCCCCGGTCTCGGTCAAGGAGGCCGTGCTGCCGTTCAAGCGGTTCCGCACGGCCGACGGCAAGACGGTCGACTCGGTCCTGGGCCCGGAGATGCGCTCGACCGGTGAGGTCATGGGCATCGATCGCGACTTCCCGACCGCGTTCGCGAAGAGCCAGGCCGCGGCGTACGGCGGGATGCCGACCTCCGGCACCGTCTTCATCTCGGTCGCCGACTCCGACAAGCGCGCGGTGATCCTCCCGGCCCACCGGCTGCAGCAGCTCGGCTTCACGATCGTGGCGACCGAGGGCACGGCGGAGATCCTGTCGCGCAACGGCATCGCGGTGACCGTGGTCGAGAAGTACAGCGAGACGCAGGAGTCCGGAGCGCGCAACATCGTCGACCTGATCAACGACGGGGAGATCGACATCGTCGTGAACACGCCGTCCGGTGGGGCGGCGCGCGCGGACGGCTACGAGATCCGCGCGGCCGCCGTCGCCGCCGACAAGGCGCTGTTCACCACCATCGCGGTGCTGGGTGCCGCGGTGAGCGGCATGGACGCGGCCGACGAGGGCTTCCAGGTGAAGAGCCTGCAGGAGTACGCGCTCGACCGGGCGGCCGCGGTATGACCGCACGCTTCGGAGAGCGGGTCCGCGCGGCGCTGGACGCGCACGGACCGCTCTGCGTCGGCATCGACCCCCACGCCGCCCTGCTCGCGGCGTGGGGGCTCTCCGCCGACGCCGCCGGGGTGCGGGAGTTCGGGCTGCGTACCGTCGCCGCCGCGCAGGATCACGTCGGCGTCGTGAAGCCGCAGGTGTCGTTCTTCGAGCGCTACGGATCCGCCGGGATCGCCGCACTGGAGGACGTGGTCTCCGCGGCGCGGACGGCGGGGCTGCTGGTGATCGCCGACGCCAAGCGCGGAGACATCGGGTCGACGATGGACGACTACGCGCAGGCGTGGCTCGCTCCGGGGACGCCGCTGGAGGCCGACGCGCTCACCGTGAGTCCCTACCTCGGCGTGGGCGCTCTCGGCGGCGCTTTCGCGCTGGCGGACGAGCACGGCAAGGGCCTGTTCGTCCTCGCGGCGACGAGCAACCCGGAGGCCGCCGACCTCCAGCGCGCGCGGACCGCGTCGGGCGAGACCGTGTCGGCGGCGGTCGTCGCCGAGGTCTCGGCGCGCAACGCGACGAGCACCCCGGCGGGGGAGTGGGGCAGCTTCGGCTTCGTGATCGGTGCCACGCTCGACCTCGCCGCGACCGGGATCGACGCGATCAGCCCGGCGGCGCCGATCCTCGCGCCCGGCTTCGGTGCGCAGGGGGCCGAGCCGGCGGACCTCGGGCGGCGCTTCGGCTCGCTGTCGCCCACCGTGCTCGCGAGCGAGAGCCGCAGCATCCTCTCCGCGGGTCCCGACGACCTGGCCGAGACCATCGCCCGACGTGCCGCCCAGTACCGCGAGGTGACCCGTGCCTGACACCAACCGCACCGTTCCCGAGGTCGACAGGGCCGCCGCCGCCCGCCGTGCGGTCGAGCGCCGCCGGGCCCGCGCCTCGCTCAAGCGCGACCTGATGATGCGTGTGGTGACGCCGCAGGCCGTGCTGCGACGCGCGACCGCCGACCCGGACTCCGTCGAGGGCTCGCTGCGCATCACCGACTTCCTCCTGGCGCTCCCGGCCATCGGTGCCGGCAAGCGCGACCGCGTGCTGGAGGAGCTGCGTATCTCACCGGTGAAGCGGCTCGGCGGCCTCGGAGCGCGTCAACGACGTGTCCTGGAGGAGTGGCTCGACGGCCGGTTCCCGCCGGCCACGCCGCGCGAGGCCCGCAGTCGCCTGCTGGTGCTGGCCGGGCCGACCGCGGTGGGCAAGGGCACCGTCGCGGCGCACATCCGGGAGAACAACCCCGAGATCCACCTGTCGGTGTCGGCGACGACCAGGGCGCCGCGTCCCGGCGAGATCGACGGCGTGCACTACTACTTCGTCGACGACGCCGAGTTCGACCGCCTGATCGCCGACGGCGAGCTGCTGGAGTACGCCGTGGTGCACAACCGCTCGCGCTACGGCACCCCGCGCGCTCCGATCGATGCGGCGCTGGCCGAGGGCAAGACGGTGCTGCTCGAGATCGACCTGCAGGGCGCACGGCAGGTGCGCGCCGCGGAGCCCTCGGCGACGCTCATCTTCCTGCTTCCTCCGAGCTGGGACGAGCTGGTGCACCGGCTGGTCGGCCGCGGGACGGAGGACGCGGAGGAGCGGGCGCGGCGACTGCGCACCGCGAAGGTCGAGCTGGCCGCGCAGAATGAGTTCGACCACCTCGTCGTGAACGAGGACGTCGCCACCGCCGCTCGCGAGGTCGTAGACTTGTCTACAAGCTCTGCGCGCTGACGCTTTCCTCGCGCGCCCGCAGCACCGTCTTCGCGACGAACCCCGTCGCCTGATCAGGAGGTCCCCCCCATGGCCGGACGCAACAACGGCATCATCGATCCCCCCATCGACAACCTGCTGGAGCGCGTCGACTCCAAGTACGAGCTCGTGATCTACGCGGCCAAGCGCGCACGCCAGATCAACGACTACTACTCCGACCTCCACGAGGGCAACCTGTTCGACAACGTCGGTCCGCTCGTGGACTCGTCCGTCGAGGACAAGCCGCTGACCATCGCGCTGCACGAGATCAACGAGGACAAGCTCCGCCTGCGTCACGCGGAGTGACTCGACGACCGCGCCGCCGCTTCGTCGGTGGCGCGGTCCAGAATGGGTGCCACACCCTCCCCCCGTCCGTCCCCGTTCTGGAGCATCGATGAGCGCGCTGCGTCTGTTCACGTCCGAGTCCGTCACCGAAGGGCACCCGGACAAGATCTGCGACCAGATCTCGGACAGCATCCTCGACGGCCTGCTCGCGAAGGACCCGGGGTCCCGTGTCGCCGTCGAGACGCTCGTCACGACCGGGCTGGTGCACGTCGCCGGAGAGATCCGAACCGACGCCTACGTCGACATCCCGACGATCGTGCGCCAGGTGGTCAACGGCATCGGCTACACATCGTCCGACACCGGGTTCGACGGGGACTCCTGCGGCGTGAGCGTCTCCGTCGGGGAGCAGTCCACCGACATCGCGCACGGCGTCGACAACGCCCAGGAGCACCGTGACGGCACGTCGGTCGATCCGCTCGACGGCCTCGGCGCCGGCGATCAGGGCATCATGTTCGGCTTCGCGACGAACGAGACGCCACAGCTCATGCCGATGGCCGCGTGGACGGCGCACCGCATCGCCGAACGCCTGACCGAGGTGCGCCGCAGCGGCCTGCTGCCGTATCTCCGCCCCGACGGCAAGACCCAGGTCACGCTCGGGTACGACGGCTTCACCCCGAAGACGATCGACGCGGTCGTGCTCTCCACGCAGCATCACCCCGACATCTCGCAGGACGAGCTCAAGGCGCAGGTGCGCGAGCACGTGATCGACCCCGTCCTGGCGACCACGGGCCTCGCGCTCGACGACGTGACCTACTACATCAACCCCGCCGGTCCGTTCGTGACGGGCGGGCCGAAGGGCGACGCGGGCCTCACCGGACGCAAGATCATCATCGACACGTACGGCGGTGCCGCGCGTCACGGTGGCGGCGCGTTCAGCGGCAAGGACCCGTCCAAGGTCGACCGTTCCGGCGCCTACGCCACACGCTGGGTGGCCAAGAACGCCGTGGCGGCGGGACTGGCCGACCGCCTCGAGGTGCAGGTCGCCTATGCGATCGGTGTCGCGCGCCCCGTGGGGCTCTACGTCGAGACGTTCGGCACCGGCCGGGTGTCGGACGAGGTCATCACGCGCGCGATCGAGGAGGTGTTCGACCTGCGCCCGCAGGCGATCATCGAGCAGCTCGACCTGCTGCGCCCGATCTACGCGCAGACCGCGGCGTACGGCCACTTCGGGCGCGAGCTCCCCGACTTCACGTGGGAGCGCACCGACCGCGCCGACGAGCTGCGCCGCGCTGCCGGGCTCTGAGGGGGCCGAGGTCCTGATGTCGCCCGAGAGCCGTCGCATCGCGCGCGTGCTCCTCGACTCGCCGCTGCCGCAGCTCGACCGGCTCTTCGACTACGCCCTTCCCGCCGAGCTCGGGCCCGTCGAGCCCGGCGTGCGGGTGAAGGTGCCGCTGCGCACCGCCGGCCGCGTGGTGGACGGCTATGTGGTGGAGGTCGACGTCGAGAGCGACGCGGAACGACCCCTGTCCGAGGTGGAGACCGTGGTGTCGGCGGTCCCGGTGCTGCCCGACCGCCTGTACCGCCTGGCGCGGCGGGTCGCCGACCGTGCCGCGGGCTCGGCGTCCGATGTACTGCGGCTCGTGATCCCGAAGCGACAGGTGCGCGTGGAGAAGGCCTGGCGCGCCGACGCCCCGGTCGTGGCGCCCGACGCCGAGCAGTCGGCCGAGGCGGAGCGTGTGCTGGCGGCGTACGACGGTCTCGATGCCGTGCTCGACGAGGGAGGCCGCGCCGCGGTCGAGGCCATCCCGCAGCTGGACGACGGCGCACAGGGCTGGGCGCGACTGCTCGCGGCCGCGGCGGCGCGCACTCTCGCCGCGGGACGCTCGACGATCCTCGTGGTGCCCGACCATCGCGACCTCGACCGTCTGCTCGCGGCGCTCGAGGCCGTGGTGCCTCCGGAGGCCGTGGTGCGGCACGACTCGCGCCAGGCGAACCCCGACCGCTACCGGGCGTTCCTGCGGACCCTCGAGGACGCCCCGTGCATCGTGGTGGGCAACCGCTCGGCCGTGTACGCCCCGGTGAAGGCGGGCCTGGTGGTCGTGTGGGACGACGGGGACCCGCTGCTCGGCGAGCCGCTCGCCCCCTATGTGCACGCGCGTGATGCGGCGCTGCTGCGGCAGGAGTCGGAGGGCTCCGCGCTGCTGTTCGCCGGGCACACCCGCACGACGGAGGTCGAGCGGCTCGTGGCGCGCGGCTGGCTGCGCGACGTGCGGGCCGGGCGCCGGGTGCTGCCGCGCGTGCTGCTGAGCACACCGCAGGAGCTGGAGCGTCCCGCCGCCCAGAGGCTGCCGTCGTCGGCGTTCCTCGCGGCGAGGGCGGCGGCCGCGGAGGGGCCCGTGCTGGTGCAGGTGTCGCGCCCGGGGTTCTCGCCGTCGCTCGTGTGCGCGGACTGCCGGACCCCCGCGCGCTGCGCCCACTGCGGCGGGCCGCTCGGCGCGCGGCATCGCGGTGCCGTTCCGGTGTGCGGCTGGTGCGGGCGCGGCGCGAGTGCGTGGACCTGTCCGGCGTGCTCGTCCCCGCGGCTGCGGCTGGCGTCGTCGGGCAGTGAGCGCACCGCGGAGGAGCTCGGCAGGGCGTTTCCCGGCGTGCGCGTGATCGTGGCGGACGGCAGCCACCCCGTGGAGCGGGTGGACGCCCGCCCCGCGCTCGTCGTGGCGACCCGCGGCGCCGAGCCCCTCGCGGAGGGCGGGTACCGCGCGGTCGTGCTGCTGGACGGGCCGCGCATGCTGCAGTCGCCCGACTTGCGGATCGGCGAGGCGTGTCTGCGCTGGTGGTCGAACGCTGCCGCGCTGGCCGCCCCCGGGGCTCCGGTGCATCTGGTGGGGGTGGACGGCGCGGTCGCCAAGGCCCTCGCGACGTGGAACCAGGCGGGCTACGCGCGCTCGGAGCTGGAGAACCGTGCCCCGCTGCACATGCCGCCCACCGCGCGCGTCGCGCTCGTGGAGGGCACGTCGGCCGCGGTCGCCCGCGCTCTTGCCGCGCTCGGGGAGCTGTCGCTGCCGTCCGACGCCGTGCTCGGCCCCGTCCCCGTCGAGGGCGACGACGACCCTCCGCGCGTGCGCGCCCTGGTCCGCTTCGACTACGGCGCCGGGGTGCGGGTGGCGACCGTCCTGCGCGCAGCCGTGGTGGCGGAGGCCGTGAACGGACGGCGGGGCCGAGCGCGCGCGGCCCGGAGCGCGCTCACGGTGCGCCTCGATATCCTCGATCCAGAGCTCTGACCCCTTCCGGAGAACCTTCATGCGCCTCGTCTTCGCCGGCACGCCCTCCGCTGCCGTGCCCACACTCCATCGCCTCGCTGCGGAGCACGACATCGCCGCGGTGGTGACGAGACCGGATGCGCCGCTCGGCCGCAAGCGCGTGCTGACGCCGTCGCCCGTCGCCCAGGCTGCCGCAGAACGGGGCCTCCCGGTCATCCGGGCGGCCCGTCTGGATGACGCGGTGACCGCGGAGATCGCCGCGCTCGAGCCCGAGCTGGGCGTGATCGTCGCCTACGGCGGGCTCGTGCGCGAGCCGTTGCTGTCGACGCCGGACGCCGGGTGGATCAACCTGCACTTCTCCCTGCTGCCCGCCTGGCGTGGCGCGGCGCCGGTGCAGCGCGCGCTGATCGCGGGCGACGAGGTGCTGGGCGCCAGCGTCTTCCAGCTCGTGCCGGAGCTCGACGCGGGCGACGTGTTCGCACGGCGCACCGTGGCGGTGCCGTCGTCGGCGACGGCCGGCGAGGCGCTGGAGGCGCTCGCGCGCGACGGCGCCGACCTGACCGCGGAGGTGGTCGCGGCGATCGCGGCGGGAGAGGCGCGGGCGGTGCCGCAGGAGGGCGAGCCGACGTTCGCGGCGAAGCTGAGCCTGGCGGACGGACTCCTCGACTTCACGCAGCCCGTGTCGTCGGTGTTCGCACGGTTCCGCGGGGTGACGCCCGAGCCCGGCGCCCACACGACGGTGGACGGACAGCGCCTGAAGATCCTCGCCGCCGAGCCCGCGGCCGGGGAGGAGCAGGTGCCTCCCGGCGTGCTCTCGGGCACCAGGACGGCGCTGCTGATCGGCACCGCGACCGCGCCCCTCGCGGTGACCCGCGTGCAGCCGGCAGGCAAGGGGGCGATGAACGCCGCCGACTGGTGGCGGGGCCTGCAGGGCGGCGAGCGACGGGCGGGATCGTGAGCAGGCAGGAGGGACACCAGCAGCCGGGGGTCCGCCGTCCCCGACCCGCAGCGCGCACCGACGAGCGCGGGCCCCGACGGACGGTGCAGCCGGCGCGGCTCGTCGCCTACGAGGTGCTGCGGGCGGTGTCCGACTCCGACGCGTACGCCAACCTCGTGCTTCCCCCGGCGATCGCGGAGGCCGGGCTGGACGCGCAGGACGCGGCCCTCGCCACCGAGCTCACCTACGGGACGCTGCGCCGCCGAGGCACGTACGACGCGGTGATCGCGGCGGCCGCGGATCGCAGCACCTCCTCGATCGATCCGGCCGTGCTGGACGCACTGCGGCTCGCGGTCCATCAGCTCCTGGCGACCAGGGTCGCCTCGCACGCGGCCGTGAACGAGTCGGTGAACCTCGTGGCGACGCGGGCGGGCCGTGGCGCGGCCAGTTTCGCGAACGCGGTGCTGCGTCGCGTGGCGCGCGAGTCGCCCGGGCAGTGGATGGAGCGCATCGAGGCCGAGGCGCGCTCCGACGATGAGCGTCTCGCCCTCCGCGCGGCGCATCCGGTGTGGGTCATCCGGGCACTGCGGCGCGCACTGGCGGCCGAGGGCAGGGTCGACGAGCTCGACGCCCTGCTCGAGGCCGACAACGCGTCGCCCGAGGTGACGCTGGTGGCCCTCCCCGGGCTCGCGCAGCCGGGTGAGCCCCGCCGCCCGTTCGCGCCGACCGCGTTCGCGTCACCCGGGGGCGACCCTCGTCGTCCGGTCGCGGAGTCCGCCGGCACGGTGCGCGTCCAGGACGAAGGGTCGCAGCTCGTCGCCCTCGCGCTGGCCGCCGCGGCACCGATCCGGGCGGGGGAGCGGTGGCTCGACCTGTGCGCCGGGCCGGGCGGCAAGACGGCGCTGCTGGCCGCGATCGCCCGCGAGCACGAGGTGACGTTGGAGGCCAACGAGGTCGTGCCGACGCGCGCTCGACTGGTGCGGAAGGCCCTGCGGGCCGTCCCCGGAGACGTGACCGTGCACGAGCGCGACGGCAGAGAGCTGGCGCGCGAGAACCCCGGCGGGTTCGACCGCATCCTCGTGGACGCGCCGTGCACCGGGCTGGGAGCACTGCGACGTCGTCCGGAGGCGCGCTGGCGCAAGACGCCCGCCGATGTGGCCGAGCTCGTGCCGCTGCAGGTGGACCTGCTGTCCGCCGCTCTCGACGCGCTCGCTCCGGGCGGCGTCGTGGCCTATGTCACGTGCTCGCCGCACCTGGCCGAGACCACCGGGGTCGTGCGGGAGGTGCTGCGGGACCGCGCCGACGTGGTGGAGCTGGATGCGCGGCGCGTGGTGCGCGACGTCTCCCGCTCGCCGATCGACCTCGCCGACGACGGTCGTGCCGCCACGGGCAGCGCCCAGCTGTGGCCGCACCGCCACGGCACCGACGCCATGTTCCTCGCGCTCCTGCAGCGCACCGACGACACCGAAGGGTAGGACAGAGACCGTGGAGCTTCCTCGCGCACCGCGCATCAACCCGAGCATCCTCGCCGCCGACTTCGTCAACATGCAGACGGAGCTCGCCCGCATCGCGACGGCCGACTTCGCCCACGTCGACGTGATGGACAACCATTTCGTGCCCAACCTCACGTTCGGGCCGCAGATGGTGCAGCGCATCCAGGAGACCAGTCCCGTCCCGCTCGACGTGCACCTCATGATCACAGACCCCGAGCGCTGGGCACCCGGGTACGCGGAGCTGGGCGCGGCGAGCGTCACCTTCCACCTGGAGGCCGCGGTCGACCCGGTGTCGCTCGCGCGGCGGTTGCGCGACATCGGTGCCAGAGCCGGTGTCGCGGTCAAGCCGGACACCCCGGTCGAAGGACTGTTCCCGGTCCTCGACGAGTTCGACCAGATCCTGGTGATGACGGTGGAGCCCGGGTTCGGCGGTCAGGGGTTCATGCCGGAGACGATGCCGAAGCTGCGCGCGCTGTCGGAGGAGGCACGACGTCGAGGGTCGCAGGTGTGGCTCCAGGTCGACGGGGGGATCTCCGACGACACGATCGCGCAGGCGGCGGCCGCGGGGGCGGACACCTTCGTCGCGGGCTCGGCCGTGTACGGGCAGGACGACGTGGAGGCGGCGGTCTCGCGGCTCAGGCACCTCGCGCGAGCCGCTAGCCTGGAATCGTGAAGACTTTCGACGAGCTGTTCGCCGAGCTCAGCGTCAAGGCCGAGACCCGACCGGAAGGGTCGGGCACGGTCGCGGAGCTCGACGGCGGCGTGCACACGATCGGCAAGAAGATCGTGGAGGAGGCCGCCGAGGTGTGGATGGCGGCCGAGTACGAGTCCGACGAGGCGGCGGCGGAGGAGATCTCGCAGCTGCTGTACCACCTGCAGGTGATGATGCTCGCGAAGGGCCTCACCCTGCAGGACGTCTATCGACATCTGTGATGCGCTCCGCCCCCACTCCTTCGAACTGAAAGCCGTTCATGCTGCGCATCGCCGTTCCCAACAAGGGCTCGCTGTCCGAGACCGCCGCCGAGATGCTCGCGGAGGCGGGCTACGCCGGCCGCCGCGACCCCAAGACCCTGCACGTCGTCGACACCGAGAACGACGTCGAGTTCTTCTTCCTGCGTCCGCGTGACATCGCCACGTACGTCGCCTCCGGCGCCCTCGACGTCGGCATCACCGGACGCGACCTGCTGCTCGACGTGCAGCAGCCGGCGCGCGAGATCGAGCAGCTCGGCTTCGGCGCGTCGACGTTCCGCTTCGCCGGCCCTCCCGGACGCTTCACGTCGATCGACGACCTCGACGGCGTGCGCGTGGCCTCGGCCTACCCCGGACTGGTGGGCTCGTTCCTCCGGGAGCACGGCGTGAACGCCGAGCTGGTGCAGCTCGACGGTGCGGTGGAGTCGGCCGTGCGCCTCGGCGTCGCCGATGCCGTCGCCGACGTGGTCTCCACGGGGACCACGCTGCGACAGGCGGGGCTGGAGATCTTCGGCCCCGTCATCCTGGAGTCCGAGGCCGTGCTGATCAGCCGCCCGGGTGACGCGGACGGCGTCGACACGCTGCTGCGCCGTCTCCGAGGCGTCATGGTGGCCCGCCGGTACGTGCTCCTCGACTACGACCTGCCGACCGAGCTGGTCGACCAGGCGGTCGCGATCGCTCCCGGCCGGGAGTCGGCCACCATCTCCCCGCTGCGCGACCCGGCCTGGGTGGCCGTGCGCGTGATGATCCCGCGTCGCCGGGTCAACCAGGTGATGGACGACCTGTACGCGCTGGGGGCCAGGGCGATCCTCGTCACGGCGATCCACGCGGCGAGGCTCTGATGACTCTCGCGAGCAGGGTCATCCCGTGCCTCGATGTGGCCGACGGCCGCGTCGTGAAGGGCGTGAACTTCGAGAACCTGCGCGACATGGGGGATCCGGTCGAGCTCGCCCGGCACTATGCGGCGCAGGGCGCGGACGAGATCACCTTCCTCGATGTGACCGC
Source organism: Microbacterium sp. NPDC060132 (assembly GCF_042729675.1). NCBI lineage: Bacteria > Bacillati > Actinomycetota > Actinomycetes > Micrococcales > Microbacteriaceae > Microbacterium > Microbacterium sp. NPDC060132. The sequence continues at coordinate 2,955,759 of NZ_JBHWXU010000001.1, read as the reverse complement.
GACCGTCGACGCGCGGGCCACGACCTACGACGTCGTGCAGCGCACCGCCGAGCAGGTGTTCGTGCCGCTGACGGTCGGCGGGGGAGTGCGCAGCGTGGAGGACGTGGCCCGGCTGCTGTCCGTCGGCGCCGACAAGGTGGGGGTGAACTCCGCCGCGATCGCCCGGCCCGAGCTGATCGGCGAGATCGCGGACCGCTTCGGCGCTCAGGTGCTCGTGCTCTCGCTCGACGTGAAGCGCGCCGACACGACGCATTCCGGTTTCGTCGTCACGACGCACGGCGGTCGCACGCAGACCACGCTGGACGCTCTCGACTGGGCCAGGGAGGCCGCGGAGCGCGGGGCGGGTGAGCTGCTGGTGAACTCGATCGACGCGGACGGAACACGCGACGGGTTCGACCTGGAACTCGTCCGGCTCATGCGCGAGGCGGCGCCGGTGCCCGTGATCGCCTCCGGCGGCGCCGGACGAGCGACCGATTTCGCCCCGGCCATCAAGGCGGGTGCCGACGCCGTGCTCGCGGCGAGCGTCTTCCACACGGGAGCGCTCACGGTCGGCGACGTGAAGGACGCGCTGCGCGCGGAGGGGGTGCTGGTCCGATGACGGAGGCGCAGCAGGGGCAGAGCGAGCCGGATGTCGAGGCGCGCATCGCCCAGGTGGCTTTCACGGCCGAGGGCCTGGCGCCCGCGATCGTGCAGCAGTGGGACACGCGCGAGGTGCTGATGCTCGCATGGGTCGATGCGGAGGCGCTGCGGCGCACGCTCACGTCGGGTCGTGCGACGTACTGGTCGCGGTCCCGGCAGGAGTACTGGCGCAAGGGCGACACCTCCGGGAACATCCAGGTGGTGCGCGAGGCCCGACTCGACTGCGACGGCGACGCGATCCTGCTGCTGGTCGACCAGACCGGCCCGGCGTGCCACACGGGGACCCGCACGTGCTTCGACACGACCGACCTGGGTGCCGTCGACGGATCGGCGGCGTCGTGAGCCTCGCCCGGCGGGGGCGCTCGCTCGCGGTCTCCGGCTTCCTGCTCGCCGGCGCCCTCGGCATCATCTCCTCCACGCAGACCTGGTTCACGGTCGAGCGCGCCGATGCGGGAGAGGCGATCCTCGTGCCGGGGGCCGCGGCGATGGTGCTGCTCGCGCCGCTGAGCCTCGCGGTGCTGGCGCTCGGCGCGGCCCTGTCGATCGCCGGTCGCGCGGTGCGACTGGTCTTCGGGGTGCTCGCCGCGGTCGCGGCGGTGTTCCTCGGCTGGTCGACCGTGCAGCTGCTGGTCGCTGAGCCCTTCGACGCCGTCGCCGCGACCGTGACCGAGACCACGGGGCTCGCGGGCGACACCGCCGTGCACGAGGTGGCGGCGCACATCGTGGCGTCCGCGTGGCCGTGGGTCGCGCTCGTCGGCTGGGTGATCCTGCTGCTCGCGGCCGTGCTGGTACTGGTCACCTGGCGTCAGTGGAAGTCGGGCGGCCGCCGTTACCGCACCGAGACCGCGCACCCCGCGACGCACGAGGGCCCGGTCGACGCGGTCGACTCGTGGGACGACCTGTCCCGCGGGACGGATCCCACGCGCTGACCCCGATAGACTGAACACATCCGCACGTCGTCCCCGGAGGAAACATGACCAACCCGATCGCCGACCCTGGCCACGGACACTCGCCTGCGGCCTGGACCGCCGTCGTGATCATGCTCGTCGGCTTCACCGCCGCGACCGTCGCGTTCTGCTTCGAGCAGCCGACCCTGGTCTGGATCTCCGCCGCGCTGATCCCGATCGGGGCCATCGTGGGTTGGGCGCTCGCGAAGGCGGGCTACGGCGTGAAGGGCCCCAAGTACTCCCCGAAGGCGCACTAGTGGTCCTCGCCGACCTGACGGCCGGCGCTGTCGCAGACGCCGAGCGTCGCTCCCTCTCCCGGCCGATCGAGGTCGTCGAGCGCGAGGCTCTCGCGCGCCCGGCGGCGAAGGACGCCCTGGCGTTCCTCGCTCCCGCCGAGCGGGTCAAGATCATCGCCGAGGTCAAGCGGGCGAGCCCGTCCCGTGGCGCACTCGCCGAGATCCCGGACCCCGCCCACCAGGCGTCGCTGTACGAGCAGGGCGGCGCCTCGGCGATCAGCGTCCTGACCGAGGAGCGCCGTTTCGGCGGCAGTCTGGCGGATCTCGAGGCCGTGACCGCGCGGGTGTCGCTGCCGGTGCTGCGCAAGGACTTCATCGCCACGCGGTATCAGGTGCTGGAGGCGCGGGCGGCGGGTGCTGATCTCGTCCTGCTGATCGTCGCCGGGCTCGAGCCGGAGGTGCTGCGCGACCTGTACGCGTTCATCCTGGAGCTCGGCATGACCCCGCTCGTCGAGACGCACTCGGCGGAGGAGCTCGACGTGGCGATCGATCTCGGCGCCGCGCTGATCGGCGTGAACGCGCGCGACCTGAAGACCCTCGAGCTCGACCGTGACCTCTTCGGTCGGCTCGTCGACCGCATCCCGGACACGGCGATCAAGATCGCGGAGTCCGCGGTGCTCACCCCCGCCGATGTCGCGCACTACCGTTCGGCCGGTGCCGACGTCGTGCTGATCGGTGAGGCCCTGGTGACCGGAGATCCAATCGCCACGCTCGAGAGCTTCCTGGAGGCGAAGTGAGTCTGCGTGACCAGCACGGCCCGTACTTCGGTGACTTCGGCGGCCGGTTCATGCCGGAGTCGCTGATCGCCGCGATCGACGAGCTGACGGTCGCGTACGAGGAGGCGATCGCCGATCCGGAGTTCCGTGCCGAGCTGGCCCACCTGCTGTCCTCCTACGCCGGACGCCCCTCGGCGCTGACCGAGGTGCCGCGGTTCGCCGAGCACGCCGGGGGCGCGCGGGTGTTCCTCAAGCGCGAGGACCTCAACCACACCGGCTCGCACAAGATCAACAACGTGCTGGGCCAGGCGCTGCTCACCAAGCGCCTCGGCAAGACCCGGGTGATCGCCGAGACGGGTGCAGGACAGCACGGTGTCGCGACGGCCACCGCGGCGGCCCTGTTCGGCCTGGACTGCACGATCTACATGGGCGAGGTCGACACCGAGCGCCAGGCGCTGAACGTCGCCCGCATGCGCCTGCTGGGCGCCGAGGTCGTGCCGGTGACCTCGGGCTCGCGCACGCTGAAGGACGCGATCAACGACGCGTACCGCGACTGGGTCGCCTCGGTCGAGACCACGAACTACATCTTCGGCACCGCCGCGGGGCCGCACCCGTTCCCGGCGATGGTCCGCGATTTCCAGAAGATCATCGGCGAGGAGGCGCGCGCCCAGCTGCTCGACGAGGTGGGCCGGCTGCCCGACGCGGTGTTCGCGTGCGTGGGCGGCGGCTCGAACGCGATCGGCATGTTCGACGCGTTCCTCGACGACGAGGGCGTGCGCCTGTACGGCGTCGAGGCGGCCGGCGACGGCGTCGACACCCCGCGGCACGCGGCGTCGATCGAGCGCGGTCGTCCCGGTGTGCTGCACGGCGCGAAGACCTATGTCCTGCAGGACGAGGACGGCCAGACGGTCGAGTCGCACTCGATCTCCGCCGGGCTCGACTATCCCGGCGTCGGCCCGGAGCACTCGTGGCTGGCCGACATCGGCCGCGCGGAGTACATTCCGGCGACCGACGACGAGGCGATGCAGGCCCTGCGGCTGCTGAGCCGCACCGAGGGCATCATCCCGGCGATCGAGTCCGCGCACGCACTCGCGGGAGCCCTGCGCATCGGCCGCGAGCTCGGACCGGACGCCGTCCTGGCGATCTGCCTCTCCGGCCGGGGCGACAAGGACATGGACACGGCCGCCCGGTACTTCGAGCTCTACGACGAGGCGGCGCTCGCGCACGACGCGACCGAGGAGAGCTCCGCCGAAGAAGCCGCCTCGAAGGGAGAGCCGCAGCTGTGAGCCGCGTCGAACAGGCCATCCAGCGCGCGCACGACGCCGGCCGCAGCGCCTTCGTCGGCTATCTGCCCGTCGGCTTCCCCGACCTGGAGACGAGCATCCAGGCGGCGATCGCCCTCGCCGAGAACGGCGTGGACATCATCGAGCTCGGGCCGCCCTACAGCGACCCCGTGATGGACGGCGCGATCATCCAGGAGGCGACGACCGCCGCCCTCGCCGCCGGCTTCCGGATGAAGGACCTCTTCACCGCGATCCGCGCCATCACCGCCGCGACCGACGTCCCGGTGCTCGTGATGACCTACTGGAACCCGGTGCTGCAGTACGGCGTCGATCGCTACGCCGACGACCTGCTGGCGGCGGGCGGCGCCGGGCTGATCACGCCCGACATCACGCCGGACGCGGCGGCGGAGTGGATCGCGGCGAGCGAGCGGACCGGGCTCGACCGGGTGTTCCTGGCCGCGCCGACCTCGTCGGACGAGCGCCTCGGGCTCGTCGTGAAGTCGTCGACCGGTTTCGTGTACACCGTCTCCACGATGGGCATCACGGGGGAGCGGGCCGAGCTCGATCGCGCCGCACGCACCCTCGTCGCCCGCCTGCGCGAGCACGGCGCCCTGCGCGCCTGCGTCGGCATCGGCATCTCCACCGCCGAGCAGATCGCCGGTGTCTCCGAGTACGCCGACGGCGCCATCGTCGGCACCGCGCTCGTGCGCGCCCTGCGCGACGGCGGCGTCCCCGCCCTCGCGGCCGTCGCCCGAACCCTCGCCACCGGCACGTCGTCGGTGCGCTCCGTCCCCGAGAACTAGAATCGCACTCATGTCCCTCGCGCTCCCCAGCAGCTTCACCGGCGTGCTCGCCAGCATCCCGAGTCCTCCCGTCGCGTACATCGACCTGGGCCCGGTGCGGATCCACTTCTACGCGCTCTGCATCATCGCCGGCATCATCGTCGCGGTGCTGCTGACCAACCACCGCCTCACGAAGCGCGGTGCGGAGCCGTGGGTCGTGATCGACATCTCGATCCTCGCGGTGCCGCTGGCGATCATCGGCGCCCGCATCTTCCACGTGCTGACCCACCCGAACTTCTACTTCGGCGAGGGCAAGAACACCTGGAACCCCTTCGAGCCCGGCTCGGTGTGGGCGATCTGGGAGGGCGGCATCGCCATCTTCGGCGCGCTGATCGGCGGCGCCATCGGCGCGTACCTCGGCTGCCGCTGGACCGGTATCCGCTTCTGGACGTTCGCCGACGCACTCGCTCCCGGGCTGCTGCTCGCGCAGGCCATGGGCCGGTTCGGCAACTGGTTCAACCACGAGCTCTTCGGCCTGCCGACCGACCTGCCGTGGGGCCTCGAGATCGAGTCCACCAACTCGGCCTTCCCTCCCGGGCTCCCCGAGGGCACGCTGTTCCACCCGACGTTCCTGTACGAGGTGCTGTGGAACGGGCTCGGCGTGATCGTGCTGCTGTGGCTGAGCCGCAAGCTCTTCTTCCAGTGGGGCCGGCTGTTCGCGATCTACCTCATCTGGTACAGCGCTGGTCGCATCGTGTGGGAGTCGATCCGCATCGACCCGAGCGAGATCATCCTGGGTCTGCGCAGCAACGTCTGGGCGGCGATCATCGGCGTCGTGGTCGGCCTCGTCATCCTCGTGGTGCAGACGCGCCGTCACCCGGGTCTGGAGCCTTCTCCGTATCAGCCCGGCCGCGGCCGGAAGGACCTGGACGCTGATGTACAATCGCAAGACAATCCCTCTGATTTCGTGGACGTGAGCGAGCCTCCGACCGACGAGGTCACCGCAGGAGCCACCGCCACAAGCACTGCTCCCACGAGCGAGGACGGCGCCCGATAACGCCGCGTCCCGCGGCGGGAGAACCATTGCACTGAACGAGCGGGCCGACGACGTCCCCGGGTTTCACTGAAGATCTGAGGACGGTAACTGGTGTACTTCCAGCCCCCTTACGGCGCCTCTGGCGCATACCCCCCGAAGCAGGGCATGTACAACCCGGCGTTCGAGAAGGACGCCTGCGGCCTGGCCATGGTCGCAACGCTGCGCGGCGAAGCCGGGCACGACATCATCGCGCTGGCCCTCGAGGCCCTGCGCAACCTGGAGCACCGCGGGGCCATCGGGTCCGACGCGGGCACGGGAGACGGGGCCGGCATCCTCACGCAGATGCCAGACGCCTTCCTCCGCGCGGTCACCGGCTTCGAACTGCCGCCCGTGGGGGAGTACGCCGCAGGACTCGCGTTCCTGCCTCGCGACTCGAGCGAGCGCCGCCAGCAGAAGGCCGGCATCGAGAAGATCGCGCGCGCCGAGGGCCTCCGCGTCCTCGGGTGGCGTGAGGTCCCCACCGCGAACGAGAACCTCGGCAAGCTCGCCGACGAGGCCCGCCCCGCGTTCGAGCAGCTCTTCGTGAGCGCCGGCGGGGCCACGCACGCCGACGCGCCGCTCACCGGCATCGCCCTCGACCGCGTCGCCTACCGCCTGCGCAAGCGGGCCGGCCACGAGCTCGGCGCCTACTTCGTGTCGCTGTCCAGTCGCACCCTCGGCTACAAGGGCATGGTCACCACGCTGCAGCTGGAGCCGTTCTACCCCGACTTGCAGGATGAGCGGTTCGCGTCCGAGCTCGCGGTCGTGCACTCCCGCTACTCCACCAACACGTTCCCGTCGTGGCCGCTCGCGCAGCCGCTGCGCATGCTGGCGCACAACGGTGAGATCAACACGGTCGGCGGCAACCGCAACTGGATGCGCGCCCGCCAGTCGCAGCTCGAGTCCGAGCTGCTCGGCGACATCTCGCCGCTGCTGCCCATCTGCACCGACGGCGCGAGCGACTCGGCCTCGTTCGACGAGGTGCTCGAGCTGCTCACCCTGACCGGTCGCAGCCTGCCGCACGCGATCATGATGATGGTGCCGGAGGCGTACGAGAAGCAGGCCGACATCACGCCGGAGCTGCGCGCGTTCTACGAGTACCACTCCAACCAGATGGAGCCGTGGGACGGCCCGGCCGCGCTCATCTTCACCGACGGCACGCTGGTCGGCGCGACGCTCGACCGCAACGGACTGCGCCCGGGGCGCTGGACCGAGACCACCGACGGACTGGTCGTGATCGGTTCGGAGACGGGCGTGCTGCACTTCGAGCCCGAGCGCATCAAGCGCCGCGGGCGTCTGCAGCCCGGCAAGATGTTCCTCGTCGACACGGCCCAGCGCCGCATCGTCGAAGATCGCGAGATCAAGCAGGAGCTGGCGACGCTGCACCCGTGGCAGGAGTGGCTCGACGCGGGGGCCGTGCGCCTGGCCGACCTGCCCGAGCGCGAGCACATCGTGCACCCGCCGGCGTCGATCACCCGCCGCCAGCGCACCTTCGGGTACACCGAGGAAGAAGTGCGCATCCTGCTGACCCCCATGGGGCAGACCGGCGTCGAGCCGCTCGGTGCCATGGGCTCGGACACCCCGATCGCGGTGCTCAGCAAGCGACCGCGACTGCTGTTCGACTACTTCACGCAGCAGTTCGCCCAGGTCACGAACCCGCCGCTGGACTCGATCAGGGAAGAGGTCGTCACGAGCCTCAAGCTCGGCCTCGGTCCCGAGTCGAACCTGCTCAGCTGGGGTCCGGAGCACACCCGCACGGTGTCGCTCGACTTCCCCGTGATCGACAACGACGAACTGGCGAAGATCCGCCACATCGACAAGGCGCTGCCCGGCCGGTCGAGCGCGACGATCCGCGGCCTGTACCACTTCGACTCCGGCCCGCACTCGCTCGCCGAGCGCCTGACGGAGATGTGCGCCGAGGTCGACCAGGCCATCGCGGACGGCGCGGAGTTCCTCATCCTGTCCGACCGCGACTCCAACAAGGACCTCACGCCCATCCCGTCGCTGCTCATGGTGTCGGCGATCCACCACCACCTCATCCGGCGCGAGAACCGCATGAAGGTGGGCCTGATCGTCGAGGCCGGAGACGTGCGCGAGGTGCACCACGTCGCGACGCTGATCGGCTACGGCGCGTCGGCGATCAACCCGTACCTGGCGATGGAGACGGTCGAGCACCTCGTCCGCACCGGCTACATCACCGGCATCACGCCCGAGAAGGCGGTCAAGAACCTGATCTACGCGCTCGGCAAGGGCGTGCTGAAGATCATGTCGAAGATGGGCATCTCCACCGTGTCGTCGTACGCCGGCGCCCAGGTGTTCGAGGCCGTCGGTCTCAGCCAGGAGTTCATCGACGCCTACTTCACCCGCACGGAGTCGAAGCTGGGCGGCATCGGGATCGAGGAGATCTTCGCCGAGAACCAGGCGCGGCACGACTACGCGTACCCCGAAGATGCCGCAGCCCGCGCGCACGAGCGCCTGTGGACGGGCGGCGAGTACCAGTGGCGTCGCGACGGCTCCCCGCACCTGTTCAACCCGGAGACGGTGTTCAAGCTGCAGCACTCCACCCGGACGCGGCGGTACGACATCTTCCGCGAGTACACGAAGCTCGTGGACGAGCAGGCGGCCGAGCTCAAGACCCTCCGCGGACTCTTCACGCTGCGCACCGGCACCCGCAAGCCGGTCCCGCTCGACGAGGTCGAGCCGGTGTCCGCGATCGTGAAGCGCTTCTCGACCGGGGCGATGAGCTACGGCTCCATCTCCAAGGAGGCGCACGAGACCCTGGCGATCGCGATGAACCGGATCGGCGGCAAGTCGAACACCGGTGAGGGCGGCGAGGACCCCGACCGCCTGGTCGACCCCGAGCGGCGCAGTGCGATCAAGCAGGTGGCCTCCGGCCGCTTCGGCGTCACGAGCCTGTACCTCACCGAGGCGGACGACATCCAGATCAAGCTCGCCCAGGGCGCGAAGCCCGGCGAGGGCGGTCAGCTGCCGCCGACGAAGGTGTACCCGTGGGTCGCGCGCACGCGTCACGCCACGGCCGGCGTCGGGCTCATCTCGCCGCCGCCGCACCACGACATCTACTCGATCGAAGACCTCAAGCAGCTCATCTTCGACCTGAAGCGCGCGAACCCCGAGGCGCGCATCCATACGAAGCTGGTGAGCCAGTCCGGCATCGGTGCGGTGTCGGCAGGTGTGGCGAAGGCGCTGAGCGACGTCATCCTGGTGTCCGGCCACGACGGCGGCACGGGTGCGAGCCCGCTGAACTCCCTCAAGCACGCGGGTACCCCCTGGGAGCTGGGGCTCGCTGAGACGCAGCAGACGCTGATGCTCAACGGCATGCGCGACCGCGTGGTGGTGCAGGTCGACGGCCAGCTCAAGACCGGGCGCGACGTCGTGATCGGCGCGCTGCTCGGCGCGGAGGAGTTCGGCTTCGCGACGGCTCCGCTCGTGGTGAGCGGCTGCATCATGATGCGCGTCTGCCACCTGGACACCTGCCCGGTCGGCGTCGCCACGCAGAACCCGGTGCTGCGCGATCGGTTCACGGGCAGGCCGGAGTTCGTCGTCAACTTCATGGAGTTCATCGCGGAAGAGGTGCGCGAGCTCCTCGCCGAGCTGGGCTACCGCTCGATCGACGAGATCGTCGGACGCACCGAGCTCCTGGAGACGAATGCGGCCGTCGAGCACTGGAAGGCCGAGGGTCTCGACCTGAGCCCCGTGCTGGAGGGCCCGGCGTTCCCGGCCGGCGAGCCGCGCCGCAGCGGTCGCGCGCAGGACCACGAGCTCGACAAGCACTTCGACGTGCAGCTCATCGACATCGCGAAGGGGGCGCTGCTCAACGGCGAGCCCGTCGTGGTGGAGCTGCCGATCGCCAACACGGAGCGCGCGGTGGGCACGATGCTCGGCCATCAGGTGACGTCGCGGCACGGTGCCACCGGGCTGCCGAAGGAGACGATCGACGTCACCCTCACAGGGACCGCGGGGCAGTCGCTCGGCGCGTTCCTCCCGCCGGGCATCATCCTCCGCCTCGAGGGCGACGCGAACGACTACGTCGGCAAGGGCCTCTCGGGCGGCGACATCACGATCCGTCCGCCGCGCGGGGCGTCGATCGCACCGCACGAGAACGTGATCGCGGGCAACGTGATCGGCTACGGCGCGACCTCGGGCACGATGTTCATCTCCGGTGTCGTCGGCGAGCGGTTCCTGGTGCGCAACTCCGGGGCGACCGCGGTCGTCGAAGGCGTGGGCGACCACGCCCTGGAGTACATGACCGGCGGGCTCGCGGTGATCCTCGGGCCGACCGGGCGCAACTTCGGCGCCGGCATGTCCGGGGGAGTGGCCTATGTGCACGCCCTCGACACCGCGAAGGTGAACGCGCAGTCGCTCGGCAGCGGAGAGCTGCGGCTGGAGCCGCTGGACCGCGCCGACCTGGAGGTGCTGCGCGGACTGCTCGTCGAGCACGTCGAACGTACGGCGTCCCCGCGCGCGACCGAGCTGCTGGACGACTTCGACGCGCGCGCGGCGGAGTTCGTGAAGGTGCTTCCCCGTGACTTCGCCGCCGTGCGGAGCATGCGCGAGGAGGCTCTGGCCGAGGGGATCGACCCCGACGGCGACATCGTGTGGAACCGCATCCTGGAGGTGACCGGTGGCTGACCCCAAAGGCTTTCTGAAGGTGACCGAGCGGGAACTTCCCGCTCGCCGTCCGGTGCCGGTGCGCATCATGGACTGGAAAGAGGTCTACGAGCCGGGCGACAAGGCCGTCCTGCGCCGTCAGGCCGGTCGCTGCATGGACTGCGGTGTGCCGTTCTGCCACTCGGGCTGCCCGCTCGGCAACCTCATCCCCGAGTGGAACGACCTCACGTGGCGCGGTGAGGGCCGGGCCGCGATCGAGCGTCTGCACGCCACGAACAACTTCCCGGAGTTCACCGGTCGCCTGTGCCCGGCGCCCTGCGAGAGCTCGTGCGTGCTGGGCATCAACCAGCCGGCGGTCACGATCAAGCAGATCGAGGTCTCCATCATCGACGAGGCCTTCGCGAAGGGCTGGGTCGAGCCCGAGCCGCCGCAGCGCCTCACCGGCAAGACGGTGGCCGTCGTCGGCTCGGGGCCCGCGGGCCTCGCCGCCGCCCAGCAGCTGACGCGCGCGGGGCACACGGTCGCGGTGTTCGAGCGCGACGATCGCATCGGCGGGCTGCTGCGCTACGGCATCCCCGACTTCAAGATGGAGAAGACGCAGCTCGAGACGCGTCTGCGCCAGATGCAGGAGGAGGGGACCCGGTTCCGTGCGGGTGTCGAGATCGGCAAGGACATCTCCTGGGCCGACCTCCGCGCGCGGTACGACGCGGTCGTGATCGCGACCGGAGCCACGGTTCCCCGCGACCTGCCCATCCCCGGGCGCGACCTCGACGGCGTGCACTTCGCGATGGAGTACCTCGTGGAGTCCAACCACGCGGTCGCCGGCGACGCGGTGCCAGGGCAGATCACGGCCGAGGGCAAGCACGTCATCGTGATCGGCGGCGGCGACACCGGTGCGGACTGCATCGGCACGGCGCACCGTCAGGGAGCGCTGAGCGTGACGAACCTGGCGATCGGCAAGCAGCCCGGCGACACGCGCCCCGACCACCAGCCGTGGCCGATGATGCCGACCGTGTTCGAGGTGTCGTCCGCGCACGAGGAGGGCGGGGAGCGCGTGTTCCTCGCCTCCACGGTGGAGTTCCTGTCGAACGAGGTCGGCGAGGTGCGCGCGCTGCGGGTGGCCGAGACCGAGTACATCGACGGACGCCGGGTTCCCAAGAGCGGCACCGAGCGGGAGATCCCCGCCGATCTCGTGCTCATCGCGATGGGCTTCACGGGTCCGGAGCAGGACGGCTACACGGAGGACACCCGTCCGCAGGTGACCGACCGCGGCTCCTTCCACCGCGACGCGTCGTACGAGTCGTCGGTGCCCGGCGTGTTCGTGGCCGGTGATGCCGGACGCGGGCAGTCGCTCATCGTGTGGGCCATCGCGGAGGGTCGTGCGGCGGCGGCGAACGTCGATCGCTACCTCATGGGCACCACGGTGCTGCCCGAGCCGGTGCGTCCGAGCGATGTCGCGATCGGTCTCCAGCCCGCGTAGGCTGGGGCAGGCACCGTCGCCCGAACGTTCATCCCCCACTTCTACCCTGGAGAGTTCTTTGAGACGCGCGAAAATCGTCGCCACTTTGGGTCCGGCCACCTCGACGTATGAGACGGTGCGTGCACTGATCGATGCGGGTGTGGACGTGGCACGTCTGAACCTCAGCCACGGCGACTACTCCGTGCACGAGAACAACTACGCGAACGTGCGTCGCGCGGCGGAAGACTCCGGCCGCGCCGTGGCGATCCTCGTCGACCTGCAGGGACCGAAGATCCGTCTCGGCCGTTTCGAGGACGGGCCGTACGAGCTCGCCAAGGGCGACATCTTCAAGATCACCACCGAAGACATCATCGGCAACAAGGAAATCTGCGGCACCACGTTCAAGGGGCTGCCCCAGGACGTGAAGCCCGGTGACTTCCTGCTGATCGACGACGGCAAGGTCCGCGTCGAGGTGGTCGAGACCGACGGCGTCACCGTCACCACGCGCGTGGTCGTCGCCGGCGCCGTGTCGAACAACAAGGGCATCAACCTGCCCGGTGTCGCCGTGAACGTCCCCGCTCTGAGCGAGAAGGACGAAGACGACCTGCGCTGGGGTCTGCGCACGGGTGCCGACCTCATCGCCCTGTCCTTCGTGCGCAACGCGGAAGACGTGTCGCGCGTGCACGAGATCATGGCGGAGGAGGGCGTGCGCGTCCCCGTGATCGCCAAGATCGAGAAGCCGCAGGCGGTCGATGCGCTGGAGGAGATCGTCGACGCGTTCGACGGCATCATGGTCGCCCGTGGCGACCTGGGTGTCGAGCTGCCTCTGGAGGCCGTGCCGATCGTGCAGAAGCGCGCGGTGGAGCTCGCCCGGCGCAACGCGAAGCCGGTGATCGTGGCGACGCAGATGCTCGAGTCGATGATCAACAGCCCGGTGCCCACGCGCGCGGAGACCTCCGACGTCGCGAACGCGGTGCTCGACGGCGCTGACGCGGTGATGCTCTCGGGCGAGACCAGCGTGGGCGACTACCCGGTCGTCGTGGTGGAGACCATGGCCCGCATCATCGAGTCCACCGAGGAGCACGGCCTGGAGCGGATCCTCCCGCTGACGACCAAGCCCCGCACGCAGGGTGGTGCCATCACGCTGGCTGCCCTCGAGGTCGCGGAGTTCGTCGACGCGAAGTTCCTCTGCGTCTTCACCCAGTCGGGCGACTCCGCCCGCCGCCTGTCGCGTCTGCGCTCGCGCATCCCGATGCTGGCGTTCACCCCGGAGCCGGCGATCCGTCGTCGGATGGCGCTCACGTGGGGCCTGCGCTCCACGCTGGTCGACATGGTCCAGCACACCGACCTGATGTACCACCAGGTCGACGAGTACCTGCTCGAGAACGGCCTGGCGGTCGAGGGCGACAAGGTCGTCGTGATCTCCGGTTCCCCTCCCGGGATCGTGGGCTCGACGAACGACCTCCGCGTGCACAAGGTGGGCGACGCGATGCGTGGTGCTGCGCCGATCTACAAGGCCGGCGTCTGACGCACGAGGTGTCCGGAAGGGTCGGGGCTACGGCCCCGCCCCTTCCGTATGTCCCGGGCCCGCGTCAACCCTCTGCGACCGCGCGGGCGGGGCGGATAGCGTGGGCGCATGGTCGTTCGTACGCGCCTCGTGCTCACGTCGGGGTTGATGTTCCGCCTTCGGGAGACTCCGCGACCGGCGGGATCCGTCGTCCCCACGATGGTGCTGGTGCACGGCATCGGCATGTCGCACCGCTACCTGTCCCGCCTGCACGAGGCGCTCGCGGAGCACACCCGTGTGGTGTCGGTGGATCTTCCGGGCTTCGGCGGACTGCCCAAGCCCTCCGTCGACGTCGGGGTGGAGCGGATGGGCAGTGCACTGGCCGAGGTGATCGGAACGCTCGGCGATGACCGCGTGGTGCTCGTCGGACACTCTATGGGCGCGCAATGGACCGTGGAGGCTGCTCTGCACCGCCCGGAGTACGTGCGCGCCGTGGTCGCGATCGGCCCGGTCGTGGACGAGCGGTGGCGCACGATTCCGGCACAGGCGCGTGCCCTCGCGATCGACACCGTGGGGGAGACGCCCGCGATCAACACGATCGTCTTCACCGACTACCTCCGCTGCGGCGTGCGTTGGTATCTGCGGCAGGCGCGCCACATGATCGGCTATCGGCTTCAGGAGCGGGTGGCGGAGCTGACCGTGCCGCTGCTGGTGATCCGCGGGGGAGCGGATCCGATCGCGGGTCGCGCGTGGTGCCGCCGGCTGCGGGACAGCGCCCGCGTCTCGCGTCTCGTCGAGATTCCCGGTCACCACCACGTGGCCCAGCAGTCCGCGCCCCGCGCCGTCGCGTCGGCGATCCTGACGCACACGGCCGGTGCCTGGCCGTACGCTGCGACGTCGGGAAGCATAGACGAGAAGCGGAGCGCGCCATCGACGTCGTGAGGAGGCTGGGCTGGTGGGCCGCCGACTACGCGTATGCGGGGTTCTGGCAGGTGCGCTCCTTCTTCGGACGAGATGACGCGAGGGCGTTCACCGACGGCGATGGCGTGCCGATCGTGGTGCTCGCCGGGGTGTACGAGACGTGGCGGTTCCTGGAGCCGCTCATCGTCGCACTGCACCAGCGGGGCCATCCGGTCCACGTGGTGGATGCGCTGCGGCGCAACCGGTTCCCGGTCGCGGACGAGGCGGAGCAGATCGCGGAGCATCTGCGTGCGCGCGACCTCACCGGGGTGATCCTCGTCGCGCACAGCAAGGGAGGTCTGGCGGGCAAGCTCGCCATGACCGGACCGGAGGGGCACCGCATCCGGGCGATGCTGGCGGTCGCGACGCCGTTCGGAGGTTCCCGGTACGCCCGGCGCATGCCGGGACGGGTGCTGCGCGCCTTCTCCCCGGACGACCCGTCCATCCTGGCGCTCGCGCGCGAGGTCGAGGTCAACGCCCGGATCGTGTCGGTCTATGCGGAGTTCGACCCGCACATCCCCGAGGGCAGCGCGTTGCCGGGGGCGAAGAACGTCGTGCTCGACACCGGCGGCCATTTCCGCATCCTCGCCCACCCCCGGGTGCTCGCCGAACTCGCGGCCCTGGCGGAATCCTGAGCGCTCACCCGCAGGTACCGCGGGCCTCCCGCGGTGCGTCCAGCGTCGGGAGCCACAGGAGGAGCTCGGGCAGGGTCGCGTACGCCGCATAGCCGTGGTCGACCGCCGGGAACCGGTGGTAGGCGACATCCGTCCCCGCCGCGCAGAGGCGGGCGACGTACCCGTCGGTCGCGGCGGGACGCACGAGCTCGTCCGCCTCGCCCTGGCCGACGAGCACGGGGACCGTGATGGGCTGGCCGCCCGCGCTGTTCTCGGCGAGCATCGTCCGCCAGGGCTCGGTCGTGGCGGGATCGGCGGTGACGTAGGAGCCGACCAAGGGCTCGGCGATCGCGTGGATCTCCTCGGTGTGGGTCAGCAGGCAGAGCGCGGCCATGTCGGGAGTCGCAGCCGCGCCCTCCGGGGTCAGGATCGACAGGATGGCCTCCTCGCCGAACCGTTCGGCGTAGGCATCCCGGTAGGCGGCGATGGCGAACGAGGCGATGGTGATCCCGGAGACGTCGACGATGTCGTCGGTCATCAGGGCGTTGAGATCGGCCGCCGGCGCCGCCACCGCCACCCCGCGCACCGACAGCTCGGGCGCGTACGTCTCGGCGCGCTCGGCGGCGAAGAGCGCCGCCTGACCGCCCTGGGAGTGCCCCCACAGCACGACGCGAGCGCTCGTCCCCGCCCCGTCGAGGCGGCCGGCCGCACGCACGATGTCCAGCACGCTGTTCGCCTCCGGGACGCCCAGCAGATAGGACGACGCGCCCTCCACCCCGAGTCCCGGATAGTCGGTGGCCACGACGGCGTATCCCTCGGCGAGCAGCTCGTGCATCCCGGCGATGAGCTCGAACGGATCGAGCGCGAGCGACGGGGCGCACGCCGTCGCCGCTCCCGTGGTCGGGTGCGCCCAGGAGACGACCGTGCGTCCCTTCTCCGGCGCCGGCCCCTCGGGCACGACGACCAGGCCGGACACGGCGATGTCCGAACCGGCCAGGTCGCGGGAGTGGTACAGCACGCGCCACGCTCTCGTGCCGACGGGAGCACTGTCGATCTCCTCGGAGCGGATGAGCGAGCCCGGGGCTCCGGAGGGCAGCGGGGTCGGGGCGGTGACGAAGGCCGGATCGCTCGCGCGCTCCGCCTCCTCCGCGCTCGTGCGCCTGAACACCTCTGCGGCGATCAGGAGCAGGATGACGAGCGCGACCGCCAGGACGACGAGAGTGGCCCGCGCGGTGCGATGCGACCTCCGGGCATGCGCTGCCGGTGCGTCCCCGCTGTGCATAGAGCATGTATAGCGCACCGTGTGCCGGCGGTGGGACTCGAACCCACACGCCCTTTCGGACAAAGCATTTTGAGTGCTCCGCGTCTGCCATTCCGCCACGCCGGCCCGTGTGTCGCGTCTTCGACTGTAGCGCAGGGCGAGCCGATCACCCGGCGCCGATGAGCGCTTCGGCCGAGCGCCGCGCCCTCTCCAGTAGGATGGAGTCCGTGACCGAGCAAGAACAGGCTGAGCAGCCCACGGCATCCGCACCCCGACGCGTCGTCGTCGCCGAAGACGAGTCGCTGATCCGTCTCGACATCGTCGAGATCCTTCGCGACAACGGCTTCGATGTCGTCGGCGAAGCCGGTGACGGGGAGACGGCCGTCGCCCTCGCGACCGAGTTGCGCCCCGACCTGGTCATCATGGACGTCAAGATGCCCCAGCTCGACGGCATCAGCGCGGCCGAGAAGCTGCACAAGGGCAACATCGCCCCGGTCGTGCTGCTGACGGCCTTCAGCCAGAAGGAGCTCGTGGAGCGGGCGAGCGAGGCGGGCGCCCTGGCGTACGTCGTCAAGCCGTTCACCCCGAACGACCTGCTGCCGGCCATCGAGATCGCGCTCGCGCGTCACGAGCAGATCATCACGCTCGAGGCCGAGGTCGCCGACATGGTCGAGCGCTTCGAGACCCGCAAGCTGGTCGACCGCGCCAAGGGACTGCTGAACGAGAAGATGGGCCTGAGCGAGCCCGAGGCGTTCCGCTGGATCCAGAAGGCCTCGATGGATCGCCGCCTCACGATGCAGGACGTCGCGAAGGCCATCATCGAGCAGCTCGCCCCGAAGAAGTAGCCGGTCCGGTGCTCCGCCTCGACGCCGAGCACCTGCTGCGGCCCGTGCGTGCGGGCGACGGCCCCGGCATCGCCGCGGCCTACCGCGCGAATCGTGCACACCTGGCTCCGTGGGAGCCCGAGCGCGACGCCGCCTTCTTCACCGACGAGTGGCAGGAGCGGCACGTCGCGCAGTGCCTGGCGGAAGCCGAGGCGGGACGGAGCCTGCGGTTCGTCGTGGTCGGGGATGATGGCTCGATCCGCGGCCGCGTCAACCTGAACTCGATCGTCCGCGGCGCGTTCTGGAGCGCGGACCTCGGCTACTGGATCGACGCCTCACGGCTGCGGCGCGGGCTGGCCGGGCGTGCGGTGACCCTCGTCGCGGAGCACGCGAGGACGGAGCTCCACCTGCATCGGCTGCAGGCTGCCACGCTGCTCCACAACCTGGCTTCGCAGCGCGTGCTGGCGGGACGCGGTTTCGAGCGCATCGGCCTCGCGCCGAAGTACCTGCGCATCGCGGGGGAGTGGCAGGATCACCTGCTGTTCCAGCTTCTGCTGGAGGAGCCTCTCAGCGCCCCGCGGGAACGTCCTTGATCATGTTGGTGATGCGGATCGTCGAGCAGCGTCGGCCCTGATCATCCGTGACGACGATCTCGTGCACCGTGATGCTGCGTCCGAGGTGCACCGGCGTGCATACCCCGGTGACGGTCCCGGAGGTCGCGGAGCGGGTGTGGGTCGCGTTGATGTCGACGCCGACCGCGAGGCGCCCCTCTCCGGCGTGGAGGTTCGCCGCCATCGAGCCGAGGGACTCGCCGAGCACGACATACGCGCCGCCGTGCATCAGGCCGACGGGCTGGGTGTTGCCGGCGACCGGCATGGTCGCGACGCACCGGTCGACGCCGAACTCCACGAACTCCATGCCCATCTTCTCGGCCAGTGCGCCCATGCCGCGGGCGGCCGCCCACTCGAGCCCTTCGCTGGTCGCGACCTCGCCCATGCATCCTCCTCTGCGGGTGTCCGTGCTCCTCGTTAGGCTGACAGGGTGACGGACTCCGCAAAGCCTACCCTCATGGTCGTCGACGGCCATTCGCTCGCCTACCGCGCTTTCTTCGCCCTCCCGGTCGACAACTTCACGACCAAGGACAACCAGCACACGAACGCCATCTACGGCTTCCTGTCGATGCTGGTGAACCTCATCAAGGCCGAGCAGCCGACGCACCTCGCCATCGCCTTCGACACGTCACGGCACTCGTTCCGCACCGACGAGTACCCCGAGTACAAGGCCACCCGCTCCGAGACCCCCTCCGAGTTCAAGGGCCAGATCCCGCTGCTGCAGGACTGCCTCGCGGCCATGTCCATCCCCGTCCTGACGCAGGAGGGCATCGAGGCCGACGACATCCTCGCCACGCTGTCGACCCAGGGCGCCGCGCAGGGCTACGACGTGCTCGTGGTGTCGGGCGACCGGGACACCATCCAGCTGGTCACCGACGACATCACCCTGCTGTACCCGTCCGTGCAGGGCGTGTCCCAGCTCAAGCGCTACGACCCCACGACCGTGCAGGAGCGCTACGGCGTCCGCCCGGAACAGTACCCCGACATCGCGGCGCTCGTGGGCGAGACCAGTGACAACCTGCCCGGCGTCCCGAAGGTGGGGGAGAAGACCGCGGTCAAGTGGCTCACCCAGTTCGGCTCTCTCGACGAGCTGCTCGATCGCGCCGACGAGATCAAGGGCGTCGTGGGCGGCAACCTGCGCGACCACATCGACGACGTGCGTCGCAACCGCAAGCTGAACCGTCTCCTGACCGACGTCGAGCTGCCGGTGGCCCCGGGAGACCTCGCGGTCACGCCCATCGACGCCCAGGCCGTGCGCGACATCTTCGCCCGCCTGGAATTCCGCACGCTGCTGCCGCGGGTATTCGAGGCGGTGGGCGCGGGCGAGGTGGCCGACGACCCGGCGGCCGTGGTCGAGATGCCCGTTCCCGCGCAGGTGAGCGGCGCCGAGCTCGCCTCGTGGGCTGCCGCGCAGGAGAGCGATGTGGCACTGCGCGTGACGATCGCGGCGGGGGCTCCCGTGCGCCTGGGGGCCGCCACCGAGACGGAGCTGCGCGAGCTCGACTGGTCCGACGACGCGGCCGCGGCTCTTCGCGAGTGGCTCGAGTCCTCTGCCCCGAAGGTGCTGCACGACGCGAAGCCGCAGGTGAAGGCGCTGCGGCGCCAGGGCATCCGGCTCGGCGGACTGGCGTACGACACGAGTCTCGCGGGCTGGCTCCTGCGCCCGAGCTTCCCCGACAAGACGCTGTCCGACCTGGTGCAGCGTTACCTCGGAGAGAAGCTGCCCGAGGCCGACCCCTCGCAGCTGGTGCCCGAGACCGAAGGGGCGACACCGTCGCAGGAGGCCTGGTTCGTCCTCCGCGTGGCCGAGGCGCTGCGCGGCGACCTCCCGGAGCCGGTCGCCGCCGTGCTCACCGACATCGAGCTGCCGACCCTGCTCACCCTCGCCGACATGGAGCTCGCGGGGGTCGCCGTCTCACACGAGGTGCTGTCCACGTTCTCGGGCGAGCTGGCGGCACGAGCGGATGTGCTCGCGCAGGAGGCGTTCTCGGTGGTCGGGCGCGAGTTCAACCTCGGCTCGCCCAAGCAGCTGCAGGAGGTGCTGTTCGAAGACCTGCAGCTGCCGAAGACGCGCAAGACCAAGACGGGCTATTCGACCGACGCCGCGGTGCTGGCCGATCTGCAGGAGTCCCACCCGCACCCGTTCCTGAGCCTGCTGCTGCAGCACCGCGAGGCGACCAAGCTGCGGCAGATCATCGAGTCGCTGGACGGGGCGATCGGACCGGACCATCGGGTGCACACCACGTACGTGCAGACGGGGAGCCAGACCGGCCGGCTGTCGAGCACCGACCCCAATCTGCAGAACATCCCGGTGCGCACCGAGGAGTCACGTCGGATCCGCAGTGCGTTCGAGGTGGGCGAGGGGTACGAGACGCTGCTGACCGCGGACTACTCGCAGATCGAGATGCGCATCATGGCGCACCTGTCGGGCGACGAGGGGCTCATCGAGGCGTTCAACAGCGGCGAAGACCTGCACCGGTTCGTGGGTGCGCGGGTGTTCGGCGTCGAGCCGGGCGATGTCACCCCGGCGATGCGCACCAAGGTCAAGGCCATGTCGTACGGTCTGGTCTACGGGCTGTCGGCGTTCGGTCTGTCGAAGCAGCTGCGCATCGAGCAGGCCGAGGCCAAGCAGCTCATGATCGAGTACTTCGCCCGCTTCGGCGCGGTGCGCGACTACCTGCGCGCGTCGGTCATGAAGGCGAAGGAAGACGGCTACACCGAGACGATCTTCGGTCGGCGCCGCCCGTTCCCCGACCTCGCGAGCCCGAACCGGGTGCTGCGCGAGAACGCCGAGCGTGCCGCGCTCAACGCCCCGATCCAGGGCAGTGCGGCGGACATCATGAAGATCGCGCTGTTCCACATCCACGACGACCTGCAGGCCGCGGAGCTCTCGTCCCGGGTGCTCCTCCAGATCCACGACGAGCTCGTGGTGGAGGTCGCGTCGGGGGAGTGGGATCGGGTCGAGCAGATCGTCCGCACCCGCATGGGCGATGCCGCGCAGCTCTCGGTCCCTCTCGATGTGCAGGTCGGTCGCGGTCGCGACTGGAACGAGGCCGCGCACTGACCTCACCGGCGAGGGGTCGGGGATTAGGCTGGAAACCATGACTTCCGCACCCCGCACCCCCTCCGCCATCGACAAGGTCGCCGATGACTGGGTCGACACCATCGCCGTGCTCGCCCCGACCCTGGGCACCTACATCGGTCGCTCGGAGGTCAACGATCGATTCGGCGACCTGAGCCCGGAAGGCCACGAAGAGGTCGCCGCGGCGACCAGGGCGACGCTCGACAAGCTGTCCGCGCTCGAGCCCGTCGACGCGATCGACGAAGTCACGAAGACCGACCTGAGCGCCGAGCTGCGGCTGGACCTCGAACTGCACGACGCGAAGTGGCATCTGCGCGACCTCAACGTGATCGCCTCCGCGGCGCAGGACGTCCGCGCCGTGTTCGACCTGATGCCGACGTCGACGGTCGACGACTGGGAGGTCATCTCGACCCGTCTCGCGGCGGTCCCTGGTGCCCTGCGCGGGTACGTCGAGACGCTGCGCACGGGGATCGCCGAGGGGGTCACGCCCGCACGGCGCCAGGTCGCGGAGGTCGCGACGCAGATCGACCGCTACATCGCCGATGACGGGTTCTTCGCGGCCTTCGTCGCGCACGCCGACCCGGACGAGGGGCAGCTGCCCGCGTCGCTCGCGCGCACGCTCGCCGACAACTCCGCCGCCGCGCGCGTGGCCTACGGCGAACTGCGCCGCTTCCTCGCCGAGGAGCTCGCCCCCGAGGCGGGGGAGCAGGATGCGGTCGGACGCGAGCTCTACGCCCTCAACTC
This sequence comes from Microbacterium sp. NPDC060132, assembly GCF_042729675.1. Lineage (NCBI taxonomy): Bacteria > Bacillati > Actinomycetota > Actinomycetes > Micrococcales > Microbacteriaceae > Microbacterium > Microbacterium sp. NPDC060132. The sequence goes on along the minus strand of NZ_JBHWXU010000001.1, from coordinate 2,934,330 downwards.
GCGTCGGTTCCTCGGGGCGACGATCGACCTCGACGAGACGTACGAGTGGGGCCGCGAGGAACTCGCGCGGATGGTCGCCGAGCAGACGGCGATCGCGAACGAGATCCTCCCGGGAGCATCGGTCGAGGAGGCCGTCGCTCACCTCGAGGGCGATCCCGCACGCAAGCTCGTGGGCACGGAGGCACTGCAGGCGTGGATGCAGGAGACGAGCGACCGCGCGGTCGCGGAGCTCGGCGCCTCGCACTTCGACATCCCGGAGGCGATCCGCACGCTCGAGTGCATGATCGCCCCGACGCAGGAGGGCGGGATCTACTACACCGCTCCCACGGACGACTTCTCCCGCCCCGGTCGCATGTGGTGGTCGGTTCCCGAGGGCGTGACCGAGTTCGACACCTGGCGTGAGCTCACGACGGTGTACCACGAGGGTGTTCCCGGTCACCACCTGCAGATCGCCCAGGCCGTGTACAACCGCGCCGAGCTGAACTCCTGGCGCCGGCTGCTGGCGGGAACGTCCGGTCATGCGGAGGGTTGGGCGCTGTACGCCGAGCGTCTGATGGAGCAGCTCGGGTATCTGGACGACCCCGCCGACCGCCTCGGCATGCTCGACGGACAGCGCATGCGCGCCGCTCGGGTGGTGCTCGACATCGGAGTGCACCTCGGCAAGCCCCGCCTCGACGGCGAAGGTGTCTGGGACGCGGATTATGCACTCGACTTCCTGCGCCGCAACGTGAACATGTCGGACCAGTTCGTGCAGTTCGAGGTGAACCGCTACCTCGGTTGGCCGGGGCAGGCGCCGTCCTACAAGGTCGGTCAGCGCATCTGGGAGCAGGTGCGGGATGCGGTCGAGCAGGCGGAGGGCGACGCGTTCTCCTTCAAGGACTTCCATAAGCGCGCACTCGACCTGGGCGGCGTCGGTCTCGACACGCTGCGCAGCGCTCTGCTTCCGCGCTGAGACCACGGGAATGCCCCTTCGGCGTCCGCTGTTCATTCAGCTGAATAGAGAGGCATGACATGGACATCGAATTCGGGCTGGACACCTTCGGGGACATCACGCGGGATCAGGACGGCGAGCTGCTCACGGCGGCGCAGACGATCCGCAACGTCGTCGCTCAGGCGGAACTGGCCGATGCGGTCGGCGTCGACTTCTTCGGCGTGGGGGAGCACCACCGTCGCGAGTTCGCGGTGTCGTCTCCGGAGATGGTGCTCGCGGCGATCGCGGGCCGGACGAAGAGCATCCGTCTCGGCACCGCCGTGACCGTGCTGTCCTCCGATGATCCCGTCCGGGTGTTCGAGAGGTTCGCCACGCTCGACGCGCTGTCCGACGGTCGCGCCGAGGTCGTGCTCGGTCGCGGCTCCTTCATCGAGTCGTTCCCGCTCTTCGGCTACGACCTGCGCGACTACGACACGCTGTTCGAGGAGAAGCTCGACCTGTTCGTGCACCTCCTGGAGGAGAAGCCGGTGACCTGGTCGGGCACCATGCGGGCATCGCTGGAGAACGCCGACGTCTTCCCGAAGACCGAGAAGGGTCTGCGGACGTGGGTCGGCGTCGGCGGCAGTCCGGAGTCGGTCGTGCGCGTGGCACGCCATGGTCTGGGATTGATGCTCGCGATCATCGGCGGACCGGCCGCGCGGTTCCGGCCCTTCGTCGACCTGTACCACCGCTCCGTCGCCTCGTTCGGCACGACGTCGCACCCCGTCGCGGTGCACTCGCCGGGACACATCGCCGACACGGACGCCGAGGCCTGGGACGCCGCGTACTCGGGCTTCGAGGCGATGAACAACACCATCGGACGCGAGCGTGGATGGCCGCCGTACAGCCGTGCGCGCTTCCAGAACGACGTGGGGCCGGAGGGCGCGCTCTATGCCGGTTCGCCTGATCGCGTGGCGACGAAGATCGCCGACACGGTGACGACGCTCGGCCTCGGCCGCTTCGACCTCAAGTACGCCACCGGCACCCTGTCGCACGAGGCGATGATGCGCAGCATCGAGCTGTACGGCACCGAGGTGATTCCGCGCGTGCGGCGCTTGCTGGCCGACCGCGACTGACGACGGCGGGCGGGCGGGCACCGCGCCCGCCCGCCTCTACGATGAGTGGCATGGCCAACACCGCCCTGCCGAGCCGCACCTCGCTCGCCCAGCGCCTCGATGTCCTCCCGTTCACGCGCCGGCACCTGCGAGTGCTCTCCGGCTCCGGGGTGGGGTGGGCGCTGGACGCGATGGACGTCGGTCTCATCTCGTTCATCATCGCGGCTCTCACGCAGCAGTGGGACCTGTCGAAGGGCGAAGCGGGGCTCATCGCATCGATCGGCTTCGTCGGCATGGCTGTGGGGGCGACGCTCGGGGGACTGCTCGCCGACCGGTTCGGCCGTCGTCAGGTGTTCGCCCTGACGCTCCTCGTGTACGGCGTCGCCACCGGAGCGAGCGCCCTCGTCGGGGGAGTGGCGGCCCTGCTGGTGCTGCGCTTCTTCGTCGGCCTCGGACTGGGCGCCGAGCTTCCCGTGGCCTCGACGTACGTCAGCGAGTTCGCCCCGGCACGCATCAGGGGACGCCTGATCGTGATCCTCGAAGCGTTCTGGGCCGTGGGCTGGACCGCCTCCGCGCTGATCGGCTTCCTCGTGATCCCGGCGTCGGAGTCCGGGTGGCGCTGGGCGTTCGCGGTGGGTGCGATCCCCGCCGTCTACGCGCTCATCGTGCGGTGGGGCCTTCCGGAGTCGCCGCGCTGGCTCGCCTCGCGCGGCAGGATCGCGGAGGCCGACCGGATCGTGTCCGCCTTCGAGGCCGAGGCGGGGATGACGGCGGCCCCCGCGATCCGCAAGGAGCCGGCCTCGCGGGCGATCGCCGCCACGGCCGGGGCGAGGCTCGCGACGCTGTGGAACCGGGAGTTCCGCGTGCGCACGCTCTGTCTGTGGCTGGTGTGGCTGTCCGTGAACTTCGCGTACTACGGAGCGTTCATCTGGATTCCGAGCATCCTAGTCGACGCGGGTTTCGACCTCGTGCGGTCGTTCGGCTTCACGCTCATCATCACGCTCGCGCAACTGCCGGGGTACGCGGTGGCCGCGTGGCTGATCGAGGTGTGGGGGCGCCGCGTCACGCTGTCGGTGTTCCTCCTCGGCTCGGCCGTCTCCGCCGTGCTCTTCGGCACCGCGAGCACCGAGGCCGCGATCATCGCGACCGGTATGGCGCTGTCGTTCTTCAACCTCGGCGCCTGGGGGGCACTGTACGCGGTGACACCGGAGATCTATCCGACCTCGCTGCGGGGGACGGGCGCCGGATGGGCCGCGGGCATCGGCCGCATCGCCTCGGTCGTGGCACCGATCGCGGCCCCGGTGCTGCTCCTCGCGGGTGGTGCGCCGGTGCTCTTCGTCGTCTTCGCCGCCTGTTTCCTCCTCGCGGCGGGGGCGTCGTGGGGGCTCGTGGATCGACGCGGTGCAGCCCTCGACGACCGCTGACGCCGCTGTCCGGGCACGGCAATAGGCTGGGTCCGTGACCGATGTGCGATTCGTGGCGATAGGCGACTCCTTCACGGAGGGCGTGGGGGATGTGCTGCCCGACGGGCGCGAGCGCGGATGGGCGGACATCGCGGCACAGGGGTGGGCCGACGCCGCCGGTCACCCGATCCAGTACGCCAACCTCGCGATCCGCGGCAAGCTCGCCTGGCCGATCGTGGAGCAGCAGCTCGAGCCCGCGCTGGCGCTGCGCCCCACCCATCTGTCGTTCAACGGGGGCGGCAACGACATGCTCCGTCCGCGGGCCGATCCCGAGCACATCGCCGACGCGTTCAGCCGCGTGCTCCGGCGCTGCGACGAGGAGGGCGTCATCATGATCCTGCTCTCCGGAGCGAACCCGAGCGGCCAACTGCCCATGGGGTCGCTCGTGCAACGCCGGGGCGACCTGCTGTCGGAGGCCGTGCTGCGCCGCATCGAGGATCGCCCTGATGTGATCCGCGCCCTGAACTGGCCGGACCGCGAGCTCTCGAAGCCGCCGTACTGGTCGGAGGACCGCCTGCACATGAACGCCGCCGGACATCACCGGGTGGCTGCGCGGGTGCTCCACGCACTGGGTTTCGAACCCCCGGAGGCCTGGTGGGCGCCACTCGACCGCCCGGGTCTCGGCCCGTCGGGTCTCGCGTACTATCGCGAGTTCGTGGGTCCCTGGGTGCGTCGCCGGGTCACCCGCACCTCCTCGGGTGACGGGCGCACGGCGAAGTACCCGACCTGGATCGAGTGCACGCCCGCGTGAGCGACATCGAGCTGACGCGCCTTCCCGCCGGAGAGGTCACACTGCACGATGCACGGACGCGTTCGACGCGGCAGGTAACCCTGGAGCCGTTCCTGCTCGGCGTCTTCCCGGTGACGGAGGAGCAACTGGCCGACGTGCTGGGCGTCGCCGTGCGACATCCCCGCCGCCCGGCCGCCGACGTGAGCTGGCTGCGAGCCGTGCACTTCTGCAATGCGGCGTCGGAGTGGGAGGGCTTCGACCCCGTGTACCGCTTCGACGGCGAGGACGTGACCTGGGACACGACGGCGGACGGGTACCGGTTGCCGACCGAGGCGGAGTGGGAGTTCGCGTGCCGTGCCGGCTCCGCGGGCCCGCACTATGCACCACTCGCCGATGCGGCGTGGACAGCGGCTGATCACGTCTCCGCGCCGCAGGACGTCGGCGGGAAGCTGCCCAACCTCCACGGGCTGTTCGACACGCTCGGCAACGTGTGGGAGTGGTGCTGGGACCTGCTCGACCCTGCGCGGTACGACGACTATCGCGTCTTCCGCGGGGGCGGGTTCGCCGACGAGGTGTGGAGCGTGCGTGCGTCCGTCCGCCGCGGGGGAGCGCCCCGGATGCACCATGACGACGTGGGCTTCCGCGTCGCTCGCGGCGGCTTCGACCACGAGGGAGAGGCCCAGGGGTGGTCGGCCGCCGGCGACCGCGCGCGCGCCTCCGTCGACGGGCCGCTGCCGGGCGGCTGGACGCCCCGCCGCCGCTGAGTCGTCGCGGCCGTGCCGGGCGAGGATGGGAGACTGGGGGGATGTCCTCCCCGTTCTCGCTCATCCTGTCCCAGGGCCGTGTGGCCGACCGCACCGACGGGGCCCTGGTGGGCGCCCGGCTCGTGGCCGACGCCCTGTCCGCGCTCCTCGGCACTGACGCGCAGGTGGTGGGCACTCCCGACGCTTCCCGCCAGGACGACTGGAGCGAGGCGCTGCCTGCCGCGGCGACGACGCTCACGGGCCTGCGTCACGCCGTCGACACAGCGATCTCCTCGGGCGCGACCCCGCTGCTCGTGACGAACACCTGCGCCGCGAGCCTCGGCACCCTCCCGGCCGTCGCGGAGCATCACCCCGATGCGGTCGTGCTGTGGATCGACGCGCACGGCGACTTCAACACACCGGACACGACCGGATCGGGCTACCTCGGCGGCATGGTGCTCGCGGCCGCCTGCGGGCTCTGGGACAGCGGTCACGGTGCCGGGGTGGATCCGCGCCAGGTGGTCGTGGTGGGCGGGCGCGACATCGACCCCGCGGAGGCCGAGCTGCTGGCGGCCAACGGCGTCACGGTGCTCAGCCCGGGGGAGAGCACCCCGGAGCGACTCCGGGAGCTCGTCGCCGGACGACCCGTGTGGATCCACGTGGACTGGGACGTGCTCGAGCCCGGGTACATCCCCGCCGCGTACCGCGTGGGCGACGGGCTGCTCCCGCACCAGATCGCCGCGCTGTTCGCCTCGCTCCCGGCTGAGAGTGTCCGCGGTGTCGAGCTGGCGGAGTTCGAAGCGGGCGACGCCGAGGTCCCGGAGCGCGTCAGCGTGGAGCTCGTCCTCGAGACCGTCCAGCACCTGCTGCGCTGAAGACAGGGAGCGTACCGGCTACGGGGCTGCCCCGGCGGACGTGTCGAGCTTCCACGCCGTGACCTCGACGGTGGATCCCGCGACGATGTCGAGCTCGACCGGCCACGAACCGCGCTCCAGCCCCGGAAGGCGAGCTGCGTAGAGCTGCCGTGCCACGAGCGCCCCCGCGGTCGCGTTGGCGTCCCAGCCGAGCACCGCGGTCGCCTGTCCCTGCGGGGGAACGGTGATCGTGGCGCTCCCGTCGTCCGTGGCGAGGAACGACGATCCCGGAACCACCTCGACGTCGAGCGCGTGTCCGTTCTGGTCGGCGAAGGCGATGTCCGGATAGCCCTCGATCACGCACGGCTGCTCGCTCACGTTGACCAGGTGGATCGCCTGGGCCCGGTGTCCTGTGGCTCCGTCCGCTGCACCGAGGAGCAGCGTGGCGCGGTCGCCGGTGCAGGCGTCGGTCTGGAGGGTCGGTGCACCGACGCTCGGAGCGGTCTCGGCGACGGGATCGCCGACGGCGGTCGGATCGATGAGCGCGCCGGTGTCGTCCGTCGTCGCCTGTTGTGCGGCGTTCTCACGGATGATGTCCTGCTGTCGCGCGTCGTCGGCGAGCCCGCCGCCGACGACGAACAGCGCGACGCTGACGAGCGCACTGATCAGCGCGGTGCGCGCTCGAACCGGCGGAGCCGCCTGCCCGTCACGACGGCCGAGGAGGACGGCCGGGATCCAGCCGCTCATCACCGCCCAGTACGTCGTCACGGGAGCGCTTTCCACCACGGCCACGGTGAGTCCGCGCAGGCCGAAGTCCTGCAGGTACGAGATCGCCCGGATCGCGTCCAGCCCGAGCCCGAGCACGGCCCCCGCGATGACGGCGGCGAACCACAGAGCCCAGATGCCGCGGCCGGATGGAGCGACGCGGTCGGACACGAACCAGGTGACCGATGCCAGCACCGCCGCCACGAGCACGAGCAGGACAGGCGTCCATGCCGCCGGGAGGCCCCAGGTGTTGGCCTGGACGGGACCGACGCCGAAGAAGCTGAGGAGTCGGGTGACCACGATGTCGGAGCCCCAGAGCCTCGCGGCACCTCCGGCGAGCAGCCACAGCGCGGCGAGGATCAGACCGGCCGTGACGCCACGGGGGAGGCGAGCGATCCGCCGCCGGTCCGACTCGTCGAGACGGGAAGGAGCCGAGGGGGGAGCGGAGGCCATGCGCTCATCCTAGGGGCGAGCGCCGGCGTCGCTCGGGATCCAGGCCCATGCGGATGCGTGTGCGCTTGCGTTCGATCAGGATGAAGGTCACACCCAGCGCCCAGAGGGGGAGGGGCGCGAGGAACGCCAGCCGGAATGCGTCGAGGGAGTAGGTCTCGGGCGTGCCTGCGCCCTGCACGTCGAGGAGCAGCCCGATCAGGAAGATCGCGAGGAGTGCGGCGATGAAGCCCCCCGCGTTGGTGACGCCGGTGGCGGTGCTCAGCCGGTGGCTCGGGTTGTGGGTGCGGGCGTGATCGAACGCGATCATCGATGCCGGGCCCCCGGTGGCCAGGGCGACGGCGAGCACGGTGAGCAGCCACGCCGGAGCCGGCCCGGGGAGGGCGATCACCGCGATCCATGCCGCCGCCTGCACCCCGACAGCCGGGAGCACGAGGGCGAGGGAACGGTGGTTCGGAAGGCGCCGCGACAGATCGCCGATCACCGGCCCCAGGACCATTCCGGCGACCACGTAGATCGAGATGATCCCAGCGGCAGCCGCGGGCCGAAGCCCTTCGCCGACGGTGAGGAACGGCATGCCCCAGAGGAGGACGAAGGCCGTGCCGGCGAACGGGGTGGTGAAGTGGGACCAGAACGCGAGGCGGGTTCCCGGGTGCGCCCACGCCGCCCGGATTCCGACGCCGGTGTCGATGGCGGACGTGACGACGCGGACGACGCCGGTGTCCGTGTTCACCGTCACGTCCGCGCCCCGCTCCGGCGGATGGTTGCGGATGACGAACCAGACCAGCACCGTGAATAGCAGTCCGAGCCCGGCGATGCTGCCGAACGTGATGCTCCAGCTGGTCGCGTGCAACAGTGCAGCGACGGGTACCAGGGCGATGAGCTGCCCCGCCTGACCGATGATCCCGGTGAACTGCACCATGAGCGGTCCGCGTTGCGCGGGGAACCAGGTCGCCACGAGGCGCAGCACGGCGGGGAATACCGCGGCGTCGCCCGCGCCCAGGAGCACACGCGCGACGATGGCGATGCCGACGCTGGGGGACAGCGCCATGGTGAGCTGCCCGGCCGCCATGAGCAGCATCCCGATCGTGATGATGGGCCGCGACCCGTAGCGGTCGAGGAGCACGCCGATCGGGATCTGCATCCCGCCATAGACCGCCAGCTGGACGACGGCGAACAGCGCGAGGGTGGATGCGTCGGCCTGGAAGCGATCCGCCGCCTCGACACCCACGGCCCCCAGCGAGGTGCGGTTGGTGATCGCGAGCACGTAGGCGGCGACACCGACCGACCAGATGGTCCACGCGCGCCACCCCGGAGAGGCGGATGCGGGGGAGAGGGGCGGCACCGTTCCACGCTACTCCTGCCCGCCGACGCGCCGGACGAGCGCGATGTCGGTGCCCGCCGGTAGCGTGCGCCGCATGACAGGAACCTCGCAGCACCACACCATCGACTATGTCGAGCTCGTCGTCACCGACCTCGCCGCAGCGAAGCAGTTCTATGCGTCGGCGTTCGGGTGGGAGTTCGTCGACTACGGCCCCACGTACGCCGGGATCGCTTCGGGCAGGGGAGACGGCAGCGAGGTCGGGGGACTGCTCCTCGCCGAGGAGCCGCGCCCCGTCGGAGGCCCCCTCGTGCTGCTCTACTCCGACGACCTCGATGCCACGCGCGACGCGATCGAACCCGCCGGCGGGCGCATCCTGCAGGAGCCGTACGACTTCCCGGGCGGACGACGGCTGCACTTCGCGGACCCGTCGGGCAACGAGCTGGGAGTCTGGTCGGCCGCGTGAGTCCGGGGCGACGGCGTTAGTCTCGTGAGCATGGCCATCGATCCCCACGACAGAGTTTCGGTGGTCATGTTCATCCGTGAGCACGGGCGCGGCGTCGCGGCGACCGTGTCAGCGGGCGGCGAGCCGGAGGCCGCGCTCGTTGGAATGGTGGCTCTCGACGATGGGACGATCCTGTTCACGAGCCGCTCCGAGTCGCGCAAGGTCGCGAACCTCGTGGTCAATGGTGCAGTGGCGCTCGTGGTGGGCACAGAGGGGTCGGTGACCCTGCAGCTCGAGGGGAGCGCCGAGGTGGCTTCGGCCGCGCGGGCGAAGGAGCTGGAGCCGGTGTTCTTGCGGCACGCTCCGGGATCGCGCGTGACCGATCCTGGATTCGCGCTCGTCATCGTGCGACCGCGGTGGGTTCGTTCCTACGACGTCTCCGATGCCGTACCCGTGATCGTCGAAGCCCTCTGGAGCTGAGCGGCCGCGTCAAGACCGCGCGAATCCCTACCGGTCGACCGACGGTACTGCGCGACGCACCGCTTGGGCGCTCGTGCAGCGGTGGCGGGTAAGGGCGGCAGGGAGAGGCGGCAGGGTCGACGACCCCACCCGCTTCTCGTCTGACCTGACATAATGTGCATTATCGGTTAATGCACGAGGGGCACCGCGGCCGAGCCACGTCGCCCACACGCTGTCATGATCGAACCCATGAAGGCTGCACACGAACGCCCGATCGAGTTGTGTTGCCTGCTCTGGGGCGCGTCCCGGGCTGGCCGCGGAACTGAGCCGCTATGAAGACGTGGTACTGGCGTTCCTTCCAGACCACGGCGGCGTTCTCCTGCAGCGTGCGATCTCCACATCCGGTGACGACGCGCCCCACGAGGTCCAGTTGTATCGATTCCCGAACGGTGCGGCGCTGGACGCCTCTCTCGCCGATCCGCGTCGACGTGAACGCTCCGCCGAACGGGACCGCGTCGTCGCACGCACGACGCGGTCCCGTGGCGATCACGTCTGCGTGATCAGGGTCCGCTCACGTACTCCGCCAGGTGCTCCCCCGTGAGCGTCGATTTTTGGGATACCAAATCTGCGGGCGTCCCTTCGAACACGATTCGGCCGCCGTCGTGCCCGGCGCCGGGTCCGACATCGACGATCCAGTCGGCGTGCGCCATGACCGCCTGATGGTGCTCGATGACGATCACGGTCTTGCCCGCGTCCACGAGCCGGTCGAGCAGCCCCAGGAGCGTGTCGACGTCCGCGAGGTGCAGCCCCGTCGTGGGCTCGTCGAGCACGTAGATGTCGCCCTTCTCCCCCATCTGGATCGCCAGCTTGATCCGCTGACGTTCTCCGCCCGACAGCGTCGACAGGGGCTGGCCCAGCGACAGGTAGCCCAGACCGACGTCTTCGAGGCGGCTCAGAATCGCGGCCGCCGCGGGAAGCTTCGCCTCGCCCTCACTGAAGAAGGCCCGCGCCTCCGCAACGGGCAGATCGAGCACCTCGGTGATGTCCTTGCCTCCGAGGGTGTACTCGAGGACCGCCGCCTGGAAGCGCTTACCGCCGCAGTCCTCGCAGGGTGTCTCGATCGTGTCCATGAACCCGAGCTCCGTGATGATGACGCCGGCGCCCTTGCACGTGGGGCACGCGCCCTCGGAGTTCGCGCTGAACAGAGCGGGCTTCACGCCGTTGGCTTTCGCGAAGGCCTTGCGGATGGGCTCCAGCAGACCGGTATACGTCGCGGGGTTGCTGCGCCGCGACCCCTTGATCGCGGACTGATCGATCGCCACGACGCCCTCGCGACCGGACACCGAGCCGTGGATCAGGGAGCTCTTGCCGGATCCGGCCACACCCGTGACGACCGTCAGCACGCCCGTCGGGATGTCGACATCGACGTTCTGCAGATTGTTGGTCGAGGCGTCGCGGACTTCGATCCGCCCGGCGCCCGTGCGCACGGCGGGCTTGAGCTTCGCGCGGTCGTCCAGGTGCTCTCCCGTGCGGGTGCCGCTGGCCTTCAATCCGTCGACCGTGCCTTCGAAGCAGATCTCGCCGCCCGCGCTCCCCGCTCCTGGACCGAGGTCGACCACGTGATCGGCGATCGCGATCGTCTCGGGCTTGTGCTCCACGACCAGGACCGTGTTCCCCTTGTCCCGGAGTTGCAGCAGCAGCCTGTTCATGCGCTGGATGTCGTGCGGATGCAGGCCGATTGTCGGCTCGTCGAACACGTACGTGACGTCGGTGAGCGCGGACCCGAGGTGCCTCAGCATCTTGATGCGCTGCGCCTCACCCCCCGACAGCGTGCCGGACGGGCGTTCCAGGCTGAGGTAGCCGAGGCCCAGCGTGACGAAAGCGTCGAGGTTCGCGCTGAGGGCCTCCAGCAGAGGCGCAGCACCGGGAAGCGTCAGGCCTCGCACCCAGGCGGCGAGATCGGTCACCTGCATGCGGCACGCGTCCGCGATGCTGATCCCCTCGATCTTCGACGACCGCGCGCCCTCGGTGAGGCGGGTCCCGTCGCACTCCGGGCATACCGCGAACGTGGCGACGCGCTCCACGAACGCACGGACGTGCGGCTGCAGCGCGTCGAGGTCTTTGGAGAGCATCGACTTCGTGATCTTGGGGATCAGGCCCTCGTAGGTCATGTTGATGCCCGAGATCTTCACCTTGGTGACCTCGCCGTAGAGGAAGAGGTGCCGCTGCTTCTCGGTGAACTCCGCGATGGGCTTGTCCGCGGGGTAGAAGCCCGACTGCGAGAAGCCCTTCACCATCCAGCCGTCTGCCGTGTACCCGGGCACCATGATGGCGCCCTCGTCGAGCGACCGGGACTCGTCGACGATCTGCGACAGGTCGAGGTCCGACACCGCTCCCCTGCCCTCGCAGCGCGGGCACATGCCGCCGAGGTAGATTGCGTCCTTCACGATCTTCTTCTCGCCGCCCGGCCCGGTCATGACGCCGCTGGCCTTCTGCGTCGGGATGTTGAACGAGAACGCGGTCGGTCCGCCGATGTACGGCTGCCCGAGCTTGCTGAACAGGATGCGCAACATGGCGTTCGCGTCGGTCACGGTCCCGACGGTCGAGCGCGGGTTGGCGCCCAGCCGCTCCTGGTCCACGATGATCGCAGTGGTCAGACCCTCCAGGACGTCGACGTCGGGGCGCGGCACCGACGGCATGAATCCCTGCACGAACGCGCTGTACGTCTCGTCGATCATGCGGCGGGACTCCGCGGCGATCGTGTCGAAGACCAGCGAGCTCTTGCCCGAGCCGGACACACCGGTGAACACCGTGAGCCGTCGCTTCGGGATGTCGGCGCTGACGTCCTTCAGGTTGTTCTCGCGCGCACCCTGCACGCGGATCAGGTCGTGGGTGTCCGCGGGGTGCGGTGCAGCGGTCATCGGTGTCCTTCTGTTCGGGGCGGCGTCGCCGGTGGCGTCAGCCGGCCTGGTTGATACGGAGGAGGTTGCCCGCCGGGTCGCGGAACGCGCAGTCGCGCACGCCGTACGGCTGATCCATCGGCTCCTGCACGACATCGGCCCCCGCCTCCACGAGACGCTCGAACACGGCGTCGAGGTCATCGCTCGCGAGGGTGAGCGCGCCGTAGCTTCCTTTCGCGATCAGCTCGAGGATGGTCTGCCGCTCGGTGTCGGTGATGCCCGGGTCCGTCGCCGGCGGATGCAGCACGAGGGAGGTCTCCGGTTGGTCCGTCGGGCCGACGGTCAGCCAACGCAGCCCGTCGTAGCCGACATCGTTGCGCACCTCGAAGCCGAGGGCGTCGCGGTAGAACCCGAGCGCCGCCTCGGCGTCGGTGTGCGGGAGGAACGCGTAGTGGATGCTGATGTTCATGATGCTCACGTTAGGTCCGCGTCGGGACGCGGCGCTTCTCGATTCCTGATCGGTCGGATGACCTGCTTCGCCTGGAACGACGGGATCCCCTCGACGGTGGCAGCGCGTTCACGGTACACGCTGGGTGGGACACCGACCAGCTCCGAGAACCGCGTGCTGAACGTTCCGAGCGATGAGCAGCCCACCGCGAAGCAGACCTCGGTCACGCTGAGATCTCCGCGACGCAGCAGCGCCATCGCACGTTCGATCCGGCGCGTCATGAGGTACGCGTACGGCGACTCGCCGTATGTCTCACGGAACCGACGACTCAGGTGCCCCGCCGACATGTGCACACCGCGGGCCAACGCCTCGACATCGAGCGGTCTGGCGTATTCGCGATCGATCCGGTCCCGCACCTTGCGCATCAGGACGAGCTCACGCAGCCGGGCATCATCCACCGCCGTCACGAGACGATCCTGCCATGACGTGGGGTGTCGCGTGGTGTCGGAGTGCGACGCGTTCCGGCGGTCCTCCCCCGCGAACGCCTGCCGAGCGCTACCCTGGGGGCATCCTCACAGGATCTTCTCAGAAAGGGTCCCCAACCATGTCTGAAGCAATCAACGAGACGAAGTCGTTCTTCTCCTCCATCCGCATCGCCCTCGCCGTGTCCGGCGTCCTCGCCCTGCTCGCAGGCATCGTCCTGCTCGTCTGGCCGGTCAAGTCGGCCGTCATCGTCACGGCGATCTTCGCGTCGTACCTCGTCGTCGCCGGCATCGTCTACATCGGGCTCGGCATCTTCTCGCAGGCGAAGGGCGGCTGGGCACGGGTCGGCCACATCGTCCTCGGCCTGCTGTACATCGCGGCCGGAGTCATCGCGTTCTTCAACCTCAACGTGGCGGCGGCGACGCTCGCCCTGGTCGTGGTCATCTTCATCGGCGTGAGCTGGATCGTCGACGGTGTCGTGGCCCTCTCGCTCCTCGGCAGCGACGGGTCCCGCGTCTGGACCGTGCTCTACGCGATCCTCAGCATCGTCGCCGGAATCATCGTGCTGTTCTCGCCGGCCATCGCGGGCTTCGCGTTCTGGCTGCTCCTCGGCATCTCGCTGATCGTGCTCGGCATCGTCCAGATCGTCCGGGCCATCACGCTGGGCAAGGACGAGAAGAACGTGATCGCCGACGTGCAGGGCTCCCCCGCCGTCTGACCTCACGAGACGACTCCGCCCCGGTGCCGCCACAAGCGGGCCGGGGCGGAGTCGTATCCGAGGATCAGGAGGCGGTGAAGGCGCTCACGTCGCCGACGAGCCGCGTGTTGTCCTCGGGGACCGGATCGATGACCGCCTTCGCGACCTCGGCCGCGAACTCGGACACGTTGTACAGGCGCCCGGCCGACTCGCGGCGCTCCGCAATGGCCCCGGGGTTCGCACGCTCCAGGAGCGTGGCCGTGATGGTGCCCTCGATCATGTCGCCGGAGACCACGGTGAAACCGACGCCCTTCTCGGCGAGACCGGGGATGAGCTCGCGCAGCGCATCCTCACCGGCGCGCTTGGAGAGGGCGACCGGCTCGTACTCCGGCATCGTCGGGGTGGTGCGGATGAAGTGGGCCTGGTGGCTCGTCACGAAGACGACACGGGCGCCGTCGTCGAGCAACGGGGTGGCCGCGTTCAGCACGTTCAGCTGCGCGTCGCGGTTCAGCGTGAGGGCGTAGTCCTCCGCCATCCCGGACTCCATACCGCCGGAGGCGTTGAGCACGAGCACGTCGAGGCGGCCGAACTCCGCGCGCACCGCGTCGAACATGGCGTCCACCGACGCCGTGTCAGTCAGATCCGCGCCGACGACGAGGACCCGCCGACCGAGCTCGCGCAGTTCTGCAGCGAGCTTCTCCGCGCGCGGAGCCTTGTTGCGGAAGTTGATCACGACGTCGGCGCCCGCCTCGGCGAGGTAGCGGACGGTGTCGGCGCCGATCCCCCGGGACGAGCCGGTCACGAGGGCGACCTTGCCGTCGAGGGATCCTGCGGGAAGAACGTCGGTCACGGTGACTCCTCATGATGCGTGAAACGCCGTGAGCGCACGGCTCTCTCACATTACCAAGCGGTCGCGAGGGCACCCCGATCGCCGGGGCAGCGCGTGATACGTTGACCACAAAGGAGGCCGAATGGACAACTTCTCGACTTTCGTCGTGTTCATCGACCAGTGGGCGTGGATCGGATGGCTGGTCCTCATCGCCGTCTTCCTCGTGATCGAGATGCTCTCGCTGGACTTCACGTTCCTCATGCTCAGCTTCGGCGGCCTGGTCGGACTCGTCACGGACTTCCTCGGCGTGCCGGTGTGGATCCAGATCATCATCGCCGGCATCGCTGCCGCCCTCTTCATCCTGTTCCTCCGGCCTCCGCTGCTGCGGCGGCTGCATCGCGGCGCCGACCCGGCCCGGTCGAACGTGGATGCTCTGGTCGATCTGCGCGGCTTCGCACTGAGCGACATCACGCAGGTGTCCGGGCAAGCCAAGCTCGCCAACGGCGACACCTGGACGGCCCGCTCGTCCTCCCCCGTGCCCATCCCCCAGGGCGCTCCGATCGCCGTCACCGCCATCAACGGCGCCACGGCGATCGTCCGTCCCCTCAACGACTAGGAGAACACGTGGACGACGCATCGTTCATCCCCACGGTGATCATCTGGATCCTGGTGATCGCGGTCATCATCTTCGTGATCGTCACCATCGCCAGGGCCATCCGCATCATCCCCCAGGCGACCGCGGGTGTCGTCGAGCGGCTCGGGCGCTACCACAAGACCCTCTCCCCCGGGCTGAACATCCTGGTGCCCTTCATCGATCGCCTCCGCCCGCTGATCGACATGCGCGAGCAGGTCGTCTCCTTCCCGCCCCAGCCGGTGATCACGGAGGACAACCTGGTCGTGTCGATCGATACCGTCGTCTATTTCCAAGTGACGGACGCGCGCGCGGCGACATACGAGATCGCCAACTACCTCGGCGCCGTCGAGCAGCTCACCACGACCACCCTGCGCAACGTCGTCGGCGGTCTCAACCTCGAAGAGGCACTGACCAGCCGCGACAACATCAACGGGCAGCTCCGCGTGGTGCTGGACGAGGCCACCGGCAAGTGGGGCATCCGCGTCGGTCGCGTCGAGCTGAAGGCCATCGACCCGCCCGTCTCGATCCAGGACTCCATGGAGAAGCAGATGCGCGCCGAGCGGGACCGTCGTGCCGCCATCCTCACGGCGGAGGGCACCAAGCAGTCCGCCATCCTCGAGGCGGAGGGTCTGCGGCAGGCGGAGATCCTGCGGGCGGAGGGCGACAAGCAGGCGGCCGTGCTCCGTGCCCAGGGCGAGGCGGAGGCGATCCAGAACGTCTTCAGCGCGATCCATCAGGGCGCTCCCGACGACAAGCTCCTCGCGTATCAGTACCTCCAGATGCTGCCGAAGATCAGCGAGGGCCCGTCCAACAAGCTGTGGATCGTGCCCAGCGAACTGACGGAGGCACTGAAGGGCATCGGCAGCGCCTTCACCCCGAAGCCGAGCCAGGGGCCCACGGACCCCGCACCCCGCGTGTGACGCACCCGTTCTTCTCGAACGCCCGCTCCCCGCGGATCTTCGCGCATCGCGGTCTGGTGACCGCCGCAGGCGAGGAATCCGGGGTGTGGGAGAACACGGCGGGGGCCTTCGCCGCCGCGCACGCGGCCGGCGTCGAGTACATCGAGACCGACTGCCAGGTGACCGCCGACGGGGACGTCGTCCTGGTGCACGACCCCGACCTGCGCCGCCTCGCTGACGACTCGCGCGCGGTGACCGAGGTCCGCACCCGTGAGCTGCGTGCACTCTTCGCCGATCACGGCGGGCTGCTCACCGTCGGTGATGCGCTCTCGTCCTTCCCCGACGTGCGCTTCAACATCGACGTCAAGACGCCGGCTGCGGCCGGACTCCTCGGCCCCGTCCTCGCCCCGCACACCGAGCGCGTCCTGATCACGAGCTTCTCCGACGCGAGCCGTCGAGCGACGGTCGAGGAAGTGAGACGCGCCGGGGCCGCGCAGCGCCCCGCCACGTCGGGCGGACGCCGCACGATCGCCTCGGCCCGCGCACTGTCGGCCCTCCGCCTCTCCCCCGCGCGTGCCCTGCGTGACATCGACGCGCTCCAGATACCGGAGCGTCGTGGCGCCCTGACCGTCCTCACCCCCGCGCTCCTGCGGGCGGCGCATCGGGCCGGGATCGAGGTGCACGTCTGGACGGTCAACGACCCGGATGAGATGCGTCGCCTCCACCGGATGGGGGTGGACGGGATCGTGTCGGACCGCGCCGACCTCGCGGTCTCGGTCCTCGCTCCAGAGTAGGGCGAGCTCTTTACCCGCCGGCGCTGGGATTCCACTGTGAATACCGCCGAGATCGCGGTCACGTGGATGAAGCCCACAGGCTCGAGCGTTATACCTGACAGCGACGAGAGGACCACACAATGGCAGATCGCAGCCTGCGCGGCATCCGACTCGGCGCCCAGAGCCTACAGAGCGAAGAGGGCGTCGTTTTCATGGAGCGCCGTGAGACCACCTACACCTGTGACACGTGCGGACACGACACCACCCTGATGTTCGCGGCCGACGCCGAACCCCCGCAGACCTGGGAGTGCCGCGCCTGCGGTGCTGAGGCCCGACTGCAGGTCGACGGTCAGTCCGTCACCATCGAGGCGAGCGACGAGAAGTCCGCCCGCACGCACTGGGACATGCTGATGGAGCGCCGCACCCGCGCCGAGCTCGAGGAGCTCCTCGAAGAGCGGCTCGCCTTCATCCGTGCCCGCCGCGGCGCGGGAGAAGATCCCACCAGGGAGAAGATCGGCGCCTAACGCCGACGGGCGCGCCACCACCCGACCACGAGCGCGCCCACCCCACCCCACAGCAGCACCTGCTGCACCCAGGGGCCCAGGACGACACCCGCCGTGAGGCCGGAGCGCAGCTCGACATCCTCGAGCATCGCTCCGGCCTCATCCGCGTCCAGGCTGGTGATGGTCCGGCCATCGTGGCGGATCACCTGACTCGTGCCGACCGTGGAGATGTTCACCACACTCCGGCCCGTCTCGATCGCCCGCATGCGCGCGAACGCGAGCTGCTGGAGGTTCTCGTCGGTACCGCGGAAGTCCGCGTTGTTGGTCTGGAACACCAGCACCTGTGCGCCGTCGCCGATGCCCTCGAGGATCACGTCGTCGTAGATCACGTCGAAGCAGATCGCGAGACCCACCTTCACACCGTCGACCTCGACGATGGGAGCGTTCGTGCCCGGCGTGTACTCGCGCTGGATGAGCCCGATCAGATCAGGGACCAGCGCATTGAAGAACGCGCGGTCGGGAACGTACTCACCGAACGGCACGGGGTGGCGCTTGTCGTGCGACTGCGACGCCTCACCGCTCTGGGTCCACAGCATCGACGTGTTGTAGAAGCGGTCGCCTCGCGCGGTCGGCGCGTTGGCGAGCAACGGGGCATCCACCCGATTGGCGACCAGGGTCATCCGGCGGGCGAGAGCCGAGCTCTCGGCGGGATCGGCGTCGAGGGATCCCTCCGGCCACACGAGCAGATCGAGATCCTCGCCGTAGAGGGGCGCAGTCGCCTCGGTCTGGGCCTGGATCACGGAGAACGGTTCGCGCGAGTCGAAGTAGCCCGTCGGTCCGTTCCCCTGCACGGCTCCGATGCGCATCGTCCCCGTGGCTGCCGTCGGGAACAGCGGGGTGAACACCAGCACCACCACGACTGCTGCGGGAACGACCAGCCGCAGTGGACGCCGCCAGGACCCGGTCCGGATCAGCTCGATCACCATGGCCGTCAGCAGCACCATCAGGAAGCTCAGCCCGCTGACCCCCAGCCACGAGGTGACCGGAGCGAGCGGACTCTCGGCCTGACTCATGCCCAGGCGCGCCCACGGGAATCCGCCGTAGGGCCACCAGCCCAGGAAGAGCTCCCGCCCGACCCACAGTGCGGCGACCACCGTCGGCAGGATGAGCAGGCGGCCAGCCGTGCCGGGGAATGCCCGCGGAAGCCAGCGGTAGGCCAGGGCGATGGGGACGAGCGCGACCGCGGTCAGCGCACCCTCGACAACGCTGAGCGCCGCCCAGGGCAAAGGCCCGAGGTAGCGGGAGGTCCAGGACACCAGCAGACCGAAGAAGACGACGCCGTACACGAGGCCGACGAGCAGGGCGCCGCCCGCCCGTCGCCCGATCAACGCGAGCAGCAGGAGCCCGGTGGCCGGGAACGCGAGGATCCAGACCGTGGCCTCGGGGAACGCGAGATCCATGAGCACCGCCGCCCCGACAGCAGCGAGCACGGCGCCCCACAGCGGCAGGAGGGCACGCGGGCGGACGGGGACGGACGGATCGGTCACGGCGCTCACCCTCACATCGACGAGTAGGCGACGATGCCCCGCCGCACGCCGTCGAGGGCGAGCCGAGCGGTGCGCGCGAGAGCGGGGTCTTCGGCGACGATCGAGAGCTGGTCCAGCAGGTCGATCGTCTGCTTCGCCCAGCGGACGAAGTCTCCGGCGGCCATGTCGGCGTCGATCAGGACGCGGTCAAGCGCACCCCCACGCGCCCAGGTGTGCATCGCCCCCGCAAGGCCGGCGGCCAGGGGCTCGCTGCCGGGCAGCTGGTGATCCCGCTCGAGGTCGTCCAGCTCGGCCCAGAGGGCTGTCGTCCGGTCGTACGCGGCGCGGAACGGCCCCCGGGGCAGACCTCGCTCCCCCGTGTTCGACTCGTCCCGCCGCGGCTCGTACACGAGGCAGCAGGCCATGGCGGCGAGAGACGGAGCGTCCAGGCTCTTCCAGAGGTCCTGACGCAGCGACTCGGCGACCAGGAGGTCACGCTCCCCGTAGATCCGCCGCATGGTGCGGCCGGCCTCCGTCAGCAGGGTCTCGTCGTCGTCTCGGCGGAGGTAGTCGAGTGTCTCCAGCACCTCCACCACGCGATCGAACACCCGCGCGACGGTCCCGGTGCGGTTCTCGATCTGGCGGCGCGTGCGATCGGTCTGCCTCTTGAGCTTCCAGTAGCGTTCGGCCCACCGCGCGTGCGCCTCGCGATCCGGACAGCGGTGGCAGGGATGTCGCTGCATCTGCGTGCGCAACGACTGGATGCGCTTCATCCGCTTGTCCCGTGCGGCGCGCGGCGCGTTCGCGTCCTGCCGGTTCTTCTTCTCCAGGTCGCTGAGCTCACGGCGGATCGCGGCGTACTCGGGGAAGTCGCCGTGCTCGCAGGCCATGGCGGAGCGATAACCGGCAAGAGACTCCTCCGCCTCACGCACCTGGCGCGCCAGGCCGACGACGGCGCGATCGGCCTGGAACTGCGCGAACGACGACTCCAGGATCTGCCGCGCCCTGCCCTTCCCGAACATGTCGATCAGGTTGACGGCCATGTTGTAGGTCGGCCGGAAGCTGGAGTTCAACGGATACGTGCGTCGGGAGGCGAGGGCGGCCACGGCCTGCGGATCCATGCCCTCGGTCCACTGCACGACCGCGTGGCCCTCCACGTCGATCCCCCGGCGACCCGCCCGCCCGGTGAGCTGCGTGTACTCGCCGGACGTGATCGCGACACGCGCCTCGCCGTTGAACTTCTCCATCTTCTCCAGCACGACGGTCCGGGCCGGCATGTTGATGCCGAGAGCGAGCGTCTCGGTCGCGAACACGACCTTCACGAGCTTGCGCTGGAAAAGTTCCTCGACGACCTCCTTGAACGCCGGAAGCAGACCGGCGTGATGGGCGGCCACGCCGCGCTCGAGGTTGTCGAGCCACTCCCAGTAGCCGAGCACACCGAGATCCTCGTCCTGCAGGGTGCGCGTGCGCTCCTCGACGATGGCGCGGATCTCGGCCCGCTCCTCGTTCGAGGTGAGGCGGATGCCCGCGCGCCGGACCTGCTGCACGGCGGCATCGCAGCCGACACGGCTGAAGATGAAGAAGATGGCGGGCAGGAGACTCGACCGCTCCAGGAGCTCGACCACATCCGGGCGATCCATCCGCTCGATGCGACGCGCGTTGGCCGAGCGCACCGGGCGTCGTCCGCCGCGAGGCGGGCGCTGCGCCTGCCGTCCAGCGTGACGGTTGCTGCGATACGACTGCGCCTGCCGATTCGCCTCGTACGTCGAGCCCGTGAAGGAGCGGATCCGCATGAGCTCCTGGTTGACCTGGGCCGTCGCGAGACCCGCCCTGTCGTCGAACAGCGGAAGCAGGTCGTCGCGCACGAGCACGTGCTGCTCCAGGGGCACCGGCCGCACCTCGGACACGATCACCTCCGTGTCGCCCCGCACCGTGTCGAGCCAGTCGCCGAACTCCTCCGCATTCGACACCGTCGCGCTGAGGGAGACCAGACGCACGCGCGGGGGCAGGTGGATGATCACTTCCTCCCACACGGCTCCGCGGAACCGATCGGCCAGGTAGTGCACCTCATCCATCACGACGTAGCGCAGGTCGCGGAGCGCGGCGGAGTCCGCGTAGATCATGTTCCGCAGCACCTCGGTCGTCATCACGACGATGCGGGCGTTGCCGTTGATGTTCGTGTCGCCGGTGAGCAACCCGACCTCGTCGGGGCCGTAGACGTCGACGAGCTCGCGGAACTTCTGGTTCGACAGGGCCTTCATCGGCGTCGTGTAGAACGCCTTGTCCGTCGGGCTCTGCATCGCGAGGTGGATCGCGAACTCACCGACGATCGTCTTGCCCGCCCCGGTCGGCGCCGCGACCAGCACGCTGCGCCCGTTCTCCAGGGCGTGACACCCGGCCACCTGGAACGGATCGAGCTGGAATCGCTGGCGCGCGGCGAAGGCGACGGTCTGCGGATGGCTCGCCGCGTCCTGCGCCTGCGCGTAACGGTCGGACGGAGAACTCATACGGCGTCAGGGACGATGCCGGCGGCCGCATCCCTCTTCCGTTTGCGCCGATCGAAGAGCAGAGAGAGTCCCGCGGCGGCGAAGAACAGCACGATGAGGATCCCGGCGAGCATCAGCATGCTCACGACGTCGGCGGCGGGAGTCGCGAGGGCGGCGAAGATCGTCGCGATGAGGACCGCGACTCGCCAACCCTTGAGGATGGCGCGACCCGACATGACGCCGGCCAGGTTCAGCGCGACCAGGAACACCGGGAGCACGAACGACACCCCGATCACGATCATCAGCTTGAAGACGAAGTCGTAGTACTCCTGCGCGTAGTAGAAGTTCGTCCCGCCCTCGGGGGTGAAGCTCCACATGAGTTCGATCACGTGCGGCATGATCATGACGCCGAGGTAGCAGCCGGCGAAGAAGAGCGGAACCGCGGCGAGCACGAAGCCGACCGTGTACTTGATCTCCTTGCGCGTGAGCCCCGGCATGATGAACGCCCAGACCTGCCACAGCCAGATGGGCGCGGACAGGAACAGCCCGATCGAGAAGGCGATGCGCATGCGCATGTCGAAGGCCGCGGTCACCGTGCCGAAGTTCAGCGCGCTGAAATCGTCGCCGCGTTTCTCGGTGATGATCCGGATGGGCTCCGTGATGAAGTGGATGACCGGGTCCGCGACGATGAACGCGATCACCATGCCGACCACCAGCGCGAGGGCAGCGTACATGAGACGCTTCCGCAGCTCGACGAGATGCGCGCCGAGCGACATCCGCCGATCCCGGTCGGCCTTCGCCTTCACGGTCGGTTCGATGGCTGCCACGGCCGGTCAGGCGCGAGGCGGAGTCTCAGGTTCGGCGCCCGTGTCCTTCACCGAGGTGGGCTCAGCGACGGCGGACTCGGCGTGCGTCGCATCTTCTTCCTTCATCGCCTTCATCTCACCCTTGAACACGCGGGCGGACTGCCCCATGCTCTTCGCGAGCGCCGGCAGCTTGGCAGCGCCGAAGAGAAGGAGGATGACGGCGAGCACGATCAGCAGGTGCCAGCCTTGCATTCCAGCGAACATATCGACATTCCCGTCGTCGGGGGGGCTTTCGTCCCCAGTCTACAGATCAATCCTGCGTATCGGGCTGGTGGTACAGCGCGAGTCCCGCCTCCGCCCACTCGCGCGTCGCCGACCGAGCGACTCCCGGCTCCCGGACTTCCATCGCTCCGCCGAACCTGGCCGCGAGGCGCTTGATGCCCCGCGGGTCCGCCAGATGCAGACGGGCCGTCACGACGCCGTTCGCGGGCTCCATCGCTTCCGCCGGCAGGAACCCGCTGAGCAACGGGGCGAGCCGCTCCGGCACGCGCACCGTGACCTCGCCTTCGTCCTCCAGACCGGCGAACGCCTCGGGAACCTGGTCGCCGCCGTGGGTACTGGGGATGTCGGTCAGCGTCGGCTCGCTCACCCGATCCAGGTGGAAGGTACGCATCGCCTCGCGCATGTGGCACCATCCCTGCAGGTACCACTGCCCGTTCGTGATCAGGATCTGGACGGGATCGACGGTGCGCGTGGTCGGAGTCGAGTCAGGCGCCTGGTAGGTGAACGAGACGGCGACGCCCTGCTGCAGCCCGCGCGACACCACGGAACGGACCTCGTCGACGGCGCTCGGCGCCACGACGACATCGGCGGGGGCATCGGCCGCACCGCGGGAGAGCTTCGAGATCAGACCGGCGACGAGACCCGAGTCGGAGACCGCCGGAACGGCCGCCACCATCTGCAGCCCGGCCAGGAGCGCGGCGGCCTCCCGGGCGGTGAACCGCGGAACCCGGCGCAGCGCGACGTCGTTCGTGATCTCGATGACGTCCTCCAGCTCGAGCAGGTCCCAGTTGATGTCGAACATCTCCTGAGGCTGCTGCCAGAATCCGGCCTCGCCCGGCAATCCGATCACGGTGAGCTTCTCGACCATCGCGCGCATCTCGCGCGGCGTGACGCCGAACTCCTCCGCGGCCTCCGCGAGAGATACCTGCCCGTGCTCGAGCAGGTAGGGAACGAGTGTCAGGTACAGACGTACGCGATCAGCGGCAAGGAGCGGCTTCTGCTGCGGGCTCATGCGCGTGCCCCCGTGTCGGTGTGCGCATCCACGACAGCGGACAACCGGGCGACCACGGCGTCACGCAGCGGGGCAGGCTCGACCACCCGTACCTCGGGACCGTACGAGGCCAGCTCGTCGGCGAGGATGTGCAGGTCCACGAATGGCACGCGGATGCCCTGCGCGGCGGCGGTCGCGCGTCGTCCGAGCCTCAGCGCGGCCTCGGTGCCCGGAGTCACCTCCAGAAGCGCGGAGTTCGCCGCCGCGACCTGCTCGAGTCCGCTCAGCGCGCGCTCCCCCGCTCCCTCGCGCAGGGCGGGGTCGAACGACGTCGCGCTCACCGCCACGTCGCCCACGATGCGGCTCAGCAGGAAGGTGCGGTCCTCCTCCACATCCACATCGACCCCGTAGACGTGCCAGCGCGCCTCATAGTCCACCAGTGCCAACGGCCGGACGCGGCGACGACGCGGCGCATCCTCCCCGGGCTTCAGATAGTCGAACGACACCACACGGCTGCGCTCGATCGCGTCCTGCAGCGGAGAGAAGGCCGCGTCCCGTGCGGTGATGCGCGGAGCGAAGCCGATGATCGGCTCATCGCCGTCGATACCGAGAGCGCGGATCTTGCGCACGCCCGACTGGGCGTCGCCCGAGACCGACTCCGCACTCCACACGCTTCCCGCCAGGCGCAGCACCGCGAGCTCCGCCGCGGTGAACTCGATGTCGCTCGGCAGGTCGTACTCCGCTTGGGGGATGCGGTACCGCGCCTCCCGGAGATCGTTCGGGTCGGCAGCATCGCCGATCGTCTCGATCGGCACGCCGAGCGACCGGAGCTCGTCCTTGTCGCGCTCGAACATCTTCTCCAGGGCATCGGAGCGCGTACCCGCGTCCGCCCGCTGCCGATACCCCGAGACGTTGTCGAGGATCTGCTGCTTCGTCAGCCCGATCTCCGTCGCCATCAGCGCCACGACGAGGTTCGTCAGGCGCTCTTCGGCAGGGATCCGGGCGGCCATCACGGAGCGGCTGAGGGGGCGATGCCGAGGATGTCCACCACGACGGCCATCGCGACGGAGTTCTCGGTCTTCGGGAGCACGACGAGCACCTGCGAGCCGACCGTGTGCCCCACGAGGGCCTCAGCCACGGGGGGTGCGATCTGCGCCATCTGGTCGACGGCCTGCTGGCCCCAGGAGCTCTGGATGACCTTCTTGTCGTCCCAGCCCACGGCCGTAAAGTGAACGAGCGGAGAGTCGTCCTTCGTGACCTTCTCTCCGTCACCGAGGATGAGCGTCTGGACGACCTGCTTCTTCGGTGCGGCGCTGTCCGGGATGATCACGCCGGGAGTGCCGTCGGGAGCACGGACCACGGTCGGCATGCCCTGCGCGTCGTTGAACTGCAGCGAGCCCTCGGCGCGCGGGTGGAACGCATCAACGACGTCGACCACGAAGACGGCGACGTCGTCCTCCGCCATGCCGAAGCCCTTGAGATTCGCGGCACCGAAGTCGTCGGGCGTGAGCCCGGCCACGACGCGGCTTCCGGCGGTCGCGCACTCGAGGACGTCGGCAAGGCCGGGCGCCTGCGAGGCCCACGACTCGATGCTGGACGCGCGCGTGCTGTCGCTGTCGTAGGACGTGGCGAACACCTTCTCACCCGTCTCGCCGCTGTAGATCGAGAGCTGCACGATGATCGGCTGCGCGTCGTCGACGATGCGACGGCCGTCTCCGGTCACCGCGTCGGTGAACGACGTCTCGGTCAGGCGGAGGGGACTGAAGATGTCGACGTCGGGCGTGGAGCCGACCTCTCCGTCGACAGTCACGGCGTCGCCGATGCCGTTCGCGTGGCCCGTGCGATCGCACGAGGCGTCGGCGGAAGACGCGGTCACGCTGCACCCGGTCAGAGCGAGGGCGGCGAGACTGAGGGTGGCCAGAACGGCGGACGTTTTACGCACGCGCTCCAGTCTATTCCGTCGACTGCCCGGATTCGCGCGACGCGGCGGCCTGGCGCGCGCCTTCGGCTGCCTTTCCCGCCTCGCGAGCCCGCTTGCGGAGGTTCTTGTCCGTGATCTCGCGGTCGCCGACGGCCCCCGGCGTCCACAGCTCGACGTCGGCGTCGCTGTAGCTGCTCTTCGACGCGCGCCGCTTGACCGACGGCGCGACCGCGCCGGGCGCGAGCCGGCGGGCCGTGAGGAGGAAGCCGGTGTGCGCCACCATCCGGTGATCCGGTCGCACCGCGAGCCCCTCGACGTGCCAACCGCGCACCATCGTCTCCGACGCATCGGGATCGGTGAACAGACCGGTTCCGCGGATGTACTCCGCAACCCTCGAGAGCTGGGTCGCGGTCGCGATGTAGCAGAGCACCACGCCGCCCGGTGTGAGCGCGTCGGCCACCGCATCGATGCACTCCCACGGGGCGAGCATGTCGAGGACGACCCGGTCGACGGAACCGGCCTCGACCTCGGCGGGCAGGGCCTCGACGAGATCGCCCACCACCACTCGCCAGGTGTCGGGGGTCTCGCCGAAGAACGTCTCCACATTGCTGCGGGCCACGTCGGCGAACTCCTCGCGCCGCTCGAACGAGATCAGGGTCCCGGCGGGTCCGATCGCGCGCAACAGCGACAGGGACAGCGCGCCGGAGCCGACGCCCGCCTCGACCACCGTCGCCCCGGGGAAGACGTCCGCCTGCATCACGATCTGCGCTGCATCCTTCGGGTAGACGATCGCCGCACCGCGCGGCATCGACATCGCGAAGTCGCGCAGCAGGGGGCGCAGGGCCAGATACTCGTGCCCGGAGCTGTTCGCCACGACGGAGCCGTCAGGAAGCCCGATCAGGTCGCGGTGCCGCAGCACGCCGTGGTGCGTATGCAGCTCGCCGTCCTCGCGCAGCGTGACCGTGTGCAGGCGCCCCTTCGGGCCGGTGAGCTGAACGCGGTCGCCCTCGCGGAACGGACCGCTCGGTCGCTGGGTCGCCGTCATCGGGTCGCCTCCGTGGTCGTGTGCGCGCCGAACAGCTCGGCGATGTCCGCGGCACCGCGGAGGTGCAGTGTGGGCCAGAGTTGGTGGGCGCCGAGGCCGTCGAGCGGCACGATGTGCGGCACTCCCAGCGTGAGCGCCCCCGACGCGAGACCCGCTCGCAGCCCCGTCGGGGAGTCCTCGAT
Source organism: Microbacterium sp. NPDC060132 (assembly GCF_042729675.1). Lineage (NCBI taxonomy): Bacteria > Bacillati > Actinomycetota > Actinomycetes > Micrococcales > Microbacteriaceae > Microbacterium > Microbacterium sp. NPDC060132. The sequence goes on along the minus strand of NZ_JBHWXU010000001.1, from coordinate 2,907,670 downwards.
CACCACGACCTCCGCGATGTCGACATCCAGCAGGGCAGCGGCCTGCAGGTACGGCTCAGGGTGGGGCTTGGGATTGTCCACGTCGTCGCCGGCGACGACGACGTCGAAGGCCTCGAAGTCGATCAGGTCCACCACATCCAGGGCCATCCGGCGCAGCGACATCGTGACCAGGCCCGTGCGGATGTCGGCGGCGCGCAGGTCGCGCAGCAGTTCGCGAGCCCCGGGGCGGAACGGCACCCCCTGCGTGCGCAACGCCTGCTGCACGGCGTCGGTGAGGTGCGAGACGATCGCCTCCGGCTCCATGTCGACGCCCGCGTCCTGCAGGATGATCGCGCTGTCGAGGAGCCCGCTGCCGACGAGCCGCAGGGCGTCTTCGTGCGTCCAGGTCCCTCCGAACGACTCGACCAGCGCGGTCTCGGCCGCCATCCAGTAGGGCTCGGTGTCGACGAGTGTTCCATCCATGTCCCAGAGGACCGCGCGGGGCTTGCTGCTCACTGAACCCATGCTAGCCGGGCGCGGCCCACATCCCGCCGTCGCGGGCTAGCCTGGGGTGACCGGAACCGCGAACCCGATGGGAGCACATGGTGGATGTCCTCGGTCCCCGCATCGTCATCGCCGCGTTCGACGGCTGGAACGATGCGGGCGAAGCGGCCAGCGGCGCGATCGCGGCGCTGCAGTCGTCCGGCGACTACGACCTCGTGCATTCCGTCGACCCCGAGCTGTACTTCGACTACCAGTACACGCGTCCCGCCACTCGCATGGATGCGGAGGGGCGACGTCAGCTCACCTGGCCGGAGGCCGGGCTCTGGCGTCCGCGGAACCCCGGGCCCGGCCCGGAGTTCTGGCTGCTCACCGGCGCCGAGCCCGCCCGCACCTGGCAGGCGTTCGCCTCGGAGTTCATCGACGTCGCGCTGCGCGACGACGTCACCGGTTTCGTGACCCTCGGCGCGATGCTGTCGGACGTGCCGCACACCCGACCCATCTCGATCTTCGCCTCGAGCCAGAACGACCAGGTGCGTGAGGCGCACGGCCTCGAGCGATCGGTGTACGAAGGTCCCGTCGGCATCCTCACGGTGTTCGAGCACTTCGCGGAGAACGCCGGGATCCCCTCGGTCAGCCTCTGGGCCAGCGTGCCCCACTACGTCGCCTCTGCCGCCCCCTCGCCGAAGGTGACGCTCGCCCTCCTCGACCGACTCGAGGAGCTCACCGGTGTCGACGTCGACCGCCGGCACCTGCGCACCGAGGCAGCCGCATGGGAGGCGTCGATCGACGCTGCGGCATCCGAGGACGAGGAGATGGCCGAGTACATCCGTCAGCTGGAGCGCACGCGCGACACCTGGGACTCGCCCGATGCCTCCGGCGACGCGATCGCCCAGGCGTTCGAACGCTACCTGCGCCGCCGCGACGACGGTCCGGGCGACCGCAAGCGCTGACGGGGACGCGCCGCGCTCAGGCGGGGATGACGCCCATACCCAGCAGCACGAGCAGCACGGTGCCGAGCAGGATGCGGTAGATCACGAACGGCAGGAAGCTGCGCTTCGAGATCCAGCTCATGAAGAACGCGATCACTCCGAGCGCCACCACGAAGGCGACACCGGTCGCCGCGAGCGTGTCGCCGAAGGAGAAGAACGACGGCTCGCCCCAGCTCTTGAACACCTGGTAGAAGCCGCTGCCGAAGACGGCGGGGATCGCGAGCAGGAAGGCATAGCGCGCAGCAGCCGCCCTCTCGTAACCCAGGAACAGCCCCATCGTGATCGTGCCGCCCGACCGCGAGACGCCGGGGATCAGCGCGAGAGCCTGCGCGAAACCGAACGCGATGCCGTGCGGATACGTCAGATCTCCGAGCTTGCGCCGCTTGGCGCCCACGTAGTCGGCGATTCCGAGCAGGATGCCGAACAGGATGAGCATGATCGCCACGAGCCACAGCGAACGGAACACCGTCTCGATCTGGTCCTGGAACAGCAGACCGAGCACGACGATCGGAACGCTGCCGATGATGATCAGCCACCCCATGCGCGCATCCGGGTCGTTGCGCGGCACCGCGCCGGTGAGCGAGCGGAACCACTGGGACACGATGCGGACGATGTCGCGCCAGAAGAACACGACGACGGCGGCCTCGGTGCCGATCTGCGTGATGGCGGTGAACGCCGCACCCGGATCCTCCCCCGACGGCAGGAAGGTCCCGAGGATGCGCAGATGCGCACTCGATGAGATCGGGAGGAACTCGGTCAGTCCCTGGACGATCCCCAGGATGAGCGCTTCGAACAGATGCATGGCAGGGCCTTCAGATCTCGGGAGGGCACGGAGGGCGCGAGCGTCACTCAGTACGTGCGCAGCAGATCGGTCAGCACCCGCTGACCGAAGACAAGAGAGTCTACGGGCACCCGCTCGTCGACTCCATGGAACATGCCCGTGAAATCCAGGTCGGCGGGCAGTCGCAGCGGTGCGAAGCCGTACCCGGTGATGCCGAGAGCCGCCAGCGCTTTGTTGTCGGTCCCGGCGCCGAGCAGGTACGGGATGACGGGAACGCCCGGATCGTGGCGTCCGAGAGCCGCGACCATCGCGTCGACCAGCTCGCCGGAGAACGCCGTCTCCATGCCGATGTCGCGCACCACCGTCTCGATGCGGATGTCGTCGCCCACGATCTGCTGGAGCTCGGCGAGCACGTCGTCCTCGGTGCCGGGGATCACGCGCACGTCGATCAGCGCCTCCGCACGCTCGGGGATCACGTTGTGCTTGTATCCCGCGGTGAGCACGGTCGGATTGGTGGTGGTGCGGAACGTGGAGCGCAGGAACGCCTCCGCCGGGCCCGCGGCCGCCGCCAGCGCGTCCGGGTCGTTGACGCTGCGCCCGCTGAGCGCGCTGAGGCCCTCCAGGAGCGCCGTCGTGGTGGGCGTCAGTCGGATGGGCCAGCGCGTGCGGCCGATCGCGGCGACGGCCTCGGCGAGCCTGGTCACCGCATTCTCCTCATGCAGACGACTGCCGTGGCCCGCGCGACCGGTGGCGACCAGCCGGATCCAGATCAGCGCCTTCTCGCCCACCTGCAGGAGATAGGCCCGGCGATCCTCGACCGAGATGGAGTATCCGCCCACCTCGCTGATCGCGTCGGTCGCCCCGGCGAACCACTCCGGGCGATCCTTGACCACGAGCGCCGAACCCTCGACACCACCGTTCTCCTCGTCGGCGAAGAACGCGAGTACGAGATCGCGCTCCGGCTGCTCCCCCGCGCGGAGGATGTCGGCGACCGACGTGAGGATCATCGCGTCCATGTTCTTCATGTCGACCGCGCCTCGGCCCCACAGCATGCCGTCGCGCACGATCCCGGCGAACGGATCGACGCTCCAGTCCTCGGCGACCGCCGGTACGACGTCGAGGTGACCGTGGACCACGAGGGCGGGCTTGCTCGCATCGCGTCCCCGCACCCTCGCCATGACGTTCGTGCGTCGCGGCACCGGCTCGTAGTACTCGACCGGCAGCCCGAGCGCCTCCAGATAGGCGCCGACGTACTCCGCGGCCTCCCGCTCCCCCTTCGCGTTTCCGCCTCCGTAGTTGGATGTGTCGAAGCGGATGAGGTCGCTCGCGACGCGCGCGACCTCGGGCAGCGAGGGATCGGTCATGCGTCCCAGGCTATCGAAACAGCGTGCCACGCCCGGGCGTCGCGCCCAGTTCGATCGCCCCTTCAGAACGTGCTAATGTCATTCTTCGGTCGGCAACGACACATCCCACACCTGCGCGGGTGGCGGAATGGTAGACGCGCTAGCTTGAGGTGCTAGTGCCCGATAGGGCGTGGGGGTTCAAGTCCCCCTCCGCGCACAGACACGAAGGCCCCGGATCCCCACGGATCCGGGGCCTTCGTCGTACCGCCTCCCCGTCAGACGGCACCCACGCCGAACAGCAGGCCCAGCGCATAGGTGATCGCCGCGGCTCCGAAGCCGATCGCGAGCTGACGCAGGGCGCGGCGCAGGGGCGGCCCGCCCGACAGCACCCCGACCATGGCTCCCGTGCTCAGCAGCGCGATGCCGACCAGGACGAGGGCGACGATGATCGCCGTGGGCCCCTCGAGCCCGAAGATCCACGGGAGGACGGGCACGATCGCTCCGGACGCGAACAGCAGGAAGCTCGAGATGGCCGCCGTCCAGTCGCTGCCGACGATCTCGTGGTCGTCGGCCCCCTGGACCGCGACCGGACCCGTGGCCGCCCGACGCACGCCCTCCTGGGCGGCCGACACGATCCGACGAGCCCGGGCGAGCGACTCCGTCTGATCCATCCCGCGGGCGCGGTACACGAGGGCCAGTTCGTTCTCGTCGATGTCGAGGTCGGCGGCGGCGGCCGCGGCGTCCTCATTGGCCTCCGTCGCCGCGAGCAGCTCGCGCTGCGACCGCACCGACACGAACTCGCCCGCACCCATCGACAGCGCCCCGGCCAGCAGGCCGGCGATCCCGCTGAACAGGACGAAGCCCGAGCTCACCCCGGTCGCCCCGATGCCGAGCACGAGGGCGAGATTGCTCACGAGACCGTCGTTGGCGCCGAACACCGCCGCACGGAAGGAGCCGGAGAGCCGTCGTCGTCCGCGCGCCGCCAGGCCGCGCACGACCTCGTGGTGGACCTTCTCGTCAGCGCGCATCGCAGGGGTCGCCCAGCGCTCGGCATCGTACGGCGACCGAGCCTCGGCACTCTGCGCCAGCGCGAGGACGAAGATCGACCCGAACCGTCCCGCCATCCAGCCGAGAAGACGCGAGCGCAGGCCCGCCCTCGGAAGCCGCCGCGGTTCACCGCCGAGCAGATCGAGCCAGTGCTTCTCGTGCCGGCGTTCGGCCTCGGCCAGTCCCAGCAGGATCGCGCGCTCCTCCCCCGTCCGACGGGCGGCGAGGCGGCTGTACACGGCTCCCTCGGCGCGCTCCTCCACGAGGTAGCGGGCCCATCGGCGGCGGTCAGAGGCCGTCGAATCCGCGGCGGCAGGGGCAGTCATGGGTCCTCCAGGAATCAGCGTGCCCGATGCGCGGGCAACCGTTCCACGCTATCCGCGAGCGGAGCGCGCAACCGCGTCCTGGCACCGATTGCCAGCATTTCGGGGATCCGAAGCAGACGCGGTCGTGATCCCGGTCAGGAGCGGACGCGCTTGCGGAGGACCTCGATGCGCGACTGCAGCTGAGTGACCGTGGCCTGCGCGACCGCCGGCCCCCCGCAGATGCGCCGGAGCTCGGCGTGCACGGCGCCGTGCGGTTGTCCCGACTGGCGCGCGTACAACCCGACCAGGCTGTTCAGCAGCTGCCTCTGCTCGCGGAGGGTGCGGTGGAGCGGCGCGGGAAGCGTCGTGGTGGCCGTCGCCGGCTCCGCGGCCTCGCGCACCTCCCGGTGCCGGGACTGTCGCGCCTGGCGCTGCATCAGGAGCTCGTGGACATGCTCGGGCTCGAGCAGACCGGGGAAGCCGATGAACTCCTCCTCCTCCGGCGTGTTCGGCTCCGCGAGCTGACCGAACTCCTTGCCCTCGAACACGACGCGATCGAAGTGCGCGACGGACGAGATGGCCTGGTAGCTGAACTCCTGGGTGAGTGCGTCGGAGGTCTCCTCCTCGCGGTTCGCGCTCTCCAGGAGCGAGTCGTCGAGACCGTCCTCGTCTTTCGAGCCGCGGTCGAGCGCGTGATCGCGCTGCTTCTCCATCTCGTTCGCGAGCTTCATCAGCACGGGCACGTGGGGCAGGAACACGCTGGCCGCCTCGCCCCGGCGTCGGGCCCGCACGAACCGGCCGATCGCCTGCGCGAAGAACAGCGGGGTCGACGACGAGGTGGCGTACACGCCCACCGCGAGCCGCGGCACGTCCACCCCCTCGGACACCATGCGCACGGCGACCATCCAGCGCTGCGTGCCGGCGGAGAACTTCTCGATGCGCTCCGACGCCGTGGCATCGTCGGACAGCACGATCGTCGGCTGCTCGCGGGTGATGCTGTGGAGGATCTTCGCGTACGCCCTGGCCACCGTCTGATCGGTCGCCAGCACGAGCCCGCCCGCGTCCGGCACGTGATGGCGGATCTCGGTGAGGCGACGGTCGGCGGCGGAGAGCACGGCCGGCATCCAGTCGCCCTCGGGGTCGAGGGCCGTGCGCCATGCCTGCGACGTGACGTCTTTCGTGTTGTCCTGACCGAGATGGGTCTCCAGCTCGTCGCCCGCGCTCGTGCGCCAGCGCATCTTGCCCGCGTACATGTGGAACAGGACCGGACGGACGACACCGTCGGCGAGAGCACGCCCATAGCCGTACGCGTAGTCGGTGCTGGACACGCGGGCACCGGTCTCGTCCGGCAGATACTCCACGAACGGGATCGGCGCGGTGTCGCTGCGGAACGGGGTGCCCGAGAGGAGCAGCCGCCGCTTGGCAGGGCCGTACGCGTCGCGGATCGCATCGCCCCAGCTCAGCGCGTCGCCGCCGTGGTGCACCTCGTCGAGGATGACCAGGGTCTTCGCGTCTTCCGTGAGGTGGCGATGGATCGACGACTTCGCGGCGACCTGCGCGTACGTGACGACGACGCCGTGATAGTGCCGCGCGGGGGCCCAGTGGCTGTTGCGGAACCGCGGGTCGAGCCGGATGTGCACCCGAGCCGCCGCATCGGCCCACTGCGTCTTCAGGTGCTCCGTCGGGGCCACCACGATCACCCGGTCGACCTCGCCCATCCGCATGAGCTCCACCGCGAGCGTCAGCGCGAACGTGGTCTTGCCGGCGCCCGGGGTCGCAGCGACGAGGAAGTCGCGCTGGTCGGCCTGGAAGTAGGCGTCGAGGGCCTCCTGCTGCCACGCGCGCAGCTTGCTCGCCGTTCCCCACGGGGCGCGCTGAGGGAAGGAGGGAGAGAGCATCGACTCCACGATAATCGCTGCCGGGGACACCACGGCATCCGCCGCGATCGCCGCGCGCGTCCGCCCCCGCGGAACCCCCGACGGGTAGGCTCGGTCACTGCGCAGCGGCCGACCGCCGCCCGCAAGCCCCCGCGAAGGAGAGCCGGATGAGCGACCAGGAATCGACCAGGAGCCCCTACGTCCCGAACGAGACTCCGCATCCGTGGCGACGGTTCGTCGCCATCGGCGACTCCTTCACCGAGGGCATCGGCGACCCCGACCCCGTGAACCCCGGCGCCCACCGCGGCTGGGCCGACCGCGTCGCCGAGGTCCTCGCACAGCAGGTCGACGACTTCGCGTACGCCAACCTTGCCGTGCGCGGCAAGCTCATCGCCCAGATCGTCGCCGACCAGGTGGAGCCGGCCGTGGCGCTGCGACCCGACCTGATCTCGATCTGCGCGGGTGGCAACGACGTCATCCGCCCCGGCACCGACCCGGACGCGATCGCCGCCCAGCTCGAGGACGCCGTGTCGCGCCTGTCGTCCACGGGCGCCGCCGTCATCCTGTTCACCGGGATCGACACCGGGTTCACCCCGGTGTTCCGACCCTTCCGCGGCAAGGTCGCGATCTACAACGAGAACGTGCGCGCGATCGCGGAGCGGCACGACTGCATCGTCGCCGACCAGTGGGCGCTCAAGGTCGTGCAGGACGCGCGATTCTTCGACGACGACCGTCTGCACTACAACGCGCTCGGGCATCACGAGGTGGCCCGCATGGTGCTGCGCGCCCTCAACGTCCCGAACGATCTGGAGGCCATGCAGCCCGAGCCGCTCCCCCTCCGTACGTGGCGTGCGGCCAGAGCCGAAGACCTGGGCTGGGCGCGGGAGCACCTCGTGCCGTGGGTGCTGCGGCGGCTGCGGCATCAGTCCTCGGGCGACAACATCGCCGCCAAGCGACCGGAGCCCGGACCGGTGATCCTCCCCGGCCGCGACTGATCGGTCAGTTCTGCAGCGCCCACAGCGCGACGGCAGCGGCGGAGGCGACGTTGAGCGAGTCGACGCCGCCCGACATGGGGATCGTCACCACGGTGTCTGCCGCTGCCAGCGCCTCCCGCGACAGACCGTCCCCCTCCGAGCCCATCAGCAGGGCGACCCGCTCCGGGCGCTCCGCAGCGTAGACATCCAGCGGTACCGCGCCGTCGTCGAGGGCGAGAGCGGCGATGTCGAACCCCTGCGCGGTGAGGTCGCGCATCCCCTCACCCAGGTCGGCCATGCGGGTCCACGGCACCTGGAACACCGTTCCCATGCTCACCCGCACGCTCCGGCGGTACAGCGGATCGGCACAGCGCGCCGAGACCAGCACCGCGTCGGCCCCCAGCCCGGCGGCCGCACGGAACGCGGCGCCCACGTTCGCGTGGTCACCGAGCCCCTCCAGCACCAGAACGAGCCGGGCCCCGCGGATCACGTCGGCGACCGGGGCGAGGGCGGGGCGCTGCATCGACGCGAGGGCTCCGCGGTGCACGGCGTAGCCCGTGACGCGTTCGGCCAGTTCGTCGGAAACGACCAGCACCGGGACCGGCAGCTCTCCGAGCACACGCGCCATCTCCTCGACCCGACGTTCGGCGACGAGCACGGAGCGCGGGCGGTGACCGGCCGCCACCGCGCGCTCGATCACCGTCGTCGTCTCCGCGATGTAGAGCCCCTCGGCCGGCTCGGTGACGGCCCGCAGCGCCGTGTCCGTCAACCCGCGGTAGTCGTCGAGCCGCGGGTCGTCGAGGTCGGTCACGGACGTCAGGTGCATCCCTCCACTCTGCCAGCGCGAGACCGGCCCCGTCGCCGCGCCGTAGACTCGCACGGGGAGGTCCTGTGAGCGCGTCGAACACCGCCGAGTCATCGGCCACCCTCGGCAGGGTCGCCGACCTGCTCCGCGGCCGGCGCATCGCCTTCCTCACCGGAGCCGGGATCTCGACCGACTCGGGCATCCCCGCCTATCGCGGCGAAGGCGCGCGCACGCGCAGCGACCCCATGACGATCCAGACGTACCTCGGTGACGAGGCCGCCCGACGGCGGTACTGGGTGGGCGGGCACCTCGGCTGGCGCGCGTTCGCACAGGCCGCCCCCAACCCGGGACACCTGGCCGTCGCCGCGATGGAAACCGCCGGGACCGTGTCCGGTGTCATCACCCAGAACGTCGACGGCCTGCACCTGCGGGCCGGCAGCTCGCACGTGATCGAGGTCCACGGCACCATGCGCCGCGTCCTGTGCCTGCACTGCGGACAGGTGTTCGACCGACGCGACATCGCCGTGCAGATCGAGGAGCTCAACCCCTGGATCACCGTGCCTGAGAACGTGGCCCTCGCACCGGACGGCGATGTGCTGCCCGAGAGCACGGACGGCTTCGTGATCCCCGCGTGCACGGTGTGCGGCGGGATGCTCAAGCCCGACGTGGTGTTCTTCGGCGAGTACGTGCCCCAGGACCGATTCCGCGCGGCCGAATCCCTGCTGCGCTCCAGCACGGCCCTGATCGTCGCTGGCTCGTCCCTGGTCGTCAACTCCGGCGTGCGGCTCGTCGACCGCGCCCGACGCCGGGGGATCCCGCTCATCATCGTCAACCGCGAACCGACACGCGCCGACGCCTGGGCGGACGCCACGCTCGCCGCAGGCACCAGCGACGTCCTTCCCGCCCTCCAGGAGCTGCTGCAGTGACCCACCTCACCCTCATCCGCCACGGACAGACCGACTGGAACCTCGCGAGGCGCATCCAGGGCTCCACCGACATCCCCCTCAACGACACCGGGCGCGAGGATGCACGCTGGGCCGCCGAGAAGCTCGCCGGGACCGCGCACCACGCCGTGTACACGAGCCCGCTCTCCCGCGCCAGGGAGACCGCGGAGATCATCGCGCAGCGTCTCGGGCTCGACATCGCCGGTGTCGTCCCCGACCTGCGCGAGCGGGAGTTCGGCGAGGGCGAGGGACTCCTGGTCCCCGACTACATCTCGACGTACGGCGACTGGCACGCGGAGGTTCCCGGCGCCGAGTCGCTGCCCGACGTCGGGGTGAGGGCGATCGCGGCCCTGCACCGCATCGCCAGGGAGGCGCGACGGCGTTCGGCCCCGCAGGCGGAGTCGGTGCTCGTGGTCACGCACGGCGGAGTGATCCGCGCCGTGATCGATCACGTCTCCGGCGGCACGCTCCCCCGCGAGGGCACCGTTCTGGGCAACGGCTCGGCGCACCGCTTCGTCGCGGCACCGGGGTACCTGCGACTGCTCGACGAGTCGCCCGTGCTCTGACGCCCCGGCGCTCTGTCGCGCGGTGGATGACGCGGCCTCAGCGGGCGCGGGAGACCACGAAGCGCGCGTGCCGGAGCACGGGCTCGTCCACCATGCGACCGTCGAACCGGAAGACCCCGCGCTCCGTGGCGGCTGCCTCCAGCACGGCCCTCGCCCAGGCGACGGTCTCGGCGTCGGGACGGTAGGCCTCTCGCACGATGGACACCTGGCTCGGGTGGATGCACGCCGTGGCGCGGAAGCCGGATGCCGCAGCGTCGGCGGCCTCCTGCTGCAGCCCTTCCAGGTCGCCGATGTCGACGTGCACGGCATCGATGGCTGCCTTGCCGTACGACCCCGCCTCGAGCAGCACGCGGGCGCGGGCGTAGCGGGCGACGTCGCGGTAACGGCCGGCCGGGGTCCGCGACGAGGTGCCGCCCAGTGAGGCGACCAGATCCTCCGCTCCCCACATCAGGGCGACCACCCGCGGATGCGCCGCGATGTCGGGCGCCGCGTGGACACCGCGCGCCGTCTCGCACAGCGCGATCAGGTCGTACGCGTCGCCGAGACGGTCGAGATCGGACGCGCTCTCGCTCTTCGCGACCATGACCGTCCGGAAGCCCGTCTCCGCCAGGGCCGCGAGGTCGGCGTCGAACTCGGCGGAGCTCGGCGCGTTCACCCGCACGATCACACGCTCCGGGTCGAGCGCGGCCGATCGCACGTTCGCTCTGGCCTCGGCCTTCGCCCCCGGAAGCACCGCGTCCTCCAGGTCGAGGATGACCGCGTCGGCGCGGTCGAGCGCCTTCGCGAAGCGCTCCGGGCGATCCGCCGGGCAGAACAGCAGCGCGGGGCCGAGGTCGAAGCTCATGCGGACGCCTCCGGGCGGCAGCGGACCAGCACCGTGCGCGTGGCCGTGGCGACCACGGTGCCGTCCTGGTTCCGCCCCGTGTGCGCGAGTCGCACGACCCCCGTCCCCGGGCGGGAGGATGACAGGCGCTTCTCCTCCACGACGGTCTCCGTGGTGAGGGTGTCGCCCGCGAACAGCGGGTGCGGGAACGCGACGTCGCCCATGCCGAGCTGCGCCACGAGCGTGCCCTGCGTGAGCTGCGCCACCGAGGTCCCGACCATCGTGGACAGGGTCCACATCGAGTTGATCAGTCGCGCGTGGAACGGCTCGCTGGCGTCGGCGAAGGCGGCGTCGAGGTGCAGTGCCTGCGTGTTCATGGTGAGCGTCGTGAAGAGCACGTTGTCGGCCTCGGTCGCCGTGCGCCCCGGTCGATGCAGGTACCGCACGCCCGTGTCGAACTCCTCGAAGTACAGTCCGCGCTGCTCGATGTCGCGCATGCTCATCCCTCCACGCTACCCGGCGAGCCCCAGGGCCCTGGCGATCACCAGCAGCTGGACCTCCGTCGTGCCCTCGCCGATCTCGAGGATCTTGGAGTCGCGGTAGTGGCGTGCCACGGGGAACTCGTTCATGAAGCCGTTGCCGCCGAAGATCTGCGTCGCATCCCGCGCGTTGTCCATCGCGGCCTCGCCCGCCACGAGCTTCGCGATCGCCGCGGCCTCCGCGAACGGGGAGCCCGCGTCGCGCAACCGGGCGGCATGGTGCCACGCGAGTCGCGCGGTGTGCACGCGCGCACGCATGCGGGCGAGCGTGAACTGGGCGTTCTGCCGGGTGCTGAGCGCGCTGCCGAAGATCGTGCGACTCTTCGCGTAGGCGACCGCCGCCTCCAGGCACCCCTCGGCCGCACCGGTGGAGAGGGCGGCGATCGCGATGCGACCCTCGTCGAGGATGCTCAGGAAGTTGCGGAACCCGCTGCCACGCGCCCCCAGCAGGTTGCCGGCGGGCACCCTCGCCCCGTCGAACGTGAGCGGGTGGGTGTCCGAGGCGTTCCAGCCGACCTTGTCGTAGGGCGGTTCGACCGTGAACCCCGGGGTGCCGTTGGGCACGATGATCGTCGAGATCTCCTTGCGTCCCTCGGTCGCGCCGGTCACGGCGGTCACCGTCACGAAGCGCGTGATCGGCGTGCCGGAGTTCGTGATGAACTGCTTGGAGCCGTCGATCACCCAGTCGTCGCCGTCGAGCCGTGCCGTGGTGCGCGTGGCGCCGGCGTCGCTTCCCGCCTCCGGCTCCGTCAGCCCGAACCCGGCGAGAGCGCGTCCGGCGAGCAGGTCAGGCAGCAGTTCGCGCTTCTGCTCCTCCGAGCCGAACCGGTAGATCGGCATCGCGCCCAGGCTGACCCCCGCCTCCAACGTGATCGCGATCGACTGGTCGACCCGGCCCAGCGCCTCGATCGCGATGCCGAGCGCCATATAGTCGCCGCCCTGTCCGCCGTACTCCTCGGGGAAGGGAAGGCCGAACAGCCCGAGCTCGCCCATCTGCGCGACCACGTCCATCGAGAGCGTGTGCGTGCGGTCGGCCTCGTAGGACTGCGGGGCGACCACGGTGTCGGCGAACTCCCGCACCATCCCCGCGAGCTCGCGCTCCTCGTCGGTCAGGCTCTCGATCATCGGTCGTCCTCCATCGTCGTCACCCGGGCGACCGGTTGGTCGCGCCGTACCTGGTCGCCGATCGCGACCAACAGGTGCACCACCCCGTCGTGCGGGGCGAGCACCTGGTGCTCCATCTTCATGGCCTCGATCGCGACGAGCGGCTCGCCGGCCGCGACGACCGCGCCGTCCGCGACGTGCACGGCCACCACGCTCCCCGGCATCGGGGCTCGTCCCTCCGGCTCGCTCGCGCGACCACCGTCGCCGGTCGCGGCCAGCCGACGCTGGAGGCGCGCGCGCCGATCCACGGGCAGAAGCCTCATGGTGGCCCCGTCTTCGACGACCCACACCGCCCCGTCGGCATCCACGGCCGCGCGCACCGTCGAACGTCCGGGATCGGCGTCGTGCAGCTCGACCACCGCGTCGTCATCCGTGAGCACGGTGAGGGGCGCGACCGGAGCGGGATCGGCGCCGAGCCGCCACCCGGCGAGTCGTCCCCACAGCGGGTCGGCGGCTCGCGGCGATGCCCCGACGGGCTGGAGAGCGGCGGCTGCAGCGGCGAGCTGCGATGCGGAGGGTCGGCTCGGCTCCAGCGGGAGCAGCGTCTCGATCAGCCCCGTGTCGAGGTCGCCCGCGACGACACGCTCGTCGTGCAGCAGCCGCCTCAGGAACCCGATGTTCGTGTCGACCCCCAGCACCACGGTGCGCGCCAGGGCGTCGTCCAGGCGGCGGAGGGCGGTCGCCCGGTCGTCGGCGTGAGCGATCACCTTCGCGATCATCGGATCGTAGTAGCCCGTCACCACGCTGCCCGTCTCGACAGCCGCGTCGACCCGGACCCCATCCGGGGCCTCGAACAGCAGCACGGTCCCGGTGGACGGCAGGAAGCCGCGCTCCGGAGCCTCGGCGTACACGCGCGCCTCGACGGCATGACCCCGCCCGCGCGGCTCGACCTCGAGGGGACGACCGTCGGCGACCTGCAGCTGCAGCGCCACGAGGTCGAGCCCGGTCACTTCCTCCGTCACCGGGTGCTCGACCTGGAGGCGCGTGTTCATCTCGATGAAGAACACGTTCTCCGGGGCGTCCGCATCGACTAGGAACTCCACGGTGCCGGCGCCGACGTAGGCGACGCTCTCCGCCGCGCGCACCGCCGCCGTCAGGAGCCGGTCGCGCGTGTCCTCGGGGATGCCGGCCGACGGCGCCTCCTCGATGACCTTCTGATGCCGTCGCTGCAGCGTGCACTCGCGCTCGCCCAGCGCCACCACCCGGCCGTGTGCATCGCCGAAGACCTGCACCTCGATGTGCCGCGGCCGGGCGATGAGCCGTTCGAGGATGAGCGCGTCGTCGCCGAAGGCCGCGGCGGCGACCCGTCGCGCGGAGGACAGGGCGGGGCGCAGTGCGGCCGCGTCCGCGACGACCTCCATGCCCTTGCCGCCTCCGCCCGCGCTCGGCTTCACCAGGAGGGGGAACCCGACCGCGTCCGCCTCCTCCTCGATCTCCGCGTCGGACAGTCCGCGTGCGTCGAACCCCGGAACGACCGGCACCCCGCTCCGCGCGACGTGGTCCCGCGCCCTGGCCTTGTCGCCCATGACCTGCAGAGCCGTCACGGAGGGGCCGACGAACACGATTCCGCTCTCGGCGCACGCCTCCGCCAGCCCGACGCTCTCGGACAGGAAGCCGTAGCCGGGGTGGATCGCCTGCGCGCCGGTGGCCCGCGCGGCCGCGACGACGGCATCGATGTCGAGATAGGACTCGGCCGCCGGAGCCGGCCCGATGCGGACCGCCACGTCGGCCTCGCGCACATGGGGTGCCCCCGCGTCGGCATCGCTGTAGACCGCGACACTGCGGATACCCAGAGCGCGGAGCGTGCCGATGATGCGTCGGGCGATCTCGCCGCGGTTCGCGACGAGGACGGTGGCGAACGAGAGAGAGGGTGACGAAGACATGGGGCTCACATCCGGAAGACGCCGAAGCGCGGTTCGGGCAGCGGGGTGCGGGAGACGACATCGAGCGCCAGCCCGAGCAGGTCGCGGGTCTGCGCGGGGTCGACGATGCCGTCGTCCCACAGGCGCGCCGTGGCGTAGTACGGCTCGCCCTGCCGCTCGTACTGCTCGCGGATCGGCTCCTCGAACGCCGCACGGTCGTCGGGCGCCCAGGTCTCACCGCGCGCGGCCAGCTGGTCCTCCTTCACCGTGGCCAGGACGGATGCGGCCTGAGCACCGCCCATGACCGAGATGCGGCTCGCCGGCCACGTCCACAGGAACCGCGGGGAGTAGGCGCGCCCGCACATCGAGTAGTTGCCCGCCCCGAACGACCCGCCGATGATCACGGTGAGCTTCGGGACACGGGTGGTCGCGACCGCGGTGACCATCTTGGCCCCGTCCTTCGCGATCCCTCCGGCCTCCGCATCCGACCCGACCATGAAGCCGGTGATGTTCTGCAGGAACAGCAGCGGGATGCCGCGCTGGTCGCACAGCTCGATGAAGTGGGCGCCCTTGAGCGCCGACTCGCTGAACAGCACGCCGTTGTTCGCGACGATGCCGACCGGGTGTCCGTGGAGGCGCGCGAAGCCGGTGACGAGGGTGGTGCCGTATTCGGCCTTGAACTCCCGGAAGGTATCGCCGTCGACGAGCCGGTCGATCACGACGTGCACGTCGTAGGACGCGTTCACGTCCACCGGGACCACGTCGTACAGTGAGCCCGTCTCGGACGGCGGTCTGCTCTCGACGACCTCCCAGGCGGGCGGGGCGGGCGCGGGAAGCGTCGCGACGATGTCCCGCAGGATCTCCAGTGCGTGCTCGTCGTCTTCCGCGAGGTGGTCGACGACGCCGCTGCGCTTCGCGTGGAGCGCTCCACCCCCGAGCTCCTCCGCGGAGACGACCTCGCCGATCGCGGCTTTCACGAGCGGAGGTCCGCCCAGAAAGATGGTGCCCTGATCGCGCACGATCACCGTCTCGTCGCTCATCGCCGGGACATACGCTCCCCCGGCGGTGCACGACCCGAGCACGGCGGCGAGCTGCGGAACACCCGCGGCCGAGAGGCGCGCCTGGTGGAAGAAGATGCGCCCGAAGTGGTCGCGATCGGGGAAGACCTCGTCCTGTCGCGGCAGGAACGCCCCGCCCGAGTCGACGAGATACAGGCACGGAAGGCGGTTCTCGAGCGCGATCTCCTGTGCCCGCAGGTGCTTCTTGACCGTGAGCGGGTAGTAGGTGCCGCCCTTCACTGTCGCGTCGTTGCAGACGACCATGACGTGGCGGCCGTGGACGAGTCCGATACCCGCGATGACCCCGGCCCCCGGCGCCTCTCCCCCGTACAGGCCGTCCGCCGCCAGCGGAGCGATCTCCACGAAGGGGCTGCCCTCGTCGAGCACCCGCGCGACCCGGTCGCGCGGAAGCAGCTTGCCGCGCGCGACGTGACGTTCGCGTGACGCCTCCGGACCGCCGATGGCGGCGGTCGCGATCCGAGCACGCAGCTCGTGCGCCAGATCTTCCTGGGTTGCCGGCATCGTGATGTCCTCCTCGACCCACGACCGCGCCACGGACTGCCCTGGCGCGGTGCACGCATTCTCGGTTAGTGTTCACTAACCCGATGATTCAGGTTAGCGAGGATTAACTGAGATGACAAGCCCGCTCACCGCCAGGGACCGCGCGAAAGCAGAGCGGTCCGACGCGCTGCTGCACGCGGCCGCCCGGCTGTTCGCCGACCGCGGCTACACCGGCGTGAGCCTCGAGGAGATCGGCGCAGCGGTCGGCGTCTCCGGCCCCGCCGTCTACCGACACTTCGCGGGAAAACAGGCCCTGCTCGGCGCCGTGCTCGTGAAGGTCAGCCACGACCTGGTCGACGGGGGTGACCGCGTGGCGGTGTCCGCCGCCGACCCTCAGGAGCGCATGCGCGCACTCATCCGGTTCCACGTGGACTTCGCGCTCGGCAACGCCGAGGTCATCCAGGTGCAGGACCGCGACGTCGCGCATCTGGCCGACGCCGACCGCGCCGAGGTCCGCCGGCTCCAGCGTGCCTACATCGAGCTCTGGATGGACGCGCTCGCCGCGATCGATCCCCGCGACGACGTCGCCCGCGACGAACTCCGGCTGCGCGTCCAGGCGTGCTTCGGGCTGATCAACTCGACGCCCCACAGCACGCGAGCCGCGACGAGGCGGCACTCCGCCACCGCGACCGTACTGGTCACGATGGCGGAGGCGGCGCTGCGCGCCCTCATCTGAGCAGCATCGCCCTGCCGGGCTCCTCGAGCACGTCGGCCACGGCCTTCAGGAACGCGGCGCCCTCCGCGCCGTCCACAATCCGGTGGTCGAACGAGAGGCTCAGCGTCATCACCTGACGCAGCGCGATCTCTCCGGCGTGTTCCCACGGCTGCCGCCTGACCGCACCGACCGCGAGGATGCCCGACTGACCCGGCGGCAGGATCGGCGTCCCGGCATCCACGCCGAACACTCCGATGTTCGAGATCGAGAACGTGCCGCCGGACAGCTCCGCGGGCGACGTCTTGCCCGCGCGAGCTGTCTCTGCGAGCGCCGCGATGGCATCCGCGAGTTCCACCAGGGTCATCCGCTCCGCATCGCGGATCATCGGCACGATCAGGCCCCGCTCGGTCGCCGCGGCGATCCCGAGGTCGACGTAGCCGTACTGGACGATCTCGCCCGCCTCCTCATCCCACCGCGCGTTCAGGCCCGGCGCCCCGCCGAGGGCAAGGCACACCGCCTTCGCGACGACGGCGAGCGGACCGATCCGGTGGCCACTGAGTGCGCGGTCCTCGCGCAGTCGTGCCAGCAGGTCCATCGTCGCGGTGACGTCGACCGTATGGAACACGGTGACGTGCGGCGCCGTGAACGCGCTCTGCACCATCGCCGCCGCGGTGTGCTTGCGCACTCCCCGGATCGGGATGCGGGTCTCGCGGTCGGGCTGGTGGCCGGTCGGACGAGCGGCGCTCCCCGGCACGGGCGCGGGCGTGCGCGTCGCGTCCGAGCGGGCCGCGAGCCGCTCGGCGTACGCGTCGACATCCTGACGTGTGATCAGCCGGTCGCCGACCTCCGCCGCGACCAGCACCAGGTCGACGCCGAGGCGCTTCGCGTGCGCCCGCACGGGCGGCGTCGAGCGCGGCCGTTCGATCACGGTCTCCACGGACGCCGAGGGCGAGGCGTCGTGGGGAGCCGCCTCCAGGACCGCGGTGTCCGCCGCCGGACTCGCGCCACCGATCCGACGGGCACGCCGCGCGGGCCGGCCCGCCGTCGTGGGAGCAGCACCGTAGCCGACGAGGTTCGGCTGCGTCTTCTCGCTGCCTTCGGCCTCGGCACCCTCGATCGCGGGGGTCGGAGTCTGCGGTTCCTCACCGGCGACGTCGAAGGCGATGAGCGGTGCCCCCACCGCCACGGTCTCGCCCGCCTCGGCATGCAGGCTGGACACGGTGCCCTCGTAGGGCGAGGGCAGTTCCACCACGGCCTTCGCGGTCTCGACCTCGGCGAGGGTCTGGTTCAGCGCCACCTTCTCGCCGGGCGAGACGAGCCACTGCACGACCTCCGCCTCGGTGAGCCCTTCCCCCAGGTCGGGCAGACGGAACTCGGCGATCATGCGTCCGCTCCCGTCAGGCTGTTCGGGCGGTCCATCACGCGATCGACAGCGTCGAGGATGCGGTCGAGGTCGGGCAGATGGTACTTCTCGAGCTTCGCGGGCGGATACGGCACGTCGTGTCCGGTCACGCGCAGCGGCGCGTGCTCGAGGTACTCGAAGCAGCGCTCGGTGATGCTGGCGATGACCTCGGCACCGAGCCCGGCTTCCCTGGAGGCTTCGTGCGCGACCACGACCCGGCCCGTCTTGCGCACCGAGGCGGCGACCGAGTCGTAGTCCACGGGCGAGAGCGAGCGGAGATCGACGACCTCCAACGACAGCCCCTCGTCTTCAGCGGCGTCGGCGGCCTGCAGCGCCGTCGTCACCATCGCACCGTAGGCGATCACCGTCGCGTCCGTGCCCGCACGGACGACACGGGCGAGTCCCATCGGCGGCGCGTCGGCGAGCGGTGCCTCCAGGTCGACCTCGCCCTTGTGGTGGTAGAGGCGCTTGGGCTCGAAGAAGACGACAGGGTCGTCCGAGGCGATCGCCTGGCGCAGGCTGCGGTACGCGTCCTCCGGGTTCGACACCGCGACGACGCGCAGCCCCGCGGTGTGCGCGAAGTAGGCCTCCGGCGACTCGGAGTGGTGCTCCGCGGCTCCGATGCCTCCGGCCCACGGGATGCGGATCGTGAGGGGCATCTTCACCCGGCCCTGAGTCCGATAGTGCAGCTTCGCCACCTGCGACACGATCTGATCGAATGCCGGGTACACGAAGCCGTCGAACTGGATCTCGACCACCGGGCGGTAGCCGCGGAACGCGAGCCCGACCGCCGTGCCGACGATGCCCGACTCGGCGAGCGGGGTGTCGATCACGCGCGCGGCGCCGAACTCGTCGAGCAGTCCATCGGTGATGCGGAACACCCCTCCGAGCTTGCCGATGTCCTCGCCGAGGAGCACGACCCGGTCGTCGTCGCGCATGGCCTGGCGCAGTCCGGCGCCGAGGGCCTTGCCGAGCGTGAGCTGGGTCATGTCACACCTCGCTCTCGAACGACGCGAGATACGCGGCGTATTCGTCGCGCTGACGCTCCAGCCCCGTGTGCGGCTCGGCGTACACGCCGTCGAACACGGCCAGCGGCGGACGCGTGACCATTCCGAGACAGGCCGCCCGCATCTCCTTCGCCACCGCGTCAGCCGCCGCCTGCGTGTCCGCCACGTGGTCGTCGTCGAACTCCCCCACACGGCGCAGGTACGCCTCCAGCCGAGCGATCGGATCCCGCCGACGCCAGGCCTCCAGCTCCGCGTCGTCGCGGTACCGGGTGGGGTCGTCCGCGGTGGTGTGCGGGCCCATGCGGTAGGTCACGGCCTCGATGTACGCGGGTCCACGGCCGGAACGCGCATGGTCGAGGGCCCACCGCATCGCCGCCAGGCACGCGAGCACGTCGTTGCCGTCGACCCGCAGGCTGGGGATCCCGAATCCGGGCGCGCGTCCCGCGATCGGGTACTGGGACTGCACGGCGACCGGCTCCGAGATCGCCCAGTGGTTGTTCTGACAGACGAACACGACGGGGGCCTGGTACGAGGCGGCGAAGATCATCGCCTCGTTCACGTCACCCTGACTCGTCGCACCGTCCCCGAAATAGGTGACCGCCACTTCCGCCGCCTTCTCGTACTGGATCCCCAGTGCGTAGCCGACGGCGTGGAGCGTCTGCGCGCCGATGATGATCTGCAGCGGCGCGACACCGAGAGCCGCGGGGTCGTACGCCGCCCCCTCCTCCCCGCGCCACATGCGCACGTAATCGCCCGGCTGGGCGCCGCGCGCGTAGATCACGCCGGTCTCACGGTAGCTGGGGAACACGAAGTCGCGGGGGTCGAGAGCTCGGGCGGTGCCGATCTGCGTCGCCTCCTGGCCCTGACACGGCGCCCACAGTCCGAGCTGGCCCTGACGCTGCAGCGCCACGCCCTCCGCGTCGATGCGACGGAGTACGACCATGTCGCGGTGGAGCGCGCGGAGTTGCGCGGCGTCCACGTCCACGACGAACGGGTCGAGGCGCGGGTTCGGAACGCGGGACCCGTCCGGGGCGAGAAGGCGCTCCGAGAGTTCCAGATCCTGGGCGGTGTCTGCGATCGGTGTGGCCTGCGGTGACATCGTCGTCCTCCTCGTCCGGCGGCCCTCGTGGGGCTTCGCGCAACGGTGCCGGCGTCATCACCGGCATGGTCTGAGGGTACGTCTGCTCAACACCTCGCTCAAGCAATCGTCCATCACTTGAGCATGTTGCTCATTTTTCGCCAGTTCGGGCCTGCTAGGGTTTGGCACTATGCCTGGACTGGACCGAATCGATCTCGAGCTGCTCGCGTCGCTCGCCGACGATCCGCGGATCACGATCGTCGCGCTCGCGGAGAAGATGGGGCTGTCACGCAACACGATCCAAGCGCGGATGGCCCGCCTGGATCAGACCGGCGTCTTCCTCTCCTACGAGCGCGCCTTCTCCCCCGACGTCCTGGGCTTCCCGCTGCAGGCCTTCGTCAGCATCGGCGTACGCCAGACCGAGCTTCCCCGCATCATCACCGAACTCGCCCGCATCCCCGAGGTCGTGCAGGCGCACGGACTCAGCGGATCGATCGACCTCCTCGCCCGCGTCGCGTGCCGTGACGCCAGGCACCTGTTCGACACCGACGCGCGCATCCTGTCGATCGACGGGGTCGAGCGCACCGAGACCTCCCTGGCCATGGGCGAGGTGATCCCGTTCCGGGTGGCGGGGCTCATCGGCCTCGCGCGACGGGAATCCTCAGGAAGCGCCTGATCGCCCCGGCTGCTTCGACCGGGGTCTCGTAGTGGATCAGATGACCGACGTGGGCGATCTCGACGAGTTCCGCGTCGGCGAACAGGGTCGCCAGCCGCCGCTCCGCCTCGATGGGCGTGATGTCGTCGCGCTGCGCCGCGACCAGCATCGTCGGCACGTCGATGCGCGGCGCGAACTCGCGCACGTCGTGCGACACGCTCGCGACGAACGCATCGTGCAGCACGTCGCGGTCGGAGAACCGGGAGAAGTAGGTGTCGTGCTGATCGTGGATGAAGCGGCGCAGCCCCGGGTCGCGGGTCTTCGCCATCGTGATGCTCATCACGCGCACGATGACCCGGTTTCGCAGCACCGCGGTACCGAGCCGGTCGGGCAGCTTCGCGCCGAGGGCGTAGTAGAGCACCGCCAGCCGGGTCATCAGCCCCTTCGGCCCCTCCAGTGCCGGCGCGCCGATGGGGTTGAGGAGGATCAGGCGCGGCGTCGCGAGACCTCCCGCGACGGCGGCCGCCGCGACGATGGAGCCGAAGGAGTGGCCGAGGATCACCGCTCCCGGGGCGGTGGCTGCGACGAAGTCCGTCAACCACGCGGCGTACTCGTCGAGGTCGTGGCGCCGTCCGGGGAGCGGCGCGGTCTCCCCGAAGCCCGGGAGATCCGGGACCAGAACCCGCACCTCCGGAAGGTACGCGAGCACCGGCTCGAGGCCGTGGTGCTCGCCGCGGAACCCGTGCACGGCGACGATGGTCGTGTCGGCGTCGCGCGGACCGTACTCCCAGTACGCCGTGACACCGCCGCGGACGGCGACCTCGTGGCGCTCCACGGGGAGGGTGCTCAGGCGGTCCGCGTAGGGGGAAGGCACGGTCATACCCCGAGTCTACGAGCGACCGACGCCACCCTCTGCCTCGGTGTCAGCATGATGGGTTATCGTCCCAAGTGGCCTTCCTCTTCGGGTCGGTCACGCAACGAGGAGCCGAAGGTGCAGTTCACATCCAGGGATGTCGCGCAGGTGGAGCCCACCTGGAAGCAGTTCGTGCCGTCCGCCACGCTTGAGGACGTCGACCCCCATCGCTTCCGCTTCGATTGGCGTTCGATGGACCTCGGGGCCACCACGGTCCTCCGTTACGACCTCGCCGCACAGGTGCACGCCAGAACGCAGCCGGACGATCAACTGCTGGTGTGCCGTGTCGACTCTCCGGACGCGCAGGTGTGGTCGCATCGCCAACCGCTCGACGCGGGTGTGCCGTGGCTCACCGACGGCACCCAGGTGGACGCGACGTGGGAGCACGGAGCCCGCGTGCGCGCCCTCGTTTTCGATCGGTCGGCCGCCCAGGCCACGATGCGTCAGGTGACGGGAGACGACCGGGTGGAGCTCAAAGCCACCGGGCTCTCGCCCCATTCCCGCGCCGACGCCGACCGGTGGGGGGCGATGTTCACCTACCTCGAGAGCACGCTCGTCGAAGGCGAGCCCGTCGACCCGCTGGTCGGGAAGGAGTTCGAGCGCCACGCGCTGATGCTCACGATGACGAGCTTCTCGACGACGTTCAGCGATGCGTTGCGGCGTCCGAGCCAGCGGTCGGGCGCCCCTGCGTCGGTGCGGCGCGCCCTCGCGTACATCGACGACAACGCCCATCTCCCGATCACGATCGATGACGTGGCAGCCGCCGCGTACATGTCCACGCGGGGACTTCAGTACGCCTTCCGTCGGGCGCTCGACATCACCCCCACCGAGGCACTGCGTCGGGCCCGCCTCGACGGAGCCCATAGAGACCTGCTGGCCCGCAACGGGGCCTCCGTGGCGACGATCGCGCGGCGGTGGGGGTTCAGCAACTCCTCGCGCTTCGCCGCGGCCTATCGTGAGGCGTACTCCATGCCGCCGACGTTGCCCCGGACCTGACACCGCGCGCACACTTGTTTCGTGCGTGACGGCGAGTTGCGCGCCCTCTCGGGCTCTATCGGCTGAGCCGATTAGAGTCCGAAGTATCCGGATCACCCGTCCGGCCCCCAGCATGTTTCGAGGAGCCCCCATGAACACCGCAGTCCTCTGCAGCACCAAGGTCGGTTGACGATGGGAAGCCTCTACTACGGAGACACTCAGACCCCGATCCAGATCGACGACAGGGCGCTCGCCCACCTCAAGGTCGTCATCGCCACCAAGCTTCGTCGCAATGAGAGCTTCACGCTCTCCTGGCGGCACCCCGAGGGTGACGCACCCGGCCGTTCGACGCTGTGGCTGCACCCCTCCATCCCGCTGCGCTTCGTGTTCGACGCTCCCGAGCCGCCGGAACTGAGTCGACGGTGGATCGAGGAGCTCGCGCATTCGGCGAACTCGAGCGGCGGCATCACCCTCGTCGAGGAGCATCTCGAGGGCGCCGACCTCAGCTGACACGCAGACGGCTCGCGGGGCCCAGGATCCCCGCGAGCCGTCCGTGTCGCTCAGAGTCCGTCGTCGGAACTCGAGCTCACCGACCGTCGGGTGGTGGGTTCCCCCGTGGCGGGATCGACATACGTGCGCGAGACGGTCTCGGTCCGACGGCGACGTGCCAGGAGCACGATGCCGATCAAGAAGACGACGACTCCGGCTCCCATGAGGATGTATCCGACCATGTCGAGATTCACCCAGGTCACCTCGACGTTCACCGCGAAGACGAGGATCGCCCCGATCACGAAGAGCACGATTCCAGTGCCGATGCTCATGTTGCCTCCCGTTCAGCGGCGGACGCCGCACAGAAAGAGGCTGGCGCGTCCGGACGGCCGACAGGAGGGGCTTGACACGGCGCTCTCCTGTCGTTCTGGTCTCCGGGGGCCCGGTGAATCGGCGTCCTCGACCGGTCGCTGCTCACGCCGCCGACGCGTCCGCTGGATGGCGCATCCAGGTGTCGGGGCCGAACACCTCGTAGTCGATCCGCTCCGCGGGCACGCCGCGCCCGAGCAGTGACGCGCGCATGTCGCGCATGAAGCCGAGGGGTCCGCACAGGAGCACCCGCGCCCCGGCGGGAAGCTCGACATCCGTCAGGTCCATCCGCCCGGCGCGCACGCCGTCGAGGACAGGAGCGTCCGTCGGGGCCGACGAGTACCAGCGCACCGCCGTCGCATCCTCCAGGCCGCTGAGGTTCTCCTGCACGGGGCCGACGAGCGCGTGCGACGACGGTGTGCGATCGGCATGGAAGAGCCGCACAGTGCGCTCGGGCTGCGTGCGTCGAACGCCGTCCAGCATCGCCGCGACCGGGGTGATGCCGATCCCTGCCGAGACCAGCACCAGCGGGTCGTGCGACTCATCGAGGACGACGTCACCGGCGGGCTGTGAGACGTCGAGGATCGTGCCGGGCATCGCGTTGTCGTGCAGCCACGTGGACACCTGGCCGTCGGGCGTACCATCGATCCCGCGCACCCGTTTCACGGTCACCCGCAGTGCTCCGCCCCCGGGCGCAGACGACAGCGTGTACTGACGCGGCTGCCGTGAGCCGTCCGGCAGATCCACGGCGACGGCCACGTACTGCCCCGCGCGGTGATCGGCGACCGCACCGTCGAGGGGTTCGAGCACGAGGGTGACCACGTCGTCGGTCTCCGCGATCCGCTCGACCACGCGGTGCTTGCGCCACGGGTGTTCGGGGTCGGTGCCGGCCAACGCATACAGTCGAGCCTCTTCCGCGATGAGTGAGCACCCGAACAGCCAGTACACCTCGTCCCAGGCAGCACGGACCTCCGGGGTCACCGCGTCGCCCAGCACGATCCCCACGGCGTCGAGCAGATGGTGTCCCACGATCGTGTACTGACGCGCGCGGATCCCGAGCGAGACGTGCTTGTGAGCGATGCGCCGCATCACGGGCGTGAAATCGGGCGCCTCGGGATCGATCAGGGACACGGCAAATGCGACGACCGAGGCGGCGAGGGCCCTCGGCTGCTCACCGTGCGCCTGGTGCGCCCGGTTGAAGACCCGGAGAAGCTCGGGGTGCGCCGCGAACATCCGCGGATAGAACAGTCGAGTGATCTCCTCGGCGTGCTCGGCGACCACACCGGCGGTGGCGCGAACGACGGTCTCGGATTCTGGTGAGAGCTGCATGACTTCCCTTCGGAGTGCGGATGCTCTCAGCCTCCTCATCCGGTGCGCCCCATGGCGGCATGGATCCCGTGCAAATCCGAGTCGTAGGGCGGGCGGGACTTGAACCCGCGATCGTTGGGTTATGAGCCCACTGCCTTAACCAGCTTGGCCACCGCCCCCTGCCCTCCGAGACTACCGCCCGTCCGAACCGCTCTCCTCCCCGGACGCGTCGGCGTGCGCCGCACCACGATGGGTCTCGACGTGTGAGCGATAGATCCGAGCGTTCTCCCGTAACCCGGCACGCTCCTCGTCGCTCAGCGCGCGACGAACGCGGGCCGGGACGCCTGCCACCAGCGAGCCGTCCGGCACCTCCGCGTCGCCGAGTACGAGCGCGCCGCCGGCGATGAGGCACTCCGAGCCGATACGGGCGCCTGACAGCACCACGGCTCCCATTCCGATGAGCGAACCGTCGCCGATCCGACAGCCGTGCACGACGGCGTTGTGCCCGATCGAGACATCGTCTCCGATCACGACCGGGTGTCCGCTGTCGACATGGATCGACACGTTGTCCTGTGCGTTGCTGCCAGCGCCCATCGTGATCGCAGCGGAGTCCGCCCGGAGGACCGCATTGTACCAGACGCTGGACCCTTCCCCGATGGTCACCTCCCCGATCACCCTGGCGCCCGCAGCGAGGAACACCGAGTCGTCGAGATCGGGAGTGCGGCCGGGCAGAGACAGGATGGTCGCGTCGTCGCTCATGCAGCGACTCTAGCCGTCGCCCGTCCCGCGCCGATTCGCGGCGGTAAGCGATGCCTCATCTTGCTTGCGGAACATTTTCAGCTGAGTAGCGTTGTTCCCATCAGACACGAGAATCTCCCGGAGGAGCACAAGATGAGCAAGGCACAGACCGTTTCCCCCACCGCCATCGACCCCACCGTCGCCGCCGGCGCCGCGCAGTTCCTCTCCCCCGTCGTCCTCGGCCTTCAGGCCCTGACCATCAACGGCAAGCAGGCGCACTGGCACGTGCGCGGGGCGAACTTCGTCGGCGTCCACGAACTCCTCGACACCATCGTCGCCCATGCCGGCGACTTCGCCGACACCGCCGCCGAGCGGATCGTCGCCCTCGGACTCCCGATCGACGCGCGCGTCTCGGCCGTCGCAGAGAAGGCCGGTTCGACGTCGGTCGCCGCCGGCTTCGCGCAGTCGGATGAACTCATCCGCGCGGTCATCGCCGATATCGACGCCATCCTCGTCGACGTCAAGGCGGCCGTCGAGGGCCTCGACGAGGTCGACCTGACCAGCCAGGACGTCGCGATCGAGATCCAGCGCGGACTGGAGAAGGACCGCTGGTTCCTCGTTTCGCACATCGCGGCCTGACCAGTCAGCACCTTCGGAGAGGGCGGCCCCGGGATACCGGGGCCGCCCTCTCCGCGTGCGCGAGGCTCAGCCGACGTGGGTCACGCGGCCCGCGAGAAGGGTGGCGGCCACGGGCATCGCGCGCAACGCGGCGGCATCTGCGGTGCGCGGATCCGCGGACGTGAGCGCGATATCGGCGATCTCCCCGGGGCGGAGCGTGGAGCGCACGCTGGCGCTCAACGCCTGGTCGACCGTGAGGCGTTCCTCCGGGTGCCACGATTCCCGCTCGTCATCCGTGCGCCAGACCGCCGCCGACAGGGCCTGCCACGGGTCGAGGGGCGCCACCGGGGCGTCGGAACCGAACCGCACCTCGGCACCGGCGGCGAACAGAGACGACAGCGGGTAACCGAGAGAGGTCTGCCCTGCCCAGTGGTGCTCGACGAAGTCACGGTCGTCGACGGCGTGCTGCGGCTGCACGCTGGCGATCACACCGAGGCGCGCGAACCGCGCCAGGTCGGCATGACGCACGAGCTGGGCGTGCTCCAGAGAACCGGTCGCCCCGGTGACCAGGAAGGCGTCGAGGGCGGACGTGACAGCGCGGTCGCCGATGGCGTGCACGGCCGCCGTGATGCCCGCGCCGGTCGCGGTGGTCAGCAGAGCGACGAGCTCATCGCCCGGTACCGTCAGGACCCCGTAGTTGCCGGGGTCGTCCGGATAGGCGTGAGAGCACGCGGCGGTGCGGGTTCCCAGCGACCCGTCCGTGATGATCTTGAGCGAGCCGACACGGATCAGACCGCGCGCCTCCGCGGGAGTGTCCGGTTCCTCGTGCGGCTCGCCGCTACGCAGCCCTTCGGTCACGGCACGATCGAGGTCTGCGGGATAGAACGCGAACTCCACGCGGTGCGAGGCGAAGCCCGCACGGATGCGGCGCGGCCAAGCAGCGGCGTTCCACGCCATGTCGAAATCGACCAGTCCGGTGACGCCTCGCGCCGCTGCGGCCTCACCGGCGCGGAGCACGGCCTCGTCGCTGTGCGCCGGGTCGACCGCGTTGAGGCGGCGCGAGATCTCGAAGGCGTCCTCCTCGCGCAGGACCCCGTCGTCAGCACGGAAGCCTTCGCGGGCGAGAGCAGCGGTGTTCAGCCACACGCTGTGCACGTCGGCATTGATGAGGTAGGTGGGCGCCGCTCCCGTCGTCGCGTCCAGCAGCTCCAGGCTCGGCCGATCCGGCCACAGGGCGTCGCGGAATCCCGTACCGACGCGGCGTCCGTCGGGGAGCGTCGGCGCCTCACCCATCCGCAGCGCGGCTTCCGCCGCCGAGGTCGTGTCATGCAACGGGACCCGCTCCGCCGCCAGCGCCCACTGGACCGTGTGCACGTGGTTGTCCCACAAGCCGGGGACCGCCCAGAGACCATCGGCGTCGAGCACCTGTCCACGCGGTCGCAGGGCGCCGGTCGGCGCGATGTCGACGATGACGCCGCCGTCGAGGTGAAGGTCCACCGGCTCGTCGTCGATGAGGAACTCCCGGCCGGGACCGGCCAGACGAACGGCGCGCACCGTCCCGACGGTGTCGTTCCGCGCCGTCATGCCCGGTTCCCCTCGCGCGCCACCTGAGCGCGCCGCATCTCCGCCGCCAGAGGACGGTTGGTGTACGGGCCTTCGCTCTCGAGTGCCGCGATCACCGACTCGATCGTCTCGACGGGCTTGTTCTGGCTGAGCTTGCGCTTTGCGACGACGCGCGCGGGGGTGAGGCGGAATCCCACTGTCCCTGCGGCGAGCCGTTCCACGAACGCGGCGTCGTTGGGACGCTGCCACATCAGCCGCGGCTCGGGCATGCCGTTCTCGAACCGCTCCACGAGGCGGTCGAGCACCCGCAGGTTCTCGTCCGGCGTCAGGATCTCGGGTGTGCCCGCCAGGTGCACGGCCGTGTAGTTCCATGTGGGCACCGCGGGGACATCGCCGTACCAGCCGGGCGACACGTAGCCGTGCGGGCCCTGGAAGACCACCAGCAGTTCCCGCTCCCCCAGCCCGTGGATGAGGTCGTCGGGACGCCCGACGTGGGCCACGATCGTCAGGTCGTCGCGGTCGTCGTCGAGCAGCACGGCATAGTGCGAGGCGACGAGCCCGTCGTCGGTCGAACTCACGATGGTGGCCCAGGGGTTGGCCTCGATCACGCGCCGGATCTCGGTCACGTCGGCGAGCGTGAAGCTCGGATTCTGTCGCATGGATTCAGCCTAGGGGCGCCCGCACACGCCAGCGCGGACTCACGCCTGGCAGCGGGGGCACCAGTAGAGCTTGCGCGCGCCGATCTCCTCGAGCGCGATCTCGGTGCCGCAGACCCGGCACGGGAGTCCGGCGCGGTGGTACACCCAATGCCGGTCGTCGCGGCTCGCCATCGCAGCACGGTACTCGTCGGGCGACAGGTCGTCCATCGTCATCATCTGACCCGTCTCGACACCGATCGCCAGCAGGCGCACCCAGTCGTGCCAGAGGGCGCGCACCACATCCTCCGGCACGTCTCGTCCGGGCGTGTGCGGATTGAGCCGCTGCCGGTAGAGCATCTCCGCGCGATACACATTGCCGATGCCGCTCACCACCGCCTGGTCCATCAGCAGCAGCGCGATGGGCGTCGACTTCTTGCGCACCGCGCGGACGAAGCGCTCCTCGTTCTCGGCCGGATCACCGACGAGCGGATCCGGACCGAGCTTGGCGACCGTCGCGAGCATCTCCTCGGGCGTCTGCAGAACGCACGCCGTAGGGCCGCGCAGGTCGGCGGCCGTGATGTCGGTCATGAGCCGCAGACGCACCTGCCCCACCACGGGCGGCGGCCATTCCACCCCCTCGTCCGCGAGACCCTTCGTCTGCTCGGACATGCGCACGTGCACCCGCGTGCGTCGCGGGGCGCCGATCGAGGCGAGAGAGTTCTCTCCGGCGTCGTCCAGGATCGGGTCCTCCAGCACGGTGCCTCGCTGGTTCGTCTGACCCATACGTCCATTCGCAGACGCGATCGTGGGGTCGACGAGGATCTCGCCAGCGAAGTCCCAGGCACCGTAGAGCCCCAGGTGCACGCGAAGCCACAGGTCGCCCTCGGTCTCCAGGAACATCTGCTTGCCGACCGCCTGCACGCTCGTCGCCGTGCGCCCGTCGAGGATCGCCGCCCCCTCGGCGAAGCGTCCCTGGGGGCTGGAGGCGCGGAGCACCTTGCCGACGAAGTTGCGGTCGAACTGCCGGGCGATGCGGTGGACGGAGTGACCCTCGGGCATGTCAGCCCCGCGGATCCGGGAGCAGCGAGCCGTCGCGCTCGAAGTCGGCGATCTGTCCGATGCGGCGCACATGACGCTCGTCGCCCGAGAACGGGGTCGAGATGAACCGGTCGATGAAGGAGGTCACCTCGTCGTACGTGTGCTGCCGCGCGCCGATGGAGATCACGTTGGCGTCGTTGTGCTCCCGTGCGAGCTCGGCCGTGGAGAGGTTCCACACCAGGGCCGCGCGGACACCGCGCACCTTGTTCGCCGCGATCTGCTCGCCGTTGCCGGATCCGCCGAACACGACACCCAGCGCCTCGACGCCCGCCTCCTGATCGGCGACCACCGCCTGAGCAGCCCGGATGCAGAACGCCGGGTAGTCGTCGAGCGCGTCGTACTCCACCGGACCGTGGTCGACGACCTCGTGCCCCGCCGCCCGCAGGTGCTCCTGCAGCTGCGTGGAGAAATCGAGTCCAGCGTGATCGGTGGCGATGTGGATGCGCATGGCTTCCATCCTAGAAGCCGCCGCCGACACCCGTTCCGGTCACGGGGCGACGCCGGCGGCCGCCGGCTTGAACCCCGCCCTGACGTTCTCGCAGCAGCCGGGCCGGCAGACGTCGAAGCCGCCGGGGAGCGATGTGACGTGAGCGCGCTCCTCGTTCGGACGCCCCTGCAGCCGCTCCTCGATCAGGTCGACGATCCCCTCGACGAACGTCGGCGACACGCCAGGCGTCGGCGTGCGCGTGAACGCGAGTCCCGCGTCTTCCGCCGCCTCCGCCGCCTCGGTGTCGAGATCCCAGAGCACCTCCATGTGGTCGCTCATGAATCCCACCGGCACGACCGCGACCGCGCGCCGCCCTCGCGCGGGAAGCTCACCGATCACGTCGCACACGTCCGGCTCGAGCCACGGCTGCGACGCGGGCCCCGAGCGCGACTGGTAGACGAGCTCCCAGGCCACGTCGGCCGCCGCCGGCACGGACTGCCGTACCCGGTCCATCACCCAGGCCGCGACGGCCAGGTGCTGCGCGGCGTAGGCGCCGCCCTCGCCCCAGTCGATGTCGCGGGCGCCGGAACGCTCGGCGTCGGCCGTCGGGATGCTGTGCGTCGAGAACAGGATCTGGATGTCCGGCGCGGCGATGCCCTGCGCCAGGAAGCCCTCGATGGCCTCCCGCACTCCCGACTCGAAGGCCTCGACGAAACCCGGGTGGTCATAGAACGGGCGGATCTTGTCGATCGTGACGGTCTCCCCGAGGCCGGTCTCCTCCAGCACGCGCGCGAAGTCCTCGCGGTACTGGCGGCAGCTGGAGAACGAGCTGTAGGCGCTCGTGGCGAACGCGAGCAGCGTGGTGTGCCCGTTGCGCGCCGCCTCGGGCACGACCTCCTCGAGGTAGGGGGCCCAGTTGCGGTTGCCCCAGTACACGGGCAGCTCGATGCCGCGCGCGACGAGCGCCTGCTCGAGCGCCTCCTTGAGCACGCGGTTCTGCCCGTTGATGGGGCTCACGCCGCCGAAGTGACGATAGTGGTGCGCGACCTCCTCCAACCGCTCGTCGGGGATGCCGCGGCCGCGCGTCACGTTGCGGAGGAACGGGATCACGTCCTCCTGACCCTCCGGGCCACCGAAGCCGGCGAGGAGGATCGCATCGTACGCGACGGGCGTGGTCACGAAGGGCGCACCGCTGGCGGCGGCAGGCGAGGCAAAGGGGACGACATTCGGCTCGATCGCAGTCACCCCTCCATCCTCCCACCTCGTCGAGGCACCGGTGTCCGCTCGCCGCCGGGAGAATGCGCACAGAGCGTGAGCCCGCCTCGCGCACTGGCGTAGGCTGTCATGGTTGCCGTCGGCGCCAACTGCGCCGACCCCGGTGACATCCCCTCACCCCTGGGAGTACAGCTGTGCCTGGAGAGAACCTCACCCGAATCGAAGCGCAGGAGCGCCGCGATGTCATCGACACGCACTCCTATGAGGTCGCCCTCGATCTGACGAAGGGCGCCGAGGTCTTCGGTTCCCGCAGCGTCGTGCGCTTCTCCGCGACGCCCGACGGTTTCACCTTCATCGATCTGATCGCCCGCGACGTGCGCGAGATCTCTCTCAACGGCGAGCAGCTCGACCCGCAGGAGGTCTTCGCCGACTCTCGCATCGCGCTGTCCGGGTTGCAGGCCGAGAACGTGCTCGTCGTCGACGCGGACTGCCTCTACACCAACACGGGCGAGGGCCTGCACCGATTCGTCGACCCCGTCGACGGCGAGGTCTACCTGTACTCGCAGTTCGAGGTGCCGGACTCGCGCCGCGTCTTCGCGGTCTTCGAGCAGCCCGACCTCAAGGCGACGTTCCAGTTCACGGTCACGGCGCCCGCGGCGTGGAAGGTCGTGTCCAACTCCCCCACGCCCGAGCCCATTGTGCACGACGACGACGTCACCGCCACCTGGGGATTCGAGCCGACGCCGCGCATCTCCTCCTACATCACCGCCCTCGTCGCGGGACCCTACGAGTCCACGTTCTCCGAGCTCACCAGCGCCTCCGGCCGCGTGATCCCGCTCGGCGTCTACGGCCGCAAGAGCCTGTGGCAGCACCTCGACGCCGACTACATCTTCGACAAGACCCGTGAGGGCTTCGCGTACTTCGAATCGAAGTTCGGCGTCCCCTACCCGTTCGCGAAGTACGACCAGCTGTTCGTGCCCGAGTTCAACGCCGGGGCGATGGAGAACGCGGGTGCGGTCACGTTCACCGAGACGTACGTCTTCCGCAGCAAGGTCACCGACGCCGTCAAGGAGCGCCGGGTCGTCACGATCCTGCACGAGCTCGCGCACATGTGGTTCGGCGACCTGGTCACCATGAAGTGGTGGAACGACCTGTGGCTCAACGAGTCGTTCGCGGAGTGGGCCTCCACCATCGCGACGGCCGAGGCCACCGAATGGACCGAGGCCTGGACCACGTTCAACGCGATGGAGAAGACCTGGGCCTATCGCCAGGATCAGCTCCCCTCCACGCACCCGATCGTCGCGGAGATCAACGACCTGGAAGACGTGCAGGTCAACTTCGACGGCATCACCTATGCCAAGGGCGGCTCGGTGCTGAAGCAGCTCGCCGCATGGGTCGGCATCGAGGCGTTCTTCGCCGGGGTGTCGCAGTACTTCCAGAAGCACTCGTGGGGCAACACCGAGCTCAGCGACCTGCTGTCGGAGCTCGAGGCCACGAGTGGACGCGACCTGGGCACCTGGTCGAAGAAGTGGCTGGAGACGGCCGGCGTCAACACGCTCGAGCCCGTGGTGGCCGAGGGCGACGACGGCAAGATCTCGCGTTTCGCGATCACCCAGACCGCCCCGGCGGACTACCCGACCATCCGTCCGCACCGCCTGGGCATCGGCTTTTACTCGCTGCAGGACGGCACGCTCACGCGCGTCCACCACGTCGAGGTCGATGTCGACGGCGACCGCACCGAGGTCCCCGAACTGCAGGGCCTCGCGCGCCCCGACCTGATCCTGCTGAACGACGACGACCTCGCCTACGCCAAGATCCGTCTCGACGAGAAGTCGCTGGCGACGGCGATCGCACACCTCGCCGACATCCACGACCCGCTTGCGCGCTCCCTCGTGTGGGGCGCCGCCTGGGACCAGACGCGCGACGCGGAGACGGCGGCCTCGGACTACATCGACCTCGTGCTGGGCAACATCGGCCGCGAGACCGAGTCGACCACGGTCCGCACGACGCTCGCCCAGCTGCGCACGGCGGCCACGCTGTACGTGCGACCCGAGGAGCGCCAGGCGGCGCGACTCAAGGTCGCGGACGGCCTGTGGGCCCTCGCCGAAGCCGCAGAAGCGGGCAGCGACAGCCAGCTCCAGTTCGTCACGGCGTTCGCGAACGCCCTGGTCACCCCTGAGCACGCCGGCATCGTCGGGCGCCTGCGCTCCGGCGAGGAGACCCTCCCCGGTCTCGAGATCGACGCCGACCTGAACTGGCAGCTGCTCGTCGGACTCGCGACCATCGGAGCGACGGACGCCGCGACGATCGACGCCGCTCTCGCCGCCGACAACACCGCCAAGGGCGCGGAGTTCGCCGCGCAGGCACGAGCCGCTCTTCCCGACGCCGCCTCGAAGCAGGCCGCGTGGGCCTCTCTGATCGAGCGGGATGACGCGCCGAACACGATCGTCCGGTCGGCAGCCCTCGGCTTCGTGCACCCCGCAGGCGCCGACGTGCTCGGCGAGTTCGTGCCGAAGTACTTCGACATGCTGCTGCCGGTGTGGGAGTCGCGGACCTACCAGATCGCCCAGTACCTCATCGTCGGCCTGTTCCCCACGGCGCTGGCCGACGTGGCGCTGCGCGACGCGACGCGCTCGTGGCTGTCCTCGCACCAGGACGCTCCGCCGGCGCTCCGTCGCCTCGTGCTGGAGAACCTCGCCGACGTCGAGCGCGCGCTGGCGGCGCAGTCCCGCGACGCCGAGGACTGATCGGCGCCACCCTCCGTCCGGGCCTCTGCCGCCGCGCTTCCAGCCGGGGCAGAGGCCCGCTCGGTAAACTCGGCAGCGATGATCCTCCCCCTCGAGACCACGCCAGACCCCACTCCCACCCCGCTTCCCGACTGGGTCCAGGACCTGCTGACCCTGCTCGGACACATCGGCGGCAAAGCGCTCGTCGTCGCGATCATCATCGCCTCCTGCGTGGTGATCGCTTTCGTGCTGCGGGGCGTGATCAGGCGCGTCGTGCACCGGATCGTGGACAGCGCGAAGAACAAGGCGTCGGTCGACGACACCCAGGCGCTCGAACGCTCTCCGCTCGCCGATATGCGTCTGGTCCAGCGCACGAGGACCCTGGGCACGATCCTCCAGAACATCGTCAACGTGATGCTGGTGGTCATCGCGATCGTGCTGGTCGTGAACGCTCTCAGTCCCAGCCTGCTCGGGTCGCTCACGCTGCTGACCGCCGCCGTGGGTGCTGGTCTCGGTTTCGGCGCCCAGAACATCGTCAAAGATGTGCTCAACGGGATGTTCCTCGTCGCGGAGGACCAGATCGGCATCGGTGACGTGGTCGACCTTGGTCTGGCGAGCGGCGTGGTCGAGTACGTGAGCGTGCGGATCACCCAGGTGCGAGACGTGAACGGGACGCTCTGGTACGTCCGCAACGGCGAGGTCACGCGCATCGGCAACATGTCCCAGGGATGGGCACGCGCGATCGTCGACACCGGCGTCGCCCCGGACGCCGACCTCGACCAGGTCGAGCACATCATGCTCGAGACGGCACAGGGCCTCGCGAAGGACCCCAAGTGGCGGACGCGCATCGTCGAGAAGCCCGAGCTGTGGGGCCTGGAATCCATCGACGGCGACGCCCTTGTGGTCCGCGTCGTCATCAAGACCAGGGCGAACGCCAGAGACGACGTCGCACAGGAGCTGCGGCGCCGGCTGCGGGCCGCTCTGCTGGAGAAGGAGATCGCGGTGCCGCGCATGTCCGATGTCGTGCCGACAGGGCTCGAAGGCGCACGGCGCGTGCGCGGGGCGAACCCGCCGAAGACCCGGCCGAACGCCGTCACGGGCGTGCCGGTCATCCCGGACCGCGGCATCTGGCGCCGCAAGAAGCCGTCGACCGAGGGGAATGGCGACAGATGACGTTCTACGACGAGGTCGGGGGCGCAGAGACGTTCCGGAAGATCGTCTCCGTGTTCTACCGCGAGGTCGCCCTCGATCCGGTGCTCAAGCCGATGTATCCCGAGGAGGATCTGGGCCCCGCCGAGGACCGCCTGCGGATGTTCCTGGAACAGTACTGGGGCGGTCCGACCACGTACGGCGAGACCCGCGGACACCCGCGCCTGCGCATGCGTCACATGCCGTTCCACATCGACCCGGACGCGCGTGATCGTTGGCTTCGTCACATGCGCACCGCCGTCGACGAGGCTCGGTTGTCTCCGCTGCACGAATCCACGCTCTGGGACTACCTGGAGCGCGCCGCCTATGCCATGGTGAACACATTCGAGCCGTCCGGCATCGGCACGACTCCCCACGGGCGCCCGACGCTCGAGACCCGCGCACGTCAGGAATCAACGGAGAACACATGACGACGAAGCCCCCGACCACGGACGTCCTGGTGATCGGTTGGGGGCTGGCCGGACTGGTCGCCGCCCGCGAGGCACTGGCGGCCGGACGCCGCGTCATCGTCGTCGACCAGGAGCCGCGGACGAACCTCGGCGGCCAGGCGTGGTGGTCGTTCGGCGGACTCTTCTTCGTGGACTCCCCCGAGCAGCGCCGATTCGGCATCAAGGACTCGCTCGAGCTCGCCACCCAGGACTGGTTCGGCAACGCGGGCTTCGACCGCCCGGAGGACGAGTGGCCGCGCCGCTGGGCCGAGGCGTATCTGCAGTTCGCCGCCGGGGAGAAGCGCTCATGGCTGCGCAGCCTCGGCGTGGGCTTCTTCCCCGTGGTCGGCTGGGCGGAGCGCGGCGGCTACGGCGCGATCGGACCGGGCAACTCGGTGCCGCGATTCCACATCACCTGGGGCACCGGCCCCGGGATCGTCGCCCCCTTCGCCGCGGCCGTCGAGGAGGGCGAGCGCAGCGGTCGGCTCACCGTGCTCGCGCGGCACCGCGTGGAGAGCCTCATCGTCACGGATGGACGTGTCACCGGCGCCCGCGGCTCCGTCCTCGCCTCCAGCGGTGCGGAACGGGGAGTGCCGTCCTCCCGCGAGGTGATCGGCGCGTTCGAGATCACGGCGAAGGCGACCGTCGTGTCGTCCGGAGGGATCGGCGGCAACCACGAGCTCGTCCGTGCGGCGTGGCCCGAACGGCTGGGAACGCCGCCGGCGCACATGCTCTCCGGCGTCCCGGCGTATGTCGACGGCTCGATGCAGGCCGTCACCGCGGCCGCCGGCGCCCGCCTGATCAACGGCGACCGCATGTGGCATTACGTGGAGGGGATCACGAACTGGGATCCGGTGTGGCCCGCGCACGGCATCCGCATCCTCCCCGGCCCCTCGTCCCTGTGGCTCGACGCGACGGGCGCGCGCCTCCCCGTGCCGCTGTTCCCCGGGTTCGACACGCTCGGGACGCTCGCGCACCTCCGGCGCACCGGTCACGACCACTCCTGGTTCGTCACGTCGCGGCAGATCGTGGAGAAGGAGTTCGCCCTGTCCGGGAGCGAGCAGAACCCCGACCTCACCGGCAAGGATGTAGGGCTGCTGCTGAAGTCGCGGCTCGCCAAAGGACCGACCGGCCCCGTCCAGGCGTTCCTCGACGAGGGACAGGACTTCATCGTCGAGAACGACCTGGAGTCGCTGTTGGAGCAGATGAGCCGGCATGACGGTGGCGAGCTGCTCGACATCGACACCGTGCGGCGCGAGGTGGTCGCGCGCGACCACGAGATCGAGAACGAGTTCACCAAGGATGCCCAGATCGGCATGCTGCGCTCGATGCGCGGCTACCGCGGTGACAAGCTCATCCGGACGGCAGCGCCGCACCGGCTGCAGGACCCGGCCGCCGGCCCGTTGATCGCGGTCAAGCTGCACGTCCTCACCCGCAAGTCGCTGGGCGGCATCCACACCGACCTCGACGGTCGTGCGCTGGACGCCCAGGGCATCCCGATCCCTGGCCTGTTCGCCGCGGGCGAGGCGAGCGGCTTCGGCGGTGGCGGTGTCCACGGGTACCGGGCGTTGGAGGGCACGTTCCTCGGAGGGTGCCTGTTCTCCGGGCGACAGGCGGGAAGGTCGGCCGCCGCGGCGGCGGACTGACCCCGCGCCACGGGGCTCGTGGCGAAACCCTCGGATACGCCCCGGCGCGGTCGATCGACGAGCGTGGCTCTCGCCCTCGGGTCACGCCGGCGCTTCGGCCGTCCCATCAGGCCCTGGCGCCCGTCCCGTCGCTCCGAGGTGGCAGCGCCGTCAGGCTCGGGTGCCGGTGGCCCGCACGCCCGTGAGCCCGGATGCCACGGGGCCTCGTGCCAGCACATGCCCGCGACGGAAGGCGAGCCGCGACCAGCGACCGGCGCGCGACACCCCGACCTGTTCCTCGCCCGAGATGAAGCCCATGGCGTCCGCGGCGAACGCCACACCGCGCGGCAGCCCGCCGAGATCGTCGTCGGGCTCGCCCCAGATGGCCGCTCGGAGCGCGCGAACCGCTTCCTCGCCCGAGCCGGCGCCCGCCCCCCGCGCCACGGCGGAGATCCCCCACTGTGCGCGCTGCGCGACGACGGACGCCTCCAGCGACGCCTCCACGGTCCAGCCCTGGCGCGGCGGGGATACCCCGGCCCAGGACGGCGACAGGCCGGTGTCCGGCAGCATGAGGCGTTCGGGGGTGTCGGCGGGCGACAGGCTGTCGACGACCAGGTCGCATTCGAGCTCAGGGTCCGCGTGCACGATACGCATCGCGAGGATCGTGGGGGTCTGATCGAACAGGGTCTGCGGCGAGAGCACGGCCGTGGTCAGCGCCAGGACCCCGCGCGAGGCCTGAAGTCGTACTCCCCCGTCGCCCGCGCGACCGGCGCGGCCCACGAACGTCAGGACATCCTTCGCCGTGTCGGGATCGGCGAGCAGGAGCGTAGGCGGCACGCGTTCTAAACTACCAAGAGGTGCGGCGCCTGCGGTCGCGGAGAGGAACCCATGAGCGCGGACGACCACGCCATCCAGACCGTCGATCGACTCCTCGAGGTTCTCGACCTCGACGCCACCCAGGCCCGGACGACCGAGGACATCTTCACGGGCTCCTCGCACCCGATGCCGAGCGGCCGCATCTACGGAGGCCAGGTGCTGGCGCAGACGCTCCTCGCGGCGGAGCGCACCCTGCCGGAGGATCGCGCCGTCCATTCGATGCACGGCTATTTCCTGCGGCCCGGTGACGCGAGTCAGGGCATCACGATCGCCGTCGACCGCATCCATGACGGCCGCTCATTCTCGACGCGCCGCACGCAGGCGTACCAGAACGGGGTGCCGATCTTCTCGATGATCGCGTCCTTCCAGGATGCGGATCCGGGAGTCGAGCACGCGGAGCCCATGCCCGAGGGCGTGCCCGACCCGGAGACGCTGTTCCCCGACGAGGATCGCGTTCCCGGACTCACCGGGGGCGCGCGGCGGATGCTCACCGATCGCGCCGCGGACATCCGTCACGTCGAGTCGCCGCTGTACCTCCCCAACGACGATGCCCGGGTCCCGCGTCAGGCCGTCTGGATGCGACTGCGCGCTCCGCTCCCCGACGACCAGCGGCTGCATCGCGCGGCACTGGCGTACCTCAGCGACATGACGATCCAGGAGTCCATCCTGCGCGCGCACGGGGTCTCGTGGGCACACCAGGGACTCAAGGTCGCGAGCCTCGATCACGCGATGTGGTGGCACCGTCCCGCGCGCGTCGACGAGTGGCTGCTGTATGCGCAGGAGTCCCCGAACGCGCGCGGCGGGCGCGGGCTGGCCACCGGGCGGATCTACACGCGCGACGGCTCGCTGGTGGCGAGCGTGGCGCAGGAGATTATGATCCGCGTGCCGTCGGAGGCATCCTGATCCGAGCGTTCGGCGCGGGTCACACGGCCGTCGAGGTCAGCGGTGCGCGTACTCGATGGAAGGGCCGACGTACGGCTCCCAGGCCTCGCGCATCTCGGAGGTGAGTCGCGTGGGGCGACCCGTCGCGGCCTCGACGAGCACGATCACTGCTGTCGACCGCGCGTACAGCACCCGCGGCTCCGCGGCCGGGTCGTTGTGCACCTCGTAGCAGACCTCGACACTGGACCCGCCGAGCTTGCCGAACCACATCTGCACCTCGAGCGGTCGACGCTGATACGGCACCGGCGCGAGGTACTCGATCTCCTGCCGCGCGATCAGCGTCAGGATGCCCTCGTCGATGCCGGAGTCGAGCACCGCCGTGGACGGCGCCTCCTCGCCGGGACCCGCCCGCCAGAACGCGCGGACGCGCGCCTCCTCGAGCAGCTTGAGCATCGAGGTGTTGTTGACGTGGTTGAACGCGTCCAGATCCCCCCAGCGGAGGTGGATCGGGATGTGCAGGCGGGTTCCCGGCGAAGGCGCAGTCATCGGGTCAGTCGCGCGTGAGCTTGCGGTGGGTCGACCGGTGCGGCTTGGCCGCGTCGGGCCCGAGGCGCTCGATCTTGTTCTGCTCGTAGGCCTCGAAGTTGCCCTCGAACCAGTACCACTGGTCGGGCTTCTCGTCGGTGCCCTCGTACGCCAGGATGTGCGTCGCGATGCGGTCGAGGAACCACCGGTCGTGGGTGATGACCACGGCACAGCCGGGGAACTCGAGAAGGGCGTTCTCCAGCGAGCTCAGCGTCTCGACGTCGAGGTCGTTGGTCGGCTCATCGAGGAGCAGCAGGTTGCCGCCCTCCTTCAGCGTGAGCGCGAGGTTCAGGCGGTTGCGCTCACCGCCCGAGAGCACACCGGCCTTCTTCTGCTGGTCAGGACCCTTGAAGCCGAACTTCGACACGTAGGCCCGCGAGGGGATCTCCGTCTTGCCGACCGTGATGAAGTCGAGCCCGTCGGAGACGACCTCCCACAGCGTCTTGTTCGGGTCGATCGACGAGCGCGACTGGTCGACGTAACTGATCTTGACCGTCTCGCCGATCTTCAGGTCGCCGCCGTCGAGGGGCTCGAGACCGACGATGGTCTTGAACAGTGTGGTCTTGCCGACGCCGTTCGGACCGATCACGCCGACGATGCCGTTCGGCGGAAGGCTGAAGCTGAGGCCATCGATCAGCGAGCGTCCGTCGAAGCCCTTCTTCAGGTTCTTCGCCTCGATGACCACGTTGCCCAGGCGCGGCCCCGCGGGGATCTGGATCTCCTCGAAGTCGAGCTTCCGCGTCCGCTCCGCCTCCGCGGCCATCTCCTCGTAGCGCGCGAGTCGCGCCTTCGACTTCGTCTGGCGACCCTTGGCACTGGAACGGACCCATTCGAGCTCGTCCTTGAGGCGCTTGGCGAGCTTCGCGTCCTTCTTGCCCTGGATGTCGAGACGCTCGGCCTTCTTCTCCAGGTAGGTCGAGTAGTTGCCCTCGTAGCCGATCAGCCGACCGCGGTCGACCTCCGCGATCCACTCGGCCACGTGGTCGAGGAAGTACCGGTCGTGGGTG
Source organism: Microbacterium sp. NPDC060132 (assembly GCF_042729675.1). Taxonomy (NCBI): domain Bacteria; kingdom Bacillati; phylum Actinomycetota; class Actinomycetes; order Micrococcales; family Microbacteriaceae; genus Microbacterium; species Microbacterium sp. NPDC060132. Next base: position 2,867,063 of record NZ_JBHWXU010000001.1, on the reverse strand, counting down.
ATGGCGATGACGGCGCCCTTGTACGACTGCAGGTGCTGTTCGAGCCACAGCACACTCTCCGCGTCCAGGTGGTTGGTCGGCTCGTCGAGGAGCAGCAGATCCGGCTTCTGCAGCAGGAGCTTGGCGAGGGCGACACGTCGCTTCTCTCCACCGGAGAGGGGGGCGATCGCGGCGTCGCCGGGGGGCGTGCGCAGTGCGTCCATGGCCTGCTCGAGCTGGGAGTCGAGGTCCCAGCCGTCGGCCGCGTCGATCTCCTCCTGCAGGGTGCCCATCTCGGCGAGCAGCGCATCGAAGTCCGCATCGGGATCGGCCATCAGCGCCGAGATCTCGTTGAAGCGGTCGAGCTTCGCCTTGATCGCGATGCCGTCCTGGATGTTCTCCAGCACGGTCTTCGACTCGTCCAGCTCCGGCTCCTGCATGAGGATCCCGACCGAATAGCCGGGCGACAGCTTCGCCTCGCCGTTGGACGGCGTGTCGAGCCCGGCCATGATCTTCAGGATCGTCGACTTGCCGGCGCCGTTGGGGCCGACCATGCCGATCTTCGCTCCGGGAAGGAACGCCATCGTGACGTCGTCGAGGATGAGCTTCTCGCCCACCGCCTTGCGCGCACGCACCATCGAGTAGATGTACTCAGCCACCGAAAACCGCTCCTTCTGTTGGCGTCGAAGATCGACACTCCAGCCTACCGGCCGTCGGCGGCAGGGTTCGTGATCGAAGCATCACCAGTCGATCGGACGCGTCGTCCCGACCAGGCAGCGTCCCTCGGCAAGCTGGGGCATGACGACGGCCACCACCTGTCCCGTCGAGGGACCGACCTGTCCCACCAGGCAGGACTCCTCTCCCCAGCGCACCGAGAACTGGAGGCTCTCCACCGGGTTGCCCACGGTGGTCTGGTCGGGCGTGACCTGCATGGCGGTGCGATCGAAGCCCCCGGCCACCAGCGCGTCGATATAGGCCCGACCCTCCGCTCGCTGTTCCGAGGCCCACACACCCTCCGCGATCGCCCGGAAATACGGAAGATTGTCTTCCGCGGTGCCCTCGGGCTGCAGTGCCGGCGACGCCGTCGCCGTATCCGCGGGCGAGGGCGACAGGGAGCTCGGCGGCGTCGGATGCTCGCCGGCGGCGGCCGTGCATCCGACGAGGAGGACGAGGATCGCACCGGCTCCGACGAACGCGCGGGCGGTGCGGGCGAGTGACGGGGCCGTTCGGAGCACGAGCCGAGTCTACGTCGCCCACACCCACAGCCCGGCGTGCTGACGGTGCGTGGCTGACGCTGCGCGCCTGCCCCTACTGCCCCGCCGACACCCTGGCTCCCGCTCCGAGGAAGCCGTCGGGGAACGCCTGGTCCGTCGCCGCACCCCCGTCCCCGGAACCGTCGATGCCCCACAGGTCACCCAGATCGTCTCCGGTTCGGCCACTCGCCGCCGTCCGCGCGCTTCCACTCGCGGAGTCGGCACCGGGAGACTGCTCCCCATCCTTCTCCCCCTCCGCCACGGTCTCCGGAGAGCGTCTCGGCGACGGCCGGAACGCGGTCGTCCCCCACCGCAGGTCGTGCCCGATCGCGTCGGCTTCGATGTCGGCACTCGTGCCCTGCTTCCCATTGCTCTCCCAGGCCCGGATGCGCAGGCGGCCGGTCACGACGATGCTGTCGCCCACCCGCAGCGACGCCCTGGCGTTCTGACCGAGCTGCCGGAACGCCGCCACGGAGAACCAGTTGGTCTTGGAGTCGACCCAGGTCTGGGTCGTCGGTTCGAAGCGGCGGTGCGTGCTCGCCAGCCGGAAGTTGGTGACGGGCACCCCCGCGCCGGTGTGCCCCTGATGCGGATCGGTCGCCACTCGCCCCACGACGGTGATCATCTCGGTCATGCTGTTCTCCTTCTGTCGCCGGAGCCTCTCCGGATGTCTCCAGCCTGCGGTGACGGCAGGAGCATCGACTGACGCATCCACGCGCTGTGGGGACGCATCGCCGACATCGACGAAGCGTGGAGGAAGAGCCCGGTCAGACGCGTGTCCCGGCGCGGCGCGAATGTCGGTGGCCCGTCCTAGCGTTGTTGCAGGAAGGGAGAAATCGATGTCTGAACGAACGTCCGCCACGGCCCCCGAGGTGCCCTTCGCCGCACCTCGTCTCTCCTCGGAGAAGGAGCATCTCGTCCGCGCCGCCGACCACCTGTGGCGGGTCCAGGACTCGCGGGAGTATGTCCTCGGTCACCTGAGGCTCGTGCCGGACCCGCTCGGTCTGCGCTACCGGGCGGAGCGGCTGCACCTCGCGACCGGCCGCTTCCGGCTGATCGGAGAGTTCTGGCGTGCCGACGATGCCGTGGCCGCGCTTCGCCACTGCTGATGCCGTCGCTACGTCGATCGGAAGCGCCCCCGGCAGGATTCGAACCTGCGACCAAGAGATTAGAAGGCTCCTGCTCTATCCCCTGAGCTACGGAGGCGGACAGTCCTACCGTACCGCGGGCAGGCGGGCGATGTCGGTGCCCTCGATAGGATGACGACATGGTAGCTGCCTCCGAGAACGATCGCCTGGTCTGGATCGACTGCGAGATGACGGGCCTCGATCTCTCCATGGATGAGCTCGTCGAGATCGCGGTCGTCGTCACCGACTTCGAGCTGCGTCCCCTCGACCCCGGATTCCAGGTCGTGATCAAGCCGAGCGATCAGGCGCTGTCCCACATGAACGACTTCGTCACGAAGATGCACGAGACCTCCGGGCTGATCGAGGAGATCCCGCGGGGCGTCACGCTCGCGGAAGCCGAGGAACAGACGCTCGCCTACATCCGTCGCTTCGTCCCGCTCGAGCGCAAGGCACCCCTCGCGGGCAACACGATCGGCACCGACCGCATGTTCCTCGCCAAGTACATGCCGCAGGTCGACCAGTGGCTGCACTACCGCAACGTGGACGTGTCGAGCATCAAGGAGCTCTCCCGGCGCTGGTATCCGCGAGTGTTCTTCCAGGCACCGGTGAAAGACGGTGGCCATCGCGCGCTCGCCGACATCCTCGAGTCCATCCGTGAGCTCCGCTACTACCGGGAGGCCGTGTTCGTCGACGAGCCGGGGCCGTCGAGCGACGATGCCAAGGAGATCGCGACGCGCACCGTGTCGGAGTTCACCTCGAACATGTAATAGACTCGTAGGGTTGCCCGCGCAGGCGGGCGCATGGTGGGTATAGCTCAGTTGGTAGAGCGCCTGGTTGTGGTCCAGGAGGTCGCGGGTTCAAGCCCCGTTACTCACCCGGAGAGAAGAAGCCCGGTTCCTCGGAACCGGGCTTCTTCCGTTTCGAGGCGCGGATCGACGCTGCCCTGCGGCTCTAGACTGGAGCCGTGTCACTGGCGGTCTGGTTCTCGCTCCTCACCGCGTCGGTGGTGATCAGCTTCACGCCCGGCGCTGGCGCGATCAACACGATGTCGAACTCCCTGTCGCAGGGCTGGCGGCGCTCCATCTGGGGCATCATCGGCCAGCAGATCGCTCTGATCGTTCATGTCGTGATCGTCGCCGCGGGCGTCGGTCTGCTCGTCTCCCGATCCGAGGTGCTGTTCACCCTCATCCGCTACGCGGGCGCCGCCTACCTCGTCTTCCTCGGCCTCCGCCTCATCCTCAGCCGCCCGACACCACCGCTCGACGACGCGCCCATCCCCGCACCGGCGCACGAGAGCCATTGGTCGATGATGCGCCGGGGCTTCTGGGTCAACCTGCTCAACCCCAAGGCGATCGTCTTCTTCCTCGCGTTCATTCCCCAGTTCATCCGGCTCGACCAGCCACAGCTTCCCCAATACCTCGCGCTGATCGCGACGGTCGTCGTGGTCGACGTGCTGGTGATGTGGGGGTTCTTCGCGGTGGCGGCCCGGCCCTTCCGCCGCCTGACGGCCTCGCCGCGCGGGCAGCGCATCCTCAACGCCGTCTTCGGCGGCCTGTTCATCCTCGTGGCAGCGCTGCTGGTCCTGCTGCACTGACCGGTGTCCCGAATGGCCCCTAGGCTGGTCTGGATGGACATGGACGCCGGCGCATTCGAGGCCCTCGTGATCGAGGAGCTGGACCTGCTGCCCGACGACATGGTGGACCGCCTCGACAACGTCGTGTTCGTGGTCGAGGACCGCCCCGAGGACGGCAGTCTCGACCTGCTGGGGATGTACGACGGTCTCGCACTGACGGAACGCACACAGTACGGCATGGGCGAACTCCCGGATCGGATCATCGTCTACCGCGAGCCGCACCTCGCCCAGTGCGAGACCCTCGATGATCTGCGCGACGAGATCCACACGACGCTCGTGCACGAGATCGCGCACTTCCACGGCATCGACGATGCGCACCTGCACGAGCTGGGATGGGCGTGACGATGAGCACGGCACTCCCCGATCTCGACGAGAGCACGGATCTGTCCGCCGCACCGCTCGAGCCCTGGCAGGTCGTCGTCTGGAACGACCCGGTGAACCTCATGAGCTACGTGGTCCGTGTCTTCCGCACCTACTTCGGCTACACCGAGGAGCACGCCACCGCACTCATGCTCGCCGTGCACAACGAGGGCCACGCGATCGTGGCGACAGGGCCGCGCGAGACGATGGAGGTCCACGCGCAGGCGATGCACGACTACGGGCTCTGGGCGACCGTGCGGAAGGCATCCGCATGACCGCCCCCCTCATCCTCACCGTCGCCACCATCGAGGGCGCCCAGCTCCTGCGGATCGTCGACGACTTCCTCGCCCTCATCGCCGAGCAGGATCCGAGTGACCCCGCGATCGCCCGACTGACGCCCAACCCCTATCCCGACGACGAGGGTGCCGCGGCCGCGTTCGCAGCGGCCACTCGCGACGACGTGACCGACCGGCGTGTCCTGGATGCGCGCACCGTGCGGTCGGCGCTCTCCGCCTTCGACCCGGAGGCGCCGTTCACGCCGGAACAGGCCCGCGAGCTCCGGGAGGTGACGATCCGGCGAAGCGACATCGACTCCTGGCTGCGCACCCTCACCGCCATCCGTCTGGTGATCGCGACGCGGCTCGGCCTCACCGTGGAGGAGCCCGTCGCGGGTGGTGAGGCGATGGCCGTGTACGACTGGCTCGGCTACCGGCTCGAACTGCTCATCGAAGCGGCCGACGACATCGGGGCCTGAGACCGGATACCGGCGGTCACGGCACCGTGACAATGCGCGTCGCCAGCTCGCGCGGGTGGTGCTGCAGGAGGTGCTGACGCTCCTGCGCCGCCCACCGCTCCCAGTGCGGTCGGTACGTGTCGCCGTCCCTCGCGAGCGCGCGCGCCTTTCGCGACTCCTCCCCCGCCTCCACCCAGATGCGGACATCGGCGAGGTCGGCCGTCGACGGACGGAGGATGCCGCTGCCTTCGACGATCACACCGAGCGATGGGTCGACGGCATGACTCTCCGCCTCCGTGTTCTGCTCCCAGTCCCACCGACGCCAGGAGCCGAGCAGGCCCCGCCCGTGCGGCCGCAGGATTCCGTCCACCGCTCGCTCCACGCCGGACTCCAGGCCGTCCCAGCCCGGGTACAGCGAGTCGAGGGCGATGACCTGCACCCGTCCGACGAGCGGCCAGTTCCGCGCGAGCAGCTCCGCCAGCGAGGTCTTGCCAGCACCGCTCCCGCCGTCGATGACCACCATCGGGTTCGCCGCAGCGAGGCCGCGGATGTCCTGCGCGATCAGTGCCGCGGCCTGGCGAAGCGCCGCCGCGACGGGATCGTCACTTCTTGAGGGCACGGATGATGCGCGTGAGGGCACGACCGGTGACCCACACGAAGGGCACCGCCACGACGAGCAGGGTCACGATGTTCGGCTCGAAGCGGAGCCCCTCCTCGCGGCGCACGTAGACGCCGACGGGAATCGAGACACCGCCCCCGCCGCCGCCCTCGGCACCGTCGCCGCTGCCGCCCCCGAAACCGGAGTAGGTGAATGCGACCGGCGTCACGCTCACGCCGTCGACATCCTGCGGCTCACCGTACGCGCTCTTCACGCCGAAGGACGCGACCTGCTTCCCGAGTTCCAGTGCAATGTTCGGCATGCTCCCACGGTAGCCGACCCCGCCCGCGTGCGCGCCCCTCAATCCGCGATGCCGTGGTCTTTCGGATGCCGCGCGGCCCCGCGACCCTCGCCGCGACCGATGTGACGCGCGCGGCTGATCGTCGCCGTCCCGAAGCGGGCGATCGCCTCGTCCACCGCCCCCTCCACGCGGCGCCAGTCCTCGTCGTCGTCCCAGAGCGCCAGGGCGGAGCCGCCCGCCGGCTGCAGTCTCTCGGCCCGCACGCCGACCAGACGGATCGGATCGCGCCGATCGATCTGCTCGAACAGACTCTGCGCCGCTTCCCCGATGCGCTGGCTCACGGCGGTCGGGTCGCTCAGGGTCTGCGACCGGGTGACCGTGCGGAAGTCGGCGAAGCGGATCTTGATCGACACGGTCGACGTCTCCCACCCGGCACGACGCAACCGCGCGCCCACGCGATCGGCCAGCCGCAACAGCTCCGCACGCAGGAACGCGCGGTCGTCGACATCGACGTCGAACGTCTCCTCGTGTCCGATACTCTTCTCCACGCGCTCGGTGTCCACCGCCCGCGCATCCCGGCCCCATGAGAGCTGCGCCAGCCGCGCACTCAGCGCCGGGCCCACTGCACGGTCGAGCATGTCGGTCGTGGTCGCCCTGATGTCGCCGATCGTACGGATGCCTCGCGCCTCCAGCGCCTCCGCCGCCTTCGGCCCCACACCCCACAACGCGCGCACCGACCGCGGGGCCAGGAAGTCGAGCGTCTCCGCGGCCGATACCACGAGCATGCCGTCGGGTTTCGCGATCGTCGACGCCATCTTGGCGACGTGCTTCGTCTCGGCCACGCCCACAGAGCACGTGATGCCGACCTCCGCCGAGACGCGCTCCCGGATCTGCGCGGCGATCCTCGCCGGGCTCCCCCACAGCCGACGCACGCCCTGCACATCGAGGAACGCCTCATCGACGGACAGGGGCTCCACCAGCGGGGTGAACGACTCGAAGATCGCCATCACCTGGCGCGAGACCGCCTGATAGCGGGGGAAGTGCGGCGGTACCACCCTGGCCGTCGGGCACAGGCGGAGAGCCTGCGAGACGGGCATCGCGGACCGAACGCCGTAGCGCCGCGCCTCGTACGAGGCGCTGGAGACGACGGAACGACCGTCCGGCGAGCCGATGATGAGGGGCATGCCCCGCAGACTCGGATCGTCGAGCACCTCGACCGCGGCGTAGAACGCGTCCATGTCGACATGCAGGATGCGGGTTCCGCTGTCGTCGGCATCGGCCGCGGACACCATGCGCCCTCTGCCGTCACCGTGTCCCATGCGTCCATTCTCTCCCGGGCCCCGGACACGAGGCCCGGGAGAGACGGCTACTGGGCAGCGCGCTCGAGGATGAGCTCGCGCACGCGTGCGGCGTCGGCCTGACCCTTCATGGCCTTCATGACCGCACCGATGATCGCACCGGCGGCCTGCACCTTGCCGTCCTGGATCTTCGCCATCACGTCGGGCTGTGCGGCGAGGGCCTCGTCGATCGCCGCGACGAGCGCGCCGTCGTCGGACACCACGGCCAGGCCCCGGGCATCGACCACCTGCTGCGGAGTGCCCTCGCCGGCGATGACGCCCTCGAGCACCTGGCGGGCGAGCTTGTCGGTGAGGGTCCCCTCGTCGACGAGCTTCTGCAACGCCGCGACGTTCTCGGGGGTGATCAGCTCCGCGGCGTCCTTCTCCTGCGCGTTCGCCAGGCGGCTGATCTCACCCGTCCACCACTTGCGCGCGGTCGCCGGCGTCGCGCCCGCCGCGATCGTCGCCTCGACGACGTCGAGCAGACCGCCGTTGCGGACGTCCTGGAACTCCAGCGGCGTGAAACCCCACTCGGCCATGAGCCGGCGGCGCCGCGCGACGGGCTGCTCGGGCAGTGCCGCGCGCAGCTCCTCGATCAGCTCCGGGGCCGGCTGCACAGGGAGGAGGTCCGGCTCGGGGAAGTACCGGTAGTCGTCCGCGTCGGACTTCGGACGGCCCGGCGAGGTGGTGCCGGTGTCCTCGTGCCAGTGGCGGGTCTCCTGGATGATCGTGCCGCCGTCGGCGAGGATCTGCGCCTGGCGCTGGATCTCGTACCGGACGGCGCGTTCCACGGAGCGCATCGAGTTGACGTTCTTCGTCTCGGTACGCGTGCCGAGCTTCTCCTGCCCCCGCGGGCGCAGCGACACGTTGGCGTCGCAGCGCAGGTTGCCCCGCTCCAGCCGGGCCTCCGAGATGCCCAGACCGCGCACGATGTCGCGGATCGCCGCCACGTACGCCTTCGCCACCTCCGGCGCCCGGTGCTCGGTGCCGAAGATCGTCTTGGTGACGATCTCCACCAGCGGCACCCCTGCGCGGTTGTAGTCGACCAGCGAGTACTCCGCGCCCTGGATGCGTCCGGTCGCGCCGCCCATGTGGGTGAGCTTGCCCGCGTCCTCCTCCATGTGCGCGCGCTCGATCGGGATGGTCACCATGGTGCCGTCTTCGAGCTCCACCTCGACCGACCCCTCGAACGCGATCGGCTCGTCGTACTGCGAGATCTGGTAGTTCTTGCCGAGGTCGGGGTAGAAGTAGTTCTTCCGCGCGAACCGGCTCGACTCCGCGATCGAGCAGCCCAGTGCGAGTCCGAGGCTGATCGACGAGCGCACGGCCGTCTCGTTCACGACCGGCAGCGACCCGGGCAGACCGAGGTCGACCGGGGCGATGAGCGTGTTGGGCTCGGCGGCGTGATACGCCTCGTTCGCCGGGTTCGGCGCGTCGGAGAACATCTTGGTGTTCGTGTTGAGCTCGACGTGCACCTCGAACCCGAGCACAGGCTCGAACAGCTCGAGAGCCCTGTCGAAGTCCATCAGCTTGGCTGCGGCGGCCATCAGCGGTTCCCTCCTGCGAGCTGCGGTGCGCGGGTGAGGAGCGGCGCCCCCCACGAGTCGACGAGGAGTGTCTCCAGCGCCGCTCCCACGCGGTAGAGACGGGCGTCCTCCCTGGCCGGAGCCAGGAACTGGATGCCCACGGGCAGGCCGTCGTCGTCGGACAGGCCGCTCGGGATCGAGATGCCGGGCACACCCGCGAGGTTCGCGGGGATCGTGGTGATGTCGTTGAGATACATCTGCAGCGGATCGTCGATCTTCTCGCCGAGCTTGAACGCCGTGGTCGGCGCCGAAGGCGTGGCGATCACGTCGACCTGGCCGAAGGCGGCGGCGAAGTCCTGCTGGATGAGCGTGCGGACCTTCTGGGCGCTGCCGTAGTACGCGTCGTAGTAGCCCGCGGACAGCGCGTAGGTGCCGAGGATGATGCGTCGCTTCACCTCGTCGCCGAATCCGGCGTCGCGCGTGGCGGACATGACGTCCTCGACCGTGGGGTTACCCTCCGGCGTCACGCGCAGACCGAAGCGGACCGAGTCGAACTTCGCCAGGTTGCTGGACGCCTCCGCCGGGAGGATCAGGTAGTACGCGGCGACGCCGTACTCGAAGTGCGGCGCATCGATTTCGACGATCTTGGCGCCCTGAGCCTCCAGGAGCGCGAGGGCGCTGCGGAACGACGCGGCGACCCCCGGCTGGAAGCCGCTGTCGGGAAGCTCGCGGATGACACCGACGCGGAGACCTCTGAGGCCGTCCCCGCTCGCACCTTCACGCGCTGCAGCGGCGAACGACGGCCACCGCTCGTCGAGCGACGTCGAGTCCTTCGGGTCGTGGCCGCCGATCGCATCGTGCAGCAGACCGGCGTCGAGCACCGTGCGGGTGACCGGGCCGACCTGGTCGAGGCTCGACGCGAGGGCGATCGCGCCGTAGCGGCTGACTCCGCCGTACGTGGGCTTCACCCCGACCGTGCCGGTCACGTGAGCAGGCTGACGGATCGAGCCGCCCGTGTCCGAGCCGAGCGCGAGCGGGGCCTCGAACGCGGCCACGGCGGCGGCCGAACCGCCGCCGGATCCACCGGGGATCCGGTCGAAATCCCAGGGGTTCCGCGTCGGGCCATACGCGGAGTGCTCCGTCGACGAGCCCATGGCGAACTCGTCCATGTTCGTCTTGCCGAGCGGGATGAGACCGGCCGCGCGCGAGCGGGCGACGACGGTCGCGTCGTACGGCGACCGGTAGCCCTCGAGGATGCGCGACCCGCTGGTGGTCGGCTGGTCGGTGGTGACCAGGACATCCTTGATGGCGAGCGGGACCCCCGCGATCGGGCCGAGCTCCTCCCCTGCCGCACGGCGTGCGTCGACGGCAGCGGCCGCGTCGAGCGCGTGCTCGTTGATGTGGAGGAACGCGTGCACGTCGCCGTCGACCGCGGCGATACGGTCCAGGTGCGCCTGGGTGGCCTCGACGCTGGAGACCTCACGCGCCGCGAGCTTGTCGGCGAGTTCCGCCGCGGTCAGCCGGATGATGTCGCTCACTGCTCTTCTCCCAGGATCGCGGTCACCCGGAAGCGGCCGTCGGCGGCGTCGGGGGCGTTCTGCAGCACCTGCTCGTGCGTGAGCGTCTGCCCGACGACGTCTGGACGGAAGACGTTGCTCAGGGGGATCGGGTGGCTCGTGGCGGCGACGTCGGCCGTGGCCACCTCCGACACCTTGGCGATGTTGTCGACGATGGCGTCGAGCTGGCCCGTGAGCCGCGTCACCTCGTCGTCGTTCAGCTGGATGCGCGCGAGCACGCCGAGATGGCGCACAAGATCAGGGGTGATTTCAGACACGACCCCAGTCTAGTTGGGGTGCCGTCGCCCGCTCGGCGCGTCGCGGCGCGCATAAGCTGGGCGCGTGAGCACGTTCCAGCCTCCTCGCCCGTGGATCGCCAGCTACGCCGACGGCGTCCCCGAGGATCTCGCCCCCGTCACCGGTTCCCTCGTCGACATCGTCGCCGCGTCCGCCCGCGACTACCCCGACGCTCCCGCGCTGCAGTTCTTCGGCCGCGAGACCACGTACGCCCGACTGCAGGACGCGATCGACCGGGCCGCCACCGGACTCCGCGACCTCGGCGTGCGTGCGGGCGACCCGGTCGCGATCGTGCTGCCGAACTGCCCACAGCACATCATCGCCTTCTACGCCGTGCTGCGTCTGGGCGCCGTCGTCGTCGAGCACAACCCGCTCTACACGCCGCGCGAGCTGCGGAAGCAGTTCGAGGATCACGGCGCCAAGCACGCGATCGTGTGGAACAAGGTCGTCGCCACCGTGCAGGACTTCCCCGCCGACCTCGCCGTGACGAACCTCGTCTCCGTCGACGTGACGCGCGCGATGCCCGCCCTCACCCGCTTCGCTCTGCGGCTGCCCGTCGCGAAGGCGCGCGAGTCCAGGGCAGCGCTGACCGAGCGCGTGCGCGGAACCGTGGTGTGGGACTCGCTCGTGGCCTCCGACCCGCTTCCGGCGTCGCATCCGAGACCGAACACGGACGACCTCGCGATCATCCAGTACACCTCGGGCACCACCGGAACTCCGAAGGGCGCCGCGCTGACGCACCGCAACCTGCTGGCGAACGCGGCGCAGGCGCAGGCATGGGTGCCGTCGATCCAGCGCGGCAAGGGCTGCGTGGTGTACGCCGTGCTGCCGATGTTCCACGCCTACGGGCTGACGCTGTGCCTCACGTTCGCGATGTCGATGGGGGCGCGGCTCGTGCTGTTCCCCAAGTTCGACCCCGACCTCGTGCTCGATGTCGCAAAGAAGCACCCCGCGACCTTCCTCCCGCTCGTGCCCCCGATCGCCGACCGGCTGCTCGCGGCCGCGCAGGCGAAGGGCGTCTCCCTGGACGGCATCGAGGTCGCGATCTCCGGGGCGATGGCCCTGCCGCACGAGCTGGTCGTCCCCTTCGAGGCCGCGACCCACGGTTACCTCGTCGAGGGCTACGGGCTGAGCGAGTGCTCGCCCGTGCTGATGGCGAACCCCGTGGCCGACAACCGCGTGCCGGGCACCGTCGGCCTCCCCCTCCCCGGAACGGAGTGCCGCGTGGTCGACCCCGAGGACCCGACGCAGGACGTACCGGCGGGGTCGGCGGGCGAGCTCGTCGTCCGCGGCCCGCAGGTGTTCTCCGGCTACTACGGCAAGCCGGAGGAGACCGACGCCGTGTTCGTCGACGGCTGGTACCGCACGGGAGACATCGTCACGATCGACGAGGCCGGCTTCGTCCGCATCGTCGACCGCATCAAGGAGCTGATCATCACCGGCGGCTTCAACGTCGCCCCCACCGAGGTCGAGAACGCGCTGCGGCAGCACCCGTCGGTCGTGGACGCCGCCGTCGTCGGACTGCCCAGCGAGCACTCGGGCGAGGAGGTCGTCGCCGCGATCGTCGTCGACGGAGGAGCCGACGTCGACGTCGAAGCGATCCGCGCGTACGCCCGCAGCATCCTCACCCCGTACAAGGTGCCGCGCCGCGTGTTCGTGGTCGACGAGCTGCCGAAGTCGCTCATCGGCAAGGTCCTGCGCCGCCAGGTCAAGGAGAAGCTGCTCGCGCTCACCACCGGCGCCTGAGCCGTCTGCACAGGTGGTGGCGGCCGGCGCGCGCTACCCTTGGGAAGTGACCCCTGAAGACGCAGTGCCCACCGACGCCCCCGACGAGTCCCCCGCAACCCCCGGATTCGAGGAGCTCGGCATCACCGGGCCCGTCCTCAAGGCCATCCGAGACCTCGGCTACGAGACCCCCTCCCCGATCCAGGCCGCGACGATCCCGACCCTGCTGTCGGGCCGCGACGTGGTGGGCATGGCGCAGACCGGTACCGGCAAGACCGCGGCCTTCGCGCTCCCCGTGCTGGAGCGCCTCGACACCGCACAGAAGACCCCGCAGGCCCTCGTGCTCGCCCCCACGCGCGAGCTCGCGCTGCAGGTGTGCGAGGCGTTCGAGTCGTACGCCTCACGCATGAAGGGCGTCCACGTGCTGCCCGTGTACGGCGGTCAGGGGTACGGCGTGCAGCTGTCGGCGCTGCGCCGCGGTGTGCACGTGGTCGTCGGAACCCCCGGTCGCATCATGGACCACCTCGCCAAGGGCACGCTCGACCTCTCGGAGCTGCAGTACCTGGTGCTCGACGAGGCGGACGAGATGCTGAAGATGGGCTTCGCGGAGGATGTCGAGCAGATCCTCGCCCAGACGCCGGAGGAGAAGCAGGTCGCGCTGTTCTCCGCCACGATGCCCGCCCAGATCCGGCGCCTCGCGCAGCAGTACCTCCGCGACCCGGAGGAGATCACGGTCAAGTCCAAGACCGCGACCAACACGAACATCACCCAGCGGTACCTCGTGGTGTCGTACGCGCAGAAGGTGGACGCCCTCACGCGCATCCTCGAGGTGGAGAACTTCGACGGGATGATCGTCTTCGTCCGCACCAAGAACGAGACCGAGACGCTCGCGGAGAAGCTCCGCGCTCGCGGCTACTCCGCCGCCGCGATCAACGGCGACGTGCCGCAGGTGCAGCGCGAGCGCAGTGTCAACCAGCTCAAGGACGGCAAGCTCGACATCCTGGTCGCGACCGACGTCGCCGCGCGCGGTCTCGACGTGGAGCGCATCAGCCACGTCATCAACTTCGACATCCCCACCGACACCGAGTCGTACGTGCACCGCATCGGCCGGACCGGGCGCGCCGGGCGGACCGGGGACGCGATCAGCTTCATCACCCCACGCGAGCGCTACCTGCTGAAGCACATCGAGAAGGCCACGCGGCAGACGCCGACGCAGATGCAGCTGCCGACCACGGAGGACGTCAACACCACGCGCCTCGCGCGCTTCGACGACGCCATCACGACCGCGCTGTCCGAGACCGCCCGCATCGACGCGTTCCGCGACATCATCGCCCACTACGTGCGCCACCACGACGTGCCGGAGAGCGATGTCGCCGCGGCTCTCGCCGTGGTCGCGCAGGGTGAGCGTCCACTCCTCCTCGACCCCGCGGACGACCCGCTCGCCCGAGCTGTCGCCGCCGACAACCGTCCTCCGCGTGAGCGCGCACCGCGCGACGCGCGGGAGACGCGTGAGCCCAGGGAACGCCGGGGCCGTGGAGACTATGCGGCGTACCGCATCGAGGTCGGACGACGGCACCGCGTGGAGCCGCGGCAGATCGTCGGCGCGCTCGCGAACGAGGGCGGCCTCGGTCGCGACGACTTCGGCGCCATCAACATCCGCCCCGACTTCTCGATCGTGGAACTGCCGGCCAACCTCGACCCCGCCGTCCTCGAGAAGCTCCGCGACACCCGCATCTCCGGGCGGCTGATCGAGATCGCGCCCGACCGTGGCCCCGGGGCACGCCGGGGAGCTGCGCGCGACCGCGGGAACGACGACAGCGCGGGCCGCGGCTACCGCGGTGACCGCCATGACCGTGACGATCGCGGACCCCGCGGTCCCCGCGAGGACAAGCCGTTCCGGAAGCCCCGTCACAAGAGCTGATCGTGCGTATCGACCGTGCGGACCGCCGAGACGTCGCGGGGCTCGCGCTGCTCAAGTGGCAGGACGTGCCGGACGAGCTGACGGCGGGACGGTCGTTCGACGAGTTCACGGCGGAGCTCGCCGCCTGGTGGAGCCTCCACGAGGACACGCACTCGGCGTTCGTAGCGAGGGCGGACCCAGGCGACCCCGTCGGGGTCGCCTGGGTCGCGATGCTCCCCCGGGTGCCGCGCCCCGGGGCCGCGGACCGGGTCTCGGCCGACGTGCAGAGCGTGTTCGTGCTGCCGGAGCACCGCGGGCGCGGGACCGGGCGAGCACTGGTCGCGGCGGCGTGCGCTCACGCGGTGTCCCTCGGCGCAGGACGCGTCACCGTGCACTCGAGCGAGGAGGCCGTGACGCTGTACCGCGGGCTCGGCTTCGCCGACTCCCCTCGGCTGCTGCAGTTCCTGCCTCCCACGGACACCTGACCCGCGGGCACCCGTTCAGCCGAGGGCGTCGGGTCCCTCGGTCACCAGCAGGTGGAACTGTGCAGCGTCGAGGATGCGGATGCCCAGTTCCTCGGCCTTCGCGAGCTTGGAGCCGGCGCCCGGACCTGCCGCGACGAAGTCGGTCTTCTTCGACACGCTCGAAGCGGCCTTGCCCCCCGCCTTGATGATCGCCTCCTGCGCTCCCTCGCGCGTGTAGCCGTCGAGCGAACCCGTCGCGACGACCGTGAGCCCGTCGAGCACTCCGCCCTCGGCGACCGCAGCCCCGGGCCCCGCGTGCCCCGGCGTCGCCCACTGCACCCCCGCCTCGCTCCAGCGCCGCACGATCTCCTGGTGCCAGTCGACCTCGAACCATGCGAGCAGCGAGTCGGCGATGATCCCGCCGACGCCCTCGACCGCGGCGAGCTCCTCCCGGGAGGCCGCCCGGATCGCGTCCAGCGAACCGAACCACTGCGCGAGGGCTCGAGCCGCCACCGGGCCCACGTGACGGATGTTCAGCGCGACGAGGAGTCGCCACAGGTCTTTCGTCTTGGCCTTCTCGAGCTCGGCGAGGAGCGTGAGCGCCTGCGAGGAGGGCTGGGGGCCCTCGCGCCCCGCCTTCCTCTCGGCCGCCGTCGGGTTCCGGCGGAACGGCGCCCTCGTCTTCACCAGGCCGTCCTCGTCCTCACGCGGCAGCCCGGTCTCGGCATCCCGGACCACGACCTCGATCGGCACGAGCTGGTCGAGCGTCAGCGCGAACAGCCCGGCCTCCGTCTCCAGCGGCGGCACGGCGGGTGACGTCGGCTGCGTGAGGGCCGCGGCCGTGACCTCGCCCAGCGCCTCGACGTCGAGCGCGCCGCGCGACCCGATGTGCTCGACACGCCCGCGAACCTGTGCGGGACACGAGCGCGCGTTCGGGCAGCGCAGGTCGATGTCGCCCTCTTTCATCGGCCGCAGCGGTGTTCCGCACTCCGGACAGTCGGCAGGCATCACGAACTCGCGCTCGGTGCCGTCCCGCTTCTCCACGACCGGCCCGAGCACCTCGGGGATCACGTCACCCGCCTTGCGCAGCACCACGGTGTCGCCGATGAGCACGCCCTTGGCCTTCACGACGTCCTTATTGTGCAGCGTGGCCTGACGCACGACCGACCCCGCGACGTGCGCGGGCGCCATCACCGCGAACGGGGTCGCCCGGCCCGTGCGTCCGACCGACACCACGATGTCGAGGAGCGTCGTCTGCACCTCCTCCGGCGGGTACTTGTAGGCGATCGCCCACCGGGGTGCCCGGCTGGTCGCGCCGAGCTCGTCATGCAGCTCCAGCTCGTCGACCTTCACCACGATCCCGTCGAGCTCGTGCTCGATGTCGTGCCGGTGCTCGCCGTAGTACTCCACGAAGTCGACGACCTCATCGATGCTGCGGCACACCCGCGTGTGCGGGCTCGTCGGCAGGCCCCATTCAGCCAGCAGGTCGTACACCTGGCTCTGCGCGGCCACCGGCGGCTGTGCCCAGGCGCCGATGCCGTGCACGTACAGCGCGAGCGACTCGATCCGCAGGAGCCCCGCCTCCAGTTCGAGCCCGTCCTTCTTGTCGATCTGCTGGCGCAGACCACCGCTGGCGGCGTTGCGCGGATTCGCGAACGCGGGGAACCGACGTGCCGCAGCCGTGCGCGCCTTCTCCTCGTCGAACGGCTTCTTCACGCCGCCGCGTGCCTCCCACCGGGCGAGCGCGTCGGCGTAGGCGCGCTCGCGGAAGGCGGCCTGCGCGGCGTTGAGCCGTTCGAACGCCGCGACCGGGATGAACACCTCGCCGCGGACCTCGACGATCGGCGGATGCCCCTCACCACGCAGTCGCTGCGGGATCTCCGGCAGACGGAGCGCGTTCTCCGTCACGATCTCGCCCACCCGGCCGTCACCGCGTGTGGCGGCGGAGGTGAGCATCCCGTTCTCGTAGCGGAGGTTGATCGCGAGCCCATCGATCTTGAGCTCGGTGAGCCAGTCGACGTCACGACCGGCCGCCGCGCGGGTTTTGGCCGCCCACTCCCGCAGCTCGTCGACGGAGAACACGTTGTCGAGGCTGAGCATGCGCTCGGCGTGCTCGATCGTGGCGAGACCGGTGGCCTCCGCCGCTCCCACCATCTGCGTCGGCGAGTCCTGGCCCTGCAGTTCGGGGTGCAGGCGCTCCAGCTCTTCCAGACGCCGCATCCACCCGTCGTAGGTTGCGTCGTCGACGAGCGAGGTGTCGCGTCCGTAGTAGGCGTCTTTGGCCTCGAGGATGCGGGTCGTCAGCTCCTCGGCCTCGATCCGAGCGTCTTCCAGTGAGATGTTCTCCGCCACCTGCTCAGTCTAGGAGCGGCCGCCGACATCCGCCGGGATCAGACGCCGACCGGAACCGCCGAGACCGTGGTGTCGATCGTGAACTGGCCCAGCACGCGCGTGCCGACGTACAACACCGCGGTCTGCCCCGGTGCGACGCCGTCGAGCGGAACCTCCGGAGCCACACGGACGCCGTCCGCGGTCACGGTGGCCGTGGCGGGAACGGGGTCGGCGTGCGCTCGGATCTGCACGTCGCATGCGAAGGACGACTCCACGGGCGCCGCGCCGGCCCAGCTGAACCGCTCCCCCGCGATCTCGGCGATCGCGAGCGCCTCCTTCGGCCCGACGACCACGGTGTTGGACACCGGCCGGACCTCCAGCACGAACCGGGGCTTGCCGTCCGCGGCCGGCACCCCGAGCTTGAGCCCTCGCCGCTGCCCCACCGTGAAGGCGTGCGCGCCCTCGTGCTCGCCGACCACCGCGCCGCTGCGGTCGACGATCTCCCCGGTCTCCGCACCGACCTTCTCCGCCAGCCACCCGCGCGTGTCGCCGTCCGGGATGAAGCAGATGTCGTGGCTGTCGGGCTTCTGGGCGACGGTCAGGCCCCTGGCTGCCGCCTCAGCGCGCACGACCGCTTTGGAGGGCGTCGTGCCGAGCGGGAAGTAGGTGTGCGCGAGCTGCTCGGCAGTGAGCACACCGAGCACGTACGACTGGTCCTTGGCGTTGTCGGATGCCCGGTGCAGCTCCCGGCCGTCCGGCCCCTCGATCAGGGTGGCGTAGTGCCCCGTGCAGACGGCGTCGAAGCCCAGCTCGATCGCCCGTTCCAGGAGCGCGGCGAACTTGATCTTCTCGTTGCAGCGCATACAGGGGTTCGGGGTGCGCCCGGCGCGGTACTCGGCGATGAAGTCGTCGATCACGTCGTCACGGAACCGCTCCGAGAAGTCCCACACGTAGAAGGGGATCCCGAGCAGGTCGGCGGCGCGGCGCGCGTCGAGCGCGTCCTCGATCGTGCAGCAGCCGCGGCTGCCCGTGCGCAGCGTCCCGCCCGCGCGGGACAGGGCGAGGTGCACGCCGACGACGTCATGCCCGGCCTCGACCGCCCTCGCCGCGGCGACGGCGGAGTCGACGCCGCCGCTCATCGCCGCAAGGATCCGCATGGGTCCAGTCTACGAGCGCGCGGCTGAGCCGGCGCCGGACGCACGCGCATACGCGTCCGCGATCACCGACAGCACGGCGTCCACGTCATCATCGCGGGAGGTGCGCCCCAGAGAGAAGCGCAGCACGCTGCGGGCGTCTCGCTCCGACCGGCCCATCGCCATCACCACGTGGGAGGGCTCCGCGACCCCCGCCTGACAGGCCGAGCCGGTGGACACCGATACCCCGGCGACGTCGAGGAGGAAGAGCAGGCTCTCCCCCACGGCCCCCGGGAACAGCAGCTGCGCATTGCCCGGCAACCGCACGTGCGGGTCGCCCAGGAGCTCGGCGGCGGGCACCCGCGCGCGAACGCCCTCGACGAGGCGGTCACGCAGAGCACGCAGCCGCCGCGCCTCCTCCTCGCGCTCGCTCTCGGCGAGCTCGACCGCGGTGGCCAGCGCCGCCGCGCCCGCCACGTCCTGCGTGCCCGCCCGGAGTCCCCGCTGCTGTCCACCGCCGCGCAGCAGCGGAGCGAGACGAGCCGACCGGGCGACCAGCAGTGCGCCGGTCCCGACCGGAGCACCCACCTTGTGGCCCGCGATGCTCAGCGCGACGAGCCCGCCATGACCCTCCGCCGACCCGCGCAGGCCCCGGAAGGAGAGCGGCACGTGGCCCAGGGCCGCGACCGCGTCGAGGTGCAACGGCACGCGGTTGTCGGCCGCGGCCGCAGCGAGGGCGGCCACATCGTTGATCGTGCCGGCCTCGTTGTTGGCGACCAGAGCCGTCGCGAGCGCGGCACCCGGAAGCGCGGCGGCGAAGCGGGGGTCATCGATGCGCGCCTCCGGCGACACCGGGACCGCGCGGACCTCCGCGCCCTCCTCGGCGAGAGCCGCGACGGTGTCCATCGTGGCGTGATGCTCCCCGTCGGGCAGCACGATCGCGGTGGTGCCCGCGTCCCGTGCGCGCCAGAGCCCCTGCACGGCGAGGTTGATCGACTCCGTGCCCCCCGAGGTGAACACGACCTCGATCGGGTCGGCGCGGAGCACCGCGGCGAGCCGCTCCCTCGACTCCTCCAGCAGGCGCCGCGCGTCCTGTCCGGCGCCGTGCGTCGACGAGGCGTTGCCCACGACGGTCGCCGCCTCGAGCCAGGCGTCGCGGGCCTCCGCGCGCAGAGGCGTGGTCGCCGCGTGGTCGAGGTAGTGCCGCATACCTCGATTCTCCCCCGTTCCCCGGTCGTGCGGACACGGTCGTGCCTCGGGGACCGGGTCCGCGCCGACATGAGACTGAAATGCAACACGCCTAGGGTGTATTCATGCCTGTCTCCCGCGTCCCCGTCGTCCCCGGCGGATCGGCCCTCGACGATCTCGGCGTCCGCCTGCACGACGGCGGCGGCATCCTGCGGGTCTGGTCGGGCAACGCCTCGTCGATGGAGCTGGTCGTCTTCGACGCCACCGACCTCGACTGGGTCACGGACCAGGCCGCGCTCGAGCGGCGGCCGGGCGGCGTGTGGGAGGTCACGTCTGCCCTGCTCCAGCCAGGAACCCGGTACGCGGTCCGCGTGGGAGGGCCGCACGGCCCCGGCAACACGTTCAACCCCGAGACGCTGCTGCTCGACCCGTACGCGAAGGGCCTCGCCCAGGGACACGGCTACCAGGAGTGGCGGTCGGTGGTCATCGTCGACGGCTTCGACTGGGGGAACACGAGCAAGCCGCGCATCCCGCTCGATCGCACCGTGATCTACGAGGGCCATCTCAAGGGCATGACCAAGCGCCACCCCGAGGTGCCGCCCGCGCTGCACGGCACGTACGCGGGTCTCGCACACCCCGCGATGATCGAGCACTTCCACGCGCTCGGCATCACCTCCGTCGAGCTCTTGCCCGTGCACGCCTTCGTGCCGGAGCCGCGCCTGCTCGAGCGCGGCCTCACCAACTACTGGGGCTACAACACCCTCAACTACTTCACGCCTCACGCCGCGTACGCCACCGAGGACGCCCGCAAGCGCGGACCGGAGGCGATCATCGCCGAGTTCAAGGGCATGGTGAAGCTGCTCCACGAGGCCGGGCTCGAGGTCATCCTCGACGTCGTCTACAACCACACCTCGGAGGAGGGCATCGGCGGCCCGCGCTCGAGCCTGCGCGGGATCGACAATGCGAGCTACTACCGGCAGGACGGGAACGGCGTCTACATCGACACCACCGGGTGCGGCAACACGCTGGACACCAGCACCGACGCCGGCGCCCGCCTCGTCCTGGACTCGCTGCGGTACTGGGCGGAGGAGATGCAGATCGACGGTTTCCGCTTCGACCTCGCGACCGCGATCGCCCGAGACGCCGCCCACACATACAACCCGGAGCATCCGCTGCTGCGGGCGATCGCCGCCGACCCCGTGCTCGCCGACACCAAGCTCATCGCCGAGCCGTGGGACGTGGGGCTGGGCGGCTGGCAGACGGGCAACTTCCCCACGGGGTGGCACGAGTGGAACGACCGCTACCGCGACCGGGTGCGGAACTTCTGGCTGAGCGACATCGACTACGCCCGTCGCGCCTCCGCCCCGGTGGGCATCGGCGGCTTCGCCACGCGCCTCGCGGGCTCCTCCAACACCTTCAGCGAGGAGCGCGGTCCGCTCGCCAGCATCAACTTCATCACGGCGCACGACGGCTTCACGCTCCACGACCTCGTCTCGTACGACGTCAAACACAACGAGGCGAACGGCGAGAACAACCGCGACGGCGCCGACACCAACCGCGCCTTCAACCACGGCGTCGAGGGCCCCACTGACGATCCTGCGATCCTCGCTGCCCGCCGGAAGGCCATGCGCAACCTCCTGGGCACGGTCCTGCTGTCCGCGGGCATCCCCATGCTCACCGCCGGCGATGAGGTCGGGCGCACTCAGCGCGGGAACAACAACGCCTACGCCCAGGATTCTCCCCTCACGTGGCTCGGATGGGAGCTGGAGCCGTGGCAGGAGGATCTGCGGGCGCACGTCACGCGGCTCATCCGGCTGCGACAGGAGAATCCCGCTCTGCGCCCCAGCCGCTACGCCCGGCTCGGCGAGCACATCCCGAACGCGTCGGTCATGGACTGGTACGACCAGAACGGCGAGACGATGGAACCGGGGCAGTGGAACGATCCCGGCAACCGCACGCTGCAGTACGTCGCCGCCTCCACGCCCGACACCGAGGCGGCGAACCGCATCCTCCTGATCGTGCACGGCACGGAGGCGCCGATCGACGTGCGACTGCCGCTGGAGATCGACGGCGCGAACCGGTTCGTCTCGCTCTGGTCGAGTGCCGACGAGCACCCCTCCGCGCACGCGGAGGTCTTCGAGCCCGGCGACGTCCTGTCCGTTCCCGGCACCTCGATGCGCCTGTTCCGCGTCGAGTGATAGCACGGTTCTGCGCCCGGGTCGAGCGGTAGGCTCCGGCACACCGGAGCGGTAGATTCGCACTGTGACTGCACGTGCTGGTACCCGGCCCCCGGCTCTCCGGAGCCCCGCTCAGATCCCGCCGCGCGAGTTCGACGGCGCAGACCTCCCCGGCGAGCTGCGCACGACGCGGATCCCGCTCCTCGACGGCTCGCCCTCGGTCCCGGGCGGCTTTCCCGCGAAGGCGTTCGCCGGCGAGGTCGTGCCGTTCCGGGTGGTGTCGTTCCGGGAAGGGCACGACCTCATCGGCGTGCACGTGCGCCTCACCGCCCCCACCGGAGAGCGGAGCCTGCACCGCCTGACCGCGCTCGCGGACGGCACCGACACGTGGATGGTCTCGATCGCGCTGGACCTGGAGGGTCCGTGGCGGTATCGCTTCGAGGCCTTCTCCGACGACTACGCCACCTGGGCGCATGCCGCACGGCTCAAGCTCGCCGCCGGCGTCGATGTCCCGGTCGTGGCCGCACTCGGCGCCGAGCTGCTGGCCAGGGCTGCCGCCGAGAAGGACCGGCCAGCGGCCCAGCGTCGCCGCCTGCGCGAGGGCGCCGAGGCGCTGCGCACGGGAGACGCCGCGATCGCCGCCTCCCTCGCGGCAGACCCGGAGCTCGCGGTCGTCTTCGCCGAGCGTCCCCTGATGTCGCTGCGCTCCGCCTCTGCGGACCAGCACCTCCACGTCGATCGCACGCGAGCAGGGGTGGGTGCCTGGTACGAGTTCTTCCCCCGCTCGGAGGGGGCGCGGCGGCTGAAGGACGGCTCGGTGCGGAGCGGCACCTTCCGGACGGCTGCGAAGCGGCTCCCCGACGTGGCGGCCATGGGGTTCGACGTGATCTACCTCGTGCCCATCCACCCCATCGGCTCGACCAACCGCAAGGGACGCAACAACACGCTGGTGGCCGAGCCGGGCGACCCCGGATCCCCGTATGCGATCGGTGCGGCCGAGGGCGGGCACGACGCCATCCATCCCGACCTCGGTAGCGCCCAGGACTTCCGGGCCTTCGTCCGGGCTGCTGAGAAGGAAGGGCTCGAGGTCGCGCTCGACCTCGCGTTGCAGGCGTCCCCCGACCACCCGTGGGTCCGCGAGCATCCGGAGTGGTTCACGACCCTGCCGGACGGCACGATCGCCTACGCGGAGAACCCGCCCAAGAAGTACCAGGACATCTATCCGCTCAACTTCGACAACGACCCCGAGGGCATCGCCGCGGAGATGCTGCGGGTCGTGCAGCACTGGGTGGCACAGGGCGTGCGCATCTTCCGGGTGGACAACCCGCACACGAAGCCGCTCCGGTTCTGGGAGTGGCTCATCCGCACCGTGAACGAGAGCGATCCGGGGGTCGTGTTCCTCGCGGAGGCCTTCACCCGTCCCGCCGTCATGCGGGCGCTCGCTGCGGTGGGTTTCCAGCAGAGCTACAGCTACTTCACCTGGCGCAACACCAAGGCGGAGCTGGAGGAGTTCCTCACCAGCATCTCCCACGACACCGCGGACTACATGCGACCGAATCTGTTCGTGAACACGCACGACATCCTCACCGAGTACCTCCAGTTCGGCGGCCGGGCGGCCTACCGCATCCGGGCCTGCATCGCGGCCACCGCGGGGCCGGTGTACGGGGTGTATGCGGGATACGAGCTCTTCGAGAACGTGGCGCGTCCCGGCTCGGAGGAGAACATCGACAACGAGAAGTACGAGTACAAGTTCCGCGACTGGCGCGGTGCCGAGGAGCGCGGTGAGTCCCTCGCCCCGCTGCTGCGTCGGCTCAACGCGATCCGCGCCGAGCATCCGGCGCTGAGGCAGCTGCGGAACCTGGAGACCCACTGGAGCGACGACGACGCCGTCCTGGTCTACAGCAAGCACCTCGATGCGGCGTTCACCGGCACCGGACAGGCAGACACGATCATCGTGGTCGCGAACGTCGACCCGCACTCGGTCAGGGAGACCACGGTCCACCTCGACACGACCCGCTGGGGTGTCCCCCCGGGCGAACCGTTCGAGGTCGAGGATCTGCTGACCGGCAGTGTCTGGACCTGGAGCGACCACAACTACGTGCGGCTCGACGCCTTCGCCGAGCCGGTGCACATCCTGAAGGTGAGGGAGAGAGCATGAGCTTTGCCGAAGAAGCGATCGCATCCGCCGAGTGGGTCGCCGTCGCCGAGGGACAGCACCACGATCCGCACGCCGTGCTGGGAACCCATCCCGCCGAGGACGCCGCGGGGCGGACGGTCACGATCATCCGCGCCCGCCGCCCGCTGGCCTCCTCCGTCGCCGCCGTGTTCGCCGACGGCACCCGGCTCGAGCTCTCGCACGTGACCCACGGGCTGTGGGAGGGCCGTCACCCCGGGCCGCCCGTCCCCTATCGACTGGCGACGCGCTACCGCGACGTGGACGACGAAGCGATCACCGGCGACCCGTACCGTCACTCCCCCGCGCTCGGCGAGCTCGACCTGCACCTCATCGCGGAGGGACGGCACGAGCGGCTCTGGGAGGTGCTGGGAGCGCATCCCACCACGCACGACGGCGAGGCGGGTGTCGCGTTCGCGGTCTGGGCGCCGAACGCCAGCGCCGTACGCGTGGTCGGAGACCACAACGGGTGGAACGGCGAGACGCACGCCATGCGGTCGATGGGCGTGAGCGGCGTCTGGGAGCTGTTCATCCCCGACCTGCCGCTCGGCACCCGGTACAAGTACCAGATCCGCACCCGCGCCGGTGCGTGGATCCTCAAGGCCGACCCGATGGCGCTCGCCGCGCAGCTGCCGCCGGAGACCGCGTCGGTCGTCACCGCCTCGACCTATGCGTGGCAGGACGGCGCGTGGATGACCCGGCGCGCCGCGACCCACGCGGTCGCGCAGCCGCTCTCGGTCTACGAGGTGCACCTGGGCTCCTGGCGGGGCGGCCTCGGCTACCGTGAGGTCGCCGATCCCCTCATCGAGCACGTGCAGCAGACGGGGTTCACCCACGTGGAGTTCCTCCCGCTCGCCGAGCACCCGTTCGGCGGCTCCTGGGGCTACCAGGTCAGCGGGTACTACGCGCCGACGAGCCGCTACGGCACGCCGGACGATCTGCGCTACCTCATCGACCGCTTGCACCAGGCGGGCATCGGCGTGATCCTCGACTGGGTCCCCGGCCACTTCCCGAAGGATGAGTTCGCGCTCGCCCGCTTCGACGGCCAGCCCCTCTACGAGCACCCCGATCCCCGCCGCGGCGAGCATCAGGACTGGGGCACGCTCATCTTCGACTACGGTCGCCCCGAGGTCCGCGGCTTCCTCGTCGCGAACGCCCTCTACTGGCTGGAGGAGTTCCACGTGGACGGGCTGCGCGTCGACGCGGTCGCCTCGATGCTGTACCTCGACTACTCGCGCCGCGACGGCGAGTGGGAGCCCAACGTCCACGGGGGTCGCGAGAACCTCGAGGCGATCCGGTTCCTCCAGGAGGTGAACGCCACCGCCTACCGCCTGCACCCCGGGATCCTCATGATCGCGGAGGAGTCGACGAGCTTCCCCGGCGTCACCGCGCCCACGGATCACGCGGGACTCGGGTTCGGGTTCAAGTGGAACATGGGCTGGATGAACGACTCGCTGCAGTACATCGCCCGCGACCCGATGTATCGCGCGCACCATGAGGGCGAGATGACGTTCTCGTTCGTCTACGCCTTCGGAGAGAACTACGTGCTGCCAATCAGTCACGACGAAGTGGTGCACGGGAAGGGCAGCCTGCTCGCGAAGATGCCCGGCGACCACACGCACAAGCTCGCCAACGTCCGCGCCTACCTGGCCTACATGTGGGGACACCCGGGCAAGAAGCTGCTGTTCATGGGCCAGGAGTTCGGGCAGCTCGCCGAGTGGTCGGAGGGGCGGGAACTCGACTGGTGGCTGCGCGAGCAGCCCTCGCACGCCCAGCTGCAGGACTTCGTCGGCGCGCTCAACGGCGTGTACCGCGCCCAGGCGCCGCTGTGGGAGCGGGACAGCGACGGATCGTCGTTCACGCGACTCGGCGCCCCCAGCTGGGACCCCTCCGTGATCGCTTTCGAGCGCCGCGACGCCCACGGCGGGCGGCTGGTGGTCGTGAGCAACTTCGCCGGGGTCGAGCGCACCGGTTACCGACTCGCACTCCCCCGCGAGGGCGTGTGGCAGGAGGTGCTCAACTCGGACGCCGCGGAGTACGGAGGACACGGATCGGGCAACCTCGGCATGGTGGTCGCCGTGCGCGACGACAGCGGCACCGCGACGGCGGCGATCACGCTCCCCGCGCTGTCGACCCTCTGGCTGCGTTACCAGCCCGAGCCGCACGTCCCCACCGTCAACAACGGCTGAGCTGCGCCGGCCGCGCCCCGCGAGGACGACCTCGCCCGGGGCGCGGACGCCTCAGAACAGCAGCGAGGACAGCCGGTTGCGCGCCGACACGACGCGCGGGTCGGCGGGGCCGATGAGGCCGAACAGCTCCACGAGCCGCTCGCGCACCGGCGCCCGCTGGTCCGACGGGAGCTGAGCGAACAGATCGAGGAGCCGCGCGAACGCGTCGTCCACGTGCCCTCCGGCGAGGTCGAGATCCGCCACGTCGAACTGCGCCTGCACGTCGAGCGGTCCGGCGGCGGCCGCGGCCCGCGCCTCCTGCAGATCGAGGCCCTGCACGCGGTGGAGCAGGCGCACCTGCCCGAGCCCGGCGATGGCGTCTTCATCGCGCGGGTTCTCGGCCAGCGCCTTCTCATATGCGCGGATGGCGGCGGCGAAGTCGCCCGCCTCGATCGCGGCGTACGCCTCGGCGTGGAGCGGGGGCAGCTCGGGCTCGACCGGCTCGGGCGCATCCGCTACAGCATCGCCCGAGATCGAGAGCGTCCCGGACACGCCGTTCTGCGCCGCTACCTGGAGCAGCTGGGCGAACACCTCGCGCACCTGCTGCTCCGGCACGGCACCCGTGAACATCGGCACCGGCTGCCCGGCGATCAGCGCGACCACCATCGGGATCGACTGCGCGCGGAAGCTCTGGGCGAGCTGCGGGTTCGCGTCCACGTCCACCTTCGCCAGCAGCACGCGACCGCCCAGCTCGCGGGTGACCTTCTCGATGATCGGGCTCAGCTGCTTGCACGGCCCGCACCACTCGGCCCACAGGTCGACCACGACCGGGACGGTGCGGGAGATCTCCAGGACTTCGCCGAAGGTCTCGTCCGTCGCATCGACGACCACATCGGTGATGCCCTGGCCCTGCGTCGCGGGGCCGCCCCCGGAGGACGGGGTGGGGCGGTTGCGGAGACTCGAGAGGTCGACGGCGCCACGCAGCGCCGCGGGAGAGATGTCGGTCACTTGATCACCTTCACGGAGAGCAGGTCCTGGGTGGAGGCCAGGAGCTTGATCGGCTCGCTCGAACCCTGCGAGGGGACGGCGAAGAACAACTGACTCAGGTACGTCGTCTCGACACCCGTCGACGACTCGGTCACGCCCGTGAGCGCCTTGGCCTGCTCGTTGTTGCCGAAACGGATGACGACGTCGGAGTTGACCGGGGTGATGGTCTCGACGTCGAGCACCGAGACGGCGACGATCGCGCCGCTGTCGAGGGTGGTCATGGAGACCGGCTCGGCGGTCGTGGGCGCCGCCTTGAACGCCGTCTTCGATGTCTCGGCGGCATTGGCATCCACGAGCCCCTGCACCACGGTCTGCCGCCCATCACGGATCGACTGGGCGACCGCCAGCGAGAGATCGTCGAACTGGCCGTAGTACTGGCTCTTCTCCACGTTGTCGACCACGTCGGAGAACGCCGTGGCCACCTGGTCGGGCGGCAGCGTCAGGAACGCGGAGTCGGCCGGCACCATGGAAGTGCCGAGCCAGCTCGCCGCGACCTCCGGGAACTGTGCGTCGGCGGCCATCTGGGCCAGGTTGGTCACCTTGTAGTTCGACCACGGGTCGTCCTGCGTCATCGTGAGCAGCACGGGCGGGACGGTGTCGTCGTCGGCGCTCTGCGAGAGCATGAGAACGGTGCGCGGCCAGCGGTCCGTGGCCTCGGGCAGCACGACCCGCACGTCGTCGGTGGGGATGGCGACGGGAGGCGCGTCGTTGGTGACCTTCGCGCGGATGGCGTAGTCGGCGACGCGCTCCTCGAGCGCGGGGCCGACGAGGCGGGTGGCCGCGAGGTCGGCGTCGAGGGTGCTGTCGGCCTCGGCGACCGTGTCGGCCAGGCTCTTCAGGATGCGCTTCGCCTGGGCCTCGGTGACCGCCGGCGGCTTCTGGTTCTCGGGGGCGATGACGGTCGGCGACGGCGAGGGCGTGGCGGAGGCGTCGCCCAGCTGCGGCCAGGAGTCGGCCGAGCACCCGGCGGCCAGGAGCGCGGTGAGCCCCAGGGCGGGCAGGACCAGCATCCGACGGCGGCGCGTCGCTCCGGCGGCGCGCAGGGAGGACTTCCCCTCCGGCTCTGTGCGAGGCGTCGGCTCGTCCTCCACCACCTCGGCGTCCTCGACACCGGGGTCGGACGTCGGCTTCGCGTCGGCCGCATCGAGAGCCGCGCGCTCGCCCGCGGGCAGTGCGGCGACCTCGATCGGCTCCGTCATCGGGAGCGGCCCGGGGCCTTTCCGGCGCGGCCCACGTCCGCGGCGCTGGTGGCGGATCGCGAGGATGTAGAGCACGAGGCCGATCACGAGCACGATCCCACCCGCGACCATCAACGGTCCGGCGAGCGGGGTGCTGTTGTCGAGGGGCCAGGAGACCACGATGTCGTCCGGAGCGTCTTTCGTGCCGTCGTAGGCGATGAGCACGCTCGTGCCCTCCGGGAGCTGCATGTTGTCGGCCGTGAGCAGGTTCTCCTCGCTGAAGGAGTCCAGCCACAGGTCGGAGCCGACCGGGTCGCGACCTGCGGGCTCCTCGGTCTCGGCGTCGGTGGCCGGCGTCTCTTCGGGTGCCGGCGTCGCTCCCGTCTCGTCGCCGGGCTCCGTCGTCTCCTCCTCAGCGGGAGCCGAGACGTGCTCCACCACGAACTCACCGTCGTCACCGACCGAGACGTGGTTGTAGTCGGAGTCGGCCAGCCAGGCCTGCATGTCGGCGGTCCGGCCGTAACTGGCGAAGATCTCGCCCTCGCCGCTCACCACGAGTTTCTGCGAGCCCGGGTTGGTCCGCAGCACGTCGCCGTCCATCAGCACGAACGGCGCGGGCTCCTCGATCGAGACGCGCTCCTGCTGGTTCGATGGGCCCATGAAGACGGTCCGCTGAGCGATACCCGCGCCGATCAGCACGGCAGCCAGCACGAAGGCCACCACGGCCCATACGAAACGCACGAATAGTCTCCTCACGCATCGCGAATACCCGCCCGCGACGCCACACTCGACATTTCAGACTAGCGAAGTCACCTGTGTGTTGCCCACGAGCAGTTCCCGTGGGCAACGGACGGCACGTCGTCGCGGCACCGTGCTCCGGGCTCGATAGCCTTGCTGCAGCCGTCTCGAGGAGCACCGATGAAGATCCACAATCCGTTCCGCACCGCCCTCGTGGCGACGCTCGGCGTGGGACTCGGGATCCTGCTGATCAGCAGCGTGCAGACCCTCTCGACCGTGCTGCTCTACATCGGGACGGCGCTCTTCCTGAGTCTGGGCCTCGATCCGCTCGTCTCGTTCCTCGAGCGACGGCGACTCCCCCGGTGGCTCGCCGTGCTCGTCACGATCCTCGCGGTCCTTGCGGTCTTCGTCGGGATCATCCTGATCGTGCTGCCGGTGCTCGTCGACCAGATCTCGCAGTTGATCGCGCAGATCACCACGATCGTCCAGCGCGGCACCGCGATCGACGACCTGAAGGACTGGATCCAGGAGACGTTCCCGAACCTTCTCGTCGACGACGTCTTCAACTACATCGAGGACTGGCTGACCACGAACCTGGCGGAGATCGGGGGGTCGATCGGACAGGGAGTGCTGATCGCCAGCGGCGCCGTGCTGAGCGGCGTGTTCGGGGCCTTCATCGTGCTGATCCTCACGATCTACCTCACGGCGTCGACCCCGTCGCTCAAGCGAGCCGTGTACCAGTTGGTGCCGTCGTCGAAGCGCGACCGGTTCATCGACCTGTCCGAGCAGATCACCGATTCGGTCGGCTACTACGTCATGGGCCAGGTGTCCCAGGGCGTCATCAACGGCGTGCTCAGCGCGATCTACCTGACGATCATCGAGGCGCCGTTCCCCGCCGTCCTCGCAGTCATCGCGTTCTTCTTCTCCCTGATCCCGCTGGTGGGCACACTCACCGGTTCCACGATCATCGTGCTGGTCTGCCTGATCCCCGGGCTCGGCTCCCCCGCCACCGCGCTGGCCGCGGGGATTTACTACCTGATCTACATGCAGATCGAGGCGTACGTCATCTCCCCGCGCATCATGAGCCGCGCGGTCTCCGTCCCCGGCGCGGTCGTCGTCGTCGCCGCGCTCGCCGGCGGCAGCCTGTTGGGTCTGCTCGGGGCGCTCATCGCCATCCCCGTCGCGGCGAGCATCCTGATCATCTACCGCCAGGTGCTGATCCCGCGCATGAACGACCTCTGACGCGTCGTCCGACGCGCCGCGCGACGGTCAGGAGTCGTCAGACCAGTGCGTCGGCAGTGGGAGCGCCGACGGGTTCACAGCAGCGACCACCTCGGTGAGCACGCGTCGCGTCTGCGTCTCCCCCACCCAGAGGTGCTTACCGCCCTCCACGGGGATCAGACGCGCGTGCGGGATCGAGGCGAAGCGCTTCTCGGCCTCGGCCGGCCGCAGATAGTCGTCGAACTCCGGAACCAGGACCACGACCTCACGATCGGCTTCCGCCCAGGCGGCGACCTCTTCGTCCGTCGCGCGGTGCAGCGGCGGCGACAGCAGGATGATGCCCTCGATCGCGTGGTCGCGGCCGTACTTCAGCGCCAGCTCCGTGCCGAACGACCAGCCCAGCAGCCAGGGGCGCGGCAGCGCGCGAGCGTGCACGAACTCCATGGCCGCGGCGACGTCGAACTGCTCCAGAGCCCCGCCGTCGAACGCACCATCGCTCGTGCCGCGCGGAGACGTGGTGCCACGGGTGTTGAAGCGCAGGACCGCGAGATCGGCGAGGGCGGGCAGACGAGCCGCCGCCTTCCGCAGGATGTGCGAGTCCATGAATCCGCCGGCCGTGGGAAGCGGATGCAGCGTGACGAGCGTCGCGACCGGCTCGCTCTCCGCGGGCAGGGCGAGCTCCCCGACCAGGGTCAGGCCGTCCGCCGTCGTCAGCTCGATGTCCTCGCGGCGCGCCGGCAACTGCAGCGGTCCCCGGATCTCGATGGTCATGCGATCCTCCAACAGTGGTTGTGCCAATGCCGGCGGTCGGCGAGGGCGGCAGCCTCCCCCAGAACCCCGTCCGCCCGCCAGGCGACGACGTGCGCGGTACCGGGCTCGATCACCCGTCCGCACCCCGGGCAGACGTACTCCTTCAGCGCCTGCACCGCGGAGACGGGCTGAACGGTCCACTCGACACCGCGACGGATCTCCGTGCGCTTCCACCCCGCCAGCAGGCGATCGAGCGACGCGTCGGGGTCAGGGCGCGCCGGAGGGCGTCGACGTGAGCGGGGCATGGTGCCTGCTCACCACCAGTGGTTGGTGGTCCAGAAGTTGTACGCGCCCGCCCAGCTGCCGTAGCGACCCGTGGCGTAGCCGGTGGCCCAGCGCAGGTTGTCGACCGGGTTGTAGCCGTTTCCGGGCACCTTGCTGCACGGCAGCGCCTGCACGAGACCGCAGGCACCGGACGACTTGTTCGTCGCGTTGGGGTTCCAGCCGCTCTCGCGCGACACGATGTAGTCGACGTACTGCCAGTCGCTCTGAGCGATGCCCGCCGCAGCCATCCACTCGGCCGGCGCACCGCCACCGCTGTACGGCGGGAGCGATCCGCCGCCGGAGGGCTTGCCCTTCGATCCGCTCGTCGCGGTCGGGGCGGGCGGCGGGGGCGGCGGCTTCGGCTTGACGTAGATCTCGAACGTGCCACGGGCGAGCGGAGTGATCTCGGCGCCCTTCACCGTCACCGTCAGGTCCTGCGTGTCGGCGAGGGCAGCGGCGTAGACCGACTCCGGCGACTCCTGCGGGGCGGGCTCTGCGAGAGCGACGCCGGTCGGTGCGACCATCGCGGCGGCCAATCCGACGACAGCCAGCCCGCTGAAGGCACCGGCGACGCCACGACGTCGCGTCCACCGGCGGGCTCCTCGGGACACCGACGTCGCGGTCGCGGCAGGCACCGGCGACGCAGCGGTTCGATCGAGGTTCATGTCGTTTCGGGAGTACACGATGGGAGACAGTTTACGCACAGGAGCCTGGACAGGCCATCCACGACTCAGCGGACCGCCAGGATCACGTCGATCGTCGCGTCCAGGAGCGCGTCCACCTGCTCCTCCCGGTACCCCCCGCGCTGCATGCGGAACGCCGCGGATCGGAGCTGCTCCGCGGTCAGGGGGTCGCCGTCGCGCAGGTAGCGGACGATGCGCGACATCACATGATCGACCTCGTCGACGCGGTAGCCGAAGGTGAGGATGCCGGTCCGGCCGAAACGGTGGCGCGCCGGCCGCGCGAGGTGATCGAGGATGACCTGCGCGTCCGCCCTCGCCTGCTCGACCCAGGCACCCGCACCCAGCGATCGCACGGCGCGCTCCCGCTCGCGTGCAGCGAAGGCGTCCTCCACCCGTCCGAGTGCGGCGTCCACGTCAGCGACGACGTAACCCTCCTTGACGAGGGGGAATGAGGCCGTGCGGACGGCGTCCGCCGTGAGCTCGTCGCTCCCGGTCTCGAACGCGCGGCGCGCCGACGCGAGGAACGTGTCGACGGCTGCACGGTGATATCCGCGCGTGCGCCCCGTCGTCACCGCGAACGCAGGGGGCGCCGAAGGCCGGGTCTTCTCGTCGGTCCGGTTGTCGGTCATCACAGCACCACCCAGGGAGAGAGGAGGAAGTAGAGGCACAACGCGGGGATCGTCGAGGGCAGGATGCTGTCGAGTCGATCCAGCAGACCGCCGTGACCGGGCAGCCAGGAGCTCATGTCCTTAATGCCGAGATCGCGTTTGAGCATGGACTCGCCGAGGTCACCCAGCGTCGCGGACAGCAGGATCGCTGCTCCGAAGATCAGCCCGCCCCACCAGGGCAGATCCAGCAGAAGGATCGCGAGGAGCACACCGGCGACGAGCGACGCCACGACAGCACCGCCGAAGCCCTCCCAGGTCTTCTTGGGACTGATCCGCGGTGCCATCGGATGGCGTCCGAACGCGAGACCGGCCGCATAGGCACCGGTATCAGCGGCGACGGCGATGGCGATGAAGCTCAGGACCCACCACTGCCCGCCCTCCTGCTCGAGCAGGATCAGCGCCACTCCCGCCAGGAACGGGACGTACACCTGCACGAAACCGCCGATGACCGCATCGGTGAGCACGTCGCCGTAGGTGCGCCCGTCCTTGGCGATCATCTGGGCCACCAGGCGCCAGACAATGACGAACGCCACCGACACGAACAGCATGACCCACGACAGCCACGGCGCCGCGAAGTAGGCGCCGAGGACGAGGAACGTCGCAGCGATCAGCTGCGGCACGACGTCCACACGGCGTCCTGCCGCCCGCAGCGCGCGGGACAGCTCGTACACACCGAGCAGCGCGGCGGCGAGGGCGAACGGCACGAACAGCGCCTTGATGAAGAGAAGCGAGGCGAGCAGGGCACCGCCGAACGCGAGCCCGATCAGGATCGCCAGCATGAGGTCGCGCCCCGTCCGCTGCTTGATCCGCTCGTTGGCCTGATCGAACTGATCCCGCGCGTGCGACACGTGCGTGCCGAACTCGTCGCGGGCGGCGCGCCACTGTTCGCGGATCGCGTTGTGGTCGGCCGTGTCGAGGCGTCGCGCCGGACCGGCCGGCGTCTCGGGCTCGGGAAGCGGCGGGCGGGGCGGCACCGCGGCGACGTCGAACCCCGGGAACGCTGCATCGGCGAGCGGGGCGCCGGCCTCGGACACGCCATCGTCACGCGCATCGCGGCGCGTGAGCGGCTTGCCCTCCTCGGCGTCTCGCGTTTCGTCGGTCATGCGGGCTTACACCTCGAGAAGTTCGGCCTCTTTGCGCTTGAGCGCGTCGTCGATCAGATCGACGTGCTGACGCGTCAGCGCGTCCAGCTCCTTCTCGCCGCGGGCGATCTCGTCTTCGCCGAGCTCGCTCTTCAGCGCATCGAGCTCGTCCTTCGCCTTGCGACGGATGCCACGCACGTGCACCTTCGCGTCCTCGGCCTTGGACTTCACGAGCTTGACGTACTCCTTGCGACGCTCAGCCGTGAGCTCCGGCATCGTGACGCGCACGAGGTTGCCGTCGTTGGTGGGGTTCGCACCGAGGTTCGGCATCTCGCGGATGGCCTGCTCGATCGCCTTCAGCGCCGACTTGTCGTACGGGGTGATGATGAGCGTGCGCGCTTCCTGGTTCGCCAGGGAGGCCAGCTGCGCGAGCGGCGTCGAGGTGCCGTAGTAGTCCACGAGCACCTTCTGGAAGAGCTGGGGGTTGGCGCGGCCCGTGCGCACCGTGGAGAAGTCCTCCTTGGCAGCCTCGACGGCGCGAGACATGCGGGTAGTGGTTTCAGCGAGGACATCCGCGATCACGGTGACTCCTATCGTCGGGGTGTTCAGAAATTCTATCGGTCGGGCGTGCTCGAACCGCGCAGGCCGTCAGGCGGTGACGAGCGTGCCGATCGTCTCGCCCAGAAGCGCGCGGGTGACGTTCCCGGCCGGCTCCATCCCGAAGACGCGCATGTCCATGTTGTTGTCCATGCACAGGCTGAAGGCGGTGGAGTCGACGACCTTGAGGCCCTGCTGCAGCGCGTCGCGGTACGTCACGCGTTCGATGCGCTCGGCGTCGGCGTGCTTGTTCGGGTCGGCGGTGTAGATGGCATCGACGCCGTTCTTGGCGACGAGCACCTCCTGCGCACCGATCTCCAGGGCGCGCTGCGCCGCGACGGTGTCGGTCGAGAAGTACGGCAGTCCGGCACCCGCGCCGAAGATCACGACGCGCCCCTTCTCCATGTGTCGCTCCGCCCGCCGCGGGATGTACGGCTCGGCGACCTGCGTCATCGCGATCGCCGACTGGACGCGGGTCGCCGCCCCCGCCTGCTCGAGGAAGTCCTGCAGCGCGAGAGCGTTCATCACGGTGCCGAGCATGCCCATGTAGTCCGCGCGGCCGCGGTCCATGCCGCGCTGACTCAGTTCGGCGCCGCGGAAGAAGTTGCCACCGCCGACGACCACGGCGACCTCGACCCGATCCACCGCCGCCGCGATCTCCCGCGCCATCTGGCTGACGACGTCCGGGTTCACCCCCAACTGCCCCGCTCCGAAGGCCTCTCCGGAGAGCTTGAGCAGGACGCGGCGGCGTCCGGTGCGTTCAGTCATGGGTAGTGTCCTCTCGTCCCGATTCAAGATAGTGCCTCGTGGGCATGAAGAAGGGGTTCGGATCATGCGATCCGAACCCCTTCGACGGTGTTACGCGCCGACCTTGAAGCGCGCGAAGTCCGTCACGGTGATACCGGCGTCCTTCGCCACCTGGGCGACGGAGAGCTTGTTGTCCTTCGCGTAGTCCTGCTCGAGCAGGGCGACCTGCTTGATGAACGCGGCGACACGGCCCTCGACGATCTTCGGCAGGGCGGCCTCGGGCTTGCCCTCGTTGCGGGAGATCTCGGTGACGATCTCACGCTCCTTCTCGACCGCGTCCGCCGGCACGTCCTCGCGGGACAGGTACGACGGGTTCGCGAACGAGATGTGCTGAGCGATGCTGCGCGCGGTCTCGGCGTCGTCACCCGAGTAGGCGACGACGACGCCGATCTGCGGCGGCAGGTCCTTGCTGGTGCGGTGCAGGTAGACCTCGACCTTGTCGCCGGAGATCGTGCGCACGCGACGCAGCTCGACCTTCTCGCCGATGATCGCCGCCTCCTCCGAGATGACCTGCTCGACGCTCTTGTCGCCGGCCTGGGCGGCCAGCGCGGCCTCGACCGAGTCCGCCTTGACCGCGGCCGCGGCGTCGGCGACCTTGTCGGCCAGCGCGATGAATCGGTCGTTCTTCGCGACGAAGTCGGTCTCGCAGGCGAGCTCGATCAGGGTCACGGCGCCGTCCTGCTCGCGAGCGACGACGAGGCCCTCGCTCGTGGAACGGTCAGCGCGCTTGGCGTTGCCCTTCGCACCCTTGAGACGCAGGATCTCGGTGGCCTTCTCGACGTCGCCGTCGGCCTCCTCGAGCGCCTTCTTGGTGTCGACCATTCCGGTGCCGAGCTGCTCGCGCAGCGCCTTGAGGTCCGCGATGGTGAAGTTGGCCATGTGTGGTGGCTCCTTGCTTCGTGATGTGGGTGTGAACGAGGGGTTACTTGTTGTCTGCGGCCTCGGCGGCGGCGACCTCAGCGGTCTCCTCACCGGAAGCGGCGGCGATCGCCTCGTCGTGCGCCTCGGCACCGGCCTTGTCGGCGGCGGTCTCGTCGGCAGCGGGCGTCTCGACGACAGCGGCCTCATCGGCGGCGGTGACCACCTCAGCGGCGTCGGCCGACTCCTCGACCGGAGCCTCGAGCAGCTCCTTCTCCCACTCGGCGAGCGGCTCGGCGTCACCCGACTCGGGGTTGTGCTTCTGCTGCAGGCCCTCGGCCGCGGCGTCAGCGATGATGCGGGTCAGCAGCGAGACGGAGCGGATCGCGTCGTCGTTGCCGGGGATCGGGTACTGGAAGTCGTCCGGGTCCGCGTTGGTGTCGAGGATGCCGATCACCGGGATGCCGAGCTTCTTGGCCTCGTCGATCGCGAGGTGCTCGCGCTTGGCGTCGACGACCCACAGGGCCGACGGCGTCTTGGTGAGGTTGCGGATGCCGCCGAGCGACTTGTGCAGCTTGTCGAGCTCGCGCTTCTTGAGCAGCAGCTCCTTCTTGGTGAAGCCCGAAGCGGCCGGGTTCTCGTAGTCGAGCTCCTCGAGCTCCTTCATGCGGGCGAGACGCTTCGCGATCGTGGAGAAGTTGGTGAGGAGTCCACCCAGCCAGCGCTGGTTCACGAACGGCTGGCCGACGCGCGTGGCCTGCTCCGCGAGGATCTCCTGCGCCTGCTTCTTGGTGCCGACGAAGAGGATGGTGCCGCCGTGCGCGACGGTCTCCTTGACGAAGTCGTACGCCTTGTCGATGTAGCCGAGCGACTGCTGGAGGTCGATGATGTGGATGCCGCTGCGCTCCGTGAGGATGAAGCGCTTCACCTTCGGGTTCCACCGACGGGTCTGGTGTCCGAAGTGCACGCCGCTGTCGAGCAGCTGGCGGATGGTGACCACAGCCATGGTCGTCTCCTGGTTCTGGCGCTCGAAGGCGCCGTTGAGGTTGTTCACGCCGACCGGATGATC
Source organism: Microbacterium sp. NPDC060132 (assembly GCF_042729675.1). Taxonomy (NCBI): domain Bacteria; kingdom Bacillati; phylum Actinomycetota; class Actinomycetes; order Micrococcales; family Microbacteriaceae; genus Microbacterium; species Microbacterium sp. NPDC060132. Next base: position 2,830,082 of record NZ_JBHWXU010000001.1, on the reverse strand, counting down.
GGACGCCCTGGTGCCCGGCTCACGCCCACCTGCGGGAAGCAGGACCTGCGGGAGTGGATGCCACGAGAGAATCGCTGTGGGCACGCGTAGTCACCCCGAGATCGAGGTGCTCGTCCAGCATACAGGATCACGGTGCGGCGCTCGCACTGCACAGCCTGGAGCTCGCGCGACTTGTTCCCGGCCGCCGAACCAGCGACTCGCCCGCCCGCCATGCGTCCGCCGCTCCCCTCAGACTCGCCGCATGACCTCAGAACACCGATCGGTCGTCCTCGCTCTCGGGCTGGTCGCAGCCGTGCTCTCGGGCACCCTGAGCGGCGCGGCGGCCACGACCGCTCCCGTCGCGGGCTCGGGCCCGGAGCTGACGAACGTCGCGGCGGTTTATCGCGCGCCGACCGGTCTCTCCCTCGGGGTGTCGCGCGTACGGATGGCGGGTTCGAGCACCGGGAGGCCGCGCGACCGCACGCGCGAACCCGCCGGCGACTGGCACTGGCCCGTGGAGGGCGCGCGCTCCGTCGTGGTCCGCTTCCGTGCTCCGACGCAGCCGTACGGCCCGGGTCATCGCGGTGTGGACATCGCTGCGCCCGTCGGCGCCGCGGTGATGGCTCCGGCGGACGGTGTCGTGGCCTTCCGAGGTGTCGTCGTCGATCGGCCTCTTCTGACCATCACTCACGCCGGCGGTCTGGTCACGACGTTCGAGCCGGTGGACTCTTCACTCTCGCCGGGCGAACGTGTGACACGTGGACAGCAGGTCGGCACGGTCGCGCGGGGCGGACACGCGGCCGATGGCACCGTCCATCTCGGCGTGCGGCTGCAAGGCCTGTACGTCGATCCACTGACGCTGTTCGGAGAGGTGCGACGCGCGGTGCTCCTCCCCTGCTGTCGCGAGTGATCCGGCGAGTCCGACGACCGGCAGCCTCCTCGCGTGCCCGTCGCACCCCCGGGGTGCTGCAACAGGGGTGCGGGACGTGAGCGGCTCGGGCGCCGTCAGGCGCGGGGATGAGCGAGACGATAGGTCGCCGTGAGGCGCTCCGCGGAGACATGCGTGTAGATCTGGGTCGTGCCCAGGCTGGCGTGGCCGAGGATCTCCTGCACGGCACGCAGATCCGCGCCTCCGTCGAGGAGGTGGGTCGCCGCGCTGTGTCGCAGCGCATGCGGGCCGATCGTCTCCGCCCCCACGACCGGCGCCAGCGCTCGGGCCACCAGGGCGTACACGGCTCGCGGTCCCATGCGTCCCCCTCGCGCTCCGAGGAAGACTGCCGTTCCGGGGGACATGGCGCGGGCGAGCAGCGTGGGCCTGGCACGGGTGAGGTACGCACCTGTGGCCACGACCGCCGGAGCCCCGAAGGGCACGACCCGCTCCTTCGCGCCCTTGCCGAGGACGCGGACGGTCCCGCGCTCGAGGTCGACATCGTCGACGTCGAGGCCGCACAACTCGGAGACGCGGATGCCTGCCCCATACAGGAGCTCCAGGATCGCGTGATCTCGCAGTGCCACCGGGTCTCCCTCGCTCGCGGCCGCGCGGTGCGCGTCGAGCAACTGGGTCATCGCGTCCTTCGACGCCACGGTCGGCAGCGTCTTCGCTCGTTTGGGGGCCACGAGGCGGATGCTCGGGTCGGTCGCGATCAGCTCGCGTTCGCGCGCCCAGGCGAAGAAGGATCGTGCGGCGGCCGCGCGTCGTGCCAGGGTGGAGCGGGCGTCGCCACGCTGGGTCGCGTGCCAGAGCCATTCCCGAAGATCTTCCAGGTCCACGCTGGCCACCGGCCCGATGCCCACCGTGGACCCGAGGTCTCGCAGGTCTGCACCGTAGGCGCGCACGGTCGCGGGCGAGAGCCGGCGCACCTTCTCCAGGTGGTCGGTGAACGCCTCCACCGCGACTGCGTAATCCACGTCTCCAGCTTGCCCGGATCGTCGGCGAGTTCGTCGCGCCCCGCCGCACCGCGACGTTCGGCGGTACACGGGCAACTCAGCGGCGGCGCCACCCCCGCTCGTCTCGGCGCACGGTGCCCTCCAGATCGAGAAGCCCGAGGATCGCGCGCGCTCGCCCTGCCTCGACCCCCGCTCGTTCCGCGATGTCGGCGATCGTCAGGGAGACCGCCGTGCTCATCGCTGCCTCGACACGACTCCGATCGGGGCCGAGGGAGGAGACGCCAGGAGGCGCCCCCACCGACTCCCCCATGAGCTCTCTGACCTCCGCGGCCGACGTCACGCAGGTCGCATCGTACTCCCGCAGGAGCCGATGGCACCCGGCCGATGATGCGGACGTCACGGGTCCCGGCACCGCGCCGAGGGGCCGTCCGAGAGTCGCGGCATGGCCCGCGGTGTTCAGGGAGCCGCTTCGCCACCCCGCCTCGACGACGACCGTCGCATGCCCCAGCGCCGCGATGAGTCTGTTTCGAGCGAGGAACCGCCACTTGGTAGGAGCGGCCCCGCACGGGGGCTCGCTCACCACGGCACCGCGCTCCGCGATGCGCGTCAACAGGTCGTGATGACCGGCGGGGTAAAGACGGTCCACGCCGCCGGCGAGCACCGCGACCGTCTCCCCTCCCACCCCGAGAGCAGCGCGGTGTGCCGCTCCGTCGATGCCATACGCACCACCCGACACGATCACCGCGCCGGTCGTCGCCAGGTCTCCCGCCAGCTCCGACGCCACGCGGTCGCCGTACCCGGTCGCAGCCCGCGCGCCGACGACGGCGACCAGGGGCTGCGCAACCAGGAGCTCGCAGCGCCCGCGCACCCAGAGAGCCGCGGGTGCCTGTGTGCCGAGATCGGACAGACGGACCGGCCAGCAGGCGTCACCGGGCACGACGAGGTGAGCCCCGACCGATTCCGCCGCGCGGAACGCACGACACACCGCTGCTGGTGACGCGCGGGGTGCCCAGCGCCTCCGTGCCTCAGCGAGCGCGCGTACAGCTCCGGCACGGCGCACTTCGGGTTTCGTGCGCGCACTCGCGTCGAAGGCGTAGCGGAGCCCACCCACCGCTCCGAACTCCTGCGTCAAGACTCCGGCGACGGCATCTCCGGGTTCGGCGATGACGCTCCAGGCCGCGCGGGCGACGACGTCCGCAAGTCCTTCGGATTGGCCTCCTCGAATCCGACGGGCGACCGCGCACGTGCTCTCGTCGGCGAGCAGAGCGTCGATCATGCCGCCACCCCTCGACGTAGGTGCAAGGCGCGACCGATCTCCTCTTCGCCGGGCCGCTCCCGGCCGGCGAGGTCCGCCATCGTCCACGCAACCCTGAGCACACGGTCGTAACCGCGGAGCGTGAGCGCACCGCGCTCGAGGGCACGATCGAGGATCATCCGCTCGGTCTTCTCCACATGGAACGGGGCCCGTCGGAGGACGGGACCCGGCACCTCGGCGTTCTTCTGCCAGGGTGTCCCACGCCAGCGATGCGCCGCGCGCTCCCGTGCTGCCTGCACGCGCTCACGCGCGAACGCCGTCGTCACCCGGGCACGCTCGTGGGAGATGGCTTTCGACGCGGCAACACGGGTGAGCCCGAGATCGATGTCGACTCGGTCACGCAAAGGGCCGGATATCCGAGCGGCATACCGTCGGACGGCGCTCGGCGGACAGGTGCATTCCGCGTTCCGCACACCGAAGTTGCCGCAGGGACACGGGTTCGTGGCGAGCAGGAGTTGGAAGCGGGCAGGGAAACGCGCGGTGAAGCCGGATCGGTGCACGTCCACCACCCCCGATTCCAACGGCTGGCGAAGCGCGTCGAGCGCGACGCGGGAGAACTCCGCCGCCTCGTCGAGGAACAGCACCCCGCGATGCGCACGAGCCACGGCTCCCGGCCTCGCAGAGCGCGATCCTCCGCCGATCAACGCCACGGTGGAAGCCGTATGGTGGGGCGCCTCCAGCGGCGGTCGACGGTCCAGAGCGGTGACGGACTCGCCGCTCAGCGACCGGATCGATGCGACCTCCAGCGCCTCTCGCTCATCGAGCAGCGGCAGGATCCCCGGCAGACGTGCGGCGAGCATGGACTTCCCCGCGCCAGGAGGACCGCTGAGGAGCAGATGATGGCCGCCCGCGGCGGCTGCGATGAGGGCCTCGACCGCCTCGTCCTGTCCGATGACGTCTGCGAGGTCGTGCTCATCCTCGCGCCGGGAGACGGGGGCCGGAAGCAGGACCGGCTCGACGTCGTCCACGTCCACGGCGGCGCCATGCCAGACGGCGACCTCGGCCAGCGACGCCGCGGACCGCACTTCCACACCGGGAACCAACCGCGCCTCCGGCTCGTTGCCGCGCGGCACCACGACCTGGGTGAACCCCGCCCGCACGGCGGCGAAGACCGCCGGGAGGACGCCGGGCACCGGGCGGATCCTCCCGTCGAGCCCGAGTTCGCCGAGATGTACCGTCCGTCGAACCGTTCGCTGGTTCAGAGTGCCGCCCGTGGCGAGGCTGGCGATCGCGATGGCGAGGTCGAAGGCCGAGCCGTGCTTCGGGAGACTGGCCGGCGACAGGTTGACGGTGAGACGGCGCCGTGGGAGATCCAGCCCGGAGTTCTGACAGGCGTTGTGGACCCGCTGTACGGCCTCGCCGAGCGACTTGTCCGGAAGCCCGATGATGCGGAACTCGGGCGTCTGATTGGACAGATCGGCCTCCACCTCGACGAGGTGTCCGACAGCACCGTTGAGGGCGACGGACCAGGTGCGCGCGGTGGTCACGCGACGTCCTCGAGATGGTCGACGACGCCCTGCGCGGCGTCCGGACCGGTGATCCCGATCGCCTCGAGCCGCACCGCCAGGCCCGTCGCCGCATCCACGTGCGCGGCTCGCCAGGCGTACGCGAGCTGCCAGAGACGACGGCGTTTCCGTGCATCGATCGCCTCGAGCGGATGCCCGAATGCGGCGCTCCGCCGTGTCTTCACCTCGACGATCGCGAGCCATCCGTCCCGCTGGGCGACGATGTCGATCTCGCCCTGCGCACACCGCCAGTTCCGGTCGAGGATGGTGTACCCGCGGTATCGGAGGTACTCCGCCGCACGTTGTTCGCCCGCTCGTCCGAGCTCGTCTTTCGCTGCCATGCGGAGAGGATCCCGCACTCCCGCCCTGCGCCGTGGGGCTGTCGGGCTTTGCGAGGGACGCCGCGGAGAAGACCCTCGTTCCTGCGGTCGGTGCAGAACGGGAGTCGCAGCCGACCGGCGGGTCGGGACCTCTCCGACGGCGTCAGGTCACTCGCCGTCGAGGGACAGCTCCTGCGGGAGCTCGAACTCGCGTCGCTGCAGTTCCTCGACGTTGACGTCCTTGAAGGTGAGGACCCGCACGGCCTTCACGAAGCGGTCCGCGCGATAGATGTCCCAGACCCAGACATCGCTCATGGAGATCTCGAAGTAGAAGTCGTGCTCGGTGTCGCGTCGCACGACGTTGACCTCGTTGGCGAGGTAGAAGCGCCGCTCGGTCTCGACCACGTACTGGAACTGCGAGACGACGTCACGGTACTCACGGAACAGCGCCAGCTCGAGCTCGCGGTCGTAGTCGTCGAAGGCTTCCTCATCCATGATGACTCCATCCTATGGCGGCGGACCGCACGGAGCGGTATCCGCGGGCGCCCTCAGAAGAGCGTCGGGGCATCGGCGATCGCCCAGGACGACCGGTGGAACGGTGACAGGCCCAGAGCGCGGATGGCGTCCCGATGCTCGGGGCTCGCGTAGCCCTTGTTCCGATCCCACTGATAGCCGCTATGACCCTCGTGCAGCTCGGCCATGTGCCCGTCGCGTGCGACCTTGGCGATCACGGAGGCGGCCGACACGGAGGCGCAGTCGCGGTCGGCCTTGACCACCGGCCGCACACGGAGGGGGACGGGATGGACGCGGGACACGTAGTCGTGATTCCCATCGAGCAGCACCAGCGCATTCTCGAGGGCGGCCCCCTGGTCCACCACGGCCTGAACGGCCCGCGACGCGGCGAGACCGAGCGCCCGCATGATCCCCACCTCGTCGACCTCCCTCGCCGTCGCCCAGCCGACGGCGGAGGCCTGGACCCACGCCGCGGCGCGCGCAGCCACCTCAGGGCGCCGTCGTTCCGTGACGAGTTTCGAATCGCGCAGACCCTCGGGAACCCGCCGGCGCGCTCCCTTGGCGTCCATCACGGCGGCCCCCACGGCGACCGGCCCCGCGAGGGCACCGCGACCGACCTCGTCGAGCGCGATGATCAGCTCGCATTCGCCGAGGAGCCGTCGCTCGAGCGTCAGACGGGGCGCGACGACGGTCATTCCGACTCCGGTACCCCGTTGAAGATCTCGTGATGCCCGTCGATCGTGCCGAACCGATCGAGCGGCCAGGTCGTCAGGAACGCCTTGCCGACGATGTTGCCGACGGGCACGAAGCCGCCGCTCGGGAGATCCTGGTGGGCGCGCGCGTCTCGCGAGCGATCGCGGTTGTCGCCCAGGAGCCACACCGAGTCCTCAGGCACGACCACGTCGAACGGCTCGTTGGAGGCGGCGGTGTCGCCCTGCGGGAGGTTGAGGTATCCGAGCTCGTCGATCGGTGCACCATTGATCGTGATCTGCCCCAGCGCGTTGCAGCACACCACGTGGTCGCCCGCGACCCCGATCACGCGCTTGACGAGATGGTCCTGCGAGTCCGTCGCCGAGATACCCACGAAGTTCAGCACCCAATCCACGGCCTGGATCAGAGGCGGCTGCGCCGGTGTCTGCACTTGACCGTCGAGCCATCCCCCGGGGTCCTTGAACACGACCACGTCGCCCCGCTCGTAGCCGGTCCAGCGTGGGGTCAGCTCGTCGACGAGGATCCTGTCGTTGATGAGCAGCGTCCGCTCCATCGAGGCCGAGGGGATGTAGAACGAGCGGACGACGAACGTCTTGATGACGAACGACACCAGCGCCGCGATCAGGACGATCACCAGCACATCACGGAGGAAGACCAGGAACCCGCGGCGCCTTCTCGTCGGACGTGCGGACGGAGAGTCAGTCATCTGGTTCCTTCTCGAGTGGAGCACCGTTGGCACACGGCAGTAACAAGGGTCGCACACCCCGCGCACGACAAAGCACCCCGGGACATCGTGTCCCGGGGTGCTGTGAGGAAGCTGCGACTCAGTTGTCGCGCTTCTCCTTGATCTTCGCCTTCTTGCCACGCAGCTCGCGCAGGTAGTAGAGCTTCGCACGACGAACGTCACCGCGCGTGACGACCTCGATGTGGTCGATCACCGGGGAGTGCACGGGGAAGGTGCGCTCCACGCCCACCTGGAAGCTGATCTTGCGGACCGTGAAGGTCTCGCGCACGCTGTCGCCCTGGCGGCCGATGACGACGCCCTGGAAGACCTGGATACGGGAGCGGTTGCCCTCGGTGATGTTGACGTGCACCTTGACGGTGTCACCGGGGAAGAACTCGGGGATGTCGGAACGGAGCGAAGCCGCGTCGACGGCGTCGAGGATCTGCATGATCGTCTCTCTCTGCACTCGCCACAGGTCGGATGCATGATGATGGAAGGAACAAGAACGGGTGTGTGCTGAACGGCGCTGACGCGTCCGCGGGCTCCCCTGAGGCAGAGCCGGTCACGGCACAAGAATCCATTCTGCCACGGATGGCAGATGCGACCAAAACGGTCACTCAGTCCCGGGGATCACTCTCGCGCACGACGATGATCTCATGGGGCTCCGCGCGCACGGTCGGCTCGTCCGCGGCGGGGATCGTGGACCACGTGATGGTCTCTCTGATGCGCGCCCCACTGCCACGGGCCTCGTTCCACAGCTGCCACAGCTGCAGCCAGACGAGCGCGATCCCGACGACGATCGCCGCCGCGAGCAACCAGCCGAACGCGCCGTCGATGAAGAACCCCACCGCGATGGTGAGGCCGTGCCACAGCGCGAAGCCGGCGACATCCCACCAGGACACGGCACGCTCAGCGCGGACCGACGGCCGCGAACGCGTGAGCAGTGTGAGCAGGAGCTGCCCGATGAAGACGGACGGAATCGCGATGAGCAACACCCACAGGATGGCCCAGCCGCCCTGGAACACGCCCCAGCCGACGAGGAGCCACAGCGGGAGCACGAAGGCAGACGGCAGGAGCCACCGGAAGAACGCCTGACGCAACCACATGCTCCGATGCTACGTCGATCGCCCCTCGTCGGGTCAGCGTGTTCGCTCTGAGCGCGCGGCTCCCCTGGGCGCTTCGATCAGGGAGAATGGAGGAAACGAGAGGACACCCATGATCGAACTGCGCACCCCTGCCGAGATCGACGAGATGCGCGCGGCAGGCCGGTTCGTCGCCGAGACCCTGGCGACCCTGCGCGACGAGACGAAAGTGGGCACCAACCTTCTGGCGATCGACCGTCGCGCCCACGACATGATCCGCAGAGCGGGCGCGGAGTCCTGCTACATCGACTACCACCCGTCCTTCGGGGCGAGCCCCTTCGGCAAGGTCATCTGCACCTCCGTGAACGACGCGGTCCTGCACGGCCTCCCCCACGACTACACCCTGCGCGACGGCGATCTGGTCACCCTCGACTTCGCGGTCTCCGTCGACGGATGGGTGGCCGACTCCGCCGTCTCGTTCGTGGTCGGCACGCCGCGCGACGAGGACCTGCGTTTGATCGACACCACCGAGCGGGCTCTCACGGCCGCGATCAAGACCTCTGTCGTGGGCAACCGCATCGGCGACATCTCCGCTGCGATCGCCGACGTCGCCCACGGCGAGGGCTACTCCATCAACACCGACTTCGGCGGGCACGGCGTCGGACGCACCATGCACGGAGACCCGCATGTGGCGAACGACGGCAGAGCGGGCCGCGGCTTCCCGCTCCGCGCCGGCCTGGTCCTGGCTCTCGAGCCGTGGTTCCTCGCGACCACCGACGAGCTCGTGACCGACCCCGACGGCTGGACGCTGCGCAGCGTCGACGGCTCCCGCGGTGCGCATTCGGAGCACACCATCGCGATCACGGATGACGGGCCGATCATCCTCACCGACCGTTCCTTCCTCGGCGTCGACTGACCCGCGACGTCACGCCCGTTCCCACGACGCCACGGGGCCCTCGACCACGACGAACAGCGGATGAGGCGCCGGACGGTGCGTGTGCGCATGCAGGGCCAGGCGGTCCGGGCTTCGGGCGGCGAGCTTGGCACGCAGATGGCGCCACTCCAGGTCGAGTTGACCGGTGGTGACCTCGAGGGGCGGCACAGTGGTGCCGAGGGTACGGATGCGCGAGCGATCGAAGCGGTAGCCACGCGCGTCAGCCTCGTCCGCAAGACCGCGCAGATAGGCCGACACCGCCGTCGACGGCTCGGGTGCCTCGCGGAAGCGCGCCAGCTGCGGGTGCTCGCGATAGCCCTTCGTCGTTCCGGCGAGCACAGCCTGAGCGAGCAGGGTCTCGCGCCAGCACGCCACGAGGCCCTGCCGGTCGAGGTACACCGGATGCAACGACCAGATCCTCATGCGCGCCGGTAGCGGAAGACGTCAGTCAGATGCGGAAGGTCGAAGGCCGCCCTGCCCGCCGTCTCCGGGCTGTCGTCGAGCACGGCCTCGATCGCATCACGCATCGCGCGGCGCCCGGACTCGTTCGCGACGAGATAGCTGCTGACCGTGGCCCACCGGGCGACGTAGCCGGCACGGCTGATCCGTTCCTTCCAGCGGATCTCGTGGTGCCCGACGAAGTCGAAGCCCGGCAGCTCCACGGCGGTCGCGGTCGTGGCATCGGCATCGCCCACGGCCGGGTGCGCGATGCGGTGACATGCGACGTCCCACGCGCACGTCGGATCCGCGCGATTCCAGAGCAGACCCAGCACACCCGTCGGCACCAGCACCCGCGCGATCTCCGCCGCGGCCGTGTCTCGGTCGAACCAGTGGAAGGCCTGCGCAACGCAGACCGCGTCGACGGCGCCGTCGCCCAGGGGGATGCGCTCAGCCGTACCGTCGAGAGCGCTGACCGTTGGCAGCTTGGACCAAAGCACCTCGCGCATCGGCGCGGAAGGCTCGACGGCCACCACGTGATCCGCGCGCTCGAGCAGGAGCTCGGTGAACTTGCCCGTCCCCGCGCCGAGGTCGAGCACCGTAGGAACCGCGGCGGGGAGGATGGCTTCGACCGCGGCGACGGGGAATCCTGGCCGATGACGGTCGTACTCCTCGCCGATCGTCTCGAACGACTGCGCGAGTGCCCTGTCCACCATGCTCCGACGCTAACAGGTGCGCGACACGCGTTCGGAGGTCGGTTCAGGCCTCCGCCGGTGGCAGGAGGTCCGGCCGACGGCGCCGAGTCCGTTCGATCTGCTGTTCGCGGCGCCAGGCCGCGATCGCCCCGTGGTTGCCGCTGAGCAGCACCTCCGGCACCGCACGCTCGCGCCAGACCGAGGGCTTCGTGTACGACGGGTACTCCAGCAGCCCGTCCTCGTGCGACTCCTCGACGAGGCTCTCCGGATTGCCGACGACACCGGGGATGAGCCGTCCGACAGCCTCGATCATCGCCATCGCGGCGACCTCGCCGCCGTTCAGCACGTAGTCGCCGAGGCTGAGCAACCGGACCTCGCCCAGGCCGGACGCGTACTCGAAGACGCGCTCGTCGATCCCCTCGTAGCGGCCGCAACCGAACACGAGATGTCCCCGCGTCGAGAGATCGCGCGCCGTCGCCTGCGTGAAGACCTCCCCCGCCGGAGACGGGAAGATGAAGGTGGGAGCTTCGGTGCCGGACACGTCGGAACCGGCGATCTCATCCAGGGCGAGCCCCCACGGCTCCGGCTTCATGACCATGCCCGCTCCCCCGCCGTACGGGGTGTCGTCGACCGTGCGATGGCGGTCGTGCGTCCAGTCGCGGAGGTCGTGGACGCGCAGATCGAGCAGACCGGTGTGCCGAGCCTTTCCGAGCAGCGACAGCGTCAGGCCGTCGAAGTACGACGGGAAGATGGAGACGACATCGATGCGCACGGGGGAACCGTATCAGCGCGATTCGGAAGCGTCGTCCGCCTCCGTCGACTCGTCCGCCTGGGCATCCTCCGAGTCGGGGAGTTCCTCGAACAGACCGGACGGCGGCGTCACGATGACGCGGCCGCCCGCGACATCGACGGTCGGCACGATCGCCTCGACGAACGGCACCATGATCTCCTGCTCGCCCGCCTTCACGATGAGAAGGTCCTGGGCGGGGAAGTGATCGACGCGGACGACGCGACCGACCACGGTCTCGTCGCGGACGACGTCGAGTCCGACCAGCTGGTGGTCGAACCAGGCGTTCTCCTCGACCTCGTCCTCGTCCTGATCGATCCAGAGGATCGCGCGCACGAGGCTCTCGGCGGCCGTGCGGTCGTCGACGTCGTCGAAGAACACGACCGGGTTCCCGTTCATCACTCGGTACTCGCGGACGGTGATCTCCTTGCCGTGCCACGGAGATGCCTCGGGCACCTGCAACGTGAACACGGCCCCCGGGGTGAATCGGCCCTCGGGGTTGTCGGTGTACAGCTCCAGCTTCAGGGCGCCCTTCAGCCCGTGCGCCTTGACGAGCCGTCCGACGCGGAGCTGGTTCCTGCCCTGGCTGCGGTCCTTCGCCACCACGTCAGTCGTCCGCGACGTCGACACGAACGCGACGCCCGTCCGCGAGAGCGCTGACGAGGGTGCGCAGGGCTTTGGCCGTGCGGCCGCCACGCCCGATCACGCGTCCACGGTCGTCGGGGTGCACGCGCACCTCGAGGAGGTCGCCTCGCGGCGAGGTGGATTCGGTGATGCGCACATCCTCCGGGTGATCGACGATCCCCTTGACGATGTGCTCGAGCGCGGCGGCAAGCACGATGGATTACTCGGCGTCGGCGGCGGGAGCCTCGGCGGCCTCCGCGTCGGCGTCAGCGGCGGGAGCCTCCTCAGCGGGAGCCTCCTTCTTCTCCGCCTTCGGCTTGATGACCGACTTCTTCGAGGAGTCGGCCTCGAACGCCGTCTTCTCCTCGGCGACCTTGAGCGTGGACTTCGCGTCCTTGTCGCCCTTGAAGATGCCCCAGTCGCCCGTGATCTTGAGGATGGCGGTGACCTGCTCGGTCGGCTGAGCGCCGACGGACAGCCAGTACTGCGCACGCTCGGAGTCGACCTCGATGAAGGAGGGCTCCTCGGTGGGGTGGTACTTGCCGATCTCCTCGATCACACGACCGTCGCGCTTGGTGCGCGAGTCGGCGACGACGATGCGGTAGTAAGGCGCGCGGATCTTGCCCAGGCGCTTGAGACGAATCTTGACAGACACGATTCTCCTGAATGGTGTGGAAGGAAACGAACCGATCGCCTGGAGAGTGGGGTGCACACCCGGCGGAAGCTCAATAGGGAGGACGAATGCTGGATAGAGGGTCGAGCACGTCGTCCGACCCTCTATTCTGCCAGATGCACCGGCCCCGCGCGAAACGCGGCGACACGGCGTGGCCGCGTGTCGGCGACGCCGTGTCAGACTGTGGTCGTGCAGCTCGACTTCGCCGCTTCGGCCCGCTCCACCGTCGGTCTCGAATGGGAGATCATGCTCGCCGATCCCGCGACCGGCGATCTGGTCGGCCGCGCGCCCGAGCTCCTCGCCGCGCTGGAAGCGGAGAGCGAGGACGAACGCCACACCGTGACCGGGGAGCTCCTCACGAACACGATCGAGGTCACGAGCGGCATCGGCGACTCGGTGGCCCACGCGGTCGACGACATCGCCAACGCCATCTCCGCGGTCCGGGCCTCCACCGACCCGGCGGGGATCGAGCTCCTCTCCGCCGGCAGCCACCCGTTCGCGCAATGGTTCGATCAGCAGGTGACGGACAAGACCCGGTATCACACCCTCATCGAGCGCACCCAGTGGTGGGGACGCAACATGATGATCTGGGGCATCCACGTGCACGTGGGCGTGGAGGACCAGCGCAAGGTGTTCCCGATCATCAACGCCCTGTCCGCCTACCTCCCCCACCTCCAGGCTCTGTCGGCGTCGAGCCCGTTCTGGGCCGGGGAGCGCACGGGATACGCCTCCAACCGCGCCCTGGTGTTCCAGCAGCTTCCGACCGCTGGGCTCCCCTGGCCGCTGCGCGACTGGGCACAGTTCGAGCGGTACCTCGACGACATGGTCCGCACGGGCGTCATGGCCGACGCGACCGAGGTGCGCTGGGACATCCGCCCCGCACCGCGCTGGGGCACAATCGAGGTGAGGGCGTGCGACGGGCTGTCCACGCTGTCCGAGATGGCCGCCGTCGCGGCTCTCGTGCAGGTGCTGGTCGAGCACTTCTCGCGGCTGCTGGACGAGGGCGCGGCGCTTCCGGAGCTTCCCGCCTGGTACCACCGGGAGAACAAGTGGCGCGCCGCCCGCTACGGCCTCGACGCTCGCGTGATCGTCGACGCGATCGGAACGCAGCGTCTCGTAGGAGATCATCTGGCGGAGAAGATCGAAGAGCTCGCCCCGGTCGCGGTCGAGCTCGGCTGCGGGCGGGAGTTCGCGAGCATCGGCGGCATCCTCGAGGGAGGCGCGAGCTATGCGCGTCAGTTGGCCGTCGCCGACGCGACGGACGGCGACCTCGCCGCGGTCGTGCAGCACCTGATCCGCGAGTTCCGCTCGGGGCCGGAGTCGTCGATCGACGGCGAGTGACGCCCCGTCGGCGGTTCAGTCCTCGATGAGCCGGCGCGCGAGGCCCTCGTCGAGCACGACGTCGGTGATGAGCTCCGCGGCGATCGCCGCCCGCAGGCTCGCGAGCTTCGGCACCCCGGACACGACGCACACCCGCCGGGGCACGCGCCGCAGGCGGTCGAGGCCCGGCCCGGTCGCCCTGGCGTTGACGCGGATGTCGCGCCACGAGCCGTCCGCGCGGAAGAACACGGTCGCGACGTCGCCGATCGCGTGATCCTCGCGGAGGCTCCGGTAGTCCTCACGCCCCAGATACCCGCCGACGTAGACGCGACTGGGGACCTCTGCCGCTGGCGAGCCGAGGCTGAACACCGCGATGTCCATCTTCGCCTGGAGGTCGAGCACCCGCCGTGTGCTGCGCTCCCGCCACATCGCCTCTCGCGTCGCGGGGTCGTCGAAGAACGCCGGGACCGGGAACTGCTGCACCTGCGCGCCGAACGCACTGCCGAAGCGCTGCAGGATGTCGCTGGAGTACTCCACACCGCTGGTCTGCGTGTTGCCGGCGCCGTTGAGCTGCACGAACGTGGTGTTGTGCGTCTCCTTCTGCGTGAGACCACGGCTGACGGCACTGATGGTCGATCCCCACGCCACGCCCACGATCATGTTGGAGTCGACGAACTGAGACAGGAGTCGTCCCGCCGTCAGGGCGACGCGCTCCAGCCGCTCCACCTCGCTCACGATCTCGGCCATCGGCACCACGTGTGCGACGACGCGGTGGCGATCGCGGATGCGCTGTTCGAGCATGCCGAGCCGTTCGAGCGGTGAGTTGATGCGGATGTCGACGAGTCCGCTCTCCCGCGCGAAGCTCAGCAGCCGTGAGACCGAGGACCGCGACGTGCCGAGCTCCGTGGCGATGACCTCCATGGTCTTGTCCTGCATGTAGTAGAGCTGAGCGGCGGTGAGCGCCGCGATCAGCTTGCTGTCGCGGGATTGCGCGCCGGAACCTGCCATGACTTCCTCCTGTCCTTCGATCCTTGCACATATGTGCAGCGGACTTGCGCGCCCACGTCAGACGGGTCGATGCTGGTGGCAAGCAAGGAAGAGAGGGTCGACGATGATCGATTCCACACACGCGTCCCCCGAGCGCGCGGACGTCCGCGCTGTCCGCGAGTCCGGACGCACCACCGTCCTCGTCATCGGCGGTGGCATCAACGGCATCTCCACGTTCCGCGACCTGGCGTTGCAGGGGGTCGATGTCCTCCTGGTCGAGCGCGGCGACTTCGCGTCCGGGGCCTCCGCCGCCTCCAGCCACATGATCCACGGGGGCATCCGCTACCTGGAGAACGGCGAGTTCCGCCTCGTCCGCGAGTCGGTGGAGGAGCGCAACGGTCTGCTCAAGATCGCGCCGCACTACGTCAAGCCGCTGCAGACCACGATCCCGATCTACTCGACGTTCTCGGGCATCCTCTCCGCGCCGCTCCGCTTCCTCACCCACAAGAGCGGCAAGCCGAAGGAGCGCGGAGCGTTCCTGATCAAGGTCGGCCTCACGATCTACGACACCTTCTCGCGCGACGGCGGCACCGTGCCGCGCCACCGCTTCCTCGGACGTAAGAAGTCGCTCGCTGAACTGCCGTCGCTCGACCCGGACATCAAGTACACCGCGACGTACTACGACGCCTCGATGCACGACCCGGAGCGGCTCGCCCTCGACGTGCTGCAGGACGGGCGCGCCGCGCACCCCGGCGCCGTGGCTCTCAACTACGTCGAGGCGGTCGGTCGCGACGGCGACAGCGTGCTGCTGCGCGACCGCGAGAGCGGCACCGAGTTCGTCGTGTCCGCCGACGTGATCGTCAACGCGTCCGGCCCCTGGACCGACCTCACCAACGAGGAGCTCGGCCTCCAGAGCCGTCTCATGGGCGGCACCAAGGGCTCGCACATCGTGCTGGACCACCCGGAGCTGCTGGACGCCACCCGCGGCCGCGAGATCTTCTTCGAGCACTCCGACGGCCGCATCGTGCTGATCTATCCGCTGAAGGGCCGAGTGCTCGTCGGCACCACGGACATCGACGCCGACCCGCGCGAGGTCCCGGTGTGCACCGAGGAGGAGATCGACTACTTCTTCGACCTCATCCACCACGTGTTCCCGACGATCTCGGTGACCCGCGAGCAGATCGTCTACAACTTCTCCGGCATCCGCCCGCTCCCCCGCCACGAGGACACGGCCCCCGGGTTCGTCTCGCGCGACTACCGGGTCGAGGTCGACCGCCAGGGCGCCGTCCCGCTGGTGAGCCTGGTCGGTGGCAAGTGGACCACGTTCCGCGCGCTCGGCGAATCGCTGTCCAACCAGGTGCTCGACCTCCTGGGTCGCACGCGCACGGTGTCGACCGCGGGTCGTGCCATCGGCGGCGGACGCGAGTTCCCGCGCACCGAGAAGGCCAAGCGCATCTGGATCCAGGAGAACCTGCCGGGCGCCGGAGCACGTGCCGAGCAGCTCCTGGCCCGTTACGGCACGCGGGCGGCCGAGGTCTGGGCGCACGTCGAGCAGGGACCGGACGCGCCCCTCGCCGGCGGCGACCTCTCCACACGGGAGCTCGAATGGATGGTGCAGAACGAGATGGTCGCACGGCTGGAGGACGTGATCCTGCGCCGCACCAGCATCGCCTTCACGGGCGGCGCCAACGCCGAGGTGCTCGACGAGATCGCTGAGGCGCTCGCTCCCCTCCTCGGCTGGGACCGCGAGCGGCACGATGCCGAAGTCGAGCAGACCCGCCTCCTCCTCAACGAACGACACGGACTCCACCTTCCGTCCCGCGCCCGCGGCTGACGGAAGTCCGACCACCGCCCTCCTCGCGGTGCTACCCCCATAGGGGGTCGGGGCAGAGGGGCCCCGACCCGTAAGAAAGGTCAATGAAGACATGACTGACGTCAATCTCGGTCTTTACTTCCTGTCCGAGCTCGTCGGCACGGCGATGCTGGTGCTGCTCGGCTGCGGTGTCGTCGCGAACGTCGCCCTGGCGAAGAACAAGGGCTTCGGTGGCGGCTTCCTGATGGTCAACTGGGGGTGGGGTCTCGCGGTGTTCGCCGGTGTCCTCGTCTCGGCCTACTCGGGCGCCATCCTGAACCCCGCCGTCGGCATCGGCCTGCTCGTCGCCGGCAAGATCGACTTCGCGATGTTCCTGACCGCGACCGGGGCGGAACTGCTCGGTGCGATCCTCGGTGCGATCGTCGTGTGGCTCGCCTACAAGCAGCACTTCGACGAGGAGCCCGAAGCGGCCAACAAGCTCGGCGTGTTCTCGACCGGCCCGGCCATCCGCTCCTACGGCTGGAACCTCGTCACCGAGATCATCGGTACGTTCGTGCTGGTGTTCGTGATCTTCGCGTTCGCCGACTACGGCGACATCGAGATCGGCACCCCCGGTGGCCTCGGCCCGCTCACGGCGCTTCCGGTCGCCCTGCTCGTGGTCGCGATCGGCGCCTCCCTCGGTGGCCCGACCGGCTACGCCATCAACCCCGCCCGTGACCTCGGCCCGCGCATCGCTCACGCCATCCTCCCGATCAAGGGCAAGGGCGCGAGCGACTGGTCCTACTCGTGGGTCCCGGTCGTCGGCCCGCTCATCGGTGGTGTCATCGCCGCCCTCGCGGCACCCGTTCTGCTCGGCCTCGCCGGCTGATCCCTACCCGCAAGCGAATTCAAAGGAGAACACATGGCTGACTACATCATCGCGATCGACCAGGGCACGACGTCGAGCCGCGCGATCATCTTCGACAAGAAGGGCAGCATCGTTGCCACCGGCCAGAAGGAGCACGAGCAGATCCTCCCGAAGGCTGGCTGGGTCGAGCACGACGCGGCGGAGATCTGGCGCAACGTGCAGGAGGTCATCGGACTGGCGCTCGGCCGTGCCGACCTGACCCGGCACGACATCGCCGCGGTCGGCATCACCAACCAGCGCGAGACCGCGGTGGTCTGGGACAAGACCACGGGCAAGCCGGTGTACAACGCGATCGTGTGGCAGGACACCCGCACGCAGGAGATCGTCGACCGTCTCGCAGCCGACGGTGGCGTCGAGCGCTTCAAGCCGGTCGTCGGCCTGCCGCTGGCGACCTACTTCTCCGGCACCAAGATCGCGTGGATCCTGGAGAACGTCGAGGGTGCGCGCGAGAAGGCCGAGGCGGGCGACCTGCTGTTCGGCACGACCGACTGCTGGGTGCTCTGGAACCTGACCGGCGGTGTGGACGGCGGCGTGCACGCCACCGACGTCACCAACGCCTCGCGCACGCTGTTCATGGATCTGGAGACGCTCGAGTGGCGCGACGACATCCTCGAGGTGTTCGGCGTGCCGCGGTCGATGATGCCGGAGATCCGCTCCTCCTCCGAGGTCTACGGCACCGCCGAGAGCTCGTCGCTGCTGCGCGAGACGCCGATCGCCGGGATCCTCGGCGACCAGCAGGCGGCGACCTTCGGTCAGGCGGCGTTCCAGAAGGGCGAGAGCAAGAACACCTACGGGACGGGCTGCTTCCTGATCTTCAACACGGGCGAGGAAGTCGTCCACTCGAAGAACGGGCTGCTCACGACCGTCGGGTACAAGCTCGGGGACCAGCCGACGCACTACGCGCTCGAAGGGTCGATCGCCGTGACGGGCTCGCTGATCCAGTGGCTCCGCGACCAGCTGGGGATCATCTCCTCGGCGCCCGAGGTCGAGAAGCTGGCGGAGCAGGTCGAGGACAACGGCGGCGTGTACATCGTCCCCGCGTTCTCCGGTCTGTTCGCGCCGTACTGGCGTCCGGACGCCCGCGGCGCGATCGTGGGTCTCACCCGCTACGCGAACAAGAACCACATCGCGCGCGCAGCGCTCGAAGCCGTCGCGTTCCAGACCCGCGACGTGCTCGATGCCGTCAACGCGGATGCGGGCGTGGACCTGAGCGAGCTCAAGGTCGACGGCGGCATGGTGGCCAACGACGCGCTCATGCAGTTCCAGGCCGACGTGCTCGGGGTCCCGGTCGTGCGCCCGGTCGTCGCCGAGACCACCGCGCTCGGTGCCGCCTACGCCGCCGGTCTCGCCGTCGGCTTCTGGAACGGGCTGGACGACCTCTCCGCCAACTGGCAGGAGGACAAGCGCTGGGAGCCGACGATGGACGACGCCGAGCGCGAGCGCCAGCTGCGGCTGTGGCGCAAGGCCGTCACCAAGTCGATGGACTGGGTCGACGAGGACGTGAAGTAGTCCGAGGAAGGATGAAGCGGGTCCGGGGTCTCCCCCGGGCCCGCTTCTCGTTTCACCCGCGCTCCGATTCCTGGTTCCGCATCCCGTCCAGGACGGCCAGCAGCGCCCGCGCCACGCCCCTCGGAGCCACGGCATCCCACGCGACGTATTCCGTCCGCTCGGGCCCGTCGCTCACCGCCACCGCGACCACACCTTCTGCGCCGTCGACCACCCCCGGGGCCAGAAGGGTCACGGCGAGCCCCGCCCTCACGAGTCCGAGAAGCAGCGGAGCGGTGTCGACCTCGAAGGCCACGTCCCGCTCGAGTCCTGCGGCGGTGAAGGCGGCGTCACTCTGCGCCCGACCCGATGTCCCGGCGGGGAAGTCCGCGAAGGCGCACCCGGCGAGATCGGCGAGCCGGAGCCGCCGCCGCGTCGCGAGCCCGTGGTCATGCGGCAGCACCGCGACCAGTCGCTGATGCTGTACCGCGCGAGACGCGACCCCCGCGGGTTCCAGGTCGCCGCGCAAGCCCAGCAGCGCGATGTCGAGGTCGTCGCGGCGGAGCGCGGCGATGAGCTCGTCGCTGTTGCCACCGCGCAGCTCCACCCGTGCCGCGGGATACGCCTCCCGGAACGCGCGCAGAAGCTCCGGCACCGAGATCGCTGTCACGGTGGGGATCGCGCCGAGGCGGAGCGTTCCGGTCACCTCGCCGGCAACCGCAGCGACGGCGTCCTTCGCCTGCTCGGCGGCGCGGACGGCGACCCGTGCATGCTCGAGGAACGCCTCGCCCGCCTCCGTGAGGCGCACACTGCGGCTCGATCGCGCGAACAGCCGATGGCCGAGCTCGCGCTCGAGCGCCGCCATCTGGTGGCTCAGCGCCGACTGCGTCACGAAGCACTGCTCCGCCGCGCGGGTGAAGCTCCCGGTCGCCGCGACCGCGACCACGTACCGCAGTTGCTGCAGATCCATCCGATCATGATCGCGCCTCATGGATAGGATGACAAGCCCGCGTTGGACTCATGCGCGGGAAGCCCCCACGCTGGAGCCATGAACAGATGGCGCATCGTGCTGCTGACCGCTCTGGCCCCGCTGTCGTGGGGCACGACCTACCTCGTCACGACCGAGCTCCTCCCTCCTGGCCACCCGCTGTTCGCGGGGCTGCTCCGCTCGCTCCCGGCGGGTCTCGTGGCCGTGCTTCTCGCTCGTCGCCTGCCGCGCGGCACGTGGTGGCCGAAGATGCTCGTGCTGGGCGCGCTCAACATCGGCGCGTTCTTCCCGTTGCTCTTCCTCGCCGCCGAGCGGCTGCCCGGCGGGGTCGCCGCCGCAGTCGCAGGGGCGCAGCCGCTCATCGTGCTGGTGCTGGGTGCCCTGGTGCTCCAGGAGCGGATCAGGGCGGTGTCCGCCGCGGCCGCCGTGACCGGAGCGGGCGGTGTCGCACTGGTCGTCCTCGGTCCGGCGGCGCAGCTCGACCTCTGGGGCGTGCTCGCGGCGCTCGGCGGCGTCACCGCGACGGGCCTCGGCATGATCCTCACCAAGCGCTGGGGCCGTCCGCGGGACATCGGCCCCGTGGTCTACGCCGGATGGCAGCTCACCGCGGGTGGTCTGCTCCTGCTTCCCGTGACCCTCGCCGTGGAGGGCGTGCCGTCGTCCATCGACGGGGCCGCAGCGCTCGGCTACCTCTGGCTGGGTACGGTCGGGGGCATCGTCGCCTACACCCTCTGGTTCCGGGGCATCCAGCAGTTGCCGGTGATCGCGCCCGGCCTGCTCGCCCTGCTCTCGCCGCTCGTGGCCGCCCTGCTGGGCGTCATCGTCCTCGGGGAGAGCTTCACCGCGGTTCAGGGCGTCGGACTGGCCCTCGCTCTGGGTGCGCTCGTGGTGGGACAGCTGACGGCGCGGCCACGGCGAACACCGACGACGCCGACGATCGGCGAGGAGCCACCGGTGCCGGCGGCACGCGCCTGAGGATCAGCTCTTGCCGAAGAGCTTCTGGATCTCGGCGAGATCCGCCTCGGTGGGCGCAGGAGCTCCGCCGAGACCGAAGCCCGAGCCGTTCGCGGAGGCGGATGCTGCCAGGCCAGCGTTCTCGGCCGCCCGCTTGGCGGGGTTACCCGAGCGCGAGCGTCCCTGAGACCCCTTGCCCTTCTTGCCGCGCTTGGACGATGCTCCCGGCTTGCCCATGCCGGGCACGGGACCCATGCCGGGGATGTTCGGCGTGCCACCGCGCGCGACCGTCTTCATCATCTTCGCCGCCTGGTCGAAACGCTGCACCAGCTGGTTCACGTCGGTCACGGTCATGCCGGAGCCCCGGGCGATGCGCAGACGACGCGACCCGTTCAAGATCTTGGGGTTACGCCGCTCCCCCGGCGTCATCGAGCGGATGATCGCCTCGGTGCGATCGATCTCCCGCTCGTCGAAGTCCTCCAGCTGCTGCTTCATCTGGCCCATGCCCGGCAGCATGCCGAGCATCTTCTTCATCGAGCCCATCTTCTTCATCTGCTGCAGCTGCTCGAGGAAGTCCTCCAGCGTGAAGGCCTCGTTGGCGAGCTTCTCGGCGACCTTCAGCGCCTCTTCCTCGTCGAACGCCTGCTGCGCCTGCTCGATCAGGGTCAGGATGTCGCCGAGGTCGAGGATGCGGCTCGCCATGCGGTCGGGGTGGAACGGCTCGAGGTCTTCGAGGCGCTCACCGGTCGAGGCGAAGATGATCGGCCGGCCGGTGACGGAGGCGACCGAGAGCGCCGCACCACCGCGGGCGTCACCGTCGAGCTTCGACAGGACGACGCCGGTGAAGTCGACGCCCTCCTGGAAGGCCTTCGCCGTGTTGACCGCATCCTGACCGATCATCGCGTCGATGACGAACAGCACCTCGTCCGGGTCGACCGCCTTGCGGATGTCGGCGGCCTGCTTCATCAGCTCGGCGTCGACACCGAGGCGTCCGGCGGTGTCGATGATCACCACGTCATGCTGCTGGCGACGGGCGTGCTCCACGCCGTCGCGCGACACCTTGACCGGATCGCCGACGCCGTTGCCCGGCTCGGGTGCGTACACGGTCGCACCGGCCTGCTCCGCGACGACCTGCAGCTGGTTGACGGCATTCGGACGCTGCAGGTCGGCGGCGACCAGGAGCGGGGTGTGCCCCTCCCCCTCCAGCTGCTTCGCGAGCTTGCCGGCGAACGTCGTCTTTCCGGAGCCCTGGAGCCCGGCGAGCATGATGACGGTCGGCGCCGTCTTGGCGAACTGCAGACGACGCTGTTCCCCGCCGAGGATCTGCACGAGCTCCTCGTTCACGATCTGCACGACCTGCTGGGCGGGGTTCAGCGCCTTGTTGACCTCGTCGCCGAGCGCGCGCTCGCGCACCTTCGCCGTGAAGTCCTTGACGACCGCAAGAGCGACGTCCGCGTCGAGCAGCGCGCGACGGATCTCGCGCACGGTGCCGTCGACGTCGGCGGCGGTGAGCTTCCCCTTCGTGCGGAGGTTGCGGAAGGTCTCGGTGAGACGGTCGGAGAGCGTTCCAAAGGTAGCCATGGTGCTCCCGATTCTACGCGAGCGCCGACGACTCGCTCAGCCGGACCACGGGAGGTCGTGGATCGCGCCGAGGGCGTCGTCGAGCACGGCCTGCGGGGTTCCGAGCCCCGCGCCCTGCTCGGCCCACACGCGCAACGCGGAGAACACGGCGGCCGCGAGGGCTGCGCCGAGGATGTCCGCCCTGATCGCGTCGACGCCGGAGCCACGGGCCGCGGTGGCGATCGCCTCCGACAGCCGCGCCAGGCGCACCCCGGTGTCGCGGACGAGTTCATCCTGCAGTCCCATCGCGCCGGCGTTGCGCAGAGCGAGCGCGAGCGGGTCCGGCGCGAAGTCCCGCACGATGCCCCGCAGGATCCCGCGCACGGCGTCGCCGTCCGCCTCGCGCCCGAGGCCCTGCAGGCGTTTGACGGCCTCCTCGATGCGCTCGTCCACGGCGGACCACAGCACGTCGCTCTTGGAGGTGAAGTAGTTGAAGAAGCTGGAGCGGCTCACCCCGGCGCGCTGCGTGATGTCGGCGACCGACGTGGCGTCGTACCCGCGCTCCAGGAACAGCTCGCACGCCGCCTCCGCGAGCGTCTCGCGCGACGACGCCTTGGGGCGGCCAGCGCGGCCGGTGGAGTTCATACCCTCACGCTACCGCGCGCGGCGAGTCGCGCTCGGGCGTCACAACAGGGCGTATTCTTAGACGCAATCCAACTATTTCGGAGGCGAGACTTCATGCTCGACATCCTCACCCCCGGGTTCTCCCCGACCCCCGTGCCGTACCTCGACGGCTGGGACCTGCAGCGCCGCGTGCACGCCGATGTGCTCTCCGGCGCGCGTCCGGACACGCTGATCCTGCTCGAACACGAGGCCGTCTACACGGCGGGCAAGCGCACCGAGCCGCACGAGCGACCGCAGGACGGCACCCCCGTGGTCGACGTCGACCGCGGCGGCAAGATCACCTGGCACGGCCCGGGGCAGCTGGTCGGTTACCCGATCGTCCGCCTCCCTGAGCCCATGGATGTCGTCGCGCACGTGCGCCGGCTCGAGCATCTGCTGATCGACGTCCTGCGACCGTTCGGCGTCGACGGCTACCAGGTGCCCGGTCGCAGCGGGGTGTGGGTTCGCCGCCCCCTCTCCGAGGACAAGGTCGCCGCCATCGGGGTGCGCGTGCAGCAGGGCGTGACCATGCACGGCTTCGCCATCAACTGCGCCAACTCGCTCGCACCGTTCCGCGACATCATCCCGTGCGGCATCACCGACGCCGGTGTGACCACGGTCAGCGAGGTCTCCGGGGCCGTCGTCGAACCCCGCGACCTCGTGGACGCCGTCCGCGCCGCCTTCCTCGCCGAATACACCGACATCGCACGGACGGGAGTCCCCGCATGACCGCCGCCCCCGAGGGCCGGAAGCTCCTCCGACTCGAGATCCGCAACGCCGAGACCCCCATCGAGCGCAAGCCCGAGTGGATCCGCACCAAGGCCAAGATGGGTCCGGAGTACACCGCCCTCCACTCGCTCGTGAAGAGCGAAGACCTCCACACCGTGTGCCAGGAAGCGGGCTGTCCCAACATCTTCGAGTGCTGGGAGGACCGCGAGGCGACCTTCCTGATCGGCGGATCCCAGTGCACTCGGCGCTGCGACTTCTGTCAGATCGACACCGGCAAGCCCGCGGACTACGACACCGACGAGCCACGCCGCGTCGCCGAGAGCGTCGTGCGCATGAACCTCCGCTACGCCACCGTCACGTGCGTCGCCCGCGACGACCTTCCCGACGGCGGTGCCTGGCTCAACGCAGAGACCGTCCGCCAGATCCATCGCCTCAACCCGAACACCGGCGTCGAACTGCTCGCCACCGACTTCAACGGCGACCCGGATCAGCTCGGTGTCGTGTTCGAGTCCCGGCCCGAGGTGTTCGCCCACAACGTCGAGACCGTCCCGCGCATCTTCAAGCGCATCCGGCCGGCCTTCCGCTACGAGCGCTCGCTGGGAGTGCTGACCCAGGCGCGCGACGCGGGCCTCATCACCAAGTCGAACCTGATCCTGGGCATGGGCGAGGAGCCGGAGGAGGTCGTGCAGGCCCTGCAGGATCTTCACGACGCCGGCTGCGACATCATCACCATCACGCAGTACCTGCGGCCGTCGCCGCGGCACCTCCCCGTCGCCCGCTGGGTGAAGCCGGCCGAGTTCGTCGAGTTCAAGGAGGAGGCGGAGCGGATCGGCTTCCTCGGGGTGCTCGCCGGACCGCTGGTGCGCTCCTCGTACCGTGCCGGACGCCTCTGGGCGCAGTCCATGGTCTCGAAGGGGCGGGAGATCCCGCCGCACCTCGCGCACATCGCCGAGGGCGCCGACCTCGGGTTCGCCCAGGCCGTGTGATCTGCGGGGTGAGCGCCGGGTCAGTCAGCGCTCATCACGGACTGCACGCTTCCGTCCGAGCCGAGGTTCACGAGCAGCACGTCGTCGGTCGCACTGTCGTCGAGCGCGTACTCGAGCACCGCGAAGGGCTCGGACCCGCCATGCTCGTCCGCCAGGATCGTCATGCTCATCAGGCGCAACGAGCGGATGATGTCCACCGCTGCATCGCCGGACACGTCCACCAGCACGTCCGGCAGGTCGTCGCCGAAGGCCTCCTGCTGCTGAAGGATGTACTCGGTCACCTCGCTCGTCCGGTCATCCACCTCGGACAACATGCCGCGGCGGGCCGTGGCGTCGACGTTCTCCAGTCCCGCGATCAGCGCGGCGGCGATGTCGAGGGCATCAGCGGACACGTCGTCCTGGTCCGGAGCGGTGAGGTCGACCGTCACGCTCTGGTCACCGAGCTCGACGGTCTCCGACCAGAAGATCGAGCCGTCGGGGCCCGACGACAGCAGTCCGAAGTAGTCGTGTTCGATCGCCATAACGCTATGAAACCAGCCTCGTGCTCAGGGCGGTAGCCCTGTGTCAGCCGACCAGCGCCTGCACGAACACGTGCGGGGTGAAACCGGTCAGATCGTCGATGCCCTCGCCCTGTCCGAGCAGCTTCACCGGGATCCCGGTGCGCTCCTGAACCGCGAGAACGAAGCCGCCCTTGGCCGACCCGTCGAGCTTGGTCAGCACGAGCCCGGTGACACCGGCGTGCTGCAGGAACGTCTCCGCCTGCATGACCCCGTTCTGCCCCGTCGTCGCGTCGAGAACCAGCAGCACCTCGCTGATCGGGGCCTGCTTCTCCACGACCCGGCGGATCTTGCCGAGCTCGTCCATCAGCCCGCCCTTGGTGTGCAGACGACCGGCCGTGTCGATGATCGCGATCTCCATGCCCTCGCGCTTGGCGTACTCCACGGTCTGGAACGCCACAGACGCCGGGTCCTGCCCCTCGTGCTGCGGGCGGACGATCGCCGCCCCTCCGCGCTGCGCCCACGTGGCGAGCTGGTCCACGGCGGCGGCACGGAACGTGTCGGCGGCCCCCACCACGACGCTGCGCTGGTAGCCGCGCAGGAACTTGGTGAACTTGCCGATCGTGGTGGTCTTCCCGACCCCGTTGACGCCGACGACGAGCACGACGGCCGGGCGCTCGGTGAGCTTGAGCGTCGTGTCGAACTTCGCGAAGTGCTCCTCGAGCGTCTCGCGCAGCATGCGCTGGAGGTCGCGGGGGTCGGTCGTGCGGTACTTCGCGACCTTGTCGCGGAGCTCGTCGACGATGCGCTCGCTGATGTCCGGCCCGAAGTCGGCCGTGATCAGGGCGGTCTCCAGGTCTTCCCACGTCGTCTCATCGATCGTGGGCTTGACGAACATGCCGCGCAGGGCGCGACCGAGAGACCAGGACTTCTCTGCCATCCCCCCAGCCTACGGGTAGCGGTTCGCTACGCCGGTCAGCTCGCCGCGGCGGCCGCGCGGTCACCGACGCGCTGACCGACGACAGCGGACACGCCGTCCTGGCGCATCGAGACGCCGTACAGCGCGTCGGCGATCTCCATCGTGCGCTTCTGGTGCGTGATCACCAGGAGCTGAGATGTCTCCCGCAACTGCTCGAACACGGTGAGCAGCCGGCCGAGGTTCGCATCGTCGAGGGCCGCCTCCACCTCGTCGAGGATGTAGAACGGGCTGGGACGCGCCTTGAAGATCGCCACCAGCAGCGCGACAGCGGCCAGCGACCGCTCCCCTCCGGAGAGCAGCGACAGGCGCTCGATCTTCTTCCCGACGGGCCGCACCGAGACCTCGATGCCGGTCGTGAGCATGTTGTCCGGGTCGGTCAGGGAGATGCTCCCCGTCCCACCGGGGAACAGCAGCGGGAAGACCTGGCCGAACGCCTCCTTGGTGTCCTCGAACGCACTGGCGAAGATGGTCTGCATCCGCTCGTCGAGGTCCGCGATGATCGTCAGCAGATCCTGACGGGTCTGGGTCAGGTCGGCGAGCTGCTCCGTCAGGAAGGCGTGGCGCTGCTCGAGCGCGGCGAACTCCTCCAGAGCGAGCGGATTGACGCGGCCCAGCTGGGCGAGCTTCCGCTCGGCCTCGGCCAGCCGGCGCTGCTGGATACGACGATCGAACGGGATCGCCGTGTCGTCGAGCAGTTCGTCCGCAGGGGGCTCCACTCCGGGATCGCGAGGAACGAGCTGATCAGGTCCATATTCCGCAACGAGAATATCTTCGTCGAGCGACAGCTCGGAGGACACACGCTCCAGCAGGCTGTGCAGGTGGAGCTTCTTCTCGTGGATCTGCAGCTCCAGGCCGTGCACGCTCTCGGTGAGGCCGGCGAGCCGCTCGCGCAGCGACGTCTCCTGCTTCCGGAGCGCCACCAGCTCCTCGTTCTGCGCTGCTCTGGCGGCCTCCGCCTCGGCGAGAGCCACGCGGGCCTCGGTCACCGAGCGGTCCAGCGAGTCAAGGATGCGCGGAAGCTCCTCTGCCACCCCGGAGGCGGCCTCCCGCTGTGCCCGACGGATCACTGCGCGGCGGGCGGCCTCGGCGGCGGCGTCCCGCTCTTGCTCGCGCTGCCGTTCGAGCGTCGCGACCCTCGCCTGCGCCGCACGCACCCTCTCGCGCAGCGTCTCGACCTCGAGCCGCGCGCGCACCTCTCCCTCGCGGGCGAGCTCGAGAGCCTCGAGCAGACCGTCGCGGGCAGACGCGTCCAGCACGGGACGCGGCGCGGCCACGGCCTCGTCGAGCTCCGCACGGGCCGACTTCGCCTTCGCCTCGGCATCCGCGACCGCAGCCTGGGCCTGCGCGAGCCCCGACTCCAGGCGCTCGCACTCGGCCACGGCGGACTCGTGCCGCACCGTGACGCGGTTGACCTGCTCGGCGTGCGTGGCCAGGGCGGCATCGTGCTCGCGCAGCGCCCGCAACGCGTCCTTGGCCTGACGCCGTGTCGCCTCCACCTGCTCGTCCGCCTCGATCCGCGCCTCCCGGAGCGAGTCGACGACGATCTGGATCTCGGCGAGCCGCTCCGTCGCCGCGTCGCGCTCGGCCGCGAGCTCGAGACGCGACCGCTCACCACCGGAGCCCGTGCGCAGCGTCTGCGCGGTGATCACCTCGCCGCTGGTCGTCACGATCGTCGTGCGCGTGTCGGACAGCGCATCCAGAGCGGCTCGCGCC
Organism: Microbacterium sp. NPDC060132; assembly: GCF_042729675.1. Taxonomy (NCBI): domain Bacteria; kingdom Bacillati; phylum Actinomycetota; class Actinomycetes; order Micrococcales; family Microbacteriaceae; genus Microbacterium; species Microbacterium sp. NPDC060132. The sequence goes on along the minus strand of NZ_JBHWXU010000001.1, from coordinate 2,802,314 downwards.
GAGCGCGCCGCATCGAGGTCTTCGGCGATCAGCACATGCGACAGGATGCCCAGGACGCCGTCGGGTGCGGTCACCACGTCGATCGCGGACGTGACACCGTCGACGGGAGGCGCGGTCGACTCGGGGCGCAGAGCATCCGCCACCACGAAATCCACGACCCCACGGCGCTCCGCCGCAGCCAGGGCCGCCAGCGTGAACGCGGCGTCCGCGCTGTCGATCAGCACGCCCTCCGCGAGCGGACCGAGGACTGCGGCGATCGCCGCCTCGAACCCCGGCCTGACCTGCACCGCGTCGCCGACCAGTCCGCGGACTCCCGCGCCACCGGCCTTCACGATCTCGGCGGCACCACCGGACAGCGACAGCGCGCTGCTCAGCGCCGCCGCCTTCGCCGTGAGCGAGTCGACCTCGCGCTCCGCGGCGTGGAGCCGTTCGCGCAGCGTCTCGCGCTCGGCCTCCGCCGCCGTCGCCGCCCGCTGCGCGCTCTCATAGGCGGCAGCGTGCTCGACGGCTGTGCCCTGCGGGGCCTCGGCGTCCTCGATCGCCTCCAGTGCCTCCGCCGCCTCCCGCCGCCGTTCGTTCGCCGCTTCGAGCGCATTCTCCTGGCGCAGCACGGCACCACGCACCGCGGCAAGGGCCGACGCCGCCGCATCAGCCGTACCGCGCAGGGCCGTCAGGCGCATGTCGTACTCCGACACGAGCGCGCTCTGCTCCGCGATGTCGACGTCGAGCGTGTCGAGCTCCGCCCTGGCGTGCACGACCTCGCGGCTCGCCGCGACCGCGGCATCCTGCGCATCGCCCAGCCCCGAGGAGATCGTCTCGATGTCGTCCTTCGCCTCGTCGATCGTCGCCTGCGTCACCGTGACCGCGGTCACGGCGGCATCGTCCTCCTCCGAGCCGAGCAGAGCAAGACGCTGATTGGCGAGGGTGTACAGCCCCCGCATGCGCTCCTGGACCTGCTCGAGCCCGAAGGCCACGCCGCGCGCCGCATCGACGGCGACAGAGTTCTGGTCCTTCTCGAGCCGCGCGATGCTCGCACGCACCGCCTCGGCCTGATCCGACAGCACGAGGCGCTCCGTGTGACGCTCCTGCTCCGTGCGGGTGTGGTCGGCCAGGGCCGTGCGCAGGGCGACCACGTCGTCCGCGAACAGCCGGGCCTTCGCATCGCGCACCACGGCCGCGATCGTCTGGGCCTCCCTGGCGATCTCGGCCTGACGGCCCAGCGGCTTCAGCTGCCGCCGGATCTCACCGGCCAGGTCGCTCAGACGCGTCAGGTTGGCCTCCATGGCGTCGAGCTTGCGGAGGGTCTTCTCCTTGCGGCGTCGGTGCTTGAGGATCCCCGCCGCCTCCTCGATGAAGCCACGGCGATCCTCCGGCGACGCCTGCAGCACGGTGTCGAGGCGCCCCTGACCCACGATCACATGCATCTCGCGGCCGAGACCCGAGTCGCTCAGGAGCTCCTGCACGTCGAGCAGTCGGCAGCCCTCGCCGTTGATCGCGTACTCGCTCGATCCGTTGCGGAACAGCGTGCGGCTGATCGTGACCTCGGCGTACTCGATCGGCAGTGCTCCGTCGGCGTTGTCGATCGTGAGCTGCACCTCGGCTCGCCCGAGGGGCCCTCGCGTGGAGGTGCCGGCGAAGATGACGTCCTCCATCTTGCCGCCGCGGAGGGTCTTCGCGCCCTGCTCCCCCATGACCCAGGCGAGGGCGTCGACCACGTTGGACTTGCCGGAGCCGTTCGGACCCACGATGCAGGTCACGCCGGGCTCGAAGACGAAGCTCGTCGGCTGGGCGAACGACTTGAACCCCTTGAGCGTCAGGCTCTTCAGATGCATGCGGGCACCGCTCGTCGGGGGAGAATCACGTCGCTACGCTACCGGAATCGCGCGGATTCCCACGGATCCCGCGCGGGTCTCGGAGCGAGCTCCTCCGGCGGCGACACGCCGGCGCTAGCACGAAATGCTTGACGATCGGCTGAGAGTTTCGCTACGGTTGGCCTCCGGATCGCCACACGAAAGGAGGTTACCGATGATGATCACTCAGCACACCGCGAAGGCCAACGGCCGCACCGCGCCCGCGCACACCGCGCCGAACCGTGCGTACTCGGTAACCGCCGGCGACCGCCTCGGCACGATCTGCTAGAACCGTCGCCCGGGATGTGACGCCTCTCCGAGGCCATCCGTCCTGCCGGTTCCCCCGCGCCACCACCCTCTGACCCGCACCGCGGAGTCATGGATTCCCCGCCACCCTCGGCACGCGCTCTCGCATTCTCGCGTCAGCGCATCCCCGAGCGGTCGCCACCGTCCGCACCGTCTCCGGCCGGATCCTCGGCCTGCGCCGGTGCTTCCGCACCCCCTCCCATCACGCAACCTCGAAGGAATCATCGTGAACACCACGCTGTACCGCAGCACCACCCACCCGCCCGATATCGAGGACCGTGAGGTCCTCCCCCTCCCCCGCGACGACGAACGGCGACAGCTCCGTCTGACGGACCGCCTCTCCCTCCGGATCGGCCTCTGGCTGCTCCAGCGGGCTCAGCGGCCGCGGCGGCCGCGCCGAGGGCTGACCCTCGACCCGGCCGACCTGTTCCTCGTCGGAGAGCAGCGTCACCGCTCCGCAGCGGAGTCGAACGCCATGCTCATGTTCGACATGCAGCGGGGAATGCGCTGATCCGCATGACCGCATCGCACGCCGTCGACACCGCACCATCGGTCTCCTCCGCCCCGTCCGTGGGCGGAGGAGACCGTGGACGGCCCTTCGCCGTCTCCCCCGCAGCCGCCCGCCACCCCGAAGGAACCGACATGACCATCGCGGAACTGACCATCTCACCGCTGACCGTCCCCGCCGCGCTCGACGCTGACGACGCCGCCGACTTCCGCGCGTACGGCGAACTCAACCGGCAGATCTGCGACGAGCAGGTCGGTATCCCGGATCTCGCGCCGGATGCCGCGCAGATGCTCCCGGGCTGGCAAGACGACACCGACTCCCTCGACCTCGGCTTCGTCGCCCGCGACGGTGCCGACATCGTGGGCATGGTGACGGTGTCCTTCGCGCAGGAGGCGGACGCGAACGCTGCCGAGGTCGACCTGCTCGTGTCTGACGCACACTGGGGCCGAGGCATCGAAGACGCGCTCCTCGCGCGAGCCGAGAGCGAGGCACGGGCCCGCGGGCGCAGCGTGCTGCAGATCTGGAGCCTGCATCGTCCGGAGGAGACATCTCGCATGCTGGTTCCTCGGACCGGATGGGGCCGCATTCCGGCGACGCCGCTGAGCGACCTCGTCGACGCCCACGGATTCACACTGGAGCAGGTCGAGCGCAACAGTGAATTCAACCTGCGCGCGGACCCCGCTCCTCTGGAGGCCGCTCTGGCCGAGGCCACGCAGGCGGCAGGACCCGACTACCGCGTGGTGGAGTGGCTGCTGCCCACACCGCCCGAGCTCCGCTCCGGGTACGCGGCGGTGCTGGCGCGGCTGTCGACGGACGCTCCGAGCGGCGACATGGACTTCGTCGCGGAGGTCTGGGACGCCGACCGGGTGGCCCGGCGAGATGCGCGGTTGACGGGCGCCGGGCAGACGGTGTCCGTCGTCGCCGTGGAGCACGTGCCCACCGGCGACATCGTCGCGTACAACGAGCTGGTCATCGGAGCGGAGCGCACCGGCGTCACGCATCAGTTCGGCACCCTGGTGTCCAAGGACCACCGCGGGCATCGTCTGGGCATGATCGTGAAGTGCGCGAACCTGCTCCGCTGGCGTGAGCTCGTGCCGGATGCCACCGTGGTCTCCACCTTCAACGCGGAGGAGAACCGGCCGATGCTCGACATCAACGAGGCGATCGGGTTCCGCCCGGTCTCGTACGCGGGCGCGTGGCAGAAGAAGCTCTGATCCCGCGGGAGCGGAGTCATCCTCCTGGATGACTCCGCTCCCGGACGGTCATCCGGACGGCCGACGACGTGGGGGCCGCGCGCGGGAAGGCTGGAATCATGAACGCATTCGTGATCGAAGCTCACGCTCTCACCAAGACCTTCGGGGCCACGCGCGCCCTCGCCGGCATCGACCTCGCCGTGCAGCGCGGAGAAGCCGTGGCCATCATGGGCGCCTCCGGATCGGGCAAGACCACTCTGCTGCACGTGCTCGCGGGCATCACGGCCCCCGACGCCGGCAGCGTCACGTTCCACCCGTCCGCCGGCGGACCCGTCGAGGTCACCGCACTCGGGGAATCCGCGCGCTCGCGCCTGCGGCGCGAACGATTCGGCTTCGTGTTCCAGCAGGGACTCCTCATCCCCGAGCTCACCGCGGTCGAGAATGTGGCCCTGGCCTCCATGATCAACGGCGTGGCGAAGAAGGATGCCATCCCGCACGCCGCCTCCTGGCTCGCCGCGCTCGGACTGGCGGGAATGGAGGATCGACGCATCGGCGAAATCTCCGGCGGTCAGGCGCAACGTGTCGCGATCGCGCGCGCGCAGGCGACGGGGGCGGAGATCGTCTTCGCGGACGAGCCGACCGGCGCGCTCGACTCGCACACCTCCGCAGAGGTGATGGATGCACTGCTGTGGTCGACCACCGGCCAGGGACGCACGCTGGTGGTGGTCACGCACGACGCCGACGTCGCGGCACGCTGCACCCGTACGGTCGCCGTGCGTGACGGGCGCATCGTCTCCTCGGCGGTGGACGCATGAACGCCGGCGTGCTGACGCTCCTCCTGCGGCCGGCCCGCGGCGAGAACAGCGTCCTCGTGCTCCCCGTCGTCGCCTTCGGCATCGTCACCACCCTGGTCCTCACGGTGATCGGCGGTGCGCAGTCGTTCTGGCGGTGGTCCGATGACAGTGCTGCCCTCTACCAGGCACTCGCTGGCATCGCTCTCGTCCTCCTCGTCGTGCCGCTCATGTCCCTCGGTGGTGCGGCCGCCCGACTGTCAGCGCGCCGTCGCGACGAGAGGCTGTCGACACTCCGCCTGCTCGGTGTCACACCCGCGGGGGTGACGGTCGCCACCGTGGCGGAGTCGCTGCTCGTGGCAGCCGTCGGCGCCGCGATCGGGGTGGCGGGTCACCTCGCGATCAGTCCGCTCATCGGCTTGATCCCGTTCCGCGGCGCACCGCTCGGGTTCGATGCTGTGCTCCTGCCACCCGTTCCGATCCTCCTCGTGGTCGCCGTGGTGCTGCTGCTGGCCGTGGTGAGTGCCTCCATCGGTCTGCGCCGCGTGGTGATCTCGCCGCTGGGAGTGCGCACTCGCGCCGTCGTCACCAAGATGCACTGGATCCGTGCGGTGATCGCCGTGGGGGGATTGGCGATCGCCTTCGTGCTCATCAAGGCGGTTCCCGCCATCGCCGGCGGGATGATCGCCGTCATCGTGCTGTGTGGCCTCTACGCCGCGGCGCTCGCCGTGCTGAACCTGGTCGGCCCCTGGGCACTGTCGATCTGGGCACGCACGAGCCTGCGCCGGGCACAGGAGCCCGACCGCATGCTCTCGGCCCGCATCGTCCTGGATGCGCCGAAAGCTGCGTGGCGTCAGGTCGGTGGCATCGCGATGGCGAGCTTCATGGCCGTCTTCGCGGGGACCGGTGTCGCGCTCATGGCGGAGATCGACGGTCCTGGTGCATCCGGAGCCGACGCGACGCTCGCCGCCGATATCCGCACCGGACTCATCATCACCCTGATCGGATCGTTCCTCATGGTGGCGGCATCCGTGGGCGTCAATCAGGCTGCGGACGTGATCGATCAGAGAGACCTCCACCGAAGCCTGCACCAGCTGGGGATGCCGATGGAGATGATCGATCGCGCCCGCCGACGCTCCATCGTCGCCCCGGTGCTCGTGACCTCTCTCGGCTCCGCCCTCTGCGCCGCGTTCCTCGTGTTCCCCCTGCTCGGAATCGCACTGATCACGGCGCCCGTCTCGATCGCCACCATCGCCGTGGTTCTCATCACCGGGATCGGGCTGGTGTGGGCGAGCACCTGGGCGACGCGGCCGCTCCTCGGGCGAGCCTTCCAGCCGGTGTGACCTCAGCGGCGGCGCTGGCAGGTCGGGCAGAAGTGGGACGACCGGTTCATGAACGACACCCGCCGAATGGCGCCGCCGCACCGCGGACACGGCTCCCCGCCGCGGCCGTAGGCATTGAGGGAGTGGGCGAAGTACCCCGCCTGGCCGTTCACGTTGACGTACTGCGCATCGAAGCTGGTCCCGCCCTCGGCGAGGGCTTTCGCCAACACGGTGCGGACCTCGGTGAGCAGACGGTGCACGGCCGGGGTCGAGAGTCGATCGGCCGGCGTCTCGGGGTGGATACGCGCGGCCCACAGCGACTCGTCGGCATAGATGTTGCCGATACCGCTCACGACGCCCTGGTCGAGCAGCACCCGCTTGACCGCGCTGTGCCGGCGAGCGAGAGCCAGTCGGAAGGCGTCGTCGTCGAAGAACGGGTCCATCGGATCGCGCGCGATGTGCGCCACCTGCGTCGGTACGCGCGAGGGCCCGTCCTCCACCAAGGCATCGACGGCGAGGGAGCCGAACGTGCGCTGATCCGCGAATACGACCGCGAGCTCACCGTGAACGGGATGCTCGATCCCGAGGCGCACGCGTTCATGGCGCTCGGACGGAGCGTCGGGAGCCCGCAGCAGCAGCTGTCCGCTCATCCCGAGGTGCGCGATCAGCGCCGACTCCCCGTCGTCATCGAGGGGAAGCCACAGGAACTTGCCGCGACGCATCGCCGCCGTGACGGCACGTCCCTCGAGGCGCTGCACGAAGTCGGCAGCACCCGCCGTGTGCCTGGTGAGGGCGCGCTCGTCGAAGACGCTCACGGCCGTGATCGTCGCGCCGACCGCGGCCGGGGCGAGGCCCGCGCGGACGACCTCGACCTCGGGAAGCTCAGGCACGCTCGTTGAGCACGCGCCAGGCGCTGAGCGCGGCCGCCATCTCCGCGGTCTTCTTGCTGCTTCCGGTGCCGGTCATCTCGACGTCTCCGACGGCGACCGTGGCCGTGAAGCGACGGTCGTGATCCGGTCCGCTCGCCTCGACCGAGTACTGCGGCGGCGTAGCACCCACCCGGGCGGCAAGCTCCTGCAGGCTGGTCTTCGGGTCCATCGCGGCGCCGTAGCGCTCCGGGTCCGCCAGCAGAGGCTCGGTCAATCGCAGCACCAGCTCGGTCGCCGCCTCCGGCCCCGCGGAGAGGTAGGTGGCGCCGATCACGGCCTCCATGGTGTCGGCCAGGATGGAGTCCTTGTCGCGACCGCCCGTCTGCTCCTCACCGCGACCCAGCAAGAGATGACTTCCGAGGTCGATACCGCGGGCCACCTCGGCCAGGGCCACCGTCGAGACGACGCTTGCCCGCCGCTTGGCCAGTTCGCCCTCGTCGAGGTCGGGGTGCGTGGTGAACAGCATCACCGTCACCGCCTGCCCCAGCACCGAGTCGCCGAGGAACTCCAGGCGCTCGTTGTGCGGGATGCCGCCGTGCTCGTAGGCGTAAGAGCGATGGGTGAGTGCCAACTCCAGAAGCTCCGCGTCGATGTCGACGCGGAGCTTTGCTGGGAGAGGTCTCGTCCCCCCGGGGACCTCCGTCACGGTACGCGACTCAGACGTCGGCGACCTTGCGGCCCTTGTACTCCAGGAAGAGCTCGGTGCCCTGCGAGTCGGTGACGACCTTCGCCTGGTGCGGACGGCTGTAGACGACCTTGCCGTTCTCGACGGTCTTGACGAGCGCCGGAGCCTCCGCCTTCCACTGCGCGCGACGCGAGCGGGTGTTCGAACGGGAGACCTTGCGCTTCGGGGGGTTACCAGCCATGACTAGCTCTCTTCTTTCTCGGCGGCACGGCTCTCTGCCGTGCCGTCTTGGTCTGTGATCTGCTGGAGCGCACTCCATCGAGGATCGATGGGAGCGGCCTGCTCCGTCCCGGTGCTCTCGGTCAGCCTCTCGCCTGTGACCGGGTCGAGCCCGAGGCAATCCGGCTGACACACCGGCTGAAATGGAAGCGACAATACGGCCGCATCCCTGACGAGAGTTTCAAGATCCACGTGGTCGTCTTGAACCTCGAAGTCAGTTTCTTCCTCACCAGGATACGCGAAAAGCTCCTGGAACTCGACTTCGACAGGCTCGGAGATGTCGGTGAGGCAGCGGCCGCAGACGCCGACGTACTCTCCATCCGCGGAACCGGACACGAGAATGCCCTCGTGAACCGACTCCAGACGCACGTCGAGATCCAGCTCGGAGCCTGACTCGAAGGTCACGATGCCCTCCCCCCACTGCTCGGGGAGCGTCACCGTGAAGGTGTGCTCGCGCATCTCCCCCGGACGCCGGACGATGTCACGGACGGGGAGCACGAAGGGGCTGTTGAGTCGGGAACGCACCCCTCAATGCTACCGGGGTCTCCCTGCGACCGGGCCGGACGGGCGGCCTCAGAGGCCGCGCGCACCGGTGTCGAGGAACGACGCGACGGCCGGCGGAACGAACGGCGCGATGTCTCCCCCCAGCGACGCGACCTGGCGCACGAGCGAGCTCGACACCATGGCGTGCGCGGGATCGGGCAGCAGGAAGACGGTCTCGATGTCGGCCAGGTGACGGTTCACGATCGCCATCGGCGACTCGTACGCGACATCGACCTGCGAGCGGATGCCCTTCACCAGCACGCCCGCGTTCACGTCGCGCGCGTAGTCGACGAGGAGACCCATGCTCCAGGAGCCGATCACGATGTTGCCCTGCATGCCGTCCTCGGCGATCGAGCGCTCGAGCAGGGACAGCCGCTGCGCGATCGGCAGCATCGCCTCCTTGCCGGGGTTGTGCACCACCAGCACGTGCAGCTCGTCGTACAGGGCGGCCGCGCGGCGGATCACATCGAGGTGACCCAGGGTCGGCGGATCGAACGAACCCGGGACGACGGCGATCCTGCTGCTCATGCATCCAGCCTAGGGCACGGCCGAACGGCGTCAGTTCTTCGCCAGCGCCGCGCGGTCCTCGTCCGTCACGCGGCGACCGATGGCGTCGCGGAGACCGGGGTGGCGCGCGAGTTCCGGGTCGTCGGACAGGATCCCCTCCGCGAGCTCCCTCGCGCGGGTGATCAGCGCCGCATCCTTCACGACCCTGAGCAGCTTGAGCGACGAGCGCACGCCCGCCTGCGCAGCACCGAGCACGTCGCCCTCCCCCCGCAGCTCCAGATCGACCTCGGCCAGGGCGAACCCGTCCAGGGTCGCAGCGACCGCATCGACCCGCTCCCGCGCGACGGAGCCTTCCTCGGCCTCGGTAACCAGCAGGCACAACCCCGGCACGCCGCCACGACCCACACGTCCGCGCAGCTGATGGAGCTGCGACACCCCGAAGCGGTCGGCATCGAGCACGATCATGGTCGAGGCGTTGGGCACGTCGACCCCGACCTCGATCACGGTCGTCGCCAGCAGCAGATCGATGTCGCCGCGGGCGAAGGACTGCATCACCGCATCCTTCTCCTCCGACGGCATGCGCCCGTGCAGCACCGCGCGCCGGAGGCCGCCGAGCGTCGGATGCGTGGCCAGCGCCTCGTCGAGCTGCACGACGCCCCAGCGCGGCCCCTTCCCGCCCTCCGGCGCCAAAAGCTCCTGCTCGCCCGCCTCCGCCGTCTTCGCCGCCGTGTCGATCGCCGCGCATACCGCGAACACCTGTCGACCCTGCGCGATCTCCTCCGCCGCCCGCTCCCACACGCGGTTGAACCAGCCGGGATGCTCGGCCAGCGGAGCGACGTACGACTCGATGCCGGCGCGACCGGCGGGCATCGTGCGGATGACCGAGGTGTCGAGGTCGCCGAAGACCGTCATCGCGACCGTGCGCGGGATCGGCGTCGCGGTGAGGACGAGCGCGTGCGGACTGGATCCTTTCGCGCGCAGCGCCTCCCGCTGCTCCACACCGAAGCGGTGCTGCTCGTCGACAACGACGAGCCCGAGATCGGCGAACGTGGTCTTCTCCCCCAGCAGCGCGTGCGTCCCGACCACGATGAGCGACTGCCCGGAGGCGACCCGGAGCGCAGCCTTGCGCCGCTCGGCCGCGGGGAGCTGACCCGTGAGCAGCGTCGGCATCAGCAGCGGGGCGAGCTGCGGGCCCAGCATCTTCGTGATGGAGCGCAGGTGCTGGGCCGCGAGGACCTCGGTCGGGGCGATCAGGGCCGCCTGTCCCCCGCTCTCGGCCACCTGCAGCATGGCGCGCAGCGCGACGAGGGTCTTTCCCGAGCCGACCTCGCCCTGCACCAGTCGGTTCATCGGCCACGCACCGACCAGGTCATGCGCGATCTGCGCGCCCACGGTCTCCTGGTCGGGGGTCAGGGTGTACGGCAGCGCAGCGTCGAACCGTTCGAGGAGCCCACCGGGGTGAGCCGGGCGCGACGTGGCCGCCAGGGCGCGCACCGCCTGGCGCTGCTGCAGCAGCGCCGTCTGCAGGGTCAGCGCCTCGTGCATGCGGAGGGTGCGCACCGCGGGGTCGATGTCGTTGCGCGTGCGGGGGCGGTGGATGCGCTCGAGCGCCTCCCGCGCCGTGAGCAGTTCTTCGCCGCGACGGACCTCTTCGGGCAGCGGCTCAGGCACCTCGGTCAGCCCGTCCAGCACGCGGCCGACCAGGCGGGCGATCTGCCACGTCTGGATCGCCGACGTCGCCGGGTAGATGGGAATGGGCACCGCCGCCCGCGCGTCGGCCCGACGGCGCGCCGCATCCTCATCATCGAACAGCTCGTACTCGGGATGCGCGAACTGCGTGACGCCGTTGAACTCGCCCACTTTGCCGGAGAATACCCCGCGTCGGCCGACCGCGAGATCGTTCGACCGCCACTCGGCCGCACCGATGTTCTTCGCGAAGAAGGTCAAGGACATGCGGCCCACCCCGTCGCCGATCACCACGTCCACCATCGCGCCGGGTCGGTTGCGCATACGACGGAAGCTCGACGACAGCACCTCGGCGACGATCGTGACCGTCTCGCCGATCGGGAGATCGCGGATCGGCGTGAGCTCACCCGGATCCGCATAGCGCCGCGGGTAGTGGCCGAGCAGATCGCCCACGGTCTTCATGCCGAAGGCGCGACCCAGCGTCTTGGCCGACGCCGCGCCGATAGCCTCCTCCAGCGAGGATTCGAGCGTGAGCGACATGCTCCGAGTCTAGAGAACGCGACCGACACGACGTCGTCGCCCCCTGTCGTATCGTGAACGGGTGACCAGGATCATCGCAGGACGCGCGCGCGGCATCCGTCTCGAGGTTCCTGGGGCGGGGACGCGGCCCACGAGCGATCGCGTGCGGGAGTCCCTGTTCGCCGCGCTCGAGTCGCTCGAAGCGATCGACGGCGCGCGGGTCCTCGACCTGTACGCCGGCTCAGGGGCCCTCGGGCTCGAGGCGCTCAGCCGCGGAGCGTCGACCGCCGACCTGGTCGAGCGGGGTCGCCCCGCCGCGGCCGTCGTGCGCCGTAACGCGGGAGCCGTGGCCAGGGCGAGCGGCCGGCCGCCGGCACGGGTGCACGAAGCGAGCGTCCGCTCCTACCTGGCCCGCGCCACGGGGCCCTACGACCTCGTGTTCACGGACCCGCCGTACGACCTCGATGACGCCGCCATGACCGCGGACCTGATCGCCCTCGCGCCGCTCCTGAGCGACGACGCGGTGCTGATCGTCGAACGTGCCCGTCGCTCCACCCCTCCGGACGTCGAGGCGGCGGAACTGCACGTATTCCGCGAGAAGACCTATGGCGACACCGCGCTCTGGTGGTGCGAACGCGCGGGCGAGGCCGCGCCTGCGGAACAGGATCAGCCCGCCACGGAGTCCCAGTCGCGATAGGGGTCCCAGCCGCTGACGTCGACCGGGAGGTCGTCGCAGAGCAGGTTCTCGTCCGCGCGCTCCCTCACGGTGCCGATCGCCCGGAACCCCGGCGGCAGGATCCCGTCCGGGAAGCTCGCCAGCAGCGCATGATCCTCCCCGCCCGCCAGCGCCCGCTCCGGGAAGTCACCGAGCTCGGCGCGCTCCAGCGCGATCGTCACCCCCGAGGCATCCGCCATCCGCCGCGCGTCGAGCGCCAGCCCGTCGGAGACGTCCATCATCGCGGTCGCCCCGGCCGCCGCGGCCACCACGCCCAGCCCGATCGGCGGCGACGGACGCAGCTGCGCAGCCACCGCCGCGCTCTCCCCTGGTCCGAGCAGGGACGGGTCGACCGGAATCGGCGCGTCCCCGTCGCGGAAGCGCCCGAACAAGATCGCGAGCCCATGCGCGGCATGACCGAGTTCGCCGGCGACCGCGACCACGTCACCGGGTCGCGCACCCGCCCGCGTGACGGGAGGGCGCCCTTCCAGGTCACCGAGAGCGGTCACCGCCACCGTCAGCACATCGGACACCGTCAGGTCGCCGCCCACCACCGCACACCCCGGCGCCAGGGCCGCGCACGCATCGCGGAATCCGTCGGCCAGCCGTTCCACGAACGACAACCGCAGATCGCGCGGCACCGCCAGGGCCACCAGCAGCGCGGTCGGACGCGCCCCCATCGCCGCGACGTCCGCGAGGTTCACGGCCGCGGCCTTCCAGCCGAGATCATGCCCGCTGGACCACGCCAGTCGGAAGTCGGGACCGTGCACCAGCGTGTCCGTCGTCGCGACGACCGAGCCCGACGGCGCCGCGATCACGGCCGCATCATCACCCGGCCCGAGGAGCGTGTGCGCTCCCGGGGTCGTGCGGCTCAGGATCGACCGCAGGATGCGTCCCTCCGAGAGCTCTGCCAGGCGCGGGTCGTCGGCATCGGGTCGGGAGTGCATGTCGTCAAAGGTAGCCTGGATGCATGCCCCGTTCTCGTCGTCTCGCCGCCGTCGCCGGGGCGATCGCCCTCGCCGCCGTCGTCACCGGATGCTCGACCACCGTCCACCTGGAACCCGCGGACGACGCCAACGATCCGGGCTGCGCCTCCGTCTCCGTGCTGCTCCCCGACAGCGTCGACGGGTTCGACCGGGTGTGGACCGACGCGCAGGCCACGGGCGCCTGGGGCGACCCCACGATCGTGCTGCGCTGCGGCGTGGAGCCCCCCGCGCCATCGGCGCTCGTCTGCACGACGCTCGGCGGCGTCGACTGGCTGGTGCTCGATCAGGAGGAGGAGCGGCAGCGCCTCGTCACCTACGGGCGCGAGCCCGCGGTGGAGGTCATCATCCGCCGCGGCGAGCAGATCGACTTCCAATCGATCGTGAACACCCTCTCGTCGAGCATCCAGTCCGGCCTGTCGCCCGCGACCGCGCAGTGCACGGACCGCGTGGAGTTCCCCGCGGGCTGAGCGCCGCGGAGAACCCGGGTCAGCGGCGCAGACCCGCCTCCACCAGCTCCGTGATCAGGTCGCGGTAGCTCAGCCCGGAGGACACCCAGCACTTGGGGAACATCGAGATCGGCGTGAACCCGGGCATCGTGTTCAGCTCGTTCACCACGAGCTCGCCCGACGGCGTGAGGAACATGTCGACCCTGGCGAGGCCCCGGCCGTCCACCGCCTCGAACGCGCGGACCCCGGCCTCCTGCACCGCCGACACCTCCGCGTCGCTCAGCTCGGCCGGGCACACGACGTCGACCCCGTCGCCGCCGAGGTACTTGCCCTCGAAGTCGTAGAAGCCGCGCGACGTGAGGACGATCTCGCCCGGGAGCGAGGCACGGACACCCTCCGCCGCCTCCAGCACCGCGACCTCGATCTCGCGCCCGGTGATCCCCGACTCGATGAGGACCTTGTCGTCTTCCGCGAACGCCACAGCGAGAGCCGCGTCGAGCTCCTCCGGGGCGCTCACCTTCGACACCCCCACGCTCGAGCCCGCCCGTGCGGGCTTCACGAACACCGGGAGGCCCAGACCGGCCGCCTGCTCGCGTACCGACGACGGGTCGCCGTCCCACGCCGCGCGCCGCACCGTGACCCACGGCGCGACCGGGATGCCCGCGGCCTGCAGGGCGATCTTCATGAAGTGCTTGTCCATGCACAGCGCCGAATCGAGCACGCCGCCGCCCGCGTACGGCACCTCGAGCGTGTCGAAGTACCCCTGGATCGTGCCGTCCTCGCCGTGCGGTCCGTGCAGGATGGGCAGCACCACGTCGATCTCGCCGAGACCGTCGACGGCGCCGCCGGGGTGCACCACGCGGAGCGTGCGGTCGCCGCCCGGCTCCGGCCACAGGATGCGCGTGCCATTGTCGACCACCTCGGGCAGGTGCGCCGCATCGAGCGGGAACTTCGCCGGGTCGTCGTCCTCCAGCACGAAGGCGCCCTCGCGCGTGATCCCCACCGGGATCACCGCGTAGCGGTCGCGGTCAATCGCGCCGAGCACTCCCCCCGCCGTTGCGGAACTGATCGAATGCTCGCTGGAGCGCCCTCCGAAGAGCACCACCACCGTCTGCTTGTCCATGGTTGGTCCTCTCCCCCTGCGGGGTGTCGTCGTCCGTCGTGAGATGCGGGGCGATATCCCGGGGATCCATCTTGCCGTCGAGCACCATCTTCACCTGCTCGACGATCGGCATGTCGACGCCGGCCTCGCGGGCGAGCTGCAGCACGGGGGCGACCGAGGCCAGCCCCTCCGCGGTCTGCTGCATCTGCTTCACGACGTCCTGGAACGAATAGCCCTGTCCGAGCAGCCGCCCGGCCGTGTTGTTCCGGCTCAGCGGCGACTGGCACGTCGCGATCAGGTCGCCGAGCCCCGCGAGCCCCTGCAGCGTCTCCGGCTGCGCGCCGTTCGCGACCGCGAAGTCGGTCATCTCGACCAGACCACGCGTGATGATCGAGGCCTTGGTGTTCTCGCCGTAGCCGACGCCGTCGACGATGCCGATCGCGACGGCGATGAGGTTCTTCAGCACCCCGCCGAACTCGGTGCCGATCACGTCGGTGTTCACGAACGTGCGGAAGTAGCCGTTGCGCGCGGCCCGCGCCACGACCTCCGCCGTCTCCTGGCTCAGCGACGAGATGACGGCCGCGGTGGGCTGCTCGCGCGCGATCTCCAGCGCCAGGTTGGGGCCGGACGCCACCGCGATGCGCTCCGGGTCGCAGCGCAGCTCCTGCTCGATCACCTGACTCATGCGCAGACCCGTGCCCCGCTCGACCCCCTTCATGAGGCTGACGATCCGGGCATCGCCGGACGCGATCAGCGGTCGCAGCGCCTTGAGGTTCTCGCGCAGCGATTGGCTCGGCACCGACAGGTACACCTGTTCCGCCCCGTCGAGCGCCGAGGAGAGCTCGTGCGTGGCCGCCATGGTGCGCGGGAGGTTGATGCCCGGCAGGTAGCGCGAGTTGCGCTTGGCCTCGTCGATCTCGTGCGCCAGCTCGGCGCGGCGGGCCCACATCGTGACCTGCGCTCCGCCATCGGCCAGGATCTTCCCGAACGTGGTGCCCCAGCTGCCCGCGCCGATCACGGCGACCCGGGGTCCCGCTGGTGTGTTCCTCTTAGGAGTCAAGTCGACCGGTCTCCTTCTGGCCGTGGCTCGCGGGGTTCCACCGCTCCGCTGGTGCCTTCTCCTCGCGCAACTCCTCGAGCAGCGCCGTGATCGCGTTCATCAGGCGGCTCGTCGCCTCGGTCAGCGCGGCGGGCTCGGTCGCACGCCCGCGCAGATCCTCGACGTCGATCGGGTCGCCCACCAGCACGCGGACCGGCTTGCGCAGCGGCCACAGGCTCAGGCCCTTCTGATAGCGACCCATGATCTCCTGAGTACCCCACTGCGCCATCGGGATCAGCGGGATCCCGTCGGCGAGGGCGAGGCGGACCGCGCCGGACTTGCCGCGCATCGGCCACAGATCCGGGTCGCGCGTGAGCGTGCCCTCCGGGTACACGATCACGCCGCGGCCGTGCTCGACGAGCTCCGCCGACTGCGCCATGGTCTGCTTGGCCGCGGTCGCCGACGACGTCCGCGCGACCGGCACCATGCCCGTGCGACGCAGCACCCATCCGAGCACGGGGACACGGAACAGGCTCTCCTTCGCCATGAACCGCGGGGCTCGGCCGATGCGCCACACGGCGACCGCGACGATCAGCGGGTCGAACTCGGAGTAGTGGTTCGGGGCGAGCACGAACGCGCCGTCGCGCGGCAGCTTCTCACCACCGGTGACACGGATCTTGGCGAGCAGCGACACGAGCGGGATGACGATCGCCGCGAGCGGCCAGAACAGACTCGGACGCGTCTTCTCCGGCGACCGGGAAGCCATCGGGCTCACCGGAGGACGTCGAAGTCGGCGCCGAGCGCGTCGAGCTTGGCGAGGAACTTCTCGTACCCGCGGGCCAGGATGTCGACGCCCGACACCTTCGACTCGCCGGAGGCCGTGAGCGCCGCGATCACGTGGCTGTATCCGCCGCGCAGGTCGGGCACGACGATGTCGGCGCCGTGCAGCGGCGTCGGGCCGGTGATGACGGCGGCCTGCTCCAGGTCACGGCGCGGCACGCGGCGAGGGCCGTCCTGCAGCCCGCGCGGGTGCACGACGATGTCGGCGCCCATCTTCACGAGGGCCTCCGTGAAGCCCATGCGGTTCTCGTACACGGTCTCGTGCACGACCGAGCGGCCGTGCGCCTGGGTCAGCGCGACCACGAGGGGCTGCTGCCAGTCGGTCATGAAGCCGGGGTGCACGTCGGTCTCGATCACGACCGGCTTGATGTCGCCGTCGCGCCGGAACAGGATGCCGTCCTCCTGGATGTCGAACCAGCCGCCCGCCTTGCGGAACACGTTGAGGAACGTCAGCATCTCCTGCTGCTTGGCGCCGCCGACGAAGATCTCGCCGTCCGTCGCCAGAGCGGCCGACGCCCACGAGGCCGCCTCGTTGCGGTCGAAGATCGACCGGTGGTCGTAGCCGCGGAGCTTCTCGACGCCCTCGATGAGGATCACCCGGTTCGGCTCGTAGGAGATGATCGCGCCCATCTTCTGCAGCACGGCGATCAGGTCCATGATCTCGGGCTCGATCGCGGCGTTGCGCAGCTCCGTGACGCCCTCGGCGCGCACCGCCGTCAGCAGTACCTGCTCGGTCGCCCCGACGCTCGGGTACGGCAGGTGGATGTTGGCGCCGTGCAGGCGGGTGCCGCCGGTCGAGAGGCGGATGCCGCTCGGCAGCTTCTCGACGATCGCGCCGAACTTGCGCAGCGCGTCCAGGTGGAAGTCGATCGGGCGATCGCCGATGCGGCAGCCGCCGAGGTCGGGGATGAACGCCTGGCCCAGCCGGTGCAGCAGGGGCCCGCAGAACAGGATCGGGATGCGGGACGCGCCCGCGTGGGCGTCGATCTCCTCGAAGTGCGCCGACTCCACGTCGCTCGGGTCGAACACGAGCGAGCCCGGCTCATCGCCCTCCGACACCCGGACACCGTGCACCTCGAGAAGGGAGCGGACCACGGCCACATCGCTGATCGCCGGCACGTCGCGCAGGACGCTCGTCGTCTCTCCCAGGAGCGAAGCCACCATCGCCTTGGTGGCGAGGTTCTTCGCGCCCTTGACGTCGACCCGGCCACGCAGCGGTCGGCCTCCTCGGATGGCGAGGACGTCTCCGGTGAGCGCAGGGACGTCGTCGGGAAGAGCGTCGCGCACGGGTGTCGTCATTGGGGCCTCACTTCGTTCATCGGGGGCGGGGTTACCCCTGGCTCCCCCGCCCCCTCCGTCTCACTGAACGGGGAGGGTCCGCGGCCGCCACGACTCGCGACGGGCCTCGAACTGCGCGATCTTGTCTTCGTTGCGCAGCGTGAGCCCGATGTCGTCGAGCCCTTCGAGGAGCCGCCATCTAGTGTAATCGTCGATGCCGATGTCGGCCTGGATGCCGCCGACCGACGCGGTGCGCGCCTCGAGGTCGACGGTCATCTGCGCCCCGGGATTCCGCTCGATCTCGGCCCAGAACCGCTCGAGGTCGTCCTCCGAGATCGTCGCGGCGAGCAGGCCCTGCTTACCGGAGTTGCCGCGGAAGATGTCGGCGAACCGCGGGCTGAGCACGACCTTGAAGCCGAAGTCGCGCAGCGCCCACACGGCGTGCTCCCGGCTCGAGCCGGTACCGAAGTCGGGACCGGCGACGAGGATCGATGCGCCCTGGTACACGGGCTGGTTGAGCACGAACTCCGGGTCCTGCCGCCATCCGTGGAACAGCGCGTCCTCGAAGCCGGTCTTGGTGACGCGCTTGAGGAACACCGCGGGGATGATCTGGTCGGTGTCGACGTTCGACCGCTTCAGCGGAGCCGCGATGCCCGTGTGGGTCGTGAACTTCTCCATGGTCAGGCCTCTTCCGTCAGGTCGCTCGGGCTGGACAGGGTGCCGCGGATCGCCGTGGCGGCCGCCACGAGCGGAGACACCAAGTGCGTCCGGCCGCCCTTGCCCTGTCGTCCCTCGAAGTTGCGGTTCGAGGTGGACGCGCACCGCTCACCGGGGGCGAGCTGGTCGGGGTTCATCCCCAGGCACATCGAGCAGCCGGCGAAACGCCACTCGGCACCGAAGTCGGTGATGACCTTGTCGAGGCCCTCAGCCTCGGCCTCCAGCCGCACGCGCGCGGAGCCCGGCACGACCATCACGCGGACCCCGTCGGCCTTCTTCTTGCCCTGGATGATCGACGCGAAGGCGCGCAGGTCCTCGATCCGGCTGTTGGTGCAGGAACCCATGAACACGGCGTCGACCGGAACCTCCTTGAGCGGAGTGCCGGGCGTCAGAGCCATGTACTCCAGCGCGCGCTCGGCGGCAGCGCGCTCGTTCGGGTCGGCGATCTGCGCGGGGTCCGGCACCGCGGCGGAGAGGGAGCTCCCCTGTCCCGGGTTCGTACCCCACGTGACGAACGGCTCGAGCTCGTTCGCGTCGATGAAGACCTCCGCGTCGAACTCGGCACCCTCGTCGGTCGGCAGCGTGCGCCAGTACGCGACCGCGTCCTCCCAGTCCTGGCCCTTCGGTGCGTGCGGCCGCCCCTCCAGGTACGCGAAGGTCGTCTCGTCGGGCGCCACCATGCCCGCGCGGGCTCCGGCCTCGATCGACATGTTGCAGATCGTCATGCGGCCCTCCATCGAGAGGGCGCGGATCGCGCTGCCGCGGTACTCGAGCACATAGCCCTGCCCGCCGCCCGTGCCGATCTTCGCGATCACCGCGAGGATGATGTCCTTCGCCGTGACACCGGGGCGCAGCGTGCCCTCGACCGTGATGGCCATGGTCTTGAACGGCTTGAGCGGCAGGGTCTGCGTCGCCATGACGTGCTCGACCTCGCTCGTGCCGATGCCGAACGCCATCGCGCCGAACGCGCCGTGGGTCGAGGTGTGCGAGTCGCCGCACACCACCGTGATGCCGGGCATCGTCAGGCCCAGCTGCGGCCCCACCACGTGCACGATGCCCTGCTCGGCATCGCCCAGCGAGTGCAGGCGCACCCCGAATTCGGCCGCGTTGCGGCGCAGCGTCTCGATCTGCGTGCGACTGGTGAGGTCGGCGATCGGCTTGTCGATCTCCCACGTCGGGGTGTTGTGGTCCTCGGTCGCGATCGTCAGGTCGAGGCGGCGCAGTGGGCGGCCCTCGCTGCGCAGACCGTCGAAGGCCTGCGGGCTGGTGACCTCGTGCACGAGGTGCAGGTCGATGTAGATGAGGTCGGGCTGGCCGTCTTCGCCCTTCACGACGAGATGGTCGTCCCAGACCTTCTCGGCGAGGGTCCTGCGGCGTGCGGAAGGGGCTCCGGAATCGGGGCTGGTCATGGCGTGTCTCCTGTGGCTGGCGGTTCGGCCCACGATGGACTCCGCGACGAGGAGGGGCTCAGATCGAGGTCTCGCCGCGGCCGCTAAGAAGGAGCACGGTCCGCATGACGTCAGGTTACCACCGCTCGGACACGCCGCGACGCGCCGTGACACTCTGTTGCTCACCCGCCCGATCGAGAGGCCCCGCATGACCGTCGACACCGCCCGCTTCGCCACCCGTGCCGTCCACGCCGCACGCCGTCGCGAGACCGCTGCGTCGCGCGCGACCCCGATCTACCTCACGGCCGGCTTCGAGTTCGACGACTTCGACCACGCCGCCGACCACTTCGGCACGGGGACGGGATTCGGCTACACCCGCACCGGGAACCCGACGGTGCGCGCGGTCGAGCGCCAGCTCGCCTCGCTCGAGTCGGGGGCGGACGCGGTGCTCGTGGCGAGCGGTCAGGCCGCTGTGACCGCCGCGGTGCTGTCGGTCGTCGGAGCCGGCGACCACATCGTGTCGTCGACCCACATCTACGAGGGCACCCGGGGGCTCTTCCTCGACAACCTGGCCCGCCTCGGCATCGAGACCACGTTCGTCGACGACATCGCCGATCCAGACGCCTGGCGCGAGGCCATCCGTCCCACCACCCGCGCGCTGTTCGCCGAATCGCTCGCGAACGCCCGCAACGACGTGCTCGACGTCGCCGCAGTGAGCGCGATCGGCGACGAGTCCGCGATCCCGCTGATCGTGGACAACACCCTCCCCACTCCCGCCCTGCTGCGCCCGCTCGAGCACGGCGCAGCGATCGTCGTGCATTCCGCCTCCAAGTTCCTCGCCGGGCACGGCTCCGTGCTCGGCGGCGTGATCGTCGACGACGGCCGCTTCGACGCCGACCGCGCCGGACACAACGCCCCGCACCTCGTGCTCCCCGGCCGCGGCGGACTGCCGAGCGTGTACGCCCGCCACGGCGGCAACGCCCGCATCGCGTACGTGCGGGAGTCGGTCGCGCCGCGCTTCGGCGCCTCCCCCTCCCCGCTCAACGCCTTCCTCATCGGGCAGGGCACGGAGACGCTGGGGCTGCGGGTCGAGCGGCAGTCGCGCAACGCGCTCGCCGTCGCGCGCTGGCTCGCCGCGCACGACGCCGTGGAGAGCGTGGACTACGCCGGCCTCCCGACCCACCCGCACCATGCGACCGCACGACGCTACCTGGACGGCGGCTTCGGCTCGATCTTCACCGTCACGCTGCGCGGCGGCCTCCCCGCCGCGCGTCGTTTCGTGAAGGAGGTCGAGGTGTTCACGCACATGACCCACATCGGCGACGTGCGCTCGCTCGTGCTGCACCCGGGCACCACGAGCCACGCGCAGCGCACGGACGAGGAGCGCCGCGTGCTCGGCGTCGCACCGGGGACGCTGCGCCTCTCGATCGGCATCGAAGACGTCGACGACCTCGTGGCCGACCTGGCGCGCGTGCTCGAGTCGGTGCGGGAGACGGTGGCATGACCAGGCCGCAGCACTTCGGATGGTTCCTCGCCCGCGGCTTCGGCCCGCAGGGGTGGGGCTACCCGTCCCTCGACTGGGACTACGACTGGACGCGGCCCGAGGTGTACCAGGAGGCCGCCCGCACGCTCGAGCAGGCGGGCTTCGACCTCGTGATCATCGAGGACAGCCCCTCGCTCGGCTCGCCCGAGACCATCGACCTCCGGGTGCGCCACGCGTTCGGCGGCCCGAAGCACGACCCGCTGCTGCTCGCGCCGTACCTCTTCCAGGCCACGCGGCACCTCGGCGTGGTCCCCACCGTGAACCCCGCCGCATCGCTGCCGTACACGTCCGCGCGGCAGTTCGCCACGCTGCACCACCTGAGCGGCCATCGGCTCGGCCTCAACGTGGTCACCGACACCGGGAGCGCGCGGCACTTCTCCGACGCCCCGCAGCTCGGGCACGACGAGGCGTACGACCGCGCCGAGGAGTGGCTCGACGGCATCCGGTCGCTGTGGCACAGCTGGGACGACGGGGCGCTCGTCGCCGACCGCGCCACCGACGTGTACGCCGACGGCAGTCGCCTGCGACCCGTCGCGCATCGCGGCCGCCACTACGCGTTCGACGGACCGCTGAACGCCCTGCCCTTCACGGACGGGGAGCCCGCGATCGTCTCGCCCGGGGGCTCCGGACGCGGCCTGGGCTTCGCGGGAGCGAACTCCGACGTGCAGCTCGCCCTCGCCCCGCTGCACGAGAAGTCGGTGCGCGACTATCGCGCGAGAGTGCACGAGGCCGCTGTCGCGAAGGGCCGACGCCCCGAGGACATCACGATCCTGTTCGCCATCCAGCCCGTCATCACGTCGTCGAGCGAGGAGGCCGACCGCATCGTCGCCGCCTCCGCGCGCCCCGACGACGCCGCGCTGCACCAGATCGCCCGCAAGCAGTCGAGCGACCTGGAGACCGACCTCACCACGCTCGACCTCGACCGACCGCTCGACCTGTCGATCTTCGGTGCGCACGTGTCGCGCGGCAGCATCCAGCGGCTGATCGGGGACCGCGGCGAGGACGCCCCGCTGCGCGCTCACCTCACCGCTCTCGCGCGGGCGGGACGCCTCTCCGACCGGACGGGATTCGTGGGCACCGCGGACGAGTTCGCCGACCTCGTCGAGGAACTCGGCGACTGGGGCAACGACGGCGTGCTCCTGTGGGGAGACTTCCACCCCGTCACCC
This sequence comes from Microbacterium sp. NPDC060132, assembly GCF_042729675.1. Taxonomy (NCBI): domain Bacteria; kingdom Bacillati; phylum Actinomycetota; class Actinomycetes; order Micrococcales; family Microbacteriaceae; genus Microbacterium; species Microbacterium sp. NPDC060132. Next base: position 2,780,035 of record NZ_JBHWXU010000001.1, on the reverse strand, counting down.
TGCACCGCACCCTCGACGAGCTCGTGCCGATCCTGCGCCGACGCGGGCTGCTCCGGCGCGAGTACGCCGACGGCGGGCTGCAGGCGAACCTGCGATCGTTCTGACGGGCCTCCCGGCCGCTCAGTCCCCGACGGGGGCGCTGCGCCGCTCCGCGCGCTTCTCCCGCGAGGACGCCACGAGGCTGGCCACCGTGGCGACCGTCATCGACACGAGGATGACGCCCAGGGACACCATGTTGTCGATGTCGGGCACCCACTCCACGTGCTGTCCGCCATTGATGAACGGCAGCTCGTTCACGTGCAGCGCGTGCAGGATCAGCTTGATGCCGATGAAGCCGAGGATCACGGCGATGCCGTAGTGGAGGTACCGCAGGCGGTCGAGCAGATCGCCGAGGAGGAAGTACAGCTGCCGCAGCCCCATCAGCGCGAAGATGTTCGCGGCGAACACGAGGAAGCCGTTCGTGGTGATCTCGAAGATCGCCGGGATCGAGTCGATCGCGAAGATGAGGTCGGTCACGCCGATCGTGATGAACACGATCACCATGGGCGTCCACATGCGCTTCCCGTCGACGGTCGTGCGGATCTTCGAGCCGTCGTACGTCTCGCTGATGTCGATGCGGCGACGCAGCAGTCGCACGATGAAGTTCTCGCGCTTGACCTCGTCCTCGTGGTCGCCCTCCGGCATGGCCTGGCGGATCGCGGTGTAGACCAGGAAGGCGCCGAACACGTAGAAGATCGGCGAGAAGTTCTCGATCACCGCGACGCCGACCAGGATGAACAGTCCGCGCAGGATCAGCGCGATGATGATGCCGACCATCAGCACCTGCTGCTGCAGCCGACGCGGCACGGCGAACTGCGCCATGATCAGCACGAACACGAACAGGTTGTCGACCGAGAGACTGTATTCGAGCGCCCAGCCCGTGATGAAGTCGCCCGCGTTCTGCCAGCCGCCGACGTTTCCCAGCAGCACCGCGAACAGCAGCGCGAGCCCGACGTAGAACACCACCCAGAGGGTCGACTCCTTCGTCGAGGGGATGTGCGGCCGCAGCCGGATGAGCAGGAGGTCGCCGATCAGGATGATCGTGAGCACGACCATCGAGGTGATCTCGAACCAGACGGGGATGTCCAACGGCGCACTGCACCTTTCGCGAGGGGTCGGTGATGTCCGAAAGTCTCTCCCCCGCACCGAAGTGCGTCGCGCGCCCGGAGCAGCGGTGTCGGTGCTCGTGATGACGTTACGCGCGGGTCCGGGATACTCCCTCTCGCCGGAGCCATGCTACCGGAGCATCCGACCTGCGGCGTGAGCGATCGCGTCGGGAATCCGGGTCTGAGACGATGGGCCCGATCGTGACACTCACCGGTGAGAGACACCGAACGGAAACCCGATGCCTTCCCAGACGACTGATCAGAGGTGGGCGGCCCAGGCCGCAGCCGGCGACGAGGGCGCCTTCCGCGAGCTCTACCGGGCCCATGTGCGGCCCGTGTACTGGATCGCGCAGGGCATCCTCGCCTCCCCCGCCGATGCCGAGGACGTGACCCAGGAGACGTTCGTGGTCGCGTGGCGCAAGCTCCCCGGCCTGGAGCTGCAGGGCGAGTCGATCCTGCCCTGGCTCGCGACGATCTGCCGGTTCCAGGCGGCGAACCGCCTGCGCCAGCGTCGCCGCGACCGGGCGCACACGGCGGACGCGGTCGACGAGGAGCTGGCGAGCACGGTCAGCGTGGAGGAGCAGGTCATCACGGCCGCGCTCGCCGCGCGGATCGCTGCCGAGGTGGGCACGCTGAGCGAGCTCGACCGGGAGATCTTCCGGCTGTGCGCGGCGGAGGGCTACGCCTATCAGGCCGCAGCGGAGGAGCTCGGGGTCACGCACGCCGTCGTCCGGAACCGTCTCTCGCGAGTGCGCACGCAGTTGCGCGGCGCCGTGAAGGAAGTGAGAGACGCATGAACGCACAGACTCCCGCCGAGCAGCTCCCCGAGCTGTCGGACGAGGCCATCGCCCGCATCGAGCACGCGGTGTTCGCCGAGATCGCCGAGGAGCGCGCCCCGGCGCGGCCGGCGGAGGGGAAGGCCCGTCGGCGCCGCCGCGCCTGGCTCACCGGGGGCGGGATCGCCGCCGCGTTCGTGATCGGCGTGCTCGTCACCCCGCCGATCCTGCACAGCGTCGGGGGCTCCGCGGTGTCGACGGTCGAGGGACTGAGCCTCCCGGGCGACGCGGTGACCGAGTCGTCGACCGACTCCGCGCCGGAGGGCACCACCGCGGTCCCGCCCGGTTCGGTGCCCGGCGACGGCGCGCGCTCCGACACGAGCGGCGGGATGCTGCCCGGAGTGACGCTGCCGGGGGCCGCCACGGCGGACGCCGGCCGCGACATCATCGCGACCGCGCAGGCCACGGTGCAGGTGAAGAGCATCCCCGACGCGGCGGACGCCATCGCCGCGCTGGCCGAGGAGCACGGCGGCTACGTCGAGAGCACCGAGGTGGGCAAGGCGCTCGCGGCGGACGACACTCGCGCGCCCGCGCCCGCCGACTCCGCGTACGGCTGGATCAGCATCCGCGTTCCCTCCACCGACCTCACCGCCGTGATCGCGGCGCTCGGCGACACCGGCGAGGTGCTGTCGTCCTCCACGTCGAAGCAGGATGTGACGTCGACCGCGATCGACCTGCGGGCACGCGTCGACTCGACCAGGGCGTCGGTCGACCGGCTCACGCAGCTCATGGCGCAGTCGGGCAGCGTGTCGGAGCTCATCGAGGCCGAGGTGGCTCTCACCGACCGGCAAGCGCAGCTGGAGTCGTACGAGCAGCAGCTCGCTGCCCTCGACGATCAGGTGGCGATGTCGTCGCTGCAGGTGCAGCTGACGAAGGCCACCGCGCCGAGCACGGCTGACCCCGCTGGTTTCGGCGACGGTCTCCTTGCGGGGTGGAACGGCCTCGTCGTGTCGCTGAACGCACTGGTCATCGCGGTGGGCTTCCTGCTCCCCTGGCTGGCGGTCGCCGCGGTGGTCGTGCTCGTGGTCTGGCTGATCCGTCGGTCGCGTCGCACCCGCCGGAATCGCTCCGAGGCACCGGCCGCGCGCACGGGCGACGAGGGCTGACGGCGAGAGGGACCCGACTCGCAACCCTGATTTCCCGGGGTATACAAGAACTCTTGTGCACCCGTGGACCCCGCCCTAGCGTGATGCCCGTGGAAGACATCTCCGTGATCACCGCCGTGCACCACCCGCTGCGCCGCCGCATCTACGACTACCTCCTGCTCTACGGCACGTGCCAGGTGACCACGCTCGCGCGCGCCCTCGACAGCCAGGTCGGCAGCATCAGCCATCACCTGCGCATGCTCGAACGCGCGGGCGTCGTCGAACGCGCGCCCGATGAGTCGGACGACCGCCGCACCAGCTGGTGGCGGGTGGCCCGACGAGGGCTCACCTGGTCGGTGGACGACTTCGCCGACTCCCCCGCCGATGCGCTGCTCGCCCGCGAGGCGCAACGCCAGGGCATCCGCATGCAGATCGACCGGCTCCAGCGCTGGCACCGGCACCGGGACGACCCCGCCTATGCCGGGTACGACGCATCCAACACCGAGACCACCGCGTGGGCCTCCCCCGACGAGCTGCGGGACCTCTCCGCGCGGCTGCTGCAGACCATCCGCGAGTGGCAGGGCGGCATCGCCCTGGACGACGGCCAGGAGCGCGTGCCGGTTTTCGTGTTCGCCCACGCATTCCCCACGGAGCCCTGATGACCGCGGTCGAGGAGCCGGTCGAGCTCGCGCCGCCTCCGCCGTTCCGGCGCGACCGCCTGGTCCATGCCTGGATCGGCGTGAAGGCCCTCTCCGACGCAGGGGATGCGCTGTGGACCATCGCCCTGGCGTGGACGGCGGTGCAGATCGCGTCCCCCGCGGTCGCCGGGCTCATCGTCGCCGCCGGAACCCTCCCCCGGGCACTGATCCTGCTGTTCGGCGGGGTGCTCGCGGACCGCGTGGACGCCCGCCGCGTGATGCTGCTGTTCACCGTGGCCCGCGTGGCCGTTCTCGTCGCCGTCGCCCTGTGGGTGCTGGCGACGCCCCCCACCGTCGCAGTGCTGGTGTTCGCCGCGGTCGCGTTCGGCGTGTGCGACGCGTTCTACGAGCCGTCGGCGGGCGCCATCGCCCGGCAGCTCGTGCGCACGTCCGACCTGCCGTCGTACGGGGCCGCCGCGCAGACGGCCTCGCGACTCGGGACGATGGGCGGTGCCGCCGCCGGTGGCCTGGTGGTCGCGCACATCGGGCTGGTGGGCAGCGCCTCGGTCAACGCGCTCACGTTCACGGTCGTCCTGGCGTTCCTCGCCCTCTGGCTGCGCCCCCGGTTCCGCCTGGCGCGTGCCGCCCGGCAGTCGACTCTGCGCGGCATCGGCTCCGGCTTCGCCCACCTGGCCGCGAACCGCACCACGCGCACCCTGGTGATCGCGCTGTCGGGGCTGAACCTCGCCGTGGGGCCGGCCGTGGGCATCGGTCTGGCGCTGCGTGCGCACGACGAGGGCTGGGGCGCCCAGGCCGTCGGACTGTTCGAGGCGCTGCTGGGCCTCGGCGCCGCGCTCGGGGCGGTCTCGGTCGCGAAGTGGCGTCCGCGGCGCGAGGCCTACGGCGGATTCTGGGCGCTGGTCGTGCAGGGGGCGGGGATCGCGGCACTGGGCGTGGGACCGGCCTGGACGGTGGGAACGGCGGCTTTCGTGATCGGCGCCACCGCAGGGTTCGCCTCGGTGCTGCTGAGCGCGACGTTCTCCGCGACGGTCGACACCGCGTACCTCGGACGGATGGGCGCGCTCACCCGCCTCGGCGATGACTGCCTGATGCCGGCGGCGATGGCCGGATTCGGGGCGCTCGCCTCGGCGGCCGCGGTCTGGGTGCCGTTCGCGGTGTTCGGCGGGGCGATGATGGCGCTCATGATCGTCCCCCTTCGCACGGCGGCTTTCCGCATCCTGTCGCTGCGACCCGCGGGATGAGCACCTGCCGCAGACGACGAAAGCCCTCCGGGCAAACCGGAGGGCTTTCGTCGTGTTGTGTGACCCCAGCGGGATTCGAACCCGCGTTACCGCCGTGAGAGGGCGGCGTACTAGGCCGCTATACGATGGGGCCGTCTGGCGGAGCGTTTCCGTCCCGCGACAACCGTTCAAGTATGGCACGGCCGTTCTCTGCGCGCCAAATCGGCACCGCGTCCGCGCGACTCCCGGGCGTGGCGCGCCGTCGCGGTGATTGCCGCGACCGCCACGGAGCGGTTGACTCGTGTCATGCGCGTCTCCAAGTTCGAACATGCCGCCCTCCGTCTCGACCTCAACGGTCAGACCCTCCTGATCGATCCCGGCTCCTTCACCACGCCGCCCGACGACCTCAGCGGACTCGTGGGGGTCGTCCTCACCCACGAGCACCCCGACCACTGGACGCCGGAGCAGCTGGACCGGATCCTCCGCGCCGCGCCCGGCACCCCCGTCTACGGCCCGGAAGGGGTCGCCCGGGCGGCAGAGGGATACGACATCGCGGTGGTCTCGCCCGGCGACACGATCGAGGTCGGACCGTTCACACTGCGGTTCTTCGGCGGCACCCACGCCGTGATCCACTCCTCGATCCCGACCATCGACAACGTCGGCGTGCTCGTGAACGACGAGCTCTACTACCCCGGCGACTCGTACGCAGTACCCGAGGGTGTGGACGTGCAGACCCTGGCCGCACCGCTCGGCGGCCCGTGGCTCAAGATCGGCGAGGCGATGGACTACGTGCTCGCCGTCAAGCCGCGCCGGGCGTTCGGCACGCACGACATGACGCTGTCCGTGATCGGCAGGAACATGCACCGGCAGCGGCTGCAGTGGGCGACGGAACAGAACGGCGGCGAGTTCTTCGTGCTCGACCCCGGCGACACGCTCGACCTGTGAGCACCCCACCGCGGTCGGCCCCGCGACGGCTCCTGCCCCGCCCCACGGAGCGGCTCGTGTTCCGCGAGATGATCGACGACGACCTCGACGACCTCGCCGCGCTCCTCGGCGACCCCGCGGTGATGACCTACTATCCCGCGCCGAAGACCCGCGCCGAGAGCGCCGCGTGGATCGCCCGCATGCGCGAGCGCTACGCGCAGGACGGGCACGGCCTGTGGACCCTGGAGACCCACGACGGCGCGTTCGTTGGCGACTGCGGTCTCACGTGGCAGTCGTCGAACGGGCAGCCCGTGCTCGAGGTCGGCTACCACGTGCGCGCGGAGCTCCAGGGGCGCGGCTACGCCACGGAGGCCGCACGCGCCTGCGTCGAGCTCGTCGGGCGCGAGCTCGCGCCGACGCTGCTGACCGCGATCATCCACCCCGACAACACCGCGTCCCGCCGGGTCGCCGAGAAGCTCGGCATGCGCCACATCGACGACGACCGTGCGCACCCGTGGATCGTGCGCACGGTCATGGGGATGACCGTCGAGCCGATCTAGGCCTGGCCGGCGCGGACCCGGAGATCCCGCGCCAGGTGGTCGCGCTGCTCCACCACGAGGCGACGCAGCGCCGCCGGGGCGTCCGCGTTCGCGTCGAGCCACGCGTCGACGGGGTCGAGCGTGTCACCGGCCGGGAACAGCCCGATCACCAGGCGCTGCGCCAGCTCGATGCTCCGCTCGCTCCACGCGTCGCGGATGCGGGAGAAGTACTCCGCGTCGAAATCGGAGATCAGGTCGCGACGGCCGCCCGCGCGGAACCCGGCGATCTCGGCGTCCAGGTGGTCGTTCGTCAGCGAGCGGTCATCCCAGGCAGCCGCCCAGGCCGCGGCGCGCACGGGCGCCTCCGGGCGCGACGCGCGGGCACGGCGGGCGGCCGTGCGTCCGTCGCCGGTGTCGTCCCGCTCCTCCTCCGCCGCGATGTCGGCACCGTCGGCGTGTCCGGTGGTGACGAGCGCGGTCAGCAGCTGCCACCGCAGGTCGGGATCGATCACGAGACCGTCCGGACCCCGGCCGTCGAGCATGTCGCGCAGGTCGGCGTGGTGCACATCGTCGAACGCCGAGGCCGTCGCCAGCGCGCGCGCCCACGACAGCTGCGCGTCACTTCCCGCCTCCGCGGCCTGCAGCGCCGACCAGGCGGCCTCCGTCCAGGCGCGCTGCTCCTCGACCCGGCGTTCGTCGGCCACGAAGTGGCGCACGGTGAACGCGGCGTTCTGGATCGCCGCCCCCAACAGTCCGCCGTTCGGCTCGGCCGGGGCGTGAGCACGGGCGATGCGCAGGAAGCGTCCCGCATCGAGCTCACCGTCGCGGGTCGCGTTCCACAGCGACGACCACACGAGCGCCCGCGCCAGGGGGTCCTCGATGGCCGAGAGCGACTCCTCCGCGGTCGCCAGCGAGCGGTCGTCCATCCTCGCCTTCGCGTAGGTGAGGTCGTCGTCGTTCAGGAGCACGAGGTCCGCTTCGGGGACGTCGAGCTCGACCCGCTCGCCGGGAAGGTCGAGCTCCCGCTGCTCGCGGCGGACGATCCGACCGTCGACCCGGTCGTAGAAGCCGATGCGGAGGCGATGCGGACGGGTCCCGCTCTGCACGAGGGTGCGGCGGCCGTCGTCGTCCGCCTCGATCCACAGCGTCGAGACCCCGGTGGTCTGCAACCACGCCGCCGCCCAGTCGCTCATGTCGCGCCCGGACGCCTCGCTCAGCACCACGAGGAAGTCGTCGAGCGTGGTGCTGCCGAAGGCGTTCGCCGCGAAGTAGCGTCGCGCGCCCTCGAAGAACGCCTCGTCGCCGACGTAGGCGACCAGCTGCTTCAGCACCGAGGCACCCTTGGCGTACGTGATGCCGTCGAAGTTGAGCTTCGCCGCCTCGAGATCGGGGATGTCGGCCACGATCGGGTGCGTCGTCGGCAGCTGATCCTGCTGATAGGCCCACGACTTGCGCCGCATCGCGAACGTGACCCAGGCGTCGTGGAAGCGCGTCGCCACCGCGGACGCGTGCGAGCCCATGTAGTCGGCGAACGACTCCTTGAGCCACAGGTCGTCCCACCAGGTCATGGTCACGAGGTCGCCGAACCACATGTGAGCCATCTCGTGCAGGATCGTGTTGGCCCTGGCCGCCCGCTGTGCGTCGGTGGCGGCACCGCGCGAGAGGTAGGACTCGGTGAAGGTCACCAGCCCGGGGTTCTCCATCGCGCCGAGGTTGTACTCGGGTACGAAGAGCTGGTCGTACTTGCCCCAGGGGTACGGATAGGCGAAGGCCTCGGTGAAGAAGTCGAGCCCCTGCCGCGTGACCTCCAGGATCTCGTCCGACTCGAGGTGCTCGGCCAGCGAGCGTCGCACGAACAGTCCGAGGGCGATGCGCTGCTCGTCGCGCGTCCACTCCCCGTCCACGCGGGTGTACGGTCCCGCGGCCACCGCGGTGATGTAGCTGGAGATCGGCAGCGTAGGGGCGAACTCCACGCGCTGCACGCCCACGCCGAGGTCCACATGGGCGGGCGACTGGTTGGACAGCACTTCCCACCCCGACGGCGCATCGACCACGAAGGTGTACTCGGCCTTGAGGTCGGGCTGCTCGAAGCACGCCATCACGCGGCGGGCGTCCGCCGGCTCGTACTGCGTGTACAGGTAGGTGCGGTCGTCGGCGGGGTCGTGGAAGCGGTGCAGCCCCTCCCCCGAGCGGCTGTAAGCGCCGACCGCCTCGACCCGCACCACGTTGGACGGTGCCAGACCGGTGATCGCGATCCGTGCTCCGTCGTAGTCGACCTCGCGCTCCTCGCCGTTCACCTCGACGCGGCGCACCTCCTCGCCGATGAAGTCGAGCCAGGTCGCGTCGGTCGTCGCGTCGAACTCCAGCGTGGTCGCGGTGGGGAATCCGGTGCGGGCCCGCTCCGGCGCTCCGGTCAGGTCGAGCTCGACGCGGATGCGGTGGAGGGTGACGGCCGCGGATCGCGCGGCGGTCTCCTCGCGGGTCAGGTTGGCGGTGTCCATCCTTCCATCCTGGCATCCTGGAGCCGTTCGCACGGCCTCGGCGAGGTTCAGACCTGGACGAGCCGATGCCCCCGGTTCCGCGGAGAGCCCCCGGGACGCGGCCTGCCGGGCCGACGCGACGGCCTCGTCGCCGCGCGACCGGGTCCCGGCCGCGGTACGCGGCGTCAAGACGCGCGCGCAGTGCTGGCCGGTGGTCGCGGCCGTGCTCACGCGGCTCGTGCCGCTGCTGATCGCCGCCCTCTGCTCGTCCCTCGCCGGTTGATCTTGCGGGAGGTCTCGGGACCGCCGAGGAGGCGACGGATCGCGGTCTCGGGGGTCACGTCGAGGTCGAGGGTGCGTCCGCGAGCGTACTGCCGGAACACCCGCGGGTCGATGTAACTGTTGCGGGCGACGGCGGTCGTGTTCCCGAGCGCGGTCGCGGCGGCCTGCACGGCCAGCCGCTCGGCCTGAGCGCGCTGACCCTTGCGGTCGAGGGCCCCGATGCGGGCGAGGGCGTCGGCGGCGATGATCGTGCCGTGCAGCGTGCGGAAGTCCTTCGCCGTGAAGCTCGCCCCCAACACGTCCTTGAGGTACGCGTTCACCTCCGCGGGGGTGATCTTCACACGCCTCCTCCCCTTGCGGTACGCGAGCAGGAACGCATTCGAGGCTCCCGCCGCGAAGTCCGTGAGCGCCTCCGCGAGGGCCTCGTCGGTGATCTCGATCGAGGCGGTGCGACCGCTCTTGGCGGGGAACGACAGTGCGACGTCGCGGCCGCTGAGGCGCACGTCGCGGCGCCTCAGCGTGGTCAGTCCACGGCTGCCGTGACGCGCGAGGTACCGCTCGGATCCGATGCGCAGGGCCGCGTCGTCGAGCAGTCGGAACGCGATCGCGAGGGCCCTGTCCTTGGTCTGCCCCTCTTCGCGCAGCGCCCTGGTCACCTGCGCCCTCGCGCTCGGGAGCGCGGAGGCCAGATCGAGGGCGCGCACGAACTTCCGGCGGTCGCGGGAGACGCGCCACAGCGGGTGGTAGAGGTACTGCTTGCGGTCGGCCTGGTCGATGCCGACGGCCTGGATATGCGCGAGCGGGTCGGCCGCGATCCACACGTCGCGCCACGCGGGCGGGATGACCAGGTCGTTGATGCGCTCCCGGTCGGCCTCGGGCGCCGGTGCGCCGGTCGGGTCGACGTAGCGGAACCCGGAACCCGACCGCTGTCGACGGAACCCCGGGTCGACGCCCGGCACCACCCTGATCAGCCGCGCCATCCCTGCTCCTCCCGCCGTCGTCGTTCCGGTCCCCTGAAGCCTGCCTCGGGTGCGACCGGACGAAAAGGGAGTGGCGCGTCACCCGGCCGAGGTGCTATCCGCTTGCGGATCCTTCGCGAAGACGGATCGCATGTGGTCGCTGGTGAGGAAGTCGGCGATGCCGATCATGATGAGGCTGAACACGATCTGCTCGGTCACCATCCACACCGGGTACAGCCCGGGGATGGCGGCCATGACGAGCGTGATGACCGGGAAGATTTGCGCGAAGAGGCGCAGGCGCTGGTAGGCCCAGCGCCAACCACGACGGGCCCGCCAGGCGAAGTAGAACAGGGTCGCCGTCATCGCCAGCACGATGAGCGTGCGCATCCACACGGCGAACGGCACCCTCTCGCCGTCGACGGCGAGGATCAGCGCGACGACGACGGCGCCGACCCCGAGCACCAGTTCCGCGACCAGCAGCCAGAGAATCCAGGTGAAGGCGCGCACGGTCTTCGGATGCGTGCGTCCGGCCTCGCTGATCGCGACGCCGGCCTGCCGCCCGCCGGCGATCCGATCGAGGCGGAGGAAGAGCGATTCGAGTGCCATGCTCCGGAGCCTAGACCGCGGCCTCGCCCGCGACCTCCTCCGTTCGATGGAGGGGGACGCCGTTCGCCTCCGAAGGCACCACGCGCTCGAGCACGAGAGCCAGCACGCCCACCGCCAGACTTCCGGCCACCATCACGCCGATGAACCAGCCCTGCGCCCCCGCGCCGAGCAGCAGACCGGCCACCAACGGCCCGGTGATCGCTCCACCCTGGAACGCCGCCGAGTTGATCGCGTTGTAGCGGCCCCGGGTGCGGTCGGTGGCGAGGTCGTTGTAGATCGCGGGCACCGTCGGCTGCAGCATCGTCTCCCCGAATGCGAACACCCCCATGAACGCGATCACCCCGATCGCGGCCGCGAGCGAGTCGGGCAGCAGCCCCGCAGCTCCGAGCGCGACCCAGGACAGGGCCCAGATGAGCGCCATCACCTGCATCACCCGCGTGCGACGCTTGCCGGAGATCAGCCGGAGCACCGCGAACTGCAGCAGCACGATCACCGCGGTGTTCACGGCGAAGGAGACGCCGACCACCTGTGTCGACACCTCTGCCACCTGTCGCGCGAACGCCGGGAAGCCGGCCTCCAGCTGTCCGTAGCCGATGAAGACGGAGAGGAAGGTGAGCAGCGTCAGCCACAGCACCGCGGGCCGGCGCACGATCTCGCGGTAGCCACCCGCCGTCTCGTCGGCCGGGTCGTGGTCGGGCTGCGTGCGCACACGTCGCAGCGGCCCGAGGAGCAGCGCGAGCGGGATGAGACTGGTCGCCGCGTCGATGAGGAAGATCGTGGTGAAGGTCGCGGGATCGTCGACGTTCACGAAGAAGCCGCCGACGATGCCGCCGACGCCGATGCCCAGGTTCACCAGCGCGAAGTTCACGCCGAAGTACTGCTGGCGGAGCTCACCCTCGACCACCGAGGCGATCAGGGCGTTGAACCCCGGCCAGGAGACGCCGAAGTTCACGCCGATCAGCACGACGGCCACGGTGGCCACGGCAGGGTGCGTCGCGTACGCCAAGAGCGTGCACCCCGCGATCATCGCCAGCAGCCCCGTGATCAGCACGCGGCGGGCACCGAAGCGATCGATGAGCGTGCCTCCCGGACCGGTCACGACGAGCCCGGTGATGGCGATCAGGCTCATCAGCGCACCCGAGAGCCCCAGGTCGAACCCGCGGACCTCGTGCAGGTAGATGATCGTGAACGGCAACGTCATGCCCCGCCCGAGCGTCTGGATGGCGACGGTGGACAGCAGCCAGCGCCCTTCGGTGGGCAGCGCTTTCCAGAAGGAGCTCATTCCGATCACCTCGGTAGTGTTCCAGGGTCTTCCGACATCGGCCGCGCGGCCTGCCGATCCGGCGCCGAACCGATATTCTGCGACCATGCCGCTGTCATACGAGGAGTTCCGATCGTCCCTGCTGAGCGACGAGGGGCTGCAGGCCCTCGGCCTCCCGCTGACCGCCGCCGAGGCCCAGCGCGTGCAGGCCGACGACCAGGCGAGCCGCAGCTGGTACGACTACTGGCTCACCGTCAGCGGCCAGGCCACGCCGCCCGCCGCGACCGTCGCCGCGACGATGCCCCTGGGCGGCCATGACCTCCCCACGTCCGCGCCGACCGCGTACCCCGCGGCGTACGGCGCGACCACCGAGGCGTACGCGACCGGCGCCGCTCCGTTCGCCACCCCGCCGCTCGACCCGAACGCCCCGCCCGCCGACGGCACCGGCCGCAAGAGTCGTGCGGGGCTCTGGATCGCGCTGTCGATCGTCGGCGCCCTGCTGCTCATCGCCGCGATCGTCACGGTCTACGCCGTGGTCACGGCGCGCCACTGGACCAAGGTCGACGTGCCGGAGAAGCCCGAGACCTTCCACAGCGAGGAGTACGAGACCGGCGCCTACCTCGTCGCCGACGACGGGGTGAGCCCGTGCTACGTCGACCAGGACTGGACCGACTGCATCGCCGCGATGGAGGCCCAGTACGCGGGGGCGTGCGCCGGCGTGGAACTGGTGCCGACCGCGGCCGACCTGTGCGCACAGCACCGCGCCGAGATCGACCGGATGATCGCGGAGGATGTCGACGGCACGTACGTCGCCTCCCTGGGCGACTTCGGACACCTCACCCGCACGCCGGAGACCGCGACCCGCCAGGTATCCAACGACGACTACGAGCCCGCCGTGACCCACGAGGCCGTCTGCTACCTGGGCTTCCTCGGGGAGTGCGAGTAGCGGGGAGCACGGTTCGGTCGCGTTGGCGTCCTCATATGCGGACACCCCCACAGATCTGACGTACCCTCACTCCGTCGGGAGCGGCCCATGCTCCCGGGTCACTGAGGAGCACTGATGCACGCCTTCTATCGCGAAACCCGCCGCGTCGCGGCTTCCGTCCTCGCCGGAGCGCAGCTCTACTTCGCGGTCTGGAACGCGGCGAACCACCACGGCGTCGCCGCCGTGCTGACCACCGGGGCACCACTGATCGCCGCGGCGCTGCTCCTGGCCGCCGTCTTCGTCAGGAAGCGCGGTCCCCTCGACATCCTCGCCTTTTTGGTGTCCGCACTTGCCGCCGCGGTGTGCTGGGGCGCCTCGACGGTCACGCCCGACATCCTGACCTATCTCCCCGCCGTCGCCGCATCGATCGCGTTCGCCACCATCGCCCTGGTGCTCCGCGCGGAGCGGACGGGCCCGCCGGCGAACACCCCGTAGCGTGCCCGCCCTCGCCCGAGAACGACAGAAGCCCGGAGCCGCATTCCTGCGGATTTCCGGGCTTCTGTGAAGTGCTGGGGTACCTGGACTCGAACCAAGAACAACTGAACCAGAATCAGCCGTGTTGCCAATTACACCATACCCCAAGGGCGAAACCAGAGCCTCGCACCGAGAGTCAAGCTTACCCGAGCGGCGACCGATCGCCAAAACCACCGGCGTGTGCCGCCGCTCGGGCGCGTCGCGGCTCAGTCGGCCAGGAACGCGGCCAGGGCGCGCAGTCGCCGCAGCGACTCGTCCTTGCCGAGCAGCTCCATCGACTCGAACAGCGGCGGCGAGACGCGGCGCCCGGTGATGGCGACGCGCGGCGGCCCGTAGGCCACGCGGGGCTTGAGCCCGAGCTCGTCCACGAGCGCCGTCGACAGGGCCTCCTGGACCTTCTCCGGGGTGAAGTCCTGCACGGGCTCGAGCGCGGCGACGCAGGCCTCGAGCACCTCCGCGGCGTTCGCCGGCAGACCCTTGAGGGCGTCCGCGTCGTATGACACCTCGTCGCGGAAGAGGAAACCGAGCATGCCCGGCACCTCACCCAGCAGCTGCACCCGCTCCTGCACGAGCGGCGCGGCGCGGAAGGCCAGCACGAGCTGCTCGTGGGTCGGCTCGTCGAACAGGCCGGCCGCGGCGAGGTACGGCACCGAGCGCTCGGCGAAGTCCTTCACGTCGAGCATGCGGATGTGGTCGCCATTGATCGACTCCGCCTTCTTCTGGTCGAAGCGGGCCGGATTCGGGTTCACGTTCTCGATGTCGAACGCGGCGATGAACTCGTCGAGCGAGAACACGTCACGGTCGGGGCCGATCGACCAGCCCAGCAGCGCCAGGTAGTTCAGCAGCCCCTCGTGGATGAAGCCGCGCTCCCGGTGCAGGAAGAGGTCGGCCTGGGGGTCGCGCTTGGAGAGCTTCTTCGTGCCCGTCTCCCCCAGCACCAGCGGCATGTGCGCGAAGCGTGGGACGAACGTCGTCACCCCGGCGTCGATCAGCGCGGCATAGAGCGACAGCTGACGGGCGGTGGAGGGCATGAGGTCCTCGCCGCGCAGCACGTGGGTGATGCCCATCAGCGCATCGTCGACCGGGTTCACGAAGGTGTACAGCGGCACGCCGTTCGGACGCACGACCACGAAGTCGGGGAACGATCCGGCCGGGAAGGTGACCTCGCCGCGGATGAGGTCGACGTACGTGAGGTCCTCGTCCGGCACCCGCAGGCGCAGGGCCGGCTGGCGACCCTCCGCGCGGAACGCCGCCTTCTGCTCATCCGTGAGGTCGCGGTCCAAGTTGTCGTAGCCGAGCTGCTTCGCCCGACCGTTGGCCTCGTTGCGGGCGTCGATCTCCTCCGCCGTCGAGTAGCTCTCGTAGAGCGCGCCCGTCGCGAGCAGCTTGTCGATCACTCCGCGATAGATGTCGTGCCGCTCGGACTGGCGGTACGGTGCGTGGGGACCGCCCACCTCGACGCCCTCGTCCCAGTCGATCTCAAGCCAGGTGAGCGCGTCGACCAGCTGACGGAAGCTCTCCTCGCTGTCCCGCGCGGCGTCGGTGTCCTCGATGCGGAACACCATCTTCCCGCCGTTGTGGCGCGCGTACGCCCAGTTGTACAGAGCCGTGCGGACCATGCCGACGTGCGGCAGCCCCGTCGGAGAGGGGCAGAAGCGGACGCGGATGTCGGCGCCGCTGGCGGTCGTGGTGAGGGGGTGAGGAGTAGCCATAGCCTTTCGATTCTACGGGTGCGCGGGGCTCAGCCCGCGGCGCTCGCTCAGCCTCCCGGGCAGTCGCAGTCGCCTCCGCTGTGGCACTGGCAGATCGGTGGCGGGTAGTCCGCCGCCGTCACCGACTCCCGAACGTCGAGCTCGGTGAAGGGGACGACCTCGTCGTACCTGTCCGCGTCCGGGATGTCTCCGCACACGCCGTCCTCCGCACGGATCTCGGCGGCGGCCTGCGGGAAGACGAAGTCGACGCACGTCGCGGCGCTCGACTGCTGATACCAGTGCCCGCCGCCGGTCGTCGCACCGCCGCCCACGACGAGAGTGAGGGTCACGGCGTCCTCGGCGTCGTCGAGGGCCACCAGGGTGTACAGACCGGATCCGTCTTCGGCACCCTCACGCGCGTCGTGGACGAAGCCGAGTCCGGCGACGGCCGCTTCCGGGTCGCTGACGATCTGGTCGCGGTACTCCCACAACGAGTCCTGCGCGTCTTCCACGGACTCGGCGAGGCTGTCCCTCACCAGCGTCCCGATGCTCGGTGCACACCCGGTGAGCGCGCCGACGATGACGACGAGCGCAGCTGCGGCGACTCGTCCGGCCTGGGAGGACATGGCTCGACCGTAGCGCAGTACACACCGCCTCCGCGTGAGCTCAGCGGATGGCGCTCAGGGCGATCGCCGTGTGACGGCTCCCCCGCCGTCGGTCACCGCGCAGTGGTCCGCGCGAGCGGCGAGAGCACCACGATCGCGAGGACGAGCACGGAGGCGGCGATGCCGAGGCCCGCGTACTGGAAGTTCGACAGCACGATGCCCGCGAGCACGGAACCGGCGGCGGCCGAGAGGCTCATGAGCGAGTCGCTGCGACCCTGGCGGCGCGTGCGCAGCTCGGGTGCCGAGGCTTCGGTCAGCAGGGCGGCGCCCGCCACGGTCGCCGCGCTCCAGCCCAGGCCGAGCAGGATGAGCGCGACCATCACACCCCACGCCTCCGTTCCCGTGAACACCGCGAACGCCAGCGCGCCGCCCAGGAGCACCTGCCCCAGCAGCACCACGCGCAGCCGCCCCCACCGGTCGGCCAGCACACCGAACACGGGCGACAGCGCGTACATGCCCCCCACGTGCAGCGCGATCGTGATCCCCACCAGGGCCGAGACGTCGGCCGGGGTCGCCGCAGCGCCGTGTGCCCCGTGCGCCATGTGCGACAGGTGCACCGGGGTCATCGCCATGACCGACGCCATCACCACGTGGGAACCGGCGATGGCGAAGATGGCGTAGCGCGCGACCCGCGGACGGTCGACCGCCGTCGTCCCGGTGGCGGCGGCCGCCTGCGTCGCGAGGCGCTGCGCCGCGAGGAGCGGATCCGGGCGCAGCGCCACGAGGTACAGCACGAGCGCGGCACACTGCGCCACGAACGAGAACACGTACGACCCGGTCTGCGGCGGCATCCCGATCGCGTGGCCGACGACCTCGCCGGGGCCGAGCAGCAGCGGTCCCGCGACGCCGCCGATCGTCGTCGACCACACCACGATCGACAGATCGCGGCCGCGGTGCTGCGGGGCCGCGAGGTCGGTCGCGGCGAACCGCGACTGCAGATTGCCCGCGTTGCCCGCACCGATCAACAGGATGCCGACGAGGAGCAACGGGAACACCTGGACCGAGGCCGCGAGGATCACCACGGCGATGCCGACCAGGGCGAAGAGGTTGCCGAGCGTGAGCGCGCGGCGTCGACCGAGCCGTGCCGCCAGCCGAGCGAGCGGGATCGCGCACAGTGCCGCGCCGAGCGTGACGGAGGCGGTCGCCAGCCCGGAGAGCGCGTCGCTGCCGGAGATGTCGGCCGCGAGCAGGGCACCGAGCGAGACGGTCGCCCCGAACGCGATGCCCCCGAGGACCTGCCCGAGCGACAGCACGAGGACGGTGCGCCGCTGCACCGCCGTCTGCTGCGCCGCCGTCAGGGCGCCGGAGGTCATGTCGCGGGAACGGCGTCGCGCGCGGTGTTGCGGAGGATGCCGAGGCCGGAGATCTCCACCTCCACGACGTCGCCCGCCGTGAACGTGCCGACACCCGCCGGGGTCCCCGTCATGATCACGTCACCGGGGAGAAGGGTGAACACGGCCGAGGCGTACGCGATGATGTCCGCCACCGAGTGGATCATGTCGGTGAGCGGCGCGTGCTGCCGCACCTCGCCGTTGACCCTGGTCTCGATGGTCGCCGTCGACGCGTCGAAGTCGGTCTCGATCACGGGGCCGAGCGGGCAGAAGGTGTCGAAGCCCTTCGCCCGGGACCACTGTCCGTCCTTGCGCTGCAGATCGCGCGCGGTGACGTCGTTGCCGATCGTGTAGCCGAGCACGTAGTCGAGGGCGTTCTCCGCCGTGACGTTCTTGGCGATCTTGCCGATCACGACCACCAGCTCACCCTCGTACTCGGTGCGCTCGGACAGGGCGGTGGGACGCACGATCGCGTCGTCCGGGCCGATGACGGCCGTGTTCGGCTTGAGGAACAGCAGCGGCTCCTCGGGCGCGACCCCACCCATCTCGGCGGCGTGGTCGTGGTAGTTCTTGCCGACGCACACGACCTTGGAGCGCGGGATCACGGGGGCGAGGAGCTTCGCCTCGGCGAGCGGCACCCGGTCGCCGGTGGTCTCGTACCCGGCGAACATCGGGTCCCCGGCCAGCACCACGAGCTCGCGCTCGTCGATGATCCCGTACATGATGGCGTCGTCGTGGCTGAACCGGGCGATCTTCATGCGTCCAGCCTAGCGACGACGAAGACCCCGGACCGGGCGAGCCGGCGCGGGGTCTTCGGAGGTGGGGATCAGGCGTCGAGGCGCACGAGCCAGCCGTGCTTGTCCTCGCGGCGGCCGTACTGGATGTCGGTCAGCTCCTCGCGCAGCGACAGGGCCAGCTCGCCGAGCGGCTGCGGCTCGTCGAAGCCGTCGCCGACCAGCGCACCGATCGGGGTGACGACGGCGGCCGTGCCGCATGCGAAGACCTCGACGATGTCGCCCGAGGCGACGCCCTGACGCCACTCGTCGATCGAGATCGGTCGCTTCTCGACCGTGTAGCCGCGGTCTTCCGCGAGCTGCAGCAGCGAGTCGCGCGTGATGCCCTCGAGGATGCTGTCGGACTCCGGGGTGACGACGCGGCCGTCCTTGAAGACGAACACGACGTTCATGCCGCCGAGCTCTTCGACGTCGCGCTTCTCGTTGAGGAACACGACCTGGTCGCAGCCCTTGGCGGCGGCCTCGGCCTGCGGGAGGAGGCTCGAGGCGTAGTTGCCGCCGGTCTTCGCCTTCCCGGTGCCGCCCTTGCCCGCGCGAGCGTAGTCCTCCGAGAGCCAGATGCGCACCGGCTTCACCCCGCCGCTGAAGTACGCGCCGGCGGGGCTCGCGATCACGTAGTACGCGACCTTCTGCGCCGCCCGCACCCCGAGGAACGCCTCCTTGGCGAACATGAACGGCCGCAGGTACAGGCTCTGGTCGGCGCCCGACGGCACCCACCGACCGTCAACGGTGATCAGCTCGCGCAGCGACTGGATGAAGTACTCGGTGGGCAGCTCCGGAAGCGCCAGGCGGCGCGCGCTCGCCTGCAGGCGGGCGGCGTTGCGGTCGGGACGGAAGGTGTGGATGGACCCGTCGGCGTGACGGTAGGCCTTGATGCCCTCGAAGATCTCCTGCGCATAGTGCAGAACCGAGGCGGCGGGGTCGAGCGGGATCGGGCCGTAGGGCTGCACGCGCGGACGGTGCCAGCCGCCCTTGGCCGACCAGCAGATGTCGACCATGTGGTCGGTGAAGACGACCCCGAACCCGGGGTTCTCCAGCACCTCGGCGAGCCGCGTCGGGCTCGCGGCGTTCAGGTTCTTCGTCACGGCGAACTCCAGGGGAGCCACGCTCGTCTCGGCGTCGATCGTCGTCATGTCGTCATCCAATCCTCGTGGGTGGGCGCATCCTCGCGCCCTGTCAGCCTACGCCCGCCGCTCAGAGGCGGGCAGTGATCGCGGAGCCGATCTCCGCGGTGGTGCGGGCACCGCTGCGCGCGGCGATGTCCGCCTCGACCGCGGCGCTCACACGCGCCGACTCGGCCGCGAAGCCGAGGTGGTCGAGCAGCAGCGCGATCGAGAGGATCGCGGCGGTCGGGTCGGCCTTCTGCTGACCCGCGATGTCCGGAGCCGAGCCGTGCACGGGCTCGAACATCGACGGGAAGGCGCCGTCGGGGTTGATGTTCCCCGAGGCTGCGAGGCCGATGCCGCCCGTGACGGCGCCGGCGAGGTCGGTGAGGATGTCACCGAAGAGATTGTCCGTCACGATCACGTCGAAACGCGAGGGGTCCGTGACCAGGAAGATGGTGGCGGCGTCGACGTGCAGGTAGTCGACGGTCACATCGGGGTGTTCGGCCGCGACCTCGTTCACGATGCGCTGCCAGATCGCCCCGGCGTGCACGAGCACGTTGGTCTTGTGCACGAGGGTGAGCTTCCGGCGCCGACGCTCGGCAAGGTCGAACGCGTAGCGCACGACGCGCTCCACACCGAAGGCGGTGTTGACCGAGGTCTCGTTGGCGACCTCCTGCGGCGTGCCGACGCGGATCGCGCCGCCGTTGCCGACGTAGGGCCCCTCGGTCCCCTCGCGCACCACGACGAAGTCGACCTCCCCCGGGTCGGCGAGCGGACCAGGGGCACCCGGGAAGAGCTTCGACGGGCGGAGGTTCACGTAGTGGTCGAGCGTGAAGCGGAGCTTCAGCAGCAGGCCGCGCTCGATGTTCGCGTTCTTCAGGCGCGGGTCGCCCGGCGTGCCTCCGACCGCGCCGAGCAGGATCGCGTCGTGCGCCGAGATCGCCGCCAGGTCGTCATCGGTGAGCGTGTCGCCGGTCTCGAGGAACCGGCCGGCTCCGAGAGAGAAGCGGGTCTTGTCGAACGTCACGTCGCTGTGGGCGGTGACGGCGTCGAGCACCTTCTCCGCCTCCGCGATGACCTCGGGACCGATGCCGTCACCGGGGATGACAGCCAGCTTCACGACACGCGACATGAGACTCCTTGCGCACTGCACGGGGGTGGACCGGCCGCGGCGCGACCGCGGGTCGTACGGGCCGGTCCCCCCAGCGTAGTGGTCAGTGCGTGGGTGCCTTGCGCAGTGTGACGGCGGCGATCACCGCGGCGACGACCACGAGCCCGGCGCCGATCAGCGAGGTCACCGTCACCCCGGAGCCGAACGCGTCGGCGGCGGCCTGCCACAGCGCGTCTCCGAGCTGCGACGGGAGCTGCTGCGCCGCGGTGTACGCGCCGGCCAGCGTCTCCTGCGCCGCGTGCGCGACGTCGGCGGGCAGCCCCTCCGGAAGCACGAGCGCTCCGCGGTAGAACGCCGTGATGAGGCCACCCAGGATGGCGGTCCCGAGCACGGCGCCGAGCTCGTACGCGGTCTCGGACACGGCGCTGGCCGCGCCGGCCTTCGCGGCCGGAGCGCTGGAGAGGATGAGCTCGTTCGAGATCGTCTCCGCGGCACCGATGCCGATGCCGAGCACCGCGAACGCGAGGATCAGCGGCACGACACCGTGGTCGTGCGTCGTCATCGCCACGATCAGGTAGCCGACCACGGAGAAGACCAGCGCCGCGGGGATCAGCACGTGCGGCGGCACGCGACGCGAGATCGGCACGACCGTGAGGCCGGCCACGATCATCGCCGCCATGCCGGGCACGAGTGCGAGCCCGGCCATCATCGGCGAGAGCCCGAGCACGAGCTGCACGTGCTGCGACACGAAGTAGAGAAAGCCCACCAGGGCGACCACGCTGAGCAGGTTCACCAGGATAGCCCCGGAGAAGGAGCCCCTTCGGAACAGCGCCATGTCGAGCATCGGGACGTCGGAGCGGAGCTGACGCCGCACGAACAGCGCGCCCATCAGAAGGCCCAGCACGGCCCATCCCCCCGCGTACAGCGAGGGCCCGTCCACCGCGAACGACTTGATCGCGTAGACGACCGGGATCATCGCGGCCATCGACAGGGCGATGCTCAGCGGGTCGATGCGACCGGGGTGCGGGTCACGGCTCTCGGGCACCAGCAGCGGTGCGCCGATCAGCAGCGGGATCAGCACCGGTACAGCGAGGAGGAACACCGAGCCCCACGCGAAGTGCTCGAGCAGGAACCCGCCGACGATCGGCCCCAGGGCCGCACCGGCGGAGAACGCGGACGCCCAGACCGCGATCGCCATGCGCCGCTGATCGCGGTTCTGGAAGATCGAGCGCAGGAGCGACAGCGTGGAGGGCATGAGCATCGCGCCGAAGAAGCCGAGCAGGGCGCGGGCGGCGATGAGGAGACCGGCCGTCGGAGCGAACGCGGCGAGGGCCGAGACCACGGCGAACCCCGTGGCTCCGATGAGCAGCAGCTTCCTCCGCCCGAACCGATCACCGAGCGTGCCCATGGTCACCAGCAGTCCGGCCAGCACGAGCGGGTACACGTCGATGATCCACAGCTGCTCGGCACCGGTGGGTGCGAGCGAGATCGAGATCTCGGGCAGGGCGAAGCTCAGCACCGTGTTGTCGACCGACACCAGCAGCACGGGGAGCATGAGGACGACGAGCGCCGCCCACCCTCTGGCGCCGACGCGCGGGGCTTCCGTCTCTGTCGTCGGGATCGACGCAGTACGGCTCATGGAACACCTCTCAGACTCTCGGCGGCTCCGTTAGTGAACCGTCCGGCTGGTATAGTAACAGAGACCGGCCTCCCGTTTCCGAACAGAGGATGAACGATGCCCCGACCTCCCCTCGCCCGCGAGAAGGTTCTCGACGCCTTCGAGGCGATCCTCATCGACGAGGGCGAGCGCGCGGCCACGCTCGACGCGACGGCCAAGGCCGCGGGCGTCTCCAAAGGCGGGCTGCTGTACCACTTCCATTCCAAGGACGACCTCGAGGCCGGCCTCGTGGAGCGGCTCGACCACCTCACCACCCTCGATCTGGAGCGCATGAACGCGGCGGAGGAGGGCCCGGTCGCCTACTACGTCCGCACATCGGTCATGGAGGACGACGCCCTCGACCGCGCACTGATCGCCACGACCCGCCTCGCCCAGGGTGGCTCGGCCCGTGCGGCCGACATGCTCCGCGAGACCCGGCGCCGCTGGGCCGACACCATCCGCCCGCACGTGCGCGACACCGCCAGCCTCGACCTGGTGATGCTGGTCAGCGACGGGCTCTACTTCAACAACTCGCTCGACGTGCACGGCCCGGAGCGGCTCGTCCCCCGCAGCGATGAGCTCGCCGACCTGATCGCCCTGGTCCTGCGCGCGACCGCCTGACTCGCGAACCGAAGAGGGGCGGGAGCGTCACGCTCCCGCCCCTCCTCCGTGGTGCTGCGGCTCAGACCTCGGTGATCTCGATCTGCCGGAACAGGTCGGCGTCGATCGCGTCGCGCACGTCGTCGAGCAGTTCCTCCGACACGGGCGAGTCCAGCGTCAGCACGCTGAGCGCCTGGTCGCCGGCCGCGCGGCGCGCGATCTGCATGCCCGCGATGTTGATGCCCGCCTCACCGAACTTCTGGCCGTACACGGCCACGATGCCCGGACGGTCGGTGTAGAGCATGACGACGTGGTGCTTCTCGATCGGCAGCTCCAGCGCGTGGTCGTTGATGCCGACGAGCTTCTCCGCCTGCTTCGGACCGGTCAGCGTGCCGGACACCGAGAGCTGCGATCCGTCGGACAGGGCGCCCGTCAGGGTGATGACGTTGCGGTACTCCTCGCTCACGTCGTCCTTGAGCAGGCGGACCGCGATCCCCCGCTGCTCGGCGAGGAGCGGAGCGTTCACGTACGACACGGTCTCGCTGACGATGTTCGTGAACACGCCCTTGAGCGCCGCGAGCTTGAGCACGCTGACGTCGTAATCGTTGAGCTCGCCGTGCACCTCGACGTCGAGGCTCGTGAGCGGCGAGGTCGCGAGGGCCGCGAAGATCTGGCCCAGCTTCTCCACGAGCGAGATCCCCGGACGCACATACGGGTCGATCACGCCGCCGGCCACGTTGACCGCGTCGGGCACCAGGTCGCCGCCCAGCGCGAGTCGCACCGAGCGGGCGACCGAGACACCGGCCTTCTCCTGCGCCTCCTCCGTGCTCGCGCCGAGGTGCGGCGTGACGACCACGTTGGGCAGGTCGAGCAGCGGACGGGCACTGCCGCCCTCCGCCGGCGGCTCAGACGTGAAGACGTCGAGACCGGCGCCGGCGATCTCGCCAGCGACGAGCGCCTCGTGCAGCGCCTCCTCGTCGATCAGCCCGCCGCGCGCGACGTTGACGACGAAGGCGGTCGGCTTCATCGCCGCGAACTGCTCCGCGCCGATCATGCCCGTGGTCTCCGGAGTCTTGGGCATGTGGATCGTCAGGAAGTCGGACTCCGCCACCAGCTCGTCGAGCGACAGGAGCTGCACGCCGAGCTGCTGGGCGCGGGCGGACGTGACGTAGGGGTCGTACGCGACGACGCGCATGTCGAACGCCGCGAGGCGGGCGGCGACGAGCGCACCGATACGTCCGAGCCCCACGATGCCGACCGTCTTCTCGAAGAGCTCGGCGCCCGTGAACGAGCTGCGCTTCCACTGCCCGGCGGCGAGCGAGGCGTGCGCGGCCGGGATGCGCCGAGCGAGGCTGAGGATGTGACCGACCGTGAGCTCGGCGGCCGAGACGATGTTCGACGTCGGAGCGTTCACGACCATGACGCCCGCCGTGGTCGCGGCCTTGATGTCGACGTTGTCGAGGCCCACGCCCGCACGCGCGACGACCTTCAGCTTCGGCGCGTGCGCCAGCGCCTCCTCGTCGATGCGGGTCGCCGAGCGGATGAGCACCGCGTCGGCCTCGGCCAGCGCGGCGAACAGGGCCTCGCGGTCGGTGCCGTCGACGTGGCGGACGTCGAAGTCGGGGCCGAGCGCCTCGATCGTGGCGGGAGAGAGTACTTCGGCGATGAGCACGACGGGCTTCGGCACAGTGGATCCTTCGGGGCAGCGCGACAGGCGGGAGGGGCCGATGCGCCGCACACCGTCGGGGGCGCGATCGCGACAACTCTACCCGAGCCGCCATGCCGCTCCGTGCCGTGTGACGCCGCGCGGTCCGGCTCGACCGGTGGCGTCCGGGTCAGGCGCTGGGGAGCGTGAGGCTGAGCGCGAGCAGACTCATCCAGAAGACGGCGACGATGCCCAGCCCCGCGAGGAACACGAGGGCGAGCTCGCCCACGCGCCGGCGACGCCCGATCGCGGAGGCGAAGCCGAACACGATCAGGGGGAAGACGACACCGAACAGCAGCACGGCCCAGCCCGCACCCGTCAGACCGGTCTGCGCCATCGTGATCAGATGCGCGACCGCGTTCCACACCGCGTAGGCGTAGAACAGCCCGGCGAGGACGATGACGGTGCCGGCGAGCCAGCGCGGCGATCCGGACGACACCGCCGATGCGTTCTCCGACGAGCTCATGATCCGACCACCCCCACCGTCACGAACGGCCACGGCACCAGGAGCACGACCCCGGCGAGCAGCAGGGCGGCCCGCACCCACGCGGCCCTCCCCCGCGTGAGGACCCACGTCGCGAGGAACCACAGCGCGGGCGCCGCGATCGCGAGCACGAACCAGGGCAGGAACATCGCGTCGGCGACCAGGAACGAGGCGAGCGGTTGCAGCCGCAGCCCACCGACGACCCAGCCGACCGAATAGAGGAGATACACCCCGCCGACCACCCCGACGAGCAGGAGCATCGCATTGCTGAGTCCCGCCGGCGCCTCGTCGTCGTCGGCGGCGACGGACGCCGCGGGCGCCGACGGCGGTGCCGCCTCGGTGGGCGGTGGAGACGCGGGGGGTCGCGTCGTGGGCGCGCCCGCGGCGCTCTCCGTGGGCGTGGCGTCGTGAAGAGGCGGCTCGACGGGCGGGGCCGCGTTCTCACGTCGCCGCGGGCGACCGGTGCGATGCGACGCCGTGTCGTCGTCGCCCTCCCAGCTCAGGGCGTCGTCGGAGTCGGAGGTCATGCCTCCAGCGTAGGACACCCCGTCCACTAGGATCTTGCGTGCCCTGGCCGGTGCGGTCGGGCCTTCGGGGGAAGGGATCAACGTGGCCGAGAGCGACGACAGGACCGCCGGCACGGACAGGAACACCGCCGCGAGCACGGAGCCACCGGCGGGGTGGACGCCGAGCGCCGCGGCGAAGACGACGGCGATGCGCTTCCGCTGGATCGCGGGCGCGCTGTGGGCCCTCGCGATCATCGGCGAGGGCGTCGGGATCTTCTGGCTGCTCCGCCAGCGCGTCTACGTCGGCGAGGACGGCACGCTCGTGCGCGACCCCGACACGGGTCTGCTCGAGGAGCAGGGCGTCACGGCACACTTCCCGCAGTGGGCGTTCATCGCTCTGCTCGTGCTGCTCGTCG
The DNA here is from genome assembly GCF_042729675.1 of Microbacterium sp. NPDC060132. NCBI lineage: Bacteria > Bacillati > Actinomycetota > Actinomycetes > Micrococcales > Microbacteriaceae > Microbacterium > Microbacterium sp. NPDC060132. The sequence continues at coordinate 2,754,514 of NZ_JBHWXU010000001.1, read as the reverse complement.
TGATCGCGGCCCTGTCGATCACGGGCTCCGTGCTCTGGAAGAAGGCGAACCGGCTCGATCCCGCGCGGAAGGCGGACAAGACCCGCTTCTTCGTGCAGAACCAGCTCGGCGCGATCATCGCGATCGTCGCCTTCCTCCCGCTCGTGATCCTGATCTTCCTGAACAAGGACATGGACAAGGGGCAGAAGACGACGGCCGGCATCGTCGGCGTCGTCCTGGCCGCACTGGCCGTGTTCGTCGGCGTGGACTTCGCCCCGCCGTCGGTCGAGCAGTACACGGCCGATCAGTCGACCGTGATCCAGCTGCTCGGCAAGGACGAGGTGGTCTGGGTCGACGGCGGCAAGGTCTATCACGTGTGCGACGAGGTGCCCGCGATCCAGACGGGCAGTGAGATCCGCACCGGCACGACGGCGCAGGCGATCGAGGCGGGCAAGATCCGCCTCACGCTGCAGTTCGCCTCGGAGCTGCGCACGTGCGGCCTCGCGGTGCCGGAGAACGCGGACGAGATCACGGAGGCGCTGCGCGCGATCCAGGACGGCGCAGTGGACACGCCGCTGCCCGCGCCGGTGTGGGCGGACCCGGCGGACGCGCCCATCCAGATCGAGGACGCCCCGGCGAACGTGGGCTGACGCTCAGTCGCGCCCGAGCGCCTCGACCAGTCGCTCCTCCGCGGACGCGAGGTGCGCCCGCAGCAGCTCGGCCGCTTCGTCCTCCGCACCCGCGGCGACGGCATCGAGCATCTCCCGATGCTGTGCGGCGATCTCCTCCGCGTTCAGCAGGCGCCGCCCCTGCACCTGCGCCATGCACAACCGGACCTCGTCGAGCACGCTCCGATACATCCGTCCGGTCCGCTCGCTGTGCAGCGCATCGATCAGCGCCGTATGGAAGCGCAGATCGGGGCCCACGGTCGCCGGGTCGGGCCCCGGTCCCATCGCGAGCAGCTCCGCGTTCGCCTCGACCGCGGCGGCGGGCACTCTGCGCGCCCGTGCCAGCTCCCGGAGCGCGGCGCTCTCCAGGCGGGTGCGCGTGCGGTAGACGTCACGCACCGTCGCCTGATCGATACCCACCACGCGTGCGGTGCGATGTGCTGTGCGCACGAGCAGGCCGCTCGCGACCAGCTGTTCGATCGCCGCCTTCGCGCTGGGCCTGGCCACACCGAAGGACTGCGACACCGCGGCCTCGGTGAGCGGCTCGCCCGATCGGATCTCACCGCCGAGGATGCGCGCGCGCAGCTGGGCGGTCACCGCATCGACCACGCCGACGACGCCGAGGCCGCGGTCCGTGAGGGTGGTCATGGCCGTCAGCCTAGCGAAGCATCCGGTCATCGGTACACTTGTCAGACAATCTTGACCCGGAGCAGAGGAGCACCGTGCCGACCACCATCGCCGAACCGCTGGACCACGAGCTGCTCGGGCCGGACACCGAGGTGCATGCCCGGTCGATCGACCGGTTCGCCCGCGCCCACGACGCCTCCCACTATCTGCTCGTCCCCGATGCCGTGCTCTCCCCCGCCGATGCGGCCGGCGTGGCCCGCGCGTTCGGCGCCGTGCGCGCCGCCGGACGCACCCTCACCTTCCGCTCCGGTGGCACGAGTCTCTCCGGACAGGGGGTGAGCGGCGACATCCTCGTCGACACCCGCAGCCACTTCCGCGACATCCGGGTGGAGGACGACGGCGCCGCCGTCCGCGTCGGCCCCGGCGCCACCGTGCGGCAGGTCAACACACGGCTCGCCCGGTACCGCCGCAAGCTCGGGCCCGACCCGGCGAGCGAGATCGCGTGCACGATCGGCGGCGTCGTGGCGAACAACTCCAGCGGCATGGCCTGCGGCATCACCGAGAACTCGTACCAGACGATCACGTCGATGACGCTCGTGCTGCCCAGCGGAACCATCCTCGACACGGGCCGTCCCGACGCGAACGAGGTGCTCCGCGCCGCCGAGCCGGCGATCGCCGACGGCCTGCTCGCCCTGCGCGCGCGGTTGCTCGCCTCCCCCCAGCACGTGGCCTTCCTCCGCCAGCAGTTCTCCATGAAGAACACCATGGGCTACGGCCTCAACGCCCTGCTCGACTTCGACGACCCCGTCCGCATCCTGGAGCACCTCGTGATCGGCTCGGAGGGCACGCTCGCCTTCGTCGCCGAGGCGCGCTTCCGCACGATCGAGGTACGCCCCGCGATCGCGACCGGGCTGCTCGTGTTCGAGACGCTGTCGGCCGCCATGTCCGCACTGCCCGACCTCACCCGTCTCGGTCTCGCCACGATCGAGCTCCTGGATGCGGCGTCGCTGCGCGTGGCCCAGGGGCTGAGCGACGTCCCGGCGGCGATCGCGGAGATCGACGTGCGGGGGCACGCCGCCCTCCTCGTGGAGGTGCACGCGGCCGACACCGACGCACTGACGCTCGCGAGCGCCGCCGCCCAGTCGCACTTCGATGCCCTCCCCCTCGCCGTGCCGCCACGGCTCACGACCGACGCGGCCGAGCGGGCCGCGCTGTGGCACGTGCGCAAGGGCCTCTACACCGCCGTCGCCGGTGCCCGCCCCTCCGGCACGACCGCGCTGCTGGAGGACATCGTGGTACCGGTGCCCCGGCTGCTGGCCACGTGCGAGCGCCTGATCGAGCTGTTCGCGGAGCACGGCTACGAGGGATCCGTCATCTTCGGGCACGCGAAGGACGGCAACGTGCACTTCCTGCTCAACGAGCGCTTCGACGACCCCGACAGCGTGGCCCGCTACCGCCGCTTCACCGACGACCTCGTCGAGCTCGTCCTCTCCCAGCAGGGGTCGCTCAAGGCCGAGCACGGCACCGGTCGCATCATGGCGCCGTTCGTCCGGCGGCAGTATGGCGACGAGCTCACCGACCTGATGTGGGAGCTCAAGCGACTCATCGATCCGGACGGCATCCTCAACCCCGGCGTGGTGCTCTCCGACGACCCCGACTCCTACCTGCACGACCTCAAGCGCGTTCCCACGGTCGAGAGCGAGGTGGACCGCTGCGTGGAGTGCGGGTACTGCGAGCCCACGTGCCCGAGCAAGAGCATCACCCTCACCCCGCGGCAGCGCATCGTGCTGCGCCGCGACATGGCGTGGGCCGAGGAGCAGGGCGACACCGAGCTGCTGCGCGACCTGCGCGCCGACTACGACTACGACGGCGTGCAGACCTGCGCCGTCGACGGCATGTGCGGGGTCGCGTGTCCGGTCGACATCAACACGGGCGACCTCGTGCGGCGGCTGCGGGCCGAGCAGTCGAACGCGGTCGAGGGCGCCGTCTGGGGCACCGCCGCGAAGCACTGGAGCATGGTCACCCGCGCGGGCGGCGTGGCCCTCACGGTCGCGGACGCCCTCCCCGCCCCGCTCGTCCGCGGCGTGACGCAGCTCGGACGCGCCGTGCTCGGCGCCGACACCGTGCCGCTGTACGACGGCGGACTCCCCCGCGGCGGCTCGAAGCCCGATCGACCGGTGTCACCGCCCGACGCGCAGGCCGTGTTCTTCGGCGCGTGCATCGGCACGATGTTCGGCGCGGAGGACGGCGGCCACGGATCCCGTGATGCCCTGCGCCACCTGCTCGACCGGGCGGGGATCGCGGTGGTGATCCCGGAGGAGAACGGCGGGCTCTGCTGCGGCACCCCGTGGAAGTCGAAGGGACACCTCGACGGCTACCGGCTGATGTCCGACCGGGTGCTGGCGTCGCTGTGGGAGGCCAGCCGTCACGGCGAGCTCCCCGTGGTGTGCGACGCCGCGTCGTGCACCGAGGGGCTCGACGTGATGCTCGCCCAGTCCGTCGCGAAGGATCCGCGCTACGCGGGACTGCGCATCGAGGACGCCACGACCTTCGTCGCCCGCGAGGTGCTGCCGCGGTTGAGCGTGCCGGCGAAGCTCCCCTCCATCGCGGTGCACCCCACCTGCTCGACCACGGCGCTCGGGGCGACCGGGGCCCTGATGGAGATCGCTGCCGCCGTGGCCGACGACGTGTTCGTGCCCGAGGGTTGGGGCTGCTGCGCGTTCGCGGGCGACCGCGGCATGCTGCACCCCGAGCTCACCGCGAGTGCGACTGCGCAGGAGTCGGCCGAGGTCGCGGCCGCTGACGGGGAGCGCGGGGGCTTCGACGCGTTCGTGTCCGCCAACCGCACGTGTGAGATCGGCATGACCCGCGCCACCGGGCGCCCCTACCGGCACGTGATCGAGGTGCTGGAGGAGCTCACGCGACCCTGAGCCGCGCGGGGCGATGGAAGCGGACGAGGGCTCCGGTGCGCGACACCGGAGCCCTCGTCGTTCGCATCGTGCGGGGTGGCTGCTCAGACGCCCTGGGCGGACAGCACCGCGACCGGAGCGGGCTGCAGCCCCGGCGGGATGGTGGCGACAGCGCCGGAGCCGTCTCGCGACACCTCCGCCTCCGAGCCGTCGCTCCAGCGCAGCGTGGCGTGGTCGAGCTCCGCGGGGAGCTCGATGCGGCCGGCCGCGGGGTCGAGCGCGTGGACGTGCACGGCACCGGCCGAGGTCGTGTAGCGGCGCGGGGCCCCGGCCTGCTCCCCCATTCGGATCCATGGCCGCGTGCCGTAGACGGCGTCGCCGTTCGCGTCGAGCCACGACCCGAGCTCGCGCATGGCCCGGCGCTGCAGCTCGGGGATCGAGCCGTCTGCCGCGGGGCCGACGTTGATGAGCAGATTGCCGTTCTTGGCCACGACGTCGACCAGCAGGCGGATCAGGGCCGCGCCGGACAGGGAGTGGCGCTCGTCCTCGTCCTGGTTGAAGCCGAACGAGTAGCCGAGTCCGCGCGTGGACTCCCACGGCTCGGGGATGATCTCCGGGATGTCCGTGTACTCGCGCGTGAGGAAGCCGTGGTACGGCACACCCCAGCGGTCGTTCACGACGCCCTCGGGCACCGCATCGAAGTAGCGGCGCAGCAGCGCGGCGACCGCGTACTCCTGGTCGCCCTTGCCGCCGTCCGGCCACTCGATGTCGTTCCACAGCACATCCGGCGCGAAGCGTTCGACGAGCTCCTCCAGCTGGGCGGCCGAGTATCGCGCGAAGTGCTCGTCGTTGCGGCGGAACCGGAACAGGTCGGTGTCGGACTCGATCGCCGGGAAGTCGCTGACGTGCCAGTCGAGCGCCCCGGAGTAGTACACGCCGAACTTCGCGCCCGCGCGACGCGTGGCGTCGTGGAACTCGGCGATCAGGTCGCGCCGGGGCCCACGCGCGACGGCGTTGAAGCCGGTCGTCGCGGTGTCCCACAGACAGAAGCCCTCGTGGTGCTTGGTGGTGGGCACGATGTACCTCGCGCCCGCGCCCACCAGCTCTCCGACGAACGCATCGGCGTCGAACGCGGCGGCGTCCCAGCGGTCGGCGAGGTCCTCGTAGGAGGTGCCCGGGCCGTACAGGCGCTGGTGCCGCTCCCACGTGGGGCTCCCCGCGATGCGCACGGTGTTGCCGTACCACTCCGCGTACTGGTGCCACGCGTAGGCGTCCTCCGTGGGGATGTTGACGCCCTCGCCGTGCTGCACCGCCCACGCCGGCACCGAGTACAGGCCCCAGTGCACGAAGAAGCCGAGCTTCGCGTCGCGGTACCACTCCGGCACACCGTTCGCGGGGTACACCGGTGCCGCGGAGCCGAGGTCGGGCCCGGTGCGCTTCTCGAAGTTCATCATGCGGGGGTCTCCTCTGCGGGGGTGGAGTCGACGGGCGTCTCGGCGTCGCCGCGGCGGACGACCGTCGCGGTCAGGTCGGGCGTGCCGGTGGTGTCGAAGGGGTAGACGCCAGGGCGCAGACGGTGGTGGCCGAGGCGCAGCAGGTCCTGGTCGACGCCGCCGGGCGTGAGCGCGAGCGTCCAGTCGGCGGCGAGCTCGTACAGCTCCGGCTCCAGGTAGCCGATCTTCACCACGACGATGTCGGCCTCGGTGGGCTCGAGGCCCAGCATCCGGAAGTCCGAGAGGTGGTGGAAGGGCTTGCGGCGCTCGGTCACGATGGCGTGCAGGCCGCCGACCGCGATCACGGCCTGGGTGCCCGCGTCGGGGTCGCCGTGCGTGATCGAGAAGACGGTGCCGCGGATCGTGACGGGCCCGTGCGGACCCGGGTCGACGCGGGCCCCCGCCTCGAGCTCGACCTCGGCGCCGACACCCGCTGCGACCGCGCGCGCGACGGCCTCACGGTCGAAGATCGACGCGACGAGGGTCGTCTGGCTCCCGTCGGTGAGCTCCGGTCGCTCCAGCAGGCGCGCGAGCGTCCAGGTCACGTCGCCCGCTCCCCCGGCGGTGGGGTTGTCGCCCGAGTCCGAGATGAGGTACGGCCGGGCGGCTGCGGGCGCAAGCGCGCGGTCCAGCGCCTCGTCGAGCGTGCCGGTCTCGGCCACGAACACGAAGTCCTCGCGCGCGCCCCAGAACCGGCGGGCGAGGCGCTCGGCCTCCCGGGCGATGACCTCACGGTCGTCGCCGGTGACCACGACGTAGGCCTGGCAGCGCGGCTCGTCGGCCCACGCGTACCCGATCCAGACGGACGCGTCGACCACGCCGGGCAGCGCCTCGATCGCGGGCAGCTCGGCGTAGATACCGCGCGCCGGTTCGAGCCGCGTGCTGGTCTTCTCACCGGGCAGCAGCACGGGGACCGGCACCCAGGCGGTGAAGGGCCGTCGCGCGAGCGGGTCGGCGCCGTGCGGCCCGCGCAGCCGGTCGAGCAGGTTCCACACCGCGCGCTCCTTGGTGTTGAGCCAGTCCTCGTGCGGAGCCATCCGGTAGCAGGTCAGCAGGTCGACCGCATCGCGCAGCACCTCCGACACGTTGCCGTGCAGGTCCATCGACGTGGAGACGAGCGTGTCGGACCCCAGTGCCTCACGGACGGCACGGGCCAGGTCGCCCTCGGCGTCGTCCATGCCCACGACGCTCATGGCGCCGTGGATGTCGAAGAAGAAGCCGTCGAAGGGCCCGTGCTCGCGGATGCCGTCGAGGATCGCGTCCTTCATCCGCCGGTACGTCTCGGGGTCCACGGCGCCGCCGGGCAGCGAGCGGCCGTGCGTGAGCGGAACCCACTCGGCGGCCTCGGCCAGCTCGCGCCCATCGTCGAGGAACGGGTAGTAGGCGCGGAGGTCCGCGCCGGTACGGATCGTGAAGGCCTCGTCGCCGGAGATGTGCGGCGAGAACGTGCTGGACTCGATCGAGATGCCGGCGATGCCCACGCGGGGCTTCGGCAGGCCGCCGTCGGCGACGGGCGGCAGCGGGCCCATCCAGATCTCGTGGGCGTCCTGGGGTGCGGTCACGATGCGATACCTCTCATCCGGGGAGTCGATTCAGAGTGGGGGTGCGGGGGCGAGGGCCCGACGGGCGGTCTCGATCGCTCCGAGGGCGACCGCATCGGAGCCCAGTTGCGCCGGGACGATGCGCAGCGGGATGCCCGACACCGGCGAGTCCGTGCGCAGGGTCGCCTGGATCGCGGGTTCCAGCAGGTCCCACGCCGAGGCGACGCCACCGCCCACGATCACGGTCGGCAGGTCGAGCAGGGTCGCGGCGCTCGCACTGGCGAGGGCGACCGCGCGACCGGCGGCGGCGAACACGGCGAGGGCGTCCGCGTCTCCACCCCGAGCGAGGGCGGCGACCGCCCGGGCGTCTGCCGCTTCGCCGCCCGTCCGCTCGCGGTAGCGCAGGGCGATGGAGGTTCCGGAGGCCAGCGTCTCCAGGTGCCCCGTCTGCCCGCAGGTGCACACGAGCTCGCTGTACCCGGGGGTGTGTCCGATCTCGCCCGCCGCACCGTGGGGCCCGTGGTGGAGCGCGCCGTCGATGATGACGGCTCCGCCCACGCCCGTGCCGAGCATCACGCCCAGCACGTCGCGCTCGGTGCGGCTCAGCGCGGCCGCTTCTCCGAGCAGGAACGCGTTGACGTCGTTCTCGACGCTGACCGGCACGCCCAGGCGTCGTCCGAGCTCGTCCGCGAGCGGGAATCCCGCCCAGCCGACGAACGTGGCCGAGGCCGCGCGCACGGTGCCGGTCTCGTGGTCGATGACGCCCGCGGCGCCCACGCCCGCTGCGGCGAGCGGCACCCCGGCCTCGCCGGCGAGTGCCCGGACGAGGCCCGCCGCGGCATCGGCCATGGCCGCTCCGCCCAGGGCGGCAGGGGCCGGCACGCTGCCGCGGGCGACGACGGAGCCGTCCTCCCCCACGACGAGCGCGGCGATCTTGGTGCCGCCGATGTCGATCCCCGCCAGCCCGGTTCGCGGACGCGGTCGACCGTCGATGGGCACAGTGGTGCCCTGTTCCTGACCGATCATGCTCAGCGTCCGCCCAGTCCTGCCATCGCGATGCCCTTGACCAGGTGCTTCTGCAGCACGATCACGAGCACGGTGGTCGGGATCATCGAGATGATCGCCGCCGCCATCTGCAGGTCCCAGCGGGTGCCGGTGAGACCGGCGAAGCTGGCCAGTCCGACCGGGAGCGTGCCGTGCGCGTTGTAGTCGACCGTCACGATCAGCGGCCACAGGTAGCTGTTCCAGAACGACAGGAACGTGAACACCGCGAGCACGGCGACGGCCGACTTCGACAGCGGGAGGATGATCTGCAGGAACGACCGGACGGGACCGGCGCCGTCGACGCGTGCCGCCTCCTCCAGCTCATAGGGGATCCCGCGGAAGAACTGCCGCATGAGGAAGGTCCCGAAGGCGCCGAACGCGAACGGCAGGATGAGCGCCTGGTATGTGTCGACCCAGTTGAACCACTGCATGACCTGGAACATCGGGATCACGAGCACCTCGGCCGGCACCATGAGCGTGGCGAGGAAGAGCACGAACACGGCGTCGCGCCCCTTCCACCGCAGCCGCCCGAACGCGTACCCGGCGGTGGTCGAGACCACCAGCACGACCAGCGTGCCGCCGACCGCCACGATGAACGAGTTCATGATGTACGTCAGGAACGGCCCGTAGGCGAACACGTCGACGAAGTTGCTCCAGCGGATCTCCGAGCCGACGAGCGTCGGCGGCATGGAGAACATCTCGGAGTTGGGCTTGAGGGCCGAGAAGAACGCGTACACGAGCGGCGCGATGAAGATGAGCGCGGCGATGTAGATGCAGACGTGCGCGAGTACAAGACGGAGGCGGGCACCCGGAGTCGTGGAGGCTCCGCGAGCCTTCTCGCGCTCACGCTCGCGGTCGCGGCGCGGCGCGGGGCCGGCGGGGCGGACGAGGGTCTCAGTGCTCATAGTGCACCCACTTCTTCTGCGCGGCGAACTGGAGGCCGGTGATCGCGATGATGATGGCGAACAGGATCCAGGCGGCGGCGGCCGCGAGGCCGAGGTCGCCGAACGTGAACCCCTGCTCCCAGATGTACATCACGAGCGGCTTGGTGGCGTTGCCCGGGCCGCCGCCGGTGAGCATCTGCGGCTGCACGAACACCTGCAGCGAGGTGATCATCGTCATGATGGTGGCGAAGAAGATCGACGGCGAGATCATCGGGATGATGATGCTCCACACGCGGCGGAAGCCCTGCGCGCCATCGATGCTGGCCGCCTCGAGCACGCTCTCGGGGAGCTGTTCGAGAGCCGCCGAGAAGATCAGCATGTTGTAGCCGAGGCCCTGCCAGACGCTCATCACGACGACCATGATCATGGCCCAGGAGGGATCGGCGAGGAAGTTCGGCAGCTCGATCCCGAACCAGCTGACCGAGAGGCCGTTGAAGAGGCCCTGCGGCTGCAGCATCATCTTCCACACCAGCACGTTGGCGACCATCGGCGTCACGACCGGGATGAAGAAGAGCACGCGCAGGGCGCCGCGACCGCGGATCCGCGGTCCGAGTCCGAGAGCGAGCACGAGCGAGAGGGCGACGCTCAGCGGCACGTACAGCAGCGTGTACACCGCCGAGTTCCGCAGCGCCGGCCAGAAGTCGGGGCTGCTGGTGAACAGCTTGACGTAGTTGTCCACCCCGTTGAAGGTCCGCTCGCCGAAGGTCGGCCAGTCGAAGACGCTCATCACGATCGACAGCCCGACGGGCACGATCGTGAACAGGGCGAGGCCCACCAGGGCCGGGCTTGCGAAACCCAGCGCCTGGCGGCCCTCGACCTTGGCGAGCGATCCTCGACGTGTCGTCGTGATCGTCATCTCTTGTCTTTCTCTGTTACTGCTGCGGCGGCCGGAGCCGGGTCACTCGCCGAACTGCGCCTGGGCGTTCGACAGCAGCTCCTCCATCGTCATCTGGCCGTTGTAGACGCTGACGAGGTTGGGCTGGATGTAGCTGTCGAGCTTCTGCCAGCTCTTGGTCATGTACAGCGGGACGGTGTCGGCGAACGCGGCCTCGAACACCGACTGCACCTGGTCGCGGTACTGCTCGTCGATCGACTCGAAGTACAGCGGCTGCGAGGAGGTGCGCGCGGGGTACGAGCGGCCGGACGACGCGATGTAGTCCTGCGCGTCCTCACCCACCAGCGAGCCGAGGACCTTCAGCGCGGCCTCCGGGTTCTTGCAGTTGGCGGCGATGCCGTAGCCCGAGCCGAGGATCGGTCCGGGGTTGCCGTCGACGCCCGCGGGCAGCGGCACCATGCCGGCGGCGAAGCCGGACTCGTTGTTGAGGTAGCTGACCGCGTTCCAGGTGCCGTCGACGGCCATGGCCGCGTTGGCGCCGGTGTACTGGTTCTCGCCCCAGCCGGTGTCGGAGGCCGAGGCGACGGGCGCCGCGACCTTCTGCTCCGTGACCAGCCCGGCGTACCAGGTGGCCGCGTCGACGAACGCGTCGTCGTCGATGTGCAGCGTGCCGTCCTCGGAGGCCGGCTGCGTGGCGGAGTACGCGATGGGCATCGACATCCACTGGTAGCCGCCCATGCCCATGCCGAAGCCGTACTTGCCGTCCTTCGTGGCGTCGGCGGCGATCGCGGAGAAGTCGTCGAACGTCCAGCCGATCTCCGGCGTGGCGGCACCGGCGGCGGTCAGCATGTCCTGGTTGTAGTAGACGAGCATGGTGGCCACGTCGAACGGCACGCCGTAGACCTTGCCCTCGAAGCTGAGGATGCCGTCGGCGCTCGGGTTGAACTCCGACCAGTCGATCCCGGCCGTCTCGAGGTCCTTCTCGCTCAGCTCGCGGAAGCCGCCCGTGTAACCGCCGAGCTGCGCGCCGCTCATCCCGGTGATGCACGCCATGTTGCCGCTGGCCATGTTGGTCGTCAGCTTCGTGAAGAAGTCGCTCCAGGGCGACGTCTGCAGCTTGATGGTGATGTCGGGGTTCTGCTTCTGCGCGAACTCGATCTGCGCCTCGAGCGCATCGACGTCGGACTCGCTGCCCGCCCACATGTCGACGACGATGGCGTCGCCGTCGGCGGAGCCTCCGGAGCCGCCCGTGCTGGCACAACCGGTCATCGCCACGGCGACGCCCGTGACAGCGGCGACAGCCCCCACACGCAACTTCTTCATTGAATGCCTCCTGAGAAGGGAAAGGTTATTTCGCGGGTCGAATTAACCTAATATGATTTCGTATGAAGTGAGGCTTTCATAGTTCGGGGAGTGCCGCAAGCTGAACATCCGATGTTTATCGGACGGTGATACGGCGTCACCTCCCCGAAACACGACACTCCCCCGCTACGCTGACGATGCTCCGAGACGAAGGGCTCCCATGACGAACCCCGCCGACACCCCCGTCGACGACCCGCACACGCGGCGCATCCTCGACCTCGTCGCGCGCGGTCAGGCCCGCTCCCGCTCGGAGCTGGCGGCGGCGATGGGCGTCGCCGCGTCCACGGTCGGACTCCGCGTGCAGGCGCTGCTCGACGCCGGCGTGCTGCAGGAGGCCGGAGCCGGCACCTCGCGCGGCGGTCGCCGGCCCCGCGTGCTGCAGATCGCCTCCGACGGCCTCGTGCTCTCCGCCGACCTGGGCGGAAAGCACGCCCGCGTGGGACGGCACGACCTGAGCGGCGCGCTGCTCGACAGCGAGACGATCGCGATCGACGTCGCCGACGGCCCGGAGGCCACGCTCGCGCGGGTCGCCGAGGTGTTCGACCGCCTCGTGGCGGACACCAGGGTGCACGCAATCGGGGTCAGTCTCCCCGGCCCGGTCGACATCGCCACGGGATCCGTCGACCAGCCCTCGCGCATGCCGGGGTGGCCGGGCTTCCGCGTGGGCGAGCACCTCGCCGAGCGCTACGGCGTGCCGGTCGTCGTCGACAACGACGCGAACCTCGCGGCGCTCGGCGAGCATCGGGAGCAGCTCGGTCACGGACAGCACAGCATCACTGTGAAGGCGGGGACCGCGATCGGCAGCGGCATCATCGTCGACGGTCACGTGCACCGCGGCGCGACGGCCGCGGCGGGCGACATCACCCACACCCGCATCGACGGCAGCGGCGACATCCCCTGCTCGTGCGGCAACACCGGATGCCTGGAGACCGTGGCCAGCGGTGCCAGCCTCGTGCGACAGATGCACGAGCGCGGCAACACCGCCGTCGCCTCGACCGCCGACGTGCTCACGCTCGCGCGCGACGCCGATCCCGTCGCGACCACGCTCGTCCGCACGGCGGGCACGCACCTGGGTCAGGCGCTCTCCGGTGTCGTGAACTTCTTCAACCCGCACGCCGTGTTCCTGACGGGCAGCATGAGCGCCTCGGAGCCGTTCATCGCGGCCGTCCGCAGCCGGGTCTACGAGGCCTGCCACCCCCTGGCCACGCAGCGCCTGCGCATCGAGGCGGCGACCACGGGCGCGGACGCGATCCTGTACGGCGCCGCGCGGCTGGCGCTCGAAGGCGTGGAGATCCCGGTGGCGACGGCCTGAGCCGCCGCCACCGCCCGCTCACTCCGCGCGCAGGCGCAGCTCGATCACCGGCACCAGCACGTCGGGACGACGCACGGGCAGATGCACCGTGAGCGTCCCCTCGGCCTCGCCGGCGGGGGTCATCAGATCCGCCTGCTGCTCGGGATCGGACACCGAGGTGCGCAGCCACGAGCCGTCGTTCAGCAGGCGCGCGTACGTCACGCGGTCGGCGAGCCCGGGAAGGTGCACGAACCCGAGCGGCCAGCTGAACAGGCTGAGGTAGAGGCGGTCGCCCCGCAGCGTGTACACGCCCTCGCGCGGCGGGGTGAACGGGGCGTGCCCTGCACCGATGACCGCGCGCTCGTGCAGCCGCATCCACTCCCCGATCTCCGCGAGCGTCCCGGCATCACGCGGCGCGATCGCCCCGCGGCCGTCCGGACCGATGTTGAGCAGCATGTTGCCCCCCATCGAGACCGAGTCGACCAGCATCTGCACCAGCAGCGTCGGCGACTTCTGATCGGTGTTGTCGCGGTGGTATCCCCACGATCCGTTGAGGGTCTGGCAGGCCTCCCACACCAGGGGCTCGCCGTCGCGCAGGAGTGGCGCGGTCGGCTGGTACTGCTCCGGGGTGACGAAGTCGGCGGGGATGCCCAGGCGGTCGTTCACCAGCATCTCCGGCTGCAGCTCGCGGCACAGAGCGAGCAGCGCCTCGGCGTCCCAGTCCTCGGGCCCCTTGCCGGCCCAGCCGTCCTTCTCCTCGGGGTAGGTGAAGTCGAAGAACAGGTAGTCGATGTCGCCGTACGCGGTCAGCAGCTCGCGCACCTGGCCGTGCAGATACGCGCGGTACCGCGACATGTCGCGACCCTCGTTGAGCGCGTGCGCGTTCTCGTCGTCGCGGCGGGGGTGGTTCCAGTCCACCGTGAAGTCCGGGTGGTGCCAGTCGATCACCGAGTGATACAGCCCCACCTTGAGCCCCTCGGCGCGGAGCGCGTCGACGTACTCGCGCACGAGGTCGCGCCCGACGGCCGACACCGACGTGAAATCCGTGAGTGCGGAATCCCACAGGCAGAAGCCGTCGTGGTGCTTGGTCGTGAGCACGACGTAGCCCATCCCGCTCTCCTTGGCCGTCCTGGCCAGGGCGGCCGCGTCGAACAGATCGGGGTCGAAGTTCTCGAAGTACGGGCGGTAGTCCTCGTCGGTGAGGCGTTCATAGTTCTGCACCCACTCGTGCCGCGCCGCGCCGCTGTACAGCCCGAAGTGCACGAACATCCCGAAGCGGGCGTGATCAAACCATTCCTGTCGCATGCCTCCCATCCTGGCATAGACATCCGATGTTTGACGGACGAATGAGGTCGGGAGACGCAGAACGGGCGCCCCGAGGGGACGCCCGTTCCTTCGACGATCGACTCAGCGCGCGGCGCTGCCGTCCACGTAGTCCTCGTCCTGCTGCTTCCAGGCGAACAGCGACCGCAGCTCCTTGCCGGTGGCTTCGATCGGGTGCTGCTCCTCCTTGGCACGCAGCGCGAGGAACTCCTCGGCGCCGTTGTCCTGGTCCTCGATGAAGCGCTTCGCGAACGCGCCGGACTGGATGTCGGACAGCACGCCCTTCATGCTCTCCTTGACGCGCTCGTCGATCACGCGCGGTCCGGAGACGTAGTCGCCGAACTCAGCCGTGTCGGAGATCGACCAGCGCTGCTTGGCGATGCCGCCCTCCCACATCAGGTCGACGATGAGCTTCAGCTCGTGCAGCACCTCGAAGTAGGCGATCTGCGGCTGGTACCCGGCCTCGACGAGCGTCTCGAAGCCCGCCTGCACCAGGTGGCTCATGCCACCGCAGAGCACGGCCTGCTCACCGAAGAGGTCGGTCTCGGTCTCCTCGGTGAACGTGGTCTTGATGACGCCGGCCCGGGTGCCGCCGATCGCCTTGGCGTACGACAGCGCGAGGTCCCAGGCGTGACCCGATGCATCGCGCTCGACGGCGATGATGTCCGGGATGCCGCGACCGGCGACGAACTCGCGGCGCACCGTGTGACCGGGCGCCTTCGGGGCGACCAGGATCACGTCGACACCCTCGGGGGCGTCGATGTAGCCGAAGCGGATGTTGAACCCGTGCGCGAACGCGAGGGTCTTGCCCGCGGTCAGGTTCGGGGCGATCGACTCGCTGTAGATTGTGCGCTGGTGCTGGTCCGGCGCGAGGATCATGATGACGTCGGCCCACTCGGTCGCATCGGCGACGGTCTTGACCGGGAAGCCGGCCTCCTCCGCCTTCGCGGCGGACTTGGAGCCCTCCTTGAGGGCGATCGCGACCTCGACGCCCGAGTCGCGCAGGTTCTGCGCGTGGGCGTGACCCTGCGAGCCGTAGCCGACGATCGCGACCTTCTTGCTCTGGATCAGGGACAGGTCGGCGTCGTCGTCGTAGAAGATCTCGGTGCTCACGGTGTGTTTCTCCTTGATTGTGGTTCGGAAGAGTGGGGAATGGTCAGCCGCGCAGGACGCGCTCGGTGATGCTCTTGCCGCCGCGGCCGATGGCCAGGAGACCGGACTGGGCGATCTCCTTGATGCCGAAGGGCTCCAGCGCACGCAGCAGCGCCTCGACCTTGCCCTTGTCCCCGGTGACCTCGATCACCAGGGCGTCGGAGGCGTAGTCGACGACCGACGCGCGGAACAGGTTCACGACCTCGATCACGTTCGACCGGGTGGCGTTGTCGGTGCGCACCTTCACGAGCATGTGCTCGCGCTGCACCGAGGTGGTCGGGTCGAGCTCGACGATCTTGATCACGTTGATCAGCTTGTTCAGCTGCTTGGTGACCTGCTCCAGCGGAAGCTCCTCGACGTCGACGACGACCGTGATGCGGGAGATTCCCGGCACCTCCGTCACGCCGACCGCGAGGGAGTCGATGTTGAAGCCGCGGCGGGCGAAGAGCCCCGCGACACGGGTCAGCAGGCCGGGGGTGTTCTCCACCAGCAGGCTCAGCACGTGGGTCGACATGGCTCAGTCCTCCTCGTCGAAGGCGGGCGCGTGGTCGCGCGCGTACTGGACATAGCTGTTGCTGACGCCCTGCGGCACCATCGGCCACACCATGGAGTCGGCGCTCACCACGAAGTCGATCACCACGGGGCGGTCGTTCGTGTCGAGAGCGAGCTGGATGGCCGCGTCGACGTCCTCCTCCTTCTCCACACGGATCGCGAGGCAGCCGTACGCCTCTGCGAGCTTGACGAAGTCGGGGATGCGGACCGTGCCGTGGCCGGTGTTCAGGTCGGTGTTGGAGTGACGGCCGTCGTAGAACAGCGTCTGCCACTGCCGCACCATGCCCAGCGAGGAGTTGTTGATGATGGCGACCTTGATCGGGATGTTGTTGATCGCGCAGGTCGCGAGCTCCTGGTTGGTCATCTGGAAGCAGCCGTCGCCGTCGATCGCCCAGACCTGGCGTTCCGGCTCGGCGACCTTGGCCCCCATCGCCGCGGGGACCGAGTAGCCCATGGTGCCTGCTCCCCCGGAGTTGAGCCACGCGTTCGGACGCTCGTACTTGATGAACTGCGCGGCCCACATCTGGTGCTGCCCCACGCCCGAGGCGAAGATGCCCTCCGGTCCGGTGAGCTCGCCGATGCGCTGGATCACATACTGCGGCGCCAGCAGCCCGTCGGTCGTCGGCGCGTAGCCGAGCGGGAACTCGTTGCGGAGGCCGTCGAGGTACGACCACCACTCCTCGATGTCGGGCTTCGCGCCACCCGTCGCACCGCGGAACGCGGCGTCGAGGTCGGTCAGCACGTCACGCACGTCGCCCACGATCGGCACATCGGCCGTGCGGATCTTCGAGATCTCCGCGGGGTCGATGTCCACGTGCACGACCTTGGCGTGCGGAGCGAACAGCGCCGCCTTGCCCGTCACGCGGTCGTCGAAGCGCGCGCCGAGCGACACGATGAGGTCGGCCTCCTGCAGCGCCAGCACCGCCGGAACGGTGCCGTGCATGCCGGGCATGCCCAGGTGCTGCGCGTGGGAGTCGGGGAAGGCGCCGCGGGCCATCAGCGTGGTCACCACGGGGGCGCCGGTGGACTCCGCGAGCTCCAGCAGCTCGGCGGCTGCACGACCGCGCACGACGCCGCCGCCGACGTACAGCACCGGCTTCTTGGCCTCGGCGAGCAGGGCGGCCGCGGCCTGGATCTGCTTGCCGTGCGCCTTGGTGACCGGGCGGTAGCCGGGCAGGTCGATCTTGGGCGGCCACACGAACGGGGCGACCGCCTGCTGCGCATCCTTCGTGATGTCCACGAGCACGGGACCGGGACGACCGGTGCCGGCGATCTCGTAGGCGGCCGCGATCGCGCCGGGGATGTCCGCCGCGTCCTTCACCAGGAACGAGTGCTTCGTGATCGGCATCGTGATGCCCACGATGTCGGCCTCCTGGAACGCGTCCGTCCCCATCAGGGTCGAGAACACCTGGCCGGTGATCGCCAGCAGCGGCACCGAGTCCATGTAGGCGTCGGCGATCGCGGTGACGAGGTTCGTCGCGCCGGGACCGGAGGTGGCGATGCACACGCCGACCTTGCCCGACGCGGACGCGTACCCCTCGGCCGCATGACCGGCGCCCTGCTCGTGGCGCACCAGGATGTGGCGCAGCTGCGACGCGTCCATGAGCGGGTCGTACACCGGCAGGATCGCGCCACCGGGGAGACCGAAGACGTCGGTGACGCCGAGCAGCTCGAGCGAGCGCACGACGGCCTCGGCACCGGTGATCTCCGGGGCGGATGAACGGGCGGGCGGCCTCGGCACGGCCGAGACGGTGTCAGCAGTCATGACTTTCCTTCTGGTGAACTGTGGAGGACGCCGGATGCCGATGCATCCGGGTCAGCCGGTGGTCGCTCCCTCGGCGGCGGACCGCACGAGGCGCGAGTACTTGGCAAGAACGCCTCGGGTGTAGCGCGGGGGAAGCGGCTCCCAGCCAGAGCGGCGGGAGGCGAGCTCCGCCTCGTCGACGAGTAGGTCGAGAGAGCGAGCTGCGATATCGACCCGTATCAGATCACCATCGCGCACGAAGGCGATGGGACCAGCGTCCACCGCTTCGGGTGCTATGTGGCCGATGCACAGGCCGGTTGTGCCGCCTGAGAATCGTCCGTCCGTCAAGAGTAGTACATCTTTTCCGAGCCCAGCGCCCTTGATGGCCGCGGTGATCGCGAGCATCTCCCGCATGCCCGGTCCGCCCTTGGGGCCCTCGTAACGGATGACGATGACGCTGCCCGGCTCGATCGAGCCCTCGGCGACCGCGTCCATCGCCGCACGCTCGCGCTCGAACACACGCGCCGGTCCCTCGAACACGGCCGCGTCGAATCCGGCGGTCTTGACCACGGCACCCTCCGGGGCGAGCGAGCCGTGGAGGATCGTGAGGCCGCCCGTCGCGTGGATGGGGTTGTCGAAGGTGTGGATGACCTCGCCGTCGATCGGCTGCGGGTCGAGGTCGGCGAGGTTCTCGGCGAGCGTCTTGCCCGTCACGGTGAGCGCGTCGCCGTGCAGTAGGCCCTCGTCGAGCATGGCCTTCATGATGACGGGGATGCCGCCGTGACGGTCGACGTCGTTCATCACGTACTTGCCGAACGGCTTCATGTCGGCCACGTGCGGCACGCGGTCGCCGATGCGGTTGAAGTCGTGCAGGCTCAGCTCGACCTCGGCCTCGCGGGCGATCGCGAGCAGGTGGAGCACCACGTTCGTGGAGCCGCCGAGGGCCATCGCGAGCGCGATCGCGTTCTCGAACGCCTCCTTCGTGAGGATGTCGCGGGTCGTGATGCCCTGGCGGAGCAGGTTCACCACGGCCTCGCCGGAGCGGTGCGCGAAGTAGTCGCGACGGCGGTCGGCCGCGGGCGGAGCCGCCGAGCCGGGAAGGCTGAGGCCGAGCGCCTCGGCGACCGACGCCATCGTGTTGGCGGTGTACATGCCGCCGCACGCCCCCTCACCGGGAGCGATCGCGCACTCGATGCGCTTGAGGTCCTCCTCGCTCATGAGACCGGCCCGGCACGCGCCGACCGCCTCGAACGAGTCGATGATCGTGACGTCCTTCTCGGTGCCGTCCGAGAGCTTGACCCACCCCGGCGCGATCGATCCGGCGTAGAGGAACACACTGGAGAGGTCGAGGCGAGCGCTGGCCATGAGCATGCCGGGGATCGACTTGTCGCAGCCCGCGAGGAGCACGGAGCCGTCGAGGCGCTCGGCCATCATCACGGTCTCGACCGAGTCGGCGATGACCTCGCGCGAGACGAGCGAGAAGTGCATGCCCTCGTGGCCCATCGAGATGCCGTCCGACACCGAGATCGTCCCGAACTGCAGCGGGTAGCCGCCGCCGGAGTGCACGCCCTCCTTCGCGCCCTGTGCCAGACGGTCGAGGCTCAGGTTGCACGGCGTGATCTCGTTCCAGCTGGACGCGATGCCGATCTGGGGCTTGTCCCAGTCCTCGTCGCCCATGCCGACGGCACGGAGCATGCCGCGGGAGGTCGTGGCCTCGATGCCGTCGGTGACGACGCGGCTGCGGGGCTTGATGTCGATGGGCGCGCTGGAGGAGGGATCATGCGAGGACATGACGAGAGTCTATTCCTGCGCGAGCACCCGTTCGTCCGCACGCGGGCTCCAGAAGCGCGGCGATCTGTTGTGGGGTGTCCACACGCGCGCAGCGGGAGCCGGAGGGTCAGCCCCCGAGAGCGACCTGCCGCTCGTCGGCGAGCGTCTCCAGCAGGGCGCCCACCTGCTCCGGGGAATCCACCCGCAGGGCCGCGGCGCTCTCCCCCGGGCCGACGCGCACGCCGAGGTCGCCCTCCCCGAGCACGCGCATGGCGTCCTCATCGGTCACGTCGTCGCCCGCGAAGAGGATGCCCGTCGCGTCGAAGCGCTCCCGCAGCGCGGCCATCGCCGCATCCTTCCCCTCCGCCCGGGACGAGAACTCCAGCACCCGATGGCCCGCGCGGCGACGCCAGTGCGGAAACCGCTCGGCGACCAGCGCGTCGATCTCCGCGAACACGCGCTCCTCGGTCTCGCGGTCGGCGCGGCGCGTGTGCACCCCCATGCCGAACGTCTTCGGCTCCAGCTCCGCCCCCTCGTAGCGGTCGATGATCGGCTGCGCGGCCGCCCACAGCTCCTCGCGCGCACCGTCCGCCGTGGGGGCACCCGGCGCATCCGCCGCGCCTTCGCCGGGGAACCAGTACTGTGCGCCGTGCGACCCCGCGAGCGCGATCACCGAGTCGTCCGTGTGCTCGGTGATCTCACGCAGGTCGTGCATGCTGCGGCCGGAGACGAAGGCCACGACGGTGTCACGCATCGCGGCGAGCCGGGCGATCTGGGTGGCGACCGCGGGATGTGCCCTGGCGGCCATCGGGTCGACGACGAGCGGCGAGGCCGTGCCGTCGAAGTCGAGGGCCACCACGAGCCGGGGGGTCGCGGCCAGCGCGGTCAGGTCGGCGTCGGCGGTTCCGGGGGTCCAGGGGCGCGTCACGGGTTCTCCGTTCGAGGTGCGGGTATCGGGCGAGCTCAGCGACCGCGTACCGCGGCGAGGGCGTCGAGGAAAGAGGTCGACCAGGCGTTCACGTCGTTGTCGAGCACGCGGCGCCGCAGCGACCTCATGCGGCGCGCCTGCTCGGCGGGCGACATCTCGACGGCCTCCATGATGGCGTCCTTGAGCCCGGCGATGTCGTGCGGGTTGACCCGGACGGCCTGGCGCAGCTCGTCGGCGGCACCCGTGAACTCGCTCAGCACCAGCACGCCGTGGTTGTCGGTCCGCGTCGCGATGTACTCCTTGGCCACGAGGTTCATGCCGTCGCGGAGCGCGGTCACGAGCATCACGTCGGCCGCGAGGTAGAGCGCCACCATCTCCTCGCGGGGATAGCCCTGGTGCAGGTAGCGGATGGCGGAGTGTCCGACCGTGTCGTGGTCGCCGTTGATGCGGGCGACCGCGAGCTCGATCTCGTCGCGCAGGTGGGCGTAGGCGTCCACGCGCTCGCGGCTCGGGCTGGCGACCTGGATGAGCGTGACGTCCTCGACGGCCAGGCGCCCGTCCTCGAGGAGCTCGCCGTAGGCCTTGATCCGGTGACCGATGCCCTTGGTGTAGTCGAGGCGGTCGACCCCGAGCAGGATCCGTTTGGGGTTGCCGAGACTCGCGCGGATCTCGGCCGCCCTCGCCCGGACGTCCGGTCGCGCGGCGAGCTCCAGGTACGGCGCCGTGTCGATGGAGATCGGGAACGCCTTGGCGAGCGCGGTCCTGGTCTCGCCGCCCTCGGGTACGGCGACGTTGGCTCCCTTGACCTCATAGCGCAGCCGACGCCGCACCGCCGTGAGGAAGTAGGTCGCGTCCTGCGCCCGCTGGAAGCCGATGACGTCCGCCCCGAGCAGGCCGCGCAGCACCTGGTCGCGCCAGGGCAGCTGCGCATAGAGGCCGTGCGCGGGGAACGGGATGTGGTGGAAGTAGCCGATGGTCACGTCGGGTCGCAGCTCGCGCACCATCTGCGGTACGAGCTGGAGCTGGTAGTCGTGCACCCAGACGGTGCCGTCCTCCGCCACGGCTGCCGCGGCCGCCTCGGCGAAGCGCCGGTTCACCGTCACGTACGCCTCCCACCACTCGCGGTGGTACTGGGGTGGCGCGATCACGTCGTGGTAGAGCGGCCAGATGGTGTCGTTCGCGAAGCCCTCGTAGTAGTCGGCGACCTCGTCCGCGCTCAGAGCGACGGGGATCAGATCGATGCCGTCCGCCTCGAACGGGTCCAGCGCGACGTCGGGCTGCCCCGGCCAGCCGACCCAGGCGCCGTGCACACGGCGCATCATGGGCTCGAGGGCGGCCACGAGACCGCCCGGCGAGGTGCGCCATGTCTCTTCGCCGTCGGGGCCCACCACCCGGTCGACGGGTAGGCGGTTGGCGACGACGACGAAGTCAGCAGCGGTCACGGAGAGCTCCTTGGGGGTTTCATCCAGGCTATCGAGGAACCGCGGCGCTCGCCGATCTGCGCTCAGGGCTTGACGGGCGCGCGTCGATGCGTCACGCCGCTGAGGGCCCAGTTCGCGATACCCGCGCCGAACGCGATGGCCGCGGCGACCATGGGCAGCACCAGCGCGGCCTCGGTTCCCGCGCTCTCCGCGAGCTCGCCCGCCACGGCCGCGCCGATGGACTGACCCACGACGACACCGGATCCGAGCATCGTCATGACCGTCGCGGACCGACCGCGTGGGCTGCGTGCCGCGCCGAAGCTGTACTGCGTGACCAGGGTGGGGCCGATGCCGATGCCCATCACGGCCAGCGCGATCATCATGGCCGCGGGGCTGTCGACCACCCCGAGGAGCAGCGTGCCCGCGAGCAGGATCGCGGAGAACACGAGCCACCGCGCCCGCAGCGTGAAGCGGGCGGGGAGCCACGCGACGCCCAGGGCGAGCGCCGCCGATCCCACGCCCATCACGCCGTACAGCAGCCCGGCCTGCTCCGGCGCACCGCGGTCGGCCATGAACGACGTGAGCGAGGTGAGCATCGCGCCGAAGAACAGTCCGACGCCCAGGATGCCGAGCACCACGATCAGCAGTCGCGGGCGGAACAGCTCGGACACGGCCGAGGGAGCACGGCCGTCCGCGTCGCGGTCCTGCGACACCTGGCGACCGCTGGGGTGCAGGGCGAAGGCTCCCACGAAGACCAGCGTCAGGACCGCCGCGCCCACCAGCGGGGCCCAGGGCGCGAGAGCAGACGCGAGGATGCCGACCAGGAACGGCCCGAACACGAACACGGTCTCGTCGGCCGCCGACTCGTACGCCATCGTTCCGGACACGGTCCTGGTGCGGCGCTCCTCCGGCATCCGCTCCACGATCAGCGTGACCAGGCGCGAGCGGGACAGCGGGGCCACCTGGGGCGCCGTCGCCCCGATGCCGACCGCGGCGAGCAGGACGAACCCGTCGGCGGCCTCGCCGTACACGACCGCGGTGAACAGCAGCAGCATGGCGGCGTTGCCGACCGCGAGCACGAGAAGCACAGCGCGCTGACCGAACCGATCGGCCGCGGCGCCCAGGAGCGGCCCGAAGCAGGCGGTCCCCAGGCCGACCGCGGCGGAGGTGAGTCCGCCGAGGGCGAGGGAGCCGCGGGCCGAGACCACCACGGTGAGCACGCCGACGACCATCATGGCGAACGGCAGTCGCGCGATGAACGCGATCAGGAAGTAGGGCAGGCCGGCGAGGCGGAAGAGGCTCGGCTCGTGGGCGCGGGCAGGAGGGGTGACGGTGACGTGTGTCATGGCTCTCGCGCGTCGATGACGCGATGTCGGGTGCCGCCGCTGTCCGCCGGAGAGGCCGGCGGCCGGTAGATACACGGTGTGTGCGGCCGCGGGTGACCCGCGACTCCCCCATGATAACGACCCCGCCTGCATGGGCGCCCTGCCAGCACCGCCCTCGCGTTGTCAAGGCAGGGCGAGGGACGGAGGGCGGCGGGTAGCGTAGGGGCATGCGCTACCTCTTCAGCACCGGACTCGTCGCCGCGATCTCGGCAGGGATCTCGCTGCTGCGCGGCACCCGCAACGAACCCATCACCTGGCGCTCGCTCCTGTCGTGGGTGAGCTGGGGCATCACGATGGCACTCGCGGTGGGCGCCGTGGTCGACATGCGTCGCGAGCGCCACGGCGTCCCGGTCGACGCCGACTCCCCGCAGTCCGTCAAGAAGTCGAAGAAGGCGCAGCGGCTGCAGTTCCGGTCGCAGAAGGCCCTCGCCGACGCGCAGGGGCACGCCCAGGACAAGCGGTCCTGACGCGCCCCCACGGCCCGCGGTCGTTCACCGGGTGAGGATGAGCGCCTCGCCCTGCCCGCCGCCGCCGCACAGCCCGACCGCGGCCGTGCCGCCCCCGCGTCGCACGAGCTCGTGAGCCGCGTGCACGACCAGGCGGTTCCCTGACGCTCCGATCGGGTGGCCGATCGCGATCCCGCCCCCGTGCACGTTGACGATGTCGCTGTCGAGGCCCAGTTCGGTCTGCGACCGGGCGACGACCGCACCGAACGCCTCGTTGATCTCCACGATGTCCAGATCCGCCGGCGTGATGCCCTGCTTCTCGCACGCGCGCTCGATCGCCCGTGCGGGCTGCGCCTGCAGCGAGTTGTCCGGCCCAGCGGTCTGCCCGCTCGCGCCGACGGTCGCCAGCACGGGCCAGCCCTTCGCCTCCGCGATGCGCCGCGTCGCCACGACGACGGCCGAGGCGCCGTCGGAGATCTGCGAGGAGTTTCCCGCGGTGATGCTGCCGCCCTCCGCGAACGCGGCACGCAGCCCGGCCAGCGACTCCACGGTGGTGTCGGGGCGCACGCCCTCGTCCCTCGTGACGCGCAGCGGCTCACCGCGTCGCTGCGGCACCTCGACCGGCACGATCTCCGCGTCGAGCACGCCGGACTCCTGCGCCGCGGCGGCCCGCTGGTGCGAGAGCGCGGCGACCGCGTCCTGAGCCTCGCGCGTGAGGCCGAAGCGCTCGTTGTGCCGCTCGGTGGACGCCCCCATGCTCTCGCGGTCGTACGCGTCGGTCAGGCCGTCGTAGGCCAGGTGGTCGAGCACCTCGACGGTGCCGTACGCCCAGCCGTCGCGCGACCCCATCAGCAGATGCGGGGCCCTGGTCATGGACTCCATGCCCGCAGCCACCACGACCTCGGCGTCGCCGGTGCGGATCATGCGGGCGGCGTCGATCACGGCCGTCAGCCCGGACAGGCACACCTTGTTCACGGAGTGCGCCGGCACGTCCCAGCCGATCCCCGCGCCGATCGCCGCCTGCCTGGCCGCGTTCTGTCCCGAGCCGGCGGCGAGCACCTGTCCGACGATCACGGCATCCACGTCGCCGGGGTCGACGTGTGCCTGCTCCAGAGCGCCGCGGATCGCGAACGAGCCCAGCTGCGGCGCGGTGAACGCGGCGAGCTGACCCTTGAGCCGGCCCTGCGGGGTGCGCGCGGCGGCGACGATGACCACGTCGTCGTCCGTCACCATGTGGTTGTCAGTCATGGGTGGGGGTCCTTCCGTTCTGCAGTTCCGGGGAGAGGCTGAGGGGCGGTTTCGTGGCGGCGGCGACCTCGTCGATCGTGACACCGGGGGCGAGTTCGACGAGCACCAGGCCGTCGGGCGTCACGTCGATCACGGCCAGGTCGGTGATGATGCGGTCGACCACTCCGCGGCCGGTGAGCGGGAGGGAGCAGTCGTCGACGATCTTCGCCGACCCGTCCTTCGCCACATGCTCCATCAGCACGATGACCCTGCCCGCGCCGTGCACGAGGTCCATGGCGCCGCCCGGACCCTTGACCATCTTGCCCGGGATCATCCAGTTCGCCAGGTCGCCCGCGGCCGACACCTGCATGGCACCGAGGATCGCGGCGTCGATCTTCCCGCCACGGATCATGCCGAAGCTGAGGGCGGAGTCGAAGAAAGCCGCTCCGGGGAGCGTCGTCACGGTCTCCTTGCCCGCGTTGATGAGGTCGGGGTCGACCTCCTCCTCGCGCGGGTAAGGCCCGACCCCCAGGATCCCGTTCTCGGACTGCAGCACCACGGTCACGCCGGGCGGCACGTGGTTGGGCACGAGCGTGGGTAGCCCGATCCCCAGGTTCACGTAGGAGCCGTCCTGCAGCTCGGCGGCGGCGCGGGCGGCCATCTGGTCTCGCGTGAGCGCCATGTCAGGCTCCTTCCGCCGCGACGGTGCGTCGCTCGATGCGCTTGGGGATGTCGGTGCCGACCTCCACGATGCGGTGCACGAACACTCCGGGCAGGTGCACCGCGTCGGGGTCCAGGTCGCCGGGCTCCACGAGCCGCTCCACCTGCGCGATGCAGATGCGTCCGGCCATGGCCGCGAGCGGGTTGAAGTTGCGCGCAGCCTTGGTGAAGACGAGGTTGCCGTGACGGTCGCCCAGGGCGGCGTGCACGAGGGCGAAGTCGGTGGTGATGGCCTCCTCCAGCACGAACTCCCTCGGCTCCCCGCCCACGTCGAAGGTGCGCACGTCCTTCGCCGGCGATGCGACCGCGATGGAGCCGTCCGGGTGGTAGCGGCGCGGCAGGCCGCCCTCCGCAACCTGTGTGCCCACACCCGTCTGTGTGAAGAACGCCGCGATACCCGCACCGCCGGCGCGCAGCTTCTCCGCGAGCGTGCCCTGGGGCGTCAGCTCGAGCTCGAGCTCGCCGCTGAGGAACTGGCGCTCGAACTCCCTGTTCTCCCCCACGTACGACGAGGTCATCTTCCGGATGCGCTGCGCCGCGAGGAGGATGCCGAGCCCCCAGTCGTCGACGCCGCAGTTGTTGCTGACGATGCTCAGGTCGGTCGTGCCCTGGGCGAGGAGAGCCTCGATCAGGGCGATCGGATTGCCGGAGAGGCCGAACCCGCCGACCGCGAGAGAGGCGCCGTCGGGGATGTCCGCGACGGCCGCGGCGGCGGACTCCCAGTGTTTGTCGATCACGTCTGCTCCTTCGGTTCCGTGCTCTCCTCCAGGATCCGCCCGGCGGGTGCGACCACGCCAGCACGGTCTTGTGATGTGGCCCGCAGGCCGACTACCGTCCACAATGTGGAATCGACGTCTCGAAGCGTGCCCGGGGCCCAGGCGATCGCGAGGGCGGCCGGGCTCCTGCGCCTGGTCACCGCGTCCGGGGCGGAGGGCGCGACGCTGCAGGAGCTCGCTCGCGCCTCGGGGCTGTCGCGCTCCACGGCGCATCGGCTGCTCACCGCCCTCCGCGTGGAGGGCCTGGTCGACCGTGACACGGACAGCGCGCGCTGGATGCCGGGGCCGGAGCTGTTCCTGATGGGATCCGTGGCGGCGGCGCGCTACGACGTGACCGGCCTCGCGCGCGACATCGTGCGCTCGCTCGCCGTCACGACCGAGGAGAGCGCGTTCTTCTCGGTGCGCCGTGCCGACGAGACCGTCTGCCTGCTGCGCGAGGAGGGCTCGTTCCCGATCCGCTCCTTCGTCCTGAGCGAGGGGGTGCGCTTCCCCCTCGGTGTCGCGAGCGCCGGCCTGGCGATCCTGTCCTTCCTGCCGGACCACGATGTGGATGCCTATCTCGAACGGCACCCCGACCTGGAGACCCGCTGGGGTCGCGCCCACGGGCGGGCTCCCCTGCGTGCGCGACTGGCGGAGACCAAGGAGCGCGGGTACGCCGTGAACCCCGGTCTCATCGTGGAGGGCAGCTGGGGCCTGGGCGCCGCCGTGTTCGATCGCGCGGGGCGCCCGGAATGGGCGCTGAGCCTGACCGGTGTGGCCTTCCGGTTCGGACCGGATCGCCAGGCCGAGCTGGGCCGCATCCTGCTGGCGCACGCCCATCAGCTCTCGGCGCGGATCGCGAACGCCCGCCGCTGACGCATATACATACCAAGCGATATATACTGGCTGGTATGAATCGCGTGGATGTCATTCCGTCGCTCGTGCTCTCCGGGTACGCGCTCGGCCGGATCGCCGCTCAGGACGCGGGAAACGACGCCCCGGCGGCACAGTGGCGCGTCCTCAGCCTGCTCACCCAGACGGGGCCCCGTCGCGTGGGCGAGCTGGCCGCGGCGGCGCGCACGACCCAGCCCGGCATGACGCGGCTGATCGGCACCCTCGAACGCGAGGGGCTCGTGCACCGCTCCCCCGATCCCGACGACTCCCGGGCGATCACGGTCGCCATCACGGAGGCCGGGACGGCAGCCGTGGACGAGTGGAGGGCGGAGTTCCGCTCCACCATCGCCCCGCGATTCGCAGACCTCGACGACGACGACTGGGCCGCGCTCACCCGCGCGGCCCGGATCCTCGCCGAGCGCACCACCGCCGACAGAGCAGGAGACCACCAGTGACCCAGACCACCGCCGCATCGACCCCGTCCGTCTGGAGGCAGCCCGCGCAGGTGTGGGCGGTCGCGTTCGCCTGCGTCGTCGCGTTCATGGGCATCGGGCTGGTCGACCCCATCCTGCCTGCCATCGCCGAGTCGCTCGAGGCGTCACCGGTCGAGACCGAGCTGCTGTTCACCAGCTACCTCCTCGTCACCGGCCTCGCGATGCTCGTCACCAGCTGGGTCTCCAGCCGTATCGGCGCCAAAGCGACGCTCCTCGTCGGTCTCGCGCTGATCGTGGTGTTCGCTCTGCTCTGCGCCCTGAGCGGCAGCGTCGACGCGGTGATCGGGTTCCGGGCGGGCTGGGGCCTCGGCAACGCGCTGTTCATCTCCACGGCTCTCGCGACCATCGTCGGGGCAGCCTCGGGCGGCAGCGGCGCGGCGATCGTGCTGTACGAGGCAGCCCTGGGTCTGGGCATCGCCGTGGGTCCGCTGCTCGGCGGCATCCTCGGCGAGCAGAGCTGGCGCGGCCCCTTCTTCGGTGTCGTCGTGCTCATGGCGATCGCGTTCATCGCGGTGTCCCTGCTGCTGCGCGGCCCGAGCGAGAAGCGCACGCCCGTTCCGTTCTCCGCGCCGTTCACGGCACTCCGTCGTCCCGCGCTCGCGATCCTCGCCGTCGCCGCGCTGTTCTACAACATCGGCTTCTTCGTGCTGCTGGCGTTCTCGCCGTTCCCCCTGGGCTTCGGCGCGATGGGCATCGGCTTCACCTTCTTCGGCTGGGGTGTCGCGCTCGCGGTGACCAGCGTGTGGGTCGCACCCGTGCTGATGCGGCGCATGCCCCGCACCCGGATCATCCTGGTCGTGCTGCCCCTGCTGGCGATCGACCTCGTGGTCGCCGGACTCGTCGTCGACAGCGCCGCCGCGCTCGTGGCGTGCATCATCGTGGGCGGCCTGCTGCTCGGCATCATGAACACGGTGCTGACCGAGGCCGTGATGGAGGCCACCGATCTGCCCCGCTCGGTCGCATCGTCCGCCTACTCGGCCGTCCGCTTCCTCGGTGGCGCGATGGCTCCGCCGATCGCGGCACTCCTGTGGCACCTGTTCAGCGCGACCGTTCCGTACCTGTTCACGGCGGTCGCGGTGCTCCTCGCCGCGCTCACCGTGTTCCTCGGCCGTCGTGCCCTCGCGCACATCGACGACGAGCCCGCTGACCCCGCGGCGGAGGACGCCCAGGCCATCGTCGTCGGCGACGCGGCCTGAGCGCCTCCACTACCGTGGTGCCATGACCGACGCGCCCTCGCTTCCCGAACGCAGCCGCCTGGTGCATCAGCACCTCGTCGAGTCGGGTGTCGATGCGGAGATCCGGGTCCTCCCCGACTCCACTCGAACCGCGACGGAGGCCGCGGCCGCCATCGGCTGCGAGATCGCCGCGATCGCCAACAGCCTGGTGTTCCTCGCCGACGGTGACCCGGTGCTCGTGATGACGAGCGGCGGACACCGGGTCGACCTCGGCGTCCTGGCGCGCAGTGTCGGCGCCACGGACGTCTCGATGGCGCCGGCGTCCGTCGTGCGGGAGGCGACAGGTCAGGCGATCGGCGGCGTGGCACCGGTCGGGCACCCGGCACCGCTGCCGACCTACCTCGACCGCGCACTCACGGCGTTCCCGGAGATCTGGGCTGCCGCGGGGCACCCGCACACGGTGATGCCCCTCACCTTCGCCGAACTGGAGCAGCTCACGCACGGCACCGTGATCGACGTCGCCGGAGCCTGATCCGGGCTCCGTGCATCCAGGGCCGTGCACCCGCGCACCCCGTGCAGCATGATGGGACGATCGAGTCCGGTGCGCGGGGCATCGGCGGACACGGATCTGCGAGGGTGAGACATGTGCGGACGATTCGCGAACGATGCGACCACCGACGAGCTGATCCGCGAGTTCGTCGCCGAGGGCGGCCGTCCCGAGGACTGGTGGAAGTCGTGGCACGGCGCCTACTCGATCGCCCCCACCGAGAACGCACCGATCGTCCGCGACCGCGGTGAGGGCCGCATCCTCGAGCTCGTCCGCTGGGACTGGCAGAGCCCGCCCAACCGCCCCCAGCGCGCGCCGCTCATCAACGCCAGGATGGAGAAGCTGGCGGCCGGGTTCTGGGCACCCGCGTTCTCCGCGGCCCGGTGCATCGTCCCGATGCGCGGCTACTTCGAGTGGACCGGCGAGAAGGGGCGGAAGACCCCGCACTTCCTGCACGCCGACGGCCTGCTCGCCGCCGCGGGACTGACGTGGTCCATGGAGCACGAGGGAGAGCGGGTGCGATGCTTCGTCGTGGTCACCAGGGAGGCCAGGGACGCGAGCGGCGAGGTCCACGACCGCATGCCGGCCTTCCTGACGCCGGACACGTGGGACACCTGGCTCAGCCCGGACAAGCTGACCGGGCAGGCGAAGCTCGACGCGCTGGCGATGCTGGACCATAGCTCGGCGGATGTCGCCGCCACGATCCGTGGGCGCATCGTGGACCGCAAGGTCAGCAACACCCGCACGCTCGACCCGTCCGACCCCACCCTCCTCGATCCCGTCGCCTGAGACGCCCCTGTCGCCGACCGGGGTATCCGGTTCCTCGAATGTGTGAGACCGTAGAGGAACACCACACCAGTGATCATCTTGGTTGCGCCTCTTGGCACAGGTTTCTGTGGCGGAACAGGAAGCAGGTCATGGGTCGTTTCGTGTACGAGAACAGCGTGAAGGTCGAGATCGAGGATCGGGCGCTCACACACGTCCAGCTCGTCATGACCGCGAAGCTCCGCCGTGGGGAGCCGTTCGGAT
The DNA here is from genome assembly GCF_042729675.1 of Microbacterium sp. NPDC060132. NCBI lineage: Bacteria > Bacillati > Actinomycetota > Actinomycetes > Micrococcales > Microbacteriaceae > Microbacterium > Microbacterium sp. NPDC060132. Next base: position 2,724,259 of record NZ_JBHWXU010000001.1, on the reverse strand, counting down.
TCACCTGGCGGGAAGACGCCAGCATCGGCGGCGGACGCACCACGGTATGGGTGCACGCGGGCAGCTCGCTCGTCTTCAAGTACAGCGGCAGCCGTCAGCCGGCCGTCAACCGGGCCTGGGTCGACGCACTCGCGTTCACGGCCAACGCCCCCACCGGGCTGTACCTGGTGTCCGAGCCCGCAGAGCAGGCACCGACGGATCGCGAAGCGGTCCTCGCCCCGGCGTGACCCCCGTAACACGATGCGCAGGCTGGTTCAACCCCTCTTGCCGCCTCAGTGAGCCCTGCCTACCGTGGACCGCATGGGGAACACCGAGACGACCACGACGCACATCGAGATCGATGGGCACGACTTCGCGCTCCCGTCCAGCACCGACGTGGCTGACCTCATGACGCGCATCGAGGCTGCGGCACGTTCCGAGCCGACCTTCGTCGATCTCGCCACCGGCGACAGTCTGACGAGTGTGCTGATCACGGCGCACTCTCGCGTGGCGGTCTACCTGCGGCGGAGCACCACGGATGCGCCTCCTCCCGTCGACCTGCGATCCGCCCTCGACTGGGACCTCTGACGCGTCGCGCGCCTCCTAAGCTGGGAGGATGCTCATCGCCCTCATCCGCCCCCTCGGCACCGCCACCGCCGACGTCGTCGGCACGTCCCTCGAGGATGTGCGCACACAGCTGGCCGCCCACGCGCAGCCTGGGTTCGACCTGGCATCCGCACCGGTGCGGATGCTGAAGGGTGAGGCGAAGATGGAGGCCACGGGAACGTTCCGCCGGGTCGACGGCGTCGAGCAGATCGAGGCGGAGGACATGGCGTCGCTCGAGGCCAAGGTTCCGGAGGGCTGGCAGATGCTGTCCGTCCGGCGCGCCTGACCGCACGCCGTCGACCGGACGAGCACCGTACGAGAGAAGCCCTCGACCGTGGAGCACGGATCGAGGGCTTCTGCGTGGTGCACCCCCAGGGACTTGAACCCTGAACCCACTGATTAAGAGTCAGTTGCTCTGCCGATTGAGCTAGAGGTGCGTGGCCCGGGATAACCCCGACCGAGGAATTACATTACCAGCCGATCAGCCGCCGACGAAATCGTGTGCCGCCCGGGCGCGCCAAGCACACGCGTACACCTCGGGACGCAGCCACGGTGGCCGATGGTCACTCAGGGCGGCGCGGTCACCGCCACTATCCTGGGAGCGTGACTCAGCCCCCTGCCGCGACCGACCTGCGCGCCGACCTTGCCCTCGCCCTCCGGCTCGCCGACGCGGCGGACGCCCAATCTCTGCCGCGCTTCGACGCCGCGGATCTGGAGATCTCCACCAAGGCCGACCGATCGCATGTCACCGACGCCGACCTGGCGACCGAGCGTGCGGTGCGCAGCATCCTCGAGAGCGAACGGCCCGATGACGGCATCTTCGGCGAGGAGTTCGGCGCACAGGGGGCCACGGACCGACAGTGGATCATCGACCCGATCGACGGGACGGCGAATTTCCTGCGCGGCGTGCCGCTGTGGGGCACCATGATCGCTCTGGCGGTCGACGGGGTGCCCCAGGTCGGGGTGGTGAGCATGCCCGCGCTGGGACGACGCTGGTGGGCGGCCGCCGGCGACGGCGCGTGGACCGCCGTGGACGGCGAGGAACGACGACTGACGGTCTCCGCCGTGTCCTCCCTGGATGACGCGAGCGTGAGCTTCCAGAGCATCGCTCAGTGGCGGGACGCCGGGCACCTCGACGCCCTCCTCCGACTGTCGGACCGGGTCTGGCGGGACCGCGCCTACGGCGACGTGTACGCCTACATGCTGCTGGCCGAGGGCCGCCTCGACATGGTGGCCGAGTTCGATGTGAAGGAGTATGACATCGCGGCCGCCGTGGCGATCGTGCGCGAAGCCGGCGGCCGGATGACGTCCTTCGAAGGCAGCGAGACGATCTCCGCCCGCTCGACACTCGCCACCAACGGAGTCCTTCACCAGGACCTCCTCGCGCTCCTGCACGACGACTGACCGCCACCGCGATCCCGAGGACCCCCATGACCGCCCGCAGCCTTCCCGCCGCCACCGGCGCGCTGCTGGTGCTGCTGCTGGCGGGCTGCAGCGGGGCTCCGCACGCCGAGCCCACCCGCTCTCCTCCTGCCACCGCCGACACCACGGTCGAGACGTCCTCCCCCGCCCCCGTTCCGGCGCCCGAACCCACGGGCGAGGAGCTCACGTGCGAGTCGATGATCTCCGACGGCACGGTCGCCGCGCTGACGTCGGCCGGCTGGAGTGCGCAGGGCAAGGAGTTCCGGGCCGGGGGCGTCGAATTCACCGACGGACTGCTCTGCTTCTGGGCCGACTTCTCGGTGCCCTCGGACCACGGTCAGCTGTACGGATGGGCCCGCGTCAGCGCCGCGGACGCGGCGGAGGCGCAGGCCGGGCTGCTCGCCGAGGGGTGGCAGCGCGAGGAGTCGGAAGGGGGCGTGTACGTCACGGAAGACCCGGAGTTCTCGATGGGAACCGATGAGGACGGCTACGGCATGACCTACCTCTTCGGCGACGGCTGGGTGAAGTTCGCCGACACCCGCCAGAGCCTGCTGCTCGTCGACTGGGCCGACTGAGGGCACCGCGGCCGCTCAGGGGCGACCGCGCCCCATCGAGCTGTCGCGGATGCGCCCGAACCGGTGCGTCGTCGGCGGCGTCCACAGCAGGGTCACGAGCACGCCCGCGACCAGCCCCGTGATCCCGGCACCCCAGTCCCAGCGATCCCCCGCGAGCAGCACCGCGACGCTGACCGCGATGGCGAGCGTCAGCACGATCGTGAGCAACAGGCGCGACAACCCGCTGCCCCGCCGCACGCCCGCCGCGATCGCGAGCACCAGGAGCCCGAACAGGGCGATCGATGCGCCGAGGAGCGAGAACGCCGTCCGTCCCACCGTCCCCTCGTAGCGCGAGAGGAACACCAGCACACCGAACGCCGTGGCGAGCAGGCCGAAGACATAGGCGAGGGCTGCGACCCCATTCGTGAGGACCCGCGCCACGGTGCTGCCGCGGGCAGCCTGAGCGGCGCGCTCGGTTTCGCCGGTGCGGTCGCCGCTCGGACGAACACGATCGACGACGACGCGGCGATGGACGAACCGGATGATCTCGATCGCGGCGATCATCACCGCGACGATCCCGGTGAGGGCCAGCGCGAGCTCCTCCCCCGGATCGACCAGGGCGAAGAAGCTGCGCGCCGGCGGCAGGCTGAAGATGCCGACGAGCAGCACGAACATGGCGCCCACCACGAGGACCTTGAAGCGATTGAGGGGCCGCGCCAGCACCGCCAGCACCCAGATGCCGACGATCGCGAGGATCACGGTCGCGCCGGTACGCAGCTGCTCCTCGGAGACGCCGAGACCGCGCGCGACAGCGTCGTACCAGGTGAGGCCGCCCGCCACGACGACGCCGGCCGGGGTCGCGAAGCTGAGGGATCGCCGCAGGAAGCCGGGGAGGTAGCGCGAGGCGTTCGGCATGAGCGCCAGGAAGAACGCGGGGATCCCGATGGTGAGGCCGTCGGTGATCGACAGCTGGCGCGGGAGGAACGGGAAGGCCAGGATCAGCGCACCGAACACGACGGCGAGGGTCGTCGCATACGCCGTCTTGGTGAGGAACAGCATCGAGACGCGTTCGATGTTCGCGATGACCTGCCGCCCCTCGGCCACGACGTCGGGCAGGTGGGAGAACTGCCCGTCGAGCAGGACGAGGCGCGCGACGGCCTTCGTCGCCGGCGAGCCGGAGTTCATGGCGATCCCGATGTCGGCCGTCTTGATCGCCAGGGCGTCGTTGACCCCGTCTCCGGTCATGGCGACGGTGTGTCCGTGGCTCTGCAGCGCGGTCACCATGCGCTTCTTCTGCTCCGGCGTCACCCGCCCGAACACCTGCTGGCTGTCGAGGAGCCGGGCGAGCTCGGCATCGTCGTCGGGGAGCTCCCGCGCGTCGAACCCCTCCTCCACGTCGAGTCCGACCTCGCGCGCGATCGCCGCCACGGTCCGCGGGTTGTCTCCGGAGATGATGCGGATGGCCACCTCCTGGCGGCGGAAGTACTCCAGCGTCTGCGCGGCGTCAGGACGCACCTGTTCGCGGAAGGTGAGGACGCGGACGGGGGCCAGTCCGGCGGGCAGGCGCTCCTCGGCGATCTCCGACTCGGACAGCGGCTGTTCCGCCCGCGCGAGGACCAGCGTGCGGCGCCCGCTCTCCGCGAGCCTCGTGACCGTGCGGCCGAGCTCGGTGCTGCTCGAGGTGGCCTCGTCGCCGAAGATCATCTCCGGTGCCCCCATCACCCAGGTGCCGTCGACCTCCTCGAACACCGTGGCGCTCCATTTGCGCGCCGAGGAGAACGGGATGTCTCCGCGGACGTGCAGCGGTGCGCGCACCGGGTGGTCGGCGCGCAGGGAACGGGCCGTCGAGTTCGCGTCCGGAGCTGCCGCATACCAGGCCAGCACGGCGGCCACCTCGTCTGCACGGGACGGAGACGCGCCGCCGATCGTGTGCTCGGCGTCGAAGACGATGTCGCCCACCGTGAGCGTGCCGGTCTTGTCGAGGCACACGACGTCGACACGAGCGAGCCCCTCGACCGCCGGCAGCTCGTTCACCAGCACCTGTCGACGCGCGAGCCGCGACGCTCCGACCGCGAACGCGATGCTGGTCATCAAGACGAGGCCGAGCGGAATCATCGCGGTCAACGCGGCGATCGTGTTGACCACCGCCTGCTGCCACGAGCCTGAGCTGAACGCCGTCGCATAGCCGCCGGTCACGATGATCTGCGCGTTCAGCACGAGGAGCCCGACGGGACCGATGATCCAGCCCACCCAGGTGAGGACGCGATCGATCGACGACCGGAGCTCGCTCGCCACCAGCGAGAACCGCCGCGCCTCACCCGCGAACCGGTTCGCGTACGAGTCCGCCCCGACGCGGGTGGTGACGGCGAGCCCTTCGCCGGCGACGACGACCGCCCCCGACAGCGCCTCATCGCCCGGGTGCTTCTCGACCGGGTCCGACTCGCCGGTGAGCATCGACTCGTCGATCTGCAGCCCGCGGGACTGCGTGACCGTGGCGTCGGCCGGGACCTGTTCGCCGGCACGCAGCACGAGCACGTCGTCGAGCACCACATCGCCGGGGACCACCTCCGTCTCGGCACCGTCCCGTCGGACGAGCGCACGCGGGGCGTTCATCAGGGCGAGGCGATCGAGGGCCGCTTTCGCTCGGAACTCCTGCACGCAGCCGATGATCGCGTTGGAGAACGCGGCGAGACCGAAAAGGGCATCCTGCCACCGCCCGATCGCGAACAGCACGAAGAAGCACGCGAACACGATCCCGTTGAAGATGGTGAACACGTTCGCGCGGACGATGCTCCAGGCGCTCCGGCTCGTATCGGCCGTGAACGCGTTCGTTCGGCCCGTCGAGACGCGTTCCGCCACCTGGGCGCGCGTGAGTCCGTCGGCGGGCGTGGGCGGGGTCATCGTCACGGCCTCAATATAGGCTGCGCCGGCGTCTCCTGCGGCATGCCCTCCTCCGCGTCTGCTCCCTGGGCCGCGCGTGGTCGCATTGTCAACCGTCTGGCCCCCGATCCTCCGGGAGGAGAGGCTGGAGGAAGTCACCCAGAAAGGAACGCGCATGAGTAGCGACAGCCACCGCAACGACATCAGCACCGAATCCTCCCCCGGGCCCGACGAGAACGACAACCTCGGCGCCGAGGACAACAAGGGCGAACCGCCCACGGTGCCACCCACCGGCGACGACGACGTGGAGGCTCACGACGGCACCGACGCCGACTAGCTGGTCTCGGAACGACGAAGCCCCCGTGTTCATGAGGAACACGGGGGCTTCGTCTGTGACAGCGACCTGGTGGAGCTGGGGGGAATCGAACCCCCGTCCAACGCTGAGTCTCCACGCCTTCTCCGGGCGCAGTCTGTGGAAGCGTTCTGCTCGGCTCCGACCTTTGTCACAGACACCTAAGTCGACGAGCCCAGCCTGGGAAGAGTCCCGCGTGACGTCCAGACGCCGTCACGCAGCAAGATTCCTAGATGACGCCAGGATCCGTATCGGAATCACATACGGTCTGACGGACTATCGGGCTCGCTTAGGCAGCGAGGGCGAAGTCGTTGCGCTTGGATTCGGCAACTATTGTTTTGCAGAGAGCGTTTACGAGATAACTCTGCATCCTCGGCCCGCTTCTCGTGGATTCACAGGCGCTGTCGAAACCGATCAGCCCCGTGGTCCTTCTCGCGAAGGAGCCGCTGTCACACTGTGGAATTACCAGGCCGGGCGACATGCACCCGAGCATCACAGGTTACAACGTTCGGAGGCCCTTCGCCATTCCGCCCCTGCCCCGACCGGCTCGCGTAGAGTCGGCGCATGAGCGAGGTCATCGTCACCGTCCGTGGTGAGCACGAAGTGCGGGTCCGCCCCGAGCGTGCCATCGTCCGTGTCTCCGTCCGTGCCGAGGGGCCGGAGCGCGGCCCCGTGGTCGACGAAGCCCTGCGTCTCTCCGAGCCCGTGCGCGAAGACCTCGCCGAGCGCACGAAGACCGGGTCAGCGCTCGACTGGAGCAGCGCGAACCTCAGCGTCCGGGCGGAGCGCCCGTGGAGCAGCGATGGCTCGCGCCTCGCGCCCGTCTACATGGCCGGCGTCGACTTCACCGCGACGTTCGCGGAGGACGGCGAGCTCTCCCTGTGGGTCACCGAGGTCTCAGCGCGGGAGGGAGTCGAGGTCGGTTGGGTGGACTGGCATCTCACCCCCGAGACCCGCACCCGTGTCGAACGCGAGGTCGCGGCCCGCGCCGTGGAGGCCGCCGCGCTGCGCGCCGAGGCGTACGCGGGTGCCGTCGGCCTCCATCAGGTCTCGCCCGTCGAACTGGCCGACGTCGGGCTGATCGCCCCCGGCCACCCCGGCCCCGGTACGCCCCTGATGAAGGCTCGCGGAGCGGTCGCGTTCGCCGCCGACGCCGCACCCTCCATGCAGTACGAGCCGGAGGAGATCGTCATCTCGGCAACCGTCGAGGCGCGTTTCCTCGCCCGCTGAGCGCGGAACTCACCCCTCCGCGACGAACGGCGCCAGCTCGGCCGCCAGACGCTCGGACACCCGGGCGTGCACGGCGCTTCCCTGCTCCTGATGCTCGACGGACAGCAGCATGCCCGTCTCGTGGATCGCGGCGACGAGGTCGCCCCGGTCGTACGGGACCACCGCACGAATCTCGACCGCGGGCTGGGGCAGTGCCGCCTCAATCGCGGACCGCAGCTCGTCGATGCCCTCCCCTGAGCGCGACGACACGAAGTGCGCGTGCGGCTCCAGGCCGCGCAGCACGAGACGCTCATCCTCGGGGATCAGGTCGGCCTTGTTGAAGACCACGATCTCCGGCAGGTCGCGCACCCCGACGTCGCCCATCACGTCGCGAACCGTCTGCAGCTGGCCGGCCGGGTCGGGGTGCGACCCGTCGACGACGTGCAACACGACATCGGCGTCGCCGACCTCTTCCAGCGTGGAGCGGAAAGCCTCGACCAGCTGGTGCGGCAGGTTCCGCACGAAGCCCACCGTGTCGGTGAGGGTGTAGACACGGCCGTCCTCGGTCGCCGATCGGCGCACGGTCGCGTCAAGGGTGGCGAAGAGGGCGTTCTCGACGAGCACGCCGGCGCTCGTCAGGGCGTTCAGAAGGCTGGACTTGCCGGCGTTGGTATAGCCCGCGATCGCGACGGAGGGAATCGTGTTGCGCTTGCGCTCGGCCCGCTTGGCCTCGCGAGCCGGCGCGAAGTCGCGGATCTGCTTGCGCAGCAGCGCCATCTTCGTGCGGATGCGACGACGATCCAGCTCGATCTTCGTCTCACCCGGGCCGCGCGATCCCATCCCCGCGCCGCCTGCGCCGACCTGCCCACCGGCCTGGCGGCTCATGGACTCACCCCATCCGCGCAGCCGCGGAAGGAGGTACTCGAGCTGTGCGAGCTCGACCTGGGCCTTGCCCTCGCGGCTCTTCGCGTGCTGGCTGAAGATGTCGAGGATCACGGTCGTGCGGTCGATCACCTTGACCTTGACGACGTCTTCGAGGGCGCGACGCTGGCTGGGCGCCAGTTCGGTATCCGCGATGACGGTGTCCGCCCCGACCGCGGCCACGATGTCCTTCAGCTCCTGCGCCTTGCCTCGTCCGAGGTAGGTCGCGGCGTCAGGGTGGGGCCTCCGCTGCAGCACGCCGTCCAGGACCACGGCACCCGCCGTCTCGGCCAGCGCGGCCAGCTCGCGCAGCGAGTTCTCCGCGTCTTCCTGCGCCCCCTGCGGGTACACGCCCACCAGCACGACGTTCTCGAGCCGTAGCTGTCGGTACTCGACCTCGGTGACGTCTTCCAGTTCGGTCGAGAGTCCGGCCACGCGACGCAGCGCATGCCGATCTTCGAGGTCCCACTGCTGACCGTCGGTCTGCGAGTGCGCGGCCGTGGCCTCGTCCTGCAGGGCCTGGGCGGCGCCGAAGACGCGGACCTCCGATCGCTTCTCCGCGTTCGAAAGCACTCGGTCGACCGTCTGGTCGTCGGTGGAGGGGATCTTCGTCTCCGTCATCCGTTCCTGTCTCTGGTTTCCTCGCGAGCCTTAACCTTAGCCCGCACCGTCCGGTACGCTCACCGTATGGGGTCCGACCACTACTTCACTGCGGCCCCGGCAAGCCCCGAGAACCTGCGCACGATCCGTGTATCCCTGGCAGGGCGCGAGCTGGAGATGACCACCGCCGGTGGGGTCTTCAGCCCGGATCGGCTCGATGCCGGAACCGCGGTCCTTCTCGCCAACACTCCGCCCGTTCCACCCGGCGGCCATCTTCTCGACCTCGGCAGCGGCTGGGGACCCATCGCCCTGTCGATGGCTCTGGCTTCACCGCACGCCACCGTCTGGGCGGTGGACGTGAATGAACGTGCGCTCGACCTCGTGCGTCGCAATGCTTCCGCGCTCGGCCTCACCAATGTCAACGCCGCGCTGCCCGGAGATGTTCCCGACGACGTGACCTTCCGCACCATCCGCTCCAACCCGCCGATCCGCGTGGGGAAGAACGAGCTCCACGGGCTTCTCGAACGGTGGATCCCCCGGCTCGACGAGCGCAGCGATGCCTGGCTCGTGGTGCAGCGCAATCTGGGTGCCGACTCCCTGCAGCGGTGGATCGCCAGCACGTTCCACCCCGGCTTCAGCGTCTTCCGCACCGCGACCGGCAAGGGCTACCGCATCCTGAAGGTGCGCAAGCACGGCACGCCACCGACGGAGCCGATCGCGCTGGTCTGATCCGCGCCTCAGAGCAGGTCGATCTCACCCTGGAAGACCAGCTGCGCAGGCCCGGAGAGCGCGACGTGCTCGCCGTCCTCCGCCGGGAACATCCGCACGGCCAGTGTGCCACCGGGCACCTCGACCTGCCAGTTGTTCGGCGCCTGCGCACCCGCCCAGTACCGCACGGCGAGGGCCGTCGCCGCGACACCGGTTCCGCAGCTGAGCGTCTCGCCGACGCCGCGCTCGGAGACCCGCATGCGCACATGGCCGATGCCGTCGCGGACCAGGGGTTCACCCGGGACGACGAACTCGACGTTGGCGCCCGCAGGAAGGGCGGGTTCGAGCTCGGGTGCACGCGTGAGCTCGAGCAGCGCGAGTTCGGCCTCGGATGCCAGCGCGACTACGACGTGCGGGTTGCCCAGATCGATGCCGAGGCCGGGGCGGGTCACGGTGAGCCCATCCGCACGGACGAGTGGGTCGTCGCCCGACAGGCGCCACGCCCCGAGGTCGACCTGGTAGCCGTTCGCGCTGCGGGTCACGTGGCGCACTCCGGCCCTGGTACCGATCGGCAGCGTCGCGCCCTGCTCGATACTCGCGAGACCGGAACGCACCAGATAGTGCACGAACACGCGGATCCCGTTGCCGCACATCTCCGCGACCGAGCCGTCGGCGTTGCGATAGTCCATGAACCACTCCGCGGCGGGCTCTTCCGCCAGCGCCGCAGCGCCCTCCGGAAGGGACGCAGAGCGGACGACCCGCAGGACCCCGTCTGCGCCGATGCCGAAGTGGCGGTCGCAGAGCACAGCCACCTGCTCCTGTGACAGAGGCAGCTGCCCATCGGGGTCGGCGATGATGATGAAGTCGTTGCCGGTGCCGTGCCCCTTGGTGAATGCGACCATGCTCCCAGTCTAGGGACGGTTCGTTCCCCCCTCGTCGCGGACGACGCGATAGCGCCCGCACAGGAAGCTGCGGTTGCGCGCGACCTCGAGCAACTCCAGATCGAGTCGACGAGGAAGAAGCGGTGCACCTGACCCGAGGGTGACCGGGGCGTATTGCACCCAGACCTCGTCGAGAAGCCCGGCGTCGGCGAACTGCCCGGCGACGTCTCCCCCGCCGACGATCCAGACATCGCGACCTTCCGCCGCCGCCACCGCGCGGGCGTGCACCTCGCTCACGGCGTCGCTGGTGAGTTCGACGGCCGCCCCCGCGGGCAGCTCGAGGTCGCGGTGCGTGAGCACCCACGTCGGCTGGGTGTACCCCCACCGTCCCTCCTCGTGCCGCATCACCCACTCGTAGGTGGACGCCCCCATCACGAGGGCGCCGACATTCTTCTCGAACGACGGGTACGCCATCGGCCCCTCCAGATCGATGTCCAGGCTCAGCAGCCAGTCGAGTGAATGGTCGAGCGTGGCGATGAACCCATCGAGACTGGAGGCGGTGTAGAAGTGAGTGGCCATGCGCGCAGTCTTGCACCGGGCACCGACACTCGTCAGTCGGCGAGAAGCTGCTCCGCGGAGGTCGGCACGTCGTGCCACTCGAGCTGCGGGTAACGCTTGAACCACGACACCTGACGGCGGGCGTACCGGCGGGTGAGGGCCTGCGTCTCCGCGATCGCCTCCGCCTCCGTGAGCCGGCCGTCCAACTGTCCCAGCGCCTGGGCGTAGCCGATCGCGCGGGAAGCCGTGGTGCCGCTCTCCAGGCCACGCCCACGGAGACTCTCGGCCTCCGCCACCAGCCCCTGCGCCCACATGCGGTCGACCCGGTCGTTCAGCCGGCGCACGAGCGGCTCGCGGTCCAGGCGCAGGCCGATGATCCGCGTCTGCGGCATCCACAGCGTCGGCGCATCGGGAAGCGCTGCCCCGTGCGTAGCACTCCCCTGTTCCACCACTTCGAGCGCACGGATGACCCGTCGGCTGTTCCTGGGGTCCACGCGCTCCGCCGTGGTCGGATCGAGCAGCCGCAGTCGCTCGAGCAACGGCGTGATCCCCTCGGCCTCGAACTCGAGCTCCAGCCGCCTCCGCACCGCCGGGTCTCGCGGCGGGAAGTCGAAGTCGAAGATCACGCTGGAGACGTACAGACCCGAGCCGCCGACCAGGATGGCGTCTCCGCCGCGCTCCTGGATGTCGCGCACCGCGGCACGCGCCAGCGGCTGATACCAAGCGGCAGCAGCATCCTGCGTGACCTCTCGCACGTCGAGGAGATGATGGGGAATGCCACGACGGTCGGCGGTCGGCAACTTCGCCGTGCCGATGTCCATGCCGCGATACACCTGCATCGCGTCGGCGTTGATGATCTCGGCCGGGTTACCCTGACGCCGCAGCGCTTCGGCCAGGTCCAGGGCGAGGTCGCTCTTGCCCGTGCCCGTGGCACCGACGATCGCCCAGAGTCGCGGCGCGGTCACACGCCGACGCGCAGCGTCGGAAGCCCGAGCGACACGGCGCTCGACCCGCTCGCACTCGGTGACGGCACCGCGCACGACTCCGCCTGCGAGCGGTCCCAGGCATCTCCGCCCCGTGTCCGGCGGATGCGCAGAGGCGCGCCGGTGGGGTCATCGGCCAGCAGGTGGAACGGCGCGGCGTGCGTGACCGTCACCGTGACGACGTCACCCGGGCGCGGAAGCTCCGACCCCGGCGGGACCTCGAAGTGCACGAGACGGTTGTCCTCGCCTCGGCCCGTCAGGCGGTGGGTCTCGGCGTCCTTCTTGCCCTCCCCGGTCGACACGAGCACCTCGATCTCGCGGCCGACCTGCTTCTGGTTCTCTTCCAGCGAGATGCGCTCCTGCAGTGCGATCAAGCGATCGTAGCGGGCCTGCACCACGGCCTTCGGAACCTGATCCGCCATCGTCGCCGCCGGTGTGCCCTCCCGGATCGAGTACTGGAACGTGAAGGCTCCGGAGAAGCGTGCCTGCTCGACCACCCGCATCGTGTCTTCGAAGTCCTCCTCGGTCTCACCCGGGAACCCGACGATGATGTCGGTCGTGATGGCCGCGTGCGGGATGCGTGCCCGCACCCGATCGAGGATGCCCAGGAAACGCTCGCTGCGGTACGAACGCCGCATGGCCTTGAGGATGCGGTCGCTGCCCGACTGGAGCGGCATGTGCAGCTGCGGCATCACGCTCGGTGTCTCGGCCATCGCGTCGATCACGTCGTCGGTGAAGGCGGCCGGATGCGGACTCGTGAATCGGATCCGCTCCAGGCCCTCGATCTGCCCGGCCGCGCGCAGCAGCTTGCCGAAGGCCTGGCGGTCTCCGAACTCCACACCATACGAGTTGACGTTCTGGCCGAGCAGGGTGACCTCGATCGCGCCGTCCTCGACCAGCAGCCGGATCTCGTTGAGGATGTCGCCCGGGCGGCGGTCCTTCTCCTTGCCACGAAGGCTCGGAACGATGCAGAACGTGCAGGTGTTGTTGCAGCCGACCGAGATCGACACCCAACCGCTGTGGGCGGAGTCGCGCTTGGTCGGAAGCGTGGACGGGAACACCTCGAGCGACTCGAGGATCTCCAGCTCCGCGTCTCCGTTGTGGCGGGCGCGCTCGAGGAGGCCGGGCAGGGAGCCCATGTTGTGCGTTCCGAAGACGACATCGACCCACGGCGCCTTGTCGAGCACCGCCTGCTTGTCCATCTGTGCGAGACAGCCACCGACGGCGATCTGCATGCCCGCCTTCCGACGCTTCACCGCGGCGAGGTGTCCGAGAGTGCCGTACAACTTGCCCGCCGCATTGTCGCGCACGGCGCACGTGTTGATGATGACGACGTCGGCTTCACTGCCCGCGGGCGCAGGGACGTAGCCCGCGCTCTCGAGCGAACCGGACAGCCGCTCGGAGTCGTGCACGTTCATCTGGCACCCGAAGGTACGCACCTCATACGATCGCTGTCGCCCGTCGTCGTCGACGGCCGCCGATGAGGCGCTGATGATCGTCGGTTCACTGCGGGGGATAGTCATGATCTGTCCATTGTACGAGCCCCGTCACCGCGCTCAGGGCGGCACCCTCAGTCGGAATCCACGAAGCGCACGCCGGACCCGGAACCACCGGACGACGCCTCGCGCAGCGCCGTCTTGGCGGCGGTCATCGCGACCGATCCGGCATAACCACGCCGCGCCAGCTGACCCGTGAGGCGACGAAGCGCCGTGTCGGCGTCGAGTCGGCTGAGAGACCGCGCCTTGGTGCGAGCGAACTCCAGCGCCCGCTCCGCATCGTCGTCAGGGAGTTCCTCCAGCGCCGCATGGATCACCTCTCGCGGGATCCCGCGCTGGGCGAGCGCACGGGACAGCGCGACACGCCCCTGCCCCTTTCGTTCGGCGCCCGAGGTCACGAGCATCTCGGCGAGCACCGCGTCGTCGAGGTAACCGCGACGGCAGAAATCCTCGATCAGGTCGTCGACGTCGTTCGCCTCCACCCCGTGGCCTCTCAAGACCAGGCGCGCTTCGGAGACGGACAACGAGCGGGTGCGAAGCTTGCGGAGCAGAGATTCTTCGGCCGCGACACGGACCTCCTCCGTGGTGGGACCGTCCTCGTCTCCCCGCTCGGCATCCGCCCCGCCGAGCGTCCCCTCGTCGATCGCGCGCAGCCGAGGGACCGGGGTGCCCGCTGTCGATCGCCCGCGTCGACCGCGTGCGGGATGCCGTTCGCTCGGCGTGCCCGCGTCGGGTTCCTGCGGGAAGTCGGACGGCGCCTGATGCCAGGTCGAGCGCCACGACGCGGCGCCGTCAGTCGATGCCGGCGCGTCCACCCCCGAATGATCGGGCGGGGTAGGCCGTCGTGAGGGCTGCCGAGACGGCGCCCCTCCGAAGAGAGGGATGATGGGGGCGATCCGTTCCGGATCGCCCCCACGCTGCTCGTTCATCAGGCCGGGCGACGCTCAGCGAGCTCGTCCGCAGACGCGGGCGCGGGCTGCGCACCGATGCCGAGCTTCTGCTTGATCTGCGTCTCGATGGCGAGGGCGATGTCGGGGTTGTTGAGAAGGAACGTGCGCGCGTTCTCCTTGCCCTGCCCCAGCTGGTCGCCGTCGTAGGTGTACCACGAGCCAGACTTCTTGACGATCCCGTGCTCCACGCCGAAATCGATCAGGCTGCCCTCGCGAGAGATCCCCACGCCGTAGAGGATGTCAAACTCCGCCTGCTTGAACGGCGGGGCCATCTTGTTCTTGACGATCTTGACCCGCGTACGGTTGCCGACGGCGTCGGTTCCGTCTTTGAGGGTCTCGATCCGTCGGATGTCCATGCGCACGGAGGCGTAGAACTTGAGCGCCTTTCCACCGGCGGTGGTCTCGGGCGATCCGAAGAAGACGCCGATCTTCTCGCGCAGCTGGTTGATGAAGATCATCGTGGTGTTGGTCTGGTTGAGCCCACCCGTCAGCTTGCGCAGCGCCTGCGACATGAGCCGGGCCTGCAAACCCACGTGGGAGTCGCCCATCTCACCCTCGATCTCGGCTCGCGGCACGAGGGCCGCGACCGAGTCGACGACGATGAGATCGATGGCACCGGACCGCACGAGCATGTCGGCGATCTCCAGCGCCTGCTCACCGGTGTCCGGCTGCGACACCAGCAGGGAATCGATGTCGACGCCCAGCTTCGCGGCGTAGTCGGGGTCGAGCGCGTGCTCCGCGTCGATGAACGCCGCGATACCACCCGCGCGCTGCGCATTGGCGATGGCGTGCAGGGTGAGTGTGGTCTTACCCGAGGACTCCGGGCCGTAGATCTCCACGATGCGGCCACGCGGCAGGCCTCCGACCCCGAGGGCGACGTCGAGGGCGATGGAGCCGGTGGGGATGACTGCCACGGGGGCGCGCTCATCGCTGCCCAGCCGCATGACCGAGCCCTTTCCGAACTGACGGTCGATCTGCGCGAGGGCGGTCTCGAGGGACTTCTCGCGGTCGGCGGGTGATGGCATGGTGTGCTCCTTCTGCGCGTGTGATGCCGCCTGTAGGCTGTCGCGGCTCTTCCGGCTGGAAGGAACTCTCCGACAAGGCGTGTGGCTTCTTCAGCCTGGTCCTCACGCTAGGACGAGCCACCGACATTGCATCGGCCCACCCGAGGTCTGTGATGATCCAGGCATCGAAACCACTTGTGCAGAAGACTACGCCCGGTTCGAACAGATTTTCGACAACAGCGCAACGCGGCGTGTCGGAGTTCCGCACAGCCCGGAGAACGAGAGCAGCAACTCAGCGGCTCCGCGGCTCCAGCCGTCCGACGCCGTGCCGCCGAGACAGCGGAACATCCATCTCCTCGCACAGGGCGAGCCAGATCTCCCGGGGCGGCACGCCGTCCGCCAGCGCTTCGCTCGCGGTACGGCCGTTGACCGCCGTCAGACTGAGGTCGTTCACCAGTGACGGCCCTCGCGCCTGGAACTCCGCGTCGACGGCGCGAAGGAATTCGCTACGTCGCATCGTCACCCGGCCGAGTGGTCAGTGCAGCGAGAGCTCGGGCTCGACCGAGGCGACCAGCTCGTCGGGAACGACGTCGGGGAAGACCTGGATGCCCTCGAGGACGGAGATGCGATCCCCGACCTCGCGCATGATGGTGGAGATGGGAACGTCGAGGGCCTCCGCGACCGAGGCGAGGATCTCGCTCGACGCCTCCTTCTGTCCGCGTTCGACCTCGCTGAGGTAGCCGAGCGCGACGGACGCCTTGCTTGCGACCTGCCGGAGGGTGCGCCCCTTCTGCAGGCGGAAGTCCCTCAGCACATCGCCGATTTCCTGTCGTACAAGAATCATCGGAACCTCCTCCCCATGTGTTCGATCGAGGTTCCCCTCGAAGAGACAGCCAGTCTAGCCCTCCTGGCCTGCACAGAATCTACCCTTGCACTCTGTGGTTTGAATGTGAGCACATCGGTATCAACCTTCGGCTGTCGGCTCGTATTCCCCGACCGCCTCAGCCAGCATTCGCACCAGCATCGCCACCGACTGCGCGCGCACCGCCGCTCGGTCGCCGTCGAAGACGAACGCCTCCGTGCGAGTGCCCTCCGGAGTGACGACGCCCAGATGGACGGTCCCGACCGGCTGACCGTCCGGCGACTGCGGCCCGGCGATCCCGGTGGTGGAGATACCGACGTCCGCCGACCGTCCGTCGACGGCGACGGCGTGGCGAACCCCCTCGGCCATCTGCCGCGCCACCTCGGGATGGACGGGTCCCTTTGTCGCGAGCAGCTCGGCGTCTACCCCGAGCAGCGAATGCTTGACCGGCGTCGCATACGCGACCACGCCGCCGAGGAGAACGACGGAGGCTCCGGGAACGGCGACCAGCGCCGCGCAGACCGCGCCGCCGGTCAGCGACTCGGCGACCCCGAGCGTCCAGCCGCGCGCGCGCAGGGCGCCCACGACCATCTCAGGGGTGAACGACGTCATGACCGCTGTCGCGAACCGCGTACCTGCGCCACGATGTAGTCGATTCCGCTGACCACCGTGAGGACGAGCACGATCAGCATGAGCAGGAAGGTGATGGTCGTCCACGGACCGAGACCGATCCACACGTGAAGCGGCAACAACGCCCAGCCGAGGGCCACGCCCTGGAACGCGGTCTTGATCTTGCCCATCCAGGCGGCAGCGACGACATGCTCGCTCGCGACCACCAGACGATGGATCGTGATACCCCACTCGCGGACGAGGATCACGATCACGATCCACCAGTTGACCTCGCCCAGAATGGCCAGCCCGATGAAACCGGCCCCCGTGAGGAGCTTGTCGGCGATCGGATCCCACAGCTTCCCGAAGTCGCTCACAATGTCGTAGCGACGCGCGAGATACCCGTCGACCCAGTCGGTCGAGATGGCCACGATGAAGAGGATGCCGGCGATCCAACGCACCACCGGATCCGAGATTCCATAGGTGCCCCCGAGGAGCAGGAGAACGAAGAAGACCACCGCGAGCGGGATCCGCGCCACCGTGATCGCGTTGGGGAGCTGCCGGGGAATGGCCATCAGTCGCGTCCCGTCAGGCCCCAGGCGTCTTCATCGCCTTCCGCCTCCACGACCGGAAGCCCGTCGTACTGCCCCGCGATCGGGTCGCGCTCGGGCGACGGAGGTGCGGCGGCCGGTGCGCCGGCGCTCGGAGCGGACGCGGGCACGTCCTCGCCGCGAAGGCGAGCCATGACCTGCGGCAGCTGCTCCGGGGTGGCCAGCACGTCGCGGGCCTTCGACCCCTCCGACGGGCCGACGACCTCACGCGACTCGAGCAGATCCATGAGCCGGCCGGCCTTCGCGAACCCGACGCGGAGCTTGCGCTGCAGCATCGACGTGGATCCGAACTGCGACGAGATGATGAGCTCGGCCGCGGCGAGGAGGAGCTCGAGGTCGTCGCCGATGTCCTCGTCGACCTCTTTCTTCTTGCTCGGCTCCATCGCCTCCTGCACATCGGCGCGGTACTCCGGTCGAGCCTGACGCGTGACGTGCTTGACGACGGCGTCGATCTCCTTCTCGTCCACCCAGGCACCCTGCAGGCGGAAGGGCTTCGACGAGCCCATCGGCGAGAAGAGCGCGTCTCCCTGACCGATCAGCTTGTCGGCGCCGGGGCTGTCGAGGATCACGCGGCTGTCGGTGACGCTCGTGACCGCGAACGCGAGCCGGGACGGCACGTTGGCCTTGATGAGACCGGTGACGACGTCGACGCTCGGACGCTGCGTGGCGAGCACCAGGTGGATGCCGGACGCGCGAGCGAGCTGCGTGATGCGCACGATCGAGTCCTCGACGTCACGCGGGGCGACCATCATGAGGTCGGCGAGCTCGTCGACGACGACCAGCAGGTACGGGTAGGGCTTGAGAACCCGCTCGCTGCCGACCGGCACCTCGACCTCACCGGCGCGGACGGCACGGTTGAAGTCGTCGATGTGACGGAAGCCGAACGACGCGAGGTCGTCGTACCGCATGTCCATCTCCTTCACGACCCACTGCAGCGCCTCAGCCGCCTTCTTGGGGTTCGTGATGATGGGGGTGATGAGGTGCGGCACCCCGGCATAGCTCGTGAGCTCCACGCGCTTCGGGTCGATCAGCACCATGCGCACATCCGCCGGGCGAGCGCGCATCAGCAGACTCGTGATCATCGAGTTCACGAAGCTCGACTTACCCGAGCCGGTGGAGCCGGCGACGAGGAGGTGCGGCATCTTGGCGAGGTTCGCGACGACGAAGTTGCCGCCCACGTCCTTGCCGACGCCGATCGTGAGCGGGTGAGTGCTCTTCTGCGCTGCGGCGGAACGCAGCACGTCGCCGAGGGCCACCGTCTCCCGGTCGGTGTTCGGGATCTCGATGCCGATCGCGCTCTTGCCAGGGATCGGAGAGAGGATGCGGACGTCGTTCGAGGCGACGGCGTAGGCGAAGTTGTTGCTGAGCTGCAGGATCTTCTCGACCTTGACGCCGTGACCGACCTCGACCTCGTACTGCGTGACCGTCGGGCCGCGGGAGAAGCCGGTGACCTTCGCGTCGACCTTGAACTGGTCGAGGACGCTGGTGATCTGCTCGACGATGCGGTCGTTCGCGTCGGAACGCGCGACCGAGGGCGGCCCCTCGGAGAGCACGCCGGGCGACGGAAGGATGTACGGAGCGACCGGAGCCTGTGGCCCCCGCTCCCCCGGCCCTTCGGTACCGAAGCCGTCGAGCCCGGGGAGCTCGGGCATCTCGCCCGTGTCGGACTCGTCGTCGAGGAGGGCCGTGGTCTGCTGCTCAGCGAGGGAGTCGGCGATGGACCGGACGTCGGAGAGCACCTCGGTGGCTACCTCCGACGGATTGGCGACCGTGACCGCCTGGTCGTACGCGGGCGTCGGCTCGTTCGTGGTGAGCAGTGCCGTGATGTCGTCGGAACCGAGCGTTCCCTCGTCCGGATCCTCCTCGCGGCCCGTCTTGTTCCGGCGCCACCAGGGCAGCACGTCGGGATCGTCGACCTTGTCGGCCTCGTCGATCGCCGCCGCGTCCTTCGTCGGCTTCTCCGGGCGCTCCGCGTCGAACATCCACGCGTAGAGGTCGCCGAGACGCGAACCGATGCGGTTCGGCGGAGTCTTGGTCAGGATCAGGATGCTGAGGACGACCAGCAGCGACAGCAGCACGTAGGCGGGGATGTCGGTGAGGTAGGAGACCGGCTGTCCGAGGAGCCAGCCGAGGAGACCGCCCGATTCGCTCAGAGCCGGCATCCCCTGGTTCGGATGGGGCCGCGGTCCGGCCACATGGAAGATCGCCGACAGCGCCAGCACGAACAGGCCGAAGCCGATCCCGATGCGCCCGTTGTCGTGAACGGAGGAGGGGTGCCGGAAGAGCCAGCCGGCCAGGAGGAGCAACAGCACCGGCATGATGAACGCGACCCGGCCGACGAACAGACCGACCGAATAGGCGCTGATGTTCGCCGCGATCTCGTTGCCGATGAAGAACCACTCGTTGACGGCGCCCAGCACCGCCAGGATCACCAGGAAGAACGGGAAGCCGTCGCGACGGTCGTCCTTCTCGAGCGTCTCCGGCCCGAACGCACGGAAGAGCCCGCCGACCGCGTGCGCCAGGCCGTTCCAGGCGCGGACGGCGACCGGAGGCTTGTCCGCTTCGTCGACGTACTTCTTGGGTGCCGGCGCCGCCTTGGAAGCCGACTGCCGCTTGGGGCGCGACGACGCGGTCGTCGACGCGCGCTCGGTCTTCGTGGTGCTCCTGGCCATGCTCCCACGCTACGTCCAACAGCCGACATCTCCGCGCAATGACCCGGCTTTCCGCGGCTATCCGGGGTCAGGCCTCGATGACGAGGGGCACGATCATCGGACGGCGACGGAGCTTCTGGTTCACCCAGCGGCCGATCGTGCGGCGCACGACCTGGGAGAGGGCGTGCGTGTCGCGCACGCCGTTGCCCGAAGCCTCCTTGAGCGCGGCGACGATCTTCGGCGCGACGTCGTCGAAGACCGAGTCGTCCTCCGCCACGCCGCGGGCGTGGATCTCGGGGCCGGAGATGATGCGACCGGTCGCCGCGTCCACCACGACGATGACCGAGATGAACCCCTCCTCGCCCAGGATCCGCCGGTCCTTCAGATCCGCGTCGGTGATCTCGCCCACCGTGGAGCCGTCCACATACACGAACCCGAGATCGAGCTGTCCGCTCACGCGGGCCACGCCGTCCTTGAGGTCGATCACGGTGCCGTTGGAGGCGATGATCGTGTTCTCCTCCGGGATGCCCGTGTCCTGGGCGAGCTTGGCGTTGGCGATCAGGTGGCGGTACTCCCCGTGCACCGGGAGGACGTTCTTCGGCTTGAGGATGTTGTAGCAGTAGAGCAGCTCGCCCGCCGCCGCGTGGCCGGACACGTGCACCCGCGCGTTCGCCTTGTGGACCACGTTCGCGCCGAGCTTCGTGAGGCCGTCGATCACACGGTAGACCGCGTTCTCGTTGCCGGGGATGAGGCTCGAGGCGAGGATGACCGTGTCACCCTCGCTCACCTCGATCGCGTGGTCGAGGTTCGCCATGCGGCTGAGCACCGCCATCGGCTCGCCCTGCGACCCCGTCGACATGTAGACGATCTGCTCGTCGGGCAGGTCGCGGGCCTTCTTGAAGTCGATCAGCACGCCCGCGGGCACCTTGAGGTAGCCGAGCTGCTCGGCGATGGTCATGTTGCGCACCATGCTGCGACCGAGGAAGGCGACGCGCCGTCCGTGCGCGTGCGCGGCGTCGATCACCTGCTGCACGCGGTGCACGTGGCTGGAGAAGCTGGCGACGATGACGCGGCGCGGGGCCTTGCCGATGACCTGGTCGAGGACCGGCCCGATCGAGCGCTCGGTCGGGGTGAACCCGGGGACGTCGGCGTTCGTGGAGTCGACGAGGAAGAGGTCGACGCCCTCCTCCCCCAGCCGCGAGAACGCGCGCAGGTCGGTGATCCGGCCGTCCAGCGGCAGCTGATCCATCTTGAAGTCGCCCGTCGCGAGCACCATGCCCGCCGGCGTGCGGATCGCGACGGCGAGCGCGTCGGGGATGGAGTGGTTGACGGCCACGAACTCGAGGTCGAACGGCCCGACCCTCTCCTTCTGCCCCTCCTTGACGGTGAGGGTGAACGCCTTGATGCGGTGCTCCTTGAGCTTCGCCTCGACGAGCGCGAGCGTCAGGCCGGAGCCGATCAGGGGGATGTCGCTCTTCAGGCGCAGCAGGTACGGCACGGCGCCGATGTGGTCCTCGTGCCCGTGCGTGAGCACCACGCCGACGATGTCGTCGAGACGGTCGCGGATGGGCTCGAAGTCGGGCAGGATCAGGTCGACGCCGGGCTGGTGCTCCTCGGGGAACAGCACGCCGCAATCGACGATCAGGATCTTGCCGTCGTACTCGAACACGGTCATGTTGCGGCCGACCTCGCCGAGGCCGCCGACCGGGATGACCCGCAGCGTTCCTTCGTCGAGAGCGGACGGTTCGGCCAGGGGAATGGACATGCTGTCTCCTCAGTCGGACACTTCGCGCGTCCGTTCGTTCATGGGGACGCGACTCAGCGAGTCGTGCCGTGCACCTTCGGCAGGGCGCCGCCCGCGGCCGCGTTGCGGTCGGGACGGAAGTTCGAGAAGTCCGCACCGGGAACCCCGGCGACCAGATCGAGCTCGTCCTCAATCAGCGCGGCCTCCCACTCCTCCGGGCCCACCAGCGGCAGTCGGACGCGCGGGCTCGAGATGCGACCGAGCCCGTGCAGGATGTACTTTGCCGCGACCGTGCCGGGGACGTGCGTCATGACGGCGCGCACCAGAGGCTCGAGGCGCTTGTGCTCGGCGGTGGCGGTGGCGAGGTCGCCCCGGTTCACCGCATCCACGATCGTGCGGTAGGGCGTGGCCGTGATGTTGGCCGTGACCCCGATGAGCCCTGTCGCACCGATCGCGAGATGCGGCAGGACGTTCGCGTCATCGCCCGAGAAGTACATCAGGTCGGTCTGGTTGAGCACGCGGCTCACCTCGGAGAAGTCTCCCTTGGCGTCCTTCACGGCGAGGATGTTCGGGTGCTTCGCAAGGCGGAGGATCGTCTCGTACTTGATCGGAACGCCCGTACGACCGGGGATGTCGTACAGGATGACCGGAAGGTCCGTGGCGTCCGCGACGAGGCGGAAGTGCGTCAGGATGCCGGCCTGCGTCGGCTTGTTGTAGTACGGCGTGACGATCATGATGCCGTCGGCACCGGCCTTCTCGCTGGCCTTGTAGAGCTCGATCGCGTGCGCGGTCTCGTTCGATCCACCGCCGGTGATGATCTTGGCGCGGCCGGCGGAGACCGACTTGCCGACCTCGACCAGCTTCAGCTTCTCGGGGTCCGTCAGGGTCGAGGTCTCGCCGGTCGTTCCCGTCACGACGATGCCGTCCGCTCCCGCGGTGATCACGTCATCGATGTGCTTCTCGACGGCGGGCCAGTCGACTTCGCCGTCGGCCGTCATCGGAGTGACGAGCGCGACGAGAACCTGTCCGAAAGGGTTGCCCGAGTGCGTCATGACACCAGCGTATCGGGTCACGTGGCGCGGCCGCGGACCGCGCCGCCTAGGCTCACGCCATGGGATGGATCACGCACGCGTCGCGCCTCGCCTACGAGAACTCCTGGATCCGCGTACGCGAGGACCAGGTCACCGGTCCGAGCGGCCGAGGGATCTACGGCGTCGTCGAGATGCAGCACCCCGCCGTGTTCGTGGTCGCGGTCGACGCCGACGACCGCGTCTGCCTCGTCACTCTTGACCGGTACACCGTGGGGCCGTCGCTCGAGATCCCCGCGGGGGGCACCGACGGCGAAGAACCGCTCGTGGCCGCCCGCCGCGAGTTCCTCGAGGAGACCGGTCACACGGCCGACGACTGGACCGAGCTCGGCACCATGAACGCCCTCAACGGGATCGCCGTCGCGACGGAGCACGTGTTTCTGGCACGCGCGATCCGTCGTGTGGACGAAGCGACCGGCACCCGGGCCGAGGAGGGCATCGGGTCGGTCTCGTGGGTGCCGTTCGCCGACGCCCTCGCGATGATCACGGATGGACGGATCACCGATGGAGAGACCATCGCCGCCCTCGCCCTGGCCGGCATCCGGCTCGGACGCTTCGGCTGAGACCCTCAGACGCGCCCGCGCCGCGCCACGGCGGAGGTCAGCGACTGCGGGAGCACGCGGGCGACCGCGACAACGACCTTGTAGCGGAGGGACGGGATCGACACGGGCTTCCCACGGGCGGCATCACGAAGACCGGTGCGCACCACCGACGGGGCGTCGAGCCACAGGAGACCCGGAACCCCCTCCTGCCCCACCGCGAGGCCCATGCGCTCGTGGAAGGACGTGTGCGTGAAGCCGGGGCAGAGCGCCGTGACCGTCACGCCGTCGCGCGCGTACTCCGCGTTCGCCCAGCGGCTGAAGCCGATCAGCCACGCCTTGCATGCCGAGTACGTCGACCGGGAGATGAACCCGGCGACCGACGCGACGTTGATGATGCGTCCTCCGCGGCCGCGCATGCTCTGGAGTGCGGCGTGCATGAGGCGCATCGATGCCTCCACGTGGACACGCAGGTGCCGCACCTCGTCGTCGATGTCGTTGTCCGCGAACTGCAACGGCAGTCCGAAGCCGGCGTTGTTCACGAGCAGATCGACCGGATCGGACGTGTCCCGCAGGCGCTCGGCGACGCGCGAGACGCCCTCCTCCTCCGACAGGTCGGCGACGAGCACCTCGACCGCGACGCCATACTCGCTGCGCAGCTCCGCCGCGAGGGCCTCGAGCGCGTCGGCCGAGCGGGCGACCAGGATGAGGTCTCCCCGACGTCGGGCGAGCTGACGCGCGAACTCCGCGCCGAGGCCGGCGCTGGCTCCCGTGATGAGTGCGGTGGGCATCAGCGCTCGTATCCCAGGAAGCGATACCGCACGCCCGTGCGCGAGGTCTGCCACTCCCCCTCGTCCACGAGCCGCCACCCCGTCGTCGGAGGCGCGAACGCGTCGCCGTCGACGTCGAGGTCGATCTCGGTGACCTCGAGCCTGTCGGCGTCGCCGATCACCTGGCGGAAGATCTCCGCCCCTCCGATGATCCACACCCTGTCGCGGCCGCGCACGGCCTCGGCCACGGTCGCGGCACGGGAGGCCCCGTCCGCCGCCCAGTCCTGCTGGCGCGTGACGACGAGGTTGTCGCGCCCGGGGAGCGGCCGGAACCGCTCGGGCAGCGAATCCCAGGTCTTGCGCCCCATGATGACCGGGGCTCCGTGCGTGATCTCCTTGAAGTGCGCGAGATCTTCGGGAACGTGCCACGGCATGCCGCCCTCGGCGCCGATCACCCCGCCGTGGGCCTGCGCCCAGATCAGCCCGACCCAGGTCATACCGCCACCGCCGCCCTGATCGGCGCGTGGTGCTGATAGTCCTCCACCACGAAGTCCTCGTAGCGGTAGTCGAAGATCGATTCCGGGGTGCGGGCGAAGCGCAGCGTCGGATACGGGAAGGGCTTCCTCGTCAGCTGCTCGCGCACCTGGTCGACGTGGTTGTCGTACACGTGGCAGTCGCCGCCCGTCCAGACGAAGTCGCCCGGTTCCAGCCCGACCTGCTGCGCGATCGTCATCGTCAGCAGGGCATAGGACGCGATGTTGAAGGGCACGCCGAGGAACATGTCGGCGCTGCGCTGGTACAGCTGGCAGGAGAGCTTGCCGTCGGCCACGTAGAACTGGAACAGGGCGTGACACGGCGCGAGAGCCATGTCCGGGATGGCGGCGGGGTTCCACGCCGACACGATCAGGCGTCGCGAGTCCGGGGTGCGACGGATCTGCTCGATCACCTCGGACAGCTGGTCGATACTGCCCCCGTCCGGGGTGGGCCAGGAACGCCATTGCACGCCGTACACGGGTCCGAGGTCACCCTCCGCGTCCGCCCACTCGTCCCAGATCGTCACGCCGTTCTCCTGCAGCCAGCCGACGTTGGAGTCGCCGCGGAGGAACCAGAGCAGCTCGTAGGCGATCGATTTGAAGTGCACGCGCTTGGTCGTGATCAGCGGGAAGCCCTGGGAGAGGTCGAACCGGATCTGACGGCCGAAGACGCTGGTGGTCCCGGTGCCGGTGCGATCGCTCTTGTGCGTCCCCGTCTCGAGGACGTCACGGAGCAGGTCTTCGTACGGGGTCGGGACGGGGGCGCTCATGGGAGTCAGGATACCCGGCCCGCTCGCCCCGAGGGCGGATCTGCGCTGTGCCGCCGGGGCGTCATCCGCGGAAACATGCGGGCCCGCATGACTCGCGCGCGCTTAGTCTCGACGCATGTCGCCCGTGCTCGCCCTCGCCGTCGTGGCAGTGCTGCTCGGCGTCGCGGTCGCCGTGGGAGCCGTACTGCGCCACCGCGAGGGCGCTCGCCGTCGCGCCGGAGTCGTCCGGTTCGATCCGGCCGACGCGGGGGCTCCGCTCGGCCAACGCGCGACGTTGGTGCAGTTCAGCACCGAGCTGTGCGCGAAGTGCCCGCACGTCCGTCGCCTCCTGGGCAGCTACGCCGCGGAACAGGACGGACTGCGCCACGTCGAGATCGACCTCACCACGCGTCCCGACCTCGCCAGCCGCTACCGCGTGCTGCAGACCCCGACCACCCTCGTGGTGGACGGCAGCGGCGAGGTCATCGCCCGCTTCCACGGCGTGCCGCAGCGGCACGCCCTCACCGACGCCGTCGCCGCGGCCTGATCAGACCAGGAGAACTCATGTCCGCTCCCGTCGGCATCGACCCGCGAGGACCACGGTTCGCCGCCACCATCACCAGTGTCCTGCTGCTCATCGCCACATTCCTCGCCTTGACCGGCCTCTCCACCGACCGGACCGAGCCTGCGGGCGACTGGGCGATCGTCGCCGCCTCACCCCTCGAGCGACTGACCGACCCCGGCTGCCTGCTCGCGCTCGTGATCGCGCTGCTCTTCCTCTGGAGCGTCGTGTCACCGCCGACCACGCCCTGGGGTGCGCTGTTCCGCAGCGTCGTCCGCCCGCGCCTCGCGCCACCCTCCGAGCTGGAGGACCCGCGACCTCCACGGTTCGCGCAGGGGGTCGGGCTGGTCGTGGTCGGTGCCGGCCTCGCCCTGCACCTCGCGGGCGTCCCCTGGGCGCTGCCGGTCGCCACCGCGGCGGCCTTCGTCGCCGCGTTCCTGAACGCCGCATTCTCGTTCTGCCTGGGCTGCCAGCTCTACCTGGTCCTCCAGCGCACCGGCCTGCTCGGACGGAACACGAGGCCCGCCTGACCCGGTTCCCCGGCGACCGGCGGCTCGATAGGCTGGCCCGGAGCGCCGCTGCTCACCCCGCAGCGCGAGAACCGGAGGACCCCCATGCCCGTCACCAGTGAAGCCGCCGCCACGTGGACCGGATCGCTCACCGAGGGATCGGGGACGGTCGCGTTCTCGTCGTCGCACCTCGGCACCTTCCCGCTCGACTGGAAGGCCCGCAGCGAAGGCAGCGACACCACCACCACTCCGGAGGAGCTGATCGCCGCAGCCCACGCCTCGTGCTTCAGCATGGCGCTGTCGCACGCACTCGCCGAGAACGGCACGCCCCCGGAGCGCGTCAACACCAGTGCCTCCGTCACGTTCAAGCCCGGTGTCGGCATCACCGGCAGCCACCTCAACGTGAACGCCGTGGTGCCCGGCCTGACCCCGGCCGCGTTCCAGGAGATCGCCGAGGGTGCCAAGACCGGCTGCCCGGTGTCGCAGGCGCTGGCCGGGATCGACATCACCCTCGAGGCCACTCTCGCCTGATCGTCCAAGCGGCGGGCATCCGACGTCGGAATCAGGCGCGGAAGAGCCTGATCGCCTCGCGGATACTCGCCCTCGCGTCCTTGCGTCGACCGGCGGCGTCCTGCACCACGCCGAGACGGTAGCGGGCGCGCCAGTCGCTCGGAGCGGCCGCCGCGGCCTCGGTGTAGCGGGCGATCAGAGGATCCGCGTCCGCCCGGGCCAGGCGGCCGCTGGGCGTGAGCTCGGTCTCCACGGGCGGCATCGCCCCCTCGGCATCGAGGATCCGACCGAGCCGGTCGGCCCCGAACCCGAACAGCATCTCCCTGACCAACGCCCAGGCTCCGAGCGGGGCGAGCACGAGGAGCGTGATGCCCATGCCGATCGACACCGGGGTGCCGACGGAGATGAACATCACCGCCAGCCACACCGCCACCGCCAGGTACACCAGGAGCGCCGCCGCCATCAGGCCGACGCCGATCCGCGACATCACGAGCGCAGACCGAGGTCGATCATGTTCTCCAGCCCGACGACCACTCCGGTCGCCGACGCGGCATACGGCACGGCGAGCCGGATGCCCGGGGCGTACGCGAGGGCCGAGTCGGTGGTGTCGTGCGTCAAGGTGAGCGACTCGCCAGGGCCCGACAGGATCACCTCCTGCTTCGCGATCACGCCGGGACGGCGGAGGGAATGGATCGGGACGCTTGCGACCTGCTGGCCGCGGGCCCGCTGATCCGCGTGCGGCGCACTGACCGGACCCTGCTCTGCCCGCGCCGCGGCGATCAGCTCGGCCGTGCGGACCGCCGTGCCGCTGGGCGAATCGATCTTCGTCTCGCGGTGCGCCTCGATGATCTCCGCCGATCCGAAGAACGGTGCCGCAGCGGCGGCCAGCGCCGAGCCGAGCACGGATCCCAGCGAGAAGTTCGGGATGAAGACCGCACCCGTCCCCGCCGCGTCGACCAGCGGACGCACCAGAGCGATGCGCTCGGCCGACCAGCCCGACGTCGCCACCAGCACGTTGCTGCCCTGCTCCACCGCGGTGCGCACCACGTCGACGCTGATCTGCGGCGTGGAGGCATCCACCACGAGGTCGGCCCCCTGCAACTCCGACAGATCGCTCGATGAACCGAGGACCCGCGTCACCGCGAAGCCGTCGAGCTCCGCGATCACCGAGCCGATGATCGTCCCGAGCTTTCCGGTTCCGCCGACGAGGGCTACCTTCGTGGTCATGCGTCCAGCCTATGGCCGGGCGAGCGACCGCAGCCGCGGCGCGCTGAGGCGCGGCGTCACACGAGGAGCGCGTCGGGGATCCCGGTGCGCAACTCCACGGGCAGGTGTCCGGTGTCGTTGTGAGTGAGCAGCGTCCACGGACGCCCCTGCTTCTGCGCGATCACGGTGAGACCGCAGTGCGACTGGTTCAACGTCATCCAGCGCCACTCCGGCGCCGCCAGCACCTCGCGCACGAACCACGAGATCACGAAGTTGTGCGTGATGAGCACCTCGTGCACCTCGCCGGTCTTGCGGACCAGGAACTCGTTGACCGCATCGGACATCTGCGCGCGGCCGGCCTCGATCTCCGCCTCCGTGACGGAACCGAAGAACGGCTCGAACACCGAGGGCGTCTCCTCCGTCATGCCCGTGGGCACGCAGTCGAACAGGAGCGCCGTCGGCTCGGGATCGACCGACGGAAGACGTCCGGCGATCGCCCTCGCCGTCTCGTTCGCCCGCAGGAGCGGCGAGTGCCAGACCGCATCGAGCGGAAGCCCGGACAGGCGGTCGGCGATCAGCTCCGCCTGCCGCTGGCCGCGCGGCGACAGGGGTCCGTCGGCGAGGCCGTGCTCGGCATCCTGATGTTCACCGTGTCTGACCAGATATATGTAGTGCGTCACAACTCGCTCGCTCGCTTCATCGCCAGCTCCCGCCGGACCTCTCCTCCACCCTATGTCACGGGTGGGCCGACGTTCAGTTGCCCGCGCGGGAGAGCTCGGCCACCTGACTCCGTGACAGTGCCACACCCGCACCCTGCATGAGCTCGTCCACCTGCTCGGCCGCGAACGTGTTCACGATCGGCGCGGTCACCGTGCGCTGCGCCAGGAGCCAGGCGATCGAGACCGCGGCCACGGGCACCCCGAGCTCCTCGGCCACCTGGTCGAGTGCACGGAGGATCTTGATGCCGCGCCGGTTGAGGTGGCCGCGCAGCTGTTCCCCGCGCACGCCGCGCGAGGTGAGCGCCTTGTTGCGGTGACGCCCCGACAAGAAGCCGTGCTCGAGAGCGTGCGAGGGCGTGACCGCGAGGTTCTGCGCTCCGGCCACCAGCCGCAGGTCGCCCTCGAACGGCTGACGCCGCACGAGGTTGTACGGCGCGTCGATGACCGTGATGCGGGGGTATCCGGCCGAGGCCAGGATGCGCGCTTCCACGAGTCGCTCCGGGCTCAGTCCGTAGGCACCGACGGCGCCGATCTTGCCGGCCTCCATCAGCCACTCGACCGTCGCGAGCGTGTCTTCCAGGTTGGTCGTCGCATCGAGCGTCGCGTCGAGGTACAGCACATCGATGCGCTCCACGCCCAACCTCGTCAGCGATCCCTCGACGGCGCGGACGAGGTTGACCGAGCCGAGTCCGGGGTTGTCGGCGTGAGCGCCGATGCGGACGCTCAACACGACCCGGTCCCGCTGGTCTCGCGACCGCAGCCACTGTCCGAGGATGTGCTCGCTGCGACCACCGGAGAAGCCGTCGGCCGTGTGGATGGCGTTCCCGCCGATCTCGGCGTAGCGGTCCAGGATGCCGTGGCTCGTCTCCAGGTCGACGTTCCACCCGAACTCGGCGGCGCCGAGCATGAGCGGGAAGGTCTCGAAGCCGGTCTCCCCGAGCGGGAGCCGGATGGCCTCGCCGACGCCGGGGCCGACGATGGGGATGGGGGCGGACGGGTGGTCCTCGTGTTCCTGCGCGGCGCGATCAGCCGCTGTTCCTGCGCCTACGCTGAACAACCGCATACTCTCACCCCCGCATCGATCGGTGCGTGCCGACCTGCCTCGCTGCCTGACTAGCACCCCCCGGTGCGTACTTCGAGGGTATGCGACCGCAGCCGACGTCCCGACCAATCCGGGGAACGGCGCGGAAACTTCCGATAACGTTTTGATCACATCGCCGACGACGAAGCCCGGCCCCCTCCTCGCGGAGAGAGCCGGGCTCCAGACGAACGGGCGGAGTTACTCCGCCGCGGCCTCGTCCGACGGCGCCTGCTCAGCGGCCGGGGCGTCGTCGAGCACGGGCTCCAGCGAGAGCTTGCCGCGGTCGTCGATCTTCGTGATCTTGACGAGGATCTTCTGACCGACCGAGAGGACGTCTTCGACGTTCTCCACGCGCTTGCCACCGGCGAGCTTGCGCACCTCGGTGACGTGCAGCAGGCCGTCCTTGCCGGGCAGCAACGAGATGAAGGCGCCGAACGTGGCGATCTTCACGACGGTGCCGAGGAACTGCTCGCCGACCTCCGGGTTGGTGGGGTTGGCGATCGCGTTCACCTGGGCACGGGCGGCCTCGGCCGAGGGGCCGTCGGTCGCGCCGATGTAGACGGTGCCGTCCTCCTCGATGGAGATCTGCGCACCGGTCTCGTCCTGGATCGCGTTGATCGTCTTGCCCTTCGGGCCGATCAGCTCACCGATCTTGTCGACCGGGATCTGCACGCTGATGACGCGCGGCGCGGTGGGCGCCATCTCGTCGGGAGCGTCGATCGCGGCGTTCAGGACGTTGAGGATCGTCAGACGGGCGTCCTTGGCCTGGGTCAGCGCGCCGGCGAGCACCGACGACGGGATGCCGTCGAGCTTCGTGTCGAGCTGGATGGCGGTGACGAACTCGCTCGTACCGGCGACCTTGAAGTCCATGTCGCCGAGCGCGTCCTCCGCACCCAGGATGTCGGTCAGCGCGGCGTAACGGGTCTCCCCGTTCACCTCGTCGGAGACCAGGCCCATCGCGATGCCGGCGACGGGAGCGCGCAGCGGCACACCCGCGTTCAGCAGCGAGAGGGTCGAGGCGCACACGGAGCCCATCGAGGTCGAGCCGTTGGAGCTCAGCGCCTCGGACACCTGACGGATCGCGTACGGGAACTCCTCGCGGCTCGGCAGCACCGGCACGAGGGCGCGCTCGGCGAGGAAGCCGTGCCCGATCTCGCGACGCTTCGGCGAACCCACGCGGCCGGTCTCACCGGTCGAGTAGGGCGGGAAGTTGTAGTGGTGCATGTAGCGCTTGCTGGTCGTGGGCGACAGCGAGTCGATCTGCTGCTCCATCTTGAGCATGTTCAGCGTGGTGACACCCATGATCTGGGTCTCGCCGCGCTGGAAGATCGCAGAGCCGTGCACGCGCGGGATGACCTGCACCTCGGCGTCGAGCGGGCGGATGTCCGCCAGCCCGCGGCCGTCGATGCGGGTGCCCTCGGTGAGGATGCGCCCGCGGACGATCTTCTTCGTGACCGACTTGTACGCGGCGGAGAACTCCAGCGGGGCCGCGGCCGGGAGCGAGCCCGCCTCGGTGGCCTCGATGAGCTCGGCCTTGACGCGCTCCTTGATGGCGTCGTCGGCGTTCTGGCGCTCGGTCTTGTCGGCGATCTGGTAGACGTCGCTCAGCTCGGCGAACGCGCGCTCGGACACGAAGTCGTAGACCTCATCGCTGTAGGCCGGGAAGACCGGGTAGACGCCCGGCTCCTTCGACGCCGTGGCGGCGAGCTCGGCCTGTGCCTTCACGAGCTGGGCGATGAACGGCTTCGAGGCCTCGAGGCCCTGGGCCACGACGCTCTCGTCGGGCTTGGTGGCGCCCGCCTTGATCAGGTTCCAGCTGCCCTCGGTCGCCTCGGCCTCGACCATCATGATCGCGACGTCTTCGGAGCCGTCGGCCTTGGTGACAACGCGACCGGCAACGATCAGGTCAAACACGGCCTCCGACACCTGCTCGGCCGTCGGGAACGCGACCCACTGGTCGGCGTGCTCGCCGTGGCCGGGGATGAACGCGAGGCGCACACCGGCGACGGGGCCGGAGAACGGCAGGCCCGAGATCTGGGTCGACGCGGACGCGGCGTTGATCGCCAGCGCGTCGTAGAACTCGCCCGGCGCGATCGAGAGGACCGTGATGACGATCTGGACCTCGTTGCGCAGGCCGTCGACGAACGACGGACGCAGCGGACGGTCGATCAGACGGCAGACCAGGATCGCCTCCGTGGAGGGACGACCCTCACGACGGAAGAACGAGCCGGGGATCTTGCCGGCGGCGTAGGACCGCTCCTCGACGTCGACCGTCAGCGGGAAGAAGTCGAAGCCCTCGCGCGGGTGCTTGCCCGCGCTGGTGGCCGAGAGGAGCATGGTCTCGCCGTCGAGGTAGGCGGCGACAGCGCCCTGAGCCTGCTGCGCGAGGCGGCCGGTCTCGAAGCGGATGGTGCGGGTGCCGAAGCGGCCGTTGTCGAGAACGGCCTCGGTGGCGGTGATTTCAGGACCTTCCAAGAGGTCTCTCCTTCTTTGTTTAGCCTCGCGGGCCCGTGTGACGCGCGAGGTGTTCATGAAGGAGCGGATGCGGTGGGGTTCGGGCGCGCGGGGATTCCCCGAGTCTCGCCTGCGCTGGCCACCAGTAGAAAGCCACCCGACGACCGCGCCGAGGAACCCACCACAGGGGACCAGCTTCTCCGCCGATCGCTCCATGAGTCGATGTGAAGTTGTACAGTCGACCGCAGTCAACCGGATCCACCCTACCAGCGACGTCCTCGGATCCCGCGTGCTCTCGCCGTCGAAAGTGTCGACACCCGCCGGTCATGGTGTGTTCACCCTCCCGTCGACCGTGCGTCCAGGGCGTCGGCTCTGCTGGGGCCATGCGCATGTCAGTGATCGGATGCGGGTACCTCGGGGCCGTGCACGCCGCGGCCATGGCATCGCTCGGACACGAGGTGATCGGCGTCGACGTCGACGAGGGCCGCGTGGCTGCGCTCTCCCGCGGGCAGGCCCCGTTCTTCGAGCCGCAGTTGGACGACCTCCTCGCGTCGGGTCGGGCGGCAGGGCGCCTCCGCTTCGGCACCCGCATCGAGGACGCGGCAGGCGCGACCGTGCACTTCCTCGCCGTCGGCACGCCGCAGCAGCCGCACGGCCCGGCCGCTGACCTGCGCTTCGTGGACGCCGCCGTCGACGCGCTGCTCCCTCACCTGCGCCCCGGCGACGTGGTGGCGGGCAAGTCCACGGTTCCCGTCGGCACCGCCGCGCGTCTCGCCGGACTCGTGCACGACCGCGGAGCGACGCTGGCGTGGAACCCCGAGTTCCTCCGGGAGGGCTGGGCCGTGCACGACACCCTGACCCCCGATCGGATCGTGGTGGGGGCGGACAGCGGGGCAGCGGGCGAGCGCGCCGTCGCGGTCCTGCGCGACGTGTACCGTGCCGCGATCGAGGCGGGAACCCCCTTCCTCGCGACCGACCTCGCCACCGCCGAGCTGGTGAAGGGAGCGGCCAACGCCTTCCTCGCCACCAAGATCTCGTTCATCAATGCCATGGCCGAGATCGCCGAGGCCGCGGACGCCGACATCGCCCTGCTCGCGGAGGCGCTCGGCCACGACACGCGCATCGGGCCACGCTACCTCGGCTCCGGCATCGGATTCGGCGGCGGCTGCCTGCCCAAGGACATCCGGGCGTTCGCGGCGCGCGCGGAGGAGCTCGGTCGGCGCGAGGCCGTGGGCTTCCTGCACGAGGTGGACGCGATCAACCTCCGCCGCAGAGACCGCGCGGTGCAGCTCGTGGTCGACGCCCTCGCCGGACGGGTGTTCGGCCGCCGGATCGCGGTGCTCGGTGCCGCGTTCAAACCCTTCAGCGACGACGTGCGCGACTCCCCTGCGCTCGATGTCGCCGTGCGCCTGCGCGGCCTCGGCGCCGACGTCGTGGTCACCGACCCCGCGGCGATCGACAACGCCAGGGCCCTGCACCCGCAGCTGGGATACACGAGCGACCGGGACGAGGCCCTCCGCGGGGCCGACGCCGTGGTGGTCGTGACGGAGTGGGACGAGTACCGGCGTGCGCTCTCCCCCGCGCATGCGGGGTCGCTCGTGCGCGGACGAGTCGTGGTCGACGGCCGCAACTGCCTCGACGCCGCGGCGTGGCGTGCGGCCGGTTGGACGTACCGCGGCATGGGTCGTCGCTGAGCGCCACCCCCGCGCTCAGCCCACCGGCGCGCCGCGCTCGACGGACGAGCGACCGAGGTAGACGTAGTCGTCGTGCTTGGCGCGGCGGCCGTCACCCGCGGCCCTCCCGTGCAGGCGACGCCATACCCACGGCAGCGCGTACCGCCGCCACCACGCACCGGCTCCGATCGACTCGTGCTCGTGCAGCACGGCGTCGAGCGCGCCGAGGGCCTCGGCATGGGGCACCCCGAGCACCTCGCCGACGCGATAGGCGAGGAACCGGTGCCCGCGACTGCTGAGGTGCACGAGATCCTCCCCCCAGTGCGGTCGCTCCGCGAGCGCGGGATGCAGGTCGGTGTCGATCAGGATGGCGCCGGTCCGCGCGGCCACCCCGGCGAGCGCGGTCGCGAAAGCTGCGAAGCGTCGCGCGTACAGGGCTGCCGCGCGTCGTCCGGGGAGGAAGGGCGTCACCAGCACGACCTCGGCGCCGCCGGCGCGCAGTCGCACGATCGCGCCCTCGACCTGTGCCGCGAGCGTCGGCACGGGGGCACGGTACTTCACGAGGTCGTTCGCGCCCACGAGGATCGAGACCAGGTCGGGTCGGAGCTCCAGCGCGCGCTCGAGCTGCTCCCCGCAGACGTCCTGCACGCGCTTCGACCGGATGGCGAGGTTGGCGTAGTGCAACCCGCCCCGCGCCGCGAGCAGCAGCGCCAGTCGGTCGGCCCAGCCCCGCAGCGCCCCATCCGCGCCCGGGTCGCACAGTCCCTCCGTCAGCGAGTCGCCCAGCGCGACGTATCTGCGCCAGCGCGCCGGCGGCACGGGTGGCGTGGGCTCGGGCCGCACGAGCCGACGGGCTCGCGCCGCCGCGTCCGTCCTGTGCAGCTCCTCGGCCTCCGCGAAGTGCCCGAGGAGCTGATCCCCGACGGCCGCCCAGCTGCGCGCCTGGACGCTCTCGTGACCGGCGCGGCCGAACGCGCGCCGCGTGTGCGCATCGGTCGCGAGCTCGCCCACGCGCCGGCGCAGCTCCCGCAGGTCACCGGGAGGGTAGAGCCAGCCGTCGACTCCGCTGCGTACGAGGTCGAGCGGTCCCCCGCGCCCCGTCGCGACCACGGGGACGCCGCTCGCGTGCGCCTCCTGCAGAGTCTGCCCGAAGGTCTCGCTCTCCCCCGGGTGCACGAACACGTCGAACGACGCCAGGGCCGCGGCGAGCGCGTCGCCGTCGAGGTGGCCCAGGAACAGGGCGTCAGGGAGCAGGTGCTGCAGGCGCGCACGGCTCGGGCCGTCGCCGACCACGACGAGACGGGTACCGGGGATCCCGGCGAGCACGGCCAGGTCTTCCACCTGCTTCTCCGGGGCCAGACGCCCGACATAGCCGATCACGGTCTGCTCACCCCACCGTGCACGCAGAGCGGGGTCGCGGCGCGTCGGATGGAACCGCTCCGCGTCCACGCCTCTCCCCCAGCGGCGGAGGCGGTCGACGCCGAGCTGAGCGAGCTGTCGGGCGGACTCGGCAGACGGAGCCAGCGTCAGGGTGGCCCGCCGGTGGAGCCGGGTGACGTGTGCCTGCGCGATCCCCGCTGTCGCGGCCACGCGGTAGCGCTCGGCGTAGGACACGACATCGGTCTGGTATGCGGCCACCGCGGCGACTCCCTGCCGCTCCGCCGCGAGCACGCCCCGCCACCCGAGGGCGAACGGCGACGCCAGGTGCACCACGTCCGGTCGGAAGTCGGCCCAGCTCGCGATGATCCGCGCCGGGGCGGACGCGCCCACCCGCACGTCGCGGTAGCCGGGAAGGGGCATGCTCGGCACCGCCGTGATCCGCGCGCCGTGGAGCTCGCGCGGCATGCCCTCCGCCGCCGGCGCGATGACCTGCGCCTCGTGTCCACGGCGCTCGAGATGGCGGAGGATCTGCATCACGGATCCGGTCACGCCGTTCATGTGCGGAAGGAAGGACTCGGTGACGATCGCGACTCTCACACCCACAGGATGGCCGCGGCTCGAGCGGCCACCGCCCGGAAACGGCCCGGTGCACCAGATGTTCACCGGATGCTGGACCGGGGGTCACCGGCCAGCTTCCCGTCGGTTGCCGTTCACCCGCGCCGTGCACGCTGGGCGTCGTGCCGACCGATCTGTTCGCCGACGCGCTCGCGAGCCCGTGGAGCCTCGTGGTCATGAGCCTGCTCGTACTGGGTGACGCGTTCGTCGTCGTGATCCCCGGCGAGATCGCGGTGACGGCACTCGGCGCACTGGCCGTCACGACGGGCAGTCCTCCGCTCTGGGCCGTGGTTCTGTGCGCCGCCGCGGCCGCCGCCGTCGGTGACGCCTGCTGCTACCTGATCGGACGGCTCGTCGGGACCCGGCGATGGCGGTGGATGCGCGCGCCGCGCGTGTGGCAGGCGCTGGACGGCGCCAGACGGCGCCTCGACCGCGGCGCGGCCACGGTGCTGTTCACGGCGCGCTTCGTGCCCTTCGCGCGGCTCGCGGTGAACCTCGTCGCCGGAGCCTCGCGTGTGCGACCCCTGCGCTACTTCCCCCTGGTGGTCGTCGCGGCGACCGGGTGGGCGGTGTACCAGGCCGCGGTCGGCGCCCTGATCGCCGCGGTGCTCCCCGGCGGGCCGCTGGTCGCGGTGCCGGTGTCGATCGTCGTGGCCGTGGCGCTCGGACTCGCTGTGGACCGGGTCGCCGCGCGACGCCGCGGCCGACTCCCCGCGCGCGACGACGGTGCCCTAGGCTCGGGGGCATGAGCACCGAAGAAGGCGCCTCCTCCTCGGAGGACATGAAGCGCAAGTTCAAGGAAGCGCTCGAGAAGAAGAACGCGCACCACCGGCAGGGCGAGGCCCACCTCGACGGCGACTCCGCCGTCCACGCCGCCAACGCCCCGCAGACGCGACGCGAGTTCCGACGCAAGAGCGGTTGACCGCGGTGATGCGGGAGCCGGTGATCACCGGCTCCCGCATCCCTGTCCCGCCCGTGTCATCCGCCGAGGGCCCGGTTGCGCGCGCGCTCCTCCTTCGCGGACATCTCGGTGACGGCGGCCTCGTGCAGTCCCTGGACGTCGGTGGCCTGCGGGTGCGGCGCCGCGTGGGCGTCCACCCCGTCGAGTCGTGATTCGTCGAACGGCAGCTCGCCGCTCAGGACCCGGCGTACGCGGTCGCGGTCGATCTGCCTGGTCCAGGTGCCGATCAGCAGCGTGGCGACCGCGTTGCCGGTGAAGTTCGTCAGCGCCCGCCCCTCGGACATGAACCGGTCGATGCCGACGATGACGCCGACGCCGTCGACGAGGTCGGGCCGGTACGCCTGCAGCCCGCCGGCCAGCGTCGCCAGGCCCGCTCCCGTGACGCCCGCCGCCCCCTTGCTCGCGATGATCATGAACACCAGCAGGCCGATCTGCTCCCCGATCGACATGGGCTGGCCCATCCCGGTCGCGATGAACAGCGACGCCATCGTGAGGTAGATCGCGGTGCCGTCGAGGTTGAACGAGTAGCCGGTGGGCACGGTGATGCCGACGACGGGCTTGGAGACCCCGATGTGCTCCATCTTCGCGATCAGGCGCGGCAGCGCGGACTCCGACGACGACGTGCCGACGATCAGCAGGTACTCCCTGGCCAGGTACTTCATGAGCGACAGGATGTTGACCCTGGTGACCGCCCACAGGAGCGTCCCCAGCACCACGAGGATGAAGACGATGCAGGTGATGTAGAACGCCACCATCAGGATCCCGAGGCTCCAGATCGCGGCCACCCCCGTCTTGCCCACGACGGCCGCGATCGCCCCGAAGGCGCCGATGGGGGCCAGCCACAGGATCATGCCGAGGATCCGGAACACGAGCTTCTGCAGCTGCTTGACCGCCTCCATGATCGGGGCTCCGCGCTCACCCAGCCCCTGCAGCGCGAACCCGGTGAGCAGGGCGATGAAGAGGACCTGCAGCACGCTCTCGCCCGTGAAGGCGGAGAAGAACGTCGCGGGGATGATCCCGAGCAGGAACTCCTGCGTCGTCGTGGCCTCCGTGG
The DNA here is from genome assembly GCF_042729675.1 of Microbacterium sp. NPDC060132. Taxonomy (NCBI): domain Bacteria; kingdom Bacillati; phylum Actinomycetota; class Actinomycetes; order Micrococcales; family Microbacteriaceae; genus Microbacterium; species Microbacterium sp. NPDC060132. The sequence continues at coordinate 2,686,276 of NZ_JBHWXU010000001.1, read as the reverse complement.
TCTCCGTCTGATAGCTGGCGTTCGCCATGTCGAGCCCGGAGCCGGGGTGGACGATGTTCCCCACGATCAGGCCGATCGCGAGCGCGAAGGTCGACATGACCATGAAGTAGAGCAGCGCGAGACCGCCGATCTTCCCGACCGTCGCCGCCTTCGCGATCGAACCGACACCGACCACGATCGTGCAGAAGATGATCGGCGCGATCATCATCTTGATCAGCGCGACGAATCCCGTGCCCAGCGGCTCGAACCCGCGTCCGACCTCCGGCCAGACCAGCCCGACGACCGCGCCGAGCACCACCGCGATGATCACCGAGACGTACAGCCAGGTGTGGCGGTCCCAGGCGTGCTTGCCTCGCCGCCAGTGGAACCGGGGAAGGGAGAATCCCGTCGTGAGCGCCATGCGTCCTCCTCGTGTCGACGTCGTCGTCCGAGCCGGTGGCCTCTCTGCCCCCGACCCCTTCCACGGTCTCCGCGCTCGCACGACGACGCCATTTGTGGTCGTATTGGTCCCTGCCGGACCCGTCGACGATCGGAGGAACGGGATGGCGCACGCCTCCCCAGGCCGCAGCGCCGCGTCGCGGGTATTCGCGGCGCTCGTGGTGACCGCCGTGGTCGTCGGCGCGCTCGTCGCGCTGTTCCTCGTGGTGGAGGCGCAGCGTGCCGTCCGCTCCGAGGCCGAACGGCTCACCGCCGCCACAGCCGCCGCCCTCGCCTCCGCACCGGACGTGGTCGCACTGCTCACCCGCGGCGATACGGCGAGCGCCAGCGCGTCGCTCGAACCGTACGCGCTGGAGGTCATCGACAGGGCGGGGTTGGACTTCGTCACGATCATGACGCCGGAGGGTCTGCGCCTCACCCATCCCGATCCGACTCAGATCGGTGCGCCGTACCTCGGGACGGTCCCGTCCACCCCGCGCGTGCTCACCGAGGAGTTCCGCGGCACGCTCGGTCCGTCCGTGCGGACGATCGTCCCTGTTGTCGATGATGACGGCACCCTGGTGGGCTGGGTCGCCACGGGGGTGACGACCGAGACCATCTCCGAGACCCTGGTGCGGCGGTTGCCGCTGTCGCTCGCCATCACGGCGGGACTGGTGCTGCTCGGGGTGGGCGGTGCCCTGCTCGCCCGTCGGGTGACGCGGCGGTTCGCGGGCGACCTGCCGCCCGGGGAGCTGCGCGACGCGGTCTCCTCCTATGAGTCGGTGCGCACCCTCGGCGAAGCGCTGCGGGCGCAGACGCACGAGCACGGCAACCGCATGCACGCGGCGGTGGCGCTGCTCGAACTCGACCGCCGCGACGAGGCGATCGAGATCCTCACGCAGACGTCCAGGCAGAGCCAGTCCCTCGTGGACCAGGTCACGGCGCGGCAGCACGGCGACCCCGCGGTGGGCGCACTGCTGCTGGGCAAGGCCGCACAGGCGCGCGAGCGCGGCATCGACTGGCGGATGGACATCGCCCCGGACACCCCGCGCACCCCGCTGGCGCCCGTCGACGCGGTGGCCGTGCTCGGGAATCTGGTCGACAACGCGATGGATGCCGCGGCGGAATCCGCAGACCGCTGGGTGCGGGTGTCGCTGCGGCGCGGCGATCGCGGCGGCATCGTGCTGGAGGTGGCGGACAGCGGCCCGGGGATCCCGGTCGATCAGCGGGAGCGGATCTTCGCCCAGGGGTATACGACGAAGCCCGCGGGGCCGCACGGGCGCGGCATCGGGCTGGCCCTCGTCCGCTCCGTCGTGAGGGAGGCCGGCGGGGACGTGACCGTGGCGGGCCCGCCGACGGTGTTCCGGGTGACCCTCCCGTCGGCATCGTCACGCGGGAGCAGGTCGTGATCCGCGTCCTGCTGGTCGACGACGACCCGTTGACCCTCGAGCTGCATCGCACCTACCTCGCGCGGCTGGACGGCTTCGCGGTGGCCGGTGAGTGCACGGGAGCGCGCGCGGCTCTCACGGCCGTGCGCGAGCGACCCGGCGCTGGCGCGTTCGATCTGATGCTGCTCGACGTGACGATGCCGGACGGATCCGGACTGGAGGTGCTGCGCGCGCTCCGCGCGAGCGGTGCGGCGCTGGACGTGATCGCGATCACCGGCGTGCGCGACGCGGAGACCGTGCGGCAGATGGCGGCACTCGGCGTCTTCCACTACCTCGTGAAGCCGTTCGCGTTTGCGGTGTTCCAGGAGCGGCTGGAGCAGTACCGGGCGTATCGTGCCCAGGCGCACGGGACGACGGGCCCGGCGACGCAGGCGGAGATCGACGCGCTGCTGAGTCGGTCGACCGGAGCCATCGTCCTGCCGAAGGGGCTGTCGGCGACCTCGCTGGAGCGCGTGACGGCGGAGCTGCGCGCCCGCGGACCGCTCTCCGCGCGCGAGGCCGCCGAGCGACTCGGACTGTCACGCGTGGCCGTGCGCCGCTACCTCGAGCACCTGGTCGTCGAGGGCGTGGCGGTGCGCGGTGCCCGCTACGGGACGCGCGGTCGACCCGAGACCGAGTACACCTGGCGGCGGGGACCGGCTGGGCGGTGACGCGCGCCCCGTCCCCGTGTCTCCACGGGGACGGGGCGCGGACGTCGGCGCGGGGTCACTCGCCCGCGAGACCGCCGAGCATGTGTCCGAACGATCGACCCTCACCGAGATAGGTCGCCGGGTCGTACGGGTCGACGACCGTGGCCGCCTCGCGGCGGGCGACAGCCTCGGCCAGCTCCCTGGCACCCTTCTCGACGCGCTTGGCGAGCGGGGCCACGTCGTCGCCCGCGCCGCCCCAGTCGCTGGACGCCGCGAACACGCCGGTCGACACGGCCTCCGCGTGCAGGTAGGCGAACAGCGGGCGGATCGCGTAGTCGATTGCGAGCGAGTGCCGCGGGGTGCCCGCGTTGGCGCCGATCAGCACGGGCTTCCCGGTCAGCGCGTCCGGGTCGAGCACGTCGATGAACGACTTGAACAGGCCGGAGTAGCTGGTCGAGAAGATCGGGGTCACGGCGATCAGCGCGTCCGCCGAGACGACCGTGTTGATCGCGGTCTCCAGGGCGGGCGGCGCGAAGCCCGTGAGCAGGTTGTTGGTGATGTCGTGCGCGTAGTCACGCAGCTCGATCACGTCGACCGTGGCCTGGATGTCGCGCTCGGCGAGCGCCTTGACGGTCTCGGCGGCGAGCCGGTCGGCCAGCATCCGCGTGGACGAGGGGTTCGACAGGCCGGCCGAGACGACGGCGATGCGACGCGTGGTCATGTCAGGCCTCCTTCCGGCCGAGTCCGAACGCGGCACCCGCGGGTGCCGGGGTGTCCTGGTAGGGCGAGTCGCCCGTGAGGTTGTCGCCCCGGTTGGCGCCGGGTCGCGCCTGACGCGTGGGGCCGTCGCCGAACTCGGCCTTCACGCGCGCCGCGTGCGTCGGGGCGTCGGGCACGCCGGCCGGACGGTCCTTCGCGAGCTCCTTGCGCAGCACCGGCACGACCTCGGAACCGAGGATGTCGAGCTGCTCGAGCACCGTCTTCAGCGGAAGGCCGGCGTGGTCGATCAGGAAGAGCTGGCGCTGGTAGTCACCGAAGTGCTCACGCATGCCCGCGTACCGGTCGATGACCTGCTGCGGCGAACCGACCGTCAGCGGCGTCATCTCGGTGAAGTCCTCCATGCTCGGGCCGTGGCCGTACACGGGGGCGTTGTCGAAGTACGGCCGGAACTGGTTCACGGCGTCCTGCGACTTCGCGGCCATGAACACCTGCCCGCCGAGTCCGACGATGGCCTGCTCGCGCGTGCCGTGGCCGTAGTGCTCGAAGCGCTGGCGGTACAGCTCGATCAGGCGCTGGTAGTGCTCCTTCGGCCAGAAGATGTTGTTCGCGAAGAACCCGTCGCCGTAGTAGGCGGCCTGCTCCGCGATCTCCGGGGTGCGGATCGATCCGTGCCAGACGAACGGCGGGATGCCGTCGAGCGGGCGCGGGGTCGACGTGAAGCCCTGCAGCGGGGTGCGGAACTTGCCCTCCCAGTCGACGACGTCCTCGCGCCACAGCTTGTGCAGCAGGGCGTAGTTCTCGATCGCGAGCGGGAGGCCCTGACGGATGTCCTGTCCGAACCACGGGTACACCGGGCCGGTGTTGCCGCGCCCGAGCATCAGGTCCATGCGGCCGTCGGACACGTGCTGCAGCATCGCGTACTCCTCGGCGATGCGCACGGGGTCGTTCGTGGTGATGAGCGTGGTCGACGTCGAGACGATCAGGCGCTCGGTCTGCGCGGCCAGCGCCGCCAGGAACGTGGTGGGGCTGGAGGACCAGAACGGCGGGTTGTGGTGCTCGCCGATCGCGAAGACGTCGAGGCCCACCTCCTCGGCGTGGGTGGCGATGGCCAGCGTGGCCTTGATGCGCTCCTGCTCGCTGGGGGTGACGCCCGTGGTGGGGTCGCGGGTGATGTCGCTGACCGACATGATGCCGAACTGCATCGCCTGCGCGCCTGACTGCTCGCTCATGATTGCTCCGTGTTCTCCGAACCCGATGATCGTGCCACCCGGTTCTATTCATTTGAATGTAATCGTGTCAACGCGTGCACGGCAACTTTATTCCCGCGCCTGTAGCCTCGGAGGATGAGCACCACCGGGGCCGACATCACGGGGCCCGCCACCGGGTCCGTCCCGCGGAAGCGCCGGCGCGTGCCCTTCTGGGACAACGCTCGCTACGCGTGCATCGTCCTCGTCGTGCTCGGCCATGCGATCCAGCGGCTCATCTACGACTCCGACATCGCGTTCGCGTTCTACCTCGCGCTGTACGCGTTCCACATGCCGGCGTTCGCGATCATCTCCGGCTACTTCTCCAAGTCGGGCTCGCCCACCAAGACGCAGATGGCCAGGGTGATCACCGACATCGTCCTGCCCTACGTGATCTTCGAGACGCTGTGGACCCTCACCAAGTGGCTCGTCGAAGGTCAGGCCACCCCGAACTTCACCAAACCGAGCTGGACACTGTGGTTCCTCCTGGCGCTGGCGATCTTCCGCCTCGTCCTCCCCTACCTCGCGCTGCTGCGCTGGCCGCTGCTGTGGACCGTCGTGATCTCGATCGGCGCCGGCTACCTCTCCAACGTCGACAGCACCTTCTCGCTGTCCCGCACGCTGGGCCTCCTCCCCTTCTTCACGCTCGGCTGGTGGCTGCGCGAGCACGACATCGTCAACCGGCTGCGCCTGCTGGACTTCCGCCCCTGGTGGATCCGCGCGGCGGCGATCGGCGTCTTCGCGGCGACCGGGTGGGCCGCCTGGAACTGGCTTCCGCTGTGGCAGGCCGCCGACCTGCGCGAATGGCTGTTCTACGAGGCCTCCTACTCCGACCTGGTCGGCACGCAGTGGTGGGCCGGCGCGATCCGGGTCGCCCTCATGCTGCTCGCCGTCGTCCTGTGCGCGGCGTTCTTCGCGCTGATCCCGCGCGGCTCGTACTGGTGGACGACCTTCGGCCAGTACACGATGTACGTCTACCTGCTGCACTCGTTCGTGCTCTATCCCTTCCGGGAGAGCGGTGTGCTGCGCGACCTCGAGCCGACGTGGTTCTGGCTGCCGCTCGTGACCGCGCTCTCGGTGGTCCTCGCGCTGCTGCTGGCTACCAAGCCCGTGCGACGGCTGTTCCGCCCGCTCGTGGAGCCGCGCCCGCGCTGGCTGTTCTCCGATCCCGAGCTCGCCGCGCGCGAGGGTCGCATGAACGACCCGACCGGCTCGCGTCGTCCCCGATGAGCGGCGCCCCCGGAGCCGACGCCCTCTCCGTAAAGGACAGCCTGGTCGCGATCATCGAGGACACGGGCTTCCGCGCACACGGCCTCCACGTGCGCGCGGGCGACGGGACCGCCGAACACCGCTGGGCACCGGACGTGCGAGAGGACATCCAGTCGGTCGCGAAGGGCGTGTGCGTGCTCGCCGTGGCTCTCGCCGCCGACGACGGCGTGGTCTCGCTCGACGAGCCCGTGGCGCACCTCCTCCCCGATCACGAGCTCGGGCCGGGCGTCGACCGGGTGACGCTGCGCCACCTCCTGTCGATGTCGAGCGGGATCGACCTGCCCTGGTCGCCCACACTTCTGACCGACTGGCCCGACCTCGCCGCGGAGTTCCTGCGGCGCCCCTCCCGCGGGCGCGTCTTCCAGTACTCCAATGCCAGCACCTACACCGCCATGGCGGCCCTCGCCGCGCGCGTCGGCGACGTGGGCGACTACCTCGACGACCGCCTGCTCGGGCCGCTCGGCATTCACGGCGCGCGGTGGACCCGCTGCCCCCACGGCCGCATCGAGGCGGGCGGCGGTCTCGCGCTGCGCACCGAGGAGATGGCGCGCGCCGGGCGGCTGATCCGCGACCGCGGCGCGTGGGAGGGGCGTCGGCTCGTGTCGCCGGAGCACATCGATGCGATGCACCGCGACGGCGTCGTCGCCGGCGTGAACCCGGGCTACGACCGCTACGCCCTCGCCGGGTGGGGCGGACCGGGACGGGCCTGGCGGCTGCACGGCGCCTACGGGCAGCTGATGATCTTCCTCGATGACGCTGTGGTGACGATCAGCGCCGACGACCACGCGGGAGCCGATGCGCTGGCCTCGTCCGTCGTCGAGGTGCTGGAGGCCGCGCGGCTCGGGTCCTAGGGCCAGTCAGGCGAAGAGCTCGGCACCCACGTAGGAGCCGGGCTTCGCGCCGGCCGGCACCGCCCAGATCCCCGACCCGACGTGGCGGATGTACTCGTTCATGCGGTCGGTCGCCAGCCGGCGCTGCAGCGTGATGAACTGCGCGGGGTCGCGCTGATACGACAGGAAGAAGAGCCCGGCGTCGAGCCGTCCGAGCGTGTTGTTGCCGTCCACGTAGTTGTAGCCGCGGCGGAGGATGCGCACGCCGTCGTTCTGCGTCGGGTGCGCGAGCCGCACGTGGCTGTGGGCGTCGATCGCGCCGCCGTGGAAGTCGGGCTCGGTGAACTCGTCGCCGCCGGAGAGCGGGGCGCCCTCGCCCTTGTCGCGGCCGATGATGGTGGCCTGCTCCGAGAGTCGCACCCGGTCCCACGTCTCGATCAGCATCGCGATGCGCCGGGCGACCAGGTACGAGCCGCCCGCGAGCCAGCCCGGATCGTCCGCGGCGGAGACCCACACGTGCTCGTCGAGCGCGGCGGTGTCGTCGGCGAGGATGTTTGCGGTGCCGTCCTTGAAGCCGAACAGGTTGCGCGGCGTGGCCTGCGCCGCCGTGGTGCGGGACGTCTTGCCGAACCCGAGCTGCGACCACCGCAGTCGCGCACGCCCGAACGCGATCCGGCTGAGGTTCCTGATCGCATGCACCGCCACCTGCGGGTCGTCGGCGCACGCCTGCACACAGAGGTCGCCGTGGGACATCTCGGGGTCGAGGTCGTCGCCGAGGAAGGCGGGCAGCCGCTCCAGCCCTGCGGGGCGCTGCGCCGCGATGCCGTAGCGGTCGCCGGCTTCGTTCTCGAACAGGCTCGGACCGAACCCGATCGTGATGGTCAGCCCGGCGGACGGCAGACCGAGCGCTTCACCCGTGTCGTCGGGCGGGGCTTCCGGGCTGCCGCCGACGGCACCGCTCGCGCTGACCTCGAGTCCCTGCGTGAGGCGCGAGGCCGCGTAGCTCCAGTCCTGGAGCAGCGAGATCAGGTCGTCGCGGTCGGTGCGCGGCATCATGTCGAAGCTCGCGAAGTGCAGGTGGTCCTGCACGGGCGTGGTGATGCCGGCCTGGTGCACGCCGAAGAAGTCGTAGCTGTTCTGCGCGTCTTCGGCGGCGCGGGCGCGTCCGAGCGCGACGCCGCCGGTCAGTCCCGCCCCCAGGCCGACCGCGAGACCTGCGACCCCGCCGCCGACCGCGAGACCGAGCAGTCCGCGCCTGCTCAGCCCCGCGCGAGCGTCGACGCGTGCGGCCTCCGCCCGGTCCTCCGGTTCGCGGATCGGTTCGCTCTCGGTCATGTCCGGCGCCTCTGCGGTCCCGTCAGTCGAGCACCGTCGCGGTCAGCTGCGACAGCGGCTCGGCCAGGGCGTTGATCAGGTCGGTCAGCTCACGCTTGTCGTCCGCCGTGAGGGTGGCGTACCCGACGAACCCGTCCGCGAGGGAGCCGTGCGTGGCGAGCGACGACTCGAGCGCGGCGTACCGCGACTCGATCTCGTCGACCAGCGCGGCGCCGTCGTCGCCCTGCGCCGTGGCGAAGTCCTGCACCAGGGAGAACGCCATCTTGGAGCCTTCGACGTTCGCCGCGAAGTCGAACAGGTCGGTGCCGGACCACCAGTCCTCCTCGCCGGAGATCTTGCCGGTCGCGACCTCGTCGAGCAGCGCGATCGCGCCATTGGAGACACCCGCGATGCCCTGGTCTTCCAGGGTCGTTGTGAAGTCGTCGGAGTGCACGTAGTCGTACAGCTCCTGCACGTCGGCGAGCAGCAGGTCGCCGTAGTCGGCGCGTTCCTCGGGCGTGGACGGGGCCCAGCCCTGCCACGCGGGCGTCTCCCCGTCGGCGTTGAGGGCGTCCTGCGCCGGCACCCACAGGTCCTTCTCGATGCGGTGGAAGCCGGTCCAGTCGAGCCCGTCGGCCACGGCGTCAACCTCGCGGAAGTCGATGCGCGGATCGAGGTCGCCCAGGGCCTCGGCCACGGGCTCGATGCGCTCGTAGAAGGCGCGGGTCTGCGGGAACAGCGTGCGGGCGGTCGCGTCGTCGCCGGATTCGTAGGCGGCCACGAGCTCTTCCACCGCCGGCACGAGCTGACCGACCTGATCCTTCACGAACGCCGCGTACAGGTCGACCGCCTTCGTCTTCTGCTCGGCGTCCGGCCCGTCGACGGCCACCGGGTCGCCCGTGACGGCGAAGGCGGCCTTGCCCACGCCGTCGCCCACCATGCCCGGCTTGCACAGCGTGAAGTAGTCACCGGGCTGCACCACGACCGTGAGCGTACGCGACGCCGCCGGCGCGATGTTCTCGACCTCGCCGACGATGCGCAGGCCGTCGTCCGCGAGCAGGTAGAACTCCGACACCTGGTCGGTGTCGTTCGAGACGTCGAACGTGAGGGTGCCGCTCTCCGCGGTGGCGGCCGAGACCGCGCAGTCGGAGTCGGTGGACGACACCTCGAAGGCGGCCGTGGCCGCGGTGTCCTCCTTCGCGACGCAGCCGCTCAGGACGAGGACGGCTGCGCCGGTCACGGCCAGCACCCCCAGGGACCGGGACGAGATGGTCATGCTGCTCCTTGCTGTGAGAGAGGGGTCGCCTTGGTGCGAGGGCGCGGCGTCGGTGCCGCGGAGCGACGCCGCGGGCGGAGGCCACGCACGTAGAACGTGCCGACGATGGCGAGGTAGAGGACCCAGGCGGTCACCTGGAGCCAGGTCATGGCCGGCATGAAGCCGATGGTGGCCTGCAGCACGGCGGCGAGAGGGCCGCCGGGGGCGATCCCCGACGACACGTCGAAGGCCCAGCCGAACGGGAAGCCGGCCGCCCCCACGGCGACCGCGCCGGTGGCCGCGTCGATCGGCGCGGCGGCCGTGAACGGACCGGGCAGCGCCCCCGCCTCCTGCAGATCCATGACGGCGTACGCGAGCACGCCGGCGGCGACGATCACGAGGAACCCGCCGGTCCAGGCGAAGAACCGGCGCAGGTCGAGGCGCAGCGCGCCCCGCGAGATCAGCCAGCCGAGGGCCACCGCGGCGAGCAGACCGAGCAGCGCACCCAGCAGCGCGGAGGGCGCGTCGCCGAACGACTGCACCATCGACCACAGCAGCAGGGTGGTCTCGATACCCTCCCTGGCGACGGAGACGAAGCCGATCGCGACGAGCGCCCAGAGTCCGCCCGCGGTGAGCGCACGGTCGACGCCGCCCTCCAGGGTCGCCTTCATCGTGCGTCCGGCCCGCTGCATCCAGAAGATCATCCAGGTGACCATCGCGACCGCGAGCAGGGACAGCCCGCCGCCGATCAGCTCCTGGGCGGTGAACGTGAGCTCGTACGCGCCGAAGGTGAGGACCGCGCCGATGGCCAGAGCGAGACCGACCGCGAGACCGACGCCCGCCCAGAGCTTCGGGAGCGCATCACGCCGGTCGAGACGCCGCAGGTAGGCGACGAGGATGCCGACGACGAGTGCGGCTTCGAGCCCCTCGCGGAGGCCGATGAGGAAGGTGGCGAGCACGGACGGTGTCCCTCTGATGAAGACTGAGGTAAGGCATCCCTTACCAACGAGACTCTAGCACCGCGACACCCGTTCCCCCGACCGGATGACATCCGCCGGTGCCGGGACACCCGCCCGAGTAACGCGACGCAACACTCGCCCGCGGTCCGAGAACCTCGACATACCCTCGGTCCATGGCTGAACTCTCGCTCCCGATCCTTGACCTCTCCCAGCTCGACCAGGGCCCCGAGGCCGCGGCGCGGTTCCGCGACGAGCTGCGTGCCGCGACCCACGACGTCGGCTTCTTCTACCTCACCGGCACCGGCGTCTCTCCCGAGCTGGAGGCGCGCCTGCACCGCGCCGCACTCGACTTCTTCGCCCTCCCCGAAGAGGACAAGCTCGCGATCGAGAACGTCAACAGCCCCCACTTCCGCGGCTACACCCGAGTCGGCGGCGAGCGGACCCAGGGCAAGGTCGACTGGCGCGAGCAGATCGACATCGGCCCGGAGCGCGAGCCCGTGAGCGACGGCCCCGCCTTCAACCGCCTGATCGGCCCGAACCTGTGGCCAGCGGCCCAGCCCGAGCTCCAGGCCGTGGTCGCGGAGTGGCACGACTCCCTGACAGAGATCGCACGCAAACTCCTGCGCGCCTGGGCTGTCACTCTCGGCGCGGACGAGACCTACTTCGACGAGACGTTCCGCGATCCGTCGACCCTGATCAAGATCGTGCGATACCCGGGCACGGACGAGCCGGAACCACAGCAGGGCGTCGGAGCGCACAAGGACTCCGGTGTGCTGACGCTGTTGTGGGTCGAGCCCGGAAAGGGGGGCCTCCAGGTCGAGCGTGACGGCGAGTGGGTCTCGGCTCCCCCGGTGTCCAGCGCATTCGTCGTCAACATCGGAGAGTTGCTGGAGTATGCCACCGGCGGCTACCTCAAGGCAACGAACCACCGCGTGATCTCACCGCGGGCACCCGAGGAGCGCATCTCGATCCCGTTCTTCTTCAACCCCGCACTCGATCAGCAGCTCCCGCTGCTCGAGCTCCCCGCCGACCTCGCCGCTCAGGCGACCGGGGTCACCGATGACCCGGGAAATCCGATCCACGCGACCTACGGCGAGAACGCGCTTAAGTCCCGGCTTCGTGCGCACCCCGATGTCGCGGCGATCCATCACCCCGACCTCGTGACCGTCTGACGGGCGTCACAGTTCCTGCCCGGCACCGAGGGCCACGATCTCACGCAGTGCCTGAAGGTGCGCGGCGAAGGCATCGCGCCCTGCCTTCGTCGAACGCACCCAGGTGCGCGAGCGCCCCCCGACCGCGCCCTTGCGCGCGACCACGTACCCGGCGGCCTGCAGGTGCGCGATCGCCTTGCTCAGGGGCGAGTCGCCGCACTGCAGCATCTCCCGCAGGGCCGCGAAGTCGAGTTCCATCCCGTCGCCCAGTCCGGCCATGAGGGAGAACCGGATGGGCGAGGCAAAGTTGTCGTCCAGCCGCGTGCGCGGGTGTGGGACAGACGCGGGCTCACGCACGTTCGCCGTGCCCCGCGACGAAGGAGACCGCCACGAAGGACGCGAGCACGCCGGCGCCCGCGCACACGCCGACGAGTCCTGCGTTGCCGAGCGATCCGGATCCCAGGACGATGCCGACGGGCATGCAGGCGGCGATGAAGAAGACAGTGATGTGCGGCCAGCGCCAGGACGCGCCGACTGCGGGTAGACCGAAGTCTGAGGCGGAGGCGGCGATCCACCCCACGAGGCACAGCATCACGAGCAGGGTGATGATGCTCCTCAGCACGTCGTCCGGCGATCCTGCGAGCATCGTCAGCACGGCGAACGCGACGCCTATGAGGACGGTGCCCCATCGAAGCCGGTGCGGCAACGAACGGGGAGCCGGACGGGGACGACCCAGGTCGCCCGCAGCCCGTATGAGCCGCGCGACGCCATGCCCTCCGACTCCGACGAGCACCGTGACTGCCGGGATGAGCACCACCCCGACAGGAAGTCGCGTATCGAGAGCAGCGAAGCCGAACACCACGAGCGCACCGATGATGATCGCTGCGCCGCCGACCAGCAGCGGCCACCGCGAACGCTTCATCCGCCACTGCATGCCCGTGCGCTGCGCCATCCCCGTGGACAGCTGTCCCCAGACCAGAAGGGTGAACAGCACGATCTGCGACGCCAGCACGTCGTCTCGCCGGAGAACAAGCGCGAAGGCGACGAAATACGCAGCCATGACCACGGCGTTGCCGATCTGCAGCCGGGCGAGAGCACGTCGGTCGACTGCATGTTCGCGGCGGTCCACCACCGCCTCCGCCGCCTCGAGGTACCGCCGGGCCGTCTCCGAGTCCGGGGGCACCAGAGCGTCCTGGCCTGCGATCGGTTTCTGCTCCATGGCGACTTCCCCGCTTTCCACTTGGAAAGCTCCATGACTTTCCTATCGGAAAGTTGCACGGGTGGCAACCAGAGCTACAACACATCTGCACACGACGAAGGCCGCCCCACACCGTGGGGCGGCCTTCTCAAGAATGTTCTGCGCGATTGAACGCTGGGTTCGCTCTGCCTTATCGGCGGAGTCCGAGACGCTCGATCAGCGAACGGTAACGCTCGATGTCGATGTCCTGGAGGTAGCCGAGCAGACGACGGCGCTGACCCACGAGCAGGAACAGACCACGACGCGAGTGGTGGTCGTGCTTGTGCTCCTTGAGGTGCTCGGTGAGGTCCTTGATGCGCTGCGTCAGCATTGCGACCTGCACCTCGGGGGATCCGGTGTCACCGGGGTGCGTCGCGTACTCTTCGATGATCGCCTTCTTGACGTCTGCTTCCAGTGCCATAGATTCGATCCCCTCTCTGCTTGTTGCGCGGCGCCCGACGCCTGATGCGTGAGCTCTCTTTATCCGCGGCCGATCGAACGGCAACCTGACGAGTCTACCAGCCCGGGCGAGCCCCGAGCGACACGGCCGACCAGCGCTCCCGCGCACTCCACTACGCTCGAGGAGTGCGGGAGAGGTGCGTGGCGTGAACGCGGGACGAGGACATCTGATCGACCTGACGCCGCTGCGGATCAGCCCCGCTTTCGCACGCATGTGGATCGGCTCGACGCTCGCGGGCATCGGCGGCCAGCTCACGATCGTCACGGTGATGCTGCACGTGTTCGCGCTCACCGGGAGCACGTTCGCGGTGTCGATGATCGCGGTGGCCGGGCTCCTGCCGATGGTCCTGGCCGGCCTGTACGGCGGCATGCTCGCCGACGCCTTCGATCGCCGTCGCGTCGCCCTCATCGCCGCCACCGTGACGTTCGCCTCCACCGCTCTCCTCGCGGCGCTCACGTGGACCGGCGCCGAGACGATCTGGTGGCTGTATGCGCTGAGCATGATCAACTCGGCCGCCAACTCGGTCGGCATGGCCACGCGCACGGCGATCGTCCCCCGCCTCATCCCTCGTGAACAGCTCGCCGCGGCGTCAGCGCTCAACGGTGTCGCCTTCGGGCTGACGGTCATGGCCGGTCCTGCCCTGGCCGGCCTGCTGGTCGCCCTCACGGGCTACGGCTGGACCTACTCGATCGACGTCGTGCTGATGCTGTCGATGTTCCTCGGCCTATGGACACTGCCGTCGGTGCGGCCGGAAGGCGAGATCGTCCGCCCCGGTCTCGCCTCGCTCGTCGACGGCTGGCGCTTCCTCCGCCGCGCGAGCAACATCCGGATGCAGTACGTCGTCGACATCGTCGCGATGACCTTCGGCCAGCCCCTCGTCCTCTTCCCCGCACTGGGCACGCTGCTGCTGGGCGGCGGCGCGGTCACCACCGGCATCCTCACCGCAGCTGTGGCGGTGGGCACCTTCGCCTCGAGCCTGTTCTCGGGCCGGGTCGTGCAGTACCGCTGGCACGGTCGCGGGATCGCACGCGCGGTCGAGGCCTATGGCGCATCGATCCTGCTGTTCGGTGTGGTGCTGCTCGTGGGCGCCTTCTCCTCCCCCGCCGACGAGGACACACCCCACGTCGGACTGATCATCGCCGCCTGCGTGGCCCTCGCGCTGTCCGGCGCCTCCGACAACGTCAGCTCGATCTACCGCAACACGATGATGCAGGCGGCCGTGCCGGACACCATGCGCGGACGCCTGCAGGGGCTGTTCATCGTGGTGGTCGCCGGGGGCCCGCGCATCGGCGCCCTCTACGCCGGCACGCTCGCCACGCTCACGACGCTGTGGTTCCCTCCCCTGCTCGGCGGGATCCTGGTGATCGCGCTGGTCGCGCTGATCGCCGGGCGCAACCGCCGCTTCCGCTCCTATGACGCAGAGAACCCCGAGCCCTGACGGACCCGGGGTTCCTGAAGCCGTGCGGTGATCAGTCCTGCTGCAGCGCTCCCTGCAGGTCGAGGTTGATCGTGACGTCCTTGCCCACGAGCACGCCGCCGGTCTCGAGCGCCGCGTTCCAGGTGAGGCCGAAGTCCTCGCGGTTGATGACCGTCTTCGCCGAGGCGCCCGCCTTGTAGTTGCCCCACGGGTCGCTGCCGAAGCCGCCGAAGTCGAGCTCGAACGTGACCGGCTTCGTGATGCCGCGGATCGTGAGGTCGCCGTCGACCAGCAGGTCGCCGCCCTCGACGCGCGCACCGGTCGACACGAACTCCATCGTGGGGTAGTTCTCGGTGTCGAAGAAGTCCGCCGAGCGGAGGTGCTGGTCGCGGCCCTCGTCCTTCGTGTCCACCGACGTCACGTCGACGCTCGCCTCGACCTTGGCCTCGAGCGGGTTCTCCGGAGCCACGAGCGTCGCGCTCTTCACGCCGAACGTGCCGCGCACCTTCGAGATCATCATGTGACGGACGCTGAAGGTGACCTCGCTGTGCGCGGGGTCGAGGACCCAGGTGCCGGGGCGGTAGCCGGGGATGTCGATGCTGGTCATGGGTTTCTCCTCGGAGAATCGGCCGCGCGGAGGCGGCGTACGGACAGGGCCGCGATCGCGGCGTCCTCCAGCCCAACCTACATTCACGCGAATGTATTCCCGTGCATGCACACGCGTTCCGGAAAGACAGAACGCCCCTCCTGGCGAGAGGAGAGGCGCTCGAGATGTCGCGTCGGGATCAGCCCACGGCGACGAGGTCGATGATGAAGATCAGCGTCTTGCCGGACAGGAAGTGTCCGCCGCCGACCGGACCGTAGGCCAGGTGCGGCGGGATGATCAGCTCGCGGCGTCCGCCGACCTTCATGCCGGGAATGCCGTCCTGCCAGCCCTGGATCAGGCCGCGCAGCGGGAACTGGATGGTCTCGCCACGGCCCCACGAGGAGTCGAACTCCTCGCCGGACTCGAACTCCACACCGGCGTAGTGGACGGTCACCGTGTCACCGGGCTTGGCCTCGGCACCATCACCCTCGATGATGTCGCGGATGACCAGCTCTGCGGGGGCAGGAGCGGTCGGGGCGTCGAACTCGGGCTTCGTGCGATCAGTCATGGCTCCATCCAAGCGGACCCGCGCGCGCCCGGTCAACGCGACGGGACCTGCTCACAGCGAACACCTCGACCGGGCGGGTGGCCTCGCGCCCTGCCCCTTGACACGTCCGAGGGGCCGGGTGCACCCTGGTGGCAGATCAACTCAGCGCCCGGGAGACATGCAGGCATCGCCGCAGCACCGGGCGCTGAGTCTTGCTCAGGGCGGATCAGTAGGCCAGCAGCGCGGCCCTCGTCGCGCGCGTGCGGATCAGCAGCGCCCGCTCGTCCTCGACCGCCAGCGGGTCGCGGCCGGTGATCGCCCGCTGCCGCACCGCCGCCAGCGCCGTCGCGTCCTTGATGAACTCGCGCATGAGCGGACGACGGTCGCCGCGCAGCTGCGCCGCCCACGTCAATCCCGCCTTGCGACCGGACGGCGTCGCGAGCATCGTGACCTCCTCCGGCGTGAACCAGCCCGCGGCGGCGTACTCGGCGAGCCGCGCCCTCGTGAGCCGCGCCTCCTCCCGCCGCAGCGCGATGATGCCCAGGATGAAGCCGATGAACAGCGGGACCTGCAGCGTGAAGTAGAGGCCGAAGAAGTCCGCGAAGGTCGCCGAGCCGTTCCACAGCGCGTGCAGGAAGACCGCGCCGAACCACCCGAGCAGTCCCGCGCCGAGGGCCGCCCCGGCGGAGGCGTGCCGGCGCGCGACGAGGCCGATCGCGAACCCCGTCAGCGACGTGAACATGGCGTGCGCGAAGGGCGACAGCAGCGCGCGCACCACGAACGTGGCGCCGAGCTGCTCGCCGCCACCCTCGATCAGGCTGACCGCGAAGTACTGGATGTTCTCGGTGAACGCGAACCCGGCCCCCACCAGCGCGCCGTACACCACGCCGTCGACCGGGCCGTCGAACGAACGGCGGGCGAGCAGGAAGACCAGGAACACTCCGAGGCCCTTCCAGAACTCCTCCACGATCGGCGCCTGTACGACCGCCGCCACCGCCTCCGGCACCGGGCCGAGCAGGATCGTCATCCCGACGTCGACCAGGAGAGTGAGGCCGACCGCCGCCACCGCGCCCCACGCGATCGCGAAGATCACGAGACGCTTCGGCTCCGGCTCCCATCGGTCGATCATCCGCACCCCGAGGAACACGATCGCCAGGGGGATCAGCGCGAGAACGAGCCCCACGGCCGACGCCGTCGGCCCCAGCGCCCAGCCGAAGTAGCCGATCAGCGCCAGGAGCAGGAACCCGAGGAAGGCGAACAGCCACAGCGAGACCGTCCTGCCCTTCTTCGTGGTCACCGGCAGGGCGGGCAGCGACTCCGCCGGCGACGGCGCGACCGGCGCCGGCGGGGTGTACGGCGTCGGCTGCGCCAGTGCGGACGCGTAGCCGGGCTGCTGCCCGTACGCCGCCGGCAGATATGGCGACTGCGCATACTGGGCCGCGGAGTACGCCGACGGGGTGGGCTGCTGGGCGGGCGGCGGCGTGTATCGCCCGGGCTGCTGGGGGTCGGCCGGTCCTCCGAAAGTCATAGCCAAAGCTTATGGGGCACAAGCAATACCGCCCGGGTCTGGTCGAGTCCTCCATCCGCCCCGCCGCAGCCACCCGGTAGCGTAGAACCATGCGGTTCGCTCATCTGCGCCGTCCCGACTCCCCCCGCGCGGTCCTCGCCGTGGTGGACGACACGGACGCCATCCTCGTCTCCGATCTCCTGTCCGACGCTCCTGCCACACTGCAGCAGCTGATCGAGCGGGGTGACGTCGCCCTCGACGAGCTGCGCACCGCCCTGGCCGACGGCACCGCTCCGCGTCACCCGCTGGGTGACTGGAGCTTCGACTCCGCCGTGCTCGCCCCGCCCGCCGTGCTCGCGGTCGGCCTCAACTACGCCGCGCACTCCAGCGAGCTCGGACTCAAGACCGACGCCGCGCCCACGGTGTTCACACTGTGGCCCAACTCCCTCACCGGGCACGATCACGTCACCTCCTGGCCGCGCAGCCTCAGCGAAGCCGTCGACTACGAGGCCGAGCTCGGCGTGCTGATCGGCACCCCCGCGAAAGACGTGAGCGAAGCCGACGCACTGTCGCACGTGTGGGGATACACCGTGGTGAACGACATCACCGCGCGGAACATCCAGTTCTCCGAGGCGCAGTGGTCGCGCTGCAAGTCGTTCGACGGCTTCACGCCCACCGGTCCCTTCGCGGTCACGGCCGACGAGGTGCCCGATCCGCAGGACCTCCACATCTGGACGGTCGTCGACGGGCACACGGTGCAGGACGCGAGCACCGACCAGATGGTGCGCTCGGTCGCGAAGCTGATCGCGCATCTGTCGCAGTCGCTCACGCTGCTGCCCGGGACGCTCATCTCCACCGGCAGCCCCGGCGGTGCGGGCTACTCGCGCGACCCGCAGATCTTCCTCCGCGACCACTCGACGGTCACGGTCGGCATCGACGGGATCGGCGAGCTCACCACGCACTGCCGCATCCTCGACTGACACCGGACACGCGGAAGGGGACGGGAGCCGCGGCTCCCGTCCCCTTCTGCGTGTTCGGCGTGCCGCAGGTCAGATCTGGATGAGGTCGTCGGGCGTGACGATCGGGATGGCCGCCGTCACGGCCTCGAGGCCCGACAGGCGCGCGGGCGAGAGCTGCTTGGTCACCTCGTCGCGCGACATGAGGCCCGCCTCGACCACCAGATCGGCGACGTTGCGGTTGGTGAGCAGTGCGGTCTTCGCGAGCGCGGCCGCGGCGGCGTAGCCGATGAAGGGGGTGAGCGCCGTGATCACGCCGACCGACGCGCCCACCATCGCCCCGAGGCGGTCGCGGTTGGCGGTGATGCCCTCGACACAGTTCACCCGCAGGGTCCACATGGCCTGACGCATCCAGGTGATGGACTGGAAGATCGAGTGCGCGATGACCGGCTCGAACGCGTTGAGCTGCAGCTGTCCGCCCTCGACCGCCATGGTCACCGTGGTGTCCGCGCCGACGACGGCGAACGCGACCTGGTTCACGACCTCGGGGATCACCGGGTTCACCTTGCCCGGCATGATGCTCGAGCCGGCCTGGCGGGCGGGGAGGTTGATCTCGCCGAGGCCCGCCTGCGGACCCGACGAGAGCAGGCGCAGGTCGTTGCAGATCTTCGAGAGCTTGATGGCGTTGCGCTTGAGCGACGACGAGAACGACATGAAGGCGCCGGTGTCGCTCGTGGACTCCACGAGGTCGGTCGCCGTCTCCAGGTCGAGCCCCGTGATCTCGCGCAGGTGCTTGAGCACGGCCGGCGCGTAGTCGACGTGCGTGGTGATGCCGGTACCGATCGCCGTGGCACCCATGTTGATCTCGAACATGAGCGAGGCGTTCTCGGTGAGACGGCTGTGGTCCTCCCCCAGCGTCGTGGCGAAGCCGTGGAACTCCTGGCCGAGCGTCATCGGCACCGCGTCCTGCAGCTGGGTGCGCCCGACCTTGAGGATGTCGTGGAACTCGCTCGCCTTGCCCAGGAACGCGATGCGCAGGGCGTCGAGCTCGTCGAGCAGCGACCGCAGCGTGAGCGACAACCCGATCTTGACCGCCGTCGGGTACACGTCGTTGGTGGACTGGCTGCGGTTGGTGTGGTCGATCGGCGAGAGGAACGCGTAGTCGCCCTTCTCGCGTCCGGCCATCTCGAGCGCGATGTTGGTGATGACCTCGTTCGCGTTCATGTTGGTCGAGGTGCCGGCACCGCCCTGGATGACGCCGACCGTGAACTGCTCGTGGAACTCGCCGTCGATCACCCGCTGCGCCGCGCGGTCGATCAGGTCGGCACGCTCGGCATCGAGCACGCCGATCTCCTTGTTCGCCCGCGCACTGGCCTGCTTGACCATCGCCAGAGCGATCACCAGGTCGGGGTACACGGAGATCGGCCGCTTGGAGATCGGGAAGTTCGCGTCGGCGCGGGCCGTGTGGATCCCCCAGTAGGCGTCGACGGGGATCTCCATGCTCCCCAGCGAATCGGTCTCGGTACGTGTAAGTGCAGGCGCGGCAGAAGCCATGTCACATCCTCGTGGGTCGTGGCGAATGGAAAAGTGGGGGATGCGACCAGTCTACGCCGGTCGGCGCGGCGGTTTCCGGGAGAACGCGTCGAGCCGCTGCTCCGGCGTGAGGGCGGCCATCCGCTCCAGCCACTCGGAGGAGAAGAAGTCGCCCGTGGGAGCGTCGACCACCGGGACGACGGTGTGGGTGATCGTGTCGGGATACACATGCACGAGCTGGAACGACTGCGCCGCGTCCATGCCGTTCACGTCGGGTGCCGGCCGGGCGACGTTCATCGTGTAGCAGGTCGCCGAGGCCACGCTCACCGGGACGCCGGCGAACACCCCGTGCGAGGAGTAGTGCAGGTGTCCCGCGAGGATCCCCCGCACGTCGGTGCCGCGGATCACCTCCGCGAGCTCGTCCTGGTGGCGCAGCTCGAGGATGTCGAACAGCGGCAGGTGGCTCGGCAGCGGCGGGTGGTGCATCGCCAGCAGCGTGCCGTGCGGCGCCGGCTCCGCGAGCAGTCCGGCCAGCCACTCGAGCTGACCGGGGTCGAGGTCTCCGTGGTGCCATCCGGGGACACTCGTGTCGAGCGCGATGAGCCGCAGTCCGTCCAGCTCCCACACGCCCGTCACCGGCTCCTCCGTCGGCTCCCGGTCGAGAAGCTCACGGCGCAGCGCGGGGCGTTCGTCGTGGTTGCCCGCGACCCACACGATCGGTGTGCCCCGGTCCGCGGCGACCGGCTCGAGCGCGGCTCGCAGTCGCCGGTACGCGTCGGGCTCACCGAGGTCTGCGAGGTCGCCCGTGACCACGATGGCTGCAGGCGCCGGATGCACGGCGCGGATCGCCGCGAGGGTGCGGTCGAACGAGGCCTGCACGTCGTAGCTCCCGCCGAGCAGTGCCCCTCCCGCGAGGAAGTGCGGGTCGCTCACGTGGATCAGGACGTGGGAGGCCGGGTCGTGCCTGCCGAAGACGTACGGGGTTCCGGGTGCCGCGGACATGACCTCAGCCTAGGGTCACGCCCCGACGCCGGGTCCGGACGCGCCAGGGCCGCGGGGTCTCAGTGTCCGAGGACGAGGAGGAGGATGCCGCCGATGACCGCCGCACCGCACAGCACGAAGCACGCGTAGGCACCCACGAGCGCGAGAGTCTTCTGTCCCTCGGTGAGCGGGCTCTTCTTCGCCGCCTTGGCCGCCTGCTTGGCCGCGCGCTTGAGTTCCTTCTCGGAGATCACGGTGATCGCGTCGGTGAACTCGGCGGGGCTCACGACGGGGGCCCGGCCGCTGCGGACCAGGAGCCGCAGTCCCAGCGCGTAGAAGGTGACGATGGCAGCAGCGCCGATGAGGGCGGCGGCGAACACCTGGAAGAACGCGAGCCAGTCGATCGTGACGCTCATGCCGAGTCCCCGTTCCGCGTGATCGTGGCCTCGTCGGCGGCCGACTCCGGTGCCGGGGCCGGGGGCGGGGCGACGGGTGCAGCGCCGGTCTTCGCCGCCTTGGCACCGGCCTTGGCCTCCGCCTTCTTCTTGGCCTTGTTCTTCGCCTCGGCCTTCGCGCGGTCCTTGGCCTCGGCACGCGCCTTGGCCTCGGCCTTCGCGCGCTCGATGCGCTGCTGACGGCGCGTGGGCGGGGGCGTGTCCGGCAGCTCGATCGCGAGACCCGACTCCGCCACATCGCTCATCGCGTTCGCGTGCGTGACCGCGTTGCGCCGCGAAC
Organism: Microbacterium sp. NPDC060132; assembly: GCF_042729675.1. NCBI lineage: Bacteria > Bacillati > Actinomycetota > Actinomycetes > Micrococcales > Microbacteriaceae > Microbacterium > Microbacterium sp. NPDC060132. The sequence continues at coordinate 2,665,081 of NZ_JBHWXU010000001.1, read as the reverse complement.
GCAGGAACAGGCCCAGGATGATCGCGAGCGCAAGGACCGCATCGATCGCGACGCCCCAGGGGCCGAGCCACACGACCAGCAGGGCCGCGAGGGCGCCGACACCGCCGGCGGCCGGCAGCGTCAGCAGCCAGCCGACGCCGATGCGTCCGGCCGTCCGCCACCGCACGGTCGAGCCGCGGCGACCCAGCCCCGAGCCGATGACCGAGCCGGACGCCACCTGGGTCGTGGAGAGCGCGAAGCCCAGCGCGCTGGACGCGAGGATCGTGGCCGCGGTCGAACTCTCGGCGGAGAAGCCCTGCGCCGGCTTGACATCGGTCAGCCCCTTGCCGAGCGTGCGGATGATGCGCCACCCGCCGAGGTACGTGCCGAGCGCGATCGTGAAGGCGCACGCGACGATCACCCACAGCTCGGGCTCGTGGTGGGCTCCCGACTGCCAGCCGATCGTGATCATGGCCAGGGTGATGACACCCATGGTCTTCTGCGCGTCGTTCGTGCCGTGCGCCAGCGCGACCAGCGAGGACGTGAAGATCTGACCCCAGCGGAAGCCGTCGCGTCCGTCCGGCTTGCCGTCGTAGCGGCGCGTGACCGAGTACGCGATCTTGGTGGCCGCGAACGCGATGATGCCCGCCGTGATCGGGGCGATCAGCGCGGGGAGCACGATCTTCGACAGCACTGCGCCGAAGTCGATGCCGCCGAGGCCCGCGCCGACGAGCGTGGCGCCGATCAGGCCGCCGAACAGCGCGTGCGAGGAGCTCGACGGCAGGCCGAGCAGCCAGGTGAGCATGTTCCACGTGATCGCACCGATGAGTCCGGCGAAGATGAGCGACAGGAACAGTTGCGCCCCCGCCTCGAGGATCGCATCCTCGCGGATGATGCCGCCCGAGATGGTCTTCGACACCTCCGTGGACAGGAAGGCACCGACGAGGTTGAGCACGGCGGCCAGCAGCACCGCGGTCTTGGGCTTCAGGGCACCGGTCGCGATGGGAGTGGCCATCGCGTTGGCGGTGTCGTGAAAGCCGTTCGTGAAGTCGAAGAAGAGTGCCAGCGCGATGACGAGCACAACAATGAGGGCTGCGGTTTCCACCGTTCGCTTTCGGTCTTGAGGAAAGGGAATGTCGACGGGATCGACGTGACGAACGAAGAGTTCACCGTGGGTTTGACTTCCGTTTACCGGCCCCGGTAAATCCTCCCACCGTCCCCCGTGCCGGTCAACTCGACCTGGGATAGCGTGGAGCGGTGACTGACGCCCCGATCGCCGCCCGCCGTCCGACGTTCCGCACGCACCACGGGGACACCGTGGAAGACCCCTACGAATGGCTGCGCGAGAAGGACTCCCCCGAGGTCATCGCTCATCTCGAGGCCGAGAACGCCCACACCGAGGCCGAGACCGCCCACCTGGCCGGACTGCGCGAGACCCTGTTCCAGGAGATCAAGGGCCGCGTGCAGGAGACGGATCTGTCGGTGCCGACCCGCCGCGGCGACTGGTGGTACTACAGCCGCACCGAGGAGGGCGCGCAGTACGCGATCCACTGCCGCGCGGCCGCGGAACCCGACGACTGGACTCCCCCGCGCCTGGAGCCCGGCGTCCCGGTGCCCGGCGAGGTCGTGCTGCTGGACGGCAACGCCGAGGCGGAGGGCCACGAGTTCTTCTCGCTCGGAGCCTTCGACACCACGGATGACGCGACGAAGCTCCTGTGGTCCACCGACTTCGAGGGCGACGAGCTCTACACCGTGCGCGTACGCGATCTCGCGACGGGCACCACGCTCGACGACGAGATCCCGAACACCGGCAGCGCCTTTTTCACCCCCGACGGCACGGGGGTGCTCTACACCACGCGCGACGAGGCCTGGCGCCCGGACACCCTGTGGCTGCACCGCCTCGGCACCCCCGTCGCGGACGACGTGCGGCTGTTCCACGAGCCGGACGAGAAGTTCTGGCTCGGCGCCGGGATCACCCGCAGCCGCCGGTACCTCGTGATCGCGGTCGGGTCGAGCATCACGAGCGAGGAGCGCCTGGTCGACCTGTCCGGCGACATCACCGCGGAGCCGCAGCTGGTGTGGCCGCGTCGCGAGGGTGTGGAGTACTCGCTGGAGCACGCCGTGGTCGACGGCGAGGACCGACTGCTGATCCTGCACAACGACGGCGCCCTGGACTTCGAGCTCGTGTCGGTGACCGTCGCGGACCCGCAGGGCGAGCGACGCGTGATCCTCCCCCACGAGCCGGGACGGCGACTCCTCGGGGTCGATGCGTTCCGGGACTTCGCCACCGTGGAGTACCGCAGCGAGGGGCTCGAACGGGTCGGCCTGCTCGACTACGCGACCGATGCGGTCGAGGAACTCCGCTTCGACGAGCCGCTCTACTCCGCCGGCGTGAGCGGCAACCCCGAGTGGCACGCCCCCTTCCTCCGGCTCGGCTACACCTCCTTCGTGACGCCAGGCACGGTGTACGAGCTCGAACTCGCCACGCGCGAGCTCGTGCTGCGCAAGCAGGTGGCCGTCCTGGGCGGCTATGAGCCCTCCGCCTACGGCCAGCGCCGCGAGTGGGCGACCGCGGAAGACGGCACCCGCGTGCCGATCTCGCTCGTCTGGAAGCGGTCGTTCGGGGAGCCGGGTGCTGAGGCGCGCCCCGTGCACCTGTACGGCTACGGCTCGTACGAGCACTCGATCGACCCGGGGTTCTCCGTGGCGCGGCTGTCGGAGCTCGACCGCGGCGTGGTCTTCGCGGTCGCCCACGTGCGCGGCGGCGGCGAGATGGGACGGCAGTGGTACGAGGAGGGGAAGCTGCTGCACAAGCGCAACACCTTCACGGACTTCGTCGCGTGCGCACGGCACCTGGTCGCGGAGGGCACGACGACGCCCGCGCAGCTGGTCGCCGAGGGCGGCAGTGCGGGCGGCCTGCTGATGGGCGCGGTCGCGAACCTGGCCCCCGAGTTGTTCGCCGGAGTGCTCGCCGGGGTGCCGTTCGTCGACGCCCTGACCACGATCCTCGACCCGTCGCTTCCCCTCACCGTGATCGAGTGGGACGAGTGGGGCGACCCGCTGCACGACGCAGAGGTGTACGCCTACATGAAGTCGTACACGCCGTACGAGAACGTGCGCGAGGGTGTGCACTACCCGCGGATCCTCGCCGTGACATCACTCAACGACACGCGAGTGCTGTACGTCGAGCCGGCCAAGTGGGTGGCCCGGCTCCGCGAGGCCGGGGCGACCGACGTGCTCCTCAAGTGCGAGATGGTCGCCGGGCACGGGGGCGTGAGCGGGCGCTACAACTCCTGGCGTGAGCGCGCGTTCGAGCTCGCCTGGCTGCTCGACACGCTCGGCCTCGCCGACGCCAGAGCCGCGGCGGGTCAGCCGAACAGCGCGGCGGCCTCGTCGTAGCGGTAGCGCGGCACCGTGTTCAGCTCGCCCAGCGCATCCGCGAAGGGCACGCGCACGATGTCGGTGCCCTGCATCGCCACCATCTGGCCCCAGGCGCCGTCGACGATCGCGTCGGCGGCGTGCAGGCCCAGGCGCGTGGCCAGCACGCGGTCGAACGCCGAGGGCGAGCCGCCGCGCTGGATGTGACCCAGGATGGTGGCGCGGGTCTCGATGCCGGTGATCCGCTCGATTTCCGGGGCCAGCAGGTCGCCGATCCCGCCGAGGCGCGGGCGGTTGAAGGCGTCGAGGCCCTTGTCGCTGTAGGCCTCCTCCATGCCCGTGAGCGTAAAGCCCTCCGACACTACGACCAGCGGAGCGCGGCCGCGGTCGTGTGCCCGCGTGACCAGCTCGGTGATCTCGTCGATGGACATGGGGACCTCGGGGATGCAGATCACGTGGGCACCGGCGGCCATGCCGGCGTGCAGTGCGATCCAGCCGACGTGACGGCCCATGACCTCGGCGACCATGCACCGCTGGTGCGAATCGCCGGTCGTCCGCAGACGGTCCATGGCGTCGGTCGCGATGTTCACCGCGGTGTCGAAACCGAACGAGTAGTCGGTGGCGCGCAGGTCGTTGTCGATCGTCTTCGGGACGCCGAGCACCTTGATGCCGTCCTTCGCGAGCCGGTCGGCCGCGGCCAGGGTGCCCTCGCCGCCGATCGCCACGATGCCGTCGATCTTGTGACCGTAGAGCGTCTTGGCGATGTTCTCGGCGCCGCCGCGCTCACCCTCGTACGGGTTGGTGCGGCTCGTGCCGAGGATCGTGCCGCCCACCTTCGACAGCCCCTTCACCTCGTGCCGGGTGAGGGGCATGAAGTCGCCCTCGACGACCCCGCGCCAGCCGTCGCGGATGCCGACGAACTCCAGGTCGTAGGTGGTGGTGCCCTTGAGCACGATGCCGCGGATGACCGCGTTGAGTCCGGGGCAGTCGCCGCCGCTCGTCAGGATGCCGATCTTCATGCTGCTGCCTTCGGAGGTTCGAGTGTCGGGAGGGGGAAAGGCGACGGTGCCTGGGATCGACCCTAGCGGCACGCCGCCCTCCGCCGCCATTCGGACGCGTCGAAAAACCAGGATCTTGACGCGCCCGACCCGCGGAATCCGCGAACTTTGAGATCGAAGCCCGATCCGAGGCGAATCCGGCGTTAAGAAGTCGCGTTCTTAGCGGAGGCTCAGCTCCCGCCGAGGGCCTCGCGCAGCAGGTGCATGAGGGCCGCCAGCTGCACCGACTCGCTCGCCGCCTCCTCGGTCGCCTCGCCGTCCAGCGCCCTGGCCGCGAGGCCCTGCTTCTGGTCGATGAGCTCCGCGATCTTGGTGTCGATCGTGTGCGCGGCGATGATGCGCCACGCCGTCACCGGCTCGTCCTGCCCGATGCGGTGCACGCGGTCGATGGCCTGCGTCTGCTCGGCCGCCGTCCACGAGAGCTCGGCGAGCACGACGTTCGACGCGGCCTGGAGGTTGAGCCCCACACCGGCAGCCGTCAGCGAGCACACCGCGATGCCCACGTCCGGGTCGCCGTTGAAGTCGTCGATCGCTTGCTGACGCACGGTCGTGGTCTGATCGCCGCGGATCGACACCGCGCGGATGCCCGCGGCGGCGAAGTGCGCCTCCGCCTGGTCCATGACGTCGATGTGCTTCGCGAAGAACACGACCTTGCCGACCGACCGCTGCAGCTGCGCCGCGTAGTCGGCCGCGAGCGGCGCCTTGGCCTGACCGATGCGGCGCACCATCGTGAAGACGTTGTCGCCGCCGGTGCCCGCGGCCTTCGACTCCTCGAGCTCGTTCTGAGCGACCAGGCGCACGATGTCGTCGTCGATCTCGCCGGGAAGGAGCCCGCGATCGCCCCGTGCCTCGATGATGCGGCGGTAGCGCGCGGCCAGCCGCTCCCCCAGCTCGCGCTCGGCCTGACGGATGCTGCGTCCGAACTCGTCGTCGAGCTGCACCGGCAGATCTGCGACGAGCTTGTCCGGGAGGTCGGCCGCGACGTCCTTCTTCTTGCGGCGCACGATGCCCATCGAGATCACCGCGTCCCGCGCTTCGGGATAGAACGCCTTGTCGGCGGGCGTGAACCCGGTCGCGTCGAGCTTCTCCATGAGCGCCGGTCCCGGCTTCTCGCCGTTCGTCCACCCGAGGAAGCGCCAGATGGCGTCGAAGTCCTCGACGTCGTTGATCAGCGGGGTACCCGTGAGCGCGAGCATCAGCGGGTCGTGTCCCGGCGTGCGCTCACGCACCTGCGCGGCCAGCGACAGCACGTTCTGGGAGCGCTGCGACGACAGGTTCTTGATGAAGTGCGCCTCGTCGACGACCATGCCCCGCAGACCGATGGTCGCGAGCCACGACAGGTGACGATCGAGGATCTCGTAGTTGACGATGAACACGTCGGCGAACGCGTCGATGTCGTCGCCGTCGCCCTGGATGACGGTCGCGCGGCGCTGCGGCGTCCACCGCTCCACCTCGCGCGCCCAGTTCATCTTCACCACGTTCGGCACCACGGCGAGCAGCGGGTAGGCGCCTGCGACGGATGCCGCCAGCACCGACTGCGCGGTCTTGCCCAGACCCGGCTCATCCGCGAGCAGGAAGCTGCGGTGCCCCGCGCGCACCGCCTCGAGGAAGCGCGACTGGTGCACCATCACGTCGAGACCCTTGGGCGACACGTGGTCGAACTCGGGCGCGGGCGGAAGCTCCATCGAGGCTGCCGCACCGCCGGCGCCGGTCTCGAACGCCTTGTACAGCGGCCCCATCAGCTCCCAGCCGTCGAGGCGGCGCCGGGGCGTGCTGGCCGGGCGCGGCGTGAGGTCGGGCGCGAGGAAGGGGTTGGCGAGCTGTCGCGACTCCACGGACGGCGGCGTCACCTGACGTTCGGCGATCGCGGCCGGCACCACGGGGGCCTGCACGGGCACCTGGTCCGCGATGATGAGCTCCTCGGGCGGCAGCTCGGCGCCCGACTCCAGCAGCCAGTCGCGGCGCATGCGCTTGGCGACGGGCGACGTGGCCTGGTCGGCCTCCAGCAGCTGGATGAGCGAGGTGTCGCGCGCGGCCGTCTTGGCGAGGATCGTGGCGACGCCGTCCAGACGCTTGAGCAGCTCGGTGCGCGCGGCGTCGGTGATCTCGGTGTCGGCCTTGACCCGCGCGCGCTCCTCACGCACCAGGAACGCGATGACCTGGAACTTCGTGCGGTTCGTCGGGCCCAGCTTGCCGCGCTGGGACTTCGCCTCGATCTCGCGCACCTTGCGCGCGAGGATCGGGATGAGGGGTGCCTCGTCGTCGCGACGGGACGTCTTCTTGCGCCGCGTGGCGGCGGTTGCCGTGGTCGGCATGCTCCTCCTGAGCCTGAAGGGCCCGGCGCCCCCAGGGAGCCGATGGCCGTTCTCGTCGTCCGCGTGTGGCGTGAGCCAGGACCGTGCGGACCGTGGATCGTCTCCCTCCGGCGCTCACGGCGGTGCGCGGGTCGGCGGGAGCCTGCTCCCATTCTATGTCATCGGGCCGACCGCCCGCGGAACCGCGCGCCGGAATCGCGGTGCAGCGGTCAGGACTCCACGCCGAGGATCGCCGCAGCCTGCGCCACATCGGCCGCCATCTGCGACATGAGCTTCTCGATGCCCTCGAACGCCACCATGCCGCGCAGCCGCTCCACGAACTCCACCGTCACGTCGTGCCCGTAGAGGTCGAGCCCCGTCTCTCCCAGCACGTGCGCCTCGACCTGGCGGACCAGCACGTCGTCGAACGTGGGGTTCGTGCCGACGGAGATCGCGGACGGATGCCGGATGCCGGTGTCGTGGTCGACCAGCCAGCCGGCGTAGATGCCGTCCGCGGGGACGAACGCGTCGACGATGGTCGAGAGGTTGGCGGTGGGGAAGCCCAGTTCGCGGCCGCGCTTGAGGCCGTGCACGACCTCGCCGCGCACATCGGGAGAGCGCCCCAGCACCCGCGCGGCGCCCGCGACGTCGCCGTCCACGAGCAGCTCGCGGATCCAGCTCGACGACACGCGCCGCGACGACCCCTCGAGGTACACGTCCTCGACCACCTCGACCGTGAAGCCGTAGCGGGGGCCCAGCTCGCGCAGCAGCTCGGGTGTGCCTGCCCCGCGATGCCCGAACCGGAAGTCCGCGCCGACGAACACGGTCGACACCTGCAGCGCGCCCACCAGGATGTCCACCACGAAGTCCTCCGCCGAGCGGGCGGCGAGCTCCTCGTCGAAGGTGAGCATTAGGGTCGCGTCGAGGCCCAGCTCGCCGAGCAGCTCGAGCTTGCGCTCCACCGTGACGACGTTCTCGGGGCACCGGTCGGGGCGCAGGACCGCGAGCGGATTGCGGTCGAAGGTGACGGCGACCGCCCGGCTCCCCGTGGCGGCCGCGGTGTCCTTCAGCCGCTGGATCACGGCGCGGTGCCCTCGATGCACCCCGTCGAACTTGCCGATGGCGACCGCGCTGGGTCCGAAGCCGTCCGGCACCTCCTCCGGACTGCGGAACACGATCACGCGACGGCCTCCACCGGGCGTTCCACCGCGACGGGGCGGTGCGTGCGCAGCCACCAGATGCCGAAGACGGGAAGCACCAGCGGCACGAAGAGGTAGCCGCGGCCGAACAGCGACCACACGGTCTCGTGCTGGAACAGCGCGGGAAGCAGGATGCTCAGCACCCCGACGACGAGAACGCCGGTGAGCTCGAACACGATCGCGACCCACGCCACGGTGTACCACCCGCGACGCCGGGCGAAGATCAGCGCCAGTGTCGCGAGGATGTAGACGAGCGCGGCGACGGCGGACAGCGTGTACGCGAGCGGCGCCTCATCGAACCGGCGCACGATCTGCACGAAGCTGCGCCCCGTGGCAGCCAGCGCCATGACGGCGTAGACGATCACGAGGACGCGACCGATTCCGGTCATCCGGGTGGAGGGGGCGGTGGAGCTCATAGCGCATTCCATCCTAGAGCCGCGGCGGGACGCCGGACTCCGCCGGGCTCCCGCCGTCAAGCGACCTGGACGGTCCAGATGGCCTGCATGCGCCACAGCATGACCGCGATCGCGAGCGCCGCGACGCCCAGCACGACCGTGCTCCAGCGGCTGCGCTCCATCAGGGCCCACAGCACGGCGCCGATCGGCAGCAGCACGGCGGAGACCAGATACACCCAGTACTCGAGGAGATCGCCCGTGGGCGGGTTCCCCGCGAGCGGGGCGACGATCGCGACGACGACCTGCCCGATCAGCAGCAACTCGACGAGTGCGAGCGCGCCGACCGAGAAGTCGCTCGGCCGGCGCCCCGCCAGACCGGCCACCAGGCAGAAGACGCCGGCGGCGACCGCCACCGCGATCTGCACGATCGTGAACCACAGGATCATCGGACGGCCTCCGGCATGTTCATGGCGCTCTTGACGTCGGCGCCGCGTCTCTCGACGATGCCGACCAGCACGTCGTCCTGATCGATCGCCGCGACGAGGGCGCCGGAGAGCCGATCGGCCTGGCCCACCAGGCGTTTCCCGTGCCGCAGGTCCCTCGCCTCATCCGCCGAGACCGCGAGCACCGGGAGGATGCGGGACGCCGCCTGCGCCGGGGTCAGCGTCGGCGCGCCCTCCAGCTCGTCGACGCCCACCGCGTCCGCCGCGTCGAAGGGGCCGACCCTGGTCCGCCGCAGGGCCGTCAGATGGCCCCCGACCCCGAGCGCGGCACCGAGGTCGCGGGCCAGGGAGCGGATGTAGGTGCCGGACGAGCAGTCCACGATCACGTCCAGGTCGATGTGGTCCTCGCCGCGACGGCTGGCGAGCACGTCGAACCGGCTGACCGTGACCTCGCGGGCCGCGAGCACGACCTCCTCCCCCGCGCGCACCCGGTCGTAGGCGCGACGTCCGTCGACCTTGATGGCCGACACCGCGCTGGGCACCTGGGAGATCTCCCCCGTCAGCGCGGCGACGCCGGCAGCGATCGCGTCGTCGGTGACGGTCGACCACGCCGCAGACTCGGCGACCGTGAGCGTGTCACCCTCGGCGTCGTCCGTGGTCGTGGTGGCGCCGAGCCGGATCGTGGCCAGGTAGGTCTTGTCGGCACCCACGACGTAGGTGAGCAGCCGCGTCGCACCCTCGATGCCGATCACCAGCAGCCCGGTCGCCATCGGGTCGAGCGTGCCGGCGTGACCCACCTTGCGGGTGCCGAAGGCCCGCCGCGTGCGGGCGACCACGTCGTGACTGGTGAGCCCGCCGGGCTTGTCGACGAGGAGGATGCCGGAGGGGACCATCCCTCCAGCCTACCGACGCGTGGTGCGCCGTCCGTGCGTCAGCCGCGCACCTCGTACGACGGCTCCGTGCCTCGGCCCGGTCGTCCCGATCCCGCTCGCCTAGGCTGGCGGGGTGCCCGTTCCGCCGTCTTCCCCCACGACGATGCCGAACCTGACGTCATGGTATCGATCGGCCGCCCGCGACCTGCCGTGGCGGCGCCGCGAGTTCCACGACGGCTTCGGCGCCTGGGGCGTGCTGGTCAGCGAGTTCATGCTGCAGCAGACCCCCGCCACCCGGGTCATCCCGCATCTGGACGCCTGGCTGACGCGGTGGCCGACCCCCGCGGCGATGGCCGAGGCGACGACCGCCGAGGTCGTGCAGCAGTGGGCCAACCTCGGCTACCCGCGCCGTGCCCTGTGGCTCCACCGCGCCGCGATCGAGGTCGTCGAGCGGCACGGAGGTGTCGTGCCGCGTGACGTCGACGCGCTCCTGGCACTCTCCGGCATCGGCGACTACACGGCACGAGCGGTCGCGGTGTTCTCGTACGGTGATCGGCACCCGGTCGTCGACACCAACACCCGACGCGTGCTGGCCAGGGCGGTCGAGGGGCGCGCACACCCGGCGCCGCCGTCCCGGCGCGACCTCGCCCTCATGGACGCGCTGCTGCCGGACGACGACGTGGAGGCCGCGCTCTTCAACGCGGCGACCATGGAGCTGGGCGCCACGATCTGCACGGCTCGGGCACCGCGCTGCGAGGTGTGCCCGATCGCCGAGCAGTGCGCCTGGCTGGCGGCCGGTCGACCGGACACCGGCGACGCTCGACGCCGCCAGGCCGCCTACGAGGGATCGGACCGTCAGGCCCGCGGCACGGTGCTGCGCCTCCTCCGCGACGCCGCCCCCGACGCCGTCCCCCTGGCCGCGGTGATCCCGGAGTGGCCCGACGCCCGGCAGCGCGACCGGGCGATCGACTCCCTCATCGCGGACGGCCTCGCCGAGACCGACGGCGAAGGGCTCACGCTCCCCCGGTGACCCCGGATCACAGGTGACGCTCGGTGCGGTGGGCGAGAGCCGTGAGCTCGACACGGTTGCGCACCTCCAGCTTCGCGAACACGCGCCCGAGGTGCACCTCCACGGTCCGCACCGACACGCTCAGCTCTCGACCGATCTCGCGGTTGCCCGCGCCACGAACGGCCAGCATCGCGACGTCGAGCTCACGGGCGGTGAGCCGCCGCCTCCACACGCTGCGGCACACCGAGAGCCGCTCCGGCGCGGGGACGAGCTGCGCCGCCGTCGTGTCGAGCCGATCGATCCTGTCCCTGGCCGCCCGCGCCCACGCGTCCGCACCCGCCGCCTCGAACAGCCGCTCCGCCCGCTGCAGGTGCATCCGTGCGGCGAGATGGTCGTCACGCACCGCGTGCTGCAGACCCAGCACGAGCTCGACGCGCGCCCGCGCGAACGGGGAGCGCAGCGTGCGCGCCGTCTCCCGCACGTCGTCCCGCTCCGACGGCCAGCTCCCCGCCGACGCCGCCAGGAGGCGCACCCGGAGGTCGCGTGCCACCGCGAGGTCCGGAGGTGTGACGGGCCCGGACGCCGCGCGCTGCACCTGCGCCGCGACAGCCACCTCCTCGAGCCCGGGAACACCGAGCACCGGCTCCGGAGCCCCGCCGTCGCGCCAGAGCTCCACCGCCGCCCCCGCCGCGTCCACCGCGCCCGCCAGGAAGGCCTCGATCCCGCTGTCGACCAACCCGTCGACGCCTCCCCCCACCGGAAGCACGGCCGTGAGGGCGTGGGCGACCGGTCCGATCTCCCCCCGCACGGCGAGATCGAGCCGCCGCGCGAGGACGACCCCCAGTCCCGCGAACGGAAGCGCGACCGGGAGCTCGACCGCGGCGCGGAGCAGCCGCTCCCGCGCCGCACCGATGTCACCACGCCACACCAGCAGCAGCGTCTCGGCCACCGCCCGATAGGCGCGCACGAGCGGACTGCGCTCGAGCCCCGGCACCAGATGGTCCGGTTCGAGATCGGCCAGGGGCGAGTCGTCGCGCAGCAGGCGCAGCCCCTGCTCGATGTCACCGCGAGCGGCGAGTCGGAGCGCCCGGAGCAGGGTTCCGCACAGCGGCCCCTCACCCTCTCCATCGCCGACCTCGCTGTCCCCCGCAAGAAGCCAGCACAGGGCGACGACGGGCTCCCGCAGCCCGGTCTCGGCCCCGACGACCGCGGCTCCCTCGCGCACCGCGTCGAGCCACAGGCGCATCGGGGCCCGGTCTCCTCGTTCCGCGCACAGCAGCGCCGCGAGTCCGGCCGCTCTCGTCCAGTCGCGCCATGCCGCCCGACCCTTCGCGCTCCGCGGTCGGAACAGCGCGGGATCGACATCCGGCACCGCGCCCAGCACGAACGTCTGCGCCACCAGCAGTCCCCCGAGCGCCCGTCCCCGGAGCCGCGCCGACGCGCGGGGATACAGGCTGCCGAGATCGTGCACGGCATCCCCGGCGAGCCCCGCGCCGACGGCCGCGAGTCCGGCGAGCAGCATCGCCCCGTCCCGCCGGCGGCCCGACACGTGCGCCGCGGCCTCCCGGGCGAGAGCCAGCGCGCGCTCCTCCCGTCCGGCGCCGAGCAGTCTCCGCGCCGCACCGACCAGCGTCCGTGCGGCCGCGGGGTCGCCGGTCAACGACGCGCGCGCCCGATGCCACGCGGCTGCGTCCTCATCGCCGAGGGCCGCGTGCAGTCCCGCCAGCCGGGAATGCACCTCCGCCGTCCGCGCCGAGGTCGACAGCGCCTGAATCCACACCGAGAGGCGCGGGTCGGACAGTCGCACCCGGCCCGCATGGATCACGAGCAGTGCGCCGACCGGGGAGGCCGCCAGCTCCCGCGCCGACCGGCCGTCGAACGCGACCAGGGTGCCGAGGTCGTCGCCGCTGCGCAGTGTCTGCGCGAGCAGCAGCGTGCGGTCACGCTCCGAGAGCTCGAGCTCCGCGAAGGCACGCTCGACCGCGGGCGTCAGGGGCAGGGGTGAGGGCAGCGCGCGCCGTCCCAGCCGCTGGTCCGGCGTCAGCCGCTCCGCGACCTCGACGACGCTCGGCGGATCGGCGGCGAGACGCGCGGCCAGTCGCGCCACCACGTGCGGCGCGCAGACCAGTTCGCGCGCGAGAAGATCGCGGAGCAGCAGCTCCACGATCGCGGGCGCGACGACACCGCCGTCGCTCGATACCGTCGCTGGAATGCCGATCCCCCAGGTCCATCGGATGTCATCCCCGCGGACCCGAGGGTATCAAACGGATCAGTCCTCGTCGTCGACCGAGCGGTACGGGTCGGCGTCGCCGGCCGGGGAGGCAGAGGAGGCGAGCTTCGCGACCTCGGCGTCCCGCTCCTGCGCCTCACGCAGCAGCGCCGTGATGTGATCGGCGTTCTCCGGGAGCGCGTCCGGGATGAACTCGAGCGTCGGCACGAGACGCGTGCTCAGCTGTCGGCCGACCTCGCTGCGCAGCATGCCCGTCGCCGAGGTCAGGGCGGCACCGCTCGCGATGCGCTCCTCCTCCGAGCCGAGGACCGTGTAGAACACCGAGGCGTGCTGCAGGTCTCCGCTCACGCGGACATCGGTGATGGTCACGAACCCGAGCCGCGGGTCGCGCAGACCCTTCTCGAGACGCTCGGCGAGGATCACACGGATGCGGTCCGCGAGTCGTGCCTGTCGTTCGCCTGCCATAGCTCTTTCCCTTCAGAGGCCTTCGGGCGGGGACGCCTCAGCATCCCCGCCCGAAGGTATCGAACCCGATCAGCCGCGAGGCTTCTCGACCATCTCGGTGGTCTCGATCTCGTCGCCGATCTGGATGTCGTTGTACTTGCCGAGGCCGATACCGGCTTCGTAGTCGGTGCGCACCTCGGTGACGTCGTCCTTGAACCGGCGCAGCGACTCGATGGCCAGGCCATCGGCGATGACGACGCCGTCGCGGATGACGCGGGCCTTCGCGTTGCGCGTGATCGTTCCCGACCGCACGATGACACCGGCGATGTTGCCGAACTTCGAGGAGCGGAACACCTCGCGGATCTCGGCGACACCCGACTGGACCTCTTCGTACTCCGGCTTGAGCATGCCCTTGAGCGAGCTCTCGATCTCGTCGATCGCGTTGTAGATGACGGAGTAGAAGCGGATGTCCACGCCCTCACGGGAGGCGCGCTCGCGCGCCTTCGTGTCGGGGCGGACGTTGAAGCCCACGATGATCGCGTTGTCGATCGTCGCCAGGTTCACGTCGGACTCGGTGATCGCACCGACACCGCGGTGGATGATGCGCAGCTGGACCGAGTCGTCGACCTCAATCTTGAGGAGCGACTCCTCCAGCGCCTCGACGGCACCGGAGACGTCACCCTTGATGATGAGGTTGAGCGACTCGACCTTGCCCTCTTCCAGAGCACGGGTGAAGTCCTCGAGCGAGATGCGCTTGCGGGCCTTGGCCAGCTGGGCGTTGCGCTCGACCGCTTCACGCTTCTCGGCGATCTGACGGGCCATGCGGTCTTCCTCGGTGACGATGAAGACGTCGCCGGCGCGGGGCACGGAGTTGAGTCCCTGCACCTGGACCGGGCGAGACGGCGCGGCCGCCTCGACGGTCTCGCCGTTCTCGTCGATCATCGCGCGCACGCGGCCGTAGGCGGTACCCGCCACGATCGCGTCACCGACCCGCAGGGTTCCGGACTGGATCAGCACCGTCGCGACCGAACCGCGGCCCTTGTCGAGCTTCGCCTCGATGGCGACACCGCGAGCGGCCTTGTTCGGGTTGGCGGTGAGGTCGAGACCGGCGTCCGCGGTGAGCAGCACGGCGTCCAGGAGGTCCTGGATGCCGGTGTTCGCGCGAGCCGACACGTCGACGAACATCACGTCGCCGCCGTACTCCTCGGCCACCAGACCGTATTCGGTCAGCTGCTGACGCACCTTGGCCGGGTTGGCCTCGGGCTTGTCGACCTTGTTGACCGCGACCACGATCGGCACGTTCGCCGCCTGGGCGTGGTTCAGGGCCTCCACCGTCTGCGGCATGATGCCGTCGTCGGCCGCGACCACGAGGATCGCGAGGTCGGTCACCTGGGCACCACGGGCACGCATGGCGGTGAACGCCTCGTGACCCGGGGTGTCGATGAAGGTGATGGCCCGCTCGATGCCCTCGTGCTCGGTCCAGACCTGGTACGCACCGATGTGCTGGGTGATGCCGCCGGCCTCGCCCTCGATGACGTTCGTCTGACGGATCGCGTCGAGAAGGCGCGTCTTACCGTGGTCGACGTGACCCATGACGGTGACGACCGGGGGACGGATCTCGAGGTCGTCCTCGCTCTCCTCCGCCAGCTCCTTCTCGAGGTCGAGACCGAAGCCCTCGAGGAGCTCCTTGTCCTCGTCTTCGGGCGAGACCATCTGGACCTTGTAGCCCAGCTCCTCACCCAGGACCTCGAACGTGGCCTCGTCCAGCGACTCGGTGGCCGTGGCCATCTCGCCGAGGTTGAAGAGGATCGTCACGAGCGTGCCCGGCTGCACGGTGTAGCCGGTCAGTGCCTCGATCTTGTCGGCGAAGTCCGCGATGGACGCACCGCGGCGCATGCGGATCGTCTCGCCGTTGCCGCGCGTGACGTTGACGCCGCCGACGACCGGGGCGCTCCGCATCTCGAACTCTTGCCGCTTCGCCCGCCGCGACTTGCGCTGCTTGCTCTTGCCGCCGCCCTTACCGAAGGCACCGGCCGTGCCGCCACCGGGGCCACGACCGCGACCGCCGCCGCCACCGGGACGACCGGCGAAGCCACCACCGGGACGGGGGCCCGCACCGGGACCGCCACCGGCGCCACCCGGACGACCGGGACCGCCCGTGCGCTGCTGGAACGGAGCACCGGGACGACCGCCCTGGCCGCCACGAGGCGCACCCGGACGGGGCGAACCCGGACGGGGCGCTCCGGGACGAGGAGCCCCGGGACGCGGCGCCTGCGGACGCGGGATGTTGCCGGGGGTCGGCCGCTGTCCCATGCCCTGCGCCGAGGCGAAGGGGTTGTTGCCGGGACGGGGACCGGCGGGGCGCTGCCCCATGCCCTGCGCCGACGAGAAGGGGTTGTTGCCGGGGCGCGGCGCACCGGGCTTCGGGGCGTTGCCGTCACCCGACGACGGGGCGGCCGGCGCCGGAGCGGACGGCTTGGCCGGAGCCGCGGGAGCCGGAGCCTTCTCCGCCGGAGCCTGTGCGGCGGCGGGAGCCTCGGCGGGTGCCGGAGCGGCCGGAGCCGCGGGTCCGGGCTTGGGTCCCGGCTTCGGGCCGGGGGTCGGTGCCGAGCTCTTCGCCGCGGGCTTGGGCCCGGGCTTGGCCGCCGCGGGCTCGCCGGACGCCTTGAGCGACGGGTCGGCCTCGATCGCGGCGCGCAGCTTGCGCGCCACCGGGGGCTCGACCGTCGACGACGGGCTCTTCACGAACTCGCCGAGCTCCTTGAGCTTCGCGAGGGCGACCTTGCTGTCGACGCCGAGTTCAGCGGCGATCTCATGTACGCGTGGTTTACCAGCCACAATTCTCCTGTCTGGGTCGGTCTGCCCAGACAGGGCAGACCACTAGTCGCGGACGGGTCTCATTTCGAGCCGTTCACTTTGTTTCCATAGCCGTTCAGCCTTTGGTTCTCAGCGGATGCTGTTCGATGGTCTGCGTGTCCAGAGTGGCGGACACACGGAGTGCACGTCCGAAAGCACGGCGCCGCAGGGCGGCATCCATGCATTCCTGTGTCGGATGCACCCACGCGCCTCGTCCCGGCAGGACAGCACGCTCATCGAGGACGAGGGTGTTGTTCTGGCTCACCACCCTGAGCAGGGCGGAGCGGGGAGCACGCGTGCGACAACCGACGCACATTCGTACGGGATCCATCTTACACCTGCGTTCCGTCCGCGTTCGCCCGCCCCGGGGCGTGGCGGGCCGCGGAGTCCGATCAGTCGAGGACGCTGTCCGGCTGGATGTCGATCTTCGCGCCGGTCAGCTTGGCGGCGAGGCGGGCGTTCTGCCCCTCCTTGCCGATCGCGAGGGACAACTGGTAGTCCGGCACGAGCGCCCTGACCGCCTTGGTGGAGGCGTCGAGCACGAACGAGCTCGTGACCTTCGCCGGTGACAGCGCATGGGCGACGAAGGTCGCGAGGTCGGGGTCGTGGTCGACGATGTCGATCTTCTCGCCGGACAGCTCCTCCGTGACGGCGCGTACGCGCCGCCCGAGCTCGCCGATGCACGCGCCCTTCGCGTTGATCGACGGGTCGTTCGCGCGCACGGCGATCTTCGTACGGTGACCGGCCTCCCGCGCGAGCGAGACGATCTCGACCAGTCCGGCTGCGATCTCCGGCACCTCGAGCGCGAACAGCTTGCGGACGAGGCCCGGGTGGGTGCGCGACACGGTGATCTGCGGCCCCTTGAGCCCCTTGGCGACGCTCGTGACGTACACGCGCAGACGCGAGCCGTGCGTGTACTCCTCGCCGGGCACCTGCTCCTCCGGCGGGAGGATCGCCTCGACCGAGCCGAGGTCGACGTGGATCATCCGCGGGTTGGGCCCCTGCTGGATGACGCCGGCGACGATGTCGCCCTCACGCCCCTTGAACTCGCCCAGCACGGCGTCGTCGGCGATGTCCCGGAGGCGCTGGCTGATGACCTGCTTGGCGGCGAAGGCGGCGATGCGCCCGAAGTCGTCGGGGGTCGCGTCCTCCTCGCCGATGACCGCGCCCTCCTCGTCACGGACGACCTGCAGCACGGCGACGTGCCCTGTCGTACGGTCGAGCTCGACGCGGACGCCCTCGGGCGCCGCCCCCTCGGGCGACACGTGCTTGGAGTACGCGGTCAGGATCGCCTGCTCGATGATCGCGACGAGCTCGTCGAACGGGATCGCCTTCTCCTTCTCGATCCCTCGCAGCAGACTCAGTTCGATGTCCATGACGGCCTCCCTATTCAGCTCTCGTCGCGCCTGATCGCACGCGCGACATCCGTACAACGATACCGTGCGTCGGAGACCCCGGCCACGCGGCAGGGGCGGGGGCGGGTCAGGCGGTCGGGGCGGACAGCAGCGCGTTGATCGCCCCGATGAGGCGGAACAGGTTGCCGACCTGGCGCTGATCCAGGTGCAGCATCAGACGCGGCAGGTCGAGGCGATCGTCGTCGGCCGCCTCGGGCGGCAGCGGCGGCGTCCGCTCGATGCGACCGTCCGACAGCATCGAGCCGAACGCCTCGTTCAGTTCCGCCACCTCGGCCTCGGTCGGTTCCGCGCGCAGCCGCAGCACCAGCGCGTCACCCACCCAGCGCAGCGAGTCGTAGTTGCGCCAGAAGCCCGTGATCTCCGCCCTCGCCGCCTCCACCGAATCGGTGATCACGACCCGATCGAAGTCGCCCTCCGAGATCACACCCATCGGCGCGAGGTGCTCGTCGACGAAGCGACGCATCCCCTCCCAGAACGACCCGCCCTTCTCGTCGAGCAGGACGATGGGCGTCGGCTCCGCCTTACCCGTCTGCTGGAGCGTGAGGAGCTCGAACATCTCGTCCAGCGTCCCGAACCCGCCGGGAAGGCAGAGGAACCCGCTCGACTCCTTGATCAGCATCAGCTTGCGCGTGAAGAAGTACTTCATCGCGACCACCTGGTCCTGACCTGCGACGACCGCGTTGGCCTTCTCCTCGAAGGGCAGCCGGATGGAGACACCGAGCGACAGCGCGGGGCCCGCTCCCTCCGCCGCGGCTTGCATGATCCCGGGGCCGGCGCCCGTGACCACCATCCAGCCATCGCGGGCGAGCGCGGCGGCCACGTCCCGCGCCTGCACGTACAGCGGGTCGTCCTGGCGCGTGCGGGCGGAGCCGAACACCGTCACCTTCGGTACACCGCGGAACGGTGCGAACAGACGGAAGGCGTCGCGCATCTCGGCCAGCGCCGCCGAGGCGATCTTGAGGTCGAGGCGATCCGTGCCGTCCTCCCCCAGCTGCAGCGCGGTCCGGAGCATCCGCATCACCAGGCGCCGATCCGCGTGCACGCCCGCCTCGTCCAGCACGGCGTTGATCTCGGACGTGAGCGCGGGAGGAAGGGACTGTTCGGCCATGTCACCAGCGTGTCATGCTCGCACGCGATCGGGCCCCGCAACGCCGTCCGCGCGGCGGAGCACCACGCGCGGCGTCAGCACGCTCGTCCGCCCCTGTCAACGCCCCTGCGGCGGCGACCGGGCGGGGGCATCCTGGCTCCATGACCGAGATCACCGGACCTGAAGCCCTCGCCCGCGTCTCCGAGCTCGTGGAGGACATCGACATCACGATGCTCACCACCGTCGACGAGGACGGCCACCTCGTGAGCCGCCCGATGTCCACCCGGCAGATGGACGATGCGGGAGACATCTGGTTCTTCACCGCGGAGGACACCGAGAAGGTCGATGAGGCACGCCGCAACCACGACGTGGGGCTCGCGTACTGCGACTCCAAGGGCATGCGCTACGTCTCCGTCGCCGGAACCGCGGAGGTCGTGCACGACCGCGCCAAGATGGAAGAGCTCTACTCGCCGTCACTCGACATCTGGTTCGCCGACGGCCTGGAGACGCCGGGCATCGCCCTCCTGCGGGTCACCCCGCGGGTCACCGAGTTCTGGGAACCCGCCAAGGGGAAGATCGCGATGGCCGCCGGGGCGCTGAAAGCCCTCGTGACCCACGACACCCCGGACGACACCATGGATCACGGCCGCATCACCTGCTGAGCCGCGCGGTCACCGAGGTCAGCGCGACGTGAGTCGCGCGACCGCCTCCTCGATGGACAGCGCGTCACGCTCGCCGCTGCGCCGATCCCACAGCTCGACCTGTCCTTCGGCGGCACCGCGACCCACGATCAGGATGCGCGGCACACCGACGAGCTCGGCGTCGCCGAACTTGACGCCGGGCGAGACCTTCGGACGGTCGTCGTACAGGACATCGAGTCCCGCGCTCTCCAGCCGCTGCGAGATCTCCTCCGCGACGTCGAAGGCCACCTGGTCGCGGCCCGCCGCCACCACCTGGACGTCGAACGGGGAGACGGACGCGGGCCAGATCAGTCCCTTGTCGTCGTTGTTCAGCTCGGCGATGATCGCGAGGATGCGCGTGACACCGATGCCGTACGAGCCCATCGTCACCGTCACGAGCTTGCCGTTCTCGTTCAACACCTTCAGTCCCAGCGCCTCGGCGTACTTGCGACCGAGCTGGAAGACGTGGCCGATCTCCATGCCGCGCGCGAGCTCGACCGGACCGGAGCCGTCGGGCGCGGGGTCACCCGCGCGCACGTTCGCGATCTCGACGATGCCGTCGGCGGCGAAGTCGCGGCCCATCACGACGGAGTGGGCGTGCTTCTGGTCGATGTTCGCCCCGGTGATCCAGCTGGTGCCCTCGCTCACCCGCGGGTCGACGAGGTACCGGATGCCGGTGGCGGACTCCTCCCCCAGCACCGCGCCCGTGGGTGACCACGGACCGATGTAGCCCTTGACGAGCAGAGGGTTGTTCTCGAAGTCGTCCGCGGTCGCGGTCTCGACCTCGGCGGGAGCGAAGGCGACCTCGGCGCGCTTCTCGTCCACCTCGCGGTCGCCGGGGATGCCCACGATGACGAGTTCGCGGGTGCCGTCGAGGTGCTTCAGCGCGAGCACGACGTTCTTGAGCGTGTCCGCCGCCGTGTACTCGCCCTCCAGCTCACGGTTGCAGTGCGAGACGAGCGTCTCGATGGTGGGGGTGTCGGGCGAGTCGAAGATCACCGGGGTCGCGTCGGCGTCGAACGGCACGGGCGCAGGCACCTCGGTCGTGAACGCTTCCACGTTCGCCGCGTAACCACCGGCGCTGCGCACGAACGTGTCCTCGCCGACGGGGGTGGGGTGGAGGAACTCCTCACTGCGCGAGCCGCCCATCGCGCCCGCATCCGCCTGCACGATCACGTACTCGAGTCCCAGGCGCTGGAAGATCCGCTCGTAGGCGTCGCGCTGAGACTGGTAGCTCACGTCCAACCCCTCGTCCGAGGCGTCGAACGAGTAGGCGTCCTTCATCGTGAACTCGCGGCCGCGGAGAAGGCCGGCGCGGGGCCGCGCCTCGTCGCGGTACTTGTCCTGGATCTGGTAGATCGTCAGCGGCAGATCCTTGTACGACGAGTACAGGTCCTTCACGAGCAGGGTGAAGGCCTCCTCGTGCGTCGGGGCGAGCAGGTAGTCGCCCCCCTTGCGGTCCTGGAGGCGGAACAGCAGATCGCCGTATTCCTCCCAGCGACCCGTCGCCTCGTAAGCCTCCCGCGGCATCAGCGCCGGGAAGTGCACCTCCTGGGCACCCGCGGCGGCCATCTCCTCGCGGATGACCGTCTCGATCTTGGCCTTCACCCGCAGCCCGAGCGGCAGCCACGCGAAGATGCCCGCGGCCTGCGGTCGGATGTACCCGGCGCGGATCAGCAGCTTGTGACTGGCGACCTCTGCACCGGCAGGGTCTTCACGGAGTGTACGGAGGAAGAAGTTCGAGAGACGAGTGACCACGGCTCAAGTGTAGTGAGCCGTGGTCCCCCGTCCCGCCGCGTCAGTTCAGGGCGGGCAGGCCCTGCGGGACGACGCCGCCCGCGTACAGGCTCTCCGCCAGCTCCTGGAGCGCCGTGAGCGCGACCCGCTGCGGCAGCGGACCGTACGAGATGCGGGCGACGCCGAGCTTCTCGTACTCCGAGGCGGCGAGCGCACCGGGGATGCCGATGACGCTCACCTTGCGCTCGCCGATGCCCTCGACGAGCTGCCGCGTCACGTTCGCGTCGAGGATCCCGGGCACGAACACGGCCGTCGCTCCCGCGTCGAGGAAAGCGCGGCCGCGCTGGATCGCATCGGCGACGCTCTCCTGGACGGGACGGTGACCCGCGCGCACGAACGCGTCGGTGCGGGCGTTGAGCGCGAACGGCACGCCCTCCGCCTCGGCTGCCTTCACGATCGCCTCGACCGCGGCCACCGACTCGTCGAGCGGCTTCAGCCGGTCTTCGACGTTCGCCCCGACGACACCGGCGGCGATCGCGAGCCGCGTGGTCTCCCCCGCGTCGCCGTAGCCGTCGTCGAGGTCGGCGGTGACCGGGACCTGCACGGCGGCGGCGATGCGTCCCACCATGTCGATCATCAGCTCGCGCGGGGTGGAGCCGTCGTCGTAGCCGAAGGTCGCGGCGATGCCGTGTCCGGCGGTCGCGATCGCCTTCGTCTCGGGCAGAGCGGCGACCGCGCGCGCCGACACGACGTCCCACACGTTCACCACGCGGAGGATCTCCGGCGCGTCATAGAGTCCGACAAGGGTCTGAGCCTTCGCAGCAGTGGTCATGTCCCCACGCTAACGCCCGGCACGGACGCGAGGGCCGCAGCGGTGGGGATGATGTCTCGGCCCGGTCGCGGGGCGCCGACGGATGCTGAGAGTCGGCATCCCCCCATGCCGACCCTCTGTCCCCTGTGCGTTCAGGCGGTGAGCACCACCTTCAGCGCCTTCGTCTCCGCGGCCCGCGCGAACGTGTCGTACGCCTGTTCGATGGCGTCCAGCGCGAAGCGGTGACTGACGAACACCGCCGGGTCGATCCGACCCTCGGCGACGAGCCGGGTGAGCATGCGCGCCGTGTCGGCGTTCACCAGGCCCGTCGTGATGGTGAGGTTCTGGATCCACAGGCGATCGATCGGGAAGTCGACGGACGCGCCATGGACTCCCACGTTGGCGACGTGCCCGCCGGGGCGCACGATGTCCAGCGCCATGCTCCAGGTCGCCGGAACACCCACGGCTTCGATCGCGACGTCGACGCCGAGCCCGTCGGTCAGGGCGAGCACCTGATCGCGCCAGTCCTCGGCGCCGGCGACCACGCCGTGCGTGGCCCCGAAGAGTCTGGACTGCTCGACACGGTTCGCGTCGAGGTCGATCGCGATGATCTTGCTCGGCCCGTAGAGCTGCGCGGTCATGATCGCCGCGAGGCCCACCGGCCCGGTGCCGACGACGGCGACCACGTCGCCCGCCTTCACGCCGCCGTACTGCACCCCGATCTCGTGGCCCGTGGGAAGGATGTCGCTGAGCACGACCGCCGTCTCGGCGGAGACGCCATCCGGAAGCCGGTGCAGCGAGGTCTCGGCGAACGGGATCCGCACCAGCTCCGCCTGCGTGCCGTCGATCAGGTGCCCGAGGATCCAGCCGATCCCCGACGCCCCCTCCTCGGCTCGGCAGTGCGATGCCAGCCCGGCGGTGCAGAAGTCGCACTTCCCACACGAGGTGATGCACGAGATGATCACGCGGTCCCCCACGGCGAGATCGGTCACGGCTCCTCCGACCTCGGTGATCACCCCGACACCCTCGTGACCGAGGATGCGCCCCTCGGTCACGGCCGGGACATCGCCCTTGAGGATGTGCAGGTCGGTGCCGCAGATGGTCGTGGCCTCGATGCGGACGATCGCGTCGGTCGGCGCCAGGATGGTCGGATCCGGAACCTCCTCCCATCGCTTCTCACCGGCTCCGTGGTAGACGAGTGCTTTCATGGCTGTCCCTTCCGGCGTCACCCTGACGTCGTCGGTGAAATGTTACGCGCCACCACCGACAGAACGCCTCCGGAGACCGGGGCTTCTCGGCCTAGGGTGGGAGCCATGCCTCAGCGCCGGTCCCATGTCGCTCCCTCCGCCGCCCAGACCGAGCTCGCCGCCGCGCTCGCCGACCTCCGCGAAGCGCTCGACGCACCCACCTCGTTCCCACCCGACGTGCTCGCCGAGGCCGAGCGCGCCAGCGGATCCACACCCGAGCTCGACCTGCGCGACATCCCCTTCGCGACGCTCGACCCGGCGGGCTCGCGCGACCTCGATCAGGCCTTCCACCTGGAGAAGACCTCGTCGGGGTACACCGTGCGCTACGCGATCGCGGACGTCCCCGATTTCGTCGAGCCCGGCGGGGCGGTCGATGCGGAAGCCCGTCGGCGCGGACAGACCCTGTACGCGGCGGACGGCACGATCCCGCTGCACCCTCCCGTGCTCAGCGAGGACCGCGCCTCCCTCCTCGCCGACGCCGACCGCCCCGCGCTGGTGTGGACCTTCGCGCTGGACGAGACCGGGGAGGTCGGCGACTTCCGGCTCGAACGGGCGCTCATCCGCTCCCGCGCCCAGCTCGACTACGCGACGACGCAGGCCGCCCTCGATCGCGGCGAGGGTGGACCAGCGGCGCTCCTCCCGGAGATCGGCGCCCTTCGGCTCGAGCGGGAGCGGAAGCGTGGCGGGGCCAGCCTCAACCTTCCCGACGAGGAGGTCGTGCGCGCGGAGGACGGCAGCTACGCGATCGTGCGTCGCCGTCCCCTCCCGATCGAGGAGGCGAACGCTCAGCTGTCGATCATGACGGGGATGGCGGCAGCGCAGCTGATGCTGGGTGCGGGCGTCGGCATCCTGCGCACGATGCCGGAGCCCGACGATGCCGCCTTCGAGACGTTCCGCCTGCAGACGATCGCCCTCGGTCGCCCGTGGACCGACGGCACCTATGGCGAGTTCCTGCGCGGTCTGGACAGGGACGACCCGCTGACGCTGCCCGTGCTCGAAGCCGCGTCGTCACTGTTCCGCGGCGCGGGCTATCTGGTGTTCGACGGCACGGCTCCGGACGACGCCGTCCAGGCCGCCATCGCCGCCCCCTACGCGCATGCGACCGCGCCCCTGCGGCGACTCGTCGACCGGTGGTCGCTGGCGATCTGCCTGGCGGTCTCGAGCGGCGCACCCGTACCGGCATGGGTGCGTGACTCGCTCGCCGATCTGCCAGGCGTGATGCAGGAGTCCGGTCAGCGCGCCTCCCGGCTGGCGTCCGGGACTGTCAACGCCGTGGAGGCGGCGCTGCTGACCCCGCTGGTCGGCACCGAGCTCGACGCCACCGTCGTCGAGGATCGCGGCGAGCGCGTGACCATCCAGATCGCCGAGCCCGCGGTCACGGCGAGCGCCCCCGCTCCCGTCGGCGTGAAGCCGGGCGATCGCCTCCGCGTGCGCGTGGCGCGCGCGGACATCGCGAAGGGCGAGGTGGAGTTCGAGGGCGTCGCCGAAGAGTTCAGGCCGCGGGAGTCGCGGTCGTCGTCATGACGAGCAGCTGAGGATCCGACAGGTCCAACGCCACCCGGATCGCGACGAACTCGTCGAGCGAGTGCGCGTGGGTGCCCCCGCACAGGATCACGGCCTCGCCCTCCGGCAGCTCGCAGTGCCAGCGGCGACGGTCCACGATCGTCGGACCCTCGGTCTCGACGCGGCTCGCGGCGGCGGACTCGACCCACGCCTCGAGCTGTGCGTTGATCCGCTGTTCGCGGTCGGCGAGGGTCGACGCGAAGGTCTCGGTGTCGAAGCCCGCGCGGCGCAGGCTCTTGCCCAGGCGGTACTCGTCGACGGCGCCATCCGCGTGGATGCGGCTCGTCTGGTTGGCGCGCCCCTCGAAGTCGGGGGTGCCGAGGGCGTCGGCGCCCGGGTCCTTGCGCCACAGGTCGGCGACCGCGAGGTCGAGGGCGAGGGACGCGAGATGACAGGCGGTGTGCCCGCGGCTCAGGCCAGCGCGACGGTCTGCATCGACGTCCAGCCGCGCGGCGACCCCGGGCACCAGGGCCGCCGGGGCGTCGCCCGTGAGGCGGTGGCCGACCAGCCAGGTCCACCCTTCCGCCCCGCGCTTGACGGGGATGTCGGCACCCACCGCGAACGTGCCGTCGTCGGACACGGCCGCCATGACGGCCTCTGCCACGGCCACGGAGGAGCCGTCGACCGTGAGGGTCCCGGCATCACCCGGCTGGTCGGGCCAGGTGTGGTCGACGGGGTGGAACGGGGTCTCGTCCACCACGACCACCACGCCCTCCGGCGTCCTCTCGACGTGGGTGACGACGCCCTCTCCACTCGTGGAGCCGGTGGCGAAGGTCACGACGGTGGGCGAGGACATGCTTCTCCTGTGCGGTACGGCGGGGATGGCGATCGGGGTGCGGACGACGGTCAGGCCGTAACGACCTGCGCGGTGCCGAGCGGTGCGTCCGGGCCCATCTCGGCGGCGATGCGGTTCGCCTCCTCGATCAGCGTCGCGACGATGTCCTCTTCGGGCACGGTCTTGATGACCTCGCCCTTCACGAAGATCTGCCCCTTGCCGTTGCCGGAGGCGACGCCCAGGTCGGCCTCGCGGGCCTCTCCGGGACCGTTCACGACGCAGCCCATGACGGCGACACGCAGCGGCACCGTCATGTCCTTGAGACCCTCGGTCACGTCTTCCGCGAGCGTGTACACGTCGACCTGTGCGCGACCGCACGACGGGCACGACACGATCTCGAGCTTGCGCTCCCGCAGGTTCAGCGACTGCAGGATCTGGTGGCCGACCTTCACCTCTTCGGCGGGCGGCGCCGACAGCGACACGCGGATGGTGTCGCCGATGCCCTCACCGAGCAGGATGCCGAAGGCCGTCGCGCTCTTGATCGTGCCCTGGAACGCCGGCCCGGCCTCGGTCACGCCGAGGTGCAGGGGCCAGTCGCCCCGCTCGGCCAGGAGGCGGTACGCCTTGACCATGACGACCGGGTCGTTGTGCTTGACGGAGATCTTGAAATCGTGGAAGTCGTGCTCCTCGAACAGGGACGCCTCCCAGACCGCGCTCTCGACGAGCGCCTCGGGCGTGGCCTTGCCGTACTTCTCCAGCAGGCGGCGGTCGAGGGACCCGGCGTTCACGCCGATCCGCAGCGAGACACCCGCGTCCTGCGCCGCCTTGGCGATCGCGCCCACCTGATCGTCGAACTTCCGGATGTTGCCCGGGTTCACCCGCACGGCCGCGCAGCCCGCATCGATCGCCTGGAACACGTACTTCGGCTGGAAGTGGATGTCGGCGATCACCGGGATCTGGCTCTTCTTCGCGATGATGTGCAGCACGTCGGCGTCGTCCTGGGACGGCACGGCGACGCGCACGATCTCGCACCCGGAGGCGGTGAGCTCGGCGATCTGCTGCAGGGTCCCGTTGATGTCGGTCGTCTTGGTGGTCGTCATCGACTGCACGCTGACGGGGGCGTCGCCGCCCACGAGCACCTTGCCGACCTTGATCTGGCGGGACTTGCGGCGCGGGGCGAGGACTTCGGGGATGCGAGGCATCCCAAGGTTCACAGCTGGCACCCCCTCAGCCTACGCCGCCCGGATGCGCGCGGGCTGGATGCGCGGCCCGTCATCCGCCCGGGTCGCGGGTGCCGCGTGTGGTAGTTTCGCCCCATGCTCGCGAACCTCACCTGGTGGCCCGCCTCCTAGGCGGTGTTCGCGTTCCCACGAATCCAGACCGCCTCCGGGGCGGTCTTTTCGTTGCGCCGAGCCGGAGCCCTGCACAGGAGACATCGATGACCCTCTCACGACTCGCCGAGCTCAGCGCCGATCCGGCCGCATCCTTCGTGCTCATCGCGCGCGACGGCGCCGACTCCGTCGAGCTGCTCACGGGCGAGGTCGTCGACGTCGACCTGCTCGCCGACATCCCGCTCACCGCGGACGGCGTGCCGCGTGAGGTGCTCGCACTGGTGCCCTACCGCCAGGTGCGCGAGCGCGGCTTCGTCGCGCAGGACGACGGCGCTCCCCTGCGCTGCATCGTGGTGGACGAGCACCTGCACCTGCCGACGCCTGCGGTGCTCGATGCGCTGCCGACCTCGTCGGTCCCCCTGCACGACGGCGGCTTCGACATCGCTGACGAGGAGTACGCGGCCATCGTCGAGACGGTCATCTCCGACGAGATCGGACGCGGCGAGGGCGCGAACTTCGTGATCCGCCGCGACTACACCGCCAGCATCGACACCGACGACCGCACGGCCGCCCTCACGTGGTTCCGTGCCCTGCTCGCGCATGAGCGCGGGGCGTACTGGACGTTCGCGGTGGTCACCCCGGGGCGGATCGCGGTCGGCGCGAGCCCGGAGGCGCACGTCGTCGCGCGTGAGGGCGTCGTCACCATGAACCCCATCTCCGGCACCTTCCGGCACCCGGCCGGGGGCTCGACCAAGGGGACCCTCGCCGCCTTCCTCGCCTCCACCAAGGAGACCGAGGAGCTGTTCATGGTGGTGGACGAGGAGCTCAAGATGATGAGCGCCGTCTGCGCCGACGGCGGGCGCATCACCGGCCCGCACCTCAAGGAGATGTCCCGCCTCACCCACACGGAGTACATGCTCCGCGGACGCAGCGGCATGGATCCGCGCGACATCCTCCGCGAGACGATGTTCGCTCCCACGGTCACGGGCTCACCGATGCAGAACGCGTGCGCGGTGATCCGTCGCCACGAGAAGAAGCCCCGCGGCTACTACTCGGGCGTCGCAGCGCTGTTCACCCCGAACGCCGACGGCGGGCACGACCTCGACGCCCCGATCCTCATCCGGACCGTGTATCTCGCCGACGGCGAGCTCAGCGTCCCCGTCGGCGCGACCCTCGTGCGCCACTCCGACCCGCACGGCGAGGTGTCCGAGACCCACGGCAAGGCGGCGGGCGTGCTCGGCGCCATCGGGGCGATCGACCGCGACCGTGCGGCCGAGGCTCGCAGCGACGCCGATGCCCCCGGTGCACGCCGCTCCCTCGCCGACGACCCGGAGATCGCCGCGCTGCTGTCCTCCCGCAACGCCCGCCTCGCCGAGTTCTGGCTGAACCCGCAGGGCGAGGAGTTCACCGGCCCGTTCACGGGGCGCTCCGCCCTCGTGGTCGATGCCGAGGATCGCTTCACCACGATGCTCGCCCACCAGCTGCGTCACCTCGGCCTGGACGTGACGATCTCCGCCTGGGATGCCGTGACCGACGACGCAGTGGCCGCGGCCGACCTCGTCGTCGCGGGCCCCGGCCCCGGCGACCCCCGCGATACCGGCAGCGCGCGGATCGCCCGGATGCGCGCGGTCGTGGAGCGACGGCTCGACGCCGAGGCCCCCCTGCTCGCCGTGTGCCTGAGCCACCAGATCCTCGCGGACCGTCAAGGCGCAGCGCTGGTCCCGCTGGCCGCCCCGCATCAGGGACTGCAGAAGTCGGTGCCCGTGTTCGGCGAGGACGCCTCGATCGGGTTCTACAACACCTTCACCGCGCGTGTGACACCCGGTGCCACGAGGATCGGGGATGCGGAGGTCTCCGCCGACCCGGGCTCCGGCGACGTGTTCGCACTCCGCGGCCCGCGCTTCGCGTCCGTACAGGGACACCTGGAGTCGATCCTGTCGCGCGACGGCATCCGCACGCTCGAACGCCTGGTGTCGTACGCCCTCGCGTGACCGGCGCCGGTGCCGGGCCGGTCAGCCGAGCAGCTTGACGGGGTTGAACAGGTCGGCGACGAGGAGCAGCGCGCCCATCCCGATCAGCAGGACGGCCACCACCACCGTCAGCGGCACCAGCCGGGTGGCGTCCACGGGTGCGGGCGGCGGGCGCCGGAAGAGCTTCGCCCATGCCCGCTTGACCCCCTCCCACAGCGCGACCACGATGTGACCGCCGTCGAGCGGCAGCAGCGGGATCAGGTTGAACACGAACAGCGCCACGTTGAGGGACCCCAGCAGCCCCAGGAGGACGGCGAACCGGTTGAGGATCGGGGCATCGGTCGCCGCGACCTCGCCGGCCAGGCGCCCGACGCCGACGACGCTCAACGGGCCGTTCGGGTCACGTTCGCCCCCGGTGACCAGGGACACACCCACATCCCACAGCCGCACGGGCAGCGTGACGATGAGCGACGCCACCCTCGCGACGTTCTCGGCGGCCATCTCCGGTCCGGCGCTCAGCGGCTGTTGCACGAAGCCCATCTGCGAGATCATCCCCGCGTACCCGACCTCGCGCACGACCGGGTCGCCCTGATCGTCGAGCACGGGCCGCCCGCTCGCGTCGGTGATGGTGCGCTCCGCCGCGATGGGCGTGAGGCTCAGCGTCTGCTCGGCCCCGTCGCGCCGCACCACCAGCTCAAGCGTCTCGCCGGGCGAGGCCTGGACGATCGTCGTCGCCTGCTCGAAGGTCGACACGGGCTGACCGTCGATCGACACCAGCACGTCACCGGGTCGCACCCCCGCCTCCGCCGCGGGGGACTCCGGGTCGTCCGGGGCGCACTCGGTGGCGGTCGACGACGCGGGCACCACGCACTCGTTCACCGCGGAGATGGTCGTCGTCCCCTGCTGCACGCCGATGCCGCACACGAGCACCGTGAAGATCACCACGGCCAGGACCAGGTTCATCAGCGGACCGCCGAGCATCACGATCACGCGCTTCCACACCGGCAGCTTGTAGAAGACCCGGTCCTCCGCGCCCTCGGCGATCGTCTCGTCGTTGGCCGAGCGGGCGTCCTGGATGAGCGTGCGGAACACCCCGGACGCCGGTCGCTCCCCCTTCGACGCCGGATACATGCCGGACATCGAGATGAACCCGCCGAGCGGGAGCAGCTTGAAGCCGTACTCGGTCTCGCCGATCCGCTTCGACCACAGCCGCGGGCCGAAGCCGATCATGTACTGGCCGACGCGCACGCCGAAGAGCTTCGCGGGGACGAGATGGCCGACCTCGTGCAGACCGATCGAGAGGCCGAGGCCGATCAGCATGAACAGGATGCCGCCCACATAGAGCAGGATTTCCACCCGCCCACGGTACTGCCCGCAGCTAGGAATCCGCCCCGCCCGCGCCGCTTGGCTAGGCTGGGATGGTGACCACCCGGCAGCTGCGACTCCTGCGCGCCGCCGCCGTGTCCGCCACCGCGACCCTCATCGCCGCGGTGTCCCACACCATCGGAGGCGGCGCGGCACCCCACCCGCTGCTGATCCTCGCGGTCACGGTGCTGTTCCTGGCACCGACCGCCGCCCTCCTCGGGCTCCGTCGGTCGCGCTGGCGCGTCGCGGTCGCCGTGCTCGTGTCTCAAGCCGTGTTCCACCTGGTGTTCCAGCTGCTCGGCTCCCCCACCGCGGACGTCGACGGCGCGATCGGCCCGCACGTCCATCACTTCGACCTGGCAGCGTTGAGCGGCACCGTCTCCGTCGCGCCCATCGACGCGACGATGCTCCTCGCGCACGCCGGCGCCGCCGTGCTGACAACTCTGCTGGTGTGGCACGCCGAACGCCTCCTGCGGGCCGTCGCCGGCTGGTTCCGCGCTCTCGTGCGTCGCGCGTCGCCGACGGGCTTCTCCGGCCATCGCCGCCCGACCCCGCTGCGTCCGCTGCGCTTCGCTCCCCTCGACCGTGCCGTGGCCGCCGCCGTCTCCCGGCGCGGCCCCCCGGTGTGCGCACGCGGCTGACCCGCCGCCCGAGAATCACGGCCGAACCCTCGGCCACCCTTTGCGCGCCCTCCGGCGCGCCCGCACACCTTTTCTGGAGAATCATGTCCCGTACCACCACGTCCCCTCGTCGTCCGCGCTCCCGCCGGGCCCTCGTCGCCACGACCGGCGCGCTCGGCGGGATCGCCCTCGCCCTCGCGGTTCCGCTCATGGCGGGAGCCCACGTGTCCGTCAGCCCGGATGAGCTCGCCGCCGGCGACCACGGCGTGCTCACGTTCTCGTTCGCCCACGGCTGCGGCACCTCGCCGACCACGGCACTGCGCATCACCATGCCGGACGGCCTCACGTCCGTCGCCCCGACCCTGGACGGCGACTGGACCATCCAGGTCGAGCGCGGTGAAGACGGCCTCGTGAGCGCCGTCACGTACACCGCGCTCACGCCGGTGCCGACCGACCTCCGCGGCGCGGTCAGCATGTCGGTCGGGCTCGACGAGAAGACGCCCGAGACGCTCGCCTTCCCGGTGGTGCAGCAGTGCGTCGACGGTGCGACCGAATGGACGCAGCTCGCCGAGGAGGGTGAGGACCCGCACGCGCTCGATGCCCCCGCTCCCGTGGTCACGGTCACGGATGCGGAGGCGTCGATGCATGGCGCCCACGGCGACGGGGAGGCGGACACCGCGGACGCCGACGCGGCCGCCACGGCCGCCGACCCGCTCGGCATCGCCCTCGGCACGGGCGGGCTCCTCGCCGGGGCGGCTGCTCTCGTGGTCGCCGTGCTGGCCTACCGCCGCCGGGCCTGAGCCCCGGCCCGCCGCGCGTCCGACCCCGGCGCGCGGCGGGCCGTCCGCCCGGCATCCGTGCGGCGCCGTGAGATCATGGATCCGACATGTCGATTGAACAACAACCGAGCCTGCCCCCTGTGCTCCGCCCCGCGAACCCGCCCCGGCGCGAGCTTTCCGAACTGGCCTCCCGATTCGCCGCCACCGTGCGCGGCGACGCCACCGGAGTGTCCCTGAGCGGCATCACTCTCGCCACCGCGGATCTTCGCCCCGGTGAGGCCTTCGTCGCGATCCAGGGCGTGAACCGCCACGGAGCCGACTTCGCGGCGACCGCTGCCGAGAAGGGCGCGGTCGCGGTCATCACCGACGAGCGCGGCGCGGAGATCGCCGCGGACGCCGGCCTGCCCGTCCTCGTGGTGGACGATCCGCGCGCCGTGCTGGGCGACCTGAGCGCCTGGGTCTACGGCACCGGGGCGGACGACCCCCTGCCGCTGCTCTTCGCGACGACGGGCACCAACGGCAAGACGAGCGTCTCCCACCTCCTGGAGGGCATCCTCGAGCAGATGGGCGTCGTCACGGGGCTGTCGTCGACGGCCGAGCGCCACATCGCGGGCGAGGTCATCGTGTCGCGGCTCACCACGCCGGAGGCGTCGGAGATGCACGCGCTCCTGGCGCTGATGCGCGAGCGGCACGTGGAAGCGGTCGCGGTCGAGGTGAGCGCGCAGGCGCTGTCCCGCCACCGCGTCGACGGGATCCGGTTCGATGTCGCCGGCTTCACGAACCTCAGCCACGACCACCTCGACGACTACGCCGACATGGAGGAGTACTTCGAGGCGAAGCTGCCGCTGTTCCGTCCCGATCGCGCGGTCCGCGGCGTGGTCTGCCTCGACTCCCCCTCCGGCGCGCTGGTCGTCGATCGCGCGGAGATCCCCGTCGTCACGGTCGGCACGCCGTCGATCGCCGCCGACCCCGATGCCGCGGCCCGCGCGGACTGGGTGGTCGTGATCGACGAGGAGCGCGCCGCCGGCACCACCTTCACGATGAGCGGCCCTGCCGGAACCCTCACCACCACGGTGCCGGTGATCGGTCCGCACATGGCCGCCAATGCCGCGCTCGCGATCGTCATGCTGCTGGAGGGCGGGTACGCGTGGGAGCGGATCACCGACGCGCTCGGCCGCGACGGCGGCATCCACGCCTACCTCCCCGGCCGTACGCAGCTCGTCTCCGGCGACCGCGGACCGGCGGTGTTCGTGGACTTCGGGCACTCGCCGGACGCCTTCGAGAAGACCCTCGCCGCCGTGCGCCGGGTCACCCCCGGAAAGGTGCTGATGCTGTTCGGCGCGGATGGCGACCGCGACGCCAGCAAGCGCTTCGACATGGCGCGCACGGCCGTGGAGGGCAGCGACATCCTCGTCGTGACCGATCACCACCCGCGCTTCGAAGACCCGGCGTCCATCCGGGCGACCCTCGTGGAGGGCGCGCGCCGGGCACGACCCGACGCGGAGATCCACGAGTACTCCCCACCGGAGGCGGCGATCGTCGCGGCGGTCGGCCTGGTGGGCGACGGCGACGCGATCCTGTGGGCGGGTCCCGGGCATCAGGACTACCGGGACATCCGCGGCGTGCGCACCCCGTACTCGGCGCGTGAGCTGTCCCGCCGCGCGCTGAAGGCCGCCGGATGGCCGGTCCCGGAACCGCGCTGGCCTGTGCCCTACCCGGACGAGGACTGACCGCCGCCCGGTGCAGCGCCGCGCTGCATCGGGCGCCCTCGGCGGCCGCGCCGTCAGCTCGCGGCGATGAGCCGATCGGCCGTGCGCCGTGCCCAGTCCTCGGCCTCTGCGAGCGTCTCGACCGTGAGGGTGCTCGGCGCCTCGTGCTGGTCGACGACCGCGGAGATCGTGTCGACGATGCCGAGGAACGACAGGCGTCCCTCGTGGAACGCGTCGACGGCCTGCTCGTTGGCTGCGTTGTACACGGCCGGGAAGGTGCCGCCCGCGCGTCCGACCGCCTTGGCGAGTGCGACGGCCGGGAAGGCCTCGCCGTCGAGCGGCTCGAAGGTCCACGAGCTCGCGGTCGTCCAGTCCAGCGGTCGACCCACGCCGCCGATGCGGTGCGGCCAGTCCAGGCCGAGGGAGATCGGCAGACGCATGTCCGGCGGGGACGCCTGTGCGATGGTGGACCCGTCGATGAACTCGACCATGGAGTGCACGATCGACTGCGGGTGCACGACCACCTCGATGTCGTCGTAGGCCACGTCGAACAGCAGGTGCGCCTCGATCACCTCGAGCCCCTTGTTGACGAGGGTGGCGGAGTTCGTCGTGACCGTCCTGCCCATGTTCCAGGTGGGGTGCGCGAGCGCCTGCCCCGGTGTGACCTCGGTGAGCTCACTGCGCGTGCGTCCGCGGAACGGTCCGCCCGACGCGGTCACCACCAGGCGTCGCACCTCGTCATGCGTCCCGGAGCGGAGCGCCTGTGCGAGGGCGGAGTGCTCGGAGTCGACGGGGACGATCTGCTCGGGGGCGGCCGCCGCCAGCACTAGATCTCCCCCGACGATCAGCGACTCCTTGTTCGCGAGGGCGAGCGTGCGGCCCGCCTGCAGCGCGGCGAGCGTGGAGCCGAGTCCGATCGAGCCGGTGATGGCGTTGAGCACCACATCGGCCTCGACGTCCCGCACGAGCTGTTCCGCTTCGACGGCTCCGAGGGCCGTGTCCTCCACCTGGAACTGCTCCGCCTGCTCTGTCAGCAGCTCGCGGTTGGAGCCCGCGGCGAGCCCGACGAGCTCGAACCGGCGCGGGTTGGCGCGGATCACGTCCAGCGCCTGGGTGCCGATGGAACCGGTGGAGCCGAGGACGATGACGCGACGCATGACGCCAGCCTAGGACACGGCCGCCGTCGCGCCCGCGCTACTGCTGCGCCTGGACCGGGGTCGTGGCGAGGATGTCGACGACGAATACGAGGCTCTCGTTCTGCAGTTCGTTGCCCTCGCTCGCACCGTAGCCGTCGGACGGGGGCATCACGACGAGCACCTGCGAGCCGACCTTCTGACCTTCGAGCGCCTTCCGGAATCCGGTGACCACTCCCGTGGTCTGGAACTGCGCCGGCGCCGCGTCGCGACTCCAGCTCGAGTCGAACTCCTTGCCGTCGGACCACTTGACCCCGAGGTACTGCACGACGACCAGGTCGCCCGAGGCGACCGTCGCTCCGTCACCCTGCTTGAGCACGGCGACCTGGGTCTCGGCCGGCGCATCGCCGTCCGGGATCGTGATGCTGGGCTTGCCGTCGTCGTCCAGCTTCACCTCGGGCATGCCGGGGGTCGGGTCGACCGGCGTGCCGGTGGCGACCTCGGGCAGTTGCTCGACGGCCTCTGCGTACACGACCTTGTTCGTCCCGCCCTCGCCGAAGACCTCGCCTGGAAGGGCGAGGACGACCTGCGTTCCGATCGGCTGGCACTCGAGAGCGGCGATGAAGAGAGATGCACTGTTCTGGTCGAGAAGGACGGGAGCCTCACCACCCTCGCTTCGTGCCGAGGAATCGACGACTTCACCTGTCGACGCTTCCACGATCTGGTACTTCACCCCGACGAGGTCATTCGCGACGACTTCGTCACCTGTGCCCTCAGCGATCACCGTTCGCTCCACATCGGCGAAGGCCGCATCAGCTGGCACTTTGACGACGGCATCGAGTCCCTCGCCCTGAACGTCAATGGAATCCGAGGTCTTGCCCGGCTGCGCGTCGAGCAGACACCCACTCGAAGCGGACGGGTCGGGGGTGCCCGAGCTCTCCGGCGAACCGCTGCCGGAGCAGCCGGCGAGCAGGAGGGTCGCCGCGGCGACGGTGGACAGGACGATGAGCGGACGCTTGCGCACAGTGAGACCTCGGGATCGCGGGCGGGACACTCCATCCTGCCCCATCGCCCTTTGCCCTCCCTGGGAGGTACGGCGCGAGTCTTCATTCCCACGTCGGCATGGGGCCGGGAGTATCCTGCTCTGATGACCTCTGAGCAGTCCGTCGAGCCCGAACCCGCCTCAGAGGACACGCCGAAGCCGCGCCATGCGGGCTTCACGTACGCGCTCGGTCGCAGCCTGATCGCCCCGCTCGCGCGGCTGATCTACCGTCCCCGCATCGAGGGCCGCGAGAACGTCCCCACCACCGGTCCGGTGATCTTCGCGAGCAACCACCTGTCGTTCATCGACTCGATCGCCATCCCGGTCGCGGCACCGCGACCCGTGCACTTCCTTGCGAAGTCGAGCTACTTCGAGGGGACCGGATTCAGCGGCCGGCTCACCAAGACCTTCTTCGAGGCGATCGGCGCGATCCCCGTCCGGCGCGGCGCTGGTCAGGCCGCACTCGACGCGCTCGATCTGCAGCGGCAGCTGCTCGAGGAGGGCCTCGCGGTCGCGCTGTACCCCGAGGGGACCCGTTCCACCGACGGTCGCCTATACAAGGGCCGGACAGGCGTGGCGTTCCTGGCCCTGCAGACGGGCGCACCGGTGGTCCCGGTGGGACTGATCGGCACCGACAAGGTGATGCCGGTGGGCGCGAAGATGCCGACGCTCTCCGAACGCGTGACGGTGCGGTTCGGCGAGCCGCTCGACCTGTCCCCCCACGGACCCGCTACCAGCGGACGCGCACGGCGGCTCGCGACCGACGAGATCATGGCCGCGATCCATGCCCTGTCCGGTCAGGAGCTGGCGGGCACCTACAACGAGGCTCCGGCCCAGGGCACCATCGAGAAGATCAAGCAGGCGCTCCCGCACGAGCGCCGCTGAGTAGCGCTGAGCGTGAACCCCGGACCCTCCCGGTAGCGGCGACGACGTGTCCCTTCCCGAGCGAGGAGTCCGACAGCGGTTGCTCCTCCGCCGCGGGGGTCACACGCTCGCGGTGACCGTGGCCTCGTGCCGCACCGGGAAGTTGACCGAGTTCGCGATGAAGCACCACTCGTTCGCCTGGGCGTGCGCCCGCTCTGCCGCCTCGATCATGGACGGATCGGCGACCACGACCTCCGGGGAGAGCGTCACCTCGACGAACGATCCCCCTCCTGCCCCGTTCTCGCGCATCAGCCCGCGCGCGCTGTCGCGGTAGGAGACGACCACGACGCCGGCGGTGACGCAGGCGTGCAGATACGACAGCAGGTGGCACTCGGAGAGCGAGGCCAGCAGGAGGTCTTCGGGGTTCCAGCGGGAGGGGTCTCCGCGGAACGGCTTGTCGGACGAGGCCAGCAGCGCGGGCTTGCCCTCGATCTCGATCGTGACGTCGCGGCGATAGTCGCGGTATCCGCTCGTTCCGGTGCCGGAGTTGCCCGTCCACGTAGTTGTGAGAGCGTAGCGGTGTTCACCGAGCGGACGCGACGTGGTGTGCTCTGCCATGCGCTCAGTCTGCCAGGTGCCGCCGACGTCGCGACCCTCCGCGGGGACCCCGAGGCCGCGGGACCACCGGCACTAGGCTGGTGGAGTGCTGGAGACACTCACCGTTCAGGATTCCGTCGAGCTCGCCGTCGTCGAACGGAGCGGATTCATCGAGTCACGTCACGCCGGCGCCGCGGTGGTGCTCTCGCCCGACGGCGAGGTGATCGCGCGACACGGCAACGCCGACGCGCTCATCCTCCCGCGGTCGAGTCTCAAGCCGCTGCAGGCCGTGGCGTGCATCACCGCCGGCGCACCGCTGGAGGGCGAACAGCTCGCCCTCGCCACGGCGAGCCACACGGGCACGGACCGGCACGCCGCGGTGGTGCGCGACATCCTCACCGCCGGGGGCCTGACGGAAGACGACCTCGCGTGCCCTCCGGCCTGGCCGGGCGACTCCGCGACCCGCGACGAGCTGGTGCGCGAACACGGCCAGGAGGCGCGCGTCCGCATGAACTGCTCGGGCAAGCACGCCGCGATGCTGCGGGCCTGCGTGGCCACCGGCTGGCCGACCGCCGGATACCTCGACCCCGCGCATCCGCTGCAGGCTCACATCCGGGAGGTCGTCGAGCGCCTCACCGGGGAGAAGATCGCGCACACCTCCATCGACGGCTGCGGCGCTCCGGTGCATGCGCTCACCCTCACCGGGCTCGCGCGCGCGATCCACCGCATCGGCACCGCGTCCGACCGTTCGCCGTTCGCGCTGCACCGCGTGGCCGGGTCGCTCGTCCGCGCGGTGCGCGAGAACCCCTGGACCGTCGAAGGGCCCGGCCGCCCCGACACCATCGCGACCGAGCGTCTCGGCGTCTTCACCAAGGGCGGCGCGGAGGGCGTCATGGTGATGGTGGCGCCGGACGGGACGACCGCGGCCCTGAAGATGCTCGACGGCGCCGCGCGCGCGTCCACCATCGTCGCCGCCACCCTCCTGGCTCGCGCGGGCTCTCTGAGCGACACCGACGTGGCCGGTCTCGCGGAGGCCCTCCCGCTCGACGTGCTCGGGGGCGGTGCCCGCGTGGGAACGGTCCGCCCCGGCGCCGGCCTCTGACGCACCAGCCTCACCGCGACCCGAGCCCCGGCACGACGACCCGCCGCGGCGCGCGGTCCCCCACCACCGACCACGCGCGCCCCTGATGCAGCCGGGCGAACGGCGGGAGGTCGCGCACACCGACTAGCTGGCGCAGATCGGACGGACGCTCCGCGCGGACCAGGACCTCGCCCTCGGCGCGGATCTGCTGCCACAGGGCCCACTGCCGCTGCCAGCCCTCCGCGTCGGCCATCAGGATGCACGGGCTCGCGGTCGTCGGCACGTCGCTCCCGGCCGTCCGCACGTCCCACTCCGGGCGCGCCGCGCGGAGTGCGCCCACCGCGTCCGACGCGCCCGCCGTGACCAGCGCCACGACCGGCCTCGCCGGTGCCCAGATCTCCGTCGAGGAGGCAGCGGACTGCCTCGGCCGCTCGTCCGCCCAGGCGAACTGCACCTCCCGCCCGTCGAGCACCGCGCGTCCCGGCGGTCGGTCCCGCACGAACCCCGACGTCTCGCCACCCGCTGCGAGGTGCTCGACGCGCGACGCCGCGCGTAGAAGCGCTCGACGGGGCAGCGCGTCGAGCACACGGCCCAAGGGACCCGATGCCCGTGCGGCCGTGAGGATCCAGGTCGTCGAAGGTGACAGGCGCAGCGACTGCTCCCACCGCTGCGCGAACTCCTGTGCGTACTCGACGGGGAGCTCGGCGTGCAGCGCGTCGATGTCGTCGCACAGCACGAGCTCGGGGATCTCCGTGTCACCCCTGACCCACGCCGCGAGCAGGTCCACCGCGCTTTCCGCATCGGAGGGGAACAGCAGGGCATCATGGCGCTGGGCCGCCACCGCGCGCACGAGCGCCGTGCGTCCGCTGCCCGGAGCGCCGACCACGGCGAGCCCGCGCTCACGTCCCGGACGCAGGAGCTCCCGAGGCTGCCGCTGTCGCTGCGGGTCGTCGGCGAGACCGAGCACCACCGCGTCTCCCCCGGCGTCGTCGCTGCCGTCGTGATCCGCGCCACGAAGGTCTGCGAGATCGATGCGTCGCGGCAACGGCGGGAGCCAGGGGCTGACAGCCGGAACCGCCTGGCTCCAGCGCGTCGCTGCACGCCGCAGGTCTCCGGGACCGGTCAGCGCGACGCGCACGAGCTGCGGCTCCGCATCCTGCGGTCGACGCACGAGCGCACAGCCGCGCCCCTCCGGCCCCCCATCGAGCAGCGCCGCGCCGTCCGTCCCGATCACGGCCCTGCTGTCCGCGGGATCTGCGACCCGCAGGCTGATCCGCAGCGGGCAGTTCGCCGCCAGGGCGTCACGGATCACGCCGCCCGCACGCTGCGTCCCGAGGACCAGGTGCATCCCCAGGGCGCGGCCGCGCGCAGCGATGTCGATGAACACGTCGCCGAGGTCGGCGTGCTCGAGGAGCAGGGCGGCGAACTCGTCGACCACGATCACCAGGCGTGGCAGGTCGGCCTCTGACACGTCACGAACGCTGGCCGCGGCGAGGGCGGCCTCCCGTCGTCGCATCTCCGCCCGCAGGCTCAAGACACCCCGGCGCGCACCCTCGTCGTCGAGGTCCGTGATCACCGCCGACACCTGGCGGAGAGCGCGAAGCGGCTCGAACGCCGTCCCACCCTTGAAGTCGGCCAGCACGAACGTCACCCGATCCGGTCCGTACGCTGCACACATCGCCGCAACCCAGGTCACGAGCAGTTCGCTCTTGCCCGCGCCGGTCATGCCGGTGACGATCGCGTGCGGTCCGTGCTCCACCAGATCGACCGCGATGTCGGTACCCCGGACGTCACGGCCCACCACGACCGCGAGACCATCACCTGCCTCTGAGACGATCACGTCAGCCAGCGGCACGCTGAGCGGGAGCTCCGCATGCGTGTCCGACGGCTCGCCCGTCGCCGAGGCGACCAGTTCTGCCTGCGGTCGCGACAGGCACTCGACCGCGACCTCGGTCACGCCCTCCGGCGTACGCAGCGATGCGGCCCCCGGCTCGACCACGTCGAGCACGGTCGTGATCCCCGACGGCACCTCGGCGTCGGGAGCCGCCGTCCAGATCACCGCATCTGCCGCGACGGGCGCTCCGAGCGTGCCCCACCCCACCCGGAAGGCTCCCCGGCGCGCCCGCACCGCGTGAGCCGCCGTGGTCAGGCCGGACGACGCCAGCTCCTCGCCGACGAGCGCCAGTTGCGCCGGCCCGAAGCGGAGGCAGAGCTGCGCGACCAGAGCTCGTGCCGCCGCGGCTGCGACCGGGGCCTGGCCTCGGACGCAGACGCCCCCGCCGAGCCGCACCACGACCGGTGCGTCATCGAGCTCGGCGCATCGCGCGCGGAACGCCTCTGCTCGATCGCCCTCCCCACCCGTCGTGCGCACGGCGCTGACACGCACACCGCGACCCACGGTCATCTCGGTGTCGGCAGCGATCGGATCCGTCCCACGAAGCGGCGGTTCTGCGACGCACGCGGCGACGTCCGGGTGGCGCGACTCGAGCTGGGCCCGCTCCTCGGCGTGACGACGGGCGAGCGCATCCTCGACCGCGCGCCACTCGGCCTCCACCCTGTCCGCCTCACGCCGTCGATCGTGCCGTCGCGTCCTCGCGGCGTCGGCCACCGAAGCGAGCATCATGAGGGGACCGAGTGCGGCGAACCACAGCGACTGCACCGACCCTGTGGTGAGCCACAGCGCCACCCCCATCCCAACCGGGACGATTCCCGCGAGATAAGGCAGCGAGGTACGGCGCGGCGGCGCGGGCGCGGAAGGAATGACGAGGGGAGACGGGTCCATCTCCCCAGTGCACCGCTCCGTGACAGCAGAGAGCCTGCTGTCCACAGCGTCGGAGTGACTACTCCGCGGTGTCCCCCTCTGGGGAGGAGGACTGGGGGTCGCTCACCTGCAACACGATGAGCGTCACGTTGTCGCGACCACCGTTGTCGAGAGCCGCAGCGAGCATGGCGTCGACGCACGCGGCCGGATCGGAGTTCTCCCGCAGGAAATGCTGGATGCCGTAGTCGGTCAGCTCCTTGGTGAGTCCGTCGGAGCAGATCACGAACCGGTCGCCCGGACGCAGGTCGATGGTGACATAGTCCGGAGCGGTGAGCTCGCTGGCGCCCACCGCGCGCGTGATGACGTTGCTGTAGGGGTGGCCCTCGGCCTCCTCCGGGCTGAGCTTCCCCGCTGCGATCAGCTCCTGCACCACCGAGTGGTC
This sequence comes from Microbacterium sp. NPDC060132, assembly GCF_042729675.1. NCBI lineage: Bacteria > Bacillati > Actinomycetota > Actinomycetes > Micrococcales > Microbacteriaceae > Microbacterium > Microbacterium sp. NPDC060132. The sequence goes on along the minus strand of NZ_JBHWXU010000001.1, from coordinate 2,623,915 downwards.
CGTGGTCACCTGCACGAGCCGGTCATCGCGCAGGAGATAGACCCGCGAGTCGCCGATGTTCAGCGCGACCCACTGCGCCTGGTCTCCGCCGTCGTCCAGGTAGACGCCCGTGAGCGTGGTCCCGGTTCCCTCGTCGGTGGTCTCCGGGTGCTCCGCGATGTCGTCGACGGCGCGGGCGAGAGCCTCTTCGATCGTGCGATGCGAGATGTCGCCCGCGACGACCGCGGCCTGCAGGCGGGACACGGTGCTTTGGCTTGCGATCTCGCCTCCCGCGTGCCCGCCCATTCCGTCGGCGACGATGAAGAGGGGGAACTCCGCGAGGAACGCGTCCTGGTTGGTCTCACGGCGACGGCCCTGATCCGTGACACCCGACCACGAGAGCAGCAGCGGGCGTCCCGCAACCGTGACGGTGTGCGTCTTCGTCTCAGCCACGTGCTGCCTCCGATGGACCTGCGGCGGAAAGGGCGGTCGCAGGATACTCACACATCGTAGTGGAACACGATCCCCTCGCTCGCACCGGGGCCCTTCGAGGGGCAGAGCGGAACGGAGACGCCGATCGGGCGCTGCGACAAGACCATGACCTCCACGTTAGCGGGCGCATCGCCCGCGAGAACACCGTTCACACCACGAAACCCCCGGCGGTGGGCCGGGGGTTTCGCGACGACGGTCACGCAGGGGGCTGCGTGGGATCGTTCGGGGTAGTGGGAGGAGCCGGCGGTGCGGCCGGCGGGGCCGCGGGCGGAGCCGGCGGCGTGGTCGGCGGAGCCGCGGGCGGAGCGGGCGGCGTGGTCGGCGGCACAGGCGCGCTCGTCGAGGGAGCGGCGGAGGGCGCGGCCGGCGGGGCGTAGCCGGGAGCCGGCGGAGCCGTGAACCCGGGCTGCGGCGGCGCATAGCCCTGGGGCTGCTGCGGGTAGCCCTGGGGCTGCTGACCGTAGCCCTGCGGGGCACCGTACCCCTGCGGCGCCGCGGTCGCGGAGGGCTGGACCGGGATGCCGTCCCACACCGTGCGATCGCCGAGGAAGCCGTTCCCGGCCCACGAGGCGGGCTGGATGTTGGGGTTCCACCGCGACTTGTCGAAGGCGTTGATACCCAGCCACACCGGCGGGAGGAAGAAGTACAGGATGACCCAGACCGCATCCTTCTGCAGCTTCAGTCCGACCCGCCACGCGGCGATGAGGTCGAGGACACGGCCGGCGATGCCGACGAGCGGGAGGATGAGGAACCAGCCCAGGACCGGGATGATCGCCCCGACCACGCCGGCGCCGATGAGGTACAGCACGAGCCACGGGCTGAGGTCGCCGAGCTTGTAGAAGATCATCGAGTTGTAGACCGGGACCCAGGCGCGCCACTTGCCCTGGACACCGGCCTTCTCGAAGACCTTCATGTAGAACCAGGCGTAGATCGCGTACACGATGAGCGGCAGGATCGTGTACAGCAGCGTCAGCGCGACGAGTGCGCCGCCTGAGATGCCGTAATCGTAGTAGTCGTCCAAGGTTCCCCTCCAGAAGGCTGATATTCCCGGGTGATGCGCTGCTTACACTAGCGCGTCACCGCCGCCGCGCGCAGGACCCTCGCTGACGTCCCGCGCCGCGAACCGGTCTCACTCCGCGACGACGAGTTTCAGCTCGCCGGGATGGTCGGTCTCGCGCAGCACGATGCCTCGCCCCTCCGCCCACCGCAGCAGTGCCCGGCGGGAGCCGATGCGCGGTCGGTCCTCCGTGAGTGCACGCACCAGGAGGCCCTTCGACTTCTTGTTGAAGTGGTTCAGCGCTCTGCCCTGCTCGGTGACCACGCGCACATACGCCGAGGGCACCGATGCGGGCACGGGTCCGAGACCCACGTACGCCTCGCTGCGCAGGTCGAGGACGAACGACGGCGCCTCGTCCGCGATCGCCGAGGTCGTGGCTTCCGCCCAGTGACGCCGGAGCGGCGGCACCCCGGGAAGCGACGTTCCCGCGGCGAGGCGGTAGGTCGGGATCGGGTCGAGCGCGCCGACCGGACCGAACGGCGCGCTCTGGATCCACACGTGGGCGTCCGCCCACCGCCGTGACGCCGGGGAGAGCGAGGCCGCGTCGAGGGCGTCGAACAGCACGCCGGTGTAGCGGTCGATCGCCGGCATGGTCGGCGCGCTGCGGAGAGCGCGGTTGTGCGCGATGTCGTCGAGCTGCCGCTCGCTCAGTTTGAGAACACGGCGGGCGGCCTCCTCGTCGGCCGCGAGCTCGACCAGGGCGTCGAGCACGGCCGCGCGATGCTCAGCGAGAGACGGCAGCGGCAGGACACCGAGGTCGAGCGGCGCGCCCGTGCCTCCGGGACGCTTGGTCTCGGACGGCGGAAGCAGGATCTTCATGGCACCTCGTAACGCAGACGCGTCCGCCTCGACACCCAGGGTGCCGAGGCGGACGCGATGTTCAGGACTGTCAGGCGATGAGAGCCGCGTTGCCCGCCACGATGGTCAGAACGTCGCCCTCCATGGAGAGGAAGCCGTCCTGCGCGTTGGCGAGCACCTTGGCGCCGTCGGTCTGGGTGATCCGGACCTGGCCCTCGGCGAGGATGGCCAGCACCGGCTCGTGACCGGACATGAAGCCGATCTCGCCCTCGACGGTCTTGGCGACCACGAGGCTCGCCTCACCCGTCCAGACCTCCGCGTCGGCGGAGACGAGGCTGACGTTGAGCGCCATGATCAGGCGTTCTCCTTCTGGATCTGCGCCCAGCGCTCCTCCACGTCGGAGATGCCACCGACGTTGAAGAAGGCCTGCTCGGCGACGTGGTCGAAGTCACCGCGGGTGATCGCGTCGAACGACTCGATGGTCTCCTTGAGCGGAACCGTCGAACCCTCGACACCCGTGAACTTCTTCGCCATGTAGGTGTTCTGCGAGAGGAACTGCTGGATGCGACGTGCGCGCGACACGACGATCTTGTCTTCCTCGGAGAGCTCGTCGACACCGAGGATCGCGATGATCTCCTGCAGCTCCTTGTTCTTCTGGAGGATCTGCTTGACCGTGGTCGCCACGCGGTAGTGGTCCTCGCCCAGGTAGCGGGGGTCCATGATGCGCGACGTCGAGGTCAGCGGGTCGATGGCCGGGTACAGACCCTTCGACGCGATCTCACGGGAGAGCTCGGTCGTCGCGTCGAGGTGCGCGAAGGTCGTGGCCGGAGCCGGGTCGGTGTAGTCGTCGGCCGGCACGTAGATCGCCTGCAGCGAGGTGATCGAGTGACCACGCGTCGAGGTGATGCGCTCCTGCAGGAGGCCCATCTCGTCGGCGAGGTTCGGCTGGTACCCCACGGCGGAGGGCATGCGGCCCAGCAGCGTGGAGACCTCGGAACCGGCCTGCGTGAAGCGGAAGATGTTGTCGATGAAGAGCAGCACGTCCTGCTTCTGCACGTCACGGAAGTACTCCGCCATCGTCAGAGCCGAGAGCGCGACGCGCAGACGCGTCCCCGGCGGCTCGTCCATCTGGCCGAACACGAGCGCGGTCTTGTCGAAGACGCCCGCCTCCTCCATCTCGTGGATGAGGTCGTTGCCCTCACGGGTGCGCTCACCGACACCGGCGAACACCGACACACCACCGTGGTCCTGCGCGACGCGCTGGATCATCTCCTGGATGAGGACGGTCTTGCCGACGCCGGCGCCACCGAACAGACCGATCTTTCCGCCCTGCACGTACGGGGTGAGGAGGTCGATCGACTTGATGCCCGTCTCGAACATCGTGGTCTTCGACTCGAGCTGGTCGAAGTTCGGGGCCTTGCGGTGGATGGGCCAGCGCTCCGTGACCTCGATGGTCTCACCGGGCTCGCCGTTGAGGACCTCGCCGATCACGTTGAAGACCTTGCCCTTGGTGATGTCACCGACGGGGACCGAGATGGCCTCACCGGTGTCACGCACCTCCTGACCGCGGACGATGCCGTCGGTCGGCTTGAGGGCGATGGCGCGCACCAGGTCGTCGCCGAGGTGCTGTGCGACCTCGAGCGTGATCTCGGTCGACTCCTCGCCGATCACGATGGTGGTCTTCAGCGCGTTGTAGATGTCGGGGATCGAGTCGTGCGGGAACTCGATGTCGACAACCGGACCGTTGACGCGCGCGACGCGCCCGACGACCGCGGTCGCCGGCTGGTCAGCCGTGGCGGTGGTGGTCATTTCTTCGTCTCTTTCCTGATGGTCTATTTGCTCGACGAGAGGGCGTCGGCGCCGCCGACGATCTCCGCGATCTGCTGCGTGATCTCCGCCTGACGCGCGTTGTTGCGCAGACGGGTGTAGTCGGTGATGAGCTTGTCGGCGTTGTCGCTGGCCGACTTCATCGCCTTCTGCGTGGCCGCCTGCTTGGCGGCGGACGACTGCAGGAGGGCGTTGAAGACGCGGCTCTGGATGTACACCGGCAGGATCGCGTCGAGCACCGTCTCGGCATCCGGCTCGAACTCGTACAGCGGGTAGACCGTGCTGCCCGCCTCCGAGTCGTCGGCCTCCGCGATCTCCAGCGGCAGCAGGCGCACGGACTCCGGCGACTGCGTCATCATGCTGACGAAGCGGTTGTAGACGAGGGTGATCTCGTCGACGCCGCCGTCCTCGCCACCGCGGTTGAAGGCCTCGAGAAGCGTCTGCGAGATCTCCTCCGCGGTGTGGAAGGACGGGGTGTCGGTGTCGCCGGTCCACTCCGCGGCCGCCTCGATGCGACGGAACTGGAAGTAGCCCACCGCCTTGCGTCCGATGAGGTAGAACACCGGCTCCTTGCCCTGCTCGCGCAGCAGCTCCGCCACCTCGAGACCCTCACGGAGGATCTGCGAGTTGAAGGCACCGGCGAGACCGCGATCGGACGAGAAGATCACGACCGCGGAGCGGCGGATCGTCTCGGGCTCACGCGTGAGCGGGTGGTCGACGTTCGAGTGCGTCGCGACGGCGGACACGGCCCTCGTCACGGCTCGCGCGAAGGGGGTGGACGCCTTGACGCGTGCCATCGCCTTCTGGATGCGCGAAGCCGCGATGAGTTCCATCGCCTTCGTGATCTTCTTGGTCGTCTGAGCAGAAGAGATCTTCTGCTTGTAGACCCTGAGTTGAGCGCCCATGAATCAGTACCTCACGCGATTACGCGCGACGACCCTTGACGATCTTCTCCTGGTTGACGTCGTCGGCCTCGGCCGCAGCGTGCTCCTCGTGGCCGGGGGCGCCGATGGCGTGGCCCTTGCCGCCCTGGAACTCCAGGAGGAAGTTGTCGGTCTGCTTGTCGAGCTCGGCGACCGTGTCGTCGTCCAGCACGTTCGTCTCGCGCAGCGTGTCGAGCACCTTGGTGTTGCGGCGCAGGTAGTCGAGCAGCTCGCGCTCGAAGCGCAGCACGTCTTCGACCTCGATCTTGTCGAGCTTGCCGTTCGTGCCGGCCCAGATCGAGACGACCTGCTCCTCCACGGGGTACGGCGAGTACTGCGGCTGCTTGAGCAGCTCGGTCAGACGGGCACCGCGCTCGAGCTGACGACGCGACGCCTGGTCGAGGTCGGACGCGAACATCGCGAACGCCTCGAGGGAGCGGTACTGCGACAGCTCCAGCTTCAGCGTTCCGGAGACCTTCTTGATCGACTTGACCTGGGCGTCACCACCGACTCGCGAGACCGAGATACCCACGTCGACCGCCGGACGCTGGTTGGCGTTGAAGAGGTCGGACTGGAGGAAGATCTGGCCGTCGGTGATCGAGATCACGTTGGTCGGGATGTACGCCGAGACGTCGTTGGCCTTCGTCTCGATGATCGGAAGACCCGTCATCGAACCGGCGCCCAGCTCGTCGGACAGCTTCGCGCACCGCTCGAGCAGGCGCGAGTGCAGGTAGAACACGTCGCCGGGGTACGCCTCGCGGCCCGGCGGACGGCGGAGCAGCAGCGACACGGCGCGGTAGGCCTCGGCCTGCTTCGACAGGTCGTCGAAGATGATCAGGACGTGCTTGCCGCCGTACATCCAGTGCTGGCCGATGGCCGAGCCGGTGTACGGAGCCAGGTACTTGAAGCCGGCGGGGTCGGACGCGGGAGCGGCCACGATCGTGGTGTACTCCAGGGCGCCGGCCTCCTCGAGCGCGCCCTTCACCGAGGCGATCGTCGAGCCCTTCTGGCCGATCGCGACGTAGATGCAGCGCACCTGCTTGGTGACGTCGCCGGACTCCCAGTTGGCCTTCTGGTTGATGATCGTGTCGAGCGCGATCGCCGTCTTGCCGGTCTGGCGGTCGCCGATGATGAGCTGACGCTGACCACGGCCGACCGGGATCATGGCGTCGATCGCCTTGATGCCCGTCTGCATCGGCTCGTGCACCGACTTGCGCTGCATGACGCCGGGGGCCTGGAGCTCGAGCTCGCGGACGCCCTCCGTCGCGATCGCGCCGAGACCGTCGATCGGGTTGCCGAGCGGGTCGACCACGCGGCCGAGGTAGCCGTCGCCGACCGGGACCGAGAGGACCTCACCCGTGCGGGTGACCTCCTGGCCGGCCTCGATGCCGGTGAAGTCGCCGAGGACGACCACGCCGATCTCGTGCTCGTCGAGGTTCAGGGCCAGGCCCTTGGTGCCGTCCGCGAACGTGACGAGCTCGTTCGCCATCACGCCGGGCAGACCCTCGACGTGCGCGATGCCGTCGGCGGCGTCGATGACGGTGCCGACCTCGGTCGCAGCGGCGCCGGTGGGCTCGTATGCGGCGGCGAAGTCCTTCAGCGCGTCACGGATGACGTCGGGGCTGATCGATAGTTCTGCCATTGTCTTCCCTTTGTATCTGGGTGCGCGGTTCCCCGCGCGAAGTCGTGTTAGCCCGCGAGCTTCTGGCGAAGGTCGGCGAGTCGTGCGGAGATGCTGCCGTCGATGACGTCATCGGCGATCTGCACGCGCAGACCCCCGACGACGGCGGGATCGATGACGACGTTGAGCGAGACCTCGCCGTCGTAGCGACGCGAGAGGGCGTCGCTCAGACGGGTGCGCTGCGCATCGCTGAGCGGGGTCGCGGTGTACACCGTGGCCACGACGAGACCGCGCTGGGCGGACACGAAGCGGATGGCCCTGCTCAGGAGCTGGCGGACACGCCGCTCGCGCGGACGACGCACGAGGGACGAGACGATCAGCGTGGTGGCCGCACCGGCGGAGGATCCGGCGAGGAGGCGCTCGACGAGCTCCCCCTTCGCGTCCTCTCCCCCGAGGCGGCTGCCCAGAGCGAGTTCGAGCTCCGGGTTCGCGGCGACGAGCCGGGCGAAGGCGAAGAGCTCACCCTCGATGTCGACACCGGGCTCGGCGATCGCGGCGGACCGGATCGCGAGCTCCTCGATGCCGTCGACGAGCTCGTCGGCGTTCGACCAGCGTTGCGCCACGGCTGCGCTCAGAACGCTCTGAGACGCGGCCGAGAGCCCGCCGAACACCGCGGAGACGACGTTCTGCCGCGACTCCACGGACGCCGACGGGTCGGCCAGCGCGCCGCTCAGCTGAGACGAATCGCCCACGGTGCGCGCGGCGACGAACAGCTCCCGCGCGGTGTCGAGGGTGACGTCCTTCGCTGCGGCAAGCGCCTGAGTGGATGCCGCGAGTGCCTGAGCGGTCGCGCTGCCCATTACTGAGCCGCCTTCTCGGATGCTTCGAGATCGGCGAGGAAGCGGTCGACCACGGCGGCCGCGCGAGCGTCGTCGGACAGCGTCTCGCCGACCACGCCACCGGCGAGGTCGAGTGCGAGCGAGCCGACCTCGCTGCGCAGGGAGACGAGAGCCGTCTGGCGCTCCGCCTCGATCTGCGAGTGCGCGGTGGCGGTCAGACGCGCAGCCTCGCTGGCTGCGGTCTCCTTCGCCTCGGCGATGATCTTCTTGCCGTCCTCACGGGCGGCCTCGCGGATCTCCCCGGCCTCGGTGCGCGCCTCGGCGAGCTGGCGGGTGTACTCCTCGAGGGCGGCCTCCGCCTGCTTCTGCGCCTCATCGGCCTTGGCGATGTTGCCCTCGATGGCGGCGGACCGCTCGTCGAGCATCTTCGTCAGACGGGGAAGGGCGACCTTCCACACGACGACGAGGATGATGAGGAACCAGAGGCCCGACCAGATGATGTCGTACCCCGCGGGGAGCAGCGGATTGGGGGACTCCCCCTCCGCTGCCGCGAGGTTCGTGACAAGAGCGTTCAGCATCCTGTCTCCTTCAGAAGTCGGTGGGGATTACGGGAAGGGGATGAATCCGACGGCGATGCCGACGAACGCAAGCGCCTCGGTGAAGGCGATACCGATCCACATGAGGACCTGCAGGCGACCGGCCAGCTCGGGCTGACGGGCGACGCCCTCGATGGTCTTGCCGACGACGATGCCCACACCGATGGCCGGACCGATGGCTGCGAGGCCGTAGCCGACCGCCGCGAGGTGGCCGTTGATTTCAGCGAGAACCGTAGTTGCGTCCACGGGTTTTTCCTTTCGTTGGGTGGGAGGGCTGTTGCCCGCCCGCTCAGTGCTCTTCTGCGACCGCGAGCTGGATGTAGACCGCGGTGAGGACGGTGAAGACGTAGGCCTGCAGGACGGCCACCAGGATCTCGAAGAGAGTGAAGGCGCCGCCGAAGGCGAGGGTTCCGATACCGAGGACGGCCCAGCCGCCACCCGCGGTGAAGAAGAAGAACTGGGTGGCCGCGAAGCACAGCACCAGGATCATGTGGCCGACGACCAGGTTCATCAGCAGTCGCAGGGTGAGGGTCACCGGGCGGATGATGAACGTCGAGATGAGCTCGATCGGCGTGACGATGAAGTAGACCGGCCACGGGACACCCGACGGGAAGAGCGCGTTCTTGAAGAAGTTCTTCGGGCTCTTCTTGATGCCGGCGTAGATGAAGGTGACGTAGCTGACCACGGCGAGGGTGAGCGGGACAGCGATGATCGCGGTGCCCGGCATGTTCAACCCCGGGATGATGCCCGTGACGTTCATGAACAGCACCATGAAGAAGATCGTGGTGAGGATCGGCAGGAACCGGTCGCCGTCCTTGCGGCCGAGCAGGTCGTGCGCGATGCCGCCGCGGACGAAGCCGAGGCCCATCTCGACCAGGCTCTGGAACCGCCCAGGCACGACCTTCATACGGCGCGTGCCCAGCCAGAGGATCAGGACCACGGCGATCACCGAGAGGAGCTGGATCAACTGGATGCGGGTCACCGGCAGAGGCCCGACCTGGAAGAGGATCGGCGGGAAGAACTCGTCGATCGAAGGGCCGTGGAACTCGCCATCGGAAGACGCGAGTCGGGGGGTCAGGGTCGCAGCAAGATTAAACAGCGCGGGCTCCAGCTTCGGGGCACCGGTCAGAACCGGGGCGACGATGGTCGGTGTGCTTCAAGCGCAAGCGCTCGCGGGCGAGCGGCGGGCACTCCCCAACACTATCAGAATCCAAGGGTGCCCTAAGACCGCGGAGCGTCGTCCGCCGGGCCGGTGGAGCCGCCGTTCGCGGCGCCGGGCGCGCGGTCCTCCGGCACCTCGGTCGGCAGCGTGGTGTCGCTCACGTTCGGCAGGCGCATCTGGGTGAGCACCACCACATCGATCACCAGCGACATCACCACCCCCGCGACGATCGAGAGGAAGAACACCATCGGGTCGAGCCACGGCTGCCCCGACAGCAGGATCATCACCAGCACGAACACGCCGAGCTTGAGCAGCCAGCCGCCCAGGACGATCGCGAAGAACAGCTGCACGTACAGCGGGTCGCCGTACCACCGGTTCGCGATCAGGATGCTGATACCCGTGATCGCGAGGAACAGCGCCGCCAGCAGCACGCCGAGAAGGCCGCTGACCAGCCCCTCCCCCTGGGCGACGGCGAAGCCGATGCCGCCGGCGAGCAGCGCCAGCACGACGGTCGCCACCGCCGACCAGACGAGGGTGCGACGCAGGATCGGCGTGCTGGAAACGGGACTCGGGCTCATCGGGGCTCCACGGGGGTCGGGTCGGGTTCAGCGGCCGCCGGCGCCTTGCGGCGGCGGGTGGGACTCAGGGTGATGACGAGGCAGGCGGCGATGCCGACCACGCCGAAGCCGACACCGGGAAGGTACTGGCCGGGCCAGTCCTCTCGCGCACCGACGTACATGAGGAGGACGGCGAGGGAGATCACAGCCGTCCACGCGTAGAAGATGAGGACGGCGTCGCGGTCGCGGTGGCCGAGGTCGAGCATCCGGTGGTGCAGGTGCTTGCGGTCGGGCGAGAACGGCGACCGACCCGCGCTCATCCGCCGCAGCACCGCGAGCCCGAAGTCGAGCAGCGGCAGCAGCACGACCAGCAGCGGCAGCAGGATCGGCAGGAACGCGCCGACGAGCTGCGACCGGCCGAGGCGATCCGGCTCCAGCGCCGACGGATCCATCTGCCCGGTGATCGCGATCGCGGACGTCGCCATGAGCAGGCCGAGCACCAGCGCACCGGAGTCGCCCATGAAGAGCTTCGCCGGGCTCCAGTTCAGCGGGAGGAAGCCCAGGCACGCCCCGATCAGCACCGCCGCGAGGAACGTGGAGAGGTTGAAGTAGCTGGAGGCGCCGGAGTCGCGCGTGAAGATGTAGGAGTACGCGAAGAACACGCCGTTCGAGATCAGGCACACGCCCGCGACCAGGCCGTCCAGCCCGTCGATGAAGTTGACCGCGTTCATCACGATCACGATCGCGAACATCGTGATGGTGATGCTCAGCCAGCTCGACACGACGATCAGGTCGCCGAAGGGCAGCGACAGGATCTGCAGTCCCCCGCCCACGGTGATGATGCCTGCGGCCAGGAACTGCGCACCGAGCTTGATCATCCAGTCGAGGTCCCACAGGTCGTCGACGACGCCGATCACCGCGATCAGCAGCGAGGCCGCGAGGATCGCCCACATGGTCTGCGGAGGCGTCCAGATGCTCTGGAAGAACGGGTTGGCGGCCGACACCGCGAACGCCGCGACGATGCCGAGGAAGATGGCCACGCCGCCCAGCCGCGGGGTGGGCGTGGTGTGCACGTCGCGCTCGCGGATGCCCGGGTACAGCTTGAAGCGGAGGCTCAGCCGCCACACCGCCCACGTCAGCACGAAGGTGATGGCGGCGGTGACGATGATCGTGAAGAGGTACTGCTTCACGAATCCCCGTCCTGCTCCTGCTGCTGCTCCGGCTCGAGCAGCTCGCCCAGGACCTCGTGCAGCTGCTCGCGCGTGACGACGCCGTGCCGCAGGATCCGCACGACCCCCTCGCCGTCGTCGGCGCCGCGACGCACGAGCGAGGTCGCGTCGACGATGGTCGAGGCGATGCCGTTCGCGCTCATGCCGTCGGCGAGGTACACCGCCACGCTGTCGCCGAGCATCTTCTCGGCGTCGAGCGCGGAGATCGCCGCGTCCCGTCCCGTGAGGTTCGCACTGGACACGGCGAGCGGCCCGGTCTCGGCCAGCAGCTCCAGGACCACCCGGCCCTCCGGCATGCGCACGGCGACGGTCCCCTGGGTCTCCCCCAGGTCCCACACCAGCGACGGCTGCGCGGGGAGCACGATGGTCAGCCCGCCGGGCCAGAACGCGTCGACGAGGCGCTGCACCGGCTCCGGAACCGACTCGGCCAGGGCCGTCAGGGTCTCCTTGCTGCCGATCAGCACGGGCGGCGGCTGATCGCGCCCTCGACCCTTCGCGTCGAGCAGACGCTGCACCGCCGTCGGCGAGAACGCGTCGGCGGCGACGCCGTACACGGTGTCGGTGGGGATGACGATGAGGTCGCCGCGGCCGATCGCCTGGCGCGCGTTGCGCATTCCGGCGAGCAGCTGCGCCTCGTCGCGGCAGTCGAAGATGGGGGACATGACGGTTCGATTCTATGCGGGACGGACGTCGGAGATGCTCGGAGACCCCTGATCAGGGCCGGATCGCGGTGGTCGCACGGTCGCGCAACGTCAGATCGCGGTGCGTGGCCGCGGCGCGCCAGCCGTCCGCCGTGAGCAGCTCGCGGATCTCCGCGCCCTGCAGCTCCCCGTGCTCGATCACCAGCACGCCCCCCGGGCGGAGCAGACGCAGCGCCCGGTCGCTCAGCACCCGCACGACGTCGAGCCCGTCCGCGCCGCCGTACAGCGCGAGCGCCGGATCGAACAGGCGCACCTCGGGGTCGCGCGGCACCGCGGCATCGGGGACGTACGGCGGATTCGAGATGACCACGCTGGCGGTGCCGTCGAGCTCGGGGAACGCCTCGGCCAGGTCGGACAGCACGAGCGTGAGGTTGCCGGTGCCGGCGACGTTGCGTGCCGCCCAGGCGTGGGCCTCCTCGGACAGCTCCGCGGCGAAGATCCGCGCGTGCGGCACCTCGGTCGCCATCGCCAGGGCGATCGCGCCGCTGCCCGTGCCCAGGTCGACGCCGACCGGGGCGGCCTCGCCCGAGTTCAGCAGGGCGTCGATCGCGAACTGGGCGACGGTCTCGGTCTCCGGCCGCGGGATGAACACCCCGGGGCCCACCGACAGCTCCAGGTGCCGGAACGGCGCGACACCCGTGAGGTGCTGCAGCGGCTCCCGCCCGGCGCGACGGGACACCAGGCGGGTCAGCGCGGCCTGCTGCTCCTCGTCGATGCGGTCGCCCCGCACGATCGCCGCCTGCACCTCGCCCCGCCGCCGGTCGAGCACGTGCGCGGCCAGGAGCTCCGCGTCCACGAGCGGGTCGGGGACACCGGCATCGGCGAGGCTCTGCGCGGCGGCGCGCACGACGGCAGCGAGCGAGGAGTCGGGCATGCCTCCAGCGTAGAGCGCCCGCACCCGTCACATTGCCCTCCCCCACAGGCCGCTCCCGTAGTCTGGGAGCCGCAGCGACCCGTGAAGGAAGGCCTCACCCATGCCCGGTATCCACTCCGACATCACCACCGCTTTCGGCAACACCCCGCTCGTGCGCCTGAATCGGGTGACCGAGGGACTCGGGGCCACCGTGCTCGCGAAGCTCGAGTTCTACAACCCGGCCTCCAGCGTCAAGGACCGCATCGGCATCGCCATGATCAACGCGGCCGAGGCGTCGGGAGAGCTGAAGCCGGGCGGCACGATCGTCGAGTCCACCAGCGGCAACACCGGCATCGCCCTCGCCATGGTCGGCGCGGCCCGCGGCTACCGCGTGATCCTCACGATGCCCGCGTCGATGTCGAAGGAGCGCCGGGTGCTGCTCAAGGCGTTCGGCGCCGAGATCGTGCTCACCGACCCCACGAAGGGCATGAAGGGGGCGATCGAAGAGGTCAAGCGCATCGTCGACGAGACCCCCGGCGCGATCTGGATCCGCCAGTTCGAGAACCCCGCCAACCCGCAGATCCACCGCGAGACGACGGCGCAGGAGATCCTCCGCGACACCGACGGCGCGGTCGACATCTTCATCGCCGGCGTCGGCACGGGAGGCACGGTGACCGGCACCGGGCAGGCGCTCAAGGCCGCGAAGCCCGGCGTGCAGGTCATCGCCGTCGAGCCCAAGGACTCCCCCGTGCTGACCGAGGGGCACCCCGGCCCCCACAAGATCCAGGGCATCGGCCCGAACTTCGTCCCCGACGTGCTCGACCGCGACGTGCTCGACGAGATCATCACGGCGGAGTTCGACGAGTCGCTGCGGGTCGCGCGCGAGCTCGCGGCGAAGGAGGGCCTGCTGGTCGGCATGTCGTCCGGTGCCGCGGTCGCGGCCGCGCTGACGGTCGCCGCGCGACCAGAGAACGCCGGCAAGACGATCGTCGTGATCATCCCCGACACCGGTGAGCGCTACCTCTCCACCGCGCTGTTCGAGGACCTGCGCGAAGACTGAGACCGCCGATGGGACTGATCGCGCGAATGCGCGAGGACATCGCCGCCGCACGCCTCCGCGACCCCGCCGCGCGCACGTCGCTCGAAGTGGCCCTGCTCTACCCCGGCCTGCACGCCATCTGGGCGCACCGGGTCTCGCACGCGCTGTGGCGTCGACGGCTGCGACTGCTCGCCCGCGCGGGGTCGCAGCTGTCGCGCTGGCTCACCGGCGTGGAGATCCACCCCGGCGCGCGCATCGGCAGGCGCTTCTTCATCGACCACGGCATGGGCATCGTGATCGGCGAGACCGCGGAGATCGGCGACGACGTGCTGATGTACCACGGGGTCACCCTGGGCGGACGCACCCGCGACGTCGGCAAGCGGCACCCGACGCTCGGCGACGGCGTCGCGGTCGGAGCCGGCGCGAAGATCCTCGGCCCGGTGACGGTCGGCGACCGCTGCGTCATCGGGGCGAACGCGGTCGTCACGAAGGACGCCCCCGCGGATAGCGTGCTGGTGGGTGTGCCGGCGAAGCCGCGTCAGCGCACCGCGGGCGAGGACACCAGGGCCCTGCTGACCGCCCCCGACTACTCCATCTGACGCCCGGCACGGGGCGCACGCCTCGCGCCGCGCGCCTCGAGTCGGCGCCGCAGGAACAGCCACGGGAGCAGCACGCTGCCGACGGCCGTGACCAGCCACACGATCACCGACCCCAGCAGCCACCCGGTCAGATCGGTGATGCGCAGACCGCCGATCGGGAGCAGCACGACGACCAGGAGCGCGATGAAGGTCGACACGATCCCGATGCCGCCCATCAGCACCGGCGCGTAGCGATCCGCGAGCCTGCTGACCCACGGTGACAGCACCGTCTGCAGCACCGCGAACACGAGGATGCACACCACGAAGCCCCACCACTGGCTCCACTGGATCTGGAAACCGTCGAGCAGCACGTCGGCCGCGAGCAGACCGAGGCCCGCCGACACCAGATACAGGAGAGCGCGGAACAGGAGGGTGATCACGGGGCCGAGCATAGCGGCACCGAGAGGCCGCACTCAGGAATCGGATCCCACCGCGGCGAGCCGCGCCTCCTCATCGGCCGCGATCGCGCTCTCGATGATCGGATCGAGCGCGCCGTCCATCACCTGGTCGAGGTTGTATGCCTTGAAGCCGGTGCGGTGGTCGGCGATCCGGTTCTCCGGGAAGTTGTACGTGCGGATCCGCTCGGAGCGGTCCATGCCGCGGATCTGCGACTTGCGCGCATCCGAGGCCGCCGCGTCGAGCTCCTCCTGCTGCTTCGCCAGCAGCCGCGCGCGGAGCACCCGCATCGCGGCCTCGCGGTTCTGCAGCTGCGACTTCTCGTTCTGCATCGACACGACGATGCCGGTCGGCACGTGGGTGATGCGCACCGCCGAGTCGGTCGTGTTGACGGACTGCCCCCCGGGGCCCGAAGAGCGGAACACGTCGATCTTCAGGTCGTTCTGGTCGATGTGGATCTCCTCCGGCTCATCGACCTCCGGGAAGACCAGCACCCCGGTGGTGGAGGTGTGGATGCGGCCCTGGGACTCCGTCGCCGGTACCCGCTGCACGCGGTGCACGCCGCCCTCGTACTTGAGGTGCGCCCACACGCCCTGGGCCGGATCGGACGAGGAGCCCTTGATCGCGACCTGCACATCCTTGTAGCCGCCGAGGTCGGACTCGTTGCGCTCCAGCAGCTCGGTCTTCCAGCCCTTCGACGCGGCGTACTGGATGTACATGCGCAGCAGGTCGGCGGCGAACAGCGCCGACTCGGCACCGCCCTCCCCCGCCTTGATCTCCATGATCACGTCGCGGGCGTCGTCGGGGTCGCGCGGGATGAGCAGTCGGCGCAGGCGTTCCTGCGCGGCCTGCACGCCCTCCTCCAGCGCGGGGACCTCGGCGGCGAACGCCTCGTCCTCGCGCGCCAGCTCCCTCGCCGCCTCCAGGTCGTCGACCGCCGCCGTCCACGCCTCGTGCGCCGCGACGATGCGCGACAGCTCGGCGTAGCGGCGGTTGACGCGCTTGGCGCGGGCGGCGTCGGCGTGCACCGCCGGGTCGGAGAGCTCCTCCTGCACCCGGCGATGCTCGTCGATCAGAGTCTGGACGGACTCGAACACGTCGCGTCTCAGCGGATGTTGTTGTCGTGCCCGTGCGCGCCCGAGGGCAGCGTCGGGATCGACTTCTGCATCTGGACCAGGAACTCCACGTTGGAGTGGGTCTCCTTGAGCTTGCCGAGCACGACCTCGAGAGCCTGCTGCTGGTCGAGGCCGGCGAGGGCGCGACGCAGCTTCCAGGTGATCTTGACCTCGTCGGCCGACAGCAGCATCTCCTCGCGGCGGGTGCTCGACGCGTTCACGTCGACCGCCGGGAAGATGCGCTTGTCGGCGAGAGCACGCGACAGCCGCAGCTCGCTGTTGCCGGTGCCCTTGAACTCCTCGAAGATGACCTCGTCCATCTTGGAGCCGGTCTCGACGAGAGCGGTGGCGAGGATCGTGAGGGATCCGCCGTTCTCGATGTTGCGCGCCGCGCCGAAGAAGCGCTTCGGCGGGTACAGCGCCGACGCGTCGACCCCACCCGTGAGCACGCGACCCGACGCGGGGGCGGCCAGGTTGTAGGCACGGCCGAGGCGCGTGATGGAGTCGAGCAGCACGACCACGTCGCGGCCCAGCTCGACCAGGCGCTTGGCGCGCTCGATCGCGAGCTCGGCGACCGTGGTGTGGTCTTCCGCGGGGCGGTCGAAGGTCGAGGCGATGACCTCGCCCTTCACGGTGCGCTCCATGTCGGTGACCTCTTCGGGGCGCTCGTCAACGAGCACGACCATCAGGTGCACCTCGGGGTTGTTCTGCGCGATCGCGTTGGCGATCTGCTGCAGGACGATCGTCTTGCCGGCCTTGGGCGGCGCGACGATCAGGCCGCGCTGGCCCTTGCCGATCGGCGCGACGAGGTCGATGATGCGCTGCGTCAGCTTCTCGGGCGCGGTCTCCAGGCGCAGGCGCTCCTGCGGGTAGAGCGGCGTGAGCTTGCCGAACTCCACGCGGGTCGCGGCGTCGTCGACCGAGAGGCCGTTGATCGAGTCGACCTTCACGAGCGCGTTGTACTTCTGGCGCCCCTGCTGCTCGCCCTCGCGCGGTTGCTTGATGGAGCCGACGACGGCGTCACCCTTGCGCAGGTTGTACTTCTTGACCTGGCCGAGCGAGACGTAGACGTCGCTCGGGCCGGCGAGGTAGCCGGTGGTGCGCACGAACGCGTAGTTGTCGAGCACGTCGAGGATGCCCGCGATCGGGATCAGGACGTCGTCCTCGCCGATCTCGGTCTCGAACTCGTCGACCGGCGTGCCCCCGCGGCGCTTGTTGCGCTGGCGGTTGCGGCCGTTGCCGTTCGCCTGGTCGTCGTCCGACGCGGCGGGCTGCTGCTCCTGGCCGCCGCCGCCCTGACCGCGGCCACGGTTGCGGTTGCGGCTCCGGCTGCGCCCACGGCCGCCCTGCTCCTCGCCGCCGTCGGCATCGGAGGAGGAGTCCTTCGACGGCGCATCCTGGCCGGCGTCGTCGCCACCCTCGGCCGCCTCGGCACGGCGGTTGCCGCGACCGTTGTTCTTGGGGCGCTCGGCGCGAGCGTCGTCGCCCTTGGCGTCGTCAGCCTGCGGAGCGGTCTCCGCGGCGCCGCTCGGGGCGTCGGCGGATGCCGGTGCGGCGGCGCCCTCACCCTGCTCGGCGGCGGGCGCCTCGGCCTCGGTCTTCTTGGTGCGACGACCGCGACCCGTCTTGGGCGCCTCGGCGGGCGCCTCGGCGGCAGCCGGAGCCTCGCTCGCCGCGGGAGCCTCCGTCGCCTCGGCGGCCGGGGCATCGGCATCGGTCTTCTTCGCCCGCGAGCGGCGCGGGGCCTTCGCCTTGGGCGCTGCCTCGCCGGACTCGGCCTCGGCGGGTGCCGCGGCCGACTCCTCGGCCGACTTCTCGGCCTTCGCGGCGGCGGTCGCCGTGGTCGCCCGGCGCGGAGCGCGCTTGCGCACCGGCGCGGACTCCGCGGTCTGGACGGCGTCGGCCACCGGAGCAGCCTGATCGTTCTGGGTCTCGGAGAGGTTCTCCACGAGTACTCCCTTATAGGTCATGGGATATGAGCGTGAACGCGCACAACGGGTGCTGCGCACGATCGCACGGGCTGACGCTCGGCGTCAGCCAGCCTCGGCACTTGTGCCTCAAGGGTTTGCGTGCGGGTCTTGCAAGAGTTGCAATGGGGCCAGATTCACGACGTTACGTGGAGCCCTCCGCTCGATCCCCCACTGTACCACCACGAACGTCGACGGCGAGCAGCAGCGCCTCCCACGGGGTGTCGGTCACACGATCGGCGAGTTCCACCGCGTCCTGACGGCTGCCCGGGCCGTCGGCGAGCACGAGCACGCTGGGGCCCGCACCCGACACGACCGCGGCGAACCCGGCCGCGCGCAGCGCCTGCACGAGCCGCTGCGTCTCGGGCATCGCCTCGGCGCGGTAGTCCTGGTGCAGCCGGTCGGCCGTCGCATCGAGCAGCAGCTCAGGGCTCTGCATGAGCGCCGCGACCAGCAGGGCGGAGCGCGACAGGTTGAACACCGCATCGGCCGTCGACACGTGCGGCGGCTGCAGCGACCGCGCCTGCGACGTCGACATCGTGTAGGCGGGGACGAGCACGAGCGGCGAGACGCCCCGGTGCACGAGCAGCTTCTTGTGCTGCGGTCCGCGCTCGCCCATCCACGCGATCGTGAGCCCGCCGAACAGCGCGGGGGCGACGTTGTCGGGGTGACCCTCGATCTCGGTCGCCAGACGCAGCAGGTCGGTGTCGGACAGATCCACGTCGCCCGCCAGCAGACCCTTCGCGGCCAGGACGCCCGCGGCGACAGCGGCACCCGACGACCCGAGTCCGCGGCCGTGCGGCACGCCGTTCTCCGCGACGATGCGCAGCCCGGGGACCGGGCGCCCGACGTCCTGGAACACGTAGGCGACCGTGCGGACGATCAGGTTCGACGCATCGCGCGGGATGTCGTCCGCGCCCGACCCCGTGACCTCGATCTCCAGCTGTCCGGCCGGCAGGGCGGTGACCTCGAGGTGGTCGTACACGCTGAGCGCCAGGCCGAGCGTGTCGAAGCCGGGGCCCAGGTTGGCACTGGTCGCTGGCACCGTGACCTCGACCGTGCGGCCGAGGATCGAGCGCTGCTCCTCCGGCGCCAGGGCGGCCACGGTGCTCACTCGCCTTCCACCCGCAGCACGGACACGACGCGGGCGACGACGTCGCTGCCCGCGAGGACCGCGACCGTGTCGCTCAGTGCCTGCTCCGTCGCGCGGTGCGTGCCGATGATGAGGCGGGCGGTCGGCTCGTCCTCACCCTCGACGGTCTGCACGACCGTCGCGACCGAGACGCCGCCGTCGCTGAGGATGCCCGCGACCGTCGCGAGCACGCCCGGCGCATCGGAGACCTCGAGCGTGATCTGGTAGCGGGTGGTGACGTGACCGATCGGCACGATGGGGAGGTTCGCCCTGGTCGACTCCCCCACCCCGACGCCGCCCGCGATGTGGCGCCGCGCGGCCGAGACCACGTCGCCCAGCACGGCAGAGGCCGTCTGCACGCCGCCGGCGCCCGCGCCGTAGAACATGAGCGAGCCGGCGGCCTCCGCCTCGACGAACACGGCGTTGTTCGCGCCGTGCACGGAGGCCAGCGGGTGGGTCGCGGGGACCAGCGCCGGATACACGCGCACCGAGATCGACTCGGCACCGTTCGCCTCGATGCGCTCGCACACCGCGAGCAGCTTGATCACGAAGCCCGCCGCGCGCGCCTCCTCGATCATCGACGGCGTGATCGAGGTGATGCCCTCGCGGTGCACCGCGTCGAGCGGGACGGCGGTGTGGAAGGCGAGGCTCGCGAGGATGGCGGCCTTCTGTGCCGCGTCGTAGCCCTCGACGTCGGCGGTGGGGTCGGCTTCGGCGTATCCCAGGCGCTGCGCATCGGCGAGCACGTCGGCGAAGTCGGCCCCCTCGGTGTCCATCCGGTCGAGGATGTAGTTCGTGGTGCCGTTCACGATGCCCATGATCCGCACCACGCGGTCGCCCGCGAGCGAGTCGCGCAGCGGCCGGATGATCGGGATGGCACCGGCCGCGGCGGCCTCGTAGTACACCGAGGCGCCCACGCGGTCGGCCGCCTCGAACAGCTCGGGCCCGTGCGTCGCCAGCAGCGCCTTGTTCGCGGTGACGACGTCGGCACCGGAGCCGATCGCCTGCAGGATGTTGGAGCGCGCCGGCTCGATCCCGCCGATCAGCTCGATCACGATGTCGGCGCCGAGGATGAGCGACTCGGCGTCGGTCGTGAACAGCTCCTTCGGCAGCTCCACGTCGCGCGGGGCGTCCACATCGCGCACCGCGATGCCCGCGAGCTCGAGGGCGGCTCCCGCGCGATCGGCGAGCTCGTCGCCGTGACGCAGCAGCAGCGCCGCCACCTGGGAGCCGACCGCTCCGGCGCCCAGCAGCGCCACGCGAAGTCGTCGGTAGTCAGTCATGCGTGCTCCTTCAGGGGGTGGGTCATCGGTCTCCCTCGGGGGCGTCGGCCCCGTCGATGCCCGCATCGCGGGCCAGCAGGTCGTCGACGGTCTCGCCGCGGACGATCACCCGCGAACGGCCGTCGCGCACCGCCACGATCGGCGGTCGCGGGACGTGGTTGTAGTTGCTCGACAGCGAGGCGCAGTAGGCGCCCGTCGCGGGAACGGCCAGCAGGTCGCCCGGTGCGAGGTCGGCGGGAAGGTACTCGTGGTCGACCACGATGTCGCCCGACTCGCAGTGCTTGCCGACGACGCGGCTCAGCTGCGGCTCGCCCTCCCCCGTGCGCGATGCCAGCCGCGCCGAGTAGCTGGCGCCGTACAGGGCGGTGCGGGCGTTGTCGCTCATCCCGCCGTCCACGCTGACGTAGCGGCGGGTCGCCCCGGAGGCGATCGTCACGTCCTTCGTGGTGCCGACCTCGTAGAGGGTCACTCCGGCCGTGCCGATGATGGCCCTGCCCGGCTCGAACGACAGCGCGGGCACGGGGATGCCCCTGGCCGCGCAGCCCTCGGCGACCGCGGCCACGATGGCGGCAGCGAGCTCGTCGATCGGCGTGGGGTCGTCGACCCGGGTGTACGCGATGCCGAAGCCGCCGCCGAGGTTGAGCTGCGGCACCGGTCCGTGCTCCAGGAGCGCCGCATGCAGCTCGAGCACGCGCGACGCCGACTCGCGGAACCCGGCGACGCCGAAGATCTGCGAACCGATGTGACAGTGCAGACCGGCGAACTCCAGCCCGGGGATCTCGCGGATGCGGGCGACGGCGGTCTCCGCCTCGGCGAGGGGGAAGCCGAACTTCTGGTCTTCGTGGGCGGTCGCGAGGAAGTCGTGGGTCTCGGCGTGCACGCCGCTGATGACGCGCACCATGACCCGCTGCACCGCATCGGTGCGGGCCGTGATCGCGGCCAGCCGCTCGATCTCGATCGCGCTGTCGACCACGATCGTGCCGACGCCCACCTGCACCGCGCGCTCCAGCTCGGCGACCGACTTGTTGTTGCCGTGGAAGCCGAGCGACGCGGGCGCGACCCCGGCGGCCAGGGCCACCGCGAGCTCGCCGCCCGTGCACACGTCGACGCGGAGCCCCTCGTCGACGACCCACCGGGCGACGGTCGTGCTCAGGAACGCCTTGCCCGCGTAGTACACCTGCGCCGTGGTGCCGTGCTCCGCCGCGGCCCGGTCGAACGCCACCCGGAAGGCGCGCGCCCTGGTGCGGACCTCGTCCTCGTCGAGCACCAGGACCGGGGTGCCGTAGGTGCGGGCGAGCTCGGTGGCGCGCACGCCGGCGAGCACGAGGGCTCCGTCGTCGTCACGGCGGGCCGACGCCGGCCACACACCGCTCGCGAGATCGTTCGGGTCATCGGGGACGAGGAGCCATTCCGGGGCGAGCGAGTCGGCAGGAGCAAGCACGGAGCACCAATCGTGGGTCGGGTCTCGGGCGGAGGGCGCACATCGAGTTGCCCCCGATTCTAGGGCAACGCCCCGATCCGCCTGCGCACGGTGACAGCCCGCGTCAAGCCCCTGGGGACCCCCGTCGCGGCTCTCCTAGGGTGGGGGCGTGGCAGACACCGACGCAACAGACGCTCACACCCGATCCGACGGGCCGTCGCGGCCCGGACTCGTCGCGCGCATCACAGGACCCGTCATCGCCTGGGCCCTCGCGCGTCGCCCCGTCCGCGCGGCCCTGCTGTACTCCGAGCGCCGCGGCCCGATGCTGGCCGACAGCGTCACCTACCGTGCACTGTTCAGCGTGTTCGCTGGCGTGCTGCTCGGGTTCTCGATCGCGGCGCTGTGGCTCGCGGGCAACCCCGACGCGTGGCGCGCGATCATCGACGCGGTGCAGGCCGCCGTGCCCGGACTGATCGGCGACGACGGCGTGATCGATGCGAAGGACCTCCGCGCCCCGGCATCGCTCTCCGTCGCCGGGCTGGTCTCCCTGGTCGCGCTGATCGGCGCGGCGCTCGGGGCCATCGGTTCGCTGCGCACCGCCATCCGCGTGATCGCCGGGACCGTGCAGTCCGACATCCTGTGGATCTGGGTGATCGTGCGCAACCTGCTCCTCGGACTCGGCATCGGCGTGGCATTCGTGCTCGCGGCCGCGCTGACGTTCATCGGGCAGCTCGGCGCCACGTGGGTCGCTGACCTCCTCGGTCTGCCGTCGGACTCCCCCGCGGTCGCCGTGACGGTGCGGCTGCTGTCGCTCGTGGTGGTGTTCGCGCTCGACGCCGCGCTCATCGTCGGCGCGTTCCTCCTGCTGTCCGGGGTGCGCCCCGCGGCGCGGTCGCTGTGGGCGGGGGCGCTGCTCGGGGCATTCGGTCTCATCGTGCTGCAGGAGCTGTCCGGCCTGTTCGTCGGCGGTGCCACGAGCAACCCGCTGCTGGCGTCGTTCGCCTCGCTGCTGGCCCTGCTGATCTGGCTCAACCTGTCGACGCAGGTGATCCTCGTGGCCTGCGCGTACATCGTCACCGCCGAGGAGGAGCGCAAGGACCGGCTGCACGAGCGGTTCGGCGCTCGGACGTTCGTGCAACGCCGGCTGCAGCGCGCCGAGGTGGACGTGCAGGTGGCGACCGCGGAGCTGCGCGAGGCCCAGCGCGCCGCCGCAGAGGAGGCCGGGACCGGCGCCGCACACGAGGACCGCTGACCGCGCGACCCTCGTTGTGACCAGAACTGCTAGTTTGGTCACAACGAGAGGACACGCATGACTCCCACGCGGACGCGCATCAGCCTCCCCGGCGCCGAGGTCTCACTGTGCGAATGGACCCCGACGCACGAATCCGGCTCGCCCCTCCTGCTGCTGCACGGCGGCGGAGCCGACAGCGCCGAGCTCTCCTGGGGCGGCATCGGCCCGCAGCTCGCCGCCGCCGGGCACCGGGTCCTCGCGCCGGACCACCCCGGCTTCGGGCACAGTCCCCGTCCGGAGTGGAGGCTCACGCAGGAGCGGCTGGTGCACTACGTGGGCGAGCTCGTCGACGCGCTGCGCCTGAGCGACTACGCCGTCGCCGGGCTCTCCCTCGGCGGTGGTCTGACCGTCGGGCACCTCCTCGACCGCCCCGGGCAGGCACGCGCGGCCGCCCTGCTCGGCTGCTACGGGCTGATGCCGCGGCTGGCCGACGGTCCGCTCGGCGCCCTCACCCACTTCTCCACCTTCCTGCTGCTGCGCTCCGGCCTGCTCTCCGCGATGACGCGCTCGTACGCGCGCAACGCCACCGCGATGGAGAAGGGTCTCGCCGACCTGGTGCGCAGCCCGGAGGCGCGCACGCCCGAGCTCGTCGAAGCCGTGCTCTCCGAGGCCGCCACGGGCACCGGGCTCGCGACGTTCGGCGAGTGGCAGCGCGACCAGGTGCGGTGGAACCGACTGCGCACGGTGTACACCGACCGGCTGCCGTCCGTGCACACGCCGACGCTGCTGGTGCACGGCGACCGCGACTCCGGTGTGCCCCTCGACCGCATCCGCACCGCTGCGCGCCTGCTGCCCGACGCCCGTCTGGTCGTGGTCCCCGGCGCCGGCCACTGGGTGCAGCGCGATCGTCCCGACGTCGTCACCGCGGCGCTGCTCGAACACCTCGACGGGCGGGCGGATGCCTAGACCGCTCATCCCCCACCGCCGCGACCGCATCCTCGACGCGGCCGAGCGGCTCGTGCTCGCCCGCGGCTTCGACGCCATGAGCATCGCCGCCGTCGCGGAGGACGCGGGGATCGCGAAGGGCGCCGTGTACCGGGAGTTCACGTCGAAGCGCGACGTGCGCGACGCCCTGCTCCAGCGCGGCAACGCCCGCATCGCCGCGCGCGTGGAGCAGGAGCTCGGCGCGCACCCCTCGCTCGCCGCCGCATATCGTGCGACCGCCCGCGCGCTGCTCGACGACGAGCTGATGACCGCGGCGTTCCTCGACGACACCGGCGTGCTCGGGGCGCACGTCGCGGAGGAGCAGGACGGACGGTACCGGGAACGACACGAGCGCGTGATCGCGTGGGTGCACGACCTGCAGCGACGCGGGCTCGTCGTCGCCGACGTGGCGCCGGAGTCGCTCGCCCTCGCCCTGTCGAGCGCCACGCTCGGCCTGCTGTCGGCCGCGCGGCTGCTCGGCCCCCTCAATCGCGATCGACTGGAGAGCACGATCGACACCATCGGCCGCATGGCAGCCACGTTCGAGAGGCAGTGACGTGCACCACGAGACTTCCGGCCCCGCCGGCCCACGACCCCTTCTCCTGCTGCACGGTGGCGGGGTCGCCGGGTGGATGTGGGACCCGGTGCGCGCCCGGCTCGGCGAGCAGCAGCGGGTGATCGTGCCCGACCTGCCCGGCCACGGCGCGAGTGCGACCGAGCCGTACGTGTCGCACGCCGCGACCGTCGACGCGCTCACCCGGCTCCTGGAGCACGAGTCCGCCCCCGCGACCGTGGTCGGGTTCTCGCTCGGCGCGCAGTTGACCGTGCTGCTCGCGGCGCAGCGCCCCGACCTGGTCTCCGACGCGGTGGTCATCAGCGCCCAGGCGGAACCGGCGCGCGCGATCGGCCCGACCCTCGCGCTCCTGCGGGCGACCGCCGGGCTGGCGAAGAACGAGCACTTCGCCCGGCTGCAGGCGCGGGAGCTGTTCGTGCCGGACGACCTGCTCCCCGCCTACCTGCGCACCTCGGCCGGCATCTCGCGCGAGACCCTGGTGACCGCGGTGGCGGAGAACCTGCGCTTCGCTCCGCCGCCCGCGTGGTCGCAGTTCCCCGGCTCGGCGCTCGTCCTCGTCGGACAGAACGAGAAGAAGCTCATGCACCGTTCCGCCGCGGCACTGCACCGCGCGCTCCCCGGCAGCACGTTGGTCACGGTCGACGGCTGTGGCCACGGCATCCCGCTGCAGCGGCCCCAGTGGCTCGCCGAGCTCCTGCGGGCCCGGATGGACGGACCGCGCGCCGAGACCGGGTAGCCGGTCAGCGCGGGCAGGTGCCCTTCTCCTGCAGCGCCTCGTCGGTGACGATCGCGCCGTCGACATCCACGTCGATCACGGCGGCATCACCGGAGATCTGCAGCCCGGTGAGGGTGAGCCCGGCCGGCAGCTGATCCGCGATGCAGACGCGACGCGGCTCCGTGAGGCCCTCGCCCAGTCCGCCCAGGGACGAGCCGACGCGGGACAGGTCGATGTCGATCCCGCCGACGCTCGCCGCCACGGGGGTCAGCTCCAGATCGCCGTCGACCGCGCCCGGGGTGAGCGTGATCGACACCGGCACCGCGGTGCCCAGCACGTCGAAGGAGCCGCCCAGCGTGGCATTCGGCTCGTCCAGCTCGACGGAATCCACCGGGAGGTCGGTCGTGGCCAGCAGCGCCGTGAACTGCTCCTGGTCGATGCGGATCGTGCCGTCGGCGCCGCCGAGGTCGCCGCCGCGCAGGGGCACGCCGGTCGCGGTCACGTCGGCCGCGCCGGTGATGCCCTCCAGGGTCACCGCGTCGGTGGACAGGTGCAACGTCTCGAGGCGTCCGCCGATGAGCTGCGGCAGGAGCAGGCCCGTGGTCTCCACGTCGAGCTGCTGATCCGCCGGGAGGTCGAGCTGCTCGATCACGATCGACCGCACCACGCCGGGAAGCACGGCGCGGGCGATGAGCTCCGCCGCCACGACGAGCACCGCGAGCACCACGACCACGATCAGCACGACCCACGGCCACCGCGGCCGTCGCCTGGCCTTCTCCGGCTGCGGCGCCGCCGCGTCGGGGATCACCAGCGTCGGGTGCTCCCGCGACGGCTCGGGGTACGGCAGCGTGTGGTTGTCGTCGCTCATGGTGTCATCCTGCCGCACGGGCGGCCGGTCACATGCGCTCGGGAGCCGAGACGCCCAGCAGGCCGAGGCCGTTGCGGAACACCTGACCGGCGGCGTCGTTCAGCCACAGGCGGGTGCGGTGCACGCTCTCGACCGGGTCGTCGCTGAGCGGGATCACGCGGCAGTTGTCGTACCAGCGGTGGTACAGGCCCGCGAGCTCCTCCAGGTAGCGGGCCACGCGATGGGGTTCGCGCACCTGAGCGGCGAACGCCACGATGCGCGGGAACTCCTGCAGCGCGCCCAGCAGGGCGGCCTCGCTCTCGTGCGTCAGCGTCTCCGGCGCGAACTCGGAGCGGTCGACACCGGAGTCGGCGGCGTTGCGGGCCACGTTGTGCGTGCGCGCGTGGGCGTACTGCACGTAGAACACCGGGTTGTCGTTGGTGCGCTTCTGCAGCAGCTCGGGGTCGAGGTCGAGCGGCGAGTCGGCGGGCGAGCGCTCCAGCGAGTAGCGCAGCGCGTCGGTGCCGAGCCAGTCGAGCAGGTCGTCCATCTCGATGATGTTGCCCGCGCGCTTGCTCAGGCGGGCGCCGTTGATCGACACCATCTGGCCGATCAGCACCTCGACGTTCTTCTCCGGGTCCTCCCCCGCGGCACCGGCAACCGCCTTGAGGCGGTGCACGTAGCCGTGGTGGTCGGCGCCGAGCAGGTAGATCTTGTCGCGGAAGCCGCGGTCGCCCTTGTCGAGGTAGTACGCGGCATCGGCGGCGAAGTACGTGTACTCGCCGTTCGAGCGGCGGATCACGCGGTCCTTGTCGTCGCCGAAGTCGGTCGTGCGCACCCACACCGCGCCGTCCTGGTCGAACACGTGCCCCTGCTCGCGGAGGCGGTCGACGGCACGGTCGATCAGGCTCAGGCCCGACGCGTCCTTCGCGTGCAGCGTGCGCTCGGAGAACCACACGTCGAACGGCACGTTGAAGCGGTCGAGCGAGTGCGTGATCTCGGCGAGCTGGTACTCGTACGCGAGCTCGCGGGCGACGTCGAGCTGCTCGGCCTCGGGGAGGTCGAGCAGGTCGGGGCGGGCCTCGAGCACGCGGCCGGCGAGCGTGGTGATGTACTCGCCGGGGTAGCCGCCCTCGGGGGTCGGCTCGCCCTTCGCGGCGGCGAGCACCGAGCCCGCGAAGCGGTCCATCTGCACGCCGGCGTCGTTGATGTAGTACTCGCGCACCGCATGGGCGCCGCTCGCCAGCAGCAGGCGCACGATCGCGTCGCCCAGCGCGGCCCAGCGCGTGTGCGCGATGTGCAGCGGACCCGTGGGGTTGGCCGAGACGAACTCGACGTTGACGCTCACGCCCTCCTGCGAGGAGTTGGTGCCGTACGCGGGACCGGCATCGACGATGACCTTCGCGAGCGCGCCGGCCGCGGCTGCGTCGAGACGGATGTTGAGGAACCCGGGACCGGCGACCTCGGCGCTCGCGACCCCGTCGACGCGGACGAGTCCGTCGGCGATCTCCTGCGCCAGCTCGCGCGGGTTGGTGCCGAGCGGCTTCGCCAGGCGCATCGCGATGTTGGAGGCCCAGTCGCCGTGGTCGCGGTTGCGCGGACGCTCCAGCACCACGTCGGCGGCGGTGACCCCGAGCGGCTCGCCGGGACGTCGAGCCTCGGCGATCGGTGCGAGGACGGCGAGGATGGCGGAGGCGAGCGTTTCGGGGTTCATAGACTCCCCAGTTTACGGGCGCGGACGGGTGATCTCCGCCCCCGTGCGTCGCGCCGAATTTGCGTTCGGCCGACCGTGATCTACTCTCATGCCATGAAGGCCCCCGCCACCCGCCGCCGACTGCGTGCCGCCGGGGTCGCCACCGCACTGGTGCTCGCCGTCACGGCGGGCGTTCTGGGTGTGTGGCGGCCATGGACTCCCGCTCCCTCCGCCGCGCCCGTCGCCGCCGGTGACGACACCGCCACCGCGGCCATCGCTCCGGCTCCCCTCACGCTCCCCGACGACCCCACCGTGCTGGTCTTCGGCGACTCGTGGACCTACGGCTCGGCGGCCACGGATCCCACGCTCGGGTACGCGTACGTGCTCGCCGACCTGATCCACGGGCACACGGTCGTCAACGGCGTGCGCGGCAGCGGCTACCTCAAGCCGGGCCTCGACGGCCCCACGTTCGGGGAGCGGATCGCCGCCCTCGACCCCGCGATCGACCCCGACCTGGTGATCGTGCAGGGCTCCATCAACGACCGCGCCCAGGGCGAGGTGGGCTACCGCGACGCCGTGACCGCCGCCTGGGACGCGCTCACCGCGCTGTACCCGGAGGCCGCGATCGTCGTGCTCGGCCCCGCCCCGCACGAGCTCCCCGTCGGCACGCAGACCGCCCGCATCGACCACGACCTGTCCGAGCTCGCGGCCGCCCGCGGCTGGTGGTACATCTCCCCCGTGCAGCAGCACTGGATCACCGAGCAGAACTACCTCTCCGTGATCGACGTGGAGGTCGGACGCAAGCATCCGTCGACCGCGGGCCACCGCTACCTCGCCGAGAAGCTGGCCGCCGCGCTCGACGAGCTGCGGGCCGCCCCGGTCACCGAAGCGGGCGGGTCGGAGACCACCCCGGACGAGTGATAAGGTCGATCGGTACGCCTCCGTAGCTCAGTGGATAGAGCGCCGGTTTCCGGTACCGTAGGTCGCAGGTTCGACTCCTGTCGGGGGCACTAGGGGTTGTACGCGGATGGTATGTGAATACGTACGCGTAACCCCCAAGTACGAGAAAAGCCGCCTGGTTTCAGGCGGCTTTTCTCGTTGGAAGCACTTCTCGCTGGCGGTTCACCGTCCGCGAAGACCGGCGTCGGCGCAGAAACGACTCGAAGGCCGGCGCCGCAGCCACTTCTGGGCATGCTGGCGCCGACCTTCGAGCCGGTGACGTGAGTTGTTCTGACCTACGGCGAGTTACGTGCGGACGGGGTTTCGTCGCGCTCGGCCGCGGTTGTGTGTGACGCGCTGCAAGGCCGTGGTCCGACGCGGCTTGCGCTGCTTCGCGCGCGGCGCCTCGATGCCGGCTTCGTAGTCGTCGCCGTCCTCGGTCTTCTGGGCAGCGAAGTCGATGATCTTGTCGAGGTTCGCCGCGACGACGGTCATCGTGGCCAGGAAGTACTGTGCCACTGAGCCGCGCAGGCGCCGACGGGAGCCGTCCTCGAGCGCGTGAGTGCCGCCGTCTTTGAGGTAGGCGTTGAAGGACTCCACGCTGTTGCGCCCGTGGCCGTACATCTCGCGCCACTCCTTTGAGCCGTATTGGTACTCCTGGGCGAACTTGCCTCCCGCTTCTGCGGGGAAGGTCGTGCTCGTCTTGTTATCGCAGACCTTCGCGGGTCCTTCGACCGGTCGTCTGATGATGGTCAGCGGAACCTTGCCGGATCCCAGGTTGGTGGGCTTACGTGGGCAGGCAGCAGTGGGTGAGTTGCCGGCGGCGGGGCACATCCAGGGTGTGCGGCCCTTAGCGTCCGGCAGCTCCTTGCGGCTGAAGAGATAGGGCGCGCGTGCCTCGACGTCGCTCTGCCATTGCTCCAGGCGAGACTGAGCACGTGCTGCGCGCTGAGACTTCGTCAGTGAGCGGTTCTTGTCGTCGGCGTCCTCGCCCTCGCGGTAGCGCTTGCTCGCGTCGATGAGCATCTGTGGCATGGAGGCGCAGTACCAGTTGCCGTCGACCATGATTGCGCCGGCATAGCTGTCCTGGTAGCCGAGGAACGTCTTGTGGTAATCCATGACGAGCTTCGCACCGGCGGAGCGAAGGTAGTTCTGGAGGTCGGCTTCCTTGGCACCCGGAAGGTAGGCACGGTCGCCGATGACGTGGTCGAGCTGAAGACCGCGGCTCACGATGTTCTCGAACATCGCGCGTGCCGCCTTGCCCGGCCCGAAGGCCGGTGCGTGGTGTCCGATACCCACGACGATGTGCGGAATGTCCTCCGGACGAGTCGGGTCGTTGCTTGTGAGTACACCCAGCTCCAGTTCGTAGGCGTACTTCATCTTCGTGATCGAGGTCTTGCCATCATCGGAGTGGTCTTCGGTTCCCCGGGCCCAGAATGCCGCGTCGGGTTCAATGGAGACGGGCTCTTCAGCTCCGAGCTTGGAGAGCCGGGTGACACCGACACCGCGCGCGTGCACGCGAACCGCTGTCGCGTCGATGGTGACGGAGACCTTGTCAGAACGCAGACGCTTGGGCATCCACAGATAGGTCGCGTGCAGGAGCAGGTTCATCAACTCGTCGGCGCGGTGCGCGCGGACGGAGAGGACCTCCGCGATCTCTTCCCGGTCGGCTCGGACCTTGTCCCACTCCTTCTTCTGAAGGCGGCGGTGCCTGTTGAAGACAGGGTGATAGTCGATGAGACTCATGATGCGATTGGTAGACCGACGCGCACGCTCGTACCACCCGTCAGGGCTGACCGCCGCGTCTAGGTTGATCCCGAGGATCGCGGCAGTCTCCGGGGTCAGACGCTCAGTGATGATGTCGCGTAGCTTCTTGAGTTGTAGGGGCTGGTGTTCCCAGGCGAGCACCAGCCACAGAATCAGGATCCCCCGCATCGGCACGGACGCCGGCCTGCCTCCGCGAACTGGAGCATGTACTTCCTGATCCCACTGAGCCAGTAGTTCCGGGATTCCGACACTGTCGATGAGCTTGGCACACTGTTGCACCATGCCAGTCGCGACAGGTCCGCGGGCTCGAGGGTTGAAGAGCATCCCCTCGAGGTCGGCATTGTCGTCGAGGAAGAGTTCGTTCTTCTTCGGCTTGTCCGTTCTCATCGCGCTGCGCCCGTCATGCGAAGCGCCTCGTAGAACTGGTTGGCCGGCATCGGGCGGACGAAGCTCATTGCGCGACGGAGCGAGTCAGTGGACGTCATCCCGGACGCGGGCAGCAGCGCGGCGAGAGGTGTCCCGGCTTCGAGATGCGCGACGAGCCAGGTCATCCGCAGCCGCGCGGCGGTGGGCTTCACCTGACCTGCTGTCGCGCGCAGGAGGTGCTGCATCGCGCCCTTGCGATTGGTGGCTTTCGGCGCAACGAGGAACGCGTCCGTCTCCGTCGTGTTCGCCATGACCGTCTGGAAGATCTCGCGCCAGCGGTCGACGACGGGCACCGTCCGCCCATCACGCTCGACCTGGACCGCCAGCACGCCGTCCAGGTCCAACAGGTCACTGCCGCGCACGGCGAGGACCTCGCCCGAGGTCAAGCCACACCCGACGCAGAGCGCGAAGATCGCCATGCACGATGCCCGCTGATGGTCGGTGCGCTGGAAGGTAGCCCAGTGCTGGAAAGTGGCGAGCTCCGCATCGGAGTAAGGACGCTCCGGCTCGGAGGCGGTCGAGACGGCACGCTTCTCCACTGACGGGGCGATGTCGGCGAGACGCAGAAGCATCTTGCGCTCCCGCTCCGCCATGACTGGCAGAACCTCTCGGCCTCGGTCGACGGTATAGATGTCGATGATGTCTTCGGACAGAGCCTGATCCGACTCGACCATGCCGGTCTGCACGATCCAGTCGCCGAAGAACGCGAGCGACCGCTGGTGCTCCTCGACCTGACGCCTAGTCATGGCGGCGCAGCGCTCGGCGACGACGTCTTCGACGAAGGGCCGGACGCGGGACCAGGTCTCCGATGCGAGCATCGGCGAATAGGAGGGCTGGGAAAGGGACGTGCGCGAGAGAGCAAAGTTGGTCATGCCGGTCGTGTGCGCGGCACCTTTGCACCAACAGCGAGGAATTGCGCGAAGAAATCACGAACGTCTGGGATGTGACGCCAGGAGTCGCGTTTCCTGAGATTATGAGATCATGACGACCACCCGACAGCCCCCACGTTCGTACGCACCGAATCCGGGGAAGTTCGGTCATCATGCCGCTCGACGAATGTGGTCGCCCCTTCCGACCGACCCGGTCGAGCGCTCTCGTAGCCGAGCGGCCCAGCTTCAGGACGCGGCCGTCGGGCAAGTCTTGGCTGGGCTCAAGGCGGGGCGATTCAAGCGCGCCGATCTTCTGCAACGCACCGGGTGGGGCCGCGAGCGGTTGTCCCGTCTCATGAACGGGAATACACCTGCCGGGCTGGATGACCTGATGCTGCTGCTCGATGCAGCGGGAATCTCCTTCTCTCGCGTGGCCTGGCCGGCAACGGACGAGCAGCACCGGGAACGGCAACGTCTCACCGATGTTCTTGACTACCTGGCCAAGGCGCAGCAGCAGGTGCAGGGAGAAATCGTTCGAATCGAGCAAGCGCGTCCAACGACTTGACCCCTGCAGCGTAGAGAAGGTCTTGGACCGGCATGCCGCGCTGCATTTGCCGAACAAGCCAGGTAGAGCGCATCCGCTGAGGCTTCGGTCTTAGCTGGTCGCCGCGACTCGACCGGACGAAGTCGCTGATCTTGTTGGGGTACCACCGAACGCCGGGTTGGAACACCGCGCCGCCCTCATCTTGCCGCGCAGCGATCAGGGCATCGCGCCACTCTTCCCCGACCTGGATGGTTCGTGCGCGAGAGCCCGGTATGGCAACCCAAGCACCGTCTTCGGAGACGTTGTTCGAGGTGACCGCGCACAGCTCCGATGACGTAAGGCCGGCCCCGATGCCGAGGGCGAGCAGCACCCGTGCGGAGGTTCGACGACTCTCCGGTTGAACTGTGGCCCACAGCCGAAGGTCTGCGATGTCGTGGGCGGTGTACGGTGCGCTCGGCTCCGAGCCGTAGAGCGGAGGCATCGCCCGCTCCGTGACCCCTAAGGCCTCTGCCACTCGGAGAAGGACAGCACGGCGGCGCCCGAGCGACGCGTCGGACCGCATCGGCAACTGTTGTACCGCGACCGCGATGACGTCGCGTCGGAAGAGGAAGTCGCGCTCGAGGGGCAGTCCCGAGACCACATGCGCCCAGCGAACGTGATGCTGAACCGCTGCCAGCAGGGTGTCGCCCCGATAGGACAGAACGCGGCGGACGTCTTCGACGACATCGACCGCGAATCGGCGAGCGTCGTACTCGACGGGGTCGACATCGTCGTCCAGCTCGAGTGGCTTCGGTGACGTCATGATTTCTCCCGGTCGTCGCGTGCTGCGGTGACGCCACGCTAGAGCGGCCGCTCGCGGCCGCGTCGCATCAACTGCGAGCGACGACGCGGATCCCGGCGTGTCACACCCGCGAGACAAGACCGCGCATGCCAAGCGCATGCACACATCACACAGAACCCCGGAATCGAAACGAGATCGCGGCCCCTGGTGGGCCAACTACGAAAGGGTCGCCGAGCACGCGCACGCCCTCGGACGCCTCCCCCGCCTCAGCGACGGCGTCCCCGCCGACATCGTCGGCTGGGCGGCTGGGCAGCGTCGCGCCGCGACCCTGACCTCGAAGCAGAAGGCCGCGCTCGCGGCGCTGCCGGGGTGGGCAGAGCGTCCGCGCGCAGAGGCGTGGGAGGAACGCGCGGAGGAACTACGCCGGTTCATCGCGACCGAGGGCCGGGCACCGCGAGTCCGAGGCGACCTCCCTGGCGAGTCCGCCCTCGCACACTGGTTCTCCCGCCAGCGCGTCGCGGAAGCCACGGGCCGGCTCAACACGGAGCGCACCCGACTCCTCACCTACGTGACGCGCATGCTCTGACCGAAGCGACCACGCGGCTCGCCCACGCTGGAACGCAAGAACGGGCTGTCCGATGTGGACAGCCCGTTCTTGGTTGGCACTAGTTGCCGACTTCTCGCTTACTACATGGATGCGTCGTCGTCGCGCCGAAGGCAGGGCACGACAGGACAGATCGCCGCGGCCGCGTCGACGGGCAGGCCAGAGGGTCGCCTGCCGTCTGAGCAGCGCGGTCCTTCATCAGCGGCGGGAACACCTCGGTGCGAGTGCGTGGACGCTGCTGAGCTGCACGGAAGTCCTGCAGGATGCGGGCGTTCGTTCCGATGACCTCCAACACGCTGAGGAACGCCTGGGCCGTGGCACCCCGCATCCGCTGACGCCCGGACGTGTTCGGCACGGTTCGAGCCGACGCGGCGGCGTAGGCCTCAAACGCTCCGCGGCCCAAGCCGTAGACTTTGTTCCACCGCTCCGACTTGTACGGGTAGTACTGCTCGTCCCGGTCACCCGCATCCGAGTCGCGGGGATGCTGGCGGGCGAACTCCGCACGCGCAGTCACCTTCAGGTTCAGCACCTTCACCGCCTCGAGACGGTCACTGAGCGCGGCACCGCCGCGGATGCGGGCGAACTCCCTGCCTACCCCCTGGAGGTGGACCGGCAACGACGGGGCGTACCAGGTGCCGTCGACGAGGATGCCGGACTCGGACACGGCCTGAACCCCGAGACGGTGCGTCGGGTAGTCCGCGACGAGCTTCGCGCCGAGATTCATCAGCGGGGTGCGCAGAGCTTCCGGCCGAGTTGCCATGTACGCACAGTCGAGGACGACGTGGTCGAGTCCCGCACCACGATCTGCGATGTGCTGGAGCATCTCCGCCGCCGCGGCCGCGAAGCCGGATCCTGGCAGGTGCGGGTTGAAGCCGACGACGATGTTCGGCACTGCGCGCGGCTGGTTGGGGTCGTTCGAGATCAGCACGGCAAGCTCGTCCTCCCATCCATACCGCACCTGGCGGCCCGCACCGGTTGAGTCCCGATTCCAGTAGCCGGCGTCGGGCTCGAACGAGACCCGCCCGGTCTCGGTGAGCGCGTTCATGCGTCGCTGTCCAATCCCGCGGACGCCGGCGCCACGAAAGCGGCTGTCTACGACGACGCTCACGCCATCGCGCGGGTCGCTCACCGCGGCGGACTTGTGCTGAGCTCCGAGCAGCCTGTTCGCGAAGACCACGAACCGCTTGCACCGCCGCTCGAGGTCGACTGAGATGTTCGCGCGTTCTGCGAGAACGCTCTCCCATTCGTGCCTGGTGAGTCGTCGTCCGCGGGTGGAGCTCGGGAAGGCGTCCATGACAGCGATGAGGGACTTGGTCGCACTGTCGACCATGCGTTCGAGCTGCTTCGGGGTGTGCTTCGAGAAGTCGTGCGTCAGGTCGAGGGCGCGGCGCCGTGCGGGCGTGAGATGCTCGCTCAGCACCAGGGCGGTGTTCGAGACGGTCAGCTCCCTCTGCGCGAGCCCGAGGGCGATCCACACGGTGAGCACCTGTCGGGCAGGCAGGCTGGTCCGTCGGACCGACTTACCGTCCTTCGCGGCCCACGCGGCCAGGAGGTCGGCGACACCCGATGCGTCGACGAGAGCCTTAGCTTCGTGGAGGGTCGCAGTCGGGATAGGTGCTGAGGGACGAGAACCGGAGTGAAGGAAGTCTTCGGCCGGAGTGGCGAGTGAGTTGGAGTTGTCGATGGTCATGTTAGTAGCTGAGCTGTTCATGTAAATCGTGTGCGCGGCCATTTCCCACTCCTGCGAACATGTGACGCTAACAGGCACGAAGCTTGCTTAGGTGCGCTAGAAGCTCACACCGAACGCTGCTTCTGCGCTTCTAGACGAGTCCGTTCGCAGTTGATGCGGATTCACCAAACGAAAACAGGATGCCTTCGGCAGTCTGGTGTGGGTAGACCTCGTAGGCGCTCACAGCTGTCCCGGAGACGTTGATGCGCCTTAGGGGCTTAGACAGAAAGGTCACCGATGAGAGTTCTCGAGCACGCGCCTACCATGGGTCTTCCGGATCAGCGCGTCGCGGTCTGCGGCGACTGGCACGGCAACGTCGGCTGGGCTCGAACTGTTGCCCGGGTGCTCCCCTATCTCGCGCCGGACGTGACGACCCTGCTTCACCTCGGCGACTGGTCGATGCCGCAGGACGAGGTAGACGAGGTCTTTGCCGAGACCGACATCGACCGCATCTTCGTCACGCTCGGCAACCACGAGCCCTGGGACCGGATCAGTCCGCTGCTCGACGCGAACCCCGGTCGCGCCGTGAGGGTCTCGCAGCTCACCTGGCTTCTCCCGCGACCGGCTCGTCTGACCATCGGAGGTCGTCGGGTGCTCTCCCTGGGCGGTGCCGCATCGGTTGACCGTGATTCCCGCATCGAAGGGCTGACCTGGTGGCCTGACGAGGCCATCACCGACGAGCACGTCGCCGAGGCTATCGCTGGTGGACCGGCAGACCTGATGCTTACCCACGAGGGTCCCGCGGGAACGCCCGTCCTCCCTGTGCGTGAGCTCCTGCGCACGAACCCCCACCACTTCCCGGAAGCGGCACTCAAGGCGTCCTCAACATCTCGAGCACGAGTCTCCGAGGTCTGGGATGCGGTGCGCCCCGAGCTGCTCGCTCATGGGCACATGCACGTGCCGGCCGGTGGAATAACCGACGACGGCCGCCGAGTCGCGAGTCTCGGACGAGACGGGCAGGAAGGAAACCTGGCGCTCCTCGACATGGCCACACTGAAGATGGCGACTCCGAGTCTTGCCGTGATCCGAGGGATGACTGAGCGAGCCGACATCGACCGCGACTGGCGGATCCGCAATGTTGCCGAGTCGCTGCACGACGCAACGCTGGATGGGCTGAAGCCCAGCCCTCAGGCCCTGCGGGACGCGCAGGACTACGTCGACGGACGCCGTAGCCTTGATCAAATCCTCGAAGATGTCCGGCGACGCCACACCCGCAACCACGAGGACGAGTTGTGACAGAAGATCAGGAGCCAAATCCGTGGGCTGCGATTATCGGCCCCTGCTACACAACCGAATCCATCGCCCGTGCACTCGGATGGACGGAGGAGGAGACCGTCGAGGCCGCTGGCGCGCTCACACTTCTGTCACTGGACACGTCGGATGGCGTAACGCTCTACCCCGCGTTTCAGCTCCATGACGGGGCCCCCGTCGCTGGTTTGACAGCGGTGCTCCGCGCGCTCCAGACCGGGACGGCCAGCCGATGCACTTGGGCGCAGTGGTTGAACACCGCATTTCCCGACGGGGAACCTACAGCAATCGAGATGCTCATCGTGGCCGCCTCGAGCACGTGCTCATAGAAGCTCGACACGACGCCTGGGCCTGGACTTCCTGATCTCGGCGAGGCTCCGCTGAAGAGCCGTTCGGCAGCGACTCTAAGAGCGTGCATGAAGGCGCGGTAGTCCAGGCCTCGGCCGCTACGCTCATCAAATGCAGTCATGGGCAGATCTCTGGGACAACTGGGCGAAGATGTGGGGGTACGAGGTGTGGGATTGGGGCAACACAGCCGATTGGATCGGAGCGCTCGGGACGAGCGGCGCGTTCGCGTTCGGGTTCTACCTCTTGAATCTTCAGCGGAAGACTGCCGAACGCGCAAAAGCAGACGGTTTCGTTACTTGGTTTGCGTGGGAAGCTAAGAAGGGCGACGACAACAAGTACACCTATGACGCGGTCATTCGTGCGCACAATGCGACCGACTATCACGTACCTATGGTGTGGGTGCTGAATGAGTACGCAGAGAAGGCGTTCAGGCGGAAGCGGTTTGTAGTCGATGAGAACGAAGTGAACGGGCTAGCTCCCGGCGAAGAAGGCGTCGCGCGCCTCGCTGGCTACACCAGCGATGAACTCCCTCTGACCTTGATCGAAATCACGGATGCCGAGGGACGCCAGTGGGTGCGTAACCTCCAGACCGGCACGTACTTGAAAGAGAAAGAGGCGAAGGCCTACCGGACGAAGAAGTCAAGCTATCCCGCGATCTGAATACGCGGCTCAGCCTTCTTACCCCGTCCCCCCGACCGCCAACCAAGCGCTATCAAGCCTGGGACGGGACAGAAGCAGTACCTGTGCCCCGCGATACGCCGAAGCTCGCGCAACCGCGCTCGTCGTGAGCCTCGTCGTGGGCTGTCGGACTCGCCATCCACTTTCCCTCGCCCGCCCATGGATTCCATCTACTTCTGGGAGGCGGCACGGGCTCGCTCTCCACGGATGTGTGGTCAGTCGTAGTGATACTTCCCCAGCAGCCCTGCGAGCGGACGCGAGCGAGCTAAACCAGGCACCGTGTGCGCCTGCGCGCCGCCGCCGTCACTCTCCCTCTTGGCCCACCACGTCCAGATCCGCGCGGCGACTCCAGCGCTCCTGATGAACGAGCCCGATGAGGTTCAGCGCATCGCCCTCGTCGGCCACGTTCTCCAGCTGTTCTCGCACGGCAACAATCTCGCCGGCGGGTCGAGGGTTCTTTCGGCCGTCCCGTGAGGCGCGGGCGAACTGAACGCGTCCATCTTCTCCGGAGACGTAGATCAGGCGGGCATGGATCATGCGGTTGCGTTCCGAGAGCGCGGCGCCTGCGCTCTCAAGCCAGGTACTCCAACGTGCGACGTCAATGTCCACTGCACTTGCGAAAGCACGGGATGCTCCGGCGGATGCAAGCTTCCTTCTGACGGAGTCAGCACTCTGTCGTCGCGGGGCGATGAGGCCGTGAATCTCGGGTCCTAGCCAGTCCGCCACGCTGTAGATGATGCCCTCGATGCCGCCAGCTAAAAGGGCGATCTTGCCCATCTCGAGCACGGTTTCGGTCGGCACGCGCCGCCAGCGTTCGCTTACACCCGTCGAGTCGTCGGTCATACTTCGACGCTATAACGACCTCGACGCGGTGGCGGGATCAGTCACACCCCGCTGGTGGGGGCAATACCGACGAGTCGAACAGATCCCCAGCCGACTCGGACGCCTGCTCCGCAGTAACGATGGCATCACCGCGCACAGGTCGTCGGCTGACCCACCAACAGCGCGGCGCTACGACTGTCACCCCCGAGCAGAGAATCGCACTCGAAGCATTCTCCGGCTGGACCGCAAAGCAACTTCTAGACGTATGGGAACCCCTGCTGAGGATTCTCGTCAGTTCGTCACAGCGAATCGAGCGCCCCGCGCGTGCGGGGTGAGCTGAGAGGAGTCGGCTATCGCCAACGGGCATCTCGGACCAGCGGATCGCCGAGCGAGACGGGAAACTCGACGCGGAACGACCTCGGGTACTGCGCGACACGGCGCGTGCCTCGGACGGATCCGCCGCTTCGGCAATCTACATCGCACGAGAGAAAGACTCTCCCCCGATGGCCTCGAAAGACAACATGGCGTTGACCGAGTCCCGAGGTTGGGAGCAACGCGATCTGAGATCTTGCCCCGCAATGTCGCCGGGTCGTGGCAAGGTTGTCAAGTGCCCGAAACAGCCAGATTGACCAACCAGGGCGGAGACCTCGTCCAGCTCGCCGCCAAAGACGGATACCTTCGATTCGAAGGAGAAGGCCGTACGCAAAGGGTGACGTACGTGCACAGCGGAGCGAGCGAGATCTACGGCGACCCGGAAGAGCGTGTCAGAGCGTCGATGTATGCGGAGCTCGTCTACGTGTACGGCTACGAAGCGAGTGCTATCGGGGTGGAGGTCGCTATCCCCGACCGAGTTCCCAACGACCGAGCCGACCTCGTTGTCTTCACCGACTCAACGCGGAAGCGCCCTTTCGCGGTCGTCGAATGCAAGCGCGAGGGCATCAGCGACGCGGAGTTCTCTCAGGCTGTTGAGCAGGTCGCCGGCAACGGGACCTGGTCGAAACTGCGCGCCGAGTATGTGATGGTCGTCGCGGGCAACACTCGACAAGTTCTCGACTTCAGTGACCGCTATGGCGTCTTCGAGCGCAACGACAACATCGTGGCGGACTTGCCGCGTCGCTATGGCCGGCCCGAGGAGTACAAGTATCGCCTCGGGGGCGATCTCGATCTGCGTGCGGTCGATAAGGAGCAACTGATCCAGGCACTGAAGAAGTGCCACCAGAGCTTGTGGGGTGGTGGGCGGTTGTCACCGCCTGCGGCCTTCGGCGAACTCAGCAAGTTGATCTTCGTCAAGGTGAGTGACGAGAAGCAGCTCCGAAAGGTCGGCGCGCCGTATGAGTTTCAGATCCGGACCCACGAGTCCTCGGCGCGACTCGCGGACCGTATTCGAGCGCTCTACCAACAGCACCGTGACCGCAGCCCGGACGTGTTCGACGAAGAACTGAAAGTCGACAGCAATACGCTCCGTACAGTGGTCTCCCACCTTGAGTGGATCAGCCTCAGCGCAACCGACTTGGATGTCAAGGGACTCGCGTTCGAGACGTTCATGGACGGGTTCTTCAAGGGAGACTTCGGCCAGTACTTCACACCTCGCGAAGTAATTGACTTCGCCATCAAGATGGTCCGCCCGTCCCACGAGGACGTGATTCTCGATCCAGCTTGCGGTTCGGGCGGGTTCCTCCTGCACGCGATGAGTGCCGTGATGAGCGAAGCCGACGAGTACTACGACAGGGGAACACCGGCTCACACGAATCACTGGCGCGACTTTGCACGACAGAATCTGTTCGGAATCGAGATCAACGATGCTATCGCTCGTGTCGCGAAGATGAACATGATTATCCACGAGGACGGGCACACAAATATTGTTTGCGAGGACGCGCTCGCGCCAATCGAGTGGACCACTCAGCACAACCCGAAATTCGGCGCCGGAAAGTTCACGTTGGTCCTCTCCAACCCTCCCTTCGGCGCCCAGATCCTCTCGACACAGTCTCCATGGCTCGAGACCTACGACCTCGCCAAGGTTGGCGGTCGGCCCCGGAAGGCTCAGAAGACAGAGATCCTCTTCATCGAGAGAATCGCGCAGTACCTTGCCGCGGACGGCCGAGCAGTCATCATCGTGCCGGACGGCATCTTGGCGAACGCTTCGTTGCGCTACGTGCGGGAGTACTTGCTCGACTCGTTCCAGGTTCTCGCAGTCGTTAGCCTTCCGACGTCCGCATTCTCCCATTTCGGAACGACAGTGAAGTCAAGCATTCTTATATTGCGTCGCCGAGGCTCCGGAGAAGCCCCGGATGCTGACGAAGAAGTATTTATGGCTGCGGCCGAGAGCGTCGGTTACGACAACACCGGGCGAAGTGCGCCAAACGATCTTCCCGCCATCCTCGCCGCCTACGAGGAGTTCTGCGGACGATGAGCCCGCTGACTTTCACGGCCCGCGCCCAAGACCTCCGCATTCGGGCCGACGTCGGGTTCGCAGCTGGCGCACGCGACGTCAGCGGCTTCCTCACCCGCAGCCGCTACGAAGCAAAGAGCGTGGCATCGATAGCGCAAAGCGTCCAGTACGGCCTCAGTCTGTCTGCTCACACGGAGCCGGAGGGCTATCCGATTCTGCGTATGAATAACCTGCAGGACGATGGGTGGGATCTTCGCGACCTCAAGTACGTGAAGCTAAATCCGACAGAACTCAACACATACGCCCTACGCAAGGGCGACATCCTCATCAATCGGACCAACGG
Organism: Microbacterium sp. NPDC060132; assembly: GCF_042729675.1. Taxonomy (NCBI): domain Bacteria; kingdom Bacillati; phylum Actinomycetota; class Actinomycetes; order Micrococcales; family Microbacteriaceae; genus Microbacterium; species Microbacterium sp. NPDC060132. Next base: position 2,582,760 of record NZ_JBHWXU010000001.1, on the reverse strand, counting down.
GAGCCGCGAGCTCGTCGGCAAGTGTGAGGTGTTTCGCGAGGACGGCGACTGGGTCTTCGCAAGCTACTTGATTCGGCTTCGCGTGGATCCGGATATGGCTCATCCTGAGTACGTCGCCGCTTTCCTGAACTCGGCAGCAGGCAGGGCTCAGGTCCTGCGAGCATCCCGCCAAATCTTGATGTCGAACATCAACTCCACCGAGATCAAAGATCTTCAGATTCCCCTTCCGCCTCTCGAGCGACAGCGGCAACTGGCCGCACGTATGGAGGTCGCTAGGGAAGCGCGCGGGAGCCGCCGAGCCGAGGCCTCCGCATTAGCCGCGGAAGTAGAGCCTACTCTCCAAGAACAACTTTCGATTCGGGTGCCGGGCGTATCCACAAACGTGGGCTGGACTGCGCGGCTAGCGGAAATCAGTCAGACCAAGAGACTCGATCCAGGAGCGTTTCATCCGGAGCGAGTCGCAGCCATTGAGGCATTGAGAGCGTCCGGGCACCGGATACTCGAGCTTGGCGACTTGGCGACCCCAGTGCGAACGCTCACCTCCGTTCCCCCCGCGACTCTCGGGATGGCGGACGTGGAAAGTGGCACCGGTGCGCTGATTGGGGCGCCCTCGCAACAGGTGGCGACGGGCGTGGAGTTCAATCCCGGCGACGTTCTGTTTGCGAAGCTGCGGCCTCGACTGAACAAGGTGTACTTCGCCTCCCACGACGGATATTGCTCCCCTGAGTTCATCGTCTTGCGCCCCAACACATCTGTAGTGCTCGGAGAGTATCTCGCTCATGTGCTTCGCTTTTCGACGACGGTCATCCAGGCCGTGCACCTCGCGACCGGAAACACTCTGCCACGTGTGTCCGCCGACGACGCCATGCATCTGCTGGTGCCTGTCCCCTCGCTTGACGAGCAAGCAGCAGTGGTTGAACTCGCCAATCACCTGTCAGAAGCTGCTCAAGCTGCGAAGCGGGAGGGAGATCGGATGTGGGCTGAGTCAAAGGCGATGCTTCTAGAGGAACTCTTCGATCAGGACGGTGTTGACCGTGAGTGAAGTGCAGTTCGTACTGATCCTCACCCATGAGGATGTTGAACGAGAGTTGCTCGACGAGCTTAAACCTGCACTCAACGCCCTCACCGAAGACGAAGGACTTCTCGCGGCAACGCCGCGCTTCACTTACCGCCGAAGCTCGGCCGCAGGGACCGTCGTCGGGCTCCGCCTTGATCTAGACGGCGAGCGCGAGGCGCTGCGAGGTGCAGTTGACGTGACAGTCGATGTTCTACGAACGAACACCGAAGTCCTTCACATCATCAAAGTGTCTGATTCCCTTGTTCAGTCCCAGAACGCTCAGCATGCTCAGACGTTGTATCGCCTCGAATCTCGTCTCCGCGAGGCGCTCTCCATACTCCTGCTTCCCGCGGCTGAGGACGCGGCCTGGTACTCGCTACTCGACGCCTCGCAGGTGGGCACCATGAAGGACATGCCGAATCCGACAGACTTGGAGGCCGCTCTGGAGAACGAGTTCTTCTATGTTTCTTTCGCCGAGTACAAGAATGTGATCAAGCGAAAAATGCCCGGAAACGTGGGCGACGTGTTGAGCGTTATGCGGTCGTCCAGCGACTACGAACAATTCCTCGCGGCCATTCATCCGACGCTCATCACAGACGAGTCGACCGCCGAGTTCATCTCGAGCCTGAGTACAGTTCTCGACTCCATCGAACGGGCACGCAACTGCATCGCTCACAACAGGCCGATGAGCGGGAAACTCTCGGCGAACTTTGACAAAGCCTCTAGGGACCTGGACATCATCCTCGACCGATTCTTCCTAGGTCTTGACGCTCCCCAAGAATGGGATATCGAGTCGGATTCTGGCGCTGATAGTTCGTCTACACCCTCCGTTGAATCTGAGACTGCCGTCTCCACCAGCCATGAGACCCCGACGCTTTCGACCTTGGAGCACTCCGGCGGGCTGCCTCCAGGGGTGTCTGCCAACAGTACGAACGACTAGCTCTCGGCGCGCTACAGAGATCGCGAAGAGCTCGGCGCCACCGTCATGAGCGCGGGCGGACTGACTCTCACCCGACCACCCACTGAGCGACGTGACACCCCCAACCGTCCTCGAGCGAGTCGCCATCAACGAACGCGTCATGACCGCCGCCGGACTCGCATTCGGCATGGACCTCGCCATCAGGATCGCGGCAATCAATGAACCTCCCACCGCGGTCAGGGAGCCGCCGAGACGATCACACTATGGCGCTCTGAAACCTGAGCATCGACGGAGGGACCGGCCCCCAGATGGGGCGCTCGAACTGCTCAGACGGGCCCGGATGCCAACCGAGCTGCGCCGTCTGTTCACTCACTCGCTCGACGTAGCGCACGAGATACAAGACAAGCCGACCGCGACGGCCCCGCGCCGATAAGGTCGAGCCATGCAACACCAGCCTCGGCCCGAGAGAGGTCTCATCCGTGTTCCGGTTACGGACGCCGACGAGCTCAACGCCTCACGGGTTCTCACCGAGAGGCTGCGACAAGTTGATGAGCTCCTTGAGCGCTACGCGACCATCGCTCAACTTCGAGCGAAGCCCACCTCGGAGCTCGGCGACGACGACCGCCGCACGAGCTGGCTCCACCTGAGCCACTACGTCGCGTCCTGCATGTCGATGGCCACCGACAACCTGGCGGCCACCAAGCAGCTGCTTCTTCCAGATGAAGAACAGCTCGAGCACCGCGTGACCGCGCACTTCCCTCTACTGCGGGCCGCGCTCGAGTCCGCCTCCACGGCGCTATGGCTGCTCCGACCAGACGTCCAACGCGACCGCATCGTCCGACTCCTCCAGCTCCGCACAACTGACATCGGCTACGACCTGACCCTCATCAAGGCCGCGGCGAAGCTCGCTGACCTCAGCACACCCCAGGGAAGATCCGCCTCACAAGCCGCCATCCGTGGAGTCGTTGCTCGCCGGAAGCGCCATATGCAGCAGATGACCAAGATCGCTGAAGCTGAAGGCATCAGTGTCGACGATTACACCGGCGGCGCGCCTGGGCACGGTGTCATCGTCGAGCAAGCGACCGACTACCCAGACCTGAACGGCGGGTATGCGTCCACTGTCTGGCGGCTGATCTCGGGCCTCACGCACCCCTCCCCGCTTCGAATGATGAGCACGAGCAAGCACGGAGACACCGTCGACAACGAAGACGGCACTCTCTACGTCGTCGCATCTATGAACCTCGCGCACACGACGAACGCGCTCCTCGCCGCGATGATGACGTATCGGCAGGCCACCGAGACCCTCGCTGCGCGGGTCGCTCGCGTTCACCACCGACCGGGTGCCGCCTGACTCACGCATCTGCCAGCACGAACTAGCCGTGGTCACACTCGCTGAGGTGAGACGAAGTAGAGGATTACGGCTCGGCCCGTGGAGGATCGCACCGGCTTCACCGCTCGAAGTCCCCCGGAATCACGCGGCAAGACACCTTCCGCGTACAACCCACTAGAAGTTCACGAAAAGCCGTCTGATCCAGACGGCTTTTCGTGTACTCGCAGACAGCATGCTATTCCCGCGCCATGGGCCCTACGCCCGCTCGCTGCAACTCCCACCTCAGCGAGCGGCGTTACACAGGGATTGCGCGCAGGGCCCAGGTAGTCCGGCTACACCGCGCCCTGCATCGCGCGGGTAGCCATGTACTCCTCAGCGGCCGGCTCCAGCTTGAAGTCGAGGAGCTCGACGGAGTGCGCCTTCAGTACTTCTCGGACCTCGGTCGGAGTCGTTCGGAAGTACTCGCGCCGCATATTCACGCGGTTGATGCGGCGATCGGCGAAGTGCTGGTGAAGCATCGCTTCGATGCTGACGGCGTCATCCGCGAAGAACAGGGCGTGAACATCGAACCGGAACGGCACGGACGCGTCGCCGAGCTCGTTCACGCGGTCCATCGGTTCGAGACGTCGGGTAAGCCCGATTTTCACGACGTCGGGTCCAAACGATCCGACGTTGCTGATGACGTACACATATCCCGCACGGATGTTCGCCGCGCGGTAGTCGACGTTCTCGATTGCATGCTCGACATCAGCGAGCCGCGCCCGCATGCGCTCTGCACCTTCGAGGTCACCATTGGCTTCGAGGGCCGCGATGGTGTTCGCGTAGTGTCCCCGCTCCTTCTCCAGGCGCGCCTTCTCGGCCGCCAGCTCCTTCTCCGCCTTGCGCTGCTCGCGGAGTTCCTCGCGGTGTGCACGGTCAGCTTCCTTCTCCGCCTGGACAGCGCGGAGATGACGGTTGGCGAGCTCGAGCTCACGCAGCCGGAGCTGATGGAAGTACGACGTGATGCTCAGGTCGATCATCGTGCCGAGACGAGCGATCTGCTCCTGTGCCGTGGTGAGACGCTTCTGCGCCGTGGCCAGGTTCCCGGCGCGGACAGCCTTGACGCAGTTCTCGGCTTCGGCGTTGTACGAGCGGAGCATGAGCTTCGACATGTCTCGAACGAACTTCGCACCTTTGGCCGTGCTGTTGTTGAAGGTGAAGTTGCTCGTCGCCTGTGTCGCGCGACCGGTGCGGACGGCCGTCTTGATGTCTGCACGCAGCGCCTCGAGCTGCGTGGCCAGAGCGACGGAGTCTTCGGCGGGGTGCTCGTAGTCGTAGAGGCCAAGTTCCTGGACCTCGACGGCGCCGCGCAGGTCGAGGAGAGACGCTTCGGTCGACGCGATCTCCGCTTGACGAGAAGCCAGCTCCGCCGCGGCGGCTGCTACTTGCCCGCGCGCGCCATCGACTTCCTGATTCAGGTGGCGCTTCAGGTCATCGAGGGCGGCCACGTCCTGGAGCCCGTACTGGTCGATGAGCCCTTGGAGCCGCGCGACCTCCGAGCGCAGCTTCTCCGCGTGTTTGCGCGCGCCGACCAGCGGGATGTTCTCCAGCACCAACGCGTTCTGAGTTCCGGAACTCACCGACAGCGGCGCGACTGCTGCCGTATTCGCCGAGGGCTCACGATCCGTGCGCGGGTCGACGGCGACTTGAGCAGCGAACGCGCGAGCCTCGGCGCGACTGCGAGCCATCGGAGCGACAAGCTGCACGCCGCCGGCGAAAACGTGCTCCGTCCACGTCGCACCGTCCCAGTAACGCTGCTCGAACTGCCCGGAGGGATCGGGATGCCAACCGGCCTGCACCGTGTCGCTAGTCATTGGCTCAACGTAGCGCACCAGCGAGCGCGGTCAGATCCCGCAATCTCGACGTAGCGAGGAGGCACCTCTGGTTCGCCGCTTTACTCGCATGTGTGATCATGAACCAAGTCGAGCGAGGAAAGAGGCACGGATGCGGCTCGAAGAAGTGTCGGTATCCAACTACCGATCCATTGGCAAGAAAACTACGTTTCGCCTGCATGAGCTGACCACCCTCATTGGCCCCAACAACGAGGGCAAGACGAACCTTCTTCGCGCTCTGGCACTTGGCATGCGGATGATCCGAACCTGGAGTGAGCTGCCGGAGGAAACGACGAAGACCGGTGAACTGTCTGGTCCCAGGGTCGCGCTCGTCTATCAAGCCCACCCATCGCGTCGCCGCGGCGACCCCAATGTCGATGTGCCGTTCGAGTGGCAGCAAGATTACCCGTTGAGTAAGCAGTCCACGAAGTCCGCACGCCCGACCGAATTGCGGCTCAAGTTTCAGCTTGATGATCATGAGCGTGACGAGTTCAAGTCGCAGACGGGACTCCAGATCAACGGGGATCTACCAGTTCTCCTGCAACTTTCCCGAACAACGACATCCATCGGCATTCTCAAGCAGGGTCCGAGCGGCTCGAAGTATCAAGCGAACGCGCACCGCATCACGAAGTTCATCGCCGACCGCGTTACGCACGTACTCGTTCCAGCCGTGCGAACTATGGAACAGGCGCGTTCTCTGCTGAATGAGTTGGCCAGCATACGGCTGTCCGCGCTCGCGGAGTCAGACGCCTACAAACTCGCACTACAACAGGTGAATGAGCTGCGAAATGAAGCAGTCAAGGAGGTTCAGAACGATCTTCAGCAGTCGATCTCAACTTATCTACCGAGTATCGAGGCGGTAGAGGTTCAGACCCGCAGCGTGCTGCAGTCCGACGCCATCGGTGAGATTGTGATCGACGACGGCTCAGCGACACCACTCTCTCAGAAGGGAGATGGTGTCAAGAGCTTGTTCGCGCTCGCTCTGATTCAGCACCTAGCGCGCGAACGAATGGACGACGCGAAGGACAGCTTCATCCTGCTCGTCGACGAGCCCGAAGCACATCTGCACTCACGGGCGGTTCATGACCTACAAATGCTGTTCACGAAGCTGTCGCAGCGACAGCAAGTGGTATTGGCGACACACAATCCCGTTTTCGTGAACCGCGAAGTAGTTGGCGCCAACGTTCTCGTTCAACAGAACAGTGCGTCGCCTGCCAGGTCGGTGAGCAACATCCGAGAGACACTAGGCGTGCAACTCGCTGACAATCTCGACTCAGCAGAGACGGTGGTACTCACCGAAGGCGTTACGGACGCCGATATCATCGGCGCGGTAATGAAGCACATGCATGCGGGGGCTGCGGAAGACCTCTCTACCGGGCGCATCGTCCTGAAACCGACGAGGGGAACCGGAAAGCTCCGCGCTTATCTGCAACGCGAGAAGTCGACAGGTTGCCGCATCATCGTGGTGCTCGACAACGACGATGCGGGCGAGCTCGAAGCGAAGAATCTGAACACCGGCGGTTTCCTAGACCCGAAGAGCATCTTCATCCTGCGCGAGCCTACCCACAAGCCATCGGAGATAGAGGACCTCATCCAGCCGTCCGTCTATCTAGACGCCCTGCAACAAGAATTCGGGCGGCAGTTCAAGGAAGCTCACTTTGCCGACCCTCACAAGAAGTGGAGTCAGAGCTTTACCCTCGCCGCCAGCGCCCTGGGGGTAGTTGGCCCAGATGCCGAAAACTTGACGAAGGCCAAGATGGTGGTCAGCGCCGCGGTACAGGCAGCTACTGCGAACCCGGTCAAGACGAGTGCGATTCCAGGTTTCGAAGCTCTCCGTTTCGCACTGTGGGGATGAGCTAAGCCGAGTGCGTGTCCGCCCGGTACTCGGCTAGAGCCATCAACGGCACTCGGCCCGACGCTTGAGTCGCGGGACCGCTTCGTATCGTGCACTCTGCAGCGCACCCCGCTGCGACATGATCAGCGCACCGGAGTAGAGGATTACCGAACAGACAGCAGAGGATTGACACCTCGGAGGGCCGTGAAGTTCCCCGGAATCACGCGGCAAAACACCTTCCGCGTACAACCCACATCAGCAGAAGGCCGCTCTTCGGAGCGGCCTTCGTCGTTGGTCGGCGAGAGCTCGCCGGCCTGCGTCGCGCGGACGTCGGCGATTGCCGTGCCGGCGGTTCGAGAGCACGATGTCTGACATGGGACTAGCGGACTACCCGGTGAGGGCTTCCATCGGCGTCACCGATATCGGACGAGCGGCCGCCTTCTATGAAGGGGTGCTGGGCCTCGCCGCCGGGCGGAGCGGACCGAGCGCCGGCATCGCGGAGGGCGCTCGGTTCTACGCCTGCGGCGACGGGACCATGCTCAACGTGTTCGAGACGCCGACCGCGGGGTCGACGCGCTCGACAGTCGCCACGTGGTACGTCGACGACCTCGATGCGGTCGTGGCGGAGCTGACGGCTGCGGGAGCCGAGTTCGTCCGCTACGACGGTTTCGGCCAGAACGCGGACGGCATCGGCCCTCGGGCGGGCGGTGGGCGGATCGCCTGGGTCGAGGACCCGGACGGGAACACGCTGGCCATCGAATCCGACAGCTGAGGCCTTCCGGCGACACCTCCGGCGAGACGTCTCGGGGCAGTACGGATGACAGACGGTAGCCTGGACGGGTGCCCTCCCTCGTCTCCGCCGGTTCGACGCGCGCCCCGCAGCGCCTGTCGTCGGCGACGCCGATGACGGAGTGGATGCGCGTCGTGCTGCACCCGGGGACGAACGGGTGGACGAGCGTGTGGGGCACCCTCTCGCACGGTGAGATCGCGGGCTGCCCGCCGCCACGCGGCTAGCCGCGCCGGATGGCGCGGCCTCCTCGCATCGACCGCCCATCTCTCCCGTGAGGTACCCCTGTGTCTTCGTCGTCCCCTGCCCGTTTCCGTCTCGCGCCCCATGAGCTGTGGCGCGGTATCCGCTCCACCGCCCGCAGCGAGGTGCTCGGTGGTGCGCTGCTGCTCGCGGCGACCGTCGCGGCCCTGATCCTCGCCAACTCCCCCGCCGCGCCCTGGTACGAGGCCGTGCGCGACGTGCGCTTCGGCATCCCCGAGCTTCACCTGGAGCTGAGCGTCGGCGCGTGGGCCGCCGACGGGCTGCTCGCCGTGTTCTTCTTCGTCGTCGGGCTGGAGCTCAAGGAGGAGTTCGTCGCCGGGCGACTCCGTGACCCGCGCCGCGCCGCGCTTCCCATCGCGGCAGCCGTCGGCGGGGTGGTCGTGCCCGCGCTGCTGTTCCTCGCGGTCAACGCCGCGGCCGGCCCCGAGGTGCTGCGCGGCTGGGCGATCCCCACCGCGACCGACATCGCGTTCGCGGTGGCCGTGCTCGCCGTCGTCGGCCGGTTCCTCCCTCCGGCGCTGCGCGTGTTCCTGCTGACCCTCGCCATCATCGACGACCTCATCGCCATCACGATCATCGCGACGTTCTACACCGAGACGATCCAGGCGCCGTGGCTCATCCTCGCGCTGCTGCCGCTCGCCGGGTTCGCGCTCGCGGTGCAGAACGGCGTGCGCTCCTGGTGGCTGCTGCTCCCCCTCGCGGTGGCCGTGTGGGTGTGCGTGCACGCCTCGGGGGTGCACGCCACGGTCGCCGGTGTGCTGCTCGGGTTCCTCGTGCCCGTGCGAGCCACCGCACGCACGCGCGTGCAGACCGGTACCGATGCGGACGGCGCCCCGGTGTACGACGGGCTGGCGGCGCACTTCGCCGACCGCTGGGGTGTCGTGGCCACGCTGTTCGCCGTGCCGGTGTTCGCGTTCTTCGCCGCGGGAGTCGACGTCGGTGGAATGGACGGCCTCGTCTCCGCGCTGACCGACCCGATCACGGTCGGCATCGTCGTGGGACTCGTCGTCGGCAAGCCGGTGGGCATCCTGCTGACGACCTTCCTCCTCAGCCGCGTTCGGGCGCTGCGTCTCGACGAGACGCTGCGCTGGCCCGACCTGGCCGGCATGTCGCTGCTCGCCGGGATCGGCTTCACCGTGTCTCTCCTGGTCGGCGAGCTGGCTTACGGCAGCAGCAGCGTCGCCGACGATCACGTGAAGATCGGGGTGCTGGTCGGGTCCCTCGTCGCGGCAGTGCTCGGCGGTGTGGTCCTGGCGCTGCGCGGTCGGCGGGCCCGGAGCGCTGCGCGGGACCGGGCGGAGGCATGACGGCCTCGCGGCGAGCGGAGGTATGACGGCCTAGCGGCGCGCGGAGGCGCGTCCGGGGCGTTTCGGCTGCTTCCGCTGACGCTCCTCCGCGCGCCGGAGCACCCGCGCCTCGGACGCGGCGCGGGCCTTCGGGCCCGACAGGATCCGCACCAGGACGTAGGCGACGGCGAGCGAGATCAGCGCTTGCAGCATGCGCGGGATCACGTCCGGATACGACGCGTTGAACGAGATGCCGTAGGAGTACACGAGGCCGATTCCCGCGAGCGCCCACGGGTTGTCCCGGCGGGTGAGGAAGCCCATGACGAGCGTCAGCACCACGGCGAACACGACGATCCCTATCCAGCCCTCGAAGATGTAGACGTTGCCGAGCATGGTGGCCGACTGCGAGCTGGTCGGCGCACCGCCGAGCGCGATGCTCATCTGCGAGCCCGTGTCCAGTGGTGGGCGATCCGGGTCGAGGAACCCAGGAATCAGACCGATGCGGAACAGCGTCGGGATGTCGAGGACCTCAAGACCTGCCGGCCTGGGGACGAATCGGGCGATGAGAGCCATCTGCGTGTCCAGCTGAAGGCGCTCCAGCGGCGCATCCGCACTCACCGCGCCCGGGCCCGAGACGGATGCTCGACGCAGGGAGTCGCGGAAGTCGTAGATCGGCGGCCAGAGGATCGGGATGGCTGCGAGCACGATCACGAGCGTCCGCAGGCGGATCAGCTTGGCGAACAGGGCCAGGATCACCACGGTGAGGATCAGCGCTGCGGACTGCCCGAGGATGGCGCGCATGAGCCCCTCCCACAGGAACACCACCGCGGCGATCGCACACACCCAGAGCGCGGTCGCGCGCGTCACCTGCCCCTGCCGGAAGAGCCAGAGGACGAGAGACACTCCGAACAGCACCCAGAGCGTGAAGGGCGCTGCGATCGAGACGATCGGCGATTCGGAGGCGACACCGATCTGCACCGCATACGAGCCGCGTCCCCCGAGCGTGGAGATCACGGTGGCGGCCACGCCCACGGCGAATACGGTGAACGCCGCGCGAGCGGTGATCGGCTTCGCGGTGGCTTCCGGCATCTTCAGCGGTTGCACCATCAGCTCGATGAACAGGGCGACGGCGATCGTGACGGCACAGATCGCGAGGATCAGCCCGAACGGCTGTGTCCCCTTCAGGGCAGCAGGAATGACCACCATCGCCGCCAGCTGGATACCCAGCAGGATCGTGACGGGGAAGCGCTCGACCCGCATACGGCTCGGGTCGCCGACGATGGGCTTCAGCGTGGGGGGCTGCAGAGGCACAAGGGCAACCATACGGGGTTGCGGAACGTCCGAGAGGGCGACGGGCTCGCCGTCCGAGCCGTGAGCCAGGGCGTTCCGCGGGAAGCGACGCCGGAGTAGGGTGCGGGGCATGACGCTGATCGAGGACCTGCGCACGAGCGAGGAACGACTCTCCCGGGGCGACCTCGCGTACTACCGGGACATCTGCCGCGACGACGCCCTGTTCGTGATGCCGGGCATGGTCGCGACACGGGAGGAGGCGATCGCCGGACTCGAGCACGCCGACCCGTGGGACTCGTTCGACCTGAGCGCGGTGCAGGTGCGCGAGCTTGGCACCGACGCCGCCGCCATCGCGTATCGCTTCGAGGGACGCCGCGGCGCACAGACCTACACGGCGGACATGGTGTCGACGTACGTGCGCGAGGGCGGACGGTGGCTGCTCGCCGTGCACCAGCAGACCCCGGCCTGAGCGCACGGGCGTCGGGCCGGGGTCTGCGGGCGGTCAGCGGTCGAGGATCTCGCGGGTCGTGACCTCGGGGCGCAGGTCGAGTCGGCGCAGCAGCTGCGCGTTGAGGGCGACCACGATCGTCGACAGCGACATGAGCACCGCGCCGACCGACATCGGCAGCACGAAGCCGATCGGGGCGAGCACCCCGGCGGCCAGCGGCACCGACAGCAGGTTGTAGCCGGCGGCCCACCACAGGTTCTGCTTCATCTTGCGATACGACGCCCGCGACAGCTCGATCACCGACAGCACCGACCGCGGATCGTCGCCCGCCAGGATCACCCCGGCCGATGCGATCGCGACGTCGGTGCCCGCGCCGATCGCGAGCCCCACGTCGGCCTGCGCCAGGGCGGGGGCATCGTTCACGCCGTCGCCCACCATCGCCACCCGGCGACCCTCGCGCTGCAACTCCTGCACCTTCGCGGCCTTGTCCTCGGGTCGCACCCCGGCGAACACCCGGTCGATGCCGAGGTCGGACGCGACGGTCTGCGCCACCGCCTCCGCGTCGCCCGTGATCATCACGACCTGCACCCCGCGGGCGTGCAGCGCGTCGACCGCCTCCCGCGACTCCGGCCGCACCTCGTCGGCGAGCGCCAGCGCACCGATCACACGGCCGTCGCGCAGCACGTGCAGGATGATCGCGCCGTGCGCGCGCCACCCCTCGGCCGCCGGCAGCTCCTCCGCGCCTTCCTCGGTCAGCAGGTGCGGGCCGCCGACGCGCACCGTGGCACCGTCGACCGTCGCTGTGACGCCCACCGCGGGCGACGACGAGAAGTCGCGGCTCGCCGGCACCGTCAGCCCACGGTCGCGCGCGGCCCGCACGATCGCCTTCGCCAGCGGGTGCTCGCTGTCCGCCTCGGCCGCAGCAGCCAGGGCGAGCACCGCATCGGCGTCGTCCCCGCCGACCGTCGACACCTCCGACACCACCGGCTCGCCCTTCGTGAGCGTGCCCGTCTTGTCGAAAAGGACCGTGTCGACCGTGCGCATGCTCTCCAGGGCCAGGCGGTCCTTCACCAGCACGCCGCCGCGGGCCGCGCGCTCGGTGGCGATCGACACCACCAGCGGGATCGCGAGCCCCAGCGCGTGCGGGCAGGCGATCACGAGCACCGTGATGGTGCGGACGACCGCGTCGTCGGGCAGACCGACCAGCGTCCACACGACCGCGGTGATCGCCGCCGCTCCGAGCGCGAACCAGAACAGCCAGCCCGCGGCCGTGTCGGCGAGGCGCTGCGCCCGCGAGGACGAGTTCTGCGCTTCCGTCACGAGCCGCTGGATCCCCGCGAGGGTCGTGTCGTCTCCGGTCGCGGTGATCTCGACGCGCAGCCCCGAGTCGGTCGCCACGGTGCCCGCCGTGACCGGGTCGCCCGCACCGCGCGACACCGTCCGCGACTCCCCCGTCACCATCGACTCGTCCATCGAGGCACGACCGTCGACGATGCGACCATCGGCGGGGATGCTGCCGCCCGGCCGCACCACCACCACGTCGCCCACCCGCAGGTCGGCCGGAGACACCCGCACCACCTGGTCGCCCTCCACGCGCTCGGCCTCGTCCGGCAGCAGGGCCGCCAGCGAGTCGAGCGCGGACGTCGTCTGCGCGAGCGACCGCATCTCGATCCAATGCCCGAGCAGCATGATCACGATCAGCAGCGCGAGCTCCCACCAGAAGTCGAGCTCGTGGTGCAGCAGCCCCAGGCTCGCACCCCACGACGCCACGAAGGCCACCGTGATCGCGAGCGCGATCAGCAGCATCATCCCGGGCTTGCGCGCCCGCAGCTCGCTGACGGCGCCCACCAGGAACGGCCGCCCGCCCCACACGTACATGACGGTGCCGAGCACGGGAGACACCCACGCCAGACCCGGGACATCCGGCAGCGAGTAGCCGAGGATCATCGCGAACATGCCGGACAGCGCAACCGTCGGAACCGCCAGCACGAGCATGATCCAGAACAGCCGCCGGAACTGCCCGACGTGGTCCCCGTGACCGCCGTGACCGCCGTGGCCCGCGTGCGCGTCGTGACCGGCGTGGGCCTCGTGACCCACGTGCGCATCCTGACCGCCGTGGGCCTCGTGACCCGCATGGGCCTCGTGCGCGTCGTGACCCGCGTGCGCGTCATGACCGCCGTGGTCCGCGTGACCGGCGTGGGCCTCGTGAGCCGCGTGCGCGTCGTGACGTGCGTGCTCATCGTGCGCGTCGTGACGGGCGTCCGCGGGGGCGGGGTCGTGGTGCGGGGTGCTCATGGTGTTCCCTCCAACGTCGATGATGCCGTGCGGGGCCGCCGTCGGGCAGCCCCGCACGGTGCGGCCGCTCAGGCGGCCGCGATGTACTTCGCGGGGTCGGCGTCGAACGCCGGACCGCAGCCCGCGCAGCAGAAGTGGTAGCGGGTGCCCTCGTAGTCGCGGAACAGCCCTGCGGCCTCGGCCTGCGCGATGACCACGGGACTGCCGGCCATCACCGGGCACGTGGTCATGCCCTCGGCGTTCGACGCCAGCAGGTCGGGGCGCCCCTCGGCGGCGACACCGCCGGCGGCCGGGACGCTGCAGCAGGATCCTGCGGGGGAATCGGACATGTCGGTACTCCTCTTTCTCGGGGTCACTGTTTGTCTCGGTGTCACTGTTGTCTCGGGGTGACTGTTTTTCTCGGGGTCACTGGGCGTCCACCGCCGTGCTGCGCAACGACCGCAGGCGGAGGCTGTTGCCGACCACGAAGACGCTGGAGAACGCCATCGCCGCGCCGGCGAGCATGGGGTTGAGCAGGCCGAGCGCCGCGAGCGGGATGGCCGCGACGTTGTAGGCGAACGCCCAGAACAGGTTGCCCTTGATGGTGCCGAGCGTGCGGCGGGAGAGACGGATCGCGTCGGCCGCGCTGCGCAGGTCGCCGCGCACGAGGGTGATGTCGCTCGCCTCGATCGCCGCATCGGTCCCTGTTCCCATCGCGAGCCCCAGGTCGGCCTGTGCGAGGGCCGCGGCGTCGTTCACGCCGTCGCCCACCATCGCGACCACCCGGCCCTCGTCCTGCAGCCGGCGCACCACCGCGACCTTGTCGGCCGGAAGCACCTCGGCGATCACCTCGTCGATGCCGACCTCAGCGGCGATCTGCTCCGCGACCGCGCGGTTGTCGCCCGTGAGCAGGACGGGGGTGAGCCCGAGCCCGACGAGCTGGGCCACGGCCTGTGCGCTCGTCGCCTTGACCGTATCGGCCACCACGAGCACGCCACGCGCCGCGCCGTCCCAGCCGACAGCGATCGCGGTCTTGCCCTGGCGCTCCGCCTCCGCCTTCGCCTCGGCGAGCGCGGACGGCAGATGCTGCGACCAGTCCGCGAGCAGGGACGCTCGACCCACTATCACGGCGTGACCGTCGACCACGCCCTGCACGCCGCGGCCCTCGATGTTCGTGAAGTCCTCCGGCGCGGGCAGCGCGCCCAGCTCCCTCGTCGCCGCGGTGGCGACGGCCTGGGCGATCGGGTGCTCCGAGGCGTCCTCCAGCGCTCCCGCGAGGCGCAGCAGCTCGGCGCGCTCCACGCCCTCCGCGGTGTGCACGGCCGTGAGAGTCATGCGCCCCGTGGTGACGGTGCCGGTCTTGTCGAGTACGACCGTGTCGACCCGGCGCGTGGACTCCAGGATCTCGGGGCCCTTGATCAGGATGCCGAGCTGAGCGCCGCGACCCGTGCCGACGAGCAGCGCGGTGGGCGTGGCGAGTCCGAGCGCGCACGGGCAGGCGATGATGAGCACGGCGACGGCCGCGGTGAAGGCCGCGGCGGCCGGGAACCCCAGGCCGAGCCACACGCCCAGCGTGCCGAGCGCCACCACGATCACGATCGGCACGAAGATGCCGGATACCCGGTCGGCGAGGCGCTGCACCTCGGCCTTCCCCGTCTGCGCCTGCTCCACGAGCCGGGCCATCTGCGCCAGCTGCGTGTCGGAGCCGACGCGGGTCGCCCGCACCACGAGACGTCCGCCCGCGTTCACGGTCGCCCCGGTCACGGCGTCGCCCTCGCGCACCTCCACCGGGACGGACTCGCCCGTGAGCAGGGAGGCGTCGATGGCGGAGGTTCCCGAGACGACGACGCCGTCCGTGGCGATCTTCTCCCCCGGACGGACGACGAACTCGTCGCCCACCGCCAGCTCGGTCGTGGGGATCCGGGTCTCCACACCGCCGCGCAGCACCGCGACCTCCTTTGCGCCGAGCTCGAGCAGCGCGCGCAGCGCCGCCCCCGCCTGCCGCTTGGAGCGCTTCTCGAAGTAGCGTCCGGCGAGGATGAACGTCGTCACCCCGGCGCCCACCTCCAGGTAGATGTTGCCCGCCCCGTCGCTCGGTGCCACGGTCAGCTCGAACAGGTGCGTCATGCCCGGCATCCCGGCCGTGCCGAAGAAGAGGGCGTAGAGCGACCAGAGCAGCGCCGCGAGCGTGCCCATCGAGATGAGCGTGTCCATGGTCGCCGTCCCATGGCGCAGGTTGGTCCACGCGGCGCGGTGGAACGGCCACGCCGCCCACACGATCACCGGTCCGGCGAGCGCGAGCGACAGCCACTGCCAGTACGTGAACTGGAGCGCCGGGATCATCGCCATCGCGATCACCGGGACGGTGAGCACGATCGACACGATCAGCCGCTGGCGCAGTGCGGCCAGCCCGTCGTCGGCCCGTTCCGGCGTCGCGTCCTCGGTGGTCGGGGCCGGAGGCGCGGGGACAGCGGCGGTGTAGCCCGTCTTCTCGACCTCGGCGATGAGCACCGCCGCGTCGAGGCCGGCCGGCGCGGTGACCGTGGCCTTCTCGGTCGCGTAGTTGACGCTCGCGGTCACGCCGTCGATGCGGTTGAGCTTCTTCTCGATCCGCATCGCGCACGACGCGCAGGTCATGCCCCCGATCTCCAGCTCGACGCTGGTCTCGTCGGGCACGGATCGCGTATCGGTCATGACCGCACCGCCTCGTAGCCCGCCTCGTCGACGGCGGCCAGCACCGCGGCGTCATCGACCGGGGCGGAGCTGTGGACCACCAGGCGTCCGGTCTGCGCGCTGACGTCGACGCCGTCGACCCCGGGGATGCGGGAGACCTCGCCGCGGACGGCCATCTCGCAGTGCCCGCACGTCATCCCGGTCACCTGGTACTCGCTCGTGTTCATCGTCGTTCCTCTCCGCTGTCAGGATACCCCCCTGGGGTACTCCCTGGCGACAACCCTATACCCATCACGGGTATTCCCGACACCGCCGAACGCCCCGCTCGGACCACGCTCGCCCCGGCGGGGTGAGCGTCCGCCCCCGGCGCCCGGCCCGCCTGGCACCCTGAACAGATGGACGACACGACGCTCCCCTCCTGGAGGGACACCCCTACCCGACGCGCCATCGAGGCGTTCGTGACGGGCGTGGCGACCGGACCGGATGCGGTGCCCGCGGAGGAGCGCGTCGCCGTGTTCGACAACGACGGAACGCTGTGGACCGAGAAGCCGATGCCCACGCAGCTCCACTACGTGGTGGAGCGTTGGCGGGAGGTGGCCCTGGCGGATCCCTCCCTGGCCGACACGCAGCCCTACCGCGCGGCCGTCACGGGCGACCTGGCGTGGCTCGGCGCGGCCGTCGAGAAGCACTACGCCGGGGACGACTCCGACCTCGGCACCATCATCGCCGCCCTCGTCGGCCTCACCGACGGACTCGACGTCGAGCAGTACGCCGCCGCCGTGTCGGCGTTCTTCCGCACCGCGCGCCACCCCGTGCTCCACCGCCCCTACACCGAGCTGGTGTACCAGCCGATGGTCGAGCTGCTGCGCTACCTCGAACGGCACGGCTTCACGTGCTACATCGTCTCGGGCGGCGAGCGCGACTTCCTGCGCCCCCTGACGCAGTCCATCTACGGCATCCCGCCCGAACGCGTCGTGGGTTCGGCGCTGGGGCTCACGTACGACGAGGCGACCGGATCGGTGCGCTACTCCCCCGCGCTCGCGTTCTTCGACGACGGACCCGAGAAGCCGGTGCGCATCTGGAGCCGCATCGGCCGGCGCCCTCTCCTCGCCGCGGGCAACTCCAACGGCGACATGCCGATGCTCGACCACGCACGGCGCGGCCCCCGCCGGGGTCTCGCGCTGCTGATCCACCACGACGACCACGACCGCGACGACGCCCCGTACGACGCGGGCGCCGACAAGGCCCTCGCCGCCGCACGCGAGCGCGGGTATACGGTCGTGAGCGTGCGCGACGACTGGGCGAGCGTGTTCCCCGCGCCCTCCTGACCGCTCAGCCCCCGGCGCTCAGCCCCCGGCGCTCAGCCCCCGGCGCTCAGAGGGCGCAGCGGAAGCCGATGTGGGTCATGGCGGTGTCCTCCGCCTGTGCCGACCGCGCGGCCGGGCGATACCGCAGGCAGTACTCGGGGGCGCACAGGTGCGAGCCGCCCTTGAGCACGCGCCGCGGGATGGGCGAACCCGGCTCGGCCGACAGCAGGCTCGCCCGGCGACCGGGATCCACCGCGACCGTGCCGGGCGGCACGTGCCGGTGGGTCCAGTAGTCCGCCGTCCACTCCCACACGTTGCCGATCATGTCGAACAGGCCGTAGCCGTTGGCGGCGAAGCTGCGCACGGGCGCCGTGCCCACCCAGCCGTCCGCCCCGTCGTTGCGGTAGGGGAAGGCACCCTGCCAGGTGTCGGCCATCAGCACGCCGTCCGGCTTCGTCTCGTCGCCCCAGGCGAAGCGCGCGCCGACCAGTCCGCCGCGCGCCGCCCACTCCCACTCGGCCTCGGTGGGCAGCCGCTTGCCCGCCCACGCGGCGAACGCGGCCGCATCCGGATAGGCGATGTGCACCACCGGGTGGTCGAGACGGTCGTCGATGGACGAGTCCGGCCCGAACGGACGCCGCCAGAACGCACCAGGCTCCCACCGCCACCACTGCCGCCAGTCGCGCAGGTCGACCGGGCCCGACGTCGGTGTGAACACCATGGCGCCGGGAACGAGGTCGTCGGGGTGCACGCCGGGATAGTCGGCCGGGTCCATCGGCCTCTCGGCGACCGTCACATAGCCGGTCTCGTCGACGAACTCCGCATAGTCGCGGTTGGTGACGGGGTGCTCGTCGAGACGGAACGACGCCACCTCGCGCTCGTGAACCGGGCCCTCCTCGGGGTAGAACTCGTCGGAACCCATGCGCAGCGTGCCACCGGGAACCTCGATCATCGCCACCATGCCTTCATCGTAGGGGCCGTCCGCGGGGCCGGGCCGTGCCGGGCGACTCCGGCGGCCGCTACTCGCGGGAGAGCATCGCGGCCGCCTCCAGCTCCAGGTCGAGGTACTGCTCGGCGCTCACGTCGATCCCCACGCCCAGCAGCTTGCCGCCCGTGAACGGGAACGCGCTGCCGTACTGGCGGCTCACCGGGTCGGCGCTGTCCCAGCCGACGCAGAGGCCGTCCCCGCACAGGGTGAACTTGCCCACCTGCGCCCGCATCGGCCCGGACGCCACCGCCCGGTCGTCGACGTACAGCGTCGCGGTGCCCACGGACTCCCCGTGCTCACCCGCCCCCTCCCGCACGAACTCCACGCCGAGCGTGTGCGGGCCCGGCGTGAGCGGCTCCGACGTGAAGGTCTGCTCGGGCGGGATGCCCAGGAAGTTGTACACGTAGGTGAGCCGGCCGTCCTTCACGAACAGCGAGTGCCCGCCGAACCGGGAGCCGTGCGCGAACAGCACGCCCTGCGCCCCGTCCTCGAGCACCGCGTCGGCGATGATCTTGAACGACCGGCCGCGCACGTTCACCGCGACGCTCTCGGGCACCGCGGCCGTGCCCGGGTAGTACACGTACCGCTCGCGGGGCCGTTCGGCCTGCGGGCGCTGCACGGTCAGCAGTTCCCTGGCGGACCGGTCGTCCAGCGGCAGCGCGAAGTTCGCATCGGCCTCCGCGAACCACGCGTCGATGAGCTCGCGGAGCTTCTCCGGATGCGTGGCGGCGAGGTCGTGCGCCTCCGCGCGATCCTCGGCCACGTGGAACAGCTCCCACGCGTCGTCCTCGAAGTGCCCCGTGCCCGTGAGCGGTGCGTGCACGGCGGCGGCCTTCCACCCGTCCTTCCAGATGCCGCGCGTGCCGAGCATCGCGTAGTACTGGACGTGCTTCTCGCTCGGGCCGTCGGGAGCCGCGTCGAAGCTGTACCTCATCGAGACGCCGTCGAGCGGACGCTGCGTCACCCCGCGGTAGGTCTCCGGCATCTCGACGCCGATCACGTCGAGCACGGTCGCCACGATGTCGACCGAGTGGTGGTACTGGTGGCGCAGCTCTCCCTTCGCCGCGATGCCCTGGGGCCAGTGGATCACCATCGGGTCGCACGTGCCGCCCGAGTACTGGGAGTAGCGCTTGAACATCGGGAAGGGCGTCGAGAACGCCGCTGCCCACCCGGTCGGATAGTGGTTGTAGGTGTCCGCGGAGCCGAGGTGGTCGATCATCGCCAGGTTCTCGGCGAGGTCGTCGGGGAAGCCGTTGAAGAACTTGTTCTCGTTGACCGAGCCGTCGGGCGAGCCCTCCCCCGATGCGCCGTTGTCGGCACAGTAGAACACGAGGGTGTTGTCGAGCTGTCCGGTCTCCTCCAGATAGTCGATGATGCGGCCGACCTGCGCATCGGTGTACTCGCTGAACCCGGCGAACACCTCGGCCATGCGGGAGAACAGGCGCCGTTCGTCGTCGTTCAGCTCCGACCACGGCCGCACGTGATCGGCCGGGTTCGCGACGTCGTCCGGCATCGGGTTGAACGGGGTGAGCGCGGTGCCCTCGGGCAGCACGCCCCTGTCGATCATGCGCGCGAGCACCCACTCCCGGTACGCGTCGTAGCCGTCGTCGAACATCCCCCTGTACTTGTCGATGTACTCCTGCGGCGCGTGATGCGGGGCGTGGTTCGCACCGGGACAGAACCAGAGGTACCAGGGCTTCGACGGGTTCGACGCCTGCTGGTTGCGGATCATCGTGAGCGCCTGGTCGGCGAGGTCCTTCGACAGGTGGTACCCCTCCTCCGGCGTCGCGGGGGCGTCGATGAAATGGTTGTCCTCGACGAGATCCGGGTACCAGTTGTTCGTCTCGCCGCCGAGGAAGCCGTAGAACCGGTCGAAGCCGAGCTGCAGCGGCCACATCGAGCGGTTGCCACCCGGGGCGATGTCCTCCTCCGGCACGTTGTGGTTCTTGCCGACCCAGAACGTGGAGTAGCCGTTGTCCTGCAGCACCTGCCCGATCGTCGCGCACTCGGCGGGCAGCCGTCCCGCGAAGCCCGGGAACCCCGTGGTGCCCTCCATGATCACCCCGGCGCGGTTGACGTGGTGGTTGCGGCCGGTGAGCATGGTCGACCGCGTCGGCGAGCACAGCGCCGTGGTGTGCCACTGCGTGTAGGTGAGTCCGTTCTGCGCGAGCCGGTCCATGGTCGGCATGCTGATGCGTCCGCCGTACGGCGACCAGGACGCGAGGCCCGTGTCGTCGTACAGCACCACCAGCACGTTCGGCGCGCCGTCCGGAGCGGTCCGCAGCTCGTACGGCGACCAGTCCGGCGTCGAGTCCCGCACATCGAGCCGGATCTCTCCGGTGAAGTCCGCGTTGAAGTCCGACATGTCCACTCCTTCTCTCATGGGTGTTCCTCCGGTGCCATCGGCGCGATGGGCGGGCGACGCAGCAGCTCCACCAGCACGACGAGCACCAGTACGCCCGCCGCGACGCCCACCACGGCACCGAACGACACCGGCCGCAGGACGATCAGCAGGAGGAGCGCGACGACGAGCCCCGCGACCAGGATCGGCCCGCGGTACCGGTCGACCGCCACACCGAACCGCCCCGTGGAGACACCGTGACGCTCCGCGACGCCCCGGAGCGCGGCGACACCGCTCTCCACGGCCGTCCGCGTGCGCACCGCGGCGCGGGACGACCCGGCGACCCAGGCCCACAGCGCGACCAGCACCGCCGACAGGGCGAGCGCCGCGACCGTCGAGGACAGCAGCGCCGTCACCTCATCGAACAGCGACGCCGCCGCCGCAGCGGTCATGATCGACGGGCTCACCGCGCCCAGGAAGAACGAGCGGCCGATGCCCAGGCCGGCAGCCAGCAACAGGAAGGCCGCGGCGAGCGCGACACTCGTCCACAGCAGCGCCCGTGGTCGGTCGCGGGCCAGCAGCACCCCCAGCACCACGAGCCCCGCCAACACCCACGGCAACCAGAAACCCGCCGCGACCGCGACCTGGTACAGCGCCCGGACGAGCACGAGGGCATCGGCCTGGGCGATCGGGATGGAGCGGTCGATCACCGGGATCAGGTCTGCCACGCCGACACCGCGCTCCGCCAGTGCATCTTTCACGCGCTCGATCACCACACCGAGGTCGAGCGACAGCACCCCGTCGTCGGCCAGCTGCAGCGCGGTCCCCGGCTCGTCCTGCAGCACGGCGACCGCACGCTCGTGCGCGACCCGCAGCGACTGCGCCCAGATGTCGGCGAACTGCGCGGACGACACGACGTCGTGCACCACGCCGTCGATCAGGGACGACAGCCCCGACGCCGCCGGAGCCTGGAGGAGCGTGAGCGCGGACTCGGCGCGGGGCGGCAGGTCGAGCGAGCGCAGCCCGTCGAACAGCTCGCCGACGACGGCGTCGAGGTCGACCTGCTCGTCGATCGCGGCGCTCACCTGGTCGGCGACGAAGTCCTGCACGTCGGGGTCGTCTGCGAGCGGCCCGAACGTGGCGACGAAGCGGTCCGCGTCCACGAGCTGGAGGCGGGCCCAGGTTCCGAGCACGGCGACGGGCGCGAGCAGCACCGCCACCGCGAGCACGACCCCGGCGAGGATGCTGCGCGCGGCGGGCCGACGGCGCGGCGTGCGCAGGGCCTCGTTCTCGCGCTCGAGCAGCTCGACCCGCGCCCGCAGCTCGTCGAGCTCGCCCATCGGTCCTCCTCGATCGTCGTCGTGGTGCACCGGCGGCTAGGTGCCGAGCAGCCGCTGCTTCGCCGCCGCGAACTCCTCCGCCGACAGCACGCCGGCCTGCTGCATCGCCGCGAGCTGCTGCAACTTCGCGATCAGGTCGTCGCCGGCGGGAGCCGTCGGTGGCGCGGGTGGCGTGGCGGGGGCCGTGGCGTCGCGCACGGTCGCCTCGACCTGCGCCTGCTGCTGCGCGGCCTCGTACTGCTGCTGCTCGTACTCCTCCTGCGCCCGGCGGGCCTGGTGCCGCTGCGCCGCCCCGGTGACGGCCGTCGCCGTGCCGGCGACCACGGCCGTGCGCGCGGCGAGGCCCAGCAGTCCCGGCCGTCCGAATCTCCGCAGAGGCATGTCAGTCCCCCTCCTGGTCGAGGATGTCGATGAGCGCATTCACCACGGGTGCGGGGACGCGCTCCGTGCGCAGCACCCGTCCACCCGCGGCCGCGAGGTCGTGCGCGAGCACGCGGGCGAACGCGAGTTCCAGGACCACGACCGCCGCCGAACGACCCGGATCGAGCTCGCCGGCCAACAGCTCCACGTCTTCCTCCCCCGCGAGACCGGAGACGATGGGGGCGAACCCGGCGAGCCCGAGCTGCTCGGCGTCGTCCTCCAGCTCCAGGATCTCGATGTCCCCGTCGGTCGTCTTGCCGACGAGCACGATGTCCAGGATCCGGACGACGCCGCTCTCGGCGACGTCGGCGAGAGCACGGAAGGTGCCGGGGTCGGGTCGATCGCCCTCGAACCCCACCAGATAGAGCTCGACCGGGCCGAACCGGAAATCATTCATGGCACCGCCTTCCTCGCGCGGATCAACGGCGTCATGCTCGCACCATCGTCGCGTGGCCCTCACGAGGGGATCACCCGGGCGGGGTGAGCTGCGACGACGGCGACTCGCCCGGATCGGGTGACCACCGCCACGGCCGGCACCGTGGTCGCTGCCACGATCACCTCACCTGCTCATCGACGAAAGGGGTCCGACGTGTCGTTCTGGGAAAGCTTCTGGGACATCATCTGGTGGTTCTTCTGGGTGTTCGTATTCGTCTCCTACCTCATGGTGCTGTTCAACATCGTCGCCGACCTGTTCCGCGACCACGCGCTGAACGGCTGGTGGAAGGCCGTGTGGATCATCTTCCTGATCTTCGTGCCCTTCCTCACCGCGCTCATCTACCTGATCGCGCGCGGGCGGGGAATGGCCGAACGTGCGGCCGCCTCCTACCGACAGCAGCAGGACGCCGCCGATACGTACATCCGCAGCGTCGCAGGGACCAGCGCGACCGACGAGATCGAGAAGGCCTCGAAACTGCTCGCGGCCGGCACCATCACCGACGCCGAGTTTGCCGCGATCAAGGCGCGCGCCCTCGCCTGACCCGGGTGGACGGGGGCCGTCGAACGCGGCGCCCCCGTTCACACCGTCGAGCGCACGGCCTCCCGGCGCGACGACACCCCGAGCTTGCGGTAGATCGCCCGCTGATGCGTCTTGACCGTGTTGACGGACACCGACAGCTCCCGTGCGATCTCGGGCAGCGTCCGTGCGGTCTGCAACTGCTGGAACACCTCGCGCTCCCGCTCGGACAGCCGATCCGCGAGCGAGCCCGCCGCGTCCATCGCGAGGCAGCGGCCGATGAAGTCCTCGAACTGCGTGCCGAAGTGCACGTGCTCGTGCAGCAGCCGCCGCACGGCCACCTCGCGCGGCCCGAACAGCACGCGGATCCCCTCGCCGGACGCGACAGCGACGGCCGCCTCGCACAGCTCGTGCGCCTCCTCGTGCCGCCCCGCGTGCCGCCGCATCACGGCGGCCGTGATCAGCGTCGACGCCTTGACGTACGACACCTCGGCGTACCCCCGCAGCGAGCGCAGCGACTCCAGCGCCGCGGGGTACTCCTCCGCGCGACGAAGCACGCCGGCGAGCGCGACGTTCACCAGCGGAAGGTCGGGACGCTGCACCGAGCGTGCCGCGATCCGGCGGGCGCGCTCGCCACTGCCTACGGCCTCGTCGAGCAGCGCCACGGCCGATTCCCGCAGCGCCGCCCAGCTGAACCCGCGGATCACCTCCAGCGGGATCTCCTGCACCGCGATCGCCGCGCGACGGCACGCGGCCACGTCGCCGGTCTCGGCCGCCGCGTAGGCGATCATCATCCTCGACAGCCCGGCGACCACCCGATCGGCTTCTCCGCCGTCGAGGACCGCGGAGAACGACTCCGTCGCGTCCGCACTGTCGCCCGACCAGTAGGCGACGAACCCGGCCGCGGCAGCCTCGGTCCCTCCCCGATGCCGTTCATCGGAGACGTGCGGGGCGATGCTGGCGAGCGTGTCGCGAGCGTCGACCACGCGACCGGCCCAGACCTGTCCGAACGCGAGTTGGGCGAGCGACCAACGCACGCGCTCGGGGTCGGCCGAGCGCTCGGCCTCCCGCGCCGCGGCGGCGAAGTACTCGACCGGCAGTGCGGGGTCGCCGCGATGACGGATCTCGCTCCAGCCCAGCAGGTAGTCGAGCGCGGTGCGGTCTGCGACCTCCACCGCCGTGGCGTCGTGCAGCAGCGCGTGCACCTGCGCGCTGGCCTCCACCACGTCGGCGCTGTCGTCCGCGAGCAGCAGCCGCGCGACCGGCACGACCGTCGACGTCGGCACCCCGTCGCGGTCCCGCAGCGCGTGCGCCCGCTGGAACAGCTCGCGTGCCACGTGGCGCTCGCCGAGCGCATCGCACGCGCACGCCTGCACGAGGAGGAGGTCGGGGTCGTCGGGGTCGTGCCGCCGTAGCTCCGTCACCGCGTGCTCGACCTCGGCGGCGCTCCCGCCCACGACGAGCCCGAGCCAGTGTCGATCCAGGATGGTGCGCGCGACGTCGGGCTCACCGCCCCGCAGGGCGTGCCCGATCGCGGCGACCGGATCGGACTCGGCCAGTGTCGCGGCCGCTCGACGGTGCACGCCGGCGAGCCGGTCGCGATCGCCCGCCGCGATCTCACCGCAGCGGCGGGCGAACGTGCGGTGCCAGCGATAGACCGGGCCGTGCGGTCCGTCGAACCGGTCGAGGAACAGCCCCAGTCGCACGCATGCCTCCAGCAGCTCCGCGGCGTCCTCGCGCTGCGTCACCTGCGCGGCGAGCTCGGGCGTGAGCTCGGCGCAGACGGTGGCGTCGAGCACGAAACGGGCGACCTCCGGCGGCAGGGCACCCAGCACGTGCTCGCGCACGTACTCGCCGAGGAAGCTCGACGCGCTCGGGGCGCTCCGCTCCGGGCGGGCACCACCGATCATCATGAGCCGGACGGCGATCGGCCACCCGCCCGTCTCCTCCACGATCGCGTCCGCGCCGAGGCCCTCTCGCGCGGCGGGAGCGAGCCGCGCCACCTCCTCGCGCGTGAAGCTCAGAAGGTCGGCCCCGAGGAACCCCTCCGGGGCGGTCACGCGCTGGCGGCTCAGGGTCAGCTCGAGCAGCGTCGTCCCCACCAGCACCAGCCGCAGACCGTCCGGCGGCTGCTCCGCGAGCATGCCGAGAAGGCCGTGGCGCCACCGCTCCCCCGCCTGGTGCGCGTCGTCCACCACCAGGTGCACCCGCGCGTCGCGGTCGCCGAAGACCCGGCAGATCTCCTCGTACGCACGCTCCGGGTTCGTGAGGGCGGGCAGGTCGCGCTCGGAGGCGTCGCCGCTGGTCGCCCGCAGCGCCTCGACGACGCCGCGAGTCAGCCGCGCGGGGTCGACGTCGAACGGGCTCAGCGCGAGCCACGCCACCCGGTCCACGCTCGTCGCCCACTGCGCCACGGCCGTGGTCTTGCCGAAACCGGAGGGAGCACTCACGACGGTGACCGGCGCGCCGGCGACCGCCGCGTGCAGTGCCTCGGTCACCCGGTCGCGTCGCAGCACGCCGGGCTGCGGGCCCGGCGGCCGGAACCGCATGGTCGGCCCTGGACTCGTCTGACGCAGGGGGGACGACATGGCAGTCACCCTAGTGACGGCCGCGCGACCGCATGCGGACCGCGAGGATTCTCACCCGGATGAGAAGGACGGGCCACGGCGCACGCCCCCGCGCGCGGCTACGCTGACCGCGTGACCACCTCCCCCACCTCCCCCGAACGCGTCATCGACGGCTCCCTGTCCCCCTCCCTGCGCGTCCTGCTGGCCCTCGCCGCCGGTGCCGTCGCGCTCGCGGGCCTCTCCGTCGCGCGGGACGTGTTCAGCCCCCTCGCCCTCGCCGTCGTCATCGTCGTGGTGTGCGATCCCGTGCGCCGTCCCTTCGGGCGGCGCGGCTGGCCGGCGTGGACGGGATCCACCGCCGTGATCGTGGTGTCGATCGCGATCCTCGTGGCGATGGGCGCCCTGCTGTGGCTCGCCGGGATCCAGTTCGCCGGGCTGATCGGCGACCTCGCGACGGACGGCAGCCTCCGTCGCACGGCCGACGACCTGGTCGCACTGCTGCAGTCGCTCGGGCTCGAGGACGCCGCGACCGACACCGCGGCCTCCGTCCTCGACCCCGAGACGCTCCTCGCCGCCGCGAGCCGGGTGGGCGGCACCGTGGTCGGCGTCGCGACCGCACTGTTCTTCGTGTGCGCGTACATCGTGTTCCTCGCGGTCGACGCGGCCCGATACCAGCGGGCGGGCGAGGTGTTCGGGACGACGCGTCGGGCGTCGATCGAGCGCATCACCCGACTGAACCGCGCGTGCGCCGCTACTTCGTCGTCAACGCGATCTTCGGCGCGATCGTCGCCGTGATCGACGGGCTCGCCCTGTGGTGGATGGGCGTGCCAGCGCCGCTCGTCTGGGCGATCCTCGCGTTCGTGACGAACTTCGTGCCGAACATCGGGTTTGTGCTCGGCCTCATCCCGCCCGCGGTGCTGGCGCTCGTGGTGGGCGGCTGGCCCCTCCTTCTCGCCGTCGTCGCGGTGTACTGCGTCGTCAACGTCGTGCTGCAGGTTCTCGTGCAGCCGAAGTTCGTGAGCGACGCGGTCGACCTGAGCCTGACGCTGAGCTTCTTCTCGGTGGTGTTCTGGACGTTCGTGATCGGTCCGCTCGGGGCGATCCTCGCCGTGCCGCTCACGCTGGTCGTACGCACCCTGGTGCTGGAGGTCGACCCCGGCAGCACCTGGCTGCGCTGGCTGTCCGGCGACCGCTCGGCCGCTCCGCCCCCGACCGTTCCCGCACGACCGGAGCCCGACGCCGCCGCAGAGCCCGACCGGAAATCACCAGGGGGAGCTTGACCGATCCCGCTGGCGAGGGCACACGCCGCGGTGGAAGGGTGGACGCGCGGCGCTCGGTGCCGCGGCGAGAGGAGGCGGGGATGCAACGACCGCTCGCCGGTCTGACGGCGCGCAACGCCCTCACGGAGCTGACGGCGGGCGTCACCCTGCTCGCGATCGCCATCCCGTTGAACATCGGATACGCCCAGATCGCCGGGCTGCCCGCGACCGCCGGGCTTTACGCGCTGATCGTCCCCACCGTGCTGTACGCGCTGGTCGTGTCGTCGCGGCAGCTCGTCGCCTCTCCCGACGCGGCGGCGGCCGCGCTCGTCGCCTCGTCCGTCGGCGGGCTGGCCGTGGCCGGGAGCGCCGACTACGCCACGCTCGCACTCGCGCAGGCCGTGCTGTCCGGGCTGATGTTCGTGCTCCTGGCGGTGTTCCGGCTCGGCTTCCTCGCCGACTTCCTGTCGAAACCGATCCTGGTCGGCTTCGTGGGCGGCCTCGCGCTGGACATCATGGTGAGCCAGATCGCCAAGATGCTGGGCGTGAAGATCGACTCCGGTGCCGAGTTCCCCGAGAAGGCAGTTGCGCTGATCGGCGGACTGCCCACGCTCAACGGTTGGTCCCTGCTGATCGCCGCCGGCTCGGTCGCGGTCCTTCTGATCGGGAAGGCCTTCCTGCGCGCGGTCCCGTGGGCACTCGTCGTCCTGATCCTCACGACCGTGCTCGTGCTGCTGGCGGGACTCGACGACCGCGGGGTCGACGTGCTGGGCGCCGTCCCCGCCGGTCCCCCCGCGCTGACGTGGCCCGTGCTGGACTGGGGCACGTGGCTGGCGCTCGTGCCGTCCGCGATCGCGCTCACCCTGGTCACCACGGCCGAGGGCCTGCTGGTGTCGCGGTCGTACGCGGAGAAGCACGGGTACCCGTTCCGAGCCAACCGCGACCTGCTCGCGTTCGGGGTCGCGAACGTCGCAGCCGGCGCGCAGGGCAGCTTCGCGGTCGGCTCGTCCACGTCGCGCACGGCCGCGATGGACCAGGCGGGCTCGCGCACGCAGCTGCCCTCGGTCGTGCTCGCCGTCGGCACCCTGCTGCTGCTGCTGTTCGGGACGGCGCTGCTGGAGGACATCCCCTCACCGGCGATCGGGGCGATCGTGGGCGTCGCGATCATCCCGCTGCTGGGCGTGCGGGAGTTCATCGACCTGTGGCGCAAGGACCGGTTCGAGTTCCTGATCGGCGCGGTCTGCTTCCTCGTCACGCTCCTGATCGGCTCGATCCCCGGGATCCTCGTCGCGTTCGTGCTGGCCCTCATCAACCTCGCCAAGCGCGCGGCCTCCCCCGCGATCGACGTGCTGGAGGCCTCGGGCGATCCGGCGGAGTCGCTGCTGGAGGACGCGCCGTCCGGAACGACGACGGCACCGGGCATCATCGTGGTGCGCCTGGCCGCGCCGCTCTTCTTCGCCAACGGCACGGTGTTCACGTCCGCGGTGAAGGAGGCGATCCGGGCCGCGGGCGACGGCGCGGTGCAGCACCTCGTCGTCGACATGGAGGCCGTGACCGACGTCGACGTCACGGGCGCCGAGTCGTTCGCCGCTCTCAAACGCTGGCTCGCCGACCGCTCGATCTCGCTGTCGTTCAGCCGCGTGCGCGCGAACACCTGGCGGCGGCTGTCCGAGCTGGACCTGCTCGACGGCGAGCCGCTGCACGCCACCAACCGCGCGGCGATCGCCGCCCTGACCGCGTCGGCCCCCGAGCCGGCGCCCGACGAGAGGTAGACCCATGGGAGCCGCCATCGGAAGTGTCCTCCCCCTCGCGCTCGGCATCGCGATCAGCCCGATCCCCATCATCGCGGCGATCCTGATGCTGCTGTCGCCCAAGGCGCGCGTCACGAGCGTGGGCTTCCTCCTGGGCTGGATCGCGGGCATCGTGGTCGCCGTGAGCGTGTTCACGCTGCTGTCCGCCGTGCTCCCCGAGCAGGACCCCGACGCCTCGCGACCCATCCGCGGCACGGTGCAGCTGCTGCTCGGCGTCGGCCTGCTGCTGCTCGCGGTGGGACAGTGGCGCCGTCGCCCCGGCGCCGGTCGCACCGCCAGCATGCCGGCGTGGATGAAGGCGATCGACACGATGCGGTTCCCGATGGCACTCGGGCTCGGATTCCTGCTCTCCGCCGTGAACCCGAAGAACCTGCTGATGGCGGCGGGAGCGGGGGTGGACATCGGCGCGGCCGGCCTGGACGGCGGGGCCCTGGTCGTGGTGATCGGCGTGTTCACGCTGATCGCCGCGTCGACGGTCCTCGTACCGGTGGTGGGGTACCTGGTCGCGGCCGAGCGGCTGCGGGGCCCGCTCGACGCCCTGCGCGGCTGGCTCGCCCAGGAGAACGCGGTCATCATGGCCGTGCTCCTCCTCGTCATCGGCGTGTCGATGATCGGCAAGGGCATCGCCGCGTTCTGAGTCGCCGCAGCCGGAGCGCGGGAACGGGAACGACGCGGGACCGCTGTGACCGCCTCGCGACGAGTCGGGGATCACCCGATGCCGAGCGCGTGGGCGGCCGCCGTCACCCCCTCGCGGTCGGACACGCCGAGCTTGCGGTAGATGTTGCGCACGTGCGTCTTGACCGTGTTCGGGGAGATGTACTCCTGCGCGGCGATCTCCCGCAGCGTGGCGTTGCGGCACAGGGCGGCCAGCACGATGCGCTCGCGGTGCGTCAGCTCCTCCTCCGCCAGGACGCCGGCGGCGGTGAACCGCTCGCGCACGCGGTCGGCGAACCGGGTGCGCGAACCGGGGGTCGCTCGCGCCGCCAGCAGCTGCGTCACGACCGTCCCGGCCTCCGCGACCCGGCGGACGTGGTCCTCCGGCTCGGCGAGCGCGAGCGCGGTGGCGAGGGCGAACTGCGCCCGATCCGGCTCGGCGTCCTCCACGTCGAGGTGCGACTCCACCAGCCAGGCGTCGATCATCGACGCCGGCAGCAGGCAGCGTGCGGCCCCCTCCAGCACCGGGACGAGGGCTCCGCGCGCGACACCGGGCCGTCGGTCGTGCATCGCGGCGAGCGCACGGAGGACCAGCACGTCCCCGGTCTCGCCGAGCGCCGCCTCCACCTCGTCGATGAAGCGGTCGCGGATCGTGGGCTCGTTCAGACGGTGGAACGCGTGCACCACGAACGGCGCCATCATGGCGTACCAGTGCACCGGCAACGGGAGGTCCTCCCGCGGCGCAAGGAAGTCGAACAGCGCCATGGCCGCGGCGTGGGCGTCGTCGACCGCGTCCGCGGCGAGCAGTGCCTGCAACCCGTGCAGCCCCCGCGCGATCGCGGTCTCCCCTCCCGCGTCGAGGACCCGCGCCGACGGCAGCAGCGCCGGACTCGCGTCGAGCAGGTTCATGGCCTCGTACGGCACCCACGATCGCCACACCCGGGCGACCTCGACGAACGCGTTGTCCGGTGCGCCGAGCTCATGCCACCGCTCGTCCAGGGCCGCACTCGCATCCATCACCTCGCGCAGCCGCCCGCGGAACAGGGCTGCCGTGAGGAGCGCGGTCTCCGCCTGCAGCTCCGCCGATACGGCACCGATCGCCCGCGCCAGGTCGGCCGCCCGTCTGGCCGACACCTCGGACTGCTCCAGCCGGCCGGTGAAGAGCTGGGCCATCGCGAGCTGCAGCGTCGCGTAGGCGTCGATCCGCTCCTCGCCCGTCGGCGTGCGGAGCTCCGAGCCCACCGCGGCGAGCGCGTCGTCGATCCCCCCTCGGCGCAGTGCCGTGTGCAGCGCGAGCCCCCGCCTCCACGCCCGGTGCACGTCCGACTCGTCCGTCTCCGGCGTCGACGACAGCGCCGCGACCGCCGCGGACGCGTTCCCGCGGGTGAGCTCGGCCGCCGCGATCAGCATCCGCACCCCCGGCTCCGCGCGGCGCTGCGCGGTCAGCTCCCCGGTCGCCGCGACGACCTCGTCGGGGTGGCCGTCGAGCACGAGCTGCATGCCGCTGCGACGGAGGATCGCCGAGACGCAGAACTCCTCTCCGCTGCGCACGGCGTGGACCAGTGCGGGAAGGGCTTCTCCCTGCCCGTCGAACCACGCCGACGCGATGCCCTCGAGCCGGGCGGGCTCGCTGCTGCCCCTGGCGCGCAGGCGCCCGAGTAGGAAAGCGCGCAGCAGCGGGTGGTAGTGGTACCGCGGGGGGTCCGCGCCGTCCGGGCCGGCGAGCACGTTGAGCCGCAGCAACCGCTCGATCAGAGCGCCCGCGCGTGCGCTGCCGCAGAGGGCGGTCGCGAGTGCGGTCGTGAACGACTCGGGGACGGCCGTCGTCTCCAGGAAGCCGCGCAGCTCGTCACTGAGGTCTCCGAAGACCTCCTCCACGAAGTAGTCGACCACGTCGGGGTCGTCTCCCCGGAGCGGGTAGGCCCCGACCGGGCCCCCGCCGGGGGCGTTGAGCATCATGAGCTGCAGCGCCGCGGCCCACCCCGCGGTGCGGGTCAGCAGCGCGGCGATCTCGCTCGGGTTCAGGTGCAGGTCGCGGAGCGCGAAGAACGCCTGGATCTCGTGTGGACGGAACGCCAGGGCAGCACCGTCGAGTTCGAGAGCGATGCCGCTGAGCCGACGACGGGCCAGCGGGATCATGCGCGTGCCGCGACCGGACAGCACGACGTGCACGTCACCGGGGACCGTCTGCACGAACACCGACATCAGGTGGGCGGACTCGTCGTCCTGAAGGTGGTGCACGTCGTCGACGATGATCACGATCCGTCTGCGGGCCGCGTCGAGCGCCCTGGCGAGTCCGCGCATGGTGGCCGCCCCGTGACCGCGGGGCACGCGGGCGAAGCCGCGCTGCAGTGCGGGATCGGGGATCCGTTCGAGACCCGCGATCAGGGTGTCGACGCCGTCGCCGCGCTCCATCGCGACCCACACGACCTCGACGTCGGCGTGCTCGCGCAGCTCACGCGACCACTGCGCGAGCAGCCGCGTCTTGCCGGCGCCGGCCGGCGCGCCCACGAGCGTGAGCGACCACGGCTCGTCCATCGCGGCGCTGAGCCGGGTCAGCAGTCGTTCCCTCCGTACCTCGCCCTTCATCGATGTGGGGATGGGACTGGTCGTCCCACCTCCGTGGTGAGCATCTTCCGTCATCGGTCCCCCCGATCCTGAAGCGGCTCTCCCCCTCGGCGGCAGTATATTCCCCGATGAGAGCGGTTCCGCAAGGGCATGCCCCTGCTCACGGCGGGCCGACGCCCCGACCCGCCGACGCCCGCGATGAGGGACCGCGGCCCCGCCAGATCAGCGCCGCGCCGTGTCGGCCCGCCGCGGCCTCCCCCTCGCGCGGGTCAGCGGTCGTCCCGGGCGTCATCCGGGTGCGCGTCGCCCTGCACGCCGCCGGCGGTGCCCACCCCGATGTCGACGGTCGCGTGCACCCGTCCGTGCCGTTCCAGTCCCGCGAACCAGGGCACCCGCCCGGCGACCTCCGCCGCCCCGTCAGGCAGGGCCGCGACGTGCATCGTCACCCCCCGCTGCGCGAGCTCGCGATCCAGTTCCTCCAGCGCGTCGAGCACGGTGATGGACACCGCCGTCTGCTGCTGCAGCCCGAGCACCACCGCGGTCACCGGGGGCTGCAGACCCGCGACGGTGTCGAGCACGAGCCGTTCGTTCGCGAGGGCGTTCGCGGTGTACAGTCCCCGCTCCAGCTCGATCGCGACCACGGGGCCCACGCGCGTCGTCACGCGCACCCGCGGCACGTTCAGCTCGCGCAGCACCAGGATCAGCGTCACGACCACCCCGATCGCGACGGCCGGGAGCAGCCCGGCCGTCAGTCCGATCACCGCGACCGCGGTCGCGATCCAGAAGTCCGTGCGGCTGATCCGGAACCAGCGCACGAGCTGCGGCACGTCGACCAGTCCGACGACCGCGATGAACACCAGCGCGGCGAGGGTGGCCTCCGGCAGCAGGCTCAGGACCGGGCCGAGGAACAGCGCCACGAGCACCGCGAGGACCACGGTGACGAGCGTCGCGAGTTGGGTGCGCGCCCCGGCGCCCTGGTTCACCGCGCTCTGGGAGAAGCCCCCGGCGGCCGGCATCGCGGCGAAGAACGAGCCGACCGTGTTGGCCGCGCCCGTGGCGAGCAGCTCCTGGTCGCTGTCGATCGGAGGCTCGGCGGGCCGTCGCAGGCTGCGGGCGACCGCCGCCGACTCGAGGAACGCCATCACGGCGATCGCGAGGGCACCGGGAACGAGGACGGGAGCCTGTGCGAAGTCGGGCACCCCGGGCACGGGAAGGCCGCTGGGGACCGGTTCGATCAGATCGACTCCGAGCCGGTCGATGTGGCCCAGGCCCACCAGGAGGATGCCGCCGAGCACGACCACCAGGGCGCCGGGGACCCGGGGGAGGAAGCGGCGGCACAGCAGCAGCACCGCGATCGATCCGGCCGACAGCAGCACGGTCGCCGGGTTCACACTCGCCGCCGCCTCGCCCACGGCGACGAGCGACCGCAGGAAGCCGTGTCCGGAGAAGTCGAACGTCTCTCCCAGGAGTTTCGGCAGCTGCCCGACGGCCACGGTCGCACCGACCCCGATCTTGAGCCCCAGAACGGTCGCCCCGCTGATGTTCTCCACCAGGCTCCCGAGGCGGCACAGCCGCGCCAGCAGCAGGATCGCGCCCACGAGGAGCGTGAGCATCATGAGCGAGCCGAGGGCGTCGTCCGACCCCGCGGCGACCCCGGCCGAGACCAGGGTCGTGGCGGTCAGCGTGGCGATGGTCGACGTGGTCGACACGCTCATGGCGCGACTGCCGCCCAGCACCGCGTACACCAGCATCGGCACGATGCACGTGTAGAGGCCCACCTGCACGGGGAGGTTGGCGATCGTCGCATAGGCCATCGCCTGCGGCACGACCACGGCTCCCGCGGCGAGACCGGCGACGACGTCGCCCGTCACCCATCCGCGTCGATACCCGTCGAGAGTGCTGAGCAGCCAGGGCGGCCTGCGCCTCGCGCCCATCCGTTCTCCCTCCACCGTGAGGGAAGCGTACTGCGGTGGACCGACGCGCCGCGCGCTTCCGGCCGGGCCGCCCCGCCGATCACCCGGGTGAACTCGCGCGCCACCCGGTGCGGCAGCGCTCCCACCGCGAGTATCGTCCCACCGTGCCGCCGAAGTCCGACGGCACCGACGTGCTCGATCTCGCGATCGTCTGGGGCCCTCTCGAAGGGCACGGTCGTGGGGGCGCGAACCCCGCCGCGCGCCCTCACGGTCCGTGGACCATCCGCACGCTCCACGGTCGGCCGACGTGGCAGCGGACCCGGGTCTGAATGCCGATGTCGGTGGCCGGGAGGAGGATGCGCGCATGCAGATCACACTCACGCAGCCGGCCGGCCTCGTGGCCAGCCCGGCCTTCAGCCATGTCGCGGTCGTGCCTCCCGGGGCGACGACCATCTACGTCGGGGGCCAGAACGGCGTCGACGAGTCCGGTGCCGTCGTCTCGACCGACGTCGGGGACCAGTCCGTGCGCGCGGTGCAGAACGCGCGGGTGGCGCTCGAGTCGGCGGGCGCGTCGCTCGACGACGTCCTCAGCTGGACGATCCTGATCCATCAGGATGCCGATCTCCGCGCCGCGTACGGTGCCGTGGCACCCACGCTGGCGCGCGAGGGGGCGCCGCCGCTCGTGACAGCCGCCCTCGTGGCAGGGCTCGGGGTCCCCGGCGCCCTCATCGAGGTGAGCGCGGTCGCCGCGGTCATCCGCGACTGAGGTCAGAGGCGGCCGCGCACGGGGGTACGCTCCACCGTGTCCGGGGTGTCCGGCGGCGTCATCTCCGCCCGCACGCCGAGCAGCCTCACCTCCCGCGCGGGGTCGAGGGTGGCGCCGAGCCGCAGGGCCTCCGCCACCACCTCGTCGCGGCAGGTGGCGGGGGCGGGCAGCTTGTGGCCGAAGGTTTTGGTGTCGAACGGGGCGTAGCGCACCTTGAGGTGCACACGCACGACGGCCCGCCCCTCCTTCGCGCAGTCGTCGAAGGCCTGTCCGGCGAGCTCCCGGAGCGCCGCCTCCACCTGCTCGGGCGTCGTGAGGTTCTGCTGGTAGGTGGTCTCCCGGCTGTGGCTGCGGGCGACCCAGGGGGTGTCGTCGACCGCGGTGGGCCCGAGCCCGGAGCCGAGGCCGTGGTACCACACGCCCATCCGCGGCCCGAATTCGGCGATCAGCTCCTGCTCGTCCGCGTCGGCCAGCTCGCGCACGGTCGTGATGCCGTGCCCGGCCAGACGCTTCTGCACCTTGGGGCCGATCCCCCACAGCTCTCTCGTCCCGCGCTCCCCCATCACCTCGAACCAGTTGTCGGACGTGAGGCGGAACACCCCCCGCGGCTTTCCGAACTCGGTCGCGATCTTGGCGCGCACCTTGTTGTCCCCGATGCCGACCGAGCAGTGCAGTGCAGTCGCCTCCCGCACCGCCGCCTGCGCCGCCCGCGCGACCCCTTCCGGGTCGTCGGTAGAGACACCGAGGAAGCACTCGTCCCAGCCGAGCACCTCCACCACCACGCCCGGCAGCCCCCGCAGCGCCGACATCACCGCGTCCGACGCCCGCTCGTACTCCTCGTGGTCGACGGGCAGGAACACCGCGTCCTCCGGCGCCTTGCGCGCGGCGATCTTCAACGACATGCCCGAGCCGATCCCGTAAGCCCTCGCCTCATAGGAGGCGGTGGAGACGACCGCGCGCTCGGTGGGGTCGCCGCGCCCGCCGACGATCACGGGTCGACCGGCGAGCTCGGGGCGGCGCAGCACCTCGACGGCGGCGATGAACTGGTCCATGTCCACGTGCAGCACCCACTCGGCCATGCACCGAGTGTGGCGGCTGCGCGCGGGAAAGTCACCCCTCGCGCCGGGCTCAGCCCAGGGCGAGCCCGACCGCGGTCGCGAGCACGGCGAGCAGCGGCAGGGTTCCCTGCATCGCCGCGGCGCGTGCCTTCGAGCGATCGGAGAGCACCAGGACGAGGGCCGCGGCGAGCATCATTCCCGTGCCGGCCAGCACGAGCGTCACGCCCACCGTGACGGCGCCGACGATCACGAGCCCGATGCCCAGCAGCGTCGTGAGCGCCAGGAACAGGTTGTAGAAGCCCTGGTTGAACGCGAGCTGCTTCATGGTCACGGCGTCGGCCTCGCTCGCGACGCCGAAGATCTTGCGGGTCTCCGGCTCGGTCCAGCGCAGGGATTCGAGCGCGAAGATGAAGACGTGGAAGGCCGCAGCGGCCGCGGCGAGGACGAGTCCGACGATGAGCACACCCGATTGTCCCGTCGCGAGGCGCTGCGGGGCAAGCCGCTCACACGAGGAAGACCGGAAGCAGCCCGGGGTTGTGAGCGTGCACGAGGACCGCGAACACGACGGCGTCGAACAGCAGGTGGACGGTCACCACGTAGGCGAGAGAGTGCGTGCGGAGGAAGATGAAGCCCTGCAGCAGCGCGAACGGGATGGTCAGCAGCGGCCCCCACTCGCGATAGCCGAGCTCCCACAGGAACGACACGAACACGATCGACTGGAGCACGTTCGCCAGGGCGTCCGGGAAGTGCCGCCGCAGCAGGGCGAAGACGGTGCAGATGAAGAACAACTCGTCCCAGATGCCGACCGCGCCGACGCCGACGAACAGGCGGGCGATGAGGTCGGGCGTGTCGACCACCGGCCAGTTCTGGTACACGCCGCTGCTGATGAAGTAGTACGGCAGGATCAGCCAGCCCAGCACGAGCACCGCCACCAGCCAGCCCCACTGGAGCCGCCCCCAGCGCCGCCCCGTGCGCCACGGGAACGAGATCGCCCGGTCGCGGTACACGAAGCGGGAGATCAGGTACGGCACGGCGACCGCGCCGCCCAGCGCGAGGGTGAACCGCAGCATCGCGAGGTTGTCCAGCTCCGCGGCGAGCGGGATGACGCTCACGATCAGCATGCCGACCGCGATGAGCGACAGGTCGCGCGTGAGCGACGGGGTCCGTCGCCGCCCGTCCTCCGGCACCGCGCCCGCCTCCGCAGCGTCCGTCCGTCGGGAGTTCCCCGAGCGCTCCGCGACCCACGCCGCAGCGACGCCGACCGCGAGCAGCAGCCACCCGAGCCAGGGCAGTTCCAGCACGAAGAACGCCGGAGCCGCGGCGCACACGAGCGCGGCCGCCACCACGCCGCCCGCACGGAGGGAGGTGGCCGTCGCGGGCAGGGTCACGCGCGCGCCCGCCGACGGTATACGAGGTCGCGGATGTCGCGTCCCTTCGCGATGCCCTTCCGCTCGAAGGCCGTCATCACGCGCCCGTCGAAGCGCTCCGCCCACTCACCGTCGAACGCGCGCTCGAAGAGCGGATCCTCGTCGAGCACCTCGCGCATCTGGAGCGCATAGTCCTCCCAGTCGGTCGCGAGCCGCAGCAGACCGCCGTCGCGCAGCGCCCTGGCCGCGGTCGCCCCGAAGCCCGCACGGACGAGGCGGCGCTTGGTGTGCCGCTTCTTGTGCCAGGGGTCGGGGAAGAAGATCCACACCTCGCGCGCGGCACCCTCGGGCAGGTACGACGACAGCACCTCGGGCGCGTTGGCCTCGACCACGCGGAGGTTGCGCGCGCCCTCCCGGTCGGCATCGAGCATGGTTCGCGCGAGTCCCGCCCGGAACACCTCGACCGCCAGGAAGTCGTTGTCCGGGTGGGAGGTCGCGGCGGCGACGATCGCGTGGCCCTGGCCCGAGCCGATCTCGACGTACAGGTCGGCGTGCCTGCCGTACTCGGCCGCGGGGTCGAGCCGTGCTTCCGGGTGCACCGAGGTCCAGGCCACGTCGCGCGGCACGTCCAGCAGGTACTGCGGGCCGAGCTCGGCGAAGGCGCGCTCCTGCGCGTCGGACATCCGGCCGCTGCGGCGCACGAAAGACACCGGTTCGTCGCGGAACGTGCGGGGTTCGGGCATGGTTCCAGGGTAGCCGTCGGCGCTCCGCCGCCCGGACCGGAGCGCTAGCCCGCCGGCTCCGTGACGAAGTCGATCAGCTCCTCCACACGGCCGAGCAGCGCGGGTTCGAGGTCGCGATACGTGGTGACCTTGGACAGGATGTGCTGCCAGGCCCGCGCGGTGTCGGCCTGGGTCTCGTGCGGCCATCCGAACGCGCGGCAGATGCCCGTCTTCCAGTCCACGCCGCGCGGGATCTCGGGCCACGCCGCGATGCCCAGCGCCCGCGGGGTGACGCACTGCCACACGTCGACGAACGGGTGGCCGACGATGCGCACGTGCCGACCGTGGGGACCGCGGGCCACGGCCTCGGCGATGCGCGACTCCTTCGATCCCGGCACGAGGTGGTCCACCAGCACGCCGTAGCGCCGCTCGCGGCTGGGCGGTTCGGCGGCGAGGAGCTCGTCGAGCAGGTCGACGCCCTGCAGATACTCCACCACGACGCCCTCCACCCGCAGGTCGGCGCCCCACACCTTCTCGACCAGCTCGGCATCGTGGCGTCCCTCGACGAGGATGCGGCTGGGAAGCGCGGTCCTGGCGCGCTGGTCGGCGACCGCGAACGAGCCGGAGGCCGTGCGTCGCGGTCCCTGCTCCTTCGCGGCGGGGACGGTCAGCCGCACGGGCGCGCCGTCGATCAGGAAGCCGCCGCCGAGCGGGAAGAGGCGCTTGCGCCCCTTCCAGTCCTCGAGCTCGACGGTGCCGCCCTGCACGCGCGTCACCGCGCCGCAGTAGCCGTCCGCGGCGACCTCGACCACGAGGTCGATCTCGGCCGGGACGATCGGCACCTGCTTCGCTCCGCGTTCGCGCCAGCCCGACGCCAGCACATCCGATCCGTACCTGTCGTCCATGCCCTCCAGCGTATGTGTCTCCGCTGACGGCGAACGGCGATGCGCCCCGCGGCGCTGTCGCGTGTCGTACCCAGTGCATAGACTCGTGACATGGGGCTCGGCTGCCGGTCGGAGGGAACACGATGACGAAACGGTGGCTTGCGCTGGCCGCACTTCTGCTGGCCGCGATGATCGGGACGTTCAGCACGTCCGCCGCCTCCGCCACCGATCCGCTCACGCTCGACGCCGGGTACGTCACCGATCAGGCCGGGGTCCTGAGCCCGTCCGAGAAGAGCACGGTCGAGACCCGCTTGCAGGAGCTCTCGGCCAACTCCTCGGCCGACCTCTTCGTCGTGCTCGTCGACGACTTCACCAACCCCTCCGACAGCGCGGACTGGGCCGACGCGGTGGCGTCGGCGAACAACCTCGGCCCGTCGCAGTACCTGCTCGCGATCGCGGTCGACGGCCGCAGCCTCTACATCTCCGCCGACTCCTCCGGTCCGCTGAGCAACAGCCAGCTCGACGGCATCGAGAACGACATCGCACCGCTCGCGGGAGCCGGGGACTGGGCGGGCGCGATCACCCTCGCGGCCGACCGGATCCAGGGCGACGGCGGCGCGGGGGCCCTGCGGGTGACGCTCATCGTGGTCGCGGTCGTCGTCGTGCTGCTGCTGATCTGGCTCGTGGTCTCGCTCGTCCGCCGTGCGCGGCGCAACGCCGCCATCCGCGAGCGCGGCGCGATGCCCGAGACCCCCGACCCCGCCGACCCGTTCTCCACGCTCACCGACGCGCAGGTCGAGCAGCAGGCCGGCGCCGCGCTCGTGCAGGCCGACGACGCCATCACGTCCAGCCGCGAGGAGCTCGGCTTCGCGGTGGCGCAGTTCGGCGACGGGGCGACGGCCGAGTTCACGCGCGCGGTCGACGAGGCCAAGGCGAAGATCGCGGAGGCGTTCGACCTGCGGCAGAAGCTCGACGACGAGATCGAGGACTCCGTCCATGACCGCCGGGCGTGGCACATCCGCATCATCCAGCTCGCCGACGAGATCGACCGCGTGCTCGACGAGAACACCGAGGCGTTCGACGCACTGCGCCAGCTGGAGCAGAACGCGCCGCAGGAGCTCGAGCGCGTGCGCGGAGAGCGCGCCGCACTGACCCCGCTGCTGCCGACCGCCGCCTCGTCGCTCGCCGCGCTCTCGGCCGCGTACGATCCGGCCGCGTTCGCCACGGTGGCCGACAACCCGACGCAGGCGCAGGAGCGTGCAGCCCTCGCCGACCGCTCGATCCAGGCTGCCGAGCAGGCGATCGCCGCCGGGCGATCGGGCGAGGCGGCGTTCGCGATCCGCACCGCGGAGCAGTCCGTGGCGCAGGCCGGCCAACTGGTGCGGGCGATCGTGGCGCTCGGCACGGAGCTGTCCGCCACGCAGCGCGCCGCCACCGCCCTGGTCGCGGAGCTGCAGTCCGACCTCGCCGCCGCCGCGCAGCTGCCCGACCCGTCCGGCGCGATCGCCGCCGCGGCCTCCGCCACCGCCCAGCAGCTGCAGGTCGCGCAGGCCGATCTGACGGGCACGGCGAAGAATCCGCAGCGCGCACTCGACGCGCTCACGGCCGCGAACACGCAGATCGACGCCGCGCTCGCGCAGGGGCGAGAGGCCGTCGACCGCGCGCGCCGTGCGCAACAGCTGCTCGAGCCCACGCTGGCCCAGGCGAACTCCGAGATCCGCGCGACGAGGGAGTTCATCGAGACCCGCCGCGGCACGGTCGGCTCCGCCGCGCGGACGCGCCTCGCGAGCGCCGAGGCCGCACTCACGCAGGCGCTGAGCCTGCGCACGACTGACGTCGAGCGGGCACTCGCCGAGGCGACCAGGGCGCTCGACCTCGCCAGACAGGCGACCGCGGCGGCCGAGTCCGACGTGCGCTCGTACGGCCCGACCGTGGCCGCCGACGACAGCTGGGGCGGGCTCTTCGGCGGCTCGACCGGCTCGGGCGGCTCCGGCATCGGCGGCGACATCCTCGGCGGGATCATCGGCGGGCTGCTGGCGGGCGGCGGGGGCGGGTCCTCGCGTCGCAGCAGCAGCGGCTGGCGCTCCTCCGGCGGCGGCGGTTTCCGCAGCTCCGGCTTCGGAGGCGGAGGCAGCCGCGGACGCTCCGGGGGGCGACGCTTCTGATCCCCCGCACAGACACGTACGACACGCTCTTTACGACGACCCTCTGAAAGGAACCACGCATGACCGCCAAGCAGTCCATCTTCGGACGGATCTCCACCCTCGTCCGCGCGAACATCAACGCCCTCCTGGATTCTGCGGAAGACCCGCAGAAGATGCTCGACCAGCTCGTCCGCGACTACACCAACAGCATCGCCGACGCCGAGTCCGCCATCGCGGAGACCATCGGCAACCTGCGTCTGCTCGAGCGCGATCACGAGGAAGACGTGCAGGCCGCCACCGAGTGGGGCAACAAGGCCCTCGCCGCGAGCCGCAAGGCCGATGAGATGCGCGGTGCCGGCAACACCGCCGACGCCGACAAGTTCGACAACCTCGCCAAGATCGCCCTGCAGCGCCAGATCAGCGCCGAGCGTGAGGCGACCGGCGCGGAGCCGCAGATCGCCGCGCAGACGGAGATCGTCGACAAGCTCAAGACCGGCCTCAACGGCATGAAGGACAAGCTCAACGAGCTCAAGAACAAGCGCAGCGAGCTGCTCGCCCGCGCCAAGGTCGCCGAGGCGCAGACCAAGGTGCAGGATGCGGTGAGCTCGATCAACGTGCTCGACCCGACCAGCGAGCTGGGCCGCTTCGAGGACAAGGTCCGCCGCCAGGAGGCCATCGCGCAGGGCAAGGCCGAGTTGGCCGCGTCGAGCCTCGATGCGCAGTTCGAGAGCCTGGAGGACCTCGGCGAACTGACCGAGGTCGAGGCGCGCCTGGCCGAGCTCAAGGCCGGGGGCGCTGCTCCCCGTCAGGCACTCGAAGGTTCCTGATCCCTCGCTGATGCCCCGGGCCGCGTGCCCGGGGCATCAGCACTTCCGCTGTCGAGAGGTCTTCCCATGGTCCGCTTCCTCGTCGTGCCGCAGTGGCAGGGTTCGCCCGCCGCGCGGGCGATGCTCCTGGTCGACGGGGCGTCGGCGATCGCCGGCGATCTCCCGCGCGCGGCGACCACTGTGCTGGAGGTGCCCGTCGAGGCGGGCGAGTCCCTCGGGACGGGGGTGCGACGCCTCAGCGCCCTGCAGCGGACGCGCGAGCTGGTGCGCGAGCACCTCACGGCCGACACGGTGCTGATCGGCGGCGACTGCAGCATCACGGTCGCGGCACTCGACGCGCTCCCCGGGGGGACGGACGATGTGGCGGTCGTGTGGTGCGACGCGCATGCCGACCTGCACACGCCGGAGACCTCCCCGTCCGGTGCCTTCTCGGGCATGGCGCTGCGCGCGGTGCTCGGCGAGGGCGAGGAGCAGCTCGCGCTGTCCCCCGGTGTGCCGCGGGAGCGCGTGGTGACCGTGGGTGTCCGCAACGTCGACGACGCCGAGGTCGATCCGCTCGCCGCGCTCACCGGTCTGTCGGTCGCCGATCTCGACGATCCGGACGCACTGGCCGCCGCGGTGCGGGCCACGGGCGCCCGCCGCGTGTGGGTGCACATCGACGTCGACGTGCTCGACCCCGCCGCCTTCGCCGGAGTGTCCTCCGCGGTGCCGTTCGGGGTGTCCCCCGCCGCCCTGAGCGCCGCCATCCGCCGCCTGCGGGAGAGCATCCCGCTGGCCGGGGCGACGATCGCCGGCTTCGCGCCGCGGTCCCCGGCCGACGCGGTCGACGATCTGGGCGCGCTGCTGCGCCTGGTCGGAGCGGTCGCGTGACGCCGCCGGAGGGCTGGCAGGACGAGGCCGCCGAACGGCTGCGCCGCGGGCGGCGTGCGGATCGTCGCATCCCCGCGTTCTTGCTGCGCTCCCCCATCAGCCGCCTGGGCTACGCCTGGGGCACAGCCGTCGGCTGGCTCTGGGGCTCCCTGTGGAGCACGGGGCGGGTCGAGCGACGCAACGGCCTGTGGATCTTCCGCGGCATGCCCTCGTGGACGTTCAACCGTGGCGGCGTGTGCGTCGGTGGCTGCTTCCTCACCGGTGACGAACCGCCGAGCGACGCGGTCCTGCGACACGAGGCGGTGCACAAGGAGCAGTGGCTGCGCTACGGGTTCCTGATGCCGGTGCTGTACCTGTTCGCGGGGCGCGACCCGCTGCGCAACCGCTTCGAGATCGAGGCGGGGCTGGAAGACGGCAACTACGTCCGTCGTCCGCGCTGAGTCAGCGCGCGATCGGCAGGAGGCCGAAGCGCTCCGGTGCGTGGATCAGACCGGGGGCGATGCCGAGGGCGCCGGTGAGGTGCTCGACGATGTCGGCCGTGCCGAGGTAGCCGCCCAGCAGCGTGACGTGGGTCTCCACCTCGTCGTCGCACATCATCTCGTCGGCCCAGGCGCAGGTGGCACGGGCGAGCGCCTGTCCCGCGGCGCAGGCGCGACCGCTGCCCGGGGTTCCCGAGCGCTGTCCACGCGCGAGCCAGGTGACCGTCATGCGACCGGGTGCCTCGATCACGCCGATGTCGGACACCTCGGGCACCTCGATGAAGATGCGACCGGAGGCACACAGGGGCAGCGTGGCCAGGAAGGCCTCGAGCTCCGCGAGGGAGTGCTCATCGGCCGTCACCAGGTGGTGGGCGCGGCGACGCGCGGCACGACGTGCAGCGCGGGCTCCGCGGATCTCGAGCGAGGTGGTCATGATGGCTCCATGCTACACCAAGTGAAGGCTTGCCTAACCTTCCCCGTCGACCTCAGTCGATGGGCTCGACCAGGGCGGCACGCAGGGCGTCGAGCTCGCCCTCGGTCATGCCGTTGGCGCGCAGGTATCCCGCCGCCGAGCCCCAGCGCTCATCGACCTGCGCGAGCAGCCGTCGCATGACGTCGGCGGGCGACTGCGTGGCAAGGGCCACCGCGTGCACCGCCTCCGGGTGCTGTGAGCGCAGGTACTCCGCGATGCGCCGCGAGCGCTCCGGCGGCAGCTGCGACTCGGTGAGCGCGTAATCCGCGATCACCGCCTCCCGATCGGCGCCGACGGCCGACAGGGCGAGC
This sequence comes from Microbacterium sp. NPDC060132, assembly GCF_042729675.1. Taxonomy (NCBI): domain Bacteria; kingdom Bacillati; phylum Actinomycetota; class Actinomycetes; order Micrococcales; family Microbacteriaceae; genus Microbacterium; species Microbacterium sp. NPDC060132. The sequence goes on along the minus strand of NZ_JBHWXU010000001.1, from coordinate 2,538,707 downwards.
GCGACGGTCACCCCGGTGCGGTCCTTGCCCACCGTGCAGTGCACCAGGGTCGGGTCGCCGGCGGCGATGATGCGGACGGCCTCCACCAGCCGGTCGCCGCTCTCCTCCAGCAGGTGCAGGTACAGGTCGTCGAGGCTCACGTCCGACTCGAAGAAGGAGCGGACGGACCCGAGGAAGAGCGGCAGGTGCGTCGTCTCCGGCCCGTCGATCTCGCTCGGCTCCGCGGCGACCTCCTCCCCGTCGCGCAGATCCACGATGCGCGCCACGGCGTCCCGCAGGACAGCGGCCCCGGCGGGCGTCGCGGTGGAGAGCTGACCGGACCGCAGCAGCACACCCGAGCGGATGCGCCCACCTTCCGCCTGCATCCCGCCCACGTCTCGGACGTTCGAGACGCCCTCGACGTCGAGAACGGTCATGACGCGGCCGGTGCGGTGCGCGGCGGCACCGGGTAGCGACCGGCGATGACGATGCGGTTGAATGCGTTGATCGATACGCAGGCCCAGCTCAGCGCGGCGTACTCCTTCTCGGTGAAGACGCTGCCGACCAGGTCGTACACCTCGTCGGAGATGCCGTCCTCCGCGATGAACGTGAACGCCTCGGCGAGCTCGAGCGCTGCCCGCTCCCGGTCGCTGAAGACCCCGCTCTCGCGCCACACGGGGATCTGCGTGAGCGTGTCGGCGTCGATCCCGGCGGCGGCCGCGCGATCGACATGGATGCGCGTGCAATAGCTGCACCCGTTCAACTGCGAGCAGTGGATCATGACGAGCTCCTTGAGCCGGTCATCGATCCCGTTCGCCGCACAGATGGAGCCGACCGTCTTGGAGAACGCGTCGAGGGCCTGATACGCAGCCGGCTCGGTCTTGGAGAGATGCACGCGCTGTTCGGTCATGCCTCCATGATATGGCGCGGTCGAGGCGCAGCGACCGGCGAGCGCGCACACCCGGAAATGCAGAAGGTCAAGCTACTCGCGATGATGTACATCGAAACGAGAAGTAATCGACCGCAGCTTTTTGTCACAATGCTCTCGCATTTCCGCGTCGGCGTGGCAGGGGCGCAGAATAGCCCCGTGGCGATCGACACCAGCGAGTTCACCTATCTTCCCGCACAGGCCGAAGCGCTCGGCGTCCCCCTCCCGGAGGTGCAGCGCCTGACACTCCCGCTCGCGGACGGCCGCACCCTCAGCGCCCTCCGGTTCGGCACGGGCGCGCCCCGGATCACGCTCCTGCACGGGGCCGGGCTCAACGCGCACACGTGGGACACGACCGCGCTGGCCCTGCAGCAGCCGGTGCTCGCGATCGACCTCGCCGGTCACGGCGACTCCTCGTGGCGCGACGACGCCGACTACACCCCGCGCGTGCTCGCCGCCGACGTGGCCGCCGCGCTCGACGCCTGGACGACCCAGCCGCAGGTGGTCGTCGGCCAGTCCCTCGGCGGGCTCACCGGCGCCGCCCTCGCCGCGGCCCGCCCCGACCTCGTGGCCGAACTCGTGGTCGTCGACATCACGCCGGGAGTGGACGTGACCGCCGGCCCCGCGGCGCTGCGGGCGTTCTACGAGGGCCCGACCGACTTCGCCACCCGCGACGAGCTGGTCGACAAGGCCATGGCGCTCGGCTTCGGCGGCACCCGCCCCGAGACCGAGCGCGGCGTCTTCCTCAACACGCGTGTGCGCGACGACGGCCGGATCGAGTGGAAGCACCACTTCGCCCACCTCGCGGCGCAGGCGCTGTCGGCGCACGACCCCGGCACCCCCGCCGCCCCGTCCGTCCTGCACGAGACCGGCTGGGACGACCTCGCCGGCGTGCGCTCCCCGCTGACGCTGGTCCGGGCGGAGCGGGGCTTCGTGAGCGCCGAGGACGCCGCCGAGCTGCAGCGCCGCCTCCCCGCCGCCCGCGTGGTGGTGCTCGACGCCACCCACAACGTGCAGGAGACCGCGCCCGCCGAGCTGGCTGCGCTCCTGACCTCGCGCACCACGTCGGCGACCGGCGGAATATGACGTTCCGTTCCGTCGCCGACCCCCGCACCTCCCCGCAACCCTAGGCTCGTCCCACCGGCACACAGCACCTGCCGCACCGAGAGGAAACACCCATGTTCTTTCGTCACCGACGCCTCGCGCTGATCTCCGCACTCGCGGCCACCGCCGTCGTGCTCAGCGCCTGCTCCGGCTCCGCAGAGCCCGGACCCTCCACCGGGACCGGCGAGCCCGATTCGAACGCGACGCTGCACGTGGGGCTCGTGCTCGAGCCCACCAACCTCGACATCCGCCACACGAGCGGCGCCGCCCTCGAGCAGATCCTCATCGACAACATCTACGAGGGCCTCGTCAGCCGCACGCAGGAGAACGAGATCGAGGGGCGTCTGGCCTCGGACTACGAGGTGTCGGACGACGGGCTGACCTACACGTTCACGCTGAACGACGGAGTCGTCTTCCACGACGGCACTCCCCTGACCTCCGCCGACGTCGTCTCGTCGTACGAGACCGTGCGCACCGACGCCACCGTGCAGGGCAACGCCGAGTTCGCGTCGGTCGCCTCGATCACCGCCCCCGACCCGACCACCGTGCAGATCGTGCTGTCTGCGCCGAACCAGAACTTCCTGTTCGCACTCACGGGCCCGGCCGGACTCGTGTTCAAGACCGGCGACACGACCGATCTGAAGACCGCGGAGAACGGCACCGGCCCGTTCACGCTCTCGCGCTGGAACAAGGGCAGCACCATCACGTTCGCGCGCAACGACGAGTACTGGGGCGACCCGGTGAGCGTCGCCGAGGTCGAGTTCCAGTACATCCCCGACTTCACCGCCGGCGTGAACGCGGCGCTCGCCGGCGACGTCGACGTGCTCACCGCCGTCGACCCGAACCTCGCATCACAGCTGGAGGACTCCGGCGACTTCACCCTCACGAAGGGCCGCACGACCGACAAGGCCACACTCGCGTTCAACAACAAGAAGGCGCCGCTCGACGACGTGCGCGTGCGTGAGGCGCTGCGCCTGGCGATCGACCACGACGCGCTGATCGAGGCCGTCGGAGCCGGCACCCCGCTGTACGGGCCGATCCCCGAGCTCGACCCGGGCTACGAGGACCTCTCCGACGTGATCTCCTACGACCCGGAGCGCGCGAAGGAGCTGCTGGCCGAGGCGGGGCAGGAGGACCTCGACCTCACGCTCACGATCCCCTCGTTCTACGGCACGACCGTCCCGAAGGTGCTCATCTCCGACTTCGACAAGGTCGGCGTGAACCTCGAGGTCGACTCGGTGGAGTTCCCGACCTGGCTCGAAGACGTCTACACCAACAAGGACTACGACCTCAGCTTCGTGCTGCACGTCGAGCCGCGCGACTTCGGCAACTTCGCCAACCCGGACTACTACTTCGGCTACGACAACGCCGAGGTGCAGGACCTGTACGCCCAGGCGCTGGCCGAGGTCGACCCCGACGCCTCGGCGAAGCTGCTCGCCCAGGCCGCCCGCATCGTGTCGGAGGACCACGCGGCCGACTGGCTGTACAACGGCGAGACCATCACCGCGGTCAGCCCGATCGTCTCGGGCTTCCCGGAGGACTCGATCAACTCGCGCATCAACCTGGCGGACGTCACCGTCAGCAGCGCCGACTGAGCGCCCGGTTCCGACCCCGTGCTGCGCTACGCGCTCGTCCGAGGGGCCCTGCTCATCGCAGGGCTCCTCGTGTCGAGCGCGCTCATCTTCCTAACCCTCCGGGTGTTCCCCGGTGACGTCGCCCAGCTCATCGCCGGGACCCAGGCCTCGCCCTCCGAGGTCGAAGCCCTCCGGGAGTCGCTCGGCCTGAACCGTCCCCTGCTCGCGCAGTACACCGACTGGATCGGCGGCATCTTCCGCGGCGACCTCGGCACCTCCCTCCTCTCCGGCGCGTCCGTCGGCGAGGAGCTGCTGCTCAAGGCGCAGGTCACGGTGCCGCTCGGCCTGCTGTCGCTGCTGATCGCGGTGCTCATCGCCGTGCCGTTCGGGATCCTCGCGGCCCTTCTGCGCGGCCGGCGCGGCGGGACGGCGCTCAGCGTCGGTGCGCAGGCGCTCGCGGCCGTTCCGGTGGTCTGGGCGGGCATGATGCTGATCGTGGTGTTCTCCGTGTGGCTCGGCTGGCTCCCGCCGCAGGGCTTTCCGCGCACCGGCTGGTCGACACCGGGCCGGGCCATCGAGGCGCTGCTGCTTCCCGCGCTGACCATCGGGATCGTGGAGGGCGCGATGCTCATGCGGTTCGTGCGCAGCGCCACGCTCCAGGCCGCCGGTCAGGATTTCGTGCGCACGGCCGCGGCCAAAGGGCTCACCCGCACGCGCGCCCTGATCCAGCACGGCATCCCGGCGGTCGGGCTGTCGATCGTGACGGTGCTCGGGCTCCAGGTCGCCGGGATCATCGTCGGCTCCGTCGTGATCGAGCAGCTGTTCACCCTGCCCGGCATCGGCCGGATGCTGGTGGCCGACGTGGGCACACGCGACCTGATCAAGGTGCAGAGCGAGCTGCTCGTGCTCACCGGGTTCGTCCTGGTCGTGGGCTTCGTGGTCGACCTGCTGCATCGCGCGATCGACCCGAGACAGCGGGAGGCCGCATGACCCCCCGCTGGCTGCACCGGCTGTGGCAGACCGCGACCGGACGCTTCGGCCTGATCGTGGTCGCCGTCATCGCGCTCGCGGCCCTCGTATCGCTGTTCTGGACGCCGTTCGACCCGCGCGCCTCCGACATCGGCGACCGTTGGCTGCCGCCGGGCCTCCCCCACCTGCTGGGCACCGACGACACCGGGCGCGACATCCTCAGTCTGCTGATGGCCGGTGCCCGCACGACCGTGTTCGTCAGTGTCGGCGCCGGCCTCATCGCCACGCTCGTCGGCATCGCGCTCGCGGCCCTCGGAGCGCTCACCACGCGGCTCGTGCGCGAGACCGTGGCCGTGCTCGTCGACATCCTGATCGCGTTCCCGGTGCTGCTCATCGCCATGATGATCTCGTCGGTCTGGGGCGGGTCGCTGTGGGTCGTCATCTGGGCGGTCGGCATCGGGTTCGGCGTGAACATCGCCCGGGTCACGCGCCCCGAGCTGCGCCGCGTGCAGCAGAGCGACTTCATCCTCGCCGCCCGCGCCTCGGGGCTGACACCGGCGCAGACGCTCGTGCGCCACCTGCTGCCGAACGTGGCCCCGGTGTTCATCGTGCAGCTGTCGTGGTCGATGGCGGTGGCCGTGCTCGCCGAGGCCGGCCTGTCCTACCTCGGCTTCGGCGCCTCGGTGGTCGAGCCGAGCTGGGGCCTGCTGCTCGCCGATCTGCAGCGCTACATCGGCGTGCACCCGCTCACGGTCATCTGGCCGGGACTGACCATCACCCTCACGGTGCTGGCGCTCAACCTGCTGGGCGACGGACTGCGCGAGGCGACCGACCCGACCCTGCGACACCGCGCCGCCGAGACGCACACCCCGGCGGTGGTCGCGTGAGCCTGGTGGTGGAGGACCTGGTCGTCGAGCTCGACGGGCGACGCCTGGTCGACGGCGTGTCGTTCGAGGTGCCCGATGGCGCCAGGGTCGGGCTGATCGGCGAATCCGGCTCCGGAAAGTCGCTCACGGCGCTTGCAGTGCTCGGGCTGCTCCCGGACGGGGCGACCGCGCACGGCAGCATCCGCTGGGACGGCACCGAGCTGATCGGCCTTCCCGACCGGGAGCTCGCGCGGCTGCGCGGCGACGACATCGGCATCGTGTTCCAGGAGCCGCGTACGGCCCTGAACCCGATCCGCACCGTGGGGCGGCAGATCGCCGAGTCGATCCGCATCCACCAGGGTCTCGGGAAGCGCGAGGCCAGGGAGCGCGCGATCGCCCAGGCAGCACGCGTGCGGCTCCCCGACCCCGAGACCATCGTCGACCGCTACCCGCACCAGCTCTCGGGCGGGCAGCGGCAGCGGGTGGCGATCGCGATGGCCCTCGCCTGCCGCCCTCGGCTGCTCATCGCCGACGAACCCACCACGGCGCTCGACGTGACGATCCAGGCGGAGATCCTGTCCCTGCTGCTGGGGCTCGTGGAAGACGAGGGCATGTCGCTCGTGTTCATCACGCACGACCTCGCGGTGCTGGCCCAGGTGGCGACCGCGGGCGTGGTGCTCGAACACGGCAGGGTCGTCGAGGCCGCACCCGTGTCGACCCTGCTGAGCACCCCCGCCTCCCCCGTGACGCAGGGGCTGCTGCGCGATGCGACCGCCACCCTGTGGCGGCCGGAAGGCGGTGCGGCATGAGCCTGATCGAGGCGCGCGGCCTGCGGCGGGACTTCGTGGTACCGAAGCGCACGACCTTCGAGCGCACGCGGCGGCAGACCGCGCTGGAGCCCACCGACCTCGACGTGGTCGAGGGGTCGTCGGTCGGCATCATCGGCGAGTCGGGGTCGGGCAAGTCCACCCTGGTGCGGCTGCTCCTCGGGCTAGACCGCCCGACCGCCGGAACGGTCGCGGTGGACGGTCGTGCGGTCGACGCCGCGGCTTCCGCCCGGGCGCTGCACTGGCTGCGACGGCAGACCGGGCTCGTGTTCCAGGACCCGTACGCCTCGCTCGACCCCCGCATGACCGCGGGCCAGATCGTGCGGGAGCCCCTGTGGGCCCTGGGCATCGAGGGCGACCACCGGGCACGCGTACGGGAAGTGCTCGCCCAGGTCGGGCTCGAGCCGGACATGGGCGACCGCTACCCGCACGAGTTCTCCGGCGGGCAGCGGCAGCGCATCGCCCTCGCCCGCGCGATCGTGCATCGTCCGCGCATCCTCGTGGGGGACGAGCCGCTGTCCGCCCTCGACGTCACGGTGCGCGCGCAGATCCTCGACCTGCTGCGCGAGCTCAAGGCGACCTCCGAGCTGACGCTGCTGCTCGTCTCGCACGACATCGGCGTGGTGCAGAACCTGTGCGACACGGTCGTGGTGATGAAGGACGGCCGCATCGTCGAGCGCGGTGCGACGGCGGACGTGCTGCTGCACCCCGCGCACGACTACACGCGGGCGCTGCTGGCGGCGATCCCGGTCATCCCCGGGCCTGCGGAGGGCTGAGGCTCAGCGGGAGCGGCCGAACAGCGCGCCGCGACGCGGCCGGGACGGGCGCAGCGCCCGGCGCAGGTACACGGTGCCGAGGTCGCGGCCGAACTTGTGTCCGACGCGTCCCATCCGCCCCGCCTCGACGAAGCCGAGCTTCTCGTGCAACCGGATCGACGCCTCGGCCCCGCGGTCGCTGATCACCGCGACCATCTCGCGGATGCCGCGCTGCTCGCACGCGTCGATGAGCGCCTGCAGGAGCGCCGACCCCAGCCCCTTCCCGCCCGCCCCCGGGCCGAGGTAGATCGAGTCCTCGACCGTGTAGCGGTACGCGTTCTTGCCCGCCCACGGCTGCGCCACCGCGTAGCCCAGCACGGCCCCCGATGGCGACACCGCCACCAGGAACGGGAGCCCGAGACGGTCGAGCAGCGCATACTTCTCCCGCCAGGACGGGATCGTGCTGCGGCGCTCGTCGAGCGTGACCGCCGAGTTGCTCACGAAGTGGTTGTAGATCTCGCGCACGTGAGGGAGGTCGGCGGGACGCGCGGGCCGGATGGCGTACGCGAAGACCTCGGGAGCCGGTGCCGGTCGCAGATGGCGCGGCAGCACCCGGCGACGGTCCCCCGGCTCGAACTGCATGCGCTCAGCTTAGGGAGGCCTCCGCCTCGCCCTCCACCCGCCAGTCCACCGGGTCGCCGCCCGCCTCCGCCAGCAGCGCGTTGGCGCGGGAGAAGGGCCGCGAACCGAAGAAGCCGCGGCTCGCCGAGAGCGGCGACGGGTGCGCGGATTCGATCACCGGCGTGTCGCCGAGCAGCGGACGGAGGTTCGCGGCGTCCCTGCCCCACAGCACGGCGACGAGCGGCTGGTCCCGGGCGACGAGCGCACGGATCGCGAGCTCTGTCACCTCCTCCCAGCCCCAGCGGCGGTGCGAGCCCGCCGCGCCCGGCTGCACGGTGAGCACCCGGTTGAGCAGCAGCACGCCCTGGTCGCTCCACGCCGTGAGGTCGCCGTGCAGCGCGGGCGGGAGACCGAGGTCGCTCTCGCGCTCCTTGTAGATGTTCGTCAGACTCCGCGGCAGCGGTCGCACGTGGCGGTCCACCGCGAACGACAGCCCGATCGGATGCCCCGGCGTGGGGTACGGGTCCTGCCCCGTGATGAGCACCCGCACCTCGGACAGCGGCCGCTGGAACGCCCGCAGCACGTTCTCGCCCGCGGGAAGGTAGCCGCGACCGGCCGCCTGTTCCGCACGGAGCCGCTCGCCGAGCGCGGTGATCCGCTCCTGCGCGGGAGCCAGAGCCTCTGCCCAGCCCGGATCGATCAGTCCGTCGCGCGCGAGCTCGGCGAGGCCGCGGCCCGCCATCACTCCGCGGTCCGCACGCGCAGCGGACCCCGCGCGAGCAGGTGCTGGGCGGACTGCGCCACCGGGCGCATCGTGATCAGGTCGAGATTGACGTGTGCGGGAGCCCCCAGCGCGTAGGCGATCACATCGGCGACGTCGTCGGCCAGGAGGGGCGCCTCGACCCCGGCGTACACCGCCTCCGCCGCGACCGCGTCGCCGCCGAGACGGTTGAGCGTGAACTCCTCCGTGTGCACCATCCCCGGTGCGACCTCCACGACCCGGATGGGCTCGCCGTTGAGCTCCTGGCGCAGGGCCCGCACCAGCATGCCCTCGGCCGCCTTCGCCGCGTTGTACCCCGCCCCGCCCGGATACGCCGTCTGCGCGGCGGTCGAGGTCACGAACACCGTGTCCGCGTGCCCGTCCACCTCGGCCGTCGCCCGCAGGAGGGGCAGGAGCCCCGCGACCAGGCGCTGCGTGGCCAGCACGTTCGCGTCGAACATCCACTGCCAGTCGTCGATCGCGGCATCCTCCACGCGGTCCGTCCCGCGCGCGCCCCCGGCGACCTGCACCAGCGCGTGCAGCGGACCCGAACGCTCAAGCTCTCCGACCAGGGCCGACACGGCGGCACCGTCGGTCAGGTCGCACGCGATCACCGAGGCCCCGGTCTCCGCCGCCAGGGCCCGCAGGCGGTCCTCCCGGCGGGCGACGCCGACCACGTCCCATCCCCGCCCCCGCAGCGCGCGCACCGTCGCCGCGCCGATCCCGGAACTCGCCCCTGTCACCACTGCACGTCTGTTCGCCATGCCCTCCACCGTACGATGTCCTCACCCGATTCCCGAGCGACGATCGCCGTGGTGCCGCGAACGTCAGAACAGCGTGGCGGTGCGCGTGTGCACGGTGCCGTCGCTGGGGCTCCCCGTCGAGGTGACCGTCACGGGGATACCCGAGTTCAGCGGCGTCGGACCGAGGATGCCGAACGTGACGTGCGTGACCCCCTGCCCCGCGACGCTGCCCACGTACGCCAGTGTGTACGTCACGGTGCCGTCGCCGTTGTCGGTCACGCCCCCCGCGGTCCAGGTCGGGTCGGTCGCCGGGAGCGCGGGAACGGACGGGCTCGACCCGCCGGCGTTCGCGATGACGACCGGTTGCAGCGCGCCGACGTCGGCTCGATTCATGGTGACGGTGACCGTGCCGCTGGTGATGTCCGCCACCGGGATCGTGGCCGCCTGCGTGTCGTCGTTGCGCAGCTGGATCGATGCGCCGTAGTACTGCGGGTCCACCCAGGTGCCGCCCTGCATGGTCTCGATCACGAATCGGCCCAGCCCTTCGGCCGACGCCGCCGCGGCCGGCGCGGCGGTCACCAGCGCGATCACCGGCACGGACCAGACCGCGCCCGCCAGCACGGTCCGGCGGGGCAGGCCCCGGGGTTCGTCATCGTGTGCGCCCGCACCGAGGTGGTCGACAGTCATGGGGGTCTCCTGTCCGCCGGCCCGTCGGCCGCGCCTGGCAGGTACGGTAACCGGCACGGCGGCCGAGCGGAAGACCTGCGTCCTCCGCTCGAGGTGAGGAGCGCTGTGTTACGTCACATTTCCCGGCCGCTGTTGACAGCGGGGGAAGTTCCGTACTCTCGCTGCAAGGGCACCAGCCATCCGACTTCCGACCGTTCCAGGGGGAACACATGTCCGCACCCGAGACCTGGCGTTTCGAGACCAAGCAGATCCACTCGGGCGCCGCACCCGACCCGGTCACGAAGGCGCGTGCGACGCCGATCTACCAGACCACGTCGTACGTGTTCGACAACGCCGACCACGCCGCGAACCTGTTCGCGCTGGCCGAGTTCGGCAACATCTACACCCGCATCCAGAACCCGACCCAGGACGTGCTCGAGCAGCGCCTCGCGGCCCTCGAAGGGGGCACCGGCGCCCTCGTCCTGTCCAGCGGCCAGGCCGCCTCGACCTTCGCGATCCTCAACATCGCCCAGGCCGGCGACCACTTCGTCGCCTCCAGCTCGATCTACGGCGGCACCTACAACCTCTTCAAGTACACGCTCGCCAAGCTCGGCATCGAGGTCACGTTCGTCGAGAACCAGGACGACCCCGAGGAGTGGCGCCGCGCCGTCCGTCCGAACACCAAGCTGTTCTTCGCCGAGACGATCGGCAACCCGCAGATCAACGTGCTCGACATCCGCACGGTCGCCGACATCGCGCACGAGAACGGGGTCCCCCTGATCGTCGACAACACGATCGCGACGCCCTACCTCATCCGCCCGTTCGAGCACGGCGCCGACATCGTCGTCCACTCGATCACCAAGTTCCTCGGCGGCCACGGCACGACCATCGGCGGCGTCGTGATCGACGGCGGCCGCTTCGCGTGGTCGGAGAACGTCGAGAAGTTCCCCGGCCTCACCGAGCCCGACCCCTCGTACCACGGCGCGAGCTACACGGCCGCGGTCGGCGACGCGCTCGCCTACATCATCAAGGCCCGCGTGCAGCTGCTGCGCGACCTCGGCTCCTCCATCGCGCCGCAGAGCGCGTGGAACCTCATCCAGGGCGTGGAGACCCTGTCGCTGCGCATCGAGCGCCACGTGCAGAACGCCCAGGAGATCGCCGAGTGGCTGGACGGCCGCGACGACGTCGCGTCGGTCAACTACTCGGGTCTGCCCTCCTCGCCGTGGTACGCCAAGGCGAACGAGTACGCGCCGAAGGGCGTCGGCGCGGTGCTGTCGTTCGAGCTCAAGGGCGGCGTGGAGGCCGGTCGCGAGTTCGTCAACAGCCTGTCGCTGTTCAGCCACCTCGCCAACATCGGCGACGTGCGCTCGCTCGTCATCCACCCCGCCTCCACGACGCACGCGCAGCTCACGCCCGAGCAGCAGCTCACGGCGGGTGTCACGCCGGGCCTCGTGCGTCTGTCGGTGGGGCTCGAGAACATCGACGACCTGAAGGCCGACCTCGACCAGGCCCTCGCCGCCGCGCGCGTCGTCTCGGAGGCCGCCCGCGCCTGAGCGGACCGTCTCGCACGGATGCCCCGGACCACGCGGTCCGGGGCATCCGTCGTCCCCGCCGCGTAACCTGCCGCCGGAGCGCCGCCCGCCAGGCGAGAATGGGGGGATGGACTGGCAGACGACCTCCGAGGACACGGTGCCGTCGGCACCCGTGACGGAGGCCGACGTCCGTCTGCTCCGTGCCCGACCGCCCGCGACCGGCGCATGGCGCGACGGAGACCCCGTGGGCGGGCGCCGCTTCGCCGCCTTCGGGTCGTTCCGCACCGAGAGCGGGGCCGAGCTCCCCGGCATCCGGCTGGCGTACGAGACCTGGGGCGAGCTGAACGCCGCACGGGACAACGCCGTGCTCGTGCTCCACGCGCTCACCGGCGACAGCCACGTGCGCGGCGAGGCAGGAGCCGGACACCCCACGGCCGGCTGGTGGGAGGACATCGTCGGGCCGGGCGCGGCGCTTGACACCGACCGGTGGTTCGTGATCGCGCCGAACATGCTCGGCGGCTGCCAGGGCTCGACCGGACCGGCGAGCATCGCCCCCGACGGCTACGAGTGGGCGTCGCGCTTCCCCTACCTCACGATCCGCGATCAGGTGGCCGCGCAGGTGCGCCTGGCCGACGCGCTCGGCATCGACACCTGGGCGGCGGTGATCGGCGGCTCGATGGGCGGCATGCACGCGCTGGAGTGGGCGGTCACCCATCCCGCCCGCGTCGAGCGGCTCGCCGTGCTGTCCTCGCCACCGGTGACCACGGCCGACCAGATCGCCCTGAACACGGTGCAGCTCGAGACCATCCGCATGGATCCGCGCTTCCAGGGCGGCGAGTACTACGACCTCTCCGACGGCGACGGCCCCCACCGCGGCCTCGCCCTCGCCCGGCGCATGGCCCTGCTGAACTACCGCAGCCCGATCGAGCTCAACCAGCGGTTCCAGCGGTCGTGGCAGTCCGACGTGTCACCGCTCGGGCACGGCGGACGCTTCGCGGTGGAGTCGTACCTCGACTTCCACGGCAACAAGTTCACGCGCCGGTTCGACGCCAACAGCTACATCACCCTGGTCGAGGCCATGAACTCTCACGACGTGGGGCGCGGTCGCGGTGGTGTGGAGGAGGCGCTGCGCGCGGTGACGGCCACGACCCTCGTGCTCGGCATCGACAGCGACCGGCTGTTCCCCGTCGACGGCCAGCAGCGTATCGCCCGCAGCATCCCCACCGTGCTCGACGACGACGCGGTGGTGCTGGCGAGCGACTTCGGCCACGACGGCTTCCTGATCGAGACCGACGCGGTCGGCACGCAGCTGCGACGCCTCCTCGACGCCTGAGCTCACGCCGGGGCGAAGCTCCACGGACGTGCCGCGGCATGCAGCGTGCCCTGCTCCCACGCGAAGGCCCGCCCGCCGTCGAGCACACGCGTCTGGAACAGCTCCGCCGCCCCGGCCGACGCGACCGCCGCGGACACCCGGTCGTGCATCGACAGCCGGTGCAGCGTGACCCAGGTGGGCGGGAACAGCGTCCACTCCCCCGACGCGTGTCGGCCGAGGGCCTCCGCCGGGGTGACCCAGGCGAGTTCCGCGACCTCCGCCTCGGACGGCACGGCCTCGGCCCGCGGAGCCTCGGCGAGGAAGAACCAGGTGCGGATGCGGACGGGAGCCTCCGCGGGCGGCCGCCACTCCGACAGGGGCACGAGCCCGTCGATCGCGAGGCCCACCTCCTCCGCGGTCTCGCGCACCGCCGCCCGCCGCGCATCGTCCACGCGCTCGGCGCCGTCGCGGCGGTCGCCCTGCTCGACCTTGCCGCCGGGGAAAACCCAGGCTCCGGCGAACGAGCCGCGCTCCGGCCGCCGCAGCAGCAGCACGCGGAAGCCCTCGTCGGCGGGTCGCAGCAGCACGGCCGTCCCCGCCAGCGGCAGCTCGTCGTCGGGGATCGTCACCCCGTCACTCTACGACGCGAGTACGACGACCGCTGGGGCGCGACGCGCCTCCACCCGGTACGACAGCAGCGCGATGAGCAGTCCGGCGACCGCGAGCGCGGCGCCGGTCCACGCGGGAGCGGTGAAGCCCCAGCCGAGCGCGATCACGACGCCGCCCAGGAACGCGCCGAGGCTGTTGCCGACGTTCAGCGCGGAGTGGTTCATGGCCGCGGCGATCGACTGGTTGTCGCCCGCGACGTCCATGAGCCGCGTCTGGATGGTGGGGCTGAGCACGGACGAGACGAAGCCGACCAGCACCACCAGCAGGCCGAGGCTCACGATCCAGAACGACAGCACCGCCAGCAGCGCGAACACGACGCCCATCGCGGCCAGGCCACCCAGCAGCGTGCGCCGGAGGTCGATGTCGGCGAGGTGCCCGCCGACCAGGTTGCCCGCGGTCATGCCCAGCCCCATCAGCACCAGCACGATCGGCACCGCCCACTCGGGCGACCCCGCGACCTCGGTGACCAGCGGCGCGATGTAGCTGTAGACGGCGAAGAAGCCGCCGAAGCCGATCGCGCCGACGCCGAGCGTGAACCACACCTGTCCGATGCGGAACACCCCGAGCTCCGCGCGCATCGTGCGACCAGGGTCGCCCGGGTGCTCAGGCACGAACAGGGCGATGCAGAGCGTGGCGAGGGCGAACACCAGCGCGACGACGGCGAACGCGGCACGCCAGCCCCACTGCTGCCCGAGGTACGTGCCCAGCGGCACCCCCACGACGTTCGCGACCGTGAGCCCGGTGAGGATGAAGGCGACGCCCTTCGCGCGGTTGCCCGGACCCATCACGTCGGCGGCCACGAGCGCGCCGATCCCGAAGTAGGCGCCGTGCGGCAGGCCCGCCAGGAACCGCGATGCGCCGACGAGCTCGAACGTGGGCAGCACGACGGTCAGCGCGTTGAACACGGTGAGCGCGAGGGCCAGCACGATCATCACGCGGTGGCGCGGGAACCGGGCGACGAAACCCGCGATCGTCGGCGCGCCGATCACCACGCCGAGCGCGTAGAGCGAGATCAGCCAGCCGGCCTGGCTCAGCGCCTCCTCCTGGCTGGTCGCCCAGACGGACGGCAGCAGGTCGGCGGCGATGTTCGGGAGCAGCCCCATCACGACGAATTCGGTCATGCCGATGCCGAAGCTGCCGATGGCGAGAGAGAGGAGCGCCCTCTTCGCCGCACCCCTCGATGCGGTCGAGGGATTCACCGGTTCAGCTTAGCGGGCGTCGGCCTCGTCGATCGCCGCCTCCAGGCGCTCGACCTTCGCGTCGAGCTCGCCCGAGTACCCCGGACGGATGTCGGCCTTGAGCACGAGGGACACGCGGGAGCCGAACGGCATGACCGCCTCGGTCGCACGCTTGACCACGTCCATCACGGTGTCCCAGTCGGGGCCCTCGATCTCGGTGAACATGCTCGTCGTGCGGTGCGGGAGCCCGGAGGCGCGCACCACGCGCACGGCGGCGGCCACCGCGTCGTGGACGGAGGCGTCGGAGCGGTCGACGGCACCGTCGGCCGGTGTGCCGCTGGGGGCGACGGAGAAGGCGATCAGCATGGGTTCACTCCTTGATTCGAGGGGGACGGACGGCGGGAACGCGCAGGACGGCGCGCAGGCTCACGATGGTCAGGACGATGAGCAGCACGTTGCGCAGCGTGAGCAGCAGCACGGGCACGGGCTCGGCCCGCAGCAGCGCGTCGTAGGTGAGCGGGTAGATCAGGCACGTGACCAGGCACAGCGCCAGCACCAGCACGGCGGGCACCGTCGCGCGCGCCCTGTCCCACACGATCCAGAGGATCACGGGCGCGAGAAGCCAGGTCTGGAACTGCGGCGACCCCACCTTGTTGCCGACGATCAGCACCGTCACGAGCGCGAGCGCGAGCGGCGGGAACAACCGGCCGAACGCCGCACCGCGCGCGGCCGTGACCGCCCCGAGGGCGGTGACCGCGACGACCGCCACGGCCATCAGCGGCGTGAGGACCGCGGCGACCGCATCGACGCCCGGCGCGGTGATCTGGAACGTGAGGATGTCGAAGCTGTACTCGATGCGGGCGGCACCGGCCACCGCGAGCCACAGGAACGGCGTCGCCGCGACCGCCTCGATCTGCAGGCCGCGACCGGTCTGCGCGGTGAGGAACCCGAGGATCTCCGACCGGGCACCGAGCAGCACGAGCCCCCCGAGCACGACGGCCGTGACCACCAGCGCCGCCAGGAGCTGCCGCCACCGCCGGCGCCCGGCCACCACCGCCGCGAGCAGCAGCGCGCCCGGCCAGATCTTGATCCACGCGCCGACCGTCAGGAGGGCAGCGGCGAGCGCGGGCCGCGACAGCAGCCACAGGCCGGCGACGACCGCGATCGGCACGGTGACCGCGTCGATCCGATACAGCGCGATGGGTCCGAGCAGCAGGAGCGCGGCGCACCAGAACCACGCCGCGGCCGTGCGCGCCCGGCCCGGACGACGCCCGACCAGCACGGCGAACGCGACAGCGTCGAGCACGCCCACCAGCACCGCCCAGGCCACGAGGTACGCGGACGAGACGCCGAGCAGGGGCACGAGCGGGGTGGCCAGGAGCCCGGTGAGCAGCATCGGCAGCAGCGCGAGCTGGGGGTACACCCACGGTTCGGTGACGCCCACGACCGGGCCGCCGCCGAGCGCTGCCGACGACCAGGGCTCGTACACCAGCACGACGTCGCCCATCGGCTGGCTCGGGTAGATCCACCCCGCGAGCGCGGTGAGCAGATGCACCAGGAGGAACGCGGCCCACAGCGCGATCGTCTGGGCGGGCACGCGCCGGGTCACGACAGGACGTCCGCGATCGCGAGGGGCAGCGCCTCCGCCACGTCCAGCGCGACGATCGGGTGGCCCGTGCCACCCTCACCCACCCCCGCGGCGATGCGCGCGGCGTGCCCGTGCAGCCAGGCGCCGGCCGCGGCCACCTCGGCGAGCGGGGCACCGGGGTTGGCCGCGATCACGGCCCCGAGCACGCCGGCCAGCACATCGCCCGTGCCCGCGGTCGCGAGCCACCCGGTGCCCGCGTCCACGGCGATCACCGGGCCGTCGGGTCCCGCGATCAGCGTGCGGGCCCCCTTGCGCAGCACGACGCCGTGCAGCTCCGCGGCCATCCGTCGTACCTCGGCCGCCGTGTCCTGATCCGCGTCGACGAGACCGAGGCGCTCCCGAAGCCGGGCGAACTCCCCCGCGTGCGGGGTCACGACGAACGGCGCGGTCGCGCCGGACGCCAGGTCGAGTGCGCCGGCGTCGATCACGACCGGGGCCGTGCCCGACACGATCTCGCGCAGCGCCCGCGCCTCGGCGTCCGTCCGCTCCTCGGGGTCGGTGCCGGAGCCGATGACCCACGCTCCGACCCGGGTGCGCCCGGTGTCGGGCCCGCCCACGGTCTCCGGGCGGCGGGCGAGCACGGCGTCGATCACGCGCTGCTCTCCCGCATACCGCACGAAGCCCGCCCCGGCGCGCCACGCGGCCTCGACACCGAGCACCGCGGCCCCGGGGTACGCGGGCGAACCGGTGCGCAGGGCCACCACGCCGCGCGAGTACTTGTCGTCGTCGCGTGTCGCGGCGCGGACGAACCGGGCCGTGTCGACGCGTGACCACTCGCGCGCTTCGCTCATGCCTCCACGTTAGCGGGCGGCCCCGCCGCCTCCCGAGCCCCGGTAGCGTCGAACCGTGAGCCTCCTCTTCTCCCCGTTGACCATCCGCTCGACCACGTTCCGCAACCGCCTGTGGGTCTCCCCGATGTGCATGTACAGCGCCCTCGACGGCGTCGCGCAGGAGTGGCACCACGCCCACCTGGCGCAGTTCGCCTCGGGCGGCGCCGGGCTGATCGTCGCCGAGGCCACCGCCGTGGTGCCGGAGGGTCGCATCTCGCCGCGCGACCTCGGGCTGTGGACCGACGAGCAGCGCGACGCCCTCGCCCCCGTCGTCCGGGCGATCCACGACCGGGGCTCGCTCGCCGGCATCCAGCTCGCGCACGCGGGTCGCAAGGCGTCGACATGGTGGCCGTGGGCGCCCGAGCGCGGCTCCGTGCCCGCGACCGAGGGCGGCTGGACCACCGTGGCTCCGTCCGCCGTGGCCTTCGACGGGTTCGCGGATCCGGTCGCCCTCGACGCGGCGGGCATCGACCGCGTGGTCGAGGCGTTCGCCACGTCGGCGCGGCGCGCGCTCGACGCCGGCTTCGACGTGCTGGAGCTGCACGGCGCGCACGGCTACCTGCTGCACCAGTTCCTGTCACCGCTGTCGAACCACCGCGACGACGAGTACGGCGGCTCGCTCCACAACCGTGCCCGGCTGCTGCTGCGGGTGCTCGACGCCGTGCGCGCGACCGCCGGCGACGACGTCCCGGTGTTCGTGCGGATCTCGGCGACCGACCACGCCGAGGGCGGGTTCACGCCCGACGAGGCCGCAGTGGTCGGGGCGTGGGCGACCGAGCACGGCGCCGACCTGATCGATGTGTCCAGCGGCGGGCTCGTCGCGCACCAGCGCATCGCCGTGTCGCCCGGCTACCAGGTGCCGCTCGCGGAGACCGTGCGCCAGGGCGGCCGCATCCCGGTGTCGGCGGTCGGCCTCATCACCGCCGCCGCACAGGCCGAGCAGGTGCTGGCCGACGGCGCGGCGGATGCGATCTTCGCCGGTCGGGAGTGGCTGCGCGACCCGCACTTCGCGCTGCGTGCGGCGCACGAGCTCGGTGCCGAGGTCGCGTGGCCGCCGCAGTACGAGCGCGCCCGCTGGCGCTGAACCGCCTCTCGACGACGAAGGCCGCCGCCCCATCGGGAACGGCGGCCTTCGCGCTGGACGGCTGTGGTGTCAGTGCCCGCGCACGCGCCGCGTCGCGTCCTGCACCTCACCGACGAGCTCCTCCAGGATGTCCTCCAGGAACAGCACCGCCGTCGTCTCGCCCGCCGAGTCGCGCACCTTCGCCAGATGACGGCCGGCGCATCGCATCACGGCGAGCGCGTCCTCCAGGTCGGTGTCCTCCTGCACGGGGACCATGTGGTGGATCCGCTTGCCCGGGATCGGCTCGTGCACCTTCGTGTCCGCGTCCGGCCCCTCCGAGGCGCGCAGGATGTCCTTCAGGTGCACGTACCCGATCGGGGTGTCCTCGTCGTCGACGATCACGTAGCGCGAGAACCCGTAGCGGGCCACGGCCTTCTCGATGTCGTCCGGCGTCGTGGTCTGCGGCAGCGTCACGAGGTCGCCCAGCGGCACCGCCACGTCGCGCGCCTTCTTGTCGGTGAACTCGACGGCGGCGGTCACGGTGCCCGCGGTGTCCATCAGCACGCCCTCGCGACGGGACTGGCTCACGATCGTGGCCACCTCGTCGAGCGTGAAGGTCGAGGCCGCCTCGTTCTTCGGCTCGACGCGGAACAGCCGCAGCACGCCGTTGGCTGCCGCGTTGAGCAACCAGATCACCGGCATGAACACCTTCGAGATCCACACCAGCGGCGACGCGAGGATCAGCACCGCGCGGTCGGGCACCGAGAACGCCAGGTTCTTCGGCACCATCTCGCCGAACACCACGTGCAGGAACGAGACGACGAGCAGCGCGATCACGAACGAGACCACGTCGACCGCGCCGTCGGCCCAGCCCAGCGCGTGCATCGGCACCGCGAGCAGGTGGTGGATCGCCGGCTCCGACACGTTCAGGATCAGCAGGGAGCAGATCGTGATGCCCAACTGCGAGGTCGCGAGCATGAGCGTGGCGTGCTCCATCGCGTACAGCGCCGTCTTCGCGGCCCGGGACCCGCGCTCGGCGCGCGGCTCGATCTGCGAGCGCCGCGCGGAGATCACCGCGAACTCCGCGCCGACGAAGAACGCGTTCGCCGCCAGCAGCACGACCAGCCAGGCGAGGCCGACCCAATCGCTCATCGCGACACCTCCTCGGCCTCGAGGGAGTCCGGTCTGGGCACGTAGCGCACCCGGTCCACCCGGCGGCCGTCCATCCGGACGACGTGCAGCGTGCCGCTCTCCAGCGGCACCTCGTCGCCGACGACCGGCACGCGCTCCAGCACGCTCATGACGTAGCCGCCCACGGTGTCGTACACGTCGCCCTCCGGCACGTCCACGCCCGCACGGCTGCGCAGCTCATCGGGGCGCAGCTCGCCGGGGAACGTGATGCCGTCGCGGTTGCGGATGATGCCGGCCCGCGTGCGGTCGTGCTCGTCGGACACCTCGCCCACGAGCTCCTCCACCAGGTCCTCCAGGGTCACGATGCCCGCCGTGCCGCCGTACTCGTCGACCACGACGGCCAGCTGGTAGCCGCGGCCGCGGAGGTCGGAGATCAGCGCGTCGACGTGGGCGGTCTCCGGCACGCGCAGCGGCTCGGTCGCCAGGGCGCCGACGGGCACCTCGGCCCGCCGCTCCCGCGGGACGGCGATCGCGGCCTTCAGGTGCACGACGCCGGTGATGTCGTCGAGGTCCTCGTCGAACACCGGGAAGCGGCTGTGGCCCGTGCGGCGCGCGAGCTGGATCACGTCGTCGACCGAGTCGCCCGCGGCGATCGCGTGCATGCTCGGACGGGCCGTCATCACGTCGGCGGCCGTGAGGCGTGAGAACGTCAGGGTGCGGTCGAGCAGCGTCGCCGTGTCGGCCTCCAGCAGCCCGGCGCTCGCGGAGCGGCGTACCAGAGACGACAGCTCCTCCGCGCTCCTGGCGCCGGACAGCTCCTCCTTGGGCTCGATGCCCATGCCGCGCAGCACGCCGTTCGCGCTGCCGTTGAGCACCACGATCGCGGGCTTGAACACGGCCGTGAACGCGGTCTGGAACGGGATCACGAGCTTCGCGGTCGCCAGGGGCAGCGCGAGCGCGAAGTTCTTCGGGACCAGTTCACCCAGGATCATCGACAGCACCGTGGCCACGAACATCGCCACGACGGTCGCGATCGGGGCGACCGCGGCCTCGGGGATGCTCCAGGCGACGAGCGTCGGGCGCAGCAGGTTCGACAGCGCCGGCTCCATCGTGTAACCGGTGAGCAGCGTGGTCAGCGTGATGCCGAGCTGCGCGGACGACAGGTGCGTCGAGGTGTGCTTGAGAGCGCTGATCGTGAGCGAGAGCCGGGATTCGCCCCGGGCCTGTCGCGCCTCCAGTTCGGCCCGGTCGAGATTGACCAGGGCGAACTCGCTCGCGACGAAGAGGCCGGTGCCGACCGTGAGCAGGAGCCCCACGCCCAACATGATGAAATCCATCAGCTATTCCTCTCCGCAGAGAGTCCGGGACGGTGGGGCGATGTTCGGCAACTGGGGGGGTCGTCCATAGTGCGCTCGATTCTACAGAACGCGGCCGTGACCGCGCCCGTGCTACCAGCTGACGGGCAGCGCCTTGCCCTCCTCGTAGCCGGCCGCGGACTGCAGGCCGACCAGCGCGCGCTCGTGGAACTCCGGCACGGTCGCAGCACCCGCGTACGTGAATGAGGACCGCACGCCGGACGTGATCATGTCGAGCAGGTCCTCCACACCCGGCCGCAGCGGGTCGAGGTAGATCTTCGAGGAGGAGATGCCCTCGGCGAACAGCTCCTTGCGGGCGCGCTCGTACGCGTCGAGGCGCTCGAACCGCGCCTGCACGGCCTTGGTCGACGCCATCCCCCACGACTCCTTGAACAGGCGCCCCTCCGCGTCGCGCTGCAGCTCGCCCGGCGCCTCGATCGTGCCGGCGAACCACGAGCCGATCATGACCGAGGCCGCGCCGGCCGCCAGTGCGAGAGCGACGTCGCGCGGGTAGCGCACTCCCCCGTCCGCCCACACGTGCGCTCCGGCCTCGCGGGCGGCCTGCGCCGTCTCCAGCACCGCCGAGAACTGCGGGCGCCCCACGGCGGTCATCATGCGCGTCGTGCACATCGCGCCGGGGCCGACGCCGACCTTGAGGATCGTGGCCCCCGCATCGACGAGGTCGCGCACGCCGTCGGCCGTGACGATGTTGCCCGCGACGATCGGGAGGCCGAGGCCGAGCTCGGCCACCGTGCGCAGTGCGCGGAGCATGCCCTCCTGGTGGCCGTGGGCGGTGTCGAGCACCAGCACGTCCACCCCGGCACCGGCGAGCGCGCGGGCCTTCGCGGCCACGTCGCCGTTGATGCCGACCGCCGCGGCCACCGCGAGCCGTCCGTCCGCGTCGACGGCGGGGCGGTACAGCGTGGCGCGGAGGGCGCTGCGGGCGCTCAGCGTGCCGACGAGGTGCCCATGGTGGACCACGGTGACCATGTCGACGTCCGCCTCGGTGATCACGTCGAACGCGTGCCGCTCCGAGCCGATGTCGTCGGCGTCGATCGACGGGCTGCCGCGGTGGACCAGGTCGCCCAGCTGCGCGTCGGGGAGGGCGGTCGCGAGGCGGGTCGCCGGCAGGATGCCGAGGATCCGCTCCACGTCGATCGGGCCGGACCCCTGGGCGACCACGATCCCGTGACCGCTGGTGGCCGGCAGCAGTCGCAGCGCCTCGGCCACCGTGGCGTGCGGGGGCAGCACGATCGGCGTGTCCCACAGCACGGGCTGGCTCTTCACATCGCGGATCGCCGCGTCGAGCTCCTGCAGCGGGAGGTCCTGCGGCAGCACGCCGAGCGCACCGCGCCGGGCGAGCACCGCGGCGAGGCGGGGCCCGGTGACCGAGTTCATGTTTGCGGCCACCAGCGGCAGGGTCGCCGGGGTGCCGTCGTGCGGGGCCAGATCGACCTGGAGCCGACTGGTGACGCCCGACCGGCGCGGCACCAGGAAGACGTCCGAATAGGTCAGATCGACGGTGGGCTGCGCGCCTGAGAACTCCATGCCTCCACGGTACCGAGATCGGGACGGCGCGGGCGGGTGGCTTCGACGATTACCCGGGCGAAACAGGTTAGGCTTGGTGGTCGAGAGTGTGCGCGCCCGAACGCATTCCTGCGTCGTGCCTCCGCACCGAAGATCTTCAGCGATGAAAGAGGGCGATAGAGCGTGTCGAACCAGGTGACCGGCGTCGGTGGCGACGGGGGGTTCGGAGCCAATTCCTGGCTCGTCGAAGAGCTCTACGAGCAGTTCAAGGAGAACCGCGACTCGGTCGACAAGGAGTGGTGGCCCATCCTGGAGCAGTACCACTCCGAGGCCACGGCCGCCGGGACGAGCGCGACGGGATCCGCTCCGGCTGACACCGCAGCCGCACCCGCGCATCCGGTCACCGCGCCCATCCCCGTGATCGGTGCGCAGCCCGTCGCCCGCACGACGGCCAAGCCCGCCGCGGCCGCCCCGATCCCCGCGCAGGCGCCGAAGCCCAAGCCCGAGTCGAAGGAGCCGGTCGAGTCCTCCGAAGAGGACAAGGTCACGCCGCTGCGCGGTCTGCCCAAGACCCTCGCCGCGAACATGGACGAGTCGCTCACCGTCCCCACCGCGACCAGCGTCCGCACCGTCCCCGCCAAGCTGATGATCGACAACCGCATCGTCATCAACAACCACATGGCCCGCACGCGCGGCGGCAAGGTCAGCTTCACGCACCTCATCGGCTGGGCGCTCATCCGCACGCTCGACGAGTTCCGCAGCCAGAACGTGTTCTACGCCGAGGTCGACGGCAAGCCCTCCGTCGTCGCCCCCGCGCACGTCAACCTCGGCATCGCGATCGACCTGCCCAAGCCCGATGGCACGCGCGCCCTCATGGTGCCGAGCATCAAGCGCGCCGACACCATGACCTTCACCGAGTACCTCGCCGCGTACGAGGACCTGGTCACCCGCGCCCGCGGCAACAAGCTCACCGCCACCGACTTCCAGGGCACCACGGTGTCGCTCACCAACCCGGGCGGCATCGGCACGGTGCACTCGGTGCCGCGTCTCATGAAGGGCCAGGGCTGCATCATCGGCGCCGGCGCCCTCGAGTACCCGGCCGAGTTCCAGGGCGCGAGCGAGAAGACGCTCAACGAGCTCGCGATCGGCAAGACCATCACGCTCACCAGCACCTACGACCACCGTGTCATCCAGGGCGCAGGGTCCGGCGAGTTCCTGAAGAAGGTGCACGAGCTGCTGATCGGGCAGCGCGGGTTCTACGACGACATCTTCGCCGCGCTGCGCATCCCGTACGCGCCGATCCGCTGGAACCCCGACATCGCGGTCGACCTGGCCGAGCGCGTCGACAAGCAGTCCCGCGTGCAGGAGCTGATCAACTCCTTCCGCGTGCGCGGCCATCTGATGGCCGACATCGACCCGCTCGAGTACGTGCAGCGCTCGCACCCCGACCTGGAGATCGAGAGCCACGGGCTGACCTTCTGGGACCTCGACCGCGAGTTCGTCACGGGCGGCTTCGGCGGGCGCCGCGTGGCGAAGCTGCGCGACATCCTCGGCGTGCTGCGCGACTCGTACTGCCGCACGCTCGGCATCGAGTACATGCACATCCAGGACCCGGAGCAGCGCCGCTGGTTCCAGGAGAAGGTCGAGGTCAAGTACCAGAAGCCCGGCCACGACGAGCAGCTGCGGGTGCTCCGCAAGCTGAACGAGGCCGAGGCGTTCGAGACCTTCCTGCAGACGAAGTTCGTCGGCCAGAAGCGGTTCTCGCTGGAGGGCGGCGAGTCGCTCATCCCGCTGCTCGACGAGATCCTCCAGGGCGCGGCGACCGCGGGCCTCGAGGGCGCGGCGATCGGCATGGCCCACCGCGGCCGCCTCAACGTGCTGACCAACATCGCCGGCAAGACCTACGGCCAGGTGTTCCGGGAGTTCGAGGGCACGCAGATGCCCGGCAACCAGCGCGGCTCCGGCGACGTGAAGTACCACCTCGGCACGGAGGGCACGTTCGTCGCCGACGACGGCTCCTCGCTCCCGGTGTACCTCGCCGCCAACCCCTCGCACCTCGAGACCGTCGACGGCGTGCTGGAGGGCATCGTCCGCGCCAAGCAGGACCGTAAGCCGATCGGCACGTTCGCCTGGCTGCCCATCCTCGTGCACGGCGACGCGGCCTTCGCCGGTCAGGGCGTCGTCGTGGAGACCCTGCAGATGTCGCAGCTGCGCGGCTACCGCACGGGCGGCACCATCCACGTCGTGGTCAACAACCAGGTGGGCTTCACGACCACCCCGAGCGACGCCCGCACCTCGGTGTACGCGACCGACGTGGCCAAGACGATCCAGGCGCCCATCTTCCACGTGAACGGCGACGACCCCGAGGCCGTCATCCACGTCGCGCAGCTGGCGTTCGAGTACCGCGAGCGCTTCCACCGCGACGTCGTGATCGACCTGGTCTGCTACCGCCGTCGCGGTCACAACGAGGGCGACGACCCGTCGATGACGCAGCCGCTCATGACCGACCTCATCCAGGCCAAGCGGTCGGTGCGCCGCCTGTACACGGAGTCGCTGGTCGGTCGCGGTGACATCACCGAGGAGGAGTACGACGAGGCCAAGGCCGACTTCCAGAACCGCCTGGAGATCGCTTTCGCCGAGACGCACGCCGCCGAGACGGGTGCCACGCCGATCGCGCCCGAGCTCCCGCCGGTCGAGGACCAGGTGGGCGCGCCCGAGGTCACCGGCGTCCCCGCCGAGGTCATCCAGCTGATCGGTGACGCGTTCGTGAACAAGCCCGAGGGCTTCACGGTGCACCCGAAGATCCAGCAGCTGCTGGAGAAGCGCCTCGACATGAGCCGCAACGGCAACATCGACTGGGGCTTCGGCGAGCTCCTCGCCTTCGGGTCGCTGCTGGTCGAGGGCACCCCGGTGCGGCTCGCCGGACAGGACTCGCGCCGCGGCACGTTCGTCCAGCGCCACGCCGCGCTGCACGACCGCGCGAACGGCCAGGAGTGGCTGCCGCTGTCGAACCTGTCCGACGCGCAGGGCCGCTTCTTCGTCTACGACTCCCTGCTCAGCGAGTACGCCGCGCTCGGGTTCGAGTACGGCTACTCGGTCGAGGCGCCCGAAGCGCTCGTGCTGTGGGAGGCGCAGTTCGGCGACTTCGTCAACGGCGCCCAGTCGGTCATCGACGAGTACATCTCCGCCGCCGAGCAGAAGTGGGGTCAGCAGTCCAGCGTCACGCTCCTGCTCCCCCACGGCTACGAGGGCCAGGGACCGGATCACTCCTCCGCCCGCATCGAGCGGTTCCTGCAGCTGTGCGCTCAGGAGAACATGATCGTCGCGCGTCCGTCGACCCCGGCCTCGCACTTCCACCTGCTGCGCCGCCAGGCCTACGCCCGTCCGCGCAAGCCGTTGATCGTGTTCACCCCGAAGGCGATGCTGCGCCTGCGCGGGGCGACGAGCCCGGTGGAGGCCTTCACGCAGGGCCGTTTCGAGCCGGTCATCGACGACGACCGCGGTCTCGACCGTTCCGCCGTCAAGCGCGTGCTCGTGCACTCGGGCAAGGTGCACTGGGATCTGCGCGCCGAGCTGGAGAAGAACCCGAACCCCGAGGTGGCCCTGGTGCGCCTGGAGCAGCTGTACCCGACGCCGATCGACGAGCTCAAGGCCATCACCGACTCCTACCCGAACGCCGAGCTCGTCTGGGTGCAGGAGGAGCCGGAGAACCAGGGTGCCTGGCCGTTCCTCGCGCTCGCATTCGCGGATGTCCCCGGCGACCGCACGTTCCGTCCGATCTCGCGCCCGGCGTCCGCTTCGCCCGCGACCGGATCGTCGAAGGTGCACGCCGCGGAGCAGGCGACGCTGCTGCGCTCGGCCGTCACCCTCGGCTGATCGTTCGACCGCAACGGGCGCCGCGACCACTCGGTCGCGGCGCCCGTTCCCGTTGCGGCGAGGGCGGTCTCAGCGCGCCACGACGGGTTCGGCCGCGTGCCGAAGATCCGAGCTGAGGTGGTCGCGGGCGCGTACCTTCGCGGTCGCCTCCGCCCCCGCGGCGTCGAGCACGAGGAGCGCCGCCCCCAGCACAGGCGGCGCGTCCACGATCTCCAGCCGCGCTGAGGGCGCGTGCTCCGCAAGCCCCGCGTGGATGCTCGCGAGCAGCAGCGGGTCTCGGCCTCGTGCGACTCCGCCGCCGAACAGCACCGGCAGCTCGACCGCGCGCAGCCCGAGCCGGTCGACGCAGGCGCGCACGAACGCCACGACCTCGTCCGCCTGACGCCGCACCACCTGCCGTGCGACCTCGTCCCCCGCGGCCGCCGCCTCGAACAGCAGCGGTGCGAGAGCCGCGAAGGCCTGAGCCGGCCGTCGTCCGAGGTGCACGTCCTCGATGAGCGCGGCGACCGAGGAGGCGTCGACCGCGGCGAGAAGCCGCTCGACCAGCAGGGTGTGCGGTCCCCGGCCGTCCTCAGCCCGTGCGGCGTGCCATACGACCGCGTCGCCCAGTTCGGCGCCCCCGCCCCAGTCGCCCGAGAGCGGGCCCAACGCGGGGAAGCGCACCTGCGCCCCATCCGCCCGCACCCCGATGGCGTTCATGCCCGTGCCGCAGATCACGGCGACGGCGTCCGGCGCGTCGGTTCCGGCGCGCAGGAGTGCGTGCAGGTCGTTCTCCACGATCGCGCCCGGCGACCAGGGCAGCGGCGCGATGGCCGCACGGAACGCCGCGATCTCCTCCGCGAGGTCTAGTCCGGACAGGTACAGCCCCACGACGTCGAGGTCACGCGGGTCGCGGTCGCCGAGGGCGCGCCGCACGAGCCCGTCGATCACGCGGACCGACGGGGCGAGTCCGTCGATCTGCGGGCTCGACCCGGTCCCGCGCTCCCACGCGAGCACCTCGCCCGCGGTGTCGAGCAGCACCACGTCGGTCTTGGAGCCGCCGCCGTCCGCCGCGAGGACGAGCCGGTTCCGGTCGCCGCGGGTCACGCCCACTCCAGGTATCGCGCGTTGGCGGCGAGCAGCAGATCGGTCAGCTTCTCGGCGCGCTCGTGCTGCAGGACGAGCGGGTGCGCACGCATCGCCCGCAGCACGCGGTCACGCCCGCCGGCGGTCGCCGCGTCGAGCGCGAGCCGCTCGTAGCCTGCGACCGCGGAGATCAGTCCGCGGATGTCGTCGGGCAGTGCCGCCACGGGCTCGGCGAGGAAGCGACCGTCGCGATACCGAGCGGGCACCTCGATCACGTGGTCGTCGGGGAGGAACGGCAGTACCCCGTCGTTGCGGAGGTTCACCACGCGCGACACCTCGGCGCCCCCGCGGATCGCGATCAGCAGCTCGATGGCCGCCTCGGAGTAGAACGCCCCGCCGCGCCGCTCGAGGATCTCGGGCTTGGTGTCGACGGAGGGGTCGGCGTAGAGCGCCAGCAGCTCGTGCTCGATCGCGCGCACCTCGACCGCGCGGGTCGCGTGGTGACGCTGTTCGTGCAGCACCTCGTCGTGCGCGTAGTAGTACCGCAGGTAGTACGAGGGCAGCACGCCGAGCTGCGCGAGCAGGGCGGGCGGGAGCTCGACCGTGTCGGCCAGTTCTCGCCCCCGCGTCGCGAGGGCCGCGGGGAGCTGGTCGACGCCGTCGATGTACACGCCGCGCTCCCAGGTGAGGTGGTTGAGCCCCACGTGGGCGAGGGTGACGCGGTCGGGCGCGACTCCGGCCTCCTCGGCGAAACGCCGCTGGAAGCCGATCGCCACGTTGCACAGTCCGACGGCGCGGTGCCCGTCCTCCAGCAGGGCGCGGGTGACGATGCCGACCGGGTTGGTGAAGTCCACGATCCACGCCTCGGGCTTGGCGTGGCGACGCACGACGTCGGCGATGCGCAGCACCACCGGGACCGTGCGCAGCGCCTTCGCGAGTCCGCCGGGGCCCGTGGTCTCCTGCCCGATGCAGTCGACGTCGTGCGGCCAGCTCTCGTCCTGCTCGCGGGCGTCCTGGCCACCCACGCGGAGCTGGATGAGCACGGCGTCGGCGTCGCTCACACCCGCCGCGAGGTCGGTGGTCGTGAGCAGTCGCGCGGGATGCCCTCCCCGCGCCATCATGCGGCGGGAGATGCCGCCCACGAGCCTCAGGCGGTCGGGATCCGTGTCGACGAGCACGAGCTCCTCGATCGGCAGTTCACGCTGCAGCCGGACGAACCCGTCGATCAGCTCCGGCGTATAGGTCGATCCTCCGCCGACGATGGCGAGTTTCATCTGTCCTCCTTGTTCGGGCGGGTGCCCGGTGGGCGTCAGTCGGTGGGGATGCGGTCTTCGAGGATCGTGCGGATCTGCTCGACCAGGAGCCGGCGGGCACCGAGGAGCACGGCGCTGTCGCCCGTTCCGCTCAGGCGCACCTCCGGGGTCGGCCGTTCCTCTCCCGCGGCACGCTCGGCCACGAGCTCGGCGAGCCGCTGTCCTCCCGCGAGGTTGGTCGGCCCGCCGAGCACGATCAGGGCGGGGTCGAGCACGACCAGCACGGGCTCGATGGTCAGCGCGATGCGGTCGGCGACCATCCGCAGCACCTCGTCGTGCAGCGCGAGTGCGGCGAGGCCGTCGTCGTCGGGGGGCAGGAGGTCGAGGATCACCTGCGAGCCGAGCAGATCCGTGGTCACGGCTCCGGGCTGACCGGTGCCGGCGGCCACGGTCAGGTAGCCGATCTCCCCGGCACTGCCGTGCGCGCCGCGGTGGATGGTGCCGCCCAGGTCGACGCCGACACCGAGGCCCACACCCGCCCAGAGGAACGCGAAGCTGTCGACGTCCTGGGCCACGCCGACCGCACGCTCGGCCATCGTGGCGAGGTTGACGTCGTTCTCCAGCGTCACCGCGACACCGAGCGCGGCCTCGATCCGGGCTCTGGCGCCCGTCGCGGGCCACCCCGGCAGCGAGTCCGTGAGCGACAGGGTGTCCTGCCCCTGACCCACCGCGGCCTGCACGCCGATCGTCACGGCCTCGATCGTGTCGCGGTCGGCTCCGGCGGCGGCGCATGCGGCATCGACGGCGCGCGCGATGTCCTGCTCGGGCGAGCGTTCCTCGCCGATCACCGGAAGGTCGACCACCGGATGCTCCTGGCCGGTGGCGTCGACGAGCGTCGCCTGGATGCTGCCGTCGAGCATGCTCACCGCGACCCCCGCCACCCGGTCGGTCCGCACGCCCCAGCTCACCGCGCTCGGGCCGCGACTGCCCGCGACCTCCCCCACCGGCAGCACGAGGTCGGCGCGCTCGAGTCGCGCGATCATCTGCGTGGCGGTCGGCTTCGACATCCCGGACAGCTCGCCGAGTCGCGTGCGGGTCAGCGGGCCGTGCTCGAGGATGAGTCGCAGCGCTTCGCGATCGTTCCTGGTGCGCAGCCATGCCGAGGTGCCTGGGTCGATCTGTGCCATGGTGTGTGTTCCTTCCCCGCGACCGACTCAGGCGATGCCGAGTTCAGCGCGGACGTGGTCGCGAAGGCGGCCGAGGTTCTCGGGTTCGGGGGCGGCACCGAGGAGGGTCTTGGTGTACTCGTGCTGCGGGTGGAGGATGACCTGGTCGGCGGGTCCGCGTTCGACGACGTCGCCCTTGTAGAGCACCATGATCTCATCGGAGAAGTGGCGGGCTGTGGCGAGGTCGTGGGTGATGTACAGCACGCCCAGGTTCTCTTCCCGCTGCAGCTCGGCCAGCAGGTTCAGGACCCCGAGCCGGATCGACACGTCCAACATGCTCACCGGCTCGTCGGCGACGATGAACCGTGCCCCTGGGGCCAGCGCCCTCGCGATCGCGACGCGCTGCCGCTGCCCGCCGGACAGCTCGTGCGGGCGGCGCTCGGCGAAGCTCTCCCCCGGGGTCAGCCGGACCCGTTCGAGCAGCTCGATCGCCCGCGCCCGTACCGCCGTCCCGGACAGCTTCGGGTGGTGCAGGCGGATCGGACGCTCCAGGTGATGCACGATCGTGTGGAAGGGGTTCAACGACGCGAACGGGTCCTGGAACACCATCTGCACATCCGACCGGTACCGCTCCAACCCCCGACCCCGGGTGCCGGACTCGACACCGTCGAGGAGGATGGACCCGGAGGTGGGCGTCTCCAGCTTCATCAGCATCCGTGCGATGGTCGACTTCCCCGACCCCGACTCCCCCACCAGCGCGACCGTCTTCCCGGCCTCGATCGTGAACGACACGTCCTTCACCGCATGCAACACACTCGTGCGGAACCCGGAGCGCAGGGTGAAGTCCTTCACCAGATTCCGCGCCTCCAGGGTGCCGGTCGCGGTGGTGGTGTCGGCGATGGCGCTCATCGGATGCCCTCCTGGCTCATACCCGTGCGGACGAAATCGCCGCGCTCCCCGGTCAACGACGGGAAACTCGACAGCAGCCGTTTCGTGTACTCGTGCTGCGGGGTCCGGTAGATCTCCTCCGCCGTGCCCTGCTCCACGATCCGCCCCTGCAGCATCACCGCGATCCGGTCACTGATCTCGATCAGCATCGGCAGGTCATGCGTGATGAAGATCACCGCGAACCCCAACCTCTCCCGCAACCGCATGATCTCCCGGATGATGCCCCGCTGCACCACCACATCCAACGCCGTGGTCGGCTCGTCCATGATCATCACCTGCGGATCGAGCGCCAACGCCATCGCGATCATCATCCGCTGCCGCATCCCGCCGGACAGCTCGTGCGGGAAACTCGTCAGGCGGTTCGGATCCACCCCCACCAGCGTCAGCAGCTCCTCCGCCCGCTCCCGCTTCGCCCTCTTGCTCATCTCCGGACGGTGCGTGTCGAAGATGTCGAAGATCTGCGCCCTCACACTGATCACCGGGTTGAGCGAGTTCATCGCCCCCTGGAACACCATCGAGATCTTGTCCCACCGGAACGCCCGCAACCCCTCCCCATCCAGGCCCACCACATCGATGTCGTGACCATCCCGGTCATGGAACACGATCTCGCCCTGGGTCATCAACGCCGGAGCCTTCAACAACCGGTTCATCCCATACGCGAGCGTCGTCTTCCCACACCCCGACTCCCCCGCCAACCCCAGGATCTCGCCACGGTTCAGCGTCAACGACACGTCGCGGACAGCCTTGACCGGCGGATCCACCTCGTACTCGATCGACACGTTCCTCGCCGACAGCACCGCGTCGCTCATGCGACCGCTCCTTCCCCGCCGACGCCACGACCGGCGCGACGTGCTCGGCGCTGGCGGCGCGCGGCCACCGGCGCGAGGCGCAGCTTCGGGTTCACGATCTCGTCGATCGCGAAGTTGATCAGCGACAGGGCCGTGCCGATCAGCGCGATGATCAGGCCGGGCGGCACGAACCACCACCAGGCGCCGCTTCCCACCGCCTGACCGGTCTGGGCGTCGTTGAGCACCGTGCCCAGGGTGATCGACCCGGTCGGTCCGAGGCCGAGGTACGACAGCCCCGCTTCGCCGAGCACCGCGAAGATCACCCCGAAGATCAGCTGCGCGGCGAGCAGCGGCACCAGGTTCGGGAGGATCTCGACGAAGATCACCCGCAGCG
This sequence comes from Microbacterium sp. NPDC060132, assembly GCF_042729675.1. Classification (NCBI taxonomy): domain Bacteria; kingdom Bacillati; phylum Actinomycetota; class Actinomycetes; order Micrococcales; family Microbacteriaceae; genus Microbacterium; species Microbacterium sp. NPDC060132. The sequence continues at coordinate 2,507,180 of NZ_JBHWXU010000001.1, read as the reverse complement.
GTCGCTCGCCCGCGACGACCGCCGCGGCGACGTAGTCCCTCGTGCGCAGCGACCGCGCCGTCCCGCGGAGCACCACCGCCGACCCCGCCCAGCCGGTGATCCCGAGCACCAGCGCCACCAGCAGAGAGCTGCGGGCCAGGTCGCCCAGGCCCTCCGTGTGCTGCACGTAGGCGGCGATCACCATGACGAGCGGGAGCCCGGGGATCACGAGCATGATGTTGGTCGCGAGCATCAGGGTCTCGTCGAGCGCTCCGCCGAAATAGCCGGCGAGCACGCCGAACACCAACGCGAGGAACAGCGCCACGACGCCCGCGACCGCACCGACGAAGAGCGAGCCCTGCGTGCCGGTCGCGACCTGCGCGAGCACGTCGAAGCCCAGCTTGGTGGTGCCGAACGGGTGCTCGGGGCTCGGCGGCAGCAGCGGCTCGAAGCTCGCGTCACGCGGATCGCCGAGCAGGAGCGGGCCGATCAGCCCGAACAGCACGATCGCGGCGAGCACGATCATCCCGACGAGGAGCTTGCCCGACAGGCGCGGGAGTCCGCGGCGCAGGCGCGCCGACCGGGCGACGGCCACGGCGTGCGTGGACTCGGACGGGGAGACGATCAGATCAGCCATCGCGGCGCACCCTCGGGTCGATGAAGCCGTACAGGAGGTCGATCAGGAAGTTGGCCGCCAGCACGGTCAGCGTGATGACGAGGAACACCCCCTGCATCAGGGCGTAGTCGAGTCCCTGGACGGACTGGATCATGAGCTTGCCGAGTCCGGGGTAGCTGAACACCTGCTCCGTCACGATCGAGCCTGCAACGACGAAGCCCAGCGCGATGCCGAAGCCGGCGAGGCTCGGGATCGACGCGTTGCGCGCCGCATAGGCCCGGCGGATCCGGGAGGGCCGCAGCCCCTTCGCCTCCGCCGTGAGCACGTAGTCCTCCGACATCGTCTGCACCATCATGTTCCGCATCCCGAGCAGCCAGCCGCCGACCGAGGAGATCACGATCGTGGCCGCCGGCAACAGGGCGTGCACGAACGCACTCGCGAAGAACGCGGGTGTCCACTCCGGACCCGCCGGGAACTCGAACACGTCGTAGCCGCCGATGATCGGCAACAACCCCAGTTGCACCGAGAACACCGCGACGAGCACCAGCGCGAGCCAGAAGTACGGGATGGACTGCAGGAACGTGGTCACCGGCACCAGCTGGTCGACCCAGGTCCCGCGGAGCCATCCGACCCAGGCGCCCGCGAGGATCCCGAGCACGAACGAGATGATGGTGGCTGCTCCGACGAGCGTCACCGTCCACGGCAGAGCCGCGGCGATGAGCTCGCCTACCGGGGCCGGGTATCGGGTCGACGAGACCCCGAGATCACCGTGCAGCAGCCGACCCCAGTAGGCGAGGTATTGATCCCACAGCGTCGATCCCTTCTCCGCGCCGAGGATGGAGGTGATCGCCGCGATCGTCTCCTCGGACAGCGGTCGTCCACCGTTCGCGCGCCGGAGCTTGCCCAGCATGATCGCGGCGGGGTCGCCGGGCAGCAGCCGCGGCAGCAGGAAGTTGAGGGAGATCGCGGCCCAGAGCGTGATGATGTAGAACGCGATGCGGCGCATCCAGAACTTCACGAGCCTCTCCTCTCGTCGGATCGAGCCATGGGTGCTGTGCCCTACTTCTTCGCCGGGCGCAGGTGCGTGAGGATGACCGCGGAGGCCGTCGACAGGTACGGCAGTGGTGCCGCGTACATGTCGTCCTCAGTCGGCCAGCCCGTGAAGTCGGCCGTGTTGAAGAACGACTGCGAGGCGTTCAGCACGACCGGGATGTAGGGCAGGTCACGCGCGATCTCGGCCTGCACCGCGGCGTACGCCTCCTTCTTGATCGCCTCGTTCTGCGTCGCGCCGGCCTGCTTCACCGCGGCGTCGACGACGGGGTTGGTGTAGCGGGCGTAGTTCTGTCCCTTGGTGGGCTCCTCGCCGACCTTGGCGCTGGCGGCCGTGGTGAAGTACTGGTCGTAGTTGGAGTACGGGTCGGCGACCAGCGACTGCGTGATGCCGTAGAGGGCGAGCTGGAAGTCGCCGGTCGAGATCGGCGTCCAGTACTCCGCCTCCGACACCGTGCGCGCGTTCACGCGGATGCCGGCCTCCGCGGCCTGTGCGCTGATGAGCTTGGCGGCGTCGTTGTAGTCGGTCCAGCCGTCGGGCGAGAACAGGTCGAGCTCGATCGCGGTGCCGTCCTTGCCGTAGAAGCCGTCGGAGCCCTTGGTGTAGCCGGCGCCTTCCAGGATGCCCTCGGCGGTCGCCGCGTCGGGCTCCTGGGGGCTGACCGCCAGGGACGGATCGCTCAGCCACTTCTCGTCGCGCGGCAGCAGGGCGAAGCTGGGCGACGCCTCGCCGGACAGCCCGGCGAACGCCTTGCTGCTGATGGCCGCTCGGTCGATCGCGAGGTTGAGCGCCTGGCGCACGGCCGGGTCGGTCTGGGCACCCGCGCAGCCCATCGACGCGTCGGCGCAGGTGACGATCACGGTCGGGTCCTGCTGCTGATTCATCGTGCTGATGCGGCCGTTGGAGGTCACGCCGTCCGGGTTGGCGATGAACTGGCCGACCCAGTCGAGCTTGCCGGTCTTGAGCAGATCCTCAGAGGACTGGTTGGAGTCGATGCCGATGTCCTGCACCTCGGTGATCTCGGGCGGGCCGTCGCGGAAGAGCGGGTTCGCCTCGAGCGTGTAGGCGGCGTCGGTGAACGACTTGAGCATGTAGGGGCCGGACCCGACCGGCTCGGGGTTCGTCTCGGTCATGTAGTCGTCGATGTCCGACCAGATGTGCTTCGGGATGATCCAGGTCGAGCCGAGGATGAGCGGGGTCGCGGTGAACTTCGCGGAGGAGTACGTCACGACGACCGTGGTGTCGTCCGTGGCCTCGGCGGACACCATGTCGGGGTCGAGGTTCGATCCGTAGCCCAGGCTGAACGCGACATCCTCGGCGGTGAGGTCCTCGCCGTCGCTCCACTTCAGGTCGGGCTTGATCGTGATGGTGAGGACGGTGCCGTCGTCACTGAACTCGTACGTGTCGCCGAGCATCCCGACCGGCGGGTCGGCGGACAGCTGGTTGAAGAAGAACAGCGGCTCGTAGATCGCGCCGAACGTCATGTGTGTCGCGGTGTCCACCGCGAACGGGTTGAAGTTGTTGGTGATCGGCGTCATCGACCCTGACCACATGCGCAGCGGGCGATCTGTGCCGGATGCGCTGCCACCGGGCGTGCAGCCGGCCAGTGCCAGCGCGAGGGCGGCGGCACCGGCGACGAGAGGAAGGGTCTTCCTCCAGCGGTTGACGTGCATGGAAACCTCGTCTCAAGAGCTTCGTTGCGGAAGTCGAGCAGAGCGGACAGGCATCCGCTCTGAGGCGAGGTTATAGTAAAGGCTCTTTCCAGTAAAGAGGTTTCTAGTTATTCGATTCGAGGTCAGTACCAGATGTCGAGCGACGGGGCGGGGAATGCGGCCAGGGCCCGGTCGAGCGCCCCCACGGCCTCCGGGGAGCCGCTGATGCGGCCGGCACCCGCCAGCGAGGCCGCGCGCACGCTGCCCGCGTACAACGACGACAGCGCCGACACCGAGAGCGTGACGTCCGCCTCCTCGCCCGAGGCCGACTCGACCTCGGCACGCCCCGCGCCGTCCGCCCGCATGCGCCACTCCCCCTTCGCGAAGCCCAGCGGGTCTTCCACCCGGATCACGACGTCGAGCGGAGACGAGTACCGGCGCCCCGTGAGGGCGGCAGGCGCATCGAGGATGCGCAGCCAGCCGTGGTCGTGCACGATCTGAGTGACGCCGCGCGGGTCGGCGACCAGCCACGGCAGCGCATCATCGAGCGGGCGCAGGTCGGCGGTCACCTCGTCCACCAGGTCGTGCTGCAGCGCGAACCGCCACAGCATCGCGGTCGACTCCGGAGTCTCGGCGACCAGCAGTCGCACGTGCAGGGCGAACCGGAACGACTCGCCCTTCTCGCTGACCGCGTACGCCATCACACCGCGGACCACGCCGTCGGCGTCGACGTGTCGTACGCCCCGCACGCGGTCACGGTCGGTGTCCGACGACTGCAGACCGGCGAGGCCCGTCCAGCGCGCACGCCACCCCGGCACCTGTCCCGACCGCGCACCGCGCGAGCGCTCGTGCACCGCGCCGAGCTCCTGTGCGAGCTGCTCACGATCCAGGTACTCGATGCGCCCCTGCGGTGCGGGGCCGTCCCAGCCCGCGCGCCGCGTATCGACCGTGAACCGCGCGACCGGCACGGCAGACCCGAATCCGTAGCGGCCGTAGATCGTCGCCTCCGATGCCGTGAGCCCGGCGACCGCGACCCCGGCGTCTGCGGCGGCGCGCAGCTCGCCCTCCAGCAGGGCGCGGGCGATACCGCGGCGCCGGTGCGTCCCGGAGACCGTGACCCCGCTGATCGCCCACAGGCCGATCTCGCCGCCGGGCACCGTCATGGGCGTCACCCAGGAGTCGATCGTGGCGACGGGGTGCGGCGCGGTCGCCGGGTCGCGCTCATAGACCCCGATGTTGCGGCGGCTGCGCACGGTGGGCAGCCCGTCCGCAAGAGTCTCGGCGGTGGGTTCCGCGCCCAGGAAGCCACGGGCCAGCGCGCGCTGGAACGCTTCGACCGCCGCGGCGTCATCCAGGTCGAGCACCCGGTAGTCGAGCCCCTCCCCTGCCAGACGGTCGACGGAGGTCTGATCGGCGGGGATCCCGCGTGCATCGATGAGGGCCATGCGACCAGCCTATTGGCCGCCGCCGACGCGCGAGCGGGCCGGTCAGTGCTGCGCGGCCTGCACCTCGCGCAGGCGGGCGAACACCTGGTCGCGCAGCTCCTCGGGAGCGGTCTCCTTGCAGGCGCGCGCCACGACCTCGGTGAGGGTGGTGGCCACGAGCGCCTCGTCCCGGCAGGACGGGCAGTTCTCGAGATGCTCGCGGATCTCGGCGTGCTCGGTCTTGCACACCTCGTTGCGGAGGTACTCCTCCAGATCCTGACGGGCCTTGTCGCAGCCGCAGTCGCTCATTTCGTGCTCCTCGGTTCAGCCGCGGCGATGCCTCGCTCGGCGGCATAGTCGGCCAGCAGCTCCCGCAGCATCCGCCTGCCACGGTGCAGACGGCTCATCACGGTGCCGATGGGGGTCTTCATGATGTCGGCGATCTCCTGATACGCGAAGCCCTCGACATCCGCCAGATACACCGCCAGCCGGAAGTCCTCCGGGACGGCCTGCAGCGCATCCTTCACGACCGAGGCCGGCATGCGGTCGATCGCCTCGGCTTCCGCGGAGCGACTGTGCGAGGCGGTGGTCGACTCGGCACCGCCGAGCTGCCAGTCCTCGAGCTCGTCGATGGTGCCCTGGAACGGCTCGCGCTGACGCTTGCGGTAGATGTTGATGTACGTGTTCGTCAGGATGCGGTACAGCCAGGCCTTGAGGTTCGTGCCCTGGGAGAAGGTCGACCACGACCCGTACGCCTTCACGAAGGTCTCCTGCACCAGGTCGGCGGCGTCCGCCGGGTTCCTGGTCATGCGCATGGCCGCCGCGTACAGCTGGTCCATGAAGGGGAGCGCCTGCTCCTCGAACTCGCGTCGAGGGTCGCCGACGGTGTCTGCGGTTGCGGTGTCATCCATCACCGGCCAGTCTAGGCCGCGGAGGTCGATCACCTCGCGCTCCAACGTCGCGGGCATGCCCATCCCTTCCTGCCTCGGGTGCGCCGCTTCTCACGATGACGGCGTCCTGTTTACTAAGGTGAGAACCGATGAGCGCCAAAAGGTATTCCCCCTCCCGTGTGCAGGGCGCCTATCCCGCGCCCACCACCGACGCGCCGGTGCGCGCCGAGCTCACGATCCCCGGATCGAAGTCTCTGACGAACCGTGAGCTCATCATCGCGGCGATCGCCGACGGGCCGGGGCGTCTGATCGCCCCGCTCCACAGCGACGACTCCCAGCGCATGATCGAGGCCCTGCGCGCCCTCGGCGTCGGCGTGGAGGAGGTCGACGGCGGTCACGAGTTCGGTCCCGATCTCGTCGTCACCCCGGCGAAGCTGCACGGCGGTGTCACCATCGACTGCGGTCAGGCGGGCACGGTCATGCGCTTCATCTCCCCGCTCGCGGGTCTCGCCGAGAACGACGTGCACCTCACGGCCCACGAGACCGCGCTGCATCGTCCGATGGGCGGCCTGATCAGCGCCCTGCGCGACCTCGGGGTCGACATCGACGACGAGGGCACCTGGGCGCTGCCGTTCACCATCCGCGGGCACGGCCGGATCCGCGGCGGCCGGGTCGAGATCGACGCCTCCGCCTCGAGCCAGTTCGTGTCGGGCCTGCTGCTCGCCGCCCCGCGCTTCGATGTCGGCCTGCACCTCGTGCACACGGGCGAGCGGCTGCCGAGCCTGCCCCACATCGACATGACGATCGAGGCGCTGAGCCGCCGCGGCATCCGCATCGAGCGACCGGCCGTCGGCGAGTGGCTGGTCGAGGCCGGCGTGCCGCGTGCGAAAGAGATCGCGATCGAGCCGGATCTGTCGAACGCCGCGCCGTTCCTCGCCGCCGCGCTCGTCACCGGCGGAGCGGTGTCGATCACCGGCTGGCCGGCGCACTCGACGCAGCCCGGCGCGCTCCTGCCGGAGATCCTGCAGAGCGCCGGCGCCCACGTGTCCCGCCACGGTGGCACCCTCACGGTGCGCGCGGGCACGAGCATCCGCGGCCTCGACATCGACCTCTCCGCGGCGAGCGAGCTCACGCCCACGCTGGTCGGTCTCGCGGCATTCGCAGAGTCCCCGACCACGATCCGCGGCATCGGGCACATCCGCCTGCACGAGACCGACCGCATCGCGGCGCTCGTGGGAAACCTGCGCGCGCTGGGCGGCACCGCCGAGGAGCTTCCCGACGGCCTGCGGATCGTGCCTTCCCCCCTGCGCGGGGGTACGTGGCCCGCGCACCACGATCACCGTATGGCGACGACGGGGGCCCTCATCGGACTGCGGGTGCCCGGCGTCGAGATCGATGACATCGGCACGACCGCGAAGACCCTCCCGGAGTTCACGATGCTCTGGGAGCGGATGCTGCGAGGCTGACGGTGAGCTGGCTCGACGACACCGACCTCGACGACGACTTCGAGGAGTACGACGAGAGCGCGATCCGCACGCGTCCGAACCCGAAGGCGAACCGTCCGCGCACCAAGCGCCGACCAGCGCACGAGGACGCCCAGATCGGCCGCGTGCTCGGCGTCGATCGTGGACGCTATTCCGTCCTCCTCGACGAGGGCACGGCCGAGGAGCACACGATCACGGCCGCGCGCGCTCGCGAACTGCGGCGCACGCCGATCGTGACCGGCGATCAGGCTCGCGTCGTGGGCGACACCTCGGGCGCCGAGGGCACGCTCGGGCGGATCGTGGGCATCCTCGACCGCACGTCCCTGCTGCGCCGCAGCGCCGACGACACCGACCAGGTCGAACGCGTGATCGTGGCCAACGCCGACCAGATGCTCGTGGTCGTCGCCGCCGCCGACCCGGAGCCGAGGGCCCGCCTGGTCGACCGCTACCTCGTCGCGGCGCTCGACGCGGGCATCCGCCCGCTGCTGGTCGTGACGAAGACCGACCTCGCCGACCCCGCGGAGTTCCTCGCCCACTTCGACGGCCTCGACCTGCGCATCTTCACCAGCGCACGCGACGAGATGCCCGTCGCGGAGATCGGCGAGGCGCTGGTCGGCCACACGACCGTCTTCGTCGGTCACTCCGGCGTCGGGAAGTCGACGCTCGTCAACGCGCTGGTCCCGTCCGCCGGCCGCGCGACGGGTCACGTCAACCAGGTCACCGGCCGTGGGCGCCACACCTCCTCGTCGACCGTGTCGCTGCGCTACGAGGGTCCGGACGGCACGGGATGGGTCATCGACACTCCCGGTGTGCGCTCGTTCGGCCTCGGACACGTCGATCCCGCCAACATCCTGGCGGCGTTCACGGAACTCGCCGTGATCGCGGAGAACTGCCCCCGAGGCTGCACCCACCTGCCCGATGCGCCGGACTGCGCCCTCATCGAGGCCGCGGAGCGCGGAGAGCTGAGCGAGACGGGCCGCGCGCGCCTCGACTCGCTGCAGCGCCTCCTGCAGACGTTCGCCGACAAGGCGGAGCAGACTCCCGGCCGATAAAGTGGACGGGTGACTGAGCGCCTGGAACCCGGTACTGCCGCCCCTGACTTCTCCCTCCTCGACCAGGACGGGAACCCCGTCTCCCTGGCCGACCTGCGCGGCCGCAAGACCGTGCTCTACTTCTACCCCGCTGCGATGACCCCCGGGTGCACGACCGAGGCCTGCGACTTCCGCGACAGCATCTCGTCGCTGCAGGGTGCCGGCTACCAGGTCGTCGGGGTCTCCCGCGACGACCCCGCCACCCTGACCACCTTCCGCGAACGCGACGCTCTCACGTTCCCGCTGCTCAGCGACCCCGACCACGCGGTCCACGAGGCGTACGGCGCCTGGGGCGAGAAGATGAACTACGGCAAGGTGGTCGAGGGCGTGATCCGTTCGACCTTCGTACTCGACGAGGAGGGCGTGATCACGCTCGCGCAGTACAACGTGAAGGCCACGGGACACGTGGCGCGACTGCGCAAGCAGCTCGGCATCGACGCGTGAGCATGGCGCCGTGGGGCGTCACTCCGCCCCGCGGCGCTCGCCTTCGCGTCGCGCGCTGGAGATGAGCAGCGCGAAGCCGACGACTCCCGGAACCGCGAGTCCCAGCACGAACGCCCACGGCACCGGCTGCACCGTGAGCGATCCCAGCGCCAGGGCGACCGCGAGCACCTGAGCCACCACCCCGCCGGAGCGCGCCCACGACCGCCCGGAACGCGTCCCCACGGCGAACGCGACGAGGGCCGCTGCGCCGATCAGGGTCAGCACGATGAGCGCGATCGCCGTCGTCGACGACGCCGCGTCCCCCGCACCGAGACCGGCCACCTCGATCGCCGCGAACACGACGAGCGCGGCGGCTTCCAGAGCGAGCACCGCGGACGCGGCGAGGGCGATTCCCGGTGCGCGCACGGGGTCCTCCTGGGGGTGCAAAGCAGAGAAAACCCTTGATTTCAGGGTATCCATGTAACAGAATAGAGAAAGTCATGTGCTCCCACAGCGGCGTGGGGCGAACGTTCGCGTTCGCATCACAATCGGCGGGCATCCGCCCGCATCTCAACAGGGTAGCGGAACCCGAACCGCCGCCCGAATCGAGAAGTCGCATCGCGACATCTCATGAAATCCACACCGAGGAGCCCCCATGGACTGGCGCGATAAGGCCGCCTGCCTGACCGTCGACCCCGAGCTTTTCTTTCCCGTCGGCAATACCGGACCGGCCGTCGACCAGATCGAGAAGGCCAAGACGGTCTGCGCCACGTGCACCGTCACCGAGATCTGCCTGCAGTACGCCCTGGAGACCAGCCAGGACTCGGGCGTCTGGGGCGGCCTGTCCGAGGACGAGCGCCGCGCACTCAAGCGCCGCGCCGCCCGCGCCCGCCGCGCCTCCTGACGACTTCGAAGCGGCCTGAGATCAGATCTCAGGCCGCTTCCGTCTGTCCGGTGTCCGCGTTCAGCGCTCCAGCCATCGCAGCGGGATGTCGATGACCACCTCGGTGCCCTCACCCTCGCTGCCGCGCCACTCGATCGACCCGCCGAGCTCCCCCTGGATGAGCGTGCGGATGATCTGCGTACCAAGGCCCTGACCGACGCGCCCCTCCGGCAGCCCGTGGCCGGTGTCGCGCACGGTGACGCGGAGGTTGTCCTCGGTGCGCTGGGCGTCGATGGTCACCGAGCCCTCCTGACCCGCGAGCCCGTGCTCCACTGCGTTCGTGACGACCTCCGTCAGGGCGAGGGCGAGCGGCGTGGCGTACTCGCTCGGGAGCACCCCGAAGCGCCCCGTCGACTGCGTACGAGCCCGGGTGTTCGGCGCGGACGCCACCTCTGCGACCAGCTTGAGGACCCGATCGAACACCTCGTCGAAGTCGACCTTCTGGGTGAGTCCCTGGGCCAGCGTGTCGTGCACGACGGCGATCGCGTCGACCCGGCGCATGGCCTGCGTGAGCGCGTCTCGGGCCTCGTCGGAGTGCGTGCGACGCGCCTGGATCCGTAGCAGCGACGCCACGGTCTGCAGGTTGTTCTTCACCCGGTGGTGGATCTCCCGGATGGTCGCGTCCTTCGTGATCAGCTCCTGCTCCTGATGCCGCAGTTCCGAGACATCGCGGCAGAGCACGATCGCGCCGATGCGGGTGCCGTGGTCCTTCAGCGGGATCGCGCGCAACGAGACGGTCACACCGCGCGCCTCGATGTCGGTGCGCCACGGTGCGCGGCCGGTGACGACGACCGGCAGCGACTCGTCGACCTGCCGCGAGGGCGGTACCAGCCGGGTCGTGACCTCCGCGAGCGATTCCCCCTCGAGCTCGTCGTCGAATCCCATGCGGTTGAACGCCGAGAGCGCGTTCGGGCTCGCGAAGGTGGTGATCCCGTCGACGTCGATGCGGATCAGGCCGTCGGACGCACGCGGCGCTCCGCGACGGGGTGAGGTCGGTGCGGCCGGGTCGGGGAAGCTGCCGTCCGCGATCATGCGGAACAGGTCGTTCGCGCACTCGTCGAACGTGATCTGCTGCCGCGACGGCGTGCGGACCTCGCCGAGGTTGGTGTGGCGGGTCACGACCCCGATGACGGAGGGCGCCACGTCGTCGCCGCGGCGGGTGATCACGATCGGAACCGCCCGCACGCGCGTGGGCGTCTCCTCGAACCAATCCGGCGAGGAGGAGTCCACGATCTCCGCCGACTCGAAAGCGCCCTGGACCTGCGTGCGCCACTGCGGACGAACACGCTCGCCGACGATGTCCCGGTAGAACAGCGTCGCCGCGCCGCTCGGACGGGCGTGGGCGACGGCGATGAAGGACCCGTCCTCCGTCTGGATCCACAGCACGATGTCCGCGGAGGCCAGGTCGGCGAGGAGCTGACCGTCACCGGCAAGACGGTGCAGCCACTCGATGTCGTCGTCGGTCAGAAGGCCCTGGGTCTGGGCGAGGTCGCTGAGGGTTGACACCTACCCAGCCTAGGGCCGCACCGCCTCAGAGGATGGCCAGCGACGTCGCCCGCCATCGTCGATCGAGCCCTTCGAGTCGCACCGCGACCGCCCTGGTCCGTCCGGGACCTGCCACGACGACGACCGCTTCGATCACGCCGTCGACCGGCTCCGTGACCCGGAGCGAACGGATCACGAACGTCGGTCGCGCCGGCGGCACACCCCGCGCGCTCCTCGCCCGTGCCGCCAGGTTCGAACGCACGACCAGACTCCGGTACGCGTCCTCGCTGAACCATCGCGCGAGCTGATCGATCTCCCGCACACCGGCGAGCACTTCCAGGACACCGTGCGTGAGACGGCGCAGCAGCGGTGCGGGATCGGGAAGCTGACGCGTGGGCGTCGGCTGCGGGGCGAAGTACTCGTGAAGCATCATGGCGAACTCTCCGGTCGGCGGACGAACGGCGACAGTCGAGCACGCGCGAGCACCCGCGCGGGGGCGATCAGCGGAACTATGTGGATAACTCGTACATCCGACCCGCGCTCCCCCTACGCTCTGTCGGGTGCACTGGGACCGCCTCTTCGACGACCTCGAGAGCCAGCTCGCCTCGGAGTGGGAGGCGGAGCGCGCCGCGCTGGATGCGGAGTCCGAGCGGCTCCGCATCTCCCGACTCGACCTGCACTCGCGTCTCCGGCAGCTCTGCGCCGCCGACGCCGACGCGGTCGTCGACCTGGCGGACGGCCACCGGCTTCCGGTGACGCTCCGATCCCTCGGCGTCGACTGGATCGCAGCGGTCTCGCGGGTACCGCAGGAGGCGAGGGCTGCCGCGTCGGCCCTGCTGATTCCCCTCCCCGCGATCACGGGTCTCGCCGTCGACCACGGCGCCATGCTCTCCAGCCTCGACGAGCATCGGCCCGCCGAGCGCACCCTCCGCGAGCGTATGCCGATCGGCTTCGTGCTGCGCGACCTCGCGCGACGACGCGTACCCGTCCACCTGACCACACGACACGGAGACGACGTGCACGGCACGATCGATCGCGCCGCCGCCGATCACCTCGATCTGGCGCTGCACGACACCGGGGAGTCGCGGCGAGCCGCTGCGGTGCGCGGGTTCCGCATCGTCCCGTACGCGGCGCTCGTCGTCGTGCGCTTCTCCGGCGATCAGCGCGTGTGAGCCGCGGACGTTCCCCACACCTCGGGGAAGCTCGCGGTCTGCGACTGACGCCACAGCGCCATCCTGCGTGCCTCTTCCGACTGCTCGGCGAGGTACCCCTCGATGCTGGCCTCCTCCACGCGCCAGCGCGCGGGCGAACCCAGTTGCGCGCCGCGCAGTCGCCCCTCGTGGATGAGGCCGATCACCTCGGCCACGTCGATGCTCAGGAGCTCCGCGACCTGCGCGGGAGCGAGGAACTGCGGTGCGGGGGTCGGAGCGGGTGTCATACCCACATTCTGGTCGAGGGGCCACCGACGGAGGCGGGTGTCCCGCGTATGTGGATAACTCCGCGAGCCCTCTCCGCGGTTCTGTGACGATATCGCCATGGCTTCCCACTCGCGTCCGCGCCCGGCTTTCCGCGCCGACCTGCGCTTCCTGGTCGGCATCGCCCTCGTCGTCATCTCGATCGCCGGGGTATGGCTGCTCGTCGCGGCATCCGACCGGACCGAACCGCTCCTGCAGGCGCGGCGGACCATCGCGCGCGGCGAGGTTCTCACCGCTGACGACTTCGAGGTGGCCCAGGTCAGCATCGGCGCACTCACGGATCGGTACGTGGGTCCAGGTCGGCTCGAGCCGGGGCAGATCGCGCGGCGCACCCTCACGAAGGGCGAGCTGCTCCCCCGGTCCGCGGTGGCCGACGAGAAGGACGACCGCACCACCACCGTCGTGATCGAGACCACGACCGCGATCCCCGATTCGATCGGCCCCGGCGCCGACGTCGAGGTGTGGCAGGCACCCGCGAGAGACGACGGCAGGACGTTCGACGCCCCGCGCGTCCTCGTCGGCGACGCGGTGGTGCGGACGGTTCTCGAAGACGACGGCATGCTGACGGAGAGCGGCACGAAGGTGGAGATCGTCGTCGACCGGACCGACGTCGCCGACGTGCTCGCGGCCGCCACCGGGGGCGCCGCGCTCTCCGTGATCCCTGTCGGTGCCGGATCGTGATGGTCCTGGTCGCGCTCCCGAAGGATCGGGCGGACCAGCTCGCCGCCGAGCTCCTCCTGGAAGGAGTGGACGCGGTCGCCATCGATGGTCCGTCGAGCGTTCGCGAGCATCTTCACGCCGGCGTGGATGCGGTGATCGTTCCCGCCTCGCGCGACGCGCTGACTCCGGACCTGATCGCCGCATGTGACCGGGCGGGTGTCCGTATCGTGGCGCTCGGCGATTCCGACAGTCGTCTCCTGGCACGACTCGGCCTTCCGTCGGCGCTGCGCACGGATGCCCCCGGCTGGGAGGTGGCGGCAGCGCTCCACGCGGAGGCCTCGCCCGCCGTCGCCGAGACGCCTCGGAGCGCCTCCCCGAGGATCATCGCGGTCTGGGGGCCCCAGGGAGCTCCCGGCCGCTCGACGGTCGCGATCCAGTTGGCCGTGGAGCTGGCGCGCACGGGCCGCCGCACAGCGCTGCTGGATGCGGACACGGTCGCTCCCTCGCTCGCGCTTCTCCTCGGGCTCGGCGACGACGCCCCGGGAATCGCCGCTGCCTGCCGCCGCGCGGAGACCGGGGCACTCGACAGCGCCGAGCTCGCCAGGCTGGCGGCACGCGTCGGCGCGGGCGGTGTGGAGTTCGACGTGCTGTGCGGCATCAATCGTCCGACTCGCTGGCCCGAACTCTCGGCGCATCGACTCCACGTCCTCCTCGCGGCCTGCCGGGAGTGGGCGGAGGAGACGGTGGTCGACGTGGCAGCCGCGGTCGACGCCGACGACGAGGCGACCTACGATCTGGTCGGCCCTCGCCGCCACGCGGCAACCGCGGCGACCCTCGCCGAAGCCGACCGGATCGTGGCCGTCGCGGCCGCCGACCCGGTCGGCATCAGCCGCTTCCTCCGAGACCACGCCGAGGTCCGCCGACTCGTCGGCTCCACGCCCATCACGGTGGTGGTCAACGCCGTACGCCCCGGGCCGCTCGGCATTGACGCCCGGGGACAGGTCCGCCGGACTCTCGAACGGTTCGCCGGGATCACCGACATCGTCTTCCTGCCGTTCGACCAGCGCGCGGCAGACGCGGCCCTGCTGCACGCGCGGCCCATGGCCGACCTCACTCCGCGTTCCGCCCTCGTCGCGGGGGTGCGTCGACTCGCGCTGTCGCTCTCCCCCGCGCCCGCCGTCGCCGCGCCTACTGGCGGTAGCTCGAGAGGAAGTTCCCCAGTCGCTCGACGGCTTCGCTCAGCACTCGCGGCTCTGGCAGGGTCACCAACCGCAGGTGATCGGGATTCGGCCAGTTGAATCCGGTGCCCTGCACGACCAGGATGTGCTCCGACACCAGCAGGTCGTACACCAGCTTCGCGTCGTCACGGATCTCATGCACCTCGGGGTCGAGACGCGGGAAGGCGTACAGCGCCCCCTGGGGCTTCACGCACGTCACCCCCGGGATCGCCTCCAGGCCTTCCCATGCGATGTCCCGCTGCTCGTGCAGGCGACCGGTCGGCGCGATCAGCGCATCGATCGACTGCACCCCGGAGAGCGCCGCCTGCACGGCGTGCTGCGCGGGTACGTTCGGGCACAGTCGGGTCGACGCCAGCAGTGTGATGCCCTCGATGAAGCCCTTCGCATGGTCCTGCGGCCCCGTGATCACCATCCACCCCGAGCGGTAGCCCGCCACACGATACGTCTTCGAGAGGCCGTTGAACGTGAGGCACAGCAGGTCGGGCGCGAGGGTCGCCGTGGGGATGTGCACCGCATCGTCGAACAGGATGCGGTCGTAGATCTCGTCCGACAGGATGAGCAGCTGATGCTCCCTGGCGATCTGCACCAGGCCCTCCAGCACCGCGCGCGAGTACACGACACCGGTCGGGTTGTTCGGGTTGATGATGACCATGGCTTTGGTCCGCGGCGTGATCTTGGACCGGAGATCTTCCAGATCGGGCTGCCAGCCGTTGTTCTCATCGCACACGTAGTGCACCGGCGTGCCACCCGCGAGGCTGGTCATGGCGGTCCACAGCGGATAGTCGGGCGTCGGGATCAGCACCTCGTCGCCCTCGTCGAGCAGCGCCTGCATGGTCATGGTGATGAGCTCGGACACGCCGTTGCCGAGGTACACGTCGTCGGGGTCGAACCGCGGGAAGCCCTCGACCTGCTCGTACCGGCTCACCACGGCGCGTCGCGCGGAGATGATGCCCTTGCTGTCGCTGTAGCCGTGCGCCGTGGGAAGGGCTGCCAGCATGTCGTGCACGATCTGATGCGGGGCGTCGAAGCCGAAGATCGCGGGGTTGCCCGTGTTCAGCTTGAGGATCCGGTGGCCCTCTGCCTCCAGTCGCGCCGCCTCGACGAGGGCGTTTCCGCGGATCTCGTACAGGACGTTCTTGAGCTTCGACGACTGGTCGAAGGTGCGCGATGGTGTCATCGATCAAGCCTACAGGGACGAAAGGAGGGCCAATCCGCACGGACTGGCCCTCCTCTCACCCTGCTCGGGTCACTTCTTCTTCTTGCCCTGCGCCCGACGCTGCTCGCGGTTGCCGGCGGCCGGTGCGGGGGCCTCGGTGCGCTGGCCGAACGCGCCGCGCGGCGCCTCCTCCTCGGGGGCGGACGGGGGTGTCTGCGCCCGTGCGGCCGCCTGACGCAGACGGTCGGTCGCCGCCTGCTGCACCTGCCCGCGGTCGTTGCGCACCTCGACCTCGCCGGCGTCGTTCGCGGCGGAGTACTCCAGTCGCTGCTCGCCCCCGTCGGTGGCGAGGCCCTTCGCCTCGACCTCCGCGGTCTGCGCATCGCCGACGCGGCGCACCTCGACCTCGAGGTTGTAGAGGTAGCCGACGGACTCCTCCTTGATCTGCCCCATCATCGACTGGAACATCGCGTACCCCTCGCGCTGGTACTCGATGAGCGGGTCGCGCTGGGCCATGGCACGCAGGCCGATGCCGTCCTTCAGGTAGTCCATCTCGTAGAGGTGATCGCGCCAGCGGCGGTCGAGCACCTGCAGCACCACACGGCGCTCCAGCTCACGCGTGGCGGCCTCGCCCAGCGACTCCTCGCGCTTCTCGTACGCGATCTTCGCGTCGGACAGCAGCTCGCGCGTGAGACCCTCCGCGGTGATCCCGCCCTTGCGGCCCGCAGCCTCCGACACGACCTCGTCGATGGTCACTCCGACCGGATAGAGCGTCTTGAGCTCGGTCCACAGCGCGTCGAAGTCCCAGCTCTCGTTGTGACCCTCGCCGGTGTGGTCGCGCACGACGCCGCTGATCGCGTCCTCGATGAAGTGCTGCACCCGGTCGGCGATGTCGTCGCCCTGCAGGATGTGGCGACGGTCGGCGTAGATCGCCTCGCGCTGCCGGTTCAGCACGTCGTCGTACTTGAGGACGTTCTTGCGCATCTCGGCGTTGCGCGCCTCGACCTGCGACTGGGCGCTGCGGATCGCGCGGGAGACCAGGCCGGACTCGATCGGCACGTCGTCGGGGAAGTTGGTGCGGGCCAGGATCGCCTCGGCGGCGCCGGACTGGAACAGGCGCATGAGGTCGTCGGTCAGGCTGAGGTAGAACCGGCTCTCGCCCGGGTCGCCCTGACGACCGGAACGACCGCGGAGCTGGTTGTCGATACGACGGGACTCATGCCGCTCCGTGCCGAGGACGTACAGTCCCCCGGCCTCGATGACCTTGGTGGCCTCCTCCGCGACCACGGCCTTCATGGCCTCGTAGGTCTCGTCCCACGCGACCTCGTACTCGTCGGGGGTCTCGACCGGGTCGAGGCCCTTGGACTTCAGTTCCTGCACCGCGAGGAACTCGGCGTTGCCGCCGAGCATGATGTCGGTACCGCGACCGGCCATGTTCGTGGCGACGGTGACGGCCCCCAGGCGGCCGGCGCGCGCGACGATCTCGGCCTCACGCGCGTGGTTCTTCGCGTTCAGGACCTCGTGCTTGATGCCCTTCTTGGCCAGCAGCCGCGAGAGGTACTCGCTCTTCTCGACGCTGACCGTGCCGACGAGCACGGGCTGGCCGGCGACGTGCCGCTCCGCGATGTCCTCGACGACCTGGGCGAACTTCGCCGTCTCGTTCTTGTAGACGAGGTCGGACTGGTCCTTACGGATCATCGGCCGGTTGGTCGGGATCGGGATGACGCCGAGCTTGTAGGTGGACATGAACTCCGCGGCCTCGGTCTCGGCCGTACCGGTCATGCCGGCCAGCTTCTCGTAGAGGCGGAAGTAGTTCTGCAGGGTGACCGTCGCGAGCGTCTGGTTCTCGGCCTTGACGGGCACGCCCTCCTTGGCCTCGATCGCCTGGTGGATGCCCTCGTTGTAACGGCGGCCCACGAGGATGCGTCCGGTGTGCTCGTCGACGATCATGACCTCGTCGTTCATCACGACGTAGTCGGTGTCGCGCTTGAACAGGGCGAGCGCCTTGATCGAGTTGTTGAGGAACGAGATCAACGGAGTGTTCGCCGACTCGTAGAGGTTGTCGATGCCGAGGTAGTCCTCGACCTTCTCGATGCCCGGCTCGAGCACACCGACCGTGCGCTTCTTCTCGTCGACCTCGTAGTCCACACCGGCCTCGAGCGTGCGGGCGATCTTGGCGAACTCCGCGAACCAGCGGTTCGCCTCGCCCGAGGAGGGTCCGGAGATGATGAGCGGCGTCCGGGCCTCGTCGATGAGGATCGAGTCGACCTCGTCGACGATCGCGAAGAAGTGCTCGCGCTGGACGAGGTCTTCCTTGCGCCAGGCCATGTTGTCGCGCAGATAGTCGAAGCCGAACTCGTTGTTCGTGCCGTAGGTGATGTCGGCGGCGTACTGCTCGCGACGCACCGCCGGAGTCTGCCCGGAGACGATGATGCCGGTGGTCATGCCGAGGGCGCGGTAAACGCGTCCCATCAGCTCGGCCTGGTAGTTCGCGAGGAAGTCGTTCACGGTGATCACGTGCACGCCCTTGCCGGCGATGGCGTTGAGGTAGGCCGGGAAGGTCGCGACCAGGGTCTTGCCCTCACCGGTCTTCATCTCGGCGATGTTGCCGAGGTGGAGCGCCGCGCCACCCATGATCTGCACGTCGTAGGCGCGCATGCCCAGGGTCCGCTTGGCCGCCTCGCGCACTGCCGCGAAGGCCTCCGGCATGAGCTGGTCGAGGGTCTCCCCCTTCTCGTACCGCGCGCGGAGCTCCGCCGTCTCGTTGCGGAGCTCGTCGTCCGTGAGCTCCGAGATGTCGTCTTCCAGGGCGTTCACGGCCTTGACCACCTGATTGAGGCGACGGATGATGCGTCCTTCACCGGCGCGCAGCAGCTTCTCAAGAGGATTGGCCACGGATGTCTCTCCCTGTCATTGGGTCCTTGCCGGCCGCCGAGAGGCGATCGCCAGGCATACTTTGCCATGTTACCGGTCTGTGACCTGCGCGTCGCCTGCACGGCATATCGTGCCGCGCCGCGGCGGTGTTGCCGAGTATGCATATACTCGGCATGCTTCCGTCCGTCACGCAGAGGAGTCCGGCCATGTCCGTCCGCCACAGCCTGCTCGCCATCCTCGATCAGGGCGCCTGCTACGGGTACCAGCTCCGTCACGAGTTCGCCCGTCGAACGGGGTCGACCTGGACCCTGAACGTGGGACAGATCTACAACACGCTCGAACGACTCGAGCGCGACGGCATGGTGCAGCGGGGCGACGCCGACGAGCACGGCCACGTGTACTGGCGGATCACGCCGGACGGATCGGCCGAGGTGGCCCGCTGGCTGTCCGACCCCGTCGAGCGGATCCAACCGGCGCGCGAAGAGCTCGCCGTCAAGGTCGCGATGGCGGCGACGCTCCCCGGGGTCGACGCCGCCGACGTCATCCGCGCGCAGCGCGCGTCCTCTGAGCGCCGGCTCGCGGCTCTGCGCGACGCCGCCTTCACCGGTCACGACGCCGACAGCGCGGAGGCTCTGGCCTGGTCGCTCGTGACCGACTCCATGATCTTCGCGGCCGAGGCCGAGGTGCGGTGGCTGGAGCACACCGAGCGCCGTCTCGCCGCACACCCGCATCCTCAGCTCGCGCTCGGTCTCGCGACCGAGCGACCCAAGCGCGGCCGCCCCGCCGGAGCCGCGCAGCAGCGTCGGCCCGAACCCGTCGCCTGAGACCGCCGCGGTCGTACGGCACGTTCGCCTGGAGCGGATGCTCAGCCCGCGCGGTCACCGGGGAAACTAGGATCGCCTCATGGCTGGATTTTGGGGTAGACGCAAACGCGAACAGGAAGAGCTCGCCGCTCAGGACGCCGACCTCGCACGGCGTGCCGAGCAGGCCCTCGTCGGAGCCGACGAGCGCATCCGCACCACCGCCGATGAGCTCGTGTTCGCCGAGGCCGAGCTGGGCGAGTCCCTGACCGCCGACCTCAAGGCCGCCCTGACCTCCGTGCGCACGCACCTGCGCGAGGCGTTCCAGCTTCATCAGCTCAACCACGACGAGATCCCCGACACCGCCGAGGAGCTGCGCACCCGCAACGCGCGCATCCTGCAGCTGTGCGACTGGGCCGAAGACCTCCTGGACGAGAAGACGACCGTCCTCGCGGAGTCGGTCGCGAAGGTGCGCCGCGCACCCCAGATCATCGCCCAGGTGCGCGCCGACGCCGAGGCCCTCGCCGCGCGGATCCCCCAGACGGACGAGACGGTCTCCCGTCTCTCCGCGCGCTACGCCGACTCGGCGATGCACCAGATCACGGCGAGCGCCGCCGAGGCGCAGCAGCTGATCCGCTTCGCCACCCACAGCGCCGACATCTCCGAGCGACGCCGCGAGGCCAAGCAGAACGAGGAAGCCAACCTCGCCCTCGAGACCGCGACCGAGGCGACGCGGCGAGCCGCCGCACTGCTGGACGCGGTCGAGGACTTCGAGATCGAAGCGCTCCGCGCCGAGTCCACCCTCGCCGAGGTCATCGCCGACTCCCGCGGCGACCTGATCGCCGCCCGCAACGCCCCCGCGGTGCCCGCGGTCGCCGAGGCGGTGGCGGCGCTGCAGGCCGCGCTCGCCTCGCTGACCCCGGCCGGCCAGCCGAATGATCCGTTCGCCGAGCTGTCGCGACTGCGCGAGGCCAACTCGGCGCTCGACGACGCCATCGCCAAGGCCAGGCACCGCGCCGAGAATCCGCTGCCGTCGCTCGCCCAGGTACAGCACGCGATCGACGACGCGGACCGTCAGCTGGGCGTGGCACGCGGCCTGATCGCCGGACACCGCGGCTGGATCGGGGCGGATGCGCGCACACGACTCGCCGAGGCCGAGCGCCTGCGCGTCGACCTGAGCGACCTCCTGCCGGCGGAGGACACCAGAGAGGCCGCGCTCGTGCAGGCGCGACGGGTCGCGCACCTCGCCGCCGAGGCGCTGCAGCTCGCGCAGCGCGACATCGACTCCTCGCGCCCGCAGGACCAGGACTGGGGCGGCGGTTGGGGCGGCGGTCCGCGCCGGGGTGGTGGCATGGGCGGCGGCGACCTCGCCTCCGGCATCCTCGGCGGACTCGTCATCGGCAGCATCCTCGACGGCATCTTCGACTGACGCACCCCTGACCACGCGAAACGGCCCGATCCGCGATGGATCGGGCCGTTCGTGCGTCTGCCGAGCTCAGGAGGCGAGTGCCTCCGCCGGCGGTGCCTGCGTGCTCAGCGCGATCACGCCGTAGTCCCAGCCCTTGCGGCGATACACCACGCTGGGATGGTCGGTGCGGGCATCGACGAAGAGGAAGAAGTCGTGCCCGACGAGCTCCATCCGGTCGACCGCCTCCTCCACGGTCATCCACTCCGCATCGAAGCTCTTGGTGCGGATGACGACGGGCGAGTACTCCTCTTCCTCGTCGTTCTGCACGGGGATGCTGCCGGTCGCGACGGCGTGCAGGACCTCGACCGATGCCGGCTGCACGTCGATGCCCTCGAGCGATCCGCTGCCCTTCTCGAAGTGCGGGCCGCGCGGGTGCTGGCGTCCGTCGACGCGCTTCTCCTTCGCGCGGCGCAACTGCTCCGTCATCTTGTCGACCGCGAGATCCAGCGCGACGAACTTGTCGCCGTCGACCGCCTCGGCCCGGACCACGGGACCCTTGCCGATGAGCGTCAGCTCGACCGTCTCATCGGGGACGCGCCCGTTTCGATACACGCGGTGGGTGACCTTGACGTCCAGACGTTGCGCCTTGGCTGCGAGAGTCTCGATCTTGGCGATCTTCTCTTCGACGACGGTGCGGAAGCGATCGGTGATACCCACCCCGACGCCGACGATACTCGTTTCCATTGCTGCCTCCTTGTCCCGGTCCTCCCGGCCAAGGGCGGACCGTGGTCGCCTTGTGACACCCCACCGTAGTCCGACCGGCGACGGAAGTCACGGGTGTCGGCCCTGTGTCCCCGGTGAGTCTCCGATGAACCTCATCCGGATACCGCGTTCGTCGGCGTGGCGGCGAGCGCGACCAGCGCGATCACCTCATACCCGGCCTCCTCGAGCGCCCGCGCGGCCTCGTCCAGGGTCGCTCCGGTGGTGACCACGTCGTCCACCACGACGACCGCCGCGCCGCGCCCGTCCGCGACGGCACGCATCGCGGCGCGGACGTTGTCGCGCCGCTCCATCGCACCGAGGCTGCGCTGGTCGTGCGCCGCCCTGGTCCAGCGCAACACCCGCGTGGTGCTCGCCCCCGCCCGCCGCACCAGCAGATCGGGCACCCGGAAGCCGCGGCGCCGGAACGCACGGCGCGACGTCGGCACCGGCACGACGAGGGCTCCGTGGCTCACCGCGGGCCCGAGCACGGCAGCCAGCGCGGACCCCAGCGGGCGCGCGAGGAGGGTCTCGCCCTCGTCTTTGAGGCGGCGCAGGCATCGCGCCGCCACGCCCTGATAGGTCAGCGCCACGTGGACGTTCCGACCCTCGGGCGTGCGCACCGCCCGCGGGTCGGGGATCAGCTCGGCTCGACAGACGTCGCACAGCAGCGTGCCGGGCAGGCCGCACCCGCCGCAGACCGCCGACAGCAGCAGCGCGGCCGCCTCGAGCACGACGGAACGGAGGGCGGAGGGCACGGGCATGCCTTCATGGTGTCTCCGGGCCCGCTCCGCGGCGGTCGTCGCGAGCACGACCCGCGGGCCGCACCGCGAGATCCGTCACCGTGGAGGAGAGGTCACTCCCCCGCCCGGGTCGCCAGGACCGTGATGCCCTCCGTCACCTCGCGCCACGCCGATCCCGCGTGCGCGTACAACTGACCGGCGGCACCGAGGATCCGCACACCAGCGGGCGTGCGCGCGCCGGAGATCGAGATCGCATCGACCGGCGCCGTCTCGGACGACCCCGGCCCGCCCACGGCCTGCAGCACGAGCCGCGGACTGCTGGGAGAGGCCAGCACGGCGAGCCGGTCGGGCCCGAGCCACACGAGCCCGGTGGACGGCTCCGGGAGCTGGAACAGCTGCACGAGGTCGCCGAGCTCGGTCGGCACGCCCGCCGAGTCGCGCACGATCGCCGCCACCACGACCCACCGCTGCCCGCCGACCACGATCACCGCGGCGACCCGGGCACCGTCCGCCGACACGCGCAGGTCGGAGATGGAGGAGGCGCTCGGCCAGGCGTTCGCCACGGCGTGCGGGGCCGCATCACTCCCCGAGGCCTGCACCGCCTGGGGATCACCCTCCGGGACGGACCACGCGTAGCCGAAGGGGTCGAGAGACGGCTCGACCAGACCGGCGCGCGCGTCCAACTCATCGCGTCCGGACTTCGCCACCCGGTACACGTGACCGTCGTCGAGCTGCACGACCGCGTAGGAGTCGTCGATGCCGACGTCGATCGCCAGGATCGGCTGCGGGATCGCGACGATCTGCTCGCTGATGTCCGGGATCGGGGAGATCTCGTCGCCGACGATCCGCCCGAACTCGCCGTTCCGCAGCACGAGCGTCCCGACGTCCGCCGGGGTGCCTGCGAGCTCGACCACCCCCGCGTCGAGGGACCTGCCGTCGACGCTGAAGCGCACCTGCGTGACGTTCACCCCGGCGGCCTTCAGCGTGGACTGCAACTGCGTGCGCATGCGGGCGAGCGTGGTCTGGTCCAGTCCGGACGCCGGACGCGTCAGAGCGACCTGAGCCACCTGTCCGGTGATCGGCACCGCGTCCTGCGCCAACTGCACGTCGGCGGGGAACGCGGTCTGCACGGCCGGGTCCAGCCACTCCGACGGCGTTCCGCTCACGAGCGCCTGCGTGACGGTCGTCGCCGGGCTCTGGCGTCGGGGGAACCACCGCATGTCCGGCACGAGGCGCGACCACGAGGAGTCGAACCACTGCAGCGGATACCCCTCGAACACCTTCGGGAACCGCGCCTCGTCGATCACGATGCCGTCGGGCGCCTGGGTGATGCGCCACTCGCCGTCGTCCATGCGCTCCAGCGCGAAGGGGACGCTGGAGTCGCCGGGCGCGCCGCTGTAGGCACCCGCCCCGTCCACGCTCGCCACCAGGTCGAGCTGCACCTGCACCTCGGCGGTGTCCGCCTGTTCCACCTCGTCCTCCGGCACCGTGGACGACAGCGTCCGCGCCTCGGGGCCGACGTCGATCGACACGCCCGCCGACGGTGCCCAGCTGCGCTGCAGCGCCGGGGCGAGGAACTCGCGCGCCGTGTCCCAGTTGTCCGACGTCGTGATCCCGGCCTCCAGGAAGCCTTCGACGATCTCCTCCGGACCGGCTCCGGCGATGGGACCGGAGGCGACGGGGAGGACGTCCACATCCTGCGGCGACTCGCCGAGCTTGAGACCCACCGCGACATCGCCGCTCGTGGGCAGACCGGCGCAGGCGGGGAGGAGCAGCGCCACGATGCCCAGGGCGGCGGCGAGCGCGAGACGTCGCGACCTGCGTGCGCTCACGGTTCCTCCCTCCCCTCGAGCAGCTCCGAGTACATCTCCGCGATCGAGATCGGCTGCGTCGCGTCGCCCAGTTCCGCCAGCGGCTCCTGAGGCTCCACCGGGACCGGGCTCGGCCCGTCGAGAACACCGTCGTGGCGAGGGATGGTCAGCACGAAGTTCGACCCGACGCCCAACTCGGACCACACCGCGAGCGTACCGCCGTGCAGGGTGGCGTCGCCCAAAGCGATCGACAGTCCGAGCCCCGTGCCACCGATCGTGCGCTGCCGGGAGGGATCGGCGCGCCAGAACCGGTCGAACACGCGCTCGGCGTCGGCCGGGTCCATGCCGAGGCCGAAATCGCGTACACCCGCCGCCACCGCGTGCTGATTGCTGTCGACGGTGACCACGATCGGCCGGCCCTCGCCGTGCTCGATCGCGTTGCCGACCAGGTTGCGCAGCACTCGACGCACCCGGCGCGGATCCATGTCCACCGGCGAGTAGCCGCCCGGTGCGACGAGCCGCAGCTCCGAGCCGCGGCCGTCGGCGAGCGGCCGCATCTGCTCGATGACGTCTTCCGCGAGGTGCGCGAGGCTCGTCGCCTCGAGCTCCAGCTGCACGGACCCCGCGTCGTACCGGCTGATCTCCAGCAGGTCGGACAGCAGAGTCTCGAAGCGCTGCACCTGCGCGTGCAGCAGTTCGGTCGCCCTGGCGGTGGTCGCGTCGAACTCGTCACGGTGGTCGTTGAGCATGTCGGCGGCGAGACGGATCGTCGTCAGCGGCGTGCGGAGCTCGTGGGAGACGTCCGACACGAAGCGCTGCTGCACCATCGACAGCTCCCCGAGCTCCTTGATCTGCGCCTCGATGCTGTCGGCCATGGCGTTGAACGACCGGCCGAGGGTCGCGAGCTCATCCTCGCCGTGCACCTCCAGCCGCACGCCGAGGTCGCCCGCGGCGAGGCGCGCGCTGGTCTCCGCGGCCTGCACGATCGGCGTCGACACCGTACGCAGCACGATCCACGAGATCGCGGCGACGATCGCCACCAGGCCGATCCCGGCGATCCACAGCGTGCGCTGCACGAACACCAGCGTCTGATCGGCATCGGCCAGGTCGTACGCGAAGTAGATCGCGAACGGGCCGGCCTCCGGCACCTGGAGCTGCTGCCCCACGATGATGCCGGGAACCTCTCCCCCGTCCTCGACCGGCAGCGCGACCGACTGCCACGCCTGGACGTAGTCGAGCTCCTCCACCCTCGTCTTCAGCTCGGGGCTGAGGAGGTTGGCGGTGAGGCCGGCCGTGAAGCCGTTCAGTCGTACCCCTCCCGGCTCGTCCTCGATCTTGAACCCGGCCAGTTGATCGGCGCTGGACGTGCGCGCCAGCGTGTCGGGGATGCTGTTCCACAGGTCGGTGAGCGCCGCGGGGTCGTCGCCCACCTCGGCCACGTCGAGGATGCTCTGCGCCTGGTCGACCGCGCGGCGCGCGTCCTCCAGGGCGACGTTCTTGCGGGAGACGAACAGGTCGTTCTGGATCACGAGCGCCATGGTGACGCACGTGATGAAGATCGCCAGCGAGGTCGCGACCAGGGTGATCGCCAGGGTGCGGAACCGCAGCGACCGCCGCCACAGCGCCGAGATCACGGCCGGCCAGCCACGCCAGTCGCGCAGCACAGCGACGGCCGTGGTCGCTGTCGTCGCGGCCATCGTGCGCCTAGGCGACGCTGCCGGCGCGGTAGCCCACACCGCGCACGGTCATCACGATCTTCGGGTTGTCCGGGTCGAGCTCGACCTTCGCGCGCAGCCGCTGCACGTGCACGTTCACCAGTCTGGTGTCGGCCTTGTAGTGGTAGCCCCACACCTGCTCGAGCAGCATCTCGCGCGAGAACACCTGCTGCGGCTTGGAGGCGAGGGCCACGAGCAGCTGGAACTCCAACGGCGTCAGGGCGATGGGCGTGGTGCCCCGGCGGACCTCGTGCGCGTCGACGTCGACCGTGAGGTCTCCGATGCGCAGCTGTTCGCTGGTGGTCTGCGGGGTCGGGCGCAGCCGGGTGCGGATGCGGGCGACCAGTTCCTTCGGGTTGAACGGCTTGACCATGTAGTCGTCTGCGCCCACTTCGAGGCCACGCACCACGTCCGCGGTGTCGCTGCGCGCCGTGAGCATGATGATCGGCACCCCGGACTCCGCCCGGATCCGCGTGCAGATCTCGATGCCGTCCATGCCGGGGAGCATGAGGTCCAGCAGCACCAGGTCGGGACGCTGTGCGCGCCACTCGTCGACCGCGCGCGCGCCGTCCGCGCAGAAGACCGGCTCGAAGCCCTCCGTGCGCAGCACGATGCCGATCATCTCGGCGAGCGCCGTGTCGTCGTCGACCACGAGGATGCGTGAGGTCATAACTGTTACCTTATGGCACCGAGTACCGCCCTCCGCAGGTCTGCGCCTCACCGCGAGGATATGACACGATGGGAGCGCACGACGGAGGGAGGCCCGTGAGCGGCCAGACGTGGACCCCAGCCCCCAAGAAGGGGATCATCCCCCTTCATCCGCTGACGTTCGGCATGCTGCTCGGCAAGGCCTTCGCGGCGCTCCGCCACAACCCGAAGGTGCTGTTCGGGTTCGCCGTCGTGATCCAGTTCGTCGTCGTCATCGCGACCGCCGGTGTCATGGGTGTCGTGCTGTTCACCACCTTCACCCGCCTCGAGACGGTGTCTCCCTCGTCGCCCGACTTCGAGGCCGTGCTCGCCGGCACGATCGCCATCAACGTGATCGCCGGGCTGATCGTCGGGCTCGCGTCGATCGCCTTCACCGCGATGATGCAGGGCGTGGTGGCCGCCGACATCGGGTACGCCGCCGTCGGGCGGAAGGCCTCGCTGCGCATGCTCTGGCGCCGTATGCTCCCCGCGTTCTGGCGGCTCGCCGGCTTCGCATCGCTCTCGGTGCTCGCGATGTTCGGCGGCATCGCGATCGTGGTCGCCATCATCGGAGCGCTCACCGCGGGCGGTCTGGGCGGCACGCCGGAGCTGATCGGCATCGTGATCATCGTGGTGGTCCTGCTGGCGATCGCCGCGATCCCCCTGACCATCTGGCTGACGACCAAGCTGCTTCTCGTCCCGTCGATCCTGGTGCTGGAGCGCGCCCGCTTCCGCGACGCGTTCGTGCGGTCGTGGCGTCTCACGCGCGGTCGCTTCTGGGTCGCGTTCGGAGTGACGTTCCTGATCAGCCTCATCATGGGGCTGGCGATGCAGGTGGTGAGCATCCCCACGGCGCTGGTGTCGTCGTTCCTCGGAACCGTGATCGCGCCGACCGGCGCCAGCGAGCCGAGTGCGGTGATCGGCTACGTCTTCGCCCTCCTCGCCCCGCAGGTGCTCCTGCTGATCCTGCAGGCGATCACGATCGTGGTGCAGAGCACGGGCGGTGTGCTGGTCTACCTCGACTGCCGCATGCGCTACGAGGGCCTGGACCAGACGCTCCTCTCCTATGTGGAGCGCCTCGACCTCGGTGCGAGTGAGGACCAGCTCGGCGACCCGTTCGTGGTGGACACCGCCCGCGCCGTCACCTCCGCCCCGCCGCCGCGTCAGGTTCCGGAGCACGTGATGATGACACAGGGGTACGGGTACCCCCAGGCCCCGCCGCAGCCGTATCCCTACGGTCCGCCGCCGGCCGGAACGACCCCGGGGTTCGGCGGCGCGCCCTCCCCCGCGTACCCGCCGGCACCCGCGTCTCAGCCCGTGCCTGGGTTCCCGCCGGCACCCGCGTACCCGCCGGCACCCGCGCCGGCCTTCGCCCCCGCGCCCCCGCCCGCCCCGGCCCCGCGTCCCGCGGCTCCGGCGACGCCCGCTCCCGCGCCCGAGGGCGACGGCACGGCTCCCGGTGGCGGTGACCGCTCCGCATGATGCTCCGGTTCGACGAGGTCTTCATCCCCGACGGCGATGAAGCGCGGCGGTGGGCCGAGGAGGAGCTCGCCAACCCGCGCTACGCCGACGCCAAGCCGACCTGGTTCGATCTGCTCGCCCGCGACGTCGGACGGTTCCTCGCCGATCTGTTCAGCTCCGGCAACGGAGAGAGCGTCGGCCCCGTCGCACTCATCGCCGTGGTCCTGCTGATCGCCGCCGCCCTGATCACGGCCCTGCTCGTGTGGGGGCGCCCCCGGCGGTCCCGCGCGGTACGTCGCGGCCACGCGCACCTGCTGGGCGCCGACGACGACCGCACCGCCGCGCA
The DNA here is from genome assembly GCF_042729675.1 of Microbacterium sp. NPDC060132. Lineage (NCBI taxonomy): Bacteria > Bacillati > Actinomycetota > Actinomycetes > Micrococcales > Microbacteriaceae > Microbacterium > Microbacterium sp. NPDC060132. The sequence goes on along the minus strand of NZ_JBHWXU010000001.1, from coordinate 2,479,009 downwards.
GCTGCGCACCGATGCCGAGCGCAGCGCGCGCGACGGCGACTGGAACACGGCCGTGGTGCTGCGCTACCGGGCCATCGCGCGCAGCCTCCTCGAACGCGACCTCATCGACCCCGCGCCCGGCGCGACCGCGCAGGCCATCGCACGATCGGCGAGCCTCGTGTTCGCCGAGGAGTCCGACGCGATGCGCCGCGCCGCCGCCGCCTTCGACGATGTGCGCTACCTGCGCCACCCCGCCTCCGAGGAGACCTACCGCGAGCTCGCCGCGACCGACGACCGCCTGCGCGCGCGGCGACCGGAGGCGGTACCCGCATGACCCTCGTCACCCCGCAGGACGCCACGACGGCCGAGCGGCGCCCTCGCCGCACGGGCGCGATCGTCGGCTGGGCGCTCATCGGCATCCTCGTGCTCGTCGTGGCCAATGCCGCCTCGCAGTTCGCCGCCAGCAGCCCCGGCGCTCGCGGTGCCCTCGACCCGGAGAGCCGCAGCGACACGGGGGCGCTCGCCCTCGCCGAGATCCTCCGCGACCGGGGCGTCGAGGTCGAGGTCGCCCGCAGCCGCGCCGAGGTCCGCGCCGCACTGGACGACGATGCCACGCTGGCCATGACCAACCCGTACACCCTGAGCGACGACGCGATCGCCGACCTCATCGCGCCGGCCGCACGCGTGGTCTTCCTCTCCACCGGCACGCACCTGCTCGGGGAACTGCGGATCGGCGAGCCCGCGCCGGGCAGCGTCTCCACCGCCGCGGCCGACTGCGCCGTGCCCGAGTTCGCCGAGGTGGGCACGATCCGGCCCGACCGCCTGTTCTCGCCCGCGAGCGGCGTCGACGCCTGCTTCGGCGACGACAGCGGCGCGGCCGTGCTCGTGGACGACCGCGACGGCAACCGTCGCACGATCGTCGACGGCACCAAGCTGTTCAGCAACGCCTTCCTCGCCGAGAACGGCAACGCCGCCCTCGGCCTCGCGCTGCTCGGCCAGTCCGACCGCCTCGTCTGGTACGTCCCCTCCTTCCAGGACTCCGACGTCGAGGGCACCGCCGCACCGGACACGCTCGGCAGCCTCACGCCGGACTGGGTCACCCCGGCCATCCTCTTGCTCCTCGCCGCCGGACTCGCGGTGGCGTTGGCGAGAGGGCGGCGCTTCGGCCCGCTCGTCGCCGAGACGCTGCCGGTCACCGTCCGGGCCTCGGAGACGATGCTCGGACGCGCCCGGCTCACCGCCAAGGCCGCCGACGCCCCGCACGCGGCCGAAGCGCTGCGCGAAGGGACCCGCCGACGGCTCGCCGTCCGGCTCGGGCTCGCCGTCCAGGCCGGAGCCGACGAGGTCGCCGACGCCGCCGCCGACCGGCTGCGGATCCCCCGCGGCACCCTGCAGGCGCTGCTCGCCGGAGCGCCACCCGCCGACGACGCCGCCCTGATCGCCCTCGCGCGCCAGCTCGACGAGCTCGAGACCGCCGTCGAGGACACGGCCCGCACCGCGCGGAGCGACGACGGATGACGCCCCGCCGCCCCGACCGACCCCCGCTCACCCCGGAATCCGAGGAGACCCCGTGACCGACGACAACCGTCCCATCGACGACGCCGCGCTGCGCCAGGCCATGCACCGCGTCCGCACCGAGGTCGACAAGGCCGTGGTCGGCCAGGCGGGCACCGTCACCGGTCTGCTGGTGTCGCTGCTCGCCCGCGGTCACGTGCTCCTGGAGGGCGTGCCCGGCGTCGCGAAGACGCTGGTCGTGCGGTCGTTCGCCAGGGCCCTGGGGCTCGACACCAAGCGCGTGCAGTTCACGCCAGACCTCATGCCCGGCGACGTGACCGGCTCACTCGTGTACGACGCCAGGACGGGCGAGTTCGACTTCCGCGCCGGACCCGTGTTCACGCACATCCTGCTGGCGGACGAGATCAACCGCACGCCGCCGAAGACGCAGGCCGCGCTCCTGGAGGCCATGGAGGAGCGTCAGGTGTCGGCCGACGGCGTGAGCCGCACGCTGCCCGATCCGTTCCTGGTCGCCGCGACCCAGAACCCGATCGAGCACGAGGGCACGTACTCGCTCCCCGAGGCGCAGCTCGACCGGTTCCTGATGAAGCTCGTCGTCGGCATGCCGGAGCGCGACGCCGAGGTGTCGGTGCTGCGGCGCCACGCGCAGGGCTTCTCGCCGCGCGAGCTCACGGGCGTCGAAGCCGTGGTGTCCGCCGAGGAGATCCGCGCCGCCCAGCACGCGGCCGCCGCCGTCGAGGTCACGGACGACGTGCTCGGCTACGTCGTCGACCTGGCACGGGCCACCCGCCAGTCCCCCTCCGTGGAGCTCGGCGCGAGCCCGCGCGCCTCGACCGGACTCCTCGCTGCCGCCAAGGCCTGGGCCTGGCTCAACGCGTCGACGGCCGTGACGCCCGACCACGTGCAGACCATGCTCGTCCCCGTCTGGCGCCACCGGCTGCAGCTGCGGCCCGACGCGCAGATGGAGGGCGTGTCCGCCGACGCGGTGCTCACCTCCGTGGTGCAGCAGACCAGGGTGCCGATCTAGGTGTTCGTCACCGGACGCCTCGCCGTCGCCCTCGCCGTCGGCATCGTCCCGCTGGTCCTAACCGGTCTCGCGGGGGTGCCGCCGTACGCCGTGCTCGGAGGCTGGCTCGCGCTGTGCGCCCTGCTCGTGGTGTTCGACGTGGTGCGGGCGGCGAGTCCCCGCGCGGTGACCGTCACCCGCCGGCTGCCCGCGCGGGCGCGCCTCGGCGAACCCGTGCCGGTCAGCGTCGCCCTGCACAACCACGGAACGCGGACGCTCGACGCCGTGATCCGCGACGCCTGGCAGCCCACCGCCGGTGCGCCCCTGGAGCGCCAGCGCCTGCGCATCGCGTCGGGTGAGCGCGGACGGGTCGAGCTGCCGCTGCATCCTCGCCGTCGCGGCGAGCTGGTGAGCGAGTTCGTCGTGATCCGCTCGCGCGGGCCCCTCGGCATCGCGGGACGGCAGGCGCGCCACCTCGTCCGCGGCGCCATCCGCGTGCTGCCCGCGTTCAGCTCCCGCAAGCACCTCCCCTCCCGGCTCGCCCGGCTGCGGGAGCTCGACGGCAACACGAGCATCCAGGTGCGCGGTCAGGGCACCGAGTTCGACTCGTTGCGCGAGTATGTCCGGGGCGACGACGTGCGCTCGATCGACTGGCGCGCGACCGCCAGGGCCGGGACCACGATGCTGCGGACCTGGCGCCCGGAACGCGACCGCCACGTCGTCATCCTCGTCGACACGGGTCGCACGGCAGCGGCCCGCGTGGGCGACGGCACCCGCCTGGATGCGAGCCTCGAGGCCGCGCTCCTGCTCGCGGCCCTCGCCTCCCGCGCGGGCGACCACGTGCACCTGCTGATGTTCGACCGGGTCGTCCGGGCCAGGGTCACCGGCGTCGACGGCACCGCGCTCCTTCCCGCGCTCACCGATGCCATGGCCCCCGTGCACGCACGACTGGTGGACACCGACTGGCAGAGCGCGTTCGCGGCGGTGCGCACCCTGACCACGCGCCCCTCGCTGATCGTCGCGCTCACGGCGCAGGACGCGGCGGAGTCCGCACGCGGCTTCCTCGGCGCATTCCCGACCGCGTCGCGGGCGACGACCGTGCTGGTCGGCTCGGTCACCGACGACGGGATCGCCGCACTGGCGCGCGCCAGGGGCTCGCGCGAGGAGGTGTACGTCGCCGCAGCGGCCGAGCGGACGCTCCGCGACGCGGAGAACGTGGCCGACGCGATCCGGCGGGCGGGCGGCGAGGCCATCGCCGCCGACCCCGAGGCGCTCCCACCCCGGATTGCCGACCGCTACCTGGAGCTCAAGGCCGCCGGACGGCTGTGACCGGGGCCGTCGTCAGCCGGCGACGAGCCGCGGCGTGCCGGCCTCGTACTCGACCAGGTCGCCGCTCTCCCCGCGGCGATACGCCCGTCCGCCGATGGCGAGCATGTAGACGAGGAACACGGCGAGCGCCGCGGCCCCGATGCCGATCTTGACCGGCCACGGCAGCGCCCAGCCCGTGACGAAACCCTCCACCAGGCCCGACAGGAACAGGGCGAAGACGAGCCCGATCGCGACCGTGGCGAGGGCCCGCCCCTCCTCCGCGAGCGCTTCACCGCGCGACCGGCGACCCGGCGCCACCCACGCCCAGAACACGTGCAGCCCGGCGGCGGCTGCGACGAAGATGCAGGTCATCTCGAGCATGCCGTGCGGCAGGATGTAGAGCACCATCAGGTCGGCCTTGTCGTGGGCCGCCATGACCGCGCCCGACGTGCCGAGCCCGAGGGCGTTCTGCAGCAGCATGTAGATCGGCCAGATGCCCGTGACGCCGAACAGCACGCACTGCATCGAGATCCAGGCGTTGTTCGTCCACACCATGCCCATGAACACGGCAGCGGGGTTCTCGGTGTAGTACCCGGTGAAGCTCTCGTCGGCGTACTGCTCCAGGGCGTCGGGCGGGCCGAGCGTCGCCACCAGCGCCGGATCGCTCGCGATCCAGCCCGCGACGCCCACGGCGACCGCGATGAACGCGACCGCGATGATCAGGGTGGTCCAGCGCAGCCGGTAGAGGGCGGCGGGGAGCTGGAGCCCGAAGAAGCGCCCGACCTGGGTGAGGATGCTGTCGGAGGCGCCGGTGAGCCGCAGTCGCGCGCGCACCAGGATCGTCGAGAGGTAGGCGCCCTGCGGCGAGTCGCCGACGGAGGTCTTGAGCTCGGCGAGGTCGGCGGATGCGGCGCGGTAGCGCACGATGAGCTCGTCGACCCCCGCGCCGTCGAGGCGAGCGCGGCTGAGCTGATCCAGCCGCTCCCACTCGGACCGGCGGACGTCGGTCAGGGCATCGGCATCCACCTGATTTACTGTACTCATGTCCGCGCAGATCGACGTCTCCGACGAGGTGCTCTCCGGTGAGGCGGTCGCGATCGACGTGCAGCCGGTCGGGTTCGTGCTCCGCGCCGCGGGAGCGATCATCGACATGCTCGTGGGCTACGGCGTCTTCGTGCTGTGGATCTTCCTGCGCATCTGGCTGCTCGACGCCGGCGTGCTCGACGAGGCGACCGACCGCATCGCCACCGTCGCCGCGCTCGTGGTGAGCTTCGTCGTCCTGCCGATCACGATGGAGGTCGCCCTGAAGGGACGCAGCCTCGGCAAGCTCGCGGTCGGCGGGCGCATCGTGCGCCTGGACGGCGGCGCCGCCGGGTTCCGGCACGCCTTCATCCGCGCGCTCCTCGGCGTGCTGGAGATCTACCTCACGTTCGGCGGCCTGGCGGTGCTGGTGGGCGCGTTCACCTCCCGCTCGCAGCGACTCGGCGACCTCGTCGCCGGCACGTACAGCCAGCGCGTGCGCACGCCACGGCTGACCGGGCACGCGCCCGTGCTTCCGCCGCAGCTCGCCGGATGGGCGCAGATCGCCGACGTCGCCCGGCTGCCCGATCGCCTGGCGCGCCGCATCTCGCAGTTCCTGGAGAGCGCGCCGCGGATGATGCCCGCCGCGCGCGAGCGGGTGGCGCAGGGACTGCTCGCGGAGGCGGCGCCGTTCGTGTCGCCGGTGCCCGCCGCCCCCGCCGAGCTCGTGCTCGTGGGCATCACGGTGCTGCGGCGGGAGCGCGAGCGGCGGGCCCTGGAGAACGCAGACCGCCGCGCCGAGCGGCTGACGGGTCGCCGCGTCGGCGTCTGACCTCGCCTCTCCGCCGCGCTCAGTAGCGGTAGTGGTCGAGCTTGTACGGCCCCTCGACGGGCACCCCGATGTACGCCGCCTGGCTCTCGGTGAGCGTCGTGAGCCGCACGCCCAGCGCGTCCAGGTGCAGACGCGCGACCTTCTCGTCGAGTGCCTTGGGCAGCACGTGAACCCCGACCGGGTACGCCGCCGCGTTCGTGAACAGCTCGAGCTGCGCGAGGACCTGGTTCGTGAACGACGCGCTCATCACGAACGACGGGTGCCCGGTCGCGTTCCCGAGGTTCATCAGCCGGCCCTCGCTGAGCACGAGCACGCTGCGACCGCTCGGCAGGCGCCACTCGTGCACCTGCGGCTTGATCTCGACCTTCTCCGCACCGTCGAGCGCCTCCAGCCCCGCCATGTCGATCTCGTTGTCGAAGTGGCCGACGTTCGCGACGATCGCGAGGTGCTTGAGCGCCAGCAGGTGCTCCACCGTCACCACGTCGCGGTTGCCGGTCCCGGTCACGACGATGTCGACCCCGCCGGCCACGTCGATCAGACGCGCCACCTCGAAGCCGTCCATCGCGGCCTGCAGCGCGCAGATGGGGTCGACCTCGCTCACGATGACCCGGGCGCCCTGACCGCGCAGCGCCTCGGCCGCTCCCTTGCCCACGTCGCCGTAGCCGCACACGAACGCGACCTTGCCGCCGATCAGCACGTCGGTCGCCCGGTTCAGCCCGTCGGGCAGCGAGTGACGGATGCCGTACTTGTTGTCGAATTTGCTCTTCGTGACCGCGTCGTTGACGTTGATGGCCGGGAACAGCAGGTCTCCCGACACCGCGAGCTCGTACAGGCGGTGCACGCCCGTGGTGGTCTCCTCGGTGACGCCGATCAGCCCGGCGGCGACCCGCGTCCAGCGGTCGGGCGACGCCGTGAGGGTCCGACGGAGCAGGTCGAGGATCACACGGTACTCGTGCGGGTCGCCCTCGGCGGCATCGGGGACGACGCCCGCCCGCTCGAACTCGACGCCCTTGTGCACCAGCAGCGTGGCGTCGCCGCCGTCGTCGAGGATGAGGTTCGGGCCGTCGACGCCCGACGACGACCAGTCGAAGATCCGCTCGGTGCACGCCCAGTACTCCTCGAGCGTCTCGCCCTTCCACGCGAACACGGGCACACCGGCGGGCGCGTCCACCGTGCCGTGCGGGCCGACCACGACCGCCGCGGCCGCCTCGTCCTGCGTGGAGAAGATGTTGCAGCTGGCCCAGCGCACCTCGGCACCGAGCGCCACGAGCGTCTCGATCAGCACGGCCGTCTGCACGGTCATGTGCAGCGATCCCGCGATGCGCGCGCCCCTGAGCGGCTGCGCCGCGCCGAACTCCGCGCGCAGGGCCATGAGCCCTGGCATCTCGTTCTCGGCGAGCCGCAGCTGGTGCCGTCCGGCGTCGGCGAGGGACAGATCGGCGATGCGGTACTCGAGCTCAGGCATGGGCCCATTGTTCCATCAGGTCGCGGACGCACCGCCCGTGTGTCAGAACCGGATGGCGTCGATCACCTTGACCCGCAGCGCCACGAGCGCGGGGATGAAGCCCGACACTGCGCCGACCACGACCGAGGCGACGAGACCGACCAGTGCCGCCCGCATGGGGAACGGCGGGATGTCCTGGATACCGGGGAACATCGAGCCGATCAGCCACTCGGAGCGCAGCACCGCCACGACGATCGCGATGCCGATCGCCCCCGCCACGGTCGTCGCCACCAGACTCTCCAGGAACACCGCGAAGAACACCCGGCCGGAGCTCGCGCCGAAGGCCCGACGCACCCCGATCTCCCGCACCCGCTGGCGCATCGCGACGAGCTGGATGTTGATCAGGCTGAGCGCACCGAGCGCGAGGATCAGCGACGCGATGCCGCCCGTGACCATCTCGAACGTGGCCTGAGCGTCGGCGGTGCCGGGTTGCGCCGCCCAGTCCGAGCGGCTCACCGACACCGTCTGCCCCTCCGGCAGCCCGGCGCGGAGGTCCATCGCGAGCACCGGCGCGATCGCGTCGACCTCGTCGGGGCCGAGCCACACCTCGTACTGGGTGAACGTCTCCTCCGGCAGCGCGTCGACGCGGTCACGGTAGGCGTCGTACAGCAGGTCCAGACGGAGCTCCTCGTCGCCGAAGCCCTGCCGCGGAACGACCCCGACCACCTGGTAGGTGCCGCCGGCGTCTCCGGTGACGGTGATCGTGGGGTGCTGGGCGACCGGGACCCGCCCGATGCGCTCCCACAGCGGCTCGCTGATGACCACCGCCGGTGCGAGCGCCTCGAGGTCGCCGTCGTGCAGCCACCGGCCCTCGAGCAGCTTCTCCCGGTGGATCTGCGAGTACGCAGGGTCGACCAGCCGTGTGTTCACCGGGGTCACGCCGTCGGGCAGCGCCACGCCGAGCGAGAGGCCCTGGGCGATCCGGGCGGTGTGACTGAAGCCGAAGCGCTCCGAGGCCCTGCGGAAGCGCTCGTCCACCTCGTCCGCGTCGACCGGGGTGCCGTCGTCGGCCGCCACCGCCACGACCACAGTGGCCGCACGGCCGCCCCAGCGGTCCGACTGCTCCTCCTGGAACTGGCGCTGGTACTCCGAGATCGCCACGACCGCGGTGAGCGCGCCCACCGACACGGCGATGCCGATGAGGCTGAGCAGCACACGGAGCTTGTGCACCCGGATCTCGGCCCAGGCGTCGGAGAGCGCTCCGAGGAACCCGGTCACGACGCGACCTCCGCGGCCCCGGGCACGGAGGCGGCGAGCGTGGACGCCTCGAACGCCTTCGTGAGGTCGGCCGGCTCCAGCCGCCCGGCGTCCAGGCGGTAGTGGCGGCGCGCGCGGGCCGCGACGTGCAGGTCGTGCGTGATCGTGACGAGGGCGGCGTCGGTCTCGGTCGCGACCTCGTCGAGCAGGGCCATCACGGTCGCGCCGGTGTCGATGTCGAGGGCGCCGGTCGGCTCGTCGGCGAGGATCAGCACCGGGCGGCGTACGAGCGCGCGGGCGATCGCGACGCGCTGCTGCTCGCCGCCGGAGAGCCGGTCGGCGACCTGGTCGACGCGGTGCCCGAGTCCGACGCGCTCCAGCATGTCGGCGGCGATGCGGCGGCGGTCCCAGAACAGCCGTCCACGCGCGTGGCCGAGCGGCATCATGACGTTGTCCAGCGCGGTGCGACCGGGCAGCAGGTTGAACTGCTGGAACACGAAGCCCACGTTCTCACCCCGGAGACGGTCGAGGCGACCGGAGCGCATCCGGCGGACCTCCCGCCCCTCGAACGACACCGTCCCGGACGTGGGGGCATCGAGCATGCCGAGGATGTTGAGCAGCGTCGACTTGCCCGAACCCGACCGTCCCACGATCGACACGTGGTCGCCCGCGCCGACCTCGAGGTCGACGCTGCGGAGGATCTCCAGGCGCGAGTCGTCGGGCAGGAGGACGCTCTTGGCGACGCCCTCCAGCGCGACCAGCGTCACCAGCTCATCCCGCTGTCGCACTGCTCGACGCCCGGGGAGATCTCGTAGCAGAACTCCTCGACGGGTGCGACGAAGCCCGGCACGAACTGGCGGATGCTGTCGCCCTCCGCGAGCCCGTCGGTCACCTCCACCATCGAACCGTCGTTGACGCCGAGGGCGACCTCGCGCTCCTCCGGCTCGCCGCCGTCGCCCGCGTCGACCCACACCTTTCCGGTGCCAGCGCCGCCCTGCACCGCCGTGACCGGGATCACCAGCGCATCGTCGACCTGTCCGAGCGCGAGATCCATCGTGGCGGGCAGGCCGGCGAACACGGTCTGATCGGCGGGGATCGCGCAGCGCACGCTCGCGGTGCCCTCCTCGCTCACCTGCACCCGCACGCCCGTGCACGGGAACGGGGCGGGGCCGCCCGTGATGGTCACCGTGGCCTCGGTCGGCGCGTTGACGAGCCGGTACAGCTGCACGGGCTCCACGGTCGCCTGCAGGTGGTAGCGGGCCGGGGTGAGCGTGTACGTCTCCGTGCCCACCGTGGTGGCCTGGCCCTTCACGATCGCGAGCTCCGACACGTCGCCGGCCTCGGGCGCCAGCACGTCGATGTCCTTGCGCGGGTCGTCCTGGCGCACGGTGAACAGCTTCTGCCCGGCCGCGACGCTCGCACCGTCGGCCACGTGCACCGCAGTGACCGTGCCGTTGAGCTCGCTGCGCACCGGATAGCTCTCGTCGCGCGCGACCGTGCCGTCCAGGCTGAGCGCGTTGACGACGGCCCCCCGCTCGACCGCCACAACCGGATCGGTGATGCCCGCCTCGGGGCTCACGATCGCCTCAGACCGGTCGGGGAAGAAGGCGATCTTCACGAGTGCGGCGGCGCAGGCGCCGAAGATGACCACGAGCAGCAGGGGCAGGACCCAGCGACGCCAGACGAGCACGGTAGCCTTTCCGGCCGCGCCGCCGTGACACCGCCGCCGTCAGAGTACCCAGGAATCGGCAGGGGCCACGGTGCCTCCGCCCGCGTGTCGGATCAGGCGCGCAGGGCCTCGTGGCGGATCACGAGCCAGCCCGCCGGCACCGAGAGCCGGTCGGCGTGCGGGGCGCACAGGTCGTGCGCCTGCGGGTCGTTCGCCGTTCCGAGCGGTCCGAGAGCGGCCATCTGGTCGCCGTAGTCGTAGGTGAGGGTGGCCACGGCCTCACGCGCGCAGCCGACCTTCGAGCAGAGTCGTCCGTCCATCCCCTTCACGCTACGACCCCCGTCGCGAGCGGAGCGGATGCCGCGCCGAGCGCGCGCGCAGCGCCTAGACTTTCGGCATGCCCCGTCGTCGCGCCCACGCCCCCACCGCCCGACGCGGCGCGAGGCACGGACGCCACGGACGACTCGGGCGCAGCGAGGTCGTCCGCCCGCCGCTCGCACCGCTCGACGGGCGGCTCGACCGGTTCGACCTCACGGTGGGCACTGCGGTGGAGTTCCTCCGCGGCACCTGGCCCGAGCTGCAGGAGGTGCGCTTCGAGATCGGGGCGCTGCCCGCGGCCGAGGGCGACGGGGAGGTGCCGCGCTGGCACCTGGACCGCGAGGGGCGGCGGATCGTGCTGTTCCGCATCCCGATCGAGCGGCTGCTCCCTCCGGGACACGACGACGCCGCGCACCGCCGCATGGCGATCGAGAGCGCGGTGTTCCGGGCCGCCGCCGAGTACGTCGGCCGCGAGCCCTGGGACCTCGGCCACGACCACTGACTGCGCGCCCCGTCCCGGGGTCAGGGGTAGACCGTGATCGACTTCTCCACGCCGGGCGACGGCGGCACCGGCAGCACGCCGAGCGCACCGGCCGCGGTCAGGGTCACCGCGGCGTGCACGGGTCCGGTGGTGCGCAGCAGATAGGTCGTCCGCGCGGTCACGTCGATACCGCGGGTCTGCCCCGCCGGCACCGACACCTCCTGCGGCTGACCGCCGTCGATCGGCTCGACCGTGACGGTCGCGTCCTCGTCGCCCGTGTTGGCGAGCTGCAGCCGCGGGGCGGGACCGGCGGGCACGGCGACCGCGGCCTGGTCGTCGAGCTGGGCGGCCGGAGTCACCCACGCGAAGTCGGTGTCGCGTCCGAAGCCGTCCTGCTGGCGGACGGCGGCGACGACCGGGGCCTCCGCCTCGATCTCCACGGTGTAGCGTCCCGGCTCGAGCCCGCTGAGCGCGACCTGCGCGGGGACGTCGGGGTCGAGCGGGACGGAGAACTCGTCCGTCGTCGGCGAGGAGCCCTCGCTGTGCACCGTGACCTTCGCCATGGCGTCGGCGCCGGGTGCCAGCAGCCGCAGCACGGTCATGTCGGCCTCGTCGCCGTCGGACGTGAACGTCTGGACCCCCGTGATGACCACGTTCTGCTGCGCGCCGGCCACGGCCTCCTGCAGGTCGATGCCGGCGGGGTCGAGCACGCGCACGAGCGACGACTGCAGGACGGCGCGCACCGGAGCCCCGACCGCGCTCACCTTGACGACCGGCGCCTCGTTGCCGGCGGCGATCGAGGTCAGCGGAAGAGCGGTCTGCGTGCGCGCCGGGATGATGACGGTGCGGCCGCCGCGCGTCTCGCCGTACACGGTGAGGGTGACGGTGGACGGCACCTCGGCCGCGTTGGTGAGGATGACGATGTCCTCGGTGCCGGTGCCCACCGCACCGCCGACGAGCCAGGACTCCAGGCGCGGCACCGTGCACGGGGTGGCCGCGAAGCCCGCCAGGTCGTCCGCGGCGAGGGTGAACGACTCGGCGCCCGCGATGAGCGGAGCCGTGCGGCCCTCCACGGCGCCGGTGAGCACGGAGACCTCGTCGCCGTCGGCGAGGTCGGGCGTCGCCACTCCCGACGAGGCCGGATCTCCCGACGTACCGCCGGTGGTGAGCGTGGGGGCTGCCGCCGCTGTCATGTCGAGCGGTGCGGACGAGTCGCGTCCGAGCGCCCGGAAGTCGCCGTTGCAGACCAGCACGCTGTCGCCGGGCAGCGGAGTGACCTGCTCCTGCGCCGGCTCGTGCGCCACGGTGGGCCAGGGTGCGTGCACGGCCGCGACGACCCCGATCACGCAGGCGGCGGCGACGGCCACGCCCGTCACGACGCGGGCGCTGGTCGCGGCGACCCGGAATGCGCGGTTGCCGCTCATCGGCGCTCCTCCTCGGGCTGCGGTGCGGGCGTGTCGTCGTCCGGCCCCGCGGTGTCCGCGGGCCCGACCTCGGCCTCGGGAACCGGTTCGGCGATGGGCGCCAAGGCCTCGTCCGTCAGAGCCGGTTCGTCCTGCGGATCCTCGACCGCGCCGACGGGCGGGTCCTCCACGACCGCGGCCGGGAGATCCTCGGCGTGACGCGGCAGCACCATCGGCTCCTCCGGCGCCCGCCCGACGATGCGCGACTGCGCCCTGGCGGCACGCCGCGACGCCCTGGTCGGGATGGACAGCAGCAGCGCGGCCAGCACCACGAGCAGCTGCAGGGTGATCACGAGCCGCGCCGTGCCCTCCTGCGCCGCGGTGAGCGACGCCGGTGCCGCGGCGTCGCCCTCGAGCCGCCACAGCACTCCGCGCTCGGTGGTGCCCGCGTGGACGAGACCCGGGCGCTGGTCGATCGCGGCGATCGAGGCCGTGCGCAGCGCACGGGCCCGGTCGCCCTCGCCCGCGACCTGGGCGATCAGCACGTAGCTGATGCCCTCCGCGGCGAGTTCGGCCGGTGCATCGAAGTCGCGGGCGGAGATCAGGTCGACCGCGAGCGTGCCGGTGTCGGTGCCCTGGGGCTCGACGGCGGTCGAGAGCATGGTGGTCTGGGCCCCGAGGGTCTCGCTGGCTCCGCGGACCACCTCGACCGCGAGTCCGCCGTCGTTCTGCGGGGTGAGGATGAGCGTCGAGATCGCGCGGTCGCCCGCCGCCTGCGCGGCCACGTAGGCGGGCAGCGTCGACTCCGGCCCGTTGGTGAGCACGGATCGATCGGTGTGGAACGCGGTGAGGGCGGGCAGGGCACACACCAGGAGCGCGGCCGCCGTGACGGTGGTCGCCACGGTGCGCAGCCGCGGCAGCGGGAGCGCCGTGTCGAGCGTGACGGTCGCCGCGCCGAGCACTCCGATCCACGCGAGGCTGAGCCCCGTGCCCGGCCAGATCGGCACGGGGGTGCCCTGCGCGAACGAGACGCTGACGCCGACCGCGAGGAAGGCCGTCGCGACACCGGCGACGGCGACCACCAGCAGCGTGATGCCCGCGCGCCACCGCGGTGAGACGGCCGAGGCGAGGGCGAGCAGCGCGAGCGGTGCGCACAGGAGGGCCGCCCACGTGCCGAGACCGCCGGGCGCGACGGTCGCCCAGCCCGCGAGGTCGGTCGTCGGGAAGCCGAGGGCGATCGCGAGGCGGCCGACCGCGTCTGCTCCGGCCTGCGGTGCCGCCCACGTGAGTCCCGGGTCGGCGAGCAGTGCCAGGGGCGTGCCGTGCAGAAGCTGCCAGGAGATCAACGGCCCGAACAGCACGGCCGTGGGCAGCGGGAGCCACAGCAGACGACCGGCGCCGCGGAACTGGGCCGTGCCGATCACGATGCCCAGCGTCACGAGCCACAGCAGAGCGAGCGCGGGGGCGAGCGAGGGCGCACAGGCGAGCACCGCGGCCAGCAGCAGCGAGGCGCTGCCCGCGGCACCCCACGAGCGGTGCGCGACGACCGCGGAGTGGAACAGCCACGGCAGCAGGAGGTGGGCGAGCACCGCGGCGGGGCGGCCGTCGACGAGCGCGGTGAGGAACGTGGGTGCCAGCGCCCAGGCGATCCCGGCGAAGATCCGCAGTCCGGCGCGATCAGTCACACGGGTCGCGGCGAACCACCCGCCGAGCACCGCCAGGGGCAGCGCCAGGATCCACAGCAGCACGAGGGTGAACGAGGGGCCGGCCGGCCACAGCGAGCCGAGCACCGCGACCACGGCGGCGAAGGGATCGGCGGGGCCGACCACGTCGACGCCCAGTCCGCGGGTGCCCCAGGCCGCGTCGCCCCACAGCGCCGCGACGGTCTGGCGCAGCGGCAGCAGGCCACCGCCCCCGATGGCCGGCCAGGCGAGCAGCGTGGTGAAGGAGGCGATGCCCACGACCAGGGCGGCCAGCACGACCCATGCGCCGCCGCCGGAGAAGAAGCGCAGCTCGCTCACCGCGCCGTGCTCGCTGCCGTGCCCGTCGTCGAGCCGTCGGCGCAGTTGCGCCGAGGTCACCCGGAGCGGGGCGATGCTGGCCCAGGAGGACGTGCGGAAGGCCCGGATGCGTGCGCGCGAGCGGGCGACGGCCCCGAATCGCAGCATCGCGGCCAGCGCGGCGCCCCACTCGGGCAGCACGGCCTCGGGTCGCTTGCCGATCAGGTGCGTGATCGACCGCCACAGCGCGAGCGGCAGCAGAGACAGCCAGTGCAGCGGCACGGCCGGAAGGGGCGCATAGGCCAGACGGCGGTGCAGCTGCGCGAGGCGCGTGACGTACGCGCGGCGGGAGCGCCCGGAGGGCAGGGCGGCGGGGCCGTCCGGCGCGGCGGAGACCCGGGCGCTCGGCGCGAGCACGACGCGCCCGCCGCCCAGGCGCGCGCGCACCCCGAGGTCGAGTCCTTCGTCGGCGCCCGCGAGTGCCGGGTCGGGCCGCAGCGCGTCGCGCACCTCCCCGCGGATCAGCAGGCCGCGGATGTCGGCGCCGAGCGCATCGTCCATGCGGTCGTGCTGGCCCTGGTCGAGCTCCCCGGCGGCGAGCTCGACCGATCGGCCGAGCGCGGTCATGCTCACACCGAGTGACACGATCTCCCGGTCGTTGTCGGTGGCCACGACCTTGGGGGCGACGATCGCGGCGGACGGCGAGCGCTCCAGCGTGCCGACGAGTCGTTCGAGCGCCCGCGGGTGGGGGGCGGTGTCCTGGGCCAGCAGCCAGATCGCAGACCCCTCCGGCACCCGAGGCCTGGCGAGATCGATCGCCTCCGCGAACGAGGTCGACGGCCGCGCCTCGATGATGCCCTCCACCGTGTTCGCGACGGCTTCGCTCTCGCGAGCGGTCGCCGCATCCCCGCACAGGACGAGCGTGACGGCGTCGGGGGCGAGCGTCTGGGATCGCACGGCGTCGAGTGTGCGGAGCAGCTGCGCGCGGGCCGAGGGGCCGGGGCGCGCGACGATGATGGCGTGAACTCGGGCTGGCATGACGTGGTCAGCCTATGCGCGCGATCGTCGGCGTCGGGTCAGGGACCCCGGCGCGCCCGCGAAGCCGCGCGGCGTGATCGCCTCAGCTGGCGCGGCGCTTGAGCTTGCGGCGCTCGCGCTCGGAGAGACCGCCCCAGATGCCGAAGCGCTCGTCGTTGCTCAGCGCGTACTCGAGGCATTCGCCACGGACGTCGCACGCGGTGCAGATGCGCTTGGCGTCTCGCGTCGAGCCGCCCTTCTCGGGGAAGAAGGCCTCCGGGTCGGTCTGCGAGCAGAGCGCGTCGCTCTGCCAGGCGAGGGCGTTGTCGTCGTCCGGGTCGGACCGGCGAACCCCGGGAACACCGAGGTTGACCGGATCGACGAACCAGTTCTCCGGCACATCGGAACGGTAACCCGTCATGTCGACCTCCAACCCTTCAAAAACCGCCCCCCTGGCGGGCCGTGCTCACCTAATTACACCGGTGTGATTCGCTCGGGTCAAGTCGCGGATCGTAAACCCTCAACGGATTCTTGAAGGTTCATGGACGCCCGTCGGCGTGTCGCGGTCGTGTCAGCGCCCGGGCGTCGCCACGAACGCCTCGCCCGCACCACCGAGGGTGAGCGTGCGCTCCTCGGCGTCCGCGAACACCGCCGTGCCGACCGCCGCCGTGAGCTCCTCCCCCGTCGCCGTGGCCACCCGCACCGCACCCGAGGTCGCGAGCACCATCGTCGGGCCGTCCACCGCGAGCGTCACCGGCTCGCCGTCCAGCGCGACCCGCCGCAGCGCGAAGTCCGGCACGGGCACCGGGTACTCGGTGATCGCCTGGCCGTCCTGCGGACGCAGCACCGGCACCTCGCCCGTCGTCGTGTCGAGGATGTGCAGCAGCTCGGCGACGTCGATGCGCTTCGGGGTCAGTCCGCCGCGCAGCACGTTGTCGCTCGCCGCCATGATCTCCACACCGAGACCGGAGAGATAGGCGTGCAGCAGCCCGGCCCGCAGGAACACGCCCTCACCGCGGCGCAGCACGACGTGGTTCATCAGCAGCGCCACCACCACGCCGGGGTCGCCAGGGTAGTGCCCCGCGATGCCGGCGACCGCCCGCACCGTCTCGGTCCACTCCCCCGCCTCGCCCGCGGCCGCGGCGATCACGGCGGCCGTGATCTCGTCGACCTCCGCCTGGGCGTCGCCGCCGAGCAGCCAGCCGATCGCGGAGCCCAGCGGGTCGGACTCCTGCTGGAGGAGCTCCCGGAGCCGGGAAACCCCCGGTCCCGGCGCGAGCGTGTCGAGGAGCCGGAGCGACTCGGCGACGGGGCGCAGTCCGCTCAGCGACTCGAAGCGCTCGCTCAGCGCGACGATGAGCTCGGGCTTGTGGTTGTCGTCCCGGTAGTTGCGCTCGGGGTCGTCGAGGGGCCGTGCGCTCTCCTTCGCCCACCCGGCCTTCGCCTGCTCGATCGTCGGATGCACCTGGATCGACAGCGGGCTCCCGGCTGCGAGCAGCTTCAGCAGGTAGGGCAGGGTGCCGCCCGTGACGCGGTCGAGCGTGCCGTCGCCCACGACCTCCGCCGGGTCGCCGGGGTGGTCGCCGAACCACACCTCGGCCTCCGGTGCGCCCGTCGGGGTGCGCCCCTCCAGATCGGCCAGCAGGGTCTCGGATCCCCAGGCGTAGTCGCGGGGGGCGTTCGTGAGCGCGAGCAGCATGCCCCCAGCGTAGAGCCCCGCTGCGGCGCTCAGGATCGCCGCGCGTCCGTCGCGGTAGCCTGAACGCGATGGCCCAGTACACCAAGCACCCGGTGGCCCCCCTTCCCACCGCGCCGGAGCGCGAGTCGACGGGGCACCTGCTGCTGCGCGGGTACGTCATCCTCGTGCTCTTCGTGGCCTTCGCGCACTCCGCCGTCTACAACCTGCTCGGCGTGGTCGGCGCCGCCGCCGTGCTGGGACTCTTCACCGTCGCGACCCTCGCGATCGGCATCCCGATGCTCGCGCGTCGTCGTCCGCAGCCCTTCCGCTGGCGACGCCTGCCGTGGGCCGCGCTGGGCTACACCGCACTCGCGCTGGTGTCCGTGGCATGGTCGCAGTGGCGCGGGCCGACGATCGCGACCGGGCTGCTGCTCGCCGCGGTCACCGTGAACGGCCTCTTCATCGCGCACGTGCTCACCTGGCACGAGATCGTGCGCGCGCTGTCCTCCGCCTTCAAGTGGATCCTCGGACTGTCGCTCGCCCTCGAGCTGTGGGTGTCCCTCGTGCTGCACGGCCCCCTGCTGCCGAACTTCGTCGACCTGCCGGACGGCGAGATCGACCCGCAGTGGTACTGGGTGCGCGACAACCTGTTCGACGGTGGCCGCATCCAGGGCATCGTGGGCAACGCGAACCTGCTCGCGATCGTGTCGCTGTTCGCTCTCATCACGTTCGGCGTGCTGTTCGCGGCACGGGCGCGGTGGCGCACCACCCTCGCGCTGTGGATGATCCTCGCGGCCTACTTCCTGCTGCGCACCTCCTCCGCCACGGCGCTGGTGTGCGCGGGCGCCGCTGTGGTGGTGCTGGTGGTGGCACTGGTCATGCGGCGGGCGTCGACCCCGAGCGCCCGCACGCGCGTGTACGTCGTCGCCATCGGCTCGACCGTGATCGTCGGGGCCGCCGTCTGGCTGCTGCGCGGGCCCCTGCTGTCGCTCCTCGGCCGCAGCGCCGACCTGACCGGGCGCTCGGAGAAGATCTGGACCAAGGTCCTGGAGCGCGCGGGCGAGCACCCCCTGTTCGGCAACGGCTTCTCCAGCCCGTGGGTGCCGAGCGATCCCGCGTTCGACCACTGGATCGTCGACCACGGCATCACGGTGTTCCACGCGCACAACATGTGGCTCGACGTGCTGCTGCAGCTGGGCGTGCTCGGCGTCGTGCTGATGGCCGTCGCCTACGGCAGCCTGCTGTGGCGCTCCTGGTTCTTCGCGGTCGACCGTCCGCGGTGGGACCTCGACGCGCACCGACCGTTCTCGCCGATCACCCTGCTGCCGAGCCTCTACACCATCGTGCTGCTCGTGCAGGGCCTGACCGAGTCCACGCCGATCATGCTGTGGGGCTGGCTGCTGCTGGTCCTGTTGTCGTTCAAGCTGAAGTCCGTGCCGCTCGTGGGCGTGGGTGAGCGCGACCTCGTGTTCGAGCGCGGGACGACGCAGCGGCGGGTGCCGTGACGCCGGGTCGCACGATCACCCGGCTCCTCGGGTCGGCGGAGTTCGCGCGGGCCTTCACGCTTGCGGTGCTGCTGGCGGTGTTCGGCTCGTTCCTGATCGAGCGGATGACGTCTCCCGTCACCCTCGCCACGATCGTCACGCTGCTCTGCGTGCTGGGAGCCGCGATCCTCTGGGTGCGCCGCGAGGAGCTGTCGCTGCTGCGCCTCGCGCCCTCGTCGCTGATCGCGTTCCTCGGCTGGGCACTGGTGAGCCTGGTGTGGACGACCGATCGTTCGGACACGTTCTTCGGCTGGCTCTCCCTGCTGGGCTTCGCGTTCCTCGCCATCACGGTCGGCCACATCCGCGACACCCTCCAGACCGTGCGGGCGCTGGGCGACGCGCTGCGGGTGCTCCTGACGCTCTCGCTGGGCGTGGAGATCCTGTCCGGCGTGCTGCTCGACATCCCGTTCTCGTTCCTCGGCGTGCAGGGCGACCTCGCGCTCGGCGGACCGGTGCAGGGCGTCTTCGGCAGCCGCAACATGCTCGGCTTCATCGCCGTGATCGCGCTGATCACCTTCGTGATCGAGTGGCGCACGCAGTCGGTGGACCCGCCGCTCGCGGTCGTGTCGATCGCCCTCGCCGGCGGGCTGGCGTTCCTGTCCTCCTCGCCGACGGTGCTCGTCCTGGCGGTGGCGGTCGGCATCGTGACGGTGGCGCTCACGATCGTGCGGCACACCTCCCCCGCGCGTCGCACCATGGTCCAGTGGGGCCTCGGGGCGCTGGTCGCCCTCGCCCTGGCGGTGGCGTTCGCGCTGCGGCACCAGATCATCGCGCTGCTGGACGCCGGCTCCGATTTCTCGATGCGGGCGACCCTGTGGAACATGATCCTCGACTTCGTGTCGATCAAGCCGATCACGGGGTGGGGCTGGTTCGGCGACTGGGCTCGCGGGGAGTATCCGTTCACGTTCATCAACTTCCAGCTGGGCGAGCACCACCAGAGCGCGCTGAACGCGTTCTTCGATGTGCTGCTGCAGCTCGGCACGGCCGGCCTCGTGCTGTTCCTGCTGCTGGGAGGAGTCGCCCTCATCCGCTCCTGGCTGGTGGCGAGCGTGCGCCGATCCGTGGTCTACGCGTGGACGCCGATCACGCTCGTGACGCTCGCCGTCGATTCGATGTTCGAGAGCTTCACGCTGGTGGGTGCCGGCTGGTTCCTGCTCGTGCTGTGCGCCCTGCGCGCCGGGCAGTCCCGCTCATGGCGCGAGAACATCGACGCCGCGCACACCGGGGCCATCCCGACCCTCCGCCCCCAGGGCTAGGGTCCGCGCCGGAAGTCAGCGCAGCGAGCGGAGCTTCTCCGACCAGGCCAGTGCATCGCGCACACCGTCGTCGACCGAGCGCTCGGCGCGCCAGTCCAGCACCGCGGCGGCACGGTCGACGATCGCGTACGCGCCCGCCTGGTCGCCCGGGCGTCGGCCGGTCTCGACCACCGGCAGCACCTCGCCCGTGACCCGCTCGAACGCCTGCACGAGCTCGCGCACCGTGACGCCGTCGCCCGTGCCCAGGTTGATCACCTGGTACGGCTCGTCGGGCGTGGCCACGCGGTCGAACCGCTGCACCGCGGCGACGTGCGCGAGAGCCAGGTCCCAGACGTGCACGTAGTCGCGCAGCCCGGAGCCGTCGCGCGTGGCCCAGTCGGTGCCGGTGATGGTGAAGGGCTCGCCCGAGGCGTGCGCCTGCATGATCTTGCCCAGCGCGTGCGAGGGCGTGGGGTTCTGCAGCCCCGTGCGCAGGCGGGGGTCGGCGCCGATCGGGTTGAAGTAGCGCAGCGCGATCGCCCGGAAGTCGCCGGCGGCCGCTGCGTCGGCGAGGATCTGCTCCACCATGGCCTTGGTGGTCGCGTAGGGGCTCGCGGGCGCCAGGGCACCGCTCTCGTCGACGCCGTCACCCGACTCCCCCGCGTACACCGAGGCCGAGGAGCTGAACACGACGCGCGGGACACCCGCGTCGCGCAGCCGCTGCAGCAGCACGATCGTCTTGCCCACGTTGCTGTCGTAGTAGCCCAGGGGGTCGGCGACCGACTCCGGCACGACCACGCGCGCCGCGCAGTGGACGACGGCGTCGATGTCGGGGTGGTCGGCCAGCAGCCGGTCCAGCACCGCGTGATCGGCGATGTCGCCGACGTAGAGGTTGCGTCCGTCGCCGAACACCTCGAGCCCCTTGGAGAGGTCGTCGAGCACGACGACCTCGATCCCGGCCTCGATGCATGCCGTCGCCACGGTCGATCCGATGTAGCCGGCGCCGCCGGTGATCAGTACCTTCATCGCGGTCAGTCTAACCAGGCGGGCTGGGCGCGACCGGGGAGGCTCTCCGCGGATCCCGAGGTGACGAACGGTAGGCTACTCACTGCTCGTCGAGTCGCGCGCTGCCCACCGGCGGCGTCCCGCGACACCAACATCGGAGAACCTCCCTGTGGCCCACGTCCTTCAGAATGTCGTCTTCCCGCTCGATCGCGACCCCGACCTGCTCCCGCTCTACGCCGACCCCGAGACCTGGTCCGTGATCGAGAACGAGCCCGTCCGGGTGTCCAACAGGGCGCACCTGGGCAACATCCTCGGCCGTCACCGTGCGCGCATCGTCGCCGGTCGCCGCGTCTCCCTCGGCACCTACTTCAACGCCTTCCCCGCGTCGTACTGGCAGCACTGGACGAGCGTGCGCGAGGTGCAGCTCACGGTCCGCACGACCGGACCCGCCACGATCCTCGTCTACCGCTCGAACGGCAGCGGCGTGCGCCAGCGGGTCGCCACACGCGAGGTCACCGGAGAGGCCACGACGTCGTTCGACCTGGCGCTGACGCAGTACAGCGACGGCGGATGGATCTGGTTCGACGTGGTCGCCGACGAGAAGCCTGCCGTGCTGGAGGGCGCCGAGTGGACCACCGAGCACGAGCCGGCCCGCACCGGCAAGGCCTCGCTCGGGATCACCACGTTCAACAAGCCCGACTACTGCGTCGAGACGCTGCGCGCCCTGGCCGCCTCGCCCGATGCCCTCGAGTTCGTCGACCGCATCTTCCTCGTCGACCAGGGCACGCAGCTGGTCCAGGAGCAGGACGGCTACGACGACGTCGCCGAACGCCTCGGCGAGACCCTGCGGGTGATCCGGCAGCCGAACCTGGGCGGCTCCGGCGGCTTCGCCAGGGCGATGCACGAAACGCTGCAGCGCCCGGAGAGCGACTTCGTGCAGCTGCTCGACGACGACGTGCGCCTGGAGCCGGAGTCGCTGCGCCGGTCGATCGTGTTCGGACAGTACGCGACCACGCCCGTGCTGGTGGGCGGCCACATGTTCGATCTGCTCGACCGGCCCAAGCTGCACGGGTGGGCCGAGGTGGTCGACCAGGCGCCGTTCATGTGGCGCAACCTGTACCAGGAGCAGATGCCGCACGACTTCGGGGTGTCGAACCTGCGCCAGTCGACGCTGCTGCACATGCGCATGGACGCCGACTACAACGGCTGGTGGATGTGCCTCATCCCGGTCGAGGCGGTCCGTGCGGTCGGCCTCGCCCTCCCCGCGTTCATCAAATGGGACGACGCGGAGTTCTGCCTGCGCGCCGGGGAGGCCGGATTCCCCACCGTCTCGATGCCGGGCGTCGCCCTGTGGCACGTCTCCTGGGTGAACAAGGACGACACGATCGACTGGCAGGCCTACTTCCATGCCAGGAACCGCATCGTGGCCGGGCTCCTGCACTCGGAGGTCCCGCGCGGAGGTCGCCTGCTCCGGCACAGCCGGCGCGTCGACCTCAAGCACCTGATGATGATGCAGTACTACCCGGTCGCCCTCCGTGCCAGGGCGCTGCGCGACGTGCTGTCGGGGCCGGAGCACATGCGCCGGAACATCCGTACCGCGATGCCCGCCGCGCGGGCCCTCGCCGCCGAGTTCCCCGAGACCGTGGTGCACCGCGACCCGTCGCGCGTGCTCTACTCGCGTCGCGGGCGCCAGGTGTACAAGCAGGTGTCGAAGAACGACCTCGACAACCCGACCGGTCTGCGGCTGCGCTGGTTCACGCTGACCACGCTGGTGTCGCACTGGATGCACCGTCCGCACCCGGCGAACGTCGTGCAGCCGGAGGCCGAGTTCGGCAAGGAGGATGCCCAGTGGTGGCGCGTCCCCTCCTTCGACAGCGTGCTGGTGAGCACGGCCGACGGCTCCGGAAAGAACATCTACACGCGCGACCGCCGCCAGTACCGCCGCATGCTGCGCGAGAGCGTCCGGCTGCACGCCGAGCTCCGGCGCCGGTGGCCGGAGCTGCGGGCGCGCTACCGCGAGGCGATGCCCGATCTCGTCTCCCCCCAGTCCTGGCAGCAGATCTTCGAGGAGAAGGCATGACCGCGGCCCCCGCTGCATTCGACCCCACCGCAGCGACCATCGTCATCGTCACCTTCAACCGTTCGCACCTGTTGTCCGGGCTGCTCACCAGCATCACCGCGATGGACCC
The DNA here is from genome assembly GCF_042729675.1 of Microbacterium sp. NPDC060132. Taxonomy (NCBI): domain Bacteria; kingdom Bacillati; phylum Actinomycetota; class Actinomycetes; order Micrococcales; family Microbacteriaceae; genus Microbacterium; species Microbacterium sp. NPDC060132. Next base: position 2,456,109 of record NZ_JBHWXU010000001.1, on the reverse strand, counting down.
GAAGCCGGGCCGCGTGGTCATCATCGACAACGCGTCGGCCGACGACACCACCGACGTGGTCGAGTCGTTCCGTGACGACATCGGCACCGAGATCGTGTACCGGCGCCTGCAGACGAACACGGGCGGGTCCGGAGGCTTCAGCGAGGGCATGCGCACCGCGTACGAGCTCGGGTCCGAGTGGATCTGGATGATGGACGACGACGTGGAGGTGCTGCCGGACGGCCTCGCCAGGATGGGCCGCTGGGCGCCGCGCTTCAAGAGCATCCAGGGCCGCCGGTACGACTACGACGGCAGCGAGTTCTACTGGCAGTACCGCATCGCCGAGCGCATGGGCATCCCGATCCCGTTCGCCCCGGCCGGCTTCGACGAGTCGGGCTACAAGCACATGAACAGCGGCTGCTTCGAGGGCATGTTCATCCACCGCTCGATCGTGCAGCAGATCGGGCTCCCCGACCCGCGGTTCTTCATCTACTGGGACGACCAGATGTACGGCTGGCTGGCCTCGCGCCTGACCACCGCGGTCATCGTGGACGAGTTCGTGCTGCGTCGCACGCGCGAGATCAAGCAGTGGGACATGGGCATCCGGCACATGAACGCGTCGAGCAACGCCTACCGGTACTACATCATGCGCAACCGCGGCTTCATCAAGCAGTACTACCGCGTCCACGGCGTGTACAACCCTGTGCTGTTCGGCCTCGGCACCGCGGCGACGTTCGCGAAGGAGCTCATCCGGCTCGTCTTCGTCGAGCGCACGGTGCGGGGCACGAGCAACCTGTTCCGCGGGATCCGCGACGGCGGCCGCGTGGGCCGCGACCGGTCGTGGCAGCCGATGACCCCTCTGGAGGCATGACGTGACCGATCCGCAGGAACCGCAGCCGGAGCTCCGCTGGGCCCCGCTTCCGCCCACCCCTGAGCGCAAGGGGCGGGTGTGGCTGATCGTCGGCCTCTCGGTGCTCGCCCTCGCGATCATCGGTGCCCTGCTGTTCTTCCTCCTGCCTCGCGGAGACGGCCCGACGCCCGGACCGAGCGCCTCGCCCTCGCCGAGCTCGACCCCCACGCCGACCGCGACGCCGACGCCCACGGCCACGCCGACGGCGGGCCCGCAGCCGAGCCAGACGCCGATCGTGACGCAGCCGCCGGTCGTCGACCCCACCGTGGAGGCTTTCCGCGGACAGGTCTCCGGGCCGCTGGCCGACGCGCTGCGCGGGCTCGACATCGTCGCGGGCGCGAGTGGTCAGGACGCACTGCCCGTGGTGGACACACTGCAGGAAGACGCGCGACGCCTGTCCGACCTCCCGGCACCGTCGTCGATCGCGGACAGCTGGCGCGACGGCACCGCCTCGTACACGCAGCGGCTCAGCGAGCTGCGGACGGCGATCACCGACGGCGGGAACACCGCCGGCGCGGTCGATGCCGCGCGCACGGCGGCGCAGAGCCTGCGGAGCCTCGTCGGCCTCTGAGCCCCGGCGACCTCGCCCCGACCGTGCGGGCGTGGAGGCTCAGACCGCGTAGTCGGCGTTGTAGCGGTCGAGCACCTCGCCGATCGGTGCGTCCAGCGCGAGCGCGCCCTTGTCGAGGTACAGCCCGCGCGTGCAGAACCGGCGCAGGTCGCGCTCGTTGTGGCTCACGAAGAACAGCGTGCGCCCCTCCGCGAGCAGCTCGTCGATGCGTTTGTAGCACTTGTCGCGGAACGCCTTGTCACCGACGGCGAGGACCTCGTCGACGAGGAGGATCGGCTCGTCGAGCTGTGACACGACAGAGAACGCCAGCCGCACCTTCATGCCGTTGGAGAGGTGCTTGTAGGGCGTCTCCTCGAAGCCGGCGAGCTCGGCGAACGCGATGATGTCGTCGTAGCGGCGCGAGACCTCGTCGCGCGACATGCCGTGGAGACCCGCGGTGAGACGCACGTTCTCCCGCACCGTCAGATCACCGACGAAACCGCCGGTGATCTCGATGAGCGGCGCCACGCCTCCGTTGACATGCACCGACCCCTCATCGGGGAGCAGCACGCCGGCGACCAAGCGCAGCAGCGTCGACTTCCCCTGTCCATTGCGGCCGACCACACCGATCGACTCCCCCGGCTGCACCGTGAACGAGACGTCGCGCAACGCCCAGAACTCGCCGGGGCGCGAACGGCGCGATGCCCCGCTGAACAGGTCCTTGAAGCTGCGCCGCCCCCTCCGGTTGCGGCGGAAACGGACGCCGAGCCCCTGTACCTCGATTGCCGCGGACATCACAGCTCCCCCCTCGATGAGAGGACGGCGATGGCCGCGAGCGTGTGGGCATCACGGATCGTCCCGTCCTGCACGGCATGCGCCAGTTCCGCGAGCGGCAGCCAGCGCCGGTCGGAGACTTCCCCGTCCGGCACGGTCGCCGGCGCGTCCTGGTCGATGCGGCACTCCACGACGGCGACCTCCTGAGGGAAGATCGACGAGTCGGTCACGTACGACCCCAGCACCTGCGGGTCGCGGCCGCGCAGGCCGGTCTCCTCCCGCAGCTCTCTGAGGGCGGTCTCGGCGGCCGTCTCATCGGCTTCTCCCGCCCCGCGAGGGAGCTCCCAGAGCTCGGCCTCCGCGGCTTCCCGGGCGCTCAGCACGAGCAGCAGCCGATCCGCGTCGCGGGCCACGATCACCGCTCCTGCTCGCCCGTCGGAGACGACGAGGCGGTGGTGCGTGTAGGCGGACCCGTCGGCGGCGCGCCGCGCGGCGGCCTCGAGCCGCACCGGGAGCCCGTCGGAGCTCGCGTACACCGGGGTGAATCCATCGGTCATGAGCGCGCTCCCCTGTGCAGGACGAACCGTGCCTGCGGATCGCGGACGAGAAGCTCCCTGAGGGCACCGAGCGAGTCGAAGGGCACGGTCGTGGCGATGGCGCCGACGAAGGCCACCCAGGTCCAGACGTTGTCCACGGAGCCGAGCCCGAGGCCTGGCACGGCGAGGGCGACCACGCAGAGCGCGATGACGAGCTTCGCGATCGACGTCAGCAGCACGAAGCCCCGCGACGACACGGCCGTCACCTGGGTGGCCGCAAAAGCGAGCCCGCGCATGCGCGACCACGTCGGCCGCTCGCGCAGGCGGTGCCGCTGACGATGAGAGGCGTCCCAGGCGACCGCGATCGTGGCGGGGGTGGACTCCCGCGCCCACGCGACCAGCGTCGTCGACAGCGGCAGCTCCACGTCGTGCGCGGCGCGAGCGAGGTGCCCGTCGGCCTCGGCGCCGAACGTCACCCAGTCCGCTCCCGCGTTCTCCGCGATCATGCGCAGGTACGCGTCGCCCCACCAGCGACGCACCGCCTCCCGATCGGCCTCCGCGAGCGGGAGCGCCTCGATGCGCTGCCACGCCACGCTGCGGAACCGCACCTCGTCGAGTCGCGCGTCGGCGATCACGCGCAGCGCCTCCGGCGACGAGGCCGGCGGAGTGCCCGTGCGCAAGGGTGCGTCGCCACCCGTCTGCTGCTCGTACCGGATGATCCCCGTCTCGACGAACCGCAGCCATTCGTCCCACCCGCGGCGGACCTCCGCCGGGATCCCGACCGCACCGCGCAGAGCGGGAAGCGACCAGTGGAACGCGTCGTTCGCGAGCCGAGCATCCAGACCTTCGCGCAGCGTCGGGTGCACGCCCGTGATCGTGAGGGGATACCGTCCCGGCGTCGCGCCGAGCTCCCGCATGACACCGTCCGGACCCAGCGTCAGGAAGTACGCCCCGTCGAGCAGCATGGCGTCGGTCACCAGGATCTCGCTGGAGACGAGCATGCCGATCCGGAGCATCCCCGTCAGCTCGGTGATCGCCTCCCGCGCATCGGCAGCCCCGTCGAAGAGCGCCGCCTGGGCGGGCGCGTCGAGCTCAGCGATGAGCACGCGTGCAGCCGCAGACATCACAGTTCCTTCAGCACCGGGCGCTCGAGGCTCCGGAACGTCCACACGCCGAGCGCCAGGATGACCACGCACATCACGACGCTCACGATCACCGGCATCGGGTCCCACAGATCGGGGAAGAAGCCCACGCGGTAGAGCGTGAAGATCCCGGCGAGCGGGTTGAACGCCCCGATCACGTCGAAGGGCGCCGGGAGGTCTTCGAAGCTGTAGATGACGGGCGAGGCGTAGAACAGCGCGCGGAGGATCAGCGCCGTCGTCCGCTCCAGATCCGTGTACAGCACGCACAGCGGCGCGACCAGCAGACCGAGCCCGACCAGCAGCATGATCTGCAGGAGGAGCGCGACCGGGAACCACAGCAGCATCACGTTCACCGTGGCTCCGCTGAACACCGCGAACAGCACCAGCACGGGGATCGAGAACAGGAACTCGATGCCCTTGCTCAGCACGATGCGGTTGACCCAGATCGACCGCGGGATCGCCGTCGAGCGCACGAGACGCGAATCCTTCTTGAACGCCCTCGTAAAATCCGACACCGAGGTGTTGAACCACACCCACGGCAGCAGCGCCACGATGAGGAACACGATGTACGGGTCCTCGCCCACGCTCCGATGGAACACCTGCGTGAACACGAACCAGTAGATGGCGCTCATCACCAGCGGATCTAGCACCGACCACAGGTAGCCGAGGGCGCTCGTCGCGTACCGCACCTTCAGGTCGCGGGCGGACAGCAGCCACAGCGAATGCAGATAGCGCCGGGGCGTCCCGGGCGCCCCGACAGCAGCGTGACTCACGGTTCCGAGTCTAGGAGAGAGTGTTGTTCCAGAGCGACAGCGCCGACCCGATGGCCATGTGCATGTCGAGGTACTGGTACGTGCCCAGACGCCCGCCGAAGTGCACGTCCTTCTCGCCCTTCGCCAGCTCGCGGTAGGCCAGCAGCCCCTCGCGGTCGGTCGGCGTGTTCACCGGGTAGTAGGGCTCGTCCTCGCGCTCGGCGAAGCGGGAGAACTCGCGCATGATGACGGTCTTGTCGGAGTCGTAGACGTCTTTGCGCTCCGGGTGGAAGTGCTTGAACTCGTGGATGCGCGTGTAGGGCACGTCCATGTCGGGGTAGTTCATGACGCTGGTGCCCTGGAAGTCGCGGACGTTCAGCACCTCCTGCTCGAAGTCGAGCGTGCGCCAGCTCAGGGCGCCCTCCGCATAGTCGAAGTAGCGGTCGACCGGCCCCGTGTAGACCACGGGCACCTGGCCGACGGTCGCCCTCTTGTTCAGCGGCTGCGCCTCGTCGAAGTAGTCGACGCCGAGCTTCACCTCGATGCGGGGGTGGTCCGCCATGCGCTCGAGCCACGCGGTGTACCCGTCGGTCGGCAGTCCCTCCCACGTGTCGTTGAAGTAACGGTTGTCGTACGTGTAGCGCACGGGCAGGCGGCTGATGATGTCGCCGGACAGCTTCTGCGGGTCGGTCTGCCACTGCTTGGCGGTGTAGTCGCGGAAGAACGCCTCGAACAGCGGACGGCCGACGAGCGCGATGCCCTTCTCCTCGAAGTTCGCGGCGGACTTCACGTCGAACTCCCCCGCCTGCTCCTTCACCAGAGCACGCGCCTGGTCCGGCGTGTAGGCCGCCTGGAAGAACTGGTTGATCGTGCCCAGGTTCACCGGCATCGGGAACACGGTGCCCTTGTGGGTCGTGTAGACCCGGTGCACGTAGTTCGTGAACGTGGTGAAGCGGTTGACGTACTCCCACACGGTCGCGTTCGACGTGTGGAACAGGTGCGCCCCGTAGCGGTGCACCTCGATCCCCGTCTCGGGTTCCGCCTCACTGTAGGCGTTGCCGCCGATGTGGGGGCGGCGGTCGATGACGGTCACCTTGCGGCCGGCTTCCGCGGCACGCTCAGCGATGGTGAGGCCGAAGAAACCCGACCCGACGACGAGAAGATCCATGCCTCAATCGTATCGGCGCGCGGCTGGGAGCTTCAGCCGCGGCGCCCGGTCGCGGGTCGTCAGACCGTGGCGGAGGCGCGGCCGGCGCCGACGACCATGCGCGGCGTGCCGGCCCAGGCCTCCGCGTCGGTCACGGCGCGGCCGTCGACCAGGAGCCGCACGCCCGGCAGCTGGACGGGACGGAGCGTGCGGTACTCGGCGTGATCGGTCTGCACGATCGCGAGGTCGACGCCCTCCCCGAGCGCGTAGGGCTCGAGTCCCAGGGCGCGCAGCTCGTCGTCCGTGTACAGCGGGTCGTGCACGCGCACCTCGGCGCCACGGCGTCGCAGTGCCTCGACGGTGGGGAAGACACCGGAGAACGCGGTCTCCTTCACCCCGCCGCGGTACGCCGCGCCCAGCACGACCGCCCGGAGTCCGGACAGGTCGCCGAGCATGCCCTCGGCCTGAGCCACCAGGCGCTCTGGCATCGACTCGTTGAACACGCGCGCCGTGCGCACGATGTCGGCGTCGGGGTCGGTCGACAGGTACAGCTTGGGGTAGACCGGGATGCAGTGGCCGCCCACCGCGATGCCGGGGCGGTGGATGTGACTGAAGACCTGCGAGTTGCACGCCTCGATCACCTGGTACACGTCGATGCCGTTGGCACCCGCGAAGAGGGCGAACTGGTTCGCCAGGCCGATGTTCACGTCGCGGTAGGTGGTCTCGGCGAGCTTGGCCATCTCGGCCGCCTCGGCGCTCTGCAGGTCCCACACCCCGTTCGTGCGCGGCAGGTCGGGACGCTCGTCGAAGTCGAGCACCGACTCGTAGAACGCGACGGCGCGGCGGGCCCCCTCGTCGGAGAGCGCGCCGATCAGCTTGGGGTACTTGCGCAGGTCGGCGAAGATCCGCCCCGAGAACACACGCTCCGGGGAGAACACCACGTGGAAGTCCTCCCCCTCGCGCAGCCCGGAGACCTCCTCGAGCAGGGGCTTCCAGCGGCCGCGCGTCACCCCGACCGGCAGCGTGGTCTCGTACGACACCAGCGTGCCGGGGGTCAGGTGCTCGGCGAGCGAGCGGGTGGCCGCGTCCATCCACCCGAACTCGGGCTCCGCGGTCTCCTCGTTCACGAACAGCGGCACGACCACGACCACGGCATCAGCCCCGGGGATCGCCTCCGCGTAGTCGGTCGTCGCCCGCAGCCGTCCGGCCTCGAGCGCCGCCGTCAGCTTCTCCTGCAGCTGCGCCTCGCCGGGGAACGGCTCGACGCCCCGGTTGACGCTGTCGACGAGGGCCGCATTGACGTCGACCCCGACCACGTCGTGTCCCTTGCTGGCGAACTGGACGGCGAGGGGCAGGCCGATCTTTCCGAGGGCCACGACGGCGATACGCATGGGTTCGAGTATATTCCGGCGCGGGTACCCGGCTCCTCGCGGGTGGGCCTCAGCGACGCTCGGACAGCACCGCGATCACGCGCTCGGCGGCGTGCCCGTCGCCGTACGGTGCCGCGTCCGTGACCGCCGGTCGAGGACGCGTCACGGCCGCCGCGATCTCCTCGCGCGTGTTCGCGAGCACGTTCCAGCCCAGCTCCACCGTCTCGACCCACTCCGTCTCGGTGCGCACGGTCGTGCACGGCACGCGCAGCAGGAACGCCTCCTTCTGCAGCCCGCCCGAGTCGGTCACCACACCGGCACTCGCCGCCGCGGCCGCGATCAGGTCGGGGTAGGCGAGCGGCGGGCGGGAGGTGAGCGAGCCGCGGTCGAGGTCGATGCCGTGCGCGGCCGCCTTGGCCACCACGCGCGGGTGGGCCAGCAGCACGACGGGACGGTCGAGCCCCGCCAGGGCCTCGACCACCTGCCGCAGCCGCGCCGGGTCATCGGTGTTCTCGGCGCGGTGGATCGTCGCCAGGTAGTACTTCCCCTCGGCGGCGTCCAGGCGCTCCCCCTCGTCGGCGGCACGCCGGGCGACACGGTCGCGCACGTCGAACAGCACATCGGTCATCACATCGCCCACCAGCACGGTGCGCTCGGCCAGCCCTTCGCGCGTGAGGTGGTCGACGGCGACCTGCGTCGGTGCGAGAAGAAGGTCGGCGGCGTGGTCGGTCAGCACGCGGTTGTGCTCCTCCGGCATGCGACGGTTGAAGCTGCGCAGCCCCGCCTCCAGGTGCGCCACAGGGATGTGCAGCTTGACCGCGCTCAGCGCCGCCGCCACGGTCGAGTTCGTGTCGCCGTACACCAGCACCCAGTCGGGGCGGTGCTCGTCGAACACCGCGTCGAGGGCACCCAGCATCGCTCCGGTCTGCACGCCGTGCGAGCCGCTGCCCACGCCGAGGTGCACGTCGGGGGCGCCGATCCCCAGATCCTCGAAGAACACGTCAGACAGCAGCGGGTCGTAGTGCTGTCCGGTGTGCACGATCACGTGCTCCACCCCGGCCGCGCGGGCGGCATGGTGGATCGGGGCGAGCTTGACGAACTGGGGGCGCGCGCCGACGACGCTGACGATCTTCACGAGCATCTACTCTACGGAGCCCGGCGGCTCACGCGTCGAGGAACGGCCGCAGCGCCTCCGCCGACATCGTCCCGTCGTGCACCGCGCGCACGAACGCCGGCCCCGCGGCGGCTCGCGTCGCAGAGCGCGCGCGATTCGCGGCGACCTCGCGCAGCACGCTTTCCAGCTCCGCCGCCCTGGCCTGCACCACGGGGAGCTCGTGTCCGCTGGCCGCGCGCACCGCACCGCGGGTCTCGTCCGACACGTGGCTGACCACCAGGCGACCGGCCGCCAGTGCCTCGCACACCGCGACGCCGTAGGCACCGGCGAGGAACTGGTCGAGGACGACGTCGGCGCCGCCGTACAGCTCCGGCATCCGCTCGGCGGGGACGCCCCGCACCTCGGTGTAGTCGATGAGGCCCTCGGCCTCGAGCCGCTGCACGGCTGCGGCGATGCGGTCGCTGCCCTTCAGGCCGGCGCTCGACGGGGCGTGCACGACGCGCAGTGGCCCGTCGCCCGAGAGCGCAGGGCGGTTCCCCGCCGCGGCCCAGGATCGCGGATCCACCACGACGGGGAGCCAGGTGGCACCCGGCGCGAACGGCAGCAGATCCGGAGTCGAGACGAACACGGGCACCCCGGCGGCCTCTGCGAAGCGCGCGTGCCGCTCGGCGATCTCCTCGAGCACGGCTGTCCCGGCATAGCGATCACCGTGGAAGGGCGAGTCCGGCTCGCGCGCGGCGTGCGCACTCGGGAGACGGATGTCGCTCCCGTGCCACACGAGCGCCACGCGGACCCCCGCCGCCTGCAGCTCTCGCACCAGCTCCAGCGGGTCGCCGTCGAGCTCGGACAGGTGACGCCCGGATTCGATCAGCACGTGCGTGAAGCCCTGAAGGATCGCGCGGTGCTGCGCCCGGCGCCAGCGAGCGTTGCCGACCAGTGCCGTCGCGGGGATGAGGTGATCGGCGTGGAACCCGAACACGTCGTCACCCCCGCGGAACATGGCGCTGGCGGCGGCGACGCCGGGCAGCGTCTCGGCGGCGCGCGCCCACGCGTACCCCTGCCCCGCCGAGTTCACCGGCGCGATGAGCAGTCGCCGCGGGGCGTCGCGGGCCACGGTGACACCGGTCTCGCGGAACTGGCGCACGTGCCCGGGGAGCACGTACCCCGCGATCGACGAGGGCACGAGCTTCTGCGCGAGGCGATACGCCCGCGCCCCGACGTCAGGCACGGCCCGCCGAGCCGGCGACGATCTCCTCCACGGCCCGCGCCCACACCTCGACCTGCCGCTCCGCGGAGAGCGCATCGGCCGCCCGCATCGCGGCCTGCTTGAACCCGTCGACGCGCTCGGGGGTGAGCGCGTCGATGGTCGCGGCGATCGATGCCTCGTCGAAGCCGTCCGTGACGACGCCGAGGCCATGGTCGCGCACGATGCGCGCCATCTCGACCGACGGGCCGACAACGATGCCGAGGCGCGCCTGGACGTAGTCGAAGAACTTGTTCGGCAGTGCCATCACGTTGTTGGTGCTCACCGGCTGCAGGATGTGGATGCCGAGGTCGTACTCGTTGAGCGTCTCGATGAGCACGGACTGCGGCACGGGGTCGTGCACCGTGATCCGCGGCCCCAGCTCCTCGGCGAGCGCCACGAACTCGGAGCGCGTCTTCTCGGGCTGCCACGTGAGGTAGAGGTCGAAGGTGACCTCGACCGGGGACGCCGCCACCGCACGCATGATCTCGCCGAGGCTGCGCTCGTGGAACGGGTTGCCGCTGTGCACGAGCCGGATCGCGGAACCCACGGGACGGTACGGGAGGTCGCGCAGGTGCGTCGAGTTCGTCACCACCCCGGGCTGGAGGCCGTACTCGTGGTACCGCTTGGCGATCTCGCCGCCGACCGTCGTGGACGAGTGCGCCTGCGACACCAGGTGCTTCGTCATCCACGACCAGTAGCGCTGGTGCCGACGGCCGAGCGGCGTGTCCTCGAAGCCCATGTCCGGGAAGAACTCGTGCAGGTCGGCGTGCACGCGGTCGGCGCCGAAGAGCCGGCACGCGACGCCCACGGTCTCGGCGTCGTTGGCGATCACCGCGTCGAAGCGCCGCCCGCGCAGCAGGTGGATGGTCTCGAGCACACCGGGCGACTGGAAGTACATCCGGCGGAACCCCTCGGTCCGCCGCGCGAACTCGTCGCGCACCCTGGTCACGATGTCCTGCTTGGGCGGGAGGTCGCCACGGATCTCGACGTGCGTGACGCCGGGGTGCGGCGACGGTCCGGGCGAGCACGTCGTCACGTCGTACTCGTCGACGAAGCGGCGCACCTGCTTGATGACGCGCGGGTCACCGTCGATCGGCACGAAGGACAGGATGAGGAGCGTCGGGCGCGGGGCGGAGGCGCTCACCACGTCGCGACCAGCCCACCCCAGGAGAGACCGACACCGAAGCCGAGGAGCATCACGCGCATACCGGGCACCAGGGCGCCCTGGCGTTCGGCGTCGGCGAGCGCGATCGGGATGGTCGACGACACCGTGTTGCCGGACTCGGCGAGCGACACGAAGAACTTCTCGGCGGGCACCTTGAGCTTCTTGCGCAGGTGCTCGAGCATGAAGGCGTTCGCCTGGTGGAACACGAACAGGTCGATGTCGTCCTGCTCCAGCTGCGCCTTGGCGAGGATCTCCTCGACCGTCTCCGGCACCACGCGGAGGGTGAAGTTGAAAATGTCGGGGCCGTCCATGTACAGGTCGTAGCCCGAGGCGACGAGCTCCCGCACGGCCGTGTCCGCCTTCGGCTGGAGCGCAGCGCCCGCGCGCAGCCCGCCGTTCGGGACGATGAGGCTCTTGCCGCCCGAGCCGTCCGTGCCGTACGTCATGGCGGTGAGCGAGGTGTCGGAGCCGTCCGCGGTCACGAGGGTCGCGGCCGCGCCGTCGCCGAAGATCGTGCGCACGGACTTGTCGGCCGGGTTGATGAACTTCGTGTACGTGTCGGCCGTGACGACCAGGACGTTCGCCGCCTGGCCCGACTCGATCAGGCCCTTGGCGAGGCCCAGGGCGTAGATGTAGCCGGAGCAGCCGAGCGTGATGTCGGTCGCGCCCGCCGAGGTCGGGATGCCCAGGGCGTCCTGCACGATGCAGGCGGTCGAGGGGAGGTAGTAGTCGGGGCTCTGCGTGCAGAGGATCACGTAGTCGATCGACTGGGGGTCGATGCCCTCGCGCTCGAACAGACGCCGCGCGGCCGCGATGGCCAGGTCGGACGAGAACTCGTCGGGACCGGAGATGTGGCGGCGGTCGATCCCGGTCTTGCCGGAGATCTTCTCGACGCTCCACTCCGGGAACTCTCGGGAGAGATCCTCATTGCTGAGGACGGCCTCGGGCAGGTAGTAGTCGACGGCAGCGATGCGGGCACCCATGCCCCCAGTCTACGGGCCGGGAGCGGTCACCTCGCGGTGTACCCGCCGTCCACCACCATCACCGAACCGGTGACCCAGCGCGAGACCGGGGAGAGCAGATACAGCGCCGCCCCCGCCACGTCTTCCACGGTGCCGAGGCCGAGCGGGTGCGCCGCCTCGATCTCGTCCCAGGCCGCGGCACCCACCGAGGCGCGCAGCCGTTCGGTCAGCGCGGTCTCGACGATCCCGGCGGCGATGCTGTTGACGCGCACACCCTCCCGCGCCAGCTCGAGCGCGAGCGATTTGCCGAGGGACGCCACGGCGGCCTTGCTCGCGGCGTACGCGCTCACTCCGGCTTCCCCGACCAGGCCGACCGCCGACGACAGCAGGACGATGCTCGACGACTCGGCGCGCACCTTGGGGTGACGGAACGCCTTCGCGAGCATCAGCGCGCTCGTGACGTTGATGTCGAACACGGCCGAGGTCTGATCGGCCGTCGCGATCCGCAGCGGAGCGGTCACGTGGACGCCCGCCGCGTGCACCAGGCCGTCGAGCGGTCCGAGCTCCGCGGCGATCCCGCGCAGCAGCGCCGCGACGCCCGCGTGGTCGGTCAGGTCGAACGGCGCCAGCAGGTGCCCCTCGCCCGCGAGCAGGTCGCGGCTCTCCTCCAGCTCGGCCTCGCGGCGTCCGATCAGCGCGACCCGGGCGCCGTGACGCGAGAGGTGGATCGCGGTCTGCCGACCGATGCCCGAGGTTGCGCCCGTGACGACGACCGCGCGGCCGTCGAGGTGCAGGTAGTCGGAGGTCTCAGGCACCGGCACGGGTGAGTGCGTGCAGGTCGGAGACGGTCTTCGCGTTCGCGAGCTCGTCCGCATCGATCGTCACGCCGATCGCCTCGTCGACCTCCGCGATGAAGCTGATGTTCGCGAGCGAGTCCCAGCCCACCGCGTCCAGCTCATCGGTCAGTGCGACCTCGTCCACCTCGACCTCGAGGATCTCCGCCACCAGCTCCAGAAGCGCCTTCTCATCCATGCGTCGATCATATCGGCCGCCCCTCGCACCGCCGGGGCGCCCCGCCGTTCGCAGTAGGGTCGGAGCATGAACGCGCCCCACGTCACCGCCTCCGCCCTCGCCCAGCAGCTGTCGGGCGAACTCGTCGGCACGGATCGCTCCGTCACGGGTCTCGCCCCGCTCGGCGAGGCCGGCGAGGGAGACCTGACGTTCGTGGTCGATCCGGTCGCGGCGGCGGCCGCTGCCGCGAAGGCGCTGGAGGCCGGAGCCGTGCTCCTCGCCCCCGCCACCCTCCCCGACGACGCCCGCTCGGGGACGGCGGTGCTGGTGGAGAACCCGCGCGCCGCCTTCGCCCTGGCCGTCGCCGAGCACTTCGCCCGCAAGCCCGTTCCCGGGATCGCACCGACCGCTCGCGTCGACCCGACCGCCGAGGTGCACCCCGGCGCCCACATCGGGGAGTACACCGTCGTCCGTGCCGGCGCCGTGATCGCCGACGGCGCCGAGATCCGCGATCACGTGGTGATCGGGCACGACGTCCGCATCGGGGCGCACGCTCTCATCAAGAGCCACGCCGTGATCGGCGAGGAGGGCTTCGGCATGGAGCGCGACGCCGACGGCGACAACATCCGCATCCCGCACCTCGGCTCGGTCGTCATCGAGGACCACGTCGAGGTCGGCAACTTCACCACGGTCTGCTCCGGCACCATCGCCCCGACGCGCGTCGGCGATCACACCAAGATCGACGACCATGTGCACGTGGCCCACAACTGCCGAATCGGCCGCAACGTGATCATCACGGCCTGCGCGGAGATCTCCGGCAGCGTCGTGATCGAGGACGACGCCTGGATCGGCCCCAACGCCTCCGTCATCCAGGGCGTCACGCTCGGCCGCAACTCCCTGCTCGGCATCGGTGCGGTCGCGGTGAAGTCGGTGCCCGACGACGAGATCCGCATCGGCAACCCCGCCCGTCGGCTCGGCGACAACAAGCGCTGAGCCGGGGCGGCCGGCTGCGGACTCCGTCGTTCCGGCCGGATCAGTAGTTCTCGGCCGGAACCTTCTCGAACCACCAGAACGGGTGGGTGAGCACCTGCACCACGGGCACCTTGCCGACCCACTCGGCGAAGTGGCCCTCACGCCAGTTGCCGCTGCTGTCGCTCAGGTACTTCATGTTCGGCATCATGAACCGCGGCTCGTAGGCGTGGTAGCGCACCGTGTCGGACCAGCGGTCGAGGAGCTCCGCCGCGAACTCGAATCCGCCCAGTCGCGCCGGCTCGTGCAGGCTGAACCCGCCGACCGGTCGGCCGACCGCCGTCTCGAAGACCGTGCGCTGACGCTCGGCCCACTCGAAGTTGTCACCGCCGAGCACCTCGCCGATGCCGCCCTCGAGGTGCAGCTGGACCTCGTGACCCAGCTCCTCCATCTCGCGGATCATCATGAGCGACGGCAGACTCATCAGGCTGTAGCCGCGGGCGTGCACGCGCAGGAAGATGCTCGACGAGCACCCGGCCTCCGCGTCGACCCGCGCGACGCGCATGGCCTGCTCGATGCTGTTGTCGATGTCGTGCCGGAGGATGAGGTGCTTCTCCTGCGGGGCATCGAGGTACTTGTCGAAGCTCGTGACGGCGTACCCGTCGTCGAGATAGGCGTGAAGCGTCTCCGCATAGTCCTTGAGCGAGAAGCCCTTCTTGCCCGGCTCTGACGAGGCCATCGATCCCACCGTTCCATTCGGTCCCGGTCCACCGGAACGGGACCGCGGCAACCCCGCCCATGATAGTCGCCCGCCGTCGGACCGCCGTTGCGCCCCCTCGGTATACTGACGGGATGAGTTCCTGTCCCCCGGAGAATGCACGCACGACGTGAACCGGAACAGACTCCCCCGGTGGGTCAACGCCACGATCGACCGCATCGCCGACTCCCCCACCAGCCCCCTCGGGCGGATCGCCGCCCGCCGCTACGGGAAGCCCGTCCCCGGAGCCGTCGGCACGACCACGTTCGACGACCGACCCGTCCGCGTCCTCATCGCGCCGGTCAACTACTCCGGCCAGGCGTTCGCGTGGAGCAGGGCCCTGGAGCGCCGCTCGCCGCGCATCTCGGCGCGCACCATGGCCATCGAGGTCCCCGGCGGCTTCGACTACCCGTCCGACCTGCTCGTGCCGATCCCGACCTACCACAACGACACCGCGTGGCAGCGTGACCAGTTCGCCGCGGCGACCGCGGCCACGCACGTGCTGATCGAGGCGGAGGAGCCACCCTTCGGTCGCCTCCTCGGTCGCTCGGTGGCCGCGCAGGCGGCAGCGCTCGGCACGCGCGGCGTGGACGTGGCCTACCTCGCCCACGGCACCGACGTGCGGCTGCCGTCGCGGCACATGCGCGACCACCCGTGGTCGCACTACGCCGACCCCGAGGTCTACGCCGCGCGGGACGAGGTGGTCGCTGCGCGCAACATCGCACTCCTGGAGAGCAGCGGACGCCCCGTGTTCGTCTCCACCCCCGACCTGCGCGAAGACCTCCCCACCGCACGGTGGCTCCCGGTGGCCGTCGACGTCGCCCGCTGGGAGCGACCGCGCACGGCGCGCACGCCCGGCGCGCGTCTCCGGGTCGCCCACGCCCCGTCGGTGTCCGTGATCAAGGGCACGCACCTCATCCGCGACACGCTCGAGCGGCTGCAGGCGGAGGGGGTCATCGAGCTCGATCTGATCCAGGGCGTGCCGACCGCGCAGATGCCCGACCGCTTCGCCGCGGCCGACGTGGTGATCGATCAGCTGCGCATCGGCTCCTACGGCGTGGCGGCGTGCGAGGCCCTCGCGTCCGGCTGCGTCGTCGTCGGGCACCTGAGCGAGCGGGTGCGCGCGACCGTCCGTGAGGAGACCGGGCTGGAGCCGCCCATCGTCGAGGCCACGCCCGACACGATCGAGGGCGTCCTGCGCGAGCTCGCCGCACACGACGGCCTCGACGCCCTCCGCGCCACCGGCGACACGTTCGTCCGCGCCGTCCACGACGGCCGTCGCTCCGCCGCCGTGCTCGACGAAGCCTGGCTGCATGCCACCGCCCCTGATCCGCACGAGGAGGACACCGATGCATCCCCGCGTTGAAGCCGCCTGGAAGCTCGTCCCGAAGCCGGTGCAGGACGCGATCGCGTCGACCGTCGACCGGGCGAAGGGCGTGACCCCGCCCCCGCCGCCGCTGCCCGACCTCTCCCGTCCGATCCGGATGCTGGTGGGACCGGTGAACTACGCCGGCCAGGGGTACCGGTGGTCGCGCGCGGCCGAGTCGACGGGTGAGGTGTCCGCGGTCAACTACGTGCACGCGGGCAACAACCTCCTGCAGTACCCCGCCGACTACACCGTGACCTGGCGCACCGCGGAGCACTCCCGCGCATGGCAGCGCTCGATGCTCGATGCGATCGCGACGAACTACACGCACGTGCTCATCGAGGCGTGCTTCCCCATCCTCGGCGGGATGTTCTCCGGCGACCTGCGCCGTCAGACCGCACTGCTGCAGGAGCGCGGTGTGCGCGTGGGCATCGTCGGACACGGCACCGACGTGCGACTGCCGTCGACCCACCTGGAGTCGACGCCGTGGTCGCTGTTCGTCGACAGCGAGGACTGGGTGCCCTTCGACCTCGCGGAGAAGGCCGTGGCCGACAACCTCGCGGCGATCGCCGACCTCGACGTGCCCACGTTCGTCTCGACCGCCGGCCTGCTCGTCGACCTTCCCCGCGCGCACTTCCTCGGCGTGGTGATCGACCAGGAGCAGTGGATCAACGACGAGCCGCTCCTGGAGCGCGAGCGCATCCGCGTCATCCACGCGCCCACCAACGCGCACGTCAAGGGCACGCCGCTCATCGTCCCCGTAGCGCAGAAGCTGCACGACGAGGGGCTCATCGAGTTCATCCAGCTGGACCGCGTCCCCAACCACGAGATGCCGGCCGTGGTCGCGTCCGCCGACGTCGTGCTCGACCAGTTCCGGGTCGGCGACTACGGTGTCGCGGCGTGCGAGAGCATGACCGCCGGGCGGGTGGTGCTGGCCCACGTCACGGAGCAGGCCCGGCGCGAGGTGGAGGGGCACGCGGGCATGACCCTGCCGATCCCGGAGACCACCCCGGACACACTCGAACACATGCTGCGCGACATCGCCGTGCGACGGGACCACTACCGCGCGATCGCCGCGACCGGGAGGGAGTTCGTCCGACGCGTGCACAACGGCGACTTCTCCCGCGCGCAGCTGATGACGCACTTCCTCTCCGCATGAGCATGAGCATGCGCCTCGCGATCGTCTCGCGCATCTACCGCCCCGAGCCCTCGGCCGCGTCGTCGTTCCTCGGCGCCGTCGCCGACGAGGCGGTCGCCCGCGGGCACCGCGTCACCGTGCTCACCGTGCGTCCGCCGCACGGCCTCGACGAGGGGACACCCGTCGAAGACGTGCGCATGGCCCCGGTGCTGCGCGACCGCAGCGGCTACGTGCGCGGCTACCTCCCGTACGCCAGCTTCGACGTGCCGCTGTTCTTCCGACTCCTGTTCCTGCGGCGCCCCGACGTGGTGTTCATGGAGCCGCCGCCCACCACGGGGTTCGTGGTGCGGCTCGTGTGCGCGCTGCGGCGCATCCCCTACGTGTACGACGCCGCCGACGTCTGGTCCGATGCCGCGGAGCAGGTGACCTCGTCGCGCCTGGTGATCCGCGTGCTGCGCGCGACCGAGCGTTTCGCGATGCGGGGAGCGCGGCGCATCGTCACGATCTCCCAGGGCGTGCTCGACCGGATCGCCGCGCTCGGCGTGGACCGACCGGCCGTCGTGACCGGGTTCGGGGCGGACACCGGTGCCTTCCTCCCCCCGGCCGACGCCGAGGCGGAGGCGCCGACCGAACCCGTGTTCCTGTACGCCGGCACCTACTCGCACTGGCACGGCGCCGACATCGCCGTCGACGGGTTCGCCGCGTTCAGCCGCAGCACCCCCGGGTACACCCTGCGCTTCATCGGCAACGGCAGCGAGCGCGCCTTCCTGGAGCAGCGGGCCCGCGAGCTCGGGGTCGCCGACTCCGTGGAGTTCGTCGAGACCATGCCCAGCAGCGAGCTGGTCCCGCATCTGCACCGCGCCGTCGCGACCATCGCCACCCAGCGCCCCGGCACCGGCTACGAGTACGCGTTCGCCACGAAGGCGTACTCGTCGATGGCCGCCGGATGCCCCGTCATCTTCGCCGGTCCGCCGAACGGACCCACCGGCGCCTACCTCGACCAGGCGAACCTGGAGGTGCGCGGCGGCATCGTCAGCGGCTACGCCGCCGAGTCGGTCGCGGTGGCCATGGCCGCCCTCGCGGCCCGCCCGCTGAGCGCGGCGGAGCGGCGGAGCGTCGCCGACTGGACGGCGGAACGGCACTCGATGGCCGCGGTCGCCGGCCGCGTCGTCGACGTGATCGAGTCGGTCGGCCAGACGAGGGACGGACGCTGAAATGCGCGCGCGGCTGAACGCGATCGCCGGCTGGATCATCCGGCACCGCTCCCGACTGCCCCGCTGGGTCAACCGCGCCCTCGACTCGGCGGCGCGCGACCCGGACGGCCTGATCGGTCGGCTGGCGCATCGCGCGCTCGGCGGCGGCGACGCCCCGGTGGCCGACGTGCCGGATGCCGGGGTGCGGGTCTTCATCGGCCCGACGAACTACTCGGGCCAGGGGTATCGCTGGGCGCGCGCCCTGGAGCAGGCGGACCCGGAGATCGCCGCCCGCAACATGGAGGAGGTCTTGCCCGGCGGGCTCTCCTTCCCCGCGGACGTCCCGGTCCCGATCTCCTCCACCTCGTCCACCGAGTGGCAGCAGTCGGAGTGGGAGGCCGTCAGCCGGTTCTCGCACGTGCTGATCGAGGCGGAGCGCCCGCTGTTCGGCCGCCTGTTCGACCGGCAGGTCCGCGCGGAGGTCGCGGCGCTGGAGGAGGCGGGGGTGTCCGTCGCGTACCTGTGCCACGGCACCGACATCCGCAGCCCCCGCGACCATGCGCTGCGCACCCCGTGGTCGCCGTACCCCGACGATCCGCGCACCGCCGTGCTGCAGGCCGATGCGGACGCCAACCTCGCACTGCTGACGGAGCTGCGTCGCCCGACGTTCGTGTCCACACCCGACCTGCTGCACGATGTTCCGTGGGCGACGTGGTGTCCCGTGGTCGTCGACACCGCGCGGTTCCGGGCGCGGCGCCCCGCCATGGACCGCGACCGGGTGCGGGTGATCCACTCCTCCACCTCCGTCGTGCAGAAGGGCAGTCACCTGATCGAGCCCGCCCTCGCCTCCCTCATCGCGAGCGGTGACATCGAGTACGAGCTCGTGACCGGCGTCGCCGCCGACCGGATGCCCGAGGTGCTGAGCGACGCCGACATCGTGCTCGACCAGTTCCGCGCCGGCTCCTACGGAGTCGCGGCCTGCGAGGCCATGGCGACGGGTCGCGTGGTGGTCGGACACGTGCTGCCCGACGTACGCCGCGCCATCGAGGCGGAGGTGGGACTGCCGCTGCCGATCGTCGAGGCCACGCCGGACACCCTCGGCGAGGTGGTCGCCCGACTGATCTCCGACCGTGAGGCAGCGGCCGCCGCGGCCGCGGCGGGGCCGGTGTTCGTCGAGGCCGTGCACTCCGGGCGCCGGAGCGCCGCGGTCCTGCTCGACGGCTGGATCCGCGCCTCAGGCTGACGCGACCGCCTCTCGCGTGCGGCGGCGCGCGTCCCGGTCGTCCTTCCAGCGGCGCATGCGCTTCTCCAGCGTGCGCTCGACGAACGTGTGGAGGGCCCATGCGGCCACCAGGTCGACCACGAACAGGGCGGCGAACCAGAGCAGGTTGCTCCACGACGCGGGCTGGTAGCCGAAGACGCGCAGCGCCACGTAGATGAACGTCGCGTGCACGAGGTAGAAGGCGAAGGACCACTCACCCAGCCGCACCTGCCACTTCGACGCGAACCACAGCCGTCCGCCGCGCAGTGCATGCACGGCGAGCGAGACGATCGCGATGCCGCACGCGACCGTGAACAGCTCGTTGAGCATGCCACTGATCGCCGGGGTCACGCTCCAGGTCGGGATGAACCGCCCGGAAGCGTAGTGCGCCAGAATCACCGCCACGGGAGCGGCGACGCCGATGAGCGGGTGGATGCGCGGTCGCCAGCCGGAGCGGATCGCCCACGCGAGCGCCATGCCCAGCACGAACTCCGGAAGCCGCTGCACGGGCACCGGGAGCGCGGCGAGTCCGAGGTCCGGGGCGAACAGGACCACCGCGCGGTACACGAACGCGTAGGCGACGACACCGACCGCCAGCAGCAGCGCCCCGCGCTTGGCCATCGGCACCAGGACCCGGGAGATCCACGGGTGCAGCGCATAGAAGAAGGCCTCGCAGGTGAGCGTCCACGCGGCCGGGTTGCCGGAGAAGAGGATGGCGGGGTTGGACCACCAGGCCTGGATCACGACGACCGACAGCAGGAGGATGCCGAGGTCGAACGGCTTCAGAAAGCTCCCCTCCGGAACCGGCGCCAACGTGTAGAACACGGGGATCGCGATCAGGAGCGCCACCATGTGCGATGGCCAGATGCGTGCGAAGCGACGCCAGTAGAACGTCGAGGTGGGCACGTTCGGCCGCGCCGACCACGTGAGCACGAAACCGGAGAGCACGAAGAAGAACGTCACGCCGAGATAGCCGTTCAGCAGCACCGACTGCACCGAACCCGGCAGAGGTGCGAACACATTCATGTGGTACAGGAAGACCGCGAACGCTGCCCACCAGCGCAGCCCGGTGAGCGAGTCCAGCCGCTGCGTGGGCTGAGCGAGGGTGGAGGCGGAGTGCACGCGACGAGACTCTCTGATCGAGGACAGGGCTCCGGAAAGGATACAGTGCCGACCCCCGCGCCCCGTCCGTCCGCAACGCCCGCGATAGGATCGACGACATGCCGTCGCCCGACGTGGACGTGGTCATCCCCGTGCACACGCCCGCTCGTCCCATCCGCCGCGCGGTCTCCTCCGTGCTCGACACGACCGCCGCCGTGCGGGTCACCGTGGTCGCGCACAACACCGATCCCGAGGCGATCTCCGCCAACCTCGGCGACCTGGGCACGCGGCCCGAGGTGCGCGTCGTGTCCCTGCAGGACGGCATCCCCTCCCCCGCCGGGCCGATGAACCACGGCATCGCGCTGGCCGAGGCGCCGTACTTCTCGGTCATGGGCTCGGACGACGAGCTGGAGCCGGGGGCACTCGACTCCTGGCTCGCGGTCGCCCGCTCGACCGGCGCGACCACCGTCATCCCGCGCGTGCGCGTGGACGAGGCGGCAGAGCCGACACCGCCGCGACGTCGCGGACGGGTGCGGGAGCTCGACGTCGATAAGGACCGCCTCAGCTACCGCTGCATGCCGCTCGGCCTCATCGACCGGACGCGCTTCCCCGACCTGCGCTTCACCCCGGGCCTCGAGTCCGGCGAGGACCTCGAGTTCACCGCGGAGCTGTGGTTCACCGGCGCGCACATCGCCTACGACCGTACGGGCCCGGCGTACGTCGGCCACGACGATGCGGTCGACCGTGTGACCCGCACCGTCCGACCCCTGTCGGCCGACTTCGCGTTCCTCGACATCGTCGCCGCCAAGCCCTGGTACCGGGCTGCCTCGCGCTCGGCGCGCCGGGGGTTCGGCGTGAAGAACCTCCGCGTGCACCTCATGGATGCCGTCGCCTCCCGGCTGGACGCCCCGGGCGGGATCGCCGCCTACCGCGCCGAGCTGCTCGACACCGCCGCGGCGATCGAGCGGATGTCCCCTGGCGCGACCGCGCTGCTGTGCCGCGCGGACCGGAAGGTGCTCCGCGAGCTCGAGACGAGCGCGCCGTCGGCCGACCGGATCCGCGCCCTCCTCTCGGCCCGCTGGGGCGGCGGGCTCGATGCGCGGCTCACGGCGAACCCGTTCCTCGCCCTGCACCGGCACGCCCCGTACCGGACCCTGCGCGACATGATGGCGTAGGCCTCCGCGGTAGCATCGATCCGGTATGGAATCCCCACTTGTCGACGTCACGATCGCCGTCCACTCCGCCACCCGGCCCATCGCGCGCGCCGTCGCCTCGGTCATCGAAGGCACGACCGCTCCGGTGCGCGTGAACGTGGTGGCACACAACATCGACCAGGAGATCATCCGCACGAACCTCGGCACCTGGTCGGAACACCCGGCCGTCCGGCTGCTCTCCCTCCGCGACGGCATCCCGTCGCCCGCCGGCCCGATGAACCTCGGGATGGCGGCGGCGACGGCACGCTTCCACACCCTGCTCGGCTCCGACGACGAGTTCGCCCCTGGCGCGATCGACTCGTGGCTGGCGCTGCAGCGCGCGACGGATGCCGACGTCGTGATCGGTCGCATCCGCCTGGTGACCGGAGGCCCCGACCCGTACCCGCCCGTGCGCCGCGGACGCCGCACGACCGGCCTGAGCGCCGACCGCGACCGCCTGCACTACCGCAGCGCGCCCCTCGGCCTCATCGACCGCGAGCGCTTCGGCGACCTGCGCTTCACCGAGGGCCTCACGTCCGGCGAGGACCTGCCGTACACCTCCGAGCTGTGGATCACGGCGACGAGCATCGCCTACGACCTCTACGGTCCCCCGTACGTGGGCCACGACGACGCGGACGACCGCGTCACCTCCGCTCCGCGCGACGTGGCGGCCGACTTCGCGTTCCTCCGCGTGATCGAGGAGGCGGACTGGTTCGCGGCCGCCTCAACCGCCGACCGCCGCGCCCTGGCCGTCAAGCTGCTCCGCATCCACTTCTTCGACGCCGTGGCCGCGCGCCTGGAGACCCCGGGCATCGCCGCGGTCGCCGCCGAGCTCCTCGCCGTGGTCGACCGCGTCAGCGCCTGGGCCCCCGGAGTGCTGTCGGTGCTGTCGATCGCCGACCGCCGGGTCATGGACGAGCTGCGCCGCGGGGCGCCCGATCCCGAGCGCACTCGCGCGCTGCTCGGTCGTCGGTGGATCTATCTCTCCCCCGCCGCTCAGCTCCCCCGGAACCCATTCCTGGCGCTGCACCGGCACGCCCCCTTCCGCACGCTCGCCGCGGGCGCCCGATCGCAGCGGGTGGGGCAGCTGTGACCGCGTCGCCCCTGGTCGACGTCACGATCGCCGTCCACTCCGCCACCCGACCGATCCGTCGTGCGGTGGCCTCGGTGCTCGACGCCACCGCCGCTCCGGTGCGCGTGCTGGTGGTCGCGCACAACATCGACCCCGCCGTGATCCGCGGCAACCTCGGCGAGTACGCGGGGGACGAGCGCGTGGTCCTGCTCGAGCTGCAGGACGGCATCCGCTCGCCGGCCGGACCGATGAACCTCGGCTTCGCGTCGTCCACCGCCCCGTTCATCGCGCTGCTCGGCTCCGACGACGAGTTCGCGCCCGGCGCGCTGGACTCCTGGCTGCGCATCCAGCGCGAGACCGGGGCGAGCGCGGTGATCCCGAAGATCACGCTCGTCGGGCGCCACAACAACCCGCTTCCTCCCGTGCGGAACGGACGTCGATCGCGGCGGCTCGACGCCGCGAAGGACCGCCTCTCCTACCGCAGCGCGCCGCTCGGCCTCATCGACCGCGAACGGTTCGGCCATCTGCGCTTCACCGAGGGCCTGTCGTCCGGAGAGGACATCGCCCTGACCGGAGAGCTGTGGTTCCGCGGGCGCGACCTCGCCGTCGACATCGACGGTCCCGCGTACGTCGGGCACGAGGACGAGGGCGACCGCGTCACGTTCACGGCACGCCCGGTGCGCGAGGACTTCGCCTTCCTCGACGGCCTCGAAGCCGCGCCCTGGTTCCGCGCCCTCGGCCGCCGCGCCCGCACCGCAGCGGTCGTCAAGCTGCTGCGCATCCAGTTCCTCAGCGCGATCGGCGTCCGTGCGACGACGACGCCGGAGCTGGTCACGCACCAGGCCGAGCTGCGGGAGACCCTGGACCGACTCGTGGCCCTGGCGCCCGGGGCCCTGCGGCTGCTGTCGCGGGTCGACCATCGCATCATCGACGAGACCTTCTCGGCGGCGCCCGACGTGGAGCGGATCCGCATCCTCGCGAACGACCGCTGGAACCAGCGGTCACTGGGGGCGCTGCTCACGCCCAACCCGCTGTTCTCCCTGCACCCGCAGGCGATGGCGCGGCTGTTCTACGCCGCGAACCGCACCGACCGGATCGTCTGACCGACCCGGTCGGGCGGCGGAGTCACGCCCGGCGCTCGAGCTCTCCGGAGAGTCCGGCCAGCAGCACCTGCTCGGCGAACGCGGGCAGCGAGGAGGCGACCTCCACGAAGGTGCCCTGCGCGGCGATCACGCCCTCGTCCATGTAGCAGATCCGGTCGTAGTCCTTGATGGTCGACAGGCGGTGCGCCACCGAGATCAGCGTGACCTCGCCCTGCAGCGACCGGATCGCCTTGGTGACCTCGTCCTCGGTCTTCGTGTCGAGAGAGCTCGTGGCCTCGTCGAGCACCAGCACCAGCGGATCGGTGTACAGCGCGCGGGCGATGCCCAGACGCTGCTGCTGACCGCCGGACAGGGACACGCCCCGCTCGCCGATGCGCTCGTCGATGCCGTTCGCCCGCGACGCGACGAGCGAGCTGAGCTGCGCGCGTTCCAGGGCGTACTCCACGCGGTCCCGGTCGATCTCATCCGTCCAGGTCAGGGCGACGTTCTGCGCGATCGAGGCGTCGAACAGCGCCACCCGCTGCGGCACGTAGCCGACGCGCCCGCGCCACTGACGGAGCACGCTCGAGAGCGGGTGCCCGTCGATCTCGATGTCGCCGGTCGTGGCCTGGCTGAGGCCGAGGAGCAGGTCGATCAGCGTCGACTTGCCGGCTCCGGACGGCCCGACGATGCCCAGCGAGCTGCCGAGGGGGATGTCGAGCGAGAGCCCGCGGATGACGTCCTCGTCGGCTCCCGGGTACCGGAAGTGCACGTCCGACAGGCTGAGCAGCCGAGGGTTCTCCGCCAGCTCCGCGGTGTCGGCGGGCGTCTGCGACACCTCCATGTCCTTCTCCGCGGCGGTGAGGTCACCGATGACGTCCTGTGCCGAGGGGATGCTCGCGACACCCTGCACGATGCCGCCCTGGATGCCGCTGATCGCCGGGATCAGGCGGAAGCCGGTCGCGGTGAACAGTGCGACGGACGACAACGCGGCCGCCAGACCGCCCTGCCAGTACGAGACGCCGCCGATGATCACGACGCCGCCGATGAGGGCGGACTCGAACGCGAACGACGGGACGACACCGAGGAACGACGCGTTCGCCCTGGCGCGGACCGAGTGGTGGCGGCTGTCCGTCACCAGCTGTGCGACGTCGGCGAGCCGGTTGCGGAGGCTGAGCTCCTTCAGCGCTTCCATCATCTCGGTCATCAGGATCGCGACGCGGTAGCTGTAGTTGCGGTTGACGGTGGCGGCCTCCAGCGAGCGCTTCGTCACCACCTGGTGCACGATGAGCGCCACGAGGATCAGGTACACCATGGCGATGAGCGCGGTGATCGGGTCGACCACCAGCAGCACGACGATGATCAGCACGAACGTGAAGATCGAGCTCGGGACGCGCATGAGCGGCAGCAGGAAGCCCGACATCGTGTTCGCGATGCCGCCGTCCGCGATGCGCGTGATCTCGGCGACCGTGCGCTTCGAGCGCTCCTCCCAGCTGGAGTTGATGTACGCCTTGAACATCCGGTCGCCGATCTCGAGCTCGTAGCGCGCGAACCGGCGCGTCGCGAACCAGTGCAGCGTGACCGAGAGCACCGACTTCAGGATGATGAGCGCGCAGGCGCCGAGCACCAGAAGCGGCGTCATGTCGGGTGAGACCTCGCCGATCAGCGGGAGCCGCAGCGCCCCGCCGGTCAGTGCCGGGCCGATGATCACGGCCAGCAGCGACATCGCCACCACGTCGAGTGCGGTGATGAGCGTCGTGGCGATCATGTACCCGACGAAGTACCGCTGCGCGCCGGTCGGCAGCAGCGGGAGGAGATCCTTGAGGACCGGCCAAATGCGTTTCATGTTCTCGCGTTCAGAGGGCGACGGATGCGCCGTTGGCGGCGGAGGAGAGAGCGCCCTCGACGACCTCGAGCGTGCGCAGGCCCTGCTCCATCGTGACGACGTCGTTCGGCTTGCCGAGGACGGCGTCGCGGAAGGCTTCGTGCTCGACCCGCAGCGGCTCGCGCTTGGCGAAGGAGAACCGGGTGATGTCGCCCTCGGACACGCCGCGGAACGCGAGCATCGACTCCCACTCGAGCGGGATGGTGCCGTTGGCGTAGAACGTCAGGTCGCCGGTCGCGGTGTCGGCGATGAAGGTGCCGCGGTCGCCGGTGACGACCGTGATGCGCTCCTTCATGGGCGAGAGCCAGTTGACGAGGTGGTTGACGATCACGCCGTTGGCCAGCCGGCCGGTGACCGTGATCATGTCCTCGTAGTCGCGTCCGCTCTTGTGCGCGGTCTGCGCGAACACCGTGGTGTACTCGCTCTGCGCGACCCAGCTCGTGAGGTCGATGTCGTGGGACGCGAGGTCCTTCGCCACGCCCACGTCGGCGATGCGGGCGGGGAACGTGCTCTGGCGGCGGGTCGCGATCTGGTACACGTCACCGAGCTCCCCCGCCTCCAGGCGGCGTCGCATCTCCTGCAGCGCGGGGTTGAAGCGCTCGACGTGGCCGACGGCTCCGACCAGGCCCCGGGCGGCGAAGGCGTCCGTCATCCGGCGCCCCGCCTCGAGCGAGTGCGCGATCGGCTTCTCGACGAGGGTGTGCACCCCGGCGTCGGCCAGCTTGAGCGCCGCGTCCTCGTGGAACGCGGTCGGCACGGCGACCACGGCGATGTCGATACCGGCGGCGATGAGCGCCTCGATGTCGGGGAGGATCTCGAGCTCGCCCGCGACCTTGTGCGGGTCACCGCCCGGGTCGGCGATCGCGACCAGGTCGATGCCCTCCACGTCACGCAGCACGCGGGCGTGGTTGCGGCCCATCATCCCGACGCCGAGCAGTCCGGCGCGCAGATTCGCCGCCATCAGGCGCCTGCCCCCGCGACGGCGTTCACCGCGGTGACGATGCGCTCGAGGTCGTCCTGACTGAGCGACGGGTGCACCGGCAGCGAGGCGACCTCGCGGGCGGCACGCTCGGTCTCGGGGAGGTCGAGGCCCGGGGCGAAGCGCGTGAGCGAGGGCAGCCGGTGGTTCGGGATCGGGTAGTACACGCCGGCGCCGACGTTGTGCTCGTTCTTGAGCGCCGCCACGAAGCCGTCGCGGTCCTCCGGCACCCGGACCGTGTACTGGTGGTACACGTGCACGGCACCGTCGGCGACCGGGGGCACGACCACGCCGCGCAGGTTCGCGTCCAGGAAGGCCGCGTTCTGCTGACGGGTCTTCGTCCAGGCGTCGACCTTGTGCAGCTGCACCCGGCCGATCGCGGCGTGGATGTCGGTCATGCGGGCGTTGAAGCCGATGATCTCGTTCTCGTACTGCCGCTCCATGCCCTGGTTGCGCAGGAGCTTGACCTGACGGGCGATCTCGTCCGTGGCCGTGGTGACCATGCCGCCTTCGCCGCTGGTCATGTTCTTGGTCGGGTAGAGGCTGAACATCGCGAAGTCGCCGAACGAGCCGACCGGGCGGCCGTCGAGCGAGGCGCCGTGCGCCTGCGCGGCGTCCTCGTACAGGGCCACGCCGCGCTCGGCGGCCAGGGCCTCCAGCTCGCGCATGCGGGCGGGGTGACCGTACAGGTGCACCGGGAGGATGCCCTTGGTCTTGGGCGTGATTGCGGCCGCGACGGCTTCGGGGTCGAGCGTGAAGGTCTCCGGCTCGATGTCGACGAACACCGGGGTGCCGCCGGTGAGGGCCACGGAGTTGCCCGTCGCCGCGAACGTGAACGACGGCACGATGACCTCGTCGCCGGGGCCGACGCCCGCGGCGAGCAGACCCAGGTGCAGACCGGCGGTGCCGGAGTTCACGGCCACGGAGGGCCGCCCCGGCACGAAGTGCGCCGAGAACTCCTGCTCGAACGCGGCGACCTCGGGGCCCTGCGCGACCATGCCGCTGCGCAGCACCCGATCGACGGCCTCGCGCTCTTCGTCGCCGATGATCGGCTTGGCGGGGGGAATGAACTCGCTCACACGGTCTCCTTGGTCAGTGTTCCGTCTGTCTCGGTGTAGCGTCCGCCGGTCGCGGGGCACACCCAGGTCTTGTCGTCGTCGGCGCGCGTGAGGGGAACGCCCGCTTCGCCCACCCAGCCGATGCGGCGGGCCGGCACCCCGGCCACGAGCGCGTAGGAGGGGACGTCCTTCACCACGACGGCCCCGGCCGCCACCGTCGCCCAGGCGCCGATGGTCACGGGCGCGACGCAGGTCGCCCTGGCACCGATCGAGGCGCCACGCTCGATCGTGACGCCGACGGGCTCCCAGTCGTGCGCGCTCTTCTGCGTGCCGTCGGCGTTGATCGCCCGCGGGTACGTGTCGTTCGTGAGCACGACGGCCGGTCCGATGAACACGCCGTCGCCGAGTCGAGCGGGCTCGTACACGAGCGCGTAGTTCTGCACCTTGCAGTTGTCGCCCATGACGACACCGGTGCCGATGTAGGCGCCGCGGCCGACGATGCAGTTCTCGCCGAGCTGCGCGTCTTCCCTCACCTGGGCCAGATGCCAGATCGAGCTCCCTGCTCCGATCTTCGCCTCGGGGGACACATCGGCCGAATCGACGATCCGGACGTCGGTCGGTGAGGGCATGCGGGATTCTCCTCGCGGCTCGGGAAGGGGACTCGGTCATCCTATCTGCTCGCACAGGCGTTTCCTGAGAGGATAGGGGTGTGACCAACCCAGCCACTCCCGACCCGCATACCTGGGTTGTCGTACCGCTGTACAACGAAGCAAGCGTCATCGCCGGCGTCATCGCGGGGGTCCTCCCCCACTTCCCGAACATCGTGTGCATCGACGACGGCTCCACCGACGGCTCCCTGGAGGTGGCACGACGCGCCGGAGCCCACATCGTCGAGCACCCGATCAACCTCGGTCAGGGTGCGGCCCTGCAGACGGGCATCGAGTACGCCCTGTCCCAGCCGGGCTGCGAGTACATCGTGACCTTCGATGCCGACGGCCAGCACCGCATCGACGACGCGGTGGCGATGGTCGCCGCGGCGCGTGCCAGCGGCGCGGCGATCGTGTTCGGCTCGCGCTTCCTCGACGACCGGACGAACCCGGGCTGGATGAAGCGCGTGATCCTGAAGACCGCGGTGTGGGTGACCAACATGACCACGAGCGTCAAGCTCACCGACGCGCACAACGGCCTTCGCGTCATCCGCGCCGACGCCGCCGCGCGCCTGCAGCTCAAGCAGGACCGGATGGCGCACGCCACCGAGATCGTGCTGCAGCTCGGCGACACGGGGCTGCCGTGGATCGAGCACCCGGTGGAGCTCCTCTACACCGACTACTCCAAATCGAAGGGCCAATCGGTGCTCAACTCCGTCAACATCCTCGTCGACCTGATCGTGCGGTGAACGCCATGTGGATCCAGATCCTTCTCATCGCGGCCGTCATCGCCATCGGCGCCGTGTTCATGCGCCGGACCGGTGCGGACAGCCACCTGGCGATCCGCCGTCTCCTGTACGGCGGCTTCGTGCTCGTGGCGATCGTGTCGATCCTGTTCCCCCAGTGGCTCACCTGGGTCGCGAACCTCGTGGGCGTCGGGCGCGGCACCGACCTGCTGCTGTACGCGCTGGTGGTCATCTTCATGGTCTTCGTCTACACGCAGTCGAGGAAGAACGCCGCGCAGCAGCGCAGCCTCACCCTGCTCGCGCGCAAGCTCGCGCTCCTGCAGGCGTCGCAGGACCCGCAGGACGGCGCGCGTCGTGCCGCCCCGGACGACGGCCAGCCCGAGGATTAGCCGCAGGCGGTGATCCGCCAGAGGCTCGCGTCACCCTCCGAGGCGACCTCCTCGAATCCCGGCCGGTCCTCGAAGTCGGTCATGCCGGGCATGAGGTACTCGCCGGGACCGGTGCCGCCGATGCCGAAGTCGAGCACGTACTCCGGGTCGCCGTAGGCGGCGAGGGCCTCGCACACCGCGGGGTCCTCCGCAGCGTCACGCAGGTGCGCGGCGATCACGTCCCACGCGGCGGACTGCGGCGGCGCCCACGTGCGGGGGACGATGTCGCGCTCCCCGAGCACGTAGGCGAAGCCGGCTCCCGTGGAGGGGTTCGCGATGATCAGCGAATCCCGCGACACGAGGTCGGGAAGCTCGGTGAGCAGGCGGTACTCGTCGTCGGAGAGGTAGCTGTCGGCGTTCATCGCGTAGCGGGACTGCTCGTCCGTCTCGTCCGCGACGCGCAGTAGCACCACCGGGGAGAGCGCGACGTTGACGATCCCGACCACGGCGACGACCGCCAGCGAGACCAGCGCGACCGCGTCGCGACGCGCTCCCGTGAGCCTCGGGATCGCGGCGGACACCATCCGCACGATCATGGCGAGGCCGAAGGCGGCGAGGGGGACGACGACGATCGGCACCATCGCCGCGAGCCGGAAGGAGTCGCCGTACCAGGGACCGGTGAGGGCCCTCTTGATGAAGGGAAGGTCGGTGCCGACGCTCACGATGTAGAGCAGCGAGAACCCGGCCCATCCCACCGCCAGCCACCGCAGTCGCCGGTCGCGCACGGCGGCGATCAATCCGGCCAGCAGCAGCACGCTCATCCCCCACGCCGCGGGCAGCAGCGAGTGGCTGTTCACCAGCACGTCGGCGATCGCGCCGAACACGCCGCGGTACGACCGCCACAGCACCGGTCCGGCGAGGTAGGCCAGGACGAGCCACACGACGCCCACCGCGGCCCAGCCGACCACGATCACGCTCCACCGCAGCACAGGGCGCGCGCCGGGGCGGCGGATGCCGAGCAGCAGGCTCCCGGAGAACCACAGCATCACCAGCGCACCCCACGTGAGCACGGACGACGGCTGCGACAGCGTGGCCGCCGTCACCGCCAGGAGCGCGGCGACGCCCGGACCCGCAGCGGCCAGAAGGCGTTCACCGCGCCGTGCGCCCCGCCACGACCGCACCGCGACGATCGTGAGGGCGACCGCGGCGGGGACGACGGCGAGCGAGAGGGCGTAGGGGTACAGGACACCCCACTCGAACATGAGCTGCGGGAACGCCATCAGGCCCGCCGACAACCCGGCCGCCAGCGCCGTGACCAGTGCATCCCCGCGGCTGACGACGTGGGCGAGCAGCGACACGCTCAGCGGCCACACCACCGCGGCGATCACCAGCGCGACGATGTTGGCCGCGACCGGGATCGAGCCGATGTCCAGAGCCACCAGGGAGGTCATGGCGTGCCAGGCCGCGGGATAGAAGGTGGATCCGCCCAGCAGGCCGGAGAGGTCGAGCGACGAGACCGTGCCGGACTCGGCGGCCCAGCGCAGCGCGTTCAGGTGGAAGACGGCGTCGTTCGTCTGGGAGATCGCGGTCGGGGTGCCGACGTACGCCATCAATCGCGCCGCGTTGAGGCCGCCGCCGACGATGAGGCCGACGGCCAGGAGCGCGAGGTGCCGGGGCTGCCGCCGTGGCACGTCGGCCACGCTGCGACCGCGACGAAGCAGCAGCGACACCGCGAACACCACCGCCACGACGACCGCGACCGCGATGCCGACAGAAGCGAGACCCCAGTGCACCCCGAGGAACGGGAAGACGATGGCCAGCACCGCGAGCGTGCCGACCGAGAGGCTCGGGGCCGACGCCCAGAGCGTCAACCCGCGCAGACGGAGAGCGGCGCCCAGCAGAAGACCGGGGACGAAGAAGACGAGGAGCGTCAGGGCGATCAGCCCCGACTGCGCGACCCAGTCGCCGATCATTCGTCGACCAACGCGATCGCGCCCTCGATCTCGCCGTCGTACACGACCTCGCCCTTGTTGATCACCACGCCTCGGGTGCAGAGCTCACGCACCATCTCCATGTCGTGGCTCACGACGACGAGGGTCTTCTTCTGCGCGATCAGCTCGCCGAACTTCTGCCGGCACTTCTCCCGGAAGGGCGCGTCGCCGACCGACAGGATCTCGTCGACGAGCAGCACGTCCAGCTCGACGTGGATCGCCACGGAGAACGCGAGCCGCATGAACATGCCGGAGGAGTAGTGCTTGACCTCCTGGTCGATGAACTGCTCGATCTCGCTGAACGCGACGATCTCGTCGTAGCGCTCCTCGATCTCCTTGCGCTGCATGCCCAGGATCGCCGCGTTGAGGAACACGTTCTCGCGCCCGGACAGCTCGGGGTGGAAGCCGGCACCGACCTCGATGAGACCCGCGACCCTGCCGCGCGTGAGCACCTCGCCCGCGTCGGGTTCCATGACCCCCGAGATGAGCTTGAGGAGAGTGGACTTGCCCGAGCCGTTGAGCCCGAGGATCGCGACCGACTCCCCCTCGTTGATGACGAGGTCGAGCCCCTTGAGCGCCTCGAAGGTACTGGAGGTCTTGCGACGTCGGATCCAGGCGACCACGGTGTCCTTGAGCGACAGCGCGTGGTTCAGCGTGAAGTTCTTCCGCACACCGTCGACGACGATGCTCGGGCGGGGGGCGATGGCGGTACTCATAGGTCCTGCGCGAACCTTCCCTCGAGTCGGCGGAAGACGAGCTGCCCGATCAGCAGCGTGCCCAGGGCGATCAGGAACGTCCACAGCGTGTTCCAGCCGAGGCCGGGCGGCAGCGGCATGGTCGTCTCGGTGACCGGACGCCAGAAGGCGTAGTGGAACAGCTCGACGCCCTGCGTGATCGGGTTCAGCATGTAGAGCTCGAGGATCCAGTCCGGCCAGCCGAGCGTGCGGACGGCCTCCTGCACCATCGTCCACGCGTAGAGCACGGGCGAGGCCCAGGTCGCGAGCAGGAGCAGCAGTTCGACGATGTTCTCCGCGTCACGGAACCGCACGTTGATCGCGCCGAAGAACAGGCCGAGCCCCAGCGCGAACAGCGTGACGATGACGATGCCCGCCAGCGCGGCGAGCACCGAGAGCACGGTGATCCCGGGGATCCAGCCGAGGAAGAGGCACACGATCAGCAGCAGGGCCAGCTGCGGGAGGAAGTGGATGAACGCCACCAGCACGGCGGAGACGGCGAAGAGCTGCCGCGGCAGGAACACCTTCCGCACGAGCGGGGCGTTGTTCACGATCGACGTCGTCGCGTTCTTGAACGCCTCGGAGAAGAGGTTGATGACGACGATGCCCGAGAACAGGTAGACGGGGTAGCTCTCGATGTTCCTGTTCAGGCTGAGGAACAATCCGAGGACCACCCAGAACACCAGGAACTGCGCCCCGGGTCGCACGTACGACCAGGTCCAGCCGAGCACCGAGTTGCGGTAGCGGGTGGTGACGCCGGTCCGCACGAGCAGATACAGCAGATACCGCCAGCGCACCACATCGATCAGACCGCGACTCGTGCCGGGGGTGTCGAAGGAGGAACGCGGGACGACGGCGAAAAGATCTCGGGTATCTGTCACGGCCCCACTCATTCAGCTGCGGCGGCGGTCGCCGCGGCGCACTCCAGTATCCTATGGCACCCGTCCGGACGCCTTCACGGCACGCGCTCAGCCGAGGGCGGTGAGCGTGTTCCAGCCGTTCCCGATCACGCCGCTCGCGCCCCAGCCGCCACGGCCGTCACCGCGGAACAGGTAGAGGTTGCCGTTCGTGTGCCGCCCGAGGAGGTCGGAGGTGCCGTCGCCGTCGAAGTCGCCGGGGCTGAACAGGGCGTTGAAGCCGCCCCACCCGACACCGATCTGACGCGGCGTGCCCCAGCCGCCCGTGCCGTTGGTCGGGTACACCCACAGGCGCGCGTCGGTCGTGCGCATGATGAGGTCCGCCCGACCGTCGCCGTCGAAGTCGCCGCCGTTGACGGCCATGTCGAAGCCGCCCCAGCCGTAGCCGATCTGGATGGCCTGGCTCGCCCAGCCGCCCCTGCCGTCACCGCGGTAGTACACGAGGTGGCCGGCGGAGTTGCGCGCGATCATGTCGGTGTTGCGGTCGCCGTCGAAGTCGATGCCGCCCACGAGGAGCGTGTGGTTCTGCCAGCCGTTGCCGATCACGACGGGCTGCCCGTAGCCGCCCGCGACGCCGGGGATCAGCCAGAGCCGTCCGTCGGGAGTCACCCGGCCGAGGTCGCGGTACCCGTCGCCGTTGAAGTCGCCCATGGGGATCAGTCGGTCGCCCGCCGTCCACCCCGAGCCGATCTGCTGGGAGCCGCGCCAGGCACCGGCGCCGTTCCCGCGGTAGAGGTTGAGGTTCCCCTGTGCCGTGAGCCCGAGCACGTCGGGTCCGCCGTCACGGTCGACGTCGCCCACGCCCGATGGCATGGCCCGCGGCTTGGTGACGAGGTCGCCCGAACCGGTCAGCGCCGACAGGATCTGCCAGCCGTTGCCGATCTTGCCGCTCGACGTGATCGCTCCCCGTCCGTCGCCGGGGTACATGTAGAGGTCGCCGTTCGCGGTGCGCGCCGCCACGTCGTTGACGCCGTCGCCCGTGAAGTCGCCCGGCACGAAGATCGCGGTCATGCCACCCCAGCCCTGCCCGAGCTGACGGGAGCCGGTCCAGCCGCCGCCGCCGTCTCCGTAGTAGGCGAACAGTCGACCGGCGGCGTCCCTGCCGATGAGGTCGGGGTTGCCGTCGCCGTTGAGGTCGATGTTGCCGACGAGCATGTTCATGCCGGCCCACCCCCAGCCGACGCGGATCGCAGGCAGGAGGCCGCCCTTGTCGTTGCCGCGCCACAGCATGAGGTCGCCGTTCTTGGCGGTGGTGAGCACGTCGGGGATGCCGTCGCCGTCGAGGTCGCCCGCGGCGGTGGAGAGCACCACGCCGCTCCAGTCCAGGTTCAGCGACTGCGGTGCCGAGAAGCTGGCGCCGCTGCCGCGCATCACCGAGACGCCGTTGCCCTGGCGGATGATGAGGTCGCGCGTGCCGCTGCCGTCGAGATCGCCGACCACCATGGCCGCGCTGACCCCGGTCAGGCCGCTCGCGAGCTGCTTGCGGTTGCCCCACACGTTCTTCGCGAACGGGTATCCCCACAGCACGCCGGCACTGTCGACGCCGACCATGTACGACGAGGAGCTGACCGAGGCGAGCGAAGGCACCTGGGGCGCCTGGGTGGAGCCGAACCAGTCGGTGAAGTAGTTGTAGAAGTTGCGGTTGCCGTAGGCCGAGCAGGTGTCGCCGTCGCCGTATCCGGCGCGCAGCGCCGCGGCGTTCGGCTGGTACGGCGTGTAGTAGTAGAGGGCCGAGGTCGCCTTGTTGGCGATGTACACCGGCGAGGAGCCGCACGCGCGGTTCGGGTTGAAGAGGATGTTCCAGGTGCGGCCGGGCGCGTAGTACTGGAACCACTTGCCCTCCATGTAGATCTGCATCTGGCGGGCGGCGCCGTAGATCTGGTGGAAGAAGCCGACGTACTGCGGGTCGCAGGGCGCGTCGTCCGGGCAGCCCTGTCCGAGCGCGATGTCGTAGCGCCAGGCGCTGGGCCACGTGTGGTTGACCAGGCTCTGCTCCTTCTGGAGCATCACGATGAGCACCTGCGGGTTGATCCCGCACGACTGCGCTGCACGGTAGATGATGCGCGCGGCACTCTCGTTCGCGGCGCCGGTGTATCCGTCGCAGTACTGGTCGGCGGCCCGAGTGACCGTGGTCATCTTGAAGTCCTTGATGCACACGATGGGACGACCGTCCTCGTCGGTGCCGCCGAGGCACCGCGAGACGCGCGCGTTGAAGAAGGCCTGGATCTGCGCCTCCGTCATCGTGTCCTTGTTGGTGAAGACGGCGTCGCTGATGATGTTGCCGGGCGTGAAGCCGGCGAGCGTGCTCTTCGCGATCCCCGACGCCGCGGGGGCGCCGACCGCGCGGGCGACGGGCGCGGAAGCGGAAGCGGCGGCCGTCGCGGCGGTGGCCGGCATGACGGTGCCGACGAGGAGGGCGGAGACGGCGAGGAAACAGGTGAGGAGTCGGGAGGTCCTCAGGGTGTTTCGCGAGCGTGGGGCACGTCGAGACATGTGACCAGTGTGACGGAAGTTGCGGGATGATGCCACTGTTGCGACGTTTCCACCAGGGGAATTCGGCGTGTCGCCCGATTGTGCAGCGTCTTCCCAGCCGTTCACAGGTCGGCGTGCAGGCTCCACACCCTCTCTGCCGCGCCCGCCCAGGAGAACGCGCGCGACCGGTCCGATGCGAGCACCCGCAAGCGCGCAGAACCGTTGCCCGCCGCATCGGCGAGCGCGTCGGGAAGGTCGTCCGGCGCGGCGAACATCCCGCCGTCCGCGATCACGTCACGGTGGCACCCGGTATCGCTCGCCACGACGGGCACCCCGACGGTGAGCGCCTCGACGGCGCGCCACGGCCACCCCGCGACCGTCCTCGTCGCCGCGTAGGCGGACGCCCCCGAGAGCACGGCAGCTCGGTCCGCTGCCGACAGCGCACCGCGCACGTGCGCGCGCCGTTCGGGCAGGCCTGCGGCGGAGGCGACCTCGGCCAGCCGCGGCTCCGAGCCCTCCGGGGCGTCGAGCACCACGGCATCGACGCCGGCGGCGACGGCTCCACGGAACCCCGCCGCGAGGGTGTCCGCCGATCCGGTCAGGACGATGTACTCCGACGGCAGGGACAGCGCGCCCCGCCGGGACTCGGCGTCGGCAGGCACGGCGAAATCGTGCGGCGGTGCGCCGGCGATGACGCGGATCCGGTCGCCGAGTCGGGCGATCTCGGCCAGACGCTCCCCCACGGCGTGGGTCGGCACGACCACGGCGTCCGCGTGCCGCGCGGCACGGCGGAGCATGCCGCGCTGCCAGGCCACGGCCGACTTCGACAGGGCGCCCGGGTCGTCCCAGGCGCACAGGTCCCACACCGTCACGGTGGTCTGATCGTGGTCGTGCACCCTGTCGTGGCGCACGAGCGGCGCCATCAGCGTGGGCGCGTGGATCATCCCGCCGCCCACACCCGGAGCGATGCCCAGCTGCCACGAGGCCGCCAGTTCCCGGCGACCGAAACCGAGCGTGCGCACCTCGTCGACCCCGGTGACGTCCACCTGCGCGCCCGCCGGTACGATCGCGTCGACCGCGCAGCCGGACGGGGCCGTCGCGACGAGCCCCGCCGTCAGCTCACGTGCCGCCGTGGCCTGGTCCTGGTCCACGACGTGCACCAGTTGATCCAGAACCACACGCAGCCGAGCACCCATGGGTTCAGGCTAACCGCGGCATGCTGCGGAGCCGTGGAGCGCACCGCCCGCCGGTCCGCAATTTCAGCGTTCCCACAGCAACGCATGACCTCACGTGCGCGCTCCATGGCCTCGCGCGTACCCACCGTGCTTGAATGCTCGAGTGAGCGATGGCCGACTTCCTGCCCGACGCCGATGGATCGGATGGACCATCGGCATCCTCCTGACACTGCTCGTGATCGCCATCGGCTGGGTCACGGTCCGCGGCATCGGCGCGGTGGACGATCTGCGTCAGGTCGCGAAGGGCGCGACCCAGCTGAAGCAGGCGATCGCGGAGGGCGATCTCGACGGCGCGGAGCCCATCTCCGATGCCATCGCCCGCAACGCGGCCTCCGCCCATGACCTCACCTCCGATCCGATCTGGCACGCGTTCGGCGTCCTGCCGTGGGTCGGTCCGAACTTCCAGGCCGTCAGCGAGATCGCCGAGATCGCGGACGACGTATCGACCGAGGCGCTGCGACCCCTGCTGCAGGTCGGCGCCGATCTCGACCTGTCGAGCCTGGGCTTCACCGACGGCGCGATCAACCTCGCGCCGTTCGCCCAGGTCGAGGAGCCCCTGGCCGCCGCCGCGGCGTCGCTCACCTCCGCCGACGACCGTGCCAAGCGCATCGACGCCGATGCGACGCTGCCCCCTCTCGCCGATGCCATCCGTCAGATGCGAGGATCCGTCACGCAGGCGGCGACGGTCGTGGGCTCGCTGCACGGCGCTGCCGTGCTCCTGCCCACGATGCTGGGCGGCGACGGTCCGCGCACGTACGTGCTCGCGATGCAGAACAACGCCGAACTGCGCTCCTCGGGCGGCATCATCGGCTCGATCGCCCTGCTGCACGCCGAGAACGGGCGGGTGACCCTGCAGAGCCAGGCATCCACGCGCGACTTCCCCGCCCTCGATGTCCCCCTCCCGGTGAGCGAGTCCACCACGGCGCTGTTCGAGGATCGTCCAGGACGGTTCCTGCAGAACATCACCAGCATCCCCGACTTCCGCGAGGCCGGCGAGACGATCGCGGCACGGTGGGTCGGGCGTTTCGGCGGCCAGGTCGACGGGGTGATCGCCGTGGACGCCCTGGTCGCCGAGCATCTGATGGAGGTCACGGGCGACCTGACGTTCGGGCCCTTCACGGCGACGTCCGACACGATCACGAGCATTCTGCTGTCGGAGATCTACGCGGCCGTCCCCGACCCCGTGGCACAGGATGACATCTTCGCTCTTGCAGCCGGCGGCCTGTTCGGAGCAGCCCTGTCGGGCGGCGATCCCCAGGCTCTGATCGGCGCGCTGGCCGATGCCGCGGGCGAGGGTCGGATCCGCATCTGGAGCGCGCACGAGGACGAGGAGACCCTGCTCGCCGCGAGCGCCCTCGGCGGCACGATCCCCCCGGACTCGGCCGACACGAGTCACGTGGGCGTGCTGTTCAACGACGGCACCGGCGCGAAGATGGACTACTACACGCGCGCCACGATCGCGACCGCCGTCGGGCGCTGCGACGGAGAGCCGACCACGCAGATCACCGTCACCTGGACGAACACCGCACCCGCCGACGCGGCGACCTCCCTGCCGCCGTACGTGACGGGCGACGGGTTCTACGGCGTGCCGCCCGGCACCGTGCGCACGCTCATCGCGGTGTACGGCCCCGAGGGCGCCACCCCGTCCCACGTGGACAGGGACGGTGAGGACGACGGCGTGCAGACGGCGATGCTCGGCGACCGGTCCGTCGTGCAGCACGAGGTGCAGCTGGCGCCCGGCGAGTCGACCACCATCACCGTCGAGTTCCAGGGCACGGGTGCCGGTCAGCGGCTCACCGAGGTGCTGCACACCCCCCTGATCACGGGGCCGGAGCTGACCAAGGACACACTCCGCTGCGGTTCGTGACAATCTCCCTCGAATGGGGTACTGTCATCTCACTGGGGAATAACTGGGGTCTGTGAACCTGCCGTGGGGGCAGGAGACCTCACGCAGTCGGACGCAGGGGTGTGTCCGGAGGCGATTCCGCGTGACATTTCTGGGGAGAGATCATGCTGAAGAAACTGGCTGCCATCAGCCTTACCGCTGGCGCGCTGGTACTCGTCGCGCCGACCATCGCAACCGCTGCGCCGACGATTCCGGACGCATCCAGCGATTCGTACCCCTCGCCTCCCGGTGTGAAGGTCGGCGACCCGATCATCGACGTGTGCGAGGTCTCCACCATCGTCTTCGGCCCCGGGTACTTCCTGCCGTCCGAGAACGTGGCGGTCTCCGTTTCCGGCAAGAACGCGGGCAAGGCCGCGACCTCCGGCAACACCGCCGGCGCCGACGGCAGCATGACGCTGACGTTCCGCCCGCCGGCCGACGGTGAGGGCTCCTACGCCGTCGCCTTCGGGGGCTCGCGTCCGTACACCGCCACGATCACCGTGTCGCACGGCCACGACGCCGCGTCCAGCTGCGATCACGACCCTGCTGTCGCACCCGCGGGTACCGAGCTGCCCCTGACCGGCGGCGGCATGGAGCTCGCGCTCACCGGCGGCTCGGTCTCGCCGTGGGTGCTCGGCGGTGGAGCTGCCGCCCTGGTCGCCGGTGGGGCGCTCGTCGCCACCGGGATCGTTCGCCGCAAGCGCGCCTGAGCCTGGCTGCCGCCTCGCGCGGTGGTCGGCTGGACGACGGTGATCCCTCCCCCTCCGATCACCGTCGTCTGGCGAATCCGGTGCTGCACCGGACGCCCACGGGCGACGACCCTCGGGAGCGTCGCCCGTGGGCTGCGCCATGCCCACGCGGAGCGGGCCCCCTCCGTCAGGGGCTGGGCGTGGGGGTCGACGTCGGCGGGTGCAGCGCCTGCTGGATCATCTGGTGGATGTACCCGTAGTCGGGGTTGTGCTCGTCCACGCCCGAATCCGGGGTCAGCTCGATCGT
Source organism: Microbacterium sp. NPDC060132 (assembly GCF_042729675.1). Classification (NCBI taxonomy): domain Bacteria; kingdom Bacillati; phylum Actinomycetota; class Actinomycetes; order Micrococcales; family Microbacteriaceae; genus Microbacterium; species Microbacterium sp. NPDC060132. The sequence goes on along the minus strand of NZ_JBHWXU010000001.1, from coordinate 2,416,406 downwards.
CGTGACCTGCTGCTCCTTCGCCTTGAGCATCAGATCGAAGAACTCCGGAAGCTTGTCCTGGGGCAGATCGGTGCTGATCAACGCCGTGCCGGCCGCGGCGACCTCGTTGAACCGCGTCAGCACGGTCTGCGGCGTGAACTGAGCCAGGATCGCCTCCTGAAGTTCCCGCTGCCGCTTCATGCGGTCCCAGTCGCTGGTCGTGTAGCGCGAGCGGGCGTACCACTGCGCCGTGTCGCCGTCCATGTGCTGCTGGCCCGGCTCGATCCAGCCGATCGCCCACTCGTTCACGTCCGTCCCGGTCCATCCCTCGGGCGGACCGCCCTTCGGGAGACGCTCGGTGACGTTGATATCGACCCCGCCCAGCGCGTCGACCAGGTCGGCGAAGCCGTGCATGTCGACGAACACGTAGTACGGGATCTCGATCCCGAGGACGCCCTCGGCGGCATCCTTCGTCGCTTCGATGCCCGGCTCGGAGCCCTGGGCGACCGCCTTCGGGTACAGCTCCGCTCCTCCGTCGTCCCGGCACACCTCTGCGGCGTAACGCACGTGGTTCATCCAGCCGTTCCACCCGCAGGTCGACGAGCTGTGCCCCTCGAATCCGTTCGGGTACTGCGCCTGCATGGGACTGCCGTCGCTGAACGGCGCATTCGGGAGCTCACGCGGAATGCCCGTGATCGTGACCGCACCGGTCTCGGCGTTCACCGACACGACCGAGATGCTGTCGAAACGCATGGAGTCGCGGCCGTCCCCGCTGTCCGCACCGAGCAGGAGGATGTTGTAGTAGCCGTCGCTCGGCGGGAGGCTCGGTCCGCTCTGCCCGAAGATCGCCCCGACGGTTCCCCGCACGGATCCCACCGATGTCGCGGCGTAACCGGCGGCGCCGCCGACCAGACCGAGGAGCACGAGCGCCACCACGGGGATCGCCAGCCGCGAGGGGTTGGGGACCTTGACCAGCCGCACGAGGCGCAGGGTGTCGAGGGTCAGCACGATCCACAGCACCACGTACGCCACCAGCAGCACCTGGACGATCGTCAGCACCACGGCGGAGAAGAACCCGCCGGCGACCGTGAGCCACAGGAGGACCGGTCGGGCGAACAGGGCGAGACCGACGGTCACGATCACCAGCAGCCAGGCCGTGAGCGTGGCGCCGAGACCGAACCGACCGAGACGGCGGTTGCCCGCCAGCACCTGAGCGGACCCCGGAAGAAGAAGGTTCATCGCGATGAGCCACCACCCGCGTTTCGACATCATCCCGGGGTCGGTGGAGTCCGGGTGCCGCAGCGGCCGGGTCTCGATGATCGGGCGCTGTCGTGCGCGCGGAGGCGCAAGGGTCACAGCGAGTCCTTCAGCCGTTCGTTCTTCGCCGCGACCTGCGACTCGAGATCGGCCGCGTAGGCCTCGACCCGGTCGGCGAGCTCCGCGTCGGCGGCGCCGAGGATGCGGGCGGCCAGGAGGCCGGCGTTGCGGGCCCCGCCGATCGAGACGGTCGCCACGGGGATCCCCGCCGGCATCTGCACGATCGACAGCAACGAGTCCATGCCGTCGAGGTACGCGAGCGGCACGGGAACACCGACCACGGGCAGCGGCGTCATCGACGCGAGCATCCCGGGCAGATGGGCCGCTCCGCCGGCCCCCGCGATGATCACGCGGAGCCCTCGCGCGCGGGCCTCCCGCGCATACGACATGAGCTTGTCGGGGGTGCGGTGCGCCGAGACCACCTCGACCTCGTGTGGGATCCCGAAGTCCGTCAGGGCCTGCGAGGCGTCACTCATGACGCGCCAGTCGGAGTCGGACCCCATGACGACGCCGACCACGGGCGCAGCGGAGGAGTGAAGTGGCTCTGTCACCAGAACAGGCTACGGGCTCGCACTGGGAGAACACCCCAGCGGCACGCGGCTGCGCCCAGGTCCCGTCCGCCTCGCGTCACGCGAAGTGCGCGGCGGCCGCCCGAGCGACGTACACCGCCTCGTCCAGGTCCTCCCCGGCGACGTTGACGTGTCCGACCTTGCGACCCGGACGCGGCGCCTTGCCGTACGTGTGGATCTTGGCGCCGGGGTGCTCCGCCATCGCCGACGCGAACCGCTCGTCGAGCGTGGCACCGATCGGGCCGCCGAGGATGTTCACCATCACCGACCACGACGCGCGAGGAGCGGTGCTGCCCAGCGGCAGGTCGGCGACCGCGCGCAGGTGCTGCTCGAACTGTCCGGTCACGGCGCCGTCCTGGCTCCAGTGCCCGCTGTTGTGCGGACGCATGGCCAGTTCGTTGACGAGGATGCGCTCGTCGTCGGTCTCGAACAGCTCGACCGCGAGCATGCCGGTGACGCCGAGACCCTCCGCGATGGTGCGTCCGATCCCCTCCGCCACCTCGACCAGCCGATCGCCGGCGGCCGGGGCGGGCGCGATGACCTCGGCGCACACCCCATCGCGCTGGACGGTCTCGACCACGGGGTACGCGATCATCTCTCCCCCGCTGCGCCGGGCGACCTGCTGGGCGAGCTCGCGGACGAACGGCACGAGCTCTTCGGCGAGCAGTGCCTCCCCCTCACCGAGGGCGTCCAGCCAGTCCCGTGCGTCGTCGGCGGAGCGGACGACGCGCACGCCCTTGCCGTCGTAGCCGCCCCGCGGGGTCTTGACCACGGCCGCGCCACCCTGGGCGTCGAGGAAGGACTGCAGCTCGGCGACGCTCCGCACCGCTGCCCACTCGGGCTGCGGCACCCCGAGGTCGGCGAGACGGGCACGCATCGCGAGCTTGTCCTGGGCGAACTGGAGCGCGTCGGGCCCCGGGTGCACCGCGACGCCGTCGGCGACGAGGGCCCGCAGCACGTCCTGCGGCACGTGCTCGTGATCGAAGGTGATGACGTCGACGCCCTCGGCGAACGCGCGGACCGTCGCGAGGTCACGGTAGTCGCCGACGGCCGTGGCCGCGAGCCCGGCGGACATGCCGTCGTCCTCCGCGAGCACCCGCAGGTCGATCCCGAGCTCGACCGCCGGAGCGATCATCATCCGTGCCAGCTGTCCTCCGCCGATCACGCCAACGCGCAACGCCATGTGCCGCCTCCATTCGTTGGTCCCATTCTTCCGCACTCGAGGGCGCGCGAGGGACCGCGGGTCAGAGGGCGTCGGTGTCGTCGGCGGTGGCCTGTGCGTCGCGGTGCGCGAGGATCTGCCCGACCTCGATCTGGTCCGCCAGCGTCTCGTGCACCAGGGTCACGTTCGGGACGTTCGGCAGCCGCAGCGGAGCGTCGACGCCGTTGGACAGCGTCACGGTGCCGCACCCCCACAGGCGCTGGAGCGGTCCGCGGCGCACCCCGATCGTGTACCCACGCGCGTGCGACATCTCCCTGCGCTGCCGGGAACCGATGCCCTGATGCGCGATCACCCGTCGCGTCGTGATGGTGGTGGTGCGCGAGTACCAGACGACGAAGGGGACCACGACCGCGAGCAGGACCACGGCGCCGGCTGCGGCGAGCAGCATCCAGTTCTCGAACCCGGCCGGCAGGTTGTCGTACAGGTAGGCAGTGAGCCCGAACGTCGCGATGAGCACCACTGCGGACCAGAACAGGCGTCGCGCGTGGCTACGGAAGCGCGCGATCAGCAGCTCTTCGGCGGGGGCCCCGGGCGGCGGCATCAGCGGCCGCCCGCCGAGCGTCACGGGCTGGGTCACCCCACCATTGTGCCCCGGGAGACCGACAACGCCGGTCGCCGGGCGGCGTGTCCCCGCGTCACGCGGGCCGCACGTGCACCACGTCGCCCGCGGAGACCGCGCGCGTCGCGCCGTCGGCGACCACGAGCAGCCGCCCGTCCGGGTCGAGGGCGCCGGCGGTTCCTTCGAGCGAGCTGCCGTCGGGCAACGAGACGCGCACCGCCTGGCCGACGGTCGCACAGCGCGCCGTCACCGCGGCGTGCAGGCCACTGGTGAGGGCGTCCTCCCCCGCGGCGAGCGCCGTCAGCCACTGGTCGAGCCCCGTGAGGTAGGTGACGAGCAGCAGGTCCTCGTCGACGGCGGCGTCCTGCGCTGCGAACGAGGTGGCTGTCGGCACCGGCAGCTGCTCCCGCGACATGCGCGTGTTCACCCCTGCGCCGACCACCACGGCGTCGGCCGTCGCCTCCGCCAGGATCCCGGAGATCTTCGCACCGTCGACCAGCACGTCATTGGGCCACTTCACGGCGACCTCGCAGGCGGGCAGCTGTGCGGCGACCGCATCGGCCAGTGCGAGCCCGGCGGCGAGCGGGATCCAGCCGCGAACAGCCGGATCACGGGGAAGGTCACGGAGGAGCACCGAGACCGCGAGCGCGGTACCGGCGGGCGCGACCCAGGTGCGATCCAGGCGTCCGCGCCCCGCCGTCTGATCCTCCGTGACGAGCACGGACAGGTGCGGCCAGGCCCGCTGATCTGCCGCGGAAGCGCGCAGGTCGGCATTCGTCGAGCCGGTGGCCTCGACGACCACGAGCCGGGAGGCGACTGCGGCGGTGCGCGGCAGATCGAGGCTCATGCGTCCTCGTCCTCGGCTTCCTCGTCGTCGTCGTTCTGATCGTCGCGCACGGTTCCCACCTCGTGGGCGCGCCAGCGATCCCACTCCTGCATGAGCTGTTCGATCGCCCCGTGGAACTTGGCGGTCGCGACTCCGGGGGTGGTGTCGCCGAAGTAGTGCTGCACCCACATGCGCAGCCGCGCGACGGCCGCCTCGTCGGCCCGCACCCGGTCGACCTCGGAGACGATGTCAGTCGCACCCTCGACCGTCAGCCACTCGCAATCGGAGAGGTAGCCGGTGGTGTCGACGGCGGCCTCCGGGTCGACGGGGCGGGTGATCATCAGCGGCTTGCCTGCTGCGAGCCGGTCGTAGACCATCGCGGAGATGTCGACCACCGCGACATCGGCCGCCGCGAGCTGCCACCCCAGCTCGGGACCGTCGTCGTACACGTGCTGCGCGGCGGGATCGGCCGCGTTGGCGGCGGCGATCGCCGCGAGGATCCGGCGGTGCGCGGCACCGTAGGCCTCGTCCACCACACCGCTGCGCGGATGGGGCCGGTAGATCACACGATGACGGCCGCTCGCGAGCAGCGCCGACACGAGCGCCTCGCCGTGCGAGGCGATCGACCCGTAGTGGGCGCTCGGCCGGTCGCCCTCCCACGTCGGCGCGTAGAGCACCACGATCCTGTCGTCGGGTGCGTAGGGCAGCACGCCCGAGTAGTGGTCGGCCTGCGGGCGGCCGATCTCGATCGTGCGACGGTCCACGTCGTAGTCCCACAGCGTGCGCGACAGCCGGTCGCGGGCGGCCTGCCCTGCCACGAACGCCCAGTCGTACGCCTTGTACTGGTTCGTGGTCATGTACATCTTGTCGGACTCGCCGTGGTTGATGAACACGTGCCAGCGGCGACCGTAGCGGAACATCTGGAAGTTCCGGGTGTTCTGGTTGACGTACAGCACGATGCGGATGTCTTGCGTCGCGATGAAACGCTCCAGATCGCGCACCTTCGGCACGAACGCGACGGGAGGCGCATCTTCGTCGAGCAGCTTCTCGGCTCCCGTTGCCTGGCGCGAGAGCACCACGACGGGCCAGCGCTTCGAGAGCTCCGCGAGGGGGCGGTACCACTGGCGCATCTGGTACATGTTGACCGCACCGTCGGCGAAGTACACCGCGATCTGGAAGTGCTCGGGCGGGTAGGGTTCCCGTTCGGCGAGCCGACGGCGCACGCGCTGCACGGCAGAGCGGGACTCGAGTGCCCGTCGCAGCAGACGGTAGGCCTTCTTCGCATCAGACAGTGCACCCATCCCTCCAGGATAGTTCGTCGCTCGCGCCCCTCCCGGCGGAGGGACGCGAGCGGTGGACAGCCCTCAGCCAGCGAGGGAGCCGCCGTGACATGATCGACGTGTGCCCCCAGAGAAGACGACCGACCCCGCGACCGGAGTGTCGTTCGTGATGCCGGTGCTCAACGAGCGCGCCTACCTTCGGCACGCGGTCGAGTCCGTCCTCGCGCAGGAGGTCGGGGGTCCGACCGAGCTGGTCCTCGCTCTCGGGCCCTCCTCCGACGGCACGACCGAGCTGGCACGCGGTCTGGCCGCCGCCGACGACCGCATCCGGCTCGTCGAGAACCCCGCCGCCCACATCCCGGTCGGACTCAACGCCGCCATCCGCGCAAGCCGCTACCCCACGATCGTCCGGGTCGACGCGCACTCCGAACTCGCCCCCGGCTACGCGGCCCACGCCCTGCAGACGCTCGCACGCACGGGAGCGGCGAACGTGGGCGGCGTCATGCACGCGGAGGGCCGCACGCCGTTCCAGAAGGCCGTCGCCCGGCTCTACAACTCCCCCGTCGGACTCGGCGGAGGCGCGTACCACGGAGGCCGCACCGAGGGCGAGGCCGAGTCGGCCTACCTCGGGGTGATGCGCCGCGCGGTGCTCGACGAGGTCGGCCTGTTCGACGAGACCATCCGCCGCGGCGAGGACTGGGAGCTCAACCTGCGCATCCGGCAGGCGGGCCACGCGGTCTGGTTCGACCCGGAGCTGTCCGTCACCTACTGGCCGCGCGAGAACTGGCTGCGCCTGGCGCGACAGTTCCGGGCGACCGGGGCGTGGCGTGGGGAGCTCGTCCGGCGGTTCGGCCGCAGCAACGGCCTCCGCTACTTCGCGCCGCCCGCCCTCGTGCTGCTCGTGGTGCTGGCGGTGGTCGTCGGCGTGCTGCAGCTCACGGGCGTGCTCGGCGGGGTGGCGTCGATCCTGGCGTCCGTGCTCGTCTACGGGCCGATCGTCCTGTACGTCCTGCTCGTGGTGGCCGTCGCCTGTGCGCGCGGCGGCGGAGACCTGCGGCAACGGCTGTGGACTCTCGCGGTGCTGCCCACCATGCACCTGTCCTGGGGGCTCGGGTTCCTGACCGGCGTGCTGCGCGGTGCCAGAGACACGGTGGACGCCTCGCGCCTGGGCAGCCGCAACACGCCGCTGCCCTGACCTACGGGGTGATCAGCGGGTCACGAACCCCAGGTCGAGGATGCGGTCGACGACCCGTCGCGCCGCGTGCCCGTCGTCGCGCGTGTTGAACTGCCGACGCCACGCCGCATAGCGCTCCGCGTACCTCTGCTCGTGCTCGGGATCGTCGAGCGCCGCCACCAGCTCGTCCTGCGTGCGCACCAGCGGACCGGGAGCCCGCTCGGCGAGGTCGAAGTAGAACCCGCGCAGCTGCCCGCGGTAGTGGTCGAGGTCGGGGACCAGGAAGTAGAGCGGCTTGCCGGTCACGCTGAAGTCGAACATCACCGACGAGTAGTCGGTGACGAGGGCGTCGGCGGCAAGCAGCAACTGGGATGTCTCCGGGTAGCCCGTGACATCGATCACACGGGCCCCTGCCCTGTCCCTCCCCTGCTCGAGCGTGCGGGAGTGCCCGCGGACGAGCACCACCGCGTTCGCCTGACGGGCGAGGAGCTCGGGGTCGACGAAGTCGACCATCTCCGCGCGGTCGTCACGCCAGGTGGGCGCGTACAGCAGCACGCGCTCCTCGTCGCCGATGCCGAGCGCCGCACGCACCGCCGCAGGGTCGCCCGTGATCAGCGCGTCGTTGCGGGGGTAGCCGTCGACCCAGATCGGACGACCGAAGAACGCGTAGGCCTTGCGGAGGATGCGCTCGGCGTAGGTGTTCTGCGCCAGCAGCACGTCCCACCGCCGCGATTCCTTCACCACGGCCGCCATGCGGCGCGGGTCGAAGCCGGGGCGGTGCAGGGCGAGCCGCTTGAGCGGGGTGCCGTGCCACGTCTGCAGCACCTTCTGTCCCGGCTTGCGCGCGAACCGTCGGCGCAGCCAGTCGTTCACGATCAGCAGACGTGCGGCACCGCGGGCACGCCACCACTCCGGGCTGCCCTCCACCACCGCGATCGCACCGTCGGGCACGGCGACCGACAGATCGACCACGCTCCAGTAGCGGCGCACCTCCGGTGCCCCCTGCGCGAGCTCGCGGTCGATGGCCCGCGGGTTGCAGCCGACGCTGCGGCCGTAGAAGCTCTCGAAGAACACCGCGTTCTCGGTGCCGCCAGCCTGCGACACGTAGCGCTCCTCGAGCGTCGATCGCCCCTCCGGGGTGTCGTACACCGGATCGATCGGCGCCGCGATGCGCACCGTGGCGCCGTCGACCGCGATCCGCACGCCACGCAGGACGAGGGGAGCGATGCGGAGTTCCGTCACATCCACGCCCTCGATCGACAGCGCGTACTCGCCCGACGGCAGCGGCAGCTCGGGCCCGCCCCACCGCGACGCCTGCAGCGGGAACGTCGCCTTCCACGTCGTGCCGCCACCGGTCAGGCGGGCGGACACCCGCGCCCGCGGTCCGGCGAGCTCGGCGATACCGGGTCGCTGGCCGGACCCGGCGATGATCAGCGCCTCCGCCTCGACATCGATGCGGGCCGTCGTCATGCTGCTCCCTTCGGCGCGGGCACACCCCGCGAGCGGATCGCCCGGTAGACGCGACGGGTGTTCTCCCCGTCGCGGAACGCGTGCATCTCCGCGCTGAGCGTAGCGGACCGCGTCGCGGCATCGGCGAAGGCGGCGGGATCCCCCAGGAGCGCGTCGAGCTCTGACAGCAGCGCCTGCCATCCCTCGGCCGCACCGGTCGTGGCGACATCCGCGTAGCGTCCATAGAAGCCGCGGGTGCGGGCGTACTCCTCCGCGTCGGGCGCCAGGAACGCGACCGGCATGCGCAGCAGTCCGACGTCGTACGCCAGCGACGAGTAGTCCGTGACCAGCACGTCGACCGCGGCGAGAGCCGGTGTCACATCGGGGAGCACCGCGCTCGGCAGCATCCGGACCCTGGCGGTCGGCAGGGGCGGCGCGTAGGAGCCGGCGCCCAGGGGGTGCGAACGGACCAGGAGCACAGCATCGTGGCGCTCCAGCAGCCGCACGACCTCGATCCACTCTTGAGCGGTCGGGACGGACGGATCGGGAGCGCCGTCACGCCACGTCGGCGCATACAGCAGCACCCGAGCGGCGGGCGGCAACTCCCCCGCGGCACCGACCAGCACGGCGCGCGCCGCCGCGCGGCGTTCCGCCTCGGTGCCGGCGGACAGCACGTCCACGCGCGGCTCGCCGGTCACCACGACCCGGTCGTCGCCCAGTCCGAATGCCGACTCCAGGCGCCCGCGGGCCCGGTCGGATGCCGCGGGCAGCACACGGATGCGCTGCGCCGTTGCGCGGTAGAGCACCCCGATGAGGCGCCGCAGCAGCGGGGCACCCGGAACCGGCGGAACCTGTGTCGTCGCGGGCGAGTCGAGCCCGATGCGCTTGAGCGGGATGCCGTGCCACAGCTGCACCACGAACGCACCGCCGTTCGCGTACCGGTTCACATCACCGAGTCCGTGCGTGACCACGACGACTCCGGCCCGCGCGGTCGCCCACCAGCCGCGCAGCCCCGAGCGGGGAACGGTGCGGATGCCCAGCGCAGCGGCGTCGCGCGCCTCGCGGTCGTCGGCCGTGAGCCAGAGCGTGTCGTGACCGAGAGCGGCGGCGTGACGCTGGAGCGCAAGAGCTCCGTCGCCGATCCCGGCGCCGCAGCCGAAGACCCAGCGCCGGCCCCGGGGGACGAGCAGTGTGCCGAGGCGTCCGAGGGCGTACAGCGGGATGCGGAGCAGCTTGGCCGCATTGCCGGTGCCGAAAGAGAAGGACGCCACCCCGCGAGCCTATCGCGCGAGGTGGCGTCCCTCCGTCCGGAGCAGGGTGCCTCAGCCGGCGAGCGTCCCGAGCGTCAGGTCGACGTCGTACTCCTTGCCGCCGCGCACGTACGTGACGGTGGCCTTGCTGCCCGCAGCCGCCGCGCGCACCTGCGCGGTGAGGTCGGTGGCGCCCGTGATGGGGACGCCGTTGAACTCGGTGACCACGTCATCGGCCTTCAGACCGGCGTCCGCCGCGGCGCCCCCGGGCGTGACGTCGGCGATGTACGCCCCGGACACCGTGGCTCCCTCAACACCCGAGGCGTCGCGGACCGAGGCGCCGAGCAGCCCGTGCGTGGCGGCACCGTCGGCGATGATCTCCTCGGACACGCGCTTGGCGATGTTCGAGGGGATCGCGAAGCCGATGCCGATCGATCCCGAGTCCTCGGAGTTGCCCGAGCTGGCGATCGCGACGTTGATCCCGATCAGCTCGCCCTTGCTGTTGACGAGCGCACCGCCGGAGTTGCCGTGGTTGATCGCGGCGTCCGTCTGGATCACGGCCACCGAGATGGAGTCCGTCGTCTGCTGGCCGCCGCTGCCCGGGATGTCGAACTGGAACGGGCCCTGGCCCTCCTGTGGCGACTGCTGCTCCGGCGCATCCTCGGACGAGGAGTCCGGCAGCGCCGACGAGGCGATCTGGATGCTGCGGTTCAGCGCGCTCACGATACCGGTCGTGACCGAGTTCGCCAGGCCGAGCGGGGCGCCGAGCGCGACCGCGGTGTCTCCGACGTTGAGCTTCGACGAGTCGGCGAACTCGATCGGGGTGAGGTCCTTCGCGTCGGTGAGCTTGATGACCGCGAGGTCGTAGATCGGGTCGGTGCCCACGACCGTGGCGTCGTAGATGCGGCCGTCCGATGCGGTCACCCGGATGGTCGGGTCGGCCACGGCACCGCCGAGCGTCACGACGTGCGTGTTGGTGAGCACGTAGCCGTCCTTGCTGATGATCACGCCGGAGCCGCTGCCGGCCTCCTGCGATCCCGCGACCTCGATCGTGACGACGGAGGGGAGGGCGGCGGTGGCGACGGCCGTGGTCTCGTTGACCGATCCGGGGTTGTTCACGGTGACGGTCTGCGGGCCCTGCGCGGTGCCGGACGACGGGCGATCCTGCAAGCCCGTGAGAAGCGCACCGCCGCCGAACCCGGCGACACCTCCCACGAGGGCGGCCGCCACGACGAACGCGGCGATGCGCGTTCCTCCGCGGGACTTCTCCTTCGTCGCCGCGGGGGCGTTGCCGTCGGACGGCGCGTGGGCGCCGGAGGGCGCGGTGGCGGGGACGCCGAATGCGGCGCCCGGAGCGTTCGGGGTCGAGCCCGGCGCGGCGAGGCCGTGCGGAACCGGCGCGACGATCGGGGCGACCGGGGCGTGCGACGCGAACGTCGACGGCACCTCGTGTCCCTGCGCGGGCGCGGGCCCCGACGTGTGGTTCGCGTTCGGTGCGGTCGGGCCGGCGGCGGTCGAGTGGCCGTCGCCGGACGGGATCGGCGGGACGGGCGGGGTGGGCACGGCATCGCTCGACGCGGGTGCGGTGTGGTCCTGGGGGTTGTCTTCGTTCATGGTGTCTGCTCCTTCGACGCCCCTTCAGGATGGCGCGTGTGCCTGTGCGTTTCGTATGTCGAGCGTGAGTTTCGGCTATGGCCTTAGCCTGTTCTTCATGAGTGTCATACCCGGCGCATGGCAGCGCACGGCGGCCGGTGCGGGCCTGCTGTCCGCAGACGGGACCGTCGCGCCCACCATCTTCGCAGAGATGTCCGCCGCGGCGGCCAGAACCGGCGCGATCAACCTCGGCCAGGGCTTCCCCGACGAGGACGGGCCCGCGGAGGTGCTCGAGGCAGCGAGGGCAGCGATCGCCTCCGGCGCCAATCAGTACCCGCCGGGACGAGGCGTCCCCGACCTGCTCACCGCGATCTCCGAGCACCAGCGGCGGTTCTACGGTCTCGAGGTCGACCCGGACACCGAGGTCATCGTCACAGCCGGCGCGACCGAGGCGCTCACCGCGACGCTCTTGGCACTGATCGACGGCCCCGACGACGAGGTCGTGGTGTTCGAGCCGTACTACGACTCCTACGCCGCAGCGGTCGCCCTGGCCGGGGCCCGGCTGCGGACCGTCCCCCTGCGCGCGCCGGACTTCCAGCCCGATCTCGCACAGCTCGCCGCGACCGTCACCGACCGCACGCGCCTCATCCTCGTCAACGACCCCCACAATCCGACCGGAGCGGTGTTCGGCCCCGAGGTGCTGGCCGAGATCGTCCGGCTGGCTGAGCTCCACGACGCCGTCATCGTCACCGACGAGGTGTACGAGCATCTGACCTTCGACGGCCCGCACACGCCGATCGCGACCCTGCCCGGCGCGGCCGAGCGCACGCTGACCATCTCGTCCGCGGGCAAGACCTTCTCGGCCACGGGATGGAAGATCGGCTGGGTGCACGGACCTGCGGCGCTCATCACCGCCGTCCTGACCGTGAAGCAATACCTCACGTATGTGAACGGCTCACCGTTCCAGCCGGCTGTGGCACGGGGACTCCGCCTCGACGACGCGTTCTTCCGCGACGCCACCACCACGCTGGCCCACAAGCACGAGATCCTCGGAGACGGCCTGCGCGCCGCGGGCTTCGTGGTGCACGCGCCCCGGGGCGGCTACTTCACGGTGGCCGACGCCAGCGCACTCGGCGGGTCGGATGCCGCGGCGTTCTGCCGCACCCTCCCGGAGCGGGCGGGCGTCGTCGCGATTCCTCTCACGGCCTTCGTGTCGGCCGAGCATCGGGCCGACTACGCCGGACTCGTGCGTTTCGCCGCCTGCAAACGCACCGAGGTGCTCGAGGAGGCCGCCCGCCGCCTCGCCTCCGCCTGACGCGGGTCCTCAGCGCGGCACGACGTCGTAGCGGCGCAGGCGCAGCGCCGGGTTCACCTGCCGCACCCGCTCGACGGCCGAGCGCTCCACCACGCCGACCGCCATGCCGGGCGCGCTGCCCACTCCGGCCAGGACGACCCCCTGCGGATCCACGATCTGCGAATGCCCGACTCCGATCGGTGCCGGGTGATCGGCCGCCACCGCATAGACCGTGTTCTCGATCGCGCGCGCCGCGAGCAGCGTCGTCCAGTGATGCTCCTTGAGCGGACCGCGCACCCACTCCGCCGGGACGACCAGTGCGTCGACGCCCGCGACCGCCAGGAGCCGGGCGACCTCGGGGAACCGGAGGTCGTAACAGGTGAGCAGCCCGAAGCGCAGCCCAGCGACCTCGAACACCGCGGGCTCCGTCAGCTCGCCGGCCTCGATCCAGTCGGACTCGGTCTGACCGAAGGCGTCGTACAGGTGCTGCTTCCGGTAGACCGCGAGCACGCCGCTCCCGTCCACGGCCACGACGGCGTTGCGCACGTGCCCCTCGGTGGACGCCCGCTCCACGAGCCCGGCGACGATCACGACCGCGTACTCCCCCGCGAGAGCGGTGAGCGTGGACACGAAGTCGCCGTCGAGTGTCTCCGCGTGCGTGGCGAGACTCTCGTCGAGCGGGTCGACGAAGTAGCTCGCGTACTCGGGGAACACGACGAGCTTCGCGCCACGCGCCGCCGCCTCGGCGGTGAGCGCCGCGATCGTGTCGCGGTTGTCCTCGCGGGAGGCGGTCGGGGCGAACTGGCACACGGCGACGGCGACGGCGGTCTCGGACATGGCCCCATCCTCTCGCACCCCCGGGACTCCCGCGCTCGATTCGACGACCCTCGGAATCCGTGATAAGTTACTTCTTGTGCCGCGGGGTGGAGCAGTTCGGTAGCTCGCCGGGCTCATAACCCGGAGGTCGCAGGTTCAAATCCTGTCCCCGCAACAAAGAAGGGCCCCGAGATCATCACGATCTCGGGGCCTTTTCCTTTTGAATCGAGTACGATTCGACAGATTCGGTCGACAGTTATGCCGCGATCCGCTCACGATACTATGACCTGGGAGGTACGTCCTCCGGCGGGAGCGACCCTGCTCCGAGCGGATTGAGGGTTACCGCAAACGAGTCTCCAAGTAGGTCCTGGATCTCATCGCGCAATCGCTCACCTGTTTCCTGATGCGTACGACGCGTCTCATCAGAGGACCAGCCTGTCTCATCGTCGAACTCTCTGTTGAACTCGGCAGCCCAACCAACTAGAGCTTCCTTAAGAGCAGGCGAAAGGGTTTGTTGCCCGAACTCGTAATCGGGTCCCGCCCGGAGCGGCCATCCTGTATAAGGCACGCCAAGTTCGACCTCGACTTTCCTTACCACCACGGCGCCTGTCGGGTGCAGTCCTGAGAGGTCGTCGGGTAGGACGAGATTACTCGATTGTTCGACATGGAAAGAATAGTTGTCGGGTTGAATGTGTATTGGTACACGGGCGTCCCGTTGGAGCTCAGCCGGTAGACATCAAATATAGCGGTGTAGCAGCGTTTCCCGCTGTACTCCTTCGTGATTCCACCCGGTTCCCAAAGTGTCTGCTTGATGAAGCTCTCCATGAAGTCGTCCCAAGCGGGCGTTCCTGGGGTCCCGTAGGGTAGCCCGGTCATCTGAACCACTCGCCCCTCCCACTGCGACTGATGATTGCTTTGCATGTGATGCCACCCATAGGACTTAAGTCCGATTGGACCGCACTGCAGATAGACCGTCCCGGTGGCGAACGAAACATTGCCATAGGAGGCGAGAGGATAGTCCGCGAGGGACGCGACTCTTCCCGCCGGGACTCGTCATCGAGGCCCGGCACGCTCGCCACTATGTCGAAGGACACAAGTCCTAGACGGCACTCGACAGATTCGCTCGACAGAAATCAGTCGTCATCGCCAGTTTGTGGTGTTTTGCGTTGTTCTGATGACGACAAGAGAAGCCCAGATCAGTCAGAATTACCGCAAGCTGCCGCAAAGTTCATCTCTGGTACGCCCAGCTCCCGGAGGTCGCAGGTTCAAATCCTGTCCCCGCAACAAGAGAAGGCCCCTGATGAGGAGAAATCCGATCAGGGGCCTTCGCCTTTCCCTGCGCGCGCTGGCCTCGCCCGCCCTCTGTCCGTCCGGCGGATACGCGAATGGGCGCCCCCGCAGGGACGCCCATTCGTCTCAGCCTCGCAGGATCACTGCCCCGCGGCGCCCTCCAGCTCCAGGAGCTTCTCGACGGCCGCCGTGAGGCGCTTGTCGGCCTCACCGAACTTCTCGAGGTCACCCTCGGCCAGCGCGGCCTGCCGGTCGAGCAGGGCCTGCTGCGCAGCAGCCAGCGCGTCGGCCTGGGCGTCCGTCGGCGCGGTCGGCTCGGTCGGGGTCTCCCCCGTGTCCGGATCCGTCGTGCCCGGATCGGTGCCCGGATCCGTCGGCTCGACCTCGTCATCACCGCCGGTGGCGCCGGAGTCCCCGCCGAACAGCGTGTCGAGCGCCTCGGTGAGCGTGTTCTCGAAAGCGACCCGGTCGCCGAACGCGACCAGCACCTTCTGCAGACGCGGCAGCTGCGTGCCCTCCGACGACTGCACGTACACCGGCTGCACGTAGAGCAGACCGCCGCCGACGGGCAGCGTGAGCAGGTTGCCGTAGATCACCTCGGACTCCCCCTGCTGGAGGAGGTTCAGTTGGGGCACCACGGCGGTGTCCGAGTTGTAGGTGTTCTGCACCTGACCGGGGCCGGGCACCGTGGTGTCGGTGTCGATCTCGAGCATGCGCAACTGCCCGTACCCGTCGGCCTTCACGCCCTTCTCCGACCCGGCGTCCGAGTCCACCGCGAGGTAGCCCATCAGCACGTCTCGGCTGCCTCCCGCGCCCTGCGACGCCGGGATGAAGGTCGAGAACATCGAGAACCGGGGCTGGTCCTGACCGGGCATCTGCATCGTCAGGTAGTACGGCGGCTGCAGCATCGCCTCGCTGCGCGGGTCGTTCGGCGTCTGCCAGCGGTTGTCCTGCTGCGCGAACGAGCCGGCCTTGTCGACGTGGTAGATGCCGAGGATGTCGCGCTGCACCTTGAACAGGTCGGTCGGGTAGCGCACGTGGCTCATGAGCTCGCCCGACATGTCGCTGATCGGCTTGAGCGTCGACGGGTACACCTTCTGCCACGTCTGCAGCACCGGGTCCTCCTCGTCCCACGCGTAGAGCGTGACCGAGCCGTCGTAGGCGTCGACGGTGGCCTTGACCGAGTTGCGGATGTAGTTGATGTCGTCGATCGCGAGCGAGGGCGAGGTGACGTTCGAGTCGGCGATCGCGTCGGACAGGCTCACGCTCGTCGAGTACGGGTACGTGGAGCTGGTGGTGTAGCCGTCCACGATCCAGACGATGCGACCGTCCACGACGCTCGGGTACGGGTCGCTGTCGAGCTCGAGGTACGGAGCGACCTTCTGCACGCGCGTCTTCGGGTCGCGGTCGTACAGGATCTGCGACTCGTCGTTCACCAGGTTCGAGAACAGGATCTGCTCCGACTGGAACTTCAGCGCGTAGAGCAGCTTCGTGAACGTGTCGCCGATCTTCGGACCGCCGTCGCCGTCGAAGGTCGTCTTCGTCTCGCTCGAGCCGTCCTTGCCGCGCGGGTAATCGATCTCCGCCGGCTCGGAGCCCTCCGGGGCGCCGACGATGGAGTACTCCGGGGAGTTCTCGCCGAAGTAGACGCGCGGCTCGAAGTTCTCGCGGTCGGTCAGGAAGCCCGAGCTCGGGATGCCGCGCTCGAGGAACACCGGCTCACCGTCGCTCGTGCGCTGGTTGCCCGCCGCGGCCACGAGGCCGTAACCGTGGGTGTAGACCGCGACGCGGTTGTTCCAGTTGTCGCCGTCGCCGAGGCCCGACATGTCGAGGTCGCGCACCGAGACCACCGTGTCCTGCATGACGCCGTCGATCTCATAGCGGTCGACGTCCATCGTGGTCTGGAACTGGTAGTAGCCGCGGTACTGCTCGAGCTGACGCACGGTCGGCGGGATGACCTTCGGGTCCATGATGCGGATCGACGCCGTGGTCTCGGCGTCGGCCCGCAGCTGGCCGGCCGCCGCATCGGTCTCGGCCTCGAAGGCGGTGGTCTCGAGGTTCGCGACCCCGTAGGCCTCCTTCGTGCCGTCGATGTTCCGCTGGTAGTACTCCGCCTGGTACGCGTTCTGGTTCGGCTTCACCTGGAAGGTGGTGACCACCCAGGGGTAGCCGACGCCCACGACCAGCGAGGCCACGATGAGCAGCGCCGTCGCGGCGAGCGGGAACCGCCAGCGCCCGATGACGGCCGTGACGAAGAAGAGGATCGCGACCACGGCGGCGATGATCGCGAGGATCGCCAGGCCGGGGATCGTCGCGTTCACACCGGTGTACGCGGCACCCGTGATGCGGTCGTCCGGCGTGACGAGGGTCTTGAAGCGGTCGAGCCAGAGGCTCGCGGCCTGCACCAGGAGATAGAGACCGGCGATCACGGCGAGCTGGATGCGCGCCGGCTTGGAGATGCGCAGCTCGCCCTGGCCGATGCGCACGGAGCCGTACAGGTACGACACGAGCGCGGTGACCAGCAAGCACAGCAGCAGCACGGCCGACACGAACGCGAGCAGGATCGAGTAGAACGGCATCGCGAACATGTAGAAGCCCGTGTCGACGCCGAACTGCGGGTCGACCGTGTCGGTGGCGACACCGTTCGCCCAGAGCCACACCGTCTTCCAGTTGCCCGCCGCCGCGAAGCCCGCGAACAGTCCGAAGAAGATGGGCATGCCCCACATGGCCAGGCGGCGCAGCGGCTCGATGACCTCCTGATAGCGGTCGAGCTGCGAGCTCAGACGCACGTAGACCGGGCGCAGACGGTAGGCCAGCTGGATGACGACGAACAGCGGGACCGCCATGCCGAGGAAGCCGACGACGAACATCACCGCCGTCGCGATCCACTGCGTGGTCAGCACGCCGGTGAACCCGACCTGGTCGAACCAGAGGAATTCGGTGTAGAGCGAAGCGAAGACGAAGAACGCCGCGATCAGCGCGGCGATGATCACCAGCGAGATGCCGAGGATTCGTCGAGAGGTTCGTGGCGTGGCCGGGTTCGGGGCTGAGGTCGAGGTCACCCCTCCATCCTAGGCACGGGCGGCTGTGCGCAGGCTGTCACGCCGGTCACGGCGACGTCACGGAGCGGAAGGCCACCCGGCTCAGGTGGCCGGGATCTCGCACGTCGGGAGTCCGCTCGTGTCCCCGCCGTCCGCGATGACGTCCAACGCCGCCAGCGACTCCTCCAGCGTCGCCGTCCGGATCACCTGCAGGCCATCGGGCACGTGCCCGACCACCTCGTCGCAGTTCGACGCCGGAGCCAGGAAGTAGTCGGCACCCGCGTCGCGCGCACCGTAGAGCTTCTGCCGGATGCCGCCGATGGGGCCGACGTCGCCCTCCGCGTCGATCGTGCCCGTTCCCGCGACGTCCTTGCCGCCGTTGAGCTCGCCGGGCGTGAGCGTGTCGATGATGCCCAGCGCGAACATCATGCCGGCGCTCGGGCCGCCCACGTTGTCGAGCTGGATGGTCACGTCGATCTCGAAATCGTAGTCGGTGCGCAGGGTGATGCCGACCAGCCAGGTCGTGGTCCCGCCCTCCTCGTGCTTCTCGGGCGTCACCTCCACCACCTGCTCCGCGCCATCGCGCTGCACGGTGAGGGCGACGGGGTCGCCACCCGCATCCTGGATCGCCTCGCGCAACCGGGTGGCCGAGGTGACGGGCGTGCCGTCGACCGCGGTGATCACATCGTCGGGTTCCAGCAGCCCGTCGGCCGGCGAGTCCTCGACCGCACCCACGACGACCACCTGCGCGCCGGTGTCGTAGCCGAGCTCGTTGAGCGCTGCAGCCGTGGCCTCGTGCTGCGAGTCGACCATGAGCGTCGCGTTGCGCTCGTCGCGCTGCTCCGTGGTCACCCCCTCCGGGAACACGGAGTCGAGCGGGACGACCGCCCGCGAGGAGTCGAGCCAGGCCAGCGCGAGCTCGAACCAGCTGGGCGTGCGCTCGCGGTTGCCGACCACCTGCACCGTCGTGAGGTCGAGCGTGCCACCCGTCTCGTACGTCTCCGCACCCTCCACGCTGATCAGCGGTACCTGCTCGCCGTCGGCGTTCTTGGCGGTGCCGAGGGTGTCGTACACGGGACCGGGACGCTGGATCACGTACGGCGACGGCAGGAAGGTGAGCACCGCCAGGGCGGCGAGCGCGACGATCAGCGCCCAGACACCGAGTCCGAGCTTTCCTGCGCGCGGTCGTTCCACAGCATTCCTCCGTCGTTCGCGAGCGGCGTACAGCGATCTGCCCGCACCGGGGTCACGCACTGAAACCTGTGACTAGCGTAGATGCCACGGCTACAGACGTGCTGAGAGGGCGAGCGACATGGCAGACAACGACCCGAACCCGGAGGACTTCCAGGAGTTCCTGCGCCGGATGCTCTCGAACCAGGGCGGCGGCGACATCGACCCGGAAGCGCTGCGGGACGCCTTCCAGGGCATGGACGGGTTCACGCTCGACCCCGCGATGATGCAGACGATCATGGCGCAGCTCCAGGGTGCGTTCGGCGGCGACCCGTGGGAGAACGCCCTGCGGCAGGCGCTGCACATCGCCAACCGCGAGGGCCAGGGCATCTCCGACGGCTCGCGCACCTCGATCGCGGACTCCTTCGCGCTCGCCACCCTCTGGCTCGGCGAGGCGACCACGATCTCCGAGCTCGCCGAGGCGCCCACCGCCATGACCCGCGGCGAGTGGGTCGAGAAGACGTTGCCGGTGTGGAAGGAGATCGCCGGCCCCGTGTCGAGCAGCATCGCCGACGCGCTGACCTCGGCCCTGGACACGCAGGTGCCGGAGGAGATGCGCGGCGTGGTGCAGGGCGCGGGGCGGCTGATGCGCGGACTCGGCGGCTCGGTGTTCGCCGCGCAGTTCGGTCAGGTGCTGGGCAACCTGTCGCTCGAGGTCGTCTCGGGCGGTGACGTGGGGATCCCGGTGCTCCCCGCCGGCACCGCGGCCGTGATCCCGCAGAACCTGACCGCGTTCGGCGAGGGCCTGGAGATCCCGGAGGACCAGATCGCACTGTACCTCGCGACGAGGGAGCTGGCGTACGCCCGGCTGTACCGGCACGCCAAGTGGCTGCACCTGCACGTGATGGCGCAGATCACCGACTTCGCCCGCGGCGTGACGGTGGACGTCGACGCCCTGGAGGACGTGGCGAGCCGGCTCGACCCCTCCGATCCGGAGGAGCTGCGCGCCGCGATCGAGGGCGGCGCGCTGCTGCCCACCCAGACCGAGGCCCAGCGCGAGGCGCTCGCGCGGCTGGAGAACCTCATCGCGACGATCGACGGATGGGTCGACGTGGTCACCGCGCAGGCGACCTCTCGGCTGCCGGACGGCGCGCGGATCGCGGAGGCCGCGCGACGTCGCCGCGCGGTCGGCGGCCCGGCGGAGGACGCCCTCGGCGCCCTGGTCGGGCTGAAGCTCCGCCCCCGGCGGATGAGGGAGGCCTCGGCGATGTGGCAGGCCGTGACCGACGCGGTCGGCGTGGCCGCGCGCGACTCCCTGTGGGACTACCCCGACCTCATGCCGAGCGCCGAGGACATCGACGACCCCACGGCTCTCATCGCGCGGCTCCAGGCCGCCGAGCGCGGCGAGCAGCCCGTGGCCGACGAGTTCGATGAGGCGCTCGCCCGTCTGCTCGACGGCGACGACTTCTCCGGCGAGGAGGAGGGGCGCGACTCGACCTCCGCCGACGGCACGGAGGAGCGCGACGACCGCGATCAGGACGGCGATGCGGCGCCGGAGGGCGACCGCCCGGTCTGAGCCCGCCCGCCGTGGCGCGACCGTCGCGGCACTCCTCCTCCCCGGGCGCGGGCACCCGCCCGAGTTGTCCACCGATGCGCACGCGTGCTCTCCGCGCACGGACGGTCCGCACGAGAATCGGACGGATGCCACTCACCCCGCCCACCCTCACCCGCCTCGACCCGGCGCGACCGCTGCTGTGGCGCGACGCCACCACGCTGCAACTCGGCGACGACGGGACCCTCCGCCTTCCCGCGGAGCAGTCCTGGGTGGAGCCGCTCCTCAGCCGTATGCGCCGCGGATTCCGGCGCAGCGCGTTCGACGTGATCGCCCATGCGGCGGGCGCCCCCTGGGACGACGCCCGACGGCTGCTCGCCCTCGTCGACCCCGCACTCACCGACGACCTGTCCCCCCTCCGGGCCGTCTGGACGAGCAGCCTCGGTCTCACGGATCCGCGGGCCGAAGGACGACTGCGGGAGGCCCTGGCCGACGAAGGCGTTCCGGCGGGCGCTCCGGATCAGGCGGATGCCGTCGCGGTCGTGCTGGTACCGGGAGCGGCAGCGGCCGTGCAGTTCGCCGTGCACCTGCGCGAGGACCGCCCGCACCTGCCCCTGGCCTTCGAGCCGGGACGCGTGACCGTGGGCCCGCTGGTGATTCCTGGCGAGACGCCGTGTCTCAGCTGCCGCGACATCGAGGACACCGAGCGCGACCCCGCGTGGCCCCTCGTGCACAGTCAGTTGATCGGGCGCGACCCCGGGCGCATCCCCGCGTCGCGAGTCGGCGAAGCCGCTCGACTCACGGCCGTCCTGCTCGCCTCGTCCGACCCCGCCCGGCTCGTGCGGGTCAGCGCCGACGGGCGGCGCGTGTGGCGTTCGGTGTCGTTTCGCGCAGAATGCCTGTGCCGCGAGCCGTCGTCCCCATCTCGGCCAGGAACCGCGACGGTGCCCGCTCCCCTCGACCTGCCGATCGCGACCAGGAGATCTCCAGCGTTCGCGCGGCCCGCGTGACGCCCACATACGCCAGCCGCCTCTCCTCGTCGATCGCCTCGAACGTCGTGGCGTAGGAGATCGGCAGCGCGCCCTCCGCCCAGCCCGCGAGGTATACGTGCGGCCACTCGAGGCCCTTCGCCGCGTGCAGCGTGGACAGGGTCACGGTGCGCAGCGTCGGCTCGTGCTGGTCCTTCGCCCGCGCCATCAGCGCGTCACTGAACGACCGCAGCGTCTCGTCGGGTCCCGCCTCCTCCGCCAGGCGCAGGATCGCCCGGCGCGCCTCCCAGCCGTCGCGCTGCGCACCACCCGCGGCGGGCGGCTCCTCCGTCAGACCCAGCTCCTTCAGCACGCGGCGGACACCGGGCAGGAAGCCATGCTCGGTCGGGGCCACGGCCGCGGCCCGCAGTGCGAGGATCGCCTGCCGCACCTCCGGCATCGCGAAGAACCGGGTGCCGCCGAGCACCGAGGTGGCGATACCCTCCGCGGCGAGCGCCTGCTGCAGCCCGGCCGACTGGGCGTGGGCGCGGTACAGCACCGCGATCTCGGCGGGCGAGGCCCCGGCCGCGATCCGGGCAGCGACACCGGCCGCGATGCCCGCCGCCTCGTCGGACTCCGAGTCGTACGCCGTGACGGTCGGGGCGTCCGCAGTGAACTGCTCGCGGGCCGGGACGAGCTCGAGTGCGCCGGGTCGACCCCGCATCAACGTATTGGCCGCCGTCAGGATGGGCTCCTGCGACCGGTAGTTGGTCTCCAGTCGCACGACCGTGGCATCCGGGTGGCGGCGCTCGAACTCGAGCAGGAACCGCTGCTCGGCGCCCGCGAAGGAGTAGATCGTCTGGCTTGCGTCGCCCACCACGCAGATATCGCGGCGGTCGCCCAGCCACAGCTCGAGCAGTCGGTTCTGCAACGGGGAGACGTCCTGGAACTCGTCGACCGTGAAGTGGCGGTACTGCTCGTGCACCGAGGCCGCGACCCGCGGCTCCGCCTCGAGCATCCCGGCGCACGCGAGCAGCACATCCTCGAAGTCGAGCTGATGCCGCTCGTCCTTCAGCGCCTCGTAGCCGCGCATCAGCTCGACGAGCTGTCCCGCGTCGATCCCGCTGACGGGTCGGCCGAGCTCCGCGTACCGGTCGATCGACAGCATCGACACCTTGCGCCACTCGATCTCGGAGGCGATGTCGCGCAGGGTCGCCGTGCTCGGTCGCAGGCGCAGCGCGTCGGCCGCCTGCCCGAGCATGCGCACCTTGTTGTCGATGATCGACGGCGCGGGCGAGCCAGCCAGCGTGGGCCAGAAGAAGTTCAACTGCGCGAGCGCCGCCGCATGGAACGTGCGAGCAGCGACGCCCTCCACGCCCAGGGCACGAAGGCGTCCGCGCAGCTCGCCGGCCGCCTTCGCCGTGAACGTCACCGCCATCACGCGCGACGGCGAGTACGCGCCGGTGTCGACGCCGTGGGCGATGCGGTGCGTGATCACACGGGTCTTACCCGTCCCGGCCCCCGCGAGCACGGCGACGGGGCCCCGCAGGACGGAGGCCGCTGCCCGCTGCCGCTCGTCCAGGGCGTCGAGTGCGCTCACGCGCGCTCCTCGTACCACTGCACGATCAGGGCGCGCGCGATCGACGCGGGGCCGGGGAGACCGACCGGCGCCTCCCCCGCGAGCGCGGAACCGATCTCGTCGCGCGTGAACCAGCGCACGTCGATGATCTCCTCGCCGTCCGCGCGGGCGGCCGCCTCGTCCTCGACGACGGCCCGGAATCCGACCATGAGCGAGCGGGGGAACGGCCACGCCTGCGAGGAGACGTACCGCACGTCGGAGAGACGCACCCCCGACTCCTCCTCGATCTCCCGGTGCACCGTGGACTCGAGCGACTCGCCCGCCTCCGTGAAGCCCGCGAAGCACGAGTACATGCGGCCGCCCCAGTTGGCGTTCGCCCCGAGCAGCAGCCGCTCACCGTCGGCGCTCTCGACCGCGACGATCACCGCGGGATCCGTCCGGGGGAAGTGCTCGCGCCCGCACACCAGGCAGCGGCGCGACCAGCCGGCCTGACGCAGCTCGGTACCGCCGCCGCAGGTCGGGCAGAACGGCGCGTCGCGCAACCAGCCGGCGAGCGCGACAGCTTCCACCAGCACCTCCGACTCGCCGGCGTCGATGCGACCGCCCAGGTCGCGCAGCCCGAGCCAGATCTCGTCCGGAGCGGCGTCGACGGCGTCGGTCTCCGGCGGCGCGGCGGCCAGGAGCAGCACCGCGCCGTCGGCGTCGCGGCCGAGCAGCGCCCAGGTCGCCTCCCCCACGGCGTCGGGCGCGACGCGGACGAGCGTTGAGTCGACCACGCGCACGCGGCCCTCGCGCACGACGATCACCCCGGTCTCGGCCTCGCTGCGCAGACGGTCGATCACGCCGGGCTCCTCACGGAGCTCCGCTGCGCGGTCGAAGAACGGACGCGGAATGCTCATCGACTCCCCCTTTCACGGGCGTGGCGGAGGCGGGACCGCCCCTGAGCCCACCTACCCTGGGGGCATGGGACGCTCTCCATTCACTCTAGCCGCGGCGGTGACGGCCGCACTTCCCGGCGCTGAGGTCACGGGCACCCGAGCGCTCACCGCCGACGGCGACGGCCGCTTCGACTCCGCCGTCGCCTCACTCGCCGACGGCAGGGAACTGGCGATCCGCGTGGCCGACGACGACGATGCGGCGCGCGAGCTCGCGGCCGAGGCCATCGCGTTGCGCGCGCTCACCGACGGCGCCCGCGCGATGCTGCCCTTCCGCGCCCCGGCGTACGTGGGCGAGACGCGCCTGGGCGACGGACGCGCACTGGTGACCGAGCTGCTGCCCGGCTTCCAGATCGAGGCGCCGATGGTGCCCGCCGGCCGCGGTGCCGCCGAGTCGATGGGCGCCGCGATCGCCGCCGTGCACGGCATGCCCACCTCCGTCGTCCGCGGAGCGGGGCTCCCCACGCGCAGCGCCGACGAGAGCCGCGCCGAGCTCGAACGACTCGTCGACACCGCCGCCGCCACCGGCCGCGTCCCCGCGCGGCTCACCGTGCGCTGGCGCGACGCGATCGCGGACGACGAGCTGTGGCGCTTCGAGTCCACCGTCGTCCTCGGCGGGGTGCAGGCGACCTCCTTCCTGTTCGACGACGACCCGCACGAGGGCCCCCGGGTCACCGGGCTCGTGGGCTGGCACGGGCTCGCGGTGGGCGACCCCGCGGTCGACCTCGCCTGGCTGTCGGCCGCGCCGGATGCCGCCACCGATGTGCAGGCCGCCTATGCCCGCACCGTCGACCGTGGCCCCGACGCCGGGCTCGACGCCCGTGCCCGGCTGCTCGCCGAGCTCGAGTTCGCGCGCTGGCTCGTTCACGGCGACGCGCTGCACCGCCCCGACATCGTCGACGACGCCGCCGCGCTGCTCACCGCTCTCGCGGAGGGCCTGAACGACCGCGGGATCGCGACCGCCGAGCGCCGCAGCGGCGTGGACTCCGCGATGGAGGCACTCGACCGGGTCCCTGTCGCCCGCGCGCCCGAGGTCGACACGTCCATGCAGACCGACGCCTACAACCCCGACGACCTGTGGGTCGCGGACGCCGAGGCGCGGGACGACGCGGAGCCCGGCTCCACTCCGGTAGAAGCGGACGCGCCCAGGCCGTGGAGTCGTGCGACGCGGAGCGACGCCGAGGCTCCGGCGGGCGACGCCCCGCGCTTCAGCGCGGTCGAGCTCGACACCGAGGACCTCTCCGGCGTGCGCTCCGGGTTCGCGGGGACGCACGGCTCGCGTGACGCCGACGCGGCGCCCACCCCGGGCGGCCACGACGGAGGCGCGGACGACGGGGACGACTCCGAAGAGGCTCAGCGGGCGGCGCGCGCGGCACTCCAGCGCTGGAAAAGCTCCTCCTCCGAATAGACCCGGTCCCCGCGGATGACGAGGTCGTCTGCGACGTAGTACAGCGCCACGTCGATCTCGTCGAGCGGCACCCCGAAGCGCCGGTGGTACGCGAGGCGGTACAGCGCGAGCTGCAACATCCGCTCCTCCCGCTCCTCGGCCGTCCGGGGCGCGCGGCCGGTCTTCCAGTCGACGATCTCGATGCGGCCGCCACGGTCCGCGCGGCGGTACACGGCATCGAGTTTGCAGATCACGATGTGTCCGCGCTCGTCCTCGTACCCTTCCCCGCCCGCACCGAGCGCGAAGTCGATCTCGATCTCGACCGCCAGCGGCTGCAACGACCCCCACTCGCTCTGCTCGAACGTGCGCTGCAGCACCGCGAGGTCGGCGGCGTCGGCCACCGCGCCGGGGCCGGCGCCGTCGAACACGGCATCGGCGAACGGCTCGTCCTCGTCCTGCTCCCACAGCGCCTCATCGACGCGGGAGCCGACCCCCACCAGTTCGGAGCGCTGCTCGACCCAGGCGTGGAACAGCGTGCCCAGGCGCGTCTGCCGATAGGGACGCTCCGGCATGGGGCGCACGATCGACGCGAGCGTTCCCGCGTAGTCGGTGACGTAGTCCTTGAAGCGCGACGCAGGGACACGGGTCGGAGCGTCCGCCGCAGTGCCCCGCTGGCGGGCCTCGCGTTCCGCCAGCAGTCGCTGCAGCTCGGGCGTGGGGGTCGCGGTGCCCGATCGCAGCTCCTCCTCGACCGCCGCCGCGGCAAGCATCACCACGGGTCGCCGTGCGCCGAGCGGGTCGAGCGGCCAGTGCAAGGTCGCACCCGGACCGTCGTACGGGTTCTCGTCGGGGTCCACGCCATCGATCGGCGCGAGGCCCCGCACCTCGATCGCCTCCAGCAGATAGGGGCTCGGAGTGCGCGGCGCCTTCTGCCCCGCCCAGTGCGCCCCGGTCAGCAGCAGGTCGCTCCGGGCGCGGGTGATCGCGACATACGCCAGGCGCCGCTCCTCCTGGCGCTGGTACTCGCGGTAGGCGTCCTTGAAGCGCTTGAGTGCGCCGCCCTGAGGGTTCGCCTGGGTGGCGCCGCCCGACAGCGAGGCCTGCGCGAGCTTCTGCCGCTTGACCGGATCGGTCTCGGCCCCCACCGCGTCCTCCGGATCCCACGTGAACCTCGGCAGCGCGTCACGGTCGCCGCGCAGCTCGAACGGCACCACGCCGAACCCGAACCAGCCCGACGTGTCGGCGATGCGACCGGGCAGTTCGTCCACCACGAGTCGCACCACCGCCACCGCATCCCATTCGAGCCCCTTGGACCCGTGGATCGTGAGCAGCTGCACCACGCCCGGCTCCGGCGGCTCGGGGCGCGGCATCAGTTCGTCCGTGCTCTCGGCCTTGTCGAGCCACGCGAGGAGGCTGCCGATCGTGCCGCGGTCGTCGGCGGCGAGGAACGCACGGACCTCGTCGGCGAAGGCTCGCAACTGCGTCGCCGCGATCCGCGCCGGTCCGCGGGTCTCGTTCGCGGCGAGCTCGATGTCGAGGCGGAGCTCCAGCTCGATCAGACGGATCAGCTCGGGGATCGGTTGCGACGACGCGCGGCGCAACCGCTCCAGCATCTCCCCCGCGGCGCGGATCCGCGCCCTGCCCTCCGGGGTGATGGCCGCGAGCAGGCGGTAGTCGTCTCGCACCGCGCGCACCACGTCGACCGCGTCCACGATCGACACGGCCTCGTCCGCTCCGCGCGACGAACGCAGCCGCACCCGCACCTCGTCCGGGAGCGGGAGCATCGTCGTGTCGCGCTCGGCCAGCGTGCGGCCGAGGTCGTACAGCGCCGCCATGTCGGCGACTCCCACCCCGAAACGCGGTCCGGTCAGCAGCCGGATGAGGGCCGAACCGGCAGTGGGATCGTGCACGACCCGCAGCGTGGACACCACGTCGACCACCTCCGGCGTGGCGAGCAGGCCGCCCAGCCCGAGAATGCGGTGCGGCACCCCTCGGGCCGCCAGCGCCGCTGCGAACGTCTGCATGTGACGCTTCGAGCGGAACAGGATCGCGCCCGTGTGCGGGGATCCGGCCCGTGCCCCCTCCCCCGCGTCGTGTGCGGCGCGGCGCTGCACGAACCAGTCCGCCACCGCCGCCGCCTCCTCATCGACCGTGAGCGGGAAGCGCACCTCCACGCCGCCGTCACCCGCCCCGGGACGCGCCTCCAGCGGCGGCACGTCCAGTCCGGGGCGCTGCAGCGGCTCCAGCACCCGGTTCGCGATGTCGAGGATGCCCCGATCGTTGCGCCAGCTCGTCATCAGGCTGTACGTGCGCACCGCCCCCGCGCTCGCGAACGACCGGGAGAACGCGTAGAGGTTGTCGGCGCTGGCTCCACGCCAGCCGTAGATCGACTGATGCGGGTCGCCCACCGCCATGACGGCCGTATCGCGGAACAGCTCGGCGAGGAAGCGGGTCTGGATGACCGAGGTGTCCTGGTACTCGTCGAGGAGCACGACGCGGTGCTGCTCGCGCAGTTCGGCCCGCACATCAGGGGCCGACTCCACGATGTCGTAGGCGCCGCCGACCTGATCCGCGAAGTCCAGCACCCCCCGGCGCTGCTTCTCCGCGATGTACTCGCGCACCAGGGCGGTGAGCGTGGGCAGGCTCAGCAGGTTGATCGCCGCCTTCTCGACGTCGGCGTTGCTCCGGTACGGCTCGAACGCGCGCGCCTGCTCCACCGCGATGCGCTCGGCCAGCGCGAGGTCGACCCGGTGGTCCAGCGCGTCACCGGCCAAGCGCTGCACCGCGTCGATGACCGTGCCGAGCGCGTAGTCGATCTCCTCCAGCTGCGGAAGGTCGCTGCGGAGCACCACCTCCCGCGCCAGCATCCAGGACGCCGCCTGACTGAGCATGGCGACATCGGGATCACGGCCGATCCGGGCCGCATGCTCGCGCACGATCCCGTCCGCGAACGCGTTGTACGTCGACACGCGCGGTCGGATCATCAGGTCTTCCGCCGTCCGCGACGCTGCCGGGTCCCAACCCGTGTCGAACCGACGGGCGAGGTCGTCGAGGACCGTGGCGCGCACCAGGTCGCGCTGCCGTCCCGACGCCGCCTCCGCCACCCGGTCGAGGGCGTCGCTGCGGACGATCGCGGGCAGGTGCGGCAGCAGTCCCCGTCGGCCGTACTCGTCGACGACGGCGAGACGCGCACCGATCCGCTCCGCCAGCTCGCCGGCGGCCTTGCGGGTGAAGGTCAGCCCGAGGATCTCGTCGCGCCGCACTCGACCCGTCGCCACGAGCCACACCACGCGCGCCGACATCGTCTCGGTCTTGCCGCTGCCCGCCCCGGCCACCACGAGCGCCGGCTCGAGCGGGGCCTCGATCACCTCCTGCTGGGCGGGAGTCGGCGTGGGCAGGCCGAGCGCCGCGGCGATGTCGGTCGCCGAGAGCACCACCTCGGGCGCCGCCACGGTCACGAGCTCACCGCCGGGACCGTGTGGATGCGGCACGGGTGCACGCGGCGCTGCGTGTCGGCGCAGTGCGACTCGACCTGGGCCGTGAACCCCGCGGCCGACATGCCCCGCGCCACCTCCGCCACGCGCTGCAGGAACTGCCGCCGCGCGTCGCCGTCGAGCGCGTGCTGATGGGCGATGCGGTAGTCGCTCTTCGCCAGGGTCTTCGAGACGATCACGAGTCGCGCGCCGCCGAGCGACCTCGGGGTCGCACCCGGCACCAGCCCCTGTTGCACGGCGATCTGGTACGCCGCGAGCTGCGCATGCTCCCGCACCGCACCGTCGGTCTCCGGGTCGGTCTTGCCCGTCTTGAGGTCGACGACCACGGTCGTGCCCTCGGCGTCGCCGGTCATGCGCTCCCATCCCCGTCCTCGCGCGTGCGGGTGGTCACCCGCACCGGTGGGATACGACTCCACCCGATCGATGTACCCGTGCACGATCGCCCGGTGTGCCCGCTCCTCGTCGACCGGATGCACGGTCGGCTCCTCCGCGCCCTCCCGGGCATCGACCGCGAACCGGAACTCGACCTCGCTGCCGAGCACCCGGCCTCCGTCGCGCGCGACATCGCCGAGATACGTGTGCAGCCGGTCGACGAAGAGGTCGGCACGACGACGCTCCTTGCGTCCGATCCACTCGGTCTCGAAGTCGAGTTCCGGCCAGTGCTCGGCGACGATCGCCCGCATGCGCTCGAGGTCGCCGTCGGGCACGCGCTCCATGGCCTCGTGCACGATCGTGCCGATTCCCGCCGTCGGGGGCATGACGGTGTCGCCGCCGAGGGCCGAGACCACCCAGTTCAGGCCGCACTCCTCGAACGACTCGACCGCCGACGGCGACACGCGGGCACCCGAGGTCGCGAGGTCGCGCAGCGGAGCCCGCGTGGATGCCGGCCGCACGCCGTACCACTCGGCCGGGTCGGCTCCCGGCACGCCCTCCCGCGCCAGCACCGCCAATTGCGCTGCGGCTTCGCGCCGCAGCGGCTCGGCCGTCACCGTGGTGAGCGTGCGCCGGTGGCGCGCGACCAGGCCCCGCAGGGTGAGCGGGTGCTCCGCGGACGCATGCCTTTCCGGGGGCTCCGGTGGCGGAAGGAAGCCGAAGAACGGGCTGGGGGTGAGGTCGTCGTCGTCGACCGCCGTGATCAGCAGTCGGCCGCGGGCGCGCGAGATCGCCCGCACGAACAGACGGAGCTCGTCGTGCAGGGCCGCCCGTCGGCGGTCGAGCACACCGGGCGGCTCGTCGGGCACACCGGTGCGGGCGGCGGCGAGCGCCCCGGGGAGCCGCCACGTCTGCAGGAGCCCGCCGCGCAGCCGTACGTTGGGCCAGACGCCGTCCTGCACCCCGGCGACGACGACCGCGTCGAACTCCGTGCCCAATGCGGTCGCGGGGGTGAGCAGGGTGACCGTGCCGGGACGCTCCGGCGTCGACAGCGTGTCCTCCGGGACCTCGCTGTCGAGGATGTCGCGCACGAACACTTCGGGCTTCTCGTTCGGCGTGCGCTCCACGAACCGCTTGGCCGCGTCGAACAGGGCCACCAGCGCGTCGAGCGAGCGCGCGGTCTCCGCCCCGGTCGGCAGCAGCGAGATCTCCCGCCACGCCACCGACAGCCGGCGACCGTCCACCGCCCTGGCCTGCTCCCACACGCGCCACAGCAGATCGTGGATGGTCTCGCCCTCCGCGGCGGCCCTGGCGACCGCCTCGACCGTCTCCGCGAAGCGCTCCGCCGTGCGCGACTCGGGGGCGTCGATGAGGGTGAGGGTCGCGGGCTGCGACAGAGCCTGACGCAGCAGTTCGCGCGCGGGCGTCGATCCCCCGCCGGCGAGTTCGAGATGCCGCAGCCGCGCCCTGAGTCGTCGGAGGGCGATCGCATCCATGCCCCCGAACGGCGTCCGCAGTGCGTCCTCCCACGCCTGTACCGTCCGCTCCTCGTCGGGGGTCAGCGCGAGACGGACGATCCCGACGATGTCGCGCACGATCCCCTCGCTGCCGAGCGGTCGCTGCACCCCGGCGGCTCGCGTGGGGATCTCCCGCGCCGCCAGCTCGGTCTCCAGGGCGGTGACCTGACGGGTGTCGTGGGCGATCACCGCCATCCGATCCCACGGCACTCCGTCGCTCAGATGCCAGTCGCGCATCACCCCCGCGATGCGGTCGAACTCCTCGTAGGGCGACGGCGCGAGGAAGGTGGACACGACGGGGGCCTCGTCCTCCCCCGCGAGCGGCGCGGGCGCCCGCCGATGCTCCACGCGCCCCGACACCCCGATCGCCTGCGTCACGGTGCGGGTGAGCGCGGTGAGCGCGGCGTGCTGTCGGTGCGCCCCGTCGAGCACGTGCACGTCGCCGAGCGCCCCCGCCAGCTGCGAGAAGAGCTCGGGGCTCGCGCCACGGAACGCCCCGGACGAGATGTCGGGGTCGCCGAAGGCCAGCACCGCGACCCCGCGGTCGAGCAGTGCCCGGACGACCGCGATGCCCCCGCGCGTGAGCTCCTGCGCATCGTCGATCAGCACCGCGCGCACGGGCGCGAGCGGGCCGAGGGTGGCGGCATCGGCCGTGCGCAGGATCGCGCTCGCCTCGCTGAGCAGGTCGGCCGCGTCGCGGTGGGCCGATCGCAGGGCGTCGAGCACCGTGCGGTACTCCACCAGGAACTCCGCAGCGGCCGCCCACACCTCGTTGCCCGACGACCGCAGCTCCTCGGGGTGCACGCCCAGCTCGGTGCACTCGGCCAGGAACGCGCGCAGCTCCGACCGGAATCCTCTCGACGCCCGCACGGAGGCGCTGAGCGACTCGGGCCAGGCGATGCGGCCGTCCTCCGTGTCTCCCGCGAGCAGCTCCGCGATGATGCGGTCCTGGTCGGCGCCCGTCAGCAGCGCGGGCGGCTCGGCGCCCTCGCGCACCATCGCCCCGCGGACGAGCTGGAAGGCGAACGAACCGAGCGAGCGGGCGAGCGGGCCGGGGGTCGCCTGTCCCACGCGCACGCCGATGCGATCGCGCAGCGCCGTCGCGGCCTGTCGACTCGGGGTGAGCGCGAGCACCTCTTCCGGCCGCAGCCCCTCCTCGTCGATGAGCCGCACGATGCGGTCGACCAGCACCGTCGTCTTGCCGGTGCCCGGGGCACCGATGATGACGCCGGACGCGGTCGGCGGCGCCATGATCACGGCACGTTGAGCGGCATCCGAAGTCATGTCCTCCACGCTAACGGGAGCGGCCGACATGGGCGTCGCCCGCCCCGCGCGGGCGCGCTGTGCGCTGCTGGCGAAACCGGCGGCGACGGCCGATCCGGCCCCGGTGCCGCGCGATAGAGTTGGCGAGTCCGACGAACTTCAAGGAGCACGCGTGGAAATCCGCATCGGCATCATCAACACCGGCCGCGAGCTGAGCTTCGACACCGCCGCCTCGGCGGACGAGGTCCGCACCCAGGTCTCCGCGGCGCTGGAGCAGAGCGCGAGCCACCTGAGCTTCGCCGATGTGAAGGGCAACTCCTACATCGTGCCGACCGCGAACCTCGCCTTCATCGAGCTGGGCACCGAGGAGTCGCGCCGCGTCGGCTTCGTCGCCTGACCGCCGATGTACATCCTCCTCGCCCTGATCGCGGCGTGCGCGCTCGGCATCGCCGTGCACTACGTCGTCGGCGGCCGTGAGCTCCGGGGCGTGGCCCTGGCTCCGGCCGTCGCCACCGCCACCGCGGCGCTCCTCTACACCGTGCTCCAGTGGGCGGGCGTCGGCGAGGACAGCCCGTGGCTCTGGCTCGCGAGCATCCTCGGCTCCGTGGTGGTCTCGGCCGCGGTCGCGGTCGGGGTCACCGCCCTGCGCCGGCGCTCGGACGCCGAGACGAAGGCCGCGCTCGGGATCTGACCCGGCGGGCCCGCCCGCTCAGGAGGCGAGGCCCATCGCGTCCATGCGTCGAGCATGCGCGCCCATGAGCTCGGTGTAGACCGGCTCGATGCGCTCCTCCTCGACGGCGAGCAGTTCGGGTCGCAGCGCGGCACGGCACACGAGGATCGTGTCGCCCACGAGGCGCCGCGCCCACATCGACAGCAGCGACCGCCACTCCTCGTCGCTCTCGATCGTCTCCTGGATGATCGCGACGATCTCGTGCCTGGCGTCGTCCTCGCGCAGGATCTCGGCGACGCGCCGCCCCGGCTCTCCGTAGCTGGACGCGAGGGCGAGATAGAAGTCGTCGAGCATGCCCGCGGTGATGTACACGGCGAGGAGCGTCTCCCGGGGGCGCGCGCCGATGGTCTTGCGGCGGAACGCGTCGAGGTGTTCGCGGAAGGGGAGCATCAGCTGCGTGGGGTCGTCTCCGCGCTCGGCGATCAGGTCGACGATGCCGCGGTGCTTGGTGAGTGCGGCACCCGCCGCGCGCGACAGGGCCTCCTTCTCGGACAGCTCGGGTGTCGCGCGGATGAGTCGCGTCAGCGTCTCGAAGTAGCCGAGCTGCAGGTAGGCGGCCTGACCGAGGAAGCGCGGAAGCTCGGGCGCCAGCTCGGCGAAATCGACCCGGGTCGCATCGCCCTGCTCGCCGCGACTGCGCAGTGCGAGGGCGCGCCGCGGCGCACGGTCGCGCTGCCAGAACCACTTAACCACGAGGCCGTCCTCCCGAGTCCACCACGTCGTTCACAATACTCGGGCCCGCGCTTCTTCCTGGCGGAGAGAGGGGCTCCGGTAGGCTGTCCCTGTCCCCGCCGTCGGAGCGGGGCCCCGCGCCTGTGGCACAAGAGACGGCGTGGCTCCGTTTACGTGGCGATCCCCGCGGGTCGCCGGACAGGCAATCTGAAAACAGTGACAACTTTCGCCGATCTCGGCATCGATCAGGACATCGTCGACGCACTGGCCGCGAAGGGCATCGTGGATGCCTTCCCGATCCAGGAGCAGACCATCCCCCTCGGCCTGCCTGGCCAGGACATCATCGGCCAGGCCAAGACCGGTACCGGGAAGACCTTCGGCTTCGGCATCCCCGTCGTGCAGCGGCTCGGGAAGGACCCGGAGCACGGCGTCAAGGCGCTGATCGTCGTCCCCACCCGCGAGCTCGCGGTGCAGGTGTACGAAGACATCGACCTGCTCACCAGCAACCGCTCGACCAGCGTCGTCGCCATCTACGGCGGCAAGGCCTACGAGGGTCAGATCGACCAGCTCAAGGCGGGCGCGCAGATCGTCGTCGGCACCCCCGGCCGTCTGATCGACCTGGCCGGTCAGCGCCTGCTCGACCTGTCGAACGCGACCGAGGTCGTGCTCGACGAGGCCGACAAGATGCTCGATCTGGGCTTCCTCGCCGACATCGAGAAGATCTTCCAGAAGGTCCCGGCCGTGCGCCACACCCAGCTGTTCTCGGCGACCATGCCCGGACCGATCGTGGCACTGGCCCGCCGGTTCATGACCAACCCGATCCACATCCGCGCGAACGACCCCGACGAGGGTCTCACGCAGGCCAACATCAAGCACCTCGTCTACCGCGCGCACTCGCTCGACAAGGACGAGGTCATCGCCCGCATCCTGCAGGCCGAGGGCCGCGGCAAGACCGTCATCTTCACCCGCACCAAGCGGGCCGCTCAGCGTCTCGTCGACGAACTCAGCGACCGCGGGTTCAACGTGGGCGGCGTGCACGGCGACATGGGTCAGGACCAGCGCGAGCGGTCGATGGCGGCGTTCAAGGCGGGCAAGAAGGACGTGCTGGTCGCGACCGACGTCGCCGCCCGCGGCATCGACGTGGACGACGTCACGCACGTGATCAACCACACGATCCCCGATGAGGAGAAGACGTACCTCCACCGCGCGGGTCGCACGGGCCGGGCGGGCAAGACGGGTATCGCGGTCACGTTCGTCGACTGGGAGGACCTGCACAAGTGGGCCCTCATCAACCGAGCGCTGGAGTTCGGCCAGCCGGAGCCGATCGAGACGTACTCGTCGAGCCCGCACCTGTACACCGACCTCGACATCCCCGAGGGCACCAAGGGCCGTCTGGTCTCCGCGCCGAAGAAGGAGCCGGTCAAGACCGAGCGCACCCGTCGTCCGGAGCGCGCCGCCGACGCCGCGGCCGAGGGCACGGGCGAGGCGGGCACGCGTCGTCGTCGCCGCCGCCGCACGGGCTCGAGCCAGGTCGGTTCGACGTTCGCCGAGGGTGCCGCCGACGGCACCGCGTCCGAAGGCTCCTCCGCTGCGTCCGCTGACCGCGGCGCCGAGGGCGCCGGTACGCACGACGGTGCGGGCAAGGAGCACCACGACGGCAAGCCGGCTCCCGCCCGCCGCCGCCGTCGTCGTCGCGGGGGCTCCGGTGCCGCCGGCGCCGCGCCCGTCGCCGGCGCCTGAGCCGGCCGCATCATCGTCCGAGGGGCGCCGCACGGTCATCCGTGCGGCGCCCCTCGTCGTTCCTCACGGGTCCCGCCGCCACGGCCACTCGACGGCAGCGCGTCGTCAGGGGTAGCGCGGTGTGGAGCCCGACGCCCGGTCGATGAGGCGCTGCACCATGTCCTCGGCCGTCGTGTTCTCCCCCGGGCGGTTCGGCTTGCCGCTGCCGTGGTAGTCGCTCGACCCCGTGACGATGAGGTCGTGCCGTGCCGCGAGCTCGCGCAGCATCCTCTTGCCCTGCGCGGTGTTCTCGCGGTGGTCCACCTCGAAGCCGCCGAGCCCCGCGTCGATCAGCCGTTCGATGTACGCCACGGGCATCATGCGGTCGCGGCCGGCCGTGACGGGATGGGCGATGACGGCCACCCCGCCCGCGGCGGTGATGAGCCGCACGGCGGTGAGCGGATCGGGGGCGTAGTGGGGTTCGTAGTAGCCCTCGCGCGGGTGCAGGATGCCGTCGAACGCTTCGGTGCGATCCCGCACGATGCCGCGCGCGACGAGGGCGTCGGCGATATGCGGTCGGCCGACCGTGGCGTCGAGCGTGGTCTGGGCGACGACGTCGTCCCACTGCAGGTCGTAGTCGCGACCGATGTTGCGCACGATGCGCTCGGCCCGTCCGATCCGGTCGTCGCGGATGCGGTTCGTCTCGGCGCTCAGCGCGGCGTCGTCCGGGTCGAAGAGGTAGCCCAGCACGTGCACGCTGCGCCACTCGTGCTTGGCGGAGAGCTCCATTCCGGGCAGGAACGTCATGCCGAGGGCGACCGCCGCGTCGCCCGCCTCGGTCCAGCCGGTGGTGCGGTCGTGATCGGTCAGTGCGGCCGTGCGGACACCGTGCGCGTACACCTGCCGCATCACCTCGGCGGGCGACTCCGTGCCGTCGGAGTGGTTGGAGTGCAGGTGCAGGTCGGCGGGACCGGCGAACCTGTGTGACGCGGCGGGCATCCTCCGAGCGTAGCGAGCGCCGGGACCCGCGGATCCGCAGCCGCGCTGATCGGCGTCGCGGCAGGGCTTTCACAGGCGTCGCTTCTAGGCTGGAGGGGATGTTTCGTCTCCTGGGGATCCTGTTCACCGTGCTGTTCGCGATCGCGACGGCCATCGTGGTGTGGCCGCAGTTCTTCCGCCTCGAGCAGACCTACCCGTTCGCGCAGCTGGTCGCCGCCCGCGGCCTGGTGCTCGGCGCGCTCCTCGTCGTCGCGGTGCTGGCGCTCCTGCTGCTGCTGGCCCGGCCGCTCCGAGGGTTCGCGGCGTCGATCCTGATCGTGGCGCTGCTGGGTGCCGGGGCCACCGGGGTGATCGGCGCGACGCGCGGCTTCACCGGCGCCACCCTCCCCGCCGCGACCGACAGCAGCCTGCGGGTGCTGACCTGGAACACGGCGGGCGAGGCCGTTCCCGCGGAGGAGATCGCACGACGGATCCTGGAGCAGGGTGCCGACGTCGTCGCTCTGCCGGAGACCACCGAGGCGGTCGGCGAGCGCATCGCGTTGATGCTGCGGGAGCAGGGGCACCCGATGTGGGTGCACCACGTGCAGTTCCGGCCCGACGTGCCGAACGGCCCGCAGTCGTGGCAGACGACCGTGCTGGTCGCTCCCGAGCTGGGCGAGTACTCCGTGATCGAGTCCGCCAGGGACGGCAGCAGCAACACCGGGTCCGTGCCGAGCGTCGTGCTGATGCCGGTGGACGGCGACGGGCCGACGATCGTGGCCGTGCACGCGGTCGCTCCGCGCATGGAGGAGATGCAGCAGTGGCAGAGCGACCTGCAGTGGATCGCCGACCAGTGCCCGGCGGGCGACTTCATCCTCGCGGGTGACTTCAACGCCACGGTCGACCACATGGCGTCGCTCGGCGTGGAGGGGGGCGACATGGGCTATTGCCGCGACGTCGCCTCTCGCACGGGCAACGGTCTGTCCGGCACGTGGCCCAGCTCCCTGCCCGCGCTGGCCGGGGCCCCCATCGACCACGTGATGGCCTCTCCGAACTGGCGCCCGACGGGGTCCGTCGTCCTGGACGACGCCGGTGGCAGCGATCACCGCGCGCTCGTGGTGCAGCTGGAACCGGCCGGCTGACCCTGCGCGTGCGCCCCGGGGTGAGAGACTGGAGCGATGAGCACCGGAGAACGCGACACGATCGCTGACGAGACCGTCGAAGCCCCCGTCGAGAACAGCTCGACCAATCGCAAGCAGCCCTTCCCGCAGGGCTTCCTCGACACCATCTCGACCGGATGGGCCGAGCGTCCGGAGACGGTTCCGGCTCCGCGCGCGCAGGCACCGTTCGCGGCGAAGCGCCGCGCCGCCGTCTCGGCCGCCTTCCCCGGGCAGCGCCTCGTGATCCCGGCGGGCTCTCTCAAGCAGCGCAGCAACGACACCGACTACGTGTTCCGCGCCCACTCGGCGTTCGCGCACCTCACGGGGTGGGCGTCGGACGCCGAACCCGACTCCGTCCTGGTGTTCGAGCCGACCGACGGCGGCCACGACGTCACCCTCTACTTCCGCGAGCGCGCGGACCGCACCACCACCGAGTTCTACGCCGACGCGACGATCGGCGAGTTCTGGATCGGCCCGCGCCCCTCGCTGGCCGGCGTCGCCGCCGACCTGCAGATCGCCACGGCACACCTGCACGAGTTCCGCCCGAGCGAGGGAGAGCTCGTCCTCGACGAGGACGAGACCCTCAGCCGCGTCGTCTCCGAGCTGCGCCTCATCAAGGACGAGTTCGAGATCGCCGAGATGCGGCGTGCGGTGGAGATCACCGCGAACGGCTTCGACGACATCATCCGCGAGCTTCCCGCCGCGATCGCGCACGCCCGCGGCGAACGGGTGGTCGAGGGCGTGTTCCACCGCCGCGCGCGCGAGGACGGCAACGGCGAGGGCTACGACACGATCGCCGCGTCCGGCCCGCACGCCTGCTACCTGCACTGGACGCGCAACGACGGTGTGGTCGCTCCCGGAGACCTGATCCTGGTGGATGCGGGGGTGGAGGCGGACAGCCTGTACACGGCGGACATCACGCGCACCCTGCCGGTCTCGGGCACCTTCACCGACGTGCAGCGGCGCGTGTACGAGACAGTCCGTGAGGCGGCCGACGCCGCGTTCGCGGCAGCCCGGGTGGGCGTGCGGTTCCGCGACGTGCACGCCGCTGCGATGGCCGTGATCGCCGAGCGCACCGCCGAGTGGGGTCTGCTGCCGGTCACGGCGGAGGAGGCGCTGGACGCCGACGCCGGCGGTCAGCACCGCCGCTACATGGTGCACGGCACCTCGCACCACCTGGGTATCGACGTGCACGACTGCGCTCAGGCCCGCCGCGAGATGTACTACGACGGCATCCTCGCCCCGGGCATGGTCTTCACGATCGAGCCCGGTCTGTACTTCCAGATCGACGACCTCACGGTGCCCGCCGAGCTGCGCGGCATCGGGGTCCGGATCGAGGACGACATCCTGATGACGGAGGACGGCCCCGTGAACCTGTCGGCCGACATCCCGCGCACGGCCGACGAGGTCGAGGCGTGGATGGCCCGGCTCCGCGGCTGACCCGGCGATGCACGACGGTGAGCTGACGGTCGACGACACCCTCGCCGACCGTCTGCTCGCCCGGGATGCACCCGACCTGCACGGTCGACCGCTGCGCAGGGTCCCCGCGGCGGGCACGGTCAACACCATCGTGCGGCTCGGCGACGACCTCGTGGCGCGCTTCCCGCTGTTGCCCACCACCGAGCAGCAGCTGCGGAGGGAGGCGGCCGCCCTGCACGAGTTCGCCGAGGCCACGCCGTTCGCCACCCCGGTCCCCGTGCGCGTCGTGCCGCCGTCGACCGACTACCCGTCGGCGTGGTCGGTGCAGACGTGGGTGCCCGGACGACCGGCCGACCCGCTGGCCCACGCCGATGCCGCGGACCTCGCGCGTGACCTCGGGGCGCTGATCCGTGCGCTGCGCGCGGTCGACGTCGCAGGGCGCGGGTTCGACGGTCGGGGCCGCGGCGGAGTGCTGGCCGACCACGACGAGTGGGTCGCGGAGTGCCTCGCGCGCAGCGGGTCGCTCTTCGATGTCGCCGCGGCCACCGCCCTGTGGTCGGAGCTGCGGTCGCTGCCGTCCGCCGAGGACGTGGTCATGAGCCACCGCGACCTCACCCCGTTCAACCTGTTGATCGCCGAGGACGGCGGCGCCCGCCTGGTCGGTGTGCTCGACGGGGGCGACTTCGGTCCGGCCGACCCCGCCCTCGACCTGGTGTGCGCGTGGCACCTGTTCGACGCGCCGGTGCGCGAGGTGCTGCGGGACGCGGTCGACGTGGGCACGACGACCTGGTTGCGCGGCGCGGCCTGGGCCTTCCAGCAGGCCGCGGGCCTCGGCTGGTACTACGAGCGCTCGAATCCGGCGATGAGCGCGCTCGGCCGCACCACGATGCGCCGGCTGCTCGCCGACGCGGACCTGCGCCGCCTGATCTAGCCGCTGCCTCCGGTCTGGCGGAGTGAGGGGTGGTGGGCCGCCGTTCTCCCCAGATCGGCGGCCCGTCCCCCTGAATGGAAGCGGGCCGGGCCGGGAACTCCTCCCCCGAGGCTCCCGAGCCCACCCGAC
This sequence comes from Microbacterium sp. NPDC060132, assembly GCF_042729675.1. Lineage (NCBI taxonomy): Bacteria > Bacillati > Actinomycetota > Actinomycetes > Micrococcales > Microbacteriaceae > Microbacterium > Microbacterium sp. NPDC060132. The sequence goes on along the minus strand of NZ_JBHWXU010000001.1, from coordinate 2,376,772 downwards.
CGGCGCAGAACCCCCCGCACCGGCGCCCGAACTCCGCCCCCCGGAGGAGTTCGTGTGGCGTCTCCACCTGATGAGACGGGCTCGCACACGATTCATTACGCGAATCGGAGAAAAAGTTCTGGGGAATCTCGTCAGCGGCGTCGGGCGACGATGAAGTCGCGGATCACCGGGGCGAGCGCGGCCCCGACATCGGCCGCGGGACGCTTGTGTCCCGCGATCTCGAAGGAGTGACCGCCGCCCTCGATCCAGTGGACCCGGGCGTCCTGGCAGGCGGCGAGCGCCTCCTCGAACTGCGACAGCGGCTGGATGAACGGGTCGTTCGTCCCCTCGATGAACAGCTGCGGCACGGCGATCGCCGGAAGGTGCTCGGTGCGCGGACGGTCCGGGCGCCCCGGCGGGTGCAGGGGGTAGCCGAGGTACACGAGCCCGTCGACGGCGAGCCCCTCGGCGACCGCGAGCGACGCCATGCGCCCGCCGTACGACTTGCCCGCGGCCCAGATGCGTCGACCGGGGTGGGCGGCCCGGGTGGCCTCGACGATCGCGCGCCAGGTGGCGACGGCGTGGGCAGCCGGACCCGGCATCTTCCGCCCCTGCTGGCTGTAGGGGAAGGAGAACCGTGCCGTCGCGAGACCGAGACCGTCGAGTGCCCCGGCGAGGCCGACGAGGAACGGGTGGTCCTTGCCCGCGCCGGCGCCGTGGGCGATCAGGACGATGTCGGCACTCTCGGCGTCCGTCCGATCGACCGACACCGTGACCGTGCCGTTGGGCAGCGCGACGTCGAGGGTGCTCATCGCTCGTCGTGCCGCGTCAGCGGATCGTGCCAGCGGCGCCGGGATCGGCCGGCCGCGGCGGCACCCCGGGCTCGGGGGCGGGAGCGGGCTCCGGGGCGGGAGCCGGCTCCGGGGCGGGAGCGGGTTCGGGGGCGGGAGCGGGCTCCGGGGCCGGTGCGGGCTCGGGGGTCGGAGCGGGGGCGGGTTCCGCGCCCGGCTCAGGTTCGGGGGCCGGCGGAGCGGGCGCGGGAGCCGGAGCAGCCGGGGGTGCGGGAGCGGGCGCGGGGGTGCCGGCACCCGGGGTGATGCGCTCCCCATAGCGCGGCGGCTCGTCCAGGTTCACGGGCGGGCGCACCGGAGCGACCCGCGTGGCACCGAGCACCTGGCGGGCCTTGGCCAGCGACGCCGCCTGCACCGTGACCTCGTAGTGATCGGCGGCGAACTGCGTGACGCTCGCGAAGTCGCGGCGCCGGCGGACGATCGCGTACGTCACGAGGCTCAGCAGCATGCCGACCGCGACACCGATGAAGACGAATCCCACGAACAGCTGGATGGGGACCTCGGGGTTGCCGAGCACGAGGATGGCCGACAGGAAGAGCCCGATCAGCACGCCGTTGATCGCGCCCGATCGGGCGGCGGCGGCATAGCCGAGGCGCCCCGTCACCCGCTCGACCGTGCGGACGCTCTGCCCGACGATCGCGATGTCCCGCGCCGGCACCTCTCCGGCGATCAGCTTCGACACCGTCTTCTGCGCGCTCTCGTAGTCGCGCATCGAGGCGACGATCTCGCCGGTGTCCGTGCCGTTCGCTGGGCGATTAAGCATGCTCATCAAGCCATTCTTCCATGCCGTGCTCACGGCCGCCGCGGATGGCGTGCGGCCGCCGCGGGCGAGACCCCCGGGATACGCTGGACGAGTGAGCACACAACGGGTCTTCGCCGCGCGCCTCGCAGGGTGCGCCGTCTTCGATCCCGTCGGCGACCGGCTCGGCAAAGTCCGGGATGTCGTCGTCGTGTATCGAAGTACCGCGGCCCCTCGTGTGATCGGCCTCGTGGTCGAGATCCCCGGCCGCCGCCACGTGTTCCTCTCGATCGGGCGGGTCACCTCGATCCGGTCGGGGCAGGTCATCACCACGGGCCTCATCAACGTGCGCCGCTTCTCACCGCGAGCCGGTGAGGTGCGGGTGCTCGCGGAGATGCTCGGGCGCCGCGTGAGCCTCATCGACGGCAGCGGCACCGCCGTCATCGAAGACGTGGCGATCGAGCCGAACCGTCTGGGCGAATGGGCCATCAGCCAGCTCTTCCTGCGGCGACCGAAGACCGGGGCCTCCCCCTTCGCCAAGGGGCCGACGACGTTCGCCGCCTGGAACGAGGTCGCCGAGGAGCGGGCGCCGGGCGAGGCGCAGTCCGCCGAGCAGCTCGTCGCGTCGTACTCCGAACTGCACGCCGCCGACCTCGCCAACACCCTCCTCGACCTGCCGCAGCAGCGCATGATCGAGGTCGCCGAAGAGCTCTCCGACGACCGTCTCGCCGACGCCCTGGAGGAGATGCCGGAGGACGAGCAGGTGCACATCCTCGACCGGCTCGGCGACGAGCGCGCCGCGGACATCCTCGACCAGATGGAGCCGGACGACGCCGCCGACCTGCTCGCACAGCTGCCGCCCAACCGCCTGGAGCAGCTGCTCGAGCTGATGGAGCCGGAAGAGGCAGAGGACGTCCGGATGCTGCTCCGCTACGGCCCCGACACGGCGGGCGGTCTGATGACGCCGGAGCCGATCATCCTCTCCGCCGACGCGACCGTGGCCGAGGCCCTGGCGCTCATCCGCCGTCACGAGCTGCACCCCGCCCTCGCCGCCGCGGTGTTCGTCACGCTGCCCCCGTTCGAGACCCCGACCGGACGCCTGCTGGGCCTCGTACACTTCCAGCGGATGCTGCGCTACCCGCCGCACGAGCGCCTCGGCGCCATCCTCGACGACAGCCTCGAACCCGTCCCGGTCACGGCCTCCGCGGCCGAGGTCGCCCGCATGCTCGCCAGCTACGACCTGGTGTCGCTCCCCGTGGTCGACGCCGCCCACCGCCTCGTCGGCGCCATCAGCATCGATGACGTGCTGGACTACCTGCTGCCCGACGACTGGCGCACGCACGACAGCGACGACGCGTCGCCCACGACGGGGGCGCGCTGATGGCGAGGATGAGCCGGTCGACGCCGCGCCTGGACGCACCGGGGCGGGGAACCACGCGCCCCCGCACCACCTCCCGCGACCGCTTCGGACGGTTCACGGAGTGGGTGGCCCGGGCCATGGGCACGCCCGCCTTCCTCGTGATCCTCAGCCTGTTCTGCATCCTTTGGATCGGGTGGAACACGCTCATGCCGCACCACCTGCGCTTCGACGATGCGGCCCTGGGGTTCACGGCGCTCACGCTCATGCTGTCACTGCAGGCCTCGTACGCCGCCCCGCTGATCCTGCTCGCGCAGAACCGGCAGGACGACCGCGACCGCGTGCAGATCGAGCAGGACCGCCAGCGGGCCGAGCGCAACCTCGCCGACACGGAGTACCTGGCGCGGGAGATCGTGGCGCTGCGCATGGCGCTCGAGGAGCGCAATTCGCAGGCGGTCACCCGAGACGTGCTGCGCCAGGAGCTGAAGGCGCTGCTGGCCGAGCTGAACGACGCCGAGGACGAGCCGGCGGGCGGCGCGACCCCATGACCGCGGCCGACAGCGTCCGCAGCGCCGTCTCCGCCGTCACGGACCCGGAGCTGCGACGCCCCATCGGTGAGCTCGACATGGTGCGGGACATCGAGGTCGACGGCACCGTCGCGCACGTCGGGATCGCGTTGACCATCGTCGGGTGCCCCGCCGCTGACCGCATCGAGCGGGATGTCCGCGCCGCGGCCGCCGCGGTGCCCGGCATCGAGACCGTCGAGGTGGACGTGGGGGTCATGACCCCCGCCGAGCGGAAGGCGCTGACCGAGAAGCTGCGCGCCGGTCGCCCGCCGCGCCACATGCCGTTCGGACCCGAGTCGCTCACGCGCGTGATCCTCGTGTCCAGCGGGAAGGGCGGCGTCGGCAAGTCCACCGTCACCGCGAACCTCGCGGTCGCTCTCGCCCAGCGCGGGCTCGCGGTCGGCCTCGTCGACGCCGACGTGCACGGGTTCTCGATCCCCGGTCTGCTCGGCATCCCCGCCGGCACGCAGCCCACGCGCATCGACGACCTCATGCTGCCCCCGGTCGCGCACGGCGTGAAGGCGATCTCGATCGGGATGTTCCTGCGCGACGGCGAGTCGGTCGTCGCGTGGCGCGGGCCCATGCTGCATCGGACCGTGTCGCAGTTCCTCACCGACGTCTTCTTCGGCGACCTCGACGTGCTGCTGATCGACATGCCGCCCGGCACGGGAGACATCGCGATCTCGATCGGTCAGCTGCTCCCCCACGCGGAGGTCCTCGTGGTGACGACGCCGCAGGCGGCCGCATCGGAGGTGGCGATCCGCAGCGGACTGGTGGCGCGGCAGACCGGACAGCGGGTGATCGGCGTGGTCGAGAACATGGCGGCGTACACGCTCCCGGACGGCACCGTGGTCGATCTGTTCGGCGCGGGCGGCGGGGCGGCGGTCGCCGAGGCCCTGTCGGAACCCGGCTCCCCGGTGCCGCTGTTGGCCTCGATCCCGCTCAGCCCCGCGCTGCGGCGGGGCGGCGACGTCGGCGACCCCGTCGTGATCGCCGAGCCGGACGACGCGGCGGCGACCGCCATCCGCACTCTGGCCGCACAGCTCGGACGACAGGGACGCGGCCTCGCCGGTCGACCGCTGCCGATGTCGATCTCCTGACCCGTGGAGGATGCCCGGATGCCGCACCGCTCCGTGACCGTGGACGAGAGACTGCTCCGTCACATGGCGAGGGACGCCGCGATCTACACCCTCACGCGCCCGGTCGCCATCGTCATGTGGCTGGCGCTGGCCGCCGCCCTGATCATCGGCGTGCTCAACCTCACCGCGACCGCGCGCGCCGGGCAGGAGACGTCCGCCATCGTGGCCTTCACTCCGGCGGTCGCGGTCGCCCTCGGCCTCTACGCGGTGCTGCTGTCGGTGTCCAGCGCGCGCCGTGCGGTGCGGGCCGCCATGCCCGTGGAGAGCGTGGTGTGGGTGGCGCTGGAGGACGACCGGCTGCAGCTGGGCAGCGACCGGCGGCGCTCCGAGATCCCCTACTCCGAGTTCCAGCACGTCCGCGTCGGGCGCGACGCCGTGCTGCTCAAGGTGCGCGATGCCGCCGTGGCGACCGCGATCCCCCGCGTGCTGCTGAGCGACGACGACATCGCACGACTGCGATCCCGCGTCTCCTGAGCCGTCGGGTCAGGTGGCCTCGGAGTCGAACGGAGGACGGTTCTGCGCATCGAACACCGGCGGCGCGGTGCGCGGGGCCACCGGTTCCGCGATGGTGGCGGCGACCGCGGCCGGGGTCGTCGGCTGCGGCTCCTCGAACAGGGCGTCGCGGATGATGCGCCGGGGGTCGTACTGCCGCGGGTCGAGCTTGCGCCAGTCGACGTCGTCGAGCTCCGGGCCCATCTCCTCCCGCATCCGCGACTTGGTGTCGCGCAGGTACTCGCCGGCCTTGCGGACGAGTCGCGCGAAGCTCTCGGCCGCACGGGGAAGACGTTCGGGTCCGATGATCAGCACCGCGATGAGGCCGATCAGCAGCAGCTTCTCGAAGGTCAGACCGAACGTCATGTGACCAGGCTACCGCCGCGCCTGCGGAGTCTGCGCGCAGACAGCCCATACCCTGGAGGCATCACCCACGCAGGCAGGGAGAGTCAGCCCATGAGCGAGCACGACGCCAACGCGCGCTTCCTTCGAGAATCCATCGTCGAACCGGATTCCCTCGCGAGGGCGCGCGCGCACGCGGTCGAGCTCGGTGCCGCCCCGGTGAGCGCCGCGGTCGGTTCGCAGATCGCCGTGCTCGCCGCCGCCGCGGGGGCGCGGTCGATCGTCGAGATCGGCACCGGTGCCGGCGTGTCCGGCCTCTGGCTGCTGCGCGGCGCCCCGCAGGCCGTCCTGACCACGATCGACAACGAGCCGGAGCATCTCGCCGCGGCACGCCAGGCGTTCGCCGACGCCCGCGTCCCGTCCACCCGCGCCCGCCTCATCACGGGTCGCGCGAGCGACGTGCTGCCGCGCATGAACGAGTCCTCGTACGACATCGTGCTGGTCGACGCCGACCCGGAGAACGTGATCGAGTACGTCGAGCACGGTTTGCGGCTCGCACGGGTCGGCGGGCTCGTGCTCGTGCCGCGCATCCTCGCCGGCGGTCGCGTGGCCGACCCCGTGCAGCGCGACGACGTGACCTCCGCCTACCGCTCGCTGGTGCAGGCGACCCAGGAGTCCTCCGCGGTGCTGGCCACGGTGTCGCCGGCCGGTGAGGGACTGCTGCAGCTGGTGCGCCTCGACGACCAGGACTGACCGCGGGCACGGGGCCGGAACAGCGAAAGAGGGCGATGGATCCGCGGATCCATCGCCCTCCTGGTTCCGCACGAGCGGACCCGGTTCGATCAGGCCGGCGTCACGACGGCACCCAGCACGTCGTGGAGCTCCTTCGCTTCGGCGTCGTTCACGGAGACGACCAGGCGGCCGCCGCCCTCGAGCGGAACGCGCACGATGATGAGTCGTCCTTCTTTCACGGCCTCCATCGGTCCGTCTCCGGTCCTCGGCTTCATCGCTGCCATCGTGGCTCCCTTTCCTCCGGTGGTATGGAACGAGTTTATCGGGTGACACCGCGCCGTGGACGTCACGCCGACACAATCCCGTTCTCCCGCGCGATCAGGGAACCTGCCAGAACGTGCTGCCGAGCGCATACACGTGGTAGATCCACACCCACTGACCGAGCAGGCACAGCACCAGCACGCCGAGACGCCAGGCGCGCGACCGGGGCACCGCGACCGCGCCCCACACCGGGCTGAGCGGCAGCAGCAACCGGAACGTGCTCGACTGCGGGAAGAACACCGCCAGCAGGTACAGCAGGTAGCTCGCACTCCACAGGCGCAGGTCCGCACCCAGTGCCCGCACCGGGCGGGCGAACAGCAGCGCGAGGGCCGCGGCCACCACGAGCAGCACGAGCGCGACGGGTCCCCCCGCGGCGGGAAGCCCCCACAGCGAGAACCAGAACTGCGACGCCTGCACCCACCCCTCGAACGGCACGAAGCCGTCGACGCCGCCCACGATCCAGTGCCGGCGCCAGGCGAGCTCGGTCGCGAGATACGCCCCGGGGTCGCCCGTGACGACGGCGGCGATCACCTGCCACGCGAAGCCGGTCGCGACGGCGAGCGCGCCGGCCGCCACGATGTGCACCACCTCGCGCAGCGCGAGCGGATCGTCGCGGCGGTGGATCCAGCGGAGGATGCCGTGGAGGCCGAGGTACAGCGCGAACGCCAGAACCCCGGGTCGCGTGAAGCCCATCACCGGGATCAGCAGGTACAGCCACGCGTACTGCCGGCGGATCGTCGCGTCCAGGGCGAGGAACAGCAGCAGCAGGAACAGCGTCTCCGCATAGCCCACCTGGAACATCGCGGCCAGCGGCCCTGCGGCGAAGAACACGACCGCCCAGAGCGCGGCCCCGCTGCCGATGCGATCGCGCAGCAGGCGATGCAGCGCCAGGCAGGCCAGGTAGCCGGCGACGAGGGCGAGCACGAACGCTCCCGCTCCCCAGGAGCCGAGCACGAAACCGAGCGCCTTCGCGGCGTATGCGAACACCGGCATGAACGCCCACGCGTTCTCGGCGACCTCGCCGGCGTCGGTCAGCGGCAGCTCGCTCGGATACCCGTGGACGGCCACCTGCCAGTACCACTGGGCGTCCCAGCCGAGCACGAAGTCGATCAGGCCCGCGTCACCGCCGAAGCGCGAGAAGACGGTGGACAGCGACGCCGCCGCGATCAGGAACCCCGTCGTCACGACGCGCGCGCCGAGATAGATCAGGCCGATGCGCAGCGGAAGGGGAAGCCGGGCCCAGCGACGTGCCGTGCTCAGTGCGAGGTGAGCCATGCCCGCAGGCCCTGCTCGACCGCCGCGATCTGCGCGAGCGGCACCCGCTCCTCGTCGTGGTGGGCGAGGTGCGGGTCACCGGGGCCGTAGTTCACGGCGGGGATGCCCAGCGCCGAGAAGCGCGCCACGTCGGTCCAGCCGTACTTCGGTCGCGGCTCGGCGCCGACCGCCGCCACGAAGTCCCGCGCGATGTCGGCGTCCAGCCCGGGGCGTGCCCCCTCGGCCGCATCCGTGATCTCCACGTCGAACCCCGCGAGCACCGCGCGCACGTGGGCCTCGGCGTCGGCGGCCGACTTGCTGGGCGCGAAGCGGTAGTTGACCTCGACCTCGCACGCGTCGGGGATGACGTTGCCCGCCACCCCGCCGGCGATGCGGACGGCGCTGAGGCTCTCGCGGTACAGCAGCCCCTCGACCGGGACCTCCCGAGCGCGGTACTCGGCCAGACGGGTGAGGATGGGCGCGGCGCGATGGATGGCGTTCTCGCCGATCCACGCCCGGGCACTGTGGGCGCGGACACCCGAGGTACGCACGATCGCCCGCAGCGTGCCGTTGCAGCCGCCCTCGACCTCGCCGTTCGACGGTTCGCCCAGGATCGCGAAGTCCGCCTGGAGCAGGTCGGGACGTGCCGCCGCCAGCAGCGCGAGCCCGTTCTTGGTCGCCTCGACCTCTTCGTTGTCGTACCACATCCACGTGATGTCGACCGCGGGGTCGGTCAGCTCGGCCGCGAGCTTCAACTGCACCGCGGTGCCCGCCTTCATGTCGACCGTGCCGCGCCCCCACAGGTAGGGCTCGCCGTCGACCTCGATGTCGCGCGTGGGAAGGTTGCCGTTCACGGGCACGGTGTCGATGTGGCCGGCGATCGCCACGCGACGGTCTCGGCCGCGGTCGGTGCGGGCGACGATCGTGTTCCCGTGCCGGATGACCTCGAGGTGCGCGAGGGGGGCGACGGCCTGCTCGATGGCGTCGGCGAGCGTCTTCTCGTCGCCCGAGACGCTCGGGATGTCGCAGATCGCGCGGGTGAGGGCAGCAGAGGACGCGGTCAGATCGAGCACCATGCCCTCAGCCTACCGACCGTCGTCATGCGGGCGGAGGCCCGGGTCGGCCCGCGATACCGTGGAGGTATGAGCGACGCGAGAACTGTGTGGGGCATCGGACTGACCACGACCGCCGGCGACGGCACCGTCCTGGACGCCTGGTTCCCCGAGGTGCGCACCGTCGCCCCCTCGACCGAGGACGCCGCGGCCGCGGTCGACGCCCTGGTCCCGCTCGCCGGGCCGGACGAGCGCCGCAACGTGACGGTCGAGGTCGTCCAGCTCCAGGTCGACCTCGACGCCGCCCCCGCCTCCACCGCGGACGCATACCTGCGGCTGCACGCGCTGTCGCACTTGGTCGCACGCCCGAACGAGCTGAACCTGGACGGCATCTTCGCCCACCTGCCGAACGTGGCCTGGACGAACGCCGGACCTGTCCTGCCGTCCGACGCGGCCCGTCTGCGCCCGCAGCTCCAGCGGGCGGGCATCCAGGTGCAGGGGCTCGACAAGTTCCCGCGCCTGACCGACTACGTCCAGCCCGCCGGTGTCCGCATCGCCGACGCGTCCCGCGTGCGCCTCGGCGCCCACCTCTCCCCCGGCACCACCGTGATGCACGAGGGCTTCGTGAACTTCAACGCCGGTACGCTCGGCGCCTCCATGGTCGAGGGCCGCATCTCGCAGGGTGTCGTCGTGGGCGACGGCAGCGACATCGGTGGCGGCGCCTCCATCATGGGCACGCTCTCCGGCGGCGGCACGCACCGTGTCTCGATCGGGTCGCGCACGCTCCTGGGCGCCAACGCGGGGATCGGCATCTCGCTGGGTGACGACTGCGTGGTCGAGGCCGGGCTCTACGTCACGGCTGGCACCAAGATCGTGCTGGCCGACGGCCCGGTCACTCCGGACGGCGGCCGTCCGACCGTGAAGGGCGCGGAGCTGTCCGGCCGCGACGGCCTCCTGTTCCGTCGCAACTCCCTCACCGGTGCGGTCGAGGCGGTCCAGCGCGCCGGCGTCGGGGTCACGCTGAACGACGCGCTGCACGCCTGACACCGGGCATGCGGCCTCCGGCATGCCGCCACTGGTAGACTGACACCGCTGCTCGCGCCGCCGGCCGGTCAGCATCGTCGTCGTCTAGGGGTCTCCGAGGACCGAAGCGAGCGCCCGGCGCTCCCATCACCAGCCCGAACTGGCCATACGTACGGCGAACGGACGCGCGATCCGCCGCGTCCTCGCCCACCTCACCCCACTACCGCGCCCCTGTCGGGCGCTGACGGAGTTTCTGCATGCCTTCCTTCCTCGATCTCGGCGTTCCCGCCGAGCTCGCCGCCGTTCTCGCCGCCTCCGGCAAGACCGAGGCGTTCGCGATCCAGCGCGACACCCTTCCCGATTCGCTCGCCGGCCGTGACCTCCTCGGTCGCGGACGCACCGGCAGCGGCAAGACCATCGCCTTCGCCCTTCCGCTCGTGGCGCGGCTCGCGGCCTCGGGCACCAAGCGCCGCGCCGGGCTCCCCCGCGGCCTGGTGCTCGCGCCGACCCGAGAGCTCGCGACGCAGATCGCCGCCACCGTGGCCCCGCTCGCCGAGGCCGTGGGCCTCCGCGTCACCACCGTGTTCGGCGGTGTCAGCCAGCGTCCGCAGGAGAAGGCGCTGCAGGGCGGCGTCGACATCGTGGTGGCCTGCCCCGGTCGCCTCGAAGACCTCATGAAGCAGCAGGTCGTGCGTCTGAGCGCGATCGAGGTCGCGGTGCTCGACGAGGCCGATCACATGGCCGACCTCGGCTTCCTCCCCGGCGTCACCCGCATCCTCGCGGCGACGCCCGCCGACGGACAGCGCCTGCTGTTCAGCGCGACCCTCGACCGCGGCATCGACACCCTCGCCCGCCGGTTCCTCTCGAACCCGGTCAGCCACGAGGTCGATGAGGCGAGCGTGCCCGTGGGCGAGATGACGCACCGCGTGCTGGTGGTCGACTCCACCGAGAACAAGACCGTGCTCGTGCGCGACCTGGCGTCCGGCACCGGCCGTCGCATCCTGTTCACGCGCACGAAGCACCAGGCGAAGAAGCTCGCCAAGCAGCTCACGGCCGCCGGCATCCCCGCGGTCGACCTGCACGGCAACCTCTCGCAGAACGCGCGCGAGCGCAACCTCGGCGCGTTCTCGACCGCTCCGGAGGACGGCGGGGTGCGCGTGCTCGTGGCCACGGATGTCGCGGCGCGCGGTGTGCACGTCGATAACGTCGACCTCGTGGTGCACGTCGACCCGCCCGTCGAGCACAAGGCCTATCTGCACCGCTCCGGCCGCACCGCGCGTGCCGGCGCCGCGGGCACGGTGGTCACGGTCGTGCTCCCCGAGCAGCGCCGCGACGTGAAGGACCTGCTGCGCAAGGCCGCGATCTCGGCCCCGCTCGAAGAGCTCACCCCGGCCGCGGTGACCGAGCTGGTGCCGGAGCGCGCGCCGCACGTGCGCCCCGCACCGGTGCAGCAGGCGCCGCAGCGCCCGGCCGCCAAGCAGCGCCCCGCCGGTGGCGAGCGCAGCTCCGCGGCGACCCCGCCCGCGCGACGTCGCCGCCGCCGCTCCGGCGGTCAGGGCGGCGGCCAGGGCGCCAGCTACTCCACGCAGACCGGCGGCGCTTCGCGCCAGGGCGGCCAGTCCCGCCAGGGCGGTGGCCGCGGCTCGCAGGGCCGCTGACACCCCTGCCACCCGGAACGGTGCCCCTCTTCACGGAGGGGCACCGTTCTGCGTGGCGCTGCCGGACGCCGAAACGCCCCCTCCGATGTGACGGAGGGGGCGTTTCGGGTGACGGCTCAGCGCGTCGGGAAGGACCGCTCGGGCGAACCCGTGTACAGCTGCTGCGGGCGGCCGATCTTGGTCTGCGGGTCGAGCTGCAGCTCACGCCACTGCGCGAGCCAGCCCGGGAGCCGTCCGATCGCGAAGAGCACCGTGAACATGCGCGTCGGGAAGCCCATCGCCTTGTAGATCACGCCGGTGTAGAAATCGACGTTCGGGTAGAGGCGACGCTCGCGGAAGTAGTCGTCGGCGAGCGCGAGCTCCTCGAGCTCTTTCGCCAGATCGAGCAGCGGGTCGGTCACGCCCAGCGAGGCGAGCACCTCGTCGGCCGCCTCCTTGACGAGCTTGGCGCGCGGGTCGTAGTTCTTGTAGACCCGGTGCCCGAAGCCCATCAGCTTCACGCCCTCTTCCTTGTTCTTCACCCGCTCCACGAAGCGCGCGACGCTCTGCCCCGAGTCGCGGATCTGGCCGAGCATCGTCAGCACGGCCTCGTTCGCACCGCCGTGCAGCGGGCCGGAGAGCGCCTGGATGCCGGCGGACACGGAGGCGAACTGGTTCGCGCCCGTCGAGCCGACGAGGCGGACGGTCGACGTGGAGGCGTTCTGCTCGTGGTCCTCGTGCAGGATCAGCAGCAGCTCGAGCGCCTTCGCCATGACCGGGTTGATCTCATACGGCTCGGAGTTGACGCCGAAGTTGAGCTTGAGGAAGTTCTCCACGAACCCGAGGGAGTTGTCGGGGTACAGGAACGCCTGCCCGACGCTCTTCTTGTGCGCGTAGGCCGCGATCACCGGGAGCTTGGCGAGCATGCGGATCATGTTCAGCTCGACGTGCTCGGGGTTGTGCGGGTCGGTCTGGCCCTCGTAGTACGTCGACAGGGCGGCGACCGCCGAGGACAGCACGGACATGGGGTGCGCGGTGTGCGGCAGCGCGGAGAAGAAGCGCTTGAGGTCTTCGTGCAGCAGCGTGTGGCGGCGGATCTTCTCGTCGAACTCGGCGAGCTCGGATGCCGAGGGCAGCTCGCCGTAGATGAGCAGCCACGCCACCTCGAGGTAGCTGGTGCTCCCGGCGAGCTGTTCGATCGGGTAGCCGCGGTAGCGCAGGATGCCCTTGTCGCCGTCGATGAAGGTGATCTCGGACTTGGTCGAGGCGGTGTTCACGAAGCCGTAGTCGAGTCCGGTGTACCCGGTCTGCCTGGTCAACGTCGAGAAATCGATGCTGTCGTGGCCGGCCGTGCCGCGCACCACGGGGAATTCGGCGGTGGTGTCACCGATCGTCAGCTTCGCCGTCTGGTCTGCTGCAGCGCTCACGCGCCCTCCTCCTTTGTCTGACCGCCTGCGCGTCGCGGGGGTGTCAGCACGTTCGTGATCAAGCCGGAAGTGGCGATCTCTCGGCGCCGAGCGCCTGGTCGGGTGACGACCGAATCGCTTTTACAGCCTAGTAGTCCCACCGGCCTACTGTGACAACCGCCAAACAGATCGCCGCTGAGCTGAGGGAAGCTACAGAGCGCCGTCGTGCAGGCGCTCTGCCGCCGCGCTCACCCGCTCGGTCGGCGCGGTCAGCGCGAGCCGCACGTGCTGCGCCGCGTCGGCACCGTAGAAGGGGCCGGGACCCGCGAGGATGCCCAGGTCGGCGAGCCGCCCCAGCGACTCCCACGCGTCGCGTCCCTCCGTCGCCCACAGGTAGAGACCCGCCTCCGAGCCGTCGATGCGGAAGCCGGCGGCCTCCAGGGCCGGACGGAGCAGGTCGCGCCTGGCGCGGTACAGCTCCTTCTGCGCGGCCACGTGCGCGTCGTCGCCGAGCGCCACGGCCATCGCGTGCTGCACCGGAGCGGGCGGCATGAGGCCGAGGTGCTTGCGGGCGGTGAGCAGCTCCCCCACGATGCGGGCGCACCCGGCCACGAAGGCGGCGCGATACCCCGCGAGGTTCGACTGCTTGCTGAGCGAGTACACGCTGAGCAGGTTGGCGCGGCTGCCGTCGGTCACCCGCGGGTCCAGCACGGACGGGATCGGCTCCGTCGACCACGGGCCGTCCCACCCCAGCTCCGCGTAGCACTCGTCGCTCGCCAGGACCGCGCCCAGCTCGCGCGCGCGACGCACGGCGGCCGCGAGCTCCGCGACGCTCCAGGTGCGCCCGTCGGGGTTGCCAGGGGTGTTGATCCAGATGAGCTTCGTGCCCTCGGGCCACTCCGCCGGATCGTCGGCCGCGAGCGGTGTGGCTCCGGCGACGCGGGCGCCCACGTCGTACGTCGGATAGGCCACGCGCGGGTGCACCACGATGTCGCCCGGACCGAGACCGAGCAGCGTGGGCAGGAGCCCGACGAGCTCCTTCGAGCCGATCGTGGGTAGCACGTTGTCGATGCGCAGATCCGGCACGCCGCGGCGGCGCGCATACCAGGCGACGATGGCCTCGCGCAGCGCGGGCGTGCCGACCGTCTGCGGATAGGCGTGGGCGTCTGTCGCCTCGGCGAGCGCCCGGCGGATGATGTCAGGCGTCGGGTCGACGGGCGAGCCGACCGAGAGGTCGACCAGACCGCCCGGGTGCTGCGCTGCGCGGTCACGGAACGGGACGACCGCGTCCCACGGGTAGTCGGCGAGGTCGCGGACGCTCACGGCCGGCGCCTACTCGCCCTGCGGCGGCAGCGCGGCGATGATCGGGTGGTCGAACGGGTAGACGCCGACCTTGGCGGCGCCTCCCGGCGAGCCGATCTCGTCGAAGAACTCGACGTTGGCCTTGTAGTAGTCCTGCCACTCGTCGGGCAGGTCGTCCTCGTAGTAGATGGCCTCGACGGGGCACACCGGCTCACAGGCACCGCAGTCGACGCATTCGTCCGGGTGGATGTACAACGACCGTTCGCCCTCGTAGATGCAGTCAACGGGGCACTCGTCGATGCAGGCGCGATCCTTGACATCGACGCACGGGAGGGCGATCACATACGTCACCGCTCCAGTCTACGTCGCGCTCGGCTCCCGGTCCTCCGTCGGCGCGCTCGCGGGTCGTGCGGGCGGGCGGGAGAACGACGGCCACGCGACCACGAGCAGCACGATCCCCGCCGCCAGGTAGGTCCAGATGCGACCGGCGAGCGAGTCCTGCACCACGACGGAGCCGCCGGGGCCCACACCGGAGATCATGACCAGCATGCCGAGCATCCCGAGCCCTGCGGCGACGGCCGCCCAGCGGTCGTGGGTGAGCGCGCGGATCGCCACCAGGATGGCGGCGCAGGCGATCGCCGCGACGATCAGGCCGACTGGGATCGGGCCCCACGTCACGCTGTGCGCGATGGTCCCGGCCACGCCGTAGACACCGCCGACCAGGGCCGCGGCGACCCACGACAGCACCCTCGAGATCCCGTTCACGCGCACCCCTCGATCCTATCCGCGCGGCGGTCGCGGCACCCGCCGATCAGCTCGCGAGCCCGAACAGGCGCAGCAGCGCCGCCACCAGCGCCGCCGCCACGACCACCACGAGGAACGACTGCCGCAGCCACAGCAGTCCGGCCGCCACCAGCAGCGCGGGCACGCGGGCGTCGACCGTGATGGCCTGGCCGTCGCCGAGCGTCTGCACTGCGACGAGCGCCGCGAGCAGGGCCACCGTGAGCAGATCGGAGATGCGGGCGGGACGCGGCGCCTCGAGCACCTTCGGCGGCACGAGGTAGCCCGCGGCCTTGAGCGCGAGGCAGATCAGGGCGGCCAGCAGGATGGCGCTCCACAGGCTCATGCGCCGGCCTCCCGCGTCTCGAGGGGCTCGCGTCCCGCATCGTCCCGCCCGAGCCAGTTGAACCACCCGACCGCGATCGCGACGACTGCGGCGATCAGCACCGGCAACCCCGGCATGAGGAACGGGGTCAACGCCGCCGCGACCACTGCCGCCGCCACGCCGACGGCCACCGCCTGGCGCTGTCGGAGGCGCGGCCACAGCAGGGCGAGGAACGCTGCCGCGGCCGCCGCGTCCAGGCCCCAGGCCTTCGGGTCGCCGAGCACGTCGCCGACGAGGGCTCCGGTGAGGGTGGTCAGGTTCCAGCCGATGAAGATGCCCACGCCCGTGACCCAGAAGCCCACCCGGCGCAGGCGAGGGTCGTTCTGGGCGATCGCGACGGCGGTGGACTCGTCGATCGTGAAGTGCGCGGCGGCCGCACGGCGCCACGGTCCTCCCCCGACGAGGGGCGACATGCGCATGCCGTAGGCGACGTTGCGCACGCCGAGCAGCGCGGCCGAGGCGATCGCCGACGGGAGGGCGGCGAGTCCGCCCGAGGCGAAGACGCCGATGAACGCGAACTGCGACCCGCCCGTGAACATCAGCAGGCTCAGCACGCAGGTCTGCCACACGTCCAGCCCGGAGGCGACGGCGAGGGCACCGAACGAGATGCCGTAGGCGCTGGTGGCGAGCACGACGCCGAGCGCCTCGCGCCACACCTCGCGTTCCGCGGTCACCGGGACACCGCGCGCGCTGTTCGTTTGAGTGAACGCATGACCATCATTCTGAACAGCTGCTGGTGGATAGTCAAGCGAACGATCGTTTGACATGATGAACGCATGGAGGATCTCCGCACCCGCCTCGCCCGCACGCTCCGCCGCGAGCGCGAGGCCGCGAGCCTGTCCGTCTCGGAGCTCGCCCGCCGCGCCGGCGTCTCCAAGGCGACCGTCTCACAGCTCGAGAGCGGCGCGGGCAACCCCAGCGTCGAGACGCTGTGGGCCCTGGGCGTCGCCCTCGGGGTGCCCTTCGCGGTGCTGGTCGACCAGCAGGCCAACGCGCCCACGCTCATCCGCGCCGACGAGCTCGCGGGCGTGCCCTCGTCCGCCGCCGCCTACAGCGCGACCCTCCTCTCGGCCAGCCCGCCCGGCGCCCGGCGCGACGTGTACCTGATCCAGGCCGAGCCCGGAGACCCCCGCCGTTCCGACCCGCACCACCCGGGCACGATCGAGCACGTGATCCTGATCGCGGGCCAGGCCCGCATCGGCCCGCCCGACGAGCCCGTCGTGCTCGACCCCGGCGACTACCTCACGTACGCCGGAGACGTGTCGCACATCTTCGAGGCCACCAAGCCCGGGACGAGCGCGGTCCTCATCTCCGAGCTGCGCTGAGCGCCGCCTCAGTCCGAGCCGCTCGACGGCGACGGATCGGGGATCTCGTGCGGCCGGTACTGCGGCAGCCGCGACGCCGGAAGGATCGCCAGGGCGCTCACCGCCGCCAGCAGCAGCAGTCCGAGCTTGAGCGTGCTCAGACGCGCCTGCTCGTTCACGGCGACCGCAGCATCCACCTGCTCCTCCGTGGCGTCCGTCGACTCCAGCACCACGCGCAGGTCGTCGTTGCTGATGAAGTTCACGTCATCCATCGGCACCTGCGCCACCAGCGACGGCGGCAGCTCCGGATGCTCGACCACCGCGCGACCGACGTTCAGGGCGAGCAGCGACACCAGCAGCGCGCCGGCGAGAGCCGTCCCCACCGCCGATGCGAGGTTCTGCGTCGTGCCGCGCAGGGAGCCCACGTCGCCCGCCAGCTCCGCGGGGGCCGCCGTGACCAGCACGTTGAACACCAGCGTGACCAGGGCGCCCTGTCCGATACCGAACACGATCAGCCCCGCGATCGTCGGCACGGTCTCCCAGTTGTTCGTCACGACGACCGAGAGCCACACGAGCGCGGCGGTGGTGAGGATGAAGCCGAACACCCCGATGGTGCGCGGGGGGTAGCGCTTGTAGAAGCGCACGACCAGAGTCGCGGTCAGGAAGACCGTGAGGTTGAACGGCATCATCGCCAGCGACGTGTCGAACGGGGTCCTCCCCTGCACGATCTGGATGTACAGCGGGATCGTGAAGTTCACGCACGCCTCGAGCCCCACGACGATGAACATGGCGTAGACGGCGGCACGCTCGCGCGACGACCCCAGCACACTGAGGTCGATGAGCGGTACCTTGCCCTCCGCCATGCGCCGCCGCGTCCACAGGAAGAACGCCTGCCCCAGCACGAGGCCGAGCACGATGAACAGCGGTGCCGGCGACAGCCCCAGCACGCTGAACGGGGCGGCCGGCGATGCGGCCAGCGCACCCCAGCTGTTGAGGTTGTTGAACCCGAGCGTCAGCAGCACGATCGCGCCGCCGATCAGGAGCGACGCCACGAGGTCGATGCGGATGGAGGCGTCGCCGCGGTCGCCGCGCAGCGTGAAGCTCAGGGCGAAGACGGCGACCGCGACGGCCAGCACGATGAAGAACAGCGGGCGCCAGCCGACGAGCGTGCCCAGCGTGCCGCCGATGAGGAAGGCGCTCACACCCGAGATGGCGCGGGCGGAGCCGATGGCCCCGATCGCGGTGGCCTGCTGGGATCCGCGGTAGTTCTCGGCGATCAGCGCCACGATGGACGGCACGATGATGGCCGCGGCCGCCCCGGCCACCGCCTGACCGGCGATCGCCCACCAGATGCCGGGGGCGGTGAGCATCATGATCGCGGAGCCGGCGAACAGGGCGACCACCACCCGGAAGATCAGCACCCAGCCGACGCGCTGCCCGAGCTTCGCGCCCGTCATCACGAGCGCCGCGACCGCCAGGCCGTACATCACGATGGTGGTGCTGGCGAGTGTCGGCGGCACGCCGAACTCACCGACCATGCCGCCCAGGGAGATGGGCAGCGCCGCCACATTGAACGACATCAGCACCTGCGCGAGGAACAGACTCACCATCGGCAGCCACGAGGTCTTCGCTGGCGCCTGCACCGTCTCCGTCATGATCGCTCCTTCTCCGCCGGTCGGGGACCGCTTCCCGAGTCGTCCGCCTGCGCGGGTGCGGAGGCGAACAGATTGAGCCCGAGCGAGCGCGACAGATGGCCGATCGCCATCTGCGACCGCACGGAGTTGCCCGCGTCGTCCAGCCGCGGCGAGAACCCGGCGGCCGCCCCTTTGCCCGGCGAGACCGCGACGATCCCTCCCGCGACACCGGACTTCGCCGGGAGACCGATCTCGAACAACCAGTCGCCGGAGTTCTCGTAGAGTCCGCTCGCTGCGACGACCGCGAGCGTGTCGCGGCACACGTCCGCCGTCACCACGCGCTCCCCCGTGATCGGGTTCACGCCGCCGTCGGCGAGCGTCGCCCCCATGACGGCCAGGTCGTGCGCCGTCACGCTCAGCGCGCACTGCCGCGTGTACACATCGACGATCTCGTCCGGGTCGCCCGCCAGGCGTCCGTAGCTCTTGAGCAGCCAGCCGAGGGCGCGGTTGCGGTCGTTCGACACCGCCTCCGACGCGTACACCTCGCCGTCGAGGCTCAGCGGCCGTCCGGCGAACGCCGACAGCCCCTCCCGCACCCGTTCCCACTGTTCGACCGCGGTCGCGCCCGGCATCAGCGCCGTGGTCGCGATCGCGCCGGCGTTGACCATCGGGTTGCGCGGATGGCCCTCGTTCAGCTCCAGCGCGACGACCGAGTTGAACGCGAGCCCGGTGTTGTTGACGCCGACGATGTCGCGGACGCGCTCGTGCCCGTGCTCCTGGATCGCCAGGGCGTACACGAACATCTTCGAGATCGACTGGATCGAGAACGGGTGCAGCGCGTCTCCGGCGTCGTGCACCCCGCCGCCGACCTCGATGACGGCGAGACCGAACAGCTCGGGGTCCACCTCGGCCAGCACCGGGATGTAGTCGGCCACGCGCCCTCCGCGCTCACCGGCATAGCGGGCGTGGGCCTCCCGGACGATCTCGTCCACGCGCTCCCAGCCGGGCAGCGTGCCGGTCGAGACCTCCTGCGGGACATCGAGCCAGGCGACGGGATCGAGCACCACTCCTCCTCGGATTCGCGACGCTCCCCAGCCGTCACAGTCACCGTAGCGCTCGACCGCCTCTCAGGATAGGCCCGTCACGGTGCGTGACCTCCGGCCCGCTCGGGCTCAGTACCAGTTCATCGCCTGCGAGTGGCCCCAGGCGCTGCACGGCGTGCCGTAGGCGTCGGCGATGTACTTCAGGCCCCACGCGATCTGAGTGGCCGCGTTGGTCTGCCAGTCGGCGCCGGCCGAGGCCATCTTGCTGCCGGGAAGCGCCTGCGGGATCCCGGTGGCACCGCCATCGGCGTTGTACGCCCGGTAGTTCCAGCCCGACTCCTTGTTCCACAGCGAGTTCAGGCAGGAGAACTGATCGCCGCCCCAGCCGTAGCGGTCGGCCATCATCTGCTGCGCGGTCGCCTTCGCGCCGTCCACCGTGTTGGCCGCGGCGAGCGCGGCGGCGGCCGCAGCGGCCTGCTCGGCGGCGACGCGCGCCGCCTCCTCCGCGGCCTTCTGCTCCTGCGCCGCCGTGTACGCCTGCTGCAGCGCCGCGGTCTCCGCGACGACTTTCTCGGTCTCGGCGGCGGCCTGCTCGGTCGCGACCGTCACGAGGAGCAAGGGCAGGGTCGCACGGTCGTCGAGGGTCTCCAGGTCATCCTCGAGCGGCGTCGTGTCCACCGGGGCCGCAGCGCTCACGTCGAGGCCGGACGCGGAGACCTCGGCGGTCAGGGCGTCCGCCGCCGCGACCGCATCCTTCCCCTTCGACACCGTCATCACGGCCTCGTCGGCGATGCGGGTGAGCGGTTCCGCGCCGAAGGCCTGGCTCGTGATCGCGGCCGACGCGGCCGGCTGCGCGGTGCCGGTGGCGGGGGCGGCCGTCACCCCGACCGTGAGGGTGATCCCCACGAGGGCGGCGGCCGCGGTGCCCAGGACGAGCAGCGGGGTACGGGTGACGGCGGCGCGCGCGGCAGCCACCTCGGAGGCGCGCCGAAGCGCACGGGTCTTCTGAAGCATTGGGTTCGACTTTCGGGTCGTCGTGCGCCCGATGCGGGACACTCATCGGGAGATTGCCCCGGACGCAAGTGAACGAGTCTGCGTCATCGACCTAGCCCCCACCTGGCATTTTCATGAGAAGAGGGCCCCACGCCGGAGCGTGGGGCCCTCTCGGAAGGGTGCGGGGATGCCTCAGGCGTTCGCGTCCTGACGCTTCAGGCGCGAGGCCTCGCGACCGCGGACGGTCTGGTCCAGGATCACCTTGCGGATGCGCACCTTCTCGGGCGTCACCTCGACGCATTCGTCGTCACGCGCGAACTCCAGGCTCTCCTCGAGCGTGAGCAGCCGCGGCGGCGTCATCGACTCGAAGTTGTCGGCCGTGGAGGAGCGCATGTTGGTGAGCTTCTTCTCCTTGGTGATGTTCACGTCCATGTCGTCGGCGCGCGAGTTCTCGCCGATGACCATGCCCTCGTAGACCTCTTCGGTCGGCTGCACGAAGAACGACATGCGCTCCTGCAGGGCGATCATCGCGAAGGGGGTCACCACGCCGGAGCGGTCGGCCACGATCGAGCCGTTCTGGCGCGTCGTGATCTGACCGGCCCATGGCTCGTACCCGTGCGAGATCGCGTTCGCGATGCCGGTGCCGCGGGTGGTCGTGAGGAACTCGCTGCGGAAGCCGATGAGACCGCGCGAGGGCACGACGAACTCCATGCGCACCCAGCCGGTGCCGTGGTTGGTCATGTTCTCCATGCGGCCCTTGCGGTTCGCGAGGAGCTGCGTGATCGCGCCGAGGTGCTCCTCCGGCGTGTCGATGGTCAGGTGCTCGAACGGCTCGTAGACCTTGCCGTCGATCTTCTTGGTGACCACCTGCGGCTTGCCGACCGTGAGCTCGAAGCCCTCGCGACGCATGTTCTCGACGAGGATGGCGAGCGCGAGCTCACCGCGACCCTGCACCTCCCAGGCGTCGGGACGGCCGATGTCGACGACCTTGAGCGAGACGTTGCCGATGAGCTCGCGGTCCAGACGATCCTTCACCATGCGGGCGGTGAGCTTGTGCCCCTTGACCTTGCCCATGAGCGGCGACGTGTTCGTGCCGATCGTCATGGAGATCGCGGGGTCGTCGACCGTGATGGCCGGCAGCGGACGGATGTCCTCGGGGTCGGCGATGGTCTCGCCGATCGTGATGTCCTCGAAGCCGGCGATCGCGACGATGTCGCCGGGGCCCGCGGAGTCGGCCGGGTAGCGCTCCAGGGCGCGGGTCTTCAGCAGCTCGGTGATCCGGGCGTTGCTGGTCGTGCCGTCGGAGCGGACCCAGGCGACCGTCTGGCCCTTCTTGAGCGTGCCGTTGAACACGCGCAGCAGGGCGAGTCGGCCGAGGAACGGGCTGGAGTCGAGGTTCGTGACCCAGGCCTGCAGCGGTGCCTCGTCGTCATAGGACGGCGCGGGCACGTGCTCGAGGATCGCCTCGAACAGCGGCTCCAGGTCGTCGTTGTCGGGCAGCGACCCGTCGGCGGGACGGTTCTGCGAGGCGGCGCCGGCACGGCCGGAGGCGTACACGACCGGAACGTCGAGCAGCGCGTCGACATCGAGGTCGGGCACGTCGTCGACCAGGTCGGACGCGAGACCCAGCAGCAGATCGTGCGCCTCCTCCTCGACCTCGGCGATGCGGGCGTCGGGGCGGTCGGTCTTGTTGACCAGCAGGATCACGGGCAGCTTGGCCTCGAGGGCCTTGCGCAGCACGAAGCGGGTCTGCGGCAGCGGGCCCTCGCTCGCGTCGACGAGCAGCACGACACCGTCGACCATGGACAGGCCGCGCTCGACCTCGCCGCCGAAGTCGGCGTGGCCGGGCGTGTCGATCACGTTGATCGTGATCTCCTTGCCGTCGGCGTGCTTGCCCTTGTAGGTGATCGCCGTGTTCTTGGCGAGGATCGTGATGCCCTTCTCGCGCTCGAGGTCGTTCGAGTCCATCGCCCGCTCCTCGACGTGCGAGTGTTCGCCGAAGGAGCCCGTCTGGCGGAGCATCGCGTCGACGAGCGTGGTCTTGCCGTGGTCGACGTGGGCGACGATTGCGACGTTGCGGAGGTCAGAGCGGAGGGCGTGCGCCATACAAGGGTCCTCAAAGAGTGTGGGGTTGCGCCGGGAAGCCGACGTTCCAGGATAACGTACGCGCCGGATCGGATCTCCGAGGCACGTCGTAGCATCGACTCCGTGACCCCCGCTCCCCCGATGTCCTCGCGCCGCGAGGGCCGTGCGCGCCTGTGGTGGGAGATCGCGATCGTGCTGGCCCTGGGGCTCGGACAGTCGGCGGTCTACGCGATCGTGCAGCTGGCCTACCGCCTGACCGACGACGTGCCCCTGGCCGACCAGACCGCGACGCTCAACCCGTCCCGCAGCGACCGCGAGGTGTTCGACCTCGTCTATCAGCTGCTCTCGATCGGCTTCTCGCTCGTGCCCGTGCTGCTGGTGTGCTTCCTGCTGTGGCAGCGCCGACGACCGCACCTCGGGCGGCTCGGGCTCGACGGCACCCGCATCGGCGTCGACGTGGCCCGCGGCGTGCTGCTCGTGGTGGCGATCGGCGTGCCGGGCCTCGCGCTCTACCTCGGCGGCCGGGCGGCCGGCCTGTTCGTGGCCGTGAACCCCGCGGGACTCGACGCCCACTGGTGGACCGTGCCTATCCTGCTGCTCGCGGCGGCCCGCGCCTCCCTGCAGGAGGAGTTCGTGGTGCTCGGCTACCTCTTCGCGCGGCTGCGGCAGCTCGGCTGGTCGCCGTGGACGATCATCGTCGCCACCTCCGTGCTCCGCGCGACCTACCACCTGTACCAGGGGCCGGGGGCGTTCGTCGGCAACCTCGCGATGGGGCTGCTGTTCGGGTGGCTGTACCAGCGGACGGGACGACTGCTGCCGTTCCTGGTGGCGCACTTCCTCATCGACGCGACCGTGTTCGTCGGCTACCCGTGGGCGGCCGCCACCTGGCCCGAGCTGTTCGGGCTGCCCGGGTGAGCCCGGTGCGCCGGGTGCTCAGCCGAGGTTGACCACGACGAGCGCGGCGGCGGCCCACAGCACGATCACCGCGAGCGCGATCAGCGCGGGGCCGTCCCACGTGCGACGGATGGGCGCGTCGGCAGCCGCCGCCTCCGACCAGCGGTCGCGGATGTCGGTGAGGGCCCGCAACCCGGAGGGCACCCGCGGCTCCGCGTCCTCGTCACGACGCTGACGGGGCGGGCGGGCGCGGGCCGGGCCACCCCAGGAGGTGAGCGTGCGGCCGTCGTCGAGCGCGAACTCGAGCTGCCAGCGCAGGTCGATGTCGCGCACGTGCCCCCAGCCGAAGCTCGTCCGGCGCAGGAGGTTCTGCACGGTCGCCCCGTGCGCGTCCACCCGCACGTGCGACACGAAGCTGATCTCGTACACGATCCACAGGGCGAGGAGCATCCACGGAGCGATCAGCAGCGCCTGCACGATGCTGCCGTTGACGACCGTGTCCCCCAGCAGGAACAGCACCAGCAGCACGCTGAGCACGAGGATGACGGTGCCCGAGGACGCACGGTAGGTCCGTGCGTCCTCGGGCTGTGCCGGCGATGCCACGCTCAGTGGCCGCCGAGAGGGATCGACGCACCCGGGATCGCCTGCAGCAGGCGCTCCGTGTACTCCTCCTGCGGATTCGCGAAGATCTCGTCGACCGTGCCCTGCTCCACCACGCGGCCCTTCTCCATCACACACACCAGGTCGCTGGAGACCCGCACGACCGCGAGGTCGTGGGTGATGAACAGGTACGTCAGGTCGAGCTCGGACTGCAGGTCGGCGAGCAGCTTCAGGATCTGGTCCTGCACCAGCACGTCGAGCGCCGACACCGCCTCGTCGAGCACGATGATGTCGGGCTTGAGCGCGAGTGCACGAGCGATCGCCACGCGCTGCCGCTGACCGCCCGACAGCTCGTTCGGGTATCGCGTGGCGAGGGACTGGGGCAGGGCGACCTGCTCCAGCAGCTCCTCCACGCGCGCCCGCTGCGAGGCGCGGTCGCCGACGCCGTGGATCTGCAGCGGCTCGGCGATCGTGTTGCCGATGTTGCGCAGCGGGTCGAGCGAGCCGTACGGGTCCTGGAACACCGGCTGCATCCGGCGACGGAGCCCGAACGCCTGCGCGTTCGAGAGCCCCGACACGTCCTGACCGTCGATCTCGATCGTGCCGGCGGTCGGATCCTCGAGCTTGAGCACCATCTTCGCGACCGTGGACTTGCCCGATCCGGACTCCCCGACCAGTGCGAGCGTCTTGCCGCGCGGGATCTCGAACGACACGTCGTCCACCGCCCGGAAGGCCTCGCTGCGGAAGTTGCCCTGGCGGATCTTGTAGTCCTTCGTCAGACCGGCCACCCGGACGGTCGGCGGGATGTCCGCGAGGTCCTCGAGCGTCTCGATCCCCCGATCCTCCACGACCGCCTGG
This sequence comes from Microbacterium sp. NPDC060132, assembly GCF_042729675.1. Classification (NCBI taxonomy): domain Bacteria; kingdom Bacillati; phylum Actinomycetota; class Actinomycetes; order Micrococcales; family Microbacteriaceae; genus Microbacterium; species Microbacterium sp. NPDC060132. The sequence continues at coordinate 2,352,004 of NZ_JBHWXU010000001.1, read as the reverse complement.
ATGCGCTGCGACGCCACACTGGGCGCTGCGGCCACCAGCCGCTTGGTGTACGGGTGCTGCGGGTTCTCCAGGATCTGACGGCTCGGCCCCGCCTCGACGATGTTGCCGCCGTTCATCACGATGATCTTCTCCGCGCGCTCGGCCGCGAGACCGAGGTCGTGCGTGATCAGGAGCACCGAGGTGCCCTTGTCCCGCGTGAGAGAGGCCATGTGATCGAGGATGACCCGCTGCACCGTCACGTCGAGGGCCGAGGTCGGCTCGTCGGCGATCAGGAGCTTCGGGTCGGCCGCGAGACCGATGCCGATCAGCGCGCGCTGGCGCATCCCGCCGGAGAACTGGTGCGGATACTGGTGCAGCCGTCGCTCGGCATCGGCCAGACCCGCCTGCTGCAGCACCTCGATCGTGCGTGCCTTGACAGCGGCACGCCCCTGGGCGATGCCGTTGGCGCGCACGGCCTCCTTGACCTGGAAGCCGATGCTCCACACCGGGTTGAGGCTCGACATGGGGTCCTGCGGCACGAAGCCGATGTCGCGACCGCGCACGGCCTCGATGTCGCGTCGGCTCAGGCCCGTGAGCGGACGGCCCTCGAGCGTGATCGATCCTCCGGTGACCTTTCCAGTCCCCGGCAGCAGGTCGACGATGGCCGTGGCCGTGGTGGACTTGCCCGAGCCGGACTCCCCCACGATCGCGACGGTCTCGCCGGGGAACACGTCGAACGTGACACCGTGCAGGACCTCGCGCATCCCCTCCTGCGAACGGAACGCGACCTTGAGGTCGCGGACACTCAGCAGCGGGATCTGGGCGGCGTTGTGGTCGCTCATCGGCGGGCCCTCGCCTTCGGGTCGAGGGCGTCTCGGATGAGCTCGCCGAGGCCGACGAACGCGAGCACCGCGAGGGTGAGCGCGATCGATGGATAGATGAGCGACATCGGGGCGATGCGCAGAGCCGCCTGTGCCTGGCTGATGTCGTTACCCCACGACACCACCGTGCCGCCGAGCCCGACACCGAGGAACGACAGGGTCGCCTCCGCCACGATCGCCGCGGCGAGTCCCAGGGTCGACACGACCAGCAGCGGCGCGATGCCGTTGGGGATCACGTGGGTCAGCAGCGTCTTGAACCGGGACTGGCCCAGCGAGCGCGACGCCATGACGAAGTCCGCCTGCCGCACCCGGAGGATCTCAGCGCGCACGACGCGTGCCGTGGACGCCCAGGAGAAGCCACCGATCGCGAGCGCGAGCGTCCACACCGAGCGATAGTCCGAGAGCACCGTCATCACGACCAGGGCGGCCAGGATGTACGGGATCGCGAAGAAGATGTCGCCGATGCGGGACAGCAGCGCGTCGATCCAGCCGCCGTAGAAACCGGCCAGCGCACCCATGATGAGGCCGAGCACCGCGGAGATCACGGTGGCGATGAGACCGACCGACAGCGACGTCTGGGCGCCCCAGACGACGCGGGCGTAGATGTCGCAGCCCTGGAAGTTGAACCCGAGCGGGTGGCCGGGCGTCGGGCCCTCGTTGCTGTTCATCAGGTCGCACACGCGCGGGTTGACCTGCGTGAACAGGGTCGGCCAGAACGACATGACGATGAACAGCGCGGCGAGCAGCACCGAGAACCAGAACATCGGGCGACGGCGCAGGTCGCGCCACGCGTCGCGCCACAGGTTGCTGGGCTTCTCGGCGACGCGCACCGCATCGATGGCGATCGACTCGGTCTCGACCGGGGCGACGTAGTGCTTCTGCGTGGTGGGGTCAGACATAGCGGATCCTCGGGTCGAGCAGACCGTAGAGCAGGTCGATGACAAGGTTCACCAGCACGTACAGGATCACGAACACCGTGACGAAGGAGACCACGGTGGGCCCCTCACCGCGGATCGCCGCCTGGTAGAGCGTGTTGCCGACACCGGGGATGTTGAAGATCCCCTCGGTCACGGTCGCGCCCACGAGGAGCACGCCGAAGTTCGTGGCGGAGTTGGTGATGACCGGGAGCAGGGAGTTGCGCAGCACGTGCACCGGGATCACGCGGGTGCGCGAGAGTCCCTTGCTGTACGCCGTGCGCACCCAGTCCTGGTTGAGGGTGTCGATCACCGAGCTGCGCATCAGGCGCATGCTGACGGCGAAGAGGCTGAACCCGAGCACGAGGGCGGGGAGCCAGAGGCCGCCCCAGTCGTTGTCGGAGCCGACGGTCGGGCTGAACCAGCCCCACTGGATCGCCAGGAAGTACTGGGCCAGGAAGCACAGCACGAAGATCGGGATCGCCAGGGCGACGAGCGCGACCAGCAGGGCGGTCGTGTCGAACAGCTTGCCCTTGCGCAGCGCCGAGATCGTGCCGATCGTGATCGCGAGCGTGAACTCGATCCCGATCGCCATGACGGCGAGCCGGCCGGTGACCGGAAGCGTGTCGACGAGCACCGCGGAGACCGGGCGACCGGAGAAGGTCGTGCCGAGGTCACCCTGGAAGACACCGGTGATGTAGTACCAGTACTGGACCAGGAACGGCTCGTTGAGGTGGTACTCCTCGCGCAGGGCGTTGACGAGAGCCTCATTGGGCGTGCGATCGCCGAACAGAGCCAGGATCGGGTCGCCCGGCATGGCGAACACGAGGAAGTAGATGAGCAGGGTGGCCCCGAAGAACACGGGGATCACCTGGAGAAGACGTCTGATGATATAGCTGGGCATCCGCAGTCCCTTTCGGGAGGGCGCGAACAGACCGAACGGGAGCACCCGACGAGGCGGTGACGGAAACCGTCACCGCCTCGCGGGTGCGAGCTCCGTCAGGCCTATTCGGCAGCCTTCGTGATCTCGTAGTACAGCGGGACCGAGTTCCAGCCGAACGTGACGTTGTCGACCGTGTCGGCGTAACCACCGGTCACGTTGGAGTACCACAGCGGGATCGCGGGGAGATCGTTGAACAGGATCTCCTGAGCCTTGGTGAACTCCTCGACCTGGGCCGCGGTGTCGGTGTTGCTGATGCCCTCGGCGATCAGCGCGTCGAACTCGGGGTTCGAGTAGTCACCGTCGTTGGAGCCGGCGTTGGTCGCGTAGAGCGGACCGAGGAAGTTGTACAGACCGGGGTAGTCGGCCTGCCAACCCGAACGGGCAGCGGTCTTGATGCTGTTGTTGTTGATCTCCTCGCGGATGACCGAGAAGGTCGGGTACGGGTCGCCCGATGCCTCGATGCCCAGCGTGTTGGAGATCGCGTTGGTCACGGCGTCGACCCACTCCTGGTGGCCACCGTCGGTGTTGTAGGCGATCTTGAACTCGCCCTCCCACGGGGAGATGGCGTCGGCCTCGGCCCACAGCTCCTTGGCCTTCTCGGGGTCGTACTTCAGGACCTCGTTGCCCTTGATCGAGTCGGACCAGCCGTCGATGACCGGCGACGTGAAGTCGCTGGCCGTCGTGCGGGTGCCGAAGAAGATCTTGTCGGTGATCTGGTCGCGGTCGAACGCCATCGAGATGGCCTGACGACGGAGGATGCCCTCCTCGCCGGAGAAGTGCGGCAGGAACTGACCGATCGTGAACGACTGGAAGACGGCCGACGGCTGGTTCACCGCGCGGTCGCCCAGGTCGTCCTGGAAGGTCGGCAGCGACACGGACGGGATGACGTCGATGACGTCGACCTTGTTGCCCTGCAGGTCGGCGTAGGCCGCGTCCTGCGTCGCGTAGAAGATGATCGACAGGCCGCCGTTCTTGGCCTTGCGACCGCCGTCGTAGTCGTCGTTGCGGACCAGGTCGATCTGCACGTCGTGCTGCCAGGCGCCCTCACCGTCGAGCTTGTACGGGCCGTTGCCGATCGGGTTCTCACCGAACGCGTCGATGTCCTCGAACGCGACGTCGGGCAGCGGGTAGTAGGCCGAGTAGCCGAGGCGCAGCGCGAAGTCGGCGGCCGGCTTGTTCAGCGTGATCGTGAACGTGTAGTCGTCGACCTGCTGGAGACCGGACATGTCGCCCTGAGCGCCGTATACGTCGGGGGTGTTCTGGAAGCCCTCGATGTCTTCGAAGAAGTAGCTCGAGAGGTGGGCGTTCTCCGCCTGTGCGCCGTAGTTCCACGCCTTGATGAAGTTGTCGGCGGTGACCTCTTCGCCGTTGGAGAAGGTCTGGCCCTCCTTCAGCTTCACGGTGAGGTGCTGCGGGTCCTCCGTGGTGATCTCCTCGGCCATGTCGTTGACCGGCTTGCCCTCGGCGTCGTAGTAGACGAGCCCGGCGAAGATCTCGTCGAGGATCTTGCCGCCACCGACCTCGTTCGTGTTGGTCGGGATCAGCGGGTTCTCCGGCTCCGAGCCGTTCGTCGTGATGATGGCATCCGGGTCGGCCTTGGCCCCACCGTTGCCGCCGTCACCGGTGTTGCCGGATCCGCCCGCGCAGCCCGCGAGCGCCAGAGCGCCACCCGCGAACAGCGCGACGCCCGCCAGGGCGATCTTGTTGCGCTTCACTTTGTGTCCTCCTGTGGACGTGGGAATTCTGCGTGCGCATCGTCGAGCACGCAGGGATACCTGAGCGTAACCCGCGAGTCCGCCCGCCGACGCACTCGGCTAACGAACTGTTACTGAGTGGTGACCAATCGTCACACGCGCGAAACATGGGGAGACGCGGACGGCGCCGCGCCACCCGGAAGTGGTCGCGACGCCGTCCGCGGATCCCTCGTGGCTCAGGCGAACGCCTCCACCGGCGGGCACGCGCACACCAGGTTGCGGTCGCCGTACGCCTGGTCGATCCGGCGCACCGGCGGCCAGTACTTGGCGGCCACGAGCGAGCGCACCGGGTAGGCCGCCTCCTCGCGCGTATAGGCGTGCGTCCACTCCCCCGCGATGAGCGACACCGCGGTGTGCGGTGCGTGCACGAGCGGGTTGTCGTCGGCCGGCCAGCGTCCGGCGGCCACCGCGTCGGCCTCGGCCTTGATCATGATCATGGCCTCGATGAACCGCTCGATCTCGTCGAGGTCCTCCGACTCGGTCGGCTCCACCATCAGGGTGCCGGCGACCGGGAACGACATCGTCGGCGCGTGGAACCCGTAGTCGATGAGGCGCTTGGCGACGTCGTCGACCGTGATGCCCGTGGCCTCCTTGAGCGGACGCAGGTCGAGGATGCACTCGTGCGCGACCCGGCCGTTCTCGCCCGTGTAGAGCACGGGGAAGTGCGAGCCGAGCCGCTCCGCGATGTAGTTCGCCGAGAGCACGGCCGCTGCGGTCGCCCGGCGCAGCCCGTCGGCTCCCATCATGCGCACGTAGGCCCAGGAGATCGGCAGGATGCCCGCGGAACCGTAGGGGGCCGCCGAGATGACCGCACCGTCGAACGTGTAGCCGCCGAAATGCTCGGCGCGCTGTGCCAGCGGGTGCGAGGGCAGGTACGGGGCCAGGTGCGCCTTCGCCGCGACCGGGCCGATGCCGGGGCCACCCCCGCCGTGCGGGATCGCGAACGTCTTGTGCAGGTTGAGGTGCGAGACGTCGCCGCCCAGGTCACCGAAGCGCGCGTAGCCGAGCAGCGCGTTGAGGTTCGCGCCGTCGACGTACACCTGACCGCCGGCCTCGTGCACCGCCGTCGTGATCTCGACCACCTGCTCCTCGTACACCCCGTGCGTCGAGGGGTACGTGATCATCAGCGCAGCGAGCTCATCGGCGTGCTGCGCGATCTTGGCGCGGAGGTCGTCGAGGTCGACGTTGCCGAGCGCATCGCTGGCCACGACCACGACCTTCATGCCCGCCAGTACGGCAGACGCAGCGTTCGTGCCGTGCGCCGACGACGGGATGAGGCACACCGTGCGGTGCGCGTCGCCGTTCGCGTGGTGGTAGCCGCGGATCGCGAGCAGGCCGGCGAGCTCGCCCTGCGACCCCGCGTTCGGCTGCAGCGACACCGCGTCGTAGCCGGTGATCTCGGCGAGCCAGCTCTCGAGCTGATCGATCAGTTCGAGATAGCCCTGCACGTCGTCCGCCGGGGCGAACGGGTGGATGCCGGCGAACTCGGGCCACGTGATCGCCGCCATCTCGGTCGCCGCGTTCAGCTTCATGGTGCACGAGCCGAGCGGGATCATGCCGCGATCGAGCGCGTAGTCGCGGTCGGACAGGCTCTTGAGGTAGCGCATCATCGCGGTCTCGCTGCGGTGCGCGTGGAACACCGGGTGCGTGAGGTACTCGTCCGCGCGGCGGAGAGCCTCCGGCAGCGCGACCGAGACACCCGCGACGAACGCGAACGCCCGCTCCGTCGGCCCGCCGAACACCAGCGCCACGCGGTGCAGGTCGGTGAACGTCGTCGTCTCGTCCACCGCGACACCGATCGTGTCGGCGTCGGCGACCCGCAGCAGGATGCCGTGCTCCTCGCGCGCGCGGGCGGCATGCTCCGCCGCGGCGCCAGGCACCCGCACCGTGAGCGTGTCGAAGAAGTGCTCGTGCACGACCTCGGCCCCCGCCTCGACCAGCCAGTCACGCAACAGGGTGGCCTTGCCGGCGACGCCCTGGGCGATCGAGCGCAGCCCGTCGGGGCCGTGGTACACCGCGTACATCGAAGCCATGACCGCGAGCAGCACCTGCGCCGTGCAGATGTTGGACGTGGCCTTCTCCCGGCGGATGTGCTGCTCGCGCGTCTGCAGCGAGAGCCGGTACGCGGGCTTGCCGTCGGCATCGACCGACACCCCGACCAGTCGCCCCGGCAGCTGGCGCTCGAGGCCGGAGCGCACCGCCATATAGCCGGCGTGCGGTCCGCCGAAGCCCATCGGCACGCCGAAGCGCTGCGTGGTGCCGACCGCGACGTCGGCACCCATCGTCCCCGGGGCCGTGAGCAGTGTGAGCGCCAGCAGGTCGGCCGCGGCCACGGCGAGACCACCCGCGAGGTGCGCGGCCTCGAACACCGCCGTCGGATCCCACACGCGACCGGACGCGCCGGGGTACTGCACGAACACGCCGAACAGCTCGTCCGGCAGCTCCTCGCCCGCCGCGAGGTCGACCGTCACGAGCTCGACACCGAGGGCGTCCGCGCGGGACGCGAGCATGGCCCTGGTCTGCGGCAGCGCGTCGGCGTCGACCACGAACACGTTCGACGAGGACTTCGAGGCCCGCCGCGCGAGCAGCATCCCCTCGACCACGGCCGTGGACTCGTCGAGCATCGACGCGTTCGCGGTGCTGAGGCCGGTGAGCTCGGCGACCATGGTCTGGAAGTTGATGAGCGCCTCCAGGCGCCCCTGCGAGATCTCGGGCTGGTACGGCGTGTAAGCCGTGTACCAGGAGGGGTTCTCCAGCACGTTGCGCTGGATCACCTGGGGCGTGATGGTGTCGTAGTACCCGAGGCCGATCATCGCGCGGCGGACCGTGTTGCGCGACGCGAGCGCCCGCAGCTCGGCCAGGGCCTCGGTCTCGCTCGCGGCGGCGGGGATGCGCGACTCCGCGACCGCGGCCTCCGGCCCCGTGTAGATCGAGGCGGGGACGGCCTGGCGCATGAGCGTCTCGACCGGGCTGGTGGGCCCGTCCTCCGCGCCGCCGAGCCCGAGCGCGTCGAGCATCGTGCGCTGTGCGGCCTCGGTGGGTCCGATGTGACGATCGGCGAAAGCAACCACGTGTGTCTCAGCCCTCCGTGAGTGCGACGTAGGCGTCGCGGTCGAGCAGTCCGTCCAGGGCGCCGGCGGCGACCGAGACCTTGAGCAGCCAGCCGCCCTCGAAGGGCTCGGCGTTCACCAGCGACGGGTCGTCGACCACGGCGTCGTTGATCTCGACGACCGTGCCGGCCACCGGGGCGTAGAGCTCGCCGACCGACTTGGTCGACTCGATCTCGCCCACCACGGAGCCGGCGGTGATCTCGGTGCCGACGGCGGGGAGCTCGACGAACACCACGTCGCCCAGCTTCTCGGCGGCGTAGTCGGTGATGCCGATGGTCACGGTGTCGCCGTCACCGGCGATCCACTCGTGCTCGTCGGTGTAGCGGAGTGCGCTGAGGTCGGTCATGAGTTCCTCCGGTAGAAAGGCAGGGCGGTCACGGTCGCGGGGATACGGGTCCCCCGCACATCAAGGAATACTGCGGTTCCCTCTTCCGCGGAAGAAGGGTCGACGTAGGCCATCGCGATCGGATGACCCAGCGTCGGGCTCAGGGCGCCGCTGGTGATCTCCCCCAGCGGGGCACCGTCGGCGTCGACCACCGCGTAGCCGGCGCGGCCCGCGCGGCGACCCTCGGCGGTCAGTCCGACCAGGACGCGCGCGTCGGCCGCCGGGGCGGGGGCGTCCTTGCCGACGAAGCGCTCCTTCGCGGCGACCACCACGCGACCGAGGCCCGCCTGCGCGGGCGACGTGTCCAGGCTCAGCTCATGGCCGTACAGGGGCATCCCGGCCTCGAGCCGGAGCGTGTCGCGCGCCGCGAGGCCCGCCGGTACCAGGCCCAGGGGCGTCCCGGCGGTGAGCACGGCATCCCACAGCGCGGCCGCGTGAGCCGCCGGCACCAGAAGCTCGAAGCCGTCCTCGCCCGTGTAGCCGGTGCGGGCGAGGAGCAGCGGCTGCCCCGCGAACGTCGCGGACGCCCAGGCGTAGTAGCGCTGCTCGGCCCACGGCACGCTCACCTCGCCGATACCGGCCGTCGCGGCGAGGATCTCCTCGGCGCGCGGACCCTGCACCGCGATGAGGGCGTAGTCGTCGGACACGTCGGCGACCTCGACCTGCTCGACCCCGGAGTGCGCGACCCGGTCCGCGAGCGCACCACGGACGGCATCACGGTTGCCGGCGTTGGAGATGATCAGGTAGTCGTCGTCGGCGAGCCGGTACACGATCACGTCGTCGACGATGCCGCCCTCGGGCGTGAGCAGCAGTGAGTACTTCGCCTTGCCGACCGCAAGAGCCGACAGCCGTCCGGCCAGTGCGTAGTCGAGGAAGGCACCCGCGTCGCCTCCGCGCACGGCGAACTCGGCCATGTGCGAGATGTCGAAGATGCCCGCCGCCTGGCGCACGGCGTGATGCTCGGCGAGGTCGGATGTGTAGCGCACCGGCATCTGCCAGCCGCCGAAGTCGGTGAAGGATGCGCCGAGGGCCTCGTGGCGCTCGCGCAGCGGGGTGAAGCGGGGGTCGGACATGGAGTTCTCCCGGGCTGGGTCGGGCGGAACGGCGGCATCGCCGTTCCAGGGAACTCCCCCTCTGTCATGGGCCTGAGAGCTTCGCCCGCACGAGCACGCGGGCTTTCACCGTCGGCGGATCCCCGACAGCTCGGGATCGCTTTTCAGAGCGGCCGGACCCCCGCGGTACGCGTACCTGAGAGATTGGCGGGGAGGCTTGCTCCTTCGGTGCCCGGCTGCGTGCGCCGGGGCTCTCCCGCGTGGGTCGTTCGGCCTGTCTTCGATTGTGGCTTCAGTCTAGCCCGACGCACGGGCCCCACCCATACGGCTCGGACCCGGATCACCGTCCCGCGAGCTCCGCACGCACCTCATCGCGAAGACGGCCGAGGTTCTCGGGCTCGGGGGCGGCACCGAGGAGGGTCTTGGTGTACTCGTGCTGCGGGTGGAGGATGACCTGGTCGGCGGGTCCGCGTTCGACGACGTCGCCCTTGTAGAGCACCATGATCTCATCGGAGAAGTGGCGGGCTGTGGCGAGGTCGTGGGTGATGTACAGCACGCCCAGGTTCTCTTCCCGCTGCAGCTCGGCCAGCAGGTTCAGGACCCCGAGCCGGATCGACACGTCCAACATGCTCACCGGCTCGTCGGCGACGATGAACCGTGCCCCTGGGGCCAGCGCCCTCGCGATCGCGACGCGCTGCCGCTGCCCGCCGGACAGCTCGTGCGGGCGGCGCTCGGCGAAGCTCTCCCCCGGGGTCAGCCGGACCCGTTCGAGCAGCTCGAGCGCCCGCGCTCGCACCGCCGTCCCGGACAGCTTCGGGTGGTGCAGGCGGATCGGACGCTCCAGGTGATGCACGATCGTGTGGAACGGGTTCAACGACGCGAACGGGTCCTGGAACACCATCTGCACATCCGACCGGTACCGCTCCAACCCCCGACCCCGGGTGCCGGACTCGACACCGTCGAGGAGGATGGACCCGGAGGTGGGCGTCTCCAGCTTCATCAGCATCCGTGCGATCGTCGACTTCCCCGACCCCGACTCCCCCACCAGCGCGACCGTCTTCCCGGCCTCGATCGTGAACGACACGTCCTTCACCGCATGCAACACACTCGTGCGGAACCCGGAGCGCAGGGTGAAGTCCTTCACCAGATTCCGCGCCTCCAGGGTGCCGGTCGCGGTGGTGGTGTCGGCGATGGCGGTCATCGGATGCCCTCCTGGCTCATACCCGTGCGGACGAAATCGCCCCGCTCCCCGGTCAACGACGGGAAACTCGACAGCAGCCGTTTCGTGTACTCGTGCTGCGGGGTCCGGTAGATCTCCTCCGCCGTGCCCTGCTCCACGATCCGCCCCTGCAGCATCACCGCGATCCGATCACTGATCTCGATCAGCATCGGCAGGTCATGCGTGATGAAGATCACCGCGAACCCCAACCTCTCCCGCAACCGCATGATCTCCCGGATGATGCCCCGCTGCACCACCACATCCAACGCCGTCGTGGGCTCGTCCATGATCATCACCTGCGGATCGAGCGCCAACGCCATCGCGATCATCATCCGCTGCCGCATCCCGCCCGACAGCTCGTGCGGGAAACTCGTCAACCGGTTCGGATCCACCCCCACCAGCGTCAGCAGCTCCTCCGCCCGCTCCCGCTTCGCCCTCTTGCTCATCTCCGGACGGTGCGTGTCGAAGATGTCGAAGATCTGCGCCCTCACACTGATCACCGGATTCAACGAGTTCATCGCCCCCTGGAACACCATCGAGATCTTGTCCCACCGGAACGCCCGCAACCCCTCCCCATCCAGGCCCACCACATCGATGTCATGACCATCCCGGTCATGGAACACGATCTCGCCCTGGGTCATCAACGCCGGAGCCTTCAACAACCGATTCATCCCATACGCGAGCGTCGTCTTCCCACACCCCGACTCCCCCGCCAACCCCAGGATCTCGCCACGATGCAGCGTCAGCGACACATCCCGCACCGCCCTGACCGGCGGATCCACCTCGTACTCGATCGACACGTTCCTCGCGGTCAGGACGGCGTCGCTCATGCGGAGACCCCCTTCGTCTTGGCGGCCTTGCGCACCCGACGGGCCGCATCGGGCGCGTTGCGCAGCTTCGGGTTGATGACCTCGTCGATCGCGAAGTTGATCAGCGCGAGGCCCGCGCCCAGGATCGCGATCATGATGCCCGGGGGCACGAACCACCACCACGCACCGCGGCCGAGCGCCTGCCCGGACTGGGCGTCGTTGAGGATGGACCCCCAGGTGATCGACGAGTTCGGGCCGAGACCGAGGTACGACAGCCCGGCCTCGCCGAGGATCGCGAAGATGATCGCGAACAGGAACTGCGCGGTCAGCAGCGGGAGCAGGTTCGGCATGATCTCGACGAGGATCACGCGGAACGATCGCTCCCCCGCCACCTTCGAGGCGTACACGTAGTCGCGGGTGCGCAGCGAGCGCGTCTGCAGCCGCAGGACATAGGCCGCCCCGGCCCACGAGGTGATGCCGAGCACGAAGGCGACGAGCTGCCAGCTGCGCTGCGGCACGAACGACGCGATCACCATCACGAGCGGGAGCCCGGGGATCACGATCATCACGTTCGTGAGCAGCGCCAGGGCGTCCTCGCGCCAGCCGCCGAGGTACCCCGCCAGCACACCGAAGAAGAGGGACAGGACGATCGCGATCCCGCCGGCGGTGACGCCGATGAGCAACGATCCCTGCGCCCCGATGGCGAGCTGGGCGAGGACGTCGTTGCCGAGTTTGGTCGTTCCCAGCCAGTGCTCGGCCGAGGGCGCGGCGAGTGCGGGGTTGTCGGTGCTGCGCGGGTTCTGTGTGAAGAAGGGCGCGATGATCGCGAAGAGCACGATGGCGAGCACGAGCACAGAGCCGACGATGAACTTCGGCGACGTGCTCGGCAGGATCCGGCGGCGCTTGCGTTCCTGGCGCTGCGTGGCCAGGGCGACCGTGCCCTCGGGGGCGACGGTGGGCGGCTCCTCCACGAGGAGCGGGTTCTTCGTGTCAGACATTCTGGCGAGCCCTCGGGTCGATGAAGCCATAGACGAGGTCCATGAAGAAGTTGGCGACGAGCACCGTGAGGGTGATCACGAGGAACAGCCCCTGCATCAGCGCGTAGTCGTTGTTGGTGACGGCCTGGAACATGAGCTTCCCGACACCCGGATACGTGAACACCTGTTCCATCACGATGGCGCCGGCCACCACGAAGCCGAGGGTGATCGAGAAGCCCGCGATCGACGGGATCGCGGCGTTTCGCGCGGCGTAGGTGGTCATGATGCGCCGCGGGCGCAGGCCCTTCGCCTCGGCGGTCAGCACGTAGTCCTCGGCGAGCGTCGACACCATCATGTTGCGCATGCCGAACATCCACCCGCCGACCGAGCTGATCACGATCGTGATCGCGGGAAGGAGCGAGTGAGCGACCGCGTCGGTGAAGAAGGCCCAGGTCGGCTCCGGGCCGTCCGGGAAGTCGAAGACGTCGTAGCCGCCGAACATGGGGAACCATCCGAGCCCGACCGCGAAGACGGCGACCAGCACGAGCGCGAGCCAGAAGTACGGGATGGACTGCAGGACGGTGGTCGCCGGGATGAGGTGGTCGACCCACGTGCCCCGCTTCCACCCCGCCCACGCGCCGAGCACGACGCCGAGGAGGAAGGACAGGACGGTCGCCGTGCCCACCAGCACCAGGGTCCACGGGAGGGCGCCCGCGATGAGGTCGGCGACCGGCGTCGGGAACTTCGTGACGGAGATGCCGAGGTCTCCGCGGAGCATCCGCCCCCAGTAGGCGATGTACTGCTCCCACAGCGAGGAGTCGTCGCCCCCGAGCAGCAGCTTGATGTTGCGGATGGTGGTCTCGGAGACCTCGCCGCCCGCCCGCTGCATCTTGGCGATCATGATGTCGGCGGGGTCCCCCGGCATGAGCCGGGGAAGCAGGAAGTTGATGGAGATCGCGGCCCACAGCGTGAACGCGTAGAACCCGATCCGTCGTGCATAGAACTTCATGTCACTGTGTCCTGACTTCCTGCTTCCCCGACTCCTTCGCTCAGCCGGCCGGCTTGATCTGCGTCAGCACGTAGCCGGCGGCGATGGCACCCCAGGACGGCGGGAACGCGTAGAGGTTCTCCTCCGTCGGCCAGCCGGTGTAGTCCTTCGTGTTGTAGAAGGTCTGCGTGGCGTTGATCACCAGCGGGATGTAGGGCACGTCGTTGACGATCGCGTCCTGGATCGTGGCGTAGAGCTGCTTGCGCTCCCCCTCGTCCTCGGTGCTGATGGCCTGCTGGATGGCCGCGTCGACGGCGGGGTTGCTGTAGCGGCTGAAGTTCCAGCGCCCCGGGGGGATCTCCGTCCCGACCGGGCTGGTGGACTGCACCGCGGTGCCGCCGAACCAGTCACGGTAGATCTGGAACGGGTCGGCGATGGTGGTGCCGATGACCCCGCCGACGATCAGCTGGAACTGGCCGGACTGACGGGCGTCGACGAACTCCTGCCACTGCACGGTGGACGTGGTGACCTTGATGCCGGCCTTCTCCGCCTGCTCGGCGATCAGCTTCGCGGCGTCGTTGTAGTCCGTCCACCCGTCGACCGAGATCAGGCTCAACTCGACCGGCACGCCGGCCTTCTCGTAGATGCCCGACGAGCCCTTGGTGTAGCCGGCCGCCTCGAGGATCGACGCGGCTTCCTCGACGTTCGCCTCCTGCGGACTGACCTCGTACGCGTCGTCCGTGAGCCACTTCTCATCCCGCGGGAGCAGCGTGTAGGCGGGCGAGATGTCGGCGGTGAGGCCGACGAACGCCTTCTCCTTGATGGTGGCGCGGTCGATCGCGACGTTCAGCGCCTGACGCACGGCGACGTCGGTCTGCGGACCCGTGCAGCCGAGCTCGGCGTTCGAGCACGTGTACAGCACGGTCGGGTCCTGCGGCGTGTTGATCCACTCGATCTTGCCGTTGCCGGTCACGTCGTCCGGGTTGGGGATGAACATGCCGGTCCAGTCCAGCTCGCCCGCGGCGACGAGATCCTGCGCCGTCTGGTTGTTGTCGACGGCGATGTACTGGACCTTCTTGATGGCCAGCTCGTCGGCGTCGCGGTAGTTCTCATTCGCGACTAGGGTGTAGGACTCGCTCGTGGTCTTGTCGACGACGTACGGGCCCGACCCGACCGGCTCCTCGTTGGTGAAGTTCGCGAAGTCGTCCACGTCCTTCCAGATGTGCTCGGGGAGGATGTAGCTCGAGCCCATCCGCTGGAATTCCGTGGTGTACTGCGCGATGCCGTACGTGAGCACGACGGTGGTGTCGTCCGTCGCCTCGGCGGAGACCAGATTGTTGCCCTCGGGGTTGTTGGCCTCGTACTTGAAGGTGAAGGCGACGTCGGAGGCCGTGAGGGGCTCGCCGTCGCTCCACTTCAGATCGGGCTTGATCTTCACCGTGATCTGCGTGCCGTCCTCGTTGTACTCGAAGGACTCGCCGATGAGGCCGATCGGCTCCTCATCCTTGGTCTTGTTGTAGAAGAACAGGGGCTCGTAGATCGGACCGAGTGCGCCGTGGAGCACGTTCGGGGCGAAGGGGTTGTAGTTCGTGGTGATCGGCGTCGTGCTGCCGGCCCAGACGCGGAGGGCGCGGTCGCCGTCGGCGTTGCCGCCTTCGCCTCCCCCGCCACCGCAGGCGGTGAGTCCCAGTGCGAGGACCGAGGCCCCCGCGACCGCCGTGAGCGCGATACCGCGCTTTCCCTTACGGATCATTCTTCATTTCCTCTCGGTGCTGCACTGCAGGAGGGATTCTCCGGATGGAGCCGAACCCCGGTCGGGGTTCACGGGAAACCCGGGAGGAGGAGACGGACGTCACCTCGAAGGGGTTTGTTAGGACAGTAACCTAACAAACCCCTTCGAGCCGGACAAGCCCTATTCCCTCCCGCAGATAACGTTTCGGACTCGCTGGACCCACGGCGTCATGGAGTCGCCCTAAGGGTCGCTATGACACTAAGATCGTTCACGGAGGTTAAGGTGCCTATGACTCGAAGCCAGCCCATCCGCGTCGCCGTCTCGACCGTGATCCTGACGCTGCGGCGCACCGACGACGGCCGCGCCGTGCTCGCCCTCCCCCTCGTGCTCCGCACGCGCGAGCCGTTCGCGCAGCAGTGGGCGCTCCCCGGCGGCTGGCTCACCGCCGAGGAATCCCCGGTCGACGCCGCCGCCCGCACGCTCGCGGAGACCACGGGCCTCGCGCCCAGCTACCTCGAGCAGCTCTACGCGTTCGGCGCCGTCGACCGCTCCCCCACGCGCGTCGTCTCGATCGTGTACTGGGCCCTGCTGCGACAGGACGACGTCGAAGCCCAGATCGCCGCCCACCGCGCCAGCGGACGCGCGCCGGAGAACGTGCAGTGGTTCGAGGTCGACGAGCTCCCCGCACTGGCGTTCGACCACGCCAAGATCATCGAGTACGCCCTGTGGCGCCTGCGCAACAAGGTCGGCTACAGCCGCGTCGCACAGGGCTTCCTGCCCGCGGAGTTCACGCTCGCCGAGCTCCGCGAGGCGTACGAGTCGATCCTCGGCCGCCAGCTCGACCCCGCGAACTTCCGCCGTCAGGTGGAGGCCGCCGGCAACCTCCTGCCCACCGACCGGTTCCGCACCGGAAGCCACCGTCCCGCCCGTCTGTACCGCGACAACACCGATGTCGAGCTGGCCGACCGCGGCCCCCTCGGCCCCGAAGAAACGAGCACCCGATGAGCATCACCGCCGTCCCGACTCCCGCCGTCCTGCCCGTGGACGCCTCGGTCGACCACGCGATCCAGGCGATCGTCACCGGCGCGTCGACCGAGGCCACCTGCACCACCGACCTCGCGGCCGGCCCCTGGGACTTCGACATCCGCCCGGGCTACGGCCCGGGGTCGTCCATGGGCGATGTGATCCCCACCGGCGCTCCCCGCCAGGGCGAACTGCCCGCCGAATACCGCGAGGCACCGGAGGCCGAGCTCCACGACCGCATCCGTGCCGCCAAGGCGACCTTGGGCGACCGCGTGGTGATCCTCGGGCACTTCTACCAGCGCGAAGAGGTCGTCACGCACGCCGACTACGTGGGCGACTCCTTCCAGCTCGCCACGGCCGCCAAGGGCCGGACCGACGCGGAGGCGATCGTGTTCTGCGGTGTGCACTTCATGGCCGAGACCGCCGACCTCCTGTCGCGCCCCGAGCAGTCCGTCATCCTGCCGAACCTCGCCGCCGGATGCTCGATGGCGGACATGGCCGACATCGACCAGGTCGAGGAGTGCTGGGAGCAGCTCGCCGACGTGCTGGGTGACCTCGACACGCCGGACGCGGACGGCCGGGTGCCGGTGATCCCCGTCACCTACATGAACTCGTCCGCCGCGATCAAGGGCTTCGTCGGGCGACACGGCGGCATCGTCTGCACCTCCTCCAACGCGCACACCGTGCTCGAATGGGCGTTCGCGCGCGGACAGCGCGTGCTGTTCTTCCCCGACCAGCACCTCGGCCGCAACACCGCCAAGGCCATGGGCGTGCCGCTGGAGCGCATGCCGCTGTGGAACCCGCGGCGAGCGCTGGGCGGCTCCACGCCCGACGAGCTCAGCGACGCGCGCGTCATCCTGTGGCACGGCTTCTGCTCCGTGCACCGCCGCTTCACGGTCGCGCAGATCGACCAGGCCCGCGCCGAGCACCCCGGCGTGCGCGTGATCGTCCACCCGGAGTGTCCGATGGAGGTGGTGGACGCCGCCGACGAGGCCGGATCGACCGAGTACATCCGCCGCGCGATCGACGAGGCCACCACGCCGACGACGTTCGCGATCGGCACCGAGATCAACCTCGTGCGCCGCCTCGCCGCGCAGTACCCGCAGCACCGGATCTTCTGCCTCGACCCCGTGGTGTGCCCCTGCTCGACCATGTACCGCATCCACCCCGGCTACCTCGCCTGGACGCTGGAGGAGCTGGTCGCGGGACGCACGCCCAACCGGATCACGGTGGCCCAGGACGTCGCGGAACCGGCCAGGGTCGCCCTCGAGCGCATGCTCGCCGCCAAGCCCCCGGCAGCCGGCACGCGATGAACGTCGTCGTCGTCGGAGCGGGCATCGCGGGCATGACCGCGGCCCTGCACGCGCACGAGGCGGGCCACACCGTGACGCTCGTGACGAAGGGCGAGGTCGGCGAGGGCTGCACACCGCTCGCGCAGGGCGGGATCGCGGGCGGCTACGGGCCGGACGACTCTCCGGCCGCGCACGCGGACGACACCCTCACCGCCGGAGCCGGACTCGGCGACCGCACCGCCGTCGAGACGCTCGTGGCCGCGAGCTCCGCCCGCATCGCGGAGCTCATCGCCCGGGGCGTCGCGTTCGACCGCGCCGCCGACGGCAGCCTCCAGCGCGGGAGGGAGGCGGCGCACAGCCACGCGCGCATCCTCCACGCGGGCGGAGACGCCACGGGTGCCGCCATCGCGACCGCCCTCACCGCGGCCGTGCGCCGGGCGGGAATGGCCCTGGTCGAACGGGCGATGCTCACCGGGCTCACCGTGGCGGACGGCACCGTGCGCGGCGTGGAGCTGCTCCACGACGGCCACCCCACCGTGCGGACCGCCGACGCCGTGATCCTCGCGACCGGGGGCGACGGACAGCTGTACGCCCACACCACCAACCCCGCCGGGGTCACGGGCGACGGGATCGCCGTGGCCCTGGCCGCGGGGGCCGCGGTCGCCGACCTGGAGTTCGTGCAGTTCCACCCCACCGTGCTCGCGAGCGGCCCGGCGTTCCTCATCTCGGAGGCCGTGCGCGGCGAAGGGGCGGTGCTGCTCGACGCCGACGGACGGCGGTTCGTCTTCGACAGCCACCCCGACGGCGAGCTGGCGCCGCGGGACGTGGTCGCGCGGGCGATCGCCGCACAGGCCGCGCGACAGGACGTGCCGGTGCGCCTCGACGCCACGATGCTGGGAGCTGCGACCCTCGCGCGCCGCTTCCCCACGATCGACCGTGTCACCCGCGAGCGGGGCTTCGACTGGTCTCGCGAGCCGCTCCCGGTGACCCCGGCTGCGCACTACCTGATGGGCGGCGTCGTGACCGACCTCGACGGACGCACCACGATCCGCGGGCTCTACGCGGTGGGCGAGGTGGCCCGTACCGGGGTGCACGGCGCGAACCGCCTCGCGTCGAACTCCCTCCTGGAGGGTGCGGTGTTCGGCGCACGGGCGGCTGCGGCCCTCGCCGGTCCCTGGCCCGCCGGTGTCCACCCCGGCCCCACGACGCCGCGGGCGACCGCGACACCCGCCACGGAGCCGACGGCGACCACCGGCACCCCGCCGTTCGCGCGCCGCGCCCTGCAGCAGCTGATGTGGGACGAGGTCGGACTCCACCGCACAGCGCGGGGACTCGAGCGCGCCCTCGGCACCATCCGCGGCTGGATCATCGCGCAGCAGCCGCCGCAGAGCGCGCGCGACCACGAGGACGCCCACCTGCTGCACGTCGCGGAGGCCACGGCCGCCGCTGCCCTGGCGCGCCGCATCTCGGTCGGCGCCCACCACCGCGCGGACGCGGAGCCCGCCGCCCCCGCCACCGCCCGTCCCCCGATCCTGGAGACCGTCTGATGCTCACCCGTGCCACCCTCACCCGCGTGGTCGGCGCCGCCCTCGAGGAGGACGCCCCGTGGGGCGACCTGACCAGTGCGACGCTGCTGCCCGCCGACGCCACCGCGACCGCCGACCTCGTCGCCCGCGAGCCCGGGGTGTTCAGCGGCGGAGAGGTGTTCGCCGCCGCCTTCACCCTCACCGACCCGGAGGTCACCGTGGACCTGCACGTGGGCGAGGGCGACGCGTTCGCTGCGGGTGACGTGCTCGCGACCGTGACCGGAGCCGCCCGCAGCCTGCTGACCGCCGAGCGGGTGGCGCTGAACTTCACGCAGCGCATGTCGGGCATCGCGACCCTCACCGCCGCGTACGTCGCGGCGATCGAGGGCACGCGCGCCCGCATCGGCGACACCAGGAAGACCACCCCGGGGCTCCGGGCGTTCGAGCGCCACGCCGTCGCCTGCGGGGGTGGCCGCAACCACCGCTTCTCCCTGTCAGACGCGGTCATGGCGAAGGACAACCACCTCGCGGTGCTGCAGCGCACCGGTCTCGACCTGGCGTCGGCGCTGCGCGAGGCCGTGGCGCGACTGCCGCACACCGCGCACGTCGTGGTCGAGGTCGACCGGCTCGACCAGATCCCCGCGGTGCTCGACGGCGGCGCGCACACGGTGCTGCTGGACAACTTCACCCCGGACGAGCTGCGCGCCGGTGTCGCGCTGATCGACGGTCGCGCGACCGCGGAGGCTTCGGGCGGCGTCGACCTCGACACCGTGGCCGCGATCGCCCGCACGGGAGTGGACATCATCTCCGTCGGGGCGCTCACCCACTCGGCCCGCGCGCTCGATCTCGGCCTGGATCTGCGGATCGACTGACGCCGTGCTGTACCTCGACCACGCCGCCACCTCCCCCGTCCGCCCGGAGGTGCTGGCCGCGATGCAGCCGTACCTCACGACGGTGTACGGCAACCCCGCCAGCCACCACACCGCGGGAGAGGCGGCGGCGGAGGCCCTCGAGGACGCCAGGGCCAGGGTCGCGCACGTGCTCGGGATGCGCCGCGGCGACGTCGTGTTCACCAGCGGCGGCACCGAGGCGAACAACCTCGCGGTGAAGGGACTGGTGCTCGGCGCGCTGAGCTCGGGGCGCCGGCACGTCGTGGTGTCGCCGATCGAGCACGAGTCGATCCTGGAGTCGGCCGCGTTCCTCGCGCGGTTCCACGACGTGGAGGTGACGGCGCTCGACGTGGGGCCGGACGGCCGCGTCACCACCGAGGCCCTCGCCGCCGCGCTCCGCGATGACACGGCACTGGTCGCGCTGGGGCACGCGAACAACGAGATCGGCACGGTGCAGGACGTCGAGGCCCTTGCCGCGGTCGCCCGTGCGCGGGGAGTGCCGCTGCACCTCGACGCCGTGCAGTCGGCGGGCTGGCTGCCGCTGCGCGACCTCGGCGCCGACGCGGTGTCGATCGCCGGGCACAAGCTGGGCGCCCCCAAGGGCACGGGCGCGCTCGCGGTGCGTGGCCGCCTGCCCCTGGAGCCGCTGCTGCACGGCGGCGGACAGGAGCGCGGGCGCCGCTCGGGCACCGCCGACGTCGCGGGCGCCGTGGGCCTGGCGACCGCGCTCGACCTCGCCGAACGGGAACGCGAGGTCGCGGGGGCGCGGATCGGCGCCGCGACCGGACGCTTCATCGCCGAGCTGCTGAGGCGGGTGCCGGAGGCGGCGCTCACGGGTGACCCCGTGCGCCGTCTGCCCGCCACGGCCAGCTTCACGATCGCGGGGGTGAGCGGCGAGGCGGTGCTGCTGGAGCTGGAGCGGCGCGGCGTCATCTCGTCCAGCGGCTCCGCGTGCGCGGCGGGCAGCGACGAGCCGTCGCACGTGCTGCTCGCGTGCGGCCTCGACCCCGCGGTCGCCCAGACCTCGGTGCGCTTCACGTTCGGGCGCGCCCCCCTCCCGGACGACGCGCCGGAGCGCCTCGCCGCCCTCGTCGCCGCCTCCGTGGACGCCGTCCGGGGGTGAGCTGCGGCTCTAGACTCGGCTGGTGACCGACGCCCCGCTCGTGACCCTGGTCGTGCCAGGACGCGACATCGCCGCCTTCGCCCGCGCCGCGCTCGACTCGCTGCGCGCGCAGACCGAGCGACGCTGGCGTGCCATCCTCATCGACGACGGCTCGACCGACGACACGGGCGCGATCTTCGACGCCGCCGCGGCCGCGGATCCGCGGTTCACGTCGATGCGTCACGCCGCCTCCCGCGGCCTCGGTGCCGCGCGCAACGTGGGCCTCTCGCTCGTGGACACCCCGTACACCGGGTTCCTCGACGCCGACGACGAACTGCGCCCCACGGCGCTCGCCCGGCTGCTCGGCACGCTCGAGGAGACCGGGAGCGACCTCGCCGCCGGCGCGTACGTGCGGTCGCGGTGGCAGGGCGACCGCTACGTCGCGGGGCGCGTGCAGCCGTGGGTCGCCGCCGCCACCGCCCCCGAGCGACGCGGCACCACGCTTGCCGAGCACCCCGCGGCCGCGTCGAACATCGTCGCGTGGTCGAAGGTGAGCAGGACCCCGCTGTGGACCGACCTCCGCTTCCCCGAGGGCGTCGCCTACGAGGACCAGGTCGTCGCGCAGACCCTGTACACCCGCGCCGGGGCGTTCGACGTCATCCCCGACGTCGTCGTCGAGTGGCGGGTCAGGGCCGACGGCACGTCGATCACGCAGAGCAAGGCCCAGCTCCCCGTGCTCCGCGACTACCTCACGGCCCTCCGCGGCGGGATCGCGGTGCTGCACGCCGCCGGGGAGCACGCCGCCGTCACCGCCCGCCTCGACCTCATCCTGGCGATGGACGTCCCTCCCCTGCTCGACATCGCCCGTACGCACCCCGACCCGGCGTACGACGCCGAGGTGCAGGCGTTCCTGGCCGAGCTGCGGGCGCTGCCGGAGTTCGCCGACGCCGCTCCCGATCCCGCGCTCGCCGACGCCCTGAACTGGTGAGCCCGACCCCCGAAAGGCCGCCCGCATGAACGCCTACCTCGACTCGCTGTTCTCGCTCGACGGTCGCACGGCCGTGGTGACCGGCGGCAGCTCCGGCATCGGCCGCGGCATCGCCACCGCACTCGCCCGCGCGGGCGCCGCGACCGTGATCGTCGCCCGTGGCGAGGAGCGCATCCGCGAGACCGTCGAGGAGCTGCGCGGTCACGGCGCCCGCGCGGCCGGGGTCGTCGGCGACCTGGGCACGCGCGACGGCATCCACGCCGCGGCCGCCGCGGCCGCGGAGCCGTTCGGCGAGCCGGACATCCTGGTGAACTCGGCGGGCATCAACCTCCGGCCGCCCTACGCCGAGATCACGCAGGACGACTGGGACGCGACCATGACGGTCAACGCGCTGGCGCCGTTCCTGCTCGGCCAGCGGTACGCGAGGGGCATGGCGTCCCGCGGCTACGGACGGCTCATCCACATCAGCTCGCAGCAGGCGCACCGGGCTTTCGTGGGCAGCGGCGTGTACGGCGCGTCGAAGGGCGCGGTCGAGTCGCTCATGCGCTCCGAAGCCGAGGCCTGGGGTGGCACCGGAGTCACGAGCAACACCCTGGTGCCCGGGTTCGTGCTCACCCCGCTGAACGCCCGGCTGCAGCAGGACCCCGACACCATCGCGGCCCTCGCCGCGCGCACCATGATCGGACGCAACGGACTGCCGAGCGACTTCGCGGGCGCCGCGGTGTTCCTCGCCGGTGCGGGCTCGGCCTACGTCACCGGGCACTCGCTGTTCGTCGACGGCGGCCTGTCCGTGCACTGACGCCGCCGCCCCGGCGCTCAGGCCTCGGGGAGGGCGGACTCGTCGGGGTCGGGCGTCGTGACCCCGGTGGCCGCCGCCGGTGCGGACGGCGTGATCAGCGGAGCCGCGGTCGCGAGTGCGGTGACGGCGTCCGCCGCAGCCGCGTCGTCCGGTGCGCGGTCGGCACGGCGGGCGTCGAGCGCCGCCCGCACGCCCCCGGTCGCGGGCTCCCCCGCGTCGTCTTCCTCGATCTCCGCCTCGACGGTGAGCACGCGCGAGGCCGCCACCTGCTGCGCCGCGAGCTCGGCGTAGAGCCCGCCCTGCGCCAGCAGCTCGGCGTGCGTGCCGGACTCGACGATGCGGCCGGCATCGATCACGTGGATCACGTCGGCGCCCATGACGGTGGACAGCCGGTGCGCGATCGAGAGGGTCGTGCGTCCCTTCGCCGCCTCGTCCAGCGCCTCCTGCACGACGCGTTCCGACACGGTGTCGAGCGCCGAGGTCGCCTCGTCGAGCAGCAGCACCGGCGGGTCCTTGAGCAGGACGCGCGCGATCGCGATCCGCTGCTTCTCCCCGCCGGACAACCGGTAGCCGCGTTCGCCGACCACGGTGTCGTAGCCCTTCTCGAACCCGCTGATGATGTGGTGGATGTTGGCCGCGGTGCAGGCGGCGATCAGCTCCTGCTCGGTCGCGTCCGGCTTGGCGTACAGGAGGTTCTCGCGGATGGTCGCATGGAAGAGGTAGGTCTCCTGCGACACGATGCCCACGTCGTCGATGATCGACTCCTGCCGCAGCGTGCGCACGTCGGCGCCGGCGAACAGGACGGTGCCCTCCGTGGCTTCGTACAGGCGCGGTGCGAGGTAGATGATCGTGGTCTTGCCCGCCCCGGACGGCCCGACGAACGCCACGTGCTGCCCCGGCTCCGCCACGAACGACACGCCGTGCAGCGTGGGTCGGGCGTCGGGCGCGGCATCCGGGTAGCGGAACACCACGTCGGCGAACTCCACGCGACCGCGCGGCCCCGGCGCCCGGTCGACCGTGATCGCGTCGGGCGCGTCGGTGATCTCGGGCACCAGGTCGAGGTACTCGAAGATGCGCGCGAACAGCGCGGAGGACGTCTGCAGGTCGAGCGAGACGCGCATGAGCCCCATCAGCGGCATGAGCAGCCGGGCCTGCACGGTCGTGAACGCCACGATGGTGCCGGCGGTGATGGCACCGGTGCCGCCCGCGATGAAGAACCCGGACACGAGATAGATGACGGCGGGGACGCTGGCCATGATCACCTGCACGACCGCGAAGAAGCCCTGACCGCTCATCGCGCGGCGCACCTGGAGGACCACCTGGTTGCGGTTCTCCGCCTGGTAGCGCTCCGACTCGGTGCGCTGCCGGTTGAACGCCTTGGAGAGCAGCATGCCCGACACGCTCAGCGTCTCCTGCGTGATCGACGTGAGCTCCGACAGCGACTCCTGCGTCTCCCCCGCGATGCGCGCCCGCACCTGGCCGACGCGGCGCTGGACGAGCACGAGGAACGGCATCAGCACGACCGCGATCAGGGTGAGACGCCAGTCGATCAGGATCATCGCGACGAGCGAGGCGATCACGGTGACGGCATTGCCGAGGATGCTCGTGACGGTGTTGGTGAGCACGCCGGACACCCCGCCGACGTCGTTCTGCAGGCGCGACTGGATGACCCCGGTCTTGGTACGGGTGAAGAACCCGAGCTCCATCGCCTGCAGGTGCTCGAAAAGGCGCACCCGCAGGTCGCCCGTGACGCTGTTGCCGACGGTCGCGGTGAGCCACGTCTGCACGACGCCGAGTCCGGCCGAGAGCAGGAACAGGGCGACCATCGCGCCCACGAGCCAGGCCAGCAGCTGCAGGTGAGGGCCGCCGCCGTCGACCGGGAAGAGTGCGTCGTCGAAGATGCGCTGCACCAGCAACGGCGGGATGACCGCGATGCCCGCTCCCACGACCACCAGCACGCCCGTCACGAGGATGCGCCACCGGTAGGCGCTGAACAGCGCGACCACGCGGCTGCCCAGGCCCTCGATGCGCGGAGCCTCGGCGTTCTGGCGGCGCTGGGCCTCCTCGTCGACCCCACGGAACCCGGCCCGTGGCCCGCCGCCCATACCGCCCATGCTCATGGCGCAAGCGTACCCACGGGCGCCGACGTCGCCGCCCGCGGATCTCCGCCCTGAGCGGATATCACAGGGATCGGAATGAAATGTCCGCGGCACCCGTTACGCTGAGTGACTCCTGCGAACTCTCGCGCCTTCCTTCCCCCTCGATGCCCTGGAGGCCGCCCATGTCTGCCGTCGATACCGGCTCCATCTCGACGCCTCCCGCACAGAGCGGTGAGATCCCCCGCCGCGACATGCGCGTGATCTGGCTCCTGCTCGTCGCGGCCTTCGTCGCCATCCTCAACGAGACCACGATGGGGATCGCGATCCCGCACCTCAACACCGACCTGGGCATCCCGCCCGAGCTCGGGCAGTGGCTCACGAGCGCCTTCATGCTCACCATGGCGGTCGTCATCCCGACGACCGGCTTCATCCTGCAGCGCTTCACGACCCGTCAGGTCTTCATCGCCGCGATGACGGCCTTCTCGCTGGGCACCCTGGTCGCGCTGGTCGCGCCCGGCTTCTCGGTGCTGCTGGTCGGCCGGGTGATCCAGGCCGCGGGCACCGGCATCATGATGCCGCTGCTGATGACGACGATCATGAACGTCGTGCCGCCGCAGTCGCGCGGCCGCATGATGGGCCGGGTCGGCCTCGTGATCTCGCTCGCCCCCGCCATCGGCCCGACGCTCGCCGGCGCCGTGCTCGATGCGTTCAACTGGCGGGCGCTGTTCGCGATCGTGCTGCCCATCGCCCTCGTGTCGCTCGGCATGGGCGTGAAGTGGATGACGAACCTGGGCGAGACCCGCAAGGCTCCGCTCGACGTGCTGTCGATCCCGCTCGCGGCGCTCGGCTTCGGCGGCATCGTGTTCGGACTCAGCCAGTTCGGCGGCGAGGGCGGCTCGGGCGGCACGGCGGGCGTGATCGCGCTGTCGGTCGGCGCCGTGTCGCTCGCGCTGTTCGTGTGGCGTCAGCTGGTGCTGCAGCGCGTGGACGACGCCCTGCTCGACCTCCGGGTGTTCCGCGTCGGCAACTTCTCGCTCGCGGTGATCATCATGACCATCCTGGCGCTGTCGATGTTCGGCACGCTCACGCTGCTCCCGCAGTACCTGCAGAACGTGGCGGGTCTCACGGCTCTGGAGTCGGGGCTGATCCTGCTCCCGGGTTCCGTCCTGATGGGCCTGCTCGGTCCGGTGATGGGCCGCGTGTACGACGCGAAGGGCACGCGCCCGCTGCTCATCCCCGGCACGATCCTGGTCTCGGCGGCGCTGTTCTTCTACTCCACCGTGGGCGAGCACACCGTGTGGTGGCTGCTCATCATCGTGCAGGCGGCCATGTCGGTCGGACTCGCGATGTCGTTCACCCCGCTGTTCTCCTCGTCGCTGGGCTCGCTGCACCGGTCGCTGTACTCGCACGGCTCGGCCGTCCTCAACACGCTGCAGCAGGTGGGCGGTGCGGCCGGAGTCGCGCTGCTCACGGTCACGTACTCGGCGATCCTGCACGCGGGAGAAGACGAGGGTCTGTCGCGGGCGGTCGCGGGGGCACCCGGTGCACGCATGGCGTTCCTCATCGCGGCGATCATCTCGCTCGCGGCGGTGGCGCTCAGCCCGTTCGTGCGCAAGCCCGCCGACGATGCCGGTGAGGGCGGCCACGGGGGCCACTGACACCGCCCGGGTGTGACGGCGTCTGTCGCCTACCGCGTCGACGGCGCGGGGAGGTGGCAGACGCCGTTGCTGCAGAAGCCGACGGCATCCCCGTCGAGCACCTCGAGCGCGGCGGGGAGCGGCTGCAGCACGGGCGCGGTCTCCTGCTCGGCGTTGCGCGGCGTCTTCTCGGTCATCCTTCGATGGTACGCCCGCCGGAGAGGGACGGCTCCGCGGCCCTACCCGCGGTGCGCAGTCGGGCGTATCCTTCCGGGTGATGCGGGTCAACGCCCCTCCGGCGGGCCCGGACGAGGGAGTCGACATGATCATCCGCACCCCGATGGCGGCCACCGCCGAAGGTCCCGTCGCCGCCATGTACGACAGCGACATCGCCGAGGACGGCTTCGTCTTCGCCCACACCCAGGCGATGGCCGTGAACCCGGAGGCCTACGCGGCCTTCGAGGCCCTCGTCCACGCGGTGGTGCCGTCGATCGGCGTCCGCGTGTACGAGGCGGCCACGCTCGGCGCCGCCCGCGCGATCGGGTCGCCGCACTGCCTCCTGGCGCACGGACGCCGCGCGGTGCGCATCGGCCAGGTCGACGAGACCGGGCTCGCCGCGTTCGGCGAGGGCGACGACAGCGCCTTCGACCCGGCGGAGCAGGCGGTGATCCGGTACGCCGAGCGGCTCTCCCGCGAGCCGGAGGCCATGACCGACGCCGACTCGCAGCGCCTGCGCGACGCGGGGTTCTCCGACCGGCAGATCGTCGACATCACCCTCGCCGCGGCGGCGCGCAACTACTTCAGCCGGGCGCTGCAGGCCCTCGCTGTGCCGGTGGATCCGATGCCGGGGTTGAGCGTCGCGGTCACCGAAGCCCTGACCGGTGGCACCGCGGCGAGGCGGACCGATGGCTCTGCACCGCCAGCCGATCGATAGGCCGCTCCCCTAGCGTGGACGGATGCTCAGACGACTCCTCGCCCGCGTGTTCTGGGCGTTCAGCCGCTGGACGCTCGCCGGCGGCCGCGCGCCGGACCGCCCCACCGTGCTGATCGGCGCCCCGCACACCTCCAACTGGGACTTCGTCCTGATGCTCGCCATCGCCTGGCGGCTCGGCATCGACGTGCACTGGCTGGGCAAGAAGAGCCTGTTCCACGGCTGGCGCGGCCCGATCATGCGACGCCTCGGCGGCATCCCCGTGGATCGCGCCGACCCAGCGAGGGTCGTGGGCGAGGTGGTCGCGCAGGTGCACGCCGGGACCGTGTTCGGCCTGGTGGTGACGCCCGACGGCACCCGCGGCGGGAACGCGTACTGGAAGTCGGGCTTCTACCGCATCGCACGGGAGACCGGCATGCCCGTGACCCTGGGTTTCGTGGACCGCGCGACCATGACGACCGGGCTCGGCCCCACGATGGAGCTGACCGGCGACGTCTCCGCCGACATGGACCGCATCCGCGCGTTCTACGCCGACAAGCACGGCGTCCGTCCCGAGCGGCGGACCGAGCCGCGGCTGCGCGAGGAGACCGAGAGCGCCTGACCGCCCCGGGTCTCCCGCGCGCTCACTCGTCGTCCGGCGCGTGCCTCCGCGCGTACGCGAGGTCGTCCTCGGACAGCGTCTCGATCATGCCGACCACGGCGCCCGTGATCTCCCGGATCTCCTCGCGCACATCCTCGTCCAGGTGCCGGGAGCCGCTGCCGATGACCGCACGGCGCGCGTCGTCGGACAGCTCCGGCCACCACTCGTCGATCGGGGGAAGCGTCATTTCGAGTCCTTTCGAGAGGGGGCGGCGAGCCGGGGCGCAACCTTCTGGACACGACCGGAGCCGCGCCACGAGACTGAGGCTATGACAGCAGATGCACGCCGTGGCCCGGACGATCGGGATGACCGCGACGACGGCCGTGACGAGACCCCGAACGAGCGCGCCGACCGCAACTGGGATGAGCTGCTGCAGGAGCTGCGGGTGATGCAGACCGGCACGCAGATCCTCACCGGGTTCCTGCTCGCCGTGGCGTTCCAGCCGCGCTTCACCGACATGGACGAGCTGCAGCGCGATCTGTACGTGGTGCTGGTGGCCCTGGCCG
Source organism: Microbacterium sp. NPDC060132 (assembly GCF_042729675.1). Taxonomy (NCBI): domain Bacteria; kingdom Bacillati; phylum Actinomycetota; class Actinomycetes; order Micrococcales; family Microbacteriaceae; genus Microbacterium; species Microbacterium sp. NPDC060132. The sequence goes on along the minus strand of NZ_JBHWXU010000001.1, from coordinate 2,323,828 downwards.
CGATCGCGACCATCCTCGCCCTCGCTCCGGTCGGCATGCACCGGGCGCTGTTCGGCACCCGGCAGAAGCCGGAGCTCGTCCGTATCGCGGCGCGCATCGTGAAGGTGGACCTGGTGGTGATCGGTGCGCTCACGATCGGTGTCACGACGCTCATCGTCGACTTCACCGTGAACCGCACCGCCGGACTCGTCGCGCTGATCGCGGCGCTCGTGCTGGTCACGGGACTGTGGATGGCGCTGCCGGGATTCCTGCGTCGCGCGCGTGCGAGGGCTCGCGCCGACACCTGATCGCCGCCGCCGCGCGCGGGTGCGCGACGGCGACGGCGATGGCTCTCCACTCCGGTCCTCAGCGGCCGGCGGGGCTGCGGTTCTCGGCGCTCACCATCCAGGCGAACTGCTCCAGGCGCTCGATCACGGCGTGCAGCAGATCGGCCGAGGTGGGGTCCTCCTCGTCCACGTCATCGTGCACCCCGCGCAGCGTGGCCACCGTCGCCTCGAGCCGCTCGGTCACGAGGTCGATCGTCTCGGTGGTCGAGACCTCGCCGGTGGGGAACTCGGGCAGCGTGGTGGTCTTCGCGATGGTGGCGCTGCGACCGTCCGGCACCGCGTGCAGCGCGCGCATCCGCTCCGCGATGGTGTCGCTGAACGTGCGCGCGTCCTCGATGATCTCGTCGAGCTGGCGGTGCGTGTCGCGGAAGTTCCTGCCCACGACGTTCCAGTGCGCCTGCTTGCCCTGCAGCGAGAGCTCGATCAGGTCGACGAGCACCGCCTGCAGGTTCGCGGCGAGCGTGGGCGAAGCGGTGAACCCCTTCTCCGCGTTCTGCTGCCGGGTGGTCTTGGCCCGCGTGCTCGCGCCGCTCTTCGCGCCGCCGGTCTTCTTCGTCTTGGTGTCTGCCATGGTGTGACCTCCTGCCGCGACCGTAGCCGCCCGCGCCTGGCCGGATCGAGGGGGTTGACACTCGCCGGGCTCACGGTCGAACGTGGCGGAGTCCCCCGGACGCAGAGAGAGGCGGAACCGTGACCAGCACCGAACAGAACGAGGGCCCCGAGATCGTGATCTCGCCTATCAGCGACGCCGACGCGGGCGAGGTGCTGACCGTCCAGCGCGCGGCCTTCGTGTCGGAAGCGGCGATCTACGGCAGCGTGGACATGCCGCCGCTGACCCAGACGCTCGCGGAGCTGGAGGCCGAGCTGCGGTCCGAGTCCGGTTTCACGGCTCGCATCGACGGACGGCTGGTCGGCGCGATCCGGTACGTCGAGAAGGACGACCTGCTGCTCATCGGGCGCATCGCCATCGCGCCCGACATGCAGGGCGAGGGCATCGGCCGCCGGTTGCTGGAAGCCGCGGAGCAGGCGTCGCGGGCACCGGTCGCCGAGCTGTTCACGGGGAGCCTCAGCGAGGCGAACATCCGGCTGTACGAGTCGTGCGGCTACGTCGAGCACGAGCGCGTGCCCGACGGGGACGGCACCGCGCAGGTGTTCCTGCGCAAGCGGCTGCGAGAGTAAACGCGAGGCTCGGATGACGCAAGGGGGTGGAGGCTCGCGGCGGTGACGGGGATCGTGGAAGCACGTGTCGCGACCGCGGCACGACCCGACCGGAAAGGAGAGCTTCGTGCTCACCCTCACCGACAACGCCACCGCCATCGTCTCGACCCTCGTGAGTCGACAGAACGACGCGCCGGACGCGGGTCTGCGGATCCACTCCGCCCCGGCTCAGGATGACGCAGGGGCGGCGCACCTCGCCGTCGCCGTGACGGCCGACCCGGAACCGGCGGATCAGGTGGTGGAGATCCAGGGAACGCGCCTGTTCCTCGACGATGCGGCCGCGGCCGCTCTCGACGACAAGATCCTCGACGCGGGAGTCGACGACGAGGGCTCCGTCTCCTTCGCGGTGCTCCCGCAGGTCGCCTGACCCACGGACTCCGGATGCCGCGGCCGACTCGGTCGCGGCATCCGTGCGTTCAGTCCCAGTCGAGGTACTCCTCCAGCACCACGGCGGTCTCGATCGGGTGCGTCATGGGGAAGAGGTGGCCTCCGCCGTCGATCCGCTTGATGCTCGCACGCTCGGGAGCGGCGGCCTGCAGGCGCTCGGCGTTCGCCTCCGGGGTGTCCGTGTCGTCGGTCCCCTGGATCAGCAGCACCGGGATCACCGGAGCCAGCGGAACCTCCACGTCCTCCACCCCCAGCAGCGCCAGCCCGTTCACCCGGTCGGGGTGCGCGACGGCGAAGGAGCGGGCGACCGTGCCTCCGAAGCCGTGTCCGCCGATCCAGGTGTCTTCGAGGCCCACGTGGTCGATCACGGCGAGCGCGTCCGCCACGCGGTCGTCGAGCGAGGCGTCGACGCCGTCCGCGCGGTGGCCGATGCGCAGCACGTGGAATCCGGCCTCCTCGGCGAGGTAGTGCCCCACGACGCCGAGCACGTCGGCGGCCAGGTCGCGCTCCTGGATGAGCACCAGCTTGACGGGTCCGTCGCCCTCGTCCACGAAGGGGATGGCGCGGCCGTCTGGCTCGAAGATCTGGGTGTCGGTCATCGGCGTCGGTCTCCTCGTGCCGTCGGTGTCAGGAACGCAGGCGGTCGTCCACGCCGGGCTCCTGCGACCCGCGCCGCGGCCGAGACCGCCTGCGTCCAGCGTAGCCCGCCGGGGGCCGCGCCTCCTCCTCGCGACCCCCGGCGGAGTCATCGTGGGCGCCCCAGTTCACGCCACAGGTGAGCGAGCGTCGCGGCACCGGCCACGAACATCCGCAGGTCGAGGCTCTCGTCGCTCGCGTGCCAGTGGTCCTCGGGAAGACCCGTGCCGAGGAAGTGCACGGGAGCGTCGAGGTGTCGCGACAGCCAGTCGGCCGGGCCTCCCCCGGCGTTGCCCATGCGACCCTGCACCGGGATGCCGAATCCGCGGCCGAGGGCCCGTTCGAGCGCGTCAGTCACCTCGCCAGGGGGCGAGACGTACGGCTCCTGGGCGATGTCCTCGTCGACCTCGAGCGTGTAGGTCGCCCCGTCGGGCATCACGGCGGCCACGTGGGAGCGGAGCAGGTCCGCGATGTCCGGGATGCGCTGGTCGGGCACGGTCCGCACGCTGAGCGATGCCGTGGCCTCGCGCGGGATGACCGATCGCTCGATGCCGTCCGGATCGCCGGCGAGCAGCGAGATGACCTCGATCGCCGGACGCGTCCACAGACGCTCCAGCGGCGTGAACCCGTCCTCGCCGACGATCGCCCGGGTCTCGGTGCGCGTGATCCAGTCCTGCTCGTCGAACGGCAGGGCGGCGAACTCCGCCCTGCGCTCGGCGGAGGTCTCGGCGACGCGGTCATGGAAGCCGGGGATCGCGATGCGCCCATCCGGGTGATGCAGTCCGCCGAGCACGCGGGACAGCACGAGCGCCGGGTTGAGCGTGACCCCGGACGCGACACCGCTGTGCACGTCGCGCTCCGGTCCCCTGATCGTGAGCGTCGCCGTCAGGGTGCCGCGCATCGAGGTCACCGGGGCGGGGGCATCCACCCGCCACTGGATCGTGTCGGAGAAGACGACGAGATCGCAGGCGAAGCGCTCCGGCTCCTCGTCGAGCAGACGGCGGAGGTTCGGCGATCCGATCTCCTCCTCCCCGTCGATCAGCAGCTTGAGGTTCACGCGCGGGAGCGCGCCGTCGACAGCGGCAGCGGCGCGCAGCGCCCAGACGTGCGCGAGCACCTGTCCCTTCGCGTCCGACGCCCCGCGGCCGTACAGTCGTCCGTCGCGGCGCACGGGGGTGAACGGCGCGGTCTCGCTCCACTCCTCCGGTTTGGCGTGGCGTACGTCGTGGTGGCTGTAGACCAGCACGGTGGGAGCCCCAGGGACGGGCGCGCTCTCGCCGTACACCGTCACGGACTCGCCGACCGGAAGGAGGGTCGTGCGCAGTCCCGCGTCGCGCAGCTCCCCCGCGATCCATCGGGCGGAGCGCTCCATGTCCTGCCGCCTGTCAGGGTCCGCCGACACCGAGGGAATCGCGACCCAGGCGGAGAGCCGGTCGACGATCTCATCGAGGTTCGCGCGCAGGAAGCCAGCGATCGGGTCCGTGTTCTCCTGAGAATCCTCCGCCATGCGACCACCCTGGTCTGCACCACGGGGCGGGGACCAGGGGTTGACGGCGGGGGCGAGCACCGGCTATCCGCTCGCCGTCGCCCGAGGCGCGAGCGCGGGGGGCCGTCGTCTACCCGACGCGCCGGGCTCGGCGCAACTCCCTCGTCCCCGTGAGGACCCCGCGCTAGCGTCGCAGCTCCCGGTCCTCGGCAGAAGGAAACGCCATGCTCCACGTCGGCCCCGCCCCGCACCTCCCCGAACGGCCCCGCCGTCCGCGAGACGTCCGGACCGCACGGGCATGACGGCGGCGTTCCGCGTCGAACCGTGGTCGGTGAGCGTCACGGGAGTGGATGTCGAGCATCTGGCGCAGGAGGAGTCGGTGTTCGGACTCTCCAACGGGCACGTCGGCTGGCGCGGCAACCTCGACGAGGGCGACCCGCGCGGGGTCGCCGGCAGCTACCTCAACGGGGTCTTCGAGGACCATCCGATGCCGTACGCCGAGGACGGCTATGGTTATCCGGAGACCGGGCAGAGCGTGATCAACGTGCCCAACGGGCAGCTCATCCGTCTGCTCGTGGACGATGAGCCGTTCGATGTGGAGCACGGCACGGTGCACCGGCATGAGCGGCGCCTCGATCTGCGGGACGGGACGCTGCACCGCGAGCTGGAGTGGGAGTCGGCGGAGGGTCGGCGCGTGCAGGTCGCGTCCACCCGGCTCGTCTCGCTGCGACACCGCTCGCTCGCCGCTGTCCGGTATCGCGTGACGGCCCTGGAGCCCGTGGCCGTCACAGTCCTGTCGGAGGTGCTGGCGAACGAGCCGCTGCCGTCGCCGCACGCCGATCCCCGTGTGCAGGAGCTGCTCTCCCGCCCGCTCCAGGCCGTGGACTCCGCGGTGCTGGGGTCGCGCGCCACGCTGCTGCACCGCACCAGGCGCAGCGGCATCCACGTGGCGGTGAGCACCGATCACACGGTTTCCTCGACCGCCACCACCGCGCCCACGGTCACCGTGGAGGCCGACCGCGACCTGGCGCGCACCCGCGTCCACGTGGCGCTGGCGGCGGGCGAGGAGCTCGAGGTCGTGAAGTTCGTGGGCCACGAGTGGTCGGACTCGCTCTCGCCGCAGACGCTCCGCGACCGCGCGGACGAGGCCGTCGAGGAGGCCGTGCGCCTCGGATGGGAGGCGGTGGCGACGGGACAGCGCGAGGCGCTCGACGCGTACTGGGAGTGCGGCGACGTGCGGGTCGATGGCGACCCCCGCCTGCAGCAGGGCGTGCGGTACGCGCTCTTCCAGGTGTTCCAGGCGGCGGCGCGTGCCGAGGTGCGCTCCGTGCCGGGCAAGGGGCTCACGGGCTCCGGGTACGAGGGGCACACGTTCTGGGACTTCGAGGCGTTCGTGCTCCCCGTGCTCACCTCGACCGCGCCCGACGCGGCCCTGCAGGCGCTGCGCTGGCGGTACGCGACGCTCGATCACGCCCGCGAACGCGCGCGCACTCTGCACCTGGACGGGGCGACCTTCGCCTGGCGCACGATCGACGGACGCGAGAGCTCCGGCTACTGGCCGGCCAGCACGGCGGCGTTCCACATCAACGCGGCGGTGGCCGGCGCCGTGATGCAGTACGTCAGGGCGACGGGAGACCGCGACTTCGAGCGCGACGCCGGCGCGGAGATCCTGATCGAGACCGCGCGGCTGTGGCTGTCGCTCGGCCGCTGGGACGACGACGGCGGCTTCCATCTCGACGGGGTCACCGGCCCTGACGAGTACTCCGCGATCGTCGACGACAACACCTACACGAACCTGGCGGCGCGACGGAACCTGCGCGGTGCGGTGGCCGCGGCCCGACGCCACATCGAGGTCGCGGAGCGGCTCGGGGTCGACGACGCCGAGGTCTCGCGCTGGAACGACGCCGCTGACGCGATGACGGTGCCGTTCGACGAGCGGCGCCGCGTGCACGAGCAGTTCGCGGGGTCGACGCGGCATGCCGTGTGGGACTTCGACGCCACGCGACCCGAGCAGTACCCGCTGCACAGTCACTTCCCGTACTTCGACCTGTACCGCAAGCAGGTCGCGAAGCAGGCCGACCTGGTGCTCGCGCTGTACACGGAGCACGAGGAGTTCACGCGGGAGGAGAAGGCCAGGGCGTTCGCGTACTACGAGGCCCTCACGGTGCGCGACTCCTCACTCTCGGCCATGGCGCAGGCGGTGATCGCGGCGGAGCTCTGGCACCTCGACCTCGCCGCGGCGTACCTCGCGGAGCTCGCCGCGCTCGACCTCGACGACCTCCACGGCAACACCGCCGAGGGGTTGCACATCGCGGCGCTCGCGGGCATCTGGACCGGTATCACCGCGGGCTACGGGGGCATGCGCGACAGCGACGCCGGCCTCTCGTTCCACCCCCGGCTCCCCCGCAACATCACGCGGCTCGGGTTCGGGGTGCGCCTGCACGGGTGCATCCTGCATGTCGACATCACGCCCGACGACACGACCTACCGCCTGAGCGCGGGCGACCCCGTCACGGTGCGGCACGCGGGCCGAGCGGTGCAGCTCATCGCGGGCGAGCCCGTGACCCTGCCCACGCCGCCACCGGAGTCCCCGCTCACCCCCGAGCCGTCGCAGCCGCGCTGGCGAGAGCCCGGCGAAGCGCGCGAGGAGGGGTGAGCCCGCGCGCGCGACCTCGTGTCAGGCCGAGCTTTCGTCGCTGAGCTCGTCGAGCACGAGCTCGCCCCGGGCGTTCAGGCGCTCCATCATGCGCTCGAGCCGCGCCGGGTCGATCTTCGGCGGCGGCTCCTCGTCGAACTCCAGGACCAGCGGGATGCTCGGGTGCATCCACGCCGAGAGGCGCCCGGGATGCTTCTTCCCCGAGGGCCACGTCATCATGAAGCTCTCCTGACGGCGGAGCTTCGTCGAGATCACGATCTTCAGATGCACCAGGACGTCGTCGTCGACCTCGATCGGCGGCCGCGAGCTGTTGTACTCCAGCTTTCCCATGATCGAACTCTAAGCGTTCCCAGGAACACCGACGACCACTTCTCGCATCAGTTGTTGAAGCGGAATTCCACGACGTCGCCGTCCTGCGCAGGTCGTTCCGCTTCCAGACTGCGCTCATACGCCATATCTTTGACTGATGGCTCCCTCAACCCGCAAGATATTCTCCGTCGGACGCCGGATGCTGGTCTTTGTCGCGGTTGGGTTCGCGTGCGGTGCGCTAGTGGGCGTCCTGGTCGTGCTTGCCTGGTTGCCAGGAGCGATGGTGACCTATTCGGAGAATCCCCAGTTCGTTGATCCTCGAACGTCGGGCGTTGCATGGAGCGCCGCGTTTGCGGTTGTCGGCGGAGCACTTGGATCGCTCGTCGGACTGGGCGCGGGGGTCATTCGTACCGCCATGGATTCGGAGGATGTAAACACCCCGTTGGCGCACTCTTGAACCGACGACCGCATCGTCGCCTGCCCTTGAATGACGTCGTCTAGCGGCTTACTTCGACCCGCCAGATGTGTTTCCGATACGGAACTCCACGACGTCGCCGTCCTGCATGACGTAGTCCTTGCCCTCCAGCCGGGCCTTGCCCTTCGCGCGGGCCTCCTGCACGGAGCCGGTGGCGACGAGGTCGTCGAACGACACGATCTCGGCCTTGATGAAGCCCTTCTCGAAGTCGGTGTGGATCACGCCGGCGGCCTGCGGGGCCTTCCATCCCTTGCCGATCGTCCACGCCCGCGCTTCCTTCGGTCCGGCGGTGAGGTACGTCTGCAGCCCGAGGGTGTCGAAGCCGATGCGTGCGAGCTGGTCGAGGCCGGACTCCTCCTGGCCCGTCGAGGCGAGCAGCTCGGCCGCGTCCTCCGGGTCCAGGTCCTTCAGTTCCGACTCGATCTTGGCGTCGAGGAAGATCGCCTGCGCGGGCGCGACCAGGGCCGCGAGCTCCGCCTTGCGCACGTCGTCGGTGAGCACCGCTTCGTCGACGTTGAACACGAAGATGACCGGCTTGACGGTCAGCAGGCCGAGCTCGCGGATCGGCGCGAGGTCGAGGCCGCTCGTGGACAGCAGCACGCCGCGCTCCAGCGCGTCCTTCGCCGCCTGCGCCGCTTCGAGGACGGACGGGTCGATCTTCTTCCCGCGCACCTCCTTCTCGTACCGGGTGATCGCCTTCTCGACGGTCTGCAGGTCGGCGAGCATGAGCTCGGCGTTGATGGTCTCCATGTCGGACGCCGGGTTCACCGCACCGTCGACGTGAACCACGTCGTCGTCGGAGAAGCCGCGCACGACCTGGGCGATCGCGTCCGCCTCGCGGATGTTCGCCAGGAACTGGTTGCCCAGCCCCTCTCCCTCGCTGGCCCCGCGCACGATGCCCGCGATGTCGACGAACGACACGGCCGCGGGGAGGATGCGCTCGCTGCCGAAGATCTCGGCGAGCTTCTCGAGCCGCGGGTCGGGCAGGTTCACCACGCCGACGTTGGGCTCGATCGTCGCGAACGGGTAGTTCGCCGCGAGCACGTCGTTCTTGGTGAGGGCGTTGAAGAGGGTGGACTTGCCGACGTTGGGCAGGCCGACGATACCGATAGTGAGAGCCACGGGGTACGAGTCTACCTGCGGGCCGTGATGCTGCCGCGCGGGGTCAGTCGCGCACGGCGCGGAACGCCTTCGTCACGTACGGCAGCTCGATCGTGGCGTCGTCGTGCAATCCCAGCTCGTCGAACAGGGCGTCCATGTCGCGGCGGATGCGCGCCTTCTCCGCGTGGTCGGCCGTGATGACGTAACTGCGCGACGACGCCATGCGGTGCATCACCTCGCGCGTCACCGGACGCACCCACTCCCAGCGCTCCTGCTCCACACCGCCGAACGGCGCGGCCACCACGGGGTCGCCCGCGGCGAGCATGATCTCGGCGTTGCTGCCGTGCATGATGTCGGTCAGGCGACGCACCCAGTCCACGCGCTCGTCGCGGAGGTTCCAGACCAGCCCGAGCACCCCTCCGGGGCGGACGACGCGGCCGATCTCCGCGGAGGCCGCGACCGGATCGACCCAGTGCCACGCCTGTCCCAGCACGACCGCGTCGAGACTCGCGTCCGGCAGCGGGAGGCGCTCGGCCGTGCCGACGAAGGTGGGCACCCCGGGCACCGCGTCGCGCAGGGCGGCGAGCATCGCGGGATCCGGATCCACCGCGACGACCTCCGTGCCCTCCCCCGCGACGAGGGCACGGGTGAGCTTGCCGGTGCCCGCGCCGACGTCGGCGATACGGCGGGCTCCTGCCGCCGCGCGGTCGAGCATCCACGCGACCGCCTCGAACGGGTATTCGGGGCGACCGACCTCGTAGCTGCCCGCCTGGCCGCCGAAGGAGGTCGCCTGCTCGTCGCTCATGTGGCCAGCCTACGGCGAGTCTGCGACCCGACGTCGGAGGCCCGGGAGAGAGTGAAGACGTGCCACTGGACTTCACTGCGATCGACTTCGAGACCGCGAACTCCAGCCCGGCCTCCGCCTGCGCCGTCGGACTCGTCCGCGTGCGCGGCGGCGAGGTCGTCGCCACCGCGGGCTGGCTCATCCAGCCGCCGCCCGGTCACGACGAGTTCATGGAGTGGAACGTCCGCATCCACGGCATCCGGCCGGAGCACGTCGCGACGGCCTCCTCCTGGGCGGATCAGTTCGACCGTCTGTGCGCCTTCGCCGGTGCCGACGTGCTCGTGGCGCACAACGCCGGATTCGACCTCAACGTGCTGCGCCGTGCGGCGGAGGCCACGGGTCAGATCTGCCCGCCCTACCGCTCGCTGTGCAGCCTCCAGGTGGCCCGCAAGACCTACCAGCTCGACTCGTACCGGCTCCCGCTCGCCGCGGCCGCCGCCGGGTACGACGAGTTCTCCCATCACGATGCCCTCGCCGACGCGCGGGCGTGCGCGCACATCGTGGTCGACGCCGCTCGGCGCGCCGCGGCCGCCGACGTCTTCGCCCTCGCCGACGCCCTGAGCCTGCGTGTGACCGAGCCCGCCCTCCCCGTCCTGGAGCGCGCGGTCGCCTGAGACCGCTCAGCGGTGCCTCCCGACGAATGTCCGACCCCGGGGGCACGATGGGCCCATGGATGCGCTGACGATCGTTCTGCTCCTCGTGGCCGTGGCCTCGGGCGTCGCCCTGGGCTGGTTCCTGCGCGCGAGTCGGGGCGCCGCCGACCTCGCCCGTGCCCAGGCCGAGCTCGCGGCCGCCCGTGACGACCGCGACCGGCAGTACGACCTGTATCGCGACGCGGTCGAGCACGGCCGCGCGGAGCAGCGCGCCGAGGCGCTGCGTGTGCAGCAGCAGAACGCCGTGCTGCAGGCGCTCGCCCCGGTGCGCGAGAGTCTGCAGCAGATGCAGTCCAAGGTCGCGGCCATCGAGCACGAGCGGCACGAGCAGTTCGGCACCCTCGCGGAGCAGCTGCGGCGTGCGCAGGAGTCCGACGAGGCCCTGCGCGCGACCACGGAGTCGCTCGCCGGAGCGCTGAAGTCGACCGCGACGCGCGGGGTGTGGGGCGAAGCACAGCTGCGCCGGGTGGTGGAGGCCGCCGGGCTCACGCGCCACGTCGACTTCGATCTGCAGACCACGATCTCCTCGGACCGCGGGCAGGGGCGCCCCGACATGGTCGTGCGGCTCGCCGGCGGCACGTCGATCGCGGTCGACGCGAAGGTTCCGCTCGACGCCTACCTCGAGGCCTCGGCGCTGCCCGTTGGCGACGCGCACGAGGCGCAGCGTCGCGCACACCTCCAGAAGCACGTGAAGGCCGTGCGCGCACACGTCGACGCCCTGGCGAAGAAGGCGTACTGGTCGGGCCTCGACGCGAGTCCCGAGTTCGTGATCTGCTTCCTGCCGAGCGAGTCGCTGCTCGCGACGGCCATCGACGAAGACCCGACGCTGCTCGACTACGCCTTCAGCCGCCGTGTGGCCCTCGCCTCCCCCGTCAACCTGTGGGCCGTGCTGAAGACCGTCGCCTACACGTGGACGCAGCAGGAGGTGTCGACCGAAGCACGTCGTCTGCTGACCCTGGGCACGCAGCTGTACGAGCGCCTCGGCACGCTCGCCGGTCATGCCGACGATCTGCGCCGGGCGCTCGAGCGCACGGTCGACAGCTACAACCGGTTCGCGGGGTCCCTCGAGTCGCGTGTGCTCGTGACGGCGCGGCAGTTCCCCGGAGTGGACGCGTCCGCGCTCAGCGCTCCGCCCGTCGTCACAGCGGACGGTCGTCGCTTCACCGCGGCGGAGCTGATCGGCACCGGTGGGGCCGGGCCGACCGTCGATGCCGCGCCGACCTCCGAAGCCGCGGCGGCGGTCGAACCCGCATCCACGGCCGTGCCGGTGGACAGCGGCGTGTCACGCACGGCCTCCGGAGCAGCGGAGCCCGCGGCACCGCCGGGCGAGACCCCGGACCTCCTGGACGGCCTCAGGGCCGACGTCGGCGAGGTGCGACGACGCCTGGATGAGGCGCAGACGTCCCGCCACGAATGAGCCGGAACGGCCAGGACGAGGACGCGTCAGGCGACGCCGGGCACGCCGCTGAGCAGCAGGATGACGAGGCCGCTTGTGGCGAGGAAGGCGCCGATCATCCACCAGGCGCTGATCTCGTGGCCCTCGTCACGTCGAACGCGGAACAGCACGTCGGCCCGACGAGCCGGGTCAACCTGCGGTTTCGCGGGGGCGGCCGGTGTGGTCACGGCGGCCTCGGCATCGGCGCTCACCCGGAGGATGCGTCCCGTGTTGGTGGTGATGATCTTGGTCGGTGCGGCGCTGGTCGAGCCACTCGTGTGCTGCGTTGTCATGCGTTCGCCCTCCTGTGCCTGCGGTGCCTGGCGGCTCCGTCGACGGCGACAAACCCAGTGACAATTGTGACACGACGCCTCGCGCGACCGGTGCCACGGTTCGCGCGCGCCGGTACCGGCTCGATAACGATGGCGTCGCCCGACACGGGCAGCCTTCGAGCTCAGAGCAGTCGATCAGCCGCGGAAGGAAATGTCACAGCCACTTCGACACGAGGTGCTCCGAGGCGATGCGGCGCAGTGTTCCCGAGGCCCCGCGCAGCACGACGCTCTCCGTGTAGACGTAGCCGCGCTCCCGGCGCACCCCCGCCACGAGCTGTCCGTCGGTGACGCCCGTCGCCACGAAGATCGTGTTGTTGCCGCGCACGAGGTCGTCCGCCTCGTACACCCTGTCCATGTCGAGTCCCGCGTCGATCCCGCGCTGGCGCTCGTCGTCGTCCCGCGGCCACAGCCGCCCCTGGATGTGACCGCCGAGGGCCTTGATCGCGCACGCGGTGACGATGCCCTCGGGGCTCCCGCCCACGCCCACGCACATGTCGGTGCGCGCATCGTGGCGGGCCGCGTTGATCCCGCCGGCCACATCGCCGTCGCTCATCAGCCGGGTGCCTGCGCCCGCGTCGCGGATGTCCTGGATCAGCTGCTCGTGCCGTGGACGGTTCAGCACCGACACCACGATCTCGTCGACCGGCTTGTCGAGCGCGCCCGCGAGCCGGCGGATGTTCTCGCCGATCGGGAGCCGGATGTCGACCACGCCCACGCCCGCCGGTCCCGTCACGAGCTTGTCCATGTAGAAGACGCTGGACGCGTCGAGCATCGTGTCGCGGTCGGACACCGCGATCACGGAGAGGGCGTTCTGTCGTCCGGCGGCGGTGAGGGACGTTCCGTCGATGGGGTCGACCGCGATGTCGCACAGCGGGCCCTGCCCGGTGCCCACGACCTCGCCGTTGAACAGCATCGGGGCGTTGTCCTTCTCCCCCTCGCCGATCACCACGCGGCCCTGGAAGTCGACCGTGCCGAGGAACGCGCGCATCGCGTCGACCGCGGCACCGTCGGCCGCCTCTTTCGCGCCGCGACCGATGAAGGGCACGGCGCGGATCGCTGCCGCCTCCGTCGCGCGGACGAGCTCCATCGCCAGGTTGCGGTCGGGACGGAGCGGGCTCAGGTCGGCAGTCAGACTCACCATGCGGCCAGCCTAGCTACGTGGGCGCGCGAACAGCCCTCCTTTCCGCCGGTATCTCGCGAAGGAATCGCACTTCTTAACAGCACGGCAGATCGTGCGCCGCCGAACGCTCCGCTCGCCTGCACGAGCCGGACAGGCGCCCCGATAGAGTGGCACCTGTCCCGGCTTCACCTACCGCAGGAGTTCTCATGCCCGTCGCCACCCCGGATCAGTACGCCGAAATGCTCGACCGCGCGAAGGCCGGCGGCTTCGCATACCCCGCGTTCAACGTGTCCAGCTCGCAGACCATCAACGCCGTCCTGCAGGGACTCACCGAGGCCGGCTCCGACGGCATCATCCAGGTCACCACGGGCGGTGCCGACTACTTCGCCGGTCACACGGTGAAGGCCCGCGCGACCGGCGCCCTCGCCTTCGCGCGCTACGCCACCGAGGTCGCCAAGAACTACCCGGTCACCGTCGCGCTGCACACCGACCACTGCCCGAAGGACGCCCTCGCCGGCTTCGTCGAGCCGCTGATCGCCGCCTCCGAGGAAGAGGTCAAGGCCGGCCGCAACCCGATCTTCCAGTCGCACATGTGGGACGGCTCGGCCGTGCCGCTGGCGGAGAACATCGAGATCGCCAAGGAGCTCCTCCCCCGCATGAAGGCGATCAACGCGATCCTCGAGGTCGAGATCGGCGTCGTCGGCGGCGAGGAGGACGGCGTCGCGCACGAGGGCTCGAACGAGGCGCTCTACACAACGTTCGGCGATGTCGACCAGGCCGTGCAGGCGCTGGGCCTCGGCGAGCAGGGCCGCTACATCGCCGCGCTCACGTTCGGCAACGTGCACGGCGTGTACAAGCCCGGCGGCGTGAAGCTGCGCCCCGAGCTGCTGGGCGAGATCCAGGCCGAGGTCGCCGCGAAGTACAACACCGGACCCAAGCCGCTCGACCTCGTCTTCCACGGCGGATCCGGCTCGACCGACGAGGAGATCGCGCTCGCGGTCGCCAACGGCGTCGTCAAGATGAACATCGACACCGACACCCAGTACGCCTACACCCGCGCGATCGCGGACTACATGTTCAAGAACTACGACGGCGTGCTGAAGGTCGACGGCGAGGTCGGCAATAAGAAGCAGTACGACCCCCGCGCCTGGGGCAAGATCGCCGAGTCGGCGATGGCCGCTCGCGTGGTCGAGTCGACGCGTCAGCTCGGTTCGCACGGTCAGTCGAAGAGCTGATCGCAGGATCACGAACGAAGGGGCCCGGCACTGTGCCGGGCCCCTTCTCGTTCACGGGAGATCAGCGGACGGTGCCGGCCGTCTGCTCCAGGTAGGCGAGGAAGGCCGGGTCGTTCATCATCGGCACGGCGAGGCACAGCGACACCACGATCACGGTCACGATCGCGCCGACGACCGGCAGCCACCACGTCAGGCGACCACGGCGGAGGCGCCGGATCGACAGCGCCGCCGTGATGCACCAGCCCAGGACCAGCACGATCGCCGCGATCGTCCCCCAGGGACGACCCATGGCGTAGTTGGTGAACTCCCCCTCGATCCCGAGGATCGACATGGTCTCGTTCATGACGCGGCCGATATCGAGGTAGGACAGTCCGGTCACCACGACGTTCACGAGGCCGTAGGCGAGCAGCGCGATGGTCACGATCCGGTCGACGGGCCGGCGGCGCGGGGCGTCCACCGCCGGGGCCGGCGCGTGTGCCGGGGCGGGGAACGCCGGAGCCGTGGGCGCCGGCACGGCCTCGTCGATGAGCGGCAGACCGCGGGCCAGGCGCTGCTCCTCCGGCGTCGCGATCTCACCGTAGCGCGGGCGCTGATCTGTCATGCCGCCATGCTAACGCGCGCGTCTCCGACCGGCTCCCAGCCGAAGACCTCCGGAGACGGTGGCGGCCCCGGAGAAGTGGGGACTCCTCGGGGGCCGCGGGAGAGGAGCACTGGGGACGCTCCTCATCCAGGTCGGTCGCCGGCGCTGGGGACGCCTCTGGCGATCGGCAGCGCTCTGTATCGCGCTGCTTCTTCCATGGTAGGAACCCGCGGCCGGAAGAACCAGGGGTCGGAATTCAGATAGTGAACTCGTCGCCCTGCCCGCTGCCGAGCGCGTCGGCCCCGAGCTGCAGCGACAGGTTGCGGGCGGAGCGCTGCAGGCGGGAGACGAGCCGGCGATCCACCACCGCCTGGTCCGCCGGCAGCGAGATCGCGAGCGAGGCCGTCACCCCGGGGGCGATCACCGGCACCGCCACGCACGTCGCGCCGATCGCGTACTCCTCCTGGTCGACAGCCCAGCCCGGCGACTGCTCCAGCTGGGTGAGCAGCGTCCGCCGGTCGCTGATGGTCCGCGGGGTGAGCTCCTCCAGGCGGTGACGCGACAGGTAGTCGCGACGCTCCTCGTCGGGCAGCTCGGCCAGGATCTGCTTGCCGAGGGCCGTGGCATGCGCGCTGGAGTGCAGCCCGACCCACAGCTCGACCCGGGGGTTGCGTTCCGCGTCGACGATGTCCACGAGATGCAGCTCGCCGTCCGCGAAGCGCGAGAGATAGGCCGTCGCGCCGAGGTCCTCGGTGACCGCCCGGAGCGCTGCGCGCACACGGGCCAGGAACACGCCGCGCGAGTCGCCCTGCTGCTGGAACGCCGGAAACCGGGTGCCGAGCACGAGGCCGTCGGGCTCCGCGCTCAGGTAGCCCTCGTGCACGAGCGTACGCACCAGGTTGTACGTGGTGCCGGGGGTGAGACCCGTGATCGCGGCTAGCATCTTGGGCGGCAGCGGTCGCGGGGAGTTCGCGACGATGTCGACGAGGCGGAGCGCGCGCTGCACCGACCCGATGAGGGTCGGCTCCGCCTCCGCCGCGCTCAACGCTACGCGCCTCCTCCGGCGGAGGCACGGCCTCCGAGGGCGCGGGCGTCGCGCTGGCCGGACGGGTCCTGGCGCAGCTCCTTCGGCAGGGAGAACATGAGGTCCTCCTCCGCGGTGCGCACCTCCTCGACGTCGCGGTACCCCGCGTGGCCGATCGCGTCGAGCACCTCGCGCACCAGCACCTCCGGCACCGAGGCGCCGCTGGTGACGCCGACGGTCTCGACGCCGTCGAGCCACTCCTGCTGGATCTCCTCGGCGTAGTCGACCCGGTACGCCGCCTTCGCCCCGTACTCGAGCGCGACCTCGACCAGGCGCACACTGTTGGAGGAGTTGGCCGATCCGACCACGATCACCAGATCCGCGCCCGCCGCGACCTTCTTGATCGCGACCTGGCGGTTCTGGGTGGCGTAGCAGATGTCATCGGACGGCGGGTTGTGCAGCTCGGGGAAGCGGGTGCGCAGACGATTGACGGTCTCCATCGTCTCGTCGACCGAGAGCGTCGTCTGCGACAGCCACACCACCTTCGACGGGTCCTTCACCTGGACGGTGTCGGCCTCCTCGGGAGAGTTGACGACCGTGACGTGGTCGGGGGCCTCGCCCGCGGTGCCCTCCACCTCCTCGTGCCCGTCGTGCCCGATCAGGAGGATCTCGAAGTCGTCGCGCGCGAACCGTACCGCCTCGCGGTGCACCTTCGTCACGAGCGGGCAGGTCGCGTCGATCGCGTGCAGTCCCCGGTCGGACGCGGCATTCACCACGGCGGGAGAGACCCCGTGCGCGCTGAAGACGACGTGGGCTCCCTCGGGCACCTCGTCGACCTCCTCGACGAAGATCGCCCCCTTCGCCTCGAGCTCGGTGACGACGTGGATGTTGTGCACGATCTGCTTGCGCACATAAACCGGGGCGCCGTAGCGCTCGAGGGCCTTCTCCACCGCCACCACAGCGCGATCCACGCCGGCACAGTATCCGCGCGGCGCGGCGAGCAGCACGCGCTTGCGTCCTGGCACCGGGTTATCCTGAAGCCGCCCTGCCGCCGCACGCACGCGAGGAAGGCGGGGGACGGGAAGATGCACGGCTGTCGAGGTCACACCGGAATTCTATCGCCGTACAGCTGTGCGAGGCCGGGGAGAGCCCGGGCGGGAACGGGAGCAGATGACAGTCTTCGAAGCGACGACCGGACCGGGTGAGACCCCGCCCGCCGACGCCGTCGCCCCGCGTGACTCCACCGCACAGGCACCCACCTCCGTCGCCCGGCTCAACGCCACCATCCGCGACTTCGTCGCCCGCTGGAACACGGTGTGGGTCGAGGGCGAGATCACGTCGTGGAACCAGCGCGCCGGGAACGTGTTCGCCCGGCTGAAGGACACGCGCTCCGACGCGCAGATCTCGATCCGGATCTGGTCGAGCGTGCGCGGGCGCATCCCTGCCGATCTCGGCGTCGGCGACCACGTGGTCGCGGCGGTCAAGGCGGACTACTTCGTGAAGTCGGGCGACTTCAGCTTCGCGGTCTCGGCCATGAAGCACGTCGGCCTCGGCGATCAGCTCGAGCGCCTGGAGAAGCTGCGCGTGCAGCTGCGGCAGGAGGGGCTCTTCGACGCCGGCCGAAAGCTGCGCCTCCCCTTCCTCCCGCACGTGATCGGACTCATCACGGGCGAGCGCTCCGACGCCGAGAAGGACGTGCACCGCAACGCCGAACTGCGGTGGCCGCAGGTGCGCTTCCGCACCGAGTACGCGGCCGTCCAGGGCGACCGCTGCGTGCCCGACACCCTGGCCGCACTCGCCCGGCTCGACGCCGACCCTGACGTGGACGTGATCATCATCGCCCGCGGCGGCGGCGACCCCCAGACGCTCCTGGGCTTCAGCGACGAGCGGCTGGTGCGCGCGGTCGCGGCCGCGCGCACCCCGGTCGTCAGCGCCATCGGGCACGAGAACGACCATCCGCTCCTCGACGACGTTGCCGACCTCCGTGCCTCCACCCCGACGGACGCCGCCAAGCGCGTGGTGCCCGACGTCGGCGAGCAGCGCGCGCTGATCGCCCAGCTCCGGTCGCGCGCGACCACGCGGGTCACGCAGCGCCTCACCCACGACATCGCTCAGCTCGAGCAGCTGCGGTCGCGACCGGTCCTGCGCTCGCCCGATCCGATCATCGACACCCGCGCACAGGAGTCCTGGCTGCTGGTGTCGCGCGGACGCGATGCCGTGCAGCGTCAGCTCGACGACGCCAGCCGTCGCACCAGCGAGCTGCGGGCGTCGCTGCGTGCCCTCTCCCCCGCCGCGACCCTCGCCCGCGGCTATGCGATCGCGCACCTCGACGGGGGCGTGATCCTGCGGGATGCAGCGGACGCCCCGGCCGGCAGCGCCCTGACGATCACGGTCGACCGCGGGTCGGTCGCCGCGCGCTCGGAGGGCGAGATCGCGGAAGGCGCCTGAACCGGGCGCGTCCGTGCCACGACGTAGGATGGAGGAGTGAGCGCGCTGAACGACACCCCTGTGGACACGCTGTCGTTCGAGGCCGCCCGGGACGAGCTCGTCCGCGTGGTCGCCGAGCTGGAGCAGGGCGCTCCGACCCTCGAGCAGTCGCTGGCGCTGTGGGAACGTGGAGAAGCGCTCGCCGCCCGCTGCGAGGAATGGCTGCTGGGCGCCAAGCGCCGCCTGGAAGCGGCACGCGCCGCCGCCGGTGACGCCGAGACGGACGGGGCGTCATGAGCAAGGGCCCCGCCATCAACGCCGACCTCGGCCGTCCGGAGACGGCGGAGGAGACCGCGGCCCGCAAGGCCGCATCCAGCAAGGCGTATCGATCCAGCCAGACCGTCCGCAACCTGGTCGCCGCGCTCCTGGTGACCCTCGCGGTCGTGCTCGTCATCGTGCTCGTGGTCCCGCGCGGCGAGCCGGTGGCGCAGAAGCCCATCGACGTCGCAGGCATCGCCGCCGATGTCGAGTCGTCCATGGGCGGGCCCGTGATCGTGCCGGAGACCGGGAAGTTCTGGCGCGTCAACGCCGCGGAACTGCAGAGCGGAGCCACGGTCGTCTGGGAGGTCACGCTCGCCCCCGCGGCCCAGGACGAGCGCGGGTTCATCAAGCTCGCGCAGGCCTTCGACGCCGACGCCTCCTGGGCCCCGCAGCGCCTGAACGGCATCGCCCCCACCGACACGATCCGCATCGGCGGGCTGGAGTGGGACGTGTACAAGCCAGGAAACGCCGGCGCCGACGCCAACATCTCGTACGCCATCGGCACGCAGGCCGGCGACGACTACGTGCTCCTCTACGGCTCCCGCTCGGCGGACTCGACCGCCGAGCTCGCCGAGTCGCTCGTCCCTCAGATCCGCACCGTCACGGAGGCCCGATGACCCACCCGCTCACTCCTTCCGCCGCCTGGACGCAGATGCAGGAAGGCAACCGCCGCTTCGTCCGCGACGAGCCGCAGCACCCGAACCAGAACGTCGCCCGCCGCAAAGACCTGACCGCCGCCCAGCACCCGGTCGCCACGCTCTTCGGATGCGCCGACTCCCGCCTCGCGGCGGAGATCATCTTCGACCTGGGCCTCGGCGACCTGTTCGTGGTGCGCAACGCCGGTCAGGTGATGGGCGAGTCGATCGTCGCGAGCCTGGAGTACGCGGTCGCGGTGCTGGAGGTGCCGCTCATCGTGGTGCTCGCGCACGACTCGTGCGGCGCGGTGCGAGCCGCGATCGACGGCACCGCGATCGATGCGGCACCGCTCCCCCCGCACATCTGGAAGCTGATCGCGCCGATCGTGCCCGCCGCCCGCAAGGTGCTGGCGGAGAGCGGGGGCGCCACGGTCGCCGACATCGACGCCGAGCTGGTCGGCCGCGAGCACCTGCGCAACACGGTGCACGACCTGCTGCAGTCGTCGGAGATCATCAGCAACGCCGTCGCCGAGGGCCGCCTCGGGATCGTCGGCGCCAACTACCGTCTGGCCGAGGGCGAGGCTGTGCCCGTCATCACGGTCGGGATCGACACCGAGGGGACCGTCCCCGCAACCAAGGAGGGTTCGGAATGACCGACGCCAACCAGCTCAGCGGCGCGAACGAGCAGGGCTACCGCATCGAACACGACACGATGGGTGAGGTGCGTGTGCCCGTGAACGCGCTCTACGGTGCGCAGACGCAGCGCGCCGTGGAGAACTTCCCGATCTCCGGCAAGGGCCTGGAGTCGGCGCAGATCGCCGCGCTCGCGCGCATCAAGAAGGCGGCGGCGCTGGCGAACAAGGAACTCGGCACGCTCGACGGTGCCATCGCCGACGCGATCGCCCAGGCCGCCGACCAGGTGGCGTCCGGCGCCCACGACGGCGAGTTCCCGGTCGACACGTACCAGACCGGCTCCGGCACGTCCTCGAACATGAACATGAACGAGGTGCTGGCCACTCTCGCCACGCGCATCCTCGGCGCGACGGTGCACCCGAACGACCACGTCAACGCCTCGCAGTCGTCGAACGACGTGTTCCCCACCTCCGTGCACATCGCGGTCACGCAGGCCCTGATCGACACGCTGATCCCCGCGCTCGACCACCTCGCCGTCGCGCTGGAGGCCAAGGCCGAGCTGTGGAAGGACGCGGTCAAGTCCGGCCGCACGCACCTCATGGATGCGACGCCGGTCACCCTCGGACAGGAGTTCGGCGGCTACGCCCGTCAGATCCGCCTGGGCATCGAGCGCGTGCAGTCCGCCCTCCCCCGCGTGGCCGAGGTCCCGCTGGGCGGCACGGCGGTCGGCACCGGCATCAACACGCCGCTCGGGTTCCCGCAGAAGGTCATCGAGCTGCTCGCCGCCGAGACCGACCTGCCCATCACCGAGGCCAAGGACCACTTCGAGGCGCAGGCCAACCGCGACGGCCTGGTCGAAGCCTCCGGCGCGCTCCGCACGATCGCGGTGTCGCTCACCAAGATCAACAACGACCTCCGGTGGATGGGCTCCGGCCCCAACACGGGTCTGGGCGAGCTGCACATCCCCGATCTGCAGCCGGGCTCCTCGATCATGCCGGGCAAGGTCAACCCGGTCGTTCCCGAGGCCGTGCTGATGGTGTGCGCCCGTGTCATCGGCAACGACGCGACCGTGGCGTGGGCCGGTGCGTCCGGCGCATTCGAGCTGAACGTGGCGATCCCGGTCATGGGCACCGCCCTGCTCGAGTCGATCCGCCTCCTTGCGAACGCCTCGCGCGTGCTGGCCGACAAGACGATCGACGGCCTGCAGGCGAACCTCGACCGTGCCGCCGCGTTCGCGGGCATGAGCCCGTCGATCGTGACGCCGCTGAACAAGCTGATCGGCTACGAGGCCGCCGCGAAGATCGCGAAGCACTCTGTCGCGAAGGGCATCACGGTGCGCGACGCGGTGATCGACCTGGGCTACGTCGAGCGCGGCGACCTGACGCTGGAGCAGCTGGACGAGAAGCTCGACCTGCTGTCGATGACGCACCCCGGATGATCACCGGTCGCTGAGACGACGGATGCCGCGAGGACCTGGTCCCCGCGGCATCCGCTTTTTCCCGGCCTCGTCAGCTGAGCTCTCCGCCCTCCAGGAGTTCGGTGACGAGGGCCGCGATCGCGGAACGCTCCGAGCGGGTGAGGGTCACATGGCCGAAGAGGTCGTGTCCCTTGAGCGTCTCGATCACGCTGGCGATGCCGTCGTGGCGTCCGACGCGCAGGTTGTCGCGCTGACCGACGTCGTGCGTGAGGATGACGCGGGAGTTCTGACCCATGCGGCTGAGCACCGTGAGCAGCACGTTGCGCTCGAGGGACTGCGCCTCGTCGACGATCACGAACGCGTCGTGCAGCGAGCGTCCGCGGATGTGGGTGAGCGGCAGCACCTCGAGCATCCCCCGCTCGACGACCTCGTCGATCACGTTGCCCGAGACGACCGATCCGAGGGTGTCGTACACCGCCTGACCCCAGGGGTTCATCTTCTCGCCCTGATCGCCGGGGAGGTACCCCAGCTCCTGGCCGCCCACGGCGAACAGCGGCCGGAAGACGATGATCTTCTTCTGCTGCTGCCGCTCGAGCACCGCTTCCAGTCCGGCGCACAGGGCGAGGGCCGACTTGCCCGTTCCGGCGCGACCCCCGAGCGACACGATGCCCACCTCGGGGTCGAGCAGCAGGTCGATGGCGATGCGCTGTTCGGCCGAGCGGCCGTGCATCCCGAAGATGTCGCGGTCGCCGCGCACCAGCCGGAACTCGCCGTCGCCGGTGACGCGTCCGAGCGCCGATCCGCGCTCCGAGTGGATGATGAGACCCGTGTTGACGGGGAGCCCGTTGACGTCTTCGCTGATCCCGACCTCGCTCTCATAGAGGTCGCTGATGTCGTCGCCGGACAGGTCGAGGCTCGCGATGCCGGTCCACCCGGAGTCCACGGCCTGCTCGGCGAGGTACTCCTCGGCGCGCAAGCCGAGCGACGCGGCCTTGACCCGCATCGGGAGGTCCTTCGAGACGATCGTGACGTCCTGTCCGTCCTGTGCGAGGTGCATGGCGACGGAGAGGATGCGGCTGTCGTTGTCGCTCAGGCGGATGCCGACGGGCAGCACGGAGAGGTCGGTGTTGCCGAGGTCGACGCGGAGCGTGCCGCCCTCGCCGACCTCGACCGGGAAGTCCAGACGCCCGTGCTCGACCCGGAGGTCGTCCAGGTGACGGAGCGCCTGGCGGGCGAAGTAGCCGATCTCGGGGTCGTGCCGCTTGCCCTCGAGCTCGCTGATGACCACGACGGGCAGCACGATCGAGTGCTCCGCGAATCGGAAGAATGCCTGCGGATCGCTCAGCAGCACCGACGTGTCGAGCACGTAGGTGCGCAGGTCCTGATCGGGCTGCGCGGCCGAGGTGCTTCTCGAGGACTGACGGGTGGACTGCTGCGCGGTGCTGGCGGTGTGCTGCGCTGAACGTGTGGTCACGACCCACTCCCGACCCGGGGATTCCCGGCTATGCGAACGAGTCGACCAGGGGGTCACGAGTCGCGAACCTGGAGGCCGACCCGACCGGGCGCCTTGCCCGATGCCTTGACCGTACGACCGCTCCCCGGATTAACACGGGCCCGACACGCCAGCGAATATTAAGAGCTGATGAACGTCGTCTGGCCGAACGCCTGCAGGGTCTCGTCCAGCAGGCGGAGCGTCTCGGCGTCGGTCCCGGCGTGGGGCGCGATCCGGATCGACGATCCGCGGGCGGTCACGACGATGCCGGCGTTCGCGAGGGCGGCGGCGAGTCGCGCGGGCTCCTCGGGCGCGAGGGCCACGATGCCGGCGCGGTGCTCGCGTTCGCGCGGCGACACGACCTCGATGCCGTGTCGGTCCGCGATCTCGATCACGGTGTCGACGTGCTCCGCGAGCCGCGACTCGATCGCCGCGACCCCGGCGTCGCGCACGTCGCGTGCTCCGATCGCGAGGCGCCCTGCAGCCAGGGTGTCGGGCACGCTGACGGTGTAGGCGCGCGCGGACTCGGCGGGACCGGGGAGCGCGTCGACCACCAGCCCGGTCGCCGTTGTGCCGGTGATGCCGGAGAGGACCGGGGTGATGCGCTCTCTGGCGCGCGGAGAGAACCAGGCGAAGCCGCTCCCCCTGGCCGCTCTGAGCCACTTGTAGCCGTGGCCGATCACCACGTCGGCTGCGGTGTAGTCCACGTCGACGACGCCGAACGACTGGACCGCATCCACGATCAGCAGCCGGTCGGGCCCGAGCACGTCGCGCAGCGCCGCGAGGTCGACCCGGTACCCCGTCCGGAAGTCGACGTGGCTGACGGCCAGCGCGGTGACCTCGTCGTCCAGCGCCGCGGGCACGGCCTCCGGTGAGACCCGGCCGTCGGCGGGTGTGATCCACCGCGGCGTCAGGGCCCGGTCCGACGCGGCCGATGCGCGCTCCAGCGTGAGGCTGACGCTCGGGAACTCCGCGGTGGACGCGACGACGGTGCCGGTGAGGCCGTACAGCGCGTGCTGAAGCCCGTGTGTGGAGGACGGCTGCAGGGTGACGTCCGCGGCGTCCGCTCCCAGCAGCTCCGCGACCGTCTCCTGCGCCTGGCCGATGCGCTCCGCGACGAGCGCGAGGGACGACGGTCGCCCGCTCGCGAGGAGATCCGCATCCGCGAACACCTCCTCGCGCACCGAGGGCGAGAGGGGTCCGAAGGCCGCCCAGTTCAGATAGCCGGGTTCGGTGTCGAACGTGCCGACGTAGTCCTCGAGTGCGCTCACGTCGTCATTGTGGCACGGTGCGGTGCCACGGCCTCAGCGACCGAAGCGGCGGTCGCGGTCGGCATAGTCGCGGATCGCGCGGAGGAAGTCGACCTGGCGCAGATCGGGGCCGAGCGCCTCCACGAAGTAGAACTCGCTGTGCGCGCTCTGCCACAGCAGGAAGTCACTCAGGCGCTGCTCTCCGCTGGTGCGGATCACGAGATCGGGATCGGGCTGCCCGCCCGTGTAGAGGTGCTCGCCGATCATCTCGGGCGTGAGGTGTGCGGCGAGGTCTTCCATCGTGCCGCCGGAGGCCTCGTGCTTCGTGATGATGCTGCGCACCGCGTCGACGATCTCGTTACGACCGCCGTATCCGACCGCGAGGTTCACATGGAGCCCGGTGTGGTCCTTCGTACGCTCTTCCGCAGCGGCGAGGACGGCCGCGAGCTCCGCGGGAAGGATGTCGGAACGGCCCACGTGCTGCACCCGCCAGTTGCCCTCCCGCGACAGCGCCTCCGCGAGCTCGGCGATGATCTCGATGAGATCCGCGAGCTCCGCCGAGTCGCGCTTGCGCAGGTTGTCGCTGGAGAGCAGGTAAAGGGAGACGACCCGCACGCCGAGCTCGTCGCACCAGCCGAGGAACTCGTGCATCTTGGCGGCACCGGCGCGGTGTCCCTCCGCCGGGGTGGCGAAGCCGAGCTGGCGCGCCCAACGACGGTTGCCGTCGATCATCATGGCGACGTGGTGCGGAACGGAGGCCGGATCGAGGTGACGACGCAGCCGGCTGGTGTACAGCCGGTACAGCGGCCCGCGGCCCGGGCTCTCGCGTGACATCACCCACCTACGCTACCCTGCCGTGCGCCGGCGCGCGGCGTGCGGATCCCGCGGGCATGTGCCGTCGACGGCATGCGACGCGGCTTAGAGTGAGGGCGTGAGCACTTCCGACGAGCCCGGCACCGATGTCCCCAAACTGCCGCTCCTCGAGGCGGCTGCCGCCGATGCGGCGACCGAGATCAAGCCCACCTGGCGCGGGTGGATCCATGCGGGCACGTTCCCCGTGGCGATCGCGGCCGGCGTGGTGCTGATCGTCCTGTCGCACGGCGCGCCGGCCAAGTGGGCCGCGGCAGTCTTCATGGCCACGTCGCTGCTGCTGTTCGGCAACTCGGCGATGTACCACCGCTTCAACTGGCGGCCGCGGGTCAAGGTGATCCTCAAGCGCATCGATCACGCGAACATCCTGCTGCTCATCGCCGGCACGTACACGCCGATCGCGACGCTCGCCCTTCCCCCGGACAAGGGCGCGCTCCTGCTGATCCTGGTGTGGAGCGGGGCCCTCCTCGGGATCCTGTTCCGCGTCTTCTGGATCAACGCGCCCCGGTGGCTGTATGTCGCGCTCTACCTGCTGCTGGGCTGGGCGGCGGTGATGTACATCGTCGACCTGCTCAACGCGAACGTGGCGATGATGGTGCTGGTGATCGTCGGCGGCCTGCTCTACACGGGCGGGGCGATCGTCTACGCGCTGAAGAAGCCCAATCCGTGGCCCGGCCATTTCGGCTTCCACGAGATCTTCCACGTGTGCACGGTGCTGGCGTTCCTGTGCCACTGGACCGCGTGCCTGCTCATCGCGCTGGAGCCGCTCTCCCCCTCGCTCGGCGCCCCGTGACGCCGCAGTGAGGCGTCAGCGGCCGTCCGGTCGCCCGTCGTCGCTCGCGTCCTCCGGCGCCGCGGTCGACGCGTCGTCCGCGTCGGGTCCGGCCTGCGCCGCCTGCGCGGCCTGCTCGGCATCCAGTTCCTCGCGCACCTCTTCGCGATACCGCACGCGGCGGATGCGGCGGTTCATGTCCCAGATGAGCAGGATGACCGCGAGGACCACCACGACGATCGCGGCGAAGCCGACGAATCCCGGGGTCACGGCCTCCGGCGCCACGGTCATGGAGGGCGTGGGCATCGGAGTCTCGGACAGAGCACGCATGAATCGGCCTTTCGTACGCAGGTCGCATAACCTGGTATCACCAGCCTAACGACCGGAAGACCCTCCCTGTGACGACCGCCACCGAGCTCGACGAACGCTACGGCCGAACCCGACGCCGCCGGCTCCCCTGGATCATCGCCGGAGCGATCGCCCTGGTCGTCGTCGGCGCCTTCGCCTGGATGACGGTCGCGCAGTCGATGAGCTCCGTCGACGCCGACGACCTGGGCTTCGAGCTCGTCGACGAGCACGCGGTCGACGTGCGCTTCCAGGTGACCGGCGTGCAGGGCAAGGACGTCGTCTGCGTACTCGAGGCGCTCGACGAGGAGTTCGGAGTGGTCGGCTGGAAGGTGGTCGAGCTGCCCGCCACGGATCGTCACTCGCAGACCCGCTCGGAGCGCATCCCCACGGTCGCGGAGGCCACGACAGGTTTGGTGAACACCTGCTGGGTCGCCTAGACTGGGGGCAGACAGACGACGCCCCGGCCCGTGCCGGGGCGTCTTGGCATATCCCCCGCGGTTGCTCGGCGGGATCCCGATAGAAGGAGCTTCGTCATGTCCACGGACGCTCAGGTTCCGTTCCTCACGCAGGAAGCGTACGACCGGCTCGTCGCCGAGCTGGAGCACCTCTCCACCGTCGGCCGCGACGAGATCGCCAAGCGCATCGAGGCCGCCCGCGAGGAGGGCGACCTCAAGGAGAACGGCGGCTACCATGCCGCGAAGGACGAGCAGGGTAAGCAGGAGGCGCGCATCCGCACCCTGGAGAGCCTGCTGAAGACCGCGAAGGTCGGCGAGGCGCCCGCCAGCCGCGGCATCGTCGAGCCCGGTACGGTCGTCACCGCGGTCGTGGCCGGCGGCGAAGAGGTCTTCCTGCTGGGCAGCCGCGAGATCGCGGCGGGCAGCGACCTCGACGTCTACAGCGAGGCGAGCCCGCTCGGACAGGCCATCCTGGGCCTCAAGGTCGGCGAGAAGTCGTCGTACGAGGCGCCGAACGGTCGCGCCATCAGCGTCGAGATCGTCAACGTCGAGACCTACACGGGCTGAGCCCCCGCGAACGACACATCGCCCCTCGTCCACACGGACGAGGGGCGCTGTCGTGTGCGC
The DNA here is from genome assembly GCF_042729675.1 of Microbacterium sp. NPDC060132. NCBI lineage: Bacteria > Bacillati > Actinomycetota > Actinomycetes > Micrococcales > Microbacteriaceae > Microbacterium > Microbacterium sp. NPDC060132. The sequence goes on along the minus strand of NZ_JBHWXU010000001.1, from coordinate 2,296,764 downwards.
GGGTGGCTCAGTCGAGCACGACGAGGGGGGCGAAGCCCGCGCGCCGCAGCGTGTCGAGCGTGTGCTCGGAGTGCTCCGGTCCGCGCGTCTCCACGCTCAGCTCGAGGATGACGTCGCTGATCTGGAGACCGTGGCCGTGCCGGGTGTGCATGGCCTCGATGACGTTCGCTCCCGCCTCGGCGATCAGCTCCGACACGCGGGCGAGCTGGCCCGGCCGGTCCGGCAGAGGGATCCGGATCGTGAGGTAGCGCCCCGAGGCGGCGAGGCCGTGGGCCACGACGCGCTGCAGCAGGAGCGGGTCGATGTTGCCGCCGGACAGGACGGCCATGGTCGTGCCGTTCGGCGACACCTTGCCCGCGAGGATCGCCGCGACCCCCGCGGCCCCCGCCGGCTCCACGACCACCTTCGCCTGCTCCAGCAGCAGGACGATCGCGCGCGCCAGGTCGTCGTCGGACACCGTCACGACCTCGTCCACGAGATCGCGGATGATCCCGAAGGGCACGTCGCCCGGACGCGCGACCAGGATCCCGTCGGCGATGGTCGGCCGCGTGACGATGTCGACCGGCTCCCCCGCCTCCAGCGACGGCGGCACGGCAGCGGCGTTCTCGGCCTGCACCCCGATCACCCGGACGGTGCGGCCGAGCTCCGCCGCGCGCGCCTTGACCGCCGCCGCGACGCCCGCGATGAGGCCGCCGCCGCCGATGCCGAGCACGACCGTGTCGACCTCGGGCGCGTCGGCGAGCAGTTCGAGGCCGAGCGTGCCCTGACCGATCACGACGTCGCGGTGGTCGAACGGGTGGATGAGCACGGCCCCGGTGCGCTCGGAGAACTCCGCGGCCAGGCGCAGCGAGGTCGCCACCGTCTCGCCCTCCAGCACGACCTCGGCACCGTAGCCGCGCGTGGCGAGGAGCTTGGGCACCGGCACGCCCAGCGGCATGAAGATCGTGGCGGGGATGCCGAGCGCCTGGGCGGCCAGCGCGACCCCCTGCGCGTGGTTGCCCGCCGATGCCGCGACGACGCCGCGCGAGCGCTCCTCCGCGCTGAGCCGGGAGAGCCGGTACGCCGCACCGCGGATCTTGAACGACCCGGTGCGCTGCAGGTTCTCCATCTTCAGCAGCACGGGAGCGCCGAGGGCGTCGGAGAGGGCCCGGGAGGGCAGGGTCGGCGTGTGCGAAATCACCTCAGCCAGACTCTGAGCGGCGTGCTCGAACTCGGTCAGGCTGGGGACTTGGCTCATCGATTCCTCCGTGTCCGCTGTCGCGGGACTGTGCTCCAGATCAGGTCTCCGCTCGGACCGACGCCGGTGCGCCACGAGCCCGAGCTGATGGTGACCGCGGCGACGTTCACGAACGCCGCCAGCGGTACGGCGAACAGGGCGCCGGGGATACCCGCGATCATCGCTCCACCCGCGACCACGAGCACGACGGCGAGCGGGTGCACCTTGACGGCCGAGCCCATCATGATCGGCTGCAGGATGTGTCCCTCGATCTGCTGCACCGCCAGGACGACCACCAGCATCCACAGCGCGATCCACGGGCCGTTGTAGACGAGCGCGAGGAACACCGCGACGGCGCCGGTGACGACCGCACCCACGATCGGGATGAACGAGCCGAGGAAGACGAGCACGGCGACCGGAAGCGCGAGCGGCACCTGGAGCAGGAACGCGCCGAGTCCGATGCCGATCGCGTCGATCGTCGCCACGAACAGCTGCGTGCGGGCGTAGTTGACGATGGTCGCCCAGCCGTTGCGCGCGGCCCCGTCGACCGCGGGACGAGCGCGACGCGGGAAGACCTTGAGCGTCCAGCGCCAGATGCCGGCGCCATCCGCGAGCAGGCAGATGAGGATGAACAGCGCCAGCAACGCGCCCGTGGCCACGTGACCGACGGTCGTGCCGATCGCGAGGGCGCCGGTCCACAGCAGTTGCGCCTGTTCGGAGATGAGGTCGAGACCCTGCTGGAGATAGTCGGCGATCTGGGTGTCGGAGAGGTTCAGCGGCCCGTCGTGCAGCCAGACCTGGAACTGATCGAACGCCTCGGTGGTGCGCTGCTGGACGTCGGGCAGCTGCTCCCTGACCTGCCACACCACGAGCCACATGAGACCCGTGACGATCGCGACCGTGCCGATCAGCGAGATCGCGATCGCGAGCCAGCGCGGCACGCCGCGCCGCAGCATCCACGAGAAGGCCGGCCACAGCAGCGCCGTGATGAGGATCGCGACCATGAGCGGGATGACGAGGAGCTTCAGCAGCATCACGAGCCAGATGAAGACGCCGATGGCTGCCGCGATCAGCAACAGGCGCCAGGCGTAGCTCGCGGTGATGCGCAGCGGCAGAGGCACGGCCTCGTCGGCCTCGGTGGTCACGGTCCGGTCGGTGGACACGGGGCGCGGACGGAACAGATCGCGCAGCCGGGGTCGCTGGTCCTCGCTCATCGCCTCAGTCTACGGTCATGCGGTATGCCGCTCGGCGCATCTACCCCGCGAGAGAGATGTCCGACACCGGCGTTACGCTGGCGGCGTGACCGACTCCCTCAGCTCCGCGCAGGCACGCCGCATGGCACTCGCCGCGCAGGGGTTCACACGCGCGCGACCCGCTGCCGTCTCCAACCGCCACCTGCACCGCGTGATGGAGCGGCTCGGAGTGCTGCAGATCGACTCGGTCAACGTGTTCGCCCGGTCGCACTACCTGCCGCTGTTCTCCCGGCTCGGCGCGTACGATCCGGCCCTGCTCGACCGGCTCTTCCTGTCGCGCACCACGCACTACGTCGAGTACCTCGCTCACGAGGCCACGTTCATCCCGGTCGAGGACTGGCCGCTCTGGCGGTTCCGCATGGACGCGTTCCGCCATCGCTGGGCCGGCGAGGACTCGTGGCTCAGCACCAACGCCCGCACGGTCGCGTGGGTGCAGGCGGAACTGCGCGACCGTGGCCCGCTCCGCCCCGCCGACCTGCGCGCCGACGCTCCCCGCGAGCGCGGCACATGGTGGGACTGGGACGAGGTCAAGCTCGCCCTCGAGCACCTGTGGCGCACGGGAGACGTGGCCGTCAGCGGGCGGCGCGGCTTCGAGCGCACGTACGCCCTGGCGGAGCACGTCATCCCGGAGCACATCCGCGCGCGCGACGTCTCCCGCGACGACGCGATCCGCGAGCTCATCCGCCGCGCGGCCCGCTCGAGCGGCGTGGCGACCACGTCCGACCTCGCGGACTACTACCGCATCCGAGACCGCGCCACCATCGGCAGGGCGATCGCCGAGCTGGAGGACACGGGCGAGCTGCTGCCGGTGCGCGTGCGGGGATGGGAACGCGCCGGTCGCCCGCTCCCCGCGTGGCGCCACCGCGATGCCGTTCTCCCCCGCCGCGTCGAGGCGGCCGCGATCCTCACGCCGTTCGACCCCGTGGTGTGGTTCCGCGAGCGCGCGCTCCGCGCCTTCGAGCTCGACTACCGCATCGAGATCTACGTGCCGGCGGCCAAGCGCCGTTACGGCTACTACTCCCTCCCGGTCCTGGTGGGCGACCGCATCGTGGCGCGGGTCGACCTCAAGGCCGAGCGCGCCGGCTCCACGCTGCAGGTGCAGTCGGCGTGGTGGGAGCCGCAGGCACGGCCCGACGACGCGGAGGCGATCGCGCGGGAACTGCGGCTCGCCGCCGCGTGGCAGGGGCTCGAGCACGTGTCGGTGTCGGGCTGGGGAGATGCCACCTCCGCGCTGCACGACGCCCTGGCGACGAGCGACGGGGCACCGGTGCGGCGGCACGTGCACGAGCGGGAGGGCGCGGCGTGAGCAGGCGCCTCCGGTGGGCGGCGGCGATCGCCGCGGCGGTCGTGGTGGCCGCCGTCGGAGGCTGGATCGTGTTCGCGTCGCTGCGGTCGCCGTCACCGGATGAGGCGGCCCTCGCCTACCTGCACGCGGTGGAGTCGGGCGACCCGAAGGCGGTCGAGGCGACGGGCGCGGAGGTCAGCGCGACGGCGCTCGCGGCGCTCGATGGGGCGACCGAACGCATCGCCCGGCCCGCCGTGACCGGGACCCACGGGACCGGCGAGAACCGGCGCGTCGAGGTGTCCTTCCGACTCGGCGGTGAGGAGCACGACGCGACCCTGTCGATGAGCGCGGTGAACGGTCGCTGGGTCGTGGACGGCTCGTGGCTCGGTGCGGTCACACCGAGCACGACGGCCGGCACCGCGGTCGCGATCGGCGCAGCGACGCTCCCCGCCGGCGACGAGACCGTCCTGCTGCCGGGCACCTACGCGGTCGCGGCGGCCCCGGCCGCTCTGCTCGAGGGGACCAGCGAGGTCACGGTGCTTCCCGGCGAGACGACCGCGGTCGAGGTGGACGCCTCCCTTCGACCCGAGGCCACGGAGGCCGCGCAACAGCACCTCGACGACCACCTGACGGCGTGCACGACTCCGGCGCCCTCTCCGCCCCCGGGCTGCGGCATCCGGCTCCCGTGGGGGCTCGAGTTCCGCGACGTGAGCGAGGTCCGGTATCGGATCGAGCAGCAGCCCACCGTCACGCTCATGACGGACGGCTTCACCGCGGCAGGCGGCGTGCTCGTCGCCACCGTGACCGGGACGGGACAGGACGGAGCGCCCCGCACCACCACCTACCGCACCGACGACTGGAGTCTGCGGGGCGACGTCGATTTCACCGCGGAGGGGCTGCGGCTGACGGTGTGGTGAGCGCGTGCGTCAGAACTGCACGCGCGGGGGCTCGGAGATCGCGCCGCTGTCGGCGACCTCGAAGAACTCGCGCTCGGTGAAACCCAGGCCCTTCGCGAAGAGATTGTTGGGGAAGACCTTGATCTTGGTGTTCAGCTCGCGCACGCCGCCGTTGTAGAAGCGTCGAGCCGCCTGGATCTTGTCTTCCGTGTCGACCAGCGACTGCTGCAGCTGGAGGTAGTTCTGGCTCGCCTGCAACTGCGGATAGGCCTCCGCCACGGCGAACAGGCTGCGCAGCGCCTGCTGGAGGTGTCCCTCGGCGATGCCGGCCTCACCGGGGCCGCTCGCGGTGAGGGTCTCGGCACGCGCCCGCGTGACGTTCTCGAACACGGCCTTCTCGTGCGAGGCGTAGCCCTTGACGGTCTCGATCAGGTTGGGGATGAGGTCCGCTCGGCGCTTGAGCTGAACCGTGATGCCGCTCCACGCCTCGTCCACGCGCACGTTGAGCTGCACGAGCGAGTTGTATGTGGCCCAGAGATAGATGCCGACGAGCAGGATCACCCCGACGACGATCAGTACCGGCACGAGCCATTCCATCAGAGCCCCACCCTTCCTCGTGTTTCTCTCATCCTAGACGCGCAGGCTGCGCGTGGACTGGGCGCGTCAGCCGCCGGCCGCATCACGCGCCGAGCACCCGGTCCAGGTAGCGGTTGGTGAAGCGCCGTTCGGGGTCGAGCCGGTCCCGCAGCCCCACGAAGTCGTCGAACCGCGGGTACACCGCGCGCAGCGACTCCGCGTCCTGCGTGTGCAGCTTCCCCCAGTGCGGCCGGCCACCGTGCTCCCTCATGATCCGCTCCACGGCCTCGAAGTACGCCGTGGGATCGGCGCGCCAATAGCGATGCACGGCGATGTAGGCGCTGGCGCGCCCGTGTGCCGTGGAGAGCCAGCGGTCGTCCGCGGCGGCGAAACGCACCTCGATCGGGAACTCGATCCGCCAGCCGCGGTCCGCGATCAGCTGCTGCACCGCGCGGAAGGCGGGGACGACCGCGTCCGCGGGGATCGCGTACTCCATCTCGCGGAACCGCACCGTGCGGCTCTGGGTGAGCACCCGGTGCGACAGATCGGTGTACTCGCGATCGCCCGTGAGCCGGACGGCCAGGCGGCTGAACGGCGGCGTGACCGCCGGCACCAGCTGACCGGCCGCACACACCACGCGGTACACGCCGTTGGAGAGCAGACTCTCGTCCACCCACCGGCCCACGACGGGCAGCGGCTTGCGGACCGTCGACTCCGGAAGCCGCGTCTGCCGCTTGGTGAGGGCGACGTCGGTGTGCGGGAACCAGTAGAACTCGAAGTGGTCGGACGCGGCGACACGCTCGTGCACGGACGACAGCACGTCGTCGAGCGGCACGGGCTCGTCGATCGCGTGCAGGACGAACGACGGGACGCACTGCAGCGTCACTTCGACGATGATGCCCAGAGCCCCGAGACCCACGGCCACCGCGGGCAGAAGTTCGGGCTGGTGCTGCTCGTCGATCCGGAGGAACTCGCCCGCGGCCGTGATCAGCGTGACGCCGACGACCTGGGTCGCGAGCCCGCCGAACGTCGCACCGGTTCCGTGCGTGCCGGTCGAGATGGCCCCGGAGATCGACTGCCGGTCGATGTCGCCGAGGTTCTGCATCGCCAGGCCGTACGGCGCGAGCAGCCCGGGGATCCGGTGCAGGCGGGTACCGGCGAGGAGGCTCACACGTCCGGATGCGGCGTCTGCGGACACGAGCCCCTGCAGGTCGTCCAGTTCGAGCAGCACGCCGGGGGCGACGGCGATCCCGGTGAAGCTGTGGCCGGCGCCGACCGCCTTGATCGTCAGGCCCTGCTTCGCGGCGGCCCGCACGGCGCGCTGCACGCCCTCGGGGCTGCGCGGGCGCTCGACGCGGACGGGACGCACCGACGCCGAGCGGCCCCAGTTCTGCCAGGTGCCGCCGATGCGCGTCACAGGAACGCCTTCCCCTCGCCGCGGTACGTCGGCAGCTCGTCGATGACCTCGTCGCCCGACACCAGGTGATAGCGGTCGATCCGCTCGGCCGGCTCGCCGCTCTTCGCGTGGCGGAACCAGACCCGATCGCCCACGCCGAGCGTCGCGGCGTTCGGCCCGCGGAGGGGGGTCTGCACCTCGCCCGCGGCCTCCCGAGGCAGCGTGCGGAGATCCGCCGGCCACACCGGGAGCGGCTGCCGCGAGGCCACCGCGGGCCCGGAGGCGATCCAGCCACCGCCGAGCACGGTCGCGATGTCGGCCGCCGGGCGCCGCACGACGTCGAACGCGAACGCGGCGGCCGGCGCGGGCCGGAACGAGCGGTAGCCATCGAACAGATGCCCGCCGAGCAGCCCGCTTCCCGCGCTCGCCTCGGTCAGCGACTCGTCGCTGCCCGTGAACTCGAGCGACCCGGTGCCGCCCCCGTTGAGGAATTCCAGGGGTGCGACGGCGCTGACCGCCGCGGCGATCGCCGCCCGGCGCTCGCGCAGCTCCTCCCGCGAGCGCGACTGCACGAGACGGATGAGCGGGGCGTCCGGACCCGCGTCGTCCCCCTGACCGGCGATCTGCGCGTCGTACATCTGCAGGCCGACGAGCCGGAACCCCGGACGGGCCGCGACCTTCCTCGCGAACGCGGCCACCTCACCCGCGGAGAACAGGGCCGAACGCCGCACGCCGATGTGCCCCAGCAGCGGCGAGCGCCACGAGGCATCGACGTCGATCGCGACACGCAGCTCGGGACGAGAGCCCGGCCCGGCGATACTGTCGATGAGGTCGAGGTGCACCAGATCGTCCACCATGAGGGTGATCCGTCGGGCCGCGGCCTCATCGGCGACGAGCCGCTCCAGGGCGGCGCGGTCGACCGTCGGGTAGCCGAGGACGATGTCGTCGTGCGTCTCGGCGAGCCACAGCGCCTCCTCCAGCGTGAACGCGAGGATGCCCCGGAAGCCCGGCAGCCGCAGTACGGCATCCAGCACCTCCCGCACCCGCACCGACTTGGAGGCGACGCGGATGGGCAGACCGCCCGACCGCACGAGGAGATCCATCGCGTTGTAGCGGAGGGCCTCCCGGTCGATCACCGCGACCGGGGCGGGCAGATGGCCCGTGGCGGCCGAGAGTCGGGGCCAGTATCGGCCGGGATCCTCCCACTCGGGGGCGACCGCGGCGGTGCCCTGGACGGGGCTCAGTTCATCGGTGAGGTCGAGCACTCCCCCACCCTACGGCCTGAGCGCACTCGGGTTCACCCCTCCTGACACCGCGTCGCAGAGGGTGCGGGGGCCGCCGTTCGCCGGCGCTAGGCTGGCGACGCGGCCCCCGTAGCCCAATGGCAGAGGCAGGCGACTTAAAATCGCCTCAGTCTGGGTTCGAGTCCCAGCGGGGGCACCGGACCCGAGGGTCAGCGCCCGAACAGGTCACCGATCCCGGGGACGCCCAGGTCGCCCAGGCGGTCGCCCCAGCCCGTCGCGGTCTCTCCGAGGCCGGACACCGCGTCCCCCGCCGATCCCAGGAGATCTCCGGCGCCGCCCGTCAGCGCCTCGACATCGACGCCGGATACCAGCGCCTCGACGTCCAGGCCCTCTGCGAGGGCGCCGAAGTCCACGCCGAGCGATGCGGCCTGGTCGAGCAGCGGCGCGGCGACCGCGCTGACCACCGCACCGCCGGCCACGACGCCGAGCAGACCGACGGCGGCACCACCCGCCGCGACGGCAGCCCCGCCGGCCCCGACGCCGCGCGCGCGGGACAGCAGACCGCGCATCCGTCCCGGTCGCATCGCCTCCGCCCGCCCGGCCGCCCTGGCCAGATCGTCGGGGGCGGACGACCGCGGCCGCTCACCCGCGGGGAGCTCCCGCTGCATGCGCGCCGCCACGACCTCGCGCTGCTGCGGGGTGAGCCGCGCGAACGCCTCGCGGTGGAGCTGCTCGATGCGCTGAGGATCGGCCGTCTGCATCAGGTAGTCGTACCGGGCGATCGCGGCACGATCCTGCGGGGAGAGCGCGGATCCGCCGCGGTGCGGTGCGGGCGGCTGCGCGAAGGCCCCCGCGGGTCGTGTCCGGTCCTGGACGCGACGGGCGGTCGCGTCGTGCGCGGGCGGCGGCGCGTACGGGTCGCCCGGTCGTGCAGCGGACGGCGAGGCGTCGCGGGTGCCGCGCACCTGGTCGACCGCACCGCGGATCATTCCGCCCCAATCGGTGGACTCCCGCCCCGTGTCCCCGGGCCGCCGCGAGGATGTCGCGCCGCCCGTGTCGAGCGCGTCGGAGGCGAGGCGGATGAGTCGGGAGAGCTTTCCCATGGTGATCCCTTCGTGGGGCGGGCCACCGGGAGGGTCGACGTCCAGCATCGGCAGGGGTCTCCGGGCAGCCCGCGAACGGGTGCCAAGGTCTCCTCCGCCCGGAAGGGCCAGCGGGCCGGGACACGATGTCATGTCCGTAGTGACGACGACGCTGCAGACGGGAGTACTCCCCTTGCACTTCGAAACCCTAGCGGGCAGGGCTATGGATCCTCTCCACTGCCCGCTCAGCCGAGATCGTCGAGCACCTCGAGCACGTCGTCGCGGATGGCGAGGAACGCCGCATGCACCTCGGTGCGCCCGCCGTCCTCCGAGAGCGCCGCGACCGTGCGTCCCAGCGCCCCGAGGGGGAGCGTCCCGGCGGACTCCCGAGCGCTCAGCTCCCCGAAGCCCTCCGGAGGCGACCCCGCGCGCGCCGCGAGCAGGAGCTGATCGCACAGCACCGAGGCCGCGCCCAGGAGCGACGCCGCGGCACGCAGATCGCTGCGGGCGACCTCGGTGCACAGCAGGCGGTCGCGGATGATGCGGGTGAGCCGCCGCGAATGCGGAGCGGGGATCGCCCGCCTCGACCGGATGCGCCAGCGATCATCTCCGTCCAGGGGCGCCTCGTATGACACCGGCTCGCCGTCGCTCACATGGATCGCCGGGACCTGCATCGGTGTGGGAAGCGGATCCCCTGCCCACCACGCCGCCGGTGCCTCCGCCGTCGGAAGGAACGCTGTCGCGCGCTCTGCTCGCGCCGCCCCCGCGCCATCCGGGCGGAGGTCGGCGACCTGCACGAGGCTGGGGTTGCTGGCGAAGTGGGACAGGCCGCGGGATCGGATGACTCGGAACAGCGCTTCCCCATCGTCGACGGGAGCGCTGTCGTCGGCGGCGGCGAGCTCGGCGGCGACCGCGACCGGCAAAACGGTGGCGACGACGGACGCCGTCTTCCCCGGCGGGGCGACCCACGGCCGCCCGGCGAAGGCAGCGATCCGCACCGCGTGCGACGCGTAGGTGTCCCACCCCGAGAAGAAGCTCAGCACCGCGGCGGGCTGACGCCTCACCGCGTCGCGGACCTGAGCGAGAAGCGCCGGATGCGCGTCCACGTCACCCGAGAGCACGAGATGATGAGTCGCCCGGCGGCTCCACGGCTGCCAGACGGGACGCGGGGAACCGCGACGCGCCGACGGTTCGATCCCGTCGGAGACGATCTGGACGGGAGCGCTGCGGAGCTCGTGCGCCAGGGCGACCGCCCGGTTCTCGAGCCCCGGCAGGGCGCGGATCGAGACGCTGAGCGTCGGCATCGAACCCCCACTCCGCGTCGCCACCTGGTCTCCTCGCATCGCGCACGATCCACACGGCCGCCCACACGGCCTTGTCCACGCTCCCGGAAAGCGTACAATCTGACATGTTACGTGGCCAACTCTTGCGGCGTCTCCACCCTCATACGTCCGGCCCGGAACGAGAACGGCCCCGCACGCATTCGCGTACGGGGCCGTTCGGTGTCGTCGTCACTTGACGGGCGCGGTCTCCGCTGTCGCCGAAGCCTTCGCGGCGGGCTTCTTCGCCGCCGCCTTCTTCGGAGCGGGCTTCACATCGGCCGGGGTCTCCGCGGCGGGAGCCCCCTTCGCGGCCGGAGCCGACTTCGCCGGAGCAGCCGCCGGGGCCGCGTTGGCCGGTGCCGCCGGACGCGGACGCGCCGCGAACTCCTCGAACACGTAGCGCGGGTTCTGCACGGTCTCGAGGTTGACCAGGTCGCGGCCGAGCCACAGGTTGTTCCACCAGCCCCACAGCACGCGCCACTTGCGCTCCCACGTCGGCATCGCGAGTCCGTGGTACCCGCGGTGCGCGACCCAGGCGATGAAGCCCTTGAGGGCGATCTTGCCGGACTGGAAGACGCCGTTGTACAGGCCGAGACCGGCCACGGCCCCGAGGTTCTTGTGGAAGTACTCCTTGGGCGCCTCGCCACGGAGCACCGCCACCAGGTTCTTCGCGAGGAGCTTGGCCTGACGCACCGCGTGCTGCGCGTTCGGCACGCAGAATCCGCCGACGCCACCACCCGACAGGTCGGGCACGGCCGAGACGTCACCGGCAGCCCAGGCGCCCTCGACGAAGGCCTCCGGGGTGCCAACGCGCAGGTCGGCGCGGGTCTGGATGCGACCGCGCTCCTCGATCGGCAGGTCGCCGCCGCGCACGACGGTCGGGTTGGCCATGACGCCCGCGGTCCAGACGATCACGTCGGTCGGGATGACCTCGCCCGTCGAGAGCTCGACGTTGCCGTCGATCGCACCCGTGACCTGCGTGTCGAGGTGCACGTTGGCGCCGCGCTTCGCGAGGTCCTTGAGCACCCACTCGCTGGTCTTGAGCGACACCTCGGGCATGATCCGCCCCATCGCCTCGATCAGGTGGAAGTGCGTGTCCTCGAAGTGGATCTGCGGGTACTTGCTCACGAGCGACGAGGCCAGCGAGCGCAGCTCGGCGAACACCTCGATGCCAGCGAAGCCACCACCCACGACGACCACGGTCAGCAGACGGTCGCGCTCGGGACCGGCGGGAAGCGAGGCGGCCTTGTCGAAGTTCGACATGACCTTGTCGCGGATCGCCACGGCCTCTTCGATGGTCTTGAGACCGATCGCGTTGTCGGCGATGCCCGGGATCGGGAACGTGCGCGAGACGGCACCCGCGGTGACCACGATCTGGTCGTACGCGAACTCGTACGGCTCGCCGACGGGCGGCGTGATCGTCGCGGTCTTCTGCGCGTGGTTGATGTTGGTCACCTTGGCGGTGAGCACGTGCGTGCGCTTGAGGTGGCGGCGGTGCGCGACCACCGAGTGACGTGCCTCGATCGAACCGGCGGCGACCTCGGGAAGGAACGGCTGGTACGTCATGTACGGCAGCGGGTCCACCATGGTCACGTCGGCCTCACCCTTGCGCAGGTGCTTCTCGAGCTTCCACGCGGTGTAGAAACCTGCGTAGCCCCCGCCGACGATCAGGATCTTGGGCACAGTGCTGTTCTGAGGCACAGAAGAACTACTCCTCGGAGTCGGGATTGTGGCGTACGGGAACGCGCGCCGATCGGATGCGCCGGGCAGCTGCGGTGACGCCAAGCGCTATCAGGATACCAGGCACCGTGAGTGCGACGAGCGGCAGGGTACCGTAGCGCAGTGATTCGGCGCTGGGAAGCAGCGGTGAGCCGGCCTCGCTCGGTTGATCCGCATCGGGAAGCGGAGGCACGGCGACCGGGGTCAGCTCGGGCTGCGGCGCCGGCTCGCTCTCGGCTCGGCGGAACAGCCGGATCCACTCCGCCAGGTCGCCCATCGGGTTCGTGTCGACCGAGGGAAGGGTGGCCGAGATCGCCGCGGCAGCATCGACCAGCCCGTAGCCGTAGAGCGGATCGCGGGGCTTCTGCGCATCGGGTACGGGTATCGCCGTCTTGATGATGCGGTTGATCACGTCGTTCGCGGAGATGTCGGGATGTGCCGACCGGATGAGCGCGGCGATCCCCGCCACGATCGGTGCCGCACCGCTCGTGCCGTTCCACTTGACGACTTCCCCGTCGGCCGAGACACCGAGCAGGCCCTCACTGGGCGCCGAGATCCCGATCGTGATGCCCTGCGTCGACGCCTCGATGCTCGCGGTGCCCGTCTGATCGACACCGCCCACCGTGAGCACACCGGGGATCGTGGCGGGAGCGCCGATGATGTTCGTGCCGCTCCCCCGGTTGCCCGCCGCGACGACCACGACCACGTCGTGCTCGAACGCGTAGAGGAACGCGTCGTCCCAGCTCTCGTCCCAGTCCAGGGTGTTGGTGGTGAAGGAGAGGTTGATGATGTCGGCCCCGTTGTCCACCGCCCACCGCATCGCTTTCGCCACCTGCTCCGTGAAGGGCACGGCGGCCGCCGCGCCGAAGCCCACGGACACCGACAGCAGCTTGGCTTCCGGGGCGACGCCGATCATGCCGGTGCCGTCGGGGGCGCCGCGACCGGCGGCGAGGGACGCCACCCAGGACCCGTGGTTGCCGTCGATCGCGCCCAGCGGCGTCCGTCCATCCGGCGTCCCCGTGCCGGAGACGTCCGTGCCGCCGACCACCGCGTCGCCGAACGTCTGCGGGACCTTGCCGATGCCTGTGTCGATCACCGCGATGGTCGTCCCCTCGCCACGCGTCGTCTGCCACGCCTCGCGGATCCGCGCGCCGTCGAGCCAGTACTCCGCCGCGCGCACCGGGTCGGCGGGGTCGTCCGGGATCGGCGGCGGCGTCGCCGCCGTCGCGCTCGACCCCAGCAGCAGCACCGTCGTCGCCACCGCGGCGGCGGCGACCACGCTGCGCAGCATCCGCCGTCCGGTCATGCCGAGCGCGCCGCCTCGCGCACAGCCGCACCGGGGTCCTCGCAGCGGCAGACCGCGGGCGACCAGGACGAGCGCTCGAGCGCCGCGTCGCCGATCGGGTTCACACCGGGGCCGGCCGCGAGGGCGTGCCCGGCGAGAGCGTGCAGGCACTTGACGCGGGTGGGCATGCCGCCCGCCGAGATGCCGTCGATCTCCGGAACCTCACCGAACTGCGCGCGATCGGCCAGGTACGCGTCGTGCGCCGCGCGATACGCCTCGGCGACCTCCGCATCGTCGTCCAGCAGAGCGGCGAGCTCCGGCATCACATGCGTGGCCTCGAGCGTCGACATGGCCGCGGTCGCCGCGGGATGGGTCAGGTAGTAGAACGTGGGGAACGGCGTCCCGTCCGGAAGCCGCGGCGTGGTGGCGACCACCGTCGGGTTGCCGCAGCGGCACCGCGCCGCGATCCCGACCACTCCCCGCGCGGGGCGGCCGAGCTGCGCGGACACGACGGCGAGTTCGGCGGGCGTGGGGGCGGGGAACGGGGGCGTCGTCACCACACCAGCGTAGGGGAGGCTCCAGGGAGGATGCTCGGAGCGGAAGCTCAGCGGGTGACGGCCACGGTGTCGCTGAGGCCGGCGGACACGAGCGTGCGCAGCAGCTGCGGCATCCAGTCCGCGGGGCGCTCCTCCAGGGTGTCGCTCACCGGTTCCTGCTCCCGCGGCAGCGCCGACGGATCGAGGTCGTTGTCGATCAGGTACACGACCTCGCCGGGCTTGACGTAATACAGGCGCTCGCGCGCCTGGGTCGTGATGTAGGCGGGATCGTCCCACCGATCGCGCTCGGCGGAGAGCGCGGCGATCTCGGCCTCGCTGACCTGCACCGAGGCCTCCAGCGCCGCGATCTTCTGCCGCTGGTCGATGAACGTCCCGAGCGTGGGGACCAGCACCCAGGCGCCGAGCACCACGAGCGACAGCATGATCGCAGAGAACGCGGACAGTCGGATCCCCGACGCCCACTCCCGCACGTCCACCCGCGGCGCGGCGCCCTCCGCGCTCCGTGGCGCTCGACGCCCCGGCTTCGCGGACGGTGCCGGCCGTGCGGTCTTGGCCGTCGCGGGGCGCGGAGACGCGTTCGACGACGACGAAGGAGGAGCCGGTCGTCGTGCCACGGCTCCTCCTCCGTCATGCCGCCTCGGCGGCATCGTCCTGCCGCGGCTCACGCGGCTCTGTCACTGTGTGTGCGCTCAGGCCCGGTAGCGCGGGAACGCAGAGCGGCCGGCGAAGACCGCGGCGTCGCCGAGCTCCTCCTCGATGCGCAGCAGCTGGTTGTACTTCGCGACGCGCTCGCTGCGCGCCGGGGCACCCGCCTTGATCTGACCCGCGTTCGTGGCGACCACGAGGTCGGCGATCGTGGTGTCCTCCGTCTCGCCCGAGCGGTGCGACAGCATGGCCGTGTAGCCGGAGCGCTGCGCCAGGCTGACCGCGTCGAACGTCTCGGTGAGCGTGCCGATCTGGTTGACCTTCACCAGCAGCGAGTTGGCCACGCCGCGGGCGATGCCGTCGGCGAGACGCTGCGGGTTGGTGACGAACAGGTCGTCGCCGACCAGCTGCACCTTCGAGCCGAGCGCCTCGGTGAGGTGCTTCCAGTTGTCCCAGTCGTCTTCGGCGAGTGCGTCTTCGATGGTGACGATCGGGAAGTCGTTCACCAGGCCGACGTAGTACTCGGTCAGCGCCGCGGCGTCCCAGTCCTTGTTGTCGAGGCGGTACACGCCGTCGTTGAAGAACTCGGTGGCGGCGACGTCGAGGCCCAGCGCGATGTCGGTGCCCGGGGTGAACCCGGCCTTCTCGATGGCCTTGACCAGGAAGTCGAGGCCCTCGCGGTTGCTGGGCAGGTCGGGGGCGAAGCCGCCCTCGTCGCCGAGGCCCGTGGCGTAGCCGGCGGCCTTCAGCTCGGCACGCAGCACGTGGTAGGTCTCGACGCCCCAGCGCAGCGCCTCGGAGTAGGTCTCGGCGCCGATCGGAGCGAGGAAGAACTCCTGCATGTCGATGCCGTTGTCGGCGTGCTCGCCGCCGTTGATCACGTTGAACAGCGGCACGGGCAGCACGTGCGCGTTGGGGCCACCCAGGTAGCGGAACAGCGGGAGGTCTGCGGAGTCGGCGGCGGCCTTCGCGACCGCGAGGCTGACGCCGAGGATGGCGTTCGCGCCGACGCGCTTCTTGTTCTCGGTGCCGTCGACCTCGATCAGGATCTCGTCGACGATGCGCTGCTCGCTCGCCTCCACGCCCTCGAGCGCCGGGCCGAGCTCGTCGATCACGGCCTCGACGGCCTTGCGCACGCCCTTGCCCCCGTAGCGGCTCTTGTCGCCGTCGCGCAGCTCGTACGCCTCGAAGGCGCCGGTCGACGCACCGGACGGCACGGCCGCACGCTGCACGATGCCGTCGTCGAGGAGCACCTCCACCTCGACGGTCGGGTTTCCGCGCGAGTCGAGAATCTCGCGTGCGCCTACAGCCTCGATCAGTGCCACTGATGTGCTCCTTGCTCAGGGAAAAGGTTGTGTGGAGCGTCGTCGATCCGCGCCCCAGTCTAGCCCCGGGCTCGGACGGCGCCGGGGTGACAGGCGGCGCCGGGTGGATGCCGCGCGCGGGCCGGGTCAGACCACGAGGGCCAGTGCGACGCCGTCCCAGCCCTTCAGCCCCACGGTCTGCAGCGCGGTCGCATCGAACCGCGGGTCCTCCCCCAGCATCCGCAGGCCCTCCCTGGTGCCGACGACCTTCGAATCGGTCGAGTCGTCGCGCACGATCTCACCGTCGCGGCCGATGTTGTCGAGCACGACCACGGTGCCGGGATGCCCGAGCCGCGCGGCCCAGTCCAGGTACACGGTGTTGGACTCCTTGTCGGCGTCGATGAACACCAGGTCGAACCCGCCCACCAGCGTCGGGAGCACGTCGGCGCCGCGGCCGATGCGGATGTCCACCCGTTCGCCGACACCGGCCGCATCGAGGCTCGCCCTGGCCACCGCGGCGTTGTCCGCCTCGGCCTCGACCGTCACGACCCGTCCCTCCTCCCCCACGGCGCGTGCGAGCCAGATCGTGGAGTAGCCGCCGAGCGTGCCGATCTCCAGCACCCGCCGCGCCCCGCTCAACCGCACCAGCAGGTTCAGCAGCTTGCCCGCCAGGGGCGCGACCTCGATCTCGGGCAGCCCGGCGGCCCGTTGGGCGGCGAGCGCCGCGTCGAGCGCGGGATCGGGCTCCAGGAGCTGCTCGGCGAGGAAGGTGTCGGCGTCGGCCCAGGCGGCGGGGGTGGAGTCCATGCGCTCAGCCAACCCCCGGCGCACGCGGCGCGTCAAGCGTCGCCGCCGCTGCTCCGGCTCGCCGCGGCGCGAGCGGCGGCTGCACCCGGAACTGCCCGGTCAGCAGCAGCACGAGGATCACCACCGCCGCGACCAGCCAGGCCGCGACACCCAGCGGTCCCGCCAGCGCGAGGTCGGGCTGTGTCGCGGCGAACAGCACCACCATCCCGGCCGCGGCGTTAAGCGAACCGTGCGCGACGACCGCCGGCCACACCGACCCGGAGCGCAGGCGCAGCCAGCCGAACAGCACACCCCACGCGACGCACCCGCCGACCATGAACAACACGCCGGTGACGTCGGTGCGACCGAAGTTGTAGCCGAGCAGGATCACCGGACTGTGCCAGAGACCCCAGATGACACCGCTGAGCAGCAGTGCCGGCCAGGTGCCCAGCGGACGCAGGGCGGGCAGCAGCCACCCGCGCCACCCCAGTTCCTCACCGAACGCGAACCCCGCGTTGACCAGCGCGCCGAGCGGGATCATAGCGAGCTGCGCGAACACCACGACCTCGACCGGCGGCATCGGCGTGCCGGCGGGGAGCGCCCGTGCCAGCTCGGCCGCGAACGCCCCGGACGTCGGGTCGAGCCGCACCCAGCCGAGGGCGGCGGAGACCAGGATGCCGAGCCCCACCAGCAGCGGGGGGATCAGCCACGCCGCGACCAGGAGCCACACGACGCGCTTCGCCGGGCGCAGCGGCCAGAGCCCCAGGAAGCGCAGGCGCGCACCCGGCCTGGGCACCCGCATCACGAACACCACGAGCACCGTCGCGAGGGCGGGCGTCAGCATCATGGCCGGCAGCAGGAGCGTCGAGATCGGCTCGGCGAGCCCCGCACCCAGCCAGAGCGGCAGGGCGACCAGCCAGGCGAGCCCGCAGGCTGTCGCGACGAACACGATCACCGCGGCCCACGGCACGCGCGTCACGGCTCCCTCCGCGTCGCGTGTCGTGTCGTCGACGGTCATCGTCCGCTCCTCTCGGTCGCCCCGTCGGACCCTCCCCCGTGGTCCGTCCGCGCGGCGGCCCGATCGACGTAGGCCTGCAGCAGTGCCGCGGCCTCCTCCGCCCCGTCGATCGTCACGATGAACGGTCCGTGGTCGCGGCGCGCCACCTCGATCGCGGAGCCCTGTCGCATCACGATGCCGCTGCGGCCGTCCGGCGAGAAGCGCCACCCCCATCCGCCGAACTCCCCGAACGGCGAGACGGTCACGGCTCGCGCGGACACGATGCGGTCGACCGGGATGCGCTGACGCGGCCAGCCGAGCGGAGCCTGCGCCGTGAGGCCCTCCGGTGTCACACGCACCCGGAACGACGCCGTCGCGGCCACGGCGAACGCCACCACCACGGTCACCAGGACCGCGATCCACGCCCCGGTGATGCCGCCCGCGAGCATCCACACCGCCAGCGCGATCAGCCCGAGGAGGACGACCAGAAGGAAGGCCAGGGCCCCGCGGGGCATGGTCGTGGTGCCCACCCAGACCACCCGTTCCCCGTCGGCCACCCGCACGACGTGCCGCGGCTCGAGCGTGCGCCCGGGCTCGGGCCTCACCCTGGGCTGAATGAGCCAGGCGACACCTCCGGTGACGAGGAGAGCGGCGAACGCGAGCGCCGTCACGACGCCGATGCCCGGGACCTCGGCGGTCGACGCGAGGTCGCGCTGGATCCACAGCGACCCGAGGCTCAGCACCGCCGCGAACCCGGACATGCCGGCCGCGAGCGCACCCATCAGCCGGGCGGCTCCGCCCCAGTGCGCAGCCACCGCGGCGAGCGTGGTCGCGGCCATCAGGAGCGGGAGGCCGAGCCCGACGCCGAGGAGCAGCCAGAGGTAGACGATCGGGGCACCGAAGCGGTCGGCGCCGTCGAGACCCCAGTGCACCGCGACGGTGCCGGGGAGCGAGGGTAGCCAGGACAGCAGCACCGCGGCGGCGATGGCCGTGATGACCACGGGCACGGCGACCGCGACCAGGACGAAGAGGAGGCGCGCCCGCCGCAGCAGCGCGGGCGGCGTGCGGGTGAGGTCGTGGGTCGTCATGGCGAATCCTCCTCTGTGGTGCGCGGTGTGGTCCGCTGTGCGGCGCGGGTGCTCCGGTCGTCGACGGGAGCGCGGTGGGTGCGGACGATGCCGGCGAGCGTCTCGGCGGAGACCCCCACCGCGGCGGCACGACGGACGAGTCCGTCGATCTCGTGCGCGAGCTCGACCAGCGGGGCCGCAGAGGCCGCGATCACCGCGCCCCTGCCGCGCCGGAGGTCGACGAGACCCTCGTCGCGCAGCCGCTGGTAGGCGTGCAGCACCGTGTGCTGGTTGATGTCGAGCGCGCTCGCGACGTCGCGCGCCGCGGGCAGCCGGTCGCCCGGGGTGAGCGCGCCCGCCAGGATGTCGGCCCGGATGGACGCGGCGACCTGGTCGTACAGCGCGTGCGGACTGTCGACGTCGACGCGGATCAGCATGGCGACCTCCTATCGCTACTTATTCTATGTCAACTAGAACAACTGTGCCAACCCTCCAGACGTCTTCGCCGGTCGCTGCGGCATCCTCCACACTGACCTCATGCGCATCACCCCCCGCCGCCTCGCGGTCGGCATGAGCCTGTGGATCCCGAACCTGTTCAGCGGCATCCGCGTGCGCCGGTTCAGCGAGGACTGGACCCACGCGACCGTCGAGCTGCACGTCAACGTCTTCACCCGCAACTACGTCAAGACGGCGTTCGGCGGCTCCATGTCGGCCATGACCGACCCGTACTTCTTCATGCTCGTGATGCACCAGCTCGGGCGCGACTACGTGGTGTGGGACACCCGCGGCGAGATCGAGTTCCTCAAGCCGGGACGCGGCGTGCTCACGGCCGAGTTCTCGGTGCCGCGGGAGAAGGCGGAGGAGCTGCGGCAGCGCGCCCACGGCGGCGGCAAGGTGCTCGAGTGGTTCGAGACCGTGATCACCGACGGCGACGGCGACACCGTGGCGAGGGTGCGGCGCCAGGTGTACATCCGCGAGAAGAAGCGCGTCACCGCCGCCCGCCGCTGACGCGACACCGGCCGTTCACCGGCACGTGGGACGATGGCCGCGTGCCCCTCGCCCGACGCCTGACCCTCGCCGACGCCGTCGCGATCGGCCTCGGCTCGATGATCGGCGCCGGCGTGTTCGCCGTGTGGGCCCCGGCCATCGGCGTCGCGGGCAGCGGCATCCTGATCGCCCTCGCGATCGCCGCCGTCGTGGCCTACTGCAACGCCACCGCGTCGGCACAGCTCGCCGCCGTCCACCCGGTCGCGGGCGGCACGTACGCCTACGCGCGCGCCGAGATCGGCCCGTGGTGGGGCTTCGTCGCCGGCTGGAGCTTCGTGATCGGCAAGATCGCGAGCTGCGCGGCCATGGCGATGACGTTCGCTGCCTACGCCGTCCCGCCCGCCTGGCAGAGGCCGGTCGCGGTGCTCGCCGTCGCGGTGCTCGCGGTCGTCAACTGCTTCGGCGTCACCCGCACCGCGCTGCTGACCCGGATCCTCGTCGCCTGCTCCCTGCTCGGGCTCGCGGTCGTGGTGATCCTCGGGCTCGGCGCCGCTCCCACCTCGACCCCCGCCCCGCTGCCCGACGCGACCGCGTACGGCGTGCTCCAGGGAGCCGGGCTGCTGTTCTTCGCATTCGCCGGCTACGCCCGGATCGCGACGATGGGCGAGGAGGTCACCGACCCCGTGCGCACGATCCCCCGCGCGATCGCCCTGGCCCTCGGCGGCGCCGTAGTCGTCTATGCGCTGGTCGGCCTCACCGTGGTGCTGGTGCTCGGCGCCGAGGTGCAGGGCGCGACCGCGCCGCTGGCAGACGTGCTCGTCGCCGCCGGCTGGTCGTGGGCGACGCCCCTGGTGCGGATCGCCGCGGCGGCCGCGTCCCTCGGGGCACTCCTGGCGCTGCTCACCGGCATCGGACGCACGGTGCTCGCGATGGCCAGGGAGGGCGATCTGCCGCGGTTCCTGTCCCGCATCGACGCCCGGCATCAGGTGCCCCAGCGCGCGGAACTCGTGCTCGCGGCGCTCGTGATCGCGCTGGTGCTGGCGGCCGACCTGCGCACCGCGATCGGCTTCTCCTCGTTCGGGGTGCTGCTCTACTACCTGATCGCCAATGCCGCGGCCTTCCGTCAGCGCGGTGCCGCCCGACGGTCGCCGCGCGCGCTCCAGGTGGTCGGCGCGCTCGGCTGCCTGGTGCTCGTGAACACGCTGCCCGTGGCGGCGTCCCTCATCGGAACGGCCGTGGTCGTCGCCGGGGTGGCCTATCGACTCGTGCGGTTGCGGCTCGAACGGCGCGCCGATCACTCCCGCAGCGCGGAACGGTAGCCCCGCGGAGCGATGCCCAGCACGGCCCGGAAGTCCCGGGTCAGGTGCGCGTGGTCGGCGTACCCGAGCTCGGCCGCGAGCGACGCCAGGTCGACCGCGGGCTCATCGCGCACGCGCTGCGCGGCCTCCTGCAACCGTCGGCGACGGATCATGGCCGCGGGCGACAGCCCCACGTGCCGTCGGGTGAGGCGCTGCAGGGTGCGCACCGACACCGCCAGGCGCGTCGCGGCCTCCTCGGGGGTCAGCGCCGCCCCGTCGCCGAACAGGGCGTCGAACACGGCGTTCGCGCCTCGGGCATCGTCGTCGTCCGCCGGCGCGTTCGCCACGAGCCAGCGGGAGAACGCCGCGACCGCGCGCTCCCGGTGCCCCTCCCCCGTCGACATCGCCGCCGACACCCCGTCGTGCAGCTCCGGTGCCGCGACCGCGCGGGCGGTGTCGACGAGGGCTGCCGGATCGGGCTCGAGCGCGGGCACCGCGGCCGGACGCAGGAGGGCGCCGACGGCCCAGCCGCGCCCGCTCAGGTCGCGGTGGAACAGGCGGGTGGTCGCGCCGGACAGCGTCACGGCGTCGGGCTCGACCACGAGGTTGAGCGCCGGATACGACACCACCTCCTGCCGGGAGGAGCGTCCGGGCTCGATGTCCCACTCCGGGATCCAGAACCACGCCACGAGGTGCCGGACCTCGGGCGGAGCGGGCAGGCGGTGGAACTGCGGCAATCGCGCGGGATACAGCACACCCCTGGTCGGATTCACCATGCGCTCAGCGTAGGGGGCACCGCCGACGCGACGCCGTGGCGCCCGTGTCGCGCATCTTCAAGCGCCCGGCGCGCCGCGCGATCTACCGTGGCGACATGACCGATCAGACACCCGCAGACCTGCCCGTCACCGGCGTGACCGGTGCGCACACGACCGACGGCCGCCCGCACGGCGTGACCTCGCTCACCCCGTTCCTCGCGATCCCCGACGCCGCCGGTGCGCTCGCGTTCTACCGCGACGTGTTCGGAGCCCGCGTGATCGACGTGACCGAGTTCGGCGACGTCGTGGCCCACGCCGACCTCGACTTCGGCACCGGTCGACTGCAACTGGGCGAGCCCAGTCCCGACTACCACCTCGTGCCGCCGCCCGCCGGCGACGACGCCTGCTATTCCCTCGGCCTCTACGTGCCCGACGTCGACGCCGTGGTCGAGCGCGCCGTGGCCGCCGGTGCCACCGTGCGCGAGCCCGCGATGCACTTCGTGTCGGGCGACCGCTTCGCCAGCATCCGCGACCCCTTCGGCGTGCGATGGTCGATCATGACCAGGGTCGAAGACCTCTCGGACGAGGAGAGCGCGCGCCGCGTCGCCGAATGGGCGGCGTCGTTCAGCGCGGGGCAGGCCGACGCGAGCTGAGCGCGACGACGGTCGCCCGCTGCACGGCGGGGAGCAGCGCCTCCGCGGTGCGCCGGTAGCCGAGCGGGCTCGGGTGGAACCGGTCGAGGCTGAACATCGCCTCCGGCTCGTCGAAGAACAGCGGCCCCACGGCGCGGCGCAGATCGACCGGCTCGGCCCCCGCGCGGCGGGCCGCCTCCGCCTGCACGGCGGCGAGCCGACGCGACAGGCTCGAGGCGATGCGGCGCAGCGGCTGCGGCACCGCGCGGAGCGCCCCCAGATCCGGGCAGGTGCCCACCACGACCCCGGCGCCGAGGTCGCGCAGCCGCCGCACCGCGTCATCCAGGTGCCGCGCGGACTCGGCGACCGGCAGGCGATGCGTCACGTCGTTCCCGCCCACCACGACCACCGCGACGTGCGGACGGTACCCGGGCGGCAACGCGTCCAGCTGCGTCGCGAGGTCGCGCGACTCCGCGCCGACCCTCGCCACCGTACGCAGGCGCACCGGACGCCCCAGACCACGCGCGAGCGCCTTGGCGAGTCGTCCGCCCAGGGTCTGCTTGGGGCGCTGCGCCCCCAGCCCCGCCGCGAGCGAGTCTCCCACCAGCAGCAGGTCGAGCGGGGCGCCGTCGAGCCCCGGCCGCCAGAGCCGGTCGGCATCGAGCGACACCTCCCCGAGCGGCTTGCCAATGCGCCGTCGCGCGAGCGCGGCCTGACGGACCAGCACGAGGCGCAGCACCGCGGTCAGCAGGGCGACGGCGGACACGGCGGCGAACACGGGACGGAGGCGACGCACGACCCGATTCGAGTCGACCGCCGTGAACGCCCGGTGAACACCACCGAGCCCCGGATCAGCCGAGCGTCTTGACCTCGAGCTCGTCGGAGCCTGCCCGCACGCTCGCGAAGTGGGTGTAGCCGTCGGCGGCCGCACGCTCCAGCAGCGCCTTGAGGTTCTTGGTGCGCTGCTCGAGCCGCACGCGCGCCCCCCTCGCCACGAGCTCGGCCTTGTGGGCGACCAGCTCGCCCACCGGCACGTCGGCATCGTGGACCAGGACGATCGCCTGCGCCTCGGTGTCGGGGTCGGCGGAGACCAGGTCGACCAGCCGCTCGAACCCGAGCGAGAAGCCCACCGCGGGAACGTCCTGCTTCAGGAACCGGCCGATCATGCCGTCGTAGCGCCCGCCGCCGCCGAGCGAGTACCCGACGGAGGGGTGCGCGAGCTCGAAGATCGTGCCCGTGTAGTACCCCATGCCGCGCACGAGGAACGGGTCGAACACGAGCGGGATCTCGACGTGCTCCGCGACCACGGGGCGTGCGGCCGCCACGGCCTCGCCGATGCCGGTGAGGTGCGCGATGAGCTCATCAGGGACGCCCTCGGGCAGCGCCTTGCGGATCTGCCGCTCCCCGTACGGGTGGTACTCCAGCGTCTGCGGGCGGCGGAGGAACTCCTCGAACGCGGCGACGGCGGTCGCGGTGACCCCGCGCTCGCGCAGCTCGGCCGCGACCCCCTCCGGCCCGATCTTGTCGAGCTTGTCGATCGTGATCAGCACCTGCGGGCGCTCCTCGGTCGTGAAGCCCAGGTGGCCCAGCATCCAGTCGAGCAGGCGGCGGTCGTTGATGCGCACGGTGGCACCCTCGAGCCCCAGCGCGTCGACGGCGTCGAGCGATGCGACGAGCAGCTCGGCCTCGGCCCGCCCCGACGCATCCCCGATGATGTCGATGTCACACTGCACGAACTGGCGGTAGCGGCCCTTCTGCGGCCGCTCGGCCCGCCACACCGGCGCGATCTGCACGGAGCGGAACACACCGGGGAGCTGCCCGCGGTTGCTGGCGTAGAAGCGCGCCAGCGGCACCGTCAGGTCGTAGCGCAACCCCAGGTCGGACAGCGCGGCGGGGTCGTCGGCCGCGGCGCGGATCGCGTCGGCGTCGAGACCGCGGCGCAGGATCGCGAACGACAGCTTCTCGTTGTCGCCGCCGATGCCCGCGTGCAGCCGCTCGTACTCCTCCACCACGGGCGTCTCGATCTCGTCGAACCCGTGCGCGCGGTAGCGCTCGCGGATCACGGAGAGCACGCGCTCACGGCGGGCCTTGTCGGCGGGGAGGAAGTCGCGCATGCCGCGCGGCGGGTTCACAGTAGCCACCCGTCCATCTTCCCAGGTCGTCGGCGGCACCCGCGCGTCGGGTCAGCCGGCCTCCGCCTGGCGCACCTCGTCCTCCAGCAGCCGCAGCCGCTCGCGCAGCGCCCGCTCGGCATCCCACCCCTCGGCGCGCGCGGTCGCGACCAGCGCCAGGAGCGCGTCGCCGAGCTCCGCCTCGGACGCCGGAGTGGCCGCGACGGGGCTCTGCGGCACCGTGACACCGGCCCCCGCGGCCCGGCCGACCAGCTTCTGCGCCAGGGCGAGCGCCGGCATCCCCCGTGGCACGCCGTCGAGCACGCTGCGCCGCGTGCGCTTCTCCGCGGCCTTCGCCGCGTTCCAGTGGATCAGCACCTCCTCCGGCGTGGTGGCGACCTCGTCGCCGAACACGTGCGGATGACGGCGCACCATCTTCTCGGTGAGCGTGGCGGCCACGTCGTCGATGTCGAACGGATCGTCGGGGTCCTGCGCGGCGATCGCGGCGTGGAACAGCACCTGCCACAGCAGGTCGCCCAGCTCCTCACGCAGATCGTCGCGGGTGCCGGACTCCACGGCGTCGATCACCTCGTGCGACTCCTCGATCAGGTACGGCACCAGGTCGCGGTGGGTGATGCGCTGCGACCACACGCAGCGCTCGCGCACGGCCCGCATGGTGTCGGCCGCGGCCCGCAGCGCATCCACGTCAGGCCGCGACTCGTCGGCAGACCCGCTCATGCGTCCTCCGCTCCTCGGTCAGGCCCGCCCCGCTCTGCGGAGGAGGCACCGGCGAGGCGACGGTACCAGCGGGCCCGCAGCGACACGATCACCGCCGAGAGCAGCAGTGCCAGGAGCGAGCCGACCAGCACCCCGAGGATCGCCTGGTCGCGCAGGCCCGCGTCGGCGGCGAACGCGAGGTTCGCGAGCAGCAGCGACACCGTGAAGCCGATGCCGCCGAGCGCTCCCGCCGCGACGATGTCGGCGAAGGGCAGCGCCGGATCGGCTCCCCGCGGGCGGATGCGCATCGCGAACCAGCCGAACACCGTGATGCCGACGATCTTGCCGACCGGGAGGGCCACCACGATGGCCCAGAACGCGGGCGACAGCTCCGTCGGCGCCACCGCGGGGATCACCACGAACGCCGCGACGAATGCGAACACCGGCAGGATCACCCCGTTGACCGTGGGCTCGAGCGCGTGCCGCGTACGGCCGGCGGGCACCGGCGCCATCACCAGCCCCAGCATGACCCCCGCGATCGTGGCGTGCACGCCGGACGACGCCACGAGCGCCCACGTCACCACACCGACCACGGTCATCGCGACCGCGATCAGCGGATGCCCCTTCGCGTGCAGGAGCCGGCTGAGCCCCCAGAACACGGCCACACCGACCAGGGCCAGCACGAACAGCAGCCACTGCACGTCGTGCGCGAACAGCACCGCGATGAACACGATGCCGATGATGTCGTCGAGGATCGCGAGCGCCAGCAGGAACACCCGCACGCGCGACGGCAGGCCGCGGCCGAACATCGCCAGCACACCGAGCGCGAAGGCGATGTCGGTCGCGGTGGGGATCGGCCAGCCGGACGCCGTCTCCGGGCCGCCCGCGATCAGCAGGTACACCAGGATGGGGACCAGCACCCCGCCGGTCGCGGCGATCGCCGGCTGCACGGCCTTGCGCGGGGAGTCGAGCTCGCCGTGGGTCAGCTCGTGGCGCAGCTCGATCGCGACCACCAGGAAGAACACCGCCAGCAGACCGTCCGACACCCAGTGCGCGATCGACAGGTCGAGCGCCGTGCCCGGCACCGCGAGGTGCGCGTCCAGCAGCCCCGCGAGCGTGTCGTGGGTGGGCAGGTTCGCGAGGAGGAGCCCCAGTCCGGCCGCGACGAGCAGGAGGACGGCGGGGAACTGCTGACCGCGGAGGGGGTTCGCTGTGATGCGCATCGTCTCCATCGTAGGCGGCGGTGTCCTCCGGCCGTCATGCGTGCAAGAGGCGTTCTCACCCCGGGATACTCTCGGAGGGTGACCCCCGATTCCCCCGCTTTCTCCGAGCCGACGCCCACCGAGGCCATCCGCGTGATCGGTCGCTTCGAAGCCGGTCGCGGCATTCCCGATGCCATGCGCTCCGACGTGCGGATGCTGGGCCAGCTGCTCGGCCAGGTGCTCCGCGAGGCCGGCGGCGACGACCTGTTCGACGACGTCGAGCGTCTGCGCCTCGCGACGATCCAGGCCTACGAGGACGAGACCTCCGACGCGTTCGAGCGGGCAGCGGCGATCGCCGAGTCGTTCACGATCGCCCGCGCCGACGAGGTCGCGCGGGCGTTCACCTGCTATTTCCACCTGGTGAATCTCGCCGAGGAGCACCAGCGCGTGCGCGTGCTGCGCGAGCGGGCCGGGCAGCCGGGGCGGGAAGACGCGAGCGACACGGTCGCCACGGCCTACGCGCGCCTGCGCGACGAGGTCGGCGAGGACGAGGCGCGCCGCCGTCTCGCCGGTCTGCGCTTCCACCCGGTGTTCACGGCGCACCCGACCGAGGCCCGCCGCCGTGCGGTGTCGTCGAGCATCCGCCGCCTGTCGGAACTGCTCACGCAGCACGACGCCGCGAGCGCGGGCGGCGCCGAGGAGCACCGCGCCCGCCGTCGCATGCTGGAGGAGATCGACACGCTGTGGCGCACCGCCCCGCTGCGCGCGCAGAAGCCCTCCCCGACCGACGAGGTCCGCACCGTCATGGGCGTGTTCGACGAGACGCTCTTCACGACGGTGCCGCACGTGTACCGCCGCATCGACGACGCGCTGCGCGGCGAGGAGTCCGGAGCCAGCGCGCCCGTGGTGCCCTCCTTCGTGCGCATCGGCTCGTGGGTGGGCGGCGACCGCGACGGGAACCCGTTCGTCACCGCGGCCGTCACGCGCGAGGCCTCGCAGATCGCCTCCGACCATGTGCTGCGCGGGCTCGAGCGCGCGCTGGACCGCATCGGCCGCACGCTCACGCTCTCGGCCGACGACACGCCCCCGAGCGCGGAGGTCGTCGCACTGTGGGAGGCCTTCGCGGCCGCCGAGCCCGAGGTCGCCGCCGAGCTCGCCGCCCGGTCGCCGGAGGAGCCGCACCGCCGCGTGCTGCTCGTGCTCGCCCGGCGGGTGGCCGCGACCCGGCTCGGCGACGGCGACCGCGCCTACACCCGGCCCGACGAGCTGCTGGCCGACCTGCGCGCCGTGCAGTCCTCGCTCGCCGCGGCCGGCGCCCGTCGGCACGCGTTCGGCGGGGTGCAGCACCTGATCTGGCAGGTGGAGACCTACGGCTTCCACCTGACCGAGCTCGAGGTGCGCCAGCACTCCCAGGTGCACGCCACGGCCCTCGCCGAGCTCGACGCGGGCGGCCCGATCAGCGCCCAGACGGAGGAGGTGCTGGAGGTGTTCCGTGCGATCGCGGACATCCAGCGCGACCGCGGGCTGCGGGCGGCAGGGCGCTACGTCGTCTCGTTCACCCAGGCCGCGTCCGACCTCGCGAACGTGCACCGCCTCGCCCGGTACGCCCTCGGCGACGACGCCCCGGTGCTCGATGTCGTGCCGCTGTTCGAGACCTTCGCCGACCTGCAGGCCGCGCCGGCGATCCTCGCCGAGGTCGTCACGTTCCCCGAGTTCCGCGAGCGGATGGCCGCCACAGGCAACCGCCTCGAGGTGATGCTCGGCTACTCCGACTCGTCGAAGGACGTCGGCCCGGTCGCCGCGAACCTCGCGCTGTACGCGGCGCAGGCCACCATCGCCCGCTGGGCGCAGGAGTCGGGCATCGAGCTCACGCTGTTCCACGGTCGCGGCGGCGCCCTCGGGCGCGGCGGCGGCCCCGCCAACTCCGCCATCCTCGCCCAGCCGCCGCACTCCGTCGACGGCCGGTTCAAGCTCACCGAGCAGGGCGAGGTGATCTTCGCCCGCTACGGCGAGCCCGCGATCGCCATGCGGCACATCGACCAGGTCGCCGCCGCCACGCTGCTCGCCTCCTCCCCCACGGTGGAGGAGCGCACCAGCCGCGCGGCCGAGCGCTACGCCGAGGTGGCCGCCACGATGGACGCGGCCTCCCGCGAGCGCTTCTTCTCGCTCGTCAAGGCCGAGGGCTTCGCGCCGTGGTTCGCCACGGTGACCCCGATGGAGGAGATCGGGCTGCTGGCACTCGGCTCCCGCCCCGCCCGACGCGGACTGTCGGTCGAGTCGCTGGAAGACCTGCGGGCGATCCCGTGGGTGTTCGCGTGGACCCAGGCGCGCATCAACCTCGCCGGCTGGTTCGGTCTCGGCACCGCCCTGGAGGCCGTCGGCGACCAGGACCTGCTGCGTGAGGCGTACCGCGAGTGGCCGCTGCTGCACACCATGGTCGACAACGTCGCGATGAGCCTCGCCAAGACCGACGAGCGCATCGCCCGGCAGTACCTGGCCCTCGGCGACCGCGACGACCTGGCGGCGCTCGTGCTCGACGAGCTCGCGCTCACGCGCCAGTGGGTCGTGCGGCTCACCGGCGGCGACGGCCTGCTCGAGAACAAGCCCGTGCTGCAGCGCGCCGTGCAGCTGCGCAGCCCCTACGTCGACGCGCTGTCGCTGCTGCAGCTGCGCGCGCTCCGTGCCCTGCGCTCGGCCGCGCCGCAGCCGGAGGGCTCGGGCGCCGACGCGGAACAGCAGCGCCTCCTGCTGCTCTCGGTGAGCGGCGTCGCGGCCGGACTGCAGAACACCGGCTGAGCCGCGGCCGCCCGTCGCGTGGCGCGGGGCCCTCGGGCGCCGACGCTAGAGTGAGAGCTCGGCCCAACCGGCACCGCCCTGACGCGACACGATCGCCAGCACCCCATCCCCCACCAGAAAGTCCTTCCCGCGTGACCGTCACGACCACTGCCGACTTCCATCCGCTCGCCGACTCCGTGCAGCCCGTGTTCGACACGGTGCTCTCCCGCAGCCCGCACGAGCCGGAGTTCCACCAGGCCGTGCACGAGGTGCTGCACTCGATCGCCCCCGTGCTGGAGCGCCACCCGGAATACGTCGACGGTGGCATCCTCGAGCGCCTGGTCGAGCCCGAGCGGCAGATCCTGTTCCGCGTGCCGTGGGTCGACGACGCGGGGAAGCTGCAGGTCAACCGCGGCTACCGCATCCAGTTCTCCTCCGTGCTCGGCCCGTACAAGGGCGGCCTGCGCTTCCACCCCTCGGTGAACCTGTCGATCATCAAGTTCCTCGGCTTCGAGCAGATCTTCAAGAACGCGCTCACCGGTCAGGGCATCGGCGGCGGCAAGGGCGGCTCCGACTTCGACCCGCACGGCAAGTCCGACGCGGAGGTCATGCGCTTCTGCCAGTCGTTCATGAACGAGCTGTACCGCCACCTCGGCGAGCACACCGACGTCCCCGCGGGCGACATCGGCGTGGGCGGCCGTGAGATCGGCTACCTGTTCGGACAGTACCGCAAGGTCACCAACCGCCACGAGTCGGGCATGTTCACCGGCAAGGGCACCGGCTGGGGTGGGGCCGAGGTGCGCACGGAGGCCACCGGCTACGGCGCCGTGTTCTTCGCGCAGGAGATGCTCGCCGTCCGCGGCGACTCGCTGGCGGGCAAGCGCGTCGGCATCTCCGGCTCCGGCAACGTCGCCCTCTACGCGATCCAGAAGGCCGCGCAGCTCGGCGCGACCGCGGTCACCGCCTCCGACTCCTCCGGCTACGTCGTCGACGACGCCGGCATCGACCTCGACCTGCTGCGTCAGCTGAAGGAGGTCGAGCGCGCCCGCATCGTCGAGTACGCCCGCCGCCGCCCCAGCGCACGGTTCGTCGAGGGCGGCAGCGTGTGGGAGGTGCCGGTCGACATCGCCGTGCCGTCCGCCACGCAGAACGAGGTGAGCCTGGCCGACGCCGAGGCGCTGATCGCCGGCGGTGTGCAGGCGGTCTCCGAGGGCGCCAACATGCCGTGCGTGCCCGAGGCCGTCGAGGCGTTCCAGCGGGCGGGTGTGCTGTTCGCCCCCGGCAAGGCGGCCAACGCGGGCGGTGTGGCCACCTCCGCGCTGGAGATGAGCCAGAACGCCTCGCGCCAGCGGTGGACCTTCGCCGACAGCGAGAGCAAGCTCCGTGAGATCATGGCGGATATCCACGGCGCCGCGTTCGACGCCGCGGAACGGTACGGGGTTCCCGGCGACTACGTCGCGGGGGCCAACATCGCAGGATTCGAGAGGGTCGCCGCTGCCATGCTCGCGCAGGGCGTCATCTGACATCGAGCCGGCGAAGCCGGGCATCGGCGGGGTGCTCGGCTTCGTCTCTGCGCGCCCGCGCGGCTACGGACCGACGGGTCGGTCGTCGGCGTGCCGCGCGAGGGAGCTCCCGTAGCGCTCGGTGAGCTGCACCATGAGGTCGGGGGTGTCCCGGTCGACCCCGAACACGTGCCCGGGGAAGTCGAGCTCGGGCTGCGCCGCCGCGATCTCCTCCGCCCGGTCCGGCGAGAGCAGCTGCACCGGATCGCCGACCGCGACCCATCCGATCGGCACGACCGTCCCCTCGGGCAGCACCGCGCGCCGGTGCACGATCGCGTTGACGCGCACCTCGCAGCGGCTGCCCACCAGAGCACCGTTGAAGATGCGGGCGCCCGAGGCGAAGAACACCTCCTCGCCCACGGTCGCGCCGGCGATGCTCGCGAGCGTGCCGACGAGGGTGTGGTCGCCGATGTGCACCGCGTTCGCCGCGGTCGCCCTGATCAGCGCGTTCTCCATCACGATCACGTGTGCGCCGAGCGTGATCGGGCCGCCCTCGGCGGTGATCACGGCGCCGTGCAGCACCTGGCAGCCCGGACCGACCTCCACATCGCCGGAGATCACGGCGGTGGGGGCGACGACGGCGGTGTCATGGATGCGGGGGCGAGCCCCGAGGTGCTCGTACAACATGCGGCCAGACTAGCCCCGGGGCCCCGGCCGTCCGCTACGGGGTCGTGGCGGGTTCCGGGAAGATCGCGGTGAACAGCTGGCCGACCCACTCCAGCAGCTGCGCGTCGGGCAGCGGCTCCACACCGACGCCGACGGCCGCGGCGACGGTGGGCATCGGCACCACCAGCGCCTCTCCCCCGGCCACGAGCTTCGCCTTCGGGTAGAGCCGCTGCAGCCGCACCTTGATGGAGTCCTCCAGCCGCGCCGGGGCGATGCGGAGGTTCGACCCCATCGCCACCACGTCGGTGAGCCCGGCGCGGGCGGCCCTGCGGCGCAGTCGCGCGATCGCGAAGAGCCCGGCGACCTCTTCCGGCGGGGTGCCGTAGCGGTCGATGAGCTCCTCCTGCACGAGGTCGATCGCATCGTCCTTGGCGGTCGCGGCCGAGGCGGCGGACAGCTTCTGGTACGCCTCCAGGCGCAGGCGCTCACTGTCGATGTAGTCCTCGGGGATGCGCGCGTCCAGCGGCAGCTCCAGTCGCAGCTCCTGCCCCGTCTCGACCTCTTCGCCGCGGAACGTCGCGACGGCCTCACCGATCATGCGCAGGTACAGGTCGAAGCCGACGCCGGCGATGTGCCCCGCCTGCTCCGCGCCGAGCAGGTTGCCCGCCCCGCGCAGCTCCAGGTCCTTCAGCGCCACCTGCATGCCCGAGCCGAGGTCGTTGTTGACCGCGATGGTCTGCAAGCGGTCGGCCGCGGTCTCGCTCAGCGGCTTCATGTCGTCGTAGAGGAAGTACGCGTAGGCGCGCTCGCGTCCGCGGCCCACGCGTCCGCGGAGCTGGTGCAGCTGGCTCAGGCCGTACTTGTCGGCGCGGTCGATGATGATCGTGTTGGCGTTGGAGATGTCGAGGCCGGTCTCGATGATGGTGGTCGAGACGAGCACGTCGAACTTGCGCTCCCAGAAGTCGTCGACCACCTGCTCCAGCGCATGCTCCCCCATCTGCCCGTGCGCGACCGCGATGCGCGCCTCCGGCACGAGCTCGGCGAGCTGGGCCGCGATCCGCTGGATGGACTGCACACGGTTGTGCACGAAGAACACCTGGCCCTCGCGCAGGATCTCGCGCCGGATGGCGGCGGCGATCTGCTTGTCGCTGCGCGGCCCGACGAACGAGAGGATCGGGTGCCGGTCCTCCGGCGGCGTCGCGAGCGTGGACATCTCCCGGATGCCGGTGACCGCCATCTCCAGGGTGCGCGGGATCGGGGTCGCGCTCATGGCGAGGATGTCGACGTTGGTCTTCATCTTCTTCAGCGCGTCCTTGTGCTCCACGCCGAAGCGCTGCTCCTCGTCGATGATCATCAGGCCGAGGTCCTTGAACATCACCTGATCGGTGAGGATGCGGTGCGTGCCGATGACCATGTCGACCGTGCCGTCGAGAAGGCCCTGCAGCGTGAGCTTCGCCTCCTTGTCGGTCTGGAAGCGCGACAGCGGCCGCACCTTCACCGGGAAGCCGGCGAAGCGCTCCGTGAACGTCTCCAGGTGCTGCTTCACCAGCAGCGTCGTCGGCACGAGCATCGCGACCTGCTTGCCGTCCTGGATGGCCTTGAACGCCGCGCGCACCGCGACCTCGGTCTTGCCGAAGCCGACGTCGCCCGACAGCAGCCGGTCCATCGGGATGGGCCGCTCCATGTCGGCCTTGATCTCGTCGATGGTCTGCAGCTGGTCATGGGTCTCGGCGAACGGGAACGCCTCCTCCAGCTCGCGCTGCCACGGGGTGTCCGGACCGAACGCGTGCCCCTTGGCGCTCATGCGCGCGGAGTAGAGCTTCACGAGCTCGACCGCGATGTCGCGCACGGCCTTGCGGGCCTTGCCCTTGGCCTGCGCCCAGTCACTGCCGCCCATCTTCGACAGCGTCGGGGCCTCACCGCCGACGTACTTGGAGAGCAGGTCGAGCTGGTCGGTGGGCACGAAGAGCTTGTCACCCGGGTAGCCGCGCTTGGACGGGGCGTACTCCAGCACGAGGTAGTCGCGCACGGACTTCGCGGCGTGGCGGCCGCCCGTCGAGACCTCGCGCTGCGTCATCTCCACGAAGCGGCCGATGCCGTGCGTGGCGTGCACCACGAAGTCGCCCTGCTTGAGCTGGAGGGGGTCGACCACGTTCTTCCGGCGCGAGGCGAGCTTCTTCACCACGCGCTGGTCGCCGCCGATCGTGCGGCCGTAGAACTCGTTGTCGGTGAGGACGGCGAGCTTCGCCTCCGGCACCTGGAACCCCGCCTCGACCGCACCGGTCACGAGCGTCGCGACCCCGGGGTCGGGGGCCTCGGTCAGCGACTCCACCGCGCGGGCCGCGATGCCCCGGTCGGACAGCACGTCGCGCGCGCGGTCGACGAGCCCGTGTCCCGTCGCGATCACCACGACGCGCCACCCGTCGGCGACCTTCGCGTCGACGAAGGCGATCGCCCCGTCGACGTTGCCGTGGAACGACGGGATGACCGCCGACGCCTCGACGCTCTCCGGGTCGGCGTCGCCGATGCCGAACGGGCTGAGCCGCCACCACACGCCGCCGCGGTCGCGCACCACGTCGCGCAGGTCGGCGACCGTGAGGAAGTCGCCCGCGCCGAGGTCGATGGGAGCCGAGGCCCCGGAGGTCGCCGCGCTCCACGCGGCGTCGAGGAACTCGCGGTTCGTGTCGCCGAGGGTGATCGCCCGCGCGGTCGCCCGCTCGGGGTCGACCACCGCGGTCGCGCTGCCGGGCGGCAGGTACTCCACGAGCGACTTCAGCGGACCGGCCACGGCGGGCAGCAGCGACTCCATGCCCTCGACCGGGATGCCCTCGGCCATCTTCTCGAGCATGCCCGCGATGGCCGGGAACCCGCCGATCAGCGCGCGCGCCCTGTCGCGCACGTCGGCGGTGAGCAGCAGCTCGCGGCTGGGCGGCAGGTCGACCGCGGGGACGTCGCCGGGGAGCGAGCGCTGATCGGCCACGGAGAACGCCCGGATCTGGTCGATCTCGTCGCCGAAGAACTCCACGCGGTAGGGGTGCTCCGACGTGGGAGGGAACACGTCGAGGATGCCGCCGCGCACGGCGAACTCACCGCGCCGCGACACCATGTCCACGCGGGAGTATGCGCGTTCGACCAGCTGCTCCGCGACGTGGTCGAGCTCGTGCCCCCGGCTGCCGACGGCGAGGTCGAGCGGGGCGATCTCGCCCAGGTTGCCGGCGATCGGCTGCAGCGCGGCGCGCACGGAGGCGACGACCACGAGGGGGTGGTCGCCCGACCACTCGGCGATGCGGCGCAGGGTCTGCAGGCGCTGCCCGACGGTGTCGGGGCTCGGGCTCAGCCGCTCGTGCGGCAGGGTCTCCCACGCCGGGAACGTGAGCACCTCGGCATCGGGCACGTAGGCCGACATCGCCGCGGCGAGCGTCTCGGCCCGGCGCCCGGTCGGCACCACGGCGAGCAACGCGGCGGGGTGCCCGGCCGCGGCGCGCTTGGCGAGGAGCCCGGCGAGCGTGGGCGCATCGAGGCCGTCGACCAGTCCGAGGTCGGCGTCGGTATGCGCCCAGGCGAGAGCGTCACGAAACAGAGACGCCTCTTCCAAGGCGCGCAGAATCCCCGGAACAGTCACCGGACAAGCCTAATCGCGCCCACCGACACCGCGGTCGACGTCCCCCTCGCCGACCGGGCGACCGGCTCGGCCGTCCTAGGCTGGAGGGATGCCTCCGGTCACCCTCACCACCGCCCGCCTCGTCCTGCATGCCCCGACGGAGGCGGACGTCGACGCGATCACCGCGGCCTGCCAGGACCCGGAGATCCCCCGCTGGACGACCGTCCCGAACCCGTACTTCCGGCAGGACGCGGAGGACTTCGTCGCGCTCGTCGCCGACTGGTGGGCGGACGGCTCCCAGACCGTGTGGGGCATCTTCGCGGACGGCGTGCTCGTGGGCGTCATCGGCCTGCACCACATCGCGGGCCACGCCGCGGGTGGCAGTGCCGAACTCGGCTACTGGATGGTCGCGGACGCCCGCGGCCGGGGCTATCTGACCGAGGCGGCCCGCGCGGTGCTGGACTGGGGGTTCGCCGAGCTCGGGCTCGCGCGCATCCGCTGGCAGGCCGTGGTGGGCAACGTGCCGTCGGCACGGGCCGCCCGCGCCCTCGGCTTCCGGTTCGAGGGCACGCAGCGCCAGGCCCTCACGAGTCAGCGCGGCCGCGACGACGGCTGGGTCGCCGGGCTGCTCGCCACCGACGACCGCACCCCGGTCGAGTGGCCCGTGCTCTGACGGCTGCCGGCGAGGCGTGACAGCGTCGGAGGCCGGTGACAGGATGGCTGCATGCCCGAGATGCCGGAGGTCGAAGGACTCGTCGCGTTCCTCGGCGAGCGCGCGGTCGGACGCACGATCACCCGCGCGTCGGTCTCGGCCATCGCGGCGCTGAAGACGTACGACCCGCCCATCACGGCGCTCCACGGCGCGGAGATCACCGCGGCCGCGCGGCTCGGCAAGTTCGTCGTGCTGTCGTGCGGTGCGGAGCTGCACCTCGTGTTCCACCTGGCGAAGGCGGGCTGGCTGCGCTGGTACGAGCCCCTGCCGACCACGCTCATCAAGCCGGGGAAGACGCCCATCGCCCTGCGTGTCGCGCTCGACGACGGCAGCGGGTTCGACCTGACGGAGGCCGGTACGAAGAAGTCGCTCGCGGTGTACGTCGTGCGCGATCCGCAGGAGGTGCCCGGCATCGCCCGCCTCGGTCCCGACCCGCTCGACCCGGCCTTCACGCGGGCGGACTTCGCCGGCCTGCTGGAGGGGCGGCGCATGCAGATCAAGGGGCTGCTGCGCGACCAGGGCGTGATCGCGGGCATCGGCAACGCCTACTCCGACGAGATCCTGCACGCCGCACGCATGTCGCCCTATGCGATCGCCGCGACGCTCGACGACGCCGAGGTCGACCGGCTGTTCGCGGCGATGCAGGAGACGCTGCGCGAGGCCGTGGCCGCGGCCTCCGGGAAGCCGCCCGCCGACCTGAAAGACGCCAAGCGGCGCGGCATGCAGGTGCACGCGCGCCGCGGCGAGGCGTGCCCCGTGTGCGGAGACACCGTGCGCAGCGTGTTCTTCGCCGACCGGTCGCTCGAGTACTGCCCCACGTGCCAGACGGGCGGCAAGGTGCTCGCCGACCGCCGCCTCTCGCGCCTGCTGAAGTGAGATCGGCGCTGCGCGCGGATCCATGCCACGGAATGAAATCGCGCCGACCGTGTTGAGTACACTCAGAGCAGCAACGTGCTCCGGGGTCGGTGGGAATCCGAACCGGCGGTGACAGTCCGCGAGCGTCTCGAGTGATCGGGATGCCGATCCGGTGGAACTCCGGGACCGACGGTGATGCGAGGGTGACCTCGCTAGTCCGGAAGGGAGGCAGCACGAGGCGCACGCGTGTGCGTCCGTTCCGCCACCCCTGCGAGAGCCCCGAGGCCGCAGAGAGGACGACGGATGGCAGTGACCGCGATCGAGCAGCGTGCGATGGACCGTGCGCTCGAGCTCGCCGCCCGCGGCCCCCGCGGGGTCAACCCGCAGGTGGGCGCCGTGCTCCTCTCCCCCGCCGGTGAGGTGCTGGCCGAGGGATGGCACCGCGGCTCCGGCACCGCGCACGCCGAGGTCGATGCGCTGTCGAAGCTCTCGCCGGGTGCCGCGCGCGGGGCGACCGCGGTCGTGACGCTCGAGCCGTGCAACCACACCGGCCGTACGGGTCCCTGCGCCGTGGCTCTCATCGAGGCCGGGGTCGCCCGCGTGGTCTACGCCCTCGACGATCCGGGCGAGGTGTCCGGCGGCGGGGCCGAGCGGCTCCGCGCCGCCGGGGTCGACGTGGAGTCGGGCGTGCGCGCCGCGGAGGCCGAGGCGCTGATCGCCTCCTGGCTCACCGCGAAGCGCCTGGGCCGCCCGCACGTCACGGTCAAGTGGGCGCAGAGCCTCGACGGCCGTGCCGCCGCGGACGACGGCTCCAGTCGATGGATCACCGGCCCCGAGGCGCGCGCCGACGTGCACCGCCGTCGTGCGGAGGCCGACGCGATCGTCGTGGGCACCGGCACCGTGCTGGCCGACGACCCGGCTCTGACCGCGCGCGACGGTGACGCCCTCCACCCGCGGCAGCCCGTGCCGGTCGTGATCGGCGCCCGCGCGACGCCCGCACACGCGGCGGTGCACCGGCACCCGCACGCTCCCCTCTTCTACGACACCCACGAGCTGCCCGCGGTGCTCGCCGACCTGCACGATCGCGGCCACCACAGCGTGTTCGTGGAGGGCGGGCCGACCCTGGCCAGCGCGTTCGTCGCGGCGGGACTCGCGGATCGCGTGCTCGCGTACGTCGCACCGGTGCTGCTGGGCGGGGGCCGCCTCGCGCTCACCGACATCGGCGTCTCCCGCATCGACGAGGCGCGCCGGCTGACCGTCGAGGAGTGGGTGCCGCTCGGCGCCGACCTCCTGGCCGTCGCCCGCTTCACAGACCCCCACGCCCCCGAGCAGGAAGGTGCCTGGTGATGTTCACCGGAATCATCGAGGAGATCGGCGAGATCACGGCGATCGCAGAGTCCGGCGACGGCTGGCGGCTCACCGTGCGCGCGCCGAGGGCCGCGGCCGACGCCGTGCACGGCGAGTCGATCGCGGTGTCGGGCGTGTGCCTGACCGTGGTCGATTCGACCGCCGACACGTTCGACGCCGACGTGATGAAGCAGACGCTCGACGTCGCCGCGATCGGATCGGCCGTGGTCGGCACGCGCGTGAACATCGAGAAGGCGATGCCGGTGGGCGCGCGGCTCGGCGGGCACATCGTCCAGGGCCACGTCGACGGCACCGGCGAGGTGCGGGAGGTGCGGCCGGGTGCGCAGTGGAGCGTGCTGCGGATCGGCCTGCCCCACGATCTCGCGCCGCTCGTGGTCGACAAGGGCTCCATCTCGGTGGACGGCACCTCGCTGACCGTGAGCGCCGTGAGCGCGCCCGACGAGGCGGCGCCGTGGTTCGAGGTGTCGCTCATCCCGGAGACGCTCGCCGCCACCACGCTCGGCACCCGCGCGGTCGGCGACCGCGTGAACCTCGAGACCGACATCCTCGCGCGGCACGTCGAGCGTCTGCTCGCGTTCCGCGCCGCACCGGAAGGGGGCTCGCGATGAGCCTGTCATCCATCCCCGAGGCCCTGGAGGCACTGCGGGCCGGACGGCCGGTCCTCGTGGCCGACGACGAGAACCGCGAGAACGAGGGCGACGTGGTGCTCTCGGCGGAGCTGGCGACGCCCGAGTGGGTCGCGTGGACCGTGCGCTGGTCGTCCGGGTTCCTGTGCGCGCCCATGCCCGCCGACCTGGCCGATCAGCTGAACCTGCCGCCCATGGTCGCGGCGAGCGAGGACGCCCGCTCCACCGCGTACACGGTGAGCGTGGACGCCGCCGACGGCGTGACCACTGGCATCAGCGCGAGCGACCGGGCCCGCACCCTCAACGTGCTCGCGAACCCCGACTCGACCGCGACGAGCATCATCCGCCCCGGGCACGTGCTGCCGCTGCGCGCGGTGGACGGCGGCGTGCGCGAGCGCAGCGGCCACACCGAGGCCGCCGTCGAGCTGATGAAGCTCGCGGGTCTGCGACCGGTCGGCGCGATCGCCGAGGTCGTGGCGGAGGACGGCAGCATGATGCGGCTGCCGGGACTGATCGAGCTGGGCGCGCGTGACGGTGTGCCCGTGATCACGATCGAGCAGCTCATCGCGCACCTCAACGAGATCGACCCCGCGGGGGCGACGCCGGCCGCGCACCGCGGTCGCCGGGTGAGCCTGCGCGCCGACGCGACCGTGCCCACCGAGCACGGCTCGTTCCGGTTCCTCGCCTACAAGGATCGCGTGACCGGAACCGACCACATCGCGGTCGTGTCGGGCGAGCTGAGCGAGACCGCCCTCGTGCGCGTGCACTCCGAGTGCCTGACGGGCGAGGCGTTCGGGTCGCTGAAGTGCGAGTGCGGACCGCAGCTCGACGCCGCGCTCGACGCGATCGAGCAGGACGGCGGGGTCGTCGTCTACATGCGCGGGCACGAGGGGCGCGGAATCGGGCTGATCAACAAGCTCCGCGCCTACAGCCTTCAAGAGGACGGCCTGGACACGGTCGATGCGAACCTCGCACTCGGGCTGCCCGCCGATGCGCGCGACTACGCCGCCGCGGCCGGCATCCTCGCCGACCTCGGCGTGTCGAAGGTGCGACTGCTGACCAACAACACCGACAAGGTGAACCAGCTGCGCGAGCTGGGGCTCGATGTGGTGGAGCAGGTGCCGCTGATCGTGGGCGTCGGCCCGAACAACCACCAGTACCTGGAGACCAAGCGTGACCGGATGGGTCACATCATCGGCGAGGCAGAGCTCGCCCAGGCCCTCGCGGCCGGGAAGGACGAGGAATGAGCGGCGCAGGAGCACCGAAGGCCGGGAGCATCGACGGGCGGGGACTGCACGTCGTCGTGATCGCCGGCACGTGGCACGAGACCATCTCGAACGGACTGATCGCGGGCGCGCAGCGGGTGCTCGACGAGGCGCAGGCGTCGCACACGCTCGTGCGGGTGCCTGGCTCGTTCGAGCTCGCGGTGGCCGCGCAGGCCGCGTTCGCCGGAGGTGCCGATGCGGTGGTCGCGCTCGGCGTGATCATCCGCGGCGGCACCCCCCACTTCGAGTACGTGTCCGCCGCGGCCACCGACGGTCTCACCCGGGTGTCGCTCGACGCAGGGCGGCCGGTCGGCTTCGGCCTGCTGACCCTCGACGACGAGAAGCAGGGCCTGGATCGCGCGGGTCTCGAGGGCTCGAAGGAGGACAAGGGCGCGGAGGCGGCGGACGCTGCGCTGCGCACGGCCCTCGTGATCCGGGAGCTGCGCGGCTGAGGTCAGGGCGGCCTTGCTAGCGGCGCAGTACCCCCCTCACGTACGGTGAGGGCATGGAGATCCTGCGCCACATCGTCGTGTTCGTCCACCTCATCGGCTTCGCGGTGCTGTTCGGCGCCTGGGCGGCCCAGGCGTTCGGCGGCAAGCGGCAGATCACCCGGCTGATGGACTACGGCCTGCTGATCGCCGGTGTCGCCGGACTGGCGCTGGCCGCTCCGTGGGGCATCGAGTACGACCTGAACTACGTCAAGATCGGCGTGAAGCTCGTGGTGCTCCTCGTGATCGGTGCGCTCCTGGGCATCGGCTCCGCGCGGCAGAAGCGCGGCGAGGCGGTGCCCTCCGCCGTGTTCTGGCTCATCGGCATCCTCGCGCTGGCCAACGCCGGCATGGCCGTCATCTGGCGCTGACCCGTCTGGCGCTGACCCATCCGGCGCTGACCCCCGACACCCCGGCGGTCTGAGCGACCGCGGGGATCATCCGCCGACGATGCGCTCCCACACCGCTGCGGTCGCCGCACCCGCTCCCGGCGTCCCGATGCGCTGACCGTTGCGACCGCCGCGCGCGAACGTCGCAGTGACGGCGGCGGGAGCCACGGCCGGGTCCACGGGGGCCGGAAGCCACACGCACGACCGCACGTGCACGAGGTCGACCGCCGCGGCCTCCGCCGAACCGTCGTACCACCACGGGCCGTCGAGCCGCCCGAGCCAGAGCAGGCCGTCTCCGTCACGGGTCCAGACGAAGGTGCCCTCCGGCAGCGCCACGAAGCGCTCGAGGCGCCGGGCGGCGCGCTCGCCCCAGCGGGCGTCCACCGCCGACAGCGCCTCTGCCGGCGACGAGGGCACCCGCTCCAGCCGTCCTCCCATCCCCACCAGGCCGCGCGTGAGACCGCGCTCGGCTCCGGCACCGTCGGGCACCGCGTCGTCGCGCGAGCGCATCGGTGCGCGGTAGGCCAGCGGCTCCGCGACGACCTCGGGGCCGGAGGCGGCGGGAGGCTCTTTCACGAGAGCGGCACGAGGGTCGCGTCGATGTCGGCGCCGTCGATCACGACCGTCATCAGGGTGCACACGGGCTGACGGCGGCGGTCGGTCGGCGACCCCGGGTTCACCAGACGCAGGCCGCGCGGGGTCACCGTGTCCCACGGGATGTGCGAGTGCCCGAACACCAGGAGGTCGTCGTCGGGGAACGCCGCGTCCATGCGTCGCTCCCGCCCCGTCGCGCCCCCGGTCTCGTGGATCACCGCGACGGACGTGTCCTCCACCCGGAACCGGGCGACCTCGGGCAGCCGGCCGCGCAGACCGGGGCCGTCGTTGTTGCCGAACACGGCGTGCAGCACCGCGGCGCGCTCGGCGAGGAGATCGAGCGTGGCCTCGTCGACCCAGTCGCCCGCGTGCACCACCACGTCGGCCTCGTCGACGGCGCGCAGCACGGCGTCGGGCAGTCGCTTGGCGCGCTTCGGCACGTGCGTGTCGGCCAGCAGCAGCATCCGCGTCGTCATATCGGCTCCCCCGCGTCGTGTGCTCCGCGTCATGTGTTCCGCGTCGTGTGCTCCGACTCTACGGGGGCCGCGCACCGCCGGGTCCGAGAGCCGTCATCCGCGTTCAGGCAACTCCCAGGAAGGCGTAGACTCGCCCGGGTCCCTGGTATACCAGCGGCGTCATCCGAGAAAGAGACCCCATGAGCAGCGCCCCCGCCCCCGCGAATCCCCGCTCGCGCGTCATCACCGCGAGCCTCGTCGGCACCACCATCGAGTTCTACGACTTCTACGTCTACGCGACGGCAGCGGTCCTGGTGTTCCCGACGCTCTTCTTCCCCAGCACCAACGACACCGCCTCGCTGCTGTCGTCGTTCGCCGTGTTCGGCGCCGCGATGGTCGCCCGCCCGATCGGCGCAGTCGTGTTCGGCCACTTCGGCGACAAGTTCGGCCGCAAGGCGACGCTCGTCGCGTCCCTGCTCACGATGGGCATCGCGACCTTCGTGATCGGCCTGCTGCCCACGTTCCAGCAGATCAGCTGGGTCGCGCCGCTGCTGCTGCTCGTGCTGCGCCTCGCCCAGGGCTTCGCGCTCGGCGGCGAGTGGTCGGGCGCGGCGCTGGTCGCGACCGAGAACGCCCCGAAGGGCAAGCGCGCCTGGTACGGGTCGTTCCCGCAGCTGGGTGCGCCCCTCGGGTTCATCATCGCGAACGGCATCTTCCTCGCCATCAACTTCGCCCTGCCCCACCCCGAGGACCCGGCGCTGAAGTCGGAGGCGTTCCTGTCGTGGGGCTGGCGGGTGCCGTTCCTGTTCTCGGCCGTCATGGTCATCATCGGCCTGTGGGTGCGCCTGCGCCTGGTCGAGTCGGACACGTTCAAGAAGGCGGAGAAGACCGGCGCCATCCGCAAGC
Organism: Microbacterium sp. NPDC060132; assembly: GCF_042729675.1. Lineage (NCBI taxonomy): Bacteria > Bacillati > Actinomycetota > Actinomycetes > Micrococcales > Microbacteriaceae > Microbacterium > Microbacterium sp. NPDC060132. Next base: position 2,254,230 of record NZ_JBHWXU010000001.1, on the reverse strand, counting down.
TGCCGCTGGCCACCGTCTTCCGCCACCACTGGAAGCAGCTGATCCTCGGCACGTTCATCATGCTGGCGACCTACGTGCTGTTCTACCTGATGACGAACTTCACCCTGACGTACGGCACCAAGGCCGCCGACGTGGAGACCGCGTCGGCCGCCGCCCGCGCCGCCGCGGAGGCGACCGGCAAGGACTTCGACCCCACGGCGTTCGCGGCCCAGTTCTACCCGGGGCTCGGCTTCGGCTACACCGACTTCGTGCTGATGCAGATCATCGGCGTGGTGTTCTTCGGCATCTTCACGCTGCTGTCGGGTCCGATCGCCGACGCCATCGGCCGCCGCAAGCTGCTGCTGTGGGTCACGGGCCTCATCGTGGTGTTCGGCCTGTCGTTCAACCTCTTCCTGCTGCCCCAGGCCGACCCGAAGTTCACGGGCGCGCTCACGCAGGCGTTCCTGGTGTTCGGGTTCATGCTCATGGGCACGACGTTCGGCCCGATGGGCGCGCTGCTGCCCGAGCTGTTCCCGACGAACGTGCGCTACTCGGGCTCCGCGATCGCCTACAACGTGTCGTCGATCCTCGGCGCGGCCGTGGCCCCGTTCATCGCCGTGGCACTGTGGGCGGCGGTCGGCGGCGAGCCGTGGCTGGTCGGCGTGTACCTCTCCTCGATGGCCGTGCTCACCTTCGTGGCGCTGATCTTCACGCCGGAGACGAAGGACCACGACTACGAGGACGACCTGGGGCTGGCGGCCTCCGCCGAGCTCTGAGAACCCCACGACGAACCCCGGAACGGCCGCCCTCCCCGCGAGGTGCGGCCGTTCGCGCGTCTCCGGGCCGCCGTCCGCACGCGGGAGCGCTCAGAGGACGACGACGTCGCAGTACCCCGCCGCGGTCTTCGCCAGCCGGCGGTCGAGCGTGAGCAGCGGGACGCCGAGCGCCTCCGCCGGCGCGACAGAGCCGGCGTCGTATGCGGAGACCTCCTCGCGCAGCGTCCAGATGCGCCGGATCAGGCGGCGCAGCGGGTGGCGGGTGATCTGCCCATGCCCCCGTGATCACATGTGGCGCGCATGCGCGGTGTTCGCGATCTGTGGACACCGCGCGTCAACAGAGATTGACAACGGTGGCGCGCGTCAATGATCATTGACGCAGGAGGTGTCCGATGAACACGACCACGATCGCCCAGGCCGAGGGCGGCGAGCCGCTCGCCGAGCTGCACCGCCTGGCCGGGCTCCGCATCGAGATCGCTCGCGCCGAGGAGGCGCAGGTGCGCCGCGCGCGCAACGACGGCTACTCGTGGCAGGCGATCGCCAGCGCCCTGGGCGTGACCAAGCAGGCCGCGCATCGCCGCTTCGGGCGCCACTGAGTGCATACAGCAGCCGCATAGGAAGCGACCGGCCCCCGAGTACGGTCGAAGTACCCCCCTCTCCAGATCGAGGTCCCGCATGTCCACCACGGTGACAGCACGCCGACGCCGCCGGGGCGCACAGCCCGACGGCCCTCGCGCCACCTTCCGTCAGCTCCTTCCCTTCCTGTTCGAGCACAAGCGCACCCTCATCGTCGTCGCGATCCTCAGCGTCATCGGCGCGGCGACCTCGCTCGTGCAGCCGGTGCTGGTCGGCCAGGTCATCGAGGCCGTGCAGACCGACGGCACGATCGGGGTCCTGGTGTGGCTGCTCGTCGGCTTCGTGATCGTGTCGTCGATCATCTCCGGCTTCCAGCACTACCTGCTGCAGCGCACCGGCACGGCCGTGGTGTACTCCAGCCGGCGCAAGCTCATCGCGCGCATCCTGCACCTGCCCACCGCGGAGTTCGACGCCCGCCGCACCGGCGACCTCGTCTCGCGCGTCGGCACCGACACCACCCTGCTGTACGCCGTGCTCACGCAGGGTCTCGCCGATGCGGTCGGCAGCGCGGTGCTGTTCGTGGGCGCCCTGGTCGCGATGCTGCTGATCGATCCGGTGCTGCTGCTGCTCATCGTGGTCGTGATCGGCGTCTCGGTCGTGGTCGTGGTGTCGCTCAGCGGCCGCATCCGCACCGCGTCGACCGCCCAGCAGGAGAAGGTGGGCGAACTCGCCTCCGGCGTCGAGCGTGCCGTGGGCTCGATCCGCACCATCCGCGCCTCGGGGGCGACCGAGCGCGAGACCGCAGCCGTCTCCGACCGGGCCGCCGAGGCCTACGGCATCGGTGTGCGCATCGCCAAGATCTCGTCTCTCGTGGTGCCGGTCTCGGGCATCGCCCTGCAGCTGTCGCTCCTGGTGGTGCTGGGCGTGGGCGGGTTCCGTGTGGCCGCCGGCGCCATCACGATCGCCTCGCTGATCGCGTTCATCATGTTCCTGTTCCTGCTCGTGATGCCGCTCGCCACCACGTTCGGGGCGATCACCTCGGTGAACCAGGCCCTCGGCGCGCTCGGCCGCATCCAGGAGGTGCTCGACCTGCCCACCGAGTCGCAGGACGACGCCGCCACCGCCGCCTCGATCCCCCGCGAGGCCGACGATCCCACGGCGCCCGCGATCGAGTTCCGCGATGTGCGCTTCCGCTACCCCGCGAACGTCGTGGCCGCACGACAGGCCGCGGCGAAGGCGGCCAAGGATCTGCTCGCCGACGCTCACCTCGACTCCGCCGAGCCGGTGCCCGCCGACGCCGAGGCCGCCGATCACGAGGTGCTGCGCGGCGTGTCGTTCGCGGTGCCGCGCGGCGCCCGGGTGGCGCTGGTCGGTCCGAGCGGCGCGGGCAAGAGCACGATCCTGTCGCTCATCGAGCGCTTCTACGACCCCACGGGCGGCGCCATCCGCGTACACGGCCACGACGCCCGCACGTACCCGCGGGAGGAGCTGCGCGCGCAGTTCGGCTACGTCGAGCAGGACGCCCCGACCCTCGCCGGCACCCTCGCCGAGAATCTGCGCCTCGCGTCGCCCGACGCCAGCGACGCCGACTGCGAACGGGTGCTGCGCGCCGTGAACCTCGGCGACGTGCTCGAACGCAGCCCCCTCGGCGTGGACGCCCCGGTCGGCGAGGACGGCGTGATGCTGTCGGGCGGCGAGCGCCAGCGCCTCGCGATCGCGCGCGCACTGCTCACGGACGCCCCGATCCTGCTGCTGGACGAGTCCACGTCGTCGCTCGACGGTGTGAACGAGCAGCGCATGCGCGAGGCCATCGAGGCGGCGTCCACCGACCGCACCCTCGTCGTGATCGCCCACCGGCTGTCGACGGTCGTCGACAGCGACCTCATCGTCGTGTTGCAGGACGGCACGGTCGTCGGCCAGGGCACCCACGCGGAGCTGGTCGAGTCGACGCCGCTGTACCGCGACCTCGCGCGTCACCAGCTCCTCGCCTGACCGCACTCGAACGGGCAACGCGAAGGCGGGGTGCCGGAGACCACTCAGCCATGGGTTCGTCTCCGACGCCCCGCCTTCGCGGGTCTGGGGGCCACGGGGGCCCGAAGGTGCCGGCTCCCCCGAACCGGCACCGGTCTGGGGGCTACGACGCCTTCGCGAGCCGGTAGCGCAGCGAGGCCAGCTCGGTGCGCAGCGCCGCGGGCACGCGGTCGCCGAAGGTGTCGTAGAACTCCTCGGTCAGGTCGGCCTCGACCTTCCACGCCTCCGGGTCGACCGAGAAGAGCTCCTCCAGGTCTTCCGCCGGCAGGTCGAGCCCGTCGAGGTTGAGATCCTCCGCACGCGGCAGCCGTCCGATGGGGCTGTCGACGGCGGGCACGGCGCCCGAGATGCGGCGGATGATCCAGTCGACCACGCGGGAGTTGTCGCCGAAGCCGGGCCACAGGAAGCGCCCGTCGGCCCCGCGGCGGAACCAGTTGACCTGGAAGATGCGCGGTGCCCGGTCGAAGCGCAGGCCGCGGCCCACCTTCAGCCAGTGCCCGAAGTAGTCGGCCATGTTGTAGCCGCAGAACGGCAGCATCGCGAACGGGTCGCGGCGCAGCTCGCCCACGGTGCCCTCGGCCGCCGCGGTGCGCTCGGACGAGATGTTCGAGCCGAGGAACACGCCGTGCGTCCAGTCGGTGGCCTCCACCACGAGCGGGACGTTGCTCGCGCGACGCCCGCCGAACAGGATCACGTCGAGCGGCACGGCCTCCTCCCAGTCCTCCGAGATCTGCGGGCACTGCGCCGCCGACACCGTGAAGCGCGAGTTGGGGTGCGCCGCCGGACGACCCGAGTCGGGCGTCCAGTCGTTGCCCTCCCAGTCGATCAGGTGCGCGGGCGCCTCGTCGGTCAGCCCCTCCCACCACACGTCGCCGTCGGGCCGGAGCGCGACGTTCGTGAAGATCGTGTTGCCCCACAGCGTCTCGACGGCCGTGACGTTGGTGGACTCGCCCGTGCCCGGCGCGACACCGAAGAAGCCGGCCTCGGGGTTGATGGCCCACAGACGCCCGTCCTCGCCCGGACGGATCCAGGCGATGTCGTCGCCGAGCGTCTCGACCCGCCATCCCGGGATTGTCGGACGCAGCATCGCGAGGTTCGTCTTGCCGCACGCCGAGGGGAACGCGGCAGCGACGTGGTAGGCCGTGCCCTGCGGATCGATCACGCGGATGAGCAGCATGTGCTCGGCGAGCCAGCCCTCGTCGCGGGCGATCACCGAGGCGATGCGCAGCGCGAAGCACTTCTTCGCGAGGATCGCGTTGCCGCCGTAGCCCGAGCCGTACGAGTAGACCTCGAGCGTCTCGGGGAAGTGCACGATGTACTTCTCGTCGTTGCACGGCCACTCGACGTCGGGCTCGCCCGCGGCCAGCGGAGCGCCCACCGAGTGGACCGTCTTGACCCACGGCGCCCCCTCCGCGATCTGGCGGGTGACGGCGTCGCCCACCCGGGTCATGATGCCGATCGAGGCGACCGCGTAGGCGCTGTCGGTGATCTGCACGCCGATGTGCGAGAGCGGTCCGCCGACGCGACCCATCGAGAACGGGACGACGTACATCGTGCGACCGCGCATCGAGCCCGCGAAGATCTCGGTCATGGTGGCGCGCATCTCGGCGGGGTCCGCCCAGTTGTTGGTGGGACCGGCGTCCTCCTCGCGCTCCGAGGCGATGAAGGTGCGCCCCTCGGTGCGGGCGACATCGCTCGGGTGCGAGCGGGCGAGGTACGAGCCGGGACGCCACTCCGGGTTGAGCTTGATGAGCTTGCCCTCGTCGACCAGCCCGCGCAGCAGCCAGTCGTTCTCGGCGCGGGAGCCGTCGACCCAGTGCACGGCGTCGGGCTGGGTGAGCGCCCGGATCTCCTCGACCCACGCGAGCAGCTCGGCCATCGCGGGGGTGTCGGAGGAGGGGGCCGTGCCGAACGTACGCATCGTCGCGACGGGAGACGTGCGGGGGGTGATGACTTCGGCCATGGCCATGACTGCTCCTTAGAAGTGTGGGGCGTTGCACCTATCTTCTTCCGCCTCCACCCCGACTTTCGGACAAATCGGGCCGAAAGAATCGATGTTCTTTCGCTACACTCAAAACCATGCCGCCCTCCGGACTCCACCTCACGACCCTCGGTCACCGCATCCGCCACCACCGCCTGCAGAAGGGGTACACGCTCGACGAGCTCGGCGCCGTCGTCGGGGTCGCCGGCTCGCAGCTCAGCCTCATCGAGAACGGCAAGCGCGAACCCAAGCTCTCCCTGCTCCAGGCGATCGCGCACGCCACGGGCACCGAGGTCACCGACCTCATCTCCGGCGAGCCGCCCAACCGCCGTGCGGCGCTCGAGATCGAGCTGGAGCGCGCGCAGGAGAGCCCGGTGTTCCGCCAGCTCGGCGTCGCTCCCGTGCGCGTCACGAAGGGCATGAGCGACGAGACCATCGAGTCGATCCTCGGGCTGCACAACGAGCTGCAGCGGAGGGAGCGCGAGGCGATCGCGACCCCCGAGGAGGCCAGGCGTGCGAACACCGAGCTGCGGCTGCGGATGCGCGCACAGAACAACTACCTGCCCGAGATCGAGAAGCTCGCCGAGAAGCAGCTCAAGGCGGCCGGGCACACACAGGGGGCCCTCACCCACCGCACCGTGAGCATCATGGCGGAGAAGCTCGGCTTCGAGCTCATCTACGTCAACGACCTGCCGCACTCCACCCGCTCGGTCACCGACCTCGAGAACGGCCGCATCTACCTGCCGCCCGCCTCCATCCCCGGCGGACACGGCCTGCGCTCGATGGCACTGCAGGCCATGGCCCACCGCCTGCTCGGGCACACCCCGCCCACCGACTACGCCGACTTCCTGCAGCAGCGCCTGGAGATCAACTACTTCGCCGCCTGCTGCCTGATGCCCGAGACCGCCGCCGTCGCTTTCCTGCAGCAGGCGAAGAAGGACCGCAACCTCGCCGTCGAGGACTTCCGCGACGGCTTCGGCGTCACGCACGAGGCCGCCGGCATGCGGATGACCAACCTGATGACGCAGCACCTGGGCATGTCGCTGCACTTCCTGCGCGTCGACTCGACCGGAGCCATCACCCGCGTCTACGAGAACGACGGGCTGCCGCTGCCGATGGACGTCACCGGCGCCGTCGAGGGCCAGCGCGTGTGCCGCAAGTTCCAGGCGCGCTCCGCCTTCACGCAGCAGAACCGCACGGTCGAGCACCACCAGTACACCGACACCCCGTCCGGGACGTTCTGGTGCTCCACCCAGACCGGCTCCTCCACCGACGGCGAGTTCTCCGTCACGGTCGGCGTGCCGTTCGACGACGCCCGCTGGTGGCGGGGCAGGGAGACGAGCGACCGCGCCGTGTCGACCTGCCCCGACGAGGCGTGCTGCCGGCGCCCCTCGACCGAGCTGACCGAGCGCTGGCAGGGGCGGGCGTGGCCGAGCGCCCGCGTGCACACGCACATGTTCTCGCCGCTCCCCCGCGGCGCCTTCCCCGGCGTGGACGACAACGAGGTGTACGACTTCCTCGCGCGGCACGCGAGCGAGTGATTAAGCTATATTCAATTCACTCATTGCCAGCCTCCAAGGGAGCCCCGTGACCGAGCAGACCCCCGCCGCCGACACCGCAGCGACCGAGACGTTCACCTCGCGCCGCCACCGCATCACGGCGGGTGGACGCACGCTCGACTACACGGCGGGCGCCGGCACCGTGATCGTGCGCGACGACGAGCACACCCCGCTCGCCAGCGTCTTCTACACGTCCTACGTGGCCGACCGCGAGGAGGGCGCTGCGCCGCGACCGGTGACCTTCCTGTTCAACGGCGGACCCGGCTCCGCCAGCCTGTGGCTCAACATCGGCGGCTTCGGCGTCAAGCGCACCCCCACCAACACGCCGAAGGCGACCCCACCCGCTCCCTACGCGTGGGGCGACAACCCGCACACGCTGCTCACCGAGTCCGACCTCGTCTTCATCGACGCCCCCGGCACCGGCTACTCGCGACTGCTGGGCGACACCGCGCCCGCGCAGGTATGGGGCGTCGACCAGGACGTCGACGCGTTCGCGAAGGCGATCACCCGGTGGCTCACCCTCACGAACAACTGGAACGCCCCGCGGTTCCTGTTCGGCGAGTCGTACGGCACCACGCGCGCCGCATCCCTCGTGCACCGCCTGCAGAACCAGGGCCTCGACTTCAACGGCGTCGTGCTGCTGTCCACCGTGCTGAACTGGGGCGAGAGCAACCTCGGCGGCCCGCGCGAGTACATCAACCTGCTGCCCTCGTTCGCCGCGACCGCCTGGTATCACGGCAGGGCGCGCACCGAGCACACCGAGCTGGAGCCGTTCCTGGTGGAGGCCAGGGCCTTCGCGCAGGGACCCTTCGCGGCCGCCCTGCTGCAGGGCGACCTGATCCCGTCCGAGGTCGAAGACGAGGTCGCCGCGCGCATGAGCGCCCTCGTCGGTCTCGATGCCGACGACCTGAAGAAGCACCACTTCCGCATCGGCATGGAGCAGTACCGCTACGCGCTGCTCGCCGACGAGGGTCGCGTGATCGGCCGGTTCGACACCCGCTTCACCGCCGAGCACCAGTACGTGGTGGGCGGCGGCTCGCACGACCCCGCCACCGACGACGCCGCCACCGCCGGGGTGAACAGCGCGCACCTGTCGACCTACCGCGCGCACCTCGTCGACGACATCGGCTACACCAGCGACCTGCACTACCGGCACCTGCACAACATGCCCATCTCGCGGGCCTGGGACTGGAAGCACAAGGCGCCGGGCGTCGACGCCCCCCAGCTCGTGCCCGACGTGTCGCTCGACCTGTCGGCGGCGGTGCGGCGCAACCCGAACCTCCGCGTGTTCGTGATGGGCGGGTACTACGACCTCGCGACCCCGTTCTTCGGGCCGGAGGTCGACGTGGCGCACCTGTACCTCGCCCCCGCGCTGCGCGACAACATCCGTTTCGCGTTCTACGAGTCCGGCCACATGACGTTCGTGGACGAAGATGCCGTCGTGCGCATGAAGAGCGACCTCGACGACTTTTACCGCGACGCCACCGCGCGCTGATGAGCGCACGCGAGACGACGGGCCGACTCGGAGAGCGGGAGTACGTCGCGCGGGTGGAGGAGCTGCCGCTGCGGCGCTCCGACGGCACGCCGCAGGGCACGCTGTCGGCGTTCAGCTATACGGTCGACGCACCCGGCCGGCCGGTGCTGTTCCTCACCAACGGCGGGCCCGGCGTCTCGTCGATCTACCTGCACCTGAGCGGCATCGGACCGTGGCGGGCGCGCGTCCCGGTGGACACGGACGACGCCGGCCAGCCGCCGTACGGCATCGAGGAGAGCCCGTCGAGCATCCTCGACGTCGCCGACCTCGTGTTCCTCGACGCACCGGGCACCGGCTTCGGCACGTTCGCGGACGACGCCGACCGCTCGCTCTTCCGCACCGTGGAGGGCGACGCCGACGCGGTCGCCGCCGCGATCGGCGACTGGCGCGACCGGCACGGCCGCTGGGACGCGCCCACGTACTTCCTCGGCGAGAGCTACGGCACGCTGCGCGCGGCGTTCCTGGCGACGAACCCGCACAGCATGGACACGGCGCCGCTGGCCGGGATCGCGCTGCTCGGTCAGGCGGTGAACATCCAGGAGACGCAGGACCGGCCGGGGAGCATCGTCGGAGCCCTCGCCAACCTGCCCTACAAGGCCGCCACCGCCTGGTACCACGGCACGGGGTCGCGCGGGCACGCCACGGTCGAGGACGCCATCGCGGACGCCCTCGACTTCGCGCGCGGCGACCTGGCCGCGGCCATGCTGCAGGGCGACGAGCTGCCGGCGGGCGACCGGGACGCGGTCGCCGAGCGGTTGTCCGCCATGATCGGCCTCCCCGCCGACGAGCTCGTGCGCGACCGACTGTGGATCAGCAAGACCGACTTCCGCGAACGGCTGCTCGAGGGCCAGGTGCTGGGCGTCACGGACAGTCGCTACCGTGCCCCCGCCGCCGACCGCCGTGTCGGCGAGCTCGGCCACGACCCCGCCGACACCGCGCTCTCCCCGCGCTACGTCACCGGGCTGTCGCGTCTGCGGCTCGACGTGTTCGGCGACGACTCCGCGCGACCGTACCGGGTCGTCGACACGGAGGCCGGCCGTGACTGGGACTGGCAGGAGGAGGGCGGCGCCGCGTTCCCCACCTACGGCCGACCGTCGCCGTTCCACACCTACCCCTACCCGGCGCGGCTCTCGCGGTGGATGAAGCAGAACCCGCACGCGCGGCTCTTCCTCGGCACGGGCGTGTACGACGCGCTGACCACCGTGGGGGCCGCCGACCATCTGCTGCGGCACTTCGGCCTGCCCCGCGAACGCACCACCTCGCACTGGTACCGGGCCGGGCACATGATGTACAGCGACCCGGCGGTCGCGGCGCAGCTGAACGCCGACCTCCGCGCGTTCCTGACGGCCTGAGGCAGGGCTCAGGCGCTGAGGCGGCCGAGCGCGAGGGCGGCGAGCGCCGCGGCCTGATCCGCGAGCACCGCGTCGTCGAACACGACGGTCGGCGAGTGGTTCGGGGACGCCGTCTCCAGGTCGACCTCGTCGGGGGTGGCGCGCAGGAACAGGAACGCGCCCGGCACCTGCTCCAGCACGAACGAGAAGTCCTCCGACCCCATCACGGGGTGTGCGGTCTCCCACACCCGCTCCTCGCCGAACAGGCCGCTCAGGGTGCTGCGCACGTGCGCGACGGCCTGCGGGTCGTTCACGGTGGGCGCGCACAGGATGGTGACGTCGACCTCGACCGTGCAGTCGTGCGCCGCCGCGATCTCCTGCACCAGGGCGGGGATCTCGGTCTGCACGCGGGCGCTGTTCTCGTGCGAGAGCACGCGCACCGACGCCACGAGCGACGCCGTGTCGGAGATGATGTTGCGGGCGGGTCCGCCGGCGTGCAGCTGTGTGACGCTCAGCACCACCGGGTCGAACACGTCGAAGCGCCGCGTGACGAACGCCTGCAGCGCCGTCACGAGCTCCGCGGCCACCGGCACGGGGTCCCGCGTGAGGTGCGGGGCCGACGCGTGTCCCCCGGACCCGGTGATCGTGACCTCCACCTCGATCGCGCCCGCCATCAGCGCACCGGGTCGCGTGGAGAACACCCCGAACTCACCGGGGACCACGTGGATGCCGAACGCGGCCACCGGCCGCGAGCCGGTGACGTCGAGCAGTCCCTCGGCCAGCATGCGGGTGGCACCGTCGCCGAGCTCCTCGCCCGGCTGGAACATCAGGAGCACGTCGCCGTGCAGATCGTCGCGACGGGCGGCGAGCAGCTGCGCCGCGCCGACGAGACCCGCCACGTGCAGGTCGTGTCCGCACGCGTGCATGCGCTCCCCCGTGGCGGCATAGTCGAGACCGGTCTCCTCGGTGAGCGGCAGTGCGTCCATGTCGGCGCGCAGCAGCACGGTCGGGCCGGGATGCGCGCCGCGGATGACGGCGGCGATCGAGCTCAGTCCCGCGCCGAGGGTCACCTCGACGCCCAGCGGCTCGAGCGCATCGAGGATCCGCCGCTGCGTGCGCGGCAGTTCGAGCCCGAGCTCCGGATCGGCGTGGATCGCGCGGCGCAGGCCGACCAGACCGGGGAGCAGATCGCGGGCGTCGTCGCGCAGACCGGTGGTGGGGTGGAGCAGGGTCATCAGTGTCCGATCGCGTGCAGGAGGTGGTCGGTGCCGGCGTTCTGGATGCGCGGGATCGCGGCGACGAGGGACTGCGTGTAGGTGTGCTGCGGATTCGAGACGATCTCGTCCGCGTCGCCGTGCTCGACGATCCGCCCCTTGCGCATCACGGCCGTGGTGTCGGCGATGTACCGCACGGCGGCGAGGTTGTGGGTGATGAACAGCACCGAGAGCTCCAGCTCGCGCTGCAGATCGCGCACCAGGTTCAGCACGGCACCCTGCACCGACGCATCGAGCGCCGACGTGATCTCGTCGGCGATGATGAGCCGCGGCTTCACGGCCAGACAGCGGGCGATCGCGACGCGCTGCCGCATGCCGCCGGACAGCTGAGACGGATACTGGTCGACCGTGCCCGGCTTCAGGCGCACCAGCCGCAACAGCTCCTTCACGCCGTCGGCGCGCGCCTTGGCGTTGCCGCTGCCGTGCAGCGTGAGCGCCTCGTCGAGCGTGTCGCCGATGGTCATGCGTGGATTCAGCGAGGAGTACGGGTCCTGGAAGATCATCTGCACGTCGCGGGCGCGCGCGAGGCGCTGCCGCCCGGTCGCCGGTCGCAGCTCCTCGCCGTCGAGCAGCAGGCGTCCGGCCGTGGCCGGCTGGAGACCGGCGATGACGCGCGCGATGGTGGACTTGCCCGAGCCGGACTCCCCGACCAGTCCGACGATGCTGCCGTGCGGCACCGTGAGCGACACGCCGTCCACGGCGTTGAACGACGAGTCGCCGTGCCCGAAGGTCACCACCAGATCGTCGACGACGAGCTCGGCCATCAGCGCACCTCCTGCGTGGTCTGCGTGGTCTGCGACCCGGTGAGCACGACCGGCTCCCCGAGGATGCCCTCGATCGGCACGCCGTCCTGCGGGTGCCAGCAGGCCACGCGACCGCCGTGACCGTGGGCCACCGGCTCCGGGGTGACCGCGCGGCACTGCTCGGTCGCGAACGGGCAGCGCGGAGCGAACCCGCAGCCCACGAGCGGCAGCGAGAGGTCCGGCGGCTCGCCGGGGATCGTCGCGAGCGGCTGGGTGCGATCGGTGTCGAGGTCGGGCAGCGACTCGGCGAGCGCACGCGTGTAGGGGTGCGCGAGCTTCTCGGGCGTCGCGAGCAGGCGCACATCCACGTCCTCCACGATGCGTCCCGCGTACATCACCAGGATGCGCTGGCACAGCTCGGCGAGCACGGCGATGTCGTGCGACACCACGATCGCGGCCGCCCCGGTCTCCTCGCACTCGCGGCGGAGCAGCGCGAGCACACGCTGCTGCACCGTCACGTCGAGGGCCGTGGTGGGCTCGTCGGCGATGATGAGTCGCGGCTTGCCGATCTGCGACATCGCGATGAGCGCGCGCTGCCGCATGCCGCCCGAGTACTCGTGCGGGAACTGCCGGGAGCGCCGCTCCGGCTCGTCGATCGCGACGTCCTTCAGCGCGGCGACGGCCTTCTGATGTGCGGCGCCACGGGCATCCCTGGCGTGGAAACGCGGGATCTCGGCGAGCTGCGTGCCCACGCGCAGCGCCGGGTTGAGCGCCGTGAGCGAATCCTGGAACACGACGCCGATCTTCGTGCCGAGCCGCTTCTTCATCACGGCGGGCGGCAGGTCGAGCACGTCGTCGCCATCGAAGCGCAGCTCCTGCGCGGTCACGGCGGCGCCCGCGGCGGACAGCTGGGCGACCGCCATCAGCGCCACCGACTTGCCGCTGCCGGACTCGCCGACGACGCCGACGATCTCCCCCGGTGCGACCGAGAACGAGACGTCCTGCACGGGACGCACCCACCCGGACGGCGAGGGGAACGAGACCGACAGGCCGTCGACCACGAGCAGCGCGTCGTCGTCGGCCACCCGCTCGCGGGCCTCGACGCGCGGCGCGGAGCCCAGCTTGCGCCGGGAGAGCACGCTGCCCTTGCCGTGGCTGCGCAGGTGCGCGGCGAGCGACTCGCCCAGCGTGCCGAACGCCACGCCGGCGAACACGACGGCGACTCCGGGGCCGACCACCGCGGTCGGGTTGGTGTACACCTGGTCGAACGCCTCGCTGAGCATGCGGCCCCAGTCGTAGTCCGGCGGCTGCACGCCGACGCCGAGGAAGCTGAGGCTGGAGAGCGCGAGCAGGCCGCCGCCGATCGACAGGGTGACGTTGACGATGATGGGTTCGGCGATGTTCGGCAGCACGTAGCGCGTGAACTGCCGTCCGCGCGAGACGCCCATCATGCGCGCCGCCGCCAGGTACTCCGATCCGCCGACGCGCGACGACAGCGTCTGGGCGAGGCGGGCGAACGACGGCACCATCGTGAGGCCGAGCGCGATCACCGCGGACGACGAGCTGGGCCCGAGCAGGATCACGGTCAGCATCGCCACCAGCAGCACCGGGAACGCCAGCCACGTGCTGATGACGGAGCTGAACAGGCGCTGCACCCGCGGTCCGAGCACCGACGGGAGGGCACCGAGCAGCAGACCGAAGACGAGGCCGATGACGGTGGCGATCAGCGCCATCCCCAGCGACAGCCGTGCGGCGACGAGCGTGCGGAGCAGGAGGTCGCGCCCGAGGCCGTCGGTACCGAGCGGGTGCGCGGCGCTGGGTCCCTGCAGCAGCGCCGACGTGTCGGTCTGGTTCGCCTGCGCGCCCCAGATCTCCGGGGCGAACAGCGCGAGGAACACCAGCACGAGCACCATGACGGTGCTGATCGCGCCGAGCGGGTTGCGCAGGAAGGTGAGGATCGAGCGCATCAGGTCGTCTCCAGGAGGGTGGTGCGCCGGTCGAGGAGCGACAGCACGATGTCGACCGCGAGGGTGATGACGAGGATGATGGCCGCGTACACGAGCGCGAGGCCCTGCACGATGCCGTAGTCCTTCGTGGCGATGGCGTCGACGAACGCCGAGCCCAGACCCGGCCAGTTGAACACCTTCTCCACGAGCACGCTGGAGGCGACCATGGTCGACAGCAGCGTGCCGCCGATCGTCAGCGTGGCGGTGAGCATGTTGGGCAGCGCGTGGCGGAAGTACACCCACGACGCGGGGATGCGCTTGGAGCGGGCCGTGCGCACGTAGTCGTCGGACAGCGTGTTCAGCGCCTCGACGCGGGCGATGCGCGACAGCGACGCCCACGAGGCGACCGTCATGGCCAGCACCGGCAGCACGTACGACGCGGGGCCCGAGCGTCCGGCCACGGGGAACCAGTGCAGCCCCACCGCGAAGATCACGACCAGTGCCACGCCCAGGAGGTACTCCGGGATCGCGGCGATCACGCCGGTGATGCCGGTGAACGTCACCTCGACGCCGCGGCGTCGGTTGCCCTGCGTGAGGATCGCGATGCCGAGGCCCACGGGCACGGCCACCAGCAGCACGATCACGAACGAGATGCCGGCGAGCTCCAGGGTGGCCGGGAGACGGTTCTGCACGAGCTCCGACACCGACCGTCCGGTGATGAGGGACGAGCCCAGATCACCCTGGAGGATGCCGGTGAGATAGTTCCAGAACTGCACGATCAGCGGGTCGTTGAGACCCAGCTGATCGCGCCGGGCCTGGACCACGGCCTCGTCGGCCGTCGCGCCGAGTGCGGCGCGCACGGGGTCGCCGCCGGATGCCCTGAGCACGAAGAACGCGACCGCGATGATCACGAACATCGCCACCAGCATGCGCAGCGCGCGGCGGAGGAGGAATCTCAGCCAGGGGTTGCCGTGGCGGCGCTTCCGAAGAAACACCGCCACGGTGTCCGTCCTGGCGGACGCGTGGTCCAGCATGCGGCTCCTAGCCTCGGAGGCTCGTCGGGATCAGCAGTCCGTTGGTGGTGACCTCGAACTCCACGCCCGCTCCGTACAGCGTGCTCGTGGACTCCGCGAACGGCATCACCTCGAGGTTACCGATCGCCGAGGCCTGCGCGGCGGTCCACGCGTCGCAGCTGTCCTCGCCGGCCAGCTGCTGCGCCTCGGCCGTCAGGTCGAAGAACTCCTGGTTGGTGTTGTACGTCCAGTTGCCGCCGTCCGGGGGGAACGGACCCGAGAGGATGCCGGCCCAGGTGGAGGGCAGCGTGGTGGAGATCGGGGCCCAGATGAGGTCCCAGTCGCCGCCCTGGAAGATGACGTCGGTGTACGACGACGACGGTGCCGGAGTGACCTCGACGCCGATCTCGCCCAGCTGCTGCTGGATGAGCTCGATGCCGGCCACGACCGACTGCGCCTCGGTGGACGGGTAGACGAAGGTGAGCTCCAGCTTCGCGCCGTCCTTCTCCCGCACGCCGTCGGCGCCCACGGTCCAGCCGGCCTCGTCGAGCGATGCGGCCGCCGCGTCGGCGTCGAACCCGATCAGCGACGTGGTGGCATCCGCCCCGACGCACACCGCGGTGAACGAGGAGACGAGCGAGGTCATCAGCTCGCCGCGTCCACCGGTGGAGACCGAGGCGACCTCGTCGCGGTCGATGCCGCCGGCGATGCCCTCCCGCACCAGCAGGTCGTTGGTCGGGCGTCCCTCCGACTGGTTGAAGAACATCAGGCCGGGACGGGCGGGCACGTCGATCGTGAACAGATCGCCGCTCTCCAGCCGGTCGCGATCCGTGCCGCCGACCTCGGCGACGTTGATCTCGGAAGACAGGAGCATGTTCGCGCGCGTGGGCTCGGTGTCGACGACCTCCAGCTCGACGGTCTTCGGCAGCCCCTCGGTGTCGCTCGTGACGTCGCCGGGACCCCACGTGTAGTCGTCGCGCAGGGCGAGCGTGTAGGTCTGCCCGGGCGAGGAGTCCTCGAGCGTGTAGATGCCGGTGCCGACGGGGGTGGTGTCGAGCGACGCGGGGTCCTCGATGCCGGCCGCGCACACGACCGGCATCTGGCCGATGTTGCTGAGCAGGAAGCTCTGCGACTGCGCGCTGGTGAACGTGACGGTGCGCGAGGCGTCGTCGGCCTCGACGGTCAGGCCCTCGGCGGGGAAGTAGACGCCGGAGTAGGGCGATGCCGTCTCGGGGTCTGCGGCGTAGTCGAACGAGGCCTTGACGTCGGAGGCGGTGAGCTTGGAGCCGTCCGTGCAGACGATCCCCTCCTTCAGCACGAACGACACCTCGGTCGTCGACTCCGTCCAGCTCTCGGCGAGCAGGCCCTCGGCGTCCTTGCCGTGGGCGAACGACATGAGGGTCTCGTACAGGTAGGCCGAGACCTCCTGCCCCGCCTGCGTCGCGTTCGTGATCGGGTTGAGCGAACCCGGGTCGGCGGCGATGGCGATGGTGGCCTTCTCGACCGCTCCGCCTCCTGACCCGTCTCCCCCGCCGGCGCAGCCGGTCAGGGCGAGTGCCGTCACGCCGACGACCGCGGCTACGATGCTGCGTCTCATGGGTGTCCTCTCTTCACGGAACCCTCGGGCGGGTTCCAACTCATTGAAAATTATGAATTGCTCTTTATTGCCTCGTGTCGGCGGTGTTTCGGGTTTGTTACCGGTCACGAGTGGTCGTCGAGAAGGGCGGCGGCGCCCATCACCGACTTCAGCTCGAGGAACTCCTCGAACCCGTGCACGCCGCACTCCCGGCCGACGCCCGACTGCTTGTACCCCCCGAAGGGAGCCCCCACGTCGAGCCCGGCGCCGTTGATGCCGACGGTGCCGGTGCGCATGCGCAGCGCGACCTCGAGGGCGCGTCGAGGGTCGCTCGACCACACGCCGCCCGACAGGCCGTACACGCTGTCGTTCGCCAGGTCGACAGCCTCATCGACCGTGGCGTACGGAGTGATCGTGAGCACCGGACCGAAGACCTCCTCGTGGAAGATCCTCATGTCGGGTGTCACATCGGCGAAGATCGTGGGCTGCACGTAGGCGCCGCCGGCCGTCGGTTCGACGATATCGAGGCCGCCGGTCAGCACGCGCGCACCCTCGGCGATCGCCGTCTCGATGTGCGACCGCACCCGCTCGCGCTGCAGCGCCGAGGCGACCGGCCCGGTGGCCGTCCCCTCCGCGCGCGGGTCGCCGGGCGCCCAGCCCGCCGCGGCCTCGACGGCCGCGCGCTCCCACGCCTCCCGCATGCCCTCCGGCACCAGCACGCGCGTCTGCGCCGCGCAGGTCTGTCCGGCGTTCGCGAAGCACGAGGCGAGGACCCCCCGCACTGACTCGTCCAGCGGCGCGTCGTCGAGCACGATCGCCGCCGACTTGCCCCCGAGCTCCAGCGCGACCTTCTTGATGGTCGCGGCGGCGGCGCGCGCCACCTGCTCCCCCACCTGGCGCGAACCCGTGAAGGTGACCATGTCGACGCCGGGGTGCGCCACCAGCGGCGAGCCGACACCGGCGCCGTCGCCGTGCACGATGTTCACGACGCCGGCCGGCAGCCCGGTCTCGCGGAGGATGTCGCCCACGATCGCGGCGTTCAGCGGCGCGACCTCGCTGGGCTTGAGCACCACGGTGCAGCCGGCGAGGATCGCGGCGCCCACCTTGAGCATGATCTGGTGCAGGGGGAAGTTCCAGGGCGTGATCGCGGCGACCACACCGACCGGCTCCGCGACCACGAGGGAGTTCGAGACCGCCTCGCGCTCGACGTGCGCGCGGGCGGCCTCGACCAGCCGGGCGAGGTCGGCGATCGCGACGCCCACCTGGGCGGAGCGCGCGAACGCGATCGGCGACCCCATCTCCGCGCTCAACGTCGCAGCGAGCAGCTCACGGTGGCGCGCCAACCCCTCGGCGAGCGCCTCGACATGAGCGATCCGCTGCGACATCGGCGTCGTCGACCAGGTGCCGAACGCGCCCGCGGCCGCAGCCACCGCACGATCCACATCGGCGGGGCCGCCTGCCACGACGGCACCGATCACGGTGCCGTCGGCCGGGCTGACGACATCGATCGAGGCCTGCCCTGCGGCATCCTCCCTGATGCCGGCGATGTCGTGCCCGATGACCATGTCAGACCCCCGCCTGCCGCACGAGATGCGCATCGGGGGCGAGCGGCGCCGGGCGCGGCACACCCTCGTGGATCAGGTGCCACGGCGACGGGAACTCGCCGACCGGCACGTTGATGAGGATCGGCTCGTTCGCGGGCACGGCGTCGGCCAGCACCCCCGAGAGCTCCTGCGGGGTAGTCGCCCGTGCGGAGCGGATGCCGAACGCCTCCGCGAGCGTGCCGTAGTCCGGATTGGTGAGGTCGCTGGCGAAGTAGCGTGCCCCGTACCGGTTCTTCTGGATGCGGCGCACATTGCCGTAGAACCCGTCGTGGAACACGATCGTCACGAGGCCGAGACCGTAGCGCTTGGCCGTGGACAGCTCCTGCAGCGTCCAGGAGAAGCCGCCGTCGCCGTTCACCGACACGACGGCGCGGTCGGGGTCGGCCGCCTTGACGCCGAGGGCCGTGGCGAAGCCGTAGCCGAGCGTGCCCTGGTAACCGGGGCCGATGTAGGTGCGCGGCTGGTACGCCGGATAGCAGGCGCTGGCGGCGTAGCCCACCTGCGTGAACTCGCTCACGAAGACGCCGTCTTCGGGGAGCGCGCCGCGGATCGCGGACAGGTACTCGCGCTGCGGGGCGATGTCGGCGAACTGCGCGGCGAGCCAGGCGCGCACGCGGGCGAACTCGCTCTCCCGCGAGTCGCGCGCCGGGGTGCCGACCTCGGCGGCCAGGCCGGCGAGGGCGAGGCGGGCATCGGCGTGCAGCGTCTGCGCGGCGGCACGCGGGCCCTCGAGGTCGGCGGCCTCCGCGTTCACGAGGATCACGGGGGCGCCGTTCGTGTCGACCTGGGTGCCGAACGTCGAGACGAAGCGCGTGCCGACGGCGAGCACCAGGTCGGCGTCCTCCCGGAACGCGCGGAGGGCGAGCGCGTCGAAGGCCAGACGGTGGCGGGCGTCGAGCGCACCGCGGCCGTTCTCGGTCATGAGCACGGGGGCCTCCAGTGCCTCGGCGAGTGCCTGGAGGGCGACCGATGCGTTCGCGGCGAGCACTCCCCCGCCCACCACGATCATCGGGCGCTTGGCCGCGAGCAGGCGGGCGGCGGCGTCGCGGATCTGCTGCTCCTCCGGCACGAGGGGCGCGTCGGCGACACGCTCGGCCGCGACGGCACGCGAGGTGGCGGCGAGAACGTCCGGCGGCACCTCGAGCGCGACGGGGCGAGGGCGGCCGCTGCGCAGCTGCGTGAACGCCTCGCGCACGAGCCCGGGGATCTCATCGGCGGAGCGGGCGGTGCCCGTCC
Organism: Microbacterium sp. NPDC060132; assembly: GCF_042729675.1. NCBI lineage: Bacteria > Bacillati > Actinomycetota > Actinomycetes > Micrococcales > Microbacteriaceae > Microbacterium > Microbacterium sp. NPDC060132. Next base: position 2,235,071 of record NZ_JBHWXU010000001.1, on the reverse strand, counting down.
ATTTCGTGAGGCGCTGCAGGATGCCCGTCTGGTCGGGGATCTCGTGCAGGGCGCCGAGTCCGCGGCCGATGGCCTGCGAGTCGATCTGGCCCGCGATCAGGAGCATCGGCGAGTTGGCCGAGTAGCCGGTCGCGACGCCGGAGAGGGCGTTGAGCACGCCGGGGCCCGGCACGACCATCGCGACACCGACGTCGCCGGTGCTCCGCGCGTAGCCGTCCGCCATGTAGGTCGTGGCCTGCTCGTTGCGCGCGCAGATGAAGTCGACCTGGTCGGTGCGGGCGTGGAGGGCGTCTGCGGCGGCATCGAGCTGGACGCCCGGGATGCCGAAGATCCGTGAGACGCCCTGGTTGATGAGGGAGTCTGCGAGCAGATCGCCACCGGTGGGGTCGGTCATCTGTTTCCTCTCGTGAGCAGCATTGCGTGATTGACTGTATTAGATACATTCAATTACTGCAAATAGGAGAATCGCCCGCCGCCACCGCCCCGGCGCGGCAGGCGCTCCTTAGGATGTGAGAGATCCGCTCCACAGCCCCGCTCCGACCGAAGGATCCCCGTGGCCAGCACCCAGGAAGAAGCGCGCACGTTCCAGCGCGTCGCGCCCGCGCAGTCCGTCGCCGACCGCGTGGTCACCGAGGTCGAGGCGATGATCAAGACGGAGGGTCTCGAGCCGGGTCATCGCATCGGCACCCGCCAGGAGCTGTGCGAGCAGTTCGGTGTGGCGCCGGCCACGCTCGGCGAGGCGCTGCGGGTGCTGCGGGCGCGCGGCTCGGTCGATCTGCGCCCGGGTCCCGGTGGCGGCATCTTCGTCGCCGACCAGTCCCCGCTGATCCGCCTCGCGCACAGCGTGCTGCGGCTGCGGCAGACCGGCGCTCCGGTGAACGACGTGATCAAGGTGCTGGACGCGCTCGACGAGGCCGTCATGCAGGACGCGGTGCAGCACCGCACGGACGCCGACATCGCCGATCTCGAAGCCGTGATGGCGGAGCTGACCGAGCACTGGCACGACCCCATCGAGGGCCTGCACGGCAACTGGCGGCTGCACCGGCGGATCGCCGAGATCTCCCCCAACGCCGTGCTGCGTACGTTCTACCTCAACCTCGTCGACTACATCGAGGGTGAGACCGCGGGGGCCGCGACCGACGACGCCCTGGCCGTGCCGGGCTTCCGGCAGGACACCGACGAGCGCCTGCGCATCCACGAGGCCCTGATCGACGCGATCCGCTCCGGCGATGTGAAGGTCGGCCGCAAGGCCGTGCTGGACCACCGCACGCTCGGTCGCTGACACGCGCGCCCCTCGTCTCGCTCCGCTCACTCAGGCAGCACCCCGGCGACGAGACGACGGGCGCCTACGCGTCGCCGACTCCGACGTGGCGCCAGGCGAGCGCCGCGAGAGCCGCGGCCTGATCGCCCAGCACCGCGTCGTCGAACCGCGCATGCGGCGAGTGGTTCATCGGGATGTCGTCCTGGTCCACATCCGGCGGGGTCGCGCACAGGAACAGGAACGTGCCTGGCACCTCCCTGAGCACGAACGAGAAGTCCTCCGACGCCATCCAGGGCGCATCGATCTCCTCCACGCGGTCCTCGCCGAACTCGGCGCGGAGCACCGCTGCCGCCGCCGCCGTCTCCTCGACCGTGTTGACCGTGACCGGATAGCCGACGATCACCTCGACGTCGGCCGTGCAGCCGTGCGCCGCGGCGATGCGCTCGATCAGCGGCGGGAGCTCGGCCTGCGCCCGCGCGATCGACGCCTCGGACAGCGTGCGCAGGGTCGCCGCGAAGCCCGCGTCCTCGGGGATCACATTCGTGATCTCCCCCGCGTACAGCGTCGTGACCGACAGCACCACGGGATCGAACACGTCGATGCGGCGCGTGACCCAGGACTGCAGGGCGAGGATCAGCTCGGCCACCACGGGCACGGGATCCACGGCCTGCTGCGGCCTCGACCCGTGCCCTCCCCTCCCGTGCACGCGCACCCGCAGCACGTTGGCGCCCGCCATGATCGTCCCGGACTTCAGCTGGAACGTGCCGCGCGCGCCCGGACCCACGTGGATGCCGTAGGCGGCCTCGACCCGCGTGCCCGCGGCGTCGAGCACGCCGTCGCGGATCATGAGCGGAGCCCCGCCGCCCGCTTCCTCGCCGGGCTGGAACATGAAGACGACGGAGCCGGCGATGCGGTCGCGCCGCCCGGCGAGCAGGCGTGCGGCCCCCACGAGTCCGGCCACGTGCAGGTCGTGCCCGCACGCGTGCATCGCCCCGTTCGCCGACGCGTACTCGAGGCCGGTCTCCTCGACGATGGCGAGCGCGTCCATGTCTCCGCGCAGGAGCACGGACGGGCCGTCGGTCGCGCCGCGCAGCACGGCCGTGACCGAGCTGAGGTCCGATCCGGTCGTGATCTCCAGGCCAAGGCCGTCGATCGCGTCGAGCACGGCGCGCTGCGTCAGCGGCAGGTCGAACCCGGGCTCGGGGATGCGGTGCAGACGACGGCGCAGCTCCACCAGCTCCGGCTGCAGGCGTGCGGCGTCGTCGTGCAGCGTCATCCGTTCCCCTCCTGCGCCGCGGACGGCGCCGAGTACACCGTGCGCCCGTCGATGAGCACCTCCCGCACGGTCGAGGCGACGTCGAGCGGGTCTCCGGTCCACAGAACCACATCCGCGTCGCGGCCGGGCTCCAGCGCGCCGACCCGGTCGTCGATGCCGGCGATGGCCGCGGCCGTCGAGGTCATCGCCGCGAGCGCGGTCTCCCTCGGCAGCCCGGCCCGCACGGCCACGGCCGCCTGCATCGCGAGCAGGCCGATGGGCACGACCGGGTGGTCGGTGGTGAGCGCCACGCGCACACCCGCCGCGGCGAGCGCGGCGAGGTTCGCGGGATCGGCTTCGCGTACCTCCACCTTGGAGCGGCTCGACAGGATGGGTCCGTAGATCACGGGCACGTCGCGCGCGGCGAGGATGCCGGCGAGCTTGTGCGCCTCGGTGCCGTGATTGAGGACGAGGCGCAGCCCGAACTCGTCGGCGATGCGCAGCGCCGTGGCGATGTCGTCGTGCCGGTGCGCGTGCTGCTCCCACGTGAGCGTGCCGTCGAGGGCTTCCGTGAGCGCCTGCTTTCCGAGGTCCACGGCGAACGGCGTGCCGTCGGCGCGGGCCTTGTCACGCCGGACCGCGTAGTCCTGCGCGTCGCGCAGCGCCTGACGGATGACGAGGGCGATGCCGAGCCGGGTCGACGGCAGCTGCTTGCGCTCCCCGTAGGCCTGCTTGGGGTTCTCGCCGAGCGCCGACTTCATGCCGAGCGCCGCGCGGATCACCTGCTCGTCGACCGAGCGCCCTCCCGCCGTCTTGATGGCGACGCTCTGCCCGCCGATCGGGTTGCCCGATCCCGGCTTCACGACCACGGCGGTGATGCCACCGGCGAGCGCGTCGCGGAAGGCGATGTCCTCGATGTTGACGGCGTCGATGGCCCGCACGCCGGCGGTGACCGGCGACGAGACCTCGCTGCCGTCGAACCCGGCGGGGCCGTTGGCCTCCTCGTGCGCGCCGATGTGGCTGTGCGGGTCGATGAGGCCGGGCAGCACCCAGCATCCGGCGGCGTCGATCACCCGGGCGCCCTCGGGCACGGCGAGCCCTGTGCCGACGGCCTCGATGCGCCCGTCGGACAGCAGCACGGTGCCGCTCTCGATCTCCTCGCCCAGGCCCGTGACGACCCGCCCTCCCACGATCGCGACGGCATCCGTCATGCGTTCTCCTCGTCTTCCTCGGCGCGACGCTCGACCAGCTCGCGCGTCTTCGTCAGCAGCTCGTCGACGTCCAGGCTGAGGATGCCGGCGGCCGGGTCCACGCGCACCACGATGCCGTCGTCGCACCGGGGCGGCTCGCCGCTCAGGTCGACGAGCGGATCGTCGACCCAGATCCACGGCAGACCGTCCGCGTACCGGCGGATGTGCGCGAGCTTGTCGAACTGCACGGGCAGGAACGGCCACGGCTCCTCCGGCAGCTCGAGCGGCTCGCGGAACGCGGTGTGCGCGTTGTGGCCCCACTCCGACGCCCACACGATGTCGAAGTGCTCCGCCAGCTCGTGCAGCCGCTGCGCCGCGGCGTCGGGGATGGCGACGTCGCGCACCCACCGCCCCCACGCCGACAGGTGGTGCGTGCTCACCGGCACGGCCGGCTCGCCCTCGATCACGACGACGTCGCTGATGCCCAGCACGAGGACCGGACGGTCCCCCCGGGGCGGCCGCGCCGTGTACTTGGCCATGTCAGTCGTCCACCGCGTCGGCGAGCAGCGGCGCGTCGGGCGCGCCCTCGAAGTAGTTGCCACCCTCGATGCGGATCAGCCGCTCCGACTCGTCGAAGAACACGCCCACCGGGTCGCCGCCGCCCGCCACGGCCCGGTGCTGCTTGGCCATCATGCGCCGGATCATCGCGATGCCCTGGTCGGTGGTGGTGAGGTGATCCTCGGAGTGCAGCGAGATGGCGCCCTGCGACTTCTGCGCCTCGTAGTCGCCGGGCAGCCGCTGGTGCTCCAGGTCGGTGAGCTCCTTCCACGGCTTGCCCTCGTGGGTGGAGCGCAGCTTGGTGAGGAAGTCGGGGTCGCTGTCGCGCGCGACCGTGAAGATGCGGAAGTTGGTGTCGTCCATCGGCACCACCCAGCCGATCATGTTCGTCTGTCCGGAGGCGAGCTTGGGGCTCGCCACCACGCGCAGGTTTGGGAAGATCACCTCGGTCACGCGGCGCAGCTGCCGGCCGTCGCCGAGGTCGCGCATCTGGATGCTCCGAACGCCCAGCGGCGTGTACTCGTACTCGACCTCGGGGATCAGCGCCATCTCCGGCGTGAACTGGTTGCCGCTGAACCGGGCGTGCAGGATCGGCACGTGGAACGGGTCCATCACGTTCTCCCAGTGCTGCAGCCAGTTGAAGTCGAGCTGTGCCGGGCCGCCTCCGCCCACGCCCTGGTCGTTCACGATGAGCTGCTCGTCGTCGGCCAGCTCCTCGAGCGTGTCGTAGCGCGGCAGCACCGGCTTCTTGTCGGGCGGGCCCATGTAGGCCCAGATCAGGCCGTACTGCTCCTCGACGGGGTACCACGGCTGACGTACGCGATCGCGGTGCAGTCCCAGGTCGGGCTCGCACGGCTGCTCCAGGCAGTGCCCCTCGGTGTCGAACACCCAGCCGTGGTAGCAGCAGCGGATGCCCTCGTCCTCGACCCCGCCGTAGAACAGCGACGCGCCGCGGTGGATGCAGCGCGGGTGCAGCAGACCCGCCTTGCCCTTGCGGGTGCGGAACAGCACGAGCTCCTCGCCCAGCACGCGCAGCGAGAGGGGTCGTGTCGTCGCATCCTCGACCTTCGCGACCGGGTGCCAGTAGCGGCGCAGCACCTCGCCGTAGGGGGTGCCAGGCCCCACCTGGGCGAGCTCGTTCAGCGGCTGCCCGAGGCGCAGCCCGTATGCGGTTCCGGTGTCCATGGTCGCTCCGTTCGTGGGGGGGGTCAGATGTCGAGGACGAGACGGTCGCCGAGCGAACGGGAGACGCAGATCATCATCGTCTCGTTGCTCTCGCGCTCGTCGGGGGTGAGGATCGAGTCGCGGTGCTCGGGCGCCCCGTCGACGACGGCGGTCTCGCACGTGCCGCACACGCCCTCCAGGCAGGAGCTGGGCACGCCGATACCGGCGTTCTCGAGCATCTCGAGGATGCTGCACCCGCGGTCCACCGTGACGACGAGGTCGGACCGGCTGGCGACCACCTCGAACGACTCGGCGCCCTGCGATTCGCCGAAGGTCTTCGCCTGGAAGCGCTCGACGTGCAGCACCCCGCGCGGCCATCCGGCGCTCAGCTCTTCCAGCGCATCGAGCATGCGCTCCGGACCGCACGCGTACACACCGGTCTCGGCGGAGGGCGCACCGATCCAGGCGGCCAGGTCGAGCCGGTCGTCGACGTCGCCGCGCACCAGCAGCAGTTCGCCGCCCGCGAGCTGGGTCGAGGAGAGGAATGCCATGCGCTCCCCCGCCGAGCCGAGGTACGCAAGCCGCCACGGAACGCCGCGGCGGGTGGCCTCCTGCAGCATCGGCAGGATGGGCGTGATGCCGATGCCGCCGGCCACGAAGACGTAGTCGTCCGCCGGCGCGAGTGCGAAGTGGTTGATGGGGGCGGAGGCCGTGACGGGGTCACCGACGCGCAGCGTCTGGTGCACGTAGCGGGAGCCGCCGCGGCTCGGGCTCTCGGCGAGCACCGCGATGCGCCAGGCGGTGCGGTCGCCGGGGTCGGAGCACAGCGAGTACTGGCGTTCGACGCCGTTCGCGAAGCGGAGGTCGATGTGCGCTCCCGGCTCCCAGGCCGGCAGTTCGGCGCCGGTGGGGTCGTCGAGCTCGAGGGACAGCACGTCCTTCGCCTCCTGGCGCATGGCGCGTACGCGCAGGGCGAGGCGCTGTTCCGGGGAATCGACCGCAGTGTGGGGCACCGTCGCTCCGCTCCTTCCGTCGCATCCGATCGCCGCGGATCGGATTGACAACATTCTTTATATTCAATTGCGATAGTATGAAGTCCGCTCGGGCCTGTCAAACGGACACGGCCGCAGGAGCGCACACGAGAGAAGGGCCATCGGATGTCGGAGCTGAGACTGCGGGGAGACCTGGACGCGATCCCCGGCTACAAGCCGGGCAAGGCGGCACCGCAGACCGAGACCACCGGGCCCGTGCACAAGATCTCGTCGAACGAGAACCCGTATCCCCCGCTCCCCTCGGTGACCGCCGCGATCGCCGACGAGCTCGCCACCATCAACCGCTACCCCGAGACCGCGGCCACCGCCCTCACCACCGAGCTGTGCGCGCGCTTCGGTGTCGAGCCCGTCAACGTGGTGCTCGGCAGCGGCTCGGTCGAGGTCGTGTCGCAGCTGATGCGGGCCACCGCCGGCGAGGGTGACGAGGTGCTGTTCGCCTGGCGCTCGTTCGAGGCGTACCCGATGCTGGCCAGGGCCGCCGGAGCCGTACCCGTGATGGTGCCGCTCACCGCCGACCACCGCCACGACCTCGACGCCATGCTCGCCGCCATCACCGACCGCACGCGCCTGATCCTCGTGTGCAACCCGAACAACCCGACCGGTACGACCGTCGGCGACGCCGAGCTCGACCGGTTCCTGTCGCAGGTGCCGGCGCACATCGTCGTGGTGATCGACGAGGCGTACGTGCAGTTCAACGACCGCGCCGACTCGCCCGTGGGCATCGAGTACTTCCGCCGCTATCCCAACGTGGCCGTCGCGCACACGTTCTCGAAGGCGTACGGGCTGGCCGGCATGCGGGTGGGCTACGCCATCGCCCCCGAGCAGCTGGGCATCGCGCTGCGCAAGGTCGCCATCCCGTTCGGCGTCACGAACCTCGCCCAGACCGCCGCGGTCGCCTCCCTCGCTGCGGAGGACGAGCTGCAGGAGCGCGTCGACGCCCTCGTGCAGGAGCGCGAGCGCGTCGTCACCGCCTTCGCCGCCGCCGGGATCACCGTGCCCGAGAGCCGCGGCAACTTCGTCTGGCTGCCGCTGGGCGACACGACCGCCGCGGTCGCCGAACTGCTGGAGCACCACGGGCTGCTCGTGCGCCCGTTCCCCGGCGAGGGCCTGCGGGCCACCGTGGCCGAGACCGAGGCGAACGATCGCCTCATCGCGCTCGCACCGCAGATCGCCGCACTGCTCGCCCCGGTGCCGGTCGCGGGCTGACGCCGGGCCGCTCCGGGCGGGTCAGCCGTCGATGAACGCGGCGAACCGGGCGAGCGCGGCGCTCACGGCATCGGGGTCGCCCGGCTCGGTGAACAGCTCGGGATCGGCCGTATGCGCGGCGGCCGCGTGGGTCCAGCAGCCGATGACGCGTCCGTCCTCCACGATCGTCGCGCGCACCATGCCGTTCTTGCCCGGGCCGACGCGACCCAAGTACGCCGGGTCGCACACGGGCGTGCGGTCGGCGTAGGAGATGTAGTACTCGTCGAACGCGGGCAGCGCCTGCACCGACGACGCGGCGGGCGCCCGGCGGGGGTGCGCGACCGCGGTGAACAGGCCCTCCGCGACCTCGGTCACGCGCCCGGCGGCGCGCGCCGCGGCCTCCCTCGACTGCCCGAGGGTGAGCCCGGACCACCACGCGAAGTCCGCGACGCCCGCGGGGCCGTGTCCGTCGATGTAGCGCACGAACAGCTCGGCCAGCGGGTCGTCCGGCCGCTCGTGCGCACGGATGTGCTCCTCGACGAGCACGAACCGCTGGTCGCGCGTGATGCCGGAGCGCGGCACGATCGGCCCCTGACACACGAGCCCATCGATGGTCAGGTCGAACAGGAGGTGGATGCCGCGCTGGCCCGACGGGTCGATGCCCGCAGCCTCCCACACCGCGAAGACCTCGGCCCGCGTGAGCCCGCCGTCGCGCAGTCGCGGGACGAGCGCCTTCACCGCGGTCGCCGTGACCTCCGCGTCGATCCCGAGCTGCCGCTGCCGGGAGGCCGCCTGCTGCCGCTGCCGCTCGGCCGTGACCTCCAGCATCCAGCCGAGGTCGCGCGCGGGCACGGTGTGCAGCGTGCCGCGCATGGTCCACGCGCGCACGAGCTCCCCGCGGGCGAACGCGGCGTCCACATCGCGCAGGCGGACGGCGCCCCTGGCGCGGCAGGCCAGTGCCCACCGGCCGGCCGTGAGGTCTTGGCTCTGCACGGCCAGCAGGTGGCGCGCGGCGTCGGCGACCGTCGGCGCCGGCGCGGTCAGACGGTGGGAGCGGAGGCGCTCGGACAGCAGGGCCGCGGGAGTCATGCCCCCATCATGGCGGGTGCCTCCCCCATTCGCGGGTCAGGCCTGCAGCGTGACCTCGCGGCGCTCCGGAAGCACGATCGGGTGCGACCCGGCCATGACCTCCAGCACCCGGATGACCTGGCACGAGTAGCCGAACTCGTTGTCGTACCAGACGTAGAGGATGAGCGTGTTGCCGTGGGCGACGGTCGCGAGCCCGTCGACGATGCCCGCCCTGTGCGATCCCACGAAGTCGGTGGAGACGACGTCGGGGCTCTCGACGTAGTCGATCTGCTGGCGCAGCTTCGAGTGCAGCGAGATGCGCCGCAGGTAGTCGTTGACCTGCTCCTTCTCCACGGGGCGCTCGCAGGTCAGGTGCAGCACCGCGAGCGACACGTCGGGCGTGGGCACGCGGATGGAGCTGCCGGTGAGCTTGCCCTCCAGCTGCGGCAGCGCCTTGGCGACCGCCTTCGCGGCACCGGTCTCGGTGATGACCATGTTGAGCACGGCCGAGCGGCCGCGGCGATCGCCCTTGTGGAAGTTGTCGATGAGGTTCTGGTCGTTCGTGAACGAGTGCACGGTCTCCACGTGCCCGGCAACCACGCCGTAGGCCTCGTCGATCGCGGCGAGCACCGGGGTGATCGCATTGGTGGTGCAGGACGCCGCCGAGACAATGCGGTCCTCCGGCGTGACGTCGGCGTCGTTGATGCCGTGCACGATGTTCTTCAGCGCGCCCTTGCCCGGCGCGGTCAGCAGCACGCGCGCGACCCCGGCGGACCGCAGGTGCTGCGAGAGCCCGGCCTCGTCGCGCCAGCGGCCGGTGTTGTCGACGACGATCGCGTCGTGGATGCCGTAGGCGGTGTAGTCGATCGTGGCGGGGTCGTCGGAGTAGATCACCTGGATGCGGGTGCCGTTGGCGATGATCTGCTCGGCCTCCTCGTCGACCGTGACCGAGCCGGCGAAGCGGCCGTGCACCGAGTCGCGCAGCAGCAGCGAGGCGCGCTTGACGAGGTCGTTGTCGGAGCCCCGGCGCACGACGATGGCACGCAGGCGCAGTCCGCTGCCGCCGCCGGTGTGGGCGATGAGGATGCGCGCGAGCAGACGCCCGATGCGACCGAAGCCGTACAGCACCACGTCGGTCGGGTCGGCGGGCACGGCACCGATCGCGGGGGCCAGCGCCTCTGCCAGGTACTCGTCGAGCGGGCGGCCGCTCGACGCGTGGCCCTCCGCGAGCCGGGCCACGTCGAGCGAGGAGGCTCCTGGTCCGAGTGCGTGGATGGCCTCGAGCACGGCGAGGGTGTCGTCGATCGAGAGTCGTTCGTGGCCGAGCTGCGCGACGCGGTCGTGCACCTCGACGAGACCGGTCGCCGACAGGCCCAGCAGCCGGTGCCCGTGCAACGACGTGACCACGTCGTGCTCCCGCTTGAGCGCTCCGACGAGCGGGATCATCCGCTCCGCCAGCTCTTCGCTCGCCGTCCATTCGTCGCGGGGTGCCGCGGAATCGTTCATCTGCGTCCTTGCATGTGTGAGCGCGCGCCGAGGTCGCCGGCTCGCGCGAGGTTGCCGGTGGATTCGGGGGATGCCCCCAGCGTACAAGCCGGGCGAGGGCAGCGCCGAATCGGGTGTCCGGGGTCCCCGCCCGTCCGTTCTTTTCGTCTACACTGGTGGAATAATGAGCACTGCACTCTCCGGCGACGGCGCCGACCTGATCATCCGCGGCGGCCGCATCCACACCCTCGACCCGCGCGACACCACCACGTCGGCCCTCGCCGTGCGCGACGGGGTGATCGTCGCCACCGGTGCGGATGCCGAGGCGCTCCCCGCCCGGAGCACGCTCGAGCTCGACGGCCGCACGGTCGTGCCCGGCCTCAACGACGCCCACCTGCACGCCGCCTGGCTCGGCGCCCGCTGGCCCCACCTCTTCTTCTCCGACACCCCGCCGGAGCAGCAGCCGTCCGGCCGCCTGGTCTCCACGGCCGGGGAGCGACGCGCCACCCTGCGACGGGCATGGCGGCTGCTCGCCGAGCTCGGGATCACCAGCTACACCGAACCCGGCATCGGCCCCGGCGAGGACGACGGCGAGACGGGGTGCTTCGGCAGCGACATGCTCGACGCCTACGTGGAGCTGCACCGCGAGGGCGCGCAGACCTCCCGCGTCACGCTGCTGCGCCTGTTCGGCACGATCGACGGCGAGAGCACGCTCGACGACTTCGAGCGCGGGCTCCAGACCCCGCCGCCCTCGACCGACGCGCGCTGGCTCGCGATCCCCGGGGTCAAGATCTTCGCCGACGGCATCCCGCCGATGGCCACCGCCTGGACGGACGAGCCCTACGCCGACGGCACGACCGGACACCTGCTCACGCGCGGCGGCGGCGATCCGCTGTCGGCGTTCCAGCGCATGATCGAGCTTGCCGCTGCGCGCGGCCTGCAGATCGCGGTGCACGCCACGGGCGACCGCTCGATCGCCGAGTTCCTCGCGGTGCTGGAACGGCTCGACCCGGCACCCGCCGCGCCGGGACCGCACTACGTCGTGCACGGCGACCTCGCGACGCCCGCGCAGATCGCCCGCATGCGCGACATCGGCGCCGGGTTCGCGATCCAGCCGCTGATCGCCGCGCACACCCACTCGTGGGCCGCCGTCCAGCTGGGCGAGGCACGGGTCGCCGCGGCCTGGCCGCTCGCCGAGATGTTCGGCTCGGGCGCCCTCACCACGTTGACGAGCGACGCCCCGATCGCGACCCCGGACTGGCGCCCGAGCCTCGACGCCTCGCTGCGGCTCGTGACCGCGGCGGGCGGGGCGGACGACGCGGAGCTGCGGCGACGGCTCCTGCGCGCGATGACCGTGGAGGCCGCGCGGCAGGACGGCGCCGCCGACTGGAAGGGCACGCTCGAGCCGGGTCGCGTCGCCGACCTCACGGTGCTCGACGAGGATCCGCTCGAACCAGGGCGGGCGTTCACCTCCGTCACGGTGGAGCGCACGGTCGTCGACGGCCGGACGGTCTTCGCGCGCGACTGAGGCGGCAGCGGCCCCGCCCGGCCTCCGGAAGCGGGATCGAAACCGTGCCGGAAACCCGCCAGGAAGGCGCGGTTTCGCGCCCGCATCCGCGCACCACCGCCCGCGACCCCGGTGCGGGATCGAAAACGTGCCGGAAACCCGCCGGGAAGGCGCGGTTTCGCGCCCGCATCCCCGCACGTCACGCGACGGGCACACACGAAAACGGCGGGCGGCATGTTCACGCATGCCGCCCGCCTCTGATCCCCCTCGGACCAGTCTCAGACCGCGGTTCTCACACCGCGGTGGCCACCAGCACCCGCGGGCTCCCCGGCAGGGCGATCGTGTCGCGTACCGACCAGCCAGCGTCGCTCAGCCAGCCGCGCACCTCGGACTCCGGGTACACCACGGTGCCGTCGATCACCAGGTACTCCCCCGCGTGGAGGGCGTCGAGCGCGCGCTGCTCGGCGTCGTCGTCGAGGAAGAAGTCGAGAACGGTCAGGGTCGCCCCGTCGGCCGCGGCCGCCCGAAGGTTGCGGAAGATCTGGGCGTTCTCCTCCGCCGAGAAGCGGTGGATCACGTGGTTGGCGAACACGGCGTCGTAGGAGCCCTCGGGCGTCGCGGTCGCGGTCTCCCCCACCTCCACGGTCGTGCGGTCGGCCACGCCCGCGGACTGCACGGCCTCGGCCAGGCCGTCCTCGAACCCTGGCGCGTACACGAAGGTCGTGTGCAGCTGCGGGTTGCGCGCCATGACCGACAGCGCGAACTCGGCCGAGAGCCCGCCGAAGTCGAGGGCGTTCGTGGCACCGGAGAGGTCGACGAGGCGTCCGAACTCCTGCGCGTGCAGGCGGTTGTACGTCATGACGCCCGCCATGAACGTGCCCCAGCGCGCGTCGTCCATCTGCAGGTCACCCGGCTGCGTGGTGTCGACGGTGTGCGCGAACTGCAGCCAGTGCGGGTAGCTGATCTCGTCGAGGAAGGTGAGGAACGGCGCGAGGTCGATCGCGGCGGCGTCGCCCGTGAGGTAGGCCGCGGCGTCGTCGGCGAGGGCGTAGCGTCCGTCGGTGCGCACGAGCAGTCCCTTGGCCGCCATCGCGTCGGCGAGCAGGCGCGCGATGCGCTCGCTCACCCCGCAGCGCTCGGCGATCGCGCTGACCGTGTCTGCGCCGTCGGCGACGGCGGCGAACAGGCCGATCCGGCTGGCCTGGAACAGCTGCTTGGCGGCCATGTAGCCGGTGGCGATGTCGAGGATCCGCGCGGCGTCCGGCGTGGAGGTGTCGGTCATGGGGTGCCTTTCGATTGTCTACGAACGTGGGAAATAAAGGTCAGGGTGCGGGCCGTCCGACGGGCCCCGGCTCAGTCCGCGAGGAAGTCGCGGACCGCCGCGCGGAACTCCGGCGTGTGCGGCGCCGTGAGGTGGTCCCCCGGCACCCGCTGCACGCGGGCGTCGGGCAGCAGTGCGGCGAGGCCGTCGATGCCCGCCGCCATCGCGTCGTCGGCGCCGCCCAGCAGCAGCACCGGCTGCGCGGGCACGCCGCCCTCGGGCGCGAACGGCTCAGTGGCGAGCCCCTCGATCAGGTCGAGCAGCTCGCCGGCGCGGTTGCCGGGCAGAGTCGCCATGTGCACGATCATCGCGGTCAGCGGATCCGCGGGCGCCGCCCCTCCCCCGACGGCGGCACGGGCAGCCGGAAGGTCGACCAGCGCGAAGGGCTCCCCCGCGCTGAGCCCGCCGAGGACCAGGCGGCGCACCGCCACGCGCGGGTGACGAGCGAGGTCCCAGGCGAGCCGGGCGCCCAGCGAGTAGCCGACCAGATCGATCTCGTCCGGTCCGATCGTCTCGGCGAGCGCGTCGAGCACGGCCGAGGTCGGGACCACGCCGAGCGCCTCCGCCGCGCCGTGCGCCGGGAGGTCGATCACGACGCGCGGGCGGTCGCCGAGCACCCCCGTCCACTCCGTCTCCGGCCAGTCCTGGGAGCCGCGCGAGGCGAGGCCGTGCAGGAACACCACGGGTCGAGCTGTCTGTGCGGTCATGCGGCGCCTCCCTGTGCGGACCGGCGCCCCGCGATCAGCGCAGCCGCGCCAGGAACCGGTCGATGTAGCTCTCGTAGTCGGCGATGCGGTCGCCGTCCGGATACATGAGGTTGATGACGGTCGCGCCCACCGCCGCCGAGATGAACTCGTCCGCGAGCGAGCCGTAGTCCTGCTCGCGGATCGACCCCTCGTCGCGGGCCGCCTCCATCCGCTCGATCAGCGAGCGCCGCCACGACGCCAGGTGCCCGCGATACAGCTCCGCGAGCGCCTCGTTCGCCATCGCGTACTCCCACAGCGCCAGCAGCACCCGCCCCGCGGCGATCTGCTCCCGGTCGCGCGGGATGGTCGCCTGCAGGAAGCCCCGCAGCGCATCGTCGGCCGCGACCGGCTCCTCGCCCGCCGCCTGCACGCCCTCCGACATCTGCTGCAGGATCGTCTCGAACGTCGCCGCGACGATGCTCTCCTTGCCGGGGAAGTAGTGCTTCAGAGCCCCGTTCGCGAACCCCGCCTCCGCGGCGATGCTGCGCATCGTCGCAGCCTCGAAGCCGCCCTTCAGGATGATGCTCTTGGCCACCTCGACGATGTCCCGTCGCCGCTGGTCGTGGTCGATGATCTTCGGCATGGCGTCCTTCCGGCCGGGTCCGGGTGAGTGCGAGTTCCGGCCTGGAGCTACCGTACCGCCGCATCGGGCACCTCCCGCAGAGCGAGCCACTGCGCCCGGCGCTCCCGCTGCGCGACCGGGTCGGCCACGGGCGAGGCGAGGCGCAGCCGCTCGGAGTAGGGGTGCCGTGGGGCGCGGGTGACCTGCTCGCCCTCGCCCACCTCCACCAGCTCGCCGCAGTACATCACGGCCACCCGGTGGCACACGCGCCGCACGACGCCGAGGTCGTGCGACACGAACAGGTACGCCACGCCGGTGTCGCGCTGCAGCTCGATGAACAGGTCGAGGATGGTGGCCTGCGTGGTGAGGTCGAGCGCGCTCACGGGCTCGTCGCACACGATCAGCCGCGGTCCGCGCACCAGGGCGCGGGCGATCGCGACGCGCTGCCGCTGACCGCCGGAGAACTCGCTCGGGTAGCGGTCCATGCTGGCCGAGGGCAGCCGCACCCGGTCGAGCATCTCGCGCACCTTCGCCTCGGCGGCCTTCGCCCCGAGGCCGGTCGTGAGCAGCGGCTCGGTGAGGATGTCGCCGATCGTGAGGGCGGGGTTGAGCGAACCGTACGGGTCCTGGAACACGACCTGCACGTCGTCGGCGAGCGCGCGGCGGGCACGACCGCCCAGGCGGCTGATCTCGCGGCCGTCGAAGCGGATGCTCCCCTCGGTCACCGGGGCCAGGCCGAGGATGGCCTTGCCGAGCGTGGACTTGCCCGACCCGGACTCGCCCACGAGCCCGAGGCACTCCCCCGGCGCGATGTCGAGCGAGACCCCGTGCAGCGCGCGGAACGCGGTGCGCCCGCGCCCGTACTCCACCACCAGGTCGCTCACCTCGAGCAGCGGGCGGGTCGCGGTGTCGGTCGCGGCGGTCATGCGGGCACCTCCGTACGGTGGCGGTCGAGCTCGGCGCGGCCGGCGGCGTCGTCGAGCGAGGCGGCGATCAGCTCGCGCGTGTAGGGCTCCGCGGGCGCGGCGAACAGGTCGTCGACCGGTCCGGACTCCACGATGTCGCCGCCGCGCATCACGATCACGCGGTCGCAGATGTCGGCGACGACGCCGAAGTTGTGCGTGACGATCAGCAGCGCCATGCCGTACTCGGCCTGCAGCTCGCGCAGCAGCTCGAGCACCTCGGCCTGCACGGTCACGTCGAGCGCCGTGGTGGGCTCATCGGCCACGAGCAGTGAGGGCCGCCCGGCGATCGCGCCCGCGATGAGCACGCGCTGCGCCATGCCGCCGGACACCTGATGCGGGTAGCTGCGCATGACCCGGTCGGGGTCGGTGAGGCCGACCCGCACGAGCACGGCGCGCGCCCGCTCGGTCGCGGCCGCGCGGCTGAGTCCGTGCACGCGGCGCAGCGGCTCGACCAGCTGGTGCCCGATCGTGTACGAGGGGTCGAGGTTGCTCATGGGCTCCTGCGGCACGTAGCCGATCGTGCGCCCGAGCAGTGCGTGCCGCTGGGCGGGCGTCGCCGCGGTCACGTCGGTGCCGCCCACCCAGATCGCGTCGGCGGTGGCGCGGCCGGTGGAGGGCAGCAGATCGAGCACCGAGAACACCGTCTGCGACTTGCCCGATCCGGACTCGCCCACGATGCCGACGACCTCGCCGGGGGCCACGTCGAGGGTGACCCCGTGGACGACCTCGGTCTCGCCGTTCGGCGTGGCGTGCACGACGCGCAGGTTCTCGACGCGCAGCGCCGACGAGGCGGCCTCGTGCTGCGCGGCCCCGGTCGGGGCGGGGGCGTCGGCGGCGGCGACCACCGCGGCGTCCTTCCGGCGGCGGGCCCGGGGCGTGCGCACCTGCACGAGCTCCGCGAGGGTCGAGCCCATGATCGCGAGCACCGCGATCGTGAGGCCGAGGGCGGCGGAGGGCCACAGCAGCATCAGCGGGTACGTGAGCATCAGGCGGAAGCCCTCGAGCATCATGGCGCCCCAGCTGGGGACGTTCGAGTCGCCGATGCCGAGGAACTGCAGTCCCGCCTGCATTCCCATCGCGATGCCGGCGGTGAGCGCGGTCTGGATGATCACGGGCGGGTACACGGCGGTGATCACGTGGCGGAAGATGATGCGCCCGTCGGAGAGCCCGGAGACGCGGGCGGCATCGATGTACGGCTCGCCGCGCACCGCGAGCGTCTGCGACCGGGCGATGCGGAAGTACCCGGGCACCATGAACACGCCGACCGTGGCCATCAGCAGCTCGAAGTTGTTGCGGCTGCCGGCGGCGACCACGAGCAGGATGATCATGCCGGGGATCGACTGCAGCGCGTCGCTGATCCAGGTGGCGACCCGGTCGAACACGCCGCCGAAGTAGCCCGCAGCGACGCCGGTGGGCACACCGATCACGAGGGCCGTGACGATCGTGATGAGCGCGCCCCAGAGGGTCGTCCGGGTGCCGTAGATGAGGCGGCTGAGGATGTCGCGGCCGGTGGAGTCTCCGCCAAGGAGGTGCTCGGGCGATGGTGGCGCCTTGGCGGCGGCGAGGTCGACGAGGTTCGGGTCCATGGGCGCCAGCAGCGGCGCGAAGACGCCGACCAGCACGATGAGCAGGAAGATCGCGAGCGGGAGGTAGCCGCCGGGGTGGCGGAGGAAGCGCCGGAACAGGCTCGACCGCCGCTTCTGGGCGGCGCGGTCGAACGCGACGCGGATGTCGGTCGTGGTCATGCGACGCGCACCTTCGGGTTGATCCAGCCGAGCACGAGGTCGAGCAGGAGGTTGATCACGACGACGAACACGATGGAGATGACCGTGATGCCCAGGAGCATCGGGATGTCGCCGTTCTGCGAGGACTGGTTGGTGAGCTGGCCGAGGCCGGGGAGGCTGAAGATCTGCTCCACCACGATCGCGCCGGACAGCAGTCCCACGAACATGAGGGCGATCACGGTGAGCGCGGCGGGCGAGGCGTTGCGGAGGATGTGCAGGTTGACCCGCCCGGCGGAGAGCCCGCGGCTGCGGAGCGTACGCACCCAGTCCTGCCTGCTCTGCGCGATCACGGCGTTGCGCAGCTGCTCCGACACGGCGACGATGCCGCCGAGCGCGAGGGAGATCGCCGGCAGGGTGATCGAGCGCAGCCATCCCTCGACGGACTGCGTCGGCGGCACGTAGCCGACCGCGGGGAACCACTTCAGCTGCACGGCGAGCCACATGACCAGCACCAGGCTCACCCAGAATCCGGGGAGCGCGAACAGCACGACCGAGATGCCCTTGATGATCCGGTCGAACCAGGTGCCGGGGCGCAGCCCGGTGATCAAGCCGAACGCGATGCCGATCACGGCTGTGATGAGCGTCGCGAACGTGACCACCGAGAGCGTCACGGGGACCTTGATCGCGAGCTGGGCGCCGACGGGCTGGAAGTTGCGCCACGACTCGCCGAAGTCGAGGAGCACGGCGTGCGAGAACCAGTCCCAGAACTGCACGATCAGGGGGCGGTCGAGGCCGATCTTCTCGGCCAGGGCCTGCTGCTGCGCGGGGCTCGCGGTGGTGCCCAGCAGCGAGGCGGTCGGGTCGCTGATCGCGAGGTGCGCCAGGAAGAAGGTGCCGATCGAGACCGCGACGAGCAGCAGGATGCCGGACAGCACCCGCTTCGCCGTGAACAGGAGCATGGGGGCCTCTCGGGGTGAGGAGGGTCGGAGGGGGAAGGGTGCCGGGGCGGCCGGTGTCGGGTGGCCGCCCCGGCGGGCATCAGCCCTGGGTGATGTAGCGCAGGGTCGGGAACATCATGCCCACGACGGGCTGCAGCTGGATGCCGGGCGCCGTGTAGTAGATGTTGTTCGCCTGGTACCAGACCGACCACCACGCCTGGTCGACGAGGGCCTCGTTGAGCTCCTTGACGGCCGCGGTCTGGGCGTCGCCGCGTTCGGTCTGCACCTTCTCGACGAGCGGCGCGATGACGTCGTTCTCGGCGTAGTCGGGCTCCGGGTTGAACCACTGGACGCTCGTGACCTGGCGGGCCACCGTGGCGACGTCGTTGCCGTCCATCGCGAGGAACGAGATGAACATCGGGTAGTTCGGCGCGTTGAGCTGGTAGTCCGGCATCTGCATGTTGTCCCACGTGACGGTGACGCCGAGCTCGGTGAGCGCCTGCTCCGCCGAGGGCTTCCACATCTCGAAGATGGGCGACATGGGCATCGAGATCGCGAAGCCGTCTGGGTACCCGGCGTCGGCGAGCAGCTCCTTCGCCTTGTCCATGTTGACCGCGTAGGCGTCGTTGAGGGACGGGTCGTTGATCGGCCCTCCGTCGGGGAAGACCTGGTTGGTGGCGACACCGGCGCCGCTGCCGACCGCGGCGAGGATCGCGGCACCGTCGAACGCGTAGTTCAGCGCCTGGCGCACCTCGAGCTTGCCGAGGGGCTCGCTCTTGGCCCCCGTGTGGTCGGTGATGACCAGGCCCGCCCAGCCGGACACGCGCTGCGCGGTGTTCCAGCCCTGCTGCTCGGCCTGCTCCAGGTTGGCGACGTCGCCGTACTGCACGTTGATCTGGCCGCTGAGCATGGCGTTGTGCCGGGCGGTCGCGTCGGTGATCGGGTAGATCGCGAGCTCGGCGAAGGGGTAGGTCTTCGCGTCCCAGTGGTCCTCGGTCTTGGTGAAGTGGTACTCCGCGCCGGGGACGCTGGTGGCGCTGTCGAGCACGTAGGGACCGGAGCCGACCGGCTCGCTGCCGAGCGTTCCGGCCTCGATCGACGCGGGCGACGCGATGTAGCTGCGCCCGAGGCCCATGAAGTAGAGGATCGTGTCGTCGCGCTGCGTGAGGTTGATGCGGACGGTGTCGTCGTCGACCTTCTCGAAGCTGTCGACGTTGACGTAGGCCTCACCCGAGCGGGCGCCGGCCTTGAGGTACTCGAGGCTCGCGAGCACGGCGTCGACGTCGACCGGGGTGCCGTCGCTGAACACGGCGTCGGTGCGGAGGTCGAGGTCGATGCTCAGGTCGTCGTCGGCCACGGTCCACTCGGTGGCGAGCGACGGGATCGGGTCGCCGTCGGCGTCGAGGGCGATCAGGGCGTCGTAGACCGCGGAGAGATACGGGCCGTCGAACCCGATGTCGGCCAGGGACGGATCCCACGACGTGATGTCGAGGAAGTTGCCGATGTTGAGCGCGTCGGGGCCTTCGGCGCCGCCGCCCTCGGAGGGCGATGGCGTTCCGCCGCCGCTGCAGCTGGTGAGCGCGAGGGTCGCGGCCACGGCTGCGGCGAGCGCGAGGGGCATTCGTTTCATGGTTCCTTCTCTCGGGTGCAGGGGTGGTGAAGAAGGTTCGAAGAGCCGCTGACCGGGAGACCGGATCGACGCCACCTCGATGTGTCGTGCTGGTTAGTCTACATGTGTGGAAAAAGAGCGCAAGCATGTTTCCCGCGGCAACGGGCACAGCTCATGCCACCGGGCGCACCCGGCTTGTCTCTGCGCGCAGCATCCCGTCTCGCCACTCCCGTCACCACACCCCGTCCGCGCGCACGTCGCGGTCCACGGCGACGTCGGAGAGGGCCGCCCGCACCTCGGGGCCGTGGTCGCGGACGAGCGCGAGCGCGGCGTGGTTCTGCTCGAGCTGCTCGAGCCGTGAGGCGCCGAACAGCACGTTCGCGGTGGCGGGATTCGCGAGGCAGAAGGCGATGCCGAGCGCGGCCGGCGTCACCCCGAACTCCCCCGCCACCCGCGCGACCTCGGGGTACAGGGCCGCGATCCGCTCGCGGATGCCGCCCACGTCGGCGCCGATCTTGCGCTGCGGCGTCCGGCCCGTGGCGAGGATGCCGCCCTCGAACACGTCGGACGCCTGCAGGGTGAGGGTGCCGTCGGCGAACAGCGGCCCGTACGCGTCGCCCTCGGCCATCGACCGCCGCGCGATGCCGTACTTCAGCTGCGCGAACGCGGGGCCGGCCAGCCCGCGCGTCCGAGCCTCGGCGAGCGCGGCGCGGGTGTCGGCGATGCGCCAGTTGTTGATACCCCACGAGCCGACGAGACCCTCGTCGATCAGGGCGTTCACGTCGGCGACGAGCCGCGGGAGGTCGGGCGCATCGAGGTAGTCGCCCACCACGAGCGTGTCGAACCGGTCGAGCCCCGCCCGCTGGAGCGACTCGACGAGCTGCGCGCGGAACCCCTGGTTCGGCCAGTCCCACAGCCACAGCTTGCCGCACAGCACGATGTCGTCGCGGTCGACACCGCTCGCCCGCAGCGCCTGCCCGAACAGGATGTCGGTCGTCGAGTTCTCGGCGTGCGGCCCCATGTTGTAGTACGCGACGTCGAAGAACCCGGCGTCGAGCTCGACCGCGCGGCGGATCAGCGCGACCGCCTCCTCCGGCGCCATGCGGTCCCACGTGTTCCAGGAGCCGAGGGCGAGGGGCGGCACCGGGGCACCGCCCGTCTGCAGCGGACGGCGGGGGTGGGTCGATTCGGGCATGACGCTCCTTCGCGTGCTTCGTCTCGTCGCTGCGCTCCTCGCTCAGCAACCGGGGTTGTGTTTTTCTATGGTTGTAGAATATAACGGACTCATCCCGTCAGAGCACCGTCAGTGAGGACGAACATGACCGCATCCCCGCGCCGCATCCTGGTCACCGGAGGGGCGTCCGGCCTCGGCCGCGGCATCGCCACCGCCTTCCGCTCCGCGGGCGACGAGGTGTTCCTCGGCGACGTGAACGCCGACGCCGCCGCCGCGGTCGCGGCCGAGATCGGCGCCACCGCCCTCCCCCTCGACATCGCCGACGAGGTCTCCGTCCTGGCCGCAGCCGACCGCGTCACGGCCGCCGGCGGGCTCGACGTGCTCGTGAACAACGCCGGGGTCGTCGCGGGCGGCGGCACGCTGCAGGAGGTCCCGGTCGACGCGGTCGATGCGGCCCTGCGCGTCAACGTGCGCGGCACGTTCCTCATGCTCCGCGTGTTCGGCGCACTGCTCGCGGCGGCCGGACGCGGCAGCATCGTCAACATCTCGTCCATCGGCGCCCGACAGCCCACCCCGGGCCTCGGGCACTACGAGGCCACCAAGGCCGCGGTCGACGCCCTCACCCGCACCGCCGCGATCGAGCTCGCCACCGCGGGCGTGCGCGTGAACGCGGTCGCCCCCGGCCCGGTGCTCACCCCGCTCACCGCCGACTTCGCCTCGAACCCCGACGCCCGCGCGGCCTGGGAGTCGCGCATCCCGCTCGGCACGATCGCCGAGGTCGACCAGGTCACGCCGCTCGTGCTGTTCCTCGCGAGCGACGCCGCCGGCCACATCACCGGCGTCTCGGTGCCGGTCGACGGCGGCCAGCTCCTGGTCTGACCCGTCCGCCCGCATCCGTCACGGGATCGGATCCGCACCCCACCCCTCGCGGAGCGTTCCCGATCCCCCACCCGTCCCGCGACAGGAGAACCGCATGACCCTCCCCGCCCCGACCCTCCCGACCACGACCCGCGCCGCCGTGCTCACCGCGCACGGCGAGCCGCTCACCCTGCAGGACCTCCCGCTGCCGACCGAGATCGAGCCGGGCGCCGCCCTCGTGCGCATCGCCTGCACGACCCTGTGCGGCACCGACATCGAGATCTGGGACGGCCGGATGACCTTCCCCGGCATGCTCCCGATGGTGCTCGGCCACGAGATGGTCGGCGAGATCGTGGCCACCGGACCCGACACGCGCGACGCCCTCGGCCGCCCGCTCTCCCCCGGCGACCGCATCGGCTGGTCGGAGTCCACGTGCGGCGAGTGCCACGGCTGCGTCGTGCTGCGCGAACCCGTCGCCTGCTCGCGCCGCGGCTACGGCTTCCTGCAGCGGTCCGACGTACCGCCGTACGCCACCGCCGGGCTGTCGGAGTACGCCTACGTCACCCCCGGCGCCGCGAAGCTGCTGCTGCCCGCGGCGGTGAAGGACACCTGGGCGTCGATGGCGGGCTGCGCGGCCAAGACCGTGCTGCGCGCGTTCGAGCGCGCCGGCCGCATCCGCCCCGGCTCCCGCGTCGTGGTGCAGGGGTCGGGCGCGCTCGGCATCTTCGCCACCGCCGTCGCCACCATCGCGGGCGCCGGGCAGGTCATCACGGTCGGCGCCCCCGCCGCCCGGCTGGAGCTCGCCGCCCGCTTCGGCGCCGACGCCGTGGTCGACTTCCGCGACGGGCCCGTCGTCGACCAGGTCATGGAGCTCACGGGCGGCCACGGCGCCGCCCACGTGTTCGACTTCGCGGGCGCCCCGAGCGTGGGTCCCGACGCGGTGGGCATGGCGGCGCAGCGCGGCACCATCGCGATCGTCGGCTCCACCGGCCCCGCGGGCGACGGCTTCCCCCTCAGCACGATCATGGGCAAGGAACTCACGGTCGTCGGCTCGCTCAACGGCGACATCTCCGACTACGCCCGCGCCATCGACTTCTTCACCGCGTTCGCCGACCGCTTCCCCTGGGACGACCTGTTCAGCGCCCCGGTCGGTCTCGCCGAGGCCTCCGCCAAGATCGCCCACATGCACCACCTCGATGAGGTCAAGGCCGTCATCGACCCGAGCCTCTGAGGAGCACCATGACCACCCCTCTCCCCCGCCGCGAGATCGGCCGCAGCGGCCTGCACGCCTCCCTGTTCTCGCTCGGCTCGTGGCACACCTACGACCGCATGGACTTCGCCGACGCCGTCGAGCTGCTGCGCCAGGCGACCGCCCGCGGCGTGAACCTCTTCGACGTCGGCGTGTACTCCGCGCCCGGCGCCCCTCCGGTGTTCACCGACGTGATCTTCTCGGCCATGGTGCGCGCGGCGGGTCTGCGCCGCGACGAGTGGCTGCTGTCGTCGAAGCTGTGGCTGGAGGCCTTCGGCGACGACGGCTTCCGCCCGCAGCTCGAGAACGCCCTGATGCGGGTGGGCGTGGAGCACGCCGACCTCGTGATCCTGGGCGACCTGCGCCGCGACGACCTCGACCTGCGCGACCTCGTGCTCGACCTCGCGCGCCTCGCCGATGCGGGACTCATCCGCGCGTGGGGCGTGAACAACTGGTCGGCGTTGTCCATCCAGCGCCTGCTCGACCTCGCCGCGGCGGAGGGCGTGCCCGGGCCGCAGATCGCGCAGCTGAAGTACAGCGTGGCACGGCGCTCGATCCCCGACGGCGAGCCGTTCGCGCGGCTCTGGGAGCAGGGCCTCACGCTGCAGGCCTCCGACTGCCTGGAGGGCGGCGTGCTCGCGGGGAACGTGAAGGGCGACCGCCAGATCGGCCGCGACCCCGGCGACATCCGGGAGCGGATCATCGCCGACGTGCCGGCCTTCACGGCGCTCGCGGAGTCGCTCGACACGACCCCGGCCCAGCTCGGCATCGCGTTCACGCTCACGCACCCCGCCCTCACGACCACGCTGTTCGGGGCCTCCCGCGTGGCACAGCTGCACGCGAACCTCGACGCCGCCGACCTCGTCGACCGCATCGGCGCCGACGAGCTGCGCCGCCTGGTCGAACCCTTCTGGGCCGACCGCGGCGTGGTCGACCCCGAAGGCCCCTGACACCGTCCGCAGACCCCCACACACCCGCCCCGCACCACGCCCCAGGCCGCCCCCGCCCCACTGAGGAGAGACATGACCGCCACCGCCGCCGGACACCCCACCGTCCCGCCCGTCCCGTTCGACCCCGAGGTGCAGGCCGTGCTGGACGAGATCGCGAAGAACCCGCAGCCTCCCCTCACCCGCGACACGCTGCCGCGCGAGGGCGTCGACCGGATGTTCCCCGACAACGACACCGTCATCGCGGGCCGCCCGATCGTGTGGGAGGACCGCGTGATCCCGGGCCCCGCGGGCGCACCCGACATCGAGATCACGGTGTTCCGCCCCGCGGATTCCGCGACCGAGGTGCTGCCCGGGTTCGTGAACATCCACGGCGGCGGCATGATCGTCGGCCACCGCTCGTGGGAGACCGCGCGCGTGGTCGACATCGTCGCGGAGCACCGCGTGGTCGCCGTGAACGTGGAGTACCGGCTCGCCCCGGAAGACCCGTACCCCGCCGGTGTGGAGGACTGCTACGCGGCGTTCGTCTGGACGCACGAGCACGCCGCCGAGCTCGGCATCGACCCGGAGCGCCTCGTCGTCGGCGGCGGCAGCGCCGGGGGCGGGCTCACGGCCGCGGTCGCCCTGCTGGCGCGCGACCGGAAGGGCCCGGTCATGGCGGGGCAGCTGCTGCTGTGCCCCATGATCGACAACACCAACACCTCGGTCGCCAGCTTGCAGTACGACGGCATCGGCACGTGGCAGCGCGACATGAACCTGCTGGCGTGGTCGTGCGTGCTCGGCGACGACCTCGCGTTCAGCGACGAGGCCCCCGCCTACGCGGCCCCGAGCCGCGCGACCGATCTGTCCGGTCTTCCCCCCGCGTACATCGAGGTGGGCGAGGCGGAGACCTTCCGCGACGAGGACACCGCGTATGCGCTCGGCATCTGGGCCACGGGCGGCCAGGCCGAGCTGCACGTGTGGGGCGGCGGCGCGCACGGCTTCGACATGTACATGCCGGAGGCGGAGATCACCCGGGCCGCCCTCGCCGCACGGTCGTCGTGGCTGCGCCGGATCTGGCGGGCCGCCCGATGACCGCGCCCGCTCCCGTGCCGTACGACCCCGAGCTGGTCGCCGGGCTCGACGCGTTCGTGCAGCTCGTGGAGGGCATCCCGCTGCGCGCCGACACCATCCACGCCAACCGCGACCACTTCGCCACGATCATCCCGCCCATCGCGGTGCAGGCCGAGGGCAGGGCGGTGACGTGGGAGGACCGCGTGATCCCCGGCCCCGCCGGCGCGCCCGACCTGGAGGTCACGATCGTGCGGCCGTCCGCCCCCGCGACCGGACCGGCGCCCGCCGTCCTGTCGATCCACGGCGGTGGCATGGTGCTCGGCACCCGCTTCTTCGGCACCGCCGAGCTGATCGACCTGGCCGACCGGCACGGCGTCGTCGGCGTCGCGGTGGAGTACCGCCTCGCGCCGGAGCATCCGGGTCCCGCGCAGGCGGAGGACTGCTACGCGGCGCTGGAGTGGATGGCCGCGCACGCCGACGACCTCGGCATCGACCCCGACCGCATCATCGCGTCGGGGCAGAGCGCGGGCGGCGGGCTGTCCGCCGCGGTGGCCCTGCTCTCCCGCGACCGCGGCGGACCGCGGCTGGCCGGGCAGCTGCTCGGCTGCCCGATGCTGGACGACCGCAACGAGACGCCGTCCGCCCGGCAGTACGACGGCTTCGGCGCCTGGGACCGCAACAACAACGACACCGCGTGGGACGCCATCGCCGGAGACGACCGCTTCACCGACCGGGTCTCGCCGTACACGGCCCCCGCACGCGCCACCGACCTGTCCGGACTCGCCCCCGCGTTCATCGAGGTCGGGGCTGCCGAGACCTTCCGCGACGAGGCCGTGGACTACGCGCTGCGCATCTGGGCGACCGGCGGTCAGGCCGAGCTGCACGTGTGGGCCGGCGGGTACCACGGCTTCTCCGGGTTCTCGCCGGAGGCCGAGGTGTCGCTGGCGGCGGTCGCAGCGCGGGAGAGCTGGCTGCGCCGCGTGCTGCGCCCGGGCGGATGAGCATCCCGGCGCGCCCGGAGCCCGCCCGCATGGGCACGCTCCGGGCGATGCTCGTGCTCGGGATGCTGGAGGCGTTCGGGCCGCTGTCGATGGACCTGTACCTGCCGCAGCTGCCGCAGCTCGCGGCGTCGCTCGGCACGACCGAGGCGCTCGCGCAGGTCACGATGTCGGCGTGCATGATCGGCCTGGGTCTCGGGCAGCTCATCGCCGGTCCCCTCAGCGACCGGCTGGGCCGGAAGCGTCCGCTCCTCGTCGGCGTGGCCGCGTTCGCGGCGCTGTCCGCCGTGTGCGCGGTCGCCCCGAGCATCGAGCTGCTGCTGGTGGCGCGGTTCCTGCAGGGTCTCGCCGGATCGGCGGGCATCGTCATCTGCCTCGCGGTCGCGCGCGATCAGTTCGAGGGCGTGGAGCTGTCGCGCATGCTGTCGCTGCTGTTCCTGGTCTCGGGCACGGCCCCGATCATCGCCCCCGTGGTGGGCGGCCAGCTCGCACGGGTCATGGACTGGCGCGGCATCTTCGGCGTGCTCGCGGCGGTCGGGGTCGTGCTGCTGCTCGTGGTCGTGTTCGCCCTGCCCGAGACGCTGCACCCCGACGACCGGCACGGCGGCGGCCTGCGCACGCTCGGCGGTCACGCGGGCGCCGTGCTGCACGACCGCCTGTTCACCGCGGTGCTGTGCGCCTCGGCGGGCGGCGGGGTGGCGTTCTTCACCTACCTGTCGATGTCGTCGTTCGTGCTGCAGGACGAGTTCGGGCTGAGCCCGCAGGCGTTCAGCCTGGCGTTCGCGGCCGGGGCGCTCGCGAGCATCGTGGGCAGCCAGACGAGCCGGCTGGTGGTGCGACGGTGGGGCCCGCTCCGCGTGTACCTGGGCGGCAGCACCGCGACGCTGCTGGCGACCGCGACCTTCCTGGTGCTGGCCGTCGCCGGGACCGGGGCGACCGGGGTGATCGCGGCCCTGGTCGGCTTCATGCTGTGCTCCGGCGTCGGCGGCCCGAACGGGCAGACCCTCGCGCTCGCGCACCACGGTTCGCGCGCGGGCACCGCATCGGCCCTGCTCGGCATGTCCACCTTCCTGTTCGGGCCCGTGCTGGCCCCGGTCGCGGCGGGCGTCGGCGGCACGAACGCCATGACCATGGCCGTGACCATGACCCTCGCGGCCGCCGTCGCCGCGGTCGCCGCGTGGGCGTTCGTGCGTCCGGCCGCGCGCACCTGAGCCGCCCGGTCGGGTCGCCCGAGTCCCGCCCGCCCCGCGGTCAGAAGCCGAGGCACATGACGGCGACGCCCGCGGCCATCGCCCACGACTCCGTGGCGAGCAGACGCCCGGTGCGACCGTGGTGCTGCGGAGGCACGAACCACGCCGCCGCCACGGTCCACAGCACGACCGCGGCGACCCCGATCATCACGAGCGCCGAGAGCACGCCCCCGAGGCCGTGCCCGCCGTGGCCGGTCGGCGTGACGGCGCGCTCGACCGAGGAGACCACGACGGATCCGTCGAACGCGCACACCGCCATCACGAGCGACACCAGCGCCCGGTGACAGCAGGTGGCGGCGGCCGCGGTGCCGCGCACGCCCATGGTGCCGAGCATTGCGGAGACCAGGAGCACCGCGCCGAGCGCGAGCCGCGTCAGGGCGTCGACCCCGGGGATCGCGAGCACGAGCATCCCGGCGGCCATCACCAGCGCCGACTGCCTCCCCTGCCACGGCACCGCCCGCCACGCCGCCACGCACGCGACGGCGGAGACGAGCGCGGCCGCGGCCATCAGCCACGGTGCTGCGGGGACGAGGGGTTCCACGGTCGCAGTATATTGATCGAGCGCTCAATATCGCTAGACCCGACCGTCTACGAGAGGATGGGCACGTGCCCCGCATCGTCGACCACGATGAGCGCCGCCGGCAGATCGCCGAGGCGCTGCTCGCCGTCGCCGCCCGCGACGGCCACGAGAGCGTGTCCTCCCGCGCGGTCGCGAAGGAGCTCGGGGTGGCCACCGGTTCGCTGTGGCACTACTTCGACGGGTTCGACGACGTCGTCCGCGCGGCCGCCGCCGAGGTCACCCGCCGCACCGACCAGCGCATCGCCGAGGCCACCGCGGGGCTGCGCGGCCTCGCGCGCCTCGACGCCCTGATGCGCGAGGTGCTGCCGGTCGACGAGCGCACCCGCACCGAGGCGCACGTCGTGGTGGGGTTCTGGGGGCGCCTGGCCACGCTCGCCCCCGCGCCCGATGCGGCCTCCCCGACCCTCGCGACCTGGCAGGACAGCATCCGCGAGGCCCTGCAGGAGGCGGTCGACGACGGAGAGCTGCGGCCGCAGACGCCCACCGCGGCGGTCATGGCGCTGCTGCGCTCCATCACGTACGGCCAGCAGATCGTCGAGGTGACCGAGCCGCAGCCCGCCGCGGCCCACCTCGCAGTGCTCGACGGCATCCTCGCCCCCTGGCGCGCCTGACCCGCGAGCCGGCGCTTGTGCACGCGCGTCCGCGCGGCCTATCATCGTGCCATCCCGTTTCTTGAGCGTTTGCTCGAAAATAGTGAGGTCGACGATGTCCCACCACGCCCCGCAGCCCGTCTCCGTCGAGAAGATCGCGGTTCCGCACCCGCTCGACCCGCTCACCGGTGCCGAGATCGCCGCCGCCCGCGCGGTGCTGGAGGCGGCCGGACTGATGACCGAGACCACCCGCGTGCCGATGCTGCTGCCCGACGAGGCCACCAAGGAGGAGCTCGCGGCGTGGAGCCCCGGCTCCCCCATCGATCGCCGCGCCGACGTGACGCTGCTCGACACCGCCACGGGCGTCGCCACCGAGGTGATCGTGTCGATCACGCGCGGGGAGATCGTGCGCAGCGAGCGCGTGCCCAACGACGCCCCGCCGTACGGTCAGCCGCAGTACCTGTTCGAGGAGTACGAGCGGGCCGAGTCCATCGCGAAGGCGTCGCCCGAGTGGCGGGCCGCCATGGAGCGACGGGGCCTCACGGAGCACATCGACCTCGCGTTCTGCTCCCCCCTCGCTCCCGGCTACACGGGTCGCGCCGACGAGGTGGGCCGCCGCGTCATCCGCTCGCTCACCTTCCTCAAGTACGACGAGAACGACTCGCCGTGGGCACACCCGGTCGAGGGTCTGATCGTGCACATCGACCTCACCTCGAACAGCGTGATCCGCGTGGAGGACGAGGGGGATGTGCCGGTGCCCGCCGGTCACGGCAACTACTACCCCGAGGTGCAGGGCGAGGCGCGCACGACGCTCATGCCCATCGAGATCACCCAGCCGCAGGGCACGAGCTTCCACGTGTCCGGCTCGCTCGTCGAGTGGGAGGGCTGGTCGATGCGCGTCGGCTTCAACGCCCGCGAGGGCCTCGTGCTGCACGACGTCTCGTTCCAGGGGCGCTCCGTGCTGCACCGCGCGAGCGTGCCCGAGATGGTGGTGCCCTACGGCGACACGGCCCCCGGGCGATTCTGGATCAGCTACTTCGACGCGGGCGAGTACCTGCTCGGCAAGAACGCCAACCACCTGGAACTGGGGT
Source organism: Microbacterium sp. NPDC060132 (assembly GCF_042729675.1). Classification (NCBI taxonomy): domain Bacteria; kingdom Bacillati; phylum Actinomycetota; class Actinomycetes; order Micrococcales; family Microbacteriaceae; genus Microbacterium; species Microbacterium sp. NPDC060132. Next base: position 2,205,691 of record NZ_JBHWXU010000001.1, on the reverse strand, counting down.
GCGACTGCCTCGGCGTGATCCGCTACCTCGACGGCTACGTCGCCGACGACCACGGCCACCCGGTGCGCATCCCGAACGTGATCTGCATGCACGAGGAGGACTTCGGGATCCTGTGGAAGCACACCGATCTCGCGGGCCGATCCGACGTGCGGCGCTCCCGGCGCTTCGTGGTGTCGTACTTCTCCACGATCGGCAACTACGACTACGGCTTCTACTGGAACTTCGGACTGGACGGCTCGATCGAGGTGGTCGCCAAGGCCACGGGCATCGTGTTCGCGGGCGCCGGGGAGCCGGGCGTGCGGCAGAAGCACGCCACCGAGCTCGCGCCAGGGGTGTTCGCCCCCGTGCACCAGCACCTCTTCTGCGCCCGGCTCGACGTGGCGATCGACGGCTCCGACAACCGGCTCGTCGAGGTCGACGCGCAGCGGGTGCCGATGGGACCGGAGAACCCCTTCGGCAACGCGTTCTCCTGGTCGGAGACGGTGCTGGAGACCGAGCACGCCGCACAGCGCGAGGCCGACACCTCGGTCGCCCGGGTGTGGGAGGTGCAGAGCGCCTCGCGCACGAACCACGTCGGCCGCCCCACCGCCTATCACCTGGTGCCGGAGCCGACCGCACTGCTGATGGCCGACCCCGCCTCGTCGGTGGCGGCGCGGGCGACGTTCGCGACCAAGCACCTGTGGGCGACGCGCTACGAGCACGGGCAGATCTGGCCGGCCGGCCGCTACCCCAACGCGCACCAGGGCGGCTCCGGCCTCCCCGAGTACAGCGCGGGCGACCGTCGCATCGACGGCGAAGATCTGGTGCTGTGGCACACGTTCGGCCTCACGCACTTCCCCCGCCCGGAGGACTGGCCGATCATGCCCGTCGACTATGCGGGCTTCTGGTTCAAGCCCTACGGCTTCCTCGACCAGAACCCGGCGATGGACGTGCCCGAGTCGTCGCAGGCCCACGGCGGCGCCGCGGCCTCGTCGTGCTGCGGCGGCGGGGCGGACTGCACCTGCGGCCACTGACGAGCCGCGTCCTCCGCCCGCATGCGTCGCGGGCGGGGGTCAGGCGAGGGCGGAGATCGCGTCGCGGAGGATGCCGTCGGCACCGGCGAGCGCGGTCGCGGCGGTCTCGGCGGGAGCAGCCGTGGCGAGCATGAGCAGGGCGAGCTTGACCGAGCCCTGCGCCTGCTGCAGTGCCGAGGCGGCCTCGTCGACGCCGACCCCCGACAGCTGCGACACGGTGCGGATCGACCGCGCGTGCAGCTTCTCGTTGGTGGCGAGCAGGTCGACCATGACGCCGCGGTACGTCTTGCCGAGCTTGATCATGGAGAGCGTGGTGAGCATGTTGACCACGAGCTTCTGCGCCGTGCCCGACTTCAGGCGCGTGGAGCCGGAGATGAACTCGGGCCCGGTCACGACCTCGATCGGGATGTCGGCCACCGCGCCGATCGCCGAGTTCGCGTTCGACGCGATCGCCACGGTCAGCGCGCCGACGCTGCGGGCGTACTCGAGCCCACCGACGACGTACGGCGTGCGACCGGACGCGGAGATGCCGACCACCGTGTCGCGCTCGGTGAGGTCGAGCGCGCGCAGCGAGTCTCCGGCGGCCTCCTCGTCGTCCTCGGCGTTCTCGACGGCGGAGCGGATCGCGGTCTCGCCGCCCGCGATCAGGCCGACCACCATGGAGGGGTCGGTGCCGAAGGTGGGCGGGCATTCGCTGGCGTCGAGCACGCCGATGCGCCCGGCCGTCCCCGCGCCGATGTAGATCAGGCGTCCCCCGCGGCGGAACCGCTCCGTGATGCCGTCGACCGCGGCGGCGATGTCGGCCGTCCGCTCGGCGACGGCCTCGGGCACCCGGCGGTCCTCGGCGTTCATGCGGCGCACGAGCTCGGTCGTCTCGAGCAGGTCGAGGTCGCCGCGCTCGGTCGTCGACGCCTCGGTGTCGAGCGTCTCCAGGACGGAGAGGAGGGCGGCGAGGCGGGAGTCGTCATTCGGCACGGTGCACGAACCTTTCGTGAGGGAGGTCGACGCGGCGGGTCAGCAGCAGCGCGCCGGCCAGGGCATCGCCCCGCGCCGGGACGACACGACGGCCGGCCGCACGCAGGGAGGAGCTCAGGGTGTCGCGGAACCAGGCGTGATCGGCGAGCCCGCCGTGCACGGCCACGTCGGTCGTGACGGCGGAGGCGGCGACCGCGCTGGTGGTGAGCAGGCGCACGGCCTCGGTCGCGATCGCGGCGGCGACGTCGTCTCCGGCTTCGGCGGCGTCGAGCACGAGCGGGGCGAGGGTCGCCAGGCGCCGGGCGAGCGCGCCGTCGCCCGCGAGCCAGGCCTGCACGTCGGACGGGGCCCCGACGGGTCCCGCGACGGCGGCGGTGAGAGCGGTGGGGCCGGCCAGGCCGTCGGCGGCGCGGAGCACGGCCCGCAGCGCCTCGCGCCCGAGCCAGGAGCCGCTGCCGAGGTCGCCGAGCTCCGGGCCCCAGCCGTCGATCAGCCGCGCGCCGTCCGCGTCGATGCCGAGGGCCGCGGCGCCGGTGCCCGCGATGAGCAGCACGCCCGCTCCCCCGTCGAGTGCTCCGGCGTGGGCGGTCACGACGTCGGAGGCGACCGCGACGCGGGCCCCGGTGCGCGCCGCGAGCAGACCGGCGAGCTCGACGGCCGCGTCCGGCGCGAACCACGCGCCGGCCGCTCCGACGCCGATCGCATCGAGCCGCGGGAGCCCGTCGAGCAGCGGGAGGATGGCGTCGAGGGCCGCGGTCACGCCGCCGGCGGACGCCAGACCCGGGGCGCCGAGGCCCGAGCGCTCCACGCGCGGTTCCGCGTGCACGACGACGCGGCAGCGGGACTTGCCGAGATCGACGGTGGCGGTCGGCGGGGCGCTCATCGGCTCTCCTCGGGGACGCGGTGGATATGACGAAAAGAGACTACATGCGAAGTAGACTCACTGAAAAGAATTTACCATTCTTGTCACGACCCCCGTCACGACATACTTGAGAATCCCACATCCCCGGAGGACCGATTGAGCATCCAGTCGACGATCGAAGCGGCCGCATCGACGCTGCCGCCCTCGCTCGCCCGCATCGCGACCGTGGTCCGCGAGAACCCCTCGATCGTCATCGACAAGACCATCAACGAGCTCGCCGAGGAGTGCCAGACCTCGGTCGCCTCCGTCGTGCGGTTCTGCCGCGCGATCGGCTTCAGCGGCTACGCCCCGCTGCGCATGGCCCTGGCGACCGAGCTCGGCAAAGAGGCCGCGCAGTTCTCGGCCCGCGGCGCCTTCGGCTCGGAGATCTCCGACGAGGACACGCTGCAGGAGGCGGTGTCGAAGCTCGCGGCGCTCGAACTCCTGGCCATCGAGGAGACCGTCGCCCAGCTCGACTTCGACGTGCTCGAGGCCGCCATCGACGCGATCGACGGCGCCGACCGCATCCTGCTGTACGGCATCGGCGCGAGCCAGTTCGTGGCGGAGGACCTCGCGCACAAGCTGCTGCGCGTCGGCCGCAACGCGCACGTGCTCGCCGACCCGCACGAGGCCGTCGCGGCGACCGTGCTGCACGCGGCCCCCACCGTCGCGATCGGCTTCTCGCACGCGGGCTCGACGATCGAGACCGTGCGGTTCCTGGAGACGGCGCGCGCGAACGGCGCCGCGACCGTCGCCGTCACCTCGGCCAAGGACTCCCCGCTCGCGCACGCCGCCGATCACGCGCTGTTCACCGAGGTGCGGGAGTCGGCCTTCCGCGCCGGGGCAATGGTCAGCCGCATCGCGCAGCTCACCCTGGTCGACTGCCTGTTCATCGGCGTGGCCAAGCGACGCTACGCCGAGACCGTCGACGCCCTGCGTCGCACCCGCCAGGCCACGCACGCCCTGCGTGACTGATCGCGCCGTCGCGCCTCAGCCGCGTCCGGTCTCCGCCTCCGCCGGCATCGCCGCCTCCGGTCCTGCCGGTACGCGCTCCCCCGCACCCGCACCGGCACCGGCACCGGTGACGCCCTGCCCGATCGAGCCCGCCGTGCGCAGGAACACGATGATCCAGCTGAAGATCAGCACCGCCGCGATCAGCTCCACGGCGGTGAGGTTGTAGTACCCCACCGCGAAGAACGCCCCGAGCAGCACGATCACCAGCACGTACGCCCAGCCGAGGCCGACGAACACCCGCGGGATGGCGGGCAGGAACCACGGCAGCCCGACCACGACCACGGCGAACACCACGGCCATGCCGGTCGCGACCGTGTTGTGCAGCAGGAAGAACTCGTCCACGGGGAAGAGCCCGACGCACGCGAGGAAGACACCCATCAGGATCAGGCCGCCGCGCACCACGAGGCGTCCACGGCGCTCGGCCTGATCGTCGGCGGGCAGCCCGGCCGTGGCATACCGCGCGATCGTCGTGACCATCACGCCCGCGATCACCAGCGTCGCGTTGAACGCGACCGAGGCGCTGTTGCTGCTCATCCCGAGCGCCGACAGGTTGTCGCGCCACCAGTGCACGTCGCTCGACGCCAGCATGCTCGCGAACGCCCCGACCACGAGGAACACCGCCAGCACGAGCGACAGCACCATCGGCGTGAGGGCCACCGCGCTGAGGAACGACACGTACGCGGTCAGCGCGAAGGCCACCGCCATCAGGATCGCGCCGGGGAACGGGAACACCGGGGCATCCACGAAGCTGCGCTCCAGCAGTTCCGCGATGCCCAGCCAGCCGAGGTAGGCGATCGCGGCGTGGGCGAAGGCGATCGCGATCAGGTCGTACCAGCGCAGGCGGTCGCCCGGCACGCTGAAGCCGTCGCGCACGGCGGCGGGGTCGGGCTGCTCGGGCCGCACCGCCAGACGCCCCAGGGCGAAGGCGAGCGCCGCGGTGGCCGCGCCTCCGTACGCCGCGAACACGCCGATCGAGCCGGTGCCGCTGATCGACAGCTGATGGCCCCAGAACACCGGCAGCGCCACGACGAACCCGAGCACCAGGAACGCGGCACCCACGATCAGGGCCGTCGCCTCGTACACCGCCTCCGGCGTGCCCGGTCCGCGCACCTGGCGCAGCACCCGCACGACCCGATCCGCGAGCATCCTCATCGCCCCGTCACTCACGGTCCACATCCTAGAAGGCATCCCGTTCGCGCGGTCCCGGTGATACCATCGCGGAACGGATCGTATACAACGTCGTCGTTCCACCAGCCCGAGGTGATCAGTCATGAACGGTGCACTCGCCGCCCCCGCCGAATCGGTGTCGACCCTGGTCGCGCGCAACATCAGCGACTTCCGCGCCGCCGTCTCGGAGTCCTTCGTCCCCCTCCAGGTCACGACCGCCGGGGCCGACCAGTTCCGCGGCGTGATCCGCGGCGCCTCGGTCGACGAGGTGCACGTGAACGACATCCGGGCCACCTCCCACGTGGTCGAGCGCACGTCGGAGCTGATCGCCCGCGGCGACCGCTCGTACTTCAAGGTGAGCCTCATGCTCGCCGGCACCGGGCTGCTCATCCAGGACGACCGGGAAGCCGTGCTGCAGGCGGGCGACCTCGCCGTGTACGACACCGACCGCCCGTACTCGCTCGTGTTCGACCAGGACTTCCGCACCATGGTGGTGATGTTCCCGAAGCACCTCATCAGCCTCCCCGCCGACATGATCGGACAGCTCACGGCCGTGCGCATCTCGGGGCAGGAGGGTCTGGGCGGCATGGTCGTGCCCTACCTCACGCAGCTCGCGGGCAACCTCGACCAGCTCGCCGGCACGACCGGCGCCCGCCTCGCGCACAGCGCGCTCGACCTCGTCACGACCGTCTTCACGCGTGAGCTCGGGCTCGATCAGGCCTCGGCCGATCCGCACCGGGCGCTCATGCAGCGCATCCGCTCGCACATCGACCGGAACCTCGCCTCGACCGACCTGGGCCCGGCGACCATCGCCGCCGCGCACTTCATCTCGACCCGACACCTGCACGGACTGTTCCAGGAGCAGGGCGTCACGGTCTCGACCTGGATCCGCACGCGCCGCCTGGAGCAGTGCCGCCGCGACCTGCTCGACCCGATGCTCGGCGACCGTCCCGTCGCCGCGATCGCCGCCCGCTGGGGCTTCGTCGACGCCGCGCACTTCAGCCGCGCGTTCAAGACCGCCTACGGCATCTCCCCCAGCGAGTACCGCACCGCCCACTGACGCCCGCCCGCTGGCCCGCGGTCCGCGGTGCGGGATCACAAACGCGCCTCCCACCCCCACCCCCGGCCCGTTTCCCACCCCGGGCCCCGCGGACGCCCCGCACCCGCCGCATCCGGGATCACAAACGCGCCTCCCGCCCCCACCCCCGGCCCCTTTTCCACCCCGCACACCCGGCCCCACCGCACGACACCGCACCCCGCGGCCCGCACCGCACCGCACCGGACTTGCCCGGGAGGGCACGCCGGTTGACTCTCGGCGCGCGATGGGGAGCGCGCGCTTGAGCGGCTGCGGGGCCCGGATCGAGCATGAGGCAAGCGCACCGCGATGACGCGGTGCCCGGGGCGAGGTGGCCCCGCCGCGTGCGACGTCAGGACCCCCATGACCGACATCACCGCCGACCCCGCGCTGGACGAGTGGCGCACCTACGACGAGTTCGCCGCCGGCATCGACACGTACCGGCTGCCGAACACCGGACTCGCCGGCACCGCGTTCACGCTCACCCTCGACGACGGCGGCAGCCTCGCGCTCCGCTTCGACGAGGAGTCGGCGCACTGGGACGGCCTCGGCGCCACGGGCCGCGACCCGTACGACGCGGTCCGCGTGCGCGACGACGTCGTGTTCGTCAACCTGCCGCTCACCAGCCGCGAGCGCGAAGCCCTCACGGTCGTGTTCTGCACCACGACCCGTCGCGCGACCGTCGTCCGCTCCCGCATCGCCGCGGAGGCCGTGGAGGGCACACCCCAGGTCGGGCAGGACTTCTGGGCGGCGACGATCGACGGCGGCGAGGCGACGGGTGAGGTGCCGGGCCCCAGCCGCGATCTGATCGGCAAGCGCAACGTCTACCGCTACAGCCCGCACCACCTGTACGAGCACGTGTACGTGTCGAGCCAGCGCTACGCCTGGCAGTGCCTGGAGGGCGTGCAGCGCGGCCACGGCGACATGGACCTGTCGACCGTGTGGAAGTTCGCCGACGGCCTGTACCTGTTCTGCTTCCGCGAGTTCCGCATCGCGGTCGCAAGCGTGTGGCTGCACGACCTCGGCTATCAGCTGATGACCACGGGCATCTTCCTGGGCCTCAACGGCGACGGCGAGTCGGAGCACTCCCGCGCCGGCGGCCACATCTACCCGCTGGGCGCCGTCGCCTACCCCGACGTGCAGCCCGTCTGACCCGAGGAGACCCCGATGAGCGATGCAGACCTGGTGCGCGAGCACTACGCCGCCAACGACCGCGGCGACCTCGACGGCATGCTGGCCCCGTTCGCCGCCGACATCGAGTGGACGGAGGCCGCCGGCTTCCCCTACGCCGGCACCTACATCGGCCCGGAGGCGGTGGCCGAGAACGTGTTCGGCCGCATCCAGGAGGAGTGGGACGACTACACCGTCGCGATCGACGAGGTGGTCGACGGCGGCGACGTCGTGGTGGGGATCGGCACCTACTCCGGCACCTACAAGCGCACCGGGCGCTTCTTCGCCGCCCGCGTCGCCCACGTCTGGCGGGTGGCGGGCGGCGAGATCGTCGCCTTCGAGCAGTTCACCGACACCGAGCTCGTGAACCGCGCGCTGCGCGACTGACCCACGAACGCGACACAGCACCACCGAACACGAGAGGCAGGAAGCACATGAACAGACGAGCAACCGGCACCGCGGCAGTCCTCGCCGTGGCCGCCCTCGCTCTCGCCGGCTGCGCCGGCGGGGACGGCGCAGGCGGGGGCGACGGCGCCCCCATCGTCGTCGGCTCCGTGAACACGATCAGCGGCCCGGCGACGTTCCCCGAGGCCTCGCAGGCGGCCGCGGCCGTCTTCGACGCGTTCAACGACGACGGCGGGCTCGACGGCCGGAAGATCGAGTACAAGATGCTCGACGACAAGGGCGACCCGGCCACGGCCACCGCCTCGGCGCGCGAGATCGTCGGCAGCGACGGAGCCGTGGCGCTGGTCGGCTCCGCGAGCCTGATCGAGTGCGAGATCAACGCCAAGTACTACGAGCAGGAGGGCATCCTGTCTCTGCCGGGCATCGGCGTCGACACCGGCTGCTTCGACAGCGACAACATCTCGCCCGCCAACGTCGGGCCGTTCAACGACATGACCCTCACGCTGCAGTACGGCTCCGAGGTGCTCGGCCTGGACGACATCTGCATCCTGCTGGAGATCGCCGGATCCACCCGCCCCACGTATCAGGCGGCCATCGACAAGTGGACCGAGATCACCGGCAAGGAGCCGAAGTACATCGACGACACCGTGCCGTACGGCGCGTCCGACTACACGCCCTACATCGTCAAGGCGCGCGACCAGGGCTGCAAGGCCCTCGCGATCAACCCCGTCGAGCCCGACGCGATCGGACAGGTCAAGGCCGCGAACGCCCAGGGCTGGGACGACGTGACCTGGCTATACCTCACCAGCGTGTACAGCGAGAACTTCGCCGACGCGATCGACGACGCCGGTGCGGGCATCTACGTCCCCGCCGAGTTCTACCCGTTCACCGACGACAACGAGATCAACGCCGACTGGCGGAAGCTGATGGAGGCCAACGACATCCCGCTCACCTCGTTCAGCCAGGGCGGCTACCTGGCGGCGACGTACTTCATCGAGGTGCTCAAGAGCATCGACGGCGACATCACCCGCGAGAGCGTCTCGGAGGCCCTGAAGAGCATGGAGCCGATCGAGAACCCGATGGTGGGCACGCCCTACGCCTTCGGCACGCAGAACACCGCGGGCTGGCCGATCATCCTGAAGTCCGGCACCAACGCCTGGGAGAAGGTCGCGGACGACTGGCTGCGCATCGGCGAGTAGTCCCCGCGTCGACGGGCTCGGCGACCCGCCCGGTCGCCGAGCCCGTCGGACACCCCTCCCCCCTCACCAGAAAGGACGCCTGATGCTGCAAGGCGCCATCGCCGGTCTCGCCGCCGGCGGCCTCTACGCCGTGCTCGGCGTGTGTCTCACCCTCATGTCGCGGCTCGTGCGCGTCGTGAACTTCGCGCAGGCCGCGACCGGCATGTTCGGGGCGTTCACGGCCGTCTGGTTCGTGCGCGAGCTCGGGCTGCCCATCTGGCTCGGCTCCGTGCTGGGCGTGCTGGTGGCGGGGCTGCTGTCCGCCGCGATCGGCTTCATCGCGGCCACCTGGCTCTCCGAGGCCTCCACCACCACGCGCTCCGCCATGACCGTGGGCCCGCTGCTGCTGCTCATCTCGCTGTCGTTCATCCTGTTCGGCAACAAGCCGCAGCCGTTCACGCCCATCATCGCCGGTCCCGCGTTCTCCCTCGGGGGTGTCGTGATCAGCCAGGTCACGGTCGCGACCGTGCTGATGGCGGTCGTCACCGCGCTCGTCGTGCGGATCGTGCTCCGCCGCACCAGGGTGGGCACGCAGCTGCGCGCCCTGTCGGAGCGGCCGACCACCGCCGAGCTGCTCGGCATCCGCTCGCGTCCGCTGTCGATCGCGGTGTGGTTCGTGACCGGGGTGATCAGCGCGATCGCGATCATCATCGTCGCGCCCTCGCAGTCCAACGACGCCACCAGCCTGTCGATGCTGATCGTCCCCGCGGCCGCCGCCGCGCTGCTCGGCGGTTTCCGCCGTCTCGATCTCGCCGTCGTCGGCGGCCTGGTGCTGGGCGTGCTCGGCGGGCTCGTCGCCCAGATCGACGAGGTCGCGCTCGTGCGCAACTTCCTCCCGTTCCTGTTCATCGTCGTCCTGCTGCTCTGGACGCAGCGCAAGGAGGTGTGGGATGCCGCCCGCTGACCGCCCCTGGTTCCGTACCACCTGGCCGTTCGCCGTGGCCGCCCTCGGCATCGGCGCCGGCGCGATCCTCAGCGCCGCCCTGCCGGGGTACTTCGTCTTCCTCGCGATCAGCGCGGTGACCGCCGCGATCGCCATCCTCGGACTCGGCATCGTGACCGGCTCGGCCGGCATGATCGCCCTGTGCCAGCTCACGTTCGCCGCCGTCGGCGCGTGGATCGTGTCGCTGCTGAACGTGATGCAGGCGCCGGGCGGCTTCCTCGTCTGGCTCGTGTGCGGCGGGGTCGCGGCTGGCCTCGTCGGGATCCTCGTCGGGCTGCCGGCGCTGCGCCTGCGGGGGGTGAACCTCGCGGTGGTCACGCTGGGCTTCGCGGCCGCCGCCGACGTGACGCTCGTGCAGATCCAGTTCCCCGGATCGGCCGACGGCATCGCGGTCGAGCGCCCCGGGCTGTTCTCCAACGACCGGCAGTTCTTCTTCCTCTCCATCATCGTGCTCGCGGTGTGCGCGCTCGGGGTGTTCTTCCTCCAGCGCGGCCGCTGGGGGGCGAGCTGGAAGGCCGTGGCGTTCTCCGAGCGCGGCACCGCCGCGGCCGGTCAGAGCGTGCGCTCAGCCAAGCTCACCGCGTTCGCGGTCTCGGCGGCCCTCGGCGGCATCTCCGGTGGGCTGCTCGCCGGGCAGGTGCAGCTGCCGTTCGCGTCGAGCTTCACGCCGCTGCAGTCGCTCGCGCTGTACGTGCTGGCGATCATGTCGGGGGCGCACCTGATCGACATGGCCATCTTCGGCGGGCTCCTGTGGGTGCTGGTGCCCGAGCTGCTCAAGCGCTGGGGCGTGCCCCAGGACTGGGGCTTCGTGGTGTTCGGCGTGCTGGGCGTGCAGGCCCTCACCAGCGGCACGAACCTGGGCCAGGGCATCCGCAACCTGATCTACCGCCGCGCCGACCGCCGCACGGCGAACGCCGACCTCACCGCGCTGCCCGACGACGCCGCCGCCGACGCGGCCGCCATCACCACCACGACCACCGCGACCGTCGACGAGGCGGCCCTCGACGGCGCGCCCGTGCTCACGGTCGACGGTCTCACGGTGCAGTTCGGGGCACTCAAGGCCCTCGACGACGTGTCGTTCACGGTGCCCGCCGCGTCGATCATGGGTCTCATCGGGCCGAACGGCGCGGGCAAGTCCACGTTCGTCGACGCCATCAGCGGGTTCCTGCCGCAGCACGACGGCCGGGTGCTGCTCGGCGACCGCGACCTCGCCGGGCTCTCCCCCACGCGGCGCGCCCGGCTCGGACTGCGCCGCACGTTCCAGCAGGACCGCGTGCCGCCCGCGCTCACGGTGGGCGCATACGTGCGCTTCGTCGCGCGACGCCGGCTGGCCGCGGCCGACATCGACGAGGTGCTGGCGTTCTTCGGCTGCCCGCCCGCGCGCTCCCGCCTGTCGAGCGTGGACGTGGGGACGCGGCGGCTGGTGGAGGTCGCGGCGAACGTGGCCGCCCGTCCGCGGCTGCTCATCCTCGACGAGCCCGCCGCCGGGCTGTCGCACGAGGAGCATCTCGCGCTCGCCGCGCGGCTGCGGGAGCTGCCCGCCCGCTACGGCGTGGCGCTCATCATCATCGAACACGACCTCGACCTCGTGCGCTCCGTGTGCCCGACGCTCACGGTGCTCGACTTCGGGCGCGTGCTGGCGAGCGGTCCGCAGGCCGAGGTCCTCGCGAACCCCGACGTCGTGAAGGCGTACATGGGAGAGACGGAGCTGCTGACATGAGCGAACTCGTGCTCGACGGCGTCACGGTGAGCCGCGGCGCCGGACCGGTGATCTCCGACGTGTCGCTGCGGGTGTCCGGCGGCGAGGTGCTCGCCCTGGTCGGCCCCAACGGCGCGGGCAAGACCAGCCTGATCGAGTCGGTGTCGGGTGTGACGCCGCACTCGGCCGGGACGATCACGCTCGACGGCGACCCCATCGACCGCCTGTCCCGGGTGGCCAGGGCCCGCCGCGGCATCGTGCACATCGAGCAGGGGCGGGCCGTGTTCCCGTCACTGACCGTGCGCGAGAACCTCTCGCTCACCGCGCGCACCCCGTCCGAGGTGGACGCCGTGCTCGCCCAGTTCCCCGAGCTCGAGAAGCGCATCGACGCCCCCACCGCGCTGCTCTCCGGCGGCGAGCAGCAGATGGTCGTCCTGGCGAGGGCGTTCGCCGCGAAACCGCGGATCCTGCTGATCGACGAGATGTCGCTCGGCCTCGCCCCCGTCGTGTTCCTGCGGCTCATGCCGATCGTGCAGTCCATCGCGCAGTCCGGGGTGGGCGTGCTGCTCGTGGAGCAGTTCACGCAGCTGGCCCTCGGGCTCGCGCAGGAGGCGGTGGTCGTGGCCGGCGGACGGGTGTCGTTCCAGGGCAGCCCGCAGGCGCTGCAGGACGACCCCGCCCTGCTGCACCGCGCCTACCTCGGCGGCTGAGACGGGCTGCCGGGGGTTAGCCTGAGCGGATGACCGAGATCCTCCGCGCCCGCGCCGCCCTGCTCGACATGGACGGCACCCTCGTCGACTCGACCGCCGTAGTGGAGCGCCTGTGGCTGGCGTGGGCGGAGCCGCACGGGCTCGACCCCGAAACGGTGCTGCGGGTGGTGCACGGACGCCAGGGCCATCAGAGCATGGCGATCCTGCTGCCCGAGCGCGACCACGCGATCAACCTGCACGAGAACGAGATCATGCTCGCCACCGAGGCCGGCGACGTGGACGGCGTGGTCGGCATCGCCGGGGCCGACCGGCTGCTGGCGGCGCTGGAGACGGTGCCGCACGCGATCGTGACCTCGGCGAACGTGGCGCTCATGACCGCCCGGATGCAGGCCGCGGGGCTGACGGTGCCCGAGCTGGCGGTGACCGCGGAGAACGTGTCTGCGTCGAAGCCCGACCCCGAGGGGTTCCTGCTGGCGGCCCGCATGCTCGGCGTCGCTCCGGCCGAGTGCGTCGTGTTCGAGGACTCCGGCGCGGGCATCCAGGCCGGGCTCGCCGCGGGGATGCGCGTGGTCGGGGTGGGCCGGCACGCGGGGGCGCACGCGCCGACCGTGCACGTCGACGACCTCACCGCCGTGACCCTGACGCACCTCGACGACGGCTTCGAGCTGCGCATCGGCTGACGACGCGGCGACGGCACCCGCCGCCGCGCCCCTGGTCACATGCCGGCGTGGTCGAACGCGATCGTGGGGACGTCGACCACGTGCGAGCCGCCGTCCGCGACGATCACGGCACCCGTGATGTACGACGACTCCCCCGAGCCGAGGAACCGCACGACGGAGGCGATCTCCGCGGGGCGGGCCGGACGCCGCAGCGGCACGTCGGCCGTGACCGTCGCATAGGCCTCCTCGCGGGAGCCGAGACCCGCGTGCGACGCGAACTCGTCCATCTCCTCGTCGGCCATCGGCGTCTGCACCCACCCGGGGCAGATGGCGTTGACGCGCACCCCGTGCCGCCCGTAGTCGCGGGCGAGCGTGCGGGTGAGCCCGATCAGCGCGTGCTTGCCGACCGTGTACCCGGCCACGGACGGCCCCGCGAACAGCCCGGCGAGCGACGACACGACCACCACCTGGCCCTTCGCCTCGATGAGCGCCGGCAGGGCCTCGCGGGCCATCGTGAACGCGGTCGTGAGGTTCGCGCGGATCGCGGCCTCCCAGCTCGCGTCGTCGGTCTCGGCCACGGGCGAGAAGCCGTGGCCGCCGGCGTTCGCGACCAGCACGTCGATGCGGCCGAAGCGCGCGAGCACCTCGGCGACCGCGGCCTTCGCGGAGGCGGTGTCGGCCGCATCCGCCACGATCGGCAGGGCGCCGACCGCCCGCTCGACCTCCTGCAGCGGTTCGGGACGACGGCCGACCACGACCACGTGCGCGCCCTCGGCCGCGAAGCGCTCCGCGACGGCGGCACCGATGCCCGTGCCGCCTCCGGTGATGACGACGACGCGTCCGGAGACGCTCGATCCGACCACGGTTGCCATGTGTGCTCCTGTTGTGTGTTCTGGCGCGCGGGGCGCCGCGGGGCCGGACGCGGGTGCGTCAGGCGGGGAAACCCGAACGGGCGGTGAAGCCGAAGTCGCTCAGCAGGGTGGTGCCGTTGACCGCCCTGCTGCGCGGCGACACCAGGTAGGTCACGTGCGCCGCCACCTCCTCGGCGGTCTGCACGGGGAAGGCGGGGTCGTCGAAGGCGTCGGCGCCCAGGTCGCCGCGGCTCATCGGGGTGTCAACCACGGAGGGGGCGACCGCGTTGACCCGCACCCCGGTGCCGGCCAGGTCGACCGACAGCGCCCGGCCGAACTGCACCAGCGCGGCCTTCGAGGCGCAGTACGGCGCCATGCCGGGCGAGGCGACGACGGCCGAGTCGCTCGCGAGCAGCACGACCGAGGCCGAGCGGGCGGCCCTCAGCGTCGGCAGGGCGTGCTTGAGCACGAGGAACGCGCCGGTCACGTTGACGGCGAGCACGCGGTTCCAGTCGGCGAGCGCGGTGTCCTCGACCGCGGTGCCGACGGGGCCGGAGACCCCGGCGCAGCACACGACCGCGTCGAGCCCGCCGAGCGCCGCGACTCCGGCCGCGACCGCCGCGGACACCTGCTCCTCGTCGGTCACGTCGGCGGCCAGCAGCACGGGGTCGGCGCTCCCGCGCTCGACGCAGCCGCGGGCGGTGTCGCGCAGGGCGGACGCATCGCGGTCGAGCAGGGCCGTGCGCACCCCCTCCGCGGCGAGCGCGAGCGCCACGGCCCGGCCGATGCCGCTGCCCGCGCCCGTGATGAGGGCCGTCGTCCCGTCCAGCCGCAGCTCCATGTGGTCCTCCCTGCCGCCCGGTGCCCGGCGGTGCGCGGGGAACGGCGGCGGTGTCGTCCCGGTCATCCTGCTCCCCACGCCACGGCGTCAGCACGGGCGTGTGCGGGGTGTGCACGGTGGCACCATCGTCCTTCGCTCACGGTCAAGTGCGGCGCCGGGCCGACGAGCAGACTCGCTCTATCGACGATTCCCCTCGTCGTCGATGCCGTGTCCGCACGGCCGTCACCGAGCAAAGGAGCCGACGTGGCAGAGCAGCTGTCCGCGTCCACGACGCCGCACCACACCTCCCTCCGACCGGGCGCCCTCGGCGTCGCCGGCATCGTCTTCCTCGTCCTGGCCGCGGTCGCCCCGCTGACCGGGATCGTGGTCGTCGCGTCGCTGGCGATCGCCCTCGGCAACGGCGGAGGGACCCCGATGTCCTTCTTCCTCGTCGCGGCGATCCTGCTGCTGTTCGCGGTGGGCTACGCGCAGATGTCGAAGCAGCTGGTCAACGCCGGCGGGTTCTACGCGTTCGTCGTGAAGGGCCTCGGCCGCACCGGCGGTCTGGTCGCCGGACTCATCGCCACGCTGGGCTACAACTTCTTCGTGGTCGGCACGATCGGCACGAGCGGCTTCTTCATGCAGACGATCATCCGCGACCTCACCGGCCTCGACGTGAACTGGCTCGTGTGGGGTCTGCTGTCGATCGTGGTGTGCTTCGTGCTGGCGCGCATCGGCGTGGACTTCAGCTCGAAGATCCTCGGGGTGTGCCTCGTGCTCGAGGTGCTGATGCTCGTGATCTTCGACGTCTCGGTGCTCGTGCAGACCGGCTACGACGTGTCGGCGTTCAGCCCGGAGGCCGTGTTCTCCGGATCGCTGCCCATCGGCCTGCTGCTGGCGGCGACCGGCTTCCTCGGTTTCGAGGCGACCGCGCTGTTCAGCGAGGAGGCCAAGCAGCCGCTGCGCACGATCCCCCGCGCCACCTACACCTCGATCATCGCGATCGGCGTGATCCTCGGCGTCACCACGTGGGCCGTGGTGAGCGCGACCGGTGTGGCGCAGGCGCAGGCCACGGCACTGGAGCACCTGCCCACCGGCGACCTGATCTTCTCGCTGTCGCAGCAGTACCTGGGCGGCCCGCTGACCACCGTCATGATGGTGCTGCTGCTGGTGAGCCTGTTCGCCGCGATGCTCGCGTTCCACAACTCCGCCACCCGCTACCTGTACTCGCTGGGCCGGGCGAAGATCCTGCCGCAGGCGCTCGCCCGCACCCGCGCGAACGGCGCGCCGCAGCTCGCGGGCATCGTGCAGGCCGGGTTCGCCGGCATCGTCGCGATCCTGTTCGCGATCGCCGGCGCCGACCCCATCCTCACGCTCGTGCCCGCGATGCTGGGCTTCGGCACCCTGAGCGTGCTGATCCTGCAGGGGCTCGCCGCGATCTCGATCGTCGTGTACTTCCGCCGCCAGGGCGACCCGCGCTGGTGGAGCACGTTCATCGCGCCGGGCATCGGCTTCCTCGGCATCGCCGCGATCTCGATCCTCGCGATCGTGAACTTCAACATCGTCGCCGGCTCCGAGGAGCTCGCGATCCGGCTGATGCCGCTGCTGCTCGTGCTCGCGCTGATCGGCGGCATCGTCTACGCCGCCTACCTCAAGCGCTCCCGGCCCGCCGTGTACGACGGGCTCGCCACCGACCTGGAGAGGGTCAGCGCCCGCTGATCCGCTCCGCTCCCCCGCCCTCCGAAGGAAGGAACCCCATGACGACGACGCTGAACCCCGCAGACACCTCCACGTGGCTGCCGCTGGAGGGACTCGCCCCCGGCTTCGACGCCAACAAGGCCCCGCACAGCAGGGCGCTGAGCGGCCGCGAGATCACCGTGGTCGACGGCCGCGGCACCCGCATCGTGCACCGCTTCGACGACTCCACCGTCACGTGGGACTACCGCCCCGGCGCCGACGACAGCACCGAGGCCGCGAGCGACACCGACGACTACGAGGCGTTCGAGGTCGACGACGAGCTGTACTTCGTGCAGTTCCACCACCGCTACCTGCCGAACGAGGCCGTGTCGCTGATCCTCGACCTGCGGCACGGGCGCTCGCTGGCCGTGATCTCCGACATCCTCCCCGCCCCCGAGCAGGGCCGCACGCGCGTGCAGCACCACTTCGCGCCGGGCACCATCGAGGGCACGGAGGTGACCGGCGCCGAGGCCGCCCCGACCACGACGCTCATCGGACGTCGCGTGGAGTGGGTGTACAGCGAGGAGCACGCCTACGAGCACGTGTACCTGTCGCCGCGGTGGTACTCGTGGCAGTGCCTCGCCGGCCCGGAGCGCGGCCTGGCCGACACCGACGAGAACAGCGTGTGGGAGGTGCGACCGGGCATCTACGTGTTCGCGTGGCGCGAGAAGGTCATCCCGTGCGCGTCGGTCACCATCGCCGACCACCGTGACGTGAACGCGATCCGCTCGCACGGCGTGCTGTTCGGCCTGGACGAGTCGGGCGAGGTGCCGACGCACTTCACGTTCGGCGCCTACGGACGACTGCTGTCGACCACGCACCACACGCCCGAGCTCGAGCCCGCGACCTTCGGAGACGCCTGACATGACCGACGTCGCCGACCTCATCGTCACCGGTTCCACGATCCGCACGGCCGATCGGACGCGGCCCCGCGCCGAGGCCTTCGCCGTGCGCGACGGGCGGATCCTCGCCATCGGCGACCGCGCCGACGTGGAGGGCCTCCGCGGGCGCCGCACACGGACGCTCGAGGTCGGCGACGCCGCCGTGTATCCGGGCTTCGTCGATGTGCACAACCATCACGCGCTCGCCGGACGCACCGAGCTGTTCGAGCTGTCGCTGGCGCCGTCGCTGAGCCTCGACGAGATCCTGGACCGGGTGCGCGAGAAGGCGGCGACGCTGCCGGAGGACGCGTGGATCGTCGGCGGCGCCGTGGCCACCACCCTGCTGCCGACCCTCGCGAACACCGCGACCCGGCGGCGGCTCGACGAGGCGGCGGGCGGGCGCCCGGTCGCGCTCATGGAGGACTCCCGGCACAACCGCTGGGCGAACAGCCGGGCGCTGGAGCTGGCGGGCATCACCGCCGGCAGCATCCCGGCGGGCGGCGTCACGCTGCTCGACCCCGACGACGGCACCCCGACCGGCGTGCTGCTGGAGGCGGCGGGCATCCCGGTGCAGGAGGCGTACGACCGCAGCGGCGGACTCACCCCGGAGCAGCACGCGGCCGCCTCCCGCCGCGGCGTCGAGCTGCTGAACTCGTTCGGGATCACGGCCTTCCAGGACGCGGGGGTCTCGGTCGACATCCTGGCCGCGCTCGCCGGGCTCGACCGCGCGGACGAGCTGCACGCGTGGGTGGTGTCGTCGCTGCTCATCAACGACGAGATCTTCGGCTTCGACCCGATCGGCAGTCCCCTGCTCGACCGCGGCGAGGAGTATCGCACCGCCCACCACCGGCCGGACTTCGTGAAGATCTTCCTCGACGGCGTGCCGCCCGCGCGCACCGCCTCGTTCCTCGACCCGTACCCCGCCGACCCGGTGCACGGTGCGCACTTCCACGGCGAGACGACCATGACCCTCGACGAGCTCACCGGCTGGCTGCGCACGGTCGCCGCCCGCGGCCTGGGCGCCAAGGCGCACTGCACGGGCGACGGCTCGGCGCGGCTCGTGCTCGACGCCGCGGAGCAGCTCAGGGCGGAGGGGTTCACCACGCCCGTGCAGATCGCGCACGGGCAGTTCCTCGCCGAGAGCGACATCCCGCGGCTGGCGGCGCTCGACGTCTCGGCCGACATCTCGCCCTTCATCTGGTACCCGGGCGTGATCCCGCAGGCGCTGGCCGACGTGCTGGGTGCGCGGGCCGAGCACTCGCAGCCCAACCGGTCGCTGCTCGACGCGGGCGCCCTCGTCGCCGGCGGTTCGGACTGGCCGGTGAGCGAGTCGCCGAACACCCTGGAGGGACTGCAGGGTCTGGTGACCCGCGCCGATCCGCTCCGGCGCGCGCCGGGCACGCTGTGGCCGGAGCAGGCGCTCACGGCCGAGGAGGCGCTGGAGGTGTTCACGATCAACGCCGCGACCGCGATGGGTCTCGGCGCCGAGACGGGCTCCCTCACGCCGGGCAAGTCCGCGGACTTCGTGGTGCTGGAGCGCGACGCGATCGCCGGGCCCGCCGAGGAGATCGTGCACACGGAGGTCGTGTCGACCTGGTTCGCCGGGCGTCCCGTGCACGAGCGCTGAGCGGCGGATGCGCCGCTACGATGAGGCCATGCGCCGCTTCCCCGCCTCCGTCTACCGCGTGGGCGAGGAGCCCGATCCGCGGTTCTCGCTCGCGAACGAGCGCACGTTCCTGGCCTGGACCCGCACCGGACTCGCGCTGATCGCGGGCGGTGTGGCCCTGGAGGTGCTGGGGCTCGACCTGCACCCGGGATTCCGGCTCGCGGCGTCGCTGCTGCTGATGGTCGCGGGCACCGCGGTCGCTCCCCTCGCGTGGTTCGAGTGGATGCGGGCCGAGCGGGCGCTGCGCCAGTCGCGGCCGCTGCCCGGGGCGCTCTCCGCCGTGCTGCTCGCGGTGGTCGTGGTGACGGTCGGCCTGCTCGTCCTCGCGGGCGTGCTGTGGCGCTGACGGGGCGGCGGCCCTGATGCGGCGGGGGGCGGCGGAACCGGATCGCCTGTACGACCCGGGGCTGCAGCCCGAGCGCACGGAGCTCGCCTGGCGGCGCACGGCCCTGGCGATCGCGATCGGCTCGCTGCTGTCGCTGCGGGTGTTCCCGCTCGCGCTGCCCCCGGCCGCGGGGGCCTGGGGGGTCGTGCCGGGGATCCTCGGGGTGGCCACGGCCTGCGTGCTGTGGGTCGCGGCGCGGCGGCGTCAGGCGCGCACGACCGCGGTGCTGACGGAACGCGCGACCGGACCCCTGCCCGGCGGAGGGCTGCCGCTGCTGCTGACCGTGTTCGCGAGCGGCTTCGGCGTGGTGGCGCTCGTGCTCGTCGCGGTCGCGCAGCTCACGGCCTGAGCCGCGGGGACCGGTGGGGCCGGCCCGGGTCGTGCCCCTCCCGCCTGCGGTCGGTCCGGTGCGGGCGACCCGGACGGACCGGTGCGGTCGGCGCCGGACGGACCGGTGCGGTCGGCGCCGGACGGACCGGTGCGGTCGGCGCCGGCGACCCCTCAGACGCCGGCGCCGACCGCGGTCCCGGTCAGTCGGCGACCGCCAGCACGGCCCGTCCGACGGCCCGCAGCTCGGTCGCGTCATGCGTCGACCGCTGTCCGGGCACGTAGCGCACCCGCCGCAGCTCACCGCCGCGGAACGGGAAGGAACGGTGCCGCTCGTGCAGCTCCCAGTCGACCGGGCCGCCGTAGTCGTAGCCGACGCTGATGCCCGTGAACGGCGCCATCCCGAGCAGCATCGGCACGTCGTCGATGCGGGCGACCTCGGCGCCGTCCACGTCGAGCGCGACCCGCCACCGCAGTCCCGGCCGCTCGTCCACGCGCAGCACCAGCTCGTGCGACCCCGGAGCGAGCCGGGGGCCGTCCGCCCGGTGCATCGCCCCGTACGCGTTGTACGCCAGCAGCGGCGCGCGGTCGTCGAGCGCGAGCAGGTAACCGCCGCCCTGGTCGCCGTGCGCCACGATCACGCCCGCCGCATCGTCGCGTACGAGCACGTCGACCTCGACCAGGAACGACCGCAGCACGGTGAGCTTGGACGACCGGAACCGCTCCAGCGCGGGGCGGAACGGGATGAGGTCGACCGGAGCCGACAGGGGCTCCTCGGTGTCGGGCCGCAGCCGGAACAGGGCGCCCTCGTCGTCGAGCGGGAACACGGTGTTGCGCCAGGCCTCCGCGTGCCACCGCGCCGCCAGGGCCCGGACGCGTTCCGGGTGCAGGGCCGCCACGTCGCGGGTCTCGGTGGGGTCCGCGGCGAGGTCGTACAGCTCCCACACCCCGCCCTCCGGCCCCTCGTCGCGCGTCGGGGGCACGGGCGACAGCGCCTTCCAGCCGCCCTCGACGATCGCCCGCCGTCCGACGCACTCGAAGTACTGCGCCTCCCGGCCGTCGGCCGCGGGGTCGGCGAGCACGGACGCGATGCTGCCGCCGTCCATCTCGAGTGCCGGCCGTCCGTGCCGCTCGTCGAGCGGGGGCACGCCGCACAGCTCCAGGATCGTCGGGGCGAGGTCCGACACGAACACGAACTGGTCGCGCAGGCCGCCCGTCATGGGGGCGTCGGGCCACGACACGATCAGCGGCGCGTGCACCCCGCCCTCGTAGGTCGTGGCCTTGAACGAGCGGAACGGCGTGTTCGACACGCGTGCCCAGCCGGTCGGGTACTGCCCGAACAGCCGCGGGCCGCCGATGTCGTCCACGTCGCGCGGCACGTCGCGCACCCAGCCGTCGGGCATCGCCCCGGAGGCGCCGAACTGGGCGAAGTAGCTGCGGGTGCCCGTCGGGCCGCCCTCCGCGGTGCCGCCGTTGTCGCTCGCGAGCACCACGAGGGTGTTGTCCCACTCGCCGCTGCGCTCCAGGCGCGCGCGCAGCCGCCCCACGCTCTGGTCGATCTCGTCGACCGCCGCCGCGTACACCTCCATGTGCCGGGCGAACAGGCGCTGCTCCTCGGGGTCGAGCGCGTCCCACGCGGGGATGCTCGCGCCGTCGGCGAGCGGGTCGGGCGGCAGTTCGGCGTGCGGGGGCACGATGCCGCGCTCGCGCTGCCGGGCGAACCGCTGCTCGCGCATCCGGTTCCAGCCGTCCTCGTAGCGGCCGCGGTACTTCTCGATGTCGGCCTCCTTGGCCTGGATCGGCCCGTGCACCGAGGTGTGCGCGTAGTAGAGGAAGAAGGGGCGGTCGGGCTCGTTCACGCGCAGGTCGTCGATCATGCCGATCGCGCGGTCGGTCAGCTCGTCGGTGAGGAAGAACCCGTCGGGGAACTCGCGCACGTCCACCACGGAGTTGTCCTGCACGAGCCGGTGCGGGTGGTGCAGCGAGGTGAAGCCGTCCATGCTCCCGAAGTACCGGTCGAACCCGCGCTGCAGCGGCCAGGTGCGGCGGTCGGCGCCGTCGTGCAGCCGCGACTCCAGCGTCAGGTGCCACTTGCCGACCATGAAGGTCGCGTAACCGCCGGCGCGCAGCGATTCCGCGAGGGTGGGGGCCGCCGCGGGCAGCTCGCACGAGAAGCCGGGGTAGCCGGGGTCGACGTGCGCCACGAACCCGAAGCCCGCGCGGTGCGGGTTGAGGCCGGTGAGCAGCGCCGCCCGCGCCGGGGAGCACATCGGCGCGGTGCGGTAGTTCGTGAACACCCAGCCGTCGTCGGCGAGGGCGTCGATGTGGGGCGTGTCGATCTCGCTGCCGAACGGGCCGAGGTCGCTGAAACCCAGGTCGTCGATCAGCATCACGATCACGTTCGGCGCCCCCGCCCGCGCCCGCCGCGGCTCGGGCCACCACGGCTCCGACTCCGACGTGAACTCCGCCGCCGTGCCCTCGAAGCCCTCGTAGCCGCGGGCGTCTGCGGCCGCCATTCAGCCGGCCCTCCGGATCAGCTCGAAGATGCGCGTGCGCAGCTCCGCGAACGCCGGGAGCGCCCGCGTGGTCAGCTGGTCGCGCGGGCCGAGGTCGATGTCGATGATCTCGGTGACCTTGGCCGGCCGCTCGCCCAGCACCACGACGCGGTCGGACAGGTACACGGCCTCGTCGATGTCGTGGGTGACGATCACGATGGTCATGCCGAACTGCTCGCGGATCCGCAGGCACAGGTCCTCCAGCTCGAAGCGCGTCTGCGCGTCGACCGAGGCGAAGGGCTCGTCCATCACCAGCACCTCGGGCCGGTAGGCGATCGCCCGGGCGATGGCGACGCGCTGCTGCATGCCGCCCGACAGCTGCCACGGGAACTTCGCCTCGGCACCGGAGAGGCCGACCGCGGCGAGCGCGGCGCCGATCCGCTCCTCGCGCTCCGCGGCGGGCAGACGCAGGTGCTTCAGGGGCAGCCGCACGTTCTTCTCCACGGTGAGCCACGGCATGAGCGAGCGCGTGTACTCCTGGAACACGAGGGCCATCTCCTGGGGCGGCCCGTCGATGGGCACGCCGTCGATCGCGGCGCTCCCGGCGGTGATGCCCTGGAGCCCGGTGAGGCACTTCAGCAGCGTGGTCTTGCCGATGCCGGACGGGCCGACGATGCAGCACACCTCGCCGGCGCGCACGTCGAACGTGAGGTCGGCGATCACCGGCACGAGGCCGTTGCGGGTCTGGTACGACTTGGCGAGTCCGTCGACGCGCAGGCGCACGGGGGCGCTCTCGATGGTGGTCATGCGTTCTTCTCCTGTTGCTGGGAGGCGATGTACCAGCGCAGCACGCGGCGCCGGAAGAGGGTGAACAGGGCGGTGGCGGCGTAGCCGATGATGCCGAGCACGAGGATGCCCGCCCACATGTCGGGGATCGCGAACGACTGCTGCGCGAGCAGGGTCGCCGCTCCCAGTCCGGTGGAGGAGCCGAGCATCTCGCTCGCGATCATCACGACGAACGCGGTGATGAGACTGACCTGCATGCCGGACAGGATGCGCGGCCCCGCGGCGGGCAGCATCACGGAGAACAGCCGCTCGGGGCCGGTCAGCCGGTAGACGCGGCTGACCATGTCGAGCGTCGGCTCCCCTGCGCGCACCCCGTCGATGGTCGAGATGAGGATCGGGAACACCGCGGCGAGGGTGATCGAGAGGATGCGGGTCTCGGTGCCGAAGCCGATCAGCGACACGAAGATCGGCACGAGCGCGACGGGCGGGATCGCGCGGAAGAAGTGCACGGTCGGTCGGCTCCACCAGCCAGCTGAGCGGACGGATGAGCCCGAGCACCAGGCCGAGCAGCACGCCGATCACGGTCGCCAGCACGAACGACAGCGCGAGGTTGCCGACCGAGGAGGCGACGTCGACCAGGAACGCCGGCGTCTGCGCGAGCTGCCACAGGCGCTGGAGGATCACCTGCAGCGGCGGGAAGAACGCGTTGGTCGAGGCTGCGGAGGCGACCCACCACAGCACGAGCAGCAGCACCGGCACGGCGATCTCCGCACCGATCAGCACGCCCCGCGGGAGACCGCCCTGGCCGCGCCTCCTGGACAGGCGCGAGGGGGTCTGGATCGAGGTGGTCAGGGTCATCACACGACCTGCTTCCGGTACTGGGGGTGCCAGTGCAGCAGCCGCCGCTCGCCCCACTGGCTCAGTCCCTGCACGAGCAGGCCGAGCACGCCGAGGAGGAGCACGTAGGCGAACAGCTGCGCCTGGTTGCCGCTGATCTGCGACAGCAGCAGGCTCTGGCCGAGACCGGGCCCGCCGCCGAGCAGCCCGGCCACGACCGCGACCACGAGCGAGGTGGGCGCCGCGACGCGGATCGCGGTGCCGATGTAGGGCAGGGCGCTGGGCAGCACGATGCGGCCGAGGATCTCGCCGCGCCCCATGCCGTACGAACGCCCGGTCGCCCTGGCCACCGGATCGGTGTCGAAGACGCCGGCGGAGGCCTGCACGGCGATCGCGATGAAGCAGCCGAAGAACACCAGGAAGATCCCCATGCCAAGGGTGGGCCCGAGCACGAGCACCACCACGGGCAGGATCACGATCGGCGGGATCGGCTTGAGGAACTCGAGGGGCACGCGGGTGGCGTGCATCGCCAGGGGCGAGGTGCCGATCGCGACGCCCAGCACCACGCCGATCACGATGGCGAGCACGAGCCCGACGAGCGCCATGGTGAGGGTGTCGCCGAGCGCGGTCCAGGTGGCGGGGGTGCCGAGCAGGCGCACGGCCTCGCCGATCGCGGCGGTCGCGGGCGGCAGCGGGGAGTCGGCGAGGGGCCCGGCGGTCGCGGACCACTCCCAGAGGGCCAGCGCCGCGAGGACGCCGACCGCTCCGACGAGGGGTGGGACGAGGGGGGAACGGGTCATGGTGCTCACTCCGCGGCGACGACGACGCCCTCGAGGTCGACCGGGGACGGCAGGAAGCCGAGCTTCCCGAGCTTCTCGTTCACGCGCTCGAGGTCGATCGGGGCGACCTCGGCGGGCCAGAACGGGAGCTTGACCTCGTCGACCGTGAGCGTCGAGCCGGTGGCGTCGATGCCGGCCTGGATCGCGTCCTCCGGATGCTCGTTCGCGTAGGCGTTGCTCTTGGCGATGGCCCGCTGGAACGCGGCGATCGCGTCGGCCTTGCCCGAGAGGGTGCTCTCCCCCGTGGTCCACAGTCCGACGGCGCCCTCCTCGAAGAAGCCGACCGACGGGGCGGAGACGAACGTCGCCCCGGCCGCGGCGGCCTCGCCGGTGAACGGGCTCACGAGGCCGGCCGCGTCGACGGTGCCGCTCTTGAGCGCCGCGACCGCGGAGGTGAAGTCGAGCACGACCCACTCGACCGAGGAGGGATCGACGCCGGCGCGGTCGAGGGCATCGGTGATCACGACCTCCAGCTGCGCCTTGCGGGCGGGGATGGCGATGGTCGCGCCCTCCAGGTCGGCGACGTCGGTGATGCCGCTCGCCGCGGAGGCGTAGAGGCCGGTGTCGTCGACCTCGGCCGGGTCCTCGGCGTCGGCCGCGCCGTCGACGTAACCGTCGGCGGGAGCCACGACCTTGAGCGGCACCCCGCTCGCGAGCGCGTTGAGCAGCGGGATGCTGGGGGCGTAGGCGATGTCGACCTGGCCGCTCTGCGCGGCGGCGAGGCCCGCAGGCGGGTTGGCGACCACCGACGTCTCGATCGCCAGGCCCTCGTCCTCGAAGAAGCCCTGCTCCTGTCCGAGCAGCAGCGCCCCGTCGGAGACGAGTCCGATGGTGGCGACCTTGAGGGTGGTCAGCTCGCCGCCCGCGCCCGAGCCGGAGCCGGAGCCGGAGTCGGCCGGGGACGACGTGCACGCGGCCAGCGCGAGCACTCCCGCCGCGGCGACCACTCCGGCCGCCCGTCGTGCGAGTCGATTCATGTTCATGGAGAACTCCTCTTCGAGTTAGTCACCGGCTGGTGATTTTAAAGATCGTACTCGTGCCTTGCAGGGCTGCGGTTACGATCGGGTTACGTTAGTCACCGAATGGTGACGAAAAAGGTCATGCAGATGAGGGTTGATGCAGAGGGGGATATCGATGCCGAAGATCGTCGACCACGACGAGCGCCGCGACCACATCGCCGACGCCGCCACGCAGGTCATCATCCGGGTGGGATTCGACAAGCTCACCATGCGGGAGATCGCGACCGAGGCGGGGTACGCGCACGGCGCGATCGCCCGGTACTTCCCCGACAAGCGCAGCGTCCTCACCGCCGCGTTCCTCCGGCTGTACACGCTCGCGAACGACCGCATCCACGCGCGCATCGAGGGCGTGCGGGGGCTGGAGGCCCTGGAGCGCATGTGCCGCGAGATCCTGCCCTACAGCCCGAACGGCCCGCTGTACGCGAAGGTCGTGATCGCTTTCTGGGACCACGCCTCGCAGGACGAGGAGGTCACGCGCATCCACCGCGTGAACAACCTGCACTGGCGCGACCTGTTCCGCCAGTGCCTGATCGAGGCGCGCGACGACGGCGAGCTGGCCGACCACGTCGACATCGAGACGGCGGTCAACGAGATCGCGTCCCGCAACGCCGGCTGGCAGATGATCTCGGTGCTGATGCCGGACTCCGCGGGGGACGGACGGCTGAACGACGCGCTCGACGCACTGCTGTCGACGCTGCGCCGCCCGGCCGCCCCGCCCTCCCGCTGATCGCACCGGACCCTCCCCCGTCAGCCCGCCAGGACGAAGCGCGCGCCGCGCTCCCCGATCATGGCGGCCGGTGCGTTCGTGTTGCCGGTGGGGACCGTGGGCATGACCGAGGCGTCGACGACGCGGAGGCCGTCGATGCCGCGCACCCGCAGCTGCGGATCCACCACGGCCTCGGCGTCGGAGCCCATGCGGCACGTGCCGACCTGGTGGTGGTAGGTGATGGCGGTGCGGCGCACCCAGTCCTCGACCGCGTCGTCGGGCACGTCCGGCCCCGGGTAGACCTCGGTCGCACCCCACTCCTCGGCGAGCGCCGGCCGGGTGCCGATGCGGCGGCACTGGCGCACGGAGGCGGCGAGGGCGTCGGCGTCGCGCTGGTCTTCGAGGGCGGCGAGGTCGATCGCGGGCGGGTCGGCGAGTCCCGGCCCGGTGAGCCGGAGCGACCCGCGGCTGTACGGCGTGACGAGACCGGCCATGAGGGTGAAGCCGTCGCTGCCGCGCGGCTCCAGCTCGCCCCACATCGGCACGGAGAAGTGGATGGGCTGGGTGTCGGGTTCGGGCAGGCCCTCGCGGCTCCGCCAGAACAGGTGGCTCTGGGTCACGGAGACACCGGGCTGCGGCGGGCCGACGGGCTTCTTCCCGGTGGCGAAGATCACGGGCGACAGCAGGTGGTCGTGCAGGTTCCTGCCCACGCCGGGCGCGTCGAGCACCACGGGGATGCCGAGTGCGTCGAGCTCGACGGCCGGGCCGATGCCGGAGCGCAGCAGGATCACCGGCGTGCCGATCGCGCCTGCCGCGAGGATCACCTCGTCGGCGCGCACCTCCTCCGTCTCCGCCCCCTCGCCCAGCCGCACGCCGACCGCGCGGCCGTCGTGCACGATCACGGAGTGCACCTCGCGGCCGGTGAGGATGGTGAGCTGCTCGGCGATCGGCTGCGCGTACGCGGTCCACGTGTTCACGCGGCGTCCGTCGCGCATCGTCACCTGCTCCTGCGAGACCCCGTCGAGCACACCGCCGTTGTAGTTCGGGTTGTGCGGCAGGCCCTCCTGCACGGCCGCCTCGATGATCGACGCCTGGATCGGCGAGAGCGGATAGTCGTCGGTGACCGGGAGCAGGTCGTTCTCGATCGCGGCGAACACCGGCTCCACGTCGGCCCAGCTCCAGCCCGTGGCGCCCTCGCGGTCCCAGCGGTCGTAGTCGGACGCGGCGCCGCGCACCCAGATCATCGCGTTGAGCGCGTGCGACCCGCCCGTGACCTTGCCGCGGGGCAGGTGCAGTCGACGGCCTCCCGCATGGGGCTGCGGCACCGTGAAGAAGTCCCAGTCCTCGGCCGAGTGCCACAGCTCCCCCGCACGGGACGGGTCGTGGATGGCCGGGTTGGTGTCGTAGCCGCCCGCCTCGATCAGCGTGACCGCCACGCCCGCATCGCTGAGGCGCCGCGCGACGATCGCGCCCGACGTGCCGGCGCCCACGACGATCGCGGACCGGATCGCGGGCTGCTCCGACTCCGGGTTCTCGGCCGCGCCCGGGTTCTCGGTCACGCCCGGGTTCACAGCCGCGCCCGGGTTCACTGCCGCGCCCGGGTCCTCGGCCGCGCCCGGCCCCTCGGTCACGCCCGGGTTCTCGGCTGCCACGGTCAGGCCTTGCGCCCGGGGCCGGACACGACCTGGGTGACCGCGACCGACTTGAGGCCCTCGACGCCGAACTCCAGACCGTAGCCGGAGCTCTTGACGCCGCCGAACGGCACCATCGGGTGCAGGCCGCCGTGCGAGTTGATCCACACGGTGCCGGACTGCATGCGCGACGCGGCCTCGCGGGCGGCCTCGGGGTCGCTCGACCACACGGACGCGCCGAGGCCGACGTCGAGCGCGTTGGCGAGGTCGAACGCCTCGTCCACGTCGCTGTAGCGGATGACGGGCAGCGCCGGGCCGAACTGCTCTTCCTGCACGAGCGCGGCGTCGTTGTCGATGTCGGCCACGATCGTCGGGCGGTAGAACAGCTCGCCGAGGTCGGATGCGGGCTCGCCGCCGGTGACGATCCGGGCGCCGCGGCTCTTCGCGTCTTCCACGAGCCGGCTGACGATGTCGAACTGCGGGCGGTTCTGCAGCGGCCCGAGCACGTTGCCCTCGTCGAGGCCGTTGCCCATGGGCACCTGCTCGGCGATCGCGGCGAGCGCGTTCACCACGTCGTCGTAGATCGAGTCGTGCACGTAGAGGCGCTTCATGGCGGCGCAGGTCTGGCCGGTGTTGATGAAGGCGCCCCAGAACAGGTCTTCGGCGATCGCGGCGGCGTCGGTGCCGGGGAGCACGATGCCGGCGTCGTTGCCGCCCAGCTCGAGGGTGAGGCGGGCGAGGTTGCCTGCGGAGCTCTCGATGATGCGGCGGCCGGTCGCGGTGGAGCCGGTGAACATGATCTTGTCGATGTCGGGGTGGGAGGCCAGTCGCGCACCGACCTCGCGGTCGCCGGAGATGCCGATGAGCACATCCGCGGGCAGCACCTCGTTCATGACGGCCAGCATCGCGAGCACGCTCAGCGGGGTGTACTCGCTGGGCTTCGCGACGACCGTGTTGCCCATGCGCAGCGACGGCCCGATCTGCCAGATGGTGATCATGAGGGGCCAGTTCCACGGGCCGATCGCGCCGACGACGCCCGCCGCCTTGTACACGAGCTCGGCGTGCAGGGTCTCGTCGTCGACCAGCACCTGCGGTTCGAGCACGGTGGTGGCGTTGGTGCGCAGCCACGCGGAGCAGGCCCCCAGCTCGAAGCGCGCGTTCGGGCCGTTGAGCGGCTTGCCCTGCTCGCGCGACAGCAGATAGGCGAGGCCCTCCGCGTTGGCGTCGATCGCGTCGGCCGCGGCCAGGAGGAGTTCGCTGCGCTGCTCGTGTCCGAGGGCCTCCCATGCGGGCTGCGCTGCCTTGGCGCGGGCGATCGCATCGTCGAGGTCGGCGACCGTCGCGACGGGGGCGCGGCCGATGACCTCCCGGGTCGCGGCGTCCGGGATCTCCCGGCCGGCACCCTCCGGCGCCTGGATGCGGTCGAGCAGAGCGGCGGCTGCGGACGCGGCGGAATCGGTGGATCCCGAGTCGACGGCTACGGGAACGGCGGAATCGGACATCGGTGTCTCTCCTTCGGCGGGTCACGGCGCGGACGCCGGTCTTCTTCTCATTGTCGGTCGGCCCCTCCGACGGCACTTGTCGCGGAGCGCGCCGCAGATGTCTCCGCGCGAAGGATGCGTGCGCGGCGGGCGTGCGGCGGCTCCGCACCGGGGCGCGGCCCCCTCGGCGGCGGGGTGCGCCATCGTCGCGCGGGATCCCACCAGGCCGGTCCTCGCACCTGGGGCACTCCCCCTCGCATGCGGATCTGCCAGCCGGACGTGTCGAGCGTGCGGTGATGGTGCCAGCACAGCGCGACGCCGTTGTCGGTGTGGGTCGGGCCCCCGCGGGCATGCTCCGTGACGTGGTGGATCTCGCACCAGGCGGCGGGGACGTGGCACCCGGGGATGAGGCACTCGCGATCTCGGACACTCATCGCGCGGCGCTGCGCGGTCGTGAAGATCCGCTCGCTCGACCCGAGCCCGACGATCCGCCCGTCCGCCCCGAGGACGACCCGCTGCACCGTGCCGCCGCAGGCCGCGTGCGCGGCGACCCGGGTCGAGACCGGTGTGCCGACGCCCTCGACCTGCGCCCAGCCTCGTCCTCGGGCGAAGTCCTCGGCGGCGACCGTGACCACCAGGGTCGGGGCGCCGCCACCCAACCGCGGCATGTCGTCGTGGCGGGCCGCGATCCCCAGGGCCGCCGCGAGCGCATCGTGCTGCTTCTGCGCGCGGGTCCGCCCATCGACCATCCCTCCGGCATCTCCGGACGGGAGCGCGTCGCCCTCCGGAGAGAGCGGCAGGTCGCCGGCGGAGGCGTCATCGAGATCTGCGGACGGGACGAAGTGGACGCCGGGAACCGGCGGTCCCTCGACCTTCGGGTTCAGATACGCGTCCCAGATCCGCTGCAGTTGCCCCGCGACCTCGGGCAGCAGCGCGCCCCGGATCGGGATGACGCCGTCCTTGGCGCGTGCGAGCACCACGCCCCGAGCTCGCATCGCGATGTCTTCCGCAGGCTCCGCGCCATCGGGATCGAGATACTGCAGGATCATCTGTGCCCGCACCCGCAGATCCTGGGGAGTCGGCACGGGGCCTGCCTCGTGCCCGTCCGGTGGGCGTGCGTCGCGCGCGCCCCGTCCGCCCCGTCGCCGGCCACCGCGCCCTCGCCGGCCGCCGCGCCCTCACAGGTCTCCGCGCCGCGCGCGACCTCAGCCAGATACGCGTCGGCCCGCCACCGGTCTTCGAGGCGTACGCGGGCGCCGGCCTGCTCGATCGGCCCGGTCGCGGCCAGCAGCCCCGTCACGCCGATCGCCCCCTCGACGAGGGCGTCGCGCAGCGCCGGCCACCGCGCCGGGAGCCACTCCCCGGAGGAGAGGTCGACCTCGCGGCGCACCAGCCGCGCGGCCTTCAGCGTCCGTGCGGCGGTCGCCGCGTCCACCCGGAGGACGCGTTGCAGGAGCTCGTTCATCGACCGGCAGCCGAGCCGCCCGCAGAACGCCGGCTCCCCCGACCCCGCAGGACGCTGATCGACGTTCGCGACCGCTTCCACGACCACGGCCTCCACCCGTCGCTGGATCTCGCCCGCCACCCGCAGCAGCTCCATCATGTCCCCCGCGGCGAGAGCACTCAGGGTGCCGGATCGCAGCACCGCATCGAGGGCGACGACCGTGTCGCCCAGAACCGCTGCCGATGTGCTCTCCATGGGACGATTCCATCGGGGGCCACCGACATTCGGAGCCGGATAACCCCAGGCCAGAGAGATATTCCGGAACACGCGAGCGAGACATCCCGTACCAGCGCGGGCTCGCGGACAGCCCTCGACGGCAGCGCACGACGGGCGCACGATCAACCGCCCGCCCCGTCTCCACGTCGTTCACCCGGGCACCACGTCGCCGTGGCTCGAGCGTCAGGTGCGGTCGTCGTCCTCGAAGATCAGGATCGTGCGGGTCGACCGGATCGAGGGGATCGCCTGGATGTCCTCGAGCACGATGCGGCGGAGGTCGCGGGCGTCGTTCGCCCGCACGAGCAGGAGCACGTCGAAGTCTCCGCCGACCAGGGCGATGTGCTCGATCTCGGGGATCGCCCGCAGCCGAGCCCGGACGTCCTGCCACGTGGCCTGCTCGATCGCGAGGGTCACGTAGGCACTCGCGTGGTGACCCAGCAGCACGGGGTCGGTGCGCACGGTGTAGCCGGTGATGACCCCCGCGTCGGTCAGCCTCTTGATGCGCGCGTGCGCCCCGGCACGGGAGATGTGCACGGCCTCGGCGATCGCGGTCATCGACGCCCGCGCGTCCCGTCGGAGCTCGGCGAGGATCGCGCGATCCGTGTCGTCCAGGGCCGTCATGGCACCCCTCTCATCCCGTTCTGAATCCTGACATTGTGAACGCCAGATCCGCAACCATCGTGCAATCGTCCACGATCTGACCGGGGATATTGGATGACTGTCGCGACCGGGGCATGCTGTCCTCATCGAGTTCGGCGAGGGAGGCGGACGATGCTGCACACGGACCTGCTGCCGCGGGACACCGCGGTGAATCTGATCACGGCGGACGGCACGACCGTCCACGACGAGGCCTACGCGCTGCCTGACGCGGACACGCTGCTCACCGCCTACCGGGGTCTCGTCGAGGGCCGCCGCATCAACGAGCAGGCCAACGCGCTCGTGCGACAGGGGCGCCTCGCCGTGTACCCGTCCTCGCACGGACAGGAGGCGTGCCAGGTCGCGGCGGCCATGGTGCTCGGCGACCGGGACTGGCTGTTCCCGACCTACCGCGACTCGGTCGCCGTGATCGCCCGCGGTGTCGCTCCGGCCGAGGCTCTGGTGCTCCTCAAGGGCGACTGGCACTCGGGGTATGACGTCCGCGCGCACCGGGTCGCACCGCAGGCCACTCCCCTGGCCACGCAGCTGCTGCACGCGGTGGGGTTCGCGCAGGCGGCGAAACACCGCGGGGAGGACACGGTCGTGCTGGCCCTGTGCGGCGACGGCGCGACGAGCGAGGGCGACTTCCACGAGGCGATGAACTTCGCCGCCGTGTTCCACGTGCCGGTCGTGTTCTTCGTGCAGAACAACGAGTTCGCCATCTCGGTGCCCCTGTCGCGCCAGACGGCCGCTCCCTCGCTCGCCCACAAGGCGATCGGCTACGGCATGCCGGGCCAGCGCGTCGACGGCAACGACGTCGCGGCCGTGCTGGCGGTGCTGACCGAGGCCGTGGATCGCGCGCGGGCGGGCGGCGGGCCGTCGCTCGTCGAGGCGCACACGTATCGCATGCAGGCGCACACGAACGCCGATGACGACACCCGCTACCGCGAGCGCGACGAGGTGCAGGCGTGGATCGCCCGTGACCCGCTGCTGCGACTGCGCGCACACCTGACCGCCGCTGGCGCGCTCGACGAGGACACCGAGAAGCGCTTCGCCGCCGGGGCGGAGGAGATCGCCGCCGCGATGCGCGAGGCGCTCAACACCGACGCCGATCTCGACCCGGAAGACCTGTTCCGCTTCGTGACCACGAGCCGGTCGCCTCAGCTCGAGGAACAGTGGCAGCTGCTGCACGGCGAGCTCGAACGAGACGGGCTCGCCCACGCCGCAGCCGCGACGAACGGAGGACAGCGATGAGCATCGCCGAGCACGACACCCGCCCCGCGGCCCCCGCCGACACCGCGAACACCGACACCGCGAACACCGACACCGCGAACACCGGCACCGGCGGCACCCACGCACCGGACGCCGCCCCCGCACCGGCCACGATGACGATGGCGGCCGCCCTCAACCTCGCGCTCGCCGACGCGCTGGCCTCCGATGCCGACGTGGTCGTGTTCGGCGAGGACGTCGGCGCGCTGGGCGGCGTGTTCCGCATCACTGACGGCCTCACGGCCCGCTTCGGCGAGGACCGCTGCTTCGACACCCCGCTCGCGGAGTCCGGCATCATCGGCACGGCGGTCGGCATGGCCATGAACGGCCTGCGCCCCGTGGTCGAGATGCAGTTCGACGCGTTCGCCCTGCC
The DNA here is from genome assembly GCF_042729675.1 of Microbacterium sp. NPDC060132. Lineage (NCBI taxonomy): Bacteria > Bacillati > Actinomycetota > Actinomycetes > Micrococcales > Microbacteriaceae > Microbacterium > Microbacterium sp. NPDC060132. The sequence continues at coordinate 2,172,263 of NZ_JBHWXU010000001.1, read as the reverse complement.
GGCGTTCGAGCAGATCGTCAGCCACGTCGCGAAGCTCGGCAACCGCACGCGCGGCGGCATCCGGATGCCCCTCGTGATCCGCATCCCGTTCGGCGGGGGCATCGGCGGGGTCGAGCACCACTGCGACTCGTCCGAGGCCTACTACGCGCACACCCCGGGGCTCACGGTCGTCAGCCCATCCACCCCGCAAGACGCGTACTCGCTGCTGCGCGCGGCGATCGCTTCGCCCGACCCCGTGGTGTTCCTGGAGCCGAAGAAGCTCTACTGGTCGAAGGGCGAGGTCGACACCACCGTCACGGCCGAGATCGGCTCCGCGCGCGTCGCCAGGGACGGCACCGATGTCACGCTGCTCGCCTACGGCGCCTCCGTCGCGCTCGCCCTGGAGGCGGCCGAGGTCGCGGCGGCGGAGGGGCGCAGCGTGCAGGTGGTGGACGTGCGGTCGCTGTCTCCCTTCGACGACGAGACCGTGACCGCCGCCGTGCGCTCCACCGGGCGGGCTGTCGTGATCGCCGAGGCGCCGGGCTTCGTGAGCGTCGCCTCGGAGATCCAGGCGCGCGTGTTCGAGCGGTGCTTCGAGTACCTCGCCGCGCCCGTGCGCCGCGTGACGGGCTTCGACACCCCGTACGCGCCGCCGAAGTTCGAGCACTGGTATCTGCCCGACGTCGACCGCGTGCTCGACGCGATCGACACGCTGCACTGGGACGAGGACGCATGAGCACTCCCGTGAAGACCGCCGTCCGCGTGTTCCGCCTGCCCGATCTCGGCGAGGGGCTCACCGAGGCCGGGCTCGTGCAGTGGCTGGTCGCGGTGGGCGACACGATCGTCACCGATCAGGCGATCGCCGAGGTCGAGACCGCGAAGAGCGTCGTGGAGCTGCCGTCGCCGTTCGCTGGTGTGATCACGGCGCTGCACGGCACCCCGGGCGACACGATCGACGTCGGCGCCCCGGTCCTGGAGGTCGCCGACCCCGGACACGTGCCGCACGACGCCGCGGGCACGCCGGACGCCGACCCCGCCGCGACGACCGAGCAGGAGGCGTACCGGCAGGAGGAGCGCGCCGGCTCCGGCAACGTGCTCATCGGCTACGGCACCTCGGCGTCGACCACGAAGGGCCGGCGCCGCCGACCCGCGCACGTCGGCGCGGCCGCTCCCCGCGACGCCTCCGCCGGATCCGCTGGCCCCGCAGCCGCGCCTGCCGAACCGCAGCCCGGTGCTCCCGGTGCTCCCGGCGCTCCCACCCCCGGCACCGGCGCGGCCGCGGGCGGCTCGGGCTCCGTCGATGCTCCCCCCTCCGCGCCGCGCCGCCCCGTGGCCGTCCGTTCACCCCTCGTGCGACGCCTCGCGCGAGACCTGGGGCTCGACGTGCACACCATCACCCCGAGCGGAGCCGACGGCGCCATCACCCGGGCCGACGTCCTGCGCGCCGCCGTGGACCACGCGGTCGACGGCGTCACCGCGCCGCATCACACGGCCTCCGACTCCGCGGCCCTCGGCACGACGGCAGGCGCCACCTCGGCCTCCGGCGCCGCAGCCCCGACCTCCACGACCGGCACCGGCGAGCTCGACGGCCTCCCCGTGCGATCCCGCGAGCGCCTGTCGCCGCTGCGGCGTGCCGTGAGCGCGAAGCTCGCGCGCAGCCGCTCCGAGATCCCCGAGGCCACGGTCTGGGTCGACGTGGATGCGACGGAACTGTGGGACCTCCGCGGGCAGATGGCCCCGGAGGGCGAGCGGCCGCCGTCGATCACGGCACTGCTGGCGCGGTTCGTGCTGCTGGCGCTGGAGGACTATCCGGTCCTCGCGTCGCGGCTGAGCGAGGACGGCGGCGAGCTGATCTCCTTCGACGGCGTGAACCTGGGCGTCGCGGCCGACACCGAGCGCGGCCTCCTGGTGCCGGTGGTCCCGCGGGCGCACGCGCTCACGGTGGCGCAGCTCGACACGGCGCTGCGCGAACTGGCCGCGACCGCCCGCTCCGGGTCCATGCCGCCCGAGCGCCTGCGCGGCTCGACCTTCACGCTCAACAACTACGGCGGCCTGGGGGTCGACGGCTCCGCGGCGATCATCAACCATCCTGATGTCGCGATCCTCGGCATCGGTCGCATCATCGAACGCCCGTGGGTCGTGGAGGGAGCGATCGTGCCGCGGCGGATCGCCCAGCTGTCGCTCGTGTTCGATCACCGGGTCTGCGACGGCGGTTATGCGGCCGGGTTCCTGCGCCGGGTGACGGAGCTGATCGAGCATCCGCTGCGTGCGTTCGGGAGGATCTGAGGCCGCAACCCGCTGCGCACTCTCGTGGAGCGGCGGACGATGCGCTACGCTCGGCGATTACTGACCGATCATTCGGTAAGTAATCGACGGCGTCCCCCGCGCCGCCCGACCCGACGCAGAACAACGGAGTTCGCATGACCTCAGCCACCGCTGCCGCCTCGTCCACCGGAAGGATGCCCGCCGAAGAGCGCCGGGTGCTCGCGGGCACCCTCGTGGGCACCTCGATCGAGTGGTACGACTTCTTCATCTACGCACAGGCCGCCGGCCTCGTGCTCGCGCCGCTCTTCCTCGCCCCGATCGCGGAGTCCAGCCCGGGGCTCGCCCAGGTGCTGTCGTTCGCCACGATCGGCATCTCGTTCCTGTTCCGCCCGCTCGGCGCGATCGTCGCCGGACACCTGGGCGACAAGCTCGGCCGCAAGAAGATGCTCGTCTTCACGCTCGTCATGATGGGCCTGTCCACCTCGCTGATCGGCCTGCTGCCGACGTACGCGGCGATCGGTGTCGCCGCGCCGATCCTCCTCATCCTCCTCCGCATCCTGCAGGGCTTCTCCGCGGGCGGCGAGTGGGGTGGCGCCGCCCTGATGGCCGTCGAGCACGCGCCGACGGGCCGGCGCGGCCTGTTCGGCGCCTTCCCGCAGATCGGTGTGCCGGTCGGCATGATCCTGGCGACGTTCACGCTGTGGGCGCTGACCAGCTCGATGTCGCCCGAGGCGTTCCTGGAGTGGGGCTGGCGCATCCCGTTCCTGCTGTCGATCGTGCTGATCGCGGTCGGCTACGTGATCCGCCGCGCGGTCGACGAGAGCCCCGTGTTCGAAGACCTGCGCCGCCGCCGCAAGGAGGCCTCGGCCCCGCTCGGGCAGCTGTTCCGCTCGAACACCAAGCAGGTCGTGCTGACGGCCGTCATCTTCATCGCGAACAACGCCGCCGGCTACCTGCTCATCGCGTTCTTCGCCACCTACGCGGTCACCGCGCTGGGGATGGAGCGTCCGCCCGTGCTCCTGGCGACCACGCTCGCCTCGTTCGGCTGGCTGATCTTCACGCTGTGGGGCGGGCACCTCTCCGACCGCCTCGGGCGCATCCGCACCTTCCAGATCGGGTACGTCGCCCTGGCGGTGTGGGCGATCCCGATGTGGTTCCTGATCGACACCGCGAACATCGTCTGGTACTTCGTGGCACTGTTCGTGATGACGTTCGCCCTCGGGCTGTCGTACGGCCCGCAGGCAGCGCTGTACGCCGAGATGTTCCCGGCGAACGTGCGCTACTCGGGCGTCTCGATCGGCTACGCGCTGGGCGCGATCCTCGGCGGGGCGTTCGCGCCGATGATCGCGGAGTCGCTGCTGAACCAGTTCCACGCGGCGTGGACGATCGGCCTCTACATCGCCATCGCCTCGGTCATCTCGCTCATCGGGGTGTCGCTCGTGAAGGAGACGAAGGGCGTGGACCTCTCCGTCTGACGCGCGGGATCCGGGATCGCGGCCGGCCGTGCGCCTGTGCCATAATTACCTTACGATCGGTCAGTAATTCACGGCCGGCCGCTCCCCGGACCACCCGCAGGACGACGATGTCAGGAGATCCGCATGCCAGAGGCCTATCTCGTCGGAGGCGTGCGCACGCCGGTCGGGCGCTACGGCGGCACCCTCGCCACGGTCCGCCCCGACGATCTGGCCGCCCTCGTCGTCGGCGAGGCCGTGCGGCGCGCCGGGCTCGACCCCGCGACCGCGGAGCTCGACGAGGTCATCCTCGGCGCGGCGAACCAGGCCGGTGAGGACAACCGCAACGTCGCCCGGATGGCGGTGCTGCTCGCGGGGCTCCCCGACACCGTGCCCGGCATCACCGTCAACCGGCTCTGCGCCTCCGGCATGTCGGCCGTGACCATGGCCGCCCAGGCGATCCGCGCCGGCGACGCCGACCTCATCGTGGCGGGCGGCGTGGAGTCGATGACCCGCGCGCCCTGGGTGCAGGCGAAGCCCGAGAAGGCCTGGGCCAAGCCCGGAGCCGCGTTCGACACCTCGATCGGCTGGCGCTTCCCCAACCCGCGGCTGCTCGCGCGCGACAAGGCCACGTTCACGATGCCGGAGACTGCGGAGGAGGTCGCCCGCGTCGACGGCATCACGCGCGCGGAGGCCGACGCGTTCGCCGTGCGGTCGCAGCAGCGCGCCGCCGCCGCGATCAGCGCCGGTCGCTTCGCCCCCGAGATCGTCGGCGTGCCCGTGCGCAACGGCGAGGTGCTCGTCGACGAGGGCCCCCGCCCCGACACGACCCTCGAGGTCCTGGCCAGGCTGCGCCCCGTGGTCGCGGGCGGCGAGGTCGTGACCGCGGGCAACTCCAGCGCCCTCAACGACGGCGCGTCAGCGGTGCTGGTGGCGAGCGCTGCGGCCGTGGAGCGCTACGGCCTCACGCCCCGCGCGCGCATCGTGGTGGGCACCTCGGCCGGACTCGCCCCCGAGGTCATGGGGCTCGGGCCGGTGCCCGCGACCGAGAAGGCACTGCACCGTTCGGGGCTGTCGCTGGACGACCTGGGGTCGATCGAGCTGAACGAGGCCTTCGCATCGCAGTCGCTCGCGTGCATCCGCCGCCTCGGACTCGACGAGGACCGGGTGAACGCCGACGGCGGAGCCATCGCGCTGGGCCACCCCCTCGGCTCCTCGGGCTCGCGGCTGCTGGTCACGCTGATGGGCCGCATGGAGCGTGAGGGCTCGCAATACGGCCTGGCGACGATGTGCGTCGGCGTCGGGCAGGGGGCGGCCACGATCCTGGAGGCCGTGCGATGACCGCGGCGCCGACCGCCGAGACCCCGCCCGCGACGCCGCTGCTGGTCGAGCACCGCGAGGACCGGGTGATCGCGACCCTGAATCGTCCGCACAAGCGCAACGCGATCGACCAGGCCACGATCGACGCGCTGCACGCCCTGTGCGCGGAGCTGGAGGAGACGCCGAAGACGCTGATCCTCACCGGGGCCGAGGGCGTGTTCGCCGCGGGTGCCGACATCGCCCAGCTGCGGGAGCGCCGCGCCGCCGACGCGCTGCGCGGCATCAACGCCCACGCGTTCGTGCGCCTCGCGGAGCTGCCGATGCCCGTGATCGCCGCGATCGACGGCTACGCCCTGGGCGGTGGGGCCGAGCTCGCCTACGCCGCGGACATCCGCCTCGCCACGCCCGCGCTCCGCATCGGCAACCCCGAGACCGGTCTCGGGATCATCGCCGCGGCCGGGGCATCGTGGCGGCTGAAGGAGATCGTGGGTGAGGCCAGGGCCGCCGAGCTGCTGTTCACCGGTCGCACGGTGCTCGCCGACGAGGCGCTGCGCCTCGGGATCGTCTCCGCTCTGCACGAGCCGGACGAGCTGCTCGACGCCGCCCACGCCGTGGCCGACCGCATCGCCCGCAACGACCCCGCGGCCACGATGGCGACCAAGCGCGTGCTGCGCGCCCCGCGCGACCGGCACCCCGCCGTCGACCTGGAGGAGCAGTCCGTGCTCTTCGAGAGCCCGGAGAAGTTCCGCCGCATGACCGCCTTCCTGGAGCGGAGAGACCGATGACGACCACCTCACCTTCCCCCTCCGCGGCCGCCGCGACGGCCCCGCCCACCGCCCCGGCGCGCGTCGGCGTGCTCGGCGGCGGGCGCATGGGCGCCGGCATCGCGCACGCCTTCCTGCTCGCGGGTTCCCGCGTGACCGTGGTGGAACGCGATGACGCGGCGGCGGAGACGGCGTCCGCGCGCGTGCTCGGCTCCGTCGACGCCTCGATCGCCCGCGGCTCCGCCACCGACACGGTCGCGTCGTATCGGGCACGCTTCGCGACCGGCACCGACGCGGCCCTCTTCGCCGACTGCGACCTCGTCGTCGAGGCCGTGCCGGAGGACCTGAGCCTGAAGATCGAGGCGCTCACCCGCGTGGAGGCGCAGCTCTCCCCCGCCGCCGCCCTGGCCTCCAACACATCCTCCATCGCGATCGACGAGCTCGCCGCCGTGCTCGACCGCCCGGCGCGCTTCCTCGGCCTGCACTTCTTCAACCCGGTGCCCGCCTCGACCCTGGTGGAGATCGTGCGCGGCGCGGCGACCGACGCGGCCCTGACCGACGCGGCCCGCGGCTGGGTGCACGCCCTCGGCAAGACGCCGATCGTGGTCGCCGACGCGCCGGGCTTCGCCTCCTCACGACTGGGCGTCGCGCTCGGCCTGGAGGCGATCCGGATGCTGGAGGACGGCGTCGCCTCGGCGGCCGACATTGACGCCGCCATGACCCTCGGCTACAAGCATCCGGTGGGCCCGCTCCGGCTCACCGACCTCGTGGGGCTCGACGTGCGGCTCGGCATCGCCGAGTACCTGGCCGCGCACCTGGGCCCGCGCTTCGAACCCCCCGCTCTGCTGCGCCGTCTCGTCGCCGAGGGCCACCTCGGCCGCAAGAGCGGACGCGGCTTCTACGACTGGGACGACTGATGAAGGGAACCCCCATGACCGAGATCCTCCCCAGCTACGTGCAGGGTGCGTGGTGGACCCCGTCCGCCGACACCGAGGCCACCGAGGTGCGCGACGCCTCCACGGGCGAGGTGGTCACGCGCGTCTCCACGAGCGGGCTCGACCTGGGCGCCGCCCTGGACCACGCGCGCACGGTCGGGCAGGCGTCTCTCGGCGCGCTCACCTTCCACCAGCGGGCCGTGCTGCTGAAGAAGCTCGCGCTCGCCCTCACCGCACGCAAGGAGGAGCTGTACGCGCTGTCGAGCCGCACGGGCGCCACGGCGCAGGACTCCTGGGTCGACATCGACGGCGGCATCGGCGTGCTCTTCGCCTACTCCAGCAAGGGCCGCCGTGAGCTGCCCAACGCGAAGGTCTACGTCGACGGCGCCGTCGAGAACCTCTCGCGCGACGGCTCGTTCCTCGGCCGCCACATCTACACGCGCCTGCCCGGGGTGGCCGTGCAGATCAACGCCTTCAACTTCCCGGTGTGGGGGTCGCTGGAGAAGTTCGCGCCCGCCTTCCTCGCCGGGGTGCCCACGGTCGTGAAGCCCGCGACGCCCACCGGCTACCTCACCGAGGCGATGGTGCGCGTGATGGTCGAGTCCGGGCTGCTGCCCGACGGCTCGCTGCAGCTGGTGTCGGGCAGTGTGCCTGACCTGTTCGACCATCTGCGCCTGGGCGACCTCGTGGCGTTCACCGGCTCGGCCTCGACCGCGGAGCGCCTGCGCGCGCACGACGCGGTGCAGACCGGCGGTGTGCGCTTCACGAGCGAGACCGACTCGATCAACGCGTCGATCCTCGGCACCGACGCCGTGAGCGGCACCCCCGAGTTCGACGCCTACGTGAAGCAGCTCGTGACCGAGATGACCTCGAAGGCCGGGCAGAAGTGCACCGCGATCCGCCGCGCCATCGTGCCCGAGGACGCCGTGGACGACGTGATCGCCGCCGTGCGCGCGCGCCTGGAGCAGCGGATCGTCGTGGGCGACCCGCGGGCCGAGGGCGTCACGATGGGCCCGCTCGCCTCCCTCGCACAGCGCGACGAGGTGCGCCGCCAGGTGCGACGGCTGCAGGAGGGCGGCGGCGAGCTCGTGATCGGCTCGACCGACGACCCCGCGGTGCGTCACGCCGACGGCAGCGAGGCGACCGCCCCCGAAGGCGCCTTCGTCGCCCCGATGCTGCTGCGCTTCGCCGACGCGACCAGCCCCGCCGTGAACGAGATCGAGGCGTTCGGCCCGGTGTCGAGCATCGTCGGGTACCGGTCGCTGGCCGAGGCGTCGGAACTCGTGGCCCGCGGCGGCGGCTCCCTCGTCACCAGTGTCGCGACCCACGACCCCGAGGTCGCGACGACCCTGGCGGCCGGCATCGCCGCCTACAACGGCCGGGTGCTGTTCCTCGACCGCGACGACGCGCGCAGCTCGACCGGTCACGGCTCCCCCCTGCCCAACCTCGTGCACGGCGGGCCGGGCAGGGCGGGCGGCGGCGAGGAGCTGGGCGGCATCCGCGCGGTGCTGCACCACATGCAGCGGACGGCCGTGCAGGGCTCCCCCGAGATGATGACCGCGCTCACCGGCGTGTGGCATCAGGGCGCGACGGCCCGCCCGTTCGAGGCGAACGACGGCGTGCATCCGTTCCGCAAGTCGCTGTCCGAGCTGCGGATTGGCGATCAGGTCGCGAGCCCCTCGCGCACCGTGACCCTCGACGACATCGAGACGTTCGCGGCGTTCACGGGCGACACCTTCTACGCGCACATGGACGAGGCCTCCGCGGCCGCGAACCCGTTCTTCCCCGGACGGGTCGCGCACGGCTACCTGCTGGTGTCGTGGGCCGCTGGGCTGTTCGTCGACCCGGCGCCCGGGCCCGTGCTGGCCAACTCCGGCCTGGAGAACCTGCGCTTCGTGACGCCCGTGTCACCCGGCGACGAGATCCGGGTCGAGCTCACCGCCAAGCAGATCACCCCGCGCGAGACCGACGAGTACGGCGAGGTGCGGTGGGATGCGGTGCTGAAGAACCAGGACGACGAGATCGTCGCGACCTACGACGTGCTCACGCTCGTCGCCAAGGAGCTCGCCGCCGTGTGAAAGCGCGGGGCGCCGGGCGGGCGGGGTGTCCGGCGCCTCAGCGGCGGCGCAGGCCGTCGAGGGCGATGGCGACCACGTCGTCGGCGAGCCGGTCCGCGCCCTCACGCCCTCCGGGGCGGTACCACTCGACGATCGAGTTGATCATGCCGAACGTGAGGCGGGCCACGACGGCCGCGTCGATGTCGGAGCGCAGCGACCCCTCCGCCTGCGCCTCTCCGACGAGCGCGGTGATGCGCCGGTCGAACGCGCGACGGCGAGTGAGCGCACGCCGCTCCACGTCGGTGTTCCCGCGCACCCGCAGCAGCAAGGTCACGGCGGGCAGCTGCGACACGAGCACGTGCACGGCGCCGCGCAGCACGTGCTCCAGGCGCGCGACGGCGTCGGGCGCCCGGCCGCCGTCCGTGAGCGGCAGCGGGTCGTCGACAACGGCCTCCAGGCCGCTCAGGGCAGCGTCGAGCGCCCGGTCGAGGATGTCGTCCTTCGAGGCGAAGTGGTGGTAGATCGCCGACTTCGACAGGCCAAGGCGCTCGGCCAGCTTGCCGATCGAGGTCGCGTCGTAGCCGTGCTCGTTGAACGCGGCGACCGCGACGTCGAGGATCCCCTGCTGGTCGTACCCGGGGCGGCCGCGCCGCGTGGTCTGCATCTCGGACATCCCCCACAGTCTCCCATCGCGGCGCCCCCGCGCCGTGCAGGCGGCGCGATCTCGGCGCCGTGTCAGCGCAGGTCGTAGACGCGCTTGTACTTGCCCTCGCTGCGGGGCAGGGCACCCGGCTCCTCCAGCCGCACCGCGACCGTCGACCCGACGAACACCTTGATGCGCTGCGCCAGCACCTTCGCCGCCGCCGCGCACGTGTCCACCGAGAGGTCGGGGTGACGCTCGATGCGCACGGTCAGGGCGTCCATCCGCCCCTCCTTCGTCAGCTCCAGGATGAAGTGCGGGGTCAGCTGCTCGATGCCCAGCACCAGCTCCTCGATCTGCGTCGGGAACAGGTTCACGCCGCGCAGGATGATCATGTCGTCGTTGCGACCGGTCACCTTCTCCATGCGCCGCATGCCCGGCCGCGCGGTGCCCGGCAGCAGGCGCGTGATGTCGCGCGTGCGGTATCGGATCACCGGGAACGCCTCCTTGGTGAGCGAGGTGAACACGAGCTCGCCGCGTTCCCCGTCGGGGAGCGCCTCGAGCGTGTCGCCGTCGATCACCTCGGGAAGGAAGTGGTCCTCCCACAGGTGCGGCCCGTCCTTGGTCTCCAGGCACTCGTTCCCGACCCCGGGCCCCATCACCTCGCTGAGCCCGAAGATGTCGAGCGCGTCGAGGTCCAGGCGCTGCTCGAGCTCGTGCCGCATCTCGTTCGTCCACGGCTCGGCACCGAGCACCGCCACCTTCAGCGACGTCGACCGGGGGTCGATGCCCTGCGCGGCCATCGCATCCGCGATCGTGAGCAGGTAGCTGGGCGTGCACAGGATGGCGTCCGGCTCGAAGTCGCGGATCAGCTGCACCTGCCGTGCCGTCTGCCCGCCCGACATCGGGATCACCGTGGCGCCCAGGGCCTCGATGCCCGCGTGCGCTCCGAGGCCGCCCGTGAACAGGCCGTAGCCGTAGGCGTTGTGCACCTTCATGCCCCGCCGGATGCCGCTGGCCCGCAGCGACCGCGCCACGAGCGAACCCCAGCGGTCGAGGTCGCCCCGGGTGTAGCCGACCACGGTCGGGCGGCCCGTGGTGCCGCTGGAGGCGTGGATGCGGGCGACCTCGTCCATCGGCACCGCGAACATCCCGAACGGGTAGGTCTCGCGCAGGTCGTCCTTCGTCGTGAAGGGCAGGCGGCGCACGTCGTCGAGCGACCGGATGTCGTCGGGGTGCACGCCCGCCTCGTCGAACTTGCGGGTGTAGAGCGGCACGTGCGCGTAGGCGTGGCGCACGGTCCGTTGCAGCCGCTCCAGTTGAAGGGCCTCGAGCTCCGCACGGCTCAGGCGCTCCTCGGGGTCGAGTTCCTCGGCGGCGGGCGGGCGGAGGGCGGAAGCGGGGGCGGTCGTCGTCGACACGGGGGCTCCTCGGGTTTCGGCGGGTCAGTGGGTCTGGGGCGTGGTGCGGGAGCGGCCGCGGAACTCGGCGACGGTGTCGCCCTGCTCGTCGACCACGGTGACGTCGTAGATGCCGGAGCGCCCGGTGCGGGTGCGTCGCACGGCCGTGGCCGTGAGGGTCTGCCCGGCGACGGTCGGCTTGAGGAAGGCGATGTCGGCTCCGGCCGCGACCGTGACCCGGTCGTCCTCGTTGCAGGCGATCGCGAAGGCCGTGTCGGCGAGCGCGAACACGAACCCGCCGTGGGTGATGCGGAAGCCGTTGGTCATGTCGTCGCGCACGCGCATCGAGACGACCGCATGACCGGGGTCGTCGCGCTCGACCGTGAGCCCGAGCATCGCGGACGCGCGGTCGCGCTGCATCATGGCGCGATTGGGCTGCACGGCCTCCGCCGTCTCCGTCGTCACATCCGTCATCGCCGACCTCCTCGTCGCGCTGGGGACGGGACGCCGCGGTCCCGCTCGGCCCATACTAACTGAACGATCGGTCAGTAAGACAGAGCGGGACCGCGGCCCGACGCAGAGCGTGCGTCAGTCGACGGTGAGGGGCGGGGTCAGCGTCGCGTCCTCCACCGTGATCCCGGTGATGACGGCCGCCGGATCAGCGGCGTCGCGGTCCGCGCGGAAGCGAACCACGCCGCCCTCCCTCGTCGCCCACTGATAGAAGTCCTCGCCGGACGAGACGATCTGCAGGAACGTGCCATCGGGGAATGCGGCGACGGCGTCGGCGAGCGGCGCCCCGATGCGCACGCCCTGGGCCGCCGGGAGCAGGTCGCCGTTCGGCTCGACGTCACCGTCCAGGTTCGCGATGCCGGCGGTCACGCCGCTGAGCCGCGCCCCGTCTTCGGTGAAGTGCAGGATGAGCGAGGACTGTCCGTCCGGACTCACCAGGCGCGCGGCCGTGTCCGTCCAGGTGAACTCCTCGGCCGTCGCACCGGGAACCGCGGCGAGCGCGGCGGCGCGGTCGGCACCGAAGATCAGAGGACCGACGCCCGTCGGCGTCAGCTCCCACGTGCTCCAGTCGGCGGAGGGATCCTGCGCGGACGGCGTCGGCGTGACGGGCGGCTGCGCGGTGAGCTCGTCCACGAGCGCGGTCTTCGCCTCCACCGCACGGTCGCGCAGCAGGAGCGCAGCGGCCTCCGCGTCGAACGCGGAACCGTCCTGTGCCGGCTGCCACGCGTGCACGATCACGTTGCCGACCGCGGCGAACGCGTGGTGTGCACGCCACGGGCTCCCCGAGGAGTCGAGTTCCAGCGTCCCGGCGAAGGCGCGGACACCATCGCCGTCGGGAGCCACGGAGGCCGTGAAGGACCCCGGCCCCTGGGCGTCGAACTGCGCGCAGCTCTCGACCGTCGACACGAGGTCGTCCATTCGAGCGGACGCGTTCTCCTCCGAGGCGAACTGCAGGATCTCCTGCCTTCCGCTGTTCCCGGCGTCTGCGCCATCGACCCACGGCACCGTGCGCGCGCCGACGCTGCGCATCGACGTCTCGCTGATCAGGAGCCTGCAGACGGCCGGAGCGAAGTCGGGACCGCCGCCGTCGGCGTACTGCACGAGCGTGTCCGTGATCGCGGTCGCGGGCGGTGCCCCCGGGAAGAGGCCGGCGACCTCCTGCGGAGTCAGTGCGAACGACTCCAGCTCGTCGCCGACGAAGAGCAGCGGCCCATCGTACGGCTCCGGCGCCGAGGTCGACGGCGCGGCCGAAGGACTCGACGCGGGCTCGGGAGTCGGTGCGCACGCGGACACCCCCGCGAGCGCCCCCACGAGGACGGCCGCGAGGCCGCCTCGCGCGATCGATCTCTTCACGAACGACATGCTGGACATTCGACCCTCCGGTGGTCTCTCACGCGCCGACGGCGCGTCCCCTGCCGCGAGCGTAGTGGTCCGGCCCACCAAAATACTGGCCAGCCGACCACCGTGACGAGAACGATACGGATCGCATGCCCGCATCGGCATACACCGCGCCCCGACCGCAGAAGCCCGCGTCGGGCGCCGTCACCCGGCGCGCGTCACGGCCGCCCGCGCCTCGGCCGCCGTGGGGGCGCCGGCCGCGGCCTCGGCCATCCGACGGCAGTCCTCGACGGTCACCGCGTCCAGCGCCGCGGCCACCCGTCCGAGCGCACGCGGGGTCATCGACAGGGAGGTCACGCCGAGCCCGACCAGCACGGGAGCGAGGGCCGGATCGCCCCCGGCCTCACCGCACACCCCGACCGGCTTCCCCGCCGCGCGACCCGCCGCGCCCACCATGCCGATCAGGCGCAGGACTGCGGGCTGCCACGGGTCGTTCAGCTCGCCGAGGTCGCTCAGCAGGCGGTCGGCCGCCAGCGTGTACTGGGCGAGGTCGTTCGTCCCGAGGCTCACGAAGTCCACGACCTCGAACAGCTCGGCCGCCAGCAGGGCGGCAGCGGGCGTCTCGATCATGATCCCGACGCGGTCCAGCCCGGCGGCGTGACACCGCTCCGCGAACTCCCGCGCCTCCTCGACGGTCGCGACCATCGGCGCCATCACCTCGACCTCGGCCGACTCCGCATCCGCCGCGCGCGCGAGGGCCCGCAGCTGATCGTCGAGCAGGGCGGGGTTCCGCCGGGCGATGCGCAGTCCGCGCACACCGAGGGCCGGGTTGTCCTCGTGATCGGCGTTCGCGAAGGGCAGCGGCTTGTCGCTGCCCGCATCGAGCGTGCGCACCACCACCTTGCGGCCGGGGAACGCGGCGAGCACTCCGCGATACGCCTCGACCTGCTCGTCGATCGTCGGCGCATCGACACGGCCGAGGAAGCAGAACTCGGTGCGGAACAGGCCGACGCCCTCCGCCTGCGCCGCTGCCGCCGTCACCGCATCCGCCGCGCCACCCACGTTCGCACGCAGGGGCACGCGGTGGCCGTCCGCCAGGCGCCCGCGTCCGTCGAACCGCATGACGGGGGAGGCGGTACGCGCCGACGCCACGTCTGCCTCGTCCGGATCGAGTGACACCGTGCCACGATCCCCGTCCACCAGCACGGTCGTCCCCTCGGGGATCCCGAGCGCACCCGCGAGTCCCACCACCGCGGGAAGTCCGAGCGAGCGCGCGATGATCGCGGTGTGCGAGGTCGGGCCGCCCTGCTCCGTCACCAGCGCCACGCACCGCCCCCCGTCCAGGGTGGCGGTGTCGGCCGGAGACAGATCGGTCGCCACCAGCACGAACGGCTCGTCGCGCTCCGGCACACCGGGCAGGTCGACCCGCAGGATCTCCGCGATGATGCGATCGCGCACGTCGCGGATGTCGGCGGCGCGCTCGGCCATCCGGCCGCCGAGCGCGAGGAGGGCCTTCTCGTGCGTCGCGGACGTCTCCCAGACGGCGCGCGCGGCCGTGCGTCCCTGCGCGCGCACGAGCTCCGTCGCCTCCGACACCAGCTCCGGGTCGGACGCGAGGAGCCGGGACGCATCGAGGATCGCGCGGGCCTCGCCGGTCGCCTGAGCCGTGCGCGAACGCAGCTGGTCGGCCACGGCCACCGCGGCCCACTCGATCGCCGACACCTCGGCCTCGCGCTCGTCCGGCGCGACCACCGTCTCGGCGTCGGGCTCCGGCAGCGGCGGCGCCACGTGCACCACCGGCGCCGCGACCCTCCCCGGGCTCACACCGCGCCCCCGCAGCACGGCCCCGGGCTCGATCGGCACCGGTCCGTCCGCATCGCCGTCCACACCCGCTGCGTCCGCAGCCGAACCCGCTCTCGCCCCGCGGGCGTCGTTCGTCTCCGCGCCGGCGCCACGGCCCCCGGTCTCCGCGGCGGCGGCAGCACCCGGGCCGTCCGCCGCGCCGGACGCATCCGGACCCCCGACGGTGGCGCGAGCGCCCTCTCCGCCGGCACCGTCCGCGGCTCGGGTGTCGTCGCGCTGTGCGTCCTCCGTGCCCTCGCCGAAGCCGTCGTCGAACAGGGCGACCAGCCGGTCGAGGGCGGCCCCGGCGTCGGGACCGCGGCCGATCAGCTCGAACTCCGTGCCCTGCCGCGCTCCGAGCGCGAGCAGGCGCGTGAGGCTGCGCGCCGCCGCCTCGATCCCATCGGGCAGCCGTCGCAGGCGCACGTCCGCGCCACCGGCGGCCTCCGCGATCAGGGCGGCCGGGCGCGCGTGGATGCCCAGCGGGTTGCGCACCCGCACGCGACGCACACTCACGCCCTCCTCATGCGCGCCCGGCTCCGGCGGGTCCGCCGGAGTCCCGCCCGTCGCCGCGGATCCTGACCCGCTCGGCGAGTCCCCCCGCGTCCCTGGCTCCGACTCCGGCACGGCCGCGGACCCGGTCGTCGTACCCGCTCCCACCCCCGTGCTCCCGGCGGCGCCCGCCTCCGCCTCGGGCTCCCCGAGCTGTCCGCTCTTCGCCACCAGCGCTCCGGTCGCCTCCGCGGCCACGGCGTCGAGGTCGGCCCCGGCCGCGGCGGCGACCACCGCGGCGAGCAGCCCCTCCACGAACGGCGCGGGCGCCAGTCGCACCGGCACGTCGCTCGCCCGCAGCTCCAGCGCGAGCTCGGCGCTCAGCACCGCGGACCCGAGGTCCATCAGCACCAGCACCCCGTCGCAGTCCGCGGCGAGCACATCGATCGCGGTCGCGACGGCCACGGCGTCGGTCCCGAGTACCGGGGCACCGTCGGCGTCGACCCCCGCGCCCGCCGCCACCTCGACGCGCACGCCTCCCCCCGGCACCATCTGGAGGGCGAGCTCGAGCGCCGCCTCCCCGAGCCGGGCGCTGTGGGAGACGGCGACGATGCCGATCATCAGGCGCTGTCCGCGATCGCGGCGGCGAGCGTGTCGAACAGGATCGCGGTGGAGGCCGCGCCCGGGTCGAGGTGCCCCGCGCTGCGTTCGCCCAGGTAGCTGGCGCGCCCCTTGCGCGCCACCAGGTCGAGGGTGGCGTCGCGCCCCGCGGCCGCCGCGTCGGCCGCCGCCCGGGCGGCGTCGCCCACCGAGGATCCGTCGGCGAGCGCCGCGTCGAACGCATCGACCGCCGGCGCCATCGCGTCGTACATGGTCTTGTCCCCCGCCTCGGGCTTGCCGCGGGCGACGATGCCCTCGAGTCCGGCACGCAGGGCCGCGGCGAGCGCGGGGCCGTCCATCTCCGAGACCGCTCCGGCGGACATGCCCATGCGCAGGAAGAAGGTGCCGTACAGCGGGCCGCTCGCTCCGCCCACCGAGCTCACGAGCGTCATGCCGACCGTCTTCAGCAGCTCGTCGACCGTGGCCGGGGTCCCCGCGGCCAGCTTGTCTCCCACGGCCGCGAAGCCGCGGGCCATGTTGGCGCCGTGGTCGGCGTCGCCGATCGCGGAGTCCAGCTCGGTGAGCCAGTCGCGCTGCGCGGTGACCGCGTCGCGGTAGCGGGTGATCCAGTCCGCGAGCTGCGCGGTGCCGACGGCCGCCATCAGGCGCCCCACCGCAGGCCGGGGGTGACCACGGGTGCGTCCCACAGCCGCAGCAGCTCGTCGTCGGCTTTCAGCACCGTGACCGAGCAGCCGGCCATGTCGAGCGAGGTGATGTAGTTGCCGACGAGGTTGCGGGCGATCTGCACGCCCGACTTCTCCAGGATCGCGGCGACCTCGCCGTACATGAGGTAGAGCTCGATGAGCGGGGTCGCGCCCATGCCGTTGAGCATCACGATCGCGGGACCGGCCGCGTCGATGTCGCCCAGGATGGGTTCGACGAGCTGGCGGGCGATGTCGGACGCGGGCGCGAGCGGCTCGCGGTGCCGGCCCGGCTCGCCGTGGATGCCGATGCCGATCTCCATCTGGTCGTCCGGGAGGTCGAACGTGGGCTTGCCCGCGGCGGGCACGGTGCAGCTCGTGAGCGCCATGCCCATCGAGCGCCCCTGTCCGTTGATGCGCTTCGCCAGCTCGACGACGGACGCGAGGTCGCGGCCCTCCTCGGCGGCGGCGCCCACGAGCTTCTCCAGCAGCACCGTGAGCCCGACCCCGCGGCGTCCCGCCGTGTACAGCGAGTCCTGCACCGCGACGTCGTCCTCGACCACGACCGTGCCCACCTCGATGCCCTCCATCGACGCGAGCTCGGCCGCCATCTCGAAGTTGAGCACGTCGCCGGTGTAGTTCTTCACGATGTGCAGCACGCCGGCGCCACGGTCGACGGCCTGGGTCGCCACCTGTACGCGGTCGGGGGTGGGTGAGGTGAAGACCTCCCCGGCGACGGCCGCATCGAGCATGCCCGTGCCCACGTAGCCGCCGTGCAGGGGCTCGTGTCCCGACCCGCCGCCGGACACGACGGCGACCTTGCCCTGCGCCTTGGGCGTGGCCCGCGTGATGACGTGGTTCTCCAGATCCACCGACAGCTCCGGATGAGCGGCGGCGACGCCCCGCAGGGATTCGACGAGGACGTCTTCCGGGGCGTTGATGAGCTTCTTCATCGTGCGATCTCCTTTGATGCATCGTGCGCTGTCCCGAAAATCCGAAAGGAATTCGTTAATGTCGAATATGCTCGGAGCCTGCCGGCTTGTCAAGATCGTTCAGGCGACCGGCGCGACCGGGTCGACGACGACCGGAAGGAGACGCGGATGATCCAGGCGATCGACCGTGCGGCGAAGATCCTCGACCTGCTGCAGGGGGCGCGCCACCTCGGCATCACCGACCTGTCGAGCGCGCTCGGCCTGCCGCCGTCGACCGTGCACGGCATCGTGAAGTCGCTGCGCGCGCACGGTCTGGTCGCCAAGGAGCGCGGAGGGCAGCGCTACATGCTCGGCCCCACCCTGCTGCGCCTCAGCAACGTGTACCTCGACAGCCTCGACGTGCGGGCGCGGTCCATGCGCTGGACCCAGGAGCTCGCCCGCCGCACGCACCTCTCCGTGCGCCTGGGAGCGCCGCACTTCACCGACGTGCTGGTGATCCATCACAACCTGCGCCCCGACGACAGCCAGCAGATGCTCGAGACCGGTATGGCGATCCCCGCGCACGCCTCCGCGATGGGCAAGGTGCTGCTCGCGTACGACCAGGGGTTCCAGCGGACGGTGTTCGACGCACCGCTGCGCAGCCTCACCGGCGACACGGTCACCGACGTCGCGCGGTTGACGCTGGAGCTGCCCGCGATCGCCGAGCGGGGCATGGCGGGCGAGTTCGACGAGGCCGTGCTCGGTGAGTCGTCGCTCGCGGCGCCCGTCGCCGATGCCTCCGACGCGATCGTCGCCGCGGTCGCCGTGGTCCTGCCGACCTCGCAGACCCCCGCCTCGGACGCCGTCGTGAACGCTCTGCGCGAGACCGCGAGGAACATCTCCCGCGAACTCGGCGCGACCTCCTGGCCCCCGCGCATCTCCCCCGCCGACGACTGAGCCCGGGGCCCCGGCGTCAGCCGCGGAGGGCGAGCGCGAACGGGAGCACCGCGGTGGCCCCGGCACGACGGAGGGTGCGCGCGGCGACCGTCATGGTCCAGCGACTGTCGACGAGGTCGTCGACCAGCAGCACGGGGCCCGCTGGCACCTCGAGGTGCGACGCGTCGAAGCGGTCCCACACGCCCGCGAGCCGGAACACGCTGTTCCCTCCCGACTGGCCCGACGGTCCCCCGCCGCGCAGCTCCAGAGCGCCCAGGTACGGCAGTCGCCCGATGTCGGCCAGTCCTCGCGCCAGCGAGTCCACCAGCAGCGGCCGCGACCGCGAGGGCAGGGCGACCACGGCGACGGGCCGCTCCACCCACCCCCACCCGGCGAGCACGCGCACGCACGCCTGCACCAGCCGCGGGGTCACCGCGGCATCGGGGGCGCCCGCGGCGAAGGTGTCGCGCAGTGCGCCGCCCCAGCCCAGATCGGTGAGCCGCGCCAGCGCACGCCCCTCCTCGGCCTGCTCGTCCGCGGGGATGCGGCCCTTGACGGGCACGTCGAGGCGGTCGGCGCCGGTCGGCCAGGCGCGCCGCGGCTCGATCGGCACGCCCACGCGGTCGAGCGACTCCGCCGCCTGCGCGCTGGCCGTCGACGCCACCTCGGTCGGGAACCAGACGCCCGCGCAGGTGTCGCAGCGACCGCAGGGCGCGGCGGTCTCGTCGTCGAGCGCCCGCTGCAGGAACTCCATGCGGCAGCCGTCGGTCCGCTCGTAGTCGAGCATGTGCTGCTGCTCGGCGACCCGCTCGGCGGCGATGCGCTCGTAGCGCTCGGCGTCGTAGGTCCACGGCGCTCCCGTCGCGATCCAGCCACCCTGCACGCGCCGCACGGCTCCGTCGACGTCGAGCACCTTGAGCAGCAACTCCAGCGGCGTGCGGCGGATGTCGACCAGGGCCTCCAGCGCCGGGGTCGAGATCGGAGCGTCGCCGAGCGCGGCGATCACCCGCTCGGCGCGCTCACGGTCGGGCATCGACGCGGTCGCGAAGTAGTGCCAGATGTCGCGGTCCTCGACCCCGGGCAGCAGCAGCACGTCGGCGTTGTCGCTCGCCCGGCCCGCACGGCCCACCTGCTGGTAGTACGCGACGGGCGACGACGGCGCGCCGAGGTGCACGACGAAGCCGAGGTCGGGCTTGTCGAAGCCCATGCCCAGGGCGCTGGTGGCCACGAGCGCCTTGACCTCGTTGCGCTTGAGCATGCCCTCCGACTCGGCGCGCTCCTCGGCATCGGTCTGCCCGGTATAGGCGCGCACCTCATGCCCGTGCTCACGCAGCAGTCGCGCGGTGTCGACGGCCGCGGCGACCGTGAGCGTGTAGATGATGCCGGAGCCCGGAAGGTCGTCGAGGTGGCTCAGCAGCCAGGCCAGGCGGCTGGCCGAGTCGCGCAGGCGCAGCACGCCGAGCCGCAGCGACGTGCGGGCCAGGGGTCCACGGATCGTCAGCACCGGCACGGCTCCCGCACCCGCACCCGCACCCGGTGCAGCGGACGCCACAGCCCCACCGGCCTCCCCGGTCGGCAGCGCTCCGAGCTGCTCGGCGACGTCGGCCACGACGCGGCTGTTGGCGGTCGCGGTCGTGGCCAGGACCGGCACGTCGGTCGGGAGCTGGCCGATCAGGTCGCGCAGGCGGCGGTAGTCGGGCCGGAAGTCGTGCCCCCAGTCGCTGATGCAGTGCGCCTCGTCGATGACGAGCATGCCGAGGCGGGCCACGAGCGCGGGCAGCTGCTGCTCGCGGAAGGCGGGGTTGTTGAGCCGCTCGGGCGACACCAGCAGCACGTCGACCTCGTCGCGCGCGAGCCGCCCCTCCACCTCCGCCCACTCGTGCGCGTTCGTGGAGTTGATCGCCACCGCCCGCACGCCCGCGCGCTCGGCGGCCGCGATCTGGTCGCGCATGAGGGCGAGCAGCGGCGACACCAGCACGGTGGGGCCCGCGCCCTGCCGTCGGCGCAGCAGCGTCGCGACGAAGTACACCGCGGACTTGCCCCAGCCGGTGCGCTGCACCACGAGCGCGCGGCGGCGCCCCTCCACCAGGGCCTCGATCGCCTCGTACTGCCCGTCGTGGAAGTCGACGTCGGCGCGCCCGACCAGCTCGGCGAGGGCGGCGCGGGCGGTGTCGCGGGCGGTGTCGGCGGGTGCGGAGGTCATGTCCTCCACTCTGCCGCACACCGCCGACAGCCCGGTCGTCGCGGCCCGCGATCGGGGGACGGCTGCCGCATGGCGTCTAGCGTGGAGGGATGATCACGCGCGAACTCGCCGTCGCCCTGCGCGATGCGGGACTCACCTGGCACCCCGCGGAGGGCGACCGTTTCCAGCTGGACCTCCCCGACGAGGTGGAGCTGGAGGCCGAGGCCGACGTGTTCACCGTGAGCGGGATGACGATCGAGGCGCGGCAGACCCCCAGCGGCACCGACCTGGCGTTCAACGGCACGACCGAGTGGGCGCTCGATGCGGTGACCCTGGCTGATGCGGTGTGGTTGCCCCGCGAGGATCAGCTGCGCGAACTTCTCCGCGGTACGTTCCGCGCCCTCGTCCGGCTGCCAGACACGTTCCGCGTGGAGATCGAGATCGCCGGGGAGCCGCTGACGTTCGAGCACCCCGACCCCGCAGAGGCCTACGGCCGGGCCCTGCTCGCGCTCGTGTCGCGCTCGCTCTGATCCGGCGCCGGTTGAATACCGACGATCGCTGTGTCAGAATTACCTAACGATCGGTCAGTAAAGAAGGCCGGATGGCGAGGAGTCGACGATGACCAGTCCTGCAGACCTGTCCCTCGTGACGGACGAGGCCTCCGCGGAGGAGCGCCTGTTCGAGGAGCTCATCGCGAACGAGCAGCGCATCGAGCCGCGCGACTGGATGCCGGAGGCATACCGCAAGACGCTCATCCGGCAGATCTCCCAGCACGCGCACTCCGAGATCATCGGCATGCAGCCGGAGGGCAACTGGATCACGCGCGCGCCCAGCCTCAAGCGCAAGGCCATCCTGATGGCGAAGGTGCAGGACGAGGCCGGACACGGGCTCTACCTCTACTCCGCCGCGCAGACCCTCGGCATCACGCGCGACGAGATGATGGACCAGCTCATCTCCGGCAAGGCCAAGTACTCGTCGATCTTCAACTACCCCACCCCCACCTGGGCCGACATGGGGGCGATCGGCTGGCTCGTCGACGGCGCCGCCATCTGCAACCAGGTGCCGCTGTGCCGCGCCTCCTACGGCCCCTACGGCCGGGCGATGGTGCGCATCTGCAAGGAGGAGTCGTTCCACCAGCGGCAGGGCTTCGAGATCCTCCTCACCCTCATGCGCGGCACGGAGGAGCAGCGGCAGATGGCGCAGGACGCCGTGGACCGCTGGTACTGGCCGAGCCTGGCGATGTTCGGCCCGCCCGACGACCAGTCCCCCAACTCCGCGCAGTCGATGGCCTGGAAGATCAAGCGCTTCTCCAACGACGAGCTGCGCCAGCGCTTCGTGAGCATGCTCGTGCCCCAGGCCGAGATCCTCGGCGTCACCCTGCCCGACCCCGATCTGCGCTTCGACGAGGAGACCGGCCGCTACGAGATGGGCGAGATCGACTGGGACGAATTCTTCCAGGTGCTGCGCGGCAACGGACCGTGCAACGCGGAACGGCTGGAGCGCCGCCGCACCGCCCACGAGGAGGGCGCCTGGGTGCGCGAGGCCGCCGCCGAGTACGCCCGCAAGCAGGCCCTCAAGACGAAGGCGGTCGCGTGATGGCCACCCCCGGCGCCGACGAGCGCGAGCCCTGGCCCCTGTGGGAGATCTTCGTGCGCGCGAACCGCGGCCTGAGCCACGTGCACGTCGGCTCGCTGCACGCGCCAGACGCCGACATGGCGATCCGCAACGCCCGCGACCTCTACACGCGGCGCGGCGAGGGCGTGTCGATCTGGGCCGTGCCGGCCGACGCCATCACCACCAGCGACCCCGACGCCAAGGGCGCCTACTTCGAGAGCCCGGCCGGCAAGAACTACCGGCACGCGGTGTACTACACCGCCTCCGAGGGGGTGCCGCACCTGTGAGCGCGCAGCAGCACGGGCACACCGACGTGCACGGAACCGACGTGCACGGAGACGTCTCGGTCGACGAACTGCGGCTGAGCGAGGAGCTGGCGGGCGCCGGCACCACCGCGACCAGCGCCGACCTCGCCGAGTACGCGCTCTGGCTGGGCGACGACGCCCTGATCCTGTCGCAGCAGCTCGGCGCGTGGATCTCCCGCGCGCCGGAGCTGGAGGAGGACGTGGCGCTCGGCAACATCGCCCTCGACCTGCTCGGGCACGCCCGCTCGTTCCTGCACTTCGCCGGATCCTGGGACGGCCGCTCCGAGGACGACCTGGCCTACTTCCGCGACGAGCCCGAGTTCCGCAGCGCCTGGATCGTGGAGCAGCCCAACGGCGATTTCGCCCAGACCATCGCGCGGCAGTTCGTCGTGTCGGTGTACCTCGTGGATCTGTACGCCGCCCTGCGCGCGAGCTCGGAGCCCACGTTGGCGGCGATCGCGGAAAAGGCCCTCAAGGAGGTCGACTACCACCGCGACCACGCCGTGCAGTGGGTGCTGCGGCTCGCGGGCGGCACGGACGAGTCTCGCGCGCGGATGATCCGGGCCCTGACCGACGTGTGGCCGTATGTCGACGAGCTGTTCCGCGACGAGCCGCTCATCGATCGACTCGGCGACGCGGCCGTGCGCCCCTCCGCGCTGCGCCCGGGGTTCGACGCGGTCGTGGACACCGTGTTCGCCGAGGCCGACCTCGCCGTCCCCGCCGTGTCGGCGTCGTCGGCGGGCGGCCGCCGCGGCGCTCATGCGACCCCGCTGGGCCACCTCCTCGCCGAGATGCAGGTGCTGGCGCGACGGCACCCGGGGGCGTCGTGGTGACCGGCACAGCGGCCGGGTCGCGGGCCGAGGCGTGGCGGATCGCCGCGGCCGTGCCCGATCCCGAGGTGCCCGTGCTCACGATCGAGGACCTCGGCGTGCTGCGCGCGGTCGAGGTGCACGGCGACACGGTGCGGGTCGACATCACCCCGACGTACAGCGGCTGCCCGGCGATGGACACCATCCGCGACGACGTCGTGCTGGCGCTCACCGCGGCGGGCTGGGCGCAGGTCGAGGTGCGGCTCGTGCTGTCCCCCGCGTGGACCACCGACTGGATGAGCGACGCCGGCGCGCAGAAGCTCCGGGAGTACGGCATCGCCCCGCCCAGCGGCCGCGCCGCGGTGTCGTCGGGGCCCATCCGGCTCGCGCTGAGCGTGCGGTGCCCGCGCTGCGGCTCGCTCGACACCCGTGAGGTGTCGCGCTTCGGCTCGACCTCGTGCAAGGCGCTGTACGAGTGCCGCGCGTGCCTGGAACCTTTCGACCACTTCAAGGTGCACTGATGTCGCTGTTCTCCCCCGCGCGGGCGACGCCGCCCGCGGCCGCCGCACCCGCCTCCCGCGAGCGCACGCGCGCCCGGTTCCACACGCTCGAGGTCGAGGACGTGCGTCCGCTGACCGAGGATTCCGTCGAGGTCACCTTCACGGTGCCGCCCGAGCTCGCCGACGACTACGACCATCTGCCGGGCCAGTACGTGGCGCTGCGCACGACCCTCGACGGCGAGGAGGTGCGGCGTTCGTACTCGCTGTGCCGCGCTCCCGAGCACCGCACCGACGGACGGCCGACGCGCCTGAGCGTGGCGGTCAAGCGCGACGAGGGCGGGCTCTTCTCCACGTGGGCGCAGACGGGTCTGCACCCCGGCTTCCGCATCGACGTGATGAGCCCGCAGGGCACCTTCACCTCGGGGCTCGACGACCTCGACCAGAAGCACGTGGTGGGCATCGCCGCCGGATCGGGCATCACTCCGCTGATGGCTCTCGCGCACACCGTGCTGACGCGGTCGCGGACCTCGCGGTTCACGCTGCTGTTCACGAACCGCTCGACCCTCGACGTGATGTTCCTGGAGGACCTCGCCGACCTGAAGGACCGCTACCCCACCCGGCTCACGCTGCATCACGTGCTGTCGCGCGAGCAGCGCACGGCCCCCGTGCTGTCCGGCCGCCTCGACGAGCCCAAGCTGCGCACGATCCTCGGATCGCTGATCGACCCCTCCGATGTGGACGAGTGGTTCCTGTGCGGGCCGCTCGCGCTCGTCGACCTGTGCCGCGCGGTGCTCGCCGACGTGGGCGTGCCGCGCGAGCACATCCGGTTCGAGCTGTTCACCACGGGTGACGAGCCGGTGCGGGCCGCGCGCCCCGTGACGGTGAGCGCCGGGGAGAAGACGGTGCGCATCGAGGTGAACCTCGACGGCGTCTCCTCGACGGTGGAGAGCCCCGTGGCGGCACGCGAGTCGGTGCTCAACGCGGCCCTGCGGGTGCGCCCCGACGCCCCGTTCGCGTGTGCGGGCGGCGTGTGCGGCACGTGTCGCGCGCGGGTGATCGAGGGCAGCGTCACCATGACGGAGAACTACGCGCTGGAACCCGACGAGCTCGAGCGCGGCTACGTGCTGACGTGCCAGTCCCACCCCACGAGCGACCGCCTGGTCGTCGACTACGACGTCTGATCCGGAGGGCCCCATGATCGACCTCACCATCGCCGACGACGTCGCCACGGTCGTGCTGAACGCGCCCGCGAAGCTCAACGCCCTCGACGAGACCGCGCTGGACGAGCTCGACGCCGCCTACGACGCGGCGGAGGACGCCGGGGTGCGGGCGCTCGTGCTGCGCGGCGAGGGCAGGGCGTTCTGCGCCGGTCGCGACATCTCGGCGGTCGACCCGCGCGACGACGATGTGCTCGGCTACCTCGGCGGCGCGGTGACCCCGCTGCTGCAGCGCATGGCGCGGTTCCCCGCACCGACGTTCGCGGTCGCGCACGGGGCCTGTCTGGGCGTCGGACTCGGACTGCTGATCGCGACCGACGTGGTGTACGTGGCCGAGTCCGCGAAGATCGGCTCCCCGTTCGCGGCCCTGGGGGCCACGCTCGACTCCGGTGGTCACGCGCTGTTCCTCGACCGGCTCGGCGCGCACAAGACGCTCGACCTCATCTATACCGGGCGCCTGATGAGCGGAACCGAGGCCGTGCAGTCGGGCCTGTTCTCCCGCGTGTTCCCCGACGACGAGGTGGTGTCGGCGACCGCGGAGGCCGCCGCCGCTGCCGCCCGGGGCGCCACGGCAGCGTTCCTGGCGAGCAAGGAGCTCGTGGCGCGGATCCGCGACGAGAAGCTGACGCTGTGGGACGCGGTCGGCATCGAGAACGCGGCGCAGGCCGCCCTGTGCGACACCGACGACTACCGCGAGGGTTTCGCCGCGTTCCAGGAGAAGCGCAGGCCGCAGTTCCGCGGGCGCTGAACGAGCGCCCCCGCCCCGGGGCGGGCGGTGTCAAGCTCCTTCCGCGGTGTCCGCGGCCGGTGGCATGATGCGGGGATGCTGCTCTCCGAGCTCGTCACCACAACCGAGAAGGTCGCGTCCACCTCGTCGCGCCTCGCCAAGATCGACGCGATCGCCGAGCTGCTGCGCGGTGCGGACGAGGCCGTCGTGCCCGCGCTCGTGGGTCTCCTGCTCGCCTCCCCGCGGCAGGGGCGACTGGGGGTGGGCTGGCGCGGGCTGTCGTCGCTCGACATCGCCCATGCCGCGGAGTCGAGTCTCACGATCGCCGAGGTCGACCACGCGTTCGAGGAGCTGTCCACCGCGTCGGGCGCTGGCTCCGCCGGCGTCCGCAGCGACCTCCTGCGCGCCCTGGCCACGCGGTCCACCGCCGCGGAGTGGGACTTCCTCGCCAGGGCCATGCTGGGCGAGCTGCGCACGGGGGCGCTCGGCGGCGTGCTGCTCGACGCGATCGCCCGGGCGTCCGATCAGCCCATCGGCCTCGTGCGACGCGCGGCGATGCTCTCGGGCGACCTCGGCGAGACCGCCCGTCTGGCGCTGACCGGAGACGAGGGCGCGCTGGAGGAGGTCGGGCTCCGGGTGGGCCGCCCGGTGCTGCCGATGCTGGCGGCGACCGCGGCCACGCCCACCGCCGCGCTCGAGATTACGGGCCGCGCCTCCGTGGAGTACAAGCTCGACGGCGCCCGCATCCAGGTGCACCGGCACGGCGACGACGTGGGCATCTACACCCGCAGCCTCGCCGACGTCACGCACCGCCTGCCGGAGATCGTCGAGATCGTGCGGGCGCTTCCCGCACACGACGTGATCCTCGACGGCGAGACGCTGTCGCTCGACGAAGACGGCGGGCCGCGACCGTTCCAGGAGACCATGTCGCGGTTCGGGGCCGACGCCGCGCGCGAACTCGCCCTGCGACCGTGGTTCTTCGACGTGCTGCACCTCGACGGCCGCGACCTGCTCGACGAGCCGCTGTCCGTGCGCCAGGAGGTACTCGCGGCCGTCGCGGGCGACTGGCGCATGCCGGGCATCGTGACGGACGACCCCGAGGCCGCCGAGCAGCTGTCGCGCGAGGCCCTCGCGGCCGGACACGAGGGCGTGGTGGTCAAGGCCGTCGACGCCCCCTACGCCGCCGGCCGCCGCGGCAAGTCCTGGGTCAAGGTGAAGCCCGTCCTCACGTACGACCTGGTCGTGCTCGGGGCCGAATGGGGCTCCGGCCGACGGCGCGGGTGGCTGTCGAACCTGCACCTCGGCGCCCGCGATCCGGAGGGCGAGTTCGGCGACCCCGGCTCGTTCGTGATGGTGGGCAAGACGTTCAAGGGCCTGACCGACGCGCTGCTGGAGTGGCAGACCGAGGAGTTCCCGGCGCACGAGTCGCATCGCACCGCATCGACCGTGTTCCTGCGACCGGAGCTGGTGGTGGAGATCGCGATCGACGGCGTGCAACGGTCGCCGCGCTACCCGGGTGGACTGGCGCTGCGGTTCGCCAGGGTCAAGCGCTACCGCGACGACAAGACCCCGGCCGAGGCCGACACGATCCAGACGCTGCGGGCGCTGCTGCGCGGCTGAGTCAGGCGGAGGGCGCGAGGCCCTCGTCCTCCTCGCGCACGGTGCCCTGGAACGACCACGGGAAGTTGATCCACAGATCGGTGTCCTTCCAGGCGTAGTCGGGCTGGATGATCGTGGAGGGCTTGGTGTAGATCGTCACCGACCGCACGTCGGCGCCCTTGTCCTTCAGCAGCTGCACCGCGAGGGCGAGGGTGCGGCCGGAGTCGGCCACATCGTCCACGAGCAGCACGCGGCGACCGTCGAGGTACGCCATGTCGAGCTCGGGCGGCAGCACCTCGGGGGCGTCGAGCACCGTGCCGATGCCGGTGTAGAACTCGACGTTGATCGCGCCGCAGTTCTTCGCGCCGAGGCCGTAGGCGATGGCACCGGCGGGGAGAAGTCCCCCGCGGGCGATGGCCACGACCACCTCCGGCTCGAAGCCGCTGGCGAGGATGCTCCGCGCCAGGTCGCGCGTCGCCGCGCCGAAGCCGTCCCAGGTGAGCGTCTCGCGCTCGATCGCCGCATCCGTCATCGGTCCATTCTCGCGCATCCGCGAGGCAGGAGCCGCCGCTAGACTGGGCTGGTCCGGCCCGGCCGGTGCCTGAAAAAGAGGCACGAAGCGCTTCGCGATGTCGCGGAGGCGAGACACATACGGATCCCGCAGTCCCTCCGTCCCTGTCTCTCGAAAGGCACCCCCATGCCCACGGTCTCCGCGCACGTCGCCCTCACCCTCGCCCAGCACGTCGATGCCGTCTTCGGGGTGATGGGCAACGGCAACGCCTACTTCCTCGACGCGATCGAGAAGCACACCGACGCCGTCTTCACGGCCGTGCGGCACGAGCAGGGCGCCGTGGTCGCCGCCGACGCGCACTTCCGCGCCTCCGGGCGCATCGCCGCCGGCACCTCGACCTATGGCGCGGGCTTCACGAACACCATCACGGCGCTGGCCGAGGCCGTGCAGGCGCACGTCCCGCTCGTGCTCGTGGTGGGCGACGAGCCCACGTCGGGCCCCCGCCCGTGGGACGTGGATCAGATCGCGCTCGCCTCGGCCGTCGGCGCCCGCACCTACACCGTCGGCCGCGCGGACGCCGCGGCGACCACGGTCATCGCGGTGGAGCACGCGCTGACCTACCGTGTCCCGGTCGTGCTCGCGATCCCCTACGACGTCGCAGCCCTGGAGGCCGGCGACGTCCCGGCGGCGCCCGCGCCGCGGCTGCCCGCTCCCCTCGCGCCCCGTGGCGAGTTCGCGGAGGGCATGCTCGACGAGATCGCGGAGGCGCTGCGCGGCGCCGAGCGTCCGTTCCTCCTCGCCGGCCGCGGCGCGTGGCTCGCCGGAGCGGGCGCCGCCCTGGGCGAGCTGGCCGCCCTGACCGGTGCGCTCACCGCCTCGTCCGCGCTCGGTCGCGGCGTCTTCCCCGAGTCGCGGTACGACCTGGGCGTGACGGGCGGGTTCGGTGCCGACGGGGCCATGCAGCTCGTGCGCACGGCCGACGTCGCCGTGGTCTTCGGTGCCTCGCTCAACCAGTTCACGATGCGGTTCGGCGAGCTGTTCGCCCCGGGCACGCGGGTGTTCCAGATCGACGTCGCCCCGGCCGCGACGCACGCCCACGTCGGCGGGTTCGTGCGGGCCGACGCGCGGCTCGCCGCCGAGGCGCTCGTGACACGGCTCACCGGCGCCACTCCCCCGACCGCCGGGGACGACCTCGGCGACGAGAGCCGGCACTCCGGCACCGGCTCCGCGGCGGAGCACGCGACGCCGACCCGTCCGTGGCGCGAGAGCGTCGATGTCGCAGCCGCGCGCACGTACGACGCCGGTGACGAGCTCGCGCCAGACGGACGCCTCGACCCCCGCTCGGCCGCGCGCCGCATCGCCGAGCTGCTGCCGGAGGACCGCGTGGTGGTGTCGGACGGCGGGCACTTCATCGGCTGGGCGAACATGTACTGGCCGGTCGCGGCGCCCGACCGCATGATGATGGTCGGCACGGCTTTCCAGTCGATCGGTCAGGGCTGGCCGAGCGTGGTGGGCGCCGCCCTGGCCCGCCGGGACTCGACGATCGTGCTGACCTCGGGCGACGGTGGCGGGCTGATGGCGATCGCCGACCTGGAGTCGGCCGTCCGCGCCGCGGGTGGCCGCGGGCTGGCGGTCGTGTGGAACGACGCGGCCTACGGCGCCGAGGTCAACCTCTACGGCCTGAAGGGACTCGCCGAGGCGCCGATGCGCATCCCCGAGGTCGACTTCGCGGCGTTCGGTGCCGCGGTCGGGGCGGAGGGGCTCGTGGTGCGCACGCTGGCCGACCTCGACCGGCTCGCCGCGTGGACCGCCGAGGACCCGGCGACGCGCCGCTTCCTCGTCGTCGACCTGCGCATCTCCGGCGGCGTGATCGCCCCGTATCAGCAGGAGATCATCCGCGTGAACTCCTGACCGGGCCCGCCGCTAGGCTCGCCCCATGACGGATGCCCCCGAGATCCTCCGCTTCAGCGCGTTCGCGGCGACGCCGGACGGCGGCAACCCCGCGGGGGTGGTGCTCGACGCCGGAGGCCTCGACGATGCGGAGATGCAGCGGATCGCGGCCGACGTCGGGTACTCCGAAACCGCGTTCGTGACCGGCGCCTCCGACGACGGGGCACGGCTGCGGGTGCGGTACTGGTCGCCGGCCGCGGAGGTCCCCTTCTGCGGTCACGCGACGGTGGCGACGGCGGTGGCACTGGCGGAGCGCGACGGCCCGGGCACGGTGGTGTTCGAGACGGCCGCCGGTGCCGTGACGATGGAGTCGTTCGCCGACGCGGACGGGCAGGTGACGGTGTCGTTCACGAGCGTCGAGCCGCAGGTGCGCGACCTCGACCCGGCGGTGCGCGACCGGCTGCTCGGACTGCTCGGGATGACCGCGGACGACGTCGACCCCCGCTTCCCCGTGCGGGAGGCGTTCGCGGGCAACTGGCACCCGATCGTCTTCGTCGCCGACCGTGAGCTGTTCCACCAGTTCCGCTTCGCCCCGGCCGCGGTCGCCGCCCTCATGCGCGAGCAGGGCTGGCTCGGCACGGTGACCGTGCTGCACGCCGAGGATCCGGCCGACATCGAGGCCCGCAACCTGTTCCCGGTCGGGCGCATCACGGAAGATCCGGCGACGGGTTCCGCGGCGGCCTCGGTCGGCGCGTACCTGCGCGCCCAGGGCTTCCCCGGCGACAGCGTGCGCATCCGCCAGGGCGCCCATGTCGGACGCCCCAGCGAACTGCGCGTGGCCGTGCCCGCGACGGGCGGCATCCTCGTCTCCGGCGGCGCGGTGCGGATCGGGTGACGCCCTCTCCCCGCCCGGCGCGCTTCGAGCGTTCAACGTGCTGTCGAGGGCACGGGTCGGCCGCGCGGGCGTCCCGTGCCCCCGGCGCGATCCCGTGCACGCGCCGAGACGCGCGTGCCCCTCAGCCCTGCGCGCTGTAGTCCGGGAGCTCCTGCAGGGTCCAGGTGTTGCCGTCGGGGTCGTCGAACGACACGAACCGCCCCCAGTCGAGCTCCTGCACCCCGCGCGCCTCGACGCCGAGGCCGCGCAGATGAGCCAGCGCCTCGTCGGCATCCGGCACGACCACCTGGATCGAGTTCTGCTGCCCGGGCTCCAGCGCGACCCCGAGGCCCGTGCCGAACGCGATCGAACAGGCCGACCCGGGCGGCGTCATCTGCACGAACCGCAGCCCCTCCGTCGGCGTGTGGTCCCAGTCGGCGTGGAAGCCGACCCTCTCGTAGAACTCCTTCGACCGGTCGACGTCCGACACGGGCACGAAGATGAGCTCGATCTTCCACTCCATCACGCACTCCTCCTGTCCGGGCTCCCTCGCCCGTCGCGGCTCACGGTACGCCGGGGCACCGACACCCGCCACCGCCGCGGCAGGGTCCGCGTCAGATCCAGCCCTTGTCCGAGGCGATGCGCACCGCCTGCGCCCGGTTGACCGCACCGGTCTTGCCGATCGCAGCCGACAGATGGTTGCGCACCGTGCCCGCCGACAGGAAGACCTCCGCGGCGATGGCGGCGGCGGATCGGCCATCCGCGGCGAGCCGCAGCACCTGTCGCTCCCTGTCGCTGAGTGGATTCGCCCCGTCGAACAGGCTCTCCTCGGCGAGCGCGGGGTCGAGCACCCGCAACCCGGAGTGCACGCGGCGCACGGCCTCGGCGAGATCCTCCGCGGGAGTGTCCTTCACGATGAAGCCGCTCGCGCCCGCGTCGAGGGCCGACCGCAGATACCCGGGCCTGGCGAACGTGGTCACCACGAGCACCCGCGTGCCCGGGCTGACCTCACGAATCCGCCGCGTCGCCTCGACCCCGTCCACGCCCGGCATCTGGATGTCCATCAGGCACACGTCGGGACGCACCTCGGCCGCCAGCCGCACCGCCTCCGCTCCGTCCGACGCCATGCCGCTCACGGTCAGGTCGGCCTCCAGGTCGAGCAGGGCCGCGAGCGCGCCGCGCACGAGAGCCTGATCGTCCGCGATCAGCAGCCGGATGCTGTCGCCCGCTCCCGTGTCCGCGTTCACCACGTCACCTCCACCCGCGTGCCCGACGCCCCCGCGGGTCCGATCGAGAACGACGCTCCCGCGGCCGCGGCGCGCTCGCGCATCCCGCGGACGCCGTTGCCGTCGACGGCGCGGGAGGCGCAGCCGATGCCGTCGTCCTCCACGACCACCCGCCCCGGCGCGAGCAGCACCCGAACCGTGTCGGCTCGCGCGTGACGCAGGACGTTCGTGGTCGCCTCGCGCAGGATCCAGCTCGCGGTGATGGCCTGCGCGGGCGAGAGCGCCTCGGGCCCGCCCGTGGTCTCGAGCCGGATGTCGGCCGCGCGCAGGGAGTCCCCCGTCGCGGCGAGCTGCTCGATCAGCGTGGTCGCACGCGCCCCCGAGACGGTCTGCCGCACGCCCGCGATGGCTTCCGCGGTCAGGCGCTCGATGTCGGCGAGCTCGGCCCGCGCCCGCTCGGGGTCCGTGTCCATCAGGCGTCGCGCGAGCTGGGCCTTGAGGCCGACGACGGTCAGCGAGTGGCCGATGAGGTCGTGCACGTCGCGTGCGACCGCCTCGCGCCCCTCGCTCGTCGCCAGCTCCAGTCCGAGGCGCTCCGCCTCGGCAGAGCGCAGGATCAGCCAGGTCGACACCGTGTTGACGACCCCGAGCAGCGCCACGATCGCCAGGACTGACGCGTACGTCAGGTTGCCGGGGATGAGCAGCACGCACCCCGCGGCGACCACGACCGCCGCCACGGTCGCGATCCAGTGCCACACCCGGGTGAGGCCGTACGACGCGAACGACATGATGAACGGAAGGAAGCTCAGCGCCGAACCGCCGACCGCCGGCACGGTCACGAGTGCGCACGCGATGAGCAGCGCGAAGGTGATCCACTGGCGCGGCGTCGGGGGCCGCCCGAGCCCTCCGCCGCCGCGCATGCCGTGCAGGAACCCCGTGACGTACAGGACGATGAAGGCGACGAGCGCCACCCAGCCGGTGACGACCCACCCGAGCGGTGCGGTCGAGTGCAGCAGGGCGATCACCGGGTACACCAGGAACACGAGCCAGATGACGGCCATCAGCCATCCGAACCGTGCCCACGGCTCCTTCCCGGAGCGGTCCGCGGCGCCGGGAGGCGGCGACGCGACCGGAGCTCCGGCCGCGCCGGACCGGACGGTGTCGCGGGAGGCTCGGGGGCTGCCGGAGCGCTCCCGCTGCGTGCGCTGCGTCATCCGTCCAACCTACTGTCGGCCGGCGCGGGTCACTGCCGAGCCCGCGAGCGCCGCATGCCCATCGCGACCAGCACCGCGAACACCGCGAGCCACACGGCCACGTTGAGGAAGAGCATCCACAGCGGGTCGGTCTGCCCGGTCGTGAGCACGCCCTCGGTGAGCGGCCAGCGGCTCAGCGCGACGAAGCCGTACAGCGGCGTGAAGCGCGCGATGTCGAGCATCACGCCGTCGAGCGGCATGAACACGTTGCCGAAGAACGCGAAGAACGTCATCGAGATGGACGCGAGGGCGGCGGCCGAGTCGGAGCTGAAGAACAGGCCGACACCGAGACCGAACAGCCCGTACATGAGGCCGATGCCGAGGATGATGCCGGCGGTCGCGGCCCAGCGCCACCCGTCCTCGACCTCCGCGCCGGTGAGCATGCCGGCGACGAACACGGCCACGAGGGCCAGAGCCGCGAACGACACCGCGGTCAGCAGCTTCGTGAGCGCGTACCCCGCCGTGGTGAGCGGGGTCATCGCCAGCTGGCGCCCCCACCCCTGCTTGGCCTCGGTGGCGGCGAGAGACGTGAGCGAGCTCATCGCGACCGCCGTGCCGTAGGCGGCCATCGACGTCATGACGTAGAAGGAGACGTTGCCGTTCCCCGCGGACAGGGTGCCGTAGCCCATGCCCGCCCCGAAGAGCAGATACATCGCGACGGGCATCGCCAGGGTGAACGCGAGGGTGTACGGGTTGCGCAGCTGGCGGACGCCTTCGATGCGCAGCATGGTGGGTGAGACGAGCATGGTCAGTCCTCCGTGAGAGCGGTGAAGGCGGTCTCGAGCGTGGGCGCGGCGATCTCCAGGTCGTGCGCACCGCCGTCGAGCAGGATCCGGGCGGCCGCGTCGGAGTCGGTCGCGCGCAGGCTGAGGCGGTCCCCGTCCTGGCGCACCCCGGTCACGCCCTCGGCGGCGGCCACCGCGGCGAGGAGCGCCTCCGCGGTCCCCGGGGCGACGGTCGCGGCGACCGTGCGCTCCCCCAGGCTCGCGCGCAGCAGGGCGGTGGGGGCGTCGGCGACGACGGTGCCCCGGTGCATCACGACGGTGCGGCGGGCGAACTGCTCCGCCTCCTCCAGGTAGTGCGTGGCGAACACGATCGTGCGCCCGGCGTCCGCGTCGGCACGCATCACGTCCCAGAAGTGCCGGCGCGCGGTGACGTCCATCCCCGCGGTCGGCTCGTCCAGCACGAGGATGTCCGGGTCGGACACCATCGCGAGGGCGAACTTCACGCGTTGCTGCTCTCCCCCCGAGCACTTCGCGACCCGGCGGCGCGCGAGGCGCGTGAGGTCGGCCCTGGCCATCACGTCGCCCACCCGCGCGAGCGCCTCTCCGCCGTGCAGCGAGGCGATGAGGCGCACGGTCTCGCCGACGGTGAGGTCGCCCAGCAGCCCGCCGGTCTGCAGCACCGCGCCGATCGCTCCGCTCGCGGTCGCCCGCTCCGGGGTCATGCCGAGGACCTGCACCGTCCCGCTGCTGGGGGCCGTGAGGCCGAGCAGCATGTCGAGCGTCGTGGTCTTGCCCGCGCCGTTGGGCCCGAGCAGTGCGACGACCTCACCGCGGCGGATCGACAGGTCAACGCCGTCGACGGCCTGCACGCGGCGGTCGCCCGAGCCGTAGTGTCGGCGCACGTCGCGCAGCTCCAGCACGATCGGGGCGTCCGCGCGAGCGGCCGCGGGTTCGGTGTCGGGTCCGGGTGCCGGGCGAGGGGCGACCCGCATCGCCATCGCGCCCGCAGAGGTGTCGTTCATGCCTCCAGCCTCGCGTCCGCCCGGCCGCGGCGCCGGAGCCCGGTGTCATCTCCTCGACATGACACGTGTCATGCGGCGGACCTCAGCGCGCGGGGAGGAAGGCGCCCTCCAGGAAGCCCTCGAGCTCCGCCACCCCGTCGAGCGGGAAGATCGCGGCCACGTACTGGTCGGGGCGCACCACGACCACGACGCCGTCGCGGGACAGCTCGCGCGCCTCGAAGATGTCCGTCGCGCACCACTTGCTGGGACCGGCGGCGTACACCTTCTCCCAGTCGGTGAGCCCGAGGGGACCCGTCTTCGGCTGGAACAGCGCGGGGGCCGAGGTCACCTCGACCTCCTCGAACGGCTGCGGGTACACGGCCTTCACGTCGAACACCGCGTCCTCGTCGCCGTCGGCCGGAGTGAACCGCGCGAACACGGGTGCCGCGGCCTCGGCCCAGGCCGTGAGCGCCTCGCCCGTCCGGTCGCCGAAGGCGTAGACGCGCCACCGGCCGTCGGCCTTCGCGTGGTGTCCGAGGTGCACGACGTTGCCGTCCCCGACCCGCACGACCTCGGCGGACTTGAAGCGCTTGCCCAGCGGATACCCGACCGCGAGCTCCTGATGCGCATCGGTGCCCGTGATCATGGAGCCCGTGTACTGCGTCATGAACCCGGAGGGGAACTCGGCCGTCGCGAGGTAGTACGTGGCCAGGTCGTTCGGGTCGGAGATCTCCTCGGGCTTGCGCGCCATGAGGCTCGACCACTCGCGGTCAAAGTCGATCAGCTGCTGCGCGACCGGCCGCCGCTCGGCGCCGTACGTGGCGAGCAGGGACTCGGGCGCGCGGCCGGTGAGCACGGAGCCGAGCTTCCAGCCGAGGTTGAAGCCGTCCTGCATCGAGACGTTCATGCCCTGGCCGGCCTTGGCGCTGTGCGTGTGGCAGGCGTCGCCGGTGAGGAACACGTGCGGCGTCCGCGACTCGCCCTCGTCCACGTCGTCGAAGCCGTCGGTCACGCGGTGCCCGACCTCGTAGACGCTGTGCCAGGCGACCTCGCGCACGTCGAGCGTGTAGGGGTGCAGGATCTCGTTCGCCCTGCGGATGATCTCCTCGATGGGCGTCTGGCGCACGCGGTGGTCGTCGTCGGCGGCGACCTCTCCCAGATCGATGTACATCCGGCTGAGGTAGCCGCCCTCGCGCGGGATGTGGAGGATGTTGCCCGCGGCCGAGTTGATGGCGCACTTGGTGCGCCAGTCCGGGAAGTCGGTGTTGACGAGCACGTCCATGACGCCCCAGGCGTGGGCGGCGCTGGCGCCGACGTGCGTGCGGCCGATCGCCTGGCGCACACCGCTGCGGGCGCCGTCGCAGCCGGCGACGTACTTCGCGCGGATCGTGCGCTCCTCGCCGGCGCGGTCGCCCGCGACGTAGCGGATCCCGACCTCGACGGGGTACTCGCCCTCGTCGTGCACGGTGAGCCCCGTGAACTCCACGCCGTAGTCGGGCGTGATGCGGCCAGGCCCGTTCGCCGCGGCCTCGGCGAAGTAGTCGAGCACGCGCGCCTGGTTGACGATCAGGTGCGGGAACTCGCAGATGTCGTAGGCGTAGTCGGCGGTGCGGGAGGTGCGCACGATGCGATCGCGGTGCTCGGGGTCGGGACCCCAGAAGTTCATCCAGCCGATGTTGTAGGCCTCGGCGATGATGCGCTCGGCGAACCCGAACGCCTGGAAGGTCTCGACGCTGCGCGGCTGGATGCCGTCGGCCTGGCCGAGCACGAGTCGCCCCTCGCGCTTCTCGATGAGGCGCGTGGAGACGTCGGGGTACCGCGACATCTGTGCCGCGAGGAGCATACCGGCGGGGCCGGACCCGACGATGAGCACGTCGATCTCGTCGGGGAGGTCGGCGGGGCGGTCGGTGCCGATCCCCGCGGCGTCCTGCACGCGGGGGTCTCCGGACACGTAGCCGTGGTGGTGGAACTGCATCGTCGTCGATTCCTTCCGGACGTCGCTGTCGGGTGTCGCTGTCGGGTGCTGCGGGGTCTTGCGTCCGAGACGAGCGTGTTCTATATTCGAACACACCGTTCTACTATTGAACACAGCCTAAACCGGCGCCGCGCGCGCCGCAAGGAGCCGCATGTCCGAGAGCCCGACCGCCGCGCCCGCCTCGCAGACGCTCAGCCGCGGGATCCGCATCCTGGAGGTGCTGTCCGACGCACGCCATGCGCTCACGATCGACGAGATCGCCGCGCGGCTCGACGTGCACCGCTCGATCGCCTACCGCCTCCTGCGCACCCTGGAGGACCACGGGCTCGTCAACCGCGACGCGGCGGGCGCCGTCAGCCTCGGCGCACGCATGGCCGCCCTCGCCGCCGGCGTGGCGCACGACCTGCAGGCCGAGGCGCTGCCCGAGCTCACCGCGATCGCCAACGAGCTCTGCATGACGTGCTTCCTCGCGGTGCTCGACGGCACCGACTGCATCACCCTCGCGAGCGTCGAGCCGCGGCACGCGGTGGCCAGCGTCGCTCAGCGCCCCGGCGCCCGGCACCCGGTGACGGTGGGCGCCCCCGGCAAGGCGATCCTGGCGCAGCTCCCGGTCACCGAGCGGCCGGACGGCATCTCCCCCGCGCTGCGACGCGAGGTCGAGGCCGCCGCGGAGCGCGGGTACGCCACGAGCCACGACGAGGTCATCCCCACCGTGCAGGCCGTCGCCGTGCCGCTGGTGCTGCGCGGGCAGCGCCCGTGCGCGATCGCCGTCGTGCACGTGGCGACCGACCTCGACGACGCCGACATCGCCGCCCGCCTGCAACGCTCCGCCGCCGTGATCCGCGAGGCCCTCGACGGCTGATCCCACCCGGGGCTCACGCCCGCCGCATCCTCGGATCGATCGCCGCGCACCGGCGCGCGATGGCGCCCTCGCCCCGCGAGGGAGAACGCACGGCACCGGCGCGCGAGCGAGAACGCACGGCACCGCGCGCGCGAGCGAGAACGCACGGCACCGGGCACGCGCGAGAGGGCGCACCGCACCGGCCATGCGAACGGGCGCCCCGTCGCCGTCCGGCAACGGGGCGCCCGCAGGATCGATCCTCGGCGTCAGGCCTTCGCGAGACCGCGGATCGGGCTGACCGCCTGCTCCTCCTCGTGATCCGGCCCCAGCGGGATGCCGGAGCGGTCGCGCAGCAGGAGCGTCGCGATCAGACCCAGCAGGGTCATGCCCACGAGGTACCAGGTGACGCCCGCGGTCGAACCGGTCTCCGCGACGATCGCGGTGGCGATCAGGGGCGCGAACGCGCCGCCCGCGATGGCCCCGATCGCGTACGAGATCGAGACGCCGGAGAAGCGGATGCTCGCCGGGAACAGCTCGGTGTAGAGCGCGGCCTGCGGACCGTACGTGAAGCCGAGCCCGATCGTGAGGATCGCGAGCCCGGCGAACAGCAGGCCGATCTCGCCGGTGTTCACGAGCGGGAAGAGCGTGAACACGCCGACCAGCTGCAGCACCCAGCCGATGAGGTAGGTGGTGCGACGGCCGAGGCGGTCGGACACCCAGCCCGCCAGCAGCGTCGTGAGCAGCCAGGTGACCGCCGAGCCGGTGACGGCCCACAGCACGGGTCCGCGCTCGAGGCCGATCGGGCCCTCCGGGTTGGTGGCGTAGCCCTGGATGTAGCCGCCCGTGGTCATGTAGCCGACCGCGTTGTTGCCGGCGAAGACGAGCGCCGCGATGATCACGAGCAGCGCGTGCTTGCGGAACAGCTGCACGATGGGCATCTTCGCCTTCTCCTTGCGCTCGGCGAGCTCGGCGAAGACCGGGCTCTCCTCCACGCGGCGGCGCACGTAGTAGCCGACGAGGATCAGCACCACGCTGAGCAGGAACGGCACGCGCCAGCCCCACGCGAGGAACTGGTCGCCGGGGGCGATCGCCGTCATGAGCGCCATGACGCCGGAGGCGAGCAGCAGTCCGAGCGGCACACCGATCTGCGGCGAGGCGCCGAAGATGCCGCGCTTCTTGCGCGGGGCGTGCTCGACGGCCATCAGCACTGCGCCGCCCCACTCGCCACCGGCCGAGATGCCCTGCACGATGCGCAGCAGCACGAGCAGGATCGGTGCCATCACGCCGATGGTCTCGTAGGTCGGCAGCACACCGATCAGCGCGGTCGCGGCGCCCATGAGGATGAGCGTCCACATGAGCACGGCCTTGCGCCCGAGCTTGTCGCCGAAGTGGCCGGCGAGGAACGCGCCGAGCGGACGGAACAGGAAGCTGACGCCGACCGTGGCGAAGCCGACCAGGGCGCTGTTGGCGCCGAGCGGCGCGAAGAAGAGCTGTCCGAAGACGAGCCCGACCGCCGTGGCGTAGATGAAGAAGTCGTACCACTCGACGGTGGTCCCGACGACGGTGGCGAACACGACGCGGCGCCGATCGGCCGCCGTCGCGATGGTTCCGGTGGGCGTGAACCCATCCTGTGACTGCCCGCTCATGGGGTGTCTCCTTTGCTTGTGACCGCATTGTCACGGCGTGCGCGGACGTGAATCCGATGTGCTTGCCGAGGGGTGACACGATGATATATGATTTCGGATACGACGCACAACGCGTCCGACACGACATGCACCGAGCGCGAGGAGGCGCCCCCGTGACGGAACCCATCACCCGCCCCGGCAAGATCATCGCGATCCACCTGAGCTACGCGTCCCGCGCCGACCAGCGCGGCCGCCGCCCCGCCGCTCCCTCCTACTTCTTCAAGCCCGCCAGCTCGGTCGGCGTCTCCGGCGGCACGGTCGAGCGCCCGGCCGGCACCGAGCTGCTCGCCTTCGAGGGCGAGATCGCTCTCGTGATCGGCACCACGGCGCGCCACGTCTCGCTCGCCGATGCGTGGGACCACGTCGGCGCGGTCACCGCGTCGAACGACCTGGGCCTGTACGACCTGCGCGCGAACGACAAGGGCTCCAACGTCCGCTCCAAGGGCGGCGACGGCTACACGCCCCTGGGCCCCGAGCTCATCGACGCCCGCACGGTCGATCCCGCCGCTCTCCGCGTGCGCACCTGGGTCAACGGCGAGCTCCGGCAGGACGACACCACCGCCGGACTGATCTTCCCGCTCCCCCAGCTCGTCGCCGACCTGTCGCAGCACTTCACCCTCGAGCCCGGCGACGTGATCCTCACCGGCACCCCGGCGGGCTCGTCCGTGATCGTGCCGGGCGACGTGGTCCAGGTCGAGGTCGACGCGCCGGACGCGCCCGGCGCTCCGAGCTCCGGCCGCCTGGTGACCACGGTGACGCAGGGCGAGGTGCCGTTCGACGGCGACCTCGGCTCCCTTCCCGCCGTCGACGACCTGCAGCGCACCGAGGCCTGGGGCTCCCGCGAGGAGGCGGGCCTGCCGCCGGAACAGGACACACCCACGCTCACGCCCGAGCTGCGCGCCCAGCTGCTCGAGGCTCCGACCGCCGGGCTGTCGGCTCAGCTGCGCAAGCGCGGCCACCACTCCTGCTTCATCGACGGCGTCTCGGCGAACCTCCCCGGCACCAAGATCGTCGGCACCGCGAAGACGCTGCGCTTCGTGCCGTTCCGCGAAGACCTGTTCCGTTCGCACGGTGGCGGCTACAACGCCCAGAAGCGCGCGTTCGACGCGGTCGCCGAGGGCGAGGTCATCGTGATCGAGGCCCGGGGCGACGCCACCACCGGCACGCTGGGCGACATCCTCGCGCTGCGGGCGCAGAATCGCGGGGCCGCGGGTGTCGTGACCGACGGCGGCGTGCGCGACTTCGACGCGGTCGCCGAGATCGGGCTCCCCGTGTTCTCGCAGGGCGCGCACCCCTCGGTGCTCGGCCGCAAGCACGTGCCGTGGGACGTCGATGTGACCATCTCGTGCGGCGGCGCGACCGTGCAGCCCGGCGACATCATCGTGGGCGACGGCGACGGCGTGATCGTGATCCCGCCGGCTCTGGCGGCCGAGGTCGCCGCCGACGCGATCGCGCAGGAGGTCGAGGACGCCTGGATCGCCGAGCAGGTCGCCGCCGGCCACCCGGTCGACGGCCTCTTCCCGCTGAACGCCGAGTGGCGCGCCCGCTACGAGCAGGCCACCGGGGCCGGGAAGGACCAGCGGTGAGCACGGTCGAGAGCGCGAGCAAGTCGGAGCAGGCGTACGCCTGGA
The DNA here is from genome assembly GCF_042729675.1 of Microbacterium sp. NPDC060132. Classification (NCBI taxonomy): domain Bacteria; kingdom Bacillati; phylum Actinomycetota; class Actinomycetes; order Micrococcales; family Microbacteriaceae; genus Microbacterium; species Microbacterium sp. NPDC060132. The sequence goes on along the minus strand of NZ_JBHWXU010000001.1, from coordinate 2,131,557 downwards.
TCCGCTCGCGCATCTCCGCACACACCTACGGCCCTGGCTACCGCCTGGTGCTCGGCCCGATCGCCGACGAGCTGGGCATGAGCGTGGTGCCGGTGCGCGAGGCCATCCGCCGACTGGAGGCCGAGGGGCTCGTGACGTTCGAGCGGAACGTGGGCGCCCGGGTGACCCTGGTCGACGAGGGCGAGTACGCCCACACGATGCAGACGCTCGGGCTGGTGGAGGGCGCGGCGACCGCGCTGTCCGCTCCCCTGCTCGACGCCGACGCCCTCGCCGAGGCCGCCGAGGTCAACGACCGCATGGCCCGGCTGCTCGACCACTTCGACCCGCACGCGTTCACGGAGCTGAACCGCCAGTTCCACTCGGTGCTGTTCGAGCCGTGCCCCAACCCGCACCTGCTCGACCTCGTGCACCGCGGCTGGGCCCGGCTGTCCGGCATCCGTGACTCCACGTTCGCCTACGTGCCCGGCCGTGCGCACCACTCCGTGGACGAGCACGCCCAGATCCTCGAGCTGATCCGCGACGGCGCCGAGCCGCTGGAGATCGAGCTCGCCGCCCGCAACCACCGCTGGCGCACGAGGGACGCGTTCCTCGATGCGCTGCACACCCGTTCCGTCCCCGCCGAAGGAGAAGCATCATGACCGACTCCCGCATCCCCGCCGACCTGCCCGACCACATCCAGCACTACATCGACGGCTCCTTCGTCGACTCGGTCGACGGCGACACGTTCGACGTGCTCGACCCGGTGACGAACCAGACCTACACCACGGCCGCCGCCGGCAAGAAGGCCGACATCGACCTCGCCGTCGCCGCCGCCAAGCGCGCGTTCGACGAGGGGCCCTGGCCGCGCATGCTCCCCCGCGAGCGCTCGCGCGTTCTGCACCGCATCGCCGACATCGTCGAGTCGCGCGACGCCCGCCTCGCCGAGCTGGAGTCGTACGACTCGGGTCTGCCGATCACGCAGGCGCTGGGTCAGGCCCGCCGCGCCGCCGAGAACTTCCGCTTCTTCGCCGACCTGATCGTGGCGCAGGCCGACGACGCGTTCAAGGTGCCCGGCAAGCAGATGAACTACGTCAACCGCAAGCCGATCGGCGTCGCCGGGCTCATCACCCCGTGGAACACGCCGTTCATGCTCGAGTCGTGGAAGCTGGGTCCCGCGCTCGCGACCGGCAACACGGTCGTGCTGAAGCCGGCCGAGTTCACGCCGCTGTCCGCCTCGCTGTGGGCGGGCATCTTCGAGGAGGCCGGGCTGCCGCAGGGCGTGTTCAACCTCGTCAACGGCCTGGGTGAAGACGCGGGTGACGCCCTCGTGAAGCACCCCGACGTGCCGCTCATCTCGTTCACGGGCGAGAGCCGCACCGGGCAGATCATCTTCGGCAACGCCGCTCCGTTCCTCAAGGGACTGTCGATGGAGCTCGGCGGCAAGTCGCCCGCCGTGGTGTTCGCCGACGCCGACCTGGAGGCCGCGGTCGACGCGACCATCTTCGGCGTCTTCTCCCTCAACGGCGAGCGCTGCACCGCCGGGTCGCGCATCATCGTCGAGCGGTCGATCTACGACGAGTTCGTGGAGCGCTACGCCGCCCAGGCGAAGCGCGTGAAGGTGGGCTACCCGCACGACCCCGCGACCGAGGTCGGCGCGCTCGTTCACCCCGAGCACTACGACAAGGTGATGAGCTACGTCGAGATCGGCAAGTCCGAGGGGCGTCTGGTCGCCGGTGGCGGCCGCCCCGAGGGCTTCGAGGAGGGCAACTTCGTCGCGCCGACCGTGTTCGCCGATGTCTCCCCCGACGCCCGCATCTTCCAGGAGGAGATCTTCGGCCCGGTGGTCGCCATCACCCCGTTCGACTCCGACGAGGAGGCGCTCGCGCTCGCGAACAACACCAAGTACGGGCTCGCGGCGTACATCTGGACCAACGACCTCAAGCGCGCGCACACGTTCGCGCAGTCGGTCGAGGCGGGCATGGTGTGGCTGAACAGCAACAACGTGCGCGACCTGCGCACCCCGTTCGGCGGGGTGAAGGCGTCGGGCCTCGGCCACGAGGGCGGCTACCGCTCGATCGACTTCTACACCGACCAGCAGAGCGTGCACATCACGCTCGCCTCCACGCCCCACAACCCGACCTTCGGCAAGAACTGACACCCGTCGCACGAGCAAGGACGCTGACATGACCGACAAGACCAAGAAGACGCTGACCTCCTCGGGGTACTACGTGAGCCAGGAGGCTCCGATCGAGTCCGACAACCCCGTCGCGACGCCGAAGAGCACCCCGCCCGACATCCTGCGCTGCGCGTACATGGAGCTCGTGGTGACCGACCTGGCCGCCTCGCGCCAGTTCTACGTCGACATCCTCGGCCTGTACGTGACCGAGGAGGACGACGAGGCCATCTACCTGCGCTCCACCGAGGAGTTCATCCACCACAACCTGGTGCTGCGCCAGGGCCCGATCGCCGCGGTGGCCGCGTTCTCGTACCGGGTGCGTTCGGCCGAGGACCTCGACCGCGCCGTGGAGTTCTACACCGAGCTCGGCTGCGACGTGCGCCGCAAGGAGGACGGGTTCGTGAAGGGCATCGGCGACTCCGTGCGCGTGGTCGACCCGCTCGGCTTCCCGTACGAGTTCTTCTTCGCCACCGACCACGTCGAGCGCCTGTCCTGGCGGTACGACCTGCACACCCCGGGTGAGCTCGTGCGCCTCGACCACTTCAACCAGGTCACCCCGGACGTGCCGCGCGCCGTGCGCCACTACCAGGACCTCGGCTTCCGCGTGACGGAGGACATCCAGGACGACGAGGGCACCGTGTACGCCGCGTGGATGCGCCGCAAGCCCACCGTGCACGACACCGCCGCGACCGGCGGTGACGGCCCGCGCATGCACCACGTCGCCTTCGCGACGCACGAGAAGCACAACATCCTCGCGATCTGCGACAAGCTCGGCGCGCTCCGCCGCTCCGACGCGATCGAGCGGGGCCCCGGCCGTCACGGCGTCTCGAACGCGTTCTACCTCTACCTGCGCGACCCCGACGGCCACCGCGTCGAGATCTACACGCAGGACTACTACACGGGCGACCCCGACAACCCCGTGGTCACGTGGGACGTGCACGACAACCAGCGCCGCGACTGGTGGGGCACCCCGGTCGTGCCGTCCTGGTACACCGACGCGTCGCTCGTGCTCGACCTCGACGGCAACCCGCAGCCGGTCGTCGCCCGCACGGACTCCAGCGAGATGGCGGTCACGATCGGCGCCGACGGCTTCTCGTACACGCGTGCCGACGAGGGCGAGGGCTCGATGCCCGAGTACAAGCAGGGCGAGTACAAGCTGGGCCACCAGCTCTAGGGGGCACGGATGCTGTCTGAGGAGACGATCGCGCAGATCGCGGCGGAGCTCGCCGAGGCCGACCGCACGCACGGCGTGATCCCGCGCATCACCGCGCGGTACCCGGAGGCCACCGTCGAGGACTCCTACGCGATCCAGGGCGTGTGGCGCGACTCGCAGGTCGCGGCGGGGCGCCGGCTGGTGGGCCGCAAGATCGGGCTGACCTCGAAGGCTATGCAGCAGGCGACGGGCATCACCGAGCCCGACTACGGCGTCATGTTCGACGACACCGTCTACGAGTCCGGCGCCGAGATCCCGACCGCGCACTTCTCGAACGTGCGCATCGAGGTCGAGCTCGCCTTCGTGCTGAAGGAACCCCTGGAGGGTCCGGACTGCACGCTGGACGACGCCCTGGCCGCGATCGACTACGCGGTCCCCGCGCTGGAGGTGCTCAACTCGCACATCGAGCTGGAGGGCCGCACGATTGTCGACACGATCAGCGACAACGCCGCCTACGGGGCGATGGTGCTGGGGACCGTGCGCAAGCGCCCCGATGAGATCGATCTGCGCTGGGTGCCGGGTGTGCTGTCGCGCAACGGCGAGATCGAGGAGACGGGCGTGGCCGCCGGCGTCCTCGGGCACCCCGCCACCGGCGTCGCGTGGCTCGCGAACAAGTTCCACCAGCACGGCGCGCGGCTGGAGCCTGGCGAGATCATCCTGGCAGGATCGTTCACGCGCCCGATGTGGGTGTCGCGCGGCGACGAGGTGCTGTGCGACTACGGACCGATGGGAACCATCACATGCCGCTTCGTCTAGCCCCGTCGTTCCGCGCACAGCTCGCGGAGTCCGACCGGCCGTTCGTGGGGATGTGGGTGTGCTCCGGCAGCCCGCTGCTCGCCGAGGTGGCGGCGGGCTCCGGCCTGGACTGGCTCCTGATCGACATGGAGCACTCTGCCAACACGCTCGAGTCGGTGCTCCTCCAGCTCCAGGCGGTCGCGGCGTACCCGGTCACCCCGCTCGTGCGAGCCCCCTTCAACGATGCGGTCGCGCTGAAGCAGATCCTCGACCTCGGCGCGCAGAATCTGATCGTGCCGATGGTCTCGTCCGCCGAGGAGGCCCGCGCCGCCGTGTCCGCGACCCGCTACCCGCCGGAGGGGGTGCGCGGCGTCGGCAGCGCCCTGGCCCGCAGCGCCCGATGGAACCGCGTCGAGCGGTACCTGCAGGAGTCGGCGCAGCACACCTCGCTCACGGTGCAGATCGAGACGACCGCGGGGGTGGAGGCCGCGGCCGACATCGCGGCGGTCGACGGCGTCGATGCCGTGTTCGTCGGCCCGTCCGACCTGTCCGCGTCGATGGGGCTGCTCGGCCAGCAGACGCATCCCGACGTGGTCGCCGCGGTGGAGCGGGTGTTCGCGGCCGTGCACGACGCTGGGAAGCCGGTGGGCGTGAACGCGTTCGACCCCGCCGCGGCCGACGCCTACCTCGCGGCGGGCGCGGACTTCGTGGCGGTGGGCGCCGACGTGGCGCTGCTCGCCCGGGCGTCCGAGGCTCTGGCCACGCGCTTCATCGGCACGGACGGCACACCGCGCTCCAGCTACTGACCCGCCGCGCCGCGTGATCCGTGGCAGGATGACTCGGTGCACAGCAGCGAGGCGTCCCGATGATCCGCGGTCTCGCGGCGATGCAGGACCGCAACTTCCGCTGGTTCTTCCTGGCGCGCGCGATCACGATGATCACCGGCTCGATGTCGTCGATCGCGCTGGCCTTCGCGGTGCTGGAGATCGACAACGACGCCCGGTCGCTGTCGATCGTGCTGGCCGCGTTCACCGTCAGCAACATCGTGTTCGTGCTGTTCGGCGGGGTCATCGCCGACCGCCTGCCACGCGCGCTCATCATCCAGTCCTGCTACGTCGTCGACATCCTGTCGATCGGCGCGATGGCCGCCCTGCTCTTCACCGGCACCGCGACGGTCCCCCTGCTGGCGATCCTGTCGGTGGTCAACGGCGCCTCCACCGCGTTCGTGCTCCCGGCGATGCAGGGCATCATCCCGCAGCTGACCACCCCGGAGCACCTGCAGCAGGCGAACGCGATGCTGTCGTTCGTGCGGTCGGCCGTCACGATCGGCGGACCGGTCATCGCGGGTGTCGTGGTCGCGGCCGCCGGCCCCGCGTGGGCCATGGTGGTGCAGGCTGCGGGCTGGCTGGTCGCGATCCCGGTCCTCGCGCTCGTGAAGCTGCCTCCGCCCGCCGCGGAGGGCGGCACCACGATGTTCCACGACCTGCGGATCGGGTGGCACGAGTTCTGGAGCCGCAGCTGGCTGTGGACCATCGTGCTGGCCTTCATGATCATGAACGCGATCCACGTCGGGGCGTGGGGGGTGGTGGGGCCCTACATCGCGAAGAACGACGACCGGCTCGGCATCACCGGCTGGGGGTGGGTGCTCAGCGCGGAGGGCGTCGGCGTGCTGCTGATGACGCTGCTGCTGATGTGGGTGCCGCTGCGGCGTCCGCTGCGCTACGGGATGATCGGGATGGCCACGTTCGCGATCCCGCTCACCGTGCTCGGCGTGCACCCCGGGGTGGTGCTGCTGGCGATGGCCGCGTTCCTCGCGGGGGCCGGAGCCGAGGTGTTCGCGACGGGCTGGAACCTCGCGATGATGGAGAACGTGCCCGGCGAGAAGCTCTCGCGCGTCGCCAGCTACGACATGCTAGGCAGCTTCGTGGTGATGCCGATCGGCACGCTCGTGTACGGCTGGCTGATCACCCAGGCCGATCCGGCCACCGTGCTGATCGCGTCCGGCGCGGTATACGGCGCGATCGCCCTGACGACGCTCGCGGTCCCCAGCGTCTGGCGGATGGGACGACCGGCGGCGGCGGTCGCTCCGGCCCGCGCCGAGGTGGCGGATTCATAGCAATCACGGGGAGACTGGGGGCATGACCTTCGCCGCCCTCCAGCCGCTCGCCGACCGTGCCGCCCTGTTCACCGCGCTCCGCCAGGACGCCCTCTCCGCGGCTGCCGATGCGCTCGGCGAGCACCGCTGGGATGCCGACCTGACTGCGGGCACGCTCACGTTCACGGCGAACGCGGATCCCACGCGGCAGCTGGTGACCCGCGCCCACCTGATCGCGACGATCGCCCCGGGGCCGCGCTCGCTGCTGTGGGCGTGGGCGCACCCGCAGGGCGACCCCCAGGGTGTCGCGGCCCAGCTGCGCGCGTACGGCACCGAGCACGGGGTCGCCGAGCTGACCTCCCCCGAGGTGCCGTTCCCGGCCGAGGCCTCGGGCGACGCGGACTGGATCGCGCAGGCGGCGCACACGATCGGCGGGGTCGCGGTCGAGCTGACCGGGCGCTCCCCGTACTACTCCGCGCCGGTCGACGGCGGCACGCGCGCGGTGTTCCTCCTCGACGCACCGCTGGCGCCGCTCACGGTGGCCGACGCCGTGGTCGCGCTCCCCCGCGTGCTCTCCGGTGCGGCGCTGCCCGACGCCCGGACGTCGGTGTGGGACCTCGCCCGTCTGGCCGGCTGGACGCTCACGTGGACCGACGAGGCGTTCTCCGGTGCGACCGTGGTCGACACGAGCGGCACCGCGACGTTCCGTTTCGACGAGCAGGCGCGCATCAGCGGCGTCGAGAGCTCGCTGCACGGTCGCTGAGCCCCGTCTCCTCCCGCCTGCACCGTCTCCTCGCACCGTCTCCTCGCGCTGCGGAATGGAGAAGGCGCCCCTCCCGGCCGGGTGGGGCGCCTTCTCGATCCCGCGGTGACGGGCCGCCGGTGTCAGACCGCGCGCTCGGCGGCTTCGACCACGTTGGTCATGAGCAGCGCCACCGTCATCGGTCCGACGCCGCCGGGGTTGGGCGACAGATAGCCGGCGACCTCCGCCACATCGGGCGCGACATCGCCGAACACCAGGCTCTTGCCCGTCTCCGGGTCGGTCTCGCGGGTCACGCCCACGTCGAGCACGGCGGCGCCCGGCTTCACGTCCTCGGCGCGGATGAGGTGCTTCACGCCCGCGGCGGCCACGATCACGTCGGCCTCCCGCAGGTAGCGCGGCATGTCGACCGTGCCGGTGTGGGTGAGCGTGACGGTGGCGTTGAGGTCGCGGCGGGTCAGCAGCAGCCCGATCGAGCGGCCGATCGTGACGCCGCGGCCGACCACCACCACGTGCTTCCCCTTCAGGTCGTAGTCGTTGCGCAGCAGCAGCTCGATCACCCCGCGCGGCGTGCACGGCAGCGGCGTGTGGATGGGCGCGTTGACGTTGAGCACGAGCCGGCCGAGGTTGGTCGGGTGCAGGCCGTCGGCGTCCTTCGCCGGGTCGATCCGCTCCAGGATGGCGTCGGTGTCGAGGTGCTTCGGCAGCGGGAGCTGCACGATGTAGCCGTGGCAGGCGGGGTCGGCGTTGAGCTCGTCGATCAGCGCCTCGACGTCCTCCTGGGTCGCGTCGGCGGGCAGCTCGCGCTGGATCGAGTTCATGCCGATCGCCTCGGACTGCCGGTGCTTCATGCCGACGTACAGCTGCGAGGCCGGGTCGGCACCGACGAGCACGGTCGCGATGCCCGGCGTGATCCCGCGCTCCTTCAGTGCGGCGACCCGCTCGGTCAGCTCGGCCCGGATCTCGGCCGCGGCGGCCTTGCCGTCCAGGATCTTCGCGGTCATGTGATTCCTCTTCTTCTCTCCCCTCCCGCCGGGTGCAGGGCTTCCCGTCGAGTGCACGCCCCGCTCGCGTGAGCAGGCCGTGCACTCGGCAGGATCCGGTGCGCTCGGCGCGAGGGACTACTGCTGCAGGTCGGGGTAGAGCGGGAAGGCGGCGGCGAGCGCGTCCACGCGGGCGCGCAGGGCCTCCACGTCGGCGCCGGGCAGCAGCGCGAGCGCGATGATGTCGGCCACCTCGGTGAACTCCGCGTCGCCGAAGCCGCGCGTCGCGAGCGCCGGGGTGCCGATGCGCAGGCCCGAGGTCACCATCGGCGGACGCGGGTCGTTCGGCACGGCGTTGCGGTTCACGGTGATGTGGATGTCGTGCAGGAGGTCTTCCGCCTGCTTGCCGTCGATCTCCGCGTCGCGCAGGTCGACCAGCACGAGGTGCACGTCGGTGCCGCCGGAGCGCACGGCGATGCCCGCGTCCTGCACGTCCTGCTGCGACAGGCGCTCGGCGATGAGGGCGGCGCCGCGGAGCACACGCTCCTGCCGCTCCTTGAACTCGGGGGTGCCGGCGAGCTTGAACGCGGTGGCCTTGGCGGCGATCACGTGCATGAGCGGACCGCCCTGCTGGCCCGGGAACACCGCGCTGTTGATCTTCTTGGCGATGTCGGCGTCGTTCGTCAGGATGAAGCCGGAGCGGGGGCCGCCGATCGTCTTGTGCACGGTCGAGGAGACGACGTGCGCGTGCGGGACCGGGTTGGGGTGCAGACCCGCGGCGACGAGGCCGGCGAAGTGCGCCATGTCGACCCACAGCACCGCACCGACCTCGTCGGCGATCGCGCGGAAGGCCGCGAAGTCCATCGTGCGCGGGTACGCCGACCAGCCGGCGATGATCACCTTCGGCTTGTGCTCGAGCGCGAGGCGACGCACCTCGTCCATGTCGATGGTCGAGGTCTCGGGGTTCACGCCGTAGGCGACGATGTCGTACAGGCGGCCGGAGAAGTTGATCTTCATGCCGTGCGTGAGGTGCCCGCCCTGGTCGAGCGAGAGGCCCAGGAGCGTGTCGCCGGGGCGGGCGATCGCGTGCAGCACGGCCGCGTTGGCGGACGCGCCGGAGTGCGGCTGGACGTTGGCGAACTCGGCACCGAAGAGGCTCTTGGCCCGCTCGATCGCCAGCGATTCGGCGACGTCGACCTCTTCGCACCCGCCGTAGTAGCGGCGGCCCGGGTAGCCCTCGGCGTACTTGTTGGTCAGCACGGAGCCCTGCGACTGCAGCACCGAGACGGGGACGAAGTTCTCCGAGGCGATCATCTCGAGGAAGGTCTGCTGACGCTTCAGCTCGCGGTCGAGGACCTGGGCGATCTCCGGGTCGACCTCGGCGAGCGGGGCGTTGAAGTAACGGTCGGTCATGACGTGCTCCTTTGACGACGGATTCGAGGGGTGTTCGCATCGGCCCAGGCGCGCGGTCGAATTCCGTGGTCAGTCGCTCCCCGGTGGTAGTCCACCCAGACGCCAGTCGCGACGATTACGAGCATAGCGGATCAGCGGAGCGGGACAGCGCGCTGCCGGCGGGTGCCCGACCGGCCACGCAGAATCGTTTCGATTCCGCTGTTCCCCCGGGCGTCCGCGGCCGATAGGTTTTGTTCATGGTCCTTCCTCTCGAGCTCCCCCTCGTGCCCGCCCCCGCCTCCGCCACCGTCGGCGACGGCCGCCTCGCGATAACCTCCACGTCCCGCATCCAGGGCTCCTCCCCCGCCGCCGCGCAGCTCGCCGCCGCGGTCGAGCGCCGCACCGGCCTGCGGCTGGAAACGGCCGCCGAAGGGCCGGCCGACATCGAGCTGCGCCTCGACAGCGGTGTCGCGGCTGCCGAGGGGTACACGCTGCGGATCGACGACCGCGCGGTGGTCACCGGCGCCGACGAGGCCGGGCTGTTCTACGGCGTCCAGACGCTGCTGCAGCTGCTGCGCGAGGACGCCGGAGGCTGGGCGCTGCCGCACGTGGAGATCGCCGACGCCCCACGGTTCGCGCGCAGGGGCGTGATGCTCGACGTGGCGCGCCACTTCTTCGGCGTCGACGACGTGAAGCGCTTCATCGACAGCACGAGCGCCCTGAAGTACAACCACCTCCACCTGCACCTGAGCGACGACCAGGGCTGGCGGGTGCACATCGACGCCTGGCCGCTGCTGACCGAGCGTGCGGCCACGACCTCGGTCGACGGTCACCCCGGCGGCTTCTACACGAAGGACGACTACCGCGAGATCGTCGCCTACGCCGCGACGCGGCACATGATCGTGATCCCCGAGATCGACCTGCCGGGACACACGCACGCGATCGGCGTCGCCTATCCGGAGCTCGTCGAGGAGCCGGTGCTGAACGACGCCCTCGTCGCCGACTCCGAGCGGCTCGGGCAGCCGCTCCCGGTCGCCGGCGAGACGTATCTCGGATGGGGCGTCGGCCACTCCAGCGTGCGCATCCACGAGGAGCGCACCTACGACTTCGTGCGCGACGTCGTCCGGGAGCTCGCCGAGATGACGCCCGGTCCGTACATCCACATCGGCGGCGACGAGTCGCTCGGCACCCCGCAGGCCGACTTCGACCTGTTCGCCGAGCGCGCGACGGCGATCGTGGTCGCGGAGGGCAAGACCCCCGTCGCCTGGCACGAGATGGGCTCCGCCGCGAACATCGCCGAGGGGACCGTCGGACAGTACTGGGGCAAGACCACGCCGGAGGGCACGCACGCGGCGGAGGCCGCGCACTTCGTCGAGCGCGGTGGCGCGCTGATCATGTCCGCCGCGAACGTGACCTACCTCGACATGAAGTACACCGAGGACTTCCCGCTGGGGCTCACGTGGGCGGCGATCATCGACGTCCGCTCCGCCTACGAGTGGGAGCCGACCGCGGTGCTCGACGTGCCGGAGTCCGCGATCCTCGGCGTGGAGGCGCCCCTGTGGTCGGAGACCACCCGCACGCTCGACGAGGTCGAGCAGCTGGTGTTCCCCCGCGCGGCGGCCCAGGCCGAGGTCGCGTGGTCCCCGCGCGAGGGTGCCGGTCGGAGCTGGGAGTCGTTCCGGGCGCGGGTCGGACGACTCGCGCCGCTGTGGAAGGCTGAGGGGGTCGATTTCCACCCCGCCGCTGACATCCCCTGGAGCGAACGTTGACCACCCACTCCTCCGCGACCGGCTCGCTGGTCGTCCACTCCGCCCGCATCGTCGACCGCGGTGAGGTCACCGACGACGGATGGGTCCGCATCGAGAACGGCGTCGTCGTCTCGCGCGGCACCGGGTCGGAGTGGGAGTCCGCGGACCAGGTGGTCGACGCGGCGGAGGCCGCAGGTCCCGACGCCGTGCTGACCCCCGGCTTCATCGACATCCACGGCCACGGCGGCGCCGGTGCCGCGTACGACGACGGCATCGACGCGATCCGGACCGGGCGCGACCTGCACCGCGCGCACGGCACGACCCGCGCCGTCATCTCGCTGGTGACCGGAACGCTGGACGCACTGGCGGAGAGCGTCGCGACCATCGCCGACCTCACCGAGACCGACGTCGACGTGCTCGGCTCGCACCTCGAGGGCCCGTTCCTCGACCCCGGCCACCACGGCGCGCACGAGCCGTCGCTGCTGCGCCACCCCTCCGAGCGGGACGTCGCCCGGCTGCTGGACGCGGGGCGCGGCACCGTGCGCCAGGTGACGATCGCGCCGGAGCTGCCGGGTGGGCTGGACGCCGTGCGGCAGATCGTCGCCTCCGGAGCGGCGGCCGCCGTGGGGCACACCGACGCCGACGCCGACATGGCGATCGCGGCGTTCGAGGCGGGAGCGTCGATCCTCACCCACGCGTTCAACGCGATGAACGGCATCCACCACCGCGCCCCTGGCCCCGTGCTCGCCGCGGCCGCCGATCACCGGGTGATCCTCGAGGCGATCGCGGACGACATCCACCTCGACCCCGCTGTCGTGAAGCTCGTGTTCGACGCGGCGCCGACCAGGGTCGCGCTGATCACCGACGCCATGGCCGCCGCGGGCAGCGCCGACGGGCAGTACGACCTCGGCGCCGTTCGCGTGACGGTCCTCGACGGGGTGGCGCGCGCCGACGACACGGGCTCGATCGCCGGGTCGACGCTCACGCAGGATGTGGCACTGCAGCGCGCCGTACGCGCGGGGGTGCCCCTGACCGAGGCGGTGCGCGCGCTCACCGAGACACCGGCGAGGGCCGTCGGACGGCACACGCGTCTCGGCGCGCTGCGCGCGGGCATGCTCGGCGACGCCGTGCTGCTCGATGCGAGGCTGCGCGTCGCGCGGGTCTGGACGGGCCACGCACTGTCCGCCTAGAAGGACAGCACTCCGCGCGACGCGCAGCGCTGCGGCCTCCGATCGAACAGGTCGTGACACCCGCCGGACTCCCCAGATCGGCGGCTGTCTCTCCCGTAGAGCGGGATGGTGGGCCGCCGTTCTCCCCAGATCGGCGGCCCGTTCCCTCCCGTGTCGAGCGGGCGGGGCCGAGGGCTCCTCCCCCGAGGACCTCGACCCTTCCCCTGATGCAGAACCCCCCGCATCAGAGCCTGAACTCCGCCCCCCGGTGGAGTTCGCATGGCTGTCTCTACGGGATGAGACGAAGCGATCTCCAGTTCATTACGCGACTTCGGAAAAAGTTTTCGGGGCTGGATGCCGAATGACAGAACCCGATGGATCTCCTTCGAACAGAGCACGAAGGGGTGGCCTTATCAGGACTTTCGCGGGACAATCGTCGTACCGCGTAATAAGACGCGCGCTCGCGCGTCTCTTCCCCTGAGGGCCGATCCGCGCCCCGGGACAGATGGATGATTGTGCACCGAGAGAACACCACACCTGACGAGCCCATCGGCGATGCCGACCTGATCCTCCGCACCCGCTCCGGCGACACGACGGCGTTCGGCGAACTCTGGAAGCGTCACTACCCGTCCGGCATCGCCGTCGCACGATCGGTGACCTCGTCGATCGACCCGGACGATCTGGTGCAGGAGGCGTACACCCGCATCTACCAGGCGATCGCCAAGGGCGGTGGGCCCAACGGGTCGTTCCGCGCCTACCTGTTCACGAGCATCCGCAACACCGCCGCCGCGTGGGGACGCTCGCGCCGCGAGACCGCGATCGACGAGCTCGACACGGTGGCCGACCCGAGCAGCACCGAGAACGCCTCCAACGAGGCGCTCGACCGCAGCCTGACGGCGCAGGCATTCCGCAGCCTTCCCTCGCGCTGGCAGGAAGTGCTCTGGTACACCGAGATCGAGCAGATGAAGCCGCAGGAGGTCGCACCGCTGCTCGGCATGAAGGCGGGCGCCGTCTCCCAGCTCGCGTTCCGCGCGCGCGAGGGTCTGCGCGAGGCGTGGATCCAGGCGCACCTGCGCAGCGCGACCCCCGGGTCGGACTGCCAGTGGACGATCGAGCACCTCGGCGCGTACTCCCGCGGCAACCTCGGCACGCGCGACCACAAGCGCCTCGAACTCCACCTCGACGAGTGCGCGCGCTGCATGATCGTCGCCGCCGAGGCCAAGGACGTCTCGATGCGCCTCGCGCTCGTCATGCTGCCGCTGGTGCTCGGCGTCGCGGGTGCCGGTGGCTACCTCGCGACCCTGCAGGGCGGTAGCGCTCCGATCGTCGCGATGGCGGCCATGCCGTCGAGCATCGCCGGCGGCGTGCTGGTCGGCGATGGCGGGGCGGGGCACGCGGCAACGGGTGTCGCCGCGTCCGGCTCCGGCGCGTCCGGTGGGTCCGGCTCCGCGGGAGGCAGCAGCGCCGGCGGTGGAAGCGCGAGCACCGGAGGGGCGTTCACGGGCATGGGAGCGCTGGTCGGCGCGGGGTCGGCCGCACTGGTGGTCGCCGGGGTCGTCACCGCTGCCGCGATCGTTCCCGGTCTCGCCGGCGCCAGTCCCGCGACGTCGCTCCCGAGCGCCGCGGACGGCGACTCCTCGATCACGACCGACATCGCGCCCGACACGTCGCTCGGGCTCGACGAGCCCATCGTGATCGAGGCGCCCGCGGAGGAACCTCCCGCTCCTCCGGCCGCCGAGGCGCCGACACCGCAGCCGACCGAGCAGTCCGGCACCGTCGTCGTCCCGTCGGCGCAACCCGTCGCACCGATCGCGCCGCCCGAGCAGGTGGACCCGACCGACCCCACCGACCCGACCGATCCGACCGACCCCACGGACCCGACCGATCCCACGGACCCCACGGACCCGACCGATCCCACGGACCCGGTCGAGCCCGCGAAGCCGACGGAGGGGCCGCGGTGGAGCGCCGCGACCCTCTCCTTCACCGGGATCCAGCTGCACTACACGGTGCCCGTCTCCGGAGCCCCGGGTCTCCAGGTGGAGGCGCTGATCGACGGCGCCACCGGTGGCGGCGACAGCATCACGCTGGATGATGCCGGCACGGGGACCATCGATCTCCGCCCGACCGCGCGTCAGCTGTGGAACGCGGACACCACCACGGTCACCTTCCGCTACGTGTTCCCGGACGGACCGGGGGCCTCGACAGACACCACGCTGCTGTCCCTCGCGCTCGAGACGCCCGTCGTCCCGGAGCAGCCCGCCGAGGACACCGCGCCCGTCGGCGACACGACGGCCGCGGCGGATGCGGCCGTCGTCCCCGACGAGACAGCGTCCGCTCCGGCACCGGCTGACGCGGAGCCCGCTCCGGCCGAGCCCGCTCCGGCCCCCGTCGAGCCCGCACCGGCCCCCGTCGAGCCCGCACCGGCCCCCGTCGAGCCCGCGTCGGTTCCGGCCCCGGTCGAGGCTGCACCGGCCGAGGCTGCACCGGCTCCCGTCGAGGCCGTCGCGACCCTCTCCGAGCCCGTCGCTGCGGCGGCAGAGGGCTCGACGATCGCCGAATAGACTGGAGTCATGACTCCGGATCCCGCCCCCGTCCCCGGCGTCGAACGTCAGGCGCTGACCGCGCTCGACCTCGTGCGCGTCGTCGTCCTGATCGCGGCGATCGCCTCTCTCGCCCTGTGGGGCTTCGCGAGCTGGGACCTGCCGTGGAACATCGTGATCGGCATCGGCGCGCCGGTCACGGCCCTGCTGCTGTGGGCACTGTTCCTGTCGCCCCGCCCCGTGCTGCGCGTGCACCCGTTCCTGCGTGCGCTGGTCGAACTGCTCATCTACGTGGGCGTGACGATCGCGTGGTGGTCCATGGGCCAGGCCCTGATCGGCACCGCCTTCGCCCTCGTCGCCGTGGTCGCCGGTGTTCTGAGCGGTCGCCGCGCCCTGACGTGAACTCGCCGTCGTGAGCATCCCGTCGTGAGCGTCGTCCCGCTGCTGCAGCAGGCGCTCGGCGCGCTCGTCGACACCGACGAGGACGCGCTCGAACGGGCGCGCTCCGACCGCTCCGGCCATGCCGCCGCGGGGCGCCCGCTGGCGATCGTGCATGCCGAGCGCGTGGAGCACGTGCAGGAGACCCTGCGCATCGCCTCGGCGACGCGCACGCCCGTGGTGGTCCGCGGCGCCGGCACGGGCCTCGCCGGGGCGGCCAACGCGGGCGAGGGTGAGATCGTGCTGTCGCTGCGACGCATGACGGCGATCCACGAGGTCCGCCCCGACGATCTGCTGGCCGTGGTCGAGCCCGGCATCCTCAACGCCGAGCTCAATGCCCACCTCGCGTCCTTCGGCCTGTGGTGGGCACCCGACCCCGCGAGCCGCGACATCTCGACGGTCGGTGGCAACATCGCCACGGGCGCGGGAGGACTGCTCTGCGCGAAGTACGGCGTCGTGCGGGATGCCGTCCTCGGCGTCGACCTCGTACTGGCCGACGGGCGGCTTCTGCACCTGGGGCATCGCAGCGTCAAGGGCGTCACGGGCCTCGACCTGACGGCTCTCGTCGTGGGTTCGGAGGGCATCCTCGGCGTCGTGGTCGGCGCGACGCTCAAGCTCCGGCGGCTCGTCCCCGGCGAGAGCTGCACTGTGACGGCTCTGTTCCCCGGTGTCCGCGCCGCGGCCGCCGCCTCAGCCGCCGTGACCGCCGCCGGGGTGCAGCCCGCGATCATGGAGCTCATGGACGCCCCGAGCCTCGCGGCCGTGCACGCTCTGCTCGGCCTGCCGGCGCCGACGCCCGGCACGGCGCAGCTGACCATCCAGACCGACGGGCCCGCGGCGGCCGCCGAGGCCGACGCGATCGACGCCATCCTGCGCGCCAACGACGGCGTCACCGAGGTGTCGCACGATCGCGCGGAGGGCGAGCGGCTGCTTGCGATCCGCCGGTCCATGCACGCCGCGATGGCCTCCCTCGGCACCACCCTGATCGAAGACGTCTCCGTGCCGCGGAGCGCCATGCCGGCGATGTTCGACGAGATCGCCCGCATCGAGCGCGAGTACGGTCTCGTGATCCCCACGGTCGCGCACGCGGGGGACGGCAATCTGCACCCGAACTTCGTGTTCGAGGGACCCGAGACCCCGGCACACGTCTGGGCCGCCGCCGATGCGCTGTTCCGCGCGGCGATCCGCCTGGGCGGCACGCTCACGGGCGAGCACGGCATCGGGGTGCTCAAGCGGCGCTGGCTTGCGGAGGAGCTCGGCGACGACCAGTGGCGGCTGCAGCGCGAGATCGCCGCCGTCTTCGATCCGCTCGGGATCCTCAACCCAGGGAAGGTGTTCGTCCCCGATGCCTGACATCCACGTGAGCGCGGCGGTGATCGTCGACGACCAGGGCCGCGTGCTGGTGGTCCGCAAGCACGGCACGACCAGGTTCATGCAGCCTGGAGGCAAGCCGGAGCCGGGCGAGAGCGCCGCGCAGACGCTCATCCGCGAACTGCACGAGGAACTCGGCGTGGCGCTGCGCGAGAGCGACCTACGTCCGCTCGGACGGTTCGTGTCCGCCGCCGCGAACGAACCGGGTCACCGGGTCGTCGCCGATGCTTTCACCGCAGCGATCGACCCGGCCGGGGTGCGGGTGCAGGCCGAGCTCGCGGAGCTGCGATGGATCACCCCGGAAGACGCGGAGACGCTGCCGCTGGCGCCGCTGAGCGTGGAGCACCTGCTCCCCCTCGCCTGGCCGGCCGCGACCCGGTGAGTCGGGGTCAGATCCCCTGCCAGGCCGGCTTGTTCGCGAACGTGTACCGGTAGTAGTCGGCGAGCTGCAGCCGGGAGGCCGCCGCCTCGTCGACCACGATCGTCGCATGCGGGTGGAGCTGGATCGCCGAGCCGGGCAGCAGGGCCGTCAGCGGACCCTCGACCGCTCCGGCGACCGCCTCCGCCTTGCCCTCGCCGAACGCGAGGAGCACGAGGTGCCTGGCCTGCAGGATCGTGCCCAGGCCCTGCGTGATGCAGTGCATGGGGACATCGTCGATCGAGTCGAAGAAGCGGGCGTTGTCCTCGCGCGTCTGCTCGGTGAGGGTCTTCACCCGGGTGCGCGACGCGAAGGAGGAGCCGGGCTCGTTGAAGCCGATGTGCCCGTCGGTGCCGATGCCGAGGATCTGCAGGTCGACGCCGCCCGCCTCCTGGATCGCGGCCTCGTAGTCCTCACCCGCGTGCTGGATGGTCGCCTCCGCGCCGTTGGGCACGTGGATGCGCTGCGGGTCGAGGCCCAGGGGCTCGACGACCTCGCGGGTGATCACGGAGCGGTAGCTCTCGGGGTGGGCGGGGTCGATGCCGACGTACTCGTCGAGGGCGAAGCCGCGCACCCGGGAGACGTCGCGCCCGGCGAGCTGCGCGCGCAGGGCCTGGTAGACCGGCAGCGGCGTGGAGCCCGTGGCCAGGCCGAGGACGGCGTCCGGACGACGGTCGATCAGTTCCACGATCTCGGTGGCGACCAGCGCACCGGCGGCCTCGGGACTCTCGACGATGACGACCTCAGCCATGCGGAACGATCTCCTTCTCAGAAATGGATGCGCCCACCAGAGCGGCGCCGAGTGCGGCGGCGGGGGAACCCGCGGGGAGCAGTTCGATTCTCTCATCCAGGCGCAGAGACCTCGCGAACGGTGACGCCTCGGCGCCGGCGTGCAGTGCGGCCCTGATGCCTTCGTCGAGGCGGCTTCCCATGGCCGTGAGGCCGCCCCCGATCACCACCGTCTCGACGTCGGCCGACAGCACCAGCACGCGGACCGCGGCGGCCGCGCCGAAGAAGAGGTCGTCACGCAGCGCGAGCGCCAGCGGGTCGCCGGCATCGGCGGCGTCGAAGATGTCCCTGACCGGCAGCGCGCCGGGTCGACCCCAGGCCTTGGCGAGTGCGCCGCCGCCGCAGAACGTCTCCACGCAACCGCGCTGTCCGCACCCGCACAGGCGTCCGTGCGGGTCGACCGAGATGTGGCCGACCTCGCCGGCGGTCCCGCGCGATCCTCGCCAGATGCGACCGTCCACGACGATGCCCGCGGCCACACCGGTGCCGAGGTTCAGGTACGCCATCGAACCGCTCACGCCGCTGAGCACGGCGGCTCCGAGCGCCGCCGCCTTCACGTCGTTCTCGACGCGGAACGGCACGCCGAGCGCTCGCTCCGCCCGGTCGGCCAGGTCGAGCGACTCGACCCCGAGGTTGACGGCGTGCACGACGCGCCCCGCGTCCGCATCGACCAGCCCGGGGATGCCCACACCGACGGACCCGACGGCCGACAGCGGGACCCCGGTCTCATCGGCGAGGGCGACGACGGTCGACACGATGCTGTCGACGACGGCGTCCTCGCCCCAGCCCGTGGCGCGGCGCAGGCGTCCGAGGATCTCACCGGCGGGGTCGACGGCGACGGCGTCGATCTTGGTTCCGCCGACATCCAGGCCAACACGAATCGGCCGACCGGGGAGGTCGGCGGCAGCGGTTCCGGTCATCGGATGCCGGTCTCGGTCGTGGTCGCGGAGGTCACGACACCCCCAGCTGCCCGGAGAGCACCATGACCGCGGCTCCGCGGAGCACGATGTCGTCCTGATGCGTGAGCCGCACCATCACGTCTTCGAACACGCCCTCCAGGGTGCGCGCGTGCAGGGTCTCGACCGCGGCGTCGATCAGCGTGCCGTCGAGCAGTTCCGCCGGGCCGGAGAGGACGACTTCGGACAGGTCGAGCGCGGCGACGATCGGGGCGATGGCGATGGCCATGCGCGTGCCGGCGTCGCGCAGGATGTCCTCGCGCGCCGAAGGGTCGGCGTCGAGGGCCTCCCGCATCCGGCTGACGCTGAGCCAGGCCTCCAGGCAGCCGATCTTGCCGCAGGCGCAGCGCGGGCCGCCATCGGTGCCGACGACCACGTGTCCGATCTCCCCCGCGGCGAAGCGACTGCCCAGCAGCGGCTGGCTGCCCGTGATGAGGCCGGCACCCACGCCTCGGCCGATCTTGATGAGCATGAAGTCGGCCTTCGCCTCGCCGAAGGTGTATTCCGCGAGGACAGCGGCGTTCGCGTCGTTGCGCGCGAGGACGGGCAGGTCGAGCTCGGCGCCGAGCTTCGCCTCGAGCGGGAAGTCGGTCCAGCCGAGGTTGGGCGAGCTCAGCACCAGACCGTCCGGTCGCACGACGCCCGGCGTGCCGATGCCGACGCCGAGCACGGGGCGCGTGGCGGCGTCGACGAGGCTCTGTGCGAGCTCGCGGAGGGCGGCGTAGGCGGCCTCCCCGTCCGGGCGCTCCGGGCGAGGCACCTGGCGGCGCTCCAGCACGTCGCCGTCGAGGCTCAGCACGGCTCCCTCGAAAGCGTTCGGACCCGACAGGTCGAGGCCGACGATCTGGTGCCCGGCGCGGTCGATGTCGATGAGGATCGGCGGCTTCCCCGGACCCACCGCCTCGCGGACGCCCATCTCGATCACGATGCCGTCGGCGATGAACTCCGCGACGAGGTCGGAGATCGTGACCCGGGTCAGTCCGGTCTCCCGGGAGAGGTCGGCGCGACTCATCGCTCCGGAGTGGTACAGCGTCTGCAGCACGAGGGCGCGGTTGTGTCCGCGGGCGTGCTCGGGGAGCACCTTGGTGCGCGAGCGCAGGTGCCGCGCGGGCCCGAAGGCGTGCGCGTTCGCGGCGACGAAGTCTGTCGTCGCCGCGGGGCGCTGATCATCCGAAACGGACATGTTTGTTAGTAGACCTTACGAACAAAAATTGCGCAACCTCTGCCCGCGGGGCCGCGGCCAGGGTTACCGAAACGTTACATTACTTTCGAGCCGCGCGGGCCCGTGCCGCAGAACCGTCCAGGAGCCGCTCCACCAGCCCCGCGACGATGGCCTCGCGCGCCTCCACCGTCAGCGGCTTTCCCGGAACGCCGGGGCGGCGCTGATCCGGGGACGGGCCATCCAGCGGACGATACCGCACCCCCGCCGCCGCCAGGCGACGCAGATGCGTCGGAAGCCGCCGCATGAAGTCCGCGAACGGCCGCGGCTCCCCGCCCTCCCACAGCCGCTCGGCGATCGCGGCGAGCCGCGGGAACATCGCGAAGTCCACGCGGTCCCGGCTGGGCAGGTGCTCGCTCCACACGTTCGCCTGACCGCCCACCGCACCGTCCTCGATCCGGAGCGAGTACGCGCGGGCGAGCGGCAGCGGGGGTCCCACCCTGATCGGCTCCTCGGGCGACTCCGACTGCGGATAGTCGAGGTAGACCTCCAGGTCGGGGCACGCCACCACGGGGATCCCGCGGCTCAGTGCCTCCCGCATCGCGACGGGTCCGCGCCACGCGAGGATGCGCACGCCCTCCGGCACCTCGCCCTCCAGCACCTCGTCCCACGCGAGCGCCGTGCGACCCCGCGCGCGCACGTGCGCCACGAAGTGCGCGGTGAACCAGGGCTGCACATCATGCGGCGTCGCCAGGCCCAGCGCGCGCATCCGCTCCGCTGCCGCCTCGCTCTGCGCCCACTCCGTCACGGGCACCTCGTCCCCGCCGATCCCGATCCACTCCGCGTCGAACACGTCGCAGAGGGCATCGATCGCCGCACGGCCGAAGGCCAACGCCGCTTCCGTCGGGGCGAGCGTACGCGCGTTCACGCCGAACCGCTCCCACGGGCCGCTCGCCGGCACGCCCACATCGGTGTTGCCGAGCTCGGGGTACGCGGCCAGCGCGGCCTGGATGTGCCCGGGCAGCTCGACCTCCGGCACCAGGGTCACGCCGCGCTCCGCCGCATAACGGACGAGGTCGCGCAGCTCGTCCGTCGTGTAGAAGCCCTCGTGCACGCCGGGCTCGACCGTGGCCTCGGGCCCGTGCCCGCGCTGGGTGGCCTCCCGTCGCGCGCCGACCTCCGTCAACCGCGGGTAGCCGGGCACTTCGAACCGCCAGCCCTGATCGTCGGTGAGGTGCAGCTGCAGGATGTTCAGGTGGTGCAGCGCCAGCAGGTCGATCAGACGCCGCACGTCGTCGACCGGGCGGAAGTGCCGCGCCACGTCGAGCATGACGCCGCGCCAGCCGTACGCCGGCGCCCCCTCCCACACACCGGCCGGAAGCAGCACCTCGGCCTGCGCAGGGGCGTCGGGGTCGCGCAGCTGCCGCAGCACGGTGGCGCCGCGGAAGACCCCGAGCGGACTCGCACCGCGGATCTCGACCCCGTCGGCGGACACGGTCACGCGGAACGCCTCGTCCCCCACGCGGCCGGCGCGGGCGGCCGCGGCCCCGAGGGCGTCATCCAGCGTGAGTCGGATGCCCTGACCGGTCCCCTGGCCTCCCCCGCCCAGCCAGTCGACGGACGCGGACAGCTCGGACACCGCGTCGATCGGGGTGTCCGGCCGCCACGCGAACCGAGCCGCCGCGGCATCGACGTGCGCCGCAATCGCCGGCAGGGTCGCCCGGTGCGCGGGCGGCGGCAGGCGCAGGGCCCGTCCGGCGACGGCACCGGTCGCGACGCCGTCCAGGACCACGGGCACGCCCGCCACCAGCACCTCGTGGACGCCGATCGGCGGCCGATGCGGCTCCTCGAACGTGGCGCCCGCGGCGACCGTGAGCGGATCGAACAGCACCAGGTCTGCGGTGGCGCCGACGCGGATGATGCCGCGAGGCGCATCGCCGCGGTCGAGTCCCAGACGAGCCGCGGGGTTGCCCGAGAGGTGGCGCACGGCCTCCTCCAGCGTCAGCACCCCGAGCTCGCGCACGTAATGCCCCAGGTAGCGCGCGAACGTGCCGCGGCCGCGAGGGTGCGGACGGGCCCCGATCAGGATGCCGTCACTGCCGCCGGAATGCCGCGGGTGCCGCATGATCGCGCGCACGTTGTCCTCGTCGCCGATGTGCATCAGCACGCCGGTCGCCCCGGCGTCCTCGAGGATCGTGTCGAGCACCACGTCGACGGCCCGCCGCCCCGAGTCGTTCGCGATCTCGGCGACCGTGCGGCCGACGAGGCCCGCGAGAGCCGGATTCGCGGTGCCGGAGATCTGGATGGCCGACCAGTCGGCACGCTCCCCGTGGAAGCCGTCGCACCCGAGCTCCTCCAGCTCCACGCGGACGGCCTCGCGCCCCTCGGCATCCAGCCCGGCGATGGCGGCCAGCAGGTCGCCCGACGCCGCCAGCCGGCTGGGCAACAGGGCAGAGAGCGTGGTCGCGCCGGGGAGATACGGATAGGTGTCGAGCGTCACGTCGACGCCGTCCGCGATCGCCGCGTCGACGATCTCGAGCAGCTCGTCGGCCCGGCCGCGGTTGGGGGCGAAGTTCATCGTGGCGTGCGTCAGGTGCACCGGGCAACCCGTGCGACGGCCGATCTCGACGGCCTCGCGGTACGCATCCAACGCGGCCGCGCCGTAGCTGCGGGTGTGCGGCGCCCAGTATCCCCCGCGCTCGGCGACCACACGGCACAGGGCCTCGAGCTCCGCGGTGTCGGCGTACATGCCCGGTGTATAGGTCAGGCCGCTCGACATGCCGAACGCCCCCGCGTCCAGAGCCTCGCCGAGCAGCGCGGCCATCGCCTCGATCTCCTCCGCGGTCGCCGCGCGGTTCTCGTGCCCGACCACCATCATCCGGAGGTTCCCCTGCGGAACGAGCACCGCGGCGTTCGCGACCGCGGCGGCGTCGATCTCGGCCAGCAGATCGCTCATCGACCGCCACGGCACCGTGGTGGGCAGGCCGTTCCACCCCGCGATCTGCGCGGGGATCACCGCGGCTGTCGCGTCGTCGAGCGGCGCGTACCCGAGGCCGTCCTGACCGAGCACCTCGCAGGTCACGCCCTGACGGATCTTCGCGTCGTGCGCGGCACCGCTCAGCACCGCGAGGTCGCTGTGCGCATGCATGTCGATGAAGCCGGGCGCGAGCACGAGGCCGGAGGCCTCCACCTCCACGCCGCCCTCGGGCAGCTCGAGCTGTGCGTCCTCCCCTTCGGGCACGACCGCGACGATCCGCGGGCCCTCCACCGCCACATCCGCCGTGAACCGCGGCGCACCGGAGCCGTCGACGACCGTGGCCGAGCGGTAGACCCTGACCAGCCCGGCCGCCGCCTTCTCCGCACTCAGAAGCACGTCGCCACCGCTCCGATCACTCGAGGGTCGTCCGCGTCGGGATCGTCGATCACCGCGACCACCCGCCACTTGTCGAACGCGGTGCACGGGTGCGAGAGCCCGAGCCGCACGACCTCGCCGACCGCGACCGCGGCGCCGTCCGCGAGCCGCAGGAAAGCATGTTGATCGTTGAGCGCCGTGATCTCGCCCTCGACGCTCTGCGGCACCGGCAGGTCGAGGTCGAACGGCACGTCACGGCGTCCGGCGTCGAGCAGCGCCAGGGCATCCTCGGGCTGGGAGACCACGCGCGACCAGGCGTGCATGGCCGACCGCAGCGGTGCCGTACCGGTCAGCGGGCCGAAGGGCGACATCCGGGCGTAGAACCCGTCGTCGTGGATCTGGAACGCTCCGGAGCGCAGCACCACGTCGGCCTCGGGAGCGAGCGGCGACAGCACGGCGGCGGCCCGGTCGGGGAAGGAGCTCCCGCCCGCGCTCACGACCGGACGAGGCCCCTCCGGGTAGTCGAGTCGGCGGTGCAGCTCGACCAGGGTGTCCAGGTAGGCGTCGACCGCGGCGACCGACGCCGCGGACCGATCCGGCCCGAACGGCCCCTCGTATCCGGTCACTCCGGCGAGGCGCAGGCCCGGTGCGGCGGTGATCGCGGCGGCGATGCGCTCGCCCTCCTCCACGCTGCGGGCACCCGTGCGTCCGTGCGCGCCGCCCAGCTCCACGAGCACGTCGAGGGGGCGGGCAGCATCGGAGAGGGCATCGGCGAGGATGCGGACGCCGTCGACCGCGTCCGCCCAGCACAGGATCCGCAGGTCGTGGTCGGCGGCGAGCAGTTCGCCGAGGCGACGGGCGGCAGCGGCATCCGTGACCGCGTTGGCGATCAGGACGGTCGGCACTCCGGCGGTCACGGCCACTTCCGCTTGCCAGGGCGTCGCGACGGAGATGCCCCAGGCGCCCGCGTCGAGCAGCCGCTGCCACAGCGCGGGGGCCATCGTGGTCTTGCCGTGCGGGGCCAGGCCCACGCCCTGCTGTGCGGCCCACGCGAACACGGTCTGCTCGTTGTGCGTCAGCGCGTCGGCGTGCACCGTGAGCACCGGCGTGACCAGGTCGGAGAGGTGCAGTCCGGCCTGCCCGACCTCGGAGAGCCGCAGCCCTGCGGCGCGCGCCGGGAACCCCTTCGCCCAGGCGCCGAGAACGGGATCCGGAATTTGTAGAGGCATCTAACAAGGCTACTAGGCTGGCGGCATGACCGCGAAGACACGAGTTTCGACCGACGCCGCCCCCGCCCCCGCCCACACCTTCTCGCAGGGAGTGCGCAAGGGCCCGATCGTGCAGGTCTCCGGCCAGGGCCCGGTCGACCCCGTCACGAACGAGTACCTCCACCCCGGCGATGTCGCGGCACAGACCACCCGCACGCTCGAGAACGTCAAGGCGATCGTCGAGGCGTCCGGCGCCACGTTCGACGACGTCGTGATGCTCCGCGTCTACCTGACCAAGCGCGAGGACTTCCCCATCATGAACGAGGCCTACGGCGCGTTCGTCGAGGCGCACACGACGAGCGGGGTCCTGCCCTCGCGCACCACCGTCTTCACCGGCCTTCCGCGCGAGGAGATGCTCGTCGAGATCGACGGTCTCGCCGTCATCGACTGACCGCGCAGCCGGACGTGTCCGGAGAACGGGGAGGCAGGGTAGCAGACCGTTGCCTCCCCGTTACCTGCCATCCCGTACCATTGAGAGACTGGATGCGTCAGAACCGCGGGGGGTGTAGTTCGTGACCGATGTGATTTCCGTACCGGGCGCTGCGACGGGAGCTCCTGCCGACGACGGCACGCCCACCAGCGTGCTCGCGCCCGCGGATGCGCCCACCGAGACGGTTCCGCCGCACACCGGTGAGCAGCCCCTGGCCTGGGCTCCGATCGAACCGTCTCCCAAGAAGCGCCGCCTCGGCCTGTGGATCGGTCTCGGCGTCGGAGTCGTCCTGCTCGGCGCGGGAGCGGCCTCCGCGATCCTCATCGCACCGGGGACGACCGTCGCGGGCATCCCTGTCGGATGGATGACGCCGGGCGCCGCCGCCGACGCGATCAGCACGCACCTGGCGCAGACGGAGGTCACGCTCACGGGCGAGGGCGACGGCGCGGTCCTCACGGGCGCCGACCTGGGCGCCACGGCCGATGCCACCGCCCTGGCCGATGCCGCCTTCGCCGCCCACCCGCTCTGGAACCTCGGGTCCTGGATGGGAGACCCGGTACCGGCCGACATCACCCTCGACCCCGAGAAGGCCACGGCCGCCCTGCGGGACGCCGTTCCCGCGAGTTTCGTCGACCCGGTCGATGCGGGAGTCGTGTTCGACGCCGCGACCGGCGCGTACACGATCACGCCTTCGGAAGCCGGCACCGGCATCGACCTCGGCGACCTCGGCACGGCGTTCGTCGACGCGGTCGGCGACGGTCGCACCTCCTTCGAGTATCCGGGCGGCCCCGCCGAGGCCCTTCCCTCCGTGAGCGACGCCGACGCGACCGCCACGGCGAGCGAACTCAACACCATGCTCGCCACGATCGGCTTCTACGTCGGCGAGGAGCGCACGGTCCCGATCGACCCCGCCACGGCCGCCTCCTGGCTGACCGTCGTGGACGACGAAGGTCAGCTGCGCATCCAGGCCGACCCGCAGGCGATCCAGGCGACCGTCGACGCGCTTCCGGCCGCGGTCGACCGCGCCCCGGTCAATGCGACCGTCATCGTCGACTCGGCCGGCACCGTGCTGCGCGCCGAGCAGGAGGGCGTCACCGGACGCGCGCTGGGCGACACCTCCCAGATCGCGGAGCAGTTCGCGACCCAGCTCGCCGCCGGCGACGGTGTGTTCGCGCTGACCGTCACCGAGACGCCGTTCGAGACGGTCAACCTGTTCCGTCGCATCGACATCGACCTGAGCTCGCAGCGGGCCACGCTGTACGAGAACAATGCGGTCGTGAAGTCGTGGGCCGTCTCGACCGGGCTGCCCGGCACTCCGACGCCGACGGGCAACTTCAAGGTCTTCGCCCACACGCGCATGCAGGACATGGGCTGCTACCCCGGCGCCCCGTACTGCACCGAGAACGTCCCGTGGATCACCTGGTTCACCACGAACATCGGCTTCCACGGCACGTACTGGCACAACAACTTCGGCAACCGCATGAGCCACGGCTGCGTGAACCTGCCGATCGACCTCGCGAAGTACGTCTACGACTGGTCGCCCGTGGGCCTCGAGGTCTCCGTCCACAACTGACGCACCTCGGGTCCGCGGATACGAGAAGGGGGCGGATGCCGCAGCATCCGCCCCCTTCTCGTCATCTCAGCGCAGGGCGTCGACGATCTCGTTCAGCGTCGCGGACGGGCGCATGACAGCGGCCACGAGCTTCTCGTCCGGACGGTAGTAGCCGCCGATCTCGGCCGGCTTGCCCTGCACCGCGTTGAGCTCGGAGACGATGGCCTCCTCGTTCGCGGCGAGCTTCTCGGCGACCGGGGCGAATGCCGCGGCGAGCTCCGGGTCCTTCGTCTGCTTCGCCAGCTCCTGCGCCCAGTACAGGCCGAGGTAGAAGTGGCTGCCCCGGTTGTCGATCGTGCCGAGCGCCCGACCGGGCGAACGGTCTTCCTCCAGGAAGGTGCCGGTCGCGGCGTCGAGCGTCTCGGCGAGCACGCGGGCCTTCTCGTTGCCCGTGCGGTCGGCGAAGTGCTCGAGCGAGGCCGCGAGCGCGAAGAACTCGCCCAGCGAGTCCCAGCGCAGGTAGTTCTCCTCGACGAGCTGCTGCACGTGCTTCGGGGCGGAGCCGCCGGCGCCGGTCTCGAACAGCCCGCCGCCCGCGAGCAGCGGGACGATCGAGAGCATCTTGGCGCTCGTTCCGACCTCGAGGATCGGGAACAGGTCGGTCAGGTAGTCGCGCAGCACGTTGCCGGTCACCGAGATGGTGTCCAGGCCATGACGCATGCGGGCGAGCGTGTAGCGCGTCGCCTCCTCCGGCGCGAGGATCGTGATCGTGAGCCCCTTGGTGTCGAGTGTCGCCAGACCCTGGTGCACCTTCGCGATGATCTGCGCGTCGTGCGAGCGGTTGGCGTCGAGCCAGAACACGGCGGGCGCTCCGGTCGCACGGGCGCGGGAGACCGCGAGCTTCACCCAGTCCATGACCGGGATGTGCTTCGTCTGGGTCGCGCGCCAGATGTCGCCCTTGCCGACCTCGTGCTCGATGAGCACGGTGCCCTCGCTGTCGAGCACCTGGACGATGCCGTCCTCCGCGATCTCGAAGGTCTTGTCGTGGCTGCCGTACTCCTCGGCCGCCTGCGCCATGAGCCCGACGTTCGGGACGGTGCCGATCGTGGCCGGGTCGAGCGGGCCGTTCGCGATCACGTCGTCGATGACCGCCTGGTAGACGCTGGCGTAGGAGGAGTCGGGGATCACGGCGATCGTGTCGGCCTCCTCGCCGTCCTTGCCCCACAGCTTCCCGCCGTTGCGGACCAGCGCGGGCATGGACGCGTCGACGATGACATCGCTCGGCACGTGGAGGTTCGTGATCCCCTTGTCGGAGTTCACGTACGACAGGCGCGGCCCCTCGGCGATGGCCTTGTCGAACGCGGCGGCGATCTCGTCGCCGTTCGCGACGTCGGCCAGCCCCGCGAGGATCGAGCCGAGGCCGTCGTTCGCGCTGAGTCCGGCTTCGGCCAGCTGCGTGCCGTACTGGTCGAAGACGTCCTTGAAGAACGCCTTCACGACGTGGCCGAAGATGATCGGGTCGCTGACCTTCATCATGGTGGCCTTGAGGTGCACCGAGTACAGCACGTCGTCCGCCTTGGCGGCCTCGAGCGTCTCGGCGAGGAAGGCGTCGAGCTCCTTCGCGGACAGGAAGGTGGCGTCGATGATCTCGCGCGGGAGGACCTTGAGGCCTTCCTTCAGGACCGTGACGGTGCCGTCCTTCGCGGTGTGACGGAACGAGAGGACGTCGTCGTGGGCGGCGACCCACGAGCGCTCGTTGTGCTTGAAGTCGTCGTGACCGAGCGTGGCCACACGAGTCTTCGACCCCTCCGCGAACGGCTTGTTGCGGTGCGGGTGCTTCTTGGCGTAGTTCTTCACGGCCAGCGGGGCGCGGCGGTCGCTGTTGCCCTCGCGCAGCACCGGGTTCACCGCGGAACCCTTGATGCGGTCGTACCGCGCCCGCACGTCCTTCTCCTCGAGCGACGTGGGCTCGTCGGGGAAGTCGGGGATGTCGTATCCCTGCTGCTGCAGCTCGGCGATGGCGGCCTTGAGCTGCGGGATCGACGCCGAGATGTTCGGCAGCTTGATGATGTTGGCCTCGGGAAGAGTGGCCAGGCCACCCAGCTCGGCCAGCGCGTCGCCGACCTGCTGCTCCGGCGCGAGCTTCTGCGGGAAGGCGGCGAGGATACGGCCGGCCAGGGAGATGTCCCGCGTCTCGACCTCGATGCCTGCCTGGCCGGTGTAGGCCTGGATGATGGGCAGGAACGAGGCGGTGGCCAGTGCCGGTGCCTCGTCGGTGTACGTGTAGATGATGGCGTCGTCGGTCACCGGGAGGTTCTCCGTTCACGGGGCGATTTGTCTCGATACCAAGATACCCCGAGCGCGCTCGACGCCCGCCCGCCCGCTGGACGCCTCCCGCCGACGGTGTGCGCCCGCCTCCCCCGGTCCGAAAATGTTCAGCCGGGACGTGTCGAGTCCGCCGGGAGGGGCTAGCCTGGGGGCATGTCCGAACTGCGCATGGTCGAACTCTCCGCTGCGACGATCGTCGCCGTGAACAACCTGTCGCTCAAGCCCGGACAGGAGCAGTTCCTCGCTCCGGTGTCATACGGCATCGCGGCAACCGTGATCAACCCGCAGACGTCGTGGCAGCGCGTCATCCTCGACCGCAACGAGGTCGTCGGCTTCGTCAGCGCGAACTTCGACGACGAGGCCCCCGAGGAGCACTTCCGCTCCGTGCTGTGGCGCATCAACGTCGACGCCGACGACCAGGGCCGCGGGGTCGGTCGCTTCGCGGTCGAGAGCCTCATCGAGGAGGCCCGCCGCCGCGGCGTCGACCACGTCAACGTCATCTACGAGGCGGGCGAGGAGGGGCCGGAGGCCTTCTTCCGTCGCGTCGGCTTCACCCCGGTCGGCGAGACGGCCTACGGCGAGGTCATCGCCGAGATCCGCGTCGAGCCCTGAGACCGGCGGCGGGGTCTCGAATCCCCTCCCCCATCGAGACCCCGTCGCCCCCGGCTGAGCCACCTCCCGTAGCGACTCAGCCGCTCCTCAGTAACGTGTTACCCCTTAGTTGGTATCGTTGTCGTGCCGCAGCTGCGGCCCCCCTCGAAGAAAGCGATACCCATGCTCACCATGCCTCTCTGCCTCTGCGCGCCCAGCGAGACGACGGGAGCGACGCGATGATCACGCACGCCCTCGCTCCCGCGGCACTCGACGCCCTTTCCGCCCTCGCCGTGGGGCGCCGCGGCATCTACCGCGACGACGCGGCCTTCGACGACCTGCTGGCGTCGGCGACCGCCGCACTCGCCGCGGAGGACCCCGACACCGTCGCGGTGATCCGACGCTTCGCGGCCGCCGACGTCCCCGACGGCGCCGTCCTCTTCACCGGCTTCACCGTGGACCAGGAGCAGATGGGGCGCACCCCGGAGGGGTGGCAGCTCGAGTTCCAGAATCAGGACCGGGACCCCGTCACGGAGGCCACGCTGCTCGCCCTCGCCGGAACCGCGGGGGAGATCTTCGCGTTCGCGCGCCAGCACGCCGGCGCCCAGATCCAGAACGTCGCGCCGGTGAAGGGCCACGAATACGACGCGGTCGGCACGGGCAGCCGCGGCTTGCTCGACTGGCACACGGAGGACGCGTTCGACGACGCCCACCCGCACTACGTGGGCCTGCTGTGCGTGCGCGGCGATGTGAACGCCGACACGGCCCTCGCTCCGATCGACCGCGTGGTCCTGAGCCCGGAAGACGAGCGGATCCTGCGCGAGCCCCGATTCCTGCACGGCATCGATAAGGCATCGGGCGGCACGGGACGCCCCGAGGACGGGGTCCGTGGACCGGTCCTGTACGGCGAGGACGGCGAGCGCTTCGTGCGCGTGGACATGGACTGCGCGGCCGCCGTCGAGGGCGACGAGGAGGCGGCCGCCGCGCTGCGGCGCTTCCACGACGCGGCGGACGCCGCCCGTATCGCCGTGAATCTGAAGGCGGGCGACCTGCTGCTGTTCGACAACCGTCGCGTGCTCCACGCCCGGACCAGCTTCGAGCCGCGCTACGACGGCACCGACCGCTGGCTCCAGCGCGTCATCATCACGGGTGACCCCGGCGCGTCGGCCGGACGCCGCACCCGTCGCCCCCGCGTCGTCGAGAACGACCCCGCCGGGCAGTGAGCTCGACCGTTCACGCCGGCGTGATCCGCCTCCGCTATCTGCTGGGTCGCGCACGGCGCATCGACGTGGGTTCGTTGATGCGCCGTGCGCGTGCGGTGGCGGCGCACCATGATCAGCGCACGGTTGCGGTGCTCGTCGACATGCTCAGGGAGGCGGCCTTCCACCAGGTCGGCTTCCAGGACTACGTCGACTACGACTTCGCGATGCTCACGGCGGCGGAGCGCCGCACCATGATGACGCATCCGCTGTCGAATCGGCTGTCCTACCTGTTCGACCACGCCGACTACCGGCACATCTTCCACGACAAGTGGGAGTTCGTGCGCGTGTTCTCTGATCTGTTGGGGCGGGAGTGGATGCTGCTGGACAACGACAATGCGGACGCTCTGCGCTCGTTCGCGGACCGGCACCAGACGCTGATCACCAAGCAGCAGCTCGGGCGCTCCGGCCATGCGATCCACCGGTACCACGGCGCAGACGTCTCCGACTGGGACGCGTTCCACCACCGGCTGATGGAGAACGGCGAGCTGCTCGTCGAGGAGAACATCGTGCAGCACGACGCGCTGTCGGCGGTGTGCCCGGGGACCGTCAACTCCACGCGCATCACGGCGTTCTTCGACGGCCATCGGACGCATATCCTGTCCATCGCCCAGAAGTTCGGTCGCGGCCAGGCCGCCGACCAGATGGACTGGGGCGGCTTCTACACCATGCTCGACGCGGACACCGGGCGCGCCCTCGGCGACGGCTACGACTCGCACGGCAACGTCCACCGATTCCATCCCGACACGGGCTACCGGATCGCCGATTTCCAGTTACCGCTGTACGACGAGGTGATCGCGCTGATCGACCGGGCTGCCCGCCGCGTGCCGCAGGTGCAGTACGTCGGATGGGACGTGGCGGTCACCCCGACGGGTCCCGTGATCATCGAGGGGAACTGGGGCACGGGAGTGTACGAGGTGAAGCCGAGCGTGCTCGGCATCCGCACCGGCCACCGGCCCCGGTTCCAGAAGGCGATGGGATTCTGAACGCCCTGATCCGTGCCCGCCTCTCCCGCGCCGCGCTCGCCTCGAACGCGCACCGTCAGGCAGCGGCGAGCATCGGCGTCCCGGTGATCGACCTGCGCCGGGACGCGTGGGGACACGGCCTGACCTGGGTGGCGGGGATCGCGCACGACGCCGGTATCCGCCACGCGATCTTCGACGCCTCGGCCGGGCGCAGCGCGGCCCGGTCGGGCCTGACCCCGTGCGACGAGCCAGCGACGATCGATTCCGCGCGCCTGTTCGGCTGGCCCGGTGCGGACACGGAGCCCGTGATGCGCGTCGCCGGGCGCGTCCTCTCCACCAAGGAGCTGCGGGCGGGCGAAGGGGTGTCGTACAACCACACGCACCATGCGGGCACCGACACCCGTGTGGCGCTCGTGACCGGCGGGTTCGGCCACGGCATCCCCCGGGCGCTCGGGAACGAGGCCGACGTCGAGATCCGCGGCCGGCTGTTCCCGATCATCGGACGGGTGGCGATGGACGTGTGCGTCGTCGACATCGGTCACGCGCCGATCCGGCACGGTGAGGAGGTCGTGTACTTCGGCGGGCCCGGTCCCGCGCGGCACGCACTGGCCGACTGGACCCGCATCACCGGCTGGACGGCCGCCGAGCTCGTGTGCGCGCTCGGGCTGCGCGCCGCGCGAGAGGAGACACCATGACCCTCCCCCGACTGGTCGTGGATCTGCGCCGACTGCGCGCCAACATCCGCGAAGTGCAGCGCCGGAGCGCGCCCGCCGAGGTCATGATGATCGTGAAGTGCGACGCGTACGGACACGGGCTCGAACGGGTCGTCACGGCTGCGGCCGCCGAAGGGGTGCGCTGGTTCGGGGCGTTCGACAGCGCCACCGCGGTGCGCGCGCGCCGCCGCCGGCCCCGACGCGCGGGTCTTCGCGTGGGTGACCATGACCCGGAGCGAGATCGCGGCGGCGGTGCGCGCGGGCGTCACCCTCGGGGTGGGTGACGCCGACTACCTGGAACGCATCGTCGAGGTGAATCAGCGTCGCCCACAGCCCGTGCACCTCAAGATCGACACGGGTCTGCATCGCAGCGGGATCCGCCCCGAGCAGTGGACCGAGGTGGTCCGGCGGGCGGCGGAGCTGGAGGCCGCGGGAGCGATCAGGGTCGAGGGCATCTGGAGCCACATCGCCGAGGTGAGCGACCGCGACGACGACCTGGCGCGAGCCGCGTTCCGGGAGGCGGTGCAGCGGGCGGAGGCGCTGGGCCTCACGCCGACCGTGCGGCATCTGGCTGCCAGCGCCGCGGGGGCCGCCCGCTCCGAGTTCCGCTTCGACCTGGTGCGCTTCGGGGCCTTCGCGTACGGGATCCGGTCGGTGGGGGCGCCGCCGCCGGACGACATCGCCCTCGCCTCCACGCTGCTCGCCCCGGTGATCCGCGTGGACGCCGAGGCCGTCACGATCGGGATCGGCAGTCTCGACGGCCTCCCCTCGACCCTCGCCGGCTGCTTCGAGGTCGGGACGGCCGCCGGCGCCAGACGCGTGCTGCGGATCGGGCCGACCGAGAGCGTGGTGCGCCCCTGGCCGCGGGCGGCGATCGGCGAGGAGGTGGCCGTGTGGGGGCCGGGCGCCCGCGGGGAGCTCGACGCGACGAGCCTGGCCGAACTCATCGGCACGGTCGGTGAAGAGCTGCTGGTGCGGCTCTCCCCGCTGATCACGCGCGAGTACCGAGCCGGGCGTCGACCCGGTGCGGGCTGATCAGGCGTCGTCGTCCGACCGGGGGCGGCTGCGGCGGCTGCTCCACGCGGCCAGTGCCGAGGCGGCGGCTCCCGCGGCACGGTCGATCGCCTCGACCGAGCGGTTCACCATGTCGTGCGCGGCGTCCTGCCACGCGGGAGTGGTCGGCGCCTCCCCCGCGTGCACCCTGGCCGCATGCTCCGCCGCCTCGAACGCGCGCTCCAGCTCCGCGACCGCGTCGCGGTAGGCGGCGAACTCCGCCGCCGTGATCCGCCCCGTGGTGCCGCGGCGCGCCTCCACCGCCGTGCCCGCGGCACGCAGGTACGCCGCGGTCTCCGGGCGCTTGACGTCGGTCATCGCCGGATACGCGATCTGCAGCGCAGGGTCGGTCTCGTACCGCATCCACCGGGCCGTGACCGCGTCGTGCTCGGCGTACAGCCGCTCCAGCGGCCGCGGCGCCGAGCCGGCCGGGATCGCCGCACGGGCCGCGTTCACCCGCACCCGCCGAGCCCGCACCTCCGCCGACGCCGCGCGTGCGTCGCGCTCCCGCTCCCGCAGCATCCGTCGCGCCCCCGCGACCTGCTCGGCCGTGGCCCGCTGCGCGGCGCGCTCCGCCGTGACCCTCGCGAGATCGGCGCGCGCGATCTTCAGCGTCGTGCGCCGAGCGACCGCCGTCTGCTGCGCGATCCGCAGATCATGTCGGGCCGCGTCGTACTCGAGCCGCCGCCCGCTCCGTGTGCTGCGGCGGCGCAGCCCGATCGCACCAGCGGTCGCGCCGGCGGCGGCGGTCGGCGCGATCCACCACCACTCGGCGAGGAGCAGCACGGGGTCCATACCTCGATGCTACCGACCCGTACCGACGGCGGCGATGCGCCGAGGGCCCGGCCTCCACGGGGAGACCGGGCCCTCCGCGCACGCGGACGCCGTCAGACGAGCGTCTCCTGCCACGCGGCGTGCAGCTGCGCGAACTTGCCGGAGCCGCCGATGAGCGCCTCCGGGGTGTCGTCCTCGATGATGCGGCCGTGCTCCATCACGAGCACCCGGTCGGCGATCGCGACCGTCGACAGCCGGTGCGCGATGATGATCGCCGTCCGGTCAGCGAGCAGCGTCTGCAGCGCGTCCTGGATCAGCCGCTCGGAAGGGATGTCGAGCGAGGCGGTGGCCTCGTCGAGGATGAGCACCGCCGGGTCGGCGAGGAAGGCGCGCGCGAACGAGATCAGCTGTCGCTGCCCCGCCGAGACGCGCCCACCGCGCTTGTTCACGTCGGTGTTGTAGCCGTCGGGCAGCGCCGAGATGAAGCCGTCGGCGCCCACCGCGCGGGCGGCGGCCTTGATCTCGTCGAGCGAGGCGTCCGGCTTGCCCAGGGCGATGTTGTCCGCGACCGTCCCGCTGAACAGGTACGCCTCCTGCGTGACCATCACGATCGCACGACGAAGGTCCTTCGGGTGCAGCGAGCGCAGGTCGACGCCGTCGAGGGTCACCCGACCCTCCGAGGGGTCGTAGAAGCGCGAGATGAGCTTGGCCAGCGTCGACTTGCCCGCACCGGTCGTCCCCACGAGGGCGATCGTCTGCCCGGCCGGGATGTCGAGCGAGAAGTTCGGGAGGATCGTCTTCTCGCCGTTGTACCCGAACGTGACCTCGTCGAACTCGACGTGTCCGCGCGACTCCCACAGGTCCACCGGCTTCTCGGGGTCGGGCACCGTCGGCACCTCCTCGAGCACGCCGGACACCTTCTCCAGCGCCGCGGTCGCGGACTGGTAGGAGTTCAGGAACATCGCGATCTCCTGCATCGGCGCGAAGAAGTTGCGCACATACAGCACGGCGGACAGCAGCACGCCGACCGTGAGGGCCCCCGTCGACACCCGGATGCCGCCCCACAGCACGACGATCCCGAGCACCAGAGCCGCGACGCCCATGAGCCCCGGCTCGAACGTGCCGAACAGCAGCATCGAGCGGCGGTTCACGTCGCGGTAGTCGCCGGCGACCTGCTGGAACGCCTCGTCGTTGCGCGGCTCCTTGCGGAACGCCTTCACCGCGCGGATGCCGGTCATGGTCTCCACGAACTGCACGATGACCTTGGCGCTGATCACGCGCGACTCGCGGTACACCAGCTGCGAGCGCGAGTAGAACCAGCGCATCAGGAAGAACAGCGGCACCCCGCCCAGCGCGAGGATGAGGCCGGACTGCCAGTCCCACACGCACAGCGCGATGAAGGTGAACAGCCCGAACAGCACGCCGGACACGAGCTCGTTCAGGCCGCCGTCCAGCAGCTCCCTGATCGAGTCGAGGTCGCTCGTCTGTCGCGAGATGATGCGCCCCGAGGTGTACGACTCGTGGAACTCCAGGCTCAGCCGCTGGGTGTGCAGGAAGATGCGCTTGCGCAGATCGAGCAGGATCGCCTGCGTCAGCTTCGCCGCGATGATCACGTACCAGGCGATCAGGGCGGCCGCGAGCGCACCGGCCAGCAGGTAGATCCCGCCCACCACGAACGTCGGCATCCAGTCGGTGTTCTCGATCACGGCCGGCAGTGCACGGTCGAGCCCGATGCTGATCAGGATCGGACCGGCGACCTGCAGCGCCGTCGAGATCACGAGCACCACCGCGGCGAGCACGATCTGCGGCTTGAGCGGCCGCACGAGCGAGCCGAGCAGGCGCAGCGACCGCTTGCGGATCGCCCTGCTCTCCTCGCGGGTCAGGCGGGAACGGTCCTCGTCCTGGGTGCCGGTGAGGGTGGAGCTCATCGCTGCACCTCCTTCTCGCTCATCAGATCGTCGTCGGCGGCGTCCTCCCGGAGGCCGTCCTGCACCGCATCGTGGATCTCCGCCTCGGTGTCGCGGATGACCGGGATCGCGCCGGTGCGCGCCGCCTCCTCGGCCTCCAGGCTCGAGATGACGTGACGGTAGTGGCGGCTGGTCTTCAGAAGCTCCGCGTGCGTGCCGACCGCGGTGACCCTGCCGGCCTCCAGCAGCGCGACCCGATCGGCCAGGGCGACCGTCGACGGGCGGTGCGCCACGATCAGCGCCGTGGTCTCGGCCAGCACGTGCCGCAGGGCCTCCTCCACCAGGGCCTCGGTGTCGACGTCGAGCGCCGACAGCGGGTCGTCGAGCACGAGGACCTTGGGCGCGGCGGCGACGGCACGCGCGAGCGCCAGACGCTGCCGCTGCCCGCCGGACAGGCTCAGGCCCTCCTCGCCGATCACCGTCTCGACCCCCTCCGGCAGCGTGTCGACGAACGACGCCTGGGCGACGTCGAGGGCCTCGCGCAGCACACGCTCCCCCTCGTCGCTGTGCATGTCGAGGTCGGCGCGTCCGAGCAGCACGTTCTCGCGCACCGACGCCGAGAACAGCGTCGCGTCCTCGAACGCCATCGCGAT
Organism: Microbacterium sp. NPDC060132; assembly: GCF_042729675.1. Classification (NCBI taxonomy): domain Bacteria; kingdom Bacillati; phylum Actinomycetota; class Actinomycetes; order Micrococcales; family Microbacteriaceae; genus Microbacterium; species Microbacterium sp. NPDC060132. Next base: position 2,094,791 of record NZ_JBHWXU010000001.1, on the reverse strand, counting down.
GTGCCGACGCAGCTCCGCGAGCGGCAGGTCGCGCACATCGACGCCGTCGAGAGTGACCCGTCCGCCCGTCACGTCGTACAGCCGCGTGGGGAGCGTCGTGAGCGTGGTCTTGCCGCTTCCGGTCAGACCGACGAGCGCCATGGTCTCGCCGGGCCGCAGCACGAGGTCGATGCCGTCGAGCAGGTCGCGCTCCTCGGCACCCGCGTCCTGGTAGCGGAAGTGCGCGCTCTCGAACGCGAGCTCGCCCCGCGGCTCGTCGATGTGCACCGGGTGCTCCGGGTCCGTGATGGTGTTGGTCTCGGAGAAGATCTCGAACACGCGGTCGGTCGCCGTGCGGGCGTCGAGCATGAACGAGAACAGGAAGCCGATCGACTCGATGGGCCAGCGCAGCACCACCGCCATCGCGAAGAAGGCGAACAGCTCCGCCTCGGTGATCGCACCCTGCGAGATCAGCCAGATACCCGACATCAGGCTCAGGCCGAACGCGATCTGCGGCATCAGGTCGAGCCAGAACCAGATGGACGCGATCGCGCCGGCCTTGCTCATCTCGGTCTCGCGCAGCGTCTCCGCCTGACGGCTGAAGCGACGCAGGGCGTGCTTGCCGCGGCCGAACGCCTTCAGCACGCGGATGCCGTGCACGCTCTCCTCGACGCTCGTGGCGAGGTCGCCCGCCTGGTCCTGACTGCGGCGGGTGAGGGCGCCGTAGCGCTTCTCGAACAGGTAGCCGCGGATCCACAGCGGGATCGCGGTCACCAGGAAGATCGTGCCCAGCAGCCAGTGCCAGCGGAACAGCAGCACCGAGCCGATGATGATCGTGAGCACGTTGACCACGAGCAGCACGAGGCCGAACGCGAGCCAGCGGCGGATGAGACCGATGTCCTGCATCATGCGGCTCAGCAGCTGTCCCGACTGCCAGCGGTCATGGAACGCGACCGGCAGCGTCTGCAGCCGCGAGTACAGCTCCGTGCGCATCGTGTACTCGACCTGCGTGGCGGGGAACAGCACGAACTGACGGCGGAGCCACACCATGAGCGCCTCGCCGAGCGCCAGGGCGAACACGGCGGCCGCGCCCCACACGATCGCATCGATGTGACCGGAGCGGACCGGTCCGCCGATGATCTGCTCGAGCACGATCGGGATCATCAACGCGATGAGAGCGGCGGCGAGCGCGCTCGCGGCCCCTCCGGCGAGACGCCAGACGACCGGCTTCACGAAGGGCTTGAGCCGCCACAGCGCGGCGGGGGTGGACAGGGTGGACGACGGATTGTGCGCGGAAGACGAGGAAGACATGTCTCTCAGAGGAGTCGAGGCGAAACGAAGAGGAAGAGGGACGGATGCGAGAGCGGGCTCCTGGAGCCCGGCATCCGGTGCAGAACGGGGGCGGCGGCTCTAGGAGAGCGGGCGCACCGGGGTCGAGCCGAGAGTGGCGATCTGCGCGGCGGCGATCGTGGTCATGGTGTCCTCCTCATGGGCTCGGCGAGGTCGTCCGGTTGGCGCGACAGCCCATCAGCCTATTGCTGTGAACCAGCTGGGCGCAAGAGGAATTCCCGCGGCAGCCGAAAGCCCCGTCCCGCGCGGAGACGGGGCGGGGCTTCGGACGGCTCAGCGCGCGGCGCTCTCACGGGCCAGGAGGCTCTGCTTCACGGCGAGACCCCACGCGAAGCCGCCCAGCGAGCCGTCGGTGCGCAGCACCCGATGGCACGGGACGAACAGGGCCGGGGCGTTGCGGGCGCAGATCGACGCCGCCGCGCGCACCGCGTTCGGATTGCCGAGGCGCGCGGCGAAGCCCGTGTAGGTGAGCGGCCGACCCGGCTCGATGCCGCGCAGCGCATCCCACCCCGCGCGCTGGAGGGCGGTTCCGGTCTGCTTCACCGCGACGGCGTCGATCGCCGACACGTCACCGGCGTAATAGGCCAGGGCGGCAGCCGCCGCGTCGGTCTCGGCGTCGCGCAGCTCCTCCGGACGGGCGGCGGCGGAGAGGCGACCGAGGATCGCCTCCACGTCGTCGGTCCACCCGGAGGCGAGGACGCGCTGCTCGGCGTCGGCCAGGATCGTGAACGGGCCGTCCGGGGTGTCGATGGTCTGGATCAGGGCGGTCATGGCGTCTCCTTCGTCTGGGTCTCGTCGTCGGTCGCGGCCGCGCGGGCGGCAGGCGACCGCGGCCCCGCGGGGCGCTGGGGTGCCGCACGCCACAGGTGCGCGCTGAGGTAGCTCCGCCAGGGGGCCGTGCGCTCGGCCCAGGCGACCAGGGGCTTCGGCTCGCCGGGGAGCCCCACCGCCGCCGCGCCCGCGCGCAGCGCGACATCGCCGGGGAGCAGGATGTCGGGGTCGCCGAGCACACGCATCCGCACGTAGTCCGCCGTCCAGGGTCCGATCCCCGGCATGGCCAGCAGGGCCGCGCGCTGCTCCGCGCCGTCATCGCCCACGGTCAGCGTGAGGCTGCCGTCGGCGAGGGCCGCGGCGGCCCCCGTGACCGCGCGGATCCGGGCCGCGGGGCCCCGCAGCACCTCGGCCCCGTGCTCCGCGATCGCGGTCATGGTGGGGAACAGCAGCCCCTCGGGTGTCCTCTCCCCCAGCGCCTCGGTGAGTGCGGTGAGCGCGGTGCGGGCGGCGACGACGGTGATCTGCTGCCCGATCATCGCCCGGATCAGCATCTCGTGCGGATCCGCGGCACCGGGCACCCGGATCCCCGGCGTGCGTGCGACCAGGGCCGCCAGCGACGGATGCGCGGCCAGGGCCTCGTCGATCGCGAGGGGGTCGGCGTCGAGGTCGAACAGGCGCCGCGCGGTCGACACCAGCGGCGCCAGGTCGCTCAGGCGTGCGACGCGAGCCCGCAGCCGCAGCCGCTCGCCGTCCTGCCGCACCTCGAACCACGCGGGGCCGCCCGGCATGCGCAGGTGGCGCGCGAACGCGTCGGACCGCGCCTCCTCGACCCCCGCGACCGCCCTGGCCGCCATCCACGCGAACACCCCGGCCGCGTCGAACGGGCCGCGGTACGGCAGGGCCAGGTCGATCGCCCCCGGCACGTCGGACGCCGGAGTGCGTCGCCGCGCCCGCAGCTCGCCCGGCGTGAGGCCGAACACCTCGCGGATCGTGTCGTTGCACTGGCGGATGCTCTGGAACCCCGCGGCGAACGCCACATCCGCCACCGGCATGTCCGTGCCCACGAGCAGCATGCGGGCCGTGTGCGCGCGGTGCGCCCTGGCGAGCGCGAGCGGGCCGGCGCCGAGCTCGGTCGTCAGCAGCCGCGTGAGGTGCCGGCTGGAGTAACCCAGGCGGGCGGCGAGGCCCGGCACGCCTTCGCGCTCCACGACCCCGGTCGCGATCAGCCGCATGGCGCGCGCCGCCGTGTCTCCGCGCACGTCCCACGCGGGCGACCCCGGTGCGGCCTCGGGCAGGCAGCGCTTGCAGGCGCGGTAGCCGGCCTCGTGCGCGGCCGCACTCGTGGGATAGAACGTGACGTTCTGCGGCTTCGGGGTGCGGGCAGGGCAGCTCGGCCGGCAGTAGATCCCGGTCGAGCGGACCGCGGTCACGAACTGCCCGTCGAAGCGGGTGTCGCGCGCACTGATGGCGCGGTACCGCTCGTCGAAGTCGATCACGGGGAGGCTCATGTCCTCCACTCTGCCACCGACCACCGACCACGGCTGGCGGAAATCGGACACGACAGTGAAGGCCCCGGAGACGACGGAACCCGCCCTCCCGAGGAGAGCGGGTTCCGGACGCGGATGCGCGGAGGTCAGTGGAAGAAGTGACGCTCCCCGGTGAAGAACATCGTCACGCCCGCCTTGCGCGCGGCGTCGACGACCTCCTCGTCGCGCACCGACCCACCCGGCTGCACGATCGCGGTGACCCCCGCGTCGATGAGCACCTGCGCACCGTCGGCGAACGGGAAGAAGGCATCGGAGGCGGCGACCGATCCGGCCGCCCTGTCGCCCGCTCGCTCGACCGCGAGGCGGCACGAGTCGACGCGGTTGACCTGACCCATGCCGACGCCGACCGTGGCGTTGTCCTTCGCCAGCACGATCGCGTTCGACTTCACGGCGCGGCAGGCCTTCCACGCGAAGATCAGATTCTCCATCTCCTCGTCGCTCGGACGCTCACCCGACACCAGCTCCCAGTCCTTCGCGACCGACACGATGTCGTCGGGGAAGCGGTCGGCGTCCTGCAGCAGCAGCCCGCCCGACACCAGCCGCACGTCCATGCGCTCCTGCTGCCAGTCTTCGGGCAGCTGCAGCAGACGCAGGTTCTTCTTGGCCTTGAACACCTCGAGCGCGGCGGGCTCGAACGACGGCGCGACGATGACCTCGGTGAAGATGTCCTTCAGGTTCTCGGCCATCTTCAGCGTGACGGTGCCGTTCGCGGCGATGACCCCGCCGTACGCCGAGACCGGGTCGCACTCGTGTGCGCGCAGGTGGGCGCTGGCGATCGGGTCGAGCGCGTTCGGCGCGGTCGTGGCGATCCCGCACGGGTTCGCGTGCTTGATGATCGCGACGGCGGGCTTGATCATGTCGTACGCGGCGCGCAGCGCGGCATCCGCGTCGACGTAGTTGTTGTACGACATCTCCTTGCCCTGCAGCTGCGTGGCCTGGGCGATGCCGTGGCCGCCGGCGCGGGTGTAGATGGCCCCGCGCTGGTGCGAGTTCTCGCCGTAGCGGAGGGTCGCGAGGCGCTCGGCCTGGATCGTGAGGTGGGCGGGGAGATCGCCGGGCTCGGTGAGCGTGCCCTCGGCGAACCACTGCGCCACGGCCGTGTCGTAGGCGGCGGTGTGGGCGAAGGCGCGCGCGGCGAGCTCACGGCGCTGGCCGAGCGTGGTGCCGCCGTCGGCGACGGCCGACACGATCGCCGGGTAGGACTCGGGCGAGACCACGATCGCGACGTTCGCGTGGTTCTTCGCCGCAGCGCGGACCATGGCGGGCCCGCCGATGTCGATCTGCTCCACGACGTCGTCGCCCACGGCGCCGGAGGCCACGGTCTCCACGAACGGGTACAGGTTCACCACCACCAGCTCGAACGGGGCGATGTCGAGCTCCGCGAGCTGGCGCTCGTGATCCTCGAGGCGCAGGTCGGCGAGCAGGCCGCCGTGCACCTTGGGGTGCAGCGTCTTCACGCGGCCGTCGAGCATCTCGGCCACGCCCGTGACCGCGGCCACGTCGGTGACCTCGAAGCCGGCGTCGCGGATGGTCGAGGCGGTCGAGCCGGTCGACACGATCTCGACCCCGGCGTCGGCGAGGGCCGCGGCGAGCACGAGCAGATCGGTCTTGTCGCTGACCGAGACGAGGGCGCGCCGGATCGGCACGGTGTCGCGATCGCGGTAGAGCGTGGGGTCGTGGCGGGGGCCGGCCATGATGGGCTCCTTCGTGCGGGGGCGTGCGGGGGTTCGGGGGTTCAGGTCAGGACGAGATCGCCGGTCGCGATGCGACGGACGACGTCGATGAGCAGGCGGCGCTCGACGGGCTTGATGCGCTCGTGCAGGGTGTGCTCGGTGTCGTCGGCGCGGATCGGGACGCGCTCCTGCGCCAGGATCGGCCCGGTGTCCACGCCGTCGTCGACCACGATCACGCTCGCCCCGGTCTCGCGCACCCCGGCCGCGAGGGCGTCGCGCACTCCGTGTGCGCCGGGGAACTCCGGGAGGTACGCAGGGTGCGTGTTGATGATCCGCGGGGTGTACGCGGCGACCAGCGACGCGGGCAGCAGACGCATGAGGCCACTGAGGACCACCAGGTCGGGGTTCCACACCGCCAGCTGCCTGCCGAGCTCCTCGCCCCAGGCCTCGCGGCTCTCGTGCTCGTGCCACGGGACGGTGAAGCTGGGGATGCCGAACTCCTCGGCGTGCGCCAGCCCCTCTGCTTCGCGATCCGCGCCGACGACGACCACCCTGGCCGGGAAATCGGGGTGACGAGCGGCCTCGAGGAGGGCGCGAAGGTTCGAGCCGGCGCCCGAGATGAGAACGGCGACCGTGAGCACGCGCCCAGTCTACCGGCGCGCGGGGACCGCCCCGTGCGGCCTCGGGCGCGGGCGGCGGGACTCAGCTGCGCCGATCGCGGTCGTCGCCGTCGGGCAGCGGCGGGACGCGCAGGTCGCCGAGTGGCGCGGTGTCGTCGGGCAGGGACGGCCACGCGGTCGGCTCGGCGGGAAGCGGACCGCGGTCGCGCTCGGCCTCGGTCATCTCGGCGAGCCAGCGGTCGGTGCGCTCCTCCGCGAGTTCCTCCCGGTTGCGCGGTGCGAGCAGCAGGATCGCCGCGCCCACCAGCACCTCGGCGCCGAGCGCGAGGGCGAAGGGCAGCACGGCGGGACCGACGACGCCCAGGCGCCCCGGCCCCATCGACCCGTTCGCGAGCTCGGCCGCGAGCCCCGCGACTCCCGCCGTCACCGCGGCGATGCCCACCGCGATGACGGCGCGCTGCAGCAGCCCGAGCGGTGTGCCCTCCCAGACGAGCCGGGAGCGCACGGCCCAGCCCGCGAACGCGCCGGCCGCGACGGGGACGAGCACCACGATCAGCATCCACATGGAGGTGTTCTCCGGCAGCAGCCCGAACACGGGGATGCCGGGGACCACGCCGAGCTGGGTGCCGGCGGGCGACACCGCGGTGCCGGCGCCGACCGCGAAGCCGGGACCGGCGAGCCACGCCGCCGCCCACACGATCAGGGTGGGCAGATACGCCAGCTGCGCGAGCGTGAGCACGGTGGCGCCGAGCGCGTCGACGCGCGCACCCTGGAACAGCGCGACCACGTCACCGCCGCGGGTCAGCACCGACAGGGCCACGGCGAGCGCCGCCGCTCCGGTCACGCCGACCAGGGCGAAGGCCGCACCCCGGACGATCGCCGCGGGCACGGGAGCCCAGTCCTCCCGCGCGTCGAGGCGGTCGTGCAGGCGGTCGAGGAGGCCGCCGTCGCCGTCGTCCCAGGCCACCCGGACGGCGCCGCAGACGGCGCCCACCAGATAGACGGCGGCGGGCAGCAGGATCGCGAGCGGCAGCGGCGTGCGCACCGCATCGAGCCGTGCCGTCAGCGCGACCAGTGTGGAGATCGCGGCGAACACGGCGGAGCCGGACAGGGCACCCAGCAGCCACGCCCCCGCGTGGGCGGCGCGCGCTCCGGAGCGCGCGGCGAACAGGAGCGTGAAGAACAGCAGCAGCAGGGGCGTGATCGACACCGCGAACGATGCGGCTTGCGCGGGGATGCCCAGCGTGACGAGGAGCTCGTCGGGGATCGTGACCTCGAGCGGGACGCCGTGCCCGAACTGCCAGAGCGTGCCCGTGAGGGGCCAGAGCGCACCCCAGTCGGCCGTGATGCCGAACGCGACCGTCCACAGCAGCGTCAGCGGCGCCAGGAGCACGGCCAGTCCGACCGCGGCCGCGATGGCGGCGTCGAAGGCGGCGAGGAGCGCGACGAGGAGGCGTTGCATAGCGATTCGAGACTACGACGAGTTGCCGTGCGGCTCCTCGGGGCGCGCGCGGGGCGGGCGACACGGTAGCGTTTCTCCGGAGGTTACCCGATGACAACTGCCCCGCCCGCCCCGGCGACCGCCGAGCCCACCGGCGCCCTGGACCGCTTCTTCGAGATCAGCAAGCGCGGATCGACGATCGGCACCGAGATCCGAGGGGGCCTGGTGACGTTCGTCACGATGGCCTACATCGTGATCCTCAACCCGATCATCCTGTCCGGCAAACCCGACGTCGCCGGGAACATGCTGGACTTCAACGCGGTCGGTGCCGCGACCGCCCTGACCGCCGGCGTCATGACGATCCTGTTCGGGCTCGTCACGCGTCTGCCGTTCGGCTTCGCCGCCGGACTCGGCATCAACGCGTTCGTCGCGTTCTCCGTGGTCGGCCAGGTGACCTGGCCCGAGGCCATGGCGCTGGTGATGATCAACGGCGTCGTGATCGTGCTGCTCGCCGCCACCGGACTGCGCAAGGCGATCTTCGACGCGGTGCCGTTCCAGCTCAAGATCGCGATCACGGTCGGCATCGGCCTGTTCATCGCGTTCATCGGCTTCGTCAACTCCGGCTTCGTCACCGCGACCGGTGCCTCCTCGCCGCCCGTCGGGCTCGGGGTCAACGGCTCCGTCGCGACCGTGCCGAGCCTGCTGTTCGTGATCACGCTGCTGCTGACGGGCATCCTCGTCGCGCTGCGCATCAAGGGCGGCATGCTGATCGGCCTGATCGGCGGCACCGTGCTCGCCGTGATCGTCGAGGCCGTCTGGCACATCGGCGCCCGCGGCTTCGACGACGAGGGCAACGTGATCAACCCGGGCGGCTGGGGTCTGACGGTTCCCGCGCTGAACGGCTCCCCCGTGGGCGTGCCCGACCTGAGCCTGATCGGCGCGGTGGACTTCTCGTTCGACCTCGGCAAGGTCAGCCTCGTCGCGCTCGTGATGATCGTCTTCACCCTGCTCTTCACGAACTTCTTCGACGCGATGGGCACCATGACGGGTCTCGCGAAGGAGGCGAACCTGGCCGACGACAACGGCGACTTCCCGCGCATCAAGTCGGCGCTGGTGGTCGAGGGCGTCGGTGCGATCGCGGGTGGCGCGACCTCGTCGTCGTCGAGCACGGTGTTCATCGAGTCGGGCGCGGGGATCGGCGAGGGTGCCCGCACGGGCCTGGCCAACGTCGTGACCGGCGTGGTGTTCCTGATCGCGATGTTCCTGACCCCGCTCACCTCGATCGTCCCGACCGAGATCGCCGCGGCGGCCCTGATCATCGTCGGTGCCATGATGATGGCGCAGATCCGGCACATCGACTTCGGCGACTTCCGCGTGCTGCTGCCGGTGTTCCTCACGGTCTCCGTGATGCCGCTGACGTACTCGATCGCGAACGGCATCGGCGCGGGCTTCGTGAGCTGGGTGCTCATCCACGCGTTCTCCGGCCGGGCGAAGACCATCAGCCCGCTGCTGTGGGTGGTCGGTGCCGGCTTCCTGATCTTCTTCGCACGCGGACCCATCGAGGCGCTGTTCGGCGTCGGGATCTGACGAGCGGATCCACGGAGGGGCGGGTGCTGCGGCACCCGCCCCTCCGTGGTTTCCCTGGGCCTCAGGCGTAGGCAGCGGCGAACTCGGCGGACGGCTCGATCGGCTCGATCACGTCGATCAGCACCCCGCCGGGGGCCTCGACGATGAAGTGCCGCTGACCGAAGTCCTCATCGCGCAGGGCCAGCCGTTCGGTCAGTCCGCGCTCCCCCACCAGCCGGGCGTGCTCGGCGGCGGCGTCTGGCACCTCGACGTTCAGCAGCAGTCCGGTGACCGGTGCGCGGAAGCCCTCCGGGATGGTCTCGTGCGTGCGGTCGAGGATCGCGAGCTCTCCCCCGTCGAAGCGCAGGCTCACGTACCAGTCGGCCTCGAACGTCGTGTCGAATCCGAGCTCCTCGCGATAGAACCGCGCGGCCGCGGACACGTCGTCCACCATCAGCACCGGGTAGAAGCTGGTGATCTCCATCGTCACTCCTTTACATACTGCGTGTTTGTATTCGTCCGGCTAGAATACATACAACACGTACGTAAAGGAACCCGCATGCCCCGCGCCTCCGCCGCCGACGCCGCCGCCACGGCCCGCCGCATCCTCGACACCGCCACCGCGCACTTCGCCGCACACGGATACGCGGCGGCTTCGGTCGACGACATCGCCCGGGCCGCGGGCGTGACGCGCGGCGCCGTGTACCACCACTACGACTCGAAGCCCGGACTGTTCGCGGCCGTCGCCGCCGCCGCGCAGGAGCGGGTCGCCTCCGTCATCGCGACCGCCACGCGCGACACCCCCGGCCCCGCCGCGCTCCGCGACGGCAGTCACGCCTTCCTCGACGCCATCACCGCGGGAACCGCCGCGCGCGTGCTGCTCGTCGACGGCCCCGCCGTGCTCGGCTGGGAGCAGTGGCGTCGGCTCGACGCCGAGGGGCCGGAGCAGGAGCTGCGTGCGGGACTGCGCGAGGCCGGGGTCCCGTCCGCACAGGTCGACGCCCTCACCGCCGCGCTGTCCGGCGCCATGAACGAGCTCGCCCTGTGGCTCGCCGCCCGCCCCGACGACACCGCGGCGCGACGGCAGGCACACCGCGCACTCGACCGCCTGCTCGACGCCGTGACGTCGGCGCACTGAGACCGGACGCGACGAGGACCTGGGCACGACGATGCCCCGGACACGACGAAGGCCCCGGGGTGGAGCCCGGGGCCTTCGCTACGAGTGTACGCCTTACAGCGCCTCGATGATCTCGCGCATCAGCGCGGCGGTCTCGGACGGCGTCTTGCCGACCTTCACGCCCGCGGCCTCGAGGGCCTCCTTCTTCGCCTGCGCGGTACCGGCAGAGCCGGAGACGATCGCACCGGCGTGACCCATGGTCTTGCCCTCGGGAGCCGTGAAGCCCGCGACGTAGCCGACGACCGGCTTCGTGACGTTCGCCTTGATGTACTCCGCCGCGCGCTCCTCGGCGTCGCCGCCGATCTCGCCGATCATCACGATCGCCTTGGTCTCGGGGTCGGCCTCGAACGCGGCCAGCGCGTCGATGTGCGTGGTGCCGATGACCGGGTCGCCGCCGATGCCGATGGCGGTGGAGAAGCCCAGGTCGCGCAGTTCGAACATCATCTGGTAGGTCAGGGTGCCCGACTTCGACACGAGGCCGATCGGGCCCTTGCCGGTGATGTTCGCGGGCGTGATGCCGACGAGCGCCTCACCGGGGGTGATGATGCCGGGGCAGTTCGGGCCGATGATGCGGGTCTTGTTGCCCTTGCTCTGCGCGTAGGCCCAGGCCTCGGCCGAGTCGCCCACGGGGACGCCCTCGGTGATGACGACGAGCAGCGGGATCTCGGCGTCGATGGCCTCGATCATCGCGTCCTTCGTGAAGGCGCCGGGGACGAAGGCGATCGACACGTCGGCGCCGGTCTCCTTCATGGCCTCGGCGACCGAGCCGAAGACGGGGAGCTCGACGGCGTTGCCGTCCTTGTCCGTGTGCGAGACCGTGGTGCCGGCCTTGCGCGCGTTCACGCCACCGACGACCTGGGTGCCGGCCTTGAGCATGAGCGCGGTGTGCTTGGTGCCCTCGCCGCCGGTGATGCCCTGGACGATGACCTTGGAGTCCTTGTTGAGGTAGATCGACATTTCTCTCGTCCTTCAGTCTCAGGCGTTGGCGAGCTCGGCGGCCTTGTCGGCGCCCTCGTCCATGGTTGCGGCCAGGGTCACGAGCGGGTGCGCGTACTCCGCGAGGATCGCGCGACCCTCCTCGACGCGGTTGCCGTCGAGACGGACGACGAGCGGCTTCGAGGCCGTGTCGCCGAGGGTCTCCAGTGCCCCCTTGATGCCGTTGGCCACGGCGTCGCACGCCGTGATGCCACCGAACACGTTGACGAACACGCTCTTGACCTGCGGGTCGCCGAGGATGACGTCGAGGCCCGCCGCCATGACCTCGGCCGAGGCGCCGCCGCCGATGTCGAGGAAGTTGGCCGGCTTGACGCCGTTGTGGTTCTCACCCGCGTAGGCCACGACGTCGAGCGTGGACATGACCAGACCCGCGCCGTTGCCGATGATGCCGACCTCGCCGTCGAGCTTGACGTAGTTCAGGCCGCTCTGCTTGGCCTTGGCCTCGAGCGGGTCGGCGGCGTCCTTGTCCTCGAGCGCCTCGTGCTCGGGGTGGCGGATCTCCGACGCGTTGTCGTCGAGCGTGACCTTGCCGTCGAGGGCGATGATGTCGCCCTCCTCGGTGCGGACGAGCGGGTTGACCTCGACCAGCGTCGCGTCCTCGCCCTTGTAGACGTCGTAGAGCTTCACGAACACGTCGGCGACCTTCTCGACGAGGTCCTCCGGGAAGTTCGCGGCGCGGGCGATCTCGACCGCCTTGTCCTTGTCGATGCCCGTGAGCGGGTTGACCTCGACGCGGGCGAGGGCCTCGGGGCGCTCGACCGCGAGCTCCTCGATCTCCATGCCGCCCTCGACCGAGCAGAGGCTCAGGTAGGAGCGGTTCGCGCGGTCCAGCAGCACGGAGAAGTAGAACTCCTCGGCGATGCGAGCGCCCTGCGCGACCATGACGCGCTTGACGACGTGGCCCTTGATGTCGAGGCCGAGGATCGCCTTCGCGGCCTCGTACGCCTCATCGGGGGTCTTGGCGACCTTGACACCGCCGGCCTTGCCGCGGCCACCGGTCTTGACCTGGGCCTTGACGACCACCACACCGCCGATCTTCTCGGCGGCCGCCTTCACCTCCTCGGGGGTGTCGGCGACGATGCCGGCGAGGACCGGCACTCCGTACTTCTCGAAAACGTCTCGTGCCTGGTACTCGTACAGATCCACTGTGGTTCCTTCACTGGGCTGCTGTTGGTCTGGTGATTCTCTCGATGTCGAGACATCGACCAGTCCCCCAGCCTACTACCTCGGCCTGACCGCTCCGGAGCGCGGGGCGGGCGGCGATGACCGCGGCGGCCGGTCGACGAGGACCTAGGATTTCGTCATGCGAGACTTCCCCGAATCGCGCGACGCCGTCGTCGCCGCCGCCCTCGAGCTCTTCCGGACCCAGGGCTTCGACCAGACCTCCGTCGAGCAGATCGCGAAGGCCGCGGGGGTGTCCCGCTCGACCTTCTTCCGACAGTTCGGCGGCAAGGAGGATGTGGTCTTCGCCGACCACGAGGTCCTGCTGGATCAGCTCAGGGAGTTCCTCGCCGAGGGGCACGACGACCCGTGGGCGGCGGTATGCGCGGCGTCGGAATCGGTGTTCGCGCACTTCTCCAGCGACCCGGAGATGGCACGTCGCCGCTACCAGATCGTGCGCCAGGTGCCGGTGCTGCGCGAGCGGGAGATCATCACGGTGTTCCGCTACGAGCGACTGTTCGACGAGTACCTGCGCGGCGCCCTCCCCGGCGTCGATCCGCTCGACGCGGTCGGGTTCGCGGCGCTCGTCACCGCGGTGCACAATCACGTGCTGCGCCAGCTGCTGCGTGGCCGCAGGAAGGTGCCGCTGTCGACCCTGCAGTCGGCGCTCGCGGATGTGCGGCGCCGCTACGGCGTCGCGGACGGGTCCGCCGCGGATGCCCCGGACGACGTGGTGGTGGCGGTGTTCCCGCGGGCGATGCCCGTCGCCGAGGTCACGCGGCGGCTGCGCTCCCGGCTCGACTGATACCGCGGCGAGCTCGGCGCTCGTGGGACCCAGTATCGAGGAGTACGATACTCAGGTCCACGAAGGAGCACCCATGAGCATCGAAGCCTCCCCGTTCCCCGGCGAGCGCGTCTCGTCGTACGACGTCACCGGCCGGCAGGACAGCGACTACTACGCCGTGTTCACCGACATCCCCGCGGCCGACCGCGAGGCCTGGGACCGCGCCAAGGCGTACGTCGACGAGGTCGCCCCGCAGATGGCCGAGGCCTGGGACCGCGCCGAGTACCCCCTCGACGCCGCCCGCCGCATGGGCGAGCTGGACCTCGTGGTCGACGGCATCGACCACCCGTCGCTCACGCGCCTCTCCCCCCTCGCCGCCGGGCTGGTCAACATGGAGATCTCCCGCGGCGACGGCTCCCTCGGCACGATCCTCGCGGTGCAGGGCGGCCTGGCCCTTCGCACCCTCGCGCTGTTCGGCTCCCCCGCCCAGCAGGAACGGTGGCTCACCGCGCTGGCGGACGGCTCCGTGCTCGGCTCGTTCGCACTGACCGAGCCCGACCACGGGTCCGACTCCGTCTCCCTGGAGACCACCGCGCGCCGCGACGGCGACTCCTGGGTGCTCCGCGGCACCAAGAAGTGGATCGGCAACGGCGCCTCGGGCGGCATCACGTTCGTCTGGGCCAGGGTCGACGACGAGTCGGCCGCGGAGCACGGCGCCGTGCGCTGCTTCCTCGTCGAGCAGGACACCCCGGGCTACACCGGCACCGTGATCCGCGGCAAGGCTTCGCTGCGCGCGATCCACCAGGCCCACATCCGCCTCGACGACGTGCGCGTGCCCCTCGACGCCGTGCTCCCGGGGACGACGAGCTTCAAGGATGCGTCGACCGTGCTGTACGCCACGCGCTCGGGTGTCGCGTGGTCGGCCCTCGGCCACGCGACCGCCTGCTACGAGGCCGCGCTGGCCTACGCGAAGGAGCGCGTGCAGTTCGGCAAGCCGCTCGCCAAGTTCCAGATGGTGCAGGAGCGGCTGACGCACATGCTGGAGGACCTCACGGCGATGCAGCTGTACTGCCGCCGGATGGCCGACCTGGAGCAGGCGGGGCAGCTGCGGCCGACCCAGGCCTCGCTCGCGAAGTTCCACAACACCCGCGCCGCCCGCCGCATCGCCGCGACCGCCCGCGACCTGCTCGGCGGCAACGGCATCCTGCTGGAGAACGGCGTGATGCAGCACCTCGCCGACATCGAGGCCATCCACACCTACGAGGGCACGGAGTCGGTGCAGGCGCTGCTGCTCGGCCGCGACATCACGGGGATGAGTGCCTTCGCCTGACGCCGGGCGCCCGCATCACACGGTCGCGGGTCAATCGCAGCCGCAGCCGCCCGCGGGCGTCTTCACCATGAAGCACACGTCGCACACGCCGTAGTCGCGCTCGACGGGCTTGGGCGCCGCGGGCGTGCGCGGGGCCGCGGGAGTGCGCGGCGCGGAGGAGCGCTTGGCCCGCACGGCGGTCGGCGGCGCGAACTCGCTCGGGTGCGTCACGTAGAAGTACGGTGCGCGCCCCTCGCTCGGCTGCAGGCGCAGGCGGGTCGAGCCCACCGTGACCACCTCGTCCTCCGTGAATCCGTTGGTGTAGGTGCGGCCGATGTGCAGCGCCGCGCCGTCGCCCCGGCGGATGGCCTCGATGTAGCGACCGCGGTCGATCAGGGAGGTCACCCCGATCTGGTCCACGATCTCGCCGATGAAGGCGTGGTTCACCGGATCGATGCGGTGGGCGCGGAGCGCCTCCGGCAGCGAGCGGTACGGACGGGAGGTGCCGGCGGGGGTCGGGCCCTGGACTTCATTCATCCCTTCCAGGATCGCACGGCGCAACCCCCTCGGCCGACCGTCTGCCGCATGCGAGACTGGCGCCATGCCCCTCGCGACGATCATCGGCTCCGGACCGAACGGCCTCTCGGCGGGCGTCGCGCTGGCCAGAGCCGGATACCGGGTACGCGTGCTCGAAGCGGCGGACACCGCGGGCGGTGGCCTGCGCACGACCGAGGGGACCACGCTCCCGGGGTTCCGGCATGACGTGTGCTCCGCCGTGCACCCCGCCGCCCTCGCCTCGCCGTTCTTCCGGGCCTTCGGCCTCGACGAGCGCGTCACGTGGATCCGGCCCGACATCTCCTTCGCCCACCCGCTCGACGACGGGCGAGCGGCCATCGCGTGGCGCGACCTGGAACGCACCGCGGCCGACCTCGGGCCCGACCGCGACGCCTGGCTGCGACGACTGCGGCCGCTCACCACGCACATCGACGGCGTGACCGACTTCACCGGCAACCAGCTCCTGCGCATCCCGCGCGACCCCGTCACCGCGGCGCGCTACGCGGTGCGGATGCTGGATCAGGGCACTCCCCTCGCCCGCGCCGCCTTCCGCACCGACGAGGCCGCCGCCCTGATGGCGGGGGTCGTGGCGCACGCGAACTCGCCGCAGCCGACGCTCGCGGGCGCGGCGGCGGGGCTGCTGCTGGCCGCGCTCGCGCACGCCGGAGGGTGGCCGTACCCGCGCGGGGGATCCCAGACCATCGCGGACGCCCTGATCGCCGATCTCGAGGCGCACGGCGGCACCGTCGAGACCGGGGTGCACGTCGGCGACCTCGCCAGCCTCGACGGGGGCGACCCCGCGCGCGGCGACGTGCTGCTGCTGAATACCTCGCCGCGGCTCGCCCTCACGCACCCCGACATCCCCGCCCGCTACGCCAGGGCCGTGCGTGCCTACCGCTACGGTGCGGCCGCCGCCAAGGTCGACTTCGCCCTGGACGGCCCCGTGCCGTGGGCCAACCCGCACGTGCGGAACGCCCCGACCGTGCACGTGGCCGGAGACCGCGACGAGGTGTGGAACAGCGAGAACGCGGTGGCGATCGGGCGCGTGAGCGACCGGCCCTACGTGCTCGCGGTGCAGCCCTCGGTGTTCGACCCGACGCGGGCTCCGGAGGGCAAGGCCGTGCTGTGGGCTTACATCCACGTCCCCGGCGGCAGCGACCTCGACCCCACCGAGCTCATCACGGCACAGGTCGAGCGGTTCGCTCCGGGGTTCCGCGACCGCATCCTCGCCCACCACGCGGTGCCGGCGTCCTCCCGCGAGGCCCTCAACCCGGCCGAGATCGGCGGCGACATCTCCGGGGGCGTGTTCGACATGCGGCAGGCGCTGCGGCGTCCCGTGCTCTCCCCCGCGCCCTGGCGCACCCCGATGCCCGGCGTGTACCTCGCCTCGGCCTCGACCCCGCCCGGCCCCGCGGTCAACGGCATGGCCGGCTGGCACGCGGCGCACACCGTGCTGCGCGACGCGGGCACGCCGGCGGAGCTGGGCGACCTGTTCGGCTGACCGCAACCCCTTCCTCCCCGCGATGCCCGCGGTCCAGGATGGGTGCATGCGCTACGAGATCCCCGCCCCCATGCTCGCCAAGGCGACCGCCACGGTGCCCGACCCCGTGAAGCATCCCGGCGGACTGCTCTTCGAGCCGAAGTGGGACGGCTTCCGCGGGCTGATCGCCTGGGACGGCGAGACCGTCGAGATCGGATCCCGCGGCGCGAAGCCCCTCACGCGCTACTTCCCCGAGCTCGTCGACGTGATCCCGGAGCTGCTCCCCGGCCCGTGCCTGCTCGACGGGGAGATCGTGGTGGCGACCGGGCCGCAGGGAGCGCAGCGGCTGGACTGGGAAGCCCTCAGCCAGCGCATCCACCCGGCCGCCTCGCGCGTCGCGAAGCTCGCCGCGGAGATCCCTGCCATGTTCGTGGCCTTCGACCTGCTCGCGTACGGCGAAGACGACCTGCAGACGCAGAGCTTCGAGACGAGGCGCGCCCGGCTGGAGAGCGTGATGGAGGCGGTCGAGCATCCCCTGCACCTCACCCGCACCACGCGCGACCGCGACGCCGCCGTCCGCTGGCTCGAGGAGTTCGAGGGTGCCGGGCTCGACGGCGTCGTGGCGAAGCCGCTCGACCAGCCCTACGCGCCGGGCAAGCGGACCCTGCTCAAGATCAAGCATGCCCGCACCGCCGACGTGGTCGCGCTCGGCTACCGCATCCACAAGTCCGGCTCCGGGGTGGGCTCGCTGCTGGTCGGGCTGTACGACGCCGACGGGACACTGCGCCAGGTCGGCGGTGTCGCGGCCTGGAGCGACGCGCGGCGCCAGCAGCTGGTGGAGGAGCTCGCGCCGCTCGTGGAGCGCGACGCCTCCGGAGCGGCCGTGACGGGCGAGGGTGAGCGTTCGCGGTTCAGCGGGTCGAAGGACGTGTCGTTCGTGCGCCTCCGCCCCGAGCGCGTGCTGGAGGTGCGGTACGACCAGCTGGAGGGTGCGCGCTTCCGCCACACGGTGCAGTTCGAGCGGTGGCGACCCGACCGGGACGCGCGCTCCTGCACGTACGACCAGCTCGACACGGTCGCGGGTTACGACCTCGCCGACGTGCTCAGCTGAGCCGGGTCAGTCCTCGACGGGGTTGCCGTTCTCGTCCCAGTTCGCGGCGTTCTTCTTGCTGGGCTGCACGCGCGGCGGCTCGCCGGGCATCTTGGGGAACTCGGGCGGGAACGGCAGCTCGCCCAGCCCCGCCGCCAGGTCTCGCTCCCACCACTCCAGGAGGGTGTCGATGCGTCCCGGCGTCGCCTGCATGTCGGCCCACGGGTCGCCGATGTCGTCGAGTCGCTGCGGGATGCTGCGCACCGTGAACGAGCGCGGATCGACGTCGTCGAGCTCGTCCCAGTGCACCGGCGTCGAGACGGTCGCTCCCGGGAGCGCACGGGGGCTGTAGGCGCCGGCCATGGTGCGGTCACGGTTGGCCTGGTTGAAGTCCACGAACAGCCGCTCGCCGCGCTCCTCCTTCCACCAGTTCGTCGTGACCCGGTCGGGCATGCGTCGTTCCAGCTCGCGCCCTGCCGCGATCACCGCGTGCCGCACGTCGAGGAACTCGTGCGTCGGCTCGATCGGCGCGAACACGTGCAGGCCGCGGTTGCCGCTCGTCTTCGCGAACGCCTCCAGACCGGCCTCGTGCAGCACCTCCCGCAGCGCGTGGGCCGCGGGCACGGCCTCGGCGAAGCCGGTGCCGGGCTGGGGGTCGAGGTCGATGCGCAGCTCCACCGGGTTGTCGGAGTTCTCCGCCAGCGACGCCCACGGGTGGAACACGATCGTGTTCATCTGCACCGCCCACACGATCGCGCTGGGCCGGGTGAGCACGATCTGCGGGTGTCGGCGGCCGCTGTTGTACGTCACGGTCACGGCATCGACGAAGTCGGGGGTGCCCTTGGGCGGGTTCTTCGAGAAGAAGCCCTCCGCCCTCGGCTCCCCGCTCGCGCCGACGCCGTCGCGGAACCGTTCGAGGGACACGGGGCGATGGCCGTTGGCCGACAGGAACGGCTGCGCGACCTGCTGCACGTAC
Source organism: Microbacterium sp. NPDC060132 (assembly GCF_042729675.1). NCBI lineage: Bacteria > Bacillati > Actinomycetota > Actinomycetes > Micrococcales > Microbacteriaceae > Microbacterium > Microbacterium sp. NPDC060132. The sequence continues at coordinate 2,076,313 of NZ_JBHWXU010000001.1, read as the reverse complement.
TCCGCCAGCTCGGCCTTGGTGATGCCGAGGTCGGGCCACACCACCCGGTTCGGGCTGGAGAGGGAGACCTCGCGCTCCCCGTCGGGGTCGGAGACGGTCAGGGTCACGCGTTCGGAGGCCATGATCCGACCCTAGGGCGCACCTCCGACGGGCGGAACCCCCGGCGGCCGGGGGAACACGCTCGGCTCAGTCGTCGATCTGCACGGCGCGGACGAGGACCGGTGCGAGGGCGTCGCGCTCCACCACGATCGACGGACCGGCGGAGTCCACGATCACGCCCGCCATCTCGGCGTGACTCGTGAGCACCTTCGCCAGCTGCTCCGGCTCGAACGGCAGCGGCCGGTCGCCACGCCCCAGGGCGATGACCTCCAGCGGGTGCGAGAAGAGCTGCAGGAACCGGCGGCCGTCGGCGGTCTGGGCCTCGGCGATGCCGACCTGACCGGTTCCGGATCCGTCGTTCACGGCCACCCACATGCGCGTCGTCGCGAGGGCCTCCCCCACCTTCGCGGGGGTGTCCTGCGCGCGCGGACCGGCGATCAGGGACTTGACCGTCATCTCGGTGTCGGCCTGCTCCAGCGTCTTCTCCAGCAGCTCCGTGGGGAACACCACGCGGTGCGGCGCCGAGGCGTTGTCAATGATGAGTCCGGCGAACTCCCCCGCGACCACGTGCTGCATGACCGAGGTGGACGGCTGCGCGACCGCCGACGTCGCGGAGGGGTCACCCTCGAGCTGCACGGAGTCGCGCACCGCGGCCGCCGAGCTGAACGCGAGCATGAACTGACGATCGCCGTCGCGCACGACCGCGACCGCGAGCGGCTTGCCCTCGCTGATCTGCTCCCTGGCGTCGCCGTTCACGCGGATGAACAGGTGACTCTGCAGCGCCTGCCGCAGCACCCCGAGCAGTTGCTCGTTCGACGCTCCGGCCTCGATCTGGGCCAGGGCCTCGCGCAGCAGGACGTTGTCCTTCATGCCGGGGACGCTCTCCGTCTGCTCCGGCGGGAGGGCCGGGGCCAGCGGCAGCTTCCGCTCCTGCGGCGTCGCGGGCTGCCCGGTCGGGCGCGCGGCGGGGGCGGTCGCGGAGGGTGCGGAAGCGGGGGCGGTGGAGGCGGGGGCGGTGGCGGGAGAGGTGACGGTGGGGGCGCTGGGGTCCGGCTCGGCAGCGGGGGGCGCGACCTCGGGGCCGGCCTCGGCGCCGACGCCGCGGAACGCCTGCACGGAGATGCCCACGGTCGGCGTCGCGGCGGCCTCGGGCGCAGGATCCGTACCCTCGGTCGCCGGCGCTCCGGTCGCGGAGGCGGTTCCCTCGGGCGCGCTCGCCTCGGACGCGGTTCCCTCGGGCGCGGTCGTCTCGAGTGCGGTCGTCTCGAGTGCGGTCGTCTCAGGAGACTCGACCGGGGTGGACTCGACCTCGGGGGAAGCGACAGCGTCGTCGCCGGACTTCTTGCGGCGGGAGAAGAGGGCCATATGAGCCAGCCTAACCGTCTGCGTGTTCCGGCCCCGCGCGCGGCGCTACAGCTTCTCGATCGGCGCGACCTTGATGAGCAGCTTCTTCTGCCCCGCCGTGTCGAACCGCACGTGGGCGATCCGCTTCGCCCCCTCGCCCGTGACCGCGTCCACGCGGCCCTCGCCGAAGTCGACGTGCCGGATGCGGTCGCCCGCCGCGAGCTCCAGGTCGCCGTTGTCGCGCATCTTGGCGGTCACCCGGTTGGGGATCTTGTCCATCGCGGTCGACAGGGGCTTGAGCGACTCCCGCGGCAGCGGCTTGACGCCGAACCGGTCGCCGGAGCCCGAACCGCCGAAGCCGCCCGAGCGCCGCGCGTTGAGGGCCCTCGACTGCATGCCGCCGCGCGAGTTCACGTCGCCGGGCGACTGCCGCCAATCGATCAGCGCCGCGGGGATCTCCTGCAGGAACCGGCTCGGCATCGCCACCGACACCTCGCCGAACTGAGCCCGCGTCATCGCGAGCGACAGGTGCAGGCGCTTGCGGGCGCGGGTGATGCCGACGTAGAACAGTCGACGCTCCTCCTGCGGCCCCCCGGGCTCCCCCGCCGAGATGCGGTGCGGGATGAGGTCTTCCTCCACACCCGTCACGAACACCGCGTCGTACTCCAGGCCCTTGGCGGTGTGCATCGTCATGAGCGACACCGACCCCGACTCGTCGTCGAGGTCGTCGGCGTCGGACACCAGGGCGACCTCGGTGAGGAAGTCGGTGATCGTGCCCTCGGGGTTGTTGCGCGCGAAGTCGCGGGTCACGGCGACGAACTCGTCGAGGTTCTCCACGCGCGCCTCGTCCTGCGGGTCGCGGCTGGCGCGCAGCGCGTCGAGGTAGCCGCTCTTGGACAGCAGCAGGCTCAGACCGTCGGCGACCGACGTGGGCGGCGGCACCTCGCCCGTGGCGGGCAGCATGATCGCGGTCGCCTCCGCGAGCACGGCGTCGAGCTGCGCGATCGCGGCCTGGATCTTGGGCCCGACACCGAGCTGACCGGGCATCGACAGCGCCTCCCGGAACGTGATGCCGTGCTCGTCGGCGAACCGGGCGATCGCGGTCTCGGTCACATCGCCGATGCCGCGCCGCGGCTTGTTGAGGATGCGGCGCACCGCCATCTCATCGGCCGGGTTCGCGACGGCGACCAGGTAGGCCAGCGCGTCCTTGATCTCGGCGCGCTCGTAGAACTTGGTGCCGCCCATGATCTTGTAGGGCACGGCCGAGCGGATGAAGATCTCCTCCAGCGCGCGCGACTGCGAGTTCGTGCGATAGAACACGGCCATCTCGGAGTATGGCATGCCGGCGCGGTGCAGCGCCTCGACCTCGTCGGCGACGAACTGCGCCTCGTCGTGCTGCGAGTAGCCGGTGAACCCGATGATCTTGTCGCCGTCGCCCCGGTCGCTCCAGAGCTTCTTGTCCTTGCGGTCGAAGTTGTTGCCGATCACGGCGTTCGCCGCGGAGAGGATGTTCTGCGTAGAGCGGTAGTTCTGCTCCAGCAGCACGACCTTCGCGCCGGGGAAGTCGCGCTCGAACTCGCTGATGTTGCGGATGTCGGCACCGCGGAACGCGTAGATCGACTGGTCGGAGTCGCCGACCACCGTGAGCGATGCTCCCGGTTCGCCCGCGCCCGCGGAGGGCTCGGGGTCGGGCTCGAAGATCATCATGCCGTTCGAGGCATACGGATCGGGCGCCGATCCCACACCCGACACCGGACGCGTGAGCTCGTGGATGAGCGCGTACTGGGCGTGGTTGGTGTCCTGGTACTCGTCGACCAGGATGTGCCGGAACCGCCGCCGATACGTGTCCGCGACCTGCGGGAACGCCCGGAACAGGTACACGGTCTGCCCGATCAGGTCGTCGAAGTCGAACGCGTTCGCGCGCTGCAGCTGCCGCTGGTAGTCGGCGAACACCTCGACGAACACGCGCTCCGCCGGATCGGTCATGTTCGCCTGGCGCGCGTAGGACTCGGCGTCGGACAGCTCGTTCTTGAGCTTGGAGATGCGCCCCTGCACCGAGGCGGGGGTGAGGCCGTACGCGTCGGCCTCGTGCTCCTTCACCAGGCGCTTGATGAGCGCGCGCGAGTCGCCGGAGTCGTAGATCGTGAAGTTCTTCGTGAAGCCGAACTGCTGCGCCTCGCGGCGGAGGATGCGCACGCAGGCCGAGTGGAAGGTGGAGATCCACATGCCCCGCGCGGCGTCGCCGATGATGCCCTCGACACGCTCGCGCATCTCGCCGGCGGCCTTGTTCGTGAAGGTGATGGCGAGGATCTGGCTCGGCCATGCCTCGCGGTTGCGGAGCAGCGAGGCGATGCGGCGCGTGAGCACGCTGGTCTTGCCCGACCCCGCCCCCGCGACGATCAGGAGTGCGGGGCCGCGGTAGGTGACGGCCTCGAGCTGCTGCGGGTTCAGGCCGGCGAGGAGGTCGTCCTGTGCGGGGGCGCCGGAGGACTGGGGGCCGACGGATCCGGGGACGATGAGAGGGGCTTCGGTCATGACCTTACGAGTCTAGGCGGCGGCACCGACATCGCGGTCCCGGGAGTCGTGCGCACGCCGAGAGGGGCGCGCGAGCCTCGCCCGCGCGCCCCTCCGCCCGATCAGTGCGCGCGACGGCGGCGTCCGACCGCCACCGCACCGGACGTGAGCAGCACGAGCGCCAGCACCGCCGCCGCGACCGGAAGCTCTGCGCCCGTGGCAGCGAGGCCGCCCGCGGCGCCCGTGCCCTCCGCGATGCGCAGGTCAGCCCAGCCCAGCAGGGCTCCGTCCGCCGCATAGACCGCGATGCGGTGGGCGCCGAGGGCCGCGTCCGCCGGGACCGTGACCGTGAGGGCGCCCGTCGCCGAGAGGGTCCCCGTGGCGAGGCGCACCGGGTCGGAGTACAGCCACACCTCGGCGGCGGAGCCGGCGGCGGCGGAGCCGACCGTGACCGTGACCCGCTGACCCCGGCTCGCGACCGCCGGGTCGACCGTCACGCCGTGACGGTTGCCGTCGACGAGGTCGGTCCCCGGCAGCGGCGGAGTGCCGGTGCCCGGGTTCTCGCCGCCCGGGTTCTCGCCGTCCACGCCGCCTGGCAGCGTGCCGGTGCGCAGCGCCTGCGCGGCGAAGCCGTCGGCGAACCACCACACCGGGCGCTGTCCGTCGACAGACAGCGAGGCCGGCGCGGTCGCGAAGCCCTCGTTGTTGATGTCGGGCATGCCCGCCGGTCGCGCATAGTGGGCGATGCCCGGCTGTGCGGTGCCGTTGAGGGTGATCTCGGCAGAACGACCCTGGCAGCCGTCGTCGCAGACCGCCCACAGCGTGTTCCGCACCGTGTCCCAGTCGAGGGCCATGACGCCGGCGAGACCCGGCGCGAGCTCCGACACCAGGGTCGCGGTGCCGTCCGCGGCGAGCGCGAAGGCGTAGACGTGCCCGTTGTCCTCCACCGCGACCAGGAACAGGCCGCTGCCGTGACCGGCGTGGTCGGCGGGGTCGTAGGCGGCGCCCGTGGTGTCGTCGAAGAGCTTCCCGGCGAGCGCCGCGTCCGGCACCCACTGCACGGCCTCCACGCCGAGGTTCGCGCCGACCGCGGGAAGCAGTGCCGTCAGATCCCACTCCTGCAGGGCGACCAGGTCTCCGGCGTTCGCCTCGGGGTCGACCTTCAGCACGACGTTCCGGTTCACGCCCTTCGCGCTGTTGTCGCGCTCGGAGGCGACGTAGACGAAGCCGTCGCCGTCGACCGTGATGCCCTCGGTGTCGGGGCCGGCGGCGCCGGGGTCCTGCGCATCCTTCTGGAAGCGGACGCGCTTGCCCTCGTCCCAGCCGTCGGCCTTCTCGACCGAGCCGTCGGCGTGCGCGTCGAGCTTCCAGATGCGCCCCTCGCCGTTGTCCACGACCCACAGCACCGCACCGTCGGCCGTCTCCTGCACGTCGAGGCCGGAGCTGTCCTCCAGGAACGTCGGGGTCTCGTCGACCACGCGCACCTCCGCGGAGCCGGGCCACGCGCCCACCGGCACCTCGCCGGCGCACACGTTTGCTGCACCCTTGGTCGACTCCGCAGTGACCGCGAAGGCGCCCGTCAGATCGGGGCAGCGGCCCCAGGTGACGGCCGCGTGCCCCTCACCCCAGCTGGTCTCGTCGACGAGCAGATCGCCGTCGAACACCCGCACCGCGTCGCCTCCGCCGAGGCCGAACCCGAGCTGCGCGCGCTCGATCACGAGGTAGCCGCCCGCGGCGATCGAGGTGCCGGCGGGGATCGCGTAGGCGTGCGCGTCGTCGTCGTCCTTCACGACGATGCCCGACACGTCGAGGGCCGCCGTCGTCGGGTTCACGAGCTCGACCCAGTCGTCGGGCGAGCCGCCGTCGGACTCCACCTCGTTGATGCGCACCGGGTTGCCGCAGGCGTTGCGCGCTCCCTTGGTGGCGGCTGGTGCATCGATGAACTCGCCCGAGCCGTCGGCGCAGCGCGCCCACACACCCTCGGCGTGTGCGGGGTACACGTGCTGATCGACCGCGGTGCCGTTCGCGTCGCGGATCGTCACGGTGTCGCCGTTGCCGAGCCCGAAGACGAAATCCTCGGGCTGGTCGAACACCAGGTAACCGCCGGGCGCCAGCACGGTGCCGGCGGGAAGCGGCGTGGTCTCGGCGGCGTGCCCGACCGGGTCGTTGTCCATCACGGTCCACCCCGACAGGTCGACCGGCGTGCTGCCGGTGTTGATGACCTCGACCCAGTCGGTGGCGTCGCCGTTCGACTCGATCTCGTTGATCGCGACCGACGGCAGGACGCAGGAGTTCGCCGCTCCCGGGGTCGCGTAGGCGAGCACGAACGCGCCGACCCCGTCGGGGCAGCGGGCCAGAGTGGCCGCGGCGGCGTCCCCGTCGATCGCGGCATGACCCTGCCAGGGCAGCGTGTCGTCGATCATCGCTCCCGACGCGTCGAAGAGACGGATGCGGTCGGCGCTGCCGATGCCGATCGGGTCGCGGAACGCGGTCTCGACGCCATCGACCAGGCCGATCGTGCCCTCCTCCACCACGAGGAACTGCCCCGCCGCGATCTGCGTGCCCGGCAGGAACGTCCAGCGGTGGTCGTCGGAGTTGTCGCGGACCTCGTATCCGGAGAGGTCGAGCGCCTCGGCGCCCGGGTTGTGGAACTCCACCCAGTCGGCGGGCTGCGAGTCAACCTCGTTGATGCGGATCGAGCCGTCGACGGGCGCGACGCTGCAGTCGTTGGGCGCTCCCGGCGTCACCGCGGTCGCCGGCGCCCAGGCCCCCGTGCCGTCGGGGCAACGCGCCCATACCGACAGCGGGGCCGTGTTGTCGTACGCGTAGGAGTCGACCTCGACGCCGCTGGGGTCGACGAGCACGACCTCGTCGCCCTTGCCGAGCCCGAACGGGAAGTCCACGTCCTTCACGAGCACGAGGAACTCGCCGGGCGCCAGCACCGTGCCCTCCGGTGCTCGACCGACGCTGTCGCGCTTCTCGTCTGCGATGGTCCAGCCCGCGAGGTCCACGGGGGTGTCGCCCGCGTTGTACAGCTCGACCTGGTCGGCGAGCCCGGTGGGCGCGTCGTCGTAGACGATCTCGTTCAGTACGAGCCCCGACGGGTCGGCGACCGACGCGGTCTCTTCGGTCGGACGGACGCCGGTGGCGGCGACCGCGGCGGGGGCGGCGAGCAGGGCGGCGGCGCTCAGTGCGCACACCGCCGCGACCGCCGCTGCGGACTGCAAGCGGGGCATGGAGTCTCCTGGAGGGATCGCCCGGACGGGCTCAGACGGGTACGAGCCCAGACCACCGACCCCCGGTGGACGCCGTCGGTCCGCCCGGTGCACGGACGGTGAACGGCGGGTGGCGATCCCGCGGCCTCCGTCGCTGTTTCATCCCGATATCCCAAAACCCCTGCGTCCGCGTACCCGCGACTTCGACTTACCGTGGCCCGCACGAGGCCCGGATTCCGACCGGTCCTGATGCCCGGGTCCACCAGTTTCGAGGGAGTAGCAACGTGCAAACGACAGTCAATTCCGGGCGGGGATCCCGATTCTCCGCCGCCATTTTGACGGCCCTGTTGGCCTTCATGCTGACCATCGGGACAGCAGAGCAGGCTAGCGCGGCGATGCATTGGCGTCCATGGCAAAGCGGTTTCAAATCGATCAGCACCTGCGAAGCTCGCTGGAAGCACCTGAAGTCGTCTGGCCTCGCGGCCAAGTACGGCCTCTATGATCACCAGTGCCGTCGCGACACGAAGGCTCCCGGTTACCCATGGCCGCCTTATAAATACGCGCTCTGGGTCCTGGAAGACAACCCCTACGACCCCTGCGGATGCTGATGCCCCCTATCGAACCCCTTACAGCATTCCTCGGCGTGGGCTCGACGGTGACATGCACGGGCGCTCTTCGACGAGAGGGCGATTTCCAGCTTGAGATCGAGCGCCCCTCCGAACCACCGCTTCCAGGAGCGCGACTGCGTCTCACCGATCCGAGCGCCGAACTTCTGGCCGCTCAGGACGGCGGCCTCGTGCAGATCCAGGCAACGGTGACGGAGCGTGCGCTCCGGGTGATCTCGGCGCGTCCAGCGTTGACGCGCGAACCGCCGGCGAGATTCCGCGGAATCGAGGAGCATGTTCCCGCGCCGTTCGACGCGCCGTTCACCGAGGACGTAGCGAACCTGCTGTTCTCCGACGATCCGCCCCTCGCGGCCGAGTGGGTTCCGTTGTGCCAGGAGCGTCACGGGTCACGCCACTACCTTCACTACGTGGTGGCGTACGACGTCGACACGGTGCGGGATCGACTACGCCCGTTCTTCGGCGACGATCTCCGCGTCGTAGCCTCCGCCCACACGCTCGCGCAGGTGCGCGATGCACACGCTCGAATCGTCCGCGCCGATCCGCTCAACCTCGAAGCCGTGGGAAGTCGTCTCGATGCGGAGGGCCATCCTGTGCTCACCGTTCAGACCCTGTTCCCCGACGACGACCTTCGCGTGTTGGCGGCGTCGGACGTCAGAGCACTCGTCGAGTACTCGAGCTGGGTCAGAGAATCCGAGCACAGGGCGTGACCTCCCGTACCGTCAGGCGATCCGCGTGCCGGGCGGAAGGCGTCGCGCGGGCGTGCGGGTGCGCGCCCAGGCCCCGGCGAACAGCGATCCGGCGATCACGACCTGCACCCCGAGCCCCACGAACCAGCTGGGCACCGACGACTCGATGACCTCCTGCGGCGTGCGGTAGTTCCCGTCCCTGTCGCACTCGTCCCACCGCTGCTCCAGCGGTGACTGCTGGGCGCTGCGCAGGCCGTACTTGATCTGGCCGAACAGGTCGACGGGGTACCCGTCCGAGGAGAACTCGGTGGGCGTGGCATCCGCGAGCACCACGAACGGGTTCGCGGCGAGCGCCCACCACACCAGGTCGAAGCGCGGCGCCTCGTAGGTCGTCGACACCTCCCACCGGTCGCACTCGACGTTGCCGTTCGCGTCGTACGGACGGCTGTAGCTGGTGGCCTCGCTGCGGATGGCCATGCCGCCCAGCGCGAAGACGATCAGCGTGCCGACCACGAGCCCCGAGACGACGAGGTAGGTGGCCGCGACGGAGAACAGGGGGCGCGCGATGAGCCCGCTGAGCCCGACCCCGATCGCGGCCACCACCACGATCTCGGCCGCGAGCACGAGCAGCGACACCAGGAGCACGAGCGGATCGGCGCCGCCACCGAGCAACGACAGCGCCAGGAACGGCACGGCGACGAGCAGGAACGCCCCGCCGGTCGCGATGGCGGCGAGGAGCTTGCCCAGCATGATGTCGCCGGTCGACGCGGCGGTGACCTGGATCGCACCGAGGGTGGCGGCATCGCGGTCGCCGTTGATCGCGTTGCCGCTGAGCGTCGGCGAGACGAGCACCACGAGCAGCAGCACGATGTTGACGACGATGGAGTACACCCCGGCGCCGACCGCGTCGCCCCAGGAGTACACGGCGAACGCGAGCCCGGTGATGCCCAGCAGCACGAGGGCGAAGACGCCGAGGAGCACGTACCAGCCGACGCTCCGCAGCCGCTGCGTGAGTTCGAGCCGGGCGATGATGCCGATGTTCGCGAGACTCATGCGCCGGCCTCCGTTCCTTCGGTGGTCGCGGGCGATGTGGCCGCGGGCGGGGCGGGCGGTGGCGGGGTCGGCGCGGTCGCCGGCTGTGCGGGCGCGGGGTGCTGCAGGTGCAGGAACGTGTGCTCGAGGTCGCTCTGCGCCGGTGCGAACTCCGCCACGGGCAGTCCCGCCTCCACGAGCCGCCGCAGCGACTGGGCGGCCGCGTCCTCCCCGGCGAACCCCACGAGCACGGCGCCGCGGTCGACGGCGAGCGACTCGGGCGCGAGGCCGAGCTGCGATGCCACCTGCCAGGTGTCGGCGCTCAGACGCTCCGGGGTGACGCCCGCCAGGCGGATGCGCCACGCGCGCACGCTGCTCTGCGCGGGGGCGGCGTCGACCACCGATCCGGCGACGAGGAACACGGCGTCGTCGACGACCTCTTCGAGCTCCGACAGGATGTGGCTGGAGATGAGGATCGTGCGACCCTCGGCCGCGAACCGGCGCAGCAGCACCCGCAGCTGCACGCGCGCTTCGGGGTCGAGCCCGGAGGCCGGCTCGTCGAGGAGCAGCACCTGGGGGTCGTGCACGAGGGCGCGGGCGAGGCCGAGCTTCTGCTTCTGTCCGCGCGACAGCACCTTGGCCGGCGAGTCGGCGAGCTCGCCCAGGCCGACGAGGGCGAGCAGCTGCTGGGCGCGGACGGCGGCATCCGCGGCGGTGATGCCGTAGAGCCGGGCGGTCGTGACGATGGTCTCGCGGGCGGTGAGCGAGGGCCAGGCGCCGAGGGCGTCGGGCATCCAGCCGAGCAGTCGCCGGGCCGCGAGCGGATCTTCGGCCGGGTCGACGCCGCCGATGCGGATCGTGCCGGTGTCGGGTGCCAGGAGCGACGCGAGCATGAGCAGCAGCGTGGTCTTGCCCGCACCGTTGGGCCCGACCAGTCCGGTCACCTTGCCCGGTTCCGCGCGGAGGGTGGCCGAGCGTACGGCCTGCACCGTCCCGAAGGCCCTGCTGACGTCCTGCACCAATATTCCGGTCATGCGGTCAGTCTGGCATCGGTTCGCGCGCCCACCCGGGACCTCCGGGCGGATCCCCAGCCGCGCCCGCGACCGGATGACACAATCGCAGAATGCGCACGATCCTCAACATCATCTGGGTCATCCTCGCCGGCTGGGCCCTCTTCCTCGGCTATCTGCTCGCCGGAGTGCTGCTGTGCATCCCGATCGTCACCATCCCCTGGGCGATCGCCTCGTTCCGCATCGCCCGCTACGCCATCTGGCCCTTCGGCCGCGAGGTCGTCAGCAAGCCGACCGCCGGCGTCGGCTCGTTCCTCGGCAACGTGCTCTGGGTCATCCTCGCGGGCTGGTGGCTCGCGATCGGACACATCGTCTCCGGCCTCGCCCTGTGCGTCACCATCATCGGCATCCCGATGGGCATCGCCGACTTCAAGATGATCCCGGTCTCCCTCATGCCCCTCGGCAAGGAGATCGTCTCCACCCGCCGCGGCGCCTTCGACCGCACGCTCTGACCCGCGGACGTCAGCCCCGGAAGAACGCGACACCCAGGTCGGGGTGGTCGACGAACACGCCGTCCACGCCCTGCCGCGCGATCACGTCCCACTCGGCCTCGTAGTCGCCGAACGCCCCGCGCCCGCCGTCGCCGCGGAACCGCGGGGCGAGGAACGCGTTCTCGGGGCGGCAGGTCCACGTGAACACCGACAGGCCGCGGGCGTGGGCATCCGCGACGATCGTGTTCCCCTCGGCCAGCAGCATCTTCTTGTCGACGCTGATGCCGTCCACCTCACCCACCAGCGCGTCGAGCCCCACGGGCGTGACCGTCTCGGGGTACGTGCGCGCCCGCTTCCCCTGCGCGACGGCCAGGTCGTACGGACGCCCCTTCGCCTCGATCAGATACACGTACGACGCCGGCACCCCGAGCGCGCGCAGCTGCCGCAGCACGGTCGACTCGAAGCTCTCGATCACCAGCGGCAGCGCGCCGTCCGCCCATCCGGCCTCGCGCAGCTCCGCGGCGATGAGCGGCGCCAGGTCGAGACCGACACTCGCGAAGTAGGTGGCGTGCTTCACCTCCAACACCACGCCGATCTCCCTGCCGTGCTCCACCGACCCCTCGCGCACGAGGTCGAGCACCTCACGCAGCCGCAGGATCGCCTGGCCCCCGTCGAAGCTCGCGCTCGACACCCGCACCTCGGGCAGCCGCTCGCGGGTGCGCAGCGTGGCGAGCTCGTCCCACGTGAAGTCCTCGGTGAACCAGCCGGTCAGCGTCGCGCCGTCCACGCGCTTGGTCGTCCGGCGATCGGCGAACTCGGGGTGTTCCGCGACGTCGGTCGTGCCCGAGATCTCGTTCTCGTGGCGCACGATCAGTACCCCGTCCTTCGTGGCCACCACGTCGGGCTCGACCGCGTCCACGCCCATCGCCAGCGCGAGCTCATAGGAGGAGCGGCTGTGCTCCGGGCGATAGCCGGGGGCTCCGCGATGCCCGATCACGAGCGGGTTTTTCCTGGGCACGCTCACAGCGTAGAACACCCCGCGCGTGTCGCCGCCCGGGTATCGTGGAGGAAAGCGACCTACTACCCCCCTTTGGAGTGAGGCCCACCAATGAGCAACTTCGCTTTCAACAATCCTGCGTTCCAGCAGCAGGACCCGCGCAACGTCGCGACGTATCCCGGCGCTCCGCAGGCTGCTCAGGGTGCGCAGAACGCCTCGTTCACGCACGCCTCCGTCGACGCCGCCACCAACGCACAGCTCGAGGGCATGTACGCGGCGCCGCCCGCCGGCGCCATCGAGACCGACCGCATGTCGGTCGAGGACACGGTGTGGAAGACCGCCGGACTGTTCGCGATCCTCCTCGTCACCGCCGCGGTCGGCTGGGTGTGGACCCTCGGCGGCATCTCGGCCCCGCGCTTCGACCCGTACGGCGGCAACACCGTCAACATGCTGCCGTGGATCATCGGCGCGCTCGGCGGCTTCGTGCTCGCGATGGTCATCACCTTCACCTCGCGCAAGACGGTCCGCCCCGCGCTGATCTTCGCCTACGCGGCGTTCGAGGGCCTGTTCATCGGCGGCATCTCCGCGTTCTTCGAGGTCCGCTGGCCGGGCATCGTGTTGCAGGCGACGCTCGCCACGATCGCTGTGGTCGGCGTCACCCTGGCACTGTTCGCGAGCGGCAAGATCCGTGCCTCCAAGAAGGCCACCAAGATCTTCCTCGTAGCCATGATCGGCTATCTGGTCTTCTCGCTGCTGAACCTCGTGCTGATGTGGACGAACGTCCTGCCCGCTGAGCAAGCCTTCGGTCTGTACAGCGCGAAGATCATGGGTATCCCGCTCGGTCTGATCATCGGCGTGCTCGTGGTCATCATGGCCGCGTATTCGCTGGTGCTCGACTTCGACCAGATCCAGCAGGGTGTGCGCAACGGCGCTCCCCGCAAGTACGGCTGGCTCGGCGCCTTCGGCATCATGGTCACCGTCGTCTGGCTGTACGTGGAGATCCTGCGGATCATCGCGATCGCCCGCGGCAACAACTGACGCCCGTCGCGACAGAGGCCCGTCTCCCCTCGGGGAGGCGGGCCTCTTGCCATATCCGGGGAGTGCGGCGCAAGGGGTTGGCACGCGACTGCCGATCGCGGCACTGTGGATATCACGAAGCCCCGGCACCCCGGGGCTCCCGACATCAAGGAGCTGACCATGAGCTTTCTCGGCTTTCTTCTCCTCGGCCTCATCGCCGGAGCCATCGCCAAGCTGATCCTGCCCGGTAAGCAGGGAGGCGGGTGGTTCGTTACGCTGCTGCTCGGCGTCGTCGGCGCCCTGCTCGGAGGATGGCTCGGCAGCCTGATCCTCAACCGTCCTCTCACGGAGTTCTGGGACCTCGGAACCTGGCTCCTCGCCATCGGCGGCTCGATCATCGTGCTGCTGATCTACGGCCTCATCGTCGGCCGTGGCCAGAAGGTCAACGACTGACGCGCGACCCCACTCGACGCGCCCCCGCGTCATCACGCCCGTCCCTCACGGCTGCGACAGCATCCGTGAGGGGCGGGTCTTTTCGTTTCCCCCGGACCCGTCCTCGCGGGGATGGCCCGGCCCTACGGCGGGGCTCAGCTCACCGCCCCGCGGGCCTTGCGCTCCAGCAGCGCACGCTCGCGGTCGTTGCCCGCGATGCCCGCGGCGACCGCGAACTCGCTGCGGGCCTCGTCTTCCCGCCCGAGACGCCGCAGCAGCTCGCCACGCGTCGCCGGGAGCAGGTGATAGCCGCGCAGCGCGCCCGACGCCGCGAGCTGGTCGACGATGCGCAGCGCCGACGCGGGGCCCGTGGCCATCGCCACCGCCGCGGCGCGGTTCAGCTCCACGACCGGGGACGGGGCCAGGCGACCGAGCGCCTCGTACAGCAGCACGATCCGATCCCAGTCGGTGTCGTCGACCGAGGCCGCGATGGCATGGCACTCCGCGATCGCCGCCTGCAGGCCGTACACCCCGCGACCGCGTCCCAGCCCGTCCGCCGTCGCCAGCGCGGCGCGACCCCGGACGATGCGACTGCGATCCCAGCGGCCACGATCCTGATCCGCGAGCAGCACCGGCTCGCCGTTCGCGTCGCGGCGGGCCGGGAACCGGGCGGCGGTGAGCTCCATCAGCGCGAGCAGACCGTGCACCTCCGGCTCGCGCGGCATCAGCGCCGCCAGCACGCGCGCGAGACGGATCGCCTCCTCGCTCAGCTCCGGACGCATCCACTCCGGGCCGCTGCTCGCCGCGTGCGCCTCGTTGAACACCAGATACAGCACGCCCAGGACCGCCCCGAGCCGCTGCGCATGCTCGTCGCGCGGCGGCACCTCGAACGGCGCATGGGCCGCTGCGAGCGTCTTCTTGGCCCGCACGATGCGCTGCTGGACGGTCGCGGTCGGCACCAGGAACGCCCGGGCGATCTCCTCGCTCGACAACCCGCCGACCACGCGGAGGGTCAGCGCGACCTGCGCCTCCCTCGACAGCACGGGGTGGCACGCGATGAAGATGAGCCGCAGCACGTCGTCGTCGACCTCATCGGGGTCCCACGGATCCCGCACCTCGGCCTGCTCGCGCTCCAGGTCGTGCGCGATCAGGGCCAGACGGTCGTCCAGCCGCTCCCGACGCCGCCACGCGTCCACCGCCTTGCGCTTGGCGACCGCGGTGAGCCACGCGGCCGCATTGCGCGGCACCCCGTCGACGGGCCACTGGCGCAGTGCGTCGACCAGCGCCTCCTGCGCCAGATCCTCGGCGAGCCCGAAGTCGCCGACCATGCGGGTGAGCGTGCCCACGATGCGTGCGGACTCGATGCGCCACACCGCGGCGACGGCCCGCTCCGCCGACCCCTCTGCGGGGGCGGAGCGTGCCGTCATGTCGTGCGCGTCCATCGGCCGGCGGTCACTGCTGCTCGGCGCGGCGGGCCTGCTCCTCGCGCCAGCCCGCCTCCTTCTCGATCCACTCGTTGTCGGCGGGGAAGTCCTCCGGGCCGGTCACGCGGCGCACCTCGAGGTACGACCCGGGTCCGAGCGGCGCACGGCTCGCCCACTCCGCAGCCTCCTCGCGCGACGACACCTCCACGATCCAGAAGCCGTTGAACAGCTCCTTCGTCTCCCCGTAGGGGCCATCGGTGATCAGCGGCTTGTCGGCGCTGAAGTCCACCACGAAGCCCTCCGCGGCATCCGTCAGGCCCTCGCCGGCGACCAGCACGCCCGCCTTCATCATCGACTCGTTGTACCGCCCCATGGCCTCGATGACCTGCTCGAAGGGCATCTCCTGGTACGCCGCCACCGCGTCGTCGGTCGCGCGCATGATGAGCATGAACTTCATGATGTTCTCCTTGTCGGATGGGGCCGTCTCTCGACCCTCTCACTGAAGACGTCGAACGGGAACGGCCCGGATCGACATCGACGGAGAACTTTTCCGCCGACGTCCGCGCCGCCGCGGATCAGGCGCGTCGAGAGGGGCGGGCGGAGACCTCGGCGACCACGCCCGTGAGGGCGGCGAGGGAGCGCTCGGGGCTCCAGGCCGCCGCGACCGACGGCGCCTCGGCGCGCAGCACGGCCAGACGATCGGCATCGGTCAGCAGATCGTGGAGCGCGGTCGCCAGTGCGCCCTCGTCGCCCGCGGGCACCAGCACGCCGCCACCCGCCCCCAGCACATCGCGGATGCCGTAGCGGACGTCGTACGACACGACCGGTGTGCCGTGCAGCAGCGCCTCCACGACCCCGAGCGGCTGCCCCTCGAACGCGGTCGACGTGAGCAGCAGCGACGCCCGGTCGAGCACCGTGGCCGGGTCGTCGGCATACCCGGCGAGCACCACGCGGTCGCCCGCGTCGAGCTGGGCGATCAGCGCCGCCAGCCGCTCCTGCTCCGGCCCCGTGCCCCAGATCTCCAGTCGCGTGCCGGCGACATCGGCGGCGAGGAACGCACGGATCGCGTGGTCGATGCGCTTGCCGGGCGCGAGACGTCCCAGCACCACCACGAGACCATCCTCGCGCAGGTCGGCGCGGGCCGTGACCGGCGCGATCGGGTTGGGCACCACGACGTGATTCGCGGACGCCCCGAAACGCGCGACCACGTCGTCACGCTGCGTCGCGGTCGGCCAGACCACCGCGTCGAAGCGGTCGGCCAGGCGGAACCACCGCGTCCACAGCGTGTTCATGGTCGCGTCCGGCGTGTACGGCGCCTCCACGTGCATCGTGTGGATCGTGTGGACGATGCGCACGCGCGGGTCGTCCCAGTCAGCGATGAGCTCGCCCAGCTGCCGCGACTCGCAGATCACGACGACGCGACGGTCGCCCGAGGCGGCCACGACGTGGTCGAGCCACGCCCGGTACAGGCCGCGGAAGCCGTGCAGGGCGCCGGCCACTACTCCCGCGGCGTCGTACACCAGCACCGGCTCGTCGGTCAGGTGCCAGTCCGGGTTGCCCGGGATCACCGGGAGCGCGGCGAACGGGCGGCCCTCGACGTCGCGCAGCACCCGGTACTCGACGTCGGGGTCGGCGACGACGGCGGCATCGGCGGTCTCCCGCAGCCACGCAGCCGCCCCGCCCTCCGGTGCGATGGCCTCATCGAAGAGGTTGCGCATCCGCCCCGGGTCGGACAGCGCGCCGCGCTCCGTGAACACCCGTCGATGCTCCGCGTGGTCGGCGGCGGTACCCGGATCGAACGTCAGCAGTTCCGGTCCGGCGCCGTCGCCGACGCCCGCCGCGGCCAGCATCCGGGCGCGGGCGAGGGTCGCGATCGTGTATCCGCCGTCGAGCCCCGGGATGAGGCGGCTGGACAGCACCAGGTAGTCCGCGTCCGGAAGCACGGGTGGGGACTCCTCGGTCATCGTCTCGCACCTCCTCGGCGGACGCGGGAGCCGATCACTCGGCCCCCGTCACTCCCACTCGATCGTCCCCGGGGGCTTCGACGTGACATCGAGCACGACCCGGTTCACGTCGCGCACCCCGTTCGTGATGCGGTTCGAGATCTTCGACAGCACGTCGTACGGCAGGCGCGTCCAGTCGGCGGTCATGGCGTCTTCGCTCGACACCGGACGCAGCACGATCGGGTGGCCGTACGTGCGGCCGTCGCCCTGCACGCCCACCGAGCGCACGTCGGCCAGCAGCACCACCGGGCACTGCCAGATCTCCTGGTCGAGACCCGCCTTCGTCAGCTCCTCGCGGGCGATGGCGTCGGCCTCACGCAGAATCTCGAGACGGTCAGCGGTGACCTCACCGATGATCCGGATGCCGAGGCCGGGCCCCGGAAACGGCTGCCGTCCGACGATCGCCTCGGGGATGCCCAGCTCGCGGCCGATCGCACGCACCTCGTCTTTGAACAGGGCCCGCAGCGGCTCGATCAGCTCGAAGTCGAGGTCGTCGGGCAGGCCGCCCACGTTGTGGTGCGACTTGATGTTCGCGGTGCCCGCGCCTCCGCCGGACTCCACCACGTCGGGGTAGAGCGTGCCCTGCACGAGGAACTTCACCGGGGCGCCGCCGTCGGCCTTCGCCTCCTCGACCAGGTCGAGCTGCACCTTCTCGAACGCGCGGATGAACTCGCGGCCGATGATCTTGCGCTTCTCCTCCGGGTCGGTCACACCCTTCAGGTGTCCGAGGAAGGTCTCGGCCGCGTCGACCGTGATGAGCCGCACGCCGGTCGACTCGACGTAGTCCTTCTCGACCTGCTCGCGCTCGCCCTTGCGGAGCAGCCCGTGGTCGACGAACACCGCCGTGAGCTGGTCGCCGATGGCCTTGTGGACGAGGGCGGTCGAGACCGCGGAGTCGACGCCGCCGGACAGCGCCGAGATGACGCGGGCGTCGCCGACCTGCTCGCGGATGCGCTCGACCTGCTCGGCGATCACGTTGTCGGGGTTCCAGTCGGACGCGAGGCCCGCGCCCTTGTGGAGGAAGTTCTCCAGCACGCGCTGGCCGTGGTCGGAGTGCTTGACCTCGGGGTGCCACTGCACGCCGTAGAAACGGCGCTCCTCGTTCGCGAACGCCGCGACCTTGGTCGCCTCGGTCGTGGCGAGGACCTCGAAGCCCTCCGGCGCCTTCGCGACCTGGTCGCCGTGACTCATCCACACGTTCTGCTCCGCGGGCTGCCCGCCCAGCAGGACGCCGCCGTCGCCGGAGATCACGGCATCAGTGGCGCCGTACTCGCGCAGCCCGGTGTTCGCGACCTCGCCGCCGAGGGTCTGCGCCATGTACTGGAAGCCGTAGCAGATGCCCAGCGTGGGCACGTCGAGGTCGAACACGGCGGGGTCGAGCTTCGGCGCCCCCTCCTCGTACACCGACGACGGGCCGCCGGACAGGATGATCGCCACCGGGTTCTTGGCGGCGATCTCCGCGGCCGTGGCCGTGTGCGGCACGATCTCGCTGTAGACGCCGGCCTCCCGCACACGACGGGCGATCAGCTGCGCGTACTGCGCGCCGAAGTCGACGACGAGCGCGGGGCGCTGCTGGGTCTCGGACTGTTCGGTCAACGGACACCTTCCGGGGCGGTCGCGGAGGCCTCCTCGGCCTCCCGGGTGGCGAGATAGGACTTCACTTCACGGGCGACGATGGCCTCCATGAAGAACGACAGCAGCGGCACGACACCGCCGAGGGCGAGCAGGATGAACCGCGGGAACGGCCAGCGCATCAGGCTCCACATGCGGAAGCATGCGAACAGGTAGACCACGTAGAACCAGCCGTGGGCCACCAGGATGAACAGCGACAGGTTGAAGCCGTCGCCCAGCGACGTCATCTCGCAGGAGTTCGTCATCGGGGCGAACAGCGACCACCACTGGCAGTCGGGGCCCGCGATCACGCCCGCGAACCAGAGCGGTCCGCCGGAGCCTCCCGCGAAGAGCTCGAGGTGGATCGGCGTGTACTTGAGCACCATCTCGGTCAACAGCAGGAGCAGCATGACTCCCGTGATGATCGACGCGATCTGGTAGAACTTCAGCGCACCGCGGATCGCCGGAAAGCTGGCGACTTTCGGTTCGGGCATGGGTCCAGTCTAGTCGGGGTCGCCCGATGCCGAATCCGGCCGGCGGCTCCGTCTCCCGCGGCACGACGGAGGCCGCCGGGATCGCTCCCGACGGCCTCCGCTGCGATCATCCGCTCCGGACTCAGAACCAGCCGGAGATGAGGTCCCACAGCCAGTCGATGATCGCGCCGACGATGCCGCCCGCACGGTTCACCGTGACGGTCGCGGTCGCCGCGTCACCGTCGGCCTGAGCCGCCGAGACCGTGTACTTGCCCGGCTGTGCGCTCTTCGGCACGGTCACCTGCGTGGTGAACGTCCCGTCGGCGCCGACCTGCACCGTGCCGACCTGCACCGCCGCGCCCTTCTTGGGCTGCAGCGCGATCGTCACGGTCTCGCCCGGCACATACCCCTCGCCCGTGACCGTGAGCTTCTTGCCCGCGGCCACCTTGGAGGAGCCGAGCTCGATCGTGCCGGCGAACTCCTCCTGGCCGGCGATCGTGAGGGGCACCTGCACCGTGGTGCCCGTCGCGGGGACGTTCACCGTCAGCACCTGGTCGCCGAACACCCCGGACGGCACCGCGAACGTGAGCGCCGCACGGCCGCCCTCGTCCGTGGTGTCGACCACGGCCGGGTCGACCGTGCCCGAGGCGAGCGCCGTGTCGCCGAGCGACAGCGTCACCTCGCCCGGTGCGGCCTCTCCCCCGCTGAACGCGAGCGACGAGAGCGACACCGTCACCTGGTCGCCGGCGCTGTACCCGTCGGCATCGGCCGGGCTGAGCGTCACGCCGACCGCGCGCTGGGCGAGATCGGGCGTCGCGGTCTTGTTCGCGTCGAACCAGTCCACCATCGACTGCAGGTCGATCTTGCCGGTGTCGCGCTTGCCCGCGCCCTCCTTGAAGGTGGCGAAGTTGTCGCCACCCGCCGCGAGGAACGAGTTCGCCGCCACCGTGTACTGCGCGTCCGGGTCGACCGGGGCGCCGTTCAGCGTGATCGACGTGATGCGCGAGCCCTGCACCGCGGTCGGGTCGTACGTGTAGACGAGACCCTTCGAGACGCCGAGCTTGAGGAACGGACGTGCCGACCCCGCCGGCTGCCACTGCTCCTCGAGCACGCCCTTGAGCTGCGTGCCGGTGAGGGTCAGGGTGACCAGCGTGTTGGCGAAGGGCTGGACCGTGGCCGCCTCGCGGTAGGTGACGTTGCCGTTCGGATCGCTCGCGGACGACGACGCGTACGTGAGGTTCGCGCGGATGCCTCCCGGGTTCATGAGAGCCAGGTCGGCGCCCGTGGACCACTGCTGCACGTCGGCCACGAAGTTGCCGATCGTGGACTCGCCGCCGCGGTTCTCCGAGCCGTTCGTCTGCCGCGCCCGGTTGAAGTCGGCGGTGATGTCACCCACCTTCACGGCGCCCAGCACGTCGGCCTCGGCCTTGGCGGCGTCGACGATCGCCTGCACCTCCGGCACCGCCGGGTACAGCGGCTTGCCGGCGGCCGTGAGCGGCTTGATCTCGTTGGTGATCGAGAGCAGCTCCTTCGTGGTCGGGTCGACCTGCAGGTTCATCAGCCCGAGGTTCTCGCCGTACTGACCGGCGGAGACCACGGGGCGACCGTCGATCACGTGGTTGTACGCGAGGTGCGTGTGCGCCGACACGATCGCGTCCACGTCGTCGTCCACCCCGTAGACGATCTCACCCAGCGGGGAGTCCTCCGTGATGGCCGACAGCGCGGTGCTCTCGGCACCCTCGTGCACGAGCAGGATCACGACATCCGCCTCGCCGTTGGACGCGTCACCGTCGCGCAGGTCGTCGGCCACCGCGTTGACGGAGTCGACGATGCTGCGCACCTCGAGATCGGCGATGCCCTCCGGGGACACCAGCGAGTCGAGGTCTTCCGTGACGGCGCCGACGAACCCGACGCGCACGCCGTCGACCTCCTTCACCCAGGCCGGGGCGAGCGCGGGCTCACCGGTCTCAGTGACGAACACGTTCGACGAGATGTACTCCCAGTCCGCACGGTCCTGCACGCGATCGCGCAGGTCCTCCCAGCCCTGGTCGAACTCGTGGTTGCCCGCGGCGCTCACGTCGAGGCCCGCCGCGTTGAGCGCGTCGATCGTGGGGTTGTCGTCGTTGATGAAGGAGGTGAACGTCGACGCGCCGATCAGGTCGCCTGCTCCCGCGAAGATCAGGTTCGGGTTCGCGTCACGGAACTGGTGCACCGCACCGGCGAGCACCGCGGCACCGGCCGCGGCCCCGTCGGCCTCGATGCGGCCGTGGAAGTCGTTCACCGTGACCACGTCGATGCTCACCGGCGGGATCTCCGCGGAGACGCCGACGATGATCGGGTCGTGGTCGCTGGAGCGGTACGGAGTGCCCTCCTCGGTGGCGCCGAACGCGTAGCCGCGGTCGCTCCACTCCGGCGAGTTGATGCCCCAGACGCCCGCGCCGGTGATCGACGAGACGAGCGACGGCGACGCGATCACGTGGTCGAGCGAGCCGAGCTCGCCGTCGAACGTGTACGTGTACTGACCGTCGGTCTCGTCGGCGACCAGGTCGCTCCACCCCTGCGAGGTGAAGACGTCGATCGGGTCTTCCTTGCCGTAGGCGTTGAAGTCGCCGATCAGGAGCATGTCGCTGCTGCCGGTCGTCTCTTCCAGCTCCGCCGTGAAGGCGAGGATCGCGTTCGCCTGCGCCACGCGGTCGGCGTTGAAGAAGCCCTGGCCGTCGGCCGGCTCCGCCCCCGCACCCTCGGGCGGCGACTTCGACTTCAGGTGGTTCGCGACCACGGTGACCACGCGGCCGTCGATGTCGAACGCCTGTGCGATCGGCTCGCGCGCGTTGCCCCACACGGACTCGTCGGTCGTCGTGAGACTGTCACCGACCCGCTTCACGGCGTCCTTCTTGTAGATGATCGCGTTGGTGATGTAGTCGGTCGTCGCCGCATCGTTCAGCGCCTCGGGCGTGGGCACGTAGCCCCACACGTCGCTGCCGGCGTCGGCGTTCAGGCCGGCGACCAGATCCTTCAGCGCCGTGTCGACCGGCTTGCCGAGCTTGACCGAGTTCTCGATCTCCATGAGCGAGACGATCTCGGCGTCGAGGCCGTTGATCGCCGCGACGATCTTGGACTTCTGGATCGCGAACTGCGCGGCGTTCGCGGCGCCCCGCGCGTTGGAGTTCTCGCTCTTCAGCGTCGTGAAGTAGTTGTAGACGTTGAACGACGCCACCTGCACGTCGCCACCCACCTCGGGCGCCTCCGTCGGACGCGGGTTCGTCGCCGCGAAGCCGACCTTCAGCTCGGCGGGCGAGGAGTCGTCGATCGGCACGACCGGCTGCAGACGCCAGTCGTCGAAGCCCCACTGCAGCACGTAGCCGTTGTCGCCGAAGTCGACCGTGTCGCCGTTGCGGACGACCTGGTCCTTCGTGAAGTAGGGCTGCTGACCCGGGTGGCCGCTGTTGGTCACCTGGATCGACCAGCCGTCGTCGAGCAGGATGCGGTTGGCGCGGTTGGCCGCGGCGATCGCGGCGGCGTCGGCACCGGGACGCGTGGTCTCGGTGCTCTTCACGGCCAGGGCATCTCCTGCGTTCAGCCACAGCGTGCCGTAGTTGTACAGCTGGTGGCTCGACGCCAGGCGGTAGGTGCCCTCGGGCGCGACGAGCATGTTCTCGTACTGCTCCCGGTCGGCGCCCTGCACCGTGGCGGGCAGCGGAGTGACCGCGGGCACGCCGACGCCCGGCGTGACCACCGTCACGTCCGCCGCGGCGGCCGGGTTCACCTGCGTCTGGCCGTAGTACTCGCTCACGGTGCCGGTGACCGAGACCAGGTCGCCGATCGCGAGCGTGGGGGCCAGCGCGTTCAGGAAGACGAAGACGCCGTCGGAGGCGCCGGGGGTCGCGTCGGTCGCGCCGCCCGAGCCCTGCGTCTGGATGACGATGCCCTTGTAGCCGCCCGTGCGGTAGTCGGCGGTGACGACGCCCTCGACCTGCACGCGCGTGCCGTTCAGTGGCGAGACGTCGGTGGTGCCCTGCACCTCGGCGATGGTCGCCTTCTGCGGCTCCGTGCCGGGGTCGGTGCCCGGGTCGGTGCCGGGGTCGGTGCCACCGGAGTTCTGCGGGGTGATGGTGGCGGACAGCGAGAAGTCGACGCCGTTGTCGTCGGTGTCCGCGCCGTTCGTGCGGTTCAGCGACCGCACGTCGGTGTTGCCCGACGGCGCCGTGGCCGCCTTCGTCTCGAACGTGTTGGAGGTGCCGTAGCCGAGCAGGTCGACGACGCCGTCGGCTCCCGCCGCGGACCCGGGGGCGAGCGTGATCGCCGTGGTGCCCTCGACCAGGGCGATGGTGCCGTTCGTGCCGCTCGGGGTGAGGCCGGTGACCGCGTCGGGCGTGGGCAGCGCGGCGCCGTTCGTGCCGTTGCTGTTGCCCTGCACCAGGAAGTAGCCGCCGGCGGGGATGCTGCCGGTGAGCGGCGCGATCCCGGTGAACGCCGCCGAGCCGGTCGCCGAGCGGTACTGCAGGGACATGCCGTCGAGCGACACCGCCTCGGACGTGGGGTTGTACAGCTCCACGAACTTGTTCGTGTACGCCGCACCGGCACTGCCTCCGGAGAGGTACGCCTCATTGATCACCACCCCGGTCCCGGTCGGATCGGCGACGGCGGGCGTCGCGACCAGCGAGCCGAGGCCCAGGGTGGCGACGCAGGTCACGGCGAGAGCGCCGATGCGCCCCCTGATTCTGCGGTGCGAGAGGGGGGTCATGGGCTCCCCGTGCTCTGAAGCGGACATCATCGGTGCTGTCTCCTCGATCGTGTATCGACCCTGCTCAGGACGCTGTCACCGCACGCATCGGGAACTCCCAGCGTGCGCACATGGAGCGAGCATACGAAGCGGGTCGGACATCCTCAACGGAGTTTTCACGATGGTCACCGACTGCTCACCGAAGGGCCGCGCGCACCCCTGACGAAGGTTCACATCGGGGCACGGCCGCGCGCAGAAGCGCACCGGAGGTCGCGCGGATGCGCACGCCGTTCAGACGCTCTCGGCCGCCGCCGCGTCCTCGAACTCCTCGACCTCGCGCTCCCACGCGTCCTTCGCCAGGCGGTACCAGAGGTAGAACGCGAAGCCCGCGAAGATCGCCCACTCCACCGCGTAGAACACGTTGAGCCAGTTCACCGGCGACTGCTCGTCGGGTGCCGGCGAGGAGATGTCCTCGAGCCCCGCCGTCGCGGTGGTCGAGGCGAGGTACGGGCGGTACACGTCGAGCTGCTCCGTGTCGTGCCAGCGGCTGAGCAGCGCGGCGGGCGACATGCGGTCGAGACGCTCCGGGTCGCTGCGCGGCGGCACCGACGGCCCCTCGTCCGAGATGATGCGCCCCGCGACCTCGACCGGGCGACCGTCGGCCTCCGCGGCCAGGCGCTCCACCGCGGCATCGGCGGCCGCGCGGTCGGGAGCCCAGCCGATCGCCACGGCGATCGACACACGCTCGTCCACCCGCAGCTGTCCGGTGACCCAGAACCCCTCGACGCCGTCGTTGAAGCGGCTCGACACCACCAGGAAGTCGTCCGGGATCCACGTCCCGCTCGTCTCGACCCGCTGCCCCACGAGGGGTTCGGCGAGGTACTGCCCCGGCTCGACCACGTCGGACAGCGGCCGCACCTGCTCGGTCACGCCGGGCGGCGGCGGGTCGGTCTCGATCGCGCGCTCCAGCTGCCACTGCCCGAGCCACGCGAACACCCCGGCGACCACGAGGCACAGCAGCAGCATGCCGATCCAGCGTCCGCGCAGCATGACCTCACGGAGGGTCGGCGGGAACGGGGCGGGGGCGGTCACGGTGCAGCGGCGGCGGCTCAGGCCTCGTACGGGGCGAGCACGACCTCGACCCGCTGGAACTCCTTGAGGTCGGAGTATCCGGTGGTCGCCATCGACTTGCGCAGCGCGCCGATGAGGTTCGCGGTGCCGTCGGCCACGGGCGCGGGGCCGTACAGGATCTCCTCGAGCGTGCCGATGCCGCCCACCTCGACCCGGCGGCCGCGCGGGAGCTTGGGGTGGTGCGCCTCGGGGCCCCAGTGGAAACCCTGCCCCGGCGCGTCGGTCGCGCGGGCGAGGGCCACGCCGAGCATGACCGCGTCGGCGCCCATCGCGAGAGCCTTCACGATGTCGCCCGAGGTACCGACGCCGCCGTCGGCGATCACGTGCACGTAGCGCCCGCCCGACTCGTCGAGGTAGTCGCGGCGCGCAGCGGCGACGTCGGAGACCGCAGTGGCCATCGGGGCGTGGATGCCGAGGGTGGCGCGCGTGGTGGACGCCGCTCCCCCGCCGAAGCCGACCAGCACGCCGGCCGCGCCGGTGCGCATCAGGTGCAGCGCCGCGGTGTAGGTGGCAGCGCCGCCCACGATGACCGGGACGTCGAGGTCGTAGATGAACTTCTTGAGGTTGAGCGGCTCGGCCACGCTCGACACGTGCTCCGCCGAGACGGTGGTGCCGCGGATGACGAACAGGTCGACGCCCGCCGCGGCCACGGTGTCGTAGAACTCCTGGGTGCGCTGCGGCGTGAGGGAACCGGCGACGGTGACACCGGCCTCGCGGATCTCGGCCAGGCGCCGCGTGATGAGCTCGGGCTTGATCGGCTCGGCGTACAGCTCCTGCATGCGCACGGTCGCCCGGTCGTCGGCGAGACCCGCGATCTCCGCGAGCAGCGGCTCCGGGTCCTCGTACCGGGTCCACAGACCCTCGAGGTCGAGCACGCCCAAGCCGCCCAGCTGGCCGAGCATGATGGCCGTGCGCGGGCTCACGACGGAGTCCATCGGCGCGCCGAGCACCGGGATCTCGAAGCCGAAGGCGTCGATCGTCCAGGCGGTCGACACGTCCTCCGGGTTGCGCGTGCGCCGCGAGGGCACCACCGCGATGTCGTCGAACGTGTACGCGCGACGGGCGCGCTTTCCTCGGCCGAGCTCGATCTCCATGGTCACCCGTCCAGCCTACCGGGCACCCCGAGGGGGCGCGTGCCCGCGGTCACCGGGCCCGTGCCACGCGGCGCTCGTCCCACACCGGCTCGTCCGACTCGTACACCTCGCCGTCGGAGCCGAACACGAGGAACCGGTCGAACGACCGCGCGAACCAGCGGTCGTGCGTGACCGCGAGCACCGTGCCCTCGAACCGCGCCAGCGCCTGCTCCAACGCCTCCGCCGACTCCAGGTCGAGGTTGTCGGTCGGCTCGTCGAGCAGCAGCAGGGTCGCGCCGGACAACTCCAGCAGCAGCACCTGGAACCGCGCCTGCTGCCCACCGGACAGCGACTCGAACGTCTGCAGCGCCTGCCGCACCAGCCCGTAGCGGTCGAGCGCCGAGCTCGCGGCGTCCCGGGGCATCCCCGCCCGGCGGTCGTCGCCGCGGTGCAGGATCTCCAGCAGCGTGCGTCCGACGAACTCCGGGTGCGTGTGGGTCTGCGCGAACAGCCCCGGCACCACGCGCGCCCCCAGCACCGCGCGACCGGTGTGCGCGACGGGACTCAGGTCTTCCGCGGCGGAGGAGACGTGACCCAGGGTCGGGTCGGGGTCGCTGCCGCCGCGCGCGAGCAGTCGCAGGAAGTGCGACTTGCCCGAGCCGTTCGAGCCCAGCACGGCCACGCGGTCGCCGAACCACACCTCCGCGTCGAAGGGACGCATAAGCCCGGTGAGCTCGAGCCGCTCGGCCACCACGGCGCGCTTGCCCGTGCGCGAGCCCCGCAGGCGCATGTCGAACTCCTGCGCGGGCGGACGCTCCTCGGGCGGCCCCGCCTCCTCGAACTTGCGCAGTCGCGTCTGCGCCGCCTGGTAGCGGGAGGCGAATCCGTCGTTCGCCGAGGCCTTCACCTTGAGGTTCGCGACCAGCACGCGCAGCTTCTCGTGCTGCTCGTCCCACCGACGGCGCAGCTCGTCGAGCCGCTCCATGCGGTCGATGCGCGCCTGCGGGTAGGTCGCGAAGCCGCCGCCGTGAACCCACGCCGTCGAACCGGCCGCCCCTGGTTCGAGCGTGATGAGCCGGTCGGCCGCGCGGGCGAGCAGCTCGCGGTCGTGCGACACGAGCAGCACGGTCTTCGCGGTCTGCCGAAGCTGTTCCTCCAGCCACCGCTTGGTCGGGACGTCGAGGTAGTTGTCCGGCTCGTCGAGCAGGAGCACCGCGTCGGGTCCGCGCAGCAGAGCCTCGAGCGCCAGGCGCTTCTGCTCGCCGCCGGACAGCGACGTGAGCTCGCGGTACCGCGCCCGCTCGAACGGCACGCCGAGCGCCGCCATCGTGCACTGGTCCCATACGGTCTCGTGCTCGTAGCCGCCGGCGTCGGCGTACTCCGCGATGGCTGCGGCGTACGCCATCTGCGTGTCGTGCTCATCACGGTCGATCAGGGCGTTCTCCGCCGCGTCGAGGGCTTCGGCGGCGGCGCGGATGCGGGCGGGGGCGACGCGCACGAGGAGCTCATGCACGGTCTGCCCCGGCTCGCCGTGCCCGACGAACTGATCCATCACGCCGAGTCCGCCGTCGATGGTGACGACGCCGTCGTCGGCCGCCTGGTCGCCGCGGATGATCCGCAGGAGCGTGGTCTTGCCCGCGCCGTTCGGCCCGATGAGCGCGCTCGTCGAGCCGGCGCCGACCCGGAACGAGACCTCGTCGAGCAGCGGTCTTCCGTCGGGAAGCGTCAGCGAGATGCCTGATGCGTCGATGTACCCCACAGCGCGTGGCCGTCCTTCCGCCCGCGCACAGCGAGCCGACCAGACTATCAGGATGCTGCGACCGTTGTGGTCGAAGGTCAGTCCGACTCAGCCACGCACCTGCTCGACGCGCTCGGACTCGCCCCACGCGCGGTCCGCGGTGAGCGCCGTCGCGCCGAGACGCTCCGCCAGCCCCAGACACAGCCGGTCCCCCAGCGAGAGCCCGCTCCCCCGCCGCCACATCGCCGCGGCCGCCTCGGCATCGGCCACCGACACCGGCTCGACCGTCAGGCGGTAGCTGAGCAGTAGCCCCGACGCGATACCCCAGTCCGCCCCAGCCGCGCGGACCTTCTGCGCGACCTCCGCCCAGTTCGCCGCCCCGACGACGGCGCCGTCCAAGGCCTCCTCGACGCGGTCGGCGCCCGGCTCGCCCTGCAGGAACGCCAGCAGCGCCGACGCGTCGAGAACCATCACGCGGCGGCGTCTTCGGCGGCCGCGGCGGCTCGACGCTCGGCGAGGAGGGATTCCAGAGCGCTGGCGCCATCGAGCTGAGCGCGGACCAGCGCCTTCGCCTGTTCCCTCGTCACCAGCACGACACCCCCGTTCGACTCGATCATGAGCAGCGGCATGCCCTGCTCCCAGTGCTGTCGGGCCCTCAACTCGGCCGGGATCACCAGCCGACCGCGATCGCCCATCGGAGCGACGAACGTGGTATCCATGACCTCAGCGTACCACCGAGCTCCTCCCCGTGGCCCGGGCCGCCGAAGGTCAGTCCGCGCGGCTCAGGGTCTGCAGCACCTCGGTTTTCGGCGCCGCCGGCAGGACGAAGCGGAACTCGGTCCCCACGCCCTCCTGACTCGTCACGTCCATCGAACCGCCGTGCGCCAGCACGATCGCGCGGGTGATCGTGAGGCCGAGCCCCACGCCGGGCACGGCATTCCGCGTGGCCGTCGAGGCCCGGAAGAACCGCGTGAAGAGCATGCCCTGCTCGTCCTCCGGGATGCCGACGCCGGTGTCCGCGACCGAGATCTGCACGCCGCCGTCCACGCGCCGCACGGCCGCCGTGACCCGGCCGCCGCTCGGCGTGAACTTGATCGCGTTCGACAGGAGATTGTCGACGGCCTGCCCGATCCGCCCCGGATCCACGAGCAGCCGGATCGGCTCGTCGCCCGCGTCCGCCACCAGCTCGATGCCCTCCCGCTGCGCGTGCGGGCCCGCGGATGCGACCGCCGACCGCACGAGCTCGGCGACGTCGGCCTCCACGCGCTCCAACGGGAAGCGCCCCGACTCCACCTGGGCGGTGAACAGCAGGTCGCCCACCAGGTTGAGCAGGCGCTTCGCGTTGCGCTCGATGATCCCGACGAACTCCTGCTGATCCTCGGTCAGCGGCTGGCCCGGATCGTTCTGCAACAGGTCGAGGAAGCCGATGATCGCGCTGAGCGGCGTGCGCAGCTCGTGCGAGATCATGCCCACGAAC
The DNA here is from genome assembly GCF_042729675.1 of Microbacterium sp. NPDC060132. NCBI lineage: Bacteria > Bacillati > Actinomycetota > Actinomycetes > Micrococcales > Microbacteriaceae > Microbacterium > Microbacterium sp. NPDC060132. The sequence goes on along the minus strand of NZ_JBHWXU010000001.1, from coordinate 2,047,197 downwards.
TCGTCCTTCATGCGGGCCACCTCGACCGCCCGCGTCTCATCGGTCAGCACGAACAGGTAGCCCTGCTGGGCACCGGAGCCGTCCTTATGCGGACTCACCGTCACGCGCGCGGGAACGGTCGTGCCGCCCGCCGTGGTGACCTCCACGTCGCCGTCGACCGTGACCCCCTCGTCGGCCTGCGCGAACAGCGCCCGGATGCCCTCGGGCGCCGGCCCCGCACTCGCCCCCGCGACGGACGCCTCACCCGACGCCTCCCGTCGCGCTGCCGTGTCCTCCGCGAGCATCGACAGCACCGTTCGGGAGAAGAACCGGTCGATGCGAACGTCGTCGAGCGCCTCGTCGACCGTGAGCCCGAGCAGCCGCACGGCCCCGGGATTCCACGCCGTGATGCGCCCCGCGCGGTCGGTGGCGATCACGGCCTGCGCGGTGATCGAGGACCACAGGCTCTCGAACGAGTCCAGCAGCACCCGGTACTCGTGCTCCTTCTGCCGCAGCTGCACGATCATCGCCACGTTCTCGGACAGCGCCCTCGTGCGCTCGGTCACCAGATCCTCGGCCTGCTCCACCCGCATCCTCTGCTGCCGCGACAGCTCGTTCACCACGGCGGCGACCGCCGCGAACACGAGCGGCCCCACCACGCCGCGCAGCCACACGACGGCGTTCGACGGCGGGTCGGTGATGTACGGCATGAGCAGGGCGAGCGACGACAGCGCGCCGACCACGAACACCCACCGGATGCCGGGGGCGGCCGCGATCCAGATGATCGGCAGCAGCACGAGCGAGCTGAACAGCGACGCTGCCCCGCCCGTCCCCGCACGGAAGAGGCCGAGCCCCACGATGTCGAGCATGGGGACCGCCAGCACGATCCAGCCCTCGCGCACGTGCAGGGCGCTGAGCACCCCGGCCTGCAGCGTGGCCAGCAGCACGATGCCGATGCCGATCAGCGCCGCGCCGAGGTGCGTGAACGGCAGGCCGGGGATGGCCCACGTCATGCTGCCCGCGATCACCGTCGCGACCAGGGTGGGCGCCTGCTTCACGATCGGACTCGGGTTGTCGAACACCCGGTACCAGCGGCTCTCGGCGCGCTCGAGCGGCGTGGCCCTCATCGCGGCACCCCCTCGACCACGCGGTGCAGGTCGGCCCCCGTGACGGGTTTCGGCAGCGCCGCGTCGGCCGGCGGGTAGTCCGCGACATCGAGCACGGAGCTGACCACGAGGTAGCAGTCGGGGAAGCGCTCGTGGATGAGACGCGAGCAGGCGTGACCGGAGATGCCGGGGAGCAGCAGATCGAGCACGGCGACGACCGGATGGATGTCGGGGAAGGCGGCGATCGCGGACTCGGCATCGGGCGCGATGAAGACGTCGAAGCCCTCCCGGTCGAGGTACCGCCCCAGGAGTGTCGCCTGATCGGCCGCGTCCTCGACCACGAGCGCCAGCGGCCTCCCGGTCATCGGAGGAGCAGCTCTCGCACGACCACGATCACGACCACGATGCCGAGGGAGATCAGGGCCTGCGGGATGAGCCGCTTCTCGCGCCGGGCGTCCTCGGCGATCTCCTCGACCTCGGCGTCATGCGAAGGTGCGTCCGTCATGAGTCCACCCGTCCGACCTTCTCGGTCTTGATCCACGAGGCGTCGGCGCGGCGCCACTCCTTGAGGTACGAGTCCACCGTGATCGCGCACAGCAGGGAGCCATAGCCGCACACGTAGAGGAGCAGCCCGGCGAAGAAACGCCCTCCGGGCAGGGGCTCGACGGCGCGCGCCAGCCAGATGCCGAGCATCGACACGGGGCCCCACAGGTAGAAGAACAGCAGCCACCCGAATCGCGCCTGATCCGTCGCCTCTTCGCCGAAGAGGTTCAGCAGACCGTCGAGCGTCCACGGGAACAGCGCGATGAACATCAGGATCAGCGCGCCGAGGCCGGGGAACATGATCGCCTCGCGCCACGACTGCCGGCCGATCCGCGGGTCGAGCTGCACGGAGTACAGCATCGAGAAGATGTAGATGCATGCGGCGGCGATCCACATGAAGCGGAACACGAACTCGGCGATGTCGCTGTGCAGCAGCAGGAGCGCGATCAGGCCGGCGGCGGCGAGCAGCATGAACGCCGGCAGCAGCAGGATCGTGAACCACGCCAGGCCGAAGCCGACGCTGCCGAGGTTGTGATCGCGGCTCGGGCGGAACCACAGCTTCTTGTAGATGGACGTCAGCTGCACGTTGCCGCGAGCCCACCGCAGCCGCTGCTTCCACAGGCTGTCGATCGTGCGCGGCTCCTCCGCGAGCACCACGGCGTGCGGCTCGAACACCATCCGGCGTCCGTGGAGCTGGCTCTCGAACGTGGTCATCGTGTCCTCGGCGAGGGTCCCGGTCGGGATGCGACCGCCGATGGCCTCCAGGTTCGCGCGGGAGTGCAGCTGGGCGCCGCCCGCGAGGCACGCGATGGCGCCGCCGACGTTCTGCACGCGGCGGGCCGAGAGCTGTCCGATCACGTACTCGATCGCGATGAAGCGCGTCAGGTAGTTGCGGTCGCGGCTGCCCTCCGCGATGTACGCCGTGACCGCGCCGACCTTCTCGTCGGCGAGGTGACGCGTGAGCTTGCGCAGCGAGTCGCGCGCGAAGATCACGTCGGCGTCCATGATGAGCACGGCCTCGGTCCAGTCGTCCGCGAGCACCACGTCGAGCCCGTGGTTGAGCGTGTGCGCCTTGCCCTGGCCGCCCTGCTCGCGCCGCAGATGCACGACCCGTCCGGGGTATGCCGCGGCCTTCTGCGCCACGATCTCGGGGGTGTCGTCGGTGGAGGCGTCGTCGACCACGAACACGCGCAGCCGCTCCGCCGGGTACTCCAGCTGCAGCAGCCTCTCGATCGCGGGGCCGATCACCATGCCCTCGTTCCACGCCGGGATCACCACCGCGACGTTCGGGTGGTATGGGGCGGCCTTCGGGTAGTGGTTCCGGAACGCGTGCAGCGGGAGCGCCAGGAACTGCAGGCCCGTGTTGATGACGGGCAGCGTGCCCACGAGCACGCACAGCAGCAGGACGACCACGATCACGGTCTCGTACCAGGCGAGGTCGGGCATCAGCCGGTCACCTCCACGCCGTCGAGCAGCGGAAGGATGCGGGAGTAGCGGCCGACGTCGGTGGCCACGTGGCTGTCGGTCGACGCCACGACCTCGGCGCCCGCGTCACGCAGGGCGGCCAGTGCGTCGGGCCCGGGGCACGCCCACTTCTCGTTCACCTCGACGAGCGTGCCGGTGGCCGCGGCGGCGCGTGCCCACTCGCGCAGCCGTTCGGCGCCCAGCTGCTCCTCGGACAGGCCGATCTTGGGCAGGATCGAGAAGCAGTGCGCGAGCTGATTGCCGGGGTGGCGGTGCATGGTCGCCACGACGGCCCCCACGAACTGGTCGAGCACGTCGTCGGCCGCCCAGCCCGCGGCGATGCGTTCGCGGACGGCGGTGGGGCCGAGCGGCCCGTCCTCGCCCGGGAACTGGTGGTCGGCGATCAGGATGCGGTCGATCCCGGCGGGGAGCGCGGGGATGTCGAGCGCTCCGGACGCGTCGAGGATCTTGGCCTCCACGCCCGTCAGCACCGTGAGCCCGTCCGGCATTCGCAGGGCGCGGACGGCGGCGAGGTACTCCGGCACCCAGGTCGTGCTCTGGCGCACGTGATCCACCAGGCGCACGGTGTCGAGCCCCGCGGCGACCGCGGCCGCCACGTTCTCCTCGAGTGTGGAGACCGCGTCGTCGGAGAAGGTGGAGTGCACGTGATGGTCCCCCCGGAGCACCGCGTGACTCATACGTCCTCCTGATGACCGGCGTGCTCCGAGACGAGCACGTCGTCGACCTCGACGATCACGTCTTCCAGGAACCGCACCGACGCGACCTCGCGGAACGGCACCTGCACGGGCAGCTCGCGGCCCAGGAACAGGTCGGCGACCAGCGACGGGATGTCCACGCCGGCGGCGATCGTCAGCGGGAGCGCGCCGGGGAAGCGCGGGTTGACCTCGAGCAGCACGGCACGGCCGTCGCGGTCGCGGCGCAGCTGCACGTTGGCGACGCCCACCAGGCCGATCGCCCGGGCGATCGCGGACGCGGTCTCCTCCAGCTCGGGGTCGCGCAGGGTGCGTCCGGCGATCGCGACGCCCGAGTCGACCCTGGCCCTGGTGCGCGGCACCGCGGCGACGACCGCACCGGAGGCGTCGGAGATCACGTCGACCGAGTACTCCTCGCCGGGCAGGAAGTCCTGCACGATGAGGCCCTCGTCGGTCGGCAGGGCGTCGAGCGCGGCGCGGTCGGGCACGAGGCGGATGCCCCGGCTGCCCGCTCCCTGGCGCGGCTTGGCGAACACCGGGAACTCCCAGTCGACCGCGGCGGCGTCGGGACCGGCGAGCACGGTGCGCGGGGTGCGTCCGGTCGGGGCGCAGCGCTCCGCGAGGGCGAGCTTGTCGAGGGCCGTGTGCAGCGTGTCCGACGACGGCGCGGCCAGCACCGCGGGAGCCAGCTCGTCTCGGCGGTCCGCGAGCGCGATGAGCTCCACGTCGACGGTGGAGATCACGAGGTCGAGGTCGTCCTCGGCCACGAGTCGCGCGATCGCGGGCACGAAGTCGTCGTCGCGTCCGGGCGGCACCAGGCGACGCTGCTCCGGCGGCACCAGGTAGATCCCGCTCGCCCAGCCGTCCATGTCGGCGGCGAACACCGTCAGGTCGGAGCGACGGAGCAGGGAGCGGATCACCGCCACCCCGGCCGGTCCGCCCGCCCCGGTCACCAGCACGCGCTGCGTCATTCAGCTCTCCCGTCGTGTGAGTTCGTGTGCGCCGACGAACTCCGCCGTCTCGCGCACCACTTCCAGCGGCTCCACCGCGTCGCCCCCGCCGAATCGCGACCAGTACCGCGCGGTCGCGGTGACGAACTCGGGGGCGAGGTAGTCACGGCTCGCGGCGGCCTGCGACTGGAAGCACTCCAGCAGGCGCAGCTTCTCGTCGAGGAAGCGGTCGATGCGCACGAAGCGCGTCGGTCGGTAGTCGATCGTCGAGGAGGGGCTCTGGTAGCACGCGACGGTGCCGACACGACGGGTCGCGACGATCGTGGCCTCGCTCACGGCGCGATGGTCCTGGTGCCGATCGTGCGGGGAGTGCGTGTAGACGATGGTCGGCTGGATCTCGCGCACGACCTCTTCGATCAGTCGCACGGTGGAGCCGCCGCCGGAGATCTCCGTGTCGACGAGGTCTTTCAGGAACAGGCGGGCGCCGATCCGCTCGGCCGCGGCGAGCGACTCGTTCTGGCGGCTGTCGGCGTCTCCGCCCCTGGCTCCGCGGGACAGGGTGAGGATCGTGATCGCGTCGCCGGCGGCGGCGTGGGCCGCGAGGATGCCGCCGACCCCGATCTCGACGTCGTCGGGGTGGGCGCCGATCGCGAGCACCACCTCGGTCGTCCTCGCCTCCTCGCGTCGCCGTCGCCCCTCCTCCACCAGGCGGGTCACGGCTTCCACGAGCCGGGCGTTGTCGAGCGGCTTGGTGAGGAACTCGTCGGCCTGCGCGCGCAGGGCGGACACGGCGTATTCGACCGAGACGTGCGCGGTCATCACGATCACCGGCACGGTGGGGATCGTGCGGCGCAGCTCGGCGAGCAGCTCGAGCCCGCTGAGACCCGGCATCTCGATGTCGGTGACCACCACGTCGGGGCGCACCTCGGCGACGCGGTCGATCGCGGAGCGCCCGTCTTCCGCGAGGTCGACGATGCAGCCGGCACGGCGCTCCAGCACGGTCTTCACCAGCAGGGCGACATCGTGGTCGTCGTCGACGACGAGAATGCGGGGGGCGTCCTCAGACATGTACGGCTCTCCTTGGGGAGCTTCCCTGCCGGTGGGGGCCGGCGTCGCGATCCCGGTGCCTTCATCACCGGATCCGCGGGGAAAGTCGAGCGGGGTACGTCGATTCTGGCACAGGCGGGCAGACCCGGCCGCGCAGCGGCGTCAGGTCGCCGCCCGCGCCGCCCGCTTCTCCTGCTGGTACACCCGGATGGCTTCGTACCGCTCGGCCGAGCGGGCCTGGCGCTTGGCCGCCTCCGCCTCCCGGTTCTTGGGCGGCGCGGTCGTCACGAGGTCGTCCAGCAGCCGTCGCGTGGCCGCAGCGATCTCCTCGACGGCGCGATCGAACACGTCCCTGTTGACGCGCGAGGGCGCCGTCGCCCCGGAGATCTTGCGGACGAACTGGAGCGCCGCGTCGTGGCACTCCTCATCGGTCGCCGCGGGGGCCAGGTTGTTCAGGGGCACGATGTTCCGGCACATACCCGCACGCTACGCCCCGCCCCTCCCCCGCGGAAGCACAGACGAGCACCCGCCACAATCACAGGCATTGGGGCACGCTCACCGGAACCGCGGATTTCGCCGAGGTTATCGTGGCTCATGTCGTACCGAACAACACCTTGTACATCTACCCCTGACCCGGAGTGAGCATGTCATCGACCAGCTTCGACGTTTCCCGTGAACTGGCTCGCCTCCTCGAAGAAGGTGCCATCACGATGAAGGCGCTCGAGGCGATGACGGGTATCGATCACGTGAGGCTGCGGAAGGTCCTCGTCGTAGCACCGGCGGCCGTCGGAATGGACTCGTCACCGGCTGTGCTCACCGGGCACGAAGCGGCTCGTCTCTCCGCGCTCGTGGCCCAACTCACGGAAGCCAGCGGGATCGGCGACGATGATCGGCTCCGCGCGACCCTCGAGTCCCTCACCGGAGCACTGCACCTCACCCCGGGGAACATCGCGCGATTGACCGGTCTCTCCACGGAGGTCGTCCAGACCGTGCTCGCCGGTGACCGCCCGCTGTCGAGTAGCGAGAAGTATGTCGTCGCCATCCGGTGCTCGTACCTCGTGAACGCGGCGAACCTCGCACGACCGCGCTGACGCCCAGGGGATGGCACGCCGACGGCGCCGTCGCTACGCTCTGGGCTACGCACGCTCAACCGAGGAGAGATCATGACGAACCCCCCGCCCCCCGAGGCGTCGCAGCCCGACACCCCTCCCCCCGCCTGGAACAGCACCCCCGCGAACGACCCGGCCGCCGCGTACCCGCCGCCGCCCGGTCCCGCGGCTCCCGGCGCCTACGGCCAGACCGCGCCGGCCTCGCCTCCCGGACGCGTGCTGTCGATCGTCGGACTCGTGCTGGCGTTCCTGCTGCCGCCGATCGGCCTCATCCTCAGCATCATCGCCGCGGTGCAGCTGGGGAAGGCGCACGCGCCGAAGGGCCTCGCGATCGCCGGCATCATCGTCGGCGCGGTGCTGACCATCCTGGAGATCATCGGAATCATCCTGCTGGTGACCGTGTTCGCGGGCATCTTCGGGATGTGCGCCGAGCTCGGCCCCGGCGTGTGGGAGGTCGGCGGCGTCACCTACCGCTGCGGCTGAACCCGCAACACACACGCACGAGGGGCCGGATGCTGCGCGCATCCGGCCCCTCGTCGTCGCCCCGGTGCGGGGCGCTGTTCACTTCTTGTAGTTGGGCGCCTCGACCACGATCTGCACGTCGTGCGGGTGCGACTCCTTGAGCCCGGCCGAGGTGATGCGCACGAACTTGCCGCGGGCCTTGAGCTCCTCGATCGTGCGGGCGCCGACGTAGAACATCGACTGCCGCAGCCCGCCGACGAGCTGGTAGGCGACGGCGGAGAGCGGGCCGCGGTACGGCACCTGCCCCTCGATGCCCTCGGGGATCAGCTTGTCGTCGCTGGGCACGTCGGCCTGGAAGTAGCGGTCCTTGGAGTAGGAGGTCTGCTTGCCGCGGGTCTGCATCGCCCCGAGCGAGCCCATGCCGCGATACTGCTTGAACTGCTTGCCCGACTGGAACACGATCTCGCCCGGCGACTCGTCGGTACCGGCGAGCAGCGAACCGAGCATGACCGCGTCGGCGCCCGCGACGAGGGCCTTCGCGATGTCGCCCGAGTACTGCAGGCCACCGTCGGCGATCACGGGGATGCCGGCCGGACGGGCGGCGAGCGACGCCTCGTACACGGCGGTCACCTGCGGCACGCCGACGCCCGCGACCACGCGCGTGGTGCAGATGGAGCCGGGGCCGACGCCGACCTTGACCGCGTCGACGCCCGCGTCGACCAGCGCCTGTGCGCCCTCACGCGTCGCGACGTTGCCGCCGATCACATCGATGTGGGCGAAGGACTCGTCGGCCTTGAGGCGCTTGACCAGGTCGATCACGCCCTGCGACTGGCCGTTGGCGGTGTCGACCACGAGCACGTCGACGCCCGCGTCACGCAGCGCCTCGGCCCGCTCCCACGCGTCGCCGAAGAAGCCGATCGCCGCACCGACGCGCAGGCGGCCCTGGTCGTCCTTGGTCGCGAGCGGGTACTTCTCGCTCTTGTCGAAGTCCTTGATGGTGATGAGCCCGGCGAGCTTGCCGTCCTCGTCGATCAGCGGCAGCTTCTCCACGCGGTGCTTCGCGAACAGGGCGATGACCTCGCCCGCCGCGACGCCCACCGGTGCGGTGACGAGGTTCTCGCTCGTCATGACGTCTTTCACGAACGTGGTCTGACGCTCGAAACCCGAGACGAACCGCATGTCGCGGTTCGTGATGATGCCCACCAGGCGGCCCTCGGCGTCGACCACGGGAAGGCCGGAGATGCGGTACTTGGCGCACAGCGCGTCGACCTCCTCCACCGTCGCGTCGGCGGTCGTGGTGATGGGGTCGGTGATCATGCCCGACTCGCTGCGCTTGACCCGGTCGACGTGCGCGGCCTGATCCGCGATCGACAGGTTGCGGTGCAGGATGCCGATGCCGCCCTCGCGCGCCATGGCGATGGCCATGCGCGACTCGGTGACGGTGTCCATGGCGCTGGACAGCAGAGGCGTCGCGACGGAGATGCGACGCGTGATCCGCGACGACGTGTCGGCCTCACTGGGGATGACGTCGGTATGCCCCGGCAGGAGCAGAACGTCATCGTAGGTCAGTCCGACGAAGCCGAAGGGATCGTGCTGGTCCATGGAATCTCCTCCTGCGCGCGTGGCGCGGGTCCGGGTGCGAGTGGGTGGTCGACATCGGCCGGGGCGGGGCTGAGCCCGTATGCAGATTCTAAGCGAGACACGCCCGAGAACATTCCCAGCGCCCCGTCGTTACCGGACCGTTGGCCGGGGAGGTAGGTGATTCGCGGATCGCCCATTACGCTCAAGTGCGTCGTCCATCCCCGCGGTTCGACCCGAGTCCGCGGAGACAGCACTCACAGTGGAGGTTGCGTGGGACCCACAGCACTCGCCGGACCGCGGAAGCGCCCCTGGGCTTTCGTCTTCTTGGGAATCCTCATGGCGCTCGCGGCCTCACTGCTGCTCCCTCCCTCGGCGGCCTCCGCCGACACCACCGACGACGGTCAAGAGGTCACCGACTTCTACTTCGCGGGTGTGGTGACCAACGCCGATGAGCCCGTCCAGGGTGTCGTCATGACGATCGAGGGCAACGGCTTCGAGGCCGAGACCGAGACCGACGCCGAGGGCAAGTGGCGTCTGTACGTGCCGGAGAAGGAGACGTACACCCTGACGGTGGACGAGTCCACGCTCCCCGACGGCGTGATCGTCGACGCCTCGCAGCTGCCGGAGGGCATCCAGCCGGTGTCGGGCACGACGGCCTCGTTCGAGCTCGAGTTCGGGCTCACCGGCACCAAGATCGTCAACCTCTTCCTCGGCGCGGGCGAGCGGGTCACGGTGTCGTTCCTCGATCAGCTGCTGTCGCGCATCGTCGGCGGCCTGAACTTCGGGCTCCTGCTCGGCCTCGCGTCGATGGGGGCGGCACTCATCTACGGCACCACACGGCTGTCGAACTTCGCGCACGGCGAGATGGTGACCTGGGGCGCCGTGATCACCCTCGTGTTCACGACCTTCTGGCAGCTGCCGCTGTGGGCGGGCATCATCGCGGCGGTGATCGGCGGCGCGGCCCTGGGCTGGGCGCTCGACGCCGGCATCTGGAAGCCGCTGCGCCGCAAGGGCCTCGGGGTGGTGCAGCTCATGATCGTGAGCATCGGCCTCTCGCTCGCGCTGCGGTACACGCTGCAGTACATCATCGGCGGCAACACCTACCAGCTCCCCGGCGCGAGCCCCGAGCCGATCCGCCTCGGGCCGATCTCGCTGTCGTACATCGACATGATCGGCATGGCCACCAGCATCATCGTCATCCTCGGCGTGGCGTTCTTCCTCACCCGCACCCGGACGGGCAAGGCGACGAGGGCGATCTCGGACAACCCGCAGCTCGCGGCCGCCTCCGGCATCGACGTCGACAAGGTCATCCGCATCGTGTGGATCCTCGCCGGCACGCTCGCCGCCATCTCGGGCATCCTCTGGGCCTACTTCCGCCCGGGAGTGAAGTGGGACATGGGCATGCAGATGCTGCTGCTGATGTTCTGCGCCATCACCCTCGGCGGCCTGGGTTCGGCGATCGGCGCCCTGATCGGCTCGATCATCGTCGGGCTCGCGGTGGAGGTGTCCACGCTGCTGGGCGTCCCCTCCGACCTCAAGTACGCCAGCGCCCTGGTCGCGCTGATCATCATCCTGCTCGTGCGACCGCAGGGCATCCTCGGACGCAAGGAAAGGTTGGGCTGACACATGGACTTCGGAAGCATCTTCGGCAACACCGCCTCCTATCTGTTCAGCCCGACGACGATCGCGTACGCGCTCGCGGCGACCGGCCTCGCGGTGCACTTCGGCTACACCGGACTGCTCAACTTCGGCATGGCCGCGTTCATGGCGATCGGCGGCTACGGCTACGCGATCTCGATCCTCACGTTCGGCTTCCCCTGGTGGGCGGGCGTGCTGGTCGGCGTGCTGGGTGGGGCCCTGTTCGCCCTGCTGCTCGGCATCCCCACGCTGCGGCTGCGCGCCGACTACCTCGCCATCGCGACCATCGCGGCCGCGGAGGTCGTGCGGCTCATGTTCGTGACGGAGCTGTTCAAGGACTGGACCAACTCCGCGGGCGGCCTCTCCGGCTACCACCAGAGCTTCCGCGACGCGAACCCCTTCCCCACCGGCACGTACGGCTTCGGTCCCTGGACCTACAACGCGACCGACCTGTGGGTGCGCGTGGTCGGCCTGATCGCCCTGGCCCTCGCGGTGCTGGTGGTGTGGGCGCTCATGCGCAGCCCGTGGGGTCGCGTGCTCAAGGGCATCCGCGAGGACGAGGACGCGGTGCGCTCGCTCGGTAAGAACGTCTTCGCGTACAAGATGCAGGCGCTCGTGGTCGGTGGCATCATCGGCGCGCTCGGCGGCATCGTGTTCATCCTGCCGTCGGCCGTGATCCCCGGCAGCTACTCCACGTCGCTGACGTTCTTCCTGTGGACGATCCTGCTGCTCGGCGGCGCCGCGACGGTGCTCGGGCCCACGCTGGGCGCCGTGCTGTTCTGGATCGTGTTCGCGTTCCTCGGCGCGCTGCTGCCCGCCATGGCGAACGCCGGTTACCTGCCCATGTCGGGCGCGCAGGCCGATGTCGTGCGGTACATCCTCATCGGCATCGTGCTGATGCTGATCGTGATCTTCCGCCCGCAGGGCATCCTCGGAAACAAGAGGGAGATGACCTTTGTCAAGTGAGAACGACGCGGCGGTCACGCCCGCGAAGAGCACCCCGCGCGCCAAGACGACCGGCCTCACCGCCGGCCCCGCGGTGCCCGGCGTCAAGAAGGTCGACCCGATCCTCGTCGTGGACGCCGTGCAGCGGCGCTTCGGCGGCCTCACGGCCGTCGACGTCGACCACCTGGAGATCCCGCGCGGCGCCATCACGGCCCTGATCGGCCCGAACGGCGCCGGCAAGACGACGCTGTTCAACCTGCTGTGCGGCTTCGACAAGCCCAACAGCGGCACCTGGTCGTTCGACGGCACCAACCTCTCCGGCATCCCCTCCTTCAAGGTCGCCCGCATGGGGCAGGTGCGCACGTTCCAGCTCACCAAGTCGCTGTCGCTGCTGACCGTGCTGGAGAACATGAAGCTCGGCGCGAAGGACCAGCGCGGCGAGGGCTTCTGGGCCGGGCTCTTCCCCTTCCTCTGGCGCAAGCAGGACCAGGAGATCGAACAGCGCGCCCACGAGCTGCTGACGCGGTTCAAGCTCGACGCCAAGGAGCAGGACTTCGCGGCGTCGCTCTCCGGAGGCCAGCGCAAGCTGCTGGAGATGGCGCGCGCACTGATGAGCAACCCGACACTGGTGATGCTCGACGAGCCCATGGCCGGCGTGAACCCGGCGCTGACGCAGTCGCTGCTCGACCACATCCTCGACCTCAAGGACCTGGGCATGACGGTGCTGTTCGTGGAGCACGACATGCACATGGTGCGTCACATCGCCGACTGGGTGGTCGTGATGGCCGAGGGACGGGTCGTGGCCGAGGGGCCGCCGGACACCGTGATGGAGGACCCCGCGGTCGTCGACGCCTACCTGGGCGCGCATCAGGACGTGGACCTGGGTGCCGTGACCGGACGTCTGCCCGTGATCTCGGACGCCGACGCGGAGCGCATCCGCGAGCAGATCGAGACCGAGGTCGAAGCCGAGGTCGAGGCCGAAGAGGCCGAGGAGGAGAAGCCATGACCGACGCGCCCGTCGAGCGGAACGAGATCAAGAACGACGACGTGGTCGTCGAGCTCACCAACGTGCACGCCGGGTACCTCCCCGGGGTGAACATCCTCAACGGCGCGAACCTCGTGGCCCACAAGGGCGAGCTGATCGGCATCATCGGCCCCAACGGCGCCGGCAAGTCGACGCTGCTGAAGGCCATCTTCGGCATGGTGAACGTGCGCGACGGCGACATCACGGTCAAGGGCGAGAGCATCGTCGGCCTCAAGGCGGACAAGCTCGTGGCGCGCGGTGTCGCGTTCGTCCCGCAGACGAACAACGTGTTCCCGTCGCTCACGATCCAGGAGAACCTCGAGATGGGGCTCTACCAGAACCCGAAGATCTTCGCGGAGCGGCTGGAGTTCGTCTCCAGCATCTTCGGCGAACTCGGCAAGCGCCTGAAGCAGCGCGCCGGGTCGCTGTCCGGCGGTGAGCGCCAGATGGTGGCCATGTCGCGCGCTCTCATGATGGACCCGTCGGTGCTGCTGCTCGACGAGCCGTCGGCCGGCCTCTCCCCCGTGCGGCAGGACGACGCGTTCATCCGCGTCTCCGACATCAACAAGGCGGGCGTGACCACGATCATGGTCGAGCAGAACGCGCGCCGCTGCCTGCAGATCTGCGACCGCGGCTACGTGCTCGATCAGGGCCGCGACGCCTACGAGGGCACGGGCCGCGAGCTGCTGAACGACCCCAAGGTCATCGGCCTCTACCTGGGAACGCTCGGCACCGACGCCGCCTGACACGCGCCGCGAAGGGCCCGGCATCCGCTGGATGCCGGGCCCTTCTGCGTGCGGAACGCGTCGCGCCGTGCCCGCCGTGGGACACGACGAAGGCCCCGAGCCGGAGCCCGGGGCCTTCGCTATGCGGCTTACTTGATCCGCGTGGTGGTGTTGTCTGCGCCGAACTCGTAGACGCCGATCGCGGCGCCCTTCGGGTCGTTGTTCTCGTCGAACGTGATCTCACCGGAGAGGCCGTCGTAGTCCGGCGTGCCTCCGTCGTTGATGATCGCGGCGCACTCGGCGAAGTCCTTGCACTTCTCGCCGTCGCCCTCGCCACCCGAGACGGTGATCATCTGCTCGGCGATGTCGGCACCCTCGACCGAGCCGGCCTTCAGGGCCGCCAGGGCGATCAGGATCACGGCGTCGTAGGCCTCGGCCGAGTAGGTCACGGCGTCGATCGGGTCGTTGCCGTCGGCCGTCCAGACCCCGTTGAGCTGGTCGAGGAAGTCCTGCGGCAGCTCGGCGCCGGCGCGCGTGCCCTTCGAACCCTCGAGGCTCACCGGGATGTCGGAGCCCCAGTCCTTCAGGTTTCCGTCGACCAGGTAGAGCGAGCCGGTGTCGATGCCCGCGTTGGCGAGCAGCGGCGCGATGGTCGCGAACTGGTCGTACGAGACCACGGCGACCGCGTCGGGCTTGGCGGCCGCGATCTCCGACACCTGGGCGTTGAACTGGCCGTCACCCTGGTTGTACGACGCGTCGGCGACGACCTCGCCGCCGGTGCCCTCGAACGTGGCCTTGATGGCCTCGAACAGGCCGGTGCCGTACGGGTCGTTCTGGTAGATGATGCCCAGCGTCTTGTGGCCATCCTCGGCGATCTGGTTGCCCAGCACCTCGCCCTGCAGGTTGTCGCTCGGCGCCGTGCGGAAGTACAGCGGGTTGATGCCCGTGAAGTCGGGCGACGTGTTCGACGGCGAGACGGTGAGGATGCCCGCACCGGCGTTGCTGTCGAGGATCAGCTTGGTGACGCTCGACGACGCGGCACCGATCATCGCGGTGATGCCCGCGTTCTGCAGGTTGGTGATCGACGTCTCGTAGGCCTTGTTGTCGAGGTCGCCCTCGTCGGCGGTGGTCAGGTCGATCGTGACACCGGCGTCGGCCTCGTTGATCTGCTGCACGGCGAGCTGCACGCCGGCTTCCATGGGAGCGCCGAGGAAGGCGAGCGATCCGGTGGCGGGCAGCAGCGAGCCGAGCTTGAGCGTCAGGTCGGCGGCCGGCTTGTCGCCGCCACCCTCCGACGGCTCGGCGTTCGGCGTGCTGCTGCAGCCGGCGATGACGATGGCGGATGCGCTGACCAGCGCGATCCCGGCGAAGACCTTCGCGGTGCGCGAGCCCTTCAGTGCGTTCATGGATGCTCCCTTGCGTGACTGAACGTGGATTGTGACCACAGGCGGGTGCTCTAACACTAGGGCGTGAGGTCAGCGCGCAGGGGGTGCAAGTATCTCGGTGCGTTAACGATCCGACACCGGGTGTCGCCGCGGTCGAGCCCGGGGATCAGAGCAGGGCGGCGCGCGCGATCCGGCGTCCCCGCCGCCCGGCCAGCAGCAGGTCGGCGACGAACACCGCGATCGCGATCCACACGAGCACGAACCCGATCCATCGCTCCGGCGGCATCGGCTCGTGCAGCACCACCACGCCGATCAGGAACTGCATGATCGGCGTGAGGAACTGGATCATGCCGATCACGGCCAGGTTCACGCGGCGCGTCCCCGCCGCGAACAACAGCAGCGGCACCGCCGTCGCGACGCCCGCGAAACCCAGCAGCAGCGCGTGCACCACACCGTTCGCGCCCATCGTGAGGCCGGAGGTCTGCGCCACCACCACCAGCTGCACCACCGCGATCGGCAGCAGCCAGAACGACTCCAGCGTGAGCCCGCTGACCGCGTCGACCGCCGGACCGATCTTCTTCTTGATGAGCCCGTACACACCGAACGAGGCGGTGAGCGACAGCGCGATCCACGGGAAGGAGCGGTACGCCACGATGATCACGACCACCGCGATCGCGGCGATGCCCACCGCGACCCACTGCAGGCGGCGGATGCGCTCCTTGAGCACGAACACCCCGAGCAGCACGGTCGTGATCGGGTTGATGAAGTAGCCCAGCGCCGTCTCGACCACGTTGCCGCTGAGCGTGCCCAGCAGGAACACCTGCCAGTTGATGTAGATGAGCAGACCGGCCAGTGCCGTCCACCCGAGCAGCCGGGGCGTGCGGAGGATCACGCGGATGGCCGCCCACCCGCGCGTGACCGTGAGCAGCAGCAGGCAGAACACGAAGGACAGCACCACGCGCCACGCGACGACCTCCCACGGGCCCGTCGGCGCCAGGAGCAGGAAGTACAGCGGCAGGACCCCCCACAGGACGTAGGCGGACGCGGCGTAGACGACGCCCGCGGTCGGGGTGGCGCGGGCGGTCTCGGGGGTCACCGCACAACCCTATGCCCGCGGCGCGACCCCACCGCGCCGGTCACCGGGCCGCTCGGGAAGATCGGCGGGAAGTGACCGACGATTGGCGGAAACGCAGAAGGGGTCCGGATGCCGTGGCATCCGGACCCCTTCGGATCCGTGGCCCCGCGCGCGGCGGGGACGGGATTCAGCTGATCAGCGGACGACGACCGCGAGGACGTCGCGAGCCGACAGGACGAGGAACTCGTCGGCGCCGAACTTCACCTCGGTGCCGCCGTACTTGCTGTAGAGCACGCGGTCGCCGACGGCGACGTCGAGCGGAACGCGGTTGCCGTTGTCGTCGATGCGGCCGGGGCCGACCGCCACGACCTCGCCCTCCTGGGGCTTCTCCTTGGCGGTGTCGGGGATGACCAGGCCACTCGCGGTGGTCTGCTCGGCCTCGACCTGCTTGATGACGATGCGGTCCTCGAGCGGCTTGATGGAAACCGACACGGTCTACCTCTTCTTTCTTGACGCTGACACGAAAGACTCGTTCGCACTCTCAACCCGAGAGTGCTAATGCCAGTGTAGGCGGTCGGCTGGCACTCATGCAATGCGAGTGCCAGCCCGGGAACGTCCGCCCCCGCGCGCCTAGGCTGAAGGCGTGGAGATGTCCGAGCTGCGTGCCCTGCTGACCCCCGCCGGCCTCGAACTGCTCGACGGCACCGGCGAGGTGGGCTCGACCGCAGAGGCCGCCGCCGCGGTGTCGCGTCTGCGCGCGGCCGGGCACTCCCCCGACCTCGTCTCCGCCGTGGTCGGCCAGGCGCACCTGCGGGCGAAGGCCGCCGCGAAGTTCGGCCCCTTCGCGGCCCGCATGCTGTTCACCAGGGCCGGCCTCGAGCAGGCCACGCGCCTGGGTGTCGCCGCCCGGCACGCGCAGCGCCTGCGCAGCGCGGGGATGACGGCCGTGGCCGACCTCGGCTGCGGCATCGGCGGTGATGCGCTCGCGTTCGCGGGCGCCGGACTCGACGTGCTGGCGGTCGACGCCGATGAGGTCACCGCCGCGATCGCCGCCTACAACCTCGCGCCCTTCGGCGACAGCGTCACCGTGCGGCACGACACCGCGGAGGACGCACTCGGGGAGCCACGACCCGGCCGCGCCGTATGGATGGACCCCGCCCGCCGCACCTCTGGGCACAGTGAGACCCGCCGCGTCGCCGCGGACGACTACTCCCCCTCGCTCGACTGGGCCTTCGGGGTCGCCGCGCGGCAGCCCACAGGGATCAAGCTCGGCCCCGCGCACGACCGCGACGCCCTGCCCGACGACGCCGAGACGCAGTGGATCAGCGCCGACGGGAGCGTGGTCGAGCTCGTGGTGTGGACGCGCGAGCTCGCGCGAGACGGTGTGCGCCGCTCGGCGCTGCTCGTCCGCGGCGACCGGTCCCACGAGCTCACCGCCGCGGCGGATGCGGAGGACGCCCCGGTGCGCGACCTCGGCGCGTTCCTCCACGAGCCGGACGGCGCCGTGATCCGCGCCCGCCTGATCGGGGATGTCGCGCGCAGCCTCGACGCGGGCATGCTCGACCCCCGCATCGCCTACCTCACGTCGGACACCGCCCTGACGAGCCCGTTCGTGCAGAGCTTCCGCGTGCGGGACGTGCTGCCGATGAACACCAAGGGCATCAACGCGGCGTTGAAGGCGAACGGCATCGGGCGGCTGGAGATCAAGAAGCGCGGGGTGGACGTGGATCCCGCGGCGTTCCGGCGCACGCTCACGCTGAAGGGCGACGCCGAGGCGACCCTGATCCTCGTGCGGATCGGCGACCGGCGCCGCGCGATCCTCGCCGACCGGGTGTCCGCGGCCGACTGATCGCTCAGCCGTCCGGGTCGCGATCGGGGATCTCCACCCGGATCGGATCGCCGGGCGGACCCGTCGTCACCAGATACGAGTCTCCGGACGGCGCCTCGGAGAACACCGCCCCGGTCGTGACCGACAGGTACGGGGCCTGCCAGCGCGTGAACTCCACCTGGACCACCGAGACCGCGATCACGTCTCCCGACTCCTGATCGACGTCGACCACCTGCACCCCCAGCCCGGACTCCAGGGCCTCGCTGATCGGGGCGCACTGGCGCGAGGCGTCGGCATCCACGATCAGACACCGCAGGGACACACCGGTGTCCGACGGACGGTCGGCCAGCCACACCGGTTCGCCGTGGAAGAACCCCACCAGCGACAGCCCGAGCTCGTAGCCGTCCGCTAGGAGCTCCTCGGCCCTGGTGCGCTGCTCGCCCTCGAACTGCGACAGCACCGACGAGTTCATGCTCCAGCGCTGGATGCTCACCATCGGCTCGTCGTCGACCGACAGCAGCAGCGTCGCCACGACGTTCTCGACCGCGGCCCCGCCCTCGTCGCCCGGCGGGTCGATCGGGACAGGGACCGTGACGTTCATGCCGTCCGCGGCGTCGTCCGCGGGCAGACAGGTCGACTGCGAGCGGTCGCCCACATCGAGCACCAGGCACAGTCGCCGGGCGTCGTCCTGCGTCGCGAACCACGCGAGCGCGTCGTCGCTCTGCGCCACCGCCCGCACCGATCCCTGGTCGTAGTCCTCGGCCGCGAGCTCGGCGCGGCGCTGCTCCTGCGCGGCGGTCAAGGGCAGCGCGGCGTCGCGCGGGGCGAACAACGCCCAGCCCGCTCCCACCCCGACCGCCACCAGTGCGAGGGCCGCGGCGACGACGATCGACGCCCGGCGACGCCGCGCGAGCGGCAGCGACGGCGCGTCCTCCGCCGCGGTGCCGTGGGGCTTCGGGACAGCGTCCCCCTCGGACGAGGGGTCGACGTTGTGCCCGGCGGCGGCCTCCGGGGCGGCCTCGCGCGGCCCGGACGCCGCGCTCTCGTGCCGCGCGAAGGCGGAGGCGGAGGCGGGGCCGGACGCACCGGGGCCGGACACACCGGAGGCGGAGGCGGAGGCGCGGCGGGCGTCGTGCAGCGTGCGGAGGCGGCGCGCCTGCACGTCGTCGAGCCCGGGGCCGCGGCCGTAGGCGCGACGCTCCAGCTCGCGCAGCTCACGCTCCGCCGCGTCGGTCCACGACCCCTCGGTGCCGGGCGTCGCTGCGGCGTCGGGCGTCTCAGTCCCCTCCGGCACCGGCGACACCCCCCTCGCGCGTGATCACCAGGAACATGGGCCCCGCATCCATCGGCAGCTCGTAGCGCGTCATCGCGCCCGAGGCCACATCGGCGACCTCCAGCGTGAGCCCGCGTCCGTACTCGCCGAACGTCTCGGCGGCCTCGCACGTCATCGGCGCCTCCGCGGTCGAGCCGTCGTAGATCAGGCACTGCCGTCCCTCGCCGATCCGCGAGGCCACCCACAGCGGAACATCGCCGTCGTACCCGGCCACCCAGATCGAGTTCGGATCGAACCCGTCCTCCGCCAAGCGCTCGGCGGTGGCGGTCTCCTCGTCGTTCGCGTACTCGATGCCGGTCACGGTGCTCGAGTAGTCGGAGGAGGCGGCGGCGACCGCGGCCTCGCCGCTCGCGGTCAGCAGCAGCTGCGCGCTGACCTGCCTCTGCCGCTCCTCGTCGGCGCCGAGGGTCAGCGAGCCGTACAGCCCGGTGTTCTCGACCTGCTCGGCAGGACCGCAACTGGGCATGGTGCTCTTGCCCGACCCCAGGACGAGGCAGATGCGCGCGCGCTGCTCCTGGGTCGCCGTCCAGATGACCACGTCGTCCTCCACCGCGAGCGCCCGCACCGACCCGGGGTCGTAGACGCCTGAGGCGACGAGGTCGTTGTGCCACACCTGTTGCTCGGCCGTCAGCGCGACCGCCGGCGCCGCGGATCGGCCGAACGCCGCCCAGCCGATGCCCACGCCGACCGCGACCAGGAGCACCGCGGCGAGCGCGAGGACGAGGGGACGACGGTTCCGCAGCGCCCCGAGGACGCCCGTCGCGTCGGTGCGCCCCGAAGACTCGCTGTCGACGCCGGCACCCGGATCCGAGCCGTCTGCACTCTCCGGCGACGCGTCGCCCGGGCCGCCACCGGACACCGCGTCCGCGCCCGATGCCGAGGCCGTGTTGGCATCGGAAGCCGGGCCGGTGTCGCATGCCGCGGCATCGCGAGCCGGCACCCCGGAGGCGTCCGCACGCCCCGCACGCCGGAGCTCTTCGAGAGCGGCCAGCCGGGCGGCCTCGGCGGCCGTGAGGGCGCCATCGCGGGCGTAGGCCTTCCGCTGCAGCGCCCGCAGCTCGTCGTCGCCCCCCGCCGACGGCATCGCTAGCCGAGCCTCTCGAACTGCATACCGGCCCACACCAGCCAGGCCAGGCTGTACACGGTCGCGCACAGGCCGAGAGCGAGCGCCCAGCGCGCGATCGCGCGGTTCTCCATCGGACGCCGCAGCGACATGATCGCCGCGATCACCGCGACCACCGCGACCGGGATCCCCCAGCCGACGAAGAACGACGCGCCCAGCGCCACGATCGCCGCCAGCAGGGCCCAGGGCGCGAGCCGCGTGTCGTCGACGGGCGCCGGCTCGGTGACCGACGGCTCCCACTCCGCATCCTCGTGACGGTCGATGTCCGGGCCGCTCACCACCACGGGCTCGATGCCGACCGGACCCGTGGGCAGCTTGCTGTATCCGTCGCGCCGCGCGCCGGGGATCCGCGCCGTCGCCGCCGAACGGTCCACCTGTTCGCTCGCCCGCTCGAGTCGCGCAGGGGGCGTCGGGGTCGCGTCTCCCGCCGGTCGCGGCACGTCGCTCATACCGCCACCGCCTCCGCGACCTGGATCTCGGTCACCGGCAGGGTCGAGTCGGCGCCGAACGCGAGCGTCGACGGCGGACGACCAGACGAGATCAGCTCGGCGGCGAGCGCCGCGATCATCGCGCCGTTGTCGGTGCACAGCGACAGCGGCGGGATGCGGACCGTGACGCCCGCCTCCGCGGCGCGCGCCAGGGCGACCTCGCGCAGCCGCCGGTTCGCGATCACGCCGCCGCCGAGCAGGAGCCGCGGGACTCCCAGGTCGGCGCAGGCGGCCAGCGCCTTCGTGACGAGCACATCGACCACAGCCTCGCGGAAGCTCGCGGCGACATCGGCGATGGGCAGCGCCGGGGCCTCGTCGCCCGCCGCCGCGGCCTCCGCCTCGAACCGCTCCACCCACCGCGCGACGGCGGTCTTGAGCCCGGAGAACGAGAAGTCGTACCGGTGCTTCGCGAGGTCGGACGCCCGGGACAGCCCGCGCGGGAACCGGATCGCCTCGGGATCCCCGCCCACCGCGGCCCTGTCGATCTCGGGGCCTCCGGGGTACGGCAGCGACAGCAGCCGCGCGACCTTGTCGAACGCCTCGCCCGCCGCATCGTCGACCGTCTCGCCCAGCAGCTCGACATCGGTCGTGAGGTCGCGCACGTGCAGCAGCGACGTGTGCCCGCCCGACACCAGCAGCGCGATCGTCGGGTACTCGAGCGGCTCCGACTCCGGCGTCAGGATGTCGGCGGCGATGTGACCGACCAGGTGGTTGACGGCGTACAGCGGCTTGTCGAGCGACACCGCGAGCCCCTTCGCCGCGCCGACACCCACCATGAGCGCGCCCGCCAGTCCCGGACCGCTCGTGACGGCGACCGCGTCGAGCTGGTCCAGGCGCACCCCGGCCTCGGCGAGCGCGGCGTCGATCGCCGGCTGCAGCGCCTCCAGGTGCGCACGAGCCGCGACCTCCGGCACGACGCCGCCGTAACGGGCGTGCTCATCCATGCTCGACGCGATCGTGTTGGACAGCAGCGTGCGGCCGCGCACGATCCCGATACCGGTCTCGTCGCAGCTCGTCTCGATGCCGAGCACCAGGGGCTCGCTCATGCGTTCGCCTCCTCCGGCGTATCGGCGACCGCGGGGTGGCGGCGCAGGTCCAGACGCATCACGATCGCGTCGACGTCGTCGGGCTGATAGTAGCGGGGGCGTCTGCCGATCTCCTCGAAGCCCTCGGCCCGGTACAGCCCCTCCGCCGGCGGGTTGTCGGCCCGCACCTCGAGGAACATCTCCCTGGGTCCCCGGGCGGCCGCCGCCCGGAGCAGAGCGTGCAGCAGCGCACGCCCCCGGCCCCGGCCGCGGTGCTCCGCGAGCAGGGCGATGGTCTGGATGTCGGCGTCGGCGCCGCCCTGCAGAGCCCTGACCCCGCCGTACCCCACGATCTCGCCGTCGACCTCGTCGACCAGATAGCGGCCGTGCGGACTCGACAGCTCGCTCGCCATGGTCTCGCGGCTCCAGGCGTCGGTGGGGAACGACCGCTCCTCGATCGCCATGATCGCGTCGAGGTCGCCCGGCACCGCCTCCCGCAGCGTCACGAACCCACCTTCTTCGGCGCTCCGGGCAGGGTCACATCGGGGTGACGGAGGTACAGCGGCTCGGCGTCGGCGAGCGTGCGGCCCGCGGCCAGCGCCCGCGCGCCCGCCCTGGCCAGGTCGACCGCGGAGAGCACAGTCGTGTCGACGCGCGGGATGCCGTCGAGGTGGGTGTCCGCATCGACGGCCCGCACCAGCACCGTGTCGGCCACGACCACCGGCAGTCCGTCGTCGTCGAGCCCGTCGAACACCGTGACCGCGACCTCGCGGCGGCGTGCGTCGGTGACGATCGCGAACGGGCCGGACTGCGTCGGCAGGGCCGTGAGCGCCGCCGCGGTGTGGCTCGGGACCGGCAGCACGGGCAGGCCGCGGCCGAGGGCGAACGCGCGGGCGGCGGCGATCCCGATGCGCAGCCCGGTGAACGGTCCAGGACCCATGCCGGACACGACGTGGGTGATGCCGTCGGAGCCTCCGTCGCGGAGCACCCCGGCGAGCAGATCGCCGATCACCTCCGCATGACCGAGCGGATCGGCGGTGCCCGCCTCGGCCCGCGGCGTCCCGTCGGGGTCGATGAGAGCGACGGCGGTGCCAAGGGACGTGTCGACGGCGAGGATCACCCCTCCAGGGTAGTCGTCACGGGCCCTCCGGCGCCGTGCAGGAGGGGCCGCCCGCTCAGCCCAGGGGCGCCCTGACCGGGTAGTCCTGATCCTCCAGGATGACCTGGGCGGCCGCGCCCGTCGTCCGGTTCACGACCACGGGCGCCAGGAGGTTCACGCTCACGCCATCCGCCGAGGGGTGCGCGACCACGAGCACCAGGGCATCGTCGGGCGAGCGCAGTGCCAGGTCGTCCACCTGGGCGTCGCTCAGCGTCGGCGCATACTCCCCGAGCACGGTGCTCGGGTCGACCAGGTACAGCCGCAGCGCCTCGTCGGCCACGGCCCGCAGCGCGAACAGCCCGTCGGCGCCGTCGATCGGCGCGAGCGAGAAGTCGACGTGCGGGGCGAGCCCGGGAGGCGGGGCGGTGAAGGTGAGCGCCGCGGTCATCGCAGGAAGTCCATCAGCGAGGGCTGCAGCACGCGGGCGTTCACCGCGAGCGCCGACCGGTAGACGAGCTCCTGGGCTTGGAGGCGGATGAGGACCTCCACGGAGTCGACGTCCTCGACCGCCGCGCGGCGGGACTCGAGGGACACGGAATTCTGCACGGCCGCCTCCTTGGCGCGTTCGATCTGGGACTGACGGGTGCCGACCGAGCCCTGCACCCCGAGCATCGCGGTGCGGCGGTCGTCGATCTCGCCGAGCCGCGGCCCGACGTTGGTGCCGGAGCGGAGATCCGCCACGATGCGGTCGACCAGCGCGAACACGGAGTCGTCCCCCGTGCCGAACACGGCCGCGCCGTCGGTGTCGACGCGGACCGAGGCGGCGTCGGACACGCGGCGCGTGACCTCGGAGCCCGCGACGCCGCTGTACGAGTAGTCGGCCGCGAAGGCCGCGGTGTCCGACGTGCCGGCGAACACGGAGCGGCCGAGCAGACGGGTGTTCGCCTGCGCGAGCAGCTCGCCCCTGATGCCCTCCAGCTCCACCGCCAGGGCCTCCTTGGCGGTCGCGTCGAGCGCGCCGTCGTTGGCGCCCTGCGCCGTGAGGTCGCGCACACGGGACAGCAGCGAGGTGCTGGCGGTGATGGCGCTGTCGGCCGCGGTCACCCACGCCAGCCCGTCGTCGATGTTGCGGGCGTACTGCTCGGTGCGGCGCTGCTCGGCGTGCAGCGCCAGGGTCGCGGCCGCGGCGGTCGGGTCGTCCGACGGTGACGCGAACGCCTTCTGCGAGGTCGCCTGGTCCTGCAGCCGCGCGAGCTCGGACAGGTTGGCCTGCAACTGGCGCATGGCCGTCTGGGTCATGGTGGACTGCGTCACGCGAGAGATCACGGTGCTCCTCCGATCAGCGTCCGACGACGCCCGTGCGGTTGATCAGGACGTCGAGGGCCTCGTCCACGGCGGTGAGCACGCGGGCGGCCGCCTGATACGCGGTCTGGTAGGTGAGGAGGCTGATCGTCTCCTCGTCGCCGTCGACGGCCGCGACGGACTGCTGGGCGCCGATGGCCCCCGCCGCCGCCGACTCCGACACCTTCGCGCGCTGCACGTCGGCCGCGGTCGAGACGCCGAAGCGGGTGACCTGGTCGGTCCACAGCGCATCGGGCGAGGTGGCGCGCCGTCCGATCTGCGAGATGAGATCGGCGTTGCTCGCATCCTTCGCCCCCGCGCCCGGAGCCGCCAGGGCCAGCTGGTCGGCGCTCGTCACGGCCACGCGCAGCCCGAGGGCCGCGGAACCCGTCGCCGGGAGGGTGAAGAAGTCGCCGCCCGGCTGACCGGAGGCCGTGACACCGGCCCGGTGCTGCGCGTTGAGCGACTCGGCCAGCGCGGTCGCCACACGGTCGTAGGTCGAGGCGAGCTGCGCGAGCATGCCCCCGTCGGCGGCCGGCGCCAGCACCGACAGCGTGCCGCCCAGCTCGCCGCCGTCGACCGAGACCGGAAGGTCGGGTGCCGACTCCCAGATCACTCCGACGCGCTGCCCCGCCTCGATCGCGGTCGGCCCGGTGAGGGCGAGACGGCGGGCGTCACCGCCGGAGACCAGGGCGTTGCCGCCGAGGCGCAGCGTGAGCGTGCCGTCGCTCTCCAGGGTCCCGGTGCCGCCCGTGAGGCGGGCGACATCCTCCGCGAGCACGGTCCGGCGATCCATCAGCTCGTTCGCGGAACGCCCGGCGGCGAGCGCGTCGCGGATCTCGCTGTTGAGCACGGCGATCTGCTCGGCGGCCGCATTCGCCTGATCGACCGCGCGACCCGCCGACTCGCGTGCGGCCGTCCACTGCGCTGCCACCGTGCGGTAGCCGCCGGCCACGTGCGCGGCGAGCTCCTTCGCGGACTCCAGGACGCTCGCCGCGGCGGCGCCGGAGTCGGGCGTGTTCGCGAGCTCCTGCCACCCCGCCCAGAAGGAGGTGAGGCGGTTGGCGAGGCCCTTGTCGGTCGGCTCGCCCAGAGCAGCCTCGGCCGTGGTCGCGGCGAGGGCGCGCGCCGACCAGTAGCCCGAGGTGCCGAGGGTGTCGCGCACCCGCGCGTCGAGCAGGGCGTCACCGAGCCGGGCGACGCCGTCGATCGACACGCCGTGGCCGGGGAGCGCCCCCATGCTGAAGCGGCCCGTCTGGGCGACGGCGGCGATCGACGAGGTCTCGACCCGCTGCCGCGTGTACCCCTCGGTCTTCTGGTTGGCGATGTTCTGTCCGACGACGTCCATGCCGCGGCGTGCCGCGGCGAGTCCGCTCGCGGCGGTGTTCAGTCCACTGAAGGTCGACATGGTCCCCTCTCGGTCACATCTCTGTGTCGATGATGCGGGCGGAGTCCTCGCGGGCGCGGTCTCCACGGGTGGTGTACTCGCCGCTCTCGAGGCCGAGTGCGGCGATGGTCTCCTGCGTCGCGCGGAGCACGCCGCTGAGCTGCTCGGCGGTGGAGTCGCGCATCTGCTCGACCTCCGCCGTCAGCCGCACGAGCGCGCGCAGGTGGTCGGTGAGCACGTCGGCCCACGCCCCCTCCGGCGCGTGCTCGATGAGCTCCGTGATGGTCGCCTCGTCCGAGGCGCCCCACTCCTGCGCGACTCCGGCGACCTCGACGGCCCTGGACAGTCCTGCACTGCGCAGACGATCGAGTACCTGATCGATCTCGCGTGCCGCAAACTGTATCCAGTGCGATCGGCCAGCCGCGAGCAGCAGTTGCTGCTCGTCGAGCTTGAAAAGCAGCATCTCGAGCAGCTCGCGCTCGCGCCAGAGCTGCATCGATAGTTCGTTGGCTCCCATGATCCCCTTGTTCCCCAGCGATCCCCCGCCCCAACGCCGGTGCGATCGACCCGCCTGTTAACGGTTCATTAATCCCTATCGGCCGCCGCGCCCATAAGGTTACTATGTGGAACGGCGGTGGTTAGTTCTCCCCATGTACATATCGCGAATTATGTGATATGCGCATCTACCCCTCGCCATGGAGCTTCCGGAGTGCATCCAGAGAGGTGGATCATCCCCCATGTCGTCGCGCGCTGAGCGCAACCGCCTCGTCGAGGCCAACCTTCCCCTGGTCGGCTATCTCGCTGCGGACACCCATGCTCGGGCAACCCACATCCCCCGCGAAGAGCTCGCCGCCGTCGGCGCGCTCGCCCTCGTGACCGCCGCCGACGCCTACGACCCCGCGCTCGGCGTCCCCTTCGGCGCCTACGCCCGGCGCCGCATCCTCGGTGCGTTCGCCGACGAGATGCGCTCCATGGACTGGGCGTCCCGCGGCATCCGCAAGCGCATCAAAGAGACCGTCGCCGTGCGCGACACCCTCACCGCCGCCCTCGGCCGCACGGCCACCGTGACCGAGGTCGCGACGGCCATGGGCTCGCCCAGGGAGGCCGTGTCGGAAGCACTCGCCGACGCCGCGCGCACCGTCTCCACCATCGACGACCCGGCCGCCCGCGACCTGGTCGCCGACGTGCCCCTGCCGGAGGAGTCCGCCCTGGTCGGGGAGCGCCGCGAGGTGCTGGAGCACGCGATCGCCGCCCTTCCCGAGCGCATGCGCCGCATCGTGCTGGCCGTGTACATCGAGGAACGGCCCGTGAAGGAGATCGCCGAAGAGCTGGGGGTGACCCACTCCGCCGTCTCGCAGCAGCGATCGGAGGCCGTGCGGCTGCTGCGCGACGCGCTCGACCGCTACTTCGCCGAGGGCACGGTGGAACCCGTCGCCTCCACCCGCATCTCCCCCGCCGCCCGCGACGCCTACTTCGGCCGGATCGCCGAGGCCGCCGGCGCCCGCATCGGCGAGGTGTTCCGCACCGCGGCCCCCGCCTGACCACGCCGCATCCCTAACGCGCGCGCCTCCTCCGCCGATAGGTGTGAGCGGGAGACCACGGACGGTCCCCCGTACAACACATCACGGAGGAAACCCTCATGGGTATGCAGATCAACACCAACGTGTCGGCGCTCAACGCCTACCGCAACCTGTCCAACACGCAGAACGACGTGTCGAAGTCGCTCGAGAAGCTCTCGAGCGGTTTCCGCATCAACCGCGCAGCGGACGACGCCGCCGGCCTCGCGATCTCCGAGGGCCTGCGCTCGCAGGTCAACGGCCTGAACGTCGCGGCCCGCAACGCCCAGGACGGCATCTCGGTCATCCAGACCGCAGAAGGCGCCCTGACCGAAGTGCACTCCATCCTGCAGCGCGTTCGCGACCTGACCAACCAGGGCGCGAACGACTCGAACAACGCGAAGTCGCGCAACGCCATCCAGACCGAGATCTCCGCCCTGGGCGACGAGCTCACCCGGATCGCGGCGAGCACCAACTTCAACGGCATCAAGCTGCTCTCGGGCGGCACGACGCTGACGTTCCAGGTGGGCGCGGGAGCGGTCGCCGCCGAAGACCAGATCTCGGTGAACCTGACCAACTTCGCCACGCTCGGTGCCGACATCAAGACGCTCGCGACGGGCATGACGGACGCGGCATCGTACGGCGCTGCTCTGGCGGGCATCGACACGCAGATCCAGGCGGTCTCGACCGCACGTGCCGGCTACGGTGCGCTGCAGAACCGCTTCGAGTCGACCATCAACAGCCTCAACGTGTCGGCCGAGAACCTCGCCGCCGCCGAGAGCCGCATCCGCGACACCGACATGGCGTCCGAGATGGTCAAGTTCACGTCGGCGAACATCCTGTCGCAGGCGGGAACGGCGATGCTCGCGCAGGCCAACCAGGCCAACCAGGGCGTGCTCCAGCTGCTGCGCTGATCCGCACCGCAGCACTGAATCGCAGCGGGGGTCCGGGTGACGGCGCCGTCCGTCACCCGGACCCTCCCCCACACGGAAGGGATCGCGCATGTCGCTCTCGCTCGACGGCCTCGTGTCCGGCCTGAAGACCACCGACATCATCAAGGCGCTGATGGACGTGCACGCGATCCCGCGCACGCTGCTCAAGGCGAAGATCGACGACAAGAACGCCGTCATGACGCAGCTGCGCACCCTCAACACCGCCGTGCAGAACCTCGCGACCGCCGCCGAGAAGGCCGCAGCCCCCGGTGGTCTCGACCGCTTCACCGGCACCTCGTCGTCCGACACCGTGAAGGTCGCGCTACGGGCCGGAGCCGTCCCGCTCACCACCGACATCGTCGTCGACCGCGTCGCCCAGACCCACACCGTCGTCACCGCCGCCTCGCGCGGCTGGGCCGTCGACCCGCCCGTGCTCACCCTGGAGAACGCCGCGGGCGAGCGCGTGCAGGTGCAGGCCGACTCCGCGTCGATCCAGGACATCGCGCAGGCGATCAACGACGCCGACACGGGGATCGTGGCCACCGCCGTGCCCGCCGGGCGCGACGCCGACGGCAACCCGCTGCACCGCCTGCAGCTGCGCGCCGAGGACTCCGGCGAGGCCGGGCGCTTCCGCGTCTACCGCGGCGATATCGCCGCCGTGCAGAACGGAACCGCGACCGACGTCGCCACCGAGACCGGCGCGGCCGTGATCGCCACCGGCACCGACGCGCAGGTGCGCCTGTGGGCAGGAACCGGCGCCGAGCAGGTGCTCACCTCGACCAGCAACACCTTCACCGACCTGTTCGAGGGCGTCGACGTCACCGTCTCCACCCCCTCCACCACCCCGGTCACCGTGACCGTCGCCGTCGACACGGCCGCCCGCACCAAGGCCTCCGGCGAGTTCATCGCCCTCGTGACCGACATCTTCACCCGCATCGACAACGGCTCGAAGGCGACAGTCCCCACCGGTCAGGGCGGCAAGACGACCCTCGGCGTGTTCACCGGCGACAGCACCATCCGCGGCATGCGCACCGCCCTCGCCGACGCCGTGCAGCACCCGGTCGACGGCGTCTCGCCCTCCACCATCGGCATCTCGACCGACATGTACGGCAAGCTCACGTTCGACGAGGACAAGTTCGCCGAGGAGCTCGCGAAGGACCCGGATGCGGTCGGCGCGCTCTTCTCCGCGGTCGCCGCGCGCATCGAGGAGACCGCGACGTCGTTCTCCGACAAGTACGACGGACTGCTCACCACCCGCATCACCGGGCAGGAGAGCGAGGTCAAGAGCCTCGGCGAGCAGATGGAGCGCTGGGACGTGCGCCTCGCGCAGCGCAAGGCCACCCTCGAGCGCACCTACGCCCGGCTCGAGGTGATGCTGTCGCAGATGCAGTCGCAATCGTCGTACCTGGCGTCGCAGATCAACTCGCTGCCGAGCAGCCGCTCCGGATCGGACTCGTGAGCATGAACGCCGCCCTGCGCGCCCAGCAGCGCTACCGCGAGGACGCCATCCTCTCCGCGCCGCCGGAGCGACTGGTCACCATGCTCTACGACCGCCTGCTGCTCGACATCGAACGCGGCGAGACCGCCCAGCGCGCGGGCGACTGGGCCGAGGCGAACGCGCAGCTGCAGCACGCGCAGGCCATCGTCGCCGAACTGTCGTCTTCGCTCACCGACGAGTGGAACGGCAGCGCCGGCCTCCGCTCGCTCTACGTCTTCCTCAGTCAGACGCTCATCGGCGCGAACATCGGCCGCGACCCCGAACGCACCAGGGCCTGCCACGGCATCGTCGCCCCGCTGCGCGACGCCTGGCACGAGGCGTCCCGGTCGCTCGCGGAGAGTCGCGCGTGAGCGCCGACGCCTGGGAGGAGCTGCTGGACCGGCTGGAGCAGGAAGCCGAGCGCATCCTCGCCGCACCCGACGGAGCCGTCGAGACGCACGAGCTGCCGCCCTGGACGCCGCCGCCCGCGCCGCTGCCCGCGCACCTCGCCGACCGCGCCCGCCGCGTGATCGACCGCCAGCGCGCGGCCATGGACCGCGTACGCCACGAGATCGACGGCGTCCGCCAGCACCTCGGCGCCGTGGGGCGCGTACCGGCACCGCGCGAACCCGACGCACCGGCCTACCTCGACGTGGACGGCTGACGGCCGCCTAACGCACCCGGCCTGCCTGCCGACAGTGCACCGTGAGCACGGATGGCTCGCAAGACTCGGCCAGGGATCGGCCATTTCCACCACACACTGGGAGCCGGTTCGTGTTCGACTCTGTCACCATCACCGCACTCACGAGTGCGCTCGATGGGCTCTCGCTGCGCCAGCGGGCCATCGCCGACAACATCGCCAACATCAACACCCCCGACTACCACGCCAAGCGCGTGCGGTTCGAGGAGGCCCTCGCGGACTCGATCGCCCGCGGCGACGGACGCGTGTCGGCGACGGTCGGCACCTCGCTGGAGCCGACCAGGCTCAACGGGAACAACGTCAACCTCGACACCGAGACCCTCTCCAGCATCGACACCATGCTGCGCTACCAGTTCGCGACGCAGGCCGTGAACGGCTCGTTCTCCTCCATGCGCACCGCGATGAGGACCTCATGACCTTCGACGCGATCGGCATCGCCGGCACCGGACTGACCGTGCACCGCAAGTGGCTCGACGCCATCAGCGACAACATCTCCAACATCAACACGGTGCGCTCGACCGACGGCGCCGCGTTCCGTGCGCGCTACGTGCTCGCGCAGACCAGCGCCCAGTCGCCGGGCGTCTACGTCGCCGGCACCGTGCAGGGCAGCGCCGAGGGCCGCCTCGTGCACCAGCCCGACCACCCCCTCGCCGACGCGAACGGCTACGTGCGCTACCCCGACATCGACCTCGGCGACCAGATGAGCCAGCTCATCCTCGCGCAGCGCGGATACCAGGCCAGCGCGGCGATCGTCGACCGAGCCCGCACGACCTACGAGTCGGCCCTGCAGATCGGACGCAACGCATGAGCGCGGTCTCCGGAATCGAGGCCGTCGCCTCGTCCCTCGGTCTCACCACCTCCCCCGTCACCGGGGCGAAGACGACCGACGGCTCCGCCTTCGCGAACAGCGTCACGGGCGCGATCGACGAGCTGCGCTCGCTGCAGTCCGACTCCGACGCGCTCAAGGTCGCCGCGGTCACGGGCGACCTCGACGACATCCACGCGGCCATGATCGCGTCGTCGCGCGCGGCCGTGACGCTCGAGCTCGTCGCCGCCGTGCGCAACAAGGGCGTCGACGCGTTCAACGAGATCATGCGGATGCAGGCCTGATGCCCCCGGCCGTCGCCGGTGCGTTCCAGCGCATCCGCCGTGTCATCGCGGGGTTCTCGCTCGCCCAGCGCACCATCGCCATCATCGGTGTCGCCGTGCTCGCCCTCGGCATCATCGCCCTGTCGAGCTGGCTCACCCGCCCCACCTACACCCCGCTGTTCTCCGGGCTGAGCGCGACCGACGCCAACGCCGTGGTCGAGCAGCTCCGCTCCGCGTCGGTGCCGTACGAGCTCGCCGACGGCGGCGCCACCGTCCTCGTGCCGGAGAAGGACGTGTACGACCAGCGCCTCGCCGCCGCATCCGCCGGACTGCCCAGCGCCAACAGCGCCGGCTACTCGCTGCTCGATGACATGGGCGTCACCACCTCCGAGTTCCAGCAGTCGGTGACGTACAAGCGCGCCATCGAGGGCGAGCTCGCCGCCACGATCTCCGCGATCGACGGGGTCTCCGCCGCCTCCGTGCAGCTCGCGATCCCCGAGGAGAGCGTCTTCGTGTCGGAGACCGTCGACGCGACCGCCTCCGTGTTCGTGGAGACCGCGGGCAACAGCACCCTCGACCAGAAGCAGGTCGAGGCGATCGTGCACCTCACCTCCGCGGCGGTCAGCGGCATGAAGCCGGAGAACGTCGCCGTGGTCGACCAGACCGGGCGCACGCTGTCGGCCGTCGGCGTCGGCTCGACGGGCGGCCTCGACCAGCAGGCGGGCGACTACGAGGCGCGCGTCACGGCGAGCGTGCAGCAGATGCTCGACACGGTGGTCGGCCCCGGCAACGCGACCGTCACGGTGGTCGCCGAGATCGACCGGTCGGTGAACGAGCGCATCGAGGAGACCTACACCCCGGCCGAGGGCGCCCCGCCGCTGACCGAGGAGACCCGCAGCCAGACGCAGAACGGCGCGAGCTCGGAGGCCGGCGTGCTCGGCCCCGACAACATCGCCGTGCCCAGCGAGAACGGCGGCACGTCGTCGGCGACCGAGCAGAGCCGCACCAACGCGGTCAACAAGGCCACCGAGAGCACCTCGACCCCGGCCGGCACGCTGCTGCGGCAGTCGGTGTCGGTCGCCGTCGACGCCGGGGCGGGCGGCGACCTCAGCTCCGCGCAGCTCAGCGACCTGGTGTCCACGGCCGCCGGCATCGACCGCGCCCGCGGTGACGACCTCACCGTCGAGCTGGTCGCGTTCAGCAAGACCGACGCCGAGTCCGCGCAGGCGGCGCTGCAGGCCGCGAAGGACGCCGAGAACGCGGAACGACAGGCCGCCCTGCTCAACACCGTCATCATCGCCGCGGCCATCGCGATCCCCCTGATCGCCGCGATCGCCGCGTTCATCATCCGCGCCCGCCGTCGGGCCGGACGCGTGGAGGAGTTCGACCAGCTGTTCGGCGACCGGCCGCCCGCCCTGTCGGCGCTGTCCGCCGACGCGCCCACCGCCGTGCTGGAGGCCCCGACCACCCCGCTGGCGTTCCTGGAGCCGGCGCCCGACCTCGACCCGGAGCCCGAGCCCGACCCGGAGCCCGCCCAGGTCAGCCTCGAGCGCCGCCGCGCCGAGATCGGCGCCCTCACCCGGCAGGATCCGCAGCGCACGGCCGAGCTGCTGCGCACCCTCATCGACGATCGGTCGCACGCGTGACCGGGCTGACCGACCGGCAGACCGCCGCGGTCGTGCTCATGAACCTCGACCGCGCCCAGGCGGTGGAGGTGATGAAGCACCTGTCCGAGGCCGAGGCGGAGGCGGTGGCCGCGGAGATCATCGGGCTGCAGGACCTCGACGCCGCCACGACGGCGCAGGCACTCGGACAGTTCCACCGCATCGCCGCCGGGCACCTGCCGCCCGCACGCGGCGGACGCGACATCGCGGCCGGCCTGCTGGAGGCGTCGTTCGGCGCCGAACGGGCGGCGGCCGTGCTGGGCCGCGTCGGCTCGACCTCGATGAGCGCCTCGTTCGAGTTCCTCACCTCGGCCGACCCCGCGCAACTGGCCACGCTGCTGGACGGCGAGCTGCCGCAGACCGTCGCGCTCGTGCTCGCCCACCTCTCCGCGGATCAGGCCGCCGCGGTGCTCGCCGCGTTCCCCGACCCCGCCCGCACCGACGTCGCCCAGGCCATCGCGACCATGGGCACCGCGTCGCAGGAGGCCATCGCGATCGTCGCCGACGCCCTCAAGTCGCGCACCGGCAGCTTCGCGTCGCGCGACGCCCCGGAGGTGCTGGGCGGTGTCGAGCCGCTCGTGGAGATCATCGGCCGCTCCGGGGCGACGATCGAGAAGGCGCTGCTGGCGAGCATCGAAGACCGCGACAGCGCCCTCGCGGAGGACATCCGCTCGCGCATGTTCACGTTCGTCGACATCGTCAAGCTCGACGACCGGGACACGCAGCGCGTGCTGCGCGGCATGGACATCCGCTCGCTCGCGCTGGCCCTCAAGGGAGCCCCGCAGCCCATCGTCGACCTCATCCGCCGCAACGTCTCCGAGCGCAACAGGGAGAACCTCGACGAGGAGGCCCGCACGCTCGGGCCCGTCCGCATGTCGCAGGTCGAGGAGGCACGCGCCGAGATCGTCCGCACGATCCGAGCCCTGGAGGCGGCGGGCGACATCACGGTGCAGCGCGCCGACGAGGACGAATATGTCTACTGACGCCTTCGCCCCCGCGGCCTTCCCGCGGCTCGGCGGCCCCGACCACCGCGCCGAGCAGGAGCGTGCACGCCGTCGCGGCTACGCGGAGGGCCACGCCGAGGGGTACCGCGCGGGTGCCGCCCAGGCGGAGACCGAGGCCAGGGCGGCCGAGGAGCAGCGGGCGCAGCGTGAGGCCGCCAGGGCGCACGAGACCGCCGCCGCGGTGGCCGCCCTCCACGCGGCCACCGCATCGATCGCAGCGCGCGAGCAGGAGCTCGCCGCGGTCGCCCACGAGCAGGTGCTGCGTCATGCGATCGAGCTGGCCGAGCTGATCCTCGCCGCCGAGCTGAGCGAACCGGGGGCCTCCGCCGCCGCCGCACTGCGCCGCGTGCTCGCCGCCCCGGAGGCCGCGGCCGCCCGCACCGTCCGGGTGCACCCCGACGACCTGCGCGTGCTGGAGCGCGACCCCGAGACGGCCGGCCACGGCTTCACCCTCGTGGCCGACGCCACGCTCGACCGCGGAGACGCCGTCGCGGTGCCGGAGCACGGGGTGGTCGACGCCCGGGTCTCCGCCGCGCTCGACCGTGCCCGCCGCGCGCTCGACGGGAGCGCGACATGACGGCCTGGGGCGCGGTGCGCGACGCCGTACGACCCGAGCGCATCGGCGAGGTCACCCGGGTACGCGGGCTCAGCGTGCACGTGCGCGGACTCGACGGCGCGGTGGGTGACGTCGTGACGCTCGACGGCATCGACGCCGAGGTCGTGGCCACGGGTGAGGACGGGCTGCGGTGCATGCCGCTCGCCCCGGTCGCCGGGCTCACGGTCGGCGCGCCCGTCCGCGGCAGCGGCGGTCCGGTGCGGGTGCCCACCGGACGAGCGCTCCTCGGGCGGATCCTCGACGGGCTCGGCCGCCCGATCGACGGCAAGGGCCCGCTCGTCGCCCCCACCGTGAGCCTCGACCACGCCACGCCCTCCCTCCTGGAGCGCGACCGCATCACCGCCCCGCTCCCCCTGGGCGTGCGCGCCCTGGACACGCTCGTGAGCGTCGGCCGCGGTCAGCGCGTCGGCCTGTTCGCGGGCTCCGGGGTGGGCAAGTCGTCGCTGCTGTCGATGATCGCGCGCGGCACGGAGGCCGAGGTCACCGTGATCGCGCTGGTCGGCGAACGCGGACGCGAGGTGCGCGAGTTCATCGAGGACGACCTCGCACCTGCCGGCCTCGCCCGGTCGGTCGTGGTGGTGTCGACCTCGGACCAGCCGGCCATGGCCCGCATCCGGGCGGCGTTCACGGCCACGCGCATCGCCGAGGCGTTCCGCGACGACGGCGCCCACGCGATCCTCATGATGGACTCGCTCACGCGCGTGGCGATGGCCCAGCGCGAGATCGGGCTGTCGGCGGGCGAGCCCCCGGCCACGCGCGGCTACCCGCCGTCGACGTTCTCGATCCTCGCCGGGCTGCTGGAGCGCGCCGGCACCGACCGCACCGGGTCGATCACCGGCATCTACACCGTGCTCGTCGACGGCGACGACCACAACGAGCCGATCGCCGACGCCGTGCGCTCGATCCTCGACGGCCACGTGGTGCTCGACCGTGCCCTGGCGCTGTCCGGCCACCACCCCGCGATCGACGTGCTCGGCTCGGTGTCGCGCGTCGCGGGCAAGATCACCGGGGCCGAGCGCCGGGCGCACGCCGCGACGCTGCGGGCCGTGCTCGCCGCGCGCCGTCGCGCCACCGACCTGATCGACATCGGCGCGTATCACGCGGGAGCGGATCCGCGGATCGACGCCGCCATCGCGCACGAGCGGGAGATCTCCGCCTTCCTCACGCAGTCGCTCGACGAGACCTGCGACATCGAGGAGTCGTGGCGCCGGCTGGACGCCCTGGTCGGCGCCTTCGAGGGGGTCGCATGAGTCGTTCGTTCTCGCTGGCCGGTCTCCTGCGCGTGCGGGAGATCCAGGAGCGTGCCGCGGCGCAGCGGCTGTCGCGGGCCGTGATCGACGCGCAGCACACCGAGGCGCGCGACCGGGCCCTGCGCGCGCACCTGTCCGGCGCCGACACCGAGGCCGTCGACGTGCGCTCGCTCGCCGCGCTCGCCGCCGCCCGGGTGGCTGGCCGCGCGCTGCTCGCCGACCTGCGCACGCTGTCGGAACTGCAGCACGAGACCGTCGCCGAGGCGCGCGCGGAGCACGCGGACGCCCGCCGCACGCTGCGCGGCCTGGAGCGCCTGGCCGACGCCCACGCGGCCGAGCTCCGTGCCACCGACCTGCACGCGGAGCAGGCGGAGCTCGACGAGATCGGCACGCGCACGCGGACGGAGGACCCCCGGTGACCCCGATCGACCTCCTCGGCGCGCTCGGCGCGCGCGCACCCCGCCCCTCCGGCGGCCCGGCGGCCGCGCCGTCGGCGGGGGCCGCGGCGTTCGCCGACGCGGTGCGCGATGCCGAGCGCTCGGCCCAGCGCCGCAACGCCGCCGAGGATCGCGGTCGCAGCGCGACGGCATCCGCGGATGCCGCCGAGACGCCGGTTCCGTCCGCGGAGTCCGCCCCCGGGACGGCCGCCCCGACCGAGCCGCGCCCGGCGCCGGCCGACCCCACCGGCGCCGGCGCCGGAGACCTCGACCCCGCCCCCACCACGGCGCCGCCCGCACCCCCCGCTGCGGCGACCCCCGCTGCCCCGGCCGACGGCACGCTCGCGGGTGGCACCGGGCCCGCGGCACCCGGCGTGCCCGAGGTCGCGACGCCCGCGGGTGACACCGCCTCCGGTGGCATGGCCCCGGGCGGCGACACGCTACGCGCACTCCGCGCCGACGCCGACGCCCTCCCCGTCCGCGCGGCGCCCGCACCCTCCGCGACCGCCGCGGCAGCCCTCGCTCCGGCGACGGCTCCCGCGCCGCTCCCGGGTGCCGTCGGTTCCGCGCTCGGGGCGACCGCGGCGGACGGGGCGGCCTCCCCGGCGGGGGCCACGACCGCCTCCCCCGCAGCCGCTTCCCCCGCAGCCGCTTCCCCCGCAGCCGCCTCCCCCGCAGCTGCCTCCCCCGCGCACGCGCCCGCCGCGTCCTCCCCCGCGGCCGCCGCAGCCGCCCCCGCGCCCGCCGCGGCTGCGACTCCCGTGCCCTCCACCACGTCGTCCGCCCCCGCGCCCGCCACCGCGACGACCGACACCGCACCGCCCCTGCGCCTCGTGCCAGGCGACACCGGCTCCGCCCCCGACGCCGCCACCGACGCCGCGACGACCCCCGCATCCGCACCCGCCACCGCCGCGACCGCGAGCCCCGCCGCCGGTCCGTCCCCGGCGTCGGAGGGCGCAGCCCCCGTGGCCGCCGTCGCCCCGAGCAGCCCGGCCTCCGCCGCCGCTCCACCCGCCGCCGCGCCCGCCGCCGCGGCACGGACCCCGCTCCTGCCGCAGCTGTCGGCGCCCGTGGTCTCGCTCGCCCGCGCGTCCGACGGCGACCACCGGATCACGCTCACGGTGTCGCCCGAGAACCTGGGACCGGTGACCGTGCGCGCCCACATCTCCGGCGCCGCGATCCGCATCGAGCTGCAGGCGCCCGGTGAGCTCGGCCGCGAGGCGCTGCGGGCGATCCTCGCCGACCTCCGCCGCGACCTCGCCGTCGCCGCGCCCCAGGCCACCCTGAGTCTCGCCTCGTCGTCGGACGGCCCCGGCTCGTCCACCCCGCAGGGCCCCTCCGCCGGAGGCCAGGGCACCGCCGGAGGCCAGGGCGCCGCCGGGGGCCAGGGCACCGACCGGCAGCCCGCGGCCGCGCGGCCCCTGCCGTCGACCTCGCCCGCACCACCGCCGCCCGTCCCGACCGCCCCGCCGCACGGCGGCATCGACGTCTACGCCTGATCAGAGAGGACCCCATGACCACGGTCGACTCCATCCCCGGCACGATCCCCCCGGGCAGCACGCCCGCGTCCGGCGTGCAGACGGGCAGCACCACCCCCGCGTCCGAGCGCAAGAAGACCCTCGACTCCGAGGTGTTCCTGAAGCTGCTCGTGACACAGCTGACCAATCAGGACCCCAGCTCGCCCATGAACACCAACGAGATGATCTCGCAGACCACGCAGCTGGCCTCGATGGAGCAGCTCACCGCGCTGTCGACGACCACCACCGAGAACTTCGCGCTCAGCATGCGCCAGACCGCCGCCGCGCTGATCGGGCGCGAGGCGCAGTACGTCGACGCCGACGGCACCACCAAGAAGGGCATCGTCACCGCGGTGTCCTACAAGGGGGCGGTGCCGCTCGTCATGATCGGCGACGTCTCCATCCCCCTCGACGCCGTCTCCGGCGTCTCCCTCGCTCCCGGCTCCGCTGCCTGACCCCTCTCCCCAGAAAGGCATCACCATGCTCCGCTCGCTCTTCTCCGGAATCTCCGGCCTCCGCTCGCACCAGACCATGCTCGACGTGACGGGCAACAACATCGCCAACGTCAACACGACCGGCTTCAAGGCGTCGTCCGTGCAGTTCCAGGACTCGCTGTCGCAGCTGCTGCGCAACTCGATGCTGCCGCAGCAGGCCCAGGGCGGTCAGAACCCCGCCCAGGTGGGCCTCGGCGTGCAGGTCGCCGGCATCAGCACCAACTTCGCCGGCGGTGCCCCGCAGCCGACCGGTGTGCCCACCGACCTGATGATCTCGGGCGACGGCTTCTTCGTGGTGCGGTCGGGCGGCGAGACCCTGTACACCCGCAACGGCGGCTTCACGTTCGACGCGACCGGTCGCCTGGTCGGCGCGGGCGGCGCGCTCGTGCAGGGCTGGACGGCGCAGAACGGCGCGATCGTTCCCGGCCAGGGCATCGGCGACATCACCCTCCCGGTCGGAGCGCTGAGCCCCGCCGCGGCCACCACGACCGCCCGCGCCACCGGGAACCTGCCCTCGGGTGCCGCCGTGGGTGAGACCCTCGTCCGCGACATCAAGACCTATGACGCCGACGGCGCCGCCACCACGCTGCGCCTCACGTTCACCCGCACCGCGACCGGGTGGGACGTGGCCGACGGTGCCGGTGCCACGACCTCGCTCACCTTCACCGACGGGAAGCAGAACGGCGCGGGCAGCATCGTGTCGGGCGGCATCACGGTCGACCTGTCCGCCGTGACCGGCTTCGCCGACGTGAGCGACCTCGCCCTCAAGGAGCAGAACGGCAAGCCGGCCGGCACGCTCGCCTCCTACGCGCTGACCAACGACGGCAGCCTGGTCGGGACGTTCAGCAACGGCGACACCCAGGTGCTCGCCCGCATCGCGCTCGCCGGCTTCGTCAACCCCGGCGGACTCGAGAAGGTCGGCTCCTCGCAGTTCCGCCCGAGCGGCAACTCGGGTCAGCCCGAGCTCGGTCAGGCCGGGACCGCGGGCCTGGGCGGCATCATCAGCGGCGCGCTGGAGATGTCGAACGTCGACCTGTCGCAGGAGTTCACGAACCTCATCGTGGCCCAGCGCGGCTTCCAGGCGAACGCACGCATCATCACCACGAGCGACGAGGTGCTGCAGGAGCTGACCAACCTCAAGCGCTGATCCCGCGGGGTCGCACGGGAGGGTCCACCGCGCGTCGGGGGCCCTCCCGTCTCGTACGGCTTGGTGGAGCGGGCGGAGCGTCAGGCCGGGCGGAGCGCGTCGGCGGCGGCGCGGAGCACCTCGTCGTTCACCGCGAAGTACGCCCACCGCCCGCGCTGCTCACGCGTGACCAGTCCCGCCTCGGCGAGCAGCTTCATGTGGTGCGACACGGTCCCCTGCGACAGCCCGACGGGCTGGGTGAGGTCGCAGATGCACGCCTCCCCCTCCGGGCTGCCCGAGATGAGCGACAGCAGCAGGACCCGGGTCGGATCGCCCATCGCCTTGAACACGCGCGCCGCCCGCTCGGCGTCGTGCGGCGTGAGGGCGGAGGTCACCCGCGGCACGCAGCACGCGGTCTGGTCGATCACGGTGGGGAGACTCACCTGTCCAGTCTCTCACGTATTGACATTCTTCGATAGATCCGTGATGCTCCCCGTATTGATATTCATCGATACGAGGAGCATCGCATGTCCGCACTACCCGTCGTCGTCATCGGAGCCGGCCCGCAGGGCCTCGCCGCCGCCGCCCACCTGACCGAGCGCGGTCTCGACGCGATCGTCGTGGAACGCGGCGACGCCGCCGGGGCAGCCGTGGCGGAATGGGGGCACGTGCGCCTGTTCTCCGCGTGGCCCGAGCTGACCGACGCGGCGGCGCGCCGCCTGCTCGAACCCACCGGCTGGGTCGCGCCGAGCCGCGGGTACCCCACCGGCACCGAATGGGTCGAGGGCTACCTCGCACCCCTCGCCGCGAGCCTGGGCGAGCGGGTGCGCTACGCGACCACCGTCACCGGGATCGCCCGACAGGGACGAGACCGGGTCGTGGACAGCGGCCGCGCGGCGCAGCCGTTCGTCGTCCACACGCGAGACCGCCAGGGCGTGGAGGGCCGCATCGTCGCCCGAGCGGTCATCGACGCGAGCGGCACCTGGGGCCTTCCCAACCCCGCGGGCGCCGACGGCTTCCCCGCCCTGGGCGAGACCGCAGCCGCCGACCGGGTCTCGTACCGGATCCCCGACGACGTGTCCGCGTTCGCCGGGCGGCACGTCGTGGTCGTGGGGGCCGGGCACTCCGCGACGCACACCGCTCTCCGCCTCGCCGACCTGGCCCGCCGCGAACCGGGCACCCGCGTCACCTGGCTCCTGCGGCGCGGCAGCACAGGGCACACCTTCGGCGGAGGTGACGCCGACGACCTCGCCGAGCGCGCCGCCCTCGGCCGCCGCGCGCGCGAGGTGGTCGACGCCGGGACGGTCGAGCTCGTCACCGGGTTCCGCGTCGCCGAGCTCGCCTCCCACGGCGACACGCTCTCGCTGCACGCGGAGGACGGCCGCGAGATCGCCGGGGTCGCCCAGGTGTTCGCGCTCACCGGGTTCCGGCCCGACACGAGCTTCCTGCGCGAGGTGCGCATCGCCCTCGACCCCACCCTCGACGCCGTCGCCGGCATCGCCGCCGACATCGACCCCAACATCCACTCGTGCGGCTCCGTGCCCGCCACCGGTGCGCGACAGCTCGCCCAGCCCGAACAGGACCTGTTCGTCGTCGGCGCCAAGTCGTACGGCCGGGCGCCGACGTTCCTCGCACTGACCGGCTTCGAACAGGTCCGGAGCGTGGTCGCGCACCTCGCGGGCGACCACGAGGCCGCCGCGCGCAATGAGCTCGTGCTCCCCGCCACCGGGGTGTGCGGCGGTGCGGGCGGGTTCGACGCCGAAGCCGGAGGCGGCTGCTGCGGCGCGCCGACCGTGCTCCAGCTCGGCTCGCGCCCGGTCAGCGTGGGCTGACGCGGGGGCGTTACTGAGGTTTAGCATCCATAAAGCTCAGTAACGAGATCGTTACTGAGCTTTAGCACCCATAAACCTCAGTAACGCGGCCGCTACTCCGCCGTCGT
Source organism: Microbacterium sp. NPDC060132 (assembly GCF_042729675.1). Classification (NCBI taxonomy): domain Bacteria; kingdom Bacillati; phylum Actinomycetota; class Actinomycetes; order Micrococcales; family Microbacteriaceae; genus Microbacterium; species Microbacterium sp. NPDC060132. Next base: position 2,006,026 of record NZ_JBHWXU010000001.1, on the reverse strand, counting down.
ATCCGTCGAGCTGAGCCGAGTGGCAGGCGGGCTGCGCAGAGGGCCCGCCACCGGGTGGATCGCCGCGCCTCCGCGGGGTCAGACGTAGACGCCGCGGTCCTCCATGAAGCGGACGGGGTTCGTGTACCCGCCGTTGATGTACACCTCGAAGTGCAGGTGGCAGCCGAACGAACGGCCGGTGTCTCCGGCGTACGCGATGACCTGGCCCGCGTTGACCCACTGGCCGCGGCGCACGATGATGCCGCCGTTCTTGATGTGCGCGTAGCCCGTGCTCACGCCGCCGCCGTGCTGGATGCGCACGTAGTTGCCGTAGTTGCCGTTCGATCCGGCGTAGTCCACGGTGCCGGAGTTCGCGGCGTAGATCGCGGCACCGCAGCCGTTCGCCAGGTCGGCGCCGTAGTGGAAGCTCGACGAGCAGCCCCGAGGGCCGCAGATCGACGTGCGGGGTCCGTAGCTGGAGCTGCGGGCCCCGCCGTGCGGCCGCACCCAGCCGCCCGAACCGGCCGAGCCTCCCCCGCCGCCGTTGCCGCCGCCCGCCGCGGCCGCCGCCGCGGCCTCACGCTCCCGTCGGGCTTTCTCCTCGGCCTCGCGCGCCGCGACACCCGCCTGGTACTGCGCGACCGTGGTGGCCGTGGTGTCCTTGAGGGCCGCGAGCTGCGCCTGCATGGTCGCCAGGTTCGCCGACTGCTCGTCGAGCGCGGCCTGCGCGGCCTCCGCGGCCTGCTGTGCCGCCTCCATCTTCTGCTCGGCGACCTGCTGCAGCCGGTCGCGCTCATCGCGGGCGACCGCGGCCTGGTCGCTCAGCGACTGGGCGGCGTTGCGCGCCGCGACGGCGTTGTCGTACACCGACTGGTTGTACTGCAGGAACTTGTCCATCGTCCCGAGCCGCGACAGCAGCTGGTCGGCGCTCGCACCGGAGCCGGCGAAGAACAGCTGCAGCGACGTGTCGTCTCCGCCGCTGCGGTACAGCTGCGCCGCGATCTGTCCGGCCTTCTTCGCGGAGGACTCGGCGAGCGCGGACTGCTCATCGGCCTCCGCCTGGAGGTTGTCCGCCTCGGTGATCGCCGCGAAGTAGGCCTGCTGGGCGGCGTAGAACTCGTCCGACGCGACCTGCGCCGCCGCCTGCGTCTCCGCGACCTTGCGGGTGAGCGACTGGATCAGCCCCTCGATGCGCGAGACCTCGGCCGCTTTGGCCGCCTCGTTGTTCTTGGCCCGCTGCACGTCGTCCCAGCTCGGATAGGTCGCGGCGTACGCGGCCGACACCCCGGTGCCCACGCCGAACGCGGCGAGCGCGACCACGCCGAGCGCCCCGAGCCCGAAGGCGCCGCGGCGGCTGACGTTCACCCGCCACAGCGACTCGCGCTCGGCGGGGGTCGGGGCGCACCCGCAGTCCTCCGCCGCCGTCTCGGCCGCCGTCTGCGGGGTTCGCTGCTTCACGGGGTGCGTCTCCTTCTCTTCCGCTCCGCCTCCGGCGCCGCGCGCACGTCGATGCGCTCTCGGTCGGGTCCGGTCCCGTCCATGCTGACCCCGGTCGACGCGCCCGGCCGCCTGCGACACGGCGCACGCGCCAGGTCGGGGCGTCGTCGGCGCGTCGCGCACCCCGCGCCCTAACGCGTCGCGCCGCACGGCCGACAGTCCCTCCCGACAGCCCAGGACGGGCCGTCTGTTCTCCGTCTCCGGACGGAGCGAGCCTTCCAGGATGGAGCCCATGATCGTCCTCACGCGCCTGAACCGCACCCGGTTCGCGGTGAACCCCGACCTGATCGAACGTGTGCAGGCCACGCCCGACACGACGCTGATCATGGTCGACGGCGCGACCTTCGTCGTCACGGAGACGATGGACGACGTGATCGCCCGCATCACCCGCTTCCGCGCGGGAGTGCTCGCCACCGCCGCCGCCCTCGTCGCCACGGACACCGTCGACACGGACACCGTCGACACGGCCGCCGCCGGGACGGAGGCCTGATGGATCCGTCGCTCATCCTCGGTCTGGTCCTCGCGTTCGGGGCCCTGATCGCCATGATCAACCTCGAGGGCGCGACCATCGGCTCGCTGCTCCTGCCCGCCCCGATGGTGCTCGTGTTCGGCGCGACCATCGCCGTGGGTCTCGCCAGCGGCACGCTGCGCGACGCCCTGCACGCCGTGAAGTCGCTCCCCCGAGCTTTCCGCGGCGAGCGCCGCACCGCGCAGAGCATGATCGACACGGTCGTCGGCTACGCCGAGAAGGCCAGGTCGGAGGGGCTGCTCGCCCTCGAGCAGGGCCTCGACGAGGAGAAGGACCCGTTCCTCCGGCAGGCACTGCAGAGCATCGCCGACGGCACGGACGCGGAAGACCTTCGGGTGCTGCTGGAGGACGAGCTGACGTCGACCGCCGCCCGCAACCGCACGGCCTCGCGCTTCTACATGACGCTGGGCGGCTTCGCCCCCACGGTCGGCATCATCGGCACGGTCGTGTCGCTGACGCACGTGCTGGAGAAGCTCGACAAGCCCGACACGCTCGGCCCGATGATCGCGGCCGCGTTCGTCGCGACGCTGTGGGGCCTGCTGTCGGCCAACTTCATCTGGCTCCCGATCGGCGGACGCCTGCAGCGCCTGGGCGAGCTGGAGCTGGAGCGCATGACCGTGCTGATGGAGGGCATGCTGGCGATCCAGGCGGGCGCCGCACCGCAGCTGGTGCGGGAGCGCCTCGGCGCGCTGGTGTCCGACCGGTCCGGCGGACGCTCGCGCCGCACCGAGCAGCCCGCACCCGCGGAGGACGCCGAGGACCTGTTCTCATGAGCGTGCGCGCACGCCGCCGCGTGACCGAGTCCGAGCACAGCGGACCGGACGAGCGCTGGATGGCGTCGTACCTCGACATGGTCACGGTGCTGATGTGCATGTTCATCGTGCTGTTCGCGATGTCGACCGTCGACCAGGAGAAGTTCGAGGCGCTGAGCGCGTCGCTCGCCACCGGCTTCGGGCAGGAGCCCTCCGAGGACATCGACGCGGTCACCGGTGTCGTGGTGCCGCCCGAGCTGGTGGACGAGAAGGGCCAGGACTTCGCCGACACCGAGGCCGCGGCGGCGCAGCAGGAGTTCGACGAGCTGTCGGCGCTGCGCGACCGGCTGCGGCAGGTGCTCGCCGAGCGCGGCCTCGAAGCCGACGTGACCTTCACGATCGACGAGCGCGGCCTCACGATCGGCCTGGTGAGCGCCGAGACGTTCTTCACCACCAACAGCACCGCGCTGAGCCCCGCCGCCACGCAGGTGCTCGACGCGCTGGGATCGGTGCTGGTCACGACGCCCAACGAGATCTCGGTCGAGGGCCACGCGGACGCCCGGGGCTCCGTCGCGCCGTTCCCGACGAACTGGGAGCTGTCGGCCGGGCGCTCGACCCAGGTGCTGCGCTACCTGGTGGAGTCGGCCGGCCTGCCGCCCGCGCACCTGAAGTCGGTGGGCTTCGGCGACACCCGTCCCGTGGTCGCCGGCAGCACCCCGGAGCAGCTGGCCGAGAACCGCCGCGTCGACATCGTGGTCCTCTCCGATGCGAGCGAGGAGGTGCGAGCGCTGCTCCCCGCCGCGGGCGCGGCGCAGACCTCCCCCTGACCCCTCCCTAACGCACGCCCTCCGCCGCCCGATAGTCGGGTACGTGGTGAGGGATGACGGTGCGCGCTCCGCGGTGCGCGCACGCACGGCGACAGCGACCGCCGAGGTCGAGGTGTACGACTTCGGCCGTGCGGCGACGCTGTCGCGCGAGCACGCGCGCACGCTCGAGCTCGCGTTCGAGACGTTCGCCAGGCAGTGGTCGGCGCAGCTGTCCGGCCGGATCCACGTGCGCGCGACCATCGCGGTCGAGCACGTCGGGATGCTCACCTACGGCGAGTACGCGCAGTCGCTGCCGACCACCACGACCATGATCGTGTGCGCCCTGCCCGACTCCGACGAGCGGATGATCCTGCAGGTGCCGACCTCCACCGCCACCTCATGGATCGTGCAGATGGTGGGAGGGCGCTCGACCGCGACGGTCGACGACCGCACCTTCACGCCGATCGAGCAGGCGCTGCTGCGCTCCCTCGTGACGGAGGCCACGGAGCACCTCGCGGCCGCGCTCGACGGCCTGCTGCCCACCGGGGTCACCGTCGCCGGGATCCAGTACAGCTCGCAGTTCGCGCAGGTCGCGGCCGCCGGGGAGCCGGTGATCGTGGCGCGACTGTCGATGCGGCATGGCGGGCGCACGGTGCCGGCGAGCATCATGCTGCCCGCGTCCGTGCTGTCCGGGTTCGCCGTGCGCGAGGCCCTCACCGACCGTGCGGAGACCCCGGGCCTCGTGCGCCGCCAGGTCGAGGCCGCGCCCGTCGAGGTCGCACTGCGCCTCGCGCCCCGCTCGGTCCTGCCGCGCGAGGTGCTCGACCTCGCGGTCGGCGACCTCCTCGCCCTCCCCCACTCCGCCGACCGGCCGCTGCTGCTCACGGTCGGCGATCAGACCGTCGCGACGGCCGCGGTCGGCAGCTCCGGCGCGCGCCTCGCGTGCGTCGTCACCACCACCGTCCCCGCATCCGCCCCCGCCGCTCAGGAGTCCGCGTGACCAGCACCACCGCTTACGAATCCGCCGTCGCCGCCGCTTTCGCCGCCCGGCTCCCCACGGCAGCGCCCGTCACCGCACGGGCGTCGCAGGCCTCCGGCGACACCGGCGACGCGGTCGTCGTGCAGTTCGTCGGCGAAGCCGGAGCCCAGCTCGCCGTGCAGCTGCTCGACCCCGACGCGCTGATCGACGGCCTGGCGGGACGGCCCGTCGCCGACCGGCTGCTCGACGCGCTGGAGGCGGCCGTGACCGCCCTGGGCCCCGGCGTGCTGGGCGAGGCCGCCACGGGCGATGCGTCGGCGCTGTTCGCCGACCCGCACGCGCAGCTGTTCGACCTGGTCGACGAGGGCGAGCGCACGATCGGCCGGCTCGCCGTGCGCATCACCCACCGCCCGGCACGACCCGCCGGCGGCGACGGCCGCCTGCACCGCATCGCCGGTGTGGAGATGGAGCTGACGGTCGAGATCGGCCGCACCCGCATGGCCGTGCGTGACGTGCTCGACCTGGAGCCCGGCCGCATCGTGGAGCTGGACCGTTCGGCCGGCGCCCCTGCGGACGTGAAGCTGAACGGCCGCACGATCGCCCACGGCGAGGTCGTGGTGGTCGACCAGGACTACGCGGTGCGGATCACGCGCATCCTCGAGAACGTCGAGGCCTGACCCTGGACGACCTGCTGCTCGCCCTGCGGGTCGGGCTCTCCCTGGCGGCGGTGCTCGGCCTGCTGTGGTTCCTGCAGCGCCGGGTCGCGAAGACCCAGTCGCGCAAGCGCGACGCCGAGCCGATCACGGTGCTGGGGCGTCAGGGCCTCGGGGCGAAGGCGCAGCTCGTGGTGGTGCAGACCGAGGACGCCCGCTACGTGCTGGGTGTCACGGAGCACGGCGTGAGCGTGGTCGACCGCCTTCCGCTGCGCCCGGAGCCCGCGGCCCCGCCCACCGGGCCGGCACCGCGCGACGCCGCCGCCGACGCCGCGGAGTTCGAGCGCATCCTCGCCGCAGCCGCGCTCACCGGCACCCCCGCGACCCCCGCGACCTCCGGCACGCCCGCGACCCCCGCACTCACCGGCACCCCCGCACGCCCCGCGACCCCGGGCGACGGCACCGAGCTGCGCCGGCGCGTGCGGCACCGCAACGACCCCCTGCGCGGCTCCATCCTCTCCCCCGACACCTGGCGGCAGACCGCCGAGGCCCTCCGGCGCGCACGATGACCGCAGCCCGGGCCGTCGAGCCTCGTCGCGCGCCGTGGCGGCTGCTCGCCGTCGCGGCCGCGGTGCTGCTCGTGGTCGCGGTGCTCGTGCTGTGCAGCGGCGGTCCCGCGCACGCCGAGGTGCTGCCCGACGACCAGGGCGAGGGCGTCTCGATCGACATCAACGGCGTCGACGGCAGCCCGTCCGGCTCCATCCTCACGCTGCTCGGCATCACGCTGCTGTCGGTCGCTCCGGCGCTGCTGCTGATGATGTCGTCGTTCACGAAGATCTTCGTGGTGCTGGCGATGACCCGCAACGCGCTGTCGCTGCCGACGATCCCGCCGAACCAGGTGCTGGCGGGCCTGTCGCTGTTCCTGTCGCTGTTCATCATGTGGCCCGTGCTCACCGAGATCAACACGCTCGCGGTGCAGCCCTACATCGACGGCGCCCTCACGTTCACGCAGGCGGTCGACATCGGCCAGGGCCCGCTGCGCGAGTGGATGCTGCACTACACGCGCGAGGAGGACCTCGCGCTCATGACCCGCATGGCCGGTCAGGACAACCCCGACGACGCGGCGAGCGTGCCGATGTACACGCTGATCCCCGCGTTCATGATCTCGGAGCTGCGGGCCGCGTTCATCATCGGCTTCGTGATCTTCGTGCCGTTCCTGGTGATCGACCTGGTCGTGGCGGCCGCGCTGATGTCGATGGGCATGATGATGCTCCCGCCGGTCATGATCTCGCTGCCGTTCAAGATCCTGCTGTTCATCCTCGTGGACGGCTGGGGGCTCATCATCAAGGCCCTCCTGGAGAGCTACGGAGGTGTGGGATGAGCCCGGAGGCCGTGCTCGACATCGGCGCGCAGGGGCTGCTCATCGCGGCCAAGCTCGCCGCGCCCATGCTGGTGACCGCGCTCGTGGTGGGCTTCGCGATCTCGCTGCTGCAGTCCATCACCCAGGTGCAGGAGGTGACGCTGTCGTTCGTGCCGAAGATCGTCGCGGTGGGCATCGCCCTGCTGATCGCGGGCAACTGGATGATCGCGGAGATCATCGCCTTCACGAACGAGATGTTCGCCCGGATCCCGGCGCTGCTGAGCGGGTGAGCGCGTGTACATCCCGATCGACTTCGTGTGGCTGGAGGCCACGATGCTCGCGGCCGTGCGCATCACGGCGTTCATCATGATCGCTCCGCCGTTCTCCTACGGCGCGATCCCGGTGCGCGTGAAGGCCATGCTGTCGATCGGGCTGTCCCTCGCGGTGGGCGCGGCCGTCGCCCCCGGCTACGAGCCGCTGGACACCGGCGCGTTCCTCGGCGCGCTCGTGCTCCAGGTGCTCACCGGTGCGCTGCTGGGTTTCCTGGTGATGATGTGCTTCGCGGCGCTGCAGGCAGCCGGCAGCCTGATCGACGTGTTCGGCGGGTTCCAGCTCGCCCAGGCGTTCGACCCGGCGGCGATGGTCAACGGCGCCCAGTTCACCCGCCTGTTCCACCTGACGGCGCTGACGCTGCTGTTCGCCTCCGGCGGCTACCAGCTGATCCTCGCAGGGCTCGCGCGCAGCTTCGACGCGGTGCCGGTCGACGGCGTCTTCGCAGTCGCCGGACCCGTCGAGCTGCTCGTCGACGGGGTGTCGCAGATGGTGCTCGCGGCCGTGCAGATCGCGGGCCCGCTCGTGCTCGTGCTGTTCCTGGCCGACGTGGGCCTCGGCCTGATCACCCGGGTCGCGCCCGCGCTCAACGCCTTCGCGATGGGCTTCCCGGTGAAGATCCTGCTGACCCTGCTGCTCGCCGGCGCCGTGTACGTGGCGTTCCCCGGCATCATCGACGCGCTCGCCTCCCAGGCCTTCCGGCTGATGCAGGGGGTGACGCCGTGAGCGACGCCGACAGCGGGGAGCGCAGTGAGAAGGCGACCGACAAGCACCTGCGCGAAGCCCGGCAGAAGGGCCGCCTCGCCCGCAGCCAGGACCTCACGGCGTGGGTCGGCATCGGCGCCGCGGCCGTCATGATGCCCGCCGCGATCGCTGCGGGCACCGCCGCGGGCACCGAGCAGCTCATCTCGCTCACCTCGCTCATGCGGGCGCCGTCGCCCGAGGCCGCGCTCGGCGCGCTGGGCCGCGGGCTCGCGTCGGTCCTGCCCACGCTCGGCGCGCTGCTGGCCGCCGTCGCGGTCGTCACCCTGCTCGGCGCGGTGGTGCAGGGCGGCGTGCACCTGCGCAAGCTCACCGGACGCTACGAGCAGTTCAACCTCGTCTCGGGCATGCGGCGGGTGTTCGGCCTGCAGGCGCTCTGGGAGGGCGCGAAGGCGCTGCTCAAGACGGCAGCGGTCGCGCTCGCGCTGTGGTTCGTGATCGCCGGGCTCATGCCGGTGCTGACCGCGAGCGGCGCGCACTCGATCTCCCGTCTGCTGGGCACCGCGGCCGAGGGCACCGCCGCCCTCCTGCAGACCGCGATCGGCGTGGGCCTGGTCCTCGCCGCGATCGACCTGTTCGTGGTGATGCGCCGCAACCGCAAGCACACGCGCATGACCAAGAAGGAAGTGCGCGACGAGAACAAGAACTCCGAGGGCGACCCGCTGATCCGCCAGCAGCGCCGGTCGCGCCAGCTCGCCGTGAGCCGCAACCGGATGATCGCGGCGGTCGCGAACTCCGACGTCGTGGTGGTCAACCCCACCCACATCGCGATCGCACTGAGCTACGAGGCCGGCACCTCCGCGCCCCGCGTGGTCGCGAAGGGCAGCGGGGTGATCGCCGAGCGCATCCGCGAGAAGGCGCTCGAGGCCGGGGTGCCCCTCGTGCGCGACATCACCCTCGCGCGATCCCTGCACGCCGCGTGCGAGCTGGGACACGAGATCCCCGAAGACCTGTACAACGCCGTGGCGCGCGTGCTCGTGTTCGTCGACGCCCTGCGGCGTCGCGGCGCCGCCCGCGGCATCCACTCGCTCCCCTACCGGAGGACCGCATGAAGAAGATGCTCACCACGCTGATGGTGCCGATCGGGGTGGTCGGCATCATCATGCTGCTCGTCGTCCCGGTGCCGCCGTTCCTGCTCGACGTGCTCATCATCCTCAACATCATGTTCGCGCTGGTGATCCTGCTCACGTCGATGTTCGTGAAGAAGCCGCTCGACTTCTCGGTGTTCCCCTCGCTGCTGCTGGTGGCGACGCTGTTCCGTCTCGGCCTGAACGTCGCGTCCACCCGGCTCGTGCTGGGCGAGGCGTACGCGGGGCAGGTCATCGAGGCGTTCGGGGCCATCGCGGTCGGCGGCTCGCTCATCATCGGCGCGGTCGTGTTCCTCATCCTCGTGGTGATCCAGTTCGTCGTCGTCACGAAGGGTGCCGAGCGCGTGGCCGAGGTCGGCGCCCGGTTCACGCTCGACGCGATGCCCGGCAAGCAGATGGCCATCGACGCCGATCTCAACGCGGGACTCATCACCGACACGGAGGCCAGGCAGCGCCGCGCCGAGGTGGCCGCGGAGGCCGACTTCTACGGCGCCATGGACGGTGCCTCGAAGTTCGTGAAGGGCGACGCGATCGCCGGGCTCGTCATCATCATCATCAACATCGTCGGCGGCATCGCGATCGGGCTCGTGCAGCACGGCATGTCGATCGACCAGGCCATGAGCACGTACAGCCTCCTGACGATCGGCGACGGCCTGGTCACGCAGATCCCGGCCCTGCTCATGGCCGTGTCGACCGGCATGATCGTGACCCGTTCGACCGCCGAGACCGAGATGGGCACGGCCGCATCGGCCCAGCTCGGGCAGTCCCGCAACGCGCTGCTGATCGCCGGGTGCGCGGCCATCATCATGTCGCTCATCCCGCACATGCCGATGCTGCCGTTCGTCGCGATCGGGGCGCTGCTGCTCCTGGTCGCCCAGCGCATCACCGCCACCAGGAAGCGGGAGGCGGCCGAAGCCGCGAAGGCACCGGTGACGCCGCCTGCGGAGCAGCCGGAGGAGCTGATCGAGCGGATGCGCGTGCACCCGCTCGAGATCCTCCTCTCGCCCGACATCGTCGACCTGGTCACCGGCGGCCCCGACGACCTGCTCGCGCGCGTGAAGGCGCTGCGGCGGCGCATCGCGCTCGACCTCGGCCTGGTCACCCCGCCCGTCCGCACGCGCGACAGCATCGAGCTGCCGCAGGCCACGTACGTGATCCGCATCGCCGGGGTGGAGACCGGACGCGGCACCGCGCCGGGCGGATCGGTGCTCGCGCTCGGCTCGGGACTCGAGTCGCTGCCCGGCGCCGCAGCCCTCGACCCCGTGTTCGGGCTGGAGGGCAAGTGGATCCCGATGGAGATGCGGCACAGCGCCGAGTTCGCCGGGGCGACCGTGATCGACCGGGCCAGCGTGATCGTCACGCACCTGTCGAGCGTGATCCAGACGCACGCCGCGCGGCTGCTGTCGCGGGAGGACGTGCGCCAGCTCACCGACGCGCTCAAGCAGGTGTCGCCGTCGGCGGTGGAGGAGCTCACGCCCGCGCAGCTCTCGCTCGCCGAGGTCCAGCGCGTGCTGCAGGGGCTGCTCGCGGAGCGCGTGCCGATCAACGACCTCGGCCGCATCTACGAGGCGCTGGCCCTGCGCGCCAAGACCTCGACCGACCCGGAGGGGCTGATCGAGGCCGCCAGGGCCGCGCTCGGCCCGGCGATCGCCGCGCGCTTCGCGGAGAACGGCGTGCTGCGGGTGGTCATGATCAACCCGCTGCTGGAGCAGGCGATGCTGGAGAGCCTGCGGCCGGGCGACGACGGCACCCAGATCGTGTTCGAGCCGCAGCGCATGGAGGCCGTGATCGCCTCGGTCAAGCAGGCGGTCGCCGCGCAGGCGGACGGGCCGGAGCCGGTGCTGGTGTGCGCGCCGTCGCTGCGGCCGGCCGTGCGACGGCTGGTGTCGGCGCAGATCGACGGCCTGCCGGTGCTGTCGTACAGCGAGGCCACCGCGGCGCCGCTGACGATCGAGACCATCGGCGTGGTGCGCGACGCCTCGACCGCGTCGCTGGGGCCCGCCCCCGTCGCACCAGTAGGCTGATCGAATGCTGGTGTTGACGAGGCGGATCGGTGAGAGCGTGCGCATCGACGGCGAGATCGAGGTCACGCTGCTCGACATCAAGGGCGACAGCGTGCGGATCGGCGTGAAGGCCCCGCGGGAGACGCGCATCCAGCGCACCGAGATCATCGAGGCCGTCGGCGCCGAGAACGTCTCCGCCGCCGCCGACACCGACGCCACCGCCGAGGGGGCCATCGCCGCCGCGCTCGCGCGCGGCCGCGAGCACCGCCGGTCCTAGCCGTTCACACTGGCGAGAGGTCGGCGGACACGGCGCGCTTCCACTGGTCGCCGCCGGCCGCACGTGCCCGGTCCGCGGCGGCGGCCGCCGCCGCCAGCAGCGCGTCGTAGTCGTAGCCGGCGACGCTCGAGGTGGCCCAGCCGATGCTGGCCGAGGAGCGGATGCCGCTCACCGGCGCGTCCGGGTCGATGACCGAGATCCGGGACAGGATCGCGCGCAGGTGGAAGCGCACGGCCTCGTCGCTGCCGCGGATCAGCACGACGACCCGGTCGTCGCTCACCCGCTCGGCGTCGGCGGTCGTGGGCAGCGCCTCCTGGACGTCGGCGTGGAAGCGGTCGACGATCCGGCGGAAGGCCCCGCTGCTCGACGCCTCGCGCAGGTCGGCGGGGTCGTCCAGCCGCACGTCCAGCACCGACCACGCCCCGTCGTTCTGCGCCTCGGCCTTGCGCAGGCGGGCCCTGGCACGGTCGGCCGCCCCGACGTCACCGCGCGCCGCACTCTCCACCCGCACCAGCAGCACGAGGGTGAAGGCGGCGCAGGTGCTCACCACGATCGCGCCGACGGCGTTCATGCCCCGCAGGGCGCTCAACTGCGCCTCGGTGCTCACGCTCCCCGACACCAGTGCCGACGCCCCGCTGACCACGGAGACGATCGCGAAGCCGCACGCGGCGAGCGCGAGGGGCATCACGACGTCGCGCGCGGGAGGCTGCCCGCGCAGCAGCTCCCACGCGAGGAGCCCGGCGAACACGCCCATCGACAGGAAGACGAGGTGGAAGACCAGCAGGTACCAGGCCGTGCCCGCCGTGGACACCAGGGCGACCGGCACGCCGATCAGCGCCACGATCACCGGCAGCCAGGGGGCCGAGCGCCCGAAGTGGATCCGCACGCCGATCCAGACGAGGGGGATGAACACGACCGTCAGCGCCGACGAGGCGGCCCGCAGGACCGGGAGGCCGGTGTGGTGCCCGGCCAGCCACAGGTACGCGCCCAGCATGCCGATCCCGAAGGCCACGCCCCACACGATCGTCGCCCTGGTCGGGCGCGCCAGGGTGGCGAGACCGATCACGATCGCGGTCAGCACGGTCACGACGGCGACCATGCTGGTGGTCACGTCGACGTTGACGGGCACGAGCGGTGTCATGCCGGATCCTTCCTCGGGGAACGGCGCGGGAAGCGCACGGTGACGGTGGTGCCGACGCCCACCTCGCTGTCGACGAGGATCTCCCCGTCGTGCGCGACGACGATGTCCCGCGCGATGCCCATGCCGAGCCCGGTGCCGGAGATCCCGCCCCGCACGGCGCTGTCGGTGCGGAAGTACGGCTCGAAGAGACGGGGCAGCTCGTCGGGGGCGATGCCCATGCCGGTGTCGACCACGCTCACCTCGGCCCTGGCATCGTCCGCGCCGACCCGCACCTGGATGCGGCCGCCGGACGGGGTGTACTTCACGGCGTTGCCGATCAGGTTGTCGAGCACCTGGCGCAGCCGGAACGCGTCGCCGGTGATGACCAGGCGGTCCGCGCCGTCGAGGCTCAGCTCCTGCCGGGCGGCGGTGATCAGCGGCGCGAACGAGGCCGCGGACGCCTCCACCACCTCGCGCAGGTCCACCGGCTCGAACGGCTCCGGCGAGCTGCGGGTCTGCGCCTGCATGCTCGAGAGCAGGTCCTGCATCCGCTCCCCCGCGTTGGCGATCACCTCGACCTGCGCGGGCACGCGGCCCGGCAGGTCGTCGCGTTCGCGCAGCAGCTCCACGTGCCCGATGATCGCGGTGAGCGGGTTGCGCAGCTCGTGCGAGACGATCGCGGTGAGGGCCCTGCGCTCCTCCGCGGCCTCCAGGAGCGCGGTGACGTCGTCGATCACGACCAGAGCGATGTGCTCGCCCTCGCCGGCCCCGGCCATCGCCTGCGTGGTCACCTCCAGCGCCCGCCACTGTCCCGCGCCGTCGAACAGCCACACCCGTTCGGCGCGCAGCTCCTCCCCCGCGGCCGCCCGCGCCAGGGTCGTGCGCGCGGGGCTCAGGGCGGTGCCGCGCCGCGCGTCGTACTCGACCGAGGCGGAGGGCAGGGCGGCCCCGTAGCGGTCGCGGCCGTACAGCGCGCGGTAGGCGTCGTTCATCTGCAGGATCCGCCCCTGTGCGGTGACCACGACCAGGGCGACACCGAGCGCGTCGATGATCTGCGTCACCCGCTGCTGGTTGGTCTCGGCCCGCTCGGCCGCCCTGTTCACCTGCTCGGAGCGCCGCTGCAGCAGCCGTCGCGCGGCACCGGACCGCTGCGAGCCGATCCGCACCGTGACCCCGAGGAAGCTGAGGGTCACGACGACCGTCAGCACCCGCAGCAGCACGTCGGCCGGCTCCCCCGAGCGGTCGGCGAAGAACACCAGACAGCCACTGCTGAAGGCGACACCGGTGAACACCCACGGCATCGAGAAGTAGGTCGCCAGCCACACCACAGGGAACACCCACAGGAACCCGAGCCGCAGGTCGGGGGCGTTGGTGGTGAAGCCGACGGCCAGGATGTCCAGGAGCGGGAGCGCGGTCACGGCGGTGCGCGGAAGCCGGCGCCACGGCACGAGCAGGGCGACGAGCGTGGTGACCACCACGAGGACGATCCCGACCACGAACAGCGGGATCGTGAGCGTGTGCGGCTTGAAGCCCGCGACCATCACCACGATGGCGACGATGCTGCCCGCGAACACGAGTTGCCAACGCCAGATCGACACAGTGCGGATCATGAAGCCCCCGCCTCCTGGTCGATCCTCAGCTTTGTCGCAAGATTACTCAAAGATCGGGCCTACGCGCTCTTCAGGCGACATCGGCGTCCTACGATTCTGAGTGGGGGCCGACACTGCGACTGGGGATTTCGCAGACGCTGGGGCCGCGCGAGTGGGGATTCGCAGGCATCCGGGGCCGCGGTGGGGGAGCCGCGGCCTCGAACCCCTGTCAGCCGGGTTGATCGCCGGCTGGGGTGAGCCGATAGCCGACGCCGCGCACGGTCTCGATGTAGCGCGGCTCGGTGGGGCTGTCGCCGAGCTTGCGGCGCAGGTTGGCCATGTGGGTCTCGATGGCGCGCTTGTCCGGTTCGCTGACGGGGTCGGCGGAGCCGGACGGCGCGCCGCGCAGACCCCGTGCGAGCTCCGCCTTGCTGCACACGCGGCGCCGCGACTCCAGCAGCGCGGCGAGCAGGTCGAACTCCGTGGGGGTGAGCTCGACCGGACGCTGCGCCACGAGCACGAGTCGCGTGTCGAGGTCGAGACTGAGGTCGCGATGCACCCGACCACGCCACGTGGACACCGTCGTGTCGGTCGCGGCGGCCGGCGGCGCGGGCGCGACCGGCCGCTGCGTCGCCGTGGCGACCGGGAGCCGCGGTCGCCGCAGGAGCGCCTCGATCCGCGCGCGCAGCTCGCGCGGACGGAACGGCTTGACCAGGTACTCGTCGGCGCCCGAGGTGAGACCGAGCACCACGTCGGACTCCTCCGCGAGCGCGGACAGCATGATGATGAACGTGTCGCTGACCCGGCGGATGCGCCGGGCCACCTCGAACCCGTCGATGCCGGGCAGGTTGATGTCGAGCGTGGTGATCACGGGCTGGTGCCGTTCGACCGCCGCGAGGCCCTCCGGCCCCGACCCGGTGACGGCGACCTCGAAGCCCGCGGCGAGGAACACCTCCTCCAGCAGCGACTGCACGCCGGGGTCGTCCTCGATGATGACCGCGACCAGGTCGCCGACGCTGCGGGCGGTCATGCCCGCTGCTCCCGGACGATGGTGACCACGCGCGGGGCGTCCGCGTCGAGCTCGGACGGGTCGAGGTCGTCGTCGGCTCCGGCCGCGCCGACCGGGCGTTCCAGCTCGATGTCCCACCACGCGTCGGCGAGCTCCTCCGCCATGCCGCGCCCCCATTCGATCACGACCACCGAGCGCTGCAGGTCGAGATCGAGGTCGTCGAGCTCGGCGGCCGAGCCGAGCCGGTAGGCGTCGACGTGCACGAGCGGCGCCCCGCCCACGAGCGACGGGTGGGTGCGCGCGATCACGAACGTGGGGCTCTGCACGGGTCCGCGCACGCCGAGCCCCTCCGCGAGCCCCCGCGTGAAGGTGGTCTTGCCCGCCCCGAGCGGCCCCGTGAGGATGAGCAGGTCGCCCGCCTCCAGCTGTTCGCCGATCCGCAGGCCGAGCTGTTCCATCTCGTCCGCGGTGGCGATCTCCCGGCGGCCGAGGAACGCCGGGTCGACGCTCACGACGCCCTCCGCGGCACCCGGTGTCCGATGCGGGTCACGATCTCGTAGTCGATCGTGCCCGCGGCGTCCGCCCACTCCCGCGCCGACGGCACGCCGAGGGTCGGATCGCCGAACAGCACCACCTCGTCGCCGATCGAGACGGGGGTGTCCCCCACGTCCACCACGAACTGGTCCATCGCGATGCGGCCGACGTTCACGAAGCGGCGCCCGCCGATCGACACGGGAAGGCGCCCGGAGGCGCTGCGGGGCACGCCGTCGGCGTAGCCCAGCGGCACCAGGACGAGCGTGGTGTCGCGGTCGGTGCGATGGTCGTAGCCGTACGAGACACCGGTGCCGGCCGGCACCCGGCGCACGGCCGCGACCGCGCCGCGCAGCGTCATGGCCGGGCGCAGGCCCAGTTCGGCCGAGGAGCGGTCGTCGAACGGCGACTGCCCGTACAGCCCGATGCCGATCCGCACCGCATCCAGCCGCGTCTCCGGCAGGTCGATCGCCGCGGCGGTCGCGGCGATGTGGCGGATCTCCGGGCGGATGCCGAACGACGCCGCCGCGGCCACCCCCTCCTCGAACTTCGCCAGCGCCGCCCTGTCGTCGGCGGGTGAGGTGTTCGACAGGTGACTGAACAGGCCCACCACCCGCAGCCGCCCGATGCGTTCGAGCCGCGCGGCCTCGGCCAGCACCCGCCCCCAGTCGCCCGGGGCGATGCCGTTGCGCGACAGCCCCGTCTCGAACTTCAGGTGCACCGCGACCGGGCTGTCGACCGCCGCCGCGGCCGCCGCCGCCTCCAGCTGGTCGAACGAGGAGATCCCGAGCTCGATGTTCTCGGCCGCCGCCTGGGTGAAGCGCTCCCCCGGGGCGTGCAGCCAGGCGAGGATCGGCGCGTGCACGCCCTGCCGACGCAGCTCCAGCGCCTCCGGGATCTCGGCGACCCCGAGCCGGGTGGCACCGGCCGAGAGCGCGGCCACCGCGGTCGCCGCGGCACCGTGTCCGTACGCGTTGGCCTTCACCACCGCGAGCACCTCGACCCCGGTGAGCCGACGGAAGTGCCGCACGTTGTCGGCGATCGCGTCGAGGTCGATCGCGGCCTCACGGAAGTGGACGGTCACAGCGGTGCTCCTTCGGCGACGACGAACGCGGCGGCCAGGCCCGCGTCGTGGGTGAGGGTGAGGTGCAGGGTCACGATGCCGCGCTCCTCGACGACCGCCGCCGTCGATCCGGACAGCACGAAGTACGGCCGCCCCGAGGGCTCGGAGGCGATCTCGATCTCGGTCCAGTGCACGCCGTCCGACCCGCCCAGCGTCTTGATCAGCGCCTCCTTGGCGGCGTAGCGCGCGGCCAACGACGGCAGTCGGAGCGCCTGCTCCGAGGGGGCGAACAGCCGCTCGCGGAGCTTGGGCGTGCGGGTCATCGTGCGCTCGAACCGGGGGATGTCCACGAGGTCGATGCCGGTGCCGATGATCACCCGTTCAGCTTACTCGCGCGGAACGGCCCCGCCCCGGAGCGGGACGGGGCCGTTCGCGGACGACGGGCGGGGTCACTCCACCGTGACGGACTTGGCCAGGTTGCGCGGCTGGTCCACATCGAGTCCCTTGGCGGTGGCCAGCGCCATCGCGAAGATCTGCAGCGGCACCACGGCCAGCAGCGGCTCGAACATGGGGCCGGCGAGCGGGATGTGGATGACCTCGTCGGCGAAGGGCAGCACCGCGGCGTCGCCCTCCTCCGCCACCACGATGACCCGGGCGCCGCGCGCGCGGATCTCCTGGATGTTGGAGACGACCTTCGAGTGCACGAGCGCGGAGTGGCGCGGCGACGGCACCAGCACGAACACCGGCTGCCCCGGCTCGATCAGCGCGATCGGGCCGTGCTTGAGCTCGCCGGCGGCGAAACCCTCGGCGTGGATGTAGGAGATCTCCTTGAGCTTGAGCGCGCCCTCCAGCGCGATCGGGTAGCCCACGTGGCGACCGAGGAACAGCACGGAGCGGGTGTCGGCCATCCAGCCGGCGAGCTGCGTGACGTGCTCCTGCTCGCTCTCCAGCACCGCGGCGACCTTCTCGGGCAGGGCCAGCAGCTCGGCGACGTCGGTGGACGCGTCGGCGACCGTGCCGCGCACGCGACCCATGTGCAGGCCGAGCAGCAGCAGCGCCGTGATCTGTGCCGAGAACGCCTTGGTCGACGCGACCGCGACCTCCGGTCCGGCGTGCGTGTAGACGACCGCGTCGGACTCGCGCGGGATGGTGGCGCCCTGCGTGTTGCACACCGAGAGGGTGCGCGCGCCGCGCTCGCGGGCGTACTTGACGGCCATGAGCGTGTCCATGGTCTCGCCCGACTGGCTGATCGACACGACCAGGGTGTCGGCGCCGATCACGGGGTCGCGGTAGCGGAACTCGTGCGCGAGCTCGACGTCGACCGCGACGCGCGCCCACTGCTCGATGGCGTACTTGCCGACGAGGGCGGCGTACGACGCGGTGCCGCACGCGGTGATGATGACGCGGTTGATGCCGGTGAACAGCTCGTCGAGCCCGTCGAGCTCGGGGATCACGACCTGCCCGTCCTGGATGCGACCGCGGATCGTGTTGGCCACGGCCTCGGGCTGCTCGGCGACCTCCTTGGCCATGAAGCTCGACCAGCCGCCCTTCTCGGCGGCGGCGGCATCCCACGACACGTCGAAGGGCTCCGGGGTGACCGGGGTGCCGGCGAAGTCGATCACGGTCACGGCGTCGGGCGTGATCGACACGATCTGGTCCTGACCGATCGCGAGCGCCTGGCGGGTGTGCTCGACGAAGGCCGCGACGTCGGAGCCGAGGAAGTTCTCGCCCTCGCCCAGGCCGATCACGAGCGGGGAGTTGCGGCGGGCACCGACGACGAGGCCGGGGTGGTCCTGGTGCATCGCGAGCAGCGTGAAGGCGCCCTCGAGGCGGTTCACGACCGAGCGGAAGGCGAGCTCGAGGTCGCCGCCGTTGCCGGCGTACTCGCGACCGAGCAGGGCCGCGGCCACCTCGGTGTCGGTCTCGCTGCGGAACACGACGCCGTCGGCGAGCAGCTCGTCGCGCAGCGCGGCGAAGTTCTCGATGATGCCGTTGTGGATCACGGCGAGCTTGTCGTCGTCGGCGAGGTGCGGGTGGGCGTTGCCGTCGGTGGGTCCGCCGTGGGTGGCCCAGCGCGTATGGCCGATGCCGGTGGTGCCGTCGGGCAGCGGCGCGTCGCCGAGCGAGTCGCGCAGCACGGCCAGCTTGCCGGCCTTCTTGCGCATCCCCAGCTCGCCATCGCCGTCGATCACGGCGATGCCCGCGGAGTCATAGCCGCGGTACTCGAGCCGGGCGAGACCGGCGAGAAGGATGTCCTGGCTGGGCCGCGGGCCCACGTATCCGACGATTCCACACATGAGATACAGGGTAAGACGCGATTTTTGCGAGTCGTCCGAACAATAGAGCGCCGACGGCGCGGCGTCACAGCTTGCGCAGCAGCACGCTCTCCACGTCGTGGTCCGGCCCCTTGCGCAGCACCAGGCGTGCGCGATGCCGGGTGGGCATCACGTTCTCGACCAGGTTGGGCATGTTGATCTCGTTCCAGTACCCGAGCGCCGTGGTGATCGCCTCCTCGTCGGTGAGGTGCGCGAACACGTTGAAGTAGGACGACGGATTGCTGAACGCGCCCTGCCGCAGCGCGAGGAAGCGGTCGACGTACCACTTCTCGATGTGCGAGGTCTCGGCGTCGACGAAGATCGAGAAGTCGAACAGGTCGCTGACCGCGACGTCGTTGGGCGCGGGCGGCGGCTGCAGCACGTTCAGCCCCTCCACGATCACCACGTCGGGTCGCCGCACCACGACGTGCGCGTCGGGCACGATGTCGTAGCGCATGTGGGAGTAGAACGGCGCGCGCACCTCGGGGGCGCCGCTCTTGACCTCGGTCAGGAACTCGATCAGCGCGCGCCGGTCGTACGACTCGGGGAAGCCCTTGCGGTCCATGAGCCCGCGGCGCTCCAGCTCGGCGTTCGGATAGAGGAAGCCGTCGGTCGTCACCAGCTCGACGCGTGGCGTGCCCGGCCAGCGGCTCATGAGCTCGCGCAGCAGCCGGGCGATCGTGGACTTGCCCACCGCGACCGATCCGGCGACGCCGACCACGAACGGCGTCGTGCTGTCGTCCTCCTGCAGGAAGGTCGAGGTCGCCGCGCCGAGCTGCTTGGTCGCCGAGGCGTAGAGGCTCAGCAGGCGGCTCAGCGGCAGGTACACCTCGCGCACCTCGGTGAGGTCGAGCCGGTCGCCGATGCCGCGCAGCTCCACGACCTCGGTCTCGGTGAGGGGCTGGTCGAGGCCCGCAGCCAGACGCGCCCACTCGGCTCGGCCGATCTCCCGGTACGGCGACAACGGCAGCGTGGGGTCGGGGGTCACGTGCACCATCGTAACGGCGCGCGAGTAGTCTCTTCCCGTGCGCCTGGGAGTCCTCGACATCGGATCCAACACCGTCCACATGCTCGCGGCCGACGTGCGTCCCGGCGGCCGCCCGCTCGCGACGACCAGCGACCGGACGGTGCTGCGCCTCATGCGCTACCTCACCCCCGACGGCGCCATCTCGGAGGAGGGCGTCGCCGCGCTCGAGGCCGCCGTGGCCCAGGCCCGCCGCGTCGCCGAGGCGGAGCGGGTCGACGAGCTGCTCGCCACAGCGACGAGCGCCGTGCGCGACGCCCGCAACGGCGCCGAGGTCATCGCCCGCATCGAAGCCGCGCTCGGGCAGCCGCTGCAGGTGCTCGACGGCGAGACCGAGGCGGAGCTGACGTTCCTCGCGGTGCGGCGGTGGTTCGGGTGGTCGGCCGGACAGCTGCTGCTGCTCGACATCGGCGGCGGCTCGCTGGAGATCGCCGCGGGGGCGGAGGAGCTGCCCGACGCCGCCGCCTCCGTCCCGCTGGGCGCCGGCCGCATGACCGTGCAGTTCCTCCCCGACGACCCGCCCGGCGAAGCCGACGTCGAGCGGTTGCGCGCGCACGCCGAGACGACGCTCGCCGAGGTGCTGCCCCGATTCCGCGCCCTGCCCCGCCCCGACCACGTCGTCGGATCGTCCAAGGCCATCCGCTCGCTCGCGCGTCTGGTGGGCTACCCGGCGCCCGGGTGGTCGGGCAGCGACCGGATGCTGCTGCCCCGCGCGGCGCTCGGCTCCTGGATCCCGCGGCTCGCCCGCCTGCCCGCCTCGGCCAGACAGGAGCTGCCCGGCATCACCCCCGATCGCACGTTCCAGATCGTGGCGGCCGCGGTCGCTCTGCACACCGCGATGAGCGCCCTGCAGGTGGACGAGCTGGAGGTCTCCCCGTGGGCCCTGCGCGAGGGCGTGCTGCTGCGCTACATCGAGGAGCACAGCGGCGCGCGAACCTGAGAGGGGCGCACACCCCCCGCCGCTAGCATGACCGCATGACCTCCCCCGCCGTCGCCCCCTCGCGCGCGGGCACGGTGACGGCGCGTCTCGCGCTCGTCGGCTACCTGCTGTTCGTCGGCTTCACCGTCTGGCTCCCCGCCTCGGTCTCGGCCAAGGTCACGGGGCTGGTGGGCGTCATGGCCGCGTGGGTGTCCGATGCGGGCATCGCCTCGTACGAGCGCAGCGCCGTGGTGCTGGAGATCCTCGCCAACGTCGCCCTGTTCGTGCCGGTAGGCCTGCTGCTCGCGCTCGCCCTCCCGCGGCTGCGCCTGTGGCAGGTGGTGCTCTGCGGCGGTCTGATGAGCGTGGTCATCGAAGCGGTCCAGGGGCTCATGCCCTCGCGCGTCCCGGCCCTCAGCGACATCATCGCCAACACCTCGGGCACGCTGATCGGCGCGGTGCTCGCCCTGGTGCTGCTCCAGCTGGTGGCGGGTGATCGTCCGGCGGCGGCCCGCCGTAGGCTGGTGTCGTGACCACGCCCCACCCCGACGGCCCTCCGGCCGGCATGAGCCGCAGGGAATGGCGCGAGCTCCGGGCGACGACGCCCGCCGCGTCCTCCGCCTCCCCTTCACCCTCCCCCGAACCCGGGAACGCGCACGCGGACGCCCCGGCGCCCGGCCCGCTCGACGCGCTGCTGCGCCCGGACGCGGGCGGCGACCCCGGCCACCGCCTCACGATCCTCACCGTCTGCACGGGCAACATCTGCCGCTCGCCGCTGGCCGAGGTGATGCTCCGCCGCTCGCTCGAGCCGCTGGGCGTGCGCGTGCACAGCGCGGGGACGCACGCGCTGGTGGGCCACGGCATGCCGGAGCCGGCGCTCGAGCTCGCGGCCACGGCGGGCGTCGAGCCGTCGATCGCCGCCGCCCACCAGGCGCGCTACCTGGTCGAGCCGCTGCTCGCCGACACCGACCTCGTGCTGACCATGGCCAGGGAGCACCGCTCGCACGCGGTGAAGATGCTGCCGAGCATCCTGCGGCGCACGTTCACGGTGCGCGAGTTCGCCCGGCTCGCGTCCACGCTGACCAGTGCGGACGCGAGGGCGGCAGCCGATGCCGCCGGCGACGCCCCTGCCGACCGGTTCGCCGCCGTGCTGCGCGCGCTCAACGACCAGCGCGGGCTCACCCCCTCGCAGCCGGAGGACGACGACGTGATCGACCCGTACCGCCGCTCGCGCGAGACCTACGCGCTCTCGGCATCGCAGCTCACCCCGGCGCTGGCCGAGGTCGAGCGGGTCGTGCGCGACGCCATCGGCTGAGACGCACCCGTCCGCGCGGACGATCACCGTATGCTCATGGTCATGCAGGCATCCCGTGCTCCCCGAGGGATGCGCGAGGGGCGGAAACCGTGGAACTGAGAGACTACGTGCGCATCGTGCGCGCGCACTGGATCGTGATCGTGGTGGCCACGCTGGTCGGCGCCGCCGCCGCGTTCGGATGGACCGCCCTGCAGCCGCGCGTGTACTCCGCCGACACCACCGGCATCGTCACGGCGGCCGGCGGCGACGGCTCGAGCGGCTCCGCCCTGGTGGGCAATCAGCTCGCGCAGAGCAGGGTGAAGTCGTACCTCAACATCGGCTCGTGGCGGGCGGTCGCCGAGCACGCGATCGACGAGCTCGGGCTGGACACGACCCCCGACGTGCTCGTGAACCGGGTGACCGTGACCAATCCGCTCGACACGACCGCCCTGCAGGTCACCGCGAAGGGACCGACGCCGCAGGAGGCACAGGCGCTGGCGCAGGCCTGGCTCGACGGCATGGCGATCGAGATCGACAAGCTCGAGGGCGGCACCTCGTCGACCCCGGCCGCGATCTCCCTCGTGGTGGGCGACTCCGCGCGCCTGCCCACCGAACCCTCCTCCCCCAACACGCGCATCGCCGTCCTCATCGGCGCGCTCGCCGGACTCGCGCTGGGCCTGGTCTACGCGTTCGTGCGCCACACGGTCGACCGGCGGGTCCGCCACCCCCGCGACATCGAGCGCGAGACCGGCGTCTCCGTCATCGGGACGCTGCCGCTGGAGAAGTCGATGTCCGACGAGCGGCAGGTGATCGACTTCTCGCTCGAGTCGCAGCACGGCGTCTCCCACCACACGATCGAGTCGATGCGCGAGCTGCGCACGAACCTGCAGTTCATCGATGTCGATCACCCGCCGCGGGTGATCGTCGTGACCAGCTCGGTGCCGGGCGACGGCAAGTCGACCGTGTCGGTCAACCTCGCCTCGAGCCTCGCGGCCGCCGGGCAGTGGGCGATCCTGATCGACTGCGATCTTCGGCGCCCCGTCATCGCCGACATCTTCGGCATGTCCCGCGACGTCGGGCTGACCGACGTGCTCGCCGGGCGGGCGGAGCTGCAGGACGTGGCGCACCGCCCCTCGCGCGACGTGCCGCTGGCCGTGGTCGGGGCGGGGCGCATCCCGCCGAACCCCAGCGAGCTGCTGGGCTCGAAGCGCATGCGCGACTTCCTGGCCGAGATCAGCTCGTCCGCCATCGTGATCCTCGACTCCCCGCCCGTGCTGCCGGTGACCGATGCGGCGGTGCTCGCCGCCGGCGCTGACGGCGTGCTGATCGTCGTGTCGTCCGGCAAGACCACGTTCGACATGCTGCAGCGCGCGATCGCCAACATCACGCGCACCACCGGCCGCGTGCTCGGCGTCGTGCTCAACCGCGTGCCGCGCAAGGGCGCCGAGTCGGCGTACTACGGCCGCGAGTACTACGGGGCGTACGAGCGGTACGCGGAGCCGGACGACGCACCGGCCGCCGCGCCGTCCGACGCCGGGCAGACGCCGGGCGTGCGCCGCCGGGGCACGGCTCAGGTCTGAGGCACCCGCCGCAGCAGGCCGTCCGCGCGCAGCGTCTCCGCCGCCGCGGCGACGAGGGCCCCGGCGTCCGCGCCCTCCGGGCGGCCGTGCACCCGCACGACCTCCGCCGTGATGTCGTCGAGCGGGCGCCCGTCGGCCGCGCGCCACACGGCCGGTCCGATGCCGTCGAGCACGTGCACGCTGCTGCCGTCGTCGGTGCGGCGCAGCAGGGCCAGTCGTCCGTCGCCGAGGTCGAGCGCGTCGACCATGGCCGTGCGCACGAGCGCGCCGACCGCGCCCCCGGCCACGGGTCCGGGCGCGGGTTCGGGTTCGGGCGCGGGTTCGGGTTCGGGCATGGGTTCGGACGCGGTGTCGGCGTCGTCGCGCGACCGCGACCCCGTCGGCGCCTCCGCGAGCAGCGCGGCCACCACGGCGTCGAGCGTCTCGGCCTCGCGGTAGCGCACGCGCACGGCCCCGCCGACGCGGTCGAGCACGTCGCGGATCAGGTGCAGCGGGCGCGGGGCGTCGCTGAGGTAGCTGGTCTGCGGCGCGAGCAGCTCGAGCGCCTGGGCGAGGTCGAGGCGCTCGACCTCGGGTGAGTCCGGTCCGTCCACGCGGCGGTCCAGCACCACGACGGCGGCGACGCGCGGTGCCCCGGACAGCGGCACCCCGGAGTGCAGCGACGAGGGCGCGACCTGCACCTTGTGCGGTGCGGCGGCCTCGATCACGGACAGCGGCTTCCGGTAGGCGACGATGGTGCCGTCCGCGGCGACCCCGACGGTCTCGTCGCTCACGTACGCGTACCGACGGGCCAGCCGGCGGGCGGCCGTGGTCTTGCCGGTGCCCGACGGCGCGCTGAGCACCGCGACCCGGCCGTCGGCGTCGGCGAGACCCGCGGCGTGCATCATCCACAGGGCGTCGCCGCGGCGCAGGGCCAGCGCTGCGAGGGTCACGTCACTCGACAGGAGCGCGAGGGCCGCGTCGTCGTCGCCGCCCTCCCGAACGCGGACGACGGAGGACAGCGGGCCGTCGGCATCGGTCAGCGCGTCGCTCCAGGCGGCGCGCACCCGATCCGCGAACACCGGACCCCTGGTCGACGCGTCGATGTCGATGACGGCGCCGATCGCGGCGACCCGGATGCGGTCGGACATGGCGCCAGCCTATCCGTGCACCGCGGCAGCTCCCCGGGGCGGCGGCCGAGCCCGCGGCGCTTTCGCCCACCCCGAGTCGAACGCACAATCCGCGCAGAAAGAACGCGCACAGCGCGCTTTTCCCCGGTGCGCCGCCCGCGCCCGTCCGCCCGCCCCTACCGTCTCTTCCACGGAGGGCTCCTGGGGGATGCAGACGGTTCGTGTCGCCGCTCCGCGACCGCACGTCACGCTTCTGCACCCACGGGAGAGAGCCCCATGATCGACGACGACCGTCCCCCGCCCCGACCGTCGCGACGAGCCGTCCTGCACGCCGCCGCCTGGAGCGTCCCGGTGGTGGCGCTGGCCGCCGCCGCACCGCTCGCGGCCGCCAGCGCTACCACTTTCAGCCTGGCCTGGACGGGCGCCACCACTTCACTCGTGGCCCTTCCCCTGCTCGACGGCGGCGGCGTCCTCACCAGCCAGAACGTGGTCACGGTGCCCACCCGCTTCACGATCGTGAACGGGCCGAGCCCGATCACCGCCGCCCCGGCGACGATCACGATCGGGATCGGGCGTCCCACCGACCTCACCCTCTCGCTCGGCCGCGCGCGGGGCATCGGCGTCTGGTCCGTCGACGGTGTCAGGACGACGGCGGGCGAACGCACCGCGGTCTACGAGACCGCGCCGATCGTCGGGCAGTCCGGGTTCCCCGCCACCACGTGGACCGGCACGCGCACCGTCACGGTCGCCCCGGACGGCGCCGTCGACCTGTCGGTCGTCGTCGGGCTCGCCGGAGCGTCGACCGGCGTCACGGTGAGCGCGCTCGCGACCTTCCCCGTGACGCTCACGGTCACCGTCGGCGGGACCGCCGCGACGGCGACCACCACCATCCCCGTGCCCGTCGGCGCGGGAATTCTCTGATCACCTCTGTACTTCCGCGTGCTCCACTGAATACTTGTTCAAATCGGGCAGTGTCGTCCACCGGCGGTGCGCCCCGAACCCTCGAGCGATCGGGGCGGAGCGAACCTCCGCCCGGATCCCCCCGCGGAACGGAACCTCTGAGGAGGACCTCGTGAACACCAAGGCCGCCCACTCGATCGACGACCGCGAGCTCTCCCTGCACGGGATCCGTCGAGTCGGGGACCACCCCGGTCTCCGCTCGCGCGTGCGCAGCTCCGGAGGGGTGCTGCTGCTCGGAATGGGCGGCGCCACGTCCGAGCTCACCGTCGACACGGTCAGCGCCTACCCCGACCACTCGGTGTTCGCGTTCCTGGAGGCGCAGGCCCTGTGGTCGCGCGTCGACGGCGAGCCCTGGGTGGAGACCGAGAGCGGCCTCGTCATCGCACCGCACGGCATCACCCGGCGGCTCCGTGCGGCCGGGGTCTGGCGCTGCGTCGCGGCACTGGTCCCCCGCTCGGCCATCGCATCGTTCGTGCCCTCCCTCCCGCCCGACGCGAGCGTGTACCCCGAACGGCGGCTGCTGGATGCATCGCTGCAGCGATTCATCGCCGGCCTGCTCGACACCGACGCGCACGCGTCGGCCATCGAGCAGTACGCGATCGAGCAGCTGGTGATGGAGATGAGCGGCGCCCTCGTGCTCGACCGCGTGGGCGGTGTCACCGGGCAGGGCACGCCCCACGAGGTCCTGCGCGAGCGGGCGATCGCGGTGATCGCCCAGCAGTGCGGCGACCCGTCGCTGAACCCGGCCAGGGTGGCGCGCGAGGTGCAGTCGTCGCTGCGCCAGCTGCAGCTGGTGTTCTCCGAGGTGAGCAACAGCGTGGCGGGCGAGATCCGGCGACAGCGGGCCCGCCTGGCGCACTCCCTGCTGATGGACAGCCGCTACGACGTGCTGAGCATCGACCAGATCGCGCAGCGCGCCGGCTTCCAGTCGCCGATGAGCCTGCGCCGCGCCCTCGACGAGTCCTACTCCGCAACCCCGCGCGCGCTCCGCTCGGCCCGCCGCGCCTAGCCCGCGCGCCCCTCCCAGAGCACACTCCGCGCAGGTTCGGCGCACCCCGCGCGGCTTTCGCGGGAAGCCCCGGAACGCCGTTCCCCGCCGCCCTAGCTTGAGGTCCACGGAGGGGCTCCTGGGGGATGCAGACAACGTGTCGCCTCTTCACGACACCGCGGGAAACCGCATCTGCATCTACGAGGGAGGACACTCACGTGACCGAGGAAATCCAGAAGAACAAGGGCATCTCGCGCCGCACGGTCGTCAAGGGCGCGGCCTGGTCGGTCCCCGTCATCGCGGCCGCGGTGGCGACGCCGCTGGCCGCCGCATCGCTCACCGACAGCGACCTGGTCCCCGCCCTGAGCGGGCCGATCACGCTCAGCCTGGGCGTGGGCCCGCTGGCCGTCGCGAGCATCGCCACGGTCAACACGCTCACGATCACCAACAACGGCCCGGCCGCCTCCCCCGCCGGCGCCACGACCACCATCCAGTACACGCCGTCGCTGCTGACCCTGAACATCGGCCCGGTCGCCGGTGTGACCGTCGCCGGCTCCGACGGCAACTACACCCTCACGCTCCCGTCGATCCCGGCGGGCGGCAACGTGGTGATCAACCTGGGCACGACGCTCGACTCGCTGCTGAACCTGAGCATCGTGACCGGGCTGCTCGGCGGACCGCAGCAGACGATGACGGCCACCGTCGCGGGCGACGACGTGACCGGCAACAACACGACCACCTCGAACGTGGGCATCACGCTCCTCTGACGAGCCGGCCACGAGGGGTGCGGTGCCGACACCGCACCCCTCGTGCGTGCCGCGGGTCAGCGCGTGCGTCGCAGCGGCTTGCGGCGCCCGGTCACCCAGCCCATCGCCCACTCCACCGGGCCGGTGCCGACGAAGCGCCACCACAGCCAGCCGACCAGGATCATGCCGGGGACGATCACCAGCCATCCGAGCCAGGCGTTCTCCGCCGGCCGTCCGTACGCTCCGTTCCACAGCGCGATGAGACCCACATGCAGCAGGTAGAGCGACAGCGCCACCTGCCCGCACGCCACCAGCGGCGTGAACAGCGCGTTCCAGAACCGGGCGCCGCGGCGGGATGTGGCCGCGAGCACCACCAGCACGTACGTGGCCGACACCAGGCCGATGTCGCGCAGGGTGTCGAACAGGAGCCCGGAGTCCGTTCCGCCGAACTCCGTGAAGGCCGCGACGCCCCACGACAGGTAGGCCACGACCGCGACGCCCGCGAGCGCCCACAGCAGCGCGTCCCGGCGCAGCCCGTGCCGGATCAGCAGGGCACCCGCCAGGAAGAACGGCAGCAGGTTCAGCAGCCGGTACGACGGACTCAGCGCGACCCACTCCAGCAGCTCGTGCAGCGGGCTGGGCGCCGTGTACGCCCACAGCCACCCCCGGGTCAGACGCACCAGCGGGTCGCTGAGCAGCAGCAGCGTCGCGGCGATCGCGATGAGCCACGGCGTGCGGGCGAGCAGCAGCGGGGCGCCGACGATCAGGAGCACGCCCAGATGCCCGAGGATGATCGCCACCCACGACCCCCACGTCGACATCCACACCCCGAGCGCGATCAGGAACAGTCCCCGCACCACCTGCTGCAGCAGCGTGAGCGGCACCCGCGGGCCCCTGGTCCACAGCAGCTGCGCGGACATGCCCATCACGAGAGCGAACAGCGGAGAGGCCAGCTCGTTCAGCATCGAGCTCACGAACGTGACCGGCAGGGGCTTCACGGGCAGGAACACCGCGGCGTGCGCGACGAGCATCGCCACGATCGCGATCCCGCGCAGCACGTCGGGGATGCGCAGCCGATCGGTCGCGCGCACGCCGCTCGACACTCCGGTGGACACGACGTCGGCCTCGGTTCCCCCTCGCATTCCCTGACACTATTGGGTGCACCACCGACCGCGCGACCGGAGAGACCATGACGACGACCGAGCCGTCCCGCCCGCGACGCCGGCGGCGCGGGAGCGTGTGGGTGCACGTCGCGCTCGCCCTTGTGCTCGCGCTGCTGATCGTCGCGTTCGTGGGGCAGCCGTCGTCGAACTCGATGGCGCCGACGCTCGAGCCCGGCGACCGGCTCATCGTGAACCGCCTCGCGTACGTCGCCGCGGACCCGCAGCAGGGCGACATCGTGGTGTTCCGTCCCGGCGACGGGTGGGAGCGCCCCGCGCCGACCGGCAACCCGCTGCGCGACGCCCTCGACGCGGCGGGCGAGGCGACCGGGATCCGGCCGTACGTGCTGGTGAAGCGGGTGATCGCGGGGCCGGGGCAGACCGTCGAGTGCTGCGACGCCGAGGGCGCGGTCCTGGTCGACGGCGAACCGCTCGACGAACCCTACGTCACGCGCGACCTGCCCTTCGTGGCGGGAGAGCTCGACTGCGACACGACCCCGGCCTCGACGCGCTGCTTCCCCGCGGTCACCGTGCCGGAGGACTCGTACCTGGTGCTGGGCGACAACCGCGCGAACTCGGCGGACTCGGTCTACCCGTGCCGCGGCAGGCCCGACGCCGGCGACTGCGCCCGGTGGATGACGCGGGACGAGGTCGTGGGCAGGGCGGGGCCGATCCTGTGGCCGTTCGACCGGTGGGGCGGCCCGTGACCCCCGGCCGCGGGATCAGCCGCAGCCGGGCGTCTCGAGCGTGACCGGGGTCTGTCGCACCATGGGCGTGGTCCACACGTCGTAGGGCCCGTAGTCGGCCCCGGTGGTTCCCTCCGCCCCCGTCATGTCGACCGTGATGACCGCGGCGGTCTGCGGCGGTGTGACCACGTTGATGCGCACGGCCGTGCGCCCGAGGTGGGTGCCCTCCGACACCAGCGTGTAGCTCTCGGCGCCCTCCACGCCCCAGCCGCTGATCGTGGCACCGACGGGCGCGTAGACGACCACGTCGGTGGCGATGTAGCCGGGCTGGAAGTGCGGGCCGGTGATGAAGTAGGGCAGGGCGTCGGCCTGCTCCGGCGTGATGTTGTTGGCGAACGTGATGGTCTGCCGGAACGACGGCGCGCCGGTCGCGGTGCACTGGTCGCTCGACGAGACCACGCTCGCGTCGGCGTAGTAGTCGGTCTTCGCGCCGGTGGTGTCATTGAAGTACACGCCGGCGACCGTCTGGTCCGCGTTGGAGGCGGGGAGCGTGCCGGCGACCTTGCTCCCGGTGAGCATCGCCTCGATGTCGGGGTTCGACGACCACAGCTTCATGCGGCCCTCGTCGGACGCCTGGCTCAGCGCGTCGAGGAACCCGAGCGGGCTCTGGATGCCGGTGGTGAGCGCGGAGAAGATCTGCGCAGCAGCCGCCGCGAAGAACTCGTCCTGGGCCGAGGCGTCGAGCACCTTGCCCGGCACGTACTCGCCGTAGGAGAAGTACACCTCGTTCAGCAGCATCGCCACCGCGTTGTCGCTCGTCAGGGTCTCGCCGGTCGCGAGCGGGATCGGGCCGGTGGCCTTGAGCATGTAGCTCAGCGCCACCGGGTCGGTCGAGATCACGTCGTCGAACGGCGGGAGCCCCTCGTCGGCCCACCACGCGCGCATGATCTCGACCGTGGTCGGGAAGTCCGGCGTCGCGGTCATGTTCGGGATCCAGCGGCCGATGATGTCGGAGTAGAGGTTCTGGGTCTCGGGGTCGAGCGGGGCGATGCTCTCCGGCCGCGCGTTGTCGAACTGCACGCTCGTAGCCTGGGTGGTGAGCTCGATGCGGCCATCGGTCGCGGTGACGAGGGCCAGCGCCGCGGGGTTGCCGCCGGAGGCCCGCAGCTCGGAGTTGCCCTGGAACATGAGCAGGTACGTGCGCGGGGTGCCCTCGCCGAGCGCCGCGGGGAGCACCCGCAGGATCGGGGCGAGCGTTCCCAGCGTGTCGTCCACGCGCGAGACCGCGTCGTCGAGCGTGCCCAGCGCTCCGGTGACCTGCGGCAGCAGCACCGAGCGGTCCGTCTCGTCGATGCGCTGGTTCACCGACGAGAACACCGCCGCACCGCTCGACACGACCTTCTCGAGGCTGTGCACCGCGGCCAGGTCGACGGCGCCGTCGACCGGGCGGAACGCGGCGAGGTCGAGCGTCGGCACGGCCTCGACGGCGAAGTCGGCGAGGTCGTCCACCCCCTCCGCGGCGGTGCGGATCGCGGCGAGGTTCGGGCCGAGGAACGGGATCCATTCCGCGGCCGTCCAGACGCCGTCCTCGGTCTCGGCGACCGCGGCGGCCGCGGACTTCTGCAGCGCGGCGGCGTCGGTGGTCGCACCCTCCGTGTCTCCGGCGACGATCTTGGCCGGCAGACCGCTCGCGACCGGGATCGCCCGGGTGAGGGCGTCCCGCACGGTCAGCGCCTTGGACACCGCGATCCCCCCGACCACGGCGGCGACCGCGAGCACGAGGGCGAGGACGCCGAGGGCGATCCAGACGATGCGACGCCAGGGGGCGCGACGCGGGACATCGCGACGCGCGTCGGCACGCAGCTGGGCACGGGTGGGAGCGGAGGAGGACATCGCGTCCTATTCAAGCGCAGTTCCCCGGGAGAACGCCGGTGGCCGCCCGCGGGCGTGCGGCTCAGCGGCGGCGCAGGTACCCGCGCAGCGACCGGAAGCCCCTGGCCCATCGCCGGCGCTGGAAGGCCAGGGCCTCGCGCCGGCTCGGCCGACGGTGCGGGTCGTTGCGGGGGATGTCGTCGCGGGGCACCCACAGCGCGTGCAGCAGAACCCTGACCTTGTCGCGCAGCGGGGCGTCGGCGATCTCCCTGATCCACAGCGACGCGGCCTTCGCCGGCGCCGGCTGCTGGTTCCGGAGCCACAGCGCCTTCTCGTCCGCGGTGGCGTCGTCGGCGGTGAGCGGCAGCCCCGCCTCCGCGATCAGCTCGCGCAGCACCCACTGCGCGCGACCGCCGCGCACGATGTCGCAGAACTCGCGCACCTCCGCGGCCGTGAAGCGCGTCGCGACGGCCGTGCGCACCGACTCCGCGTCACGGCGGTTCTTGGACACGTGCGGGTCGCGGGCGGCGTGCAGCGCCACGACGGCGGCCATGCCGGCGCGGGACGGGGTGAGCACGGCGGCGCCGCCCGCGCGGTGCACCTCCCTGCCCTGCCACAGCAGCTCGAACACGACCTCGGGCGCGGCGAGGAAGCCGGGGAAGAAGCGGTGCAGGTCGATGTCGCACGGCCAGTCGTCGTGGATCAGCGTCACGGAGTGCAGGTCGATGAACGTGGGCGGCATGCGGCCGGCGCGGGTGTGCCAGCCGCGCTGCTCCAGACGCTCGCGCAGCGCGGGCAGCGCCGCGGGGTCGACGAGCACATCGGCGTCGGCGGAGGGGCGGCGGTCGCGCAGCCCGTACTCGGCCGCGAACGGCCCCTTGAGCGACAGCGCCCGCACGCCGGCCTCGGCGGCCGTGTAGGCGACCAGGGCGTGCGCCAGGCGACCGGCGGCGTCGATCGGCAGCGCGCTCGACGCCGCCGCGGCGGGCGGTGCGTGCTGCTCCCCCGTCATCGCGCTCCCCTCCGCTCGCGGCGCCCCGCGGCCGCCCCTGATGCGCGCCTCACGGTCGCACGACCAGTCGTGCCCGCTCGAGCGATGCCAGCAGCGCATCCACGTCGTCCGCGACCACCGCGGGCTCCACCCCGTACTGTGCCGCGAGCTCGTCCAGCAGTCGCGTCCGCTGGACCGCACGCCGCTGCACCAGCACGTGCCACACCGACTGGGCGGAGTCGCGCAGGGCGAGGGGTGCGGCGGCCGGTGTCGACAGGTCGAGCGCCACGGTCGAGGCGCCGTGGTCGGCCCAGGTCGCGTGGTCCGCGATCCGCCAGCCGGGGTCGGCCGACAGCAGTCCGCGGTCGAGGAGCCGGGCCACAGCCGCCGGAACCTCGGCGCTCGCGACGGCGTCCGCGTCGCCGGTCCAGACGGCGGACTCCGCGGCGTCGAGCACCACGACCGTGCCGCCGTCGAGCACCACGACCGTGCCGCCGTCGTGCGCGGTGAGGGCGACCACGCGCCCGCCCTCGGTCACGAGCGCATCGGTCGCGCCCGCGCGGTGGAGCCGGGCCTCTCCGGACGCGGCGGTCAGCGGCTCGGCCACCGGGAGGGCTCGATGTCCGAGGCCGCGGGGACCGTGCGCCAGTGCGGCGAGGGCGGCGTGCGCGTCGTCGTCGTGCGGTGAACGCAGCTCGGCGACCCCCGCGTGCGCGACCAGCCGGGCGAGCGAGCGCAGCGGGTCGCGGGCACCGGGGAACGGCGGGGCCGCGGCGGCGAGGGCCGGGAGCACCCGTTCGAGCGCGACCGGCGTCGCATCCTCCGGCGGCACCGCGTCGTCGGCCAGGGTGGAAGGCAGCAGCACGCCCGCGAGGCGCAGCCGGGCCGGGGCCTCCGTCCGCTCATCGGCCGCGGAGGGCGCGACGGGCCCGTCGGCCGTCGGGACCGGTGCCGCACACGGGCGGAGGGTGCCGAGCGGATCGACCGCCACGAGCGTGCGGCCCCGGCTCACGAAACCGCCGTGGTGCGCTCCGGGCGGGAACGCCGCCGCGGCACCGCCGACGACCAGCACGGCGCGGTCGCCGCCGTCGGTGTCATCGACCAGCAGCGTCGCCTCGGGGGCCCAGACGTCGCGGTCGGCGAGCACCCGCCGTGCCGCGGTGAACACGGCGGCGCGCAGATCGGCGGCATCGGCCCCGGTGAGCTCGGCGAGGAACAGCGTGCGATCGACCGCCGCGCCCTCCGGGGCGACCGCGTCGGCCCAGCCGCGCAGGAGCGACGCCGCGCGGTCCTCGTCGCCACGATCGACCTCGACCGCGATGAACGCACCGGCGACGTCGAGCACGCGACGCCGCGGCGACGCCGAACCTTCTCCCGCACTGTCCATCGGGTTCATTCAACCGCAGGAGCCGCGCCCCGGCGACGCGCGCGACGCCGTGTCCCCGACCGTCCGGGACCGTCCGCGACCGGCCGGAATGCCGCATGACAGACTATGTTCGTCTCGGCGTGCTCGCGTCGCCCCGTCCGAATGGAGTCTCCATGCTCGACCGTTCCCGCCCCGTCGTCGTCATCGGACAGGGGTACGTCGGGCTTCCGCTCGCGATGCGCGCCGTGGAGGTCGGCTACACGGTGGTGGGGCTCGACCTCGACCGGGTGCGCATCGACGCGCTCGGCGACGGCCGGTCGTTCGTGGAGGACATCTCCGACGCGACCGTGCGTGCCGCGCTCGACTCCGGCCGCTACCGCGCCAGCGCCGACTACGACACCGCGCGCGACTTCGGGGTCGCGGTCATCACCGTGCCGACGCCGCTCAAGGAGACGCTGCCCGACCTGTCGTTCATCGAGTCGGCCGCGGCGTCGCTCGCCCCGTTCGTCACCCCCGGCGCGACCGTGGTGCTGGAGTCCACCACGTACCCCGGCACCACGGAAGAGCTCATGGTGCCGCTGCTGGAGAAGGGCTCCGGCCTCACCGCCGGCACCGACTTCTTCGTGGGCTACAGCCCGGAGCGCATCGATCCGGGCAACCCGCGATGGAACTTCGTGAACACGCCCAAGGTCGTCTCGGGCATCGACGCTGATTCCCTCGCGCACGTCGACGCGTTCTACTCCTCGCTCGTCGAGCGCACGGTCCCGGTGTCCACGCCGAAGGAGGCCGAGCTCACCAAGCTGCTGGAGAACACGTTCCGCCACGTGAACATCGCCCTCGTCAACGAGCTCGCGGTGTTCGCCGACGAGCTCGACGTGAACGTGTGGGAGTCGATCGACGCCGCCGCGACCAAGCCGTTCGGCTTCATGAAGTTCACCCCGGGCCCGGGCGTCGGCGGGCACTGCCTGCCGGTCGACCCCAGCTACCTGTCCTGGCAGGTGCGGCGCACGCTCGGCAAGAGCTTCCGGTTCGTCGAGCTCGCGAACGACGTGAACGAGAACATGCCGGCGTATGTGGTGCAGCGCGTGATCGAGCTGCTCAACGCCGACCGCAAGGCGCTGAACGGCTCGACGGTGCTGCTCGCCGGGGTGGCGTACAAGAAGAACTCGGGCGACAGCCGCGAGTCCCCCGCGCTGCGGATCATCCAGCTGCTGGCCGACTTCGGCGCGACCGTCCTGGCCGCCGACCCGCACGTGGTGGAGGCGCAGTGGCCGCGGACGGCCGAGCGCCGCGAGCTCACCGCGGAGACCGTGGCCGAGGCCGACCTGGTGATCCTCGTGACCGACCACGACCGCTTCGACTTCGAGCTGCTCGAGCGCCAGGCGGAGGCGGGCGCCGTGACGGTGTTCGACACCCGCAACCGTCTCGGCAACCCGAGCGTGCACCGCCTCTGACCGGCGCGGCGCCGGCCGGAGGTCAGGGCAGCTCGGCGGCGAGCGCCGACGTCCACACGTGCGGCGGTCGCGGTCGTGCGCGCCACCGCCCGTAGGTCTCCCCGGCCGCCCGGCGGGAGGCCAGCCGCTGCTGCGGGGTCGCCGCCGCCTGCGCCTGCAGGGCCTGCGTCCACGGCGCCACCGCCCGCTCGACCACCACGCCACCGCCCTCCGAGAGCACGTCGGTCCACGGCGTGTGCGGGGTGACGGCGACCGCGCACGACGCCGACAGGGCCTCCGCGATCACGTGGCCGAAGTTCTCGCCGGCCGTCGGCATGACCAGCAGCTCGTGCGACGCGAGCGTGGGAACGACGTCGTCGGGCGACACCGGGCCGTGGAACGTCACCGTGACGTGGTCGGGGAGGCCGCGCACGAGCTCCTCGCAGCGACGGAAGTAGGCGGCATCCTCCCGAGAGCCGTACACGCCGAGGTGCACGGGGGCCGTCACCGATGCCAGGGCCTCCAGGGCGAGGTGCAGCCCCTTGTGCTCCACGATGCGACCGAGGAACACCGCGCGCAGCGGACCCTCGACCGGCCGCGGTGCAGTGGCGGTCGCGGGCAGCAGGGTGTCGTTCTCCCGCTCGACGATCACGACCCGGTCGCCCCAGAGGCGGCGGATGTCGGCGGTCTCGTGCGGCGCCGTGGAGTGCCACACCACACGCCGCGGCAGGCCCAGCAGCCGGAACAGCCCGAGGTAGGCGCGCTTCTTGAGGCCGCGCCGGGAGAGCGCGCCGTCGCCGAACTCGCCGCGCGGGGCCAGCAGCACCCGCGCACGCCCCCAGAACCCGAGCCGCCACAGCACGAGAGGCGCGATCGACAGGCGGCGGTTCATGACGCTGTTGAGGTGGATCAGCTCCGGCCGGCGACGGCGCACGGCGCGGAGACCGCGCACGAAGCCGCCCATCGAGCCGAGCGCGGCGTAGTACACCTCGGCGCCGTCACGGCGGGTCCACCGGTCGGCGGGCACCGGGAGCGGGACGGTCTCGCCGAGGTCGCGGTCGGCGGTGAGCACGAGCGGGGCGAACGAGTCGGGGGCACTGTCGACCAGGGCGGCGATCGACCGCACGGGTCCCCCGCCGCGGAAGGCCGGGGGGTAGTACGGGGCGAGCACGGCGACCCGCCGGGCCGCGGTCACGACGGCTCCTCGCCGGACGCGGCCGCCTTCGCCTCGCGCCGGGCCGCGCGGCGCTTGACCGCCGTCTTCTCCAGCAGCAGGAACAGCATCACCGGCAGGAAGGACACGAAGAACTGCAGCACGCCGATCGTGCGGTCGGGGAAGGTCGAGAACCACCCGAGCGGACCGCTGAAGACCAGCCCCATCAGCACGATGCGCAGCACGCTGAGGTCGCGTCCGCCGCGGAGGATCACGGCACCGATCAGCGCCCAGAACGCGTACCAGAGCAGCAGGTACACCGGGCCGCCCAGCACGTAGGTGGTCGTGACGGGGAGGAACGTGTAGGTGGAGGTGGCGCTTCCGCCCAGGTACATGTTGATCTTGATGCCGGTCGAGATCGGCGGCCGCTCGGGGTCGAGCACGCGCGGCACCAGGCCGTAGCGCAGCATCTCGATGGGTCCCGGCTGGCCGAGGTCGAGCGGCATCTCGGTCACCTCGGTGGCACGGGCGATCTGCTCGTCGAACCGCAGGCGGTCGAACGCGCCGACCTGGGTGCTCACGGCGACACCGGTCGACTGGCGCAGCTCGTTGCGGATGTCGAACGCGAGGGGCCACGCGACGAGCACCACCAGCAGGGCGATCACGGCGTACCGGATGCGGATCACGCCGAACAGCAGCAGCATCATCATCAGGCTCGTGGCGAACGCCATGAGCGAGGCGGTCAGCGCCGTCAGGTACGCCTCGATCCCCTGCCCGAGCACGACGACACCGATCCAGATCCAGAAGGTCCGCACCGACAGCTGCCCCGCGAGCCGGGCCGCGATCAGCAGCGCGACGCCCACCGTGGGCCACCCGCCGACGAGCGCCGAGGCCATCGCGAGCGGCGCGGACACGGCCACGAGCCCGATCTGCGACTGGATGGACCCCACGCCGGCCGCGGCGGACAGCACACCGACCGCCACCCCGACCGCGGTCACCACGAAGGCCACCCGGCGGAGGGCCGGGCCGTACTCGTTCAGGCGCGCGAGGGTGGCGTCGGGCCGGAGCTCGCCCCGCTCCCGCTGCCGGTCGGTCCGCGACGACCGGGCGATCGCGATCAGCAGCTCGACGAACAGCGTGGCGGCGAGCGCGATCGCGAACACGCCGACGATGAATCCGAGGTGCTCGTTGTCGTTCCACACCGCCTGCGGCAGGATCAGCACGACGTACGGCAGGGCCAGGGCGACCGAGATCGGGAACGACCGGAACAGCCGCTGGAACCGCGGCGGACGACCGGCGGGGGCGGTCGCGACGTCGTCCTCGGACGAGGGTGCGTGCGCCTCCCGTGCACCGGAGAGTGTGTCCATCGAGAAGCCAGCTCGCCCTTCGTGCGGTTCGGATCCGGGGTGAGGGATCCGGCGAGGCCGACGACCGTCCGGCCACGGGGCGGGCAGAACGGGCGAATCCCCCGACGCCCTAGGATAGTCACGATCCGGAACCGCCGGCAGACAAATCGCAGCTAGCACGCACAAAGGGCAGAGATGAAGAAGGCGCTCGTTACAGGTACGACCGGACAGGACGGCAGCTACCTCGTCGAACTCCTGCTCAGCAAGGGATACGAGGTCCACGGCACCAAGCGCCGCTCGTCCTCCTTCAACACCTCCCGGCTGGAGGAGGTGGCCAGGGCCGAGGGCCACCGGCCGTCCGACCTGATCCTGCACTACGCCGACCTGTCCGACTCCGGCTCGCTGACGAACCTCATCCGCGACGTGCAGCCCGACGAGATCTACAACCTCGGCGCCCAGAGCCACGTGGCGGTGTCGTTCGAGATCCCCGAGTACACGGCCGACGTGACCGGCGTCTCCACCATCCGCCTCCTCGAGGCCATCCGCGCGAGCGGCGTCGACTCGCGCTTCTACCAGGCGTCGTCGTCGGAGATGTTCGGCTCGACCCCGCCGCCCCAGAACGAGGAGACCCCGTTCCACCCGCGCAGCCCGTACGGCGTGGCGAAGGTGTTCAGCTACTGGGCCACCGTGAACTACCGCGAGGCCTACGGACTGCACGCCTCGAACGGCATCCTGTTCAACCACGAGAGCCCCCGCCGCGGCGAGACCTTCGTCACGCGCAAGATCACCAGGGCGGTCGCGCGCATCGTCGAGGGCGTGCAGGACCGCCTGGTGCTCGGCAACCTCGACGCGGTCCGCG
Organism: Microbacterium sp. NPDC060132; assembly: GCF_042729675.1. Taxonomy (NCBI): domain Bacteria; kingdom Bacillati; phylum Actinomycetota; class Actinomycetes; order Micrococcales; family Microbacteriaceae; genus Microbacterium; species Microbacterium sp. NPDC060132. The sequence continues at coordinate 1,967,898 of NZ_JBHWXU010000001.1, read as the reverse complement.
ACTGGGGCTACGCGCCCGAGTACGTCGAGGCCATGTGGCTCATGCTGCAGCAGGACACGCCGGACGACTACGTGGTCGCCACGGGTGAGGCCCACACGGTGCGCGAGTTCGTGCAGGCGGCGTTCGAGCACGTGAACCTGAACTGGGAGGACTACGTCAGCACCGACCCGCGGTACGAGCGCCCCTCCGAGGTCGACGCGCTGATCGGCGACTACTCCAAGGCGGAGCGGCAGCTGGGCTGGAAGCCGACCACGACGTTCGCCGGTCTCGTGCAGCGCATGGTCGACGGCGATCTCGAGCAGGTGCGCGACGAGAAGGCCGGCAAGCACGTGCGGGTGGACATCTGAGCGTGCCCGACCTCACCCTCGACTTCACCTCGGTCAGCCCGAGCTCGGGCGGCGTCGGCGTGGTGGCGGCGGGGGTCGCGGAGGGCCTCGAGGCCGCCGACGTCCGCTTCCGCTGTCTGGTGAACGCCGAGGCCGCCGACGCCTGGGCCGAACGCCTCCCCTCGCTGACCTCGGCCATCGTCCCGGTGACGGTGGCGCTGAGCGCGACCAGCCGGTGGCAGCAGGCGCTGCGACGCCTGGTGCCGCGGTCGTCGAGGCTCGCGCAGCTGCTGATCGGGCGGGTGCGTGCCGTCCGGGCGCGCTCCACCTCCAGCGCCCTGGGCGACGGCGTGGTGTGGCAGCCGTTCCACCGCGTCCCCCTGGGCGGCGGACGCACCGTGGTGACGGTGCACGACCTGCGGGTGTTCGAGCCGGGGCTGGCCTCGCCCATGGACCAGGAGATCATCGCGCGCAACGTCGAGGGCGCCGCGGCCGTGATCTGCAGCTGGGCGCACCCGTACGGCAGCCTGATCGAGCGGTTCCCGGCCGCGGCGGACAAGACCTTCCTCATCCCGCTGCCCGTGCTCAACAGCGGGCCCTGGACCGATCGCACCCTGCCGGACGGCGGCGCCCTGCGGCTGCTACTGCCCGGCTTCGTCACGCCGCACAAGAACCACGAGGTGCTGGTGCGCGCGCTCCCGCAGCTCCCGGGCGCCGTCGCGGTGTTCACGGGCGCGGAGGACGGCGCGCAGGGCGATCAGCTGCGCGCGCTGGCCACCGAGCTGGGCGTCGCCGACCGCATCGAGTGGCTCGGCTTCGTCGACGCCGAGCGCCTGGAGGCGGAGTACGCCGCCGCCGACCTGCTCGTGATGCCCACGCGGTGGGAGGCGGCGAGCGGCCCGGTGTTCGAGGCGATCGTGCGCGGGCTGCCGTTCGTGGCGAGCCGCATCCCCCCGATCACCGCCCAGCTCGCGACGCTCGGCCTTCCCGCCCCCACGTTCGATCCCGACGCCCCGGACGAGCTGGTCGCGGCGATCCGGGAGGCGACCGCGGACCACGCGGCGTTCGTCGACCGGCTCCGTCCGCTCAGCGCGGAGCTGCGCGCACGCACCTGGCGGCAGATGGCGCAGGAGTACGACCAGGTGTTCGCCTGGGCGGGCGGGCGCGGCGACAAGCCGCAGCACCTGACGAGAGGCGACCACGCATGATCCCCGTTTCGGAACCCGACCTCGGCGACCTCGAGCGCCGGTACCTGCTCGACGCGTTCGACAGCGGCTGGATCTCGTCCCGCGGCGCGTACGTCGAGCGCGCGGAGGAACTGCTGTCGCAGCTCACCGGCGCCCCGCACGCGGCCGTGTGCAACAACGGCACGACCGCGCTGCACCTCGCGCTGCTCGCCGCGGGCATCGGCGAGGTCGACGAGGTCGTCATCCCCGGGCTCACCTACGTGGCCACGCTCAACGCCGTCTACTACGTGCGGGCCACGCCGGTCGTGGTCGACGTGCGCGACGACACCTGGTGCATCGACCCGGAGGCCGTGGAGCGCGCGATCACCCCGCGCACCAGGGCGATCCTGGCGGTCGACCTGTACGGGCAGACCGCCGACTACGACGCGCTGCGCCGGATCGCCGATGCGCACGACCTCGTGCTCATCGCCGACGCGGCCGAGTCGCTCGGGGCGACGTGGGGCGGCAGGGCGGCAGGGTCCCTGGCCGACATCAGCACGTTCTCGTTCTTCGGCAACAAGGTCATCACCAGCGGCGAGGGCGGTGCGGTCACCACGCCCCGTGCGGACTTCCACGCCGCGATCCTCCAGCTGCGCAACCAGGGCAACCACCCGACGCGGCGCTACTTCCACGACATGGTCGGCTACAACTACCGCATGACCAACGTCGCCGCGGCCATCCTCACCGCCCAGCTGGAGCGCGCCCCCGAGCTCATCGCGCAGCGCCGCCGCGTGGTCGCCGAGTACGAGCGCCTGCTGGGCGGCGACGACCGCGTGCGCGCGCAGGACACCGCACCCGGGGCCTCGCCGACGCCGTGGATCTACTCCGTGCGCCTGGTGGGACGCTCCGCGGCCGAGCGCGACGCGGTGATCGCGGCGCTCGCGGACCGCGGCATCGAGTCGCGACCGGTCTTCCCGCTCGTGCAGGACATGCCGTTCGTGCCCGAGGCGCAGCGCGCGCAGACCCCGATCGGGGCGGCGATCTCGCGCGAGGGCATCAGCCTGCCGACCTTCCCGCGGCTCGACGATGCGGCCGTCGCCGAGGTCTGCACGGCCCTGCAGGACGCGCTGACCGCCCTGCGCACCGACGGCTAGGCACCCGTGGCCGCACGCCTGCTCCCCGGCCTGCCCGGCAGCCGCCGCCTGATCTTCGCGGTCGGCGGCAACGGCATGGTCAGTCTGGCGAGCCTGGCGCTGTCGATCACGGTCGCCCGGGCGTCGTCGGTCCCGGTGTTCGCGGCGTTCTCGCTCGCGATGGTCGCGTACCTGTTCGGGTCGGGGCTCATCCGGTCCGCGCTCACCGACTCGGCCCTGTCCCGTCCGGCCGACCGCGACACGTTCGACCGCAGCTTCCGGCGGGCCTCGCTCGTCGCGCTGGCGGGGGCCGTGGTCGTGGTGGTGTGGGGCCTCGTGACGGCGAACACGTTCCTGGTGGTGCTGGGGGTCGCGTTCCACGGCCTCATCGTGTTCGACTTCCTGCGCACGTTCGACTCCGCCGCCGGGGCCGCGGGTCGGGCGATGGTGGCCACGACCGCGTGGTCGGTGCTGACGATCGCGGCCGCGGTGCTGTCGATCGCCGGGCATCTCGACGCCGGTGTCGTGTTCGTGGTGTGGGCCGCGAGCGGGGCGCTGGCCGGCTACGTCCTGATGGCGGTCGCGCGCACCCCCGTCCTCCCCGGCTGGTCGCGGCACCCCGCCGACACCAGGGTGAGCGGGCTGTTCGCGCTCGACTACGCCGTCGGCTCGGGCGGCGCGCTGTTCACCACCGGACTGCTGGGCCTCGTGTCCGACGGACGGGTGCTGGGCGCGGTGCGCGGTGCGGGCACGCTGCTCGGCCCGCTGAACCTGATCGCGACGACCGTCCGCTCCCTGCTGCTGCCGTTCCTGTCGCGCCGCGACGACGTGCAGGGCCGGCAGATCCGCGCGGCGCTGCGGGTCGCGCTGCTGCAGGTGGCGGTGCTCGCGCCGTTCCTGGTCGCGCTGCAGTTCCTGCCGGACGCGTGGGGCGAGCAGCTGCTCGGCGACACGTGGCAGCTCGCGAGCCTGGCCCTGCTGCCGCTGAGCCTGGAGGCGGTCTTCGCCCTGATCGGCGCGGTCGCCAACTCCGGGCACCGGGTGGCCTTCGCCGGGGGTCGCAGCCTGGCACTGCGGCTCGCGGTGGGCATCCCCCGGCCGTTCGTGGTGCTCGCGTGCGCGCAGGTGTGGGGCATCCCCGGTGCGACGTGGTCGATGGCGGCGATCTCCGCGCTCAACGCCGTGGTGTGGTGGGCGAGCTACTACCACCTGTCGCGGCGGCCGCGCCCCGAGGCGCCGCCCGTCGCCTAGCGCGGCACGGCTCAGGCGTCGGCGGGCAGCAGTCCCAGGCGGCGCCGGTGCGAGGGCACCGTGCCGTGGATGAAGCTCACCACGCGCTGCGCCGTGTCCTCGATCCGGTAGTCGGCCGGGGTCTCCGGGCGGCGCGCCCTGTCCAGCACGACCCGCACGGCGGCGAGCACGCGCTCGGGCTCGATGCCCGCGGTGACGATGGCCCCGGTGTCGATCGCCTCCGGCCGCTCGATGAAGTCGCGCAGCGTGACGGCGGGGAAGCCGAGCAGGCTCGACTCCTCGCTGATCGTGCCGCTGTCCGACAGGACGAGCTTCGCGTCCTGCTGCAGCTTGACGTAGTCGTGGAAGCCGAACGGCGGGTGGAAGCGCACGTCGTCGCTCTCGGCGATGCCCAGGGCCTCCAGGCGCTTGCGCGTGCGGGGGTGGGTCGACACCAGCACGGGCAGCCCGTACTCGGCGCTCAGGGCGTGCAGCGCGTCGACGGCGGCGCGCAGGCGCTCCGGGTTGTCGACGTTCTCCTCGCGGTGCAGGCTCACCAGGAAGTACTCCCCCGGCTCCAGGCCCGCACGGGTCACGGCGTCGCTCGCGTCGATCTGCTCCCTGTTCTGCGCCAGCACCTCGCGCATGGGCGAGCCGGTCAGCAGGATGCGCGAGGGATGCAGCCCCTCCGCGAGCAGGTTGCGCCGCGCGTGCTCGGTGTAGACGAGGTTGTAGTCGGCGACGTGGTCGACCAGACGGCGGTTGGTCTCCTCCGGCACGTTCTCGTCGAAGGAGCGGTTTCCGGCCTCCATGTGGAACACCGGGACCTTCAGCCGCTTGGCGATGACCGCCGAGATGCAGCTGTTGGTGTCTCCCAGCACCACGAACGCGTCGGGCTTCTCGGTGCGCAGCACCTCCTCGGTCTTCGCGAGGATGGAGCCGAGCGCCGCCCCGAGCGACGACGTGTCCGCCTCCAGGAAGTGGTCGGGCCGGCGCAGGCCGAGGTCTTCGAAGAACACCTCGTTGAGCTCGTAGTCGTAGTTCTGCCCGGTGTGCACGAGCACCTGGTCGGTGTGCTCGTCGAGCATCTTGATCGTGGCGGAGAGGCGGATGATCTCGGGTCGGGTGCCGACCACGGTCATCACCTTGAGCTTGTCGGCCATGTCACACTGCCTCGGCAATCGTGTCGGGGTTCGCGGGGTCGAAGATGTCGTTCGTCCAGAACGAGGTGTAGAGCACGTCGTCCCCGATGTTGGTGATGTTGTGCGCCCAGAGGGTCGGCATGTCGACCGCGCCCGGCGCCTCGCCCGAGACCTCGAACGACACGACCTCCTCAGAGTACAGGCGGCGCAGCGAGATGCGGGCCCGCCCCTGCAGCACCGTGAAGCGCTCGATCTTGCGGCGGTGGAAGTGGTCGCCGCGGGTCACGCCGGGCACGGTGGTGGAGAACGACGACTGTCCGGGCCCCCCGTGCGACCGGATGATCTCGAAGAACGAGCCGCGGGCGTCGGCGTGCCGCGTGAGGTCGATCGGCGACTGCGCCGGGAACGTGTACGAGCGGTACGTGTTGAACAGGTCGCGGTCGAAGTCGTCCGCGACGCTCGGGATCTCGCCGCGGCGGTACAGCTCCGCGTATCCCTGCAGCCGCGCGAGCAGCCCGGACACGGTCTCGTGGCGCTCGCGCCCGGCCATCCCCGCCACCGGCACCGCGCCGCGCAGCACGTCGGCCGCGTCCTGCGCGTGCAGCAGCGTGAGCTCCCTGTCCTGCTCGACCACCGGGCTCTCCCCCGCGGCGACCAGGTGGCTGAACGTCGCGGTGACGGCGTTGTAGAACGGACGGCCGTGCTCGCCGAAGAGGTTGGGCAGCCGTACGTCGACGAACTCCGCGCCGATCTCGGCCGCCGCCGCGGAGAGCACCCCGGCCGCGCGGGCCTTCGCCTCCCCGTACACCGAGCCGTTGCCCGCCTGGATCGAGTTCGCGAACACGACCACGGGTGGCGGGTTCGCGGCGGCCCGGAGAGCGGAGGCCACCTGCTCGGCGAATGCGAGGTTGCCGTCGCCGACCTCCTCGTCGGTGCCCCGGTTGACCCCGGCGATGTGGATCACCCGGTCGGCACCGTCGACCGCCGTGATCGCGGCGGCCGCATCGACGCCCGCACCGAGGGCGATCGGCGCCACCTCGACGCCCGCCTCGAGCAGCGCGCCGCGCAGGTGCCAGCCCAGGAACCCGCCGGCCCCGGTGACCGCGAACCGGGTCACGCCTGCGTCCCGCGGGTCTCCGGCAGTCCGGCGGCCCGCAGCTCGGCGCGCACCTCGGGCAGCGTCAGCAGCAGCTCCTCGACCTCGCCCACCGACATCTGCTCGACCGTGTGCGAGTCGTAGTCCTCGAAGCGGCTCTGGGCGACGTCGCCCTCCTCGAAGTACACGCTGTAGTTGAGGTCGCGGTTGTCGGCCACCACGCGGAAGTAGTCGCCCATGTCCCGCGCGCGCGACAGCTCCTCGCGCGTGGCGAGCGCCTCCGACAGCTTCTCCGCATGACGGGTGCCGATCACCTCGACCTTCGCGTCGGAGCGGAACAGGTTGAGCACGGCCTGGGCGAGGTTCCCGATCGAGGTGGCCTTCGCCTTGCGCACGAACAGGTCGCCCTGCTGCGCGTTGCGGAACGCGAACTCGACCAGGTCGACCGAGTGCGCGAGCGACATCATGAACCGGGTCATGTCGGGGTTCGTGACCGTGATGTTCCCGCCCGACTGGAGCTGGCGGATGAACAGCGGGATCACGGAGCCGCGCGAGTACATCACATTGCCGTAGCGCACGCACGACACGGTGGTGGCGGTGTTGGGGTTGTTGAGCCCGTGCGACTGCGCGACCTTCTCCATCAGCGCCTTCGACATGCCCATCGCGTTCACCGGGTACACGGCCTTGTCGGTGCTGAGCGCCACGACCGAGGAGACGCCGTTGCGGTCGGCGGCCCGCACCACGTTCTCGCTGCCGTGCACGTTGGTGCGCACGGCCTCCATCGGGAAGAACTCGCACGAGGGCACCTGCTTGAGCGCGGCCGCGTGGAAGATGAAGTCCACGTCGCGGGTCGCCCGCTCCACGCTGTCGTAGTCGCGCACGTCGCCCACGTAGAACCGCAGCCGGGAGTCGCGCACCTCGTGCCGCATCAGGTCCTGCTTGGCCTCGTCGCGGCTGAAGATGCGGATCTCGGCGACGTCGCGCTCGAGCAGCTTGCGCGCCACGGTGTGCCCGAATGAGCCGGTGCCGCCCGTGACCAGGACCCGCGCGCCGTTGTAGGAGTCGCTCATCGTGTGCCCGTTCCCTTCGCCGCTGCCGTGAGCAGCCGTTCGATCGTGGATATCCCGGATTCGCGGGAGAAGCTGGTGTCGTACAGGTCGCGGCCGCGGCGGCCCATCGCGGCCCGCTCCTCGGCGGGAAGGGCGGCGGCGGCGCGGAAGGCGTCCGCCATCGAGCCTACGTCCTCGGCCTCGGCGGTCACCCCGGCCGCCGCACCCTCCACGAGCGCGCGCACATCGCCCTGCACGGTCGTGATGACCGGGAGGCCGGCCGACAGCACGGCCTGCAGCTTGGACGGGATCGTGCCGCGGAAGACCGGCATGTCCTTGAGCGACACGAGCGCGTAGTCGGCGGCCGCGTACACCTCCGCCATGCGCTCGCGCGGCACCGGGTCGAGGAAGCGCACGTTGTCGGCACCGAGCTCGTCCGCGAGCGCCCGCAGCTCGGGCTTGAGAACGCCGTCACCGACGATGGTCAGCACGACCCCGGCGTCGGCGGCGGCGTGGGCGGCGCGCACCGCGGTCGCGAGGTCCTGCATGTCGCCCACGTTGCCCGCGTACACCACGGCGGCGCGGTGCTCGTCGGCGGGCGGGAGCGCGGAGGTCACCGGCTCGCCCGCGTCGGCCCAGTTGTACACGAGGTGCGTGCGCGCGGCCGGAGCCCCGCGCGACACGAGCGTGCTCACCATGGTCGGCGCGATCCCGATCACGGCACCCGCCCGGCGGTAGGCGCTGCGCAGCCACGGCCCCAGGGCTCCCGACACGACCCTGGCCTTGGTGCCGCCCGTCACCATCGACGAGCCCACGATCGAGTCGGGCCACAGGTCCTGCACGTGCAGCACGTAGGGGCGGCCGCCGGTGACGCGCCACAGCCACGGCCCGAAGCCGGCCGTCATCTGCGTGGCGTACACGTACACGACGTCGGCCCCGCGGGAGAGGCGTCGCGCGGTCGCCGAGCTGAGCGCGAACGACGCGTAGTTGAGCAGCCGGCGCACGGCGCTCTGCGAGTGGTCCGCGTACAGCGGCACCCGCCACACCTGCACGTCTCCGTCGCGCTCGATGGTGCGCCACCGCTGGCGGTACCCGGGGAACACGGTTCCGGTGGGGTAGTTCGGGAATCCCGTGAGCACCTTCACCCGGTGCCCGCGCCCGGCGAGGCCGTGCGCGAGGTCGGCGGGCAGCGGCACAGCCTCCGGCGGATAGTACTGCGAGACGATCAGGACCCTCACGCGTCGGTGTCCTTCGCCTGCACGCGCGCCGGGACCCCGACGACCGTGGTCCCCGCGGCGACGTCCCTGGTGACGCAGGCCGCGGCGCCGACCGTGGCACCCGCGCCCACCGTGAGCCCCTGCAGCACCACGGAACCGGCGCCGAGCAGCGTGCCGGTCTCGACGGTGACGTTGCCCGACACGATCGCGCCGGGGTTGACCGACACGTGCTCGGCGAGCACCGCGTCGTGTCCGATGATGCACGCGGGGTTGAGGTGCACGTGGTCGCCGAGGGTCACGTTGGTCGACACCTGCACGCCGGCCGTGATCACCACGCCCTCCCCGACCTGCGCCTGCGTGCCGATCACGGCGCTCGGATGGATCAGCGTGGCGGCGCGCAGCCCCGACGCCCGCAGCCGCTCCGCGACCCGGCGGCGGATCTCCGGCGCGCCGATCGCGACCACGAACCGCTCGTCGCCGTCCGCAGCGGGCAGCCACTCGTCCTCCCCGCCGAGGAAGCGCACCCCGCGCGCGGCGAGGCGCTCCAGCTCCACGGCCCGCGGTCCCGCATCGACCACGCCGACCAGCTCGAGGTCCGCGCCGGCCGCGATCATCGCCTCCAGCACGTCGAGCGTCTCGCGACCGAAGCCGCCCGCTCCCAGCACCACGATCCGCTCAGTCATGCGTCTCTCCGAACCTGCTCATGGTCACGTGCCCGTCGGCCGAGATGCCGTCCCGGCGCACGACAGAGCCGACCGTCGCGACGACGATCCGCAGGTCGAGCCCGACACTGCGCCGGTCGACGTACCGCACATCCTGCGCGAACCGGCTCTCCCACGTGACCGCGTTGCGTCCCGTCACCTGCGCGAGCCCGGTGATGCCGGGGCGCACCTCGTGCCGCCGTGCCTGCTCCGGCGTGTACCGGTCGAGGTACTCGACCAGCAGCGGCCGCGGGCCGACGATGCTCATGTCCCCGCGCAGCACGTTCCACAGGCTGGGCAGCTCGTCCAGGCTCGTCGAGCGCAGCCGGGCCCCGAACGGCGTGAGGCGCTCGGCGTCGGTCACCCACCCGCGCGCCGGGTCGACCGGGCGCATCGAGCGGAACTTGTAGAGCGTGAAGAGGCGGCCGTCGCGCCCCGGTCGCGGCTGCGCGAACACCACGGGCCGCCCGAGTCGCACCGCCACGAGCACGGCCGTCGCCACGATCACCGGCGACAGCAGCACCAGGGCGACCGCGGAGACCACGACGTCGAGCGCGCGCTTGACCGCGTCGTACGGGCGGAACCGCGCGCTCATCGGTCCAGGAAGCCGCGGATGGCCGTGACCACGCGCTCGCGCTGGGCGTCGGTGAGCGCCGAGCCGCTGGGCAGCGTGAGACCGCGGGCGAACAGCCGCTCCGACGCGCCGCTGCTCTTGCGCCTGGCGTCGGCGAACACGGGCTGCGCGTGCATGGGCTTCCACAGCGGACGGCTCTCGATGCTGTCGGCGGTCAGGGCGGCGGCCAGCTCGGACGGCTCCCAGCCCGTGACGTCGGGGTCGACCAGGATCGACGTGAGCCACACGTTGTCGTGCTCGTCGCCGTCGGCACCGAACACCTCGACGCCGTCCACGTCGGCGAACAGCTCCTTGTACAGCTCCCGCATCTCCCGGCGGCGCGCGATCATCGCGTCGAGCCGGGCGAGCTGGGCGCGTCCGAGCGCCGCGAGCAGGTTGCTCATGCGGTAGTTGTAGCCGATGTCGGTGTGCTCGTAGTGCACCACCGGCTGCCGGGCCTGCGTCGCGAGGTAGCGCACGTGCTGGGCGAGCTCGCCGTCGTCGGTCAGCAGCATCCCGCCGCCCGAGGTGGTCATGATCTTGTTGCCGTTGAACGACACGACCGAGGCGCGGCCGAAGCTGCCGGTCGCGCGACCCGCGTGGCTCGCGCCCAGCGACTCGGCGGCGTCGGACAGCACGGGCACCCCGTACTCCTCCGCGGCTGCCAGGATCGCGGTGTAGTCCACGGCCTTGCCCAGCAGGTCGACCGGGACGATCGCCGCGACCCGCTCCCCGGCGGCGCGGAGCTCGGCGAGGGCCTCGCGCAGCAGCGCCGCGTCCATGTTGCCCGTGCGCGGATCCGCGTCGATGAAGTAGGGCTCCGCACCCGTGTAGACGATCGCGTTGGCGGTCGCGGCGAACGTCATCGACGACGTGAGCACGACATCGCCCGGCTGCACGCCCATCGCCAGCAGCCCGAGGTGCAGGGCGGCCGTGCCGGAGCTGAGCGCGACGCCGTGCGCCACCCCGACGCGGTCGGCGAGCTCCCGTTCGAACGCGTCGACGTCGGGGCCGAGCGGAGCGATCCACCCGGATCGCATGGCCGCGACGACGGCCTGCTCCTCCGCCTCGCCGACGTCCGGCGACGACATGTAGATCCGCTCACTCACTCCTGGGGTGCCTTTCCGATGCGTACGGGCTCGATCGTCACGGTGTCGTTGACGCGGGGGCTCGAGAACATCCGCCGCATCCACCCTTCCTTGTCGAGCCGCTCGGGCGTGATGGTGTCGACGCGCGTGTGCGACACCTTGGGGTGGAAGGGGCGCTCGAGGTTCTCGCGCGAACCCACCAGCTCCTCGTGCAGCTTCTCGCCGGGACGCAGCCCCGTGAACACGATCTCGATGTTCTTGCCCGACATCGCGATCATGCGCTTGGCGACCTCGAGGATCGACACCGGCTCCCCCATGTCGAGGATCAGCACCTCGCCCGCCCGGCCGATGCCGCCCGCCTGCACGACCAGCTGGCACGCCTCGGGGATCGTCATGAAGTACCGCGTGGCCTGCGGGTGCGTGACCGTGATCGGCCGCCCCTCGGCGATCAGGCGCTGGAACGTGGGCAGCATCGATCCGCGGCTGCCGATCACGTTCCCGAACCGCACGGAGAGGTACCGCATGCCGGTGTCCTCCCCCGCCCACGCCGTGAGCTTCTCGGCCACGCGCTTGGAGTGCCCGAGCACGCTCGTGGGGTTGGCGGCCTTGTCGGTGGAGATGTTGATGAACGTCGAGACGCCGACCCGGCGGGACGCGTTGATCACGTTCAGCGTGCCGAGGACGTTGGTCTTCCACGCCTCGTCGGGGTACTGCTCCAGCATCGGCAGGTGCTTGAGCGCCGCGGCGTGGAACACCACCTCCGGCTCCCGCTCCAGGAAGATGCGGTCGAGCGTGTCGGTGTCGCGGATGTCGGCCAGCACCACGTCGTTCGTGTCGAGCAGGCCGTGCCCCGCGGTGCCGAGCTGCGCGACCTGCAGTCCGGTCTCGTCGCGGTCGACCATGATCAGCTCGCGCGGGCCGTACTTGGCGATCTGGCGGCACAGCTCGGAGCCGATCGAACCGCCCGCCCCGGTCACCAGCACGCGCCGTCCGGTGATGTATCCGGCGATCAGCTCCACGTTGGTGTCGACGGGGTGCCGGCCGATGAGGTCTTCGATGCTGATGTCGCGCACGTCGGTGAGCGCCTTCTCGCCGGAGGTCATCATCTCCAGCGTCGGCGTGACGGCCACGCGCAGGCCGGCCGCCTCGGCCCGGTCGGCGAGCGTGCGCAGCAGGGTGCTGTCGGCGCGGGCGATCGCGATCACGGCGAGCTTGGCGCCGGTGCGCTGCGCCGCGTCGGCGAGCTCGCGCGTGGTGCCGACGACCGCGACGCCCCGCAGCCGCAGGTTGCGCTTGTCGGGGTCGTCGTCGAGCAGCCCGACGGGGCGGATCGGCGAGTTCGGGTCGGTGGTCATGTTGGCGAGCAGCTTGTCGCCGATGAAGCCGGCGCCGATGATGAGCGCGGGTTCGGCGTCAGCGCCCGGCTTGCGGGAGCGCTCGATCACCAGGCGCGCGGCGTAGCGCACCCCGAACATCAGCAGCAGGACGAACGGGAACGCGAGCATGAGGGTGCCGCGCGGGATGCCGACCAGGGGGCCGACCGGGATGAGGACCACCGAGAGCAGCAGCGCCTCGATCACGACGATCAGCGCGAGCGTCCTGACCTCGTCGAAGGATCCGTAGGTGAAGCGTCCGCGGTAGAGGGCCGTGGCGTACCCGACCACGATCTGGATGGCTCCGGCCACGAGCGCCAGCACGACGGCGGCGATCCACGAGTCCGCGTCCATCTGCAGCTCGAACCGCAGGGCGATCGCGATGACGACGCCGAAGCTCCACGCCAGACCGTCGACGATCGCGGCGAACCGGCGTCGTCGGCGCTGCGTGACCGAGCCCTCCGACAGGATCGCGATCTCGCCGGTGGACACGTCGCCCGCCGCGTCCTTCTTGCTCACGAGTGTGTCGCCCCCTCCGGACTTTCTTCACTCCCCTGGAGATATGGTCTCACAGGCAACGAGCAGGTCCGTGCGTTAGTGCCGTCGTTCAGCCGGCCGGCGGGGCCTGGCCGTCGGGCGGCGTCTCCTCGCCCGTCCCGGGTGTGGTGTCGGACTGCGGCGGAGTGGAGCCGTCCGACGGCTGATCCTGCTGCCCGCCGGACTGCCCGCCCTGACGGCGCTGCGTGTCGGCGCGCTCCTGCTCGACCTCCGCGCGGAACTGGTCGTCGAGCAGCGCGGCGAACGCGTCGCGGTACGCCACGAGCGCGGCCTGCCCGCCGGGGGTCCACGGGTCGGACGCGGCGACCTGCGCGGCGGCGTCGGTCACGGCGGTGCGGAACGACTCCTCGGCCCTCTGCCGATCCGCCGTCGCCTCGGCCGCCGCCGGCACGGACGACGCGAGGTACGCGGTCACGGCCGGGGTGGCGGCGGGGCGCAGCGCGTCGAACGCCGTGCGGATCGTGCGCATCTCCGCGGTCGCCTGGTCGAGCGCGTCCAGGTCGCCCTGCGCGTCGTCGATCGCCTGCCCCACGTCGACGAGCGAGTTCTCGTCGATCTCGGCGCGGCGATACTCGGCGGGCAGCTCGGGCACCGTCACCGCGGCGAGCGCGGCGAGGTACCCGTCGAGGGCCGCGACGGCCGCCTCCTCCAGGGCCGGATCGGCCACCGCGATGACGTCGTCGTCCGACGACGACGCGGGATCGGGCACCGTGGCGGTGTCGACGATGGCGGTGCGCAGCGCGGTCGCCTCCGCCGTCTGGGTCCCGATGTCGGCGACGAGGGTGTCGCGGGCCGACGTCAACGCCTGGTGCGCGTTCTGGATGGAGGCCTCGTCCGCCTGGAGGGATTCGAGGGCGCTCGCCGCCGGGCTCGCGGTCGCTGCCTGGATCCCGCCGACGGTCGCGGCCGCGGCGACCGCGAGCACGGCGAGGGCGGCGGCGGCCGTGGTCAGCAGATCAGGGCGACGGCGCTGCCGCCGGGGTTCGCGCGCCGATCGGGGCGACTCCGCCGTGAACGGCACGGCCGTGCGCGCGGCGGCCTCCGCCATGCGCGCAAGCTCCCTGGTGTCCGCGAGCGGCGCCCGTGCGGGCTCGGAGCGGCGCGGTTCGCCGATCATCTCGCGCAGACGCCACCGGGTGTGGGTGTCGTCGAGCACGACGTCCGCGCGGTGATCCGAGCGCGGACCATCGGGGAAGAGATCGCGGAGTGCCGTCATGCTGCCCTTCGGGGAGTGGGTAGTCTCAGGAGACGATACCCCCGATCCGCACGACCGAGCACGGGAGAACCATGCAGTTCCAGGACTATCTCCGGATCCTGCGCCGCCAGCTCGTCATCATCCTGGCCGGTGCCGTGATCGGAGTGTCGGTCGGCGCCCTGATCGCCATGCTCACGCCGCAGCGCTACCAGGCCACCACCGAGGTCATGGTCACCGTGCAGCTGGGCGAGACCGCGAGCCCCACCGAGCGCGCGCTCGCCACGAGCTACGCCAACCAGGTCGTGCAGACCTACCGCGACGTCGTGACGAGCTCGATCGTGCTCGACCGCGTGATCGACGACCTCGGCCTCGACGTGGACCGGGCCGAGCTCGCGGCCGCCGCCGACGCCTCCGCCCAGCTCAACAGCGCGATCCTCTCGATCCGGGTCAGCGACACCAACCCCGGTCAGGCCGCACGGATCGCGAACGGCATCGCCGAGAGCTTCTCCGCCGTGGTCTCCGACACGCTCGAACTGCGGGAGCAGGAGACCTCCTACACCATCCACATCGTGACGCTGCAGGCCGCCCAGGTGCCCACCACACCGGTCGCGCCCAACACGCAGCTGATGCTCGTGGTCGGCGGGCTCGTCGGTCTCGCGGTCGGCCTGGCGGTCGCCCTGCTGCGCTCGCTGCTCGATCAGCGGGTGCGCACCGATGCCGACGTGCAGGCGGCCCTCCCCGTCCCGCTCCTCGGGCGGATCCCGCTCGACCCCGACACCGCCGACCGTCCGCTGGCCGTCAGCTCCGTTCCGCAGAGCGCACGCGCCGAGGCGTACCGCAGCCTCCGCACCAACGTGCGCTTCCTGTTCGAGGACGGCAGGGGCGTGTTCGTGGTCACCAGCTCCGGGCCGGGCGAGGGCAAGTCGACCACCGCCGCCAACCTCGCGCTCGCGTTCGCCGACGCCGGGCACCGCGTCGCCCTGATCGACGCCGACCTGCGGCTGCCGCGCGTCGCCGACTACTTCGGGATCGAGGGCGGCATCGGACTGAGCGACGTGCTCGCCGGTCGCGTGCGCCTGAACGACGTGGTGCAGCGCTGGGGGCGCAGCTCGCTGTTCCTGCTGCCCGCCGGCTCCCTGCCGCCGAACCCCGCGGAGCTGCTCGGCTCCCCCGCCATGCAGCAGCTCGTCGATGCGGCGAGCGAGGCGTTCGACGTGGTCGTGATCGACGCCCCTCCGCTGCTGCTCGTGACCGACGCCGCCGTGATCGCCCGGGTGACCACCGGGGCGATCCTGATCGCGGCGGCCGGGGCGACGCAGGCCGGACGACTCGCCGCCGCCGCGAAGAGCATCGAGGCCGTCGACGCCCGGGTGCTCGGCACCGTGCTCACCAAGGCCCCGCTCGGTCGCAGGGAGCACAACGCCCAGACCTCGTACGCCGCCGCGGCGCCACGCTGACGCTCCGTCCGGCACGGCGCCCGCGCTGTGGGAGAATGACGGGATTTGACTCTGCGGTTCACCGTCGTCCGGGAGCCGCCCAGCAACAGAAGGAATCTGCCGCGTGGAACTTCGCGACTATGTGCGCATCCTGCACCGGAACTGGATCCTCATCCTGGTCCTGCTCCTCCTCGGCCTCGCGGGCGGTGCCGGGTACGCGGCTCTCCAGCAGCCCAAGTACGTCGCTTCGACGCAGCTGTACGTGTCGGTGCGCACCGAGGGCGCCGCGACCGGTGACCTCGTGCAGGGGACGACGTTCGCGCGCCAGATGGTGACCAGCTACGTCGACGTGGTGGGCACCGCGCTCGTGCTCGAGCCCGTGATCGAGGAGCTGGGCCTGGACGACAGCGTCGCCGAGCTGAGCGGCCGCATCACCGCCACGACCCCGCTGAACACGGTGCTGATCGACGTGAGCGCGACCGACGGCGACCCGGAGCGCGCGGCCGAGATCGCCAACGCGGTCGCCGTGAGCTTCCAAGACGCGGTGCAGAACACGCTCGAGCAGCCGGCGGTGGAAGACGCCGTGAGCCCCGTGCGCATCACCGTGACCGAGCCGGCCGAGGTGCCGACGGCCCCCACCAGCCCGAACGTGCGGCTGCTGGTCATCCTCGGCGGCATCATCGGACTCGCCCTGGGTGTGGCGGTGGCCATGCTGCGCACCGTGCTCGACAACCGCATCCACACGCTCCACGACATCGAGGCCCTCACCGAGCGGCCCGTGCTCGGCGGCATCGCGTACGACCCGGAGGCGACCAAGCGTCCGCTGATCGTGCACGCCGACCCGCGCAGCCCGCGCGCCGAGTCCTTCCGCAGCCTCCGCACGAACCTCCAGTTCCTGAACCTCGACGCCGGTCCGCGCATCTTCGTGGTCTCCAGTGCCGGTCCCGGCGAGGGCAAGTCCACCACCACCGCCAACCTGGCCATCGCGCTCGCGGAGACCGGAGCCAGGGTCGCGCTCGTCGACGGCGACCTGCGCCTCCCCCGCGTCGCGGACTACATGGGCATCGAGGGCGGTGCGGGCCTGACCGACGTGCTGATCGGTCGCATGGACGTGGCCGATGCGCTGCAGAAGTGGGGCACCAGCGACCTCTACCTGCTGCCCAGCGGCCAGGTGCCGCCGAACCCGAGCGAGCTGCTCGGATCGGCCGCCATGGACCAGGTGCTCGCGTCTCTGGGCGAGTACTTCGACTACGTGCTGATCGACGCGCCCCCGCTGCTGCTCGTGACCGATGCCGCGGTGGTCGGCGCCAAGACGCGCGGGGTCATCCTCGCCGCCGCGTCGGGCAAGACCAGAAAGCAGGAGCTGTCCGGCGCGGTCCGCGCGCTGGAGACCGCCGGTGTCGCCCTGCTCGGCATCGTGGTGACCATGCTCCCGACCAAGGGTCCGGACAGCTACGGCTACGGCGCCTACACGTACGGCGCGACGCACGAGTCCGACGGCACCCCGGTGCACGCCGGACGGCATGCGTCCAAGCGCGGCCGCACCCGCACCTCGCGCACCGGGAAGCCCGCGAGGGTGCGGGCCTGAGCGCAGGCGCCGGCGGGTCAGTTCTTCGGAGCGACCCGGAACACCACGCCGTGGTAGAGCAGGAAGCGCAGCACCACGACGATCACGATGCTCGTGAGGTTCACGGCGTTGACGGCGATGGCGCCGGGGGTACGACCGAGGATGCCGGCCACGGCCTCCACCCCCACCCACACCAGGGCGGCGCCCAGGGCGGTGCACGCGGCATTCACCGCCAGGAACAGGATCACCTCGGAGACCCGGCCGCGGCGGTCCCGGTGCCGGAACGTCCATTCGCGGTTTCCGATGTAGGCGTTGATCAGCGCGACGAGGGACGCGACGATCTTGGCCGCGACGACGTCCCACCCCCACACGTAGACGAGAAGATTGAAGACGCCGACCTCGATCAGGGTGCTGACGGCACCGACGACGAGGAACCGGCTGCCGACGCCAGCGAGGCGGCGCAGTCGTGAGGGAGGATTCATGGCTCAACTAGGCTACTTCCTGAACGCCTCCGCGCCCCGCCACCCCCATCCGAGGACCCCGTGACTCTCCGCCATCTCGCCATCGTCATGCCCGCCTACAACGAGGCGGAGGGCATCGAGGGCTTCGTCGACGAGATCCGCGCGTCCGTGGCCCCGCTCGCCGACACCGTCTCGTTCCACATCGCCGACGACCGGTCGACCGACACCACGGCGGCCGCGTTCGACGGTGTCGCCGACACCACGGTCGAGGTGCAGGCGGCGAACCGCGGGCACGGCCCGACCGCCCTGGCCGCCTACCGCGCCGGCCTCGCCGCCGATCCCGAGGTGCTGGTGCACGTCGACGGGGACGGGCAGTTCCTCGGCAGCGACTTCCCGCGGCTGATCGGCGCGCTCCTGGCCGAGCAGGCCGACGTCGTGCACGGCGTGCGCGACGGCCGCACCGACCCCTGGTACCGCAAGAGCCTCACCGGCGCGGTCGGCCTGCTGATCGCCCTCGCCGCCGGACGCCGCATCCCCGACGTGAACACACCGCTGCGCGCCTACCGCCCCGATGCCCTGCGCGTGCTGCTCGACGCGGTCCCGGCCGAGGCGACCGTGCCGCACGTGCACTTCTCGCTGGCCGAGGCCAGGGCGGGCTTCCGCGTGCGCTACCTCCGCGTCGCCAGCATCCCGCGCCGCGGCGAGTCCGCCTCGGGCACCATGTGGGGTCGCGGCGCCGGCGTGACCCTGCCGCCCAAGCGCCTGCGCCGGTTCGTGCGCGCCGCGCTCGGTGAGGCGTGGGAGTTGTCGCTGCGGCCGTCCGCCCCGCTGCGTGCCGTGCGACGCCCGGAGCCCGTCGCCCGATGACGCGGGCGCGCACGATCCTGTTCTGGGCGGCCGCGGTCGCCCTGCTGGCGGGACATGCGATCCTCGCCTGGCACAGTCTCACGGTGTGGCGGTTCTGGGAGGACGAGGCGTTCAACCTGACCGTGCCGCGCAATCTGCTCGCCGGGCTCGGCTACGCCAGCGACGGCGCGCTGTCCGGCTCGACGATCACGCCGTTCGACCCGCGGATCTCCACCGGCCCCGTCGTGCTGCTCCCGGTCGCCGCGACCCTCGCGACCGGGATGGACCCGGTGCTGGCCGCGCGACTCGTGCCGCTCGCGTTCTGGGTCCTGCTGCTGGCGGGGCTGGGCGTGCTGGGCTGGCGGATCGCCGGACGGTGGGCGGCTCTGCTCGCCGTGACCGTGCCGCTGGCGTTCACCGCGAGCGCCGGTGTCTCCCCCATCCAGGGGCCGGCCGATCTGCTGGGCGAGATCCCCGCGGCCGCCCTGATCGTGTGGGCCCTGGTCGTGCTTCCCCGCCGCGCCTGGCTGGCCGGGCTCCTGGTGGGGCTCGCGGTGCAGGCGAAGCTCATCGCACTGCTGGTGCTGCCGGCGTTCGCGGTCGCGCTGTGGGTGCTGTCGGACGGCTCGGGCTGGGCGCGGCTGCGCGACACGCTGCGCCGCGCGTGGCTTCCGCTGCTGCTGGTCGCGGTGCCGACCGCGCTCGTGGAGCTCGCGGCACTGCTGTCGCTCGGGCCGGCCGGGTTCGTCGAGCACCTGCGGGCGCTCGTGCGGTTCGTGCGCAGCGGCGGACAGGGCGACGCGGCGACCTCCGTCCTGCAGAAGCTCGGCACACTGGCCGACTCGTGGTCGCTGCCCGGGGTGCTGGCCGTGGTCGCCGCCGTGCTCGCCCTCGTGCTCGTGGTGGCGGGGGTGGTGCGGCGCTGGCGCTCGGCCACCGCGGAGGAGCGGATCGTGATCGCCTACGCCCTCGCGGCTCTGGTGGGGGCGCTCGCCTTCGTGGGCTGGTGGGCGACCGCCTCGCGGCTGCCGCTGTGGGTGCGTCACCCCGCGCCCGGCGTGTTCGCGTTCTTCCCGGTGCTCGCGGCTGTCGCACTGTGGGCGGTGCCGCGGCTCCCGCGCCGCGGGCTCGTCCGCGCGGGCGGCGCCGTGAGCGCGGCGGTGCTCGCCGCGGTCGTCGCGGCGGGAGCGGTCGTGCACGTGGTGTCGTGCTTCACGCCCCGCGATGTGACCCTGGAGGGCCAGCGGGCCGCGGTCGCCCCGCTCGCCACCTGGGTGTCCGACAACGACGTGCGGTGGCTCGCCGCCGACCCGTGGGGGGCGGCGGTCGCGCCGATCGTGCTCACGGGCGCGCACCTCGGGCTCGCCGACGCTCCGGCGATGGCGCACGAGCTGCGCCTCACGGGCGGAGCCTGCGCCACGGAGACGCTCGCCGACAGCGGCTACTTCCGCATCTGCGCCGCGCCCTGACCCCGCCGGGGCGGAGACGCGAACGGCCGGCCGCAGAAGCGACCGGCCGTCTCACGGGAGAGCGTCAGAGCGCGAGGCGCTCCTGCACCACGGCGGCGAGGCGCTCCGCGTAGGCGCGGGCCGACTCCGAGTCGGCCGCCTCGACCATGACCCGCACGAGCGGCTCCGTCCCGGACTTGCGCAGCAGCACGCGCCCGGTGTCGCCCAGCTCGGCTTCGACGTCGCGCACCGCCTGCTGCACGACCTCGTCATCGGCGACACGATCCTTGTCGACGTCGCGCACGTTGATCAGCACCTGCGGGTAGACCGTCATCACGGAGGCGAGCTCGGCGAGGGACTTCCCCTGTCGCGCCATCTCGGACACCAGGTGCAGACCCGTGAGCAGGCCGTCGCCGGTGGTGGCGAACTCGCTCATGATCACGTGGCCGGACTGCTCGCCGCCGAGCGCGTAGCCGCCCTCGTTCATGTCCTCGAGCACGTAGCGGTCGCCGACCGCGGTCTGGCGCACGGTCACGCCGTGCTCGCGCATCGCGACGTGCAGGCCGAGGTTGCTCATGACCGTGGCGACGAGCGTGTCGTCGGTGAGGACGCCGCGCTCCTTCATCGACAGCGCGAGGATCGCCATGATCTGGTCGCCGTCGACGATGGTGCCGTTCGCGTCGACCGCGAGGCACCGGTCGGCGTCCCCGTCGTGCGCGATGCCCACGTCGGCGCCGAGCCGCACCACGGCCTCAGCGAGGTTCTCGAGGTGCGTGGAGCCGACGCCGTCATTGATGTTCCAGCCGTCGGGGTCGGCGCCGATGACGGTCACCTCGGCCCCTGCGTCGCGGAACGTCTCGGGCGACACGCCGGAGGCGGCGCCGTGCGCGCAGTCGAGCACCACGTGGATGCCCTCCAGGCGGTGCGGCAGCGAGCCGAGCAGGTGCACGACGTAGCGGTCTTCGGCGTCGGAGAAGCGGTCGATGCGACCGACGCCTGCGCCGGTGGGGCGCAGCTTCTCGCCGTGCATGGCCTCTTCGATGCGCTGCTCGACGATGTCGGGGAGCTTGCGGCCGCCGCGGGCGAAGATCTTGATGCCGTTGTCGGGCGCCGCGTTGTGCGACGCCGAGATCATCACGCCGAAGTCGGCGTCGCGGTCGGCCACGAGGAACGCGAGTGCGGGGGTCGGGATGACTCCGGCCTCGAGCACGTCGACGCCGGAGGACGCGAGGCCCGCGGAGACGGCGGCGGTGAGGAAGTGCCCCGAGACCCGGGGGTCACGGGCGACCACGGCGGTGAGTCGCTTGCCTTCGGCCTTGCGAGCCTCCGCCGTACGGCCCTGGCCCAGGACGACAGCAGTCGCCTGGGCCAGGGTGAGCGCCAGGTCGGCGGTGAGGATGCCATTGGCGAGTCCTCGCACGCCGTCCGTGCCAAAGATCGGCATCGGAGCAGTGGACCTTAACGCTTCGAGTACTGAGGCGCCTTACGGGCCTTCTTGAGTCCGGCCTTCTTGCGCTCCTTGACGCGAGCGTCGCGCGAGAGGAAGCCGGCCTTCTTCAGGGTCGGACGGTTGTTCTCCGCGTCGATGCCGTTGAGGGCACGAGCGATGCCGAGACGCAGCGCGCCGGCCTGGCCGGAGTCGCCACCACCCGAGATGCGGGCGATCACGTCGTAGGCACCGGCGAGGTTCAGCGCGGTGAACGGGTCGTTGATCAGCTGCTGGTGCAGCTTGTTCGGGAAGTAGTCCTCGAGCGTGCGGCCGTTGACCGTGATGGTGCCCGAGCCGGGGACCAGACGCACGCGGGCGATGGCCTGCTTGCGACGGCCGACAGCGGCGCCCGGGACGCTGAGCACGGGGCGGGGAGCCGCCTCGACTGCCTCGGTCTCGGGGGTCGACGTCGAGAAGTTCTGGAGGTTTTCGGTGGTGTCCTGGATGTCAGCCACGAGTATGTCCTTAGTCGTTACGGCGCTTACTGGGCGACCTGGTCGAGGGTGTACGGCTGGGGCTGCTGCGCGGCGTGCGGGTGCTCGGCACCGACGTACACCTTCAGCTTCGACAGCTGCTGGCGGCCCAGGCTGTTCTTCGGGAGCATGCCGCGGATGGCCTTCTCCACGGCGCGGACCGGGTTCTTCTCGAGCAGCTCGGAGTAGCTGACGGCCTTCAGACCACCCGGGTAGCCCGAGTGACGGTAGGCGATCTTCTTCTGGAGCTTCTGACCGGTGAGCGCGACCTTGTCGGCGTTCACGATGATGACGAAGTCACCCGAGTCGATGTGGTTGGCGAAGGTCGGCTTGTGCTTGCCACGCAGGAGCGTCGCCGCGTGCGAGGCCAGGCGGCCGAGAACGACGTCGGTGGCGTCGATGACGACCCAGTCGCGCTGGACTTCGCCAGCCTTGGGGGTGTAAGTGCGCGTCACGATAGTGCTGCTTTCTTGTCGAACGGAGGTGTTCGTGAATCCCACTCCGGGGTGGTTCCTCCCGACAGGGACGAACACGCCAGTGGAGGGCTCACGTTCGGATGTGCGTCTTCCTCGCAGTACGGGAAGGGCACCAAAGAGTCAGCATACGCCACCCGACCCCCTCCGACCAAACCAGCCGCGGGCCCGCGCCCGGTCAGTCGGTCTTCACCGTCACGAGGATCGGACGGTGGTCGCTCGACCGCTGCGGCAGGGTCGTGATGCGCTCGATCTCGAATCCGGTCGAGGTCGCGAAGTCGTAGTGACCGCGGAAGACGCGGTAGCGCGTGTAGGTGTGGTCGTCGCTGAGCGACAGCGCATAGCCGTGGTCGCGCACGGCCTGCCCCAGGTTCTCCTTGAACACGGGGTAGTTGTAGTCGCCGACCATGAGCTGCGGAAGGCCGTCCCCGAGGCTCGCGAGCTCGGTCAGGGCCGCGCGGATCTGGTGGCGCCGCAGCGAGTTCAGCGCCGTCAGCGGTGCGGCGTGGAACGACGCGACGATGAACTCGTCGCCGTCGTCGATGTCGCGCAGCCGTGCGCCGAGCACCCGCTCGTGCGCGGGCTTCGCGATGCGGTCGTGCAGCGACTTCTTCAGCCCGAGGGTGCGGATGCCCTGCAGGTGGTAGGTGCTCTCGCGGTAGAACAGCGCGAGTCCGAGGCGGTTGCCCTGGGTGGCGTCGGCGAGCACGAGGCCCCCGATCCGGTCGGGCAGCGCCGGCACGTCGCACTCCTGCAGGCAGAGGATGTCGGGGTCGTGTTCGGCGACGAGTGTCGCGAGCTCCCCGGCCGCCCGGTGTTTGCGCAGGTTGTACGAGATGACCTTCATGACCGTGCCCACGCTACCCGCCCCTGCTGTGCCCGGGATCCGTATCCGGCGATCAGTCCGACTCGCGGTCGCGGCGGGCCCTGGTCTGTTCGGCCCGTGCGGCGAGCAGCTCGTCCGCCGGATACCCGACCTCGGTCAGCGTCAGGCCCCGGGCCGCGAGCACCTTGAACTCGCTGGTCCTGGTGAGGGCGTCGCGCAGCACCACCAGGTCGGACACGTCCAGGCGACCCTCCCCCACGGCCGCGCACGCGCCGACGAGGGCGCGCACCATGCTGTGGCAGAACGCGTCCGCCTTCACCTCGGCCACCAGCACGCCGTCCGCGTCGCGCTCCCACCGGTAGTCGAGCAGGGTGCGGATGGTGGTGGCCTCCTCGCGGGGCTTGCAGTACGCCGCGAAGTCGTGCAGGCCGATCAGCGTGCGCGCGGCCTCGTCCATCGCGCGCTCGTCCAGCCGTCCGCGGATGCTCGTGGTGTCGGCGCGACGCAGCGGGTCGTAGCCGGCCAGACCGTCGGCGAGACGGTACCGGTAGCGGCGCCACACGGCCGAGAAGCGCGCGTCGAAACCCTCGGGCGCCGCGGTCGACCGGGTGACGGTGACGTCCGAGTAGGCGCCGAGCACACCCCGCATGCGTCCCGCGATCGAGCCCGCCGGATCCTGCGCCGCCCGTCCGTGCCTGGCCTCGATGCGCGACCACTGCCGCTCGTCGAGATCAACGTGTGCGACCTGTCCGCTCGCGTGCACGCCGGCGTCGGTGCGGCCGGCGACCACGAACCGCACGTCGGAGCCCACGATGCGGGCGAGCGCTGCCTCCAGCGTGCCCTGAACGGTGCGGAGCGTGGGCTGTGTCGCCCAGCCGCGGAAGTGGGTGCCGTCGTAGGCGATGTCGAGCCGGATGCGCACGAGGCCAGCCTAGGACAGCCCCGCGCGCACCCGCCGCCTCAGATGCCGCCGTCGACCGAGCGGATGGAGACGCCGGGCTCGTCCGGCACCATCACCTCGGTGTCGCGGTTCAGGCTCTCGCCGCGGAAGAAGCGCTTCGACCGCGGGAACAGGTACCACAGGAGCATCAGCACCAGGCCGATCGCGAGCGAGCCGATGCCGATCACGAACGTGCCGCCGATGCCGAACAGCACCGTGTAGCCGTAGTCCACGTCCCACATGTCGATCGCGGACTGCACGAACGCGCCGGTGAGCAGCAGCGCCCCGACGAGCGGGAAGATCCCCTTGAAGAAGAGGTCGCGTGTCGAGGTGCGCAGGTCGGCGCGAAAGTACCAGACGCACGCGAACCCGGTGATGGCGTAGTAGAACGCGATGGCGAGGCCCAGCGACAGGATCGAGTCCTGCAGGATGTTGTCGCTGATGAGCGTCATGCCCACGTAGTACGCGGAGGCGACCACGCCCATCACGATGGTCGAGAACGACGGGGTCTTGTAGACCGGGTGCACCTCCTTGAACTTCGCGGGGAGCGCGCGGTACACGCCCATCGCGAGCGTGCCGCGCGCGGTGGGCAGGATCGTCGTCTGCGTCGACGAGATCGCCGAGATGATGACGGAGACCACCAGCACCCAGCCGAACGGGCCCAGCAGGCCGTCCTTGATCGCGAGGAAGAAGTCGTCGGCGTTGGCCTCGTTGCCGAGCCCCGTGCCGTCCTCGCCGAGACCCGCGTACATCATCGCCGCGATCGTGACGGCGACGTAGGTCACCAGCAGGATCACGCAGGTCAGCACGGCCGCCCGCCCGGGAATGCGCTTGGGGTCCTTGGTCTCCTCGTTCAGCGCGAGGCACGTGTCCCAGCCCCAGTAGATGAAGAGGGCGAGCAGGATGGCCTCGGTGAAGCCCGACCAGTCCGTGAAGCCGAACGGGTTCAGCCACTCCCACGAGAACGGCGTGGCGTCGGGGGCGTCGCCGGTGAAGAACTGCCACAGCGCGGCCACCACGAAGATCGCGAGGGCCAGGTACTGCACGGCCAGCAGGATGTTCTGGATGCGCTCGCCGATCTCGACGCCGCGCCAGCTGACCCAGGTCATCGCGGCGATGAAGAGCACCGCGACGAGGATGATCCGCCAGTCGTTGTTCTCCAGGTCGAACCCGATCAGGGACCAGAAGTACACCGAGGCGATCTGGGCGAGGTTCGCGAGCACGACCATCCCGGCCACCGCGACACCCCAGCCGCCCATCCAGCCCACCCAGGGGCCGAACGCTTTCGTGCCCCAGGTGAAGGTGGTGCCGCAGTCGGGCACGGCGTTGTTGAGCTCGCGGTAGGCGAAGGCGATCAGGAGCATCGGGACGAAGGCGATCACGAACGCGATCGGTGCCTGCGCCCCGACCGCGAGCACGACGAAGCCGAGCGTCGCGACGAGGGAGTAGACCGGCGCCGTGGAGGCGAGACCGATGACGGTGGATCCCCACAGGCCGAGGGTGCCAGCGGCCAGCCCCTTGCCGTCGGGTCGTTCCAGGTGGATGGGCGTCGTTGCCATGCTCAGACAGTACGACGAGCTGCGGTATACCGTCAATCCTTTTCTTCGAGCAACGGATTCCACTCACACAACTTCATCTCACGACGGAATCCGTGGATTCATTCGCGACCGAGCATCCCGTCGGCATGCGTGGCGACCCACTCCATCAGCGGCAGCATCCGCTCCATCAGGTCACGTCCCAGCGGGGTGAGGCTGTACTCCACGTGCGGGGGCACCGTGGGCAGGGATTCCCGGTGCACCAGCCCATCCGCCGACAGCGTGCGCAGCGTGGTCGCGAGCATCTTCTCGCTGATGCCGTCGACCTCCCGCCGCAGCTCGCCCCAGCGCCGCGTGCCGTCCGACAGGCACGACAGCACCAGCACGCCCCACTTGCTCATGATGTGGTCCAGCACCACGCGCGTGCCGCAGCCCTGGTCGAACACCGTGGGCGAAGACTCCCGGATTTCCGCAAAACTCACCGACATGTAGGTACCTTACGTCAAAGTGGGTACCGGTCGGATGGAATGCGCGGGTGCCTCGCGCCGGTTGGGGCAGGTGTTCACCAACGGAAGGACCGCCCTCATGACCATCCTCGTCACCGGAGCCACCGGACACCTCGGCCGCCTCATCATCGCCGCCCTCCTCGCCCGCGGCGCCGACCCCCAGTCGATCGTCGCCGGAGCGCGCGACGTGGCCAGGGCGGCCGACCTCGGCGTGCGCGTCGTGCCGCTCGACTACGACGACCCGGCCTCCGTCGCCGCGGCCCTCGACGGCATCGACACGGTCGTGCTCGTGTCCGGCTCCGAGGTCGGCCGCCGCGTCGAGCAGCACCGGGCGGTGATCGACGCGGCCGCAGCCGCCGGCGTCTCGAAGCTCGTCTACACCAGCGCCCCGAAGGCCACCACGAGCGACCTGGTGCTCGCGCCGGAGCACAAGGCCACGGAGGAGCTGATCGCGGCCTCCGGCGTCCCGGCCGTGATCCTGCGCAACAACTGGTACACGGAGAACTACGCCGCCGACCTCGCGCGCGCAGCCGAGACGGGCGTGCTCGCCTCCGGCACCGGCGAGGGTCGCGTCGCCTCCGCCAGCCGCGCCGACTACGCCGAGGCCGCCGCCGTGGTCGCGCTCGACGCCGGTCACACGGGCGCCGTGTACGAGCTCGGCGGCGACGTCGCGTGGGACTACACGGAGCTGGCCGCCGCGATCGCCGAGGTCACCGGACGCGAGGTGACCTTCGTGTCGCTCACGGCCGACCAGCAGCTCGCGGCGCTGCGCGAGGCCGGGCTCGACGAGGGCACCGCGGGCTTCGTCGTCGCCCTCGACGCCGGCATCCGCGGGGGCGCACTGGCCGAGACCGACGGCACGCTCGCGCGGCTGATCGGCCGTCCGACCACGCCGCTCGTCGAGGGACTGCGCGCGATCGCGTGAGCCGGCCGGAGCCCCGCCGACCGCACGGTCAGCGGGGCTCCACCTCGACGGGCTCCCCCGCGGCACGGGCGACCTGCACGTAGGCCACCACGAGCGTGATGCTCTCGCGCTGGTACCCCTGCTCCGCGAGCACGGCCTCCACCGCGGCCCGCGCCTCCCGGAGGACCTCTCCCGACGCCGCGCCCGCGTCCACCCCGATCGACGCCTCGACCGCGGCCCCGCGCGCCCCCGCGGCCACCGACACGATCGGCTCGGCGTCGCGCGTCGCGCCCAGCGCCGCGGCCCCCGCCCTGAGCAGATTCGAGATGAGCGAGCCGGAGCGGTAGACGCCGCGGACCCCGTCCTGCGCGCGCAGAACCTGTTCGATCCGGGCGGCCAGCTCGCGACGACCCTCGCCGTCGATCGTCGGATCCTGCGTCATCACGACACCTCCCTGATGTCCTTGACGGTCACGTCGATCGCGGCGATGGTGAGCTCGGTGTGCCGGCGCAGCCGCGCGTCCACCTCGGTACGGAGCCGGTCGGCCAGCCCGCGGATCGGCTCGCCGTGCAGCACGCTCGCGTCGATCGCCACGCGCACGGGAGCACCCGGCGTCGTGACGTCGCCCTCCAGGCGGCATCGCCCGACGAGCACGCCGGGGACCGCCTCCTCGGCCGCCCGCACGAGACCGCGCACCGCACCCTCGGTGATCGCCAGCTCCACCGCAGGGTCGTCCGAGGCGAACGGGATGCGGCGTCCCGCCCTGGCGTCCATCGCGATCCCGCTCAGGATCCGGTCGATCCACCCCTCCTCGACCGCGGGCTCTGCCGCGGTGTCGGCCGCCATCAGCGCGTCGCCCAGTCCGTGCAGCCGCTCGAGCGCGTCGAGGGCGAGCTGGCACCCCGGCGATTCCTCGATCGAGGCCACGCGCGGCTGACGCCCCGCCTCGAGGTAGTCGGCGAGCTCCTCGATCGTGTGCCCGTCGAGGTCGTCGGGCTCCAGTCCGAGACCGCGCAGGTCCGGGTTCTCGTGGTCGTCGTTCATCGCCACGCCTCCATCCGGGTGATCAGGAATCCGCGCGCACGGGCCAGCAGCCCGCGCACCGTGCTGACGGGGACGCCGAGCTCCGCGGCGATCTCGTCGTAGCTGTACCCGCCCATCTCGCGCAGCACCCAGCATTCGCGCTGCGCCTCCGGGAGCTCCCGCAGCGCGGCTCCCAGTGCCGCGACGCCCTCGCGCACCTCCACCACCGCCGACGGCGAGGCGTGCAGGGGTGCCGGCCGGTCGATCTCGGTCACATCGACCGCCGGGCGGTGGCGCCGGAGCCGGTCCACGGCCTTGCGACTCACGATGCGCATCAGCCAGCTCTTGACCTTGCCGGGGTCGTCGAGCTCGCCGAACCGCTGCCACGCGGTCACGAACGCCTCCTGCACGGTGTCGTCCACTTCGGCCGAGCCGTTCAGCATGCGCTGCGTGTACGCGCGCATCATCGGCGTGTACCTCCGCACCAGCACCGCGAAGGCCTCGACGTCGCCGTCCATGGCGCGACCCGCGACGATGTGATCCCCGGCCTGTTCCAGCGGGCCGCGAGAGCCATCCGCTGCCATTCCCCCACCCTTCGTTCCGCTTCCCCTGCAGGTTCGGAGCGCGTGCGGCGACGGATCGGATCCGTGCGCACGGCTCGGCCGCAGGGAGCGCCCCGACCGGGGGCGCCCCCTGCGCGGGCGGGATCACTTCTTGAACGCGTCCTTGACATCCTCGGCGGCGTTCCGCACATCGCCCTTCGCCTGCTCGGCCTTGCCCTCGGCGACGAGCCGGTCGTTGTCGGTGACCTCGCCGACGACCTCCTTCGCCTTGCCGGCGATCTTCTCGGCGGCGGCCTTGATCTTGTTCTCTCCGCTCATGGCGGCTCCTTTCCTCACGCGACCCCGGCTCTCGGGGTCGACGACGTCCGGGCGGTGCGGGACCGGTGCCCCGCCTCGCCCGCGCCGGCCAGCGACCGGCGCATCCTCTGCCTCGACCGGAACAGCTCGCGCCACCCGCGGTCCGCGACGTGCACGACCACCGGCACCTCCACGCCCAGCAACCGGTCCCACTCCGCGACGGCCGCTTCGGCCGCGGCGACGACGGCCCCCAGAGCCGCCCCCTTCCGCGGCGTCACGACGAGCCCGAGGGCGGTGCGACGGCCCGCCCGACGCGCGACCGTCCGCGCCGACACCACGTCGGCCCGAGCCGCGAGCGTCTCCGCCAGCACGCCGTCGGCCACACCGCGGTCCACCCGGGTCGTCCCCCGAGGACCCGGCACCGCGAGCACCTCGCGCACGCGACCGCGGCCCCGCGTGAGCAGGAACGCGATCAGCAGGACGACCACGACCAGGGCCGCGGCCGCGGCGGACACGGCCGCGAGCGGGAACTCCCCGATGCTCCCGAGGTCGACCGTCGCGGCCGATGCATCGGCGGACGCCCGCTCGACCGCCGAGACGGCCCCCGCCGCCCCCGCGGGCAGCAGCCGCGCCGACTCCAGCCCGGTCGCCACGAGTGCCGCGCCCGCCGCGAGCAGCACGAGGCCGCCGGCGAGCAGCACCACCCGGTTCCCCACGGATCCCGAGAGCCTCATCCGACCACTCCTTCCGTCGCCACGAGCACACGCGGCGTCAGGGCGAAGCCCGCCTCGTCCAGCACGCGCACCACAGCGGTCCGCGCCGCGTCACGGTCCACGGGCACCCCGCTGGTCGGGGTCAGGCGGACCGTGGCGGCTCTGCGCCCCACCGTGACCGCGACGCGCGGTCGCGGAACACCCGTGCGCCTGGCCACCCCGTCGGCGATCGCGTCCGCGAGCACGCCGTCGTCCACCAGGAGCGCGGTGCGCCCGGTGAGACGGGCGCGTCGGGCGCGACGCCCCGGGACGACCGCCAGCGCCAGCAGCACCGCGGCGAGCGCGACCAGCGCGATGCCCGCACCGATCGCGACACCAGGGGCGGACAGCGCCTGGGCGACGCCCGCCAGCAGCGCCGCCGCATCCGCGCGGAACCCGGGGTCGAGGGCCGCGGCGACCCCGCACCCCAGGAGCCCGAGCAGCACGATCGCCAGGAGAGCGGCGAGCACGGTCGCCGGAGCGGTCCGCGACGCCCGTGTCTCCCGGCGCAGCAGTCGGCGCGTGGCGGCGGGCGCGCTCATGCGACCCTCCGCTCGAGCGCACGCCGCACGCCGGTGAACCGCACGTCGACCGCGCCCACCCGTCGCGACGCCAGCTCCCCGAGCCGACGCACGAGGGTCTCGCGCAGCACCTCGCCGCGGTCGGCGAGGGTCGTGCCGTCGGAGCGCGCCAGCACGACGGGCACGACCACCGTGACGCGCAGGTCGCCGCGCCGGTCGCCCAGCTCCACCGCGATGTCGTCGAGCCCCACGCCCGCGGCATCCCTGGCGATGCCGAGGGCGATCCGGTGCAGGGCGCGGGTCTCGACGGACGTGGCCCCCGCCACACCCGTCGACGCCCCTGCCCACTCGACGCTCACGAGGACGACCGCCGTCCGCGGACCACCTCGGCGAGCGCCCGGACGTCCAGGCGACCGTCGGCGATGCGCCCGGCCGCCGCGCCGACGAGCATCGCGAGGAGCACGAGCAGGAACGCCCAGAAGCCCAGCACGATCCAGGTCAGTGCGAGGACCGCGGCCGCAGCTCCGCCGATCACCGAGGCGTTCACTGGACTCGCGCCTCCTCGGCGTCGGCGTCGTCGTCCGAGGGGATGTGCACGTCGTTGACGCTCACGTTGATCTCGGCGACGTCCATGCCGACCAGGTCGACCATGGCCCGGTGGATGGCCGTGCGCACGTCGTCGGCCACCTTCTGCAGCGACACCGGGTACTCCGCGACGATCGTGACGTCGACGGCCACCTGCGTCTCGCCGACCTCCACGCTCACGCCCTGCGAGAGGTCGGTCGTGTTCAGCACGTCTCGGATCGCGCCCATCATGCGGGCCGCCCCGCCGCCGAGCGCATAGACGCCGCTGACCTCACGGGCCGCGATGCCCGCGATCTTCGCGACGACCGCGTCCTCGATCGTGGTCTTCCCCACCGCTGCGGCCTGCGCCGTCGGTACGACCTGAGCCTTGGGCTGGCTGCCCCCCGTCACGTTCGCCATCTCGAGCTCCTTCATCCGTGTGTCCGCACCGTGGGGCGCGGGCCGTGTTCTTACGACACCACTAAGACGCATGAGGCACCTCGGATGTCACGAATTCGTCGAGGGTTTTTCCGGGCGGGCAGAGAAACGCACTCTCACAGTGCACTCCAAGGTTGAAAGTGCAAAGTTGCACTCTATGGATGCAAGTGCAGAATCGACGAGGGAGCAGCGCAAGCGCGAGACGTCTCGCGCGCTCACCTCGGTGGCGCGGCGCTGGACGGTCGAACGAGGCTTCGCCGGCTTCACGATCGAGGAGCTGTGCACCGAGGCCGGGGTGTCGCGCCGCACGTTCTTCAACTACTTCGAGAGCAAGGAGAACGCGGTCTTCGGCATCACCGTGATCGACTCCCGCCAGGAGGAGCTGGAGGACGCTTTCGCGACCGCCGACGGCGACCTGCTCGACGACTTCGTCGAGCTCACCGTGGCCCGCTTCTCCCTGTTCGACCCCGTCGAGCATGCCGCCGAGCTGTTCGCCGTGATCGAGCACGAACCGCGACTGCTCAAGGCCGCGTTCGAGCAGCAGGAGAAGCACGAGCGGCGCGACGTCGCCCTGATCACCCGCCGGCTCGAGGGCGTCGAGGACGCCGAGCTGCGCGCGCAGGTGCTCGTGCAGTCCGTCGGTGCCCTCGTGCGCCTGTGCATGGAACAGCTCCTGCACCACCACTCCACCGAGCCGTTCGCCGAGCTGATCCGACGCCGTCTCCGGCTCGCGCGCGACCTGTACTCCCCCGCACAGAAAGCCCACTGAATGTCCGCCACCGCCACCGCCGACGCGCCCTTCCTGCTCACGAAGCGTCGCATCTGGATCATCTTCAGCGCCCTGATCGCCGGCATGCTGCTCGCGAGCCTCGATCAGACCATCGTGTCGACCGCGATGCCGACCATCGTGGGCCAGCTCGGCGGCGTCGACCACCAGGTGTGGATCACGACCGCGTACCTGCTGGCCACCACCATCGTGATGCCGATCTACGGCAAGTTCGGCGACGTGCTCGGTCGTCGCAGCCTGTTCCTCGTCGCGATCGCGCTCTTCACGCTCGCGTCGGTGGGCTGCGCCCTGGCGACCGACTTCTGGATGTTCGTCGTGTTCCGGGCGCTGCAGGGCCTGGGCGGCGGCGGACTGATGATCCTGTCGCAGGCGATCATCGCCGACATCGTGCCCGCCAACGAGCGCGGCAAGTACATGGGTCCGCTCGGTGCCGTGTTCGGGCTCTCCGCCGTGGCCGGTCCGCTGCTCGGCGGGTTCTTCGTCGACCACATGACGTGGCAGTGGGCCTTCTACATCAACATCCCGGTCGGGATCGCGGCGTTCGTGATCGCGCTGGTCGCGCTGCAGCTGCCCAGCAAGAAGGCCGAGAAGCGCATCGACGTGCTCGGCGTGATCTTCCTCTCCCTCGCGACGACGTGCCTGATCTTCTTCACCGACTTCGGCGGCGACAAGGAGTTCGGGTGGGATTCGCTGGCGACCTGGGCGTGGGGCGCCGGCCTCGTGGTCGCCGCGACCGCGTTCGTCATCACCGAGTCCAGGGCGCAGGACCCGATCATCCCGCTGAGCCTGTTCCGCAACCCGATCTTCGTGAACGCGACGGCCATCGGACTGGTGCTCGGGATCGGCATGTTCGCGGCGATCGGCTTCGTGCCCACGTTCCTGCAGATGTCGTCCGGCACGTCGGCCGCGGCCTCCGGGCTGCTGATGATCCCGATGATGGTGGGCCTGATGGGCACGTCCATCTTCTCGGGCATCGCGATCTCGAAGACCGGGAAGTACAAGGTCTACCCGATCGTCGGCACGATCGTGACGGGCCTCTCGATGGTCGCGATGACCACGCTGTCGGCCGAGACGCCCATCTGGCTGATCTGCGTCTTCCTGTTCGTGTTCGGCGCGGGCCTCGGGCTCATCATGCAGGTCGTGGTGCTGGTAGTCCAGAACGCCGTGCCCGCGGGCGAGATCGGCACCGCGACGAGCACCAACAACTACTTCCGGGAGGTGGGGGCATCCCTCGGAGTGGCCGTCTTCGGCACGATCTTCACGACGCGGCTGACGGAGAACCTGCTCGGCGTGTTCGCCGGAGCCGGTGCCTCGCCGGATCAGGCGTCGCAGGCCGCGTCGACCATCGACCCCGCAACGCTCAGCGCGCTGCCCGACGAGGTGCGCGACGGGATCGTGACCGCGTACGCCGATGCGCTCGCCCCGGTGTTCTGGTACCTGGTGCCGTTCGTGGCGCTCGCGCTGCTGCTGTCGCTGTTCCTCAAGCAGATCCCCCTGTCCGACCAGGCGGGACTCGTGGCACGCGGCGAAGCCATCAGTGGCGAGGAGGCGGAGCGGCTGGAGGCCGCTCAGCGCGCCGGCGGACGGACGACCACCGCGGTCGACGGGTCGGAGGGGTCCGACCCGTCGACCGCGGACCGGTGACCGGTCAGGGGAGGTCGGCGACGTCGAGGTCGTCGTCGTCGTCTTCGCTGGCCGGAAGGTCGTCGGGCTCGGGGTCGTGATCGTTGGTGACGATGTCGGCGTCCACACCGACGGCGTCCACCTCGGGGCCATCGTCGGCGGCGTTGCTGTTCGGGTCTGACATGGGGATCTCCGTTCCTCGGCCTCGTGGAGCGCCAGTCTCCCGTGCCGGCGGGCCCGAGCGCAGGGGCTTGACATGACCTCCGGGTTCCGGATGGCCCGTGCGGCCGAGGGCGCTGGCCATCGTCGGGCGGCCCGGCGCGCGGGGCCGGGTGTCACGGTCAGCTCCCCGACGGCCTGTGCGGGATCAGCCGAGCCAGCGCGGGCAGAACGCGCCGCACGCTCAGCTCCGCTCCCTGGGAGCCTGCGCGGGATCAGCCGAGCCAGCGCGGGCAGAGCGCGCCGCACGCTCAGCTCCGCTCCCTGGGGGCCTGCGCGGGATCAGCCGAGCAGCGGGGACAGAGCGCGCCGCACGCTCAGCTCCGCTCCCCGACGGCCTGTGCACTGACGGTGACGATCGCGAACACGACCGCGGCGATGCGGTCGTCGTCCGCGTGGGCGTGGGGGTCCCACAGCACGTCGGTGCCGATCACCTCGGCGGTCATGTCGTCGAGCGGCTGCTCCTCGTCGCGGGCAAGCCCGTCGGCGAGCCAGGCGGCCGCGCGGCGCAGGTCGGCGCGATCGATCGTGTGGTGGGGGTCCTCGATCGACGCGCCGAGCACGTCGGCGACGGAGACTCCCCGGCAGCGGAGCCCGGCCACCGCACCGGACAGTGCGCCCGCCGCGACCGCGAGGCCGTAGCCCGCGGCGATGAGCGCGTCCCAGGAGACGGGGCCCGCGATGTCCTCCAGTCCGAGCGAGACGCCCGCCCTGTCCGTCACGGCGACCATCACCGCCCGATGCGCATGGCAGTAGACAGCGGTCGCGGAGGGAGCGGGGGTCGGCACGGCGGTCCTCTTTCCGGGGAGCCCGCCTCGCTCGTCCGCGCGAGCGCGCGGAACGGCTCTCACTCTAGTCCGCGGATACGACGAAACCCCCGGACGTATCCGGGGGTTTCGCGCTGTAGCAGGAGCGGGGCTTGAACCCGCGACCTCACGATTATGAGTCGTGCGCTCTCACCAACTGAGCTACCCTGCCGCACGGCATCCGCATCGCAGATGCGAACTCCGAGCCCCGAGTCAGGATTGAACTGACGACCCCTTCCTTACCATGGAAGTGCTCTGCCACTGAGCTATCGGGGCGTGCTGCCCCTCGCGGGGCAACCACACGAGAATACCATCACTGTGGCGTCCTCATGAAATCAGGCCGGTCAGTACGACGTGCGTCCGGCGTTGGCACGGAGCCACGGCATCGGGTCGATCGTCGTGCCGTTGACGATGAGCTCGAAGTGGAGGTGCGCGCCGTAGGAGCGGCCCGTGTTCCCGGTCTTGCCGATGACGGTGCCGACGGTGACCCGGTCGCCCGCCTTCACCTGGAGCGAGCCGTACTGCATGTGCGCATAGTGGCTGGTGATGGTCTGGCCGTCGATCACGTGGTCGATGTAGACCGTGACCCCGTAGGCGCCGCCCTGCTCCGTGGCGGTGCGCACCACGCCGTCGGCGATCGCCTGGATGGGCGCGCCGTTGCCGGGGGTGAAGTCGATGCCCTCGTGCAGGCGTCCGCTGCGCATGCCATAGCCGTACGACATGCCGACGCCGACCATGAACGGCCACTGGATCGCGGCGTCGGGGTCGTTGGTGAAGACCTCGCCCGAGTAGTTGATGCCCTGCTCGGCCGCGACCTCGACGAGCGAGACCGTGCTGTAGTCGTCGTTGCGGGTGAGCGGTGCGTTCTGCACGTCGGAGGGCGCGACGAAGGCCTGGATCTCGTCCTTCGCCGACCCCGCGGCGTCGGCGGCGGCAGCGGTCACGAGGGAGGTGGACGCCATCGACCCTCCGCGCGCGGCGGCGACGGCCTCGGCGGGCAGCGTCATGGAGACCGCGAGCAGTCCGGCCAGACCCATGACACCGACGGTCGCGCCGACCGTCACGAAGCGCCGGAGACGGCGGGGACGCGATGCGACGTGTTCGGCCGCCGCACCCTGCGCGTCGGCGGCGCTGGCGAACGACCGGGCACTCGCGGCCGCAGCAGGGACGGTGCGCACGGCGCCGGTGCTGCGGAAGGCGCGCGAGGCACGCTCGAACGCGTCTCCCTCGGCGTCGGCTTCGGCCACGAACGGCTCGGAGGCCGGCGGGATGACCTCGGCGCCTGCGGCCTCGGCGGGTGCCTCGTGCGTCGCCGCGAGGGGCACGGCGGGGACGTCGGCCACGGCAGGCGCGGGCGTCGCGGCGATGAACGGTTCGGCGGGAGCCTGAGGCACCGGCGGGACGTCGTTCGGCCGCTGACGTGCGGCGCGACGGGAGAGGGGTGCGACGGCGGCGAGCGCGACCACGGTCTCCGCGTGAGCGAGGGGTGCCGTCGTCCCGGTCGCCGGGGCCTCGGTGGCCGCAGTGCGATGACGGCTGGAGCGACGCGTGGGCGCAGCGGCAGCCTGGGGATTCTCGAAGGGCAAAACTAGTCTCTCGGTCGTTCGTGTTGCTCGGGGGCGCAATGACAGCTTTCACCTTCGGGTGGTGAAAGTAACGATCGGGTAAACACTACCCCGATCACCCTGGGAATGCCATGTATCAGTTCAGGTTTCTCAGCACAGGATCTCGGTGAGCCGCGCGTGCACGGCTGGTCCTCCGGCGATCAGCAGCGGCCGAGGGGAGTCGGTGTCGACGCGCGTCACGATGCCGCCCGCCTCGCTCACCAAGAGCGCGCCCGCCGCGAGGTCCCAGGGGGCCAGTCCGCGCTCGAAGTAGCCGTCGAGTCGACCAGCGGCGACGTACGCGAGGTCGAGTGCGGCCGACCCCATCCGCCGGAGGTCCCGCGCGATGGGCATCACCCGGCGCACGGTCGCGAGGTCGCCGTCGTGGGTCGCGGGGTCGTAGCCGAACCCGGTGGCGAGGAGCGCGCCGGCCGGTGTCTCCTGCGTGACCTCGAGGCGCCTGCCGTCGAGCCAGGCTCCGTGACCTCGAGCGGCGGTGAACGTCTCCCCCACGGCCGGTGCGTGCACGGCGGCGGCGAGCGCCTCCCACCGGCTCGGGTCGGGCTCTCCCTGGACGGCCGCGATGCTGACGTTGTAGGCCGGGATGTCGTAGGCGTAGTTGACGGTGCCGTCGATGGGGTCGACCACCCAGGTGATCCCGCTGTCGCCCGCCGCCGTACCGGACTCCTCGCCGAGGAAGCCGTCGTGCGGCCGCGCCGTCAGCAGACGGTCGCGGATGAGCGCCTCGACCTCGCGGTCGGCCTCGGTCACGATGTCGGCCAGTGTCGACTTGGTCGCGGCCAGGGTGACCCCCTGCTGTCGGCGTGTCCTGGCGAGCTCCCCCGCCTCCCGAGCGACCTCCGCGGCGAGCGCGCCGAGCTCCTGCTCCTGTGACACTGTCACGACGCCCGGTTCCCCGGCGCGGGAGGGGGCGGCGGGAACGCGGGAGGTTCGCCCTGATGCGGCGCGGGGGGCTCCGGCGCGGCGGGTCGGGGCGGCACCGGTGCGTCCGGTACCGGAGGGCCGGGCTGGGCCACCGGGGGTGCGGAGGGCGCAGCCGGAGGCGCGGGCTGCGCGACCGCGGCCTCGGGAACCACGGGGAACGCCGTGGTCTGCGGCTGCGGGAGAGCCTGCTGCGGAGCCGTCGGGTAGCCGGTGTAGTACGCGTTCCAGTCGGGCGAGCCGTCGGGCAGTGCGGGGAGCGGGGTGCGGCCGTCGGCGAACGTGGGCCACGCGGGAGCCGGGTTCTGCGGCGTCGGCGTGGCGGCCCTCCTCGGCGCGAAGAGCGCGTTCAGCAGGGGGATGAGCGTGGTGCCCACCGCGACCAGGATCGTGAGGGCGACCACGATGCGCCAGTACAGCTCGCTGTAGTCGAACGTGTTCGGGAACGCGAGGAAGAACACGAGCATCGCCACGAGCGCACCGAGGAACACGACCGTCACGATGAAGATGACGCGCGTGAAGGTGGTGACGTGGCGCTGCGCCGCCTTCGTGAACAGACGCACGTGCAGCAGGGCGAGCTGGAGCACTCCGATCACGAGCAGGAGTTGGAAGAAGCGCTCCGCCCCGAAGTAGATGCCGTCTTCCGGGAGCCAGATCTTCACGAGCCCCACCAGGAGCGCCACGACCCAGCTGACCATGCTCGCGAGCTGGAGCCAGTCCGGGCGATTGGGGGCGAGCCCGGCCTCCAGGATCGCGATGCCGGCGAACGCGGCCAGGAGCAGGATCGTGAGGAAGGCTCGACCGATCAGGCCGTTCTGGTCGCCGATCAGCACCCACACCACGCACACGAGCGCGGCCGCGATCAGCGCGCCGATCGCCACCCAGATCGAGCCTCGGATGAGCAGCGACATGTTCTTCTTCTCAGCCTGCGGCGGCGTGCTGATGTCCGGATGGGACATGGGGGTCCTCTCGTCGAGTGGCGATCGATGTCCACATCCTCCCACGCGCGCCGGTCCCGGTTCGGGGATCTTCGCGCCGTGCGGACGGACGCGAGGAAAACCGGTGGCTGGGGAGGAAGAGTCAGGCCGTCTTGCGCGCCGATGCCGCAGCGAACGCGGCGACCCGCGCCTGCGCGTCGGGAGTCTCGAGCGCGGCACCGATCGAGCGCGCCTCCTCCGACAGCTGCTCGACGAAGGTGCGCTCGGGCTGCGACCGCACCAGCCGCTTGGCCTGGCCATAGGCATCCGCGGCCCCGGCCAGCCAGAAGCGCGCGACCTCCTCGGCGCGCGAGCGCACGGCCTCCGCCTCCGCAGCCGCGTCCTCGCCCTCCACGACCTCGGCCACCAGTCCCCACTCCAGCGCCTCGGCCGCCGTCAGCAGCCGATCCTGCAGCACGAGCTGCAGCGCTCTGCGCTGACCGATCGCACGGGCCAGCTGCGCCGACACCGACAGGTCGGGCGTGAGACCGATGTTGGCGTACAGGCTCCCGAGCTTCGATCGTGCCCCGACCACGGCGTAGTCGGTCGCGAGCAGGATGCCGAGCCCGCCACCCGCCGTCGTACCGTGGGCGGCGGCGACCACCGGGATGCTCGACTCGGTCAGCGAGCGGATGCCCGCGTTGATCACCTCGGCGAGCGCGGTGATCTCGGCACCGGAGGCGCCCATCGTGGTCGCCATGTCGATCACGTCGCCGCCCGCGCAGAACGCCGGCCCCGCCGCGTCGAGGAGGATCGCCTTCACGTCGCTCCGCGAGGTGGCCTCGGCCGTGGCGTCACGCCAGGCGTGGGCCAGATCGGCGTTGAAGGCGTTGAGGCGAGCCGGACGGTTCAGCGTCAGCCGCGCCATCCCCTCGTCGACCGCGAACAGGATGGCTTCACTCATGGCGTCTCCCTCGAGCACAGGACGTGTGGATCCAGGCTAGCCGGACTCAGCCCTGCTCCCACACGCGGGAGACGAACCCCTCCATCCGGCGGCGCGTGCCGTCGAGGCGGAAGTCGGCCTGACCCGCCGCGCGGATCTCGTTCGGCGCGAGCGGATGCGCGAGTCGCACGTTCTCGTGACAGGAGAGGTCCGCGCAGATGTACGTGCCGAAGGAGTCGCCGCGAGCGCCGGCCTCGCCCGCCCGTCGCGCGGAGAACAGCGCGACCTGGTTGCCCGGCTGCATCGTGTGGCAGATGTTGCACATGCCGGAGCGCCCGCGACCGGGCTCCGACGCCCGCAGCACGACACCGACCACGCGGCTCTCGTGCTGGATCAGCACGTAGCCGCGCTTGCCCGCGCTCGGGTCGCGCCAGGCGAAGAAGTCGAGGTAGTCCCAGTCGACCAGGAGGAAGTCGTGCGGCATCTCCATGACGCGCAGCTCGTCCGCGTCCGCGTTCACGAACGAGGCCCGGACGTCGGCTTCGGTGAGGGCTCGCATCACTCCAGTCTAGGAAACGCCCTCGACGGCGGGCGCGGTCCGCGCTTCAGACGCACCGCTGCGCTCGCGGATGAGGAACCCGAAGCCGAACGCGATGAAGAACATCAGCACCCCGTAGACGGCCGCGGGGAGGCTCAGCTCCACCGAACCGAGCACGGACTGCGCGATCACGATCGCCAGGGTCGCGTTGTGGATGCCGATCTCGAACGACGTCGCGATCGCCTGACGCTTGCCCACCCGCAGCATCCGCGGGATGAGGAATCCAACCGCGAGGCTGACCAGGCAGAACAGCACGGTGATGAGAGCCAGACGCGCCACGTTGTCGACCAGGAGCGTCCAGTTCGAGGCCACGGCGCCCGCGATCACGACGATCAGGATGACGACCGAGGCGATGCGCACCGGTTTGTCCATGCTCGCGGCGAACCGTGGCCAGAACCGCCGGATCAGCATGCCGAGCGCGACGGGCAGCAGCACGATCGCGAACACCTCGAGGGCCTTCGACCACTGCAGCCCCAGCGTGTCATCGAACGGGCGGAAGTAGGCGATCGCGAGGTTCGTGATGATCGGCAGCGTGATCACCGCGATCACCGAGTTCACCGCCGTGAGCGAGATGTTGAGGGCGATGTCGCCGCGGAACAGGTGGCTGTACAGGTTCGCCGTGGTGCCGCCCGGCGACGCGGCGAGCATCATCATTCCCACCGCCAGCACCGGCGGCAGCTGGAACAGCAGCACGAGCCCGAAGCAGACGGCCGGAAGGAGCACCAGCTGACACAGCAGCGCGACGATCACCGCCCTCGGCTGCTTGAGCACCCGCGCGAAGTCGCCGAGGGTGAGGCTGAGGCCCAGACCCAGCATGATGATGCCGAGCGCGACGGGCAGTCCGATGGTGGTCAACGCTGATCCCATGGCACTCAGTGTGGCCGACGGAGGGCCTCGGTGTCACGGGTTCGTGAGACGCGCGCCGAAACGGAAGAAGCCCCCGACGAGCGGGGGCTTCCGTGGTGGCGAGTGAGGGATTCGAACCCCCGAAGTCGAAGACGGCTGATTTACAGTCAGATCCCTTTGGCCACTTGGGTAACTCGCCAGAGCGCACCCGTCCGACTTCAACAGCCAACC
Organism: Microbacterium sp. NPDC060132; assembly: GCF_042729675.1. NCBI lineage: Bacteria > Bacillati > Actinomycetota > Actinomycetes > Micrococcales > Microbacteriaceae > Microbacterium > Microbacterium sp. NPDC060132. The sequence continues at coordinate 1,927,433 of NZ_JBHWXU010000001.1, read as the reverse complement.
GGGGGCACGAAGATCCATCATACCCGCACGATGCGGGGTCGAGAAATCGAGGCGTCAGCTGCCGTGCACCCCGCGGTCTGACTCGGCGAGCGACTCGGGCGTGCGCAGCAGACCGCCCTCGGCCCTGCACGTCGCGGCCGCGATGTCCATGGCCCGTCGCAGCAGGGCATCCCACTCCCCTGCGGCCTGCGGGGCAGCGGCGACCAGACCGGCGGCGACGGCGGCGAGCGTCGCATCGCCCGCCCCCACGGTGTCGACGAGGCGCCCGGGCAGCGCGGAGATCGGGGCCGTCGAAGTGCCGGCGTCGGACTCGAGCACCGCGCCGTCCGCACCCGCGGTGGCCAGCACCGCGCGCACGCCGAGCCCCCGGAGACGGGAGCGCAGCACGTCGAGGTCGCCGTCGTAGAGCACCGCCGCGTCGTCGGCGCCGACCTTCACGACCTCGGCCTGCGCGGCCAGACGCTCGAAGCCGCGCACGAACTCGTCGCGGTCGCTCAGCATGCCCGTGCGCGGGTTCGGATCGATCGCGAGGCGCGCACCGTCCAGGGCGGCCGCGAGCGCGTCGACCTCGGCGGGTGCGTCGAACGGGAAGCAGCTGACGACCGCGAGGTCGGCGTCCGCGATCGCGGCCACCGCCTCGTCCGAGTAGCGAATCGTGCGCTCCTGGGCGGCACGGTTGAAGACGTACGCGGGCTCGCCGCCGGCGGATCGCGTCACGACGGCGCGCGACGACCCGTGCGGCGCCGCGCTCGCGATCAGGCGCACGCCGTGGTCCGCCACATACTCGCGGATGTGCGCGCCTGCGACGTCTTCTCCGACCATCGCGATGAGCGTCGTGGGGATTCCGAGTCGCCGCAGACCCACCGCCACGTTCAGGGCGGCTCCGCCGACGAACTCGCGGACGCCGCTGTCATCCCGGATCTCGTCGATCAGGGCGTCTCCGATGACGACGGCCGAGCCGCCGGGGGAAGTCTCAGTGCTCACTCGCCGACCCTACCGCGCCCGCCCGCGCTCCGGAGCGCTGCCGAACTGCGTGCCCGAACGCGACGAGGGACGACGAAGGCCCCGGGCGATGCCCGGGGCCTTCGTTCACTCAGTCACACCTCAGTTGTAGGTACCGGGGGTGATGTCGTCCGTCGAGAACGCGTCGAAGTCGACGTAGCCGAAGTCGCCGTCCGCGTACGCGCCGTCGGATGCGAAGATCCGGTTCGGGTAGCGCTCGCTCTTGGCTTCCTCGGTGGCCTCGACCGTGACGTCGCGGTACTTCGAGAGACCGGTTCCGGCGGGGATGAGCTTACCGATGATGACGTTCTCCTTGAGACCGACCAGCGGGTCGCGTTTGCCCTCCATGGCGGCCTGCGTGAGCACGCGGGTCGTCTCCTGGAAGGACGCGGCGGACAGCCACGACTCGGTCGCGAGCGACGCCTTCGTGATACCCATCAGCTCCGGGCGACCCGACGCGGGGCGCTTGCCCTCGGCCACGGCCTCGCGGTTGATCTGCTGGTAGCGCTTCAGGTCGACCATCTCACCCGGCAGCAGGGTCGTGTCGGCGTGGTCGACGACGGTGACCTTGCGGAGCATCTGGCGGACGATGACCTCGATGTGCTTGTCGTGGATCGGCACACCCTGCGAGCGGTACACGCCCTGCACGCCGCCGACGAGGTACTTCTGCACCTCGCGGGCACCCATGACGCGCATGACCTCCTTGGGGTCGAGCGTGCCGACCTGCAGGGGCTGACCGACCGAGACGTGCTGGCCGTCCTCGACGAGGAGCGTCGCACGCTTCAGCACCGGGTAGACGACGGGCTCGTCGCCGTTGTCGGGCGTCAGGATGACCTTCTTGGCCTTGTCGGTCTCGTCGATCGTGATGCGGCCGTCGGCCTCGGCGATCGGCGACGCACCCTTGGGGGTACGGGCCTCGAACAGCTCCTGCACACGGGGCAGACCCTGCGTGATGTCGTCGGCCGACGCGGAACCACCGGTGTGGAAGGTACGCATCGTCAGCTGGGTACCGGGCTCACCGATCGACTGGGCCGCGATGATGCCGACGGCCTCACCGATGTCGACCGTCTTGCCGGTCGCGAGCGAACGACCGTAGCACTGCGCGCACACGCCGACGGCGGAGTCGCAGGTCAGGACCGAGCGGACCTTGATGGTCTCGACACCCGCAGCGACCAGCTTGTCGATGAGCACGTCGCCCACGTCGTCGCCGGCCGAGGCGAGGACCTCGCCCGCCGCGTTCACGACGTCGGAGGCCAGCGTCCGGGCGAACACCGAGTTCTCGACGTTCGCGTCGCGCACCAGCTCACCCTGCGAGTTCGGCGCGGCGATCGGGAGCTCGAGGCCCTTCGACGTGCCACAGTCCTCTTCGCGGATGATGACGTCCTGCGAGACGTCCACCAGACGACGGGTCAGGTAACCCGAGTCGGCGGTACGCAGAGCGGTGTCGGCCAGACCCTTACGGGTACCGTGCGTCGCGATGAAGTACTCCGCCACCGACAGACCCTCGCGGTACGAGGAGATGATCGGACGCGGGATGATCTCACCCTTGGGGTTGTTCACCAGACCACGCATACCGGCGATGTTCCGGATCTGCAGCCAGTTACCACGGGCGCCCGAGGACACCATGCGGTTGATGGTGTTGTCCTCCGGGAAGTGCGCCTTCATCGCGGCCTGCACCTCGTCGGTCGCCTCGGTCCAGATCTTGATGAGCTCCTGACGACGCTCGGCGTCGGTCGTGAGGCCCTTCTCGTACTGGGACTGGACCTTCGCGGCCTGCTTCTCGTAGCCCGCGACGATCTCCGCCTTGTTCGGCGGGGTGAGGATGTCGCTCAGCGCGACGGTGACACCCGAACGGGTCGCCCAGTAGAAGCCGGCATCCTTGATGCGGTCCAGCGTGGCGGCCGTCTCGACCTTGGGGTACTCCTCGGCCAGCTTGTTGACGATCTGCGACAGCTTGCCCTTGTCGGCCTGCTCGCGGACGAAGGGGTAGCCCTTCGGCAGCGCGTCGTTGAAGATCGCCTGACCGAGCGAGGCGTCGACCAGACCGTGCTTCTCGTAGCCCTCGGGAGCCTCGCCCTCCAGGAAGGCCAGACCCGGGATGCGGATGCGGACCTTCGCCTGCAGGTCGAGCGTGCCCTCGTCGTACGCGAGCTGCGCCTCACCGACGGAGCCGAACGCACGGCCCTCGCCCTTGGCGCCGGCCTTGACCGTGGTCAGGTGGTGCAGACCGATGATCATGTCCTGCGAGGGCAGGGTCACCGGACGGCCGTCCGACGGCTTGAGGATGTTGTTCGACGCGAGCATCAGCACGCGGGCCTCGGCCTGAGCCTCGACCGACAGCGGCAGGTGCACGGCCATCTGGTCACCGTCGAAGTCGGCGTTGAACGCCGCGCAGACGAGCGGGTGCAGCTGGATGGCCTTGCCCTCCACGAGCTGCGGCTCGAACGCCTGGATGCCCAGACGGTGCAGGGTGGGTGCACGGTTGAGCAGAACCGGACGCTCGCGGATGATCTCCTCGAGCACGTCCCAGACCTCGGGACGCGTGCGCTCGACGGCGCGCTTCGCGGCCTTGATGTTCTGCGAGTGACCCAGGTCGATCAGGCGCTTGATGACGAACGGCTTGAACAGCTCGAGCGCCATCTGCTTGGGCAGACCGCACTGGTGCAGCTTGAGCTGCGGGCCGACCACGATGACCGAACGGCCCGAGTAGTCGACACGCTTGCCGAGCAGGTTCTGACGGAAACGACCCTGCTTTCCCTTGAGCATGTCGCTCAGGGACTTCAGTGCACGGTTGCCGGTACCGGTGACGGGGCGACCACGGCGGCCGTTGTCGAACAGCGCGTCGACGGCCTCCTGCAGCATCCGCTTCTCGTTGTTGACGATGATCTCGGGGGCACCGAGGTCGATCAGGCGACGGAGACGGTTGTTGCGGTTGATCACGCGGCGGTACAGGTCGTTCAGGTCGGAGGTCGCGAAGCGGCCACCGTCGAGCTGCACCATCGGACGCAGCTCCGGCGGGATCACCGGAACGACGTCGAGCACCATCGCGGCCGGGCTCATGCCGGTCTCGAGGAACGAGTTGACGACCTTGAGGCGCTTGATCGCACGGATCTTGCGCTGGCCCTTGCCCTCCGAGATCTGCAGGTGCAGGCTCTCGGCCTCGGCGGTCAGGTCGAACGCGGCCAGGCGACGCTGAATCGCCTCGGCACCCATGTAGGCCTCGAAGTACTGGCCGAAGCGGTCCTGCAGCTCGTGGAAGACGTCGTCCTCCGGGCGCAGGGCACCGACCTCGAGCGTGCGGAAGTCCTCCCACACGCGCTCCAGCTTCAGGATCGCCTCGTCGGCACCCTTGCGGATGAGCGACATCTCCTTCTCGGCGGCGTCCTTGACCTTCTTCTTGGCGTCGGCCTTGGCACCATCGGCCTCGAGAGCCGCGAGCTCCTCCTCCAGCTTGGCCAGGCGCTCCGCGATCTTGGCGTCGCGGCGGTCGCCGAGCGTCTTCAGCTCGAGGCGGATGTTGTTCTCCTGCGTGCCCAGGTCGCGGTGACGAGCATCCTCGTCGACCGAGATGACCATGTAGGCGGCGAAGTAGATGACCTTCTCGAGGTCCTTCGGCGCCATGTCGAGCAGGTAGCCGAGGCGCGAGGGCACGCCCTTGAAGTACCAGATGTGGGTGACGGGAGCGGCGAGCTCGATGTGACCCATGCGCTCACGGCGGACGGAGCTCTTGGTGACCTCCACGCCACAGCGCTCACAGACGATGCCCTTGAAGCGGACGCGCTTGTACTTGCCGCAGGCGCACTCCCAGTCACGGGACGGGCCGAAGATCTGCTCTCCGAAGAGACCGTCCTTCTCCGGCTTGAGGGTGCGGTAGTTGATGGTTTCGGGCTTCTTGACCTCGCCGTAGGACCACGCGCGGATGTGGTCTGCGGTCGCCAGGCCGATGCGAAGCTCATCGAAGGTTGTGGACTCGAGCACTAGTTCTCCTGTGTCGGAATTCTGTTTGAGAAGTCTGCTTCGGTGAGCCGGGGACACGGCGGTCCCCGGCTCCCGAAGGATTAGATCTCGTCGATCGAGGCGGCCTCGAAGCGGCTGGAGATGTTGATACCGAGTTCCTCTGCGGCGCGGAACGCCTCGTCGTCGGTGTCGCGGAGGTTGACCAGCGTGCCGTCGGCCGAGAGGACCTCGACGTTCAGGCAGAGCGACTGCATCTCCTTCATGAGCACCTTGAACGACTCCGGGATGCCGGGCTCCTGGATGTTCTCGCCCTTGACGATCGCCTCGTACACCTTGACGCGGCCGAGGATGTCGTCGGACTTGATCGTGAGGAGCTCCTGGAGGGCGTACGCGGCGCCGTAGGCCTCGAGGGCCCACACCTCCATCTCACCGAAGCGCTGTCCACCGAACTGCGCCTTACCACCGAGCGGCTGCTGGGTGATCATCGAGTACGGACCGGTGGAGCGGGCGTGGATCTTGTCGTCCACCAGGTGGTGGAGCTTCAGGATGTACATGTAGCCCACGGAGATCGGCGCCGGGAACGGCTCGCCGGAGCGGCCGTCGAACAGCTGCGTCTTGCCGCTCGAGTCGATCAGGCGCAGGCCGTCACGCGTCGGGAGCGTCGAGTCGAGCAGACCGGCGATCTCCTCCTCGCTGGCGCCGTCGAACACCGGGGTCGCGACCTTGGTGCCGGGGGCGGCCTCGAAGGCCTGCTCCGGCAGCTTGGCGGCCCACTCCGGGGTGCCCTCGACCTTCCAGCCCTGCTTCGCGATCCACCCGAGGTGGGTCTCGAGCACCTGGCCGAAGTTCATTCGACCCGGGATGCCCAGCGGGTTGAGGACGATGTCGACCGGCGTGCCGTCCGAGAGGAACGGCATGTCCTCGACGGGCAGGATCTTCGCGATGACACCCTTGTTGCCGTGACGGCCGGCGAGCTTGTCACCCTCGGTGATCTTGCGCTTCTGGGCGATGTAGACCACGACGCGGCGGTTCACGCCGGAGCCGAGCTCGTCGTCGCCGTCCTCGGCGTTGAACTCCTTGACGGCGATGATCGTGCCCTGCTCACCGTGCGGCACCTTCAGCGACGTGTCGCGGACCTCGCGGCTCTTCTCGTTGAAGATCGCGCGGAGCAGGCGCTCCTCGGCCGACAGCTCGGTCTCACCCTTCGGCGTGACCTTGCCGACGAGGATGTCGCCGGGGCGGACCTCGGCACCGATGCGGATGATGCCGCGCTCGTCGAGATCCTTCAGCAGCTCGGGGCTGACGTTGGGGAGGTCACGGGTGATCTCCTCCTTGCCGAGCTTGGTGTCGCGGGCGTCGACCTCGTACTCCTCGATGTGGATCGACGAGAGGGTGTCGTCCTTCACCAGGTCCTGGCTCAGGATGATGGCGTCCTCGAAGTTGTAGCCCTCCCACGTCATGAACGCGACGAGGAGGTTCTTGCCGAGGGCCAGCTCGCCGTTCTCGGTGGCGGGGCCGTCGGCGATGACCTCGCCGACCTCGACGCGCTCACCGGCCGACACGACGACCTTCTGGTTGTAGGAGGTGCCCTGGTTCGAGCGGTCGAACTTGCGCAGGTGGTACTCCTGCGTGCCGCCCTCGTCGAGCATGACCACGACGCGGTCGGCGGAGACCTCGGAGACGACACCGGCCTTCTCGGCGGTGATCACGTCGCCCGCGTCGATGGCGGTGTAACCCTCCATACCGGTGCCGACGAGCGGCGAGTCGCTGCGCAGCAGCGGCACGGCCTGGCGCTGCATGTTGGCGCCCATGAGCGCGCGCTGCGCGTCGTCGTGCTCGAGGAAGGGCACGAGCGAAGTCGCGACCGACACCATCTGGCGCGGCGAGACGTCGATGTAGCCGATCTCCTCCGGCAGGAACAGGTCGACCTCACCGCTACCGCCCTTGGGGCGCGCGAGCACGTGGCTCTCGCGGAAGCGACCCTTCGCATCGAGCGGCGCGTTGGCCTGCGCGATGTTGAAGTCGACCTCCTCGGACGCCGTGAGGTAGTCGATCTGCTCGGTCACGACACCGTCGACGACCTTGCGGTACGGGGTCTCGATGAAGCCGAAGGAGTTGATGCGCGCGAAGGTCGCGAGCGCACCGATCAGGCCGATGTTCGGGCCTTCCGGGGTCTCGATCGGGCACATGCGGCCGTAGTGCGAGGGGTGGACGTCACGGACCTCGACGCCGGCGCGGTCGCGGCTCAGACCACCGGGGCCGAGGGCCGAGAGGCGGCGCTTGTTGGTCAGACCCGCGAGCGGGTTGTTCTGGTCCATGAACTGCGACAGCTGCGAGGTTCCGAAGAACTCCTTGATCGCAGCGACGACGGGGCGCACGTTGATCAGCGTCTGCGGCGTGATGGCCTCGATGTCCTGCGTGGTCATGCGCTCGCGGACGACGCGCTCCATGCGGGACAGACCCGTGCGGACCTGGTTCTGGATCAGCTCGCCGACCGCGCGGATGCGACGGTTGCCGAAGTTGTCGATGTCGTCGGTCGCGAGACGGATCTCCGTCTTCTTGCCGCCGCGGATGCCCTCGAAGGTCTCCTCGGTGCCGGCGTGCAGACGCACCAGGTACTTGATGGTCGCGACGATGTCCTGCACCGTCAGCACCGACTCCGTCAGCGGGGTGTCGAGACCCAGCTTGTGGTTGATCTTGTACCGGCCGACCTTGGCGAGGTCGTAGCGCTTCGGGTTGAAGTAGAAGTTGTCGAGCAGCGCGCGGGCGGCCTCGGCGGCCACCTGCTCGCCCGGACGCAGCTTGCGGTAGATGTCGCGCAGCGCGTCTTCCTTGGTGACGATCGTGTCCTTCGCGAGCGTCTCCTCGATGGAGGTGTAGCCGGCGAACTCGGCCAGGATCTCCTCGCTGGTCATGCCCAGCGCCTTGAGGAAGACCGTGACGGACTGCTTGCGCTTGCGGTCGACGCGCACGCCCACCTGGTCGCGCTTGTCGATCTCGAACTCGAGCCAGGCACCGCGGCTCGGGATGACGCGCGCCGAGACGATGTCCTTGTCGGAGGTCTTGTCGGGCGTCTTGTCGAAGTAGACACCGGGCGAGCGGACGAGCTGCGAAACGACGACGCGCTCGGAGCCGTTGATGATGAACGTGCCCTTGTCGGTCTGCAGGGGGAAGTCGCCCATGAAGACCGTCTGCGTCTTGATCTCACCCGTGAGGTGGTTCATGAACTCGGCCTCGACGTACAGCGGCGCGGCGTAGGTCTTGCCACGCTCCTTGCACTCCTCGATGGAGTACTTCTCCGGCTCCAGGTACGGGTTCGTGAACGACAGCTGCATCGTCTCGCCGAGGTCCTCGATCGGGGAGATCTCCTCGAAGATCTCGCCCAGACCGCTGTTCTCGTTCACGTCGGTGCGACCGGCGGCCTTCGCCTCGGCCACGCGCGCCTTCCAGGCGTCGTTGCCGACGAGCCAACCGAAGGACTCGGTCTGCAGAGCGAGAAGGTCGGGGACCGTCAGCGTGTCGGAGATCTTGGCGAACGAAAGACGGGAAGCTCCGCGTCCGTTCTTGGTGGTGGTGGATGTGGATGCGTTGGGAGCAGCAGCCAAGGGAATAACCTCCGTGAGCCCCGCAGGGCTTCTCGATTCCTTTGTCGTCAGGTGGAGTTCGCGCTCGAGAGCTCAACGGATGCCGACCACCATATGAGGGCAGGGAGGAGCGAGCGCAACTACCAACTATACCCACGATTCCGCGACATGGCAAGCACAGTCCTTGACCAATCTCAGAACCTGCGGTATTGGCGCTCGCTCCCCCGTCTCAGGACGCGATGCCGAGCTCGTTGCCCGGGATCGAGGCGAGCAGGCGCCGCGTGTAGGGGTCGCGCGGATTCGTGAAGATCTCCTCCGACGTCGCTGCCTCGACCAGCTTCCCGTCCTTCATCACGCACACGTAGTCGCTGATGAGCCGCACCACCGCGAGGTCGTGCGAGATGAACAGGTAGCTCAGGCCGTACTCCCGCTGCAGGTCGCCGAGCAGCCGCAGGATCTGGTCCTGCACCAGCACGTCGAGCGCCGACACCGGCTCGTCGCACACGATGAGGTCGGGCGAGAGCGCGAGCGCCCGGGCGATCGCGACGCGCTGCCGCTGACCGCCCGACAGCTCCGACGGGTAGCGGCGCAGCATCGACTGCGGCAGCGCCACGTCGTCGAGCAGCTGCCGCACGCGCTTGCGACGGTCGGCGCCACTCCCCCGCCGATAGAACTCCAGGGGCTCGGCGATCAAACGCTCGATCGTGAACATCGGGTTCAGGCTCGAGTACGGGTCCTGGAAGATCGGCTGCACGCGCTGCCGGAACTCCTTCGTCTCCGCCCTGCTGAGCGTCGAGACGTCCTTGCCCTCGTAGCGGATGAGTCCGCTGGTGGGCTCGATCAGCTTGAGCAGCATGCGGGCGGTCGTCGTCTTGCCCGAGCCGGACTCCCCGACGATCGCGACCGTCTCGCCGCGCGGGATCGCCAGCGACACGTCATCGACGGCCACGAAGTCCTCGTGCTTGCCCCGCACCGGATACACCTTCGTGAGGTTCTCGATCTCGACGATGTGGTCGCGCGGCTTCTCCTCCGCGGGCTGCTCGGCGGCGGACGTGTCGCGCACGAACGCCTCCGGCCGCAGCCGGGCGACCGCGACCGAGGGCGCCGCCTTCACGAGCGACTGCGTGTACGGGTGCTGCGGGTCCTCCAGGATCTGCCGCGCCGGCCCCTGCTCGACCACCTTGCCGCGGTGCATCACCACGACCCGCTCCGCCCGCTCGGCCGCGAGACCGAGGTCGTGCGTGATGAGCAGCACCGCCGTGCCGAGCTCGCGCGTCATCTCGCCGATCTGGTCGAGGATGGTCTGCTGCACCGTGACGTCGAGCGCGCTGGTGGGCTCGTCGGCGATCAGCAGCCGCGGCTTGCACGCCAGCCCGATCGCGATCAGCGCGCGCTGGCGCATACCGCCGGAGAACTCGTGCGGATACTGCTTCGCGCGGCGCTCCGGATCGGGCAGGCCCGCGGCCGTGAGCGCCTCGACGACCTTCCCCTGCACGTTCTGCCGCGTGGCCAGGCCATGCGCGAGCAGCGTCTCGGCGACCTGCGTGCCGATCTTGGCGACCGGGTTGAGGTTCGACATCGGGTCCTGCGGGACCAGGCCGATGTCGCGCCCCCGGATCGTGCGCAGCTCGTTCTCCGAGGCGTGCGCGATCTCGCGGCCGTCCAGGCGGATACTGCCCGCCGCGACCTTCCCGCCCCCGGCGAGCAGCCCGATGATGGCCATCGCGGTGGTGGACTTGCCCGACCCGGACTCGCCCACGATCGCGACCGTCTCGCCCGGCCGGATCTCCAGGTCGACGCCCTCGACCGCGTGCACGACGCCGTCCATGGTGGCGAAGTCGACCGCCAGTCCCTCGACCGACAGCAGCGGCTCGTCCGACATGCGGTTCTCCCTCGCGGCGCGCGCGGCGCCCTCGTCTCGCGTGTTCATCGTGCCCTCGTCCTCGGGTCCATGGCCTCGCGCAGCGCCTCACCCAGCAGGGTGAAGCCGAGCGCGGTGACCGCGATGCAGATGCCGGGCAGGAACGCCAGCCACGGCGCGATCGCCAGCTCCGCCTGGGCGTAGGTGAGCATGCGCCCCCACTCGGCGGTCTCGGGGCGGCCGCCGCCGAGCCCGAGGAACGACAGCGCCGCCGCGTCGATCACCGCGGTCGCCAGCGTCAGCGTGCCCTGCACGATCACGGGGCCGATCGCGTTGGGGAGCACGTGCGACATCGTGATCCGGCCGCGGCCGAGGCCCAGCGTCTGCGCCGAGAGCACGTAGTCGCTGGAGCGCTGCTGCAGCATCGACGCCCGCAGCAGCCGCGCGAAGATCGGCACCTGCGAGGCACCGATCGCGATCATGACCGCGAACGGCGTCTGGCCGAGGATCGCCGCGATCGACACCGCCAGCAGCAGGTTCGGCACGGACAGGATGATGTCGACCACGCGCATGATGACCGTGTCGACCCAGCCGCCGAACGTGCCGGCGATGAGCCCGAGCAGCATGCCGCCGACGAGCCCCATCGCGGTCGAGACGACACCGATGAGCAGCGACGCCTGCGCGCCCCAGATCAGCTTCGAGAGCACGTCGCCGCCGAAGCGGTCGAGCCCGAGCGGGAACTCCGGCAGCTCGCCCGGTCCGGGGATGTGCGTCGGGGTGATGAACTTCGCGCCGGGGAGCGCGGTCTCCGGATACGGGGCGATCACCGGTGCCAGCAGGGCGATCGCCAGGAAGACGAGCACGATGACCGCGCCGATCCATGCGGTCGGGTTGCGGCGGAGTCGACGGAACACGTCGCTCCAGAAGCCGCCGCCGTTCTTCAGATCGGCCTGGGCGATCGCGACGGTGTCGATGCTTCCCCCGCTCTCGGCGGAGGGTCCCTGTGCGGGTGGGAGGGCGATGCTCATGCGACCGCCTCCTTTCGGACGATGAGGAGGGACATCACTGCACCCTCACTCTCGGGTCGATGAAGCTGTAGGAGACGTCCACCGCCAGGTTGATCAGCGCGTACGCGATCGCGATGAAGATGATGAAGCCCTGGAGCACCGGGAAGTCCCGCGTGAAGATGGCCCGCGCCAGGAACGAGCCGATGCCGGGGAACGCGAACACCGTCTCGGTGAGCACCGCCCCCGAGATCAGCAGTCCCGTCTGCAGACCGATCGTGGTGATCACCGGCAGCATGGCGTTGCGCAGGATGAAGCGGCTGCGCAGCGTCGACGAGCCGACGCCCTTCGCGCGCCCGGTGCGGACGTAGTCGGCGTTCTGCACCTCGAGCACGCTCGCCCTCGTGATGCGCACGATGATCGCCAGCGGGATCGTGCCGAGCGCGAGCGCCGGGAGGATGAGGTGCAGGATGGCGTCCCACGCCGCGTCGAACTCGCCGGTGATGATGCCGTCCCACACGTAGAACCCGGTGGGATGCGTCGCGTCTATCCGCGGGTTCTGCCGCCCGTCGGACGGCAGCCAGCCCAGCTGCACCGCGAAGACGTACTTGAGGATGAACGCCAGGAAGAACACCGGGATGGTGATGCCGATCAGGCTCAGCACGACCGAGGCGTGATCGGTGAACTTGCCGTGTCGCCGCGCGGCCCAGTAGCCGAGCGGGATGCCGACGCCCACCGCGAAGATGAGCGCCATGACGCTCAGCTCGATCGTGGCGGGGAACCGGCGGAAGAACTCCTCCACCACCGGACGGTTGGTCTGGATCGAGGTGCCGAAGTCGCCCTGCAGCAGGCGCGTGATCCAGATGAAGTACTGCTCGATGAGCGGCTTGTTGAAGCCGTAGAGCTCGTTGACCCTGGCGATCGCCTCGGGTGTGGCCTTCTCGCCGAGGAGGGCGACCGCGGGGCCGCCGGGAAGGGCCCTGACCCAGGCGAACAGCAGGATGCTGAGCCCGAACAGGGTGGGGATGAGGAACAGCAGTCGCCTGCCGATGGTGCGCAGCACGAAGATCTCCGTCGATCAGGCCCGTCGTCTCGCTCCGCTCGTTCAGGGACCGAACCGGGATGGTGTTTCCCGATCCGGTCCCTGAACGAGGAGCGGAGCGACGAGACGAAGGGGTCTCGGTCGGTCAGGCCGTTACTTGGTGAGGACGATGTCCGTGAAGACCTCGTCGTTCACCGGGCTGGCAGGGTAGCTCTTCACGCGCGGGTCGAACGCGAGCGTCGGAGCCGGGTGCGCGAGCGGGACGCCGGGGATGAACTCCGCCACCATCTCGTTGATGTCCTCGTACAGCGCGGTCTGCTCCTCCAGGTTGGACACGCCGCGAGCCTCGGTCAGCTTCTGGAACAGCTCCGGGTTGTCGAAGCCCCACTCCGAGCTCTGCTGGCCGAAGAACACGCCGACGAAGTTGTCGGTGTCGTTGTAGTCGCCCGTCCAGCCCAGCAGGTGGATGCCGTGGTCGGAGGTGCCGGTCGTGCGGTCGAGGTACTCGACCCACTCCTCCGACACCGGGGTGGTCTCCACGCCGACCTCGGACAGCTGCGACGACAGCACCGTGAAGATCTGCTCGGGGTCCGGCATGTAGGGACGCGACACGTTGACCGGGTAGTTGAAGGTGAGCTTCAGCGGGTTCGACTCGTCGTAGCCGGCCTCCGCGAGCAGAGCCTTGGCCTTCTCGGGGTCGTAGTCGTAGGTCGTGACGTCGGGGTTGTAGCCGTTGACGACCTCGGGCACGAACTGCGTGGCCTTCTGCGTGCCCTCGGGCAGCACCTGGCTGATCAGCGCGTCCTTGTCGACCGCGTACGAGAGGGCCTCGCGCACCTTCGGGTCCTGCAGCTCGGGCACGGCCTGGTTGAACGCCAGGTACAGGATCGTGAACGGCGGGCGCGACACCATCGTGAAGCCGTCGTCCTCGAGCGCCTTGGTGTCGGCGGGACCGACGAGGTCGTAGCCGTCGATCGAGCCGGACTCGAGCGCCTGGCGGCGGGCCGTCGGGTCGTCGATCGTGCGGAAGATGATCTCGTCGACCTGACCCGCGTCGCCCCAGTAGTCGTCGTAGGCCTTGAGCGTGACCTGCTCGCCCGGCGCCCACTCCTCGAACTGGTAGGGGCCCGTGCCGACCGGGTGGCCCATCGCGTACTCGGACAGCTGCGGCGCCTCGGCCGACCCGCCGACCTCATCGGCGCCGAACTCCTGCATGGCGGACGGGCTCTGCATGCCGAACGCGGGCAGCGACAGCGAGGCGATGAATCCGGCGAACGGCTTGTTCAGCTCGATCGTGACGGAGTTCTCACCGTCGGGCGTGCACGACTTGTAGACGGCGTCGGCGGGGTTCGACGCGTAGCCCTTGAAGAGCTTGTTGTAGTAGTAGCCGAACGCCTCGGAGGCGGCCAGACCGGTCCAGTTGTACCAGCGGTCGAAGTTGTAGCAGACCGCCTCGGCGTTGAACGGGGTGCCGTCCTGGAAGGTCACCCCCTCCTTCAGCTGGAAGGTGTGCGACATGCCGTCCTCGGACGACTCCCACGACTCCGCCAGCAGCGGCGCGGGGTCGGCGGTGCCCGGCTCGGTGCCCACCAGACCCTCGAAGATCTGGCGGGAGACGCGGAACGTCTCGCCGTCCTGCGCGAACGCGGGGTCGAGGCTCGCCGGATCGGACGACGCGGCGAAGACGAACGTGCCGTCGACGTCGCCCGAGCCCTCCGAACCGTTGTCGCCGCGCTCGCTGGCGACGCATCCGGCGAGAGCGAGAGCCGCGATGGCCGCTCCGGTGACGGCGACGATCCCTCGCCGACGCATGGCTGACTGGTGCATTGTGTGACCTTCCCTGTCGGGCGCTTCGATGCGCGTACCCGGGGCGTCGTCGCCCCGGAGACGGTGATTCCTCGAAGGTACCCAGCCGGATCGCGGATGCCAAATAGCCGGAGGTTGCGATCCGGTATCGACACGCGCGGGACTCGGGATCGGGTACCGTCGAGAACGTGCCAGAGTCCACCCCGCTCGCCGTCTGCTTCGGCGAGGGCATGGTCGCCCTCGTCCCGGCCACCGCCGGTGCCCTGGAGATCTGCCGCACGTTCGACCGGTCGCTCGCGGGCGCGGAGTGGAACACCGCGATCGCGCTCGCCTCGGCGGGAGTGGAGACGGCCGTGGTCTCGCGCGTGGGCGACGACGGGTTCGGCCGATTCCTGACGGGCGAGCTCCGCGCCCACGGCGTGGACGACAGCGCGATCGAGGTCGATGCGGACGCGCCGACCGGGCTGTACGTCAAGGAGCTGTCGCCCCGGCCGGACGGCACGGTCGAGGGCACGATGCACTACTACCGGGCAGGGTCGGCCGCCGCCGCACTGTCTCCGCGCACCCTCGAGACGCCCGCGGCCGCTGCCCTCCTCGCCCGTGCCGCGCTCGTGCACACCTCGGGCATCACGCCAGCCCTGTCGGACTCGGCCGCCGCCGCGCAGGATGCGCTGTTCCGCGACCACCGTCCCGCTCACGCGCTGCTGAGCTTCGACCTCAACTGGCGCCCGGCGCTCTGGCGCGGGAGGGAAGACCACGCGAAGCGCCTGCTGGGCGGACTCGCCCGCGACGCCGACGTGCTGTTCTGCACCAGGCCGGACGCCGCGGCGGTGTTCGGCACGAGCGACCCCGACGCCCTCCGCGCGCTGTTCCCCGAGCCGCGGTTCGTCGTGGTGACCGACCCGGCCGGCGCCGTGGCGTTCGACCGCGGGGATCGCTCGCAGAGCGACGCCCTCGACGCGCCCGTCGTGGAGACGATCGGCGCGGGAGACGCGTTCGCCGGCGGCTTCCTCGCCGGGGTGCTCGCCGGGCTCTCGCTCAGCGGCAGCCTGGCCCGTGCGCACCGCATCGCCACGCGCGCGATCGCCAGCACCCGCGACCACGTGGACTGAGCCTCCCTGCCGTCACCCCCCTACGCGCGGCGCGGACGGCGCGGCGGCACGGCATCGTGCGTGCGCTGCAGGGACACGGCCACCGGCTCCCCGCGGTGCTGCACCACGCGCACGAACAGCACGTCGATCAGGGCGAGCTGTGCGATCCGACTCGACATCGCCGCCATGCGATACGGCGACTCCTGCGCCTGGCTGAGCAGCACCACGTCCGCCACCGCCGCGAGCGGGGAGTCCGCATCGCTGGTCACGGCGACCGCGAGCGCTCCGGTGTCGCGCGTCACCTCCAGCGCCCTGACCGTCTCGGCCGTCTCCCCGCCGTGCGAGAAGGCGATCGCGACGTCCTCGGGCGAACGCAGCGACGCGGTCGTGATCGCCAGGTGCGGATCGGCGGAGTGCGACACCGAGCACCCGATGCGCGACAGCTTCAACTGCAGATCCTGCGCCGTCAGCGACGACGCCGCCTGACCGAACAGGTCGATGTGGCGGGCGGCCACCAGCGCACGCGCGACCCGGTCGAGGGCGGCCTCATCGAGCGCACGGGCGGTCTTCTCGATCGCGTCGATCTCCTGCGCCGCGAGCTTCGCCGCGATCGCGCCTGGCCCGTCGTGCGGATCGATCGCGGTGGTGTCCAGGCCGAAGCGCGCCTGCTGCGCCTGGGCGAGCGTGACCGAGCGGGCGACCGCGACCCGCAGCTCGCGGTAGCCGCTGAACCCCAGCGACTGGGCGAACCGCGCCACGGTGGACAGCGACGTGCGGCACAGCTGCGCGAGATCGTTGATCGCGAGGTCGACGACGAGCGTGGGGTCGCCGAGGATGGTCTCGGCCACGCGGCCCTCGGCCGCGCTCAGCCTGGGCAGGGAGCGCCGCACCGTGGCCAGAACGTCGTCGTCCATGCGCTGATCCCGTCTCAACCGGCGGTGGTCGACCTCTGCCGTAGCGGGAAGCGACCCAGGAGTGCCTCCCGTGCGGTCTGCGCCCCGAGCCTGCTGGCCGCCCCGACCTCGACGGTCGGCAGGGGAAGCGGGGTGCGGGCGGGCAGCCCCACGTTCACCACGACCGCGTGCGGGTCGCGGGCGGCGGTGCGTTCCACGAGAGCGCGCTGTGCCGGCTCCGCGTCTGGCCGGTCCACCAGCACCACCGTGGTGCCAGGGGCCGCGACGACCTCGGCGATCACGTCGTCCTGCTCCGTCACGGGACGCGCGGCGACATCGAGCCGGACGCGCACACCGTCGCCCGCGAGGGCGCTGGCCACGTACGACGCGGCGCTGTCGACGGCGAGGGTCGAGCGACGGCGGGCGTCGATCACCGCGAGCGCCTCGGCCGACTCCGGCGTCGCGCCCACGAGGGTCACCGCGCGCCGGGCGATGTCCTGCGCGTCGAAGCCGTCCACGGGCTGCTGCCCGGCGTGCTCGCGGGCAGCCTGCGCCTGCAGCTTCGCGGCGAGGGCGGCCACGCGTCCCGCGGCCTCCTCCACGCGCTCGCGCGACAGCGAGCCGTCGCGCAGCGCAGCCACGATCCCGTCGCGCGCAGCACGGAAGTCGCGCAGATCCTGGTCGGGCAGCGCCGCCTCGCCGGGGTTGGTCGGATTGCCGATGCACAGCAGGTCGACGCCGGCGGCGAGGGCACGTGCCGCGCCGCCGCCGAGCCCGACGGTCTCGCGGATCGCGGCCATGTCGAGCGCGTCGGTGATGATCACGCCGTCGAAGCCCCAGTCGCGCAGGATGCCGAGCACGCGCGGGTTGAGGGTCGCCGGAGCGTCGCCCCACCCGGGAACCACGATGTGCGCGGTCATGACGGCGTCGACGCCCGCCTCCACCGCGGCACGGAACGGCTCCAGGTGCTCGCGCTCGTACTCGTCGAGGTCGAGGTCGATCCGGGGCAGCGCATGGTGCGAGTCGACGTGGGTGTCGCCGTGACCCGGGAAGTGCTTCACGCACGCCGCCGCCCCGCCGTCCTGGATGCCGTCGAGCATCGCGACCGCGTGGCGCGACACGAGCTCCGTGTCCGCGCCGAAGGACCGCACGCCGATGACCGGGTTGCGATGATCGGTGTTGACGTCGGCGACCGGGCCGAGCACGACGTTCCCGCCCACCGCCCGCACGCGGCGGGCGAGCTCCGCACCGGTGCGCTCCGAGGCGACGAGATCGTCGAGCGTGCCGAGCTGCGCCGCGCCGGGGAGCGTGGAACCGGTGGCCGACTCCAGGCGCGTGACGCTGCCGCCCTCCTCGTCGACGCCGATCAGCGCCGCGGGGTTCGCGTCGAGGATCTGGGCGCTCAGCGCCGGCAGCCCCTCTCCGACGTTCTGCCCGAAGTACACGACACCGGCCAGTCCATCGCGCAGCTCATCGAGAAGCCACGCGGGCGCCTCCGTACCGAGGAAGCCCGGCCACAGCACGCCGTTCGCCAGGCGCTCCAGCTCGTCGGTCATCCCTTCACCGCCCCGGCGACCATGCCGGCGGAGAGCCGACGCTGCACGATCACGAAGAAGATCATGACCGGCACGGTGATGATGGTCGATGCGGCCATGATGCTGCCCCAGTCGTTGGAGTAGAGGCCGAAGAACGACTTGAGGCCGATCGACACCGTGTACTGGTCGGTCTGGGCACCGAGGATCGTCATCGCGAAGATGAACTCGTTCCAGGCGGTGATGAAGCTGAAGATGCTGGTCGCGACGAGACCCGGCATCACGAGCGGCAGCAGCACCGAGCGGAACATGCGCCACCAGCTGGCGCCGTCGATGTACGCGGCCTCCTCCAGCTCGACGGGCACGGCCGCGACGAAGCCGCGCAGCATCCAGATTCCGAACGCGAGCGACAGCGCCACGTACACCACCATCAGACCGATGATGCTGTTGAGCAGGCCGAGGCTCTTCACCTGGAGGAACAGCGGGATCACGAGCGCCTCGAGCGGCACCATCTGCACGACGAGGATCATCATGAGGATCGTGGTGCGGAACTTGAAGCGGAAGCGCGCGACGGCGACCGCCGCGAGCAGGCACACCAGCGCGCTGACGAGCACCGTGACGAGCGCGACGATGGCGGAGTTGCGCAGGTAGGTGCCGAAGCCGCCCTCGGTGAGCACGAACGCGAAGTTGTCGAACGTGAACTCCTGCGGCAGGAGCGACTGCCCACCGCTGGAGGCCTTGCCGTCGAGTGCGCTGGAGACCATCCAGTACACGGGGAACAGCGTGAAGATCAGGACGGCGGCGACGCCGATCCCGAGACCGATGCGCGAGCGGAGCCGGGGGCGCGGGTTCACAGCTCGTCCTCCTTCATGAGCGACCGGATGTACACGATCGTGATGCCGATCAGGACGAGGGTGAGCAGCACCGCGAGTGCGGCGCCGAAGCCGTAGCGGTTCTGCCCGAACGACTCCACGTACGACCACACGCCCAGGTTCAGCACCTGGCGGTTGCCGCCGCTGCCGCCGGGCATCAGGTAGACCTGCGCGAAGACCTTGAAGTCCCAGATGGTCGACAGGATGATGACGACCGAGAACACGGGCTTGAGCGTGGGGAAGATGATCTTCCAGAACCGGCGCCACGCACCGGCGCCGTCGAGGGCCGCGGCCTCCAGCATCTCCTTCGAGACGCCGAGGAGCCCGGCGAGGACCGTGATCGCCACGAACGGGAAGCCGTGGTGGACGACGTTGAGCAGCACGATCGCGTAGAACGACCACTGGTTGGTGAACCAGTTGACCTGGCCGTCGATGAGGCCGAGGTCCTGGAGCACCGAGTTGAAGATGCCGCGGTCGGCATCGAAGATGAACGTCCAGACGTAGGTGCCGGTCACGGCGGGCATCGCCCACGCGACCATGATGCAGCTGGACACGATGGTGCGCCACACGGTGCCGAGGCGCGCGAGCAGCAGCGCGACCAGGGTCCCGAGTGCGACGGTGGTGAACACCGCGACGGCCGCGAAGCCGACCGTGTTGGGGAGCACCACCGTCCACAGGGTCGGGTTGGTGAGCGCCTCGACGTAGTTGTCCAGGCCGATCCAGTTGTTCTCGCCGGTGTTGATCTCGCGCAGTCCGTAGTCCTGCAGCGAGTAGATGAACACCTGGACGAGCGGCCAGAGCATGAGCACCGCGAGGATGATCAGCCCGGGCGCGAGGAGAAGCCAGGGACGGGCCGTGACGAGCGAGAGTCCTCGCTTCTTCCGGCCGCCGGCCACGGAGGCGGAGGTGGACTCCGCCTTCGTGGCCGGCAGTGGCGCTTGCACCATCGACATGGAAGGAGTGGTTCCTTACTGGTTGAGCAGTTCGGTCATCTCCGCAGCGGCGTCCTTCGTCGCGGTCGCGACGTCCTTCTGCCCGCTGAGGATGGCCTGGATCATGGCGTTGGTCGTCTTCTTCGCCTGCACGGCGCCGAAGTTCGGGGTGACCGGGACGGACGCGCCGCCGTCGACCATCTGCTCCGCGAACGGGGCGACGAGCGGGTCGGTCGAGGCGAGGGCCTCTTCCATCGCGGACTGCACGCCCGGGAAGTAGCCGGTCTCGTCCGACCACTGCTCGGCGAACTTGCCGGTGGTCATGAGCTTGACGAACTCCCACGCCAGGTCGGCGTTCTTGGTGGTGTTGAAGATCGACAGGTGCGAGCCGCCGAGCACGGACGGGGCGATGCCGCCGTCCTGGCCGGGGATGACCGCGGCGCCGATCTTGCCCTCGAGCTCGGGGTTGGCCTCGACGAGCGCGTTCGGGGTCCACGATCCGGAGAGCATCATGGCGACGTTGCCCTGCGTGAACGCGTCACGGAGGTCGGTCTCCTTCCAGGTGGTGGCACCCGCGGAGGAGAAGCCGTGCTCGGTGGCCAGGCCCGTGTAGAACTCGATGCCGGCCTGCGACTCGGCGCTGTCCAGCTCGCTCGTCCAGGTGTCGCCGTCCTTCGTGGCGATCTCGCCGCCGGCGCCCCAGACCCAGGGGTAGACCTGGAACTCGGCGTCGCCCGCGACCGGGAAGGGCAGCATGTCGGGCTTGGCGGCCTTGATGGCCTCGCCCGCGGTGACGATGTCGTCCCACGTCTTCGGAGCCTCGAGCCCGAGCTCCTCGAAGACATCGGTGCGGTAGACGATCGAGCGGACGCCGGCGTACCACGGCATGCCGTAGAGCTCGTCGTCGTACGTGCCCGCGACCGAGAGGCCCTCGACCAGGTCGTCGCGCAGGCCCTTCTCGCCGTCGACGTACTCGTCGATCGGGAGGAGCGCGCCGGCGTCGGCGAACTCGGCGGTCCAGGTGGTGCCGGTCTCGGCGATGTCGGGGGTGGTGCCGCCGGCGATCGAGGTGACGAAGCGGTCGTGGGCGTCGGCCCACTGGATCTCCTCGATCTTGACGGTCGCGCCGGTCTCCTCCTCGAAGGCCTCGGAGACCTTGTCGTAGAACGCGGTCGCGTCGGGGTTGGTCCCCTTCATGATCCAGACGGTGAGCTCCTTGCCCTCACCGTCGGCCGAGCCGTTGTCGCCACTGCCGCCGGCACAGCCGGCCAGGGCGATCGTGGCGGCGGCGCCGAGCGCCACTGCCGGAAGAATGCGCTTGTGCATGAAGGGATCTCCTCTTTGAAAAAGTCCAGGTAGGCATCGGGTGCAGACCGGGGGATAGGAAAAAGTATCCACGACTAACTAATTCCCTGCAAGTTCCTCCCAGAATCGTCACACCCCCGTAACATCGGGCTCCGCCGGTAGGCTCGCGCCTATGCCACGCCGCGGACACGACGCCGATCGCCCGACCATCGCCCGCCACGCCCCGCAGCGCACGCGCAGCACCGCCGGACGGGTCTTCCGGCTCCTCGGCATCTCCCTCGCCGTCGTGCTGGTCTCCGTCATCGGCGTCGGCACGTTCCTGATCGTCGACCTGTTCGCCCGCATCGGCGACGACGCCGTGGTGCTGGAGGGAGCCCCCGAGGTCGACCCGCCCACCATCGGCGCCTACCCCGCCGACAAGTCCTTCAGCATCCTGATCGCCGGGACGGACGAGTGCGGAGAGCGCGCGACCGCGCTGTTCGCGGAGCGGTGCGAAGAGGCCGACGGACTCCGCCGCAACGACGTCACCCTCCTCGTGCACGTCTCGGCCGAGCCCCGCAACGTCACGGTCGTCTCGCTCCCCCGCGACCTCGGCGTCGAGGTGCCGGAGTGCACCCGGCCCGACGGCTCCGTCGCGTCGGCCATGCAGAAGGCGCGCATGAACTCCCTGTTCGAGCACGCCGGGCTCTCGTGCGTCGCGAAGACCGTCAGCACGCTCGGCGACATCCCGATCGAGTTCGCCGCCGCCATCAGCTTCGACGGCGTGATGGCCGTGACCGACGCGATCGGCGGCGTCGAGGTGTGCATCGCGGGAGAGGGCATCCGCGACCGGCACACGGGCATCGACTGGCCGGCGGGCATGCGCACCGTGTCGGGCGTCGAGGCACTGCAGTTCATCCGCACCAGGCACGGCGTGGGCGACGAGAGCGACCTGGCACGCATCTCCAACCAGCAGCAGTACATGTCGCGCCTCGCGAAGAAGGTGCTCAGCGAGGAGACGCTCACCGATGTGCCGAAGGTGCTGCGCATCGCGAACGCCGTGGCCGACAACATCGACCCCAGCGAATCGCTCAACGACCCGCTCCGGCTCGCGCAGCTCGCGCTCGCCCTGAAGGACGTGAAGTTCAGCGACTTCGTCTTCGTGCAGTACCCCAACGTGGTCGACCCCGACGACGACGACCGCGTGGTGCCCAACGAGGCCGCGGCCGAACAGCTGTGGGCGGCCATCAAGTCCGGACAGCCGCTGCAGCTGACCGGCGACGTGGCGACCCGCCGCGGCGTGGAGCTCGTGACACCGGCGCCGGGCGAGACCGACGGCACCGCCGCGACCCCCGCGCCGACCGAGACGCCCGACGCGCGGGCCACCCTGCCCCCGGACGTCTCCGGTCAGACGCTCGAGCAGGAGACGTGCGCGGTCGGCAACCAGCGCTGAGCGGTCGGCGCAGCGCGTAGGCTCGGAGCATGGGCCGGACGCGCGCGCGAGACACCGAGCACCCGCAGACCCGGCTCGATCACGGCGGCATCGCCCGCATCGTCCCCTCCGAGTTCACGAGCGGCTTCGAGCTCATCGTCGACGACACCCCGCAGTCGCACGTCGACCTCGACGACCCGACCCACCTGCACTTCGAGTACATCGTGCGGATGGGCGCCGTGATCGACCAGCTGCCCGCCGGTCCGCTCACCGCCGTGCACCTCGGTGCCGGCGCGCTCACGATCCCCCGCTACATCGAGGCCACGCGACCCGGCTCGCGCCAGCAGGTGATCGAGCTGGAGGCACCGCTCGTGCAGCTCGTCCGGGAGCACCTCCCCCTCCCGAAGGGCGCGGCCATCCGGCTGCGCATCGGCGACGCACGGGAGGGTGTGGGGCGCCTGCCCGCCGCACTGCACCACGCCTGCGACCTCGTGGTGTCGGACGTGTACTCCGGCGCGCAGACGCCCGCCCATCTCACGAGCGTCGAGTTCTACCGCGAGCTCTCCGGGCTGCTCGCCCCCGGTGGCGTGCTGCTGGTGAACGTCGCGGACGGACCGGGGCTCGCGTTCGCCCGGCGCCAGGCCGCGACCATCGCCGCCGTGCTGCCCGAGCTCGGCATCCTCGCCGACACGCAGGTGCTCAAGGGACGGCGATTCGGCAACCTCGTGCTCGCGGCATCCGCCGCGCCGCTGCCCACCGAGTGGCTGCCGCGACTGCTCGCGGCCGGACCCCACCCCGCCAAGATCGCCCAGGGCGCGGAGGCGGAGGCGTTCCTCCAGGGAGCTCGCGTCGTGACGGACGCGGACGCCGTCGCGTCGCCCCGCCCTGACGCATCGCTGTTCCTGCGCTGACCAGGGCGCGCCGCCTTCGAGACCGCGCAGACGCCAGGCACACTGGACGGGGACGCGGCGGGGACGCATCAGAAGGAGAGCAATGAGTTTGATCCGGGGTTACGACCGGGAGACCCTCCGCGAACTGGTCGATCTCGACGAGTGCGCTGCCCGCCTGACCGAGATCGAGGAGCAGCGCTCCCTGCCCGCACTGCTCGAGCGCGTGTGGCTGCTGAAGGTGCTCGACCGTCTCGACGAGGCGCTCGTGCTCGCCGAGGAGACCGTGCGCCAGGCGCGGATGGCCGGAACCCGCCGGGACGTGCTGCGCGCCCGCGTGCTGCACGCCACGATCCTGCAGTACCGCGGCGCCCATGCGGCCGCCGAGCAGGAGCTGGCCACGTGCGCCTCCGAGGCCGAGGGGCAGCGCTGGCTGTCGATCGCCGCGTTCGCCTACCAGCACCACGGCAAGAACGCCTACGAGGCCGGCGACTTCGACACCGCGCGGGAGAGCTTCAAGCAGTCGCTGTTCCTGCGGCGCGAGTCGGGCGCGGCCGACAGCGAGCTGGAGACCGTGCTGCTGGCGATCGAGGCCGCCGAACGGCACCGACCGTCGCAGCTCATCGCGGGCTGAGCCGAAGCACCCCGATGTCCCCGCCGTGGATTACCCTGAGCCCATGGCGGAACTGACCCGAGTGCGCGTCTGGGGCGAGGCACTGATCCGGCTGCACCTCGACGACAGCTGGACGTTCGACTTCGACCATGCCAAGCGCCGTGCCGGGCAGTGCGACTACACGAACAAGCGCATCACGGTATCGCGCTACCTCGCCGCCCGCTTCGAGGACGACGAGATCCACCAGGTCCTGCTGCACGAGGTGGCCCATGCGCTCGCGGGTCACGCGGCGGCGCACGGCCCCGCGTGGAAACGCGTCGCCGCCGACCTCGGCTACGTCGGCGGCACCACCCACCACGGCGAGACCGCGGTCGAGCTGGCGCCGTGGGTGGGGCACTGCCCCGCGGGGCACGTGACCTATCGCCACCGCCGCCCGACGCGGGCCACCTCGTGCGCCCGGTGCTCGCGCACGTTCGACTCCCGGCACCTCTTCGCCTGGACACGCCGCGAGATCACCACGGACGCCCGACTCGCGGCGCAGCTGCCGCGCTGACGACGCCCGCGGCTCCGCGCAGTCGCCGTCCGCCGCGAGCCGGCTCAGGCGGGATCGGGGTCGCGCGACTCCGGCGCCTCGGCGGGATCGTCCGCCGCCGACGCCTCCGGGGCACGCGTGGCCGCCGCACCCGGTTCCGGCACGGCCGCGGGGAACGCCGCCGCCGACGGGCGGGTCTGCGGCGCGGAGGCCGAGCCCCGGTCGGACGACGCGCGCAGGCGCCGCACCAGCGCCGCGAGCCCCCGCCAGCCCACCAGGAACAGCCCCAGCACGATCGACGCGACAACGATGAAGGGCACCTCGGCCGTGTCGCCGCTCAGCACTCGCAGCAGCATGCCGCCCGCGACCGTGACGACCCACACGACGGCACCCCACGCCAGCGACCACGGTCGCCGCGGTCGTGCCGGGAGCAGCAGCGCCACCGCGTACCCGACCAGCAGCGCGACCAGGAAGGGCCAGGCGGTGAGGAGGAACCCGGCCGGGTCTTCTTGATGGGATGCCCGCCCGATCGCGGCGAAGACCAGGACGAGCACGGCGTCGACGATGAGAGCGGGGAGGTATCTCATGCCCCGACCCTACGCCGCGCCACCGTCATCGGCTCGTCGGCGCGGCGGTCCGCCGTGTGACCGGTGGCACCGCGCGCTCAGGTGTGGCGGACGAACCGCCCATCGCGCAGCACCGGCACCGCGTCGATCGCATCCAGTGCCGCAGCCTCGACGGGGGCGAGGGGGGTGAGCCCCGCAGCGGTCAGGCGCTCCGTGGCCGCGACCCCCGCCGCGAGCTCGCGCGCGGAGCCGGTGGCCCCCACCAGGTGCCGCAGCGCCCGCCGCAGCGCCCGGAAACCCTCGGCGGCGACGGCCGCATCGGGTGCCGTGTGGTCGATGCCGCGGTCGGTGAGCGCCGCCGCGATCGCTCCGGCCCCCAGCAGGTCCTCCGCGGCGAAGCGCAGCTCCCCTGCCTCGTCGAGCTCTCCCGCCGGGATGATCGCGACCGAGGTGCGGCCCTGACGACGCTCCTGCTCCGCCTGCACCGCTGCGGCCACGGCCCGGGCGTTGCGCAGCGAGCCGAGCAGCACCGTGGCCTCGGCCGGAGCAGCGGCCGCCACCGCCGCCCCGTTGCGCGACCACTCGAGCGCTCCGGCCAGCGGGACCTCGGCGCCCTCCGCGACAGCCTCCGCCACGACGGACGAGAACCGCAGCACGTCGACCACCACGATCACGTCGGACGGCGCGAGCCGCCGGAGCCCGGCGACCCCCCAGTCGAGGCGGACCTGATACGTGGACTGATCGAACGGCGACGGCACCCGTCCAGCCTAGGGGCGTCAGTCCGCGGCGAGCGCCTCGACCGGTGCCACGCGCGTCGCGAGGCGCGTGGGCGTCGCGGCCGCCACGAGCGTGAGGACCGCGGTCGCCGCGACGATGATCACGACCGGCAGCCACGGCACCTGCGGGGCGACGAGGCCGGCCGGGGTGAACTCGGGCAGCGTGGGCACCGAGCCGAGCAGCGACTGCGCCGCGATCCAGCCGTAGGCCACGCCGAGCACGAGCCCGGTGAGGGTCGCGGCGACCGTGATGTGCGTCGCCTCCAGCAGCACCAAGCGGCGCACCTGTCCGTTGGAGAGGCCGATCGACCGCAGCAGCCCCAGCTCACGCCGACGCTGTACGACCCCGATCGTGAGCAGGTTGACCAGGCCGACCGCGGCGATCACCGCCGACACCGCCACGAGCACCATCATGATGGCCGCGAAGGCGTCGAACGGCGCGAAGAACTCCGGCGGGATCTCCTCGGTGGTCTGGCTCATCATGAGGCGCTTGGCGGACTCGAGAGCCACGGCGAACATGGTCACGAGGGTCACGCCCATCACGACGCCGATCGCCATGCGCGACGAGCGCTCCGGGTAGCGGAGGGCGTTCTCGGCCGCGAGCCGTGCGGTCGCGCTCGATCCGAACAGCCGACCGACGAGCCGCAGCACGGGCGGCATGAACAGCACCGACCCGAGCGCGAGCCCGGTGAACGACAGGATGCCGCCGAAGAACGCCACGACCACGCCGAGCGGGGTCACGAGCCCGAGGATCACGCCGCCGGCGAGCAGCGCGGCACCCGAGATCAGCAGCACCCACGCCCCCACGTGGCGCCCCGTCCGGCCCGAGACCTCATCGTGCGTGCGCTCGACCGCTCCGCCGAGCGCCTGCAACGGCGTGACAGCGAGCACGCGGCGCGACCCCACCCACGCGGCCGCCCACGTCGTGAGCGCGACGCCGATCGCCGGGAGTGCGAGCGCGGGCTGCGCGAGCGTGAAGTCCGTCGGGGCGTTGGCGACGAACCGTCCCCCGATCTCGACGGCCGCCGCGGAGAGCGCGAGACCGGCGAGGAGCCCGATGGCGGCACCGAGCAGACCCACCATGAGTCCCTGTCGTCCGACCTGTCCGCGCTGCGAGCGCGCCGTGGCACCGATCAGGCGCAGCAGGGCGATCTGACGGGTGCGGCCGGCGATGATGGTCGAGAACGTGTTGGCCGTGACGATCGCGGCGACGTACATGGCCACCGCCGTGAGCAGCACCGAGAGAATCGCGACGACGACGGCGAGGGTGCCGCTGTCGCCGATGAACGGGTCGGACTGGAGCACCGCGCCGATGTAGGCGGTGATCTCGACGAGGAAGACGCCGAAGGCGGCGGACAGCGCCGCGACCAGGATGCTCGCACCCATGCCGCGGTCGCGCAGCCAGCCCAGGCGAGGACCGGTCGCCCTGGTCTCCGGGACGACGGTCGCGACGGCGGTCATGCCGTCACCTCGGCGGCCAGCATGTACGCGGAGATCTGCTCGGCGGTCTGGCGGGGGTGGTCGGCGACGATGCGGCCGTCGCCCAGGTACAGCACCCGGTCGGCATGGCTCGCGGCGATCGCGTCGTGCGTGACCATCGCGATGGACTGGCCGTGCTCGCGGCTCGCGGAGGCGAGCAGGCGCAGCACCTCCCGGCCGGTCTTCGAGTCGAGGTTGCCGGTGGGCTCGTCGGCGAACACGAGGTCGGGGGCCGTGGCGAGCGCCCTGGCGATCGCGACCCGCTGCTGCTGGCCGCCCGACAGCTGGTGGGGACGGTGCGCGAGGCGCGGCCCGAGACCGAGGGTGTCGATGAGGCCGTCGATGCGGGCCCGCTCGATCGCGCTCGGCCGGCGACCGTCGAGCTCGAACGGCAGCAGGATGTTGCCGAGGGCGTCGAGCGTGGGCACCAGGTTGAACGCCTGGAAGATGAAGCCGACGCGGCGGCGCCGGAGCAGCGTGAGGTCGAGGTCGCTCAGCCCCGTGATCTCGGTGTCGCCGATCCACGCCCGGCCCTCGGTGGGGCTGTCGAGCCCGGCCATGATGTGCATGAGCGTGGACTTGCCGGAGCCGGACGGCCCCATGATCGCGGTGAACTGGCCGCGGCGGATGCCGACGCTCACGTCGTCGAGCGCGTGGACCGTGCCCTCACCGGAGCCGTAGGTCTTCTTCAGGTGCTGGACGCGGGCGGCGAGCCCGAGGTCGCTGGTCGTGATCTCCATGTCCTCGACGCTATTTCCGCCGTCCAGGGCACCGCGTCGGCCATCGGGAGCATCCCGATACATCGGAAGGATGATCTCGCGGAGGACGCGGTCGCGCTCAGGCCAGACCGTGCTCGAAAGCGAACACCACCAGCTGCACGCGGTCGCGCAGCGCCAGCTTCGTGAGGATCCGGCTGATGTGCGTCTTCACGGTCGCCTCGCTCAGGAACTCCCGCGCCGCGATCTCCGCGTTCGACAGACCCCGCGCGGCGAGCGCGAAGATCTCCCGCTCGCGCTCGGTCAGCTCGCCGTACTGCGGCGGGACGGGGCGGGGCGCCTCGGCGAAGTGCGCGAACAGCTCGCGGGTCGCCGACGCCGCGATCACGCTGGACCCCGCGTGCACCGTGCGGATCGCCGCGAGCAGGAACTCCGGATCGGCGTCTTTGAGGAGGAAGCCGCTCGCGCCCTGCCGGATCGCGCGGGCCGCGGCCTCGTCGAGGTCGAACGTGGTGAGCATCACGATCCGCGGAGGCTCCGGCCGGGCGAGGATCTCCGCGGTCGCGGTCAGGCCGTCCATCACCGGCATCCGGATGTCCATCAGCACCACGTCGGGCCGCGTCGTGGCGACCACCGCGAGCGCCTCCCTGCCGTCGCCCGCCTCCCCCACGACCTCGAGGTCGGGCTGCGAGGCCACCAGCATGCGGATCCCGGCGCGGAACAGGGCCTGGTCGTCGACGAGCACGACTCTGATCACTGGGAGGCTCCGATCGGCAGGCTGCTCTGGACGACGAACTGCGCACCACGGCGCTCGGTGTGCAGACTACCGCCGACCAGCTGCGCGCGCTCCCGCATCCCGATCAGTCCGTGCCCACCCGGTGCGGACGGCGGGGCGTCGGCCGCCACCGTGTTGCGCACCTGGATGTCCACGCGGTCGGGGAGCCAGGCCAGGTGCACGTCCACCGCCCCGTCGCCGTGCCGGATCGCGTTCGTCAGGGCCTCCTGCAGGATGCGGTAGACCGCGAGCTGGATCGCCCCCGGCGGCTCCCCCGGCGGCATCGGGTCGACCGTGACGCGCGGCTCGATACCTGCCTGGCGCACCTGCGCGAACAGCGTCTCCAGATCCGCGAGGGTGGGCTGCGGACCGTCGCCCTGGCGGTGCCGCAGCTGGGTGAGCAGCATCCGCACGTCGCTCAACGCACCGCGGGCCGTCTGGGCGATCGTGCCGAGGGCCTCGGTCGCCATCTCGGGCTTCACGGCCGCGGCGTACCGGGCCCCGTCGGCCTGCGCGATCACGACCGCGAGCGAGTGCGCCACGATGTCGTGCATGTCGCGGGCGATGCGCACGCGCTCCTGCTCCTCCGCCGCGAGCGCCTCGGCCTGCAGCTGCGCCGCCCTGGTGCGCCGCGATCGCAGCACCACGCGCCACAGCAGACCGCACACCCACGCGAAGCCGAGGGCCATGATGGATGCCGCGAGCAGCAGCGTGCCGCCCGTCACGAGCTCCCACCCGGTGCCGGTGCCGAACGCGACCCCGCTGACGAACACCATGTAGAGCGCCGCGATCACGCCGCCGACGATCACCGAGCCGAGGCCCCACCACAGCACGCGGCGCGACCCCCAGGCCGACGTGGCGTACAGCACCAGCAGGATCGCGAGGTCGATCGGCAGCGGCCCGAAGCCGGCGAGCATCTGGACGATCGCGCCGGCCCAGGCGCCCACGAGCGCCAGCCCGGGAGACAGCCGGCCGATCGCCACCGCGCCGAACATCAGGAGCCCGGCGACGACGACCGCCGCCACCGCGGCGCCCGCGACCGGCTCTCCGGTGACCGGCGGCGCGTAGAACACCACCGACATCGGAGTGAAGATGACGAACAGCAGCACCGCCCCGACGATGTCGAGGATGAGCGCCGTGCGGGAGAGCGGCCGGATCACTCCCCCACGCTACGCGAGCACGCCGGGCGAGACATCCGTCTGCCGATGTATCCGCCGCTCACGCCCGCGCGAGGATCTCGCCGTGCGGCACGAGGAACCAGCCGTCGCCGTCGCCCGCCCACCGCCGCCACGCCTCGCTGATGTCGCGCAGGTCGGCCGGGGTCGCCAGGCCCTCGTCCACGAGCTGCCGGGCGAGGGCGGACTCCAGGATGCGGTCGGCCCACATGCCGCCCCACCAGTCGCGCTCCTCCGGGGTCGCGTAGCACCACGTGGACGCGGTCGCGGTGACCTCGCGGAAGCCCGCCGCGCGGGCCCACGCCAGCAGCCGCCGCCCCGCGTCCGGCTCGCCCCCGTTCGCACGCGCGGCCCGGCGGTAGAGGTCGAGCCACCGGTCGAGCTCCGGCAGCACCGGGAACCACAGGAAGCCCGCGTAGTCGGCATCGCGCGCGGCGACGAGGCCGCCCGGCACGGTCACACGCCGCATCTCCCGCAGCGCCTGCACCGGATCGGCCACGTGCTGCAGCACCTGATGCGCGTGCACCACGTCGAACGTGTCGTCGGCGAAGCTCAGCGCGTGCACGTCCTCCACCGAGAAGGAGAGGTTGTCGAGGCCGCGCTGCGCCGCCAGGTCGCGCGAGAGCGACAGCGCCGACTCGTCGATCTCGGTCGCGGTGACGTGTGCGACCGCCCCGGCGAAGTCGACCGTGATGCTGCCGGGACCCGCCCCGACGTCGAGCAGTCGCGTCTGCGCGGTGAGGTGCGGGCGGAGGTACGCGGCCGAGTTGGCGATGTCGCGCACGTTGTGCGAGCGGAGGACGGATTCGTGGTGTCCGTGCGTGTACGTGGCCATGCGCCCCAGTCTGGCAGGACCGCGGGCGGGCGACGCCTCAGTGCAGTTCCGCGACCGACCGGCGGATCGCCTCGCGGTCGGGCTTCCCCGACGACAGCACCGCGAGCTCGTCGACCAGGACGAGACGCGAGGGACGGGCGTGCGCGCCGATCTCGGCCGCCACCGCCTCGCGCGCCTGCCCCAGCTGTTCCGCCTCGCTGCGCCGCAGCACCTCGCCCCGCGGCGCGACGATCACCGACGCCTCACCCCAGCGCTCGTCCGGCACCGGCACCACCACCGCCTCGTGCAGCCCCGGCACGCGCCGCACGATGCCCTCCACCCTGTCCAGCGAGATGTTGATCCCGCCCGACACGATCACGTTGTCCGCCCGGCCGTGCACGCGCACGACCCCGTCCTCCACGAGGCCGAGGTCGCCCGTGCGGTACCACCGGATGCCGTGCTCGTCGTGCAGGAAGGTGCGAGCCGTGAGCGAGCCGTCGCCCAGGTAGCCCTCCGCGAGCATGGGTCCGGCGATGCGGAGCTCGCCGTCGACCACCCGCACCGCGACCGTGTCGAGCGGCACGCCGTCGTACACGCAGCCGCCGCTGGTCTCGGTCGAGCCGTAGGTGCGCACGATCCGCACGCCCAGGTCGCCCGCGCGCTCCCTGAGCGGCTCCGGCAGCGCCTGCCCGCCCACGAGGATCGCCCGGTACGCCTGCAGTGCCGCGCGCACGGCGGTGTCCTCCGCCGCGTCGAGCAGCGTGGCGATCTGGGCGGGCACGAGCGAGGTGTACAGCTCGGGGACACCCGCCGCACCCGCCGGGCGCAGCATGGCCAGCGTCGCCTCGGCAAACGACACCGGGGAGAAGCGTCCCTCGATCTGCCGCGGCTCCGTCCCGGCGAGGAGCGAGCGCACCATGACCTGGAGCCCGGCGACGTAACCGGCCGGGAGCGCGAGCAGCCACCGTCCCTCGCCGATGCGCGCGGCCGTGGCCTCGGCGCTCGCCCGCAGCGCCTCCGCGCTCAGGGCCACGCGCTTGGGGATGCCGCTCGACCCCGAGGTCGCGATGACCGCCGCTATGCCGTCCGCCACGTGCTCCGGAGCACCGCCCAGCATGCCGAAGCCGAGCGCCGGGCCGCCGTCGAGCGCCCGCTGGAGTGCGTCCCGCAGCTGTCCCGTGTCTTCCGCATCGGTCGGGATCAGGGCGGTCATGCGTGCCTCCGGGATGTGCTCGGTCAGTAGTGCCAGGGGAAGGAGGACCAGTCGGGCGCGCGCTTCTCCAGGAACGAGTCGCGACCCTCGACCGCCTCGTCGGTGCCATAGGCGAGACGGGTGGCCTCTCCCGCGAACACCTGCTGGCCCACCAGCCCGTCGTCGACCGCATTGAACGCGAACTTCAGCATGCGGATCGCGGTGGGCGACTTGGTGAGCACGGTGCGCGCCATCTTCAGCGCCTCGCGCTCCAGCTCGGCGTGCGGCACCACACGGTTCACAGCGCCCGCCTCGTACGCCCGCTGCGCGGAGTACTCCTCGGCGAGGAAGAACACCTCGCGCGCGAACTTCTGCCCGGTCTGGCGCGCCATGTACGCGGAGCCGTAGCCGGCGTCGAAGCTCCCCACGTCGGCGTCGGTCTGCTTGAACCGCGCCTCTTCGGCCGACGCGATCGTGAGGTCGCACACGACGTGCAGCGAGTGTCCTCCGCCGGCCGCCCATCCGGGCACGACCGCGATGACCACCTTCGGCATGAAGCGGATCAGGCGCTGCACCTCCAGGATGTGCAGGCGCCCGACGGCCGCGCGCGACTGCCCGTCGACCAGGGCGGTCTCGGAGTCGGAGTACTTGTAGCCATCGCGGCCGCGGATGCGCTGGTCACCGCCGGAGCAGAACGCCCAGCCGCCGTCCTTCGGGCTCGGGCCGTTGCCGGTGAGGAGCACCGCGCCGATGCGGGCGTCCTGCCGGGCGATGTCGAGGGCGCGATACAGCTCGTCGACCGTGTGCGGCCGGAACGCGTTGCGCACCTCGGGCCGGTCGAACGCGATGCGGGCGACACCGCCGTCGCGCGACACGTGCGCGGTGATGTCGGTGTAGTCCTCGGCGCCGGGCGCGAGCACCCATTCGGACGGGTCGAACAGGTCGGAGACGAAGGCATCGGTCACGTCTCCCAGCCTATTCCCCGCCTCCGAGCGACGCGGAGTGCACCCACCCGGTCCGGGTGGGCGCACTCCGTGGGTCAGCGCCGGCGAGCCTTGCGCCAGCCGTCGACGATGTCCCAGCCGACGCCCAGTGCGATGCCGAATCCGAGCAGCACGGCGAGGATGCGGAAGATCCCGCCCTCGTCGGCGGCCTCGGCGTCACCGGCGGCGAATCCGTCGCCGCCCGCCGCGACGATGTGCGCGAGGAAGTCCGGGTTCACCAGGTCGCCGGTGAGGAGCAGGGTCAGGGTCCAGGCGAGGAAGGCCACGGCGAGGACCGTGTTCACCACGGCGAGCGCGGTGCTCCACCCGCGGCGACGGTAGACGACGATCGCGAACACGGCCTCGGCGACGATGAGGAGGAACAGCACACCGATCCCCCACGGCCACAGACCGGGGTCGAGGATGGGCAGTGCCTCGCCGTCGACCACCACGAAGCCGCGGAACCGATCCCAGAGCAGGGCGCCCACCGCGAGCCCGAGGAACACGAGCGAGGCGATCAGCTCGTTGCGGCCGACGCCGTCGTCCGACGCCTCGGGCAGCTGGTCGACGTCCCACTTCATCCCGGCGTCGGTGCCCGACCGTTCCAGGATGACGAACACGAGCGTGGTCCAGAAGCAGACGTGCAGGATGGTGCCCCCGGTGGCCAGGACGGCGCTGGAGATCACCTCGCCGACAGGGGCTCCCGCGATCGTCTGTCCGAGCGCCACGCCGCCGAGCGCGCAGACCGGCACGATCATCAGCAGCAGCTTCAGCAGCCGCCACCAGGCGAGGTAGTACCGCGGGCCGATCAGGTGCAGCGGGCGGTCGGCGTATCCCGCGGCGAGGGCTCCGGGATCCCCCAGCGCCGTCAGCGCGGCGCGCTCGGCCTCCTGCGGGTCCTCCCCCAGGTCGATGCGGGCCTCGACGGCGTCGGCGATGGACGCCTCGAGCTCGGCACGCACGTCGCCCTGCGTCTCGGGCGGCAGACTGCGGATCGTCGCGCTGATGTAGCGCTCGGTGAGAGTGGCGGTCATGTCAGTTCTCCTCGGTGGTGAGGGAGGCGATCGCGGCGGTGAGCGCGCGCCATTCGTCGGTGAGGGTGTCGGCCAGGCGCATGCCGGCCTCCGAGGTGCGGTAGAACTTGCGCGGCCGTGCCTCGTCGGTGTTCCACTCGCTCGTCAGGTACTCCTGCTTCTCCAGCCGGCGGAGAAGCGGGTACAGCGTGTTCGCGTCGGTCGCGAAGCCGCGGCGCTCGAGCTCTTCCAGCAGCCCGTAGCCGTAGCCCGCCGTGCGCAGCAGCTGCAGGCAGGCCAGCACCACGGTGCCGCGGCGCAGTTCCTGCAGGTGCGTGTCGAGCGTCTCGTTCATGGCGACCACATTACTGTGCGTCACACACCATTGTCAATGGCACGTGTTCGTGCGGCATACGCTCCGGGTCGTCGGCGCGTGGATCCGTCGCCGCGCGGCCCGTGGCGCAGAATGAGGGCATGATCCCTCCGCTCGCAGAACTGCTCGACACGGCCAGGGTCGTCGCCCTCACGATGCACACCCGGTTCCGCGGCGTCGACACCCGCGAGGCGCTGCTGTTCGAGGGGCCGGAGGGGTGGGCCGAGTTCTCGCCGTTCGTGGAGTACGACGACGCCGAGGCCGCGACGTGGCTCGCCGCCGCGATCGACTACGCCTGGCGCGCGCAACCGGCCCCCGTGCGCGATCGCATCGGCGTGAACGCGACGGTGCCCGCGGTCGAGCCCGGCCGCGTGCCGGAGGTGCTCGGCCGCTTTCCCGGGTGCCGCACCGCGAAGGTCAAGGTCGCCGAGCCGGGACAGCTGCTGGCCGATGACGTCGCCCGGGTCCGCGCCGTCCGCGAGGCCATGGGACCGGAGGGGCGCGTCCGCATCGACGCCAACGGGCTGTGGAACGTGGACGAGGCCGAGCACGCGGTGCACGCCCTGGCGGAGTACGACCTGGAGTACATCGAGCAGCCGTGCGCGACCGTGCCCGAGCTGGCCGAACTGCGCACCCGCGTGAAGTACATGGGCATCCCGGTGGCCGCCGACGAGAGCATCCGCAAGTCGGACGACCCCCTCGCCGTCGCCCGCGCCGGGGCCGCGGACATCGTCGTGATCAAGGCGCAGCCGCTGGGAGGCGTCACCCACGCGCTGCAGATCGTGACGGCCGCGGGACTCCCGGCGGTCGTGTCCAGCGCGCTCGACACCGCGGTCGGTCTGTCACAGGGCGCCGCACTGGCGGCCGCGCTGCCCTCACTCGGCTTCGACTGCGGCCTCGGCACGGGCTCGCTGTTCCTCGACGACGTGGCCGACCTCCGCCCGGTCGACGGCGCGATCCCGGTCGGACGCGTCACCCCGGACGCGGATGCACTCACGCGCCTGGCCGCGGCGGACGAGCGGCGCGAGTGGTGGCTGGCCCGCCTGGCCCGCTGCCACCACGAGCTCGCGACGCGGAACCCGGGCTAGGACTCGACGAGCAGTTCCACGAGGCGACCGAGCTCCTCGCCGCCGGAGTGGCGCAGCTCGGCGTCGTCGCGGCCGGCCATCGCTCCGCGCACGGTCATGCCCTCCCAGATGATCATGAGCATGCGCGCGGCGTCGGTCGCGGGCAGGCGCAGCCGCAGCGACCCGGCCTCGACGATGTCCTCCACGATCCGGGCGATGCTGCCGACCATCTCGCGCTCCTGCGCCAGATAGGCCTCACCGAACGCGGGATCGCGCAGCGCGCGGATGCGGATCTCGCTCATGAGCATCACGCCGAGCCGGTCGTCGCTGCCGAGCTCCATGATCTGCTGCACGAGGTCGGTCGGGTCGCACCCGTCGCCGAGCTCGCCCTCTGCGCGCATCTGCTCGACGCGCGTGCGCACGGCGGCCACGCGGGCATCGGCCACCCGCGCGGCGAGCATGAGGAACAGCTCGTCCTTGGAGTCGAAGTTGGAGTAGAACGCGCCGCGCGTGAAGCCCGCGCGCTCGCAGACCGCCTCGACCGACGCCCCCTCCAGGCCCACCTCGGCGAACACCTGCGCCGCCGCGTCGAGCAGGCGCGCCCTCGTGTTCTCACGGCTGCGCGTGGCCGTTGCCGCCATGCGTTCCCTCCCGGTGCGATTCGCCTCGTGTTCACACCCGGCACACAGAATCGCGATGCCGGATCACCTTACGATACATCTATGTATTGGATACACCTGTGTATCCAGCTCACCCCCACCGAGGAGAACCCGTGTCCACACTCCTGTCGTCCCTCGGACGCTGGTCGTTCCGGCACCCCTGGCGCGTGCTGGTCTCCTGGCTCCTCGCCCTCGGCATCGCCGGCGCGGGTGCCGTCGTGCTCGGTGCGGGCACGGACAACACGTTCTCCATCCCCGGCACGGAGTCGCAGGCGGGCCTGGAGCAGCTGTCCCGCTCCTTCCCGCAGGTGAGCGGCACCAACGCGCAGTTCATCGTGGTCGCCGCCGACGGCGACAGCATCGACGACGACGCGTACCGCGAGCCCATCGACGACGCCGTGTCCGCCCTCGGCGATCTCGACCAGGTGCTGGCGGCGACCTCGCCGTACGACGAGATGGTCGACGGCATGATCAACGACGACGACACGGCGGCGATCGTGCGCGTGCAGTTCGACGGCGAGTCCACCGACGTGTCCGACGAGACGAAGGACGCCCTGCGCGCCGTGGTCGCTGACCTCGGCGCCGAGCTGCCCGATGGCGCCCAGACGTCACTCGGCGGCGACCTGTTCGCGATCTCCATCCCGGGCGTCACGCTCACCGAGGCCGTGGGTCTGCTGATCGCCCTGCTCGTGCTCATCGTCACGTTCCGCTCGTTCGTGGTCGCCGGGCTGCCGCTGCTCACCGCGATCCTCGGCGTCGGCATCTCCATGGCGGGCATCTTCACCGCGACCGCGTTCGCCACCGTCTCGTCCACCACGCCGCTGCTCGCGCTCATGCTCGGGCTCGCCGTCGGCATCGACTACGCGCTCTTCATCGTCGCGCGGCATCAGGATCAGGTGCGCGACGGCGTCGACCCCGAGGAGTCCACCGCGCGCGCCGTCGGCACCGCCGGTTCCGCTGTCGTGTTCGCCGGCGTCACCGTGCTCATCGCGCTGATCGGCCTCGGCTTCGCCGGGATCCCCTTCCTCACCACGATGGGCATCGCCGCCTCGGTCGCGGTCGCGGTGGCCGTCGCGATCGCCGTGACCCTCACGCCCGCCCTGCTCGGCTTCCTCGGCCACCGCGTCGCCGGGCGCCCGAAGAAGCCCCGGGCGAAGACGTCGCGGAAGACGAAGAAGGTCAGGGCGGCCACGGCCCGCGCGGCGTCGGAGGCCGCCGACGGCGCCGAGGCGCCCCCGGCCGAACCCCGCCCGCGGGGCAGCCGCCGCTGGGTCGCCGGCGTCACCCGACGCCCGATCCTCGTGTCCCTCGCGATCGTGCTCGGTCTCGGCGTCGTCGCCGTCCCTGCACTCAGCCTCGACCTCGCGCTGCCGAACGCGGGCGTGCTGCCGAAGGACTCCGAAGCGCGGCAGACCTACGACCTCGTGGGCGAACAGTTCGGTCCCGGGTTCAACGGCCCGCTCATCCTCACCGGCACCATCGTCACCTCCACCGATCCGCTCGGTCTGATGGAGGACCTGGGCGACGCGGTCGCCGAGGTCCCGGGGGTCAAGGAGGTCGCGCTCGCCACCCCCAACGAGACCGCCGACACCGGCATCGTGCAGATCATCCCGGAGACGGCGCCCGACGACCCCGCCACCGCCGACCTCGTGCGCGAGCTGCGCAGCCACCACGACGAATGGCTCGACGAGTTCGGCATCGACCTGAAGGTCACCGGCTTCACGGCGGTCGGCATCGACATCTCCGACCAGCTCGGAGCCGCCCTGCTGCCGTTCGGCATCTTCGTGATCGGCCTGTCGCTCATCCTCCTCACGATCGTGTTCCGCTCGCTCTGGGTGCCGATCACCGCGGCCGCCGGTTACCTGCTGTCGATCGTGGCCGCGTTCGGCGTGGTGGGTGCCGTGTTCGAGTGGGGCTGGTTCGCCGACGCCCTGCACGTCGCGAAGGTCGGCCCCATCATCAGCTTCATGCCGATCATCCTGATGGGCGTGCTGTTCGGCCTCGCGATGGACTACCAGGTGTTCCTCGTCTCGCGCATGAGAGAGCACTTCGTGCACGACCCCGACGCGAAGAGCCCGGACCGGGCGATCCGTCGCGCGGCCGCGCTGCGCGCCGTGCGGAGCGGCTTCTCCGGCTCCGCGAAGGTCGTCACGGCCGCCGGACTCATCATGTTCGCGGTGTTCGTGGCGTTCGTGCCCGAGGGCGACTCGTCGCTCAAGCCCATCGCGCTCGGGCTCGCGGCCGGCATCGCGATCGACGCGTTCCTGGTGCGGATGACCCTGATCCCCGCCCTCATGGCGATCCTCGGCGAGCGCGCGTGGGAGATCCCGGCCTGGCTCGAGCGCATCCTGCCGAGCGTGGACATCGAGGGCGAGGCGGTGGAACGCGAACGACACCTCGCCGCGTGGCCCGGCGACGGCTCCGTCGTGGCAGCCGACGACCTCACGGTGGGCGGCGACATCGCCGCGCTCGACGGCCTGTCGCTGCGCCTCGCACCGGGGAGCGCGGTGGTGGCCACCGGGCTCGACGCCGCCACGCTGCGGGTGCTCGCCCTCACGATCGCCGGACGGGTGCCGCCCGGCGAGGGTCGCCTGCGCGTGGCGGGGCACCTGCTCCCCGGTCGCGCCGCGTGGGTGCGTGCCCACGTCGGCTGCGTGCTCGTGGACGACCAGGACGCGACGGCCCCCGACCTCGCCGAGGCGCTGCGCGGACGCACCGAGCTCGTGGTGCTCGACGGCATCGACCGCCTCGACGGCGCCGCCCGGGATCAGCTCGCGGCCCGACTGCGCGACACCGCGGCCCGCCGCCCCCTCGCCGTGTTCGCCACCGCGGTCGACGCGACCGCGGCGCGCTCCCTCCTCGCGGACGCCGGATGGTCGTCCGCCGACACCCTGGACCTCCGCGACCCGCACCGGGCCGCCGCCGACACCACCGAGGTGACCGCATGACCCTCCCCCTCGAGCGCGCGCGCTCCCGCAAGCCCATCACGTGGCTGACGATCCTCGGCGTGCTGCTGCTGCCCGCCGCGATCGGCGGCATCCTCATGGCCGCGCTGTACAACCCCACGGAGCGGCTGGAGTCGATGACCGCCGCGATCGTGAACCTCGACGAGCCGGTCGAGATCGACGGGCAGGTCACCCCGCTCGGACGACAGCTCGCCTCCGGGCTGGTCGAGGGCTCCGACGACCTCGACTCGAACCTCACGTGGGTCATCTCGAACGAGGAGGATGCGGCCGACGGGCTCGCGGACGGCTCGTACCAGGCCGTCATCACGATCCCCGAGGACTTCTCGGCCGCCGCGACCTCGGGCGGGCAGGCCGTGGCGGACGGCGGCGGCGACGCGGAGCAGGCGACGATCCGCGTCACCACCCCCGACGACGGTCTCGTCGCCGACGACCTCATCACGAGCCAGATCGCGAACGTCGCCGCGTCGACCCTCGGCACCATGCTGTCGGAGGCCACCACCGAGAACATCCTCGTGGGCTTCACCACGATCGGCGACCAGATCGGCGACGCCGCCGACGGTGCACTCCAGCTCGCGACCGGCGCCCGCGACGCCGCCACCGGGGCGGCGGAGATCCCCGACGGCGCGACACAGCTCGCCTCCGGCGCTGCACAGCTCGGCACCGGCGCCTCCTCGCTCGCGTCGGGGCTCGACACGATCGCGGGCAAGACGCGCGAGGCCGCGGCCGGCGCGGGGCAGATCGGCAGCGGACTCACCGCGGGTGCCGCGCAGCTCCAGGCCAGTGTCGCCCCGACGCAGCAGCTCGTCGGCGGGATCCAGTCCGCCGCCGGGTCGGCGCAGACGGCCGGCACCGACGCAGCGGCGCTCGCCCAGAGCCTCGGCGCCCTCGCGGCGGGCGCGTGCACGCCGCCCGTGACCGACCAGGCGCAGTGCGACCAGCTCACCGCGCTCGCGACCCAGGCCGGGTCGGTGGCGCGGTCGGCGGGCACCGCGGCGGGCATCCTCACCAGCCCGGAGGTGTCGGGCGGCGTGGCGGCGCTCCCCGGTACCCTCGGCACCCTCGCATCGAGCATGGGGCAGGCCGGGACCGGGGCGACCCAGCTCGCGGACGGCCTGACCCAGCTCGCCAGCGAGGGCATCGCCCCCTCGGCCGCCGGGGCACGGGCTCTGGCGACCGGCGCGACCCAGCTCACGGACGGCGCGAACCAGCTCGCGGAGGGTTCCACCGAGCTCGTCGCCGGCCTCGACACGCTCGCCACGGGCACGGGCGATCTCGCGGGCGGCCTTCGTACCGCGGCCGACTCGCTCCCCTCGTTCAGCGACGACGAGTCCACCTCGCTCGCGTCGGTGATCGCCGACCCGGTCGCGGCGGACGCCCCGGAGAACGCGATCTTCGGCCCGACCGCGATCCCGCTGCTCACCGCGGTCGTGCTGTGGTTCGGCGGCCTGGCGTCGTTCCTGGTGCTGCGCGCCCACACCGCCCGCACCCTCACCTCCCGCCGCTCCTCCGCGGCCCTGGCCCTGCGCGGGTTCTGGCCCGCCGCGGCCATCGGCGCCGCGCAGGGCCTGCTGGTGTCGCTCATCGTGCAGACCGTGGCGAGCTACGACGCCGCCCAGTGGTGGGCCTTCGCCGGCACGGCCGTGCTCGCCGGGGTCGCGTTCGCCGCCGTGAACCAGGCGCTCGTGGCCGTGTTCGGCGGGATCGGGCGCTGGATCGCCGCGCTCGTGGGTGTGCTCGCGGTCGCGACCGGCCTCATCTCGACCGTGCCCGACTGGCTCGCCGCGATCGGTGCCGCCCTGCCGACCGCTCCCGCGTTCACGGGCCTGATCTCCGCGAGCGGCCCGGCGGTTGCCGCGCTCATCGTGTGGGGCGTGCTGTCGCTCGTCGCCACGACCGTGGTGGTCGCGGTCCGCCGCACCACCACGGCGACCGCGGTCCTCGCCCCCGCCTGACTCCCCTAGGCTCCTGCCATGCGTCGACCGTTCATGGACACCCCCGAACAGCTCGCCGGCCTGGAAGGGCAGCAGTACGTCGTGCTGCGCCCCACCGCCGCGTTAGCCGAGACCTATCGGAACGTCCAGGACGCGTCACTCGCTCGCCTCGGCGCCCCGATCCGGCGCCCGCACACCGGTCACGTCACTCTGCGTGGATTCGCCGAGCCCGATCGGCGCGACGAGCTCGCGGCGCTGATCCGCACCTGGGCGTCGCAGCAGACCCCGATCGAGGTCAGAGCCGAGGCCACGGACGAGTTCTCCGCTCCATGGCAGATCCTGATCGTGCGTCTCGCCCGCACCGCATCGCTCGTCTCGGCGTACTCGACCCTGACGACCGCGCTGGACGAGACGGACTTGCGCCGGCTGGGCGAGTTGCCGCTGGAGGACTGGACCTTCCACCTTTCGGTGATCTACGGCAAGACTCTCGACCCGGCCGAGTGGAGACGATTCGCCGAGGCCGAGTCCCGCGTCTTCGAGCCCGCTGTCACCGAGACCATCACCGAGGCCGAACTGGTCTGGTACGAGCACGGCATCGAGCACGCCGAGGTCCTGCCGCTCGGCGGCTGAGACCTGGCGTTGCCCGGGGGCAGCGGATCAGCTCAGGCCGGAGTAGGCGTGCAGGCCCTTGAAGAACACGTTGACGATCGTGAAGTTGAAGATCACCGCGGTGAAGCCGACGATCGACAGCCACGCCGAGGGGTTGCCGCGCCACCCGCGCGTCGCCCGCGCGTGGATGTAGCCCGCGTAGAGCACCCAGATCACGAACGTCCAGGTCTCCTTCACGTCGAAGCCCCAGAAGCGGCTCCACGCGTAGTACGCCCAGATCGACCCGGCGATGAGGGTGAACGTCCACAGGATGAAGCCGATGATCGAGAACATGTACGCCAGGCTCTCCAGGCGCTCCGCGGTCGGGAACGTGCGCAGGAAGCCCGGTCCCGTCTTGGCGGCGCCCTCGCCGAGCAGACGCTCGCGGCGGGACTGCATCAGCTGGATCACCGACAGCGCGAACGCCAGCGCGAAGAACGCGGTCGCCAGCGACGCCACGAACACGTGGATGATGAGCCACACGCTCTTGAGCGGGTCCATCAGCGGCGAGACCTTGACGTAGAAGTTCGTCGCCCCCAGCCCGAGGAGCACCACCACGAGCCCCGTGATGAACGTGCCGAGGAAGCGCAGATCGAGGCGCGTGAGCACCACGAGGTACACCGCGATGATGAGCAGCGTGCCGACCATCGCGAACTCGTACAGGTTGGCCCACGGCACCCGGCCGGCGGCGATGCTGCGGGTCACGGTGGCCGCGAGGTGGAACACGAACCCGAGCACCGTGAGCGACGTGCCGATGCGCGCCATCACGAAGCGCTGCGGGGCAGCGGTCGCGGCCGGGGCCCCGGTCGCGGGGGATGCCGCGCCACGGACGCCGCCCGCCGCCACCAGTTCGCCCTCCCGCACGGAGACGGCGTCGGCGGAGGCCTGGGAGCGGCGCGCGAGATCGAAGGCGTACGCCACGAAGGCGGCCGCATAGATCGCGATCGCGGTCCACAGCAGGACAGGCGAGATCACGGTGAGCTCGAGCATGGTGTCAGTCTACTTTCGTGGTGTCGGCGGCCGGGGGTGCGGTTTCCGCGGACGCGGTCTCGGCCTCCGCGTCGTCGGGGGTGCGGGCGACGGTGCCGCCCGCGGCGTCGAGCAGTCGGGCGTGACCGTCGCGGATGTCGTCCACGGCCCGCGCGAGCGTCGGGTCCTCGCCGCGGGCGAGCGCCGCGTACTCCAGCTCCACCGCGCCGTCGGCGGCCGTGGCCTTGACCCACACGCGCCGTCGCGGCACGAACAGCGCGAGCATGAGCCCGGCCAGCGCGAGGATGGCGAAGCCCAGCACGAACACGCCGGATTCGTCGCGGTGGATCTGCAGGGAGGCGAAGCGCTTCACCGACTGGGAGGCATCGGTCGCGCCCTCCGGCGACTCGTCCTCGAAGGTGACCGAGCCGAGCCCGTTCGGCAGCTCCGCGGTCTCGCCCGGCGCGAGCTCGATCGACTCGACGTCGGTCGAGCGCCCCGTGAGCTTGGTCATGTCGGAGGTGTCGAGCACGTACACCGAGCGGGGCACCCCGTCGTTGATGCCGAGGTCGCCCGTGTACACGTCGAGCGTGAGGGTGGGGTTGGTCAGGTCGGGGTAGCCGGAGAAGAACGCACCGGAGTCGAGCACACCCGTCGTCGGGTAGAAGAAGCCGACGAGGCCCACCTGCTCGGCGAGGCCGTCCGGCACCTTGAGCACCCCGAGCGAGGTCATGTTCGTGTCCTGCGGGAGGAACGGGGTGCTGCCCGTGAACACGACCGTGCCCTCGGGGTCGCGCACGGTGACGGTCGGCGCATAGCCGTTGCCGAGCAGGAACACGTCGTCGTCGGCGACGCCCAGCGGCTCGTTCACCTTGACGGAGCCCTCGCGCTCCTCGCCGTTCTCGAGGATGGTCATGTTGGCCGAGAAGTTCCCCGCCTGACCCGAGCCGGGCTCGCCGAACGGCTGGTACGTCACGTCGAACGAGTCGAGGCGCATCGAGTAGGGCGCGAACGCGTCGTCGGTCACGAAGCGGCCGCGGTTCATGGAGTCGTAGTCGAGCAGGGTGTTCGCGAACGTCTCCCCCTCCACCAGCACCCGCTGCCCGGTGTACGCGAAACCGCCGCCGACGCCGATCGTCACGAGCACGCCGACCAGAGCCAGGTGGAACAGCAGGTTCCCGGTCTCGCGCCAGTACCCGCGCTCGGCCGAGACCGAGAACGTGCGGCCGCGGTCGTAGCGCTCCACGCGGTAGCCGAGCGCCTTGAGCTGCGTCGTCGCGACATCGATCGCGGCGGCCGCCTCCGCCTCCGCGTCACCGGTGCCCGTGCCGGCGACCGGGTCGCGCGTGACCGACCGGTGGTCCTCCAGGCGCTGGAGCCGGGCGGGAGTCCGCGGCGGACGCGCACGCAGCGCCTTCGCGTGGTGCTTGATGCGCGGGATCACGCAGCCCACGAGCGACGTGAACAGCAGCAGGTAGATGGCGGAGAACCACGGCGACAGGTAGACGTCGAACAGCTTCAGGCCGTCGAGGATCGGGAACAGGTCGGGGTTGTCGCGTTCCCACTGCGTGACGCCGTTCGGGTCGGCCATGCGCTGGGGGAAGATCGAGCCGGGGATGGCGGCGATCGCGAGCACGAGCAGCAGGATCAGCGCGGTGCGCATCGACGTCAGCTGACGCCAGCCCCACCGCAGCCAGCCGACGACCCCGAGCCGCGGCTGGGTGATCGAGTCGTCGCCGTCGACGTGGTCGGACGGACGGAGCGGATCGCTGGAGTCGCTGTTCACGGCACCCTTGTTCTTCGTGGTGGTGTGCTCTGCGCGGTCAGAGCGGGAGGATGACACTGCCGATCACCGCCGTCAGCCGGGACATGATGTCGGTCCACAGCCCGGTGACCATCAGCACACCGAGCAGGATGAGCATGACGCCGCCCACGATGTTCACGATGCGCACGTGGCGGCGCAGGAAACCGATCGCCCTGGTCGCCCAGCCGAAGCCGAGGGCGACCAGCAGGAACGGGATGCCGAGGCCGAGGGAGTACGCCAGGCCGAGGAAGCCGGCGCGCACCGGGTCGCCGGCGTTGAACGACAGCGCCAGGATCGCGGCGAGCGTCGGCCCCATGCACGGCGCCCAGCCGATGCCGAGCGCGACACCCAGCAGCGGGGCCCCGATGATCCCGGCCTTGGAGTCGACGTGGAAGCGGAACTCGCGCTGCGCGAAGCCGAACAGGCCGAGGAACACCAGCCCCATCGCGACGATCACGACGCCGAGGATGCGCGTGATGAGGTCGCCCCAGCGCAGCAGGAACGCGCCCGCCGTGCCGCCGAGCACCGTGAAGAGGATGAACACGACCG
This sequence comes from Microbacterium sp. NPDC060132, assembly GCF_042729675.1. NCBI lineage: Bacteria > Bacillati > Actinomycetota > Actinomycetes > Micrococcales > Microbacteriaceae > Microbacterium > Microbacterium sp. NPDC060132. The sequence goes on along the minus strand of NZ_JBHWXU010000001.1, from coordinate 1,882,654 downwards.
TGAAGCCGAGGATGAACAGCAGCACGCCCAGCACGAGGCGACTGCGGGTCGCGGTCTGCGTCGTGCCGTCGGCGGAGCCTCGCGGGGCGACCGCTCCGCCCAGGAATCCGAGGTAGCCGGGGACGAGCGGGAGCACGCACGGCGACACGAACGACACGAGCCCGGCGAGCATCGCCACGGGCAGCGCGAGCCAGAGGGCGCCGGAGCCGATGATGACGTCGGGGTTCACGGCGCCTCCGCGCGGGTCACGAGTCCTCCGCGAGGGCGTCCTTGACGAGCGTGGAGAGCACGGAGGTCCCGTCGATCGGCCCGATGATCTTCGCGGCCACGCGGCCCTGCTTGTCGAGCACGAGGGTGGTCGGGGTGGCCGAGATCGGCACGGCCTCCGCGAACGCGAGCTTGGCCTCCGCGGTGTCGACGTCGATCAGGCTCGGGTAGGTGACGCCGTACTCCTCCGCGAACGCGGTGGCCGTGTCGGCCTGGTCGCGCGTGTTGACGCCGATGAAGGACACGCCCTGGTCCTCGTACTCCTTCCAGACGCTCTCCAGGTCGGCCGCTTCGAGGCGGCACGGGGCGCACCCGGCGTACCAGAAGTTGACGACGGTGACGTCGCCGGCGACGTCGGCGCTGTCGAAGTCGTCACCGGTCTCGGTGACCCCGCCGAACTCGACGGGTTCGCCACGTTCGGCGACCGGGATCTCGACGATCGCGCCGTCCGCGGCGACGTAGCCGGTGTTCTCCCCGCTCAGGAAGGATTCGCTGACGGCGTCGGGGGCGCACGCGGTCAGGCCGACGGCGAGCACCGCGGCGAACGCGGCTCCGACCGCTCGGCGGGCATGCCGGGGGTGGGAGGTGCGGCCGCGGCGAATCGGAGGGATTCTGGGGGCGAGGGGCACGGCTCCGAGTTTACGCAGAGCATCCTATGCATCGGCCGGGTACCCCCCGGGGGGAATCAGAGGCGCGCGAGCACGTCGGCGACGCTCGCGCGGAAGCGCGGGCACGTCGCGATGTCGTGCGCACGGCAGCCCATCGCGTGCTCGGTCATCTCCCGCGAGCGCCGCATCTCCTCCATGCGCCGGTCGAGGTCGTCGAGGTGCTGCTGCAGCACCTGGTGCCGGCCCGCGCTGCCGTCGTCGAGCAGCACGGCGATCTGCTCGAGGCTCATGCCGGCCGCCTTGCTGCGCTGGATCACGGCGATCCGCACGACCTCGTCCTCGCCGTAGCGTCGCCGACCTGCCGCATCACGCGGCGGGCGGAGCAACCCGACCGACTCCCAGTGCCGCAGCACGTGGGTGGGCAGGTCGAAGCGGGCGGCGACCTCGCCGACGGACCAGGGGTGGCTATCGCTTGACTTCATGTTGACATGAAGCCACACACTGGCGAGGAAGGCAAGAAGAGAGGACGACACCATGCACGACGCGATCGTGATCGGGGCGGGACCGGCCGGGCTCCAGGCGGCCCTGACCCTCGGACGCATGCACCGCTCGGCGCTGCTGCTCGATTCGGGCGAGTACCGCAACGGGACGGTGCAGCACATGCACAACATGATCGGCGAGGACGGCACACCCCCGGCGGAGCTGCGCGCCCGCGCCCGGCGGGAGCTCACCGCCTACGACACGGTGACCGTGCGCGACACCGCGGCGCAGCGCATCGAGGGTTCCGCCACGGAGGGCTTCCGGGTGACGCTCGCCGACGGTTCGGTCGAACGCGGACGACGCGTGGTGCTCGCGACCGGCGTGGCCGACGACCTCCCCGCGGTGCCGGGACTCGCGCCGCTGTGGGGGCTGAAGGCGTTCACCTGCCCGTTCTGCGACGGCCACGAGCACGCCGGTCGTCCGATCGCGATCCTCGGCCCCGCCCCGCGCGCGGAGCACCTGATCGGACTGCTCGGGCCCGTCGTCGGCGACATCACCGTGGTGCCGGTGGACGCGCCGCTCGGCGACGACGACCGCGCTCGGCTCGAGGGCCTCGGGGTGCGGGTCGCCGGGCCTGCGGCCGAGGTCTCGGAGCACGGCGCGGGGGTGCGCGTGCGCACGGCCGACGGCGACCTCGACGTGGCCGGGGTCTTCGTCGCCGCGGCCTCGGCGCGCCAGCGCGCCCCCTTCGCGGCCGACCTGGGACTGCGGATGCTCGACTCCGGCTCGATCGAGATCGACGAGCTCGGGCACACCTCGGTCGGCGGCGTCTTCGCGGCGGGCGACCTCGCCCATCGCGCGACCCTCCCCGGGCCGATGGCCGCGGTGCTGCTCGCCGCCGCGGCCGGTCAGCTCGCGGCGATCGGCGTCATCCGGTCACTGCTGGAGGACGCCCGCTGAGACCGAGGCCACGGGCGCGTGCGGTGACGGCGGCGGGTCAGACCGCGCCGACGTCGACCGCGTCGCCCGTGGCGGCGGGCTCCGCGTAGGCGACCTCGCGCCACACGTCACCCACGCGCTCGAACGAGGTGACGCTCGACAGGGCGCAGCGCCGCGTGCGGGGGTCGTGCTGCAGCGGAAGCCCCGCCACGCGCAGGTGCGTGATCCAGATCGGCGCCTGGTGCGACACCATCACGATGTCGCCCTCGGTCGTGCTCTCCAGTGCGGCCGTCCACGCCTCATCCATGATCCCGAGCATGCGCTCCGCGATCGACGCGTACGGCTCGCCCCAGCTGGGGACCGACGGCTGCCGCAGATGCCACCAGTTGAGCGGGTTCATCAGCGACCGGCGCATGCGGGTGCCCTCGAAGACGTTCGTCGGCTCGATCAGACGGATGTCGATCTCCGGCACCAGGTCGAACCGCTCGGCGAACGGCTCCGCCGACTCCTGCGCGCGCTCCAGCGGCGAGGCGTACAGCGCCGCCACGGGGTCGCCGAGCTGCGCGACGTGCGCGGCCGCCGACGCCGCCATCCCGCGGCCCGCGCGGCTCAGGTGATAGTCGGGCAGCCGGCCGTACAGCACGCGGGCGGGGTTGTGCACCTCACCGTGCCGCACGAGGTGCAGTCGCGATACCCCCACGTCAGATCTCGCGGTAGCGGGAGTCGCCGAAGCCGAGGATGAAGTATCCGATGAACGAGAACACGAAGAGGAGGAAGAAGGAGAAGACGCCGCCCTTGCCGAAGCGGGCGCCGACCTTCACGGCCACGACGATCGCGAGCACCACGTTGGCGATCGGCACCAGGTAGAGCAGGACCCACCAGCCCGACATCCCGGCGATGCGCAACAGGAAGATCGCGTTGACGATCGGGATGAGGGCGAGGATGCCCGGATATCCGGCCTTGGTGAACACCTTCCACCAGGCGACGGCGAGGAGGATGTAGAAGATCAACGCCACCACGCCGGTGGTCCCGGAGAGGAACTGGCCGAGGAAGTCGGGGACGACCGGGACGTCGGCCGCGGGGACGAGAGCGAGGTTCATGGGGTCACCTTCCGTTCACAGACACCCTACTGAGGGACGGGCCGTCCCGTGAGAAGGGGTCGCGCACCCCCGTAGACTGGGCGGGTTCTCCATTTCCCAGATCAGAAGGAATACTCCGTGCTGCGCACCCACACCGCAGGCTCCCTGCGCGCCGAGAACATCGGTCAGACCGTCACCCTCACCGGGTGGGTCGATCGTCGTCGTGACCACGGAGGCGTCGCGTTCATCGATCTGCGGGATGCCTCGGGCATCGCCCAGGTGGTCATCCGCGACGAGGAGGTCGCCCACCCGCTGCGCAACGAGTTCGTGCTCAAGGTCACGGGCGAGGTCTCGCGCCGCCCCGAGGGCAACGCCAACCCGAACCTCCCGTCGGGCGAGATCGAGGTCATCGCGGCCGAGGTCGAGGTGCTGAACCCCTCGGCTCCGCTCCCCTTCCAGGTCTCCACGGCGCTGGCCGACACCGAGACCGTGGGCGAGGAGGCGCGTCTCAAGTACCGCTACCTCGACCTGCGCCGTCCGGCCGCGGCCTCCGCGCTGCGTCTGCGCTCCGACGTGTACAAGGCCGTCCGCGACGTGCTGCACGCCGACGGCTTCACCGAGGTCGAGACCCCCACCCTCACCCGCTCCACCCCCGAGGGCGCCCGCGACTTCGTGGTGCCGGCGCGGCTGCACCCGGGCAGCTGGTACGCGCTGCCCCAGTCGCCGCAGCTGTTCAAGCAGCTGCTCATGGTCGGCGGCGTGGAGAAGTACTACCAGATCGCCCGCTGCTACCGCGACGAGGACTTCCGCGCCGACCGGCAGCCCGAGTTCACGCAGCTCGACATCGAGATGAGCTTCGTCGAGCAGGAAGACGTGATCGCCCTCATGGAGTCGCTCATCGTGGCGATGTGGAAGACGATCGGCGTGGAGGTGCAGACCCCGCTGCCGCGCATCACCTACGCCGAGGCGATGGCGAAGTACGGCTCCGACAAGCCCGACCTGCGCTTCGGGCTCGAGCTCGTCGAGGCGACCGAGTACTTCGCGGACACCCCGTTCCGGGTGTTCCAGGCCGAGTACGTCGGCGCGGTGCGTATGCCCGGCGGCGCCTCGCAGCCGCGCAAGGTGCTCGACGCCTGGCAGGACTGGGCCAAGCAGCGCGGCGCCCGCGGTCTCGCCTACGTGCTGTTCAACGAGGACGGCACCCTGGGCGGCCCCGCCGCGAAGAACCTGTCCGAGGCGGAGCAGGCGGGTCTCGCGGAGTTCGTGGGCGCCGAGCCGGGCGACTGCGTGTTCTTCGCCGCCGGATCCACCAAGGAGAGCCGGGCGCTGCTCGGCGCCGCGCGCGTGGAGATCGGCCGCCGCCTGGGTTACCTGAACCCGGACGAGTTCGCGTTCACCTGGGTCGTCGACGCCCCGATGTTCGAGCCCGCCGCCGACGCGGTGGCCTCGGGCGACGTCGCGGTGGGCGCGGGCGCCTGGACGGCCGTGCACCACGCGTTCACCGGCCCGAAGCCCGAGTTCGAGGACACGTTCGACACCGACCCGGGCTCGGCCCTCGCCTACGCGTACGACATCGTGTGCAACGGCTCCGAGCTCGGCGGCGGCTCGATCCGCATCCACCGCGAAGACGTGCAGAAGCGGGTCTTCGAGGTCATGGGCATCAGCGACGAGGTCGCGCAGGAGCAGTTCGGCTTCCTGCTCGACGCGTTCTCCTTCGGCGCTCCCCCGCACGGCGGCATCGCGCTGGGCATGGACCGCGTGCTGCAGCACCTGTCGAAGACCGAGTCGATCCGCGACGTCATCGCCTTCCCGAAGTCGGGCAACGGGTACGACCCGCTGACCTCCGCGCCCGCCCCGATCACCCCGGAGCAGCGCGCCGAGGCCGGTGTGGACTACGAGCCCGACGACGACGCGGCCTGAGCCGCTCGCGCACGATCAGGCACTCGCGCCGGGTCGGGCGGTTCCCCACGGAACCTGCCCGACCCGGCGTCGTCGTGTGAGCCGCGGACGGTTCAGCGGAGCGAGGCGAGAGCCGGGACGATGTTCTCGTTCCACACGTCCACGCCCAGCTTCGCGATGAGCGCGACGACCACCACGAGGAACACCACGCGGATGAACGTGGTGCCGCGCGAGATCGCCATGCGCGACCCCAGGTAGCTGCCCGCGACGTTCGCGACCGCGAGGATGCCGCCCAGCAGCCACAGCACCGACCCGTGCGGGATGAACAGCAGCAGCGCGCCCAGGTTCGTGGCGAGGTTCACGATCTTCGCCTTCGCGCTGGCCTGCAGGAAGTCGTAGCCGAGCAGCGCCACGAGGGTGATCACCAGGAACGTGCCGGTGCCCGGGCCGATCATGCCGTCGTAGAAGCCGATGCCGAGGCCGGCGAGGCCCGCCATGAGGTGGTGCTTGTGGCCGTGGAAACGCAGCTGCGTCGCGGCGCCGAGCTGCGGGCGGAGCGCCGTGAACAGGGCGACCGCGAGAAGTGCGACCACGATGATCGGCTTGAACGCGGCGGGCGGAAGCACCGTGGCGACCGCGGCTCCCCCGAACGAGCCGAGCAGCGCGATCACCGCCATGGGCAGAGCCGTGCGGATGTCGGGTTTCGCGCGACGGTAGTACGTGACGCTGCTCGTCGCCGTGCCGAACACCGACGCGAGCTTGTTGGTGGCCAGGGCCTGCACCGGCGCGATACCGGGGATCAGCAGCAGCGCGGGCAGTTGCAGCAGACCCCCGCCGCCCACGACCGCGTCGATCCAGCCGGCGCAGAACGCCGCGACGATCACGAGGATCAGCATCCCCCAAGTGAGCTGCTCGAGCCCGAGCACCGTGCCGATATCCACCCGGCCATGATTCCAGAGAGCGCACCCTCCTCCCGCATCCGCGCCCCTGAGAGACTGGTGCCATGCTCGACGCCCTCCCCCTGCCCTTCCCCTTCCCGTCGCGCGTCGGCGAGGCCGTTCTGCGGCGGGCCACCCTGGACGACACCGATGCGGTGATCGCGCTGCTCGCCGACGACCCCATCAGCGCCGCCCGCGGTGATGTGGCCTCCGACGAGGATCGCCCCGCCTATGAGCGCGGCCTGAGGGAGATCCTCTCCGAGCCCTCGAACGACCTGCTGGTGGTCGAGCTCGGCGGGGCCGTCGTCGGCACGCTGCAGCTCACGTCGATCCCCGGCATGGCACGCCGCGGAGCCCGTCGCCTGCTGGTCGAAGCCGTGCGCGTGCGCAGCGACCTGCGTTCGGCGGGTCTCGGCGGGGCCGTGATGCGCTGGGTCGGGGAACAGGCCGCGCCCGCGCTCGGCGCCGCGATGGTGCAGCTGACCTCCGATGCCGCCCGCACCGACGCGCACCGCTTCTACGAGCGTCTCGGCTACGTCGGCTCGCACCGCGGCTTCAAGCTCACCGTTCCGCACTGACCGGCGGCCGCGCCGGCTCGCCTGTCGGTCCCGCGCCCGCGCGCCACCCATCGGACACCGTCCGTTCACCGCGGCCGCCACGAGCGGCAACCTCCGGCTCGTAGTGTCCTCTCGCAACCCGACCCCGGCGAACCCGCGCCGGGCACCGAGAGGATACTCATGGCACGCTTCACCCGCCGCGCGCGCATCGGCGCCGGCATCGCCCTCGCCACCACGGCCGCGCTCGCACTGAGCGCCTGCTCCGGCGCCGCCGACGCGTCGGGCTCCGGCTCCGGAGAGCCCGACGTCGACGCGTCGGCGGCCACGTCGGTGGCCGACTTCGGCACGTTCGCCGATCTGGAGGCCGCCGCCAAGGCCGAGGGACAGCTCAACGTCATCGCGCTCCCGCGCGACTGGGCGAACTACGGCGAGATCCTCGATCTCTTCGCCGAGAAGTACCCCGAGATCACGATCAACGAGGCCTCGCCCGACGTGTCCAGCGCGGAGGAGATCCAGGCCGCCGAGACGAACAAGGGCCTCGACACGGCGCCCGATGTGTTCGACCTCGGCCTCACCGTGGCCCTGCAGAACACCGATGCCTTCGCGCCGTACACCGTGCAGACGTGGGACGACATCCCCGACGAGCTCAAGGAGCCGAGCGGGCTGTTCGTGGGCGACTACGGCGGGTACATGTCGATCGGCTACGACTCGTCGAAGTACGACGCACCGTCTGAGCTCGACGACCTGCTCTCCGCCGACTACAAGGGCGCGGTCGCGATCAACGGCGACCCCACGCAGGCCGGTGCCGCGTTCGCCGCGGTGGGCCTCGCGACCGTGCAGTCGGACGGCACGCTCGACGACTTCCAGCCCGGCATCGACTTCTTCTCCGAGCTGCAGAAGGCCGGCAACCTGCTCAAGGTCGACGTGACCACCGCCACCATCGCCAGCGGTGAGACCCCGGTGGTGTTCGACTGGGACTACCTGAACGCCGCCCACACGGCCGACAACCCCGACTGGAAGGTCGTCGTGCTCGACGGAACCGGTTACGCCGGCTACTACAACCAGGCCATCAACGCCGACGCCCCGCACCCGGCCGCCGCGCGACTGTGGCAGGAGTTCCTCTACAGCGACGAGGTGCAGAACCTGTGGCTGAAGGGCGGCGCCCGTCCGGTGCGCATGGAGGCCATGACGGAGGCGGGCACGATCGACGCCGACCTCGCCGCCGCGCTGCCCGAGGCACCGGCGGAGACCGTCGTGCCGACCGAGGAGCAGTCGGCGAACGCCGGCACGCTGCTCGGCGAGAAGTGGGCCGCGGCGGTCCAGTGACGACCGTCGTCGCACCGGGGGCGCACGTCGCGGCGTCCGCCCCCGCCCCCACCGCCGGGCCCGCGCGTGACGCGGGGGCCCGGCGGTCCGCGCCGTCGTTCGCGTGGCTGGGGCTGGTCCCCTTCGCGGCCTACGTGGTGCTGTTCCTCGCCGTGCCGACGGTGCTCGCCGTCGGCTCGGGGTTCTTCGACGACGACGGCGCGGTCACGATGGCGAACGTCGAGGCACTGGGCGACCCCGTGGTCCTGAGGACGTTCGCGAACTCGGCCGGGCTGTCGCTGCTCACGGCCGCGGTCGGAGCGGTCGTGGGGGCCCTGGTCTGCTACGCGCTGCTCGGCGCTCCGCCCGAGGGCGCCGTGCGCCGCGCGGTCGATGCAGCAGCCGGGGTGCTCGCCCAGTTCGGCGGGGTGATGCTGGCGTTCGCGTTCATCGCCACGATCGGCATCCAGGGGGTGATCACGGTCTTCCTGCGCGACACGCTCGGCGTCGACATCTTCGCGAACGGCACCTGGCTCTACGAGCTGCCCGGGCTCGTCCTCCCCTACATCTACTTCCAGGTGCCGCTCATGGTCATCACGTTCATGCCCGCCCTCGCCGCCCTGCAGCCGCAGTGGGCCGAGGCGAACCTCACGCTGGGCGGCACGCGGGCGAGCTTCTGGCTGCGCGTCGGCCTGCCCGTGCTCGCGCCCTCGTTCCTCGCCAGCCTGCTGCTGCTGTTCGCGAACGCCTTCTCGTCGTACGCGACCGCCGCGGCGCTGGCCAGCCAGGGCTCGCAGATCGTGCCGCTGCAGATCCGAACCGCCCTCACGAGCGAGACGCTGCTGGGGAGGGAGAACCTCGCCGGGGCGCTCGCCCTCGGCATGATCCTGGTGGTCGGCGTGGTGATGGGCCTGTACTCGCTGATCCAGCGCCGGGCTGCGCGGTGGCGCTCGTGAACCGTCTCGCCCCGTCGCGCACCACGCGCTGGGTGATCGGTGTGCTCGTCGGCGCGTTCTTCGCTGTACCGCTCGTGTCGACGTTCCTGTTCACGCTCCGCGGTGCCGACGGACCGTCGTTCGAGCACTGGGCCGCGCTGTTCGACCCCGCTGCGGCGGCCGCGCTCCGGCCGATCTGGACGGGACTCGGCAACTCGCTGATCCTCGCCGTCGTGACCGTCGCGATCGTCCTGCTGGTACTGGCCCCGACGATGATCCTGGTGAACCTGCGCTTCCCGCGGCTGAAGCCCGCGTTCGAGTTCCTCGCGCTCCTGCCCATCTCGATCCCGGCGATCGTGCTGGTGGTCGGCCTCGCACCCCTCTATCTGCAGATCGGTCGCACCCTCGGCACCGGCACCTGGACGCTCGCGTTCGCCTACGGCATCACCGTGCTGCCGTTCGCCTTCCGGTCGATCCAGGCGGCGATCGACGCGGCCGACCTGCGCACGCTGTCGGAGGCGGCCCGTTCCCTCGGCGCGAGCTGGCCGGCCGTGGTGCTCCGCGTGCTCGCGCCGAACCTCCGCCAGGGGCTGCTGGCCGCGTCGCTGCTGTCGATCGCTGTGGTCCTGGGAGAGTTCACGATCGCCTCCCTCCTGAACCGTCCGGTGTTCCAGACGGCGATGCTCGTCGTGCAGAAGCAGGACCCCTACGCGCCGGCGATCTTCACCCTGCTGGCGCTGCTGCTCGTCTTCCTCCTGCTCCTCCTGATCGGCCGCGTCGCGCGCGGCTCCCGAAAGGCCCGCTCATGACCCTCGACCACGCCCTCCCCCGCACGAAGGACAACCTGCTGCTCGCGCGGGCCGGCGAGGGCACCCGCGTGCAGCTCCAGGGCATCGTGAAGCGCTACGGCGGCACGACCGTGCTGCACGGCGTCGATCTCGACATCGCGCCGGGCGAGTTCGTGTCGCTGCTGGGCCCGTCCGGATGCGGCAAGACCACGCTGCTGCGCGTGCTCGCCGGGCTCGAGGTCGCGGATGGCGGCGCGGTCCTGCTCGGCGGCGGAGACGTCTCTCGGGTGACGACCAACAAGCGCGACATCGGCATGGTGTTCCAGTCGTACTCGCTGTTCCCGCACCTGCGCGTGGTCGACAACACGGCCTTCGGTCTGCGACGCCGCGGAGTCGGCCGGGCCGAGGCGGCACGACGGTCGCTCGACGCCCTGGCTCTCGTGGGTCTCGCCGACCTCGCCGATCGCTTCCCGCATCAGTTGTCGGGTGGGCAGCAGCAGCGGGTCGCCCTCGCGCGGGCACTGGTCACCGAGCCCCGGGTGCTGCTGCTGGACGAGCCCCTGTCGGCGCTCGACGCGAAGGTGCGCGTGCAGCTGCGCGACGAGATCCGCCGCCTCCAGCTCCGACTGGGCATCACCACGGTCTTCGTCACGCACGACCAGGAGGAGGCGCTGGCGGTGTCCGACCGCATCGCCGTGATGAACGCGGGGCGCATCGAGCAGATCGGCACCCCGGAGGAGCTGTACACCGCTCCGTCCACGGCGGGGGTCGCCGCGTTCGTCGGGCTGTCGAGCGTGGTGTCCGGTGTCGCGGAGGGCGACCACGTCGTGGTGTGGGGGCAGCGCCTGCCGTTGCAGACGCCGGCCGACGGCCCGGTCGACGTGTACCTGCGACCGGAGAACGTGCACTTCGCGTCGGAGGCGGACGCGGCGACCGATGCTCTGGTGGAGGAGAGCACGTTCCTCGGCAGCATGCGCCGCACGCTGGTGCGCACGGAGTCGGGCGAGCTCGTCCGCGTGCAGCACGCTCCGGGTGTGCACCCCGCGTTCGGCGACCGCGTCCGCATCGCGGTCGACCCGGAGCCCGTGGTGGTCCATCCGCGCGGCTGAGCGGCGGAGGCCCACCTGGAACGTCGGAGACCCCGCGGCCGTCTGGCCGCAGGGTCTCCGTTCGGTTTCCGGGTCAGATGGTGATCTGCCCGGCGACGGTGGCGAGCTTGTGGCGGGCGAGCGCCAGGTTCGCCTTAGCCTTGTCGAGCACCAGGTAGACGAAGAGTCCTTCGGTGCCGCTGCTGCTGAGCACATTGATCAGGTGGTACTGGTCGTCGAGCGTGATGAGGATGTCGTCGATCCGACTGGCGATGCCGAGCTCCTTCATCGTCTGCAGCTTCGCGCGGACGACATTGGAGTTCCCGGCCGCGGCGACACCGAGGTCGAAGGCGGGGTGACCGCCCTGCGCGAGAGCCATGCCGGACGCGGAGTCCGCGATCGCGACGCCCACGGCGCCGTCGATCGTCAGAAGCTCCTGCACGGACTGTTCCAGTTGTGCCATTCGTTCTCCCTGAGGTTCTGTACGGGTGCGGTCGAGCGAGGTGTCCCGCTCGATGAGGGGTGTGCCCGGGGTCGGTGCGATCGGGTCGTCGCCGCCGGGCGTGAGGGTCGGAAGGAGCGCCGGGCCCGCGTCGAGGTCGACGAGTGCGTGCGCGCGCAGCGCGGGGCGCGGAGGCGGTGGCGGGAGTGTCGAGAACAGGTCCTCGAGCGCGCGGAGCGCGTCGTCATCGGGCGCGGCGGCGTCGGCCGATTCCGCGCGTGTGTTCGCAACGTCGATCTCACGTCGACGACGGCCGAAGACAGCCATCGGTCCCCCTTGTGTCACCACGAGTCGTCGCCGATCCGTCCCGGATCGCCGCCGACTTGTCCCCAGATTCCGTCGACCGCCCCAGCGATCGACCTGCACACGATACCCGGCGAACCTCCGGATCCACGCCTCCGAACGCCCTTCCGCCGCGTTGTATATCGGTAGCGCGTCTCCGGCCTCCCCGCGGAGGTCGTCGCAGCCGAGGGACCGCGGTGAGAAGAACGAAACCCCCTGTCGCCATCCCGGCGGCAGGGGGTTCGTTCGTCGGTGCTTCAGAGCACGCGGGACAGGAAGTCCCTGGTGCGCTGGTGCTGCGGATCGGCGAGCACCTCGTGCGGGTCGCCCTCCTCGACGATGTGACCGCCGTCCATGAAGATCAGCCGCGAGCCGACCTCACGCGCGAAGCCCATCTCGTGGGTCACGACCAGCATCGTCATGCCCTCGTCGGCGAGCGACCGCATGACCGACAGCACCTCGCCGACCAGCTCGGGGTCGAGCGCGGAGGTGGGCTCGTCGAAGAGCATCATGTCGGGGTTCATGCACAGCGCTCGGGCGATCGCGACGCGCTGCTGCTGCCCGCCCGACAGGTGACCCGGATAGGCGCCCGCCTTCTCGGCCAGGCCCACTCGCTCCAGCATCGCGTGCGCGACCTTCTCGGACTCCGCCTTCGACCGCTTCTTCACCCGCTGCTGCGCGATCGTCAGGTTGCCGAGCACGCTCAGGTGCGGGAACAGGTTGAAGCTCTGGAACACCATGCCGATGCGGGTGCGCACCCGGTCGATGTCGACGTCGGGGTCGGTGATGTCGATGCCCTCGATCAGCACCTTGCCGCCGGTGGGCTCCTCCAGCAGGTTCACCGAGCGCAGCAGCGTGGACTTGCCGGAGCCGGACGGGCCGATCACGCAGACGACCTCGCCTGCCGTGACCGTGAGGTCGATGCCCTTGAGCACCTCGTTGTCTCCGAACGTCTTCACGAGCCCCTGGATGTCGATCGCGGGCGCGTGGACGTCGATCAGATCGGTGGTCATCGGCTCCTCGCCATCCGTCGCTCCAGCCACGCGCTGAACCGCGTGAGGGGGATCGTCACGATCAGGTACAGGATCGCAGCCATGATCAGCGGCGTCCCGTTGGCGTTCTGCGTACTGGCGTCGCGGGCGAACGTCGTGAGCTCCTTCGACCAGATGAACGACCCGGCCACGAACAGCAGCGAGGTGTCCTTCAGCAGCAGCACGAACTCGTTCGTCAGCGGCGGGATGATGATGCGGAAGCCCTGCGGCACCACGATCCAGAACGTCGTCTTCATGGGCGACATGCCGAGCGAGCGGGCCGCCTCGGTCTGCCCCTTCGGCACCGCCTGCAGGCCGGCGCGAATGGTCTCGGCCATGTACGCCGATGCCACGAGGATCAGACCGATCAGCCCGAGGACTACCGGCCCGCCGAGCTTCGTACCGGGGATACCCATGCCGATCGGCACGATGTAGGCGATCGCGAAGATCGTGAGGATCGCCGGGAGTCCGCGGAACAGTTCGATCCAGCACGTCGCGATCCAGCGGAACGGCCCGATCTCCGACAGCTTCATCAGCGCGAGGACCACGCCGAGCAGCAAACCGCCCACGAACGCCACGGCGGTGAACCACAGGGTGTTCACGAGCGCGGTGGTGATGATCCCCGGGAGCATCTTCGCCGCGATCTCCGGGTTGAAGTACATCGTGGCGATCCGCGCCCAGTCGGTGCTGATCGCCGCCCAGATGACGAGAGCGATCAGCACCGCATAGACGGTGTAGCGGTACAGCTTCTTCTTCGTGGTGCGCCTCAACGCCATTGTCAAGGTCCTCCCGACCGACTCAGTTCCGTCTTCAGTTGGCCGTGAAGTACTCGTCGTAGATCTTCTGGTACTCGCCGCTGTCGCGGAGGTCCTTCAGCGCGCCGTTGACCGCCTCGAGAAGAGCATCCTTCTCGCCCTTCGCGAACGCGAAGCCGTAGGACTCGTCGGTCTCGTACGTTTCCACGATCTTGTAGGCGGAGTCGGCCTTCTCGTGCTCGAGGTTCACCGGCTGGTCCTGCAGGATCGCGTCGATCTGCCCGGCCTGCATGGCCGGCCACAGCTCGCCGTCCGACGGGTACTGCACGAGCTGAGCGCCCTTCGCGTTCTCCCCGGCGTAGGACTCACCCGTCGTGCCCTGCTGCACGCCCACGTTCTTCCCGTCGAGGTCGTCGATCGACTCGATGCCCGAGTCGGTGCGCACCAGGAGCGACTGCAGCGAGTCGTAGTACGGGTCGGAGAAGTCGATGTTGGCCTTGCGCTCCTCGGTGATCGTCATGGCCGAGGCGCCGACGTCGCACGTACCGGCCGCCAAGGTGGTCCCGGACTGCAGAGCTTCGAAGCCCACATCCTGCACCGAAAGCTTCAGGTCGAGCTGCTTCGCGATCGCGCCCAGCAGGTCGATGTCGAAGCCCGTGTACTCTCCATCGTCGCCCTGGAACTCGAACGGCGGGTAGGGGATGTCGGAGCAGACAGAGAGGGTGCCCGCCTCGATCAGACCGTATTCGTCGCCGGCCGCGGGAGCGTCGCTGCTGCCCGCGTCGGTCGATCCGGTGGCGCATCCGGCGAGCGCGAACGTGGCGGTGGCCACGAGTGCGAGACCGGCGAAGAGGGTACGACGAGGCATGTCGACTCCTGGGGTTCGGGGGCGGGTGCGCCCGCGGACGGGTAGGAGATCATCTAAACATGCGGCTCGTCGCGTGACCAATGACACGGGCAGACGACCGCATTACGTTTGTGTTTCGGTGCCTCCCCGCGCGGCACCCGGTCTCACACCTCGACGTCGACGGCCACACGACCGGAGACGACGGAACGGATGTATCCGGCGACCTCCTCGTGCGCAGGGTGCACCTGGTACTGCTCCAGAGCATCGACGGAGTCGAACTCCGCGACGAGCGTCACGTCCCAGTTGGCGTCGGGGTAGACGTCGTTCGCGCCCGCCCAGATGCTGCGCAGCTGGGGAACGATGCCGTCGAGCGCGTTCAGCCGGCGGGCGACCTCGGCCGCCTGGTCCGCGCGGGTCTGCGCATCGTCGACGGCGAGCTTCCAGGCCACGACATGGCGAATGGTCATCGGGGTGTCTCCTGGTCGGTGAGGGCGTCGGCGCTCACGGCTTCCTCCAGCGCCTCGCGCAGGCGGTCGGGCGAGACGCGCCAGTGGGCGTGCAGGCGGCCGTCGATCAGCACCACCGGGATCTTCTCCCACCACTGCTCGTACAGCGCGGGGTCTTCGGCGATCGACGCCTCGACGATCTCGATCCGCTCGGCGGCGGCGTCGGGCAGCTCGGCGACCACGGCGTCGACGACCTCGGAGGCCACGTCGCACAGATGGCAGTCGGGCTTGCCGATCAGGGTGAGCGTGGTCACGCCGACGGCACCTCGACCTCGCGACCCTGCGCGATCCACTCGCCCGTGCCGCCCTCGACGTTCGTCGCGTCATAGCCGCGCGCCTCGAGCGCCTCGACCACGCGAGCCGAACGGCCGCCGGCCTGGCAGATCACGTCGAAGGACTCGGCGGGCAGTTCGTCGAGACGGTTGCCGATCTCGGACATCGGGATGTTCACCGCGCCCGGCACGTGGCCGGCGGCGAACTCGTGCACCTCCCGGACATCGATGAGCGGGGTACCGGAGCGCTCGGCGAGCTCGGCGACGGTGATCGACTTCATGACATCCTCTCGGCGGTGCGGCACGGCAGAGACACAAAGCGCCCGTCCGAAGACAGGCGCTCGGTGTCTGGCCGCTTACTTCTTGTTGCGGCGCTGGTGGCGAGTCTTGCGAAGCAGCTTGCGGTGCTTCTTCTTCGCCATGCGCTTGCGGCGCTTCTTGATGACAGAACCCACGGAAACCTCACTAAGTCAGGGGCTGGGTGTCGCCGAATCGGACACCCGGGTACGGGCACGAAAAAATGCCTCGGATCATCCTAGCAAACCCACGGGCCGCCTCGCGCCGCCCTGCGGATCAACCCGCGTCGGCGATCGGTCGCTGCAGCGCCTCGGCCACGGCCGACTCCGGGACGCGGTAGCTGCGGCCGAAGCGGATGGCGGGCAGCTCTCCGGAGTGCACGAGGCGGTACACGGTCATCTTGGACACGCGCATGAGCTCGGCGACCTCGGCCACCGTCAGGAATCGGACATCTGGAACCTCGGGCATCCCACGTACCCCTTTCTCGATGTGCACACTCTATGGGTTTCCTGGGACGCGTGTAAACCCATGTGACTCGTGTGATCAGTGGGACGCGGGCACCGTGGCGAACGCCCGCACCGGGAAGGTGCCGAACCCGCGGATCGCGGGCGGGGCCGCGGTGAAGCGGGCACCCCGCGAGGGCACCGCGTCGAGATCCGTGAGGTGCTCGACCACGTGCACGCCGGCGGCGAGGAGGATGCTGTGCGCCGGACGCTCTCCGCCGCTCTCGGTGTCGTCGATGTTGAGCGAGTCGATCCCGACCAGGCGCACCCCCGCCTCGACCAGGAAGCGGGCGCCGTCCTCCGTGAGGTACGGCGCCCCCTCCGCATACTCGGGCGTGCCGAAGAGCCGGCTCCACCCCGTGTCGAGGAGGACCGCCGAGCCCCGCAGGTCGCGGTCCGCCAGGGTCGCCGCGCGGATGCCGCGGCGCTCGGGCGACCAGGCGTCGCGCAGGTGGAAGACCTCGGCGGGGAGGCCGACCAGGGTGCGCAGGTCGAGTGCGGCGAGATCGTCGCCGTCGCCGTAGCGGTGCCAGGGGGCGTCGAGGTAGGTGCCGGTGTTGCCGATCATCGTGATCACGTCCATCGCGAACTCGGTCCCCGGCGCGTAGCGCTCCCGGGATGCGGCGCGCGTGAGGAACGGGGCGATGGTCGGCGCCGGCAGCCCGGGATAGGTGATCATCCCGGCCTCGATGGGGTGGCTGAGATCCACGATGCGGTCCTCGGCCCCACCGCCGCTCGGTGCCTCGACCCCGCGGCTTCCGCGATGCGGCTCCTCGACGATGCGCAGGTCGCGGAGGTGCACCTCGTCGACCAGCGCCAGTCCCAGGTGGCGGACGAGCAGGGTGCCGATCTCCTCGGCCGAGAGGTCTTCCCGGGGAAGGTCGAGGCGGAACCCTTCCCCGTGCATGCCGCCGCCGTTGGCGAACGTGATCGAGAAATCGAAGTGAGCGCGGTGCGGAGCGGTCGTCATCCCCCCATCCTGCCCATCCGGCGCGGCGCCGGGGTCGCTCAGCCGGACTTCCTGGCCTTCGCCACCCGTTCTCGCGCCTCGCGAAGAGCCTGACGCTCGAGCTTGCGCGCCGCGCGCAGCGCCTTCTCGGCATCACGGCTGGCCTTCTGCGCCTCCTTGAGGCGCTTGTCCCCGGCGAGCTCCGCCGCATCGAGGGCGACCCACTCCTCGGAGACCCGGTGCTGCTCCCCGCGATCGAGACCGTCGAGGTAGGCCGCGACACCGTCGAGCGTGCGCTCCACGGCGAAGCGGAACGGATCGGCCGGCGACAGGAACACGCCGTCCTCGATCGCCCGGCGGAGCGCGGGGAACTCCTCGGCCGAGATCACCCGATCGAACAGCGACGCCTCCCGCATCGCCACCTCTTCGGCGGAGAGACCGGAGGAGCGGGACTGCTCCGAGTACCCCGCCTGCACGATGCCGCACCAGCGAGCGTGGCCGGTGATCGCGAGGGCGACGGCCATCCGCTCGTCGGCGGTGAGCGGTGTGTCATCGAGCGCGGCGAGACTGGCGTCCAGCCAGGCGGAGCTGTTGGGGGTGATCGGCGAACCCGAGATCGGCAACGACAGGATCCACGGGTGGCGCAGGTAGACGAGGATCTGGGCCTCGTACAGCGCGAGCAGCCGCGCGCGCCAGCCCTCGACCTCGAGGTGGCTCTCCGGAGGGAGTCCGGTCGCCTCCTCCTGCATGAGCAGCAGGAGGTCGTCCTTCGCGGAGACGTAGCGGTACAGCGACATGGGGGTGAAGCCGAGCCGGGCGGCCACCGCTGCCATGGAGACGGCGCCGATGCCCTCGCCGTCGGCGAGTTCCACCGCGGCCTCCACGATCTTCTCGACACTCATCTCCCGCTTCGGCCCGCGCTGGGGATTCGCCGCGACGCCCCAGGCGAGGGCGATGCCCCGGGGGAGCTCGGGAGGCTCGATGTCGGTCATCCGCCCATCCTACTTCTGTTTATTTCATAAACAGTGTGTTACCGTCATACACAATTGCGTTGCCCATACACAGTTTTCGCGATACACAGAAAGGGATCCTGATGGAGACAGCCATCCAGGTGCGCGACCTGCGCAAGGCCTTCGGGCCGAAGCCCGTGGTCGACGACCTCGCCTTCGAGGTCGGCCGCGGCGAGGTCTTCGCTCTGCTCGGACCGAACGGCGCGGGCAAGACGACGACCATCAACATCCTCACCACCCTCACCACCGCGGATGCGGGATCGGCGACCGTGGCGGGGTGGGATGTGCGCTCGCATCCCGACGAGGTGCGCCGGCGCATCAGCCTCACCGGGCAGGCGGCCGCCGTGGACGACGCCCTCACCGGTACCGAGAACGTCGTCATGTTCGCGCGCCTCTCGGGACTGGGGCGGGCGGCCGCGCGGCACCGCGCCGAGGACCTCATCGCCCGGTTCGCGCTGACCGACGCGGCGTCCCGCGCCGTGCGCACCTACTCCGGCGGCATGCGCCGTCGCCTCGACCTGGCGCTCAGCTTCGTCGTGACCCCGGAAGTGCTGTTCCTCGACGAGCCCACCACCGGGCTCGACACCCGTAGCCGCCGCGACCTGTGGGACATCATCCGCACGGTCGCGGGTGCCGGCACGACGGTGTTCCTCACCACCCAGTACCTGGAGGAGGCGGATCAGCTCGCCGACCGGATCGCCGTCCTGCACGACGGCCGGATCGCGGCGCTGGGCACCGCCGCCGAGCTCAAGGCGCGTATCGGCGGCGACACGGTCGAGCTCCACGACAGCCGGGGAGAGCTGCGGCGCGAGATCCCGACCGACGGCACGGTCGCCGGGCTGCGGCGCGCCCTCGATCGGCTCGACACGGAGGGAGACGACGGCGTCGTCACGCTCCGACGGCCCACCCTCGACGACGTGTTCCTGGCGGTCACATCGTCCCCCGCGGGCCGGCCTGTATCCGGAGAGCCGGTCGACGCCGCCTCACGCACCCTCGAGGAGCTCGCATGAACACCGCGGTCACCATCACCACCCCCATGCCCCCGCACGCCTCCCCCACGCCGACGCCTCGACCGCGCCTGCGCGGGCTGACGGCCGAAACCGTCTTCGTCGGACGCAGCCTGCGGCACTCGCTGCGCGACGGCGAATCACTGCTCATGGCGATCATGCTGCCCGTCATGCTCATGCTCATGTTCACGTGGGTGTTCGGCGGGGCGATCGACCCCTCCGGCGCCTACGTCGACTACGTCGTGCCGGGCATCATCCTCACGTGCGCGGGGTTCGGGGCGTCCTCCACGGCGGTGTATGTCGCGAACGACATGCGCTCCGGCATCATCGACCGGTTCCGCACCATGCCGCTGCGCGCCGGAGCCGTGCTCACCGGGCACGTGGTGGCGAGCGTCCTGCGCAACCTGGTCGCGACGGCCATCGTCATCGGCGTCGGGGTGCTGGTCGGGTTCCGCCCGACCGCGTCGCCGGGCGACTGGATCGCGCTGGGCGGGCTGATCACGCTCTACATCCTCGCGATCACGTACCTGTTCGCGGCGATCGGCCTCGCCGCCGGCAGCCCCGAGGGTGCCAACGGCTACGGCTTCGTGCTGCTGTTCCTGCCCTACCTGTCCAGCGCTTTCGTGCCGGTGGCGAGCATGCCGGAGTGGCTGCAGCCGGTCGCCGCGCACCAGCCCATCACCCCGATCGTCGAGACCATCCGCAGCCTGCTCCTCGGTACCGACGCCGGAACGCAGCCGTGGTGGGCGGTGCTGTGGTGCGTGGTGATCCTCGGCGTCGCCGTCGTGTGGGGCGCGTGGCTGTTCCGCCGCAAGGCGGGCCGCCGCTGAGCCCGTCCCGTCCAGCCCGCGCATAGCCGCCGCTCGCCGGTCGCCCAGACAGCTCTGGCACTGTCGATGCAGGACTTGTGCCGGCACCGCCGAGTCCGTTGCGGAGCTGGGGTCCGTGGATCGCCCCTGACGACATGCCCCCCGGTCGTCAGGGGCGATGTCCGTTCCGGCGCGGCTGCGCGCGCGTCAGGCGCCGAGCCGCTTGAGCGCCGTGGTCACCACGTGCTTGGCCGATGCGGCCGCGCGTCCGACCACCTCGGCGGCGTGTGCCGCGCCATCGGGAAGACCACCCGGGTAGGCGATGTCCGGGGCCGCGTCGCCGTAGGCGTCGACGAGGAACGGGACCAGCCAGTCGTCGACGACCTCGAGCGGCTCGACGGCGAGGCTGTAGAACCGACGCTGCCCGTCCTCGCGCACGGTCACGAGCTCGGCATCGCGCAGCACCTTGAGGTGCTTGGAGACGGTGGGCTGGCTGATCCCCAGGTCGGCCACGATCTGGCTCACGCTGGTGCCGGACTCGCCTTCGGACGTTCGCCGGAGCAGGAGCTGGAGGATGTCGCGCCTCGTACCGTCTGCGATCACGTCGAAGATGTCCGTCATGGCATCAGGGTAGTCGCCCCCGGCACGGAGTACCATGACGAGGGCTCGGCGGGCGGCGTCGTGCACGGATGGATTCGAACGAGGGGGCAGCGATGTCGGGCATCGTTTCGGCGTCGTCGCCCCGACAGCGGTTCCCGGGGTCGGGCGGGCGCTTCAAGCACCTCATCACGTCGTCGCCGTCGCGGTTCGCGATCTCCGTGTTCGCGCTGCTGATCCTCGTCTTCACCGTCCTCTTCTCGCTGCCGATCGCATCGGCCGACCGCACCGTCACGCCGCTGAGCGACGCCCTCTTCACCGCCGTCTCCACGATCTGCGTCACGGGTCTGGCGACCGTGGACATGGCCAACCACTGGTCGCCGTTCGGGCACGTCCTAGTGTTCATCGGCGTGAACATCGGCGCGCTGGGCGTGCTGACCCTCGCCTCGCTGATGGGCATGCTCATCTCCAAGCGCCTCGGGTTGCGCGCCAAGCTCATGGCCGCGGGCGACACGAACCCGCTGCGCGCGCACGGCGGCGTCGTGAACGAGAGCCAGACGGTGCGGCTGGGCGAGGTCGGACAGCTCCTCACCACGGTCGCCGTCTCCGCCCTCATCATCGAGGCCTCCCTCGCCGCGCTCCTCTACCCGGCCCTGGTGATGGCCAAGGTCGACCCGATCGCCGCACTGTGGGAGGCGCCCTACTTCGCCGCCATGGCGTTCACCAACACCGGCTTCGCCCCCAACGACGGCGGCGTCGCGGTGTTCGCCGACGACTACCTCGTGCTGTTCCTGCTCATGGTGGGGGTCTTCCTCGGCAGCATCGGCTTCCCCGTGATCTACACGCTCGCCAAGCACGTGTGGCACGTGAAGCGGTGGTCGCTGCACTCCAAGCTCACGATCGTCACCACCGTGCTGCTGTTCGTGGTCGGTGCCGCCGCGTTCCTCATCCTCGAGTACGACAACCCGAAGACGTTCGGGTCGATGGACGCCGCCGACACGACCTTCCAGGCGTTCTTCCTCTCCGCGATGACGCGCTCCGGCGGCTTCAACGTGATCGAGATGGACGATCTCAACGGCTCCTCCCTGCTCGCGGCGAGCATGCTCATGTTCGTCGGCGGCGGCTCCGCGTCGACCGCGGGAGGCATCAAGGTGACCACCCTCGCCGTGCTCGCGATCGCGGTGTGGTCGGAGGCGAAGGGACGCCAGTCGGTCGAGGCCTTCGGGCGGCGCATCCCGAGCGACGTGCAGCGCGTCGCCCTCAGCGTCGTCGCGTGGGGAGCGACCATCGTGGCCCTGTCGACCATCGTGATCGCGCAGATCACGAAGGCCGACATCAGCCACGTGCTGTTCGACGTCATCTCCGCGTTCGGCACCGTCGGCCTCTCGACGGGCCTGACCGGCGAGCTGCCGGATTCCGCCTCGTACGTCATGGCCGCGACCATCTTCATGGGGCGCGTTGGTACAGTGACTCTCGCCGCGGCAGTCGCCGCGACGTCGCGAACGCAGTACTACTCACTGCCGGTGGAAAGGCCGATCGTTGGTTGAAGTCCTGCGCGGAGACGCCCCCGTCCTCGTCATCGGCCTCGGCCGGTTCGGTGCGGCGTGCGCCGGTGAGCTCGACCGTCTCGACCGCGAGGTCCTCGCGATCGACGACAATCTCGAGCTCGTGCAGAAGTGGTCGGAGCGGGTCACCCACACCGTGCAGGCCGATGCCAGGAACATCGACGCCCTGCGCCAGATCGGCGCCCAGGACTTCCAGGTCGCGGTCGTCGCGGTCGGCTCCTCGATCGAGGCATCCGTGCTCATCACCGCGAACCTCGTCGACCTCAAGGTCCCGCAGATCTGGGCCAAGGCCGTCTCCCAGTCGCACGGCAAGATCCTCGCCCGCGTCGGCGCCAACCACGTGATCTATCCCGAGCGCGAGGCCGGCGAGCGCGTCGCCCACCTGGTGAGCGGTCGCATGCTCGACTTCATCCGCTTCGACGACGACTTCGTGCTCGCCAAGATGTACCCGCCGAAGTTCATCCGCGGCGTCGGCCTGAACGAGTCCGGCGTGCGCTCGAAGTACAAGGTCACCGTCGTCGGCGTGAAGAGCCCCGGCAAGCCGTTCCGCTACGCCGAGGCGAACACCATCGTCACCAACCACGACCTCATCATCGTGTCGGGCACCAACAGCGATATCGAGCGCTTCGCCGCCCTGGACCGCTGACCGCGCCCCATCCCGACTCCCCCTCGCGGTGGATGCGTCCCTCGACTCCCGCGTGATGGGATGGGGGCCATGACCGACCACGCCCCGGCCCCTCCCGTGCTCGCCCTCCGCGGGCTCCGCAAGCAGTTCGGCCAGAAGGTCGCCGTCGACGGCCTCTCGCTCGACGTCCCCGCCGGATCGATGCTCGGCCTGCTCGGCCCGAACGGTGCGGGCAAGACCACCACGCTGGCGATGACGACGGGGCTGCTGCGTCCGGACGCGGGCTCGGCGTGGGTGCTCGGGCACGACGTCTGGCAGGACCCGGCGGGGGCGAAGGCGCTCATGGGCGTGCTGCCCGACGGGATCCGCATGCTCGACCGCCTGACGGGTGCCGAGCTGCTGCGCTACACCGGCCTGCTCCGCGGCATGCCCGAGGCCGAGGTGCACACCCGCACCGGCGAGCTGCTCGACGCGCTGGGCCTCGGCGATGACCGCGACACCCTCGTCGTGGACTACTCCGCCGGCATGCGCAAGAAGATCGGCCTGGCGTGCGCGCTGATCCACGCGCCGCGGCTGCTGCTGCTGGACGAACCGCTGGAGGCCGTCGACCCGGTGTCGGGTCAGACCATCCGGCAGATCCTGCGCGCCTTCGTCGACAGCGGCGGCACGGTGGTGCTGTCCAGTCATGTCATGGAGCTGGTCGAGTCGATGTGCGACCGCGTCGCGATCGTCGCCGAGGGGCGGCTGCTGGCGCACGGAGAACTCGACGAGGTCCGAGCCGGGATGACGCTGCAGCAGCGCTTCCTGTCGCTCGTCGGTGCCCACGACCTGGGAACGGAGACGCTCGCGTGGTTGCGCTCCTCGTAGGCCTGCGGCTGCGTCAGCTCGGTCACCAGCTCGCGCGCAACCCGTGGATGATCGTCACGCTCGTCGTGGTCGGCCTCCTGGCCGTCGGCATCCTCGCGACCCTGACGGTGGGGATCGTGCTGCTGCGGATCGGTGCGCCAGACGCCGCCGTGACCGCGCTCGTGCTGACGGGAGCC
The DNA here is from genome assembly GCF_042729675.1 of Microbacterium sp. NPDC060132. Taxonomy (NCBI): domain Bacteria; kingdom Bacillati; phylum Actinomycetota; class Actinomycetes; order Micrococcales; family Microbacteriaceae; genus Microbacterium; species Microbacterium sp. NPDC060132. The sequence continues at coordinate 1,859,171 of NZ_JBHWXU010000001.1, read as the reverse complement.
GTGATCGTGCTCGGCTGGTGGATCGGGTCGATCCTCGTGAGCGGCGACGACGCCCTGGCGCCCGACCGGTTCGCCCTGCTGCCGGTCACGGCGAAGCGGATGCTCCCGGGGCTCGTGGTCGCGGGCGTCACCACGATCGGCGGCATCGGCACCGCACTCGCCCTGCTGCTGATGCTCCTCGGCTGGTCGGTCGACGTGCTCGCCCTGCTCGCCGCGTTCGTCCTCATCCCGGTAGCCCTGGCGACCTGCGTGCTGGGCGCCCGCGTCGTGAGCGGGCTGCTCGGGAAGTGGCTCGCCCGGCGCCGCACCCGCGACCTCGTGCTCACGGTGGGTGTCGTGCTGCTGGCGTCGTCCGGACTGCTGCTGAACATCGGGCTCCAGGCGCTGACGACCGTGCACGACGTCGGCGGGGCGTTCGCCACCGTGGCCGAGGTCGCCGCCTGGACCCCGGTCGCCGCCGTGTTCGGGGTTCCCGCGGCGCTCGCGCAGGGGGCGGTGGGGGTCGCACTGCTCCGGCTGCTCATCGCCGTCGGCACGGTCGTGCTCCTCTGGGCCGCGGCCCGCGTCCACCTCGACGCCCGCCTCACGGCACCTCTCGTGTCCAGCGGGGGCGGCCGGGTCCGCTCGGGCGGCCTACTCGACCGGATGCTGCCGGCGGGACCGGTCGGTGCGATCGCGGGCCGCACGCTCCACTACTTCCGCCGCGACCCGCGCCAGGTCGTCAATGTGGTGATGCTGCTGATCCTGCCCGCGATCTTCCTCGGTCTCGCCGTGATGAACGGCCTGCGGGAGGAGTCCGTGGGACTCGCTCCCGCCATCGTGCTGATCCCGGCCATCAACGCCCTCCTCGCGGGGAGCATCGTGCAGCTGGCCATCGCCTACGACAACGACGCGGTCGCCCTGCACATCCTGACCGGTGTCAGCGGCACCGCAGACCGGGCGGGACGGCTGCTCGGCTTCGGGCTGATCGGCCTCCCGGTCACGATCGCCCTGTGCGTGGCGACGTGCCTGGTCGCCGGACGACCGGACCTGCTGCCCGCGAGCCTCGGCGCGGCGCTCGGCCTGATGGCGGTGTCGGCCGGCGCGGGCGCGTGGGTGGGCGCGTTCCTCCCCGGTCGCGCTCCCGCTCCCGAGGCGAACCCGTTCGGTCGCGGATCGGCGGGCGGCGCACAGTCCTTCCTCGCGATGCTGATCATGTCGCCGATCACGCTGATCCTGGGCGGCCCGGCTCTGGGCTTCGGGATCGCCGCGATCTGGATGCCGCCGCTGGGCTGGGTGAGTCTGGCGTGCGCGGTCGTGATCGGGACCGCCGCCGTGTGGGGCGGGACCGTGCTGGGCGGCAAGACGCTCGAACGGCGGTGGCCGGAGGTGCTCGCGGAGGTGTCGAGCGAGGGCTGAGCCCCGCGGGGGTCAGGCGTCGATGTCGAGGACGACCTCGACCGCATCGCCCACGCCGAGCCCCTCCCGATCCTGCAGCACCTTCTTGATCGGCACGATGTAGCCGCCGTCCTTCGGCCACAGCGCGGTGGTCACGGTCGTGCCGCCGATCGTCACCGTCGCGGGGATCATGCCCCAGCCATAGGTGACGACGGCGGCGACATCGTGGATCATCGCGCTCTCGACCGGCGGCACCGTGACGAAGTGGAACGGCGCCGGCCCGCGCCAGAACCAGATCTCCCCCTCGACCCGCAGCCGCATGTCACGCCCCCGCGGCGAGCTCCTTCGCGCGGGCGAGCGCGGCCGCGGCGGCCTCGGCGAAGGTCCGGTCGAGGTGGGCGTCCTGCAGCACGGCGACGGCGCGCTCGGTGGTGCCCTTGGGACTGGTCACACGGCGCCGCAGCTCGGCCGGGTCTTCGCCCGACGCGTCGAGCAGGGCGGTCGCACCGATGAAGGTCTGCTCGACCATGAGCCGCGCATCCGCCTCGGTGAACCCCATCCCGATGGCCGCCGTGGTGACCTCCTCGATCAGGAGGAACACGTACGCGGGGCCCGAGCCGGAGATCGTGGACAGCGCGTCGATCTGCGACTCCGGCACCTCGATCACCGCGCCGACCGTCTCGAACAGGCGTCGCACGAGCGCCACGTCGTCCGCGGTCGCCGCGGCCCCGGCGGCGAGGCCGGTCACGCCCTTGCGGACGGTCGACGGCGTGTTCGGCATCGACCGGATCACGCGCGCTCCGGTGCCCAGGTGGTCGGCGAACGTCTGCAGGGTGACCCCGGCGGCGAGGCTGACGACGATCGTGTCGGCGGTCAGGTGCGGAGCGATCTCGCGCAGCAGCTCCGGCACCATCGCGGGCTTGACGCCCACCAGCACGATCCGGGCGCCGGACACCGCCTCGGCGTTGCCCTCCGGCCGCTCGGACAGCGCGATGCTGGTCACCCCGTCGAGCCCATCGAACGACGCCGCCTTCTCCGTCGTGCGGTTCGTCGCGGTGATCCCGCCGTCGACCGGGACGCCCGATGCGAGCACGCCGCGGAGGATCGCCCCGCCCATCGAACCGGCACCGAGGAACGCGAGGGAGGGAAGCGAGTCAGCCATGTGGTCATCCTACGGCGGGCGCTCCGGCGTCCCCCGACCGGCGGTTCTAGACTCGACGCATGAGTGCATCCGGAGGAAGCAAGGCCATCGTCGCGGCGTTCCTGGCGAACCTGGGCATCGCTCTCGCGAAGTTCCTCGCGTGGGCCCTCTCCGGCTCCGCCTCCATGCTCGCGGAGGCCATCCACTCGGTCGCCGACTCGGGCAACCAGCTCCTCCTCATGCTCGGCGGACGCAAGGCCCAGCGCCGAGCCGACCGCGCGCACCCGTTCGGCTACGGACGCGAACGCTACGTGTACGCCTTCGTCGTCTCGATCATCCTGTTCTCGGTCGGCGGCCTCTTCGCCATCTACGAGGGCGTCGAGAAGCTCACGAACCCCCACGAGCTCGACAAGACCTGGTGGTGGCTGCCTCTCGTCGTGCTGCTGATCGCGATCGGCCTGGAGTCGTTCTCGCTGCGCACCGCCGTGAAGGAGAGCAATCTCGTGCGCGACCGGGGCCAGTCGTGGCGGTCGTTCGTGCGACGCGCCAAGGCCCCCGAGCTTCCGGTCGTGCTGCTCGAGGACGTCGGCGCCCTGACCGGTCTGACGTTCGCGCTGCTCGGCGTGGGCCTCACCCTCCTCACCGGCAACCCCCTCTTCGATGCGCTCGGCACCGTCATGATCGGCGTGCTGCTGGTGCTGATCGCGATCGTGCTCGGCGTCGAGACGAAGAGCCTCCTGGTGGGCGAGGGAGCCACGCAGGCCGACGAGGACCGCATCGTGGACGCGATCACGGACGGCCCGGAGATCGAGAAGATCATCCACCTGAAGACCCTGTACCTCGGGCCGGACGAGCTCATGGTCGCCGCGAAGATCGCCCTCAACGCCGACAAGCCCCTGCGCGAGGTCGCCGACGACATCGACGCGATCGAGAGCCGCATCCGCGAGGCCGTTCCGGTGGCGCGCGTCGTCTACATCGAGCCCGACGTGTACCGCCCCGCGATCGACCCGGAGCCCTCGACGGACGTGTTCGTGCTCAAGTCCTCGGACTGAGGCGCGGCGGTCGCGCAGTGATCCGACCCGGCAGTCACCGCCGCTGCGCGAAGAAGTCACGCAGCAGCGCGGTGGACGCCTCATCGTCGACCCCGCCGATGACCTCCGCACGGTAGGGAAGACGCCGGTCCCGCAGCACGTCGTACATCGACCCGGCCGCACCCGCCTTGTCGTCCCACGCGCCGAACACCACGCGCCCGACGCGCGCCTGCAGGATCGCGCCGGCGCACATGAGACACGGCTCCAGCGTCACCACGAGCGTGCAGCCGTCGAGGTTCCACGAGCCGAGTGCCGCCGCGGCCGCCCGCAGGGCCACGACCTCGGCGTGACCGGTCGGGTCGTGCGTGGTCTCCCGCGTGTTGCGGCCCTCCGCGAGCATCCGCCCCTGGGCGTCGAGCACCACGGCGCCCACCGGGATCTCGGCGTCTGCGGCGGCCTCCGCGGCCAGCACGAGCGCGCGCTGCATCGCAGTGCGGTCGGCGGCGGTCATGCGTCGAGCCTACGGCAGCGCCAGCGGCGCCCCGGAGGACCGATGTCGTGCGCGCGGTCGCGGCGCATTAGCCTGTATCCATGCGTGTTCACGTCGCCGACCACCCCCTCATCACCCACAAGCTCTCGGTGCTGCGCGACGCGCGCACCCCGTCGCCCGTGTTCCGGCAGCTGACGGAGGAGCTCGTGACCCTCCTGGCGTACGAGGCCACGCGCAACGTGAAGGTGTCGCCGGTGGAGATCACGACCCCGGTCACCACCACCACGGGCGTCAAGATCTCCGAGCCGCGCCCCATCGTCGTCCCCATCCTGCGCGCCGGCCTCGGCATGCTCGAAGGCCTCGTGAAGCTGCTCCCGACCGCCGAGGTCGGCTTCCTCGGCATGGTCCGCGACGAGGAGACGTTCGAGCCCACCACCTACGCCGAGCGACTGCCGGACGACCTCAGCGACCGCCAGTGCTTCGCGATCGACCCGATGCTCGCAACCGGGGGATCGCTGGCCGCGGCCATCCAGTTCCTGTTCGACCGCGGCGCGAAAGACGTCACGGCCATCTGCCTGCTCGGCACCCCCGAGGGCGTCGCCGCGATCGAGGCGATGGCCGGCGACCGGGATGTGACCCTGGTGCTGGGTGCCCTCGACGAACGCCTGAACGAGAAGGGCTACATCGTGCCCGGCCTCGGCGACGCGGGCGACCGCCTGTACGGCACCGTCTGACCCGGGCGGCCCGACCCCGGGCGGCCCGAGGCTACGTCAGCGCGGGAGCACGGCAGCACGACAGCACGACAGCGCGTGAGCACGGCAGCGCGTCAGCACGGCAACGCGTGACGGGTCAGCGCGTCAGCGCATCAGCGCGTGCGCACGGCACCACCACAGCGGGTCACCGCGTCAGCGCGTCAGGCGGTACGCGCGCTCGTCTCCGTACCGCGTGAATCCGGCCCTGGCGAGGATCGGCGCCGAGGTCGCGACGCGGCCCTTGACCAGCGCGGTCGCCGCACCGCGCGCCGCGCTCTCCCGCAGCCGCTCCGCGAGCACGGCCCGATAGGCACCACGCCCTCGGTCGCCGTCGAGGGTCGCCGCACCCCACAGTCGCGTGAACCCGTCGACGATCGTGCACCCGCCCGTGCTCACCGCGCGACCGTCGATGCGACCCAGCACCCGGAACCCGGTGCCCGCATCGAGGGCGGCCGTCAGCTCCGCGAACTCGGCGCGAAGCCCATCGCCGTCGAGCGGCCGTTGCTCCCAGACGGGGACGTTGATCTCATCCACCTCCCGAAGCTGGTCGACCGTGCGCACGACCTCGACCGAGACGCCCGGCGGCACATCGACCGCGCCCTCAGTCGTCGGACGGGCGAACACCGTGACGGTGTCGACGTGCTCGGCCCCGCGGCGCACCAACTCCTCTTCGAGGTCGGGCTCGTCGGCCGGGTTCGTCCAGAACGTGAAGACGGTCTCGCCCCAGGCCTCCACGCGCTCCAGCGCCCGCTCCACGACCTCCGCGGCGGAACGCGTCGACGACACCTGCGAGCCGCGCACCCCGCCTCCGAAGCGCTCCGGGTAGCGCACGAGGAGCAGGTCGTCGCGGACGTGCTCGCTGCCCCGCGGGAACCAGGCCCACCCGGCGGCGGCACGGAGGACGTCTTCTGCCGCGGGTATGCCGTCGGCACTCGGCCGCGCATCGGTCGGCGTCATGAGTCCTCCTCCGCCGCACCCACGAGCCGCGCGAAGGCGCTCAGCCGCGCGACGCCCTCGGGCGTGTAGGGCAGATCGTCGAGCAGCGCGGGCGAGTGGATGAGGTAGGCCAGCACCTGGGCGCGCGAGATCGCGACGTTCAGCCGGTTCTGCAGCAACAGGAACTCCGGCCCCCGGGGCGCGTCGCGGCCGCTCGACGCCGCGAGTGAGGTGATGGAGACCACGGCCTCCTTGCCCTGGAAGTTGTCGACCGTGCCCACCGGCACCCCACCGAAGCCGGCCGCCTCGAGCGCATCGTGCACCAGCTGACGCTGGGCGTTGTACGGCGCGACCACGATGATGTCCGCCGGGGTGAGCGGCCGCGCGGAGCCCGCCGGATCGTTGTCGCGGAAGGGGCGACCGACCAGGTCCCGCACGATGCGGACGACCTCCGCAGCCTCCTCGGGCGACTGGGTCGCGTTGCCGCGATGGCGCAGGGGGACGATGTGCAGCCCCGGGTCGACGCCCTCGATCGACCGCCGCTCGGTACCTGGCGCAGACGCGAGCTTGCCGGCGTACGCGAGCTGCGACACCGGGGCGGCCACGAACGGATGCATGCGCCACGACTGCGCCAGGAAGTAGCCGTACTCCGGTCGCACGACGGGATCGCCGTCCATCACCCATCCGAGCGCGGACGTGTCGACCGGCTCGGGGTGCGCCCCCTGACTCACCTGCGGAAGCTGCTGCGGATCGCCCAGGAGAAGCAGCCGTTGTGCTGCGGCTGCGACCGCGATCGTCGACGCGAGCGAGAACTGTCCCGCCTCATCGATCACCAGGAGGTCGAGGCCCCCGCGCGCCACGCGCTGCGTGTTGCTGAAGTCCCACGCCGTCCCGCCGACCACGGCCCCCTCATGCTCGTGCTCGGCGAGGAACGCCGCCATGCCGTTTTTGGGGATGACAGTGTACGAAGGATCGCCGCTGTCGTCTTTCGGGGCCTTCGCGACCTGAGCGGGCGCGACGCCGTCGGCCACGATCCGCTCCAACAGCGTCTCGATGATGGCGTGCGACTGCGCCACCACGCCGACCCGGAAGCCGTGCTCGTTCACCAGACGCGCGATGACCCGCGATCCCGTGTACGTCTTGCCCGTACCGGGAGGGCCCTGCACGGCGAGGTAGCTGCGATCGAGGTCGAGGACCCCGCGGACGATCGCGTCGATCGTGTCGCTCCCCGGCTCCGGCAGCGGAGCCCCGGAGACCGTGCGAGGCGGGCGCCGCCGGATGATGTCGGTCGCCGCATCGTCGGGGAACCCCGGGGCGGCCGCATGCACCGCATCGGCCCACTCGTCGATCGCCTGTTGCAGCGACACCACCCGCGGGGGCGCGGCCGGGGTGAGGGCGACCGGCAGCTCGTCCCACGTCTGCCCCTGCACCGCCGACTCGACGATCAGATATCCGTCGTCGAGCACCTCCCGCACGCTCACGGTGTGCGGCACGTGCACGGCGCGCGACGGCACCTCGGTGTCGAACGGCGCCGGCGCGTCGTACAGCGCGAACGGCTGAGCGCCGGGGCCGAGGGTCGTGCCCGGTGACACCTCACCCCGGATCTCGACCTCGCGCGACATGACCCTCCGGCCCTCGCCGATGCTCCAGTCGCTCCGCACGCGCGAGGATGGCGCATCGACCTTGACCACGTCGCGCGTGCCATCCCACATGGTCACGGGCTCGCGGAGTCGCTGGAAGTGCGACACCCAGAAGCTCTTCGCCTCCCGGGGGAAGTAGTCGATCGCCGCCGCCGCGATCCGATGCACGAGCCCGTCGCCGCCGGCCTCCATGTCCCTCTCGGCATCACCGAGCAGGGCCAGCGAGCGAGGCGACGGCTCGTAGATCACCTCGTCGGCGTCGTCCGGAGGCGCCGGCGTCACCCCCTCTCGGCGCGCGATCTCGATCAGCCAGTTGCGCAGCCGCCTCGTCGACACGCAGTCGTAGCGGTTGTAGTCGGCGAGGTCGGCGAACACCGCGTCGGCCTCCGCCTGCGCGCCCGCCGCCGCCAGCTCCCGCGCGGCCACGTACTGCACGATCGAGTCGTCGCCCTTCTGCACGTCGCTCGTGCGCACGTCGTCGCCCATGTAGAGCGGCTCGAGCTTCTTGATCGAGTAGGAGCGCGACCCCACGCGGACCGTGCGCAGCACCAGCGGATACAGATCGACGAACACGCCCTCGCGCAGCAACCGGTCCACCTCGCCCTCGCGGACTCCGTGGCGGGCGGCCATCGCGACCAGGTGCGACGTCTCGTACGGCGCGTAGTGGTAGATGTGCATGCCCGGGTGCGCGGCCCTGCGGACCTTCACGAAATCGAGGAACGTCTCCAGCGCCCGGCGCTCCTCGGCGAACGTGTGCGCCCACAGCGCGGTGTACTGATCGGCGTTGTCGACCCACCCGAACAGGTAGTCGATGCCCCACTCCGACTCTCCGTCCGGGGCGGGTTCGGTGTACAGCGGGTCTCCCTCGAAGTCGAAGAAGATGTCGCCGTGGCTCGGTACCGGCAGCGTGTGGATCGCAGCGGCGTAGTGCACGTCGTACGTCGGTACCCCCTCGGCATCGGCGCGGAGCTGGAGCTTCGCCTGCGACCGGAGGTTCTCGAACGTGTCGACGTTCATGCCCTCCGGGGCCCCGGACGCCGCGGCCAGGTCGTCGATCGTCTCGATGCCCGCCGCGCGCAGCCGCGCGCGCTGGACGGGCCGCATCCGCGCGACCATCAGCAGGTCGCGGTGGGCGATCACCTGCTCCTCGCACGTCGCACAGCGTCCGCACGCCACGATGCGGAGATCGCCGCGGTCGTCGCCCCACGCCAGCGGCTCTCCCTCCTGCCCCTCGGCCACGGCCCGATCCGCGATGAGCGCGCGCAGCCGCGCCCGACGCACCCGGAACAGCGGCAGCAGGTCCTCAACCGCGTGCGTGCTGACGCTGTGGTCGCCCAGGATGAGGTCGACCTCGTCGGTCCGGGGGATGCCGAGGCGATCGAGCTGATCGACATATGCCGCGAGCTGCATGAGCGCCGTGACGCGGGCTTTCCGCGCCAGCTTGGAGTCCTGCACGCGCCACCGCCCCTCGGCGTCTTTGCGCAGGAAGTCCGCGAAGCCGACGAAGTCCTCCGTCGCGAACGCCGCCTGGAACACCACCAGCGCGTCGGAGCGCAGGGCCTCGATCGTCTCGCCGACGGCCGCGGCCAGAGCTTCAGGATCGTTCGAGCGGATCTTGTCGACGCGGTGCACCCGCTCCGGCCCGAGCTCGCTCAGGTACCGGTCGAGCACGTTCTGCTCGTGCACCTCTCCCAGCTGCGCGGCCCGCTGCAGCGTCGCATCCTCCGGCTCCTCGACCACCGGCACGCGGCCGAGCTTCGCGTCGATCGCTCGAGACCAGGCGAACTCGCACTCCGCCGCCGCCTTGAGGTCGCTCGCGCTCCAGACGACCCGCTGCGCCTCCGTGTCGATCCGCACGATTCTCCCGTTCTCTCGGATGCTTCGACACTATCCGCGGCATCCGACACGGGCGAAAGCGAGCGCGACCGCGCCCTTCCCTCGACGCCTCAGCGCCACCAGGTGTCGTCGGGAGTGACGGGGAGGTGGCGCTTGTGCTGGGTCGCGAGGTAGCGCGACTCGATGCGACCGGCGACGTCAGGGTCGACGTCCTCCCCCTCCAGGAACGCGTCGATCTGCTCGTACGTCAGCCCCAGCTCGTCCTCGTCGGCTCGTCCGGGCTGGCCATCGAGGAGGTCGGCCGTCGGCACCTTGAGCGCCAACCGGTCGGGCGCGTCGAGGAACTGCAGCAGCGACCGGCCCTGTCGCTTCGTGAGGCCCGACAGCGGCAGCACGTCCGCGGCGCCGTCGCCGAACTTCGTGTAGAACCCCGTCACGGCCTCGGCCGCGTGGTCGGTGCCGATCACGATCAGGCCGTCGTGTCCCGCGAGGGCGTACTGCGTCACCATGCGCAGTCGCGCCTTGATGTTGCCGCGATTGAAGTCGGTGATGTCGCCGGAGACCGCCGCCTCGATGTCGCGCTCCACGCCGTCGACGCCGTTCTGGATGTTCACCTCGACCGAGGAGTCCGGGGCGATGTAGTCGAGCGCGGCCTGCGCATCGTCCGCGTCGTGCTGCACGCGATACGGCAGCCGTACCGCCAGGAACGTGGCCTCGCCGCCTTCGGCCCGCACGCGCTCGACCGCGAGCTGCGCGAGCCGGCCGGCGAGGGTCGAGTCCTGACCGCCGGAGATGCCGAGCACGTACCCCCTGGCACCCGTCGTGCGCAGGTAGTCCGCGAGGAAGCCGACCCTCCGCTCCACCTCCGACTCGGGGTCGATGTCGGGCCGGACACCCAGGTCTTCCGCGATCTGCTTCTGCAACGACACGTGATCCTCCGCTCTTCGCCTGGCCCCAGTATCCTCCCTCCGCGCAGCGGCGGGGCGGCGGCGCGGCGCTCGCACGCGGCATCCAGCCGAGACCTGAGAGAATGAGGCAGTGAAACTCCTCGTCGCCGCGCTCGCGTCCGAACTGTCCGCCTTCCCCGACGAGCTCGACGGCTTCGACCGGCTGGTCACCGGCCCCGGCAAGCTGCAGGCGACCTACGCGCTCACCCGCGCCCTCGACGCCCGGCGCTACGACGAGGTCGTCGTCGTCGGAACGGCGGGGGCCATCGAGCCGGGGCTCGAGGCCACCGTCCACGAGATCGGCTCCGCATTCCAGCACGACGTGACCGACCTCGACGGCGTCTCCGGCCAGCACGTGTCGCTGCCCGCACGCGTGAGCACCGGCCGTGACGGCGTGCTGATCGCGACCGGAGACCACTTCGTGGAGGACGCCGAGGTGACCGCGGTCATCCGGCCCACCGGTGCCGCCCTCGTCGACATGGAGACCTACGCGTACATCTGGGTGGCCGGGCAGTTCGGGGTGCCGATCCGCGCGTTCCGTGCCGTCTCCGATCAGGCCGAGGACGGCGCCCTCACCGACTGGCGCGCCGCGGTCGCGCGATGCAGCGTCCAGCTGCGCGACGTCATCCGCGCCGAGTACGGGGTCTGACCCGCGTCAGCGCGCCTCGATCACGCTCGGACCGTTCGCCAGCGCCCGCACGGTGAGCTGTGCGGGGATCTGCTCCTGCATGGCCTCCACGTGACTGATCACCCCCACCGTGCGACCGCCCTGGCGCAGTTCGTCGAGTGTGCGCATGGCGATGTCGAGCGTGTCGCCGTCGAGTGAGCCGAAGCCCTCGTCGATGAACAGCGTGTCGAGGCGGATCCCTCCGGCGCGCGCTGTGACGACCTCGGCGAGTCCGAGCGCGAGGGCGAGCGACGTGAGGAACGTCTCGCCGCCGGACAGCGACTGCGGAGGTCGGGTCTGGCCGGTGAAGGCGTCGGCCACCACGATCCCGAGGCCCGACGCGGCCCCTCGCGCCGCCAGTGCGTCGGAGTGGCGCAGCTGGTAACGCCCCTCCGACATGTCGTGCAGGCGACGGTTGGCCGCCTCGACGATCTCCTCCAGCTCCGCGGCGAGCACGAAGGTCTCGAGCGTCATCTTGCGGGTGTTCGCGCCGCGCCCGGCGATCGTGTCGGCGAGGTTCTTCAGCACCTCGAACTCCGCCGCGTCCTCGGCCGTGCGCGCGTGCTCGTCCCCGGCCGCGGCGAGGAGTCCGGACAACCGGGCGGCGTCTCCAGCGGCGACGGTCGCGGCGTCGACGGCGGCCGACCAGAGCGCCCGGGCCTCGCTCGACACGCGTTCTGCGGCCGCGGTGTCGATCGGCTCCTCGGGCAGCGTCTTCAGCTCGAGGTCGAACAGGATCTCCCGTTCTTTCTCCCGCTGCACCGTGTGCTGGGTGATGCGGGCGTCGAGCGCCTCCTGCTCCGCCGACGAGCGCAGAGCCTCCTCCGCATCCGAGACCTCGGCGAACACCGACGCGAGCAGCGCGGCATCGCGCTCCCGGTCGGCCTCGACGACCGCCCTCTCTCGACGAGAGCGCTCCGCGCGCGCGTCCGCCAGCCGCCGGGCGACCTCGGTGCGGGCGGTGGTCTCGGCGATCCGCTCGGCGACCGATCCCGCGTCGCCACGGGCCTGCGCGATCTGCTCGTCCGCGTCGCCGTTCCGTTGCACCAGCAGCGCCAGGTGCTCGCGCGCCTGGGCCAGCGCCGCTGCGGCCGTCGCGACCTCGGAGTCCTGACGCTCCTTCCGAGCAAGAAGATCGGCGCGCACGGCCTCGAGCTCTGCCGCTCGCTGCTCCGCCTCGACCGCGGCGGTGTGCTCGTCCTCGGCGGTCCGGTACTCGCGCTCGGCGCGCTCAGGATCGCGTCCGTCGGCCTTCGCCGTCGCGGCCGCGAGCTCGGCACGGAGCCCGGCGCACGTGTCGCCGGCGGCGCGCTCCCCCGCCGCCGCCGCGTCGCGGGCGGACTCGGCCAGGGCGATGTCGTCGACCGAGACGGGGTCGGTGTGGGTGGCCGGCGCGGGATGCTCCGTCGAGCCGCAGACGGCGCAGGCCTCACCCTCCACCAGGGCCGTGGCGAGCTCCCCCGCCATCCCGTCCATGCGGCGCTGGCGCAGCTGCGCGAGCCGGGACTGCGCCGTCGCGTGCTCCGAGGTCACCCGTGCGAGCTCGGCCTCCGCTGCGTCGCATGCCGCGGCGAGACGCTCGGCCGTCCTGGCGGCATCCCACCGGTCCTTCGCGGCGAGCAGTGCGGCCTCCCGCCCCGGTCGCCCCGCGGCGAGATCTCTGGCGGCGGCACGCTCCGCCTCCACCTCGGCGAGCTGGACCGGAAGGGCGTCGCGCTCGGTCTCGGCCGTCTCGACCCGCGCCTGCGCCGAGGCCGCATCGGCCTCCGCGGCCCGCTGCTCGGCGTCGCGCTCGGTCGCGTGCCGCTCCAGCACGACCGCGCGTTCCCACCCGCCGATCTCGCGCAGGCGCTCGGTGACCCACGCCTCCAGGTCGTCCACCTCGATGCCGTACGCCGTCCACTCCTCCGCGGCGCGCGATTCGCCTGCAACAGCCTCCGCCAGGGCCTCCCGCGCGCGAGCCGCGGCCGCGATGGTCGGTCGCAGCGCCTCAGCGGCACGAGCGTTCCCGAGCTCGACCCTGGCCTCCGCGATCCGGGGCTCCTCGGCGTCGAGGCGGGCGAGGGCCGCGCGTGCCCTGTCGCGCTCGACCTGGGCACGGCGATCCTCCCGCCGCGCCGCCAGCGCCGCGTCCGCCTCCGCCGACCGCCGCTCGGCGTCGGCACGCTCCGAGGCCCGACGCTCGGAGCGGTACTCGGCGCGAGCGAGTGCGCGCCCGAGCGCGTCGAGCCGATCCTGCACAGTGGGCGTCGTCGCGGTCTCCGTCGTTTCGCCGCCGATGTCCTCACCGCCGCCGTTCTCCCCGCCCAGGCCCGCGTCCGTCACCAGGCGCTCGGCCTCCTCGAGTCGCGCGACGACCGTCGCCAGCCGCGAACCCAGCGCCTGCTCGGCCTGTCGCCGCCGCTCGTCGAAGCGCGCCTGCACGTCTTCGAAGCGCTCGGTGCCGAACAGCCGCCGCAGCAGCGACTGCCGGTCCCGGCTTCCGGCCAGCAGGAACTCCGAGAACCGGTTCTGCGCGAGCAGGATCACCTGCAGGAACTGCTCCCGGCTCAGCTGGAGGATCTCATCGAGCTCCTGTGCCACATCGACGGCGCGCGCCGCTCGGCCGACCCACCCCGACGCGGTCGACTCCTCGAGCGAGACGGCTGCGGCCTGCTTCGTCATGCCCCCACCGCGGCGCGCGGGGCGGAGGTACTCCGGCGACCGGGTCACGCGGTAGCGGCCGGACGGCGTGCTGAACTCGACCACCACTTCCGACGGGTCGTCCGGCTCGCAGTGGTCGCTGCGCAACCGCTTCTCGCCACCCTCGTACCGGGGCACCCCGCCGTACAAGCCGAAGCACACGGCGTCGAGGATGCTCGACTTCCCGGCGCCCGTGCGACCGGCGATCAGGAAGATGCCGTCGTCGGCGAACGCGTCGAAGTCGACGATCTGGCGTGCGCGGAAGGGTCCGAATCCCTCGACCTCCAGGCGGTGCAGACGCATCTAGACGAGAGCCTCCGCTCGGACGCGGTCGTCGAGCACCTCGCGGATCAGCTCGCGCTCGACCTCCGTCACGCCCTGCCCGGCGCGCACGTGCTCGAGGAAGGCCCCGATCCGGTCGGCGTCGGTGACCGCGGAGCGCAGGCGCTGTGCGTACGAGTGCTCCGCCGTCTCACCCGTGGCGATCGGCTGGTGCTGCACCATGGCGCAGTGCGGGTACGCCTCGCGCAGTCGTCGCATGGGCTCGGACTGCGGCACGGCATCGGTGTACACCGCGCACACCCAGTCGTCGGCATGGGCGGTGATGTTCTCCGTGGACAGGATCTCCGCGAAGCTGCCGGTGAGCGTGACGAGACGCCGCGGCACCGGCAGCTCCCGCCACTCGACCCGGGCGAGCCCGTCGGCGTCGAGGTCCACGAGCCAGGACCCTCGGGGCTTGTGCTGCTCGCCGAAGCTGTAGTGCAGGGGCGCTCCGGCGTACCGCACGCGCTCGCTCACCTGCTGCCGCCCGTGGATGTGGCCGAGCGCCACATAGTCGGGGCCGTCGAACACGCTCAGCGGGACGACGTCGAGGCCGCCCTGGCGCACCTCGCGCTCCAGGCCCTCGGTGGGCTCGACACCCGCGGCGAAGCAGTGGGCGATCGCGACGGAGCGCCCGTCGTGCTCCTGCATCCCCGCGCGGACGAGATGCATCGCATGGGCCATGGTCTGTGCCTGCGTGCGCAGCTGCCGCCCGTCGGCGTCACCCTCCGGCCAGTGTTGCCGCACGATGGCGGGCTCGAGGTACGGGATGCCGAAGAAGTGCACGGGGCCGTGGTCGTCGGCGATCGTGACGGGCCGCCCGATCGCGAGCGGATCGGTCAGCACATGGATGCCGTCGCGGAGCAGCCGCGACTGGAAGCCGAGTCGCGCCGCCGAGTCGTGGTTGCCGCTGGTCACGATGACCCGCGCGCCCGTGGCGTGCAGCGCCACCAGCGCGTCGCCGAGGAGCGTGTACGCCGCGGCGGACGGCGTCGCCGAATCGAAGACGTCGCCCGCGACGACCACGACGTCGACCCCCTCCTGCTCGACCTGGACGGTCAGCGCGGCGAGCACCTCGGCGAGCGCCTCCAGCGTGGAGTTGCCGTGGAAGGTCCGGCCGATGTGCCAGTCCGAGGTGTGCAGGATCCGCATACTCACACCGTACGAACGACCTCCGACATTCGGTCTGAGGCCCGCCGCGGGCAGCCGAGCCGGCCGGAGGAAGCACGACCGTGCACGTAACACGGCGTCATACTCGCGCCTCAGCGGCGGCGGAGGACTCCGGCTCGCTCGGGGTGCGCGGCGAACCACTCCGCCACGTACCAGCAGACCGCGTCGACCGTGCGGTCGCCCCGCTCCTCGATGTCGGCGACCGCCCCGTCGACCACGATTCCCGCGTAGCCATGGCCGCGGAAAGTCGGCACGGTGAAGGCGCGGGTCAGGGCGATCGTGTGGCCGTCGTCGCGATAGTCCAGCACGCTGACCAGCTTCCCGTCGCGCGTGAGCGTATACCGCGATGCGTCCTTCTCGTCGGTCAGGATGAAGCCGCCGACGGTGTGCGAGATCGTCATCCGTGCCACGTTACGCCCCTCCGCCACGCCCGGGCGTTTTGACATGCGTCGTCACGATCGGACATAATCCCCCCATGACCACCAACGCACGCCCTTTGTCCGCCCAGGAGGCGAACGGGACTGCCGGGATGATGATGCCCGGTCGCGTTGGCATGTGTTGCCGAATGTGTCGCTGAACGAACAGCCACCCCGCCTGACCTGACTCCTCGCCATCTGCGGGAGCAGCGTCTCGAGCATCCACCCTTGCTCGCTTCCCGGCTCCGCCGGTCATTCATGCAACGCATCCGAGCCCCCGTCGCTTCGGGCTCACGTCTTGAGGACTCCATCATCATGTCGAACTCCGCCCTTCTCGAGCGTCCCGCCACCACCGCCCCCGTCCGCACCGTCCACCCCGGCAGCGACTCCGCCGCCACCGCCGGTGCCGACCTCCCCGCCGTCCGCTCTCCGCGCGGCTTCGCCCTCTACGTCGGCCTCGACGAGATCAAGGCAGCGGAAGCCGGCGTCAGCCTCCCGCTCCTCGTCGACGCCCTCCGCCGCACCCTCGCCGAGCTCGCACCCGGCGCCGAGACGCACGCGACCGTCGCCCTCGCCCCGCACGGCTCGGGTGGCCGCGACCTGGACGTCGTCCGGCTCGCCCTGCAGGAGCCCGGCGCGATCGCCAGGACCAAGGCCGCAGCCGAAGAGGAGACGGTGCCGGAGGAGACCGGGGTCACCGTCGACATCTCCCGCAAGCGCGTCCTGATCGACGGCGAGTCGGCCGCCTTCACGTACAAGGAGTTCGAGCTGCTGCAGTACCTCGTGCTCCGCGAGGGCCGCACGATCGAGCGCAGCGAGCTGGTCTCCGCCCTGTGGCAGGCGCAGGACGACGAGGCCCCCGGCGAGCGCACGATCGACGTGCACGTGCGCCGGCTGCGGGCCAAGCTCGGCCGCTACGAGGACATCGTCCGGACGGTCCGCGGCATCGGCTACCGGTTCGATCGCCACGCCGACGTCGTCATCCGCTACGGCCACGGCACCCCCTCGCCCGACCGCTTCTGAAAGCACGCCCGCGCGGCTTGGCCATCGTGCCGAGCACGGCCCCCGCGGGCCGCGGCGCACGCCGGGAGCCGATGTCAGGAGCGCCGCGTAGGGTGGGCGCATGACCCTCACCGCTCCGTCAGCGCCCCCTGCGGCCGTGCCGGCGGACCTGCGGCGGGAGACCACCTACCGTCCGCCGCATCCCCTCGACCTCCGTCGCACGGTGGGGATGCTGCGCCGCGGTGGCACCGACCCGACCACCGTGTTCGACGGTCACGTCATCTGGCGCGCGGTGCGCACTCCGCAGGGCCCGTCCACGCTCGCGCTGCGCATGGCGGGGAACGCCGTGACGGCGACTGCATGGGGTCCGGGCGCCGACCACGCCCTGTCCCTCGTCCCCGCGCTCTGCGGCGCGACCGACGACCCCACCGGGTTCGACCCGTCGCACCACCCCCTCGTCGCCGAAGCCGCCCGGCGCAACCCCGGCATCCGGCTCGCCCGCACCGACGAGGTGTTCGACGCGCTCGCCTGCGCGATCCTGGAGCAGAAGGTCACCTCGATGCAGGCGTTCGGCGCGTGGCGCTACCTGGTCTCGCGCTACGGCGACCGCGCACCCGGCCCCACCCCGCGCCCGATGGCCGTCGCGCCGACCGCCGAGCAGTGGCGGCGCATCCCGTCGTGGGCGTGGCACCGCGCGGGCGTCGAACCCCCGCAGTCCAAGACGATCGTGCGCGCCGCCGAACGCGGCGACCGCATCGCGCGGGCCGTGCAGGCGGCGGAGACAGGAGCGGACCGCGACCGCGTGCTCACGAGCCTGCCCGGCGTGGGCGTGTGGACCGCGGCCGAGACGAGGATCCGCGCGCTGGGCGACCCGGATGCGGTCAGCGTGGGCGACTACCATCTCGCGCACGAGGTCGGCCACGCCCTCGCGGGTCATCGCACGGACGACGCGGGGATGATCGAGCTGCTGGAGCCGTGGTCCGGCCACCGCCAGCGCGTGATCCGGCTCATCTTTGCGAGCGGCCTGGTCGAACCGCGACGCGGACCCCGGCTCGCCCCCGAGGACCACCGTCGCCGCTGAGCCGCGATACGGCCGCACGCCCACGGGGCGCCGGGACGTATGCTGAGGCCATGTCCCGCGCCGCGCTCCGGATCACCGTCACCCTCGGCCTGCTGATCGTCGGCGTGGTCGTCGGTCTCATCTTCCAGAACGTGTGGCTCGGGGTGCTGCTCGCCGCGATCGTCTGGCTCGGGTGGTTCCTGGGCTACGAGTCGCGCCGCGGCCACAACGCCGGCGTGAATGACGAAGACCACGGCATCGAGCTCTAGTAGTACACCGCGAGGGGACCGGAGGGTCCCTCGACCACCCGCACCTCGGTGTCGAACACGCGGGTCAGCACGTCGTCGGTCATGATCTGCGCGGGCGGGCCGAACTCCACCACCCGCCCGTCCTTCATGGCACAGATGTGGTCGGCGTAGTGACCGGCGAAGTTGATGTCGTGCAGCACGATGACGATCGTGCGCCCCAGCTCCTCGGCCGCCCGCCGCAGGTGCTTCATCATCTGCACCGCGTGCCGCATGTCGAGGTTGTTGAGGGGTTCATCGAGCAGCACGACCTCCGTGTCCTGCGCGAGCACCATCGCCACGTATGCCCGCTGTCGCTGCCCTCCGGAGAGCTCGTCGAGGTAGCGCCCCTCCAGCGCGCCGAGGTCGAGGAAGTCGATCGCCTGGCTGATGACCTCCTCGTCGTGCCGGTTCAGGCGCCCCTGGGAGTGCGGGAAGCGCCCGAACCCGACGAGCTGGCGGACGGTGAGGCGCGTGACGAAGTGGTTCTCCTGCCGCAGGATCGACACCACCTTCGCCAGGTCCTTCGACTTCGTGGACGCCACATCCAGTCCGGCGATCTCGATGGCGCCGGCGTCCATGCCGTTGAGCCGGCCGATCATCGTCAGCAGCGTGGACTTGCCCGCGCCGTTGGGTCCGATGAGGGCGGTGATGCCGCCCGCGGGGATGCGGAGGTCGACGGGTCCGATCGCGACCTCGCTGCTGTAGTCACGGCGCACGCCGTCGAGTGCGATCACAGTCTGCCCTTTCGGAGGATGACGAGGAGGAACACGGTGCCGCCGACGATCTCGATCAGGATCGACACCATGCCCTGCGCGTAGAACACGTTCTTCATCACGAAGTACGCCCCGGCGAGGATCGAGAACGCGGTGAGCACCGCGACCGGGAAGATCAGCCGATGGTCGTGCGAGTCGGCGAACTGGTAGGCGAGCGTCGCGACGAGGAACCCGAGGAACGTCATCGGACCGACCAGGGCGGTCGAGGTCGCCATGAGCACCGCGACCAGCGTCAGCACGAGGAACTGCTCGCGTCGGTGATCGATCCCGAGGGACCGGGCCGCGTCGGGACCGAGCGCGAGCACGTTGAGCCGACGCGACCGCGACCACAGCAGCAGCGAGGCTCCGGCGACCAGCGGGATCGCGAGGGGGAGGTACGCCGGGTCGGCGTTCGACACGTTGCCGAACAGGCGGGCCGCGAGCACGTCGAACTCGCTCGGCGTCAGCAACCGCTGCATGAACGTGGCGATCGCGCCCAGCCCTCCGCCGATCACGATGCCCACGAGCAGCATGATCTGGAGATTGCCGTAGCGCCCCGAGAGCAACCACCCGTAGAGGACCACGGCGAGACCCACCATGATCACGACCTGGAGGGCGAACTGTCCCGCCCCCTGGACGGCGACCAGCCCCGCGACGCCGAACAGGTACACGGTGGTGGTCTGCACCACGCGATAGAGCGACTCGAATCCCATGATCGACGGCGTGATGATGCGGTTGTTCGTGACGGTCTGGAAGCTCACGGTCGCCACGGCCTGGGCCACGGCGACGACGGCCATCACGACCACGGCGGTCGCGCGGTGCTGGGCGATGCGCCAGAACCCCGGCGTGCCGACGGGCATCGGGTTGTCCCACGCCAGGAGCCCGAACGCGGATCCGGCGGCGATCACGGCGAGCACGACCAGCACCACGACGTAGCGGCGACGCGCGCGGGGCGTCGTGAAGGAACCGGCCGACCGGGTCGTCGCGTCCGGCCGGGACTCCGTCGCCGTCCGCTCAGCCACGACGACGCTGCCTCAGCAGGAGGAGCACGAACACGACCGCCCCGACGACCCCGAGGATCAGCGACACGGGCACCTCGAAGGGCATGATGATCGTGCGGCCGATGATGTCGCACACGGTGACGATCGCGATGCCCAGCAGGCAGACCCAGGGCAGGTTGCTGCGCAGGTCGTCGCCGCGCACCATCGACACGATGTTGGGCACGATCAGTCCGAGGAAGGGCAGGTTGCCGACGACGACCGTCACGACGCCGGTCGTGACGGCGATCAGCACGGTGCCGAGCAGGATCATCCGGTTGTAGTTCACCCCGACGTTCGTCGCGATCTCCACCCCCAGTCCCGCGATGGTCAGCCGATCGGCGACGAGGAAAACGATCACCCCGATGAGCGCGACGATCCACAGCATCTCGTACTGGCCGCGCATGACCGACGTGAAGCTGCCGGCGAACCACACGCCGATGATCTGCAGCGAGTTCGTGACGAGCGCGAGGTAGGTGGTGATCGCGCCGACGACCGCCCCCAGCATGATGCCGACGATGGGGACGATGAGCGAGGACTTGAGCGCCACCCGCCGCAGGAAGGCGAAGAAGACCATCGTGCCGACGAAGGCGGCCAGCACGGCCCCGGCCATGCGCAGCGGCAGGGACGGCTGCGGCACCAGCAGCATCACGGCGAGCAGGCCGAGGCCCGCCCATTCGGTCGTGCCGGTCGTCGTCGGCTCGACGAAGCGGTTCTGGGTGAGCAGCTGCATCACCAGGCCCGCCATCGCCATCGCGGCCCCGGCCAGCACGAGGGCGATCGTGCGGGGCACGCGGGTGATCTGGAACATCTGCGCGCCGTCGTCGGCACCGGCGATGTCGTAGACGCCGGTGACGAGCGAGAGCGCCAGGAGAACCGCGACGACGAGCACCCCGAGGAGCAGCTTCGGGTCGAACAGCCGCGCGGACGATCGCGGCGTCGGGGCGAGGAGAGGAGAGGTCATGGGGGGATGCCGGTGGCGGCGCCCTGATCGCGGGCGCCGCCACCCGGCCCTTACTTGTCGGCGCTCTTCTCGAGCGCGTCGGCGAGGTCGTTCAGGAACGCGGTGTACGTCTGGATGCTCTCGTTCAGGTACGTGTCGGTGGGCATGTAGACGATCTGCTCGTCCTTCACCGCGGTGATGCCGGCGAGGGCCTCGGAGCTCTCCAGGATCTCAGCGGCCTGCACGTAGTCGGGCGTCTCCGCCGCGAACACCGCGTCGCGGTCGAGCACGAGGATCCAGTCGGGGTTCGAGGCCGCGATCGCCTCGACCGAGATCTCGTCGCCCTGGTGGTCATCGCTCGCGTCGTCGACCTCGAGGGCCGGCGTGAGGCCGAGGAGGTCGTAGATCGGGCCGAGCGAGCGGCCGACGGTCGGAGCGAGGTAGCCGATCTGGCCGCCCGAGGTGTTGACGGCCATGACGGTGTCGGCCTCGTCGTAGGCGGCCTTGGCCCGCTCGACCGCGGCGTCGAACTCGTCGACCAGCTTCTGCGCCTCGTCCTGCTTGCCGAAGATCTCGCCGAGCACGGTGGTCTGGCGCTTGAGTTCGGCGTCGAACGCCTCGCCGTCGCGCGGTTCGAGGTCGATGATCGTGGCGTCGGGCACGAGCTCGGCGATCGCGGCGTTGTGCTGCGTGAAGCGCTGACCGCTGATGATGAGATCGGGGTCGGCCGCGACGATCGCCTCCAGGTCGGGCTCGGTGTGCAGGCCGATGTCGACGATGCCGTCGTCCTTCGCGTACGACACGGTCTCGGGCATGAGGGAGACGGCGCCGGCGGAGAGCTCGATGCCCCAGTCGGACAGGGTCTGGAAGGTGCGGTTGTCGAGGGCGACGACCGAGGCGGGCGGGGTGGCGATCTCGTGTTCGCCCGTGTTGTCCTCGACGGTCACGGTGCCGGAGGCGGCGGCGGTCTCCTCGGGTTCGGCTTCGGCGCCGGTGGCGCAGCCGGAGAGCGCGAGCAGGCCGACCAGGGCGACGCTGGTGGCGGTGAGGGTTCTGGGCACGGACATGGAGAGACTCCTGTTCTGCGGGGTGGTCGCGCACTCGAGGGCGCCGGTCGGACGGAGCGGATCGCAGGGAACCATCCGTCGTGCTTTTTAGGTTAGCCTTACTTTATGAGCGATACGAAATCCGGCTTCACGATCGAGCGCCGCGGCCTCGAGCTGCGCTTCCGCACCGTCACCCTGACCGCGCGCGAGTGGCTCGCCCCGGACTTCGTGCGCGTGCGCCTCACCGGGCCGGACCTCGCCGGATTCGACTCCCCCGGCGCCGATGACCACATGCGCCTGTTCTTCCCGGACGGCCCCGTGGAGTCGGTGGAGGAACTGCGCGCCGCGCCCAGCCGCGAGTACACGCCGCTCGCGTGGGGCGAGGACTGGCTCGACGTCGAGTTCGCGGTGCACGGCGACCAGGGCGTCGCCGCACCGTGGGCCGCCACCGCGCCCCTCGGCGCCGAGATCGGCGTCGGCGGTCCGCGCGGCGCCGCCGTCGTCACCGGCACCCCCGGCTCCTGGCTGCTCGTCGGCGACGAGACCGCGATCCCCGCGATCCGCCGTTTCGCCGCGCTGATCCCCGACGACGCCCCGGCCCGCATCGTGATCGAGACCGTAGCCGAGAGCGGCGAGCTCGACCTCGCCGCCCCGGTGCCGGTGCAGTGGCTGCACCGCGGGGACGACCCGGCCGGCTCGGCGCTGATCGCGTTCCTGGAGTCGCTGTCGGGAGACGACCTCGTCGGCACCGATCCGTTCGTGTTCATCGCGGCGGAGCAGTCGATCGTCAAGCCGGGTCGCGCGCTGCTCGACCGGTGGGGCGTCGACACCGCGAAGGCCGTCGTGAAGGGGTACTGGAAGCGGGGCGAAGCCGAGTATCACGCTCCCCACTGACACCGTCCGCGATCGCTGACAGACTGGGCCGATGGCACTCCTCGATCACCTGGGCATCACCGTCGGCGACCTCGAGCGGGGGCGGGCGCAGTTCCATCCCGTCCTGACCGCGCTCGGCTACGACTCCGGCGGGGAGGACGACCACTCCATCTCGTGGCACAACGGCGACGAGACCGAGATCATCCTCTACACGTGGGACGAGGACTCGGAGCCGCATCGGCACGGACGCATCGGGTGGCAGCACCTCGCCTTCGCGATGCCGTCGCGCGCGGAGGTCGACCGCTTCCACGCGCTCGCGCTCGACGCCGGGTGGAGCGCGGTGCGGGAGCCCAAGGAGTATCCCCGCTACTCGGAGCGCTACTACGCCTCCTTCGTGGAGGACGCCGACGGCATCCGCGTCGAGTTCATGTACAACCCGCCGAAGGACGCCTGACCGCGCCGTCGCAGGACCACTCTCTCTGCACCGATACGCGCCGAGCACCCCGTCCCGCGGTTCTCGGAGACGTGGTCGGGCCCGGCACCAGGATGCTGGCAGGGTGGATCATCCGATGCGACGATGAGGAGATGGAATCGATGGATGCGGCACAGATCTGGACGATGATCGGCGCGTTCACCGCTCTGATGTGCGGCACCCTGACCGTGATGTCGACGATGTTCGTCCGCGTGCTCCGCGGCGAGGTCGGCGGGCTCCGCAACGAGATGAACGGCCGCTTCGATGCGGTCGACGCCCGCTTCGCGACGGTCGACGCCCGGTTCGACGCCGTCGACGCGCGCTTCGATGCCGTGCACACCCGGATCGACGGTCTCGACCGCGACGTGCAGGCCCTGGTGAAGCGCACGTTCGGCCTCGACCGCGACGCCTGACGCGGCCGATCCGTCCGACCGCGCTGCTCGCCCGGCCGTCAGGCGACCGGTGCCGCCTCGGCCTCGACCGCGCGATCCGTGAAGGCCTGCTTCGGCACGAACAGCAGGAGCACCGCAGCGGCGAGCGCGGTCACCCCGCAGACGACCCACACCGTGACATACCCCGCGAGCGACCCCGCCGTCCCGTCGGCGACCGCGCCCGCACCACTCGCGACGCCGTGGAGTAGTGCGATGCCGAAGACGCACGAGGCGATCGCACCGCCCACGGTCTTCACGGAGTTGGTGAGCCCGGTCGCGACGCCCGTCTGCGTCGCCGGAGCCGCCGACGCCGCCGCGGCCGGCAGCGCCGCCACGAGGGCGCCGGAGCCGAGCCCCACCACGACCATGTTCGCGATCACCTGCCCATAGGCGTCGTGGAACGGCAGGAACAGCAGGAACCCGATGCCCACCAGCACCGACGCCCCGAGGAGCGTAATCCGCGGCGACGCCCAGCGTGCCACGACCGGGAACAGCAGCGCGCCCGCGATCATCGCGACCAGGTACACCCCGATGATCAGCGACGTCGCGAAGCCGGTCGCCCCCAGCCCGTACCCGTACACCTCCGGGTCGGTGCGCGCGAAGGTCGACAGCGGCGCCTGCGCGCCCAGCACGCTCACCCCGAACAGTCCCGCCGTGAGGAACACGGGCCCGAGCGCCGGAGACCGGAACATGCGCACGTCGATCAGCGGGTCGTCGCAGCGCAGCTCCCACCGCACGAACGGCACGACCAGCAGAAGCCCCAGTGCCACGACCGCCCACGACCACGGGTTGCCGAGGCCGCCCTCGAGGCGCAGCAGGCTGAGCCCGCCCGTGAAGCACAGCAGCGCGAGGGAGATCAGCACCAGGCCGACCGTGTCGAACACGCCGCCGGTCGGCTCGGGCGACTCCCGCACGCCGAACAGGACCACGAAGAAGCACACCACGATCAGCACGGCGGGCACGAGCAGCACGACCGTCAGCGGGAGCGCGTCGATCAGCGCACCGCCGACGAGGGCGCCGATGATCGCCCCACCCTCCAGGGCGGCGACCAGGAGGCCCGCCGCCTTCGCCGTGATCGACGAGCGTCCCTCCATGCGCCGTGACCGCGACCAGATCAGGGCGATCTCCAGCGGCAGCCACACGACGTAGAAGCCCATGAGCGACCAGGCGAGCAGGAACACCGCGAACGAGTCGGTGAACGGCAGCACGAGCGCGGCGGCCGCGGTCACGGCGGTCGAGATCAGCAGCATGCGCTTGTGGCCGAGCATGTCGCCGAGCTTCGCGAACGCCGGCACCACGAGTGCCGACAGCATCAGCTGCGATCCCTCCAGCCAGTTCACGTCGGCGTCGTGGATGCCCAGGTGGCGGGCGATGTCGCTGAGCATCGGCGTGTAGTACCCCTGGAGCACGCCGCTGGTGAACTCGACGAACGCGAGGAAGCCGACGACCACGGCGAGGGTGCCCAGGGTGCGGGTGCGCGTCATCGCGTCTCCTGCTTCGAGAGGTCGGGTGCCGGGGTGGATCCCGGAGGGGGTGAGATCACCCTAGTCGTTCGAGGAGGGCGCGATGGAACCGCTCCCCCCGCTCCAGCGCCGCGATCTCCACGCTCTCGTCGATGCCGTGGATCGATGCGCGCTGCGCATTCGACATGTCCAGCGGCGCGAAGCGGTACACGGCCGGGGCGAACCGGTGGAAGTGCCGGGAGTCGGTCGCCGCCATCATCACGTACGGCACGGCGGGGACGCCGGGGTGCGAGACCTCGAGCGCCGCGGCGAGCAGGGCGAACTGCGCGTTCTCGGTCGACGACTCCGGCGACGGCTCACTGGCCTCCACCACCTCCACGGAGACGAGCGGATCGCGCACCCGTCGACGCACGCGGTACACGGTCTGCTGCGTGGTCTCGCCGAGCGCGATGCGCAGGTTCACCGTGGCCGACGCCTGCGAGGGCAGCACGTTCGCGGCGGTGCCGCCCGACTGCATGGTGGGCGCGACCGTCGTGCGCACCAGCGCCGCGGGCTCGCCGCCCAGCGCCGCGAAGAGCCGCGCGGTGAGCGGTGGCGTCGCGGCGAGCAGCCGCAGGAGGTGCCTCGCGGGTCCCGGCGTCTGCGCGCCGAGCACGCCGAGCATGCGCAGCACCGCGGTCGAGGCGCGCGGCCGGAAGGTGTCGGGGCTGAGGCGGTCGACCGCGCGGGCCACGCGGCGCACGGCCGTGAGTGCGGGTGGGGCCGAGGCGTGCCCGCCGTCGCCGCGCGCCGAGAGCCGCAGCGTCATCACGCCCTTCTCGCCGACACCGATCATCGCGGCACGCCCGGGGACGAAGGGCAGCGGTGCGTCGACGACCGCCCCGCCCTCGTCGATCACGAGCCACGGCACGATGCCGCGGTCGCGCAGCACCCGCGCGATCTCCTCGGCCGCCCGCCCGTAGGTCTCCTCGTTCCCGCCGAACGACAGGTACACGTCGCGCGGCGGGCGGAAGCCGTCGGTCAGCAGGTTCTCGACGGCCTCGAGCACCACGATCAGCGGGCCCTTGTCGTCGAGCGCCCCGCGGCCGTGCACCGAGCCGTCGGCGATCACCCCCGCGAACGGCGGATGGGTCCAGGCGTCGCTCTCGTCGACCGGGACCACGTCGTAGTGCGCCATCAGCACGACGGGTCCGCCCGTCACCGCTCCCGTGCCCGCCCAGTGGAACAGCAGCCCCAGGTCGGTGTGCCGCTCGAGCGTCAGCGCCGCGTGCGTGCGCGGGTACAGCTCGGCGAGCAGCGCCGCGAACTCCTCGAACGGCGCGAGGCCGCGTTCGTCCAGCTCCGCGGAGACGGTGGGGAGGCGGATCATGCGGGCGAGGCGCTCGGCGATACCGGGACGCACGGTGGGGGTCGTCACCCTCGTCATGCTAGCGACCGTGAGGATCCCGGCCACTGCGTGAGCTTGTCGGGGTTGCGCACCGCGAAGACCTCGGCGATCCGGTCGCCGCGCACGACGAACGAGAACACCGCGTCCGCATCCCCATCGAGCGTCGCGAGCAGTGCGAGCCCGTCCGGCGCAGGCACGAGGGCGACCTCGGCCTCGGGGTTTCGGCGCGCGATGCCGAGCACGAACCGGGCCACGTGGTCGGCCCCCACCACGGGTCGCAGCGCCGCGGACTTCTTGCCTCCGGCGTCGGAGCGGAGCACCACGTCGGGGTCGAGCAGCCTCACGAGCCGGTCGAACTCACCCGTGGCCGCCGCGCCGAGGAACGCCCGCACCACCGCGTCGTGCTGACCCCGGTCGGCGACTCCGGATCGCCCAGCCCGCACGCGTCGGCGCCCCTGCGAGGCGAGCTGCCGGACCGCGGCGGGGGTGCGTCCGACCGTCTCGGCGATCTCGGCGAACGGCACGCCGAAGACGTCGTGCAGCACGAAGGCCACACGCTCGGCGGGCGTGAGCGACTCCAGCACCACGAGCAGCGCCAGGCCGACGGATTCGTGCAGGGTGACGCGGTCGAGCGGGTCGGGGTGCGGCGGCCCGGCGAACGCGGAACCGTGCGGCACCGGCTCGGGCAGCCACGGACCGACGTAGGTCTCGCGGCGGGCACGCGCCGATCCGAGCACGTCGAGACAGACGCGTCCGGCGACCCTCGTCAGCCACGCGGCCGGGTTGACGATCGCCGCTCGCTCCGCGGGCGACATCCGATACCAGCGCGCGTAGGTCTACTGCACGGCGTCCTCCGCGTCGGCGACCGTGCCGAGCAGGCGGTACGCGAGGGCCAGCAGGGGTCGCCGCTCGGATTCAGGGGCTTCGAGGTCGTCCATCGTCTCCTATCCTGGCCCTGCGCGACGCACGCGGGCACGGCGGATGTCGCCGATCGCCTCACATTCGGGCGGGCTGCATCGTCGGAGAGGCAGGACCATTCCCGAGACGAAGGAGAACGCACGCATGAGAATCGCTGTCGCCGGTGGCACCGGCGTCGTGGGCAGGCACACCGTGGACGCGGTCCGGGAGGCGGGGCATGACGCGGTGGTGCTCAGCCGCTCGACCGGCGTCGATCTGGTGAGCGGGAGAGGGCTGTCCGAGGCGCTGCGCGGAGCGGACGCGGTGATCGACGTCGCGAGCATCGAGACGCTAAAGGCGAGCGCGGCGATCGAGTTCTTCACCGCGGCGACCGGCAACCTGCTGTCGGCCGCCGCCGACGCGGGCGTGCGACACGCGGTGCTCCTCTCGATCGTCGGCATCGACCGCATCCCCTACGACTACTACGCGGGCAAAGTCGCGCAAGAGAAGATCGTGGAGGCGTCGCCCGTGCCGTGGACGATCCAGCGCGCCACCCAGTTCCACGAGTTCGCCGCGCAGATGTTCGCCCGCGCGACACTCGGCCCGCTCCACGTGGCACCCCGGGCCCGCACGCAGCCGGTGGCCGCCCGCGAGGTCGGCGAGCGTCTCGCAGCTCTCGCCGTCGGGGAGCCGCGGGGTCGCGTGGCGGACTTCGCCGGGCCGCGAGAGGAACAGCTGGCCGACATGATCCGGGCATTCGCGCGACACCGGGGCTACCGCGGCTGGGTTCCGGCGCTGAGCGTGCCCGGCCCGCAGATGACGGGGTTGCGGGTGGGCAAGGCGCTTCCGGGACCCGACGCCGACCTCGGCCGGCAGACGTTCGCGGAGTGGCTCGCGGAGACCGCGCACCCCTGACCCTCCCTCCGGCACCGCACCTCCGGGACGGGGTGTCGGCGCGGTCGCACCCCTGCCCTTGCGGCGGCGCGCGACGGAGCGGAGACTGAGGCGCGGCGGGGATCCTCAGCAGTCCGAACACGACCAGGAGCAGTCATGCCCAACCTCAACCCGTACCTGTCGTTCCGCACCGAGGCCCGGGAGGCGATGGAGTTCTACCGGAGCGTCCTCGGCGGTGAGCTCGACATCAGCGTCTTCGGCGAGTTCCCCGGCATGGTGCAGAGCCCGCAGCAGCAGGACCTCGTGATGCACGCGCAGCTCACCACCCCGGACGGGCTCGTGCTGATGGCCTCGGACACCCCCGACGGCATGACCTACGAGAAGCCGCAGGGCATCTCCGTGTCGCTGAGCGGCAACACCCAGGAGGTCACGCAGCGCGTGTGGGAGGCGCTCTCCGAGGGCGCGACCATCACGATGCCGCTGGATGTGCCGCCGTGGGGCGGGACGTTCGGCATGCTCGTCGACCGGTTCGGCATCGCCTGGATGCTGCACGGCGACCCGGAGTAGGCAGCGGCGGGGTCAGCGCGGCAGCACGGCCCGGCACGCCAGGTGCAGCGCGAGCCGGGCCTCCGGATCGCTCATGTCGATCCCGAGCAGCTCCTGCACCCGGCGGATGCGCACCATGACGGTGTTGCGGTGCAGGCCGAGGGCGGCCGCGGTCGCGGCGATCCCCGACTCGTGGTCCAGGTAGGCCGACAGCGTCGTGAGCAGCTCGCCGCCCCCGTCGGCGAGCGGCGCCAGGAGCGACTGCGCCGCCGGCACGAACGTGTCGTTCCCGGTCCAGGCGAGCAGCAGCTGCTCCAGACCGAGACTGTCCACCCGCACGAACCAGCCCGTGGCGGAGCGGTCGGCCGCGATGCGTGCCGCGTCGCCCGCCTCGTCGAGCGTGGCGGCCAGCCCCTCCGGGCCGCTCTGCAGCGAGCCGACACCGGTCGCCACCGCGAAGTCGCGCAGCGCGCCGAGGTGCACGTCGCGCAGCGCCCCGACCGCGCGCTCCACCCGGTCGGGCCCCGGAGCCTCGGCGAACGACAGCCAGCCGCTGACGCCGCGCCCCGCGGTGGTGGCGTGCGCCTCGGCGTCGATCGCGCTGAGGGCCGGGCTGATCGAGCGCAGCAGCGCGAGCGGGTCGAGCCGGCCGCGCGCGACCGTGCGGAAACCGAGGTGATGCCCGCCGGTGCGCCACCCGCGCTCCGCCATCCGCCGCTCCACGTCGGTGTCGGCCGTGCCGCGCAGCTCCACGAAGTCGCGCAGCAGCCCCGACGATGCGGCGACGTCGTTGACCGCGGCGATCTCGTCGATCAGGATCCGCGCGGCGACGGCCGGCATCGCCACCTCGGCGGCGACGATGAGCGACTGCAGCTGTGCCTCGCCGAGACCGCGACCGAACAGCACGAGCCGCAGTCCGGAACGGCCGGGACTGTCCACGCGCACCGAGGCCGCAGCGTCGCCGTCGGCCCGGGCGGCATCGGTCCACGCGTCGAAGCGGATCCGGTGGCGGAGTGCATCGGCCAGGTGTCCCCCGGCTTCGCGCAGAACCCCCGCGCCGTCGATGAGCGCGACGCCGAGCCCGAGGTTCGCCGCGAGGTGCCCGAGCAGGTCGCCGAGGTCGTCCGCCGCGTACTCGAACGACTGCGCGACCTTGCGCACGCGGGTGAGCGTGAGGGCGTCGCGCGCCTCGATCAGCATCCAGCAGGCCCTGGCGAGCTGCACCGGCCGCTCCACGTCGAGCAGGGTGAGCCCGAGCCTGGCCGCGAGCCGGACGGCGCCGCGGTCGACGTCGGCCGCGCCGGGCAGGGCGAGTCCGGTGAAGCCGCGGTCGCGCACCCGGCGCAGCATCGCGTCCTGCTGCCAGGTCGTGCGTGGTGCGGCGGCCGTGAGGATCGCGAGGCCGCCGCGGCTCTGCGCCGGGAGGTCGGCCTCCTCCGCCTCCACCGACACCGCGTCCCACTCGGCGTCGGCGGGCCCGGCGACGAGGCGCACAGCCCCGTTCTCGCCCTGGGCGAGCAGTGCGGTGAGGGGAAGCGCGGCGCTCATGCCGCGTCCAGCCCGTCGAGACCGTAGGCCGACGGCACGATGCGGGCGCGGCGCTCGGGACGCTCGCTCCACCAGTCGGGCGCGGGCAGGGCGAGCACGACGACGTGCCGCGCCAGGCTGAGGTCGGTGACCTCGAGGATCTCGCGGGACACGGCGTCCAGCACCACGATCACCTCGGGGGCCGCGGCGACCAGCAGCCCGTCGCTGAGCACCGCGAGCGTCTCCGAGCGCGCAACCACCCGGTGCACGGTACCGCCGATGCCCGCGACCTCGATGGCGCTGACGTGCGGATCCGTCACGGACGGCGCGACCGACAGGATCCGGCCCTCGGCGAGCAGCTCGCCCCCCAGGGCCTCGGCCAGCAGCGGCGGCGCGAGCCGGGCGTGCGCGAGGAACGCCCGCCCCAGGTCGAGCGCCCGAGCCAGGTGCCCCTCGATCGCGTGCTCCCGCAGGTCGCCCACCGTGAAGCCGGCGAGCACCGCGCAGCCCACTCCCCCGGCCTGGATGATGGCCGACCGCACCACCCGCTCCGCGTCGATCGCCCTGGTCGCCTCGACCAGGGCGACTCCGTCCGCGCCGGTCTCGCACGCGAACACGAGCCCGGGCACGCGGTCGACGAACAGCGACATCTGGTCGAGACCGGGCACCGCGCGACCCGTGCAGTCGGCGTCGACCACGGTGTGCGTCTTCGCGAGGGTGAGGGGCGCCAGCCCGTTCATCCCCCCGCCCTCGAGCGAGCAGACCGCCGGCACGGGGTGTCCGAGCCAGCGCTCGACCGCCCGCAGCAGTGCGCCGAACGGCTCTGCGCCCGGCATCCGTTCGCTCAGGAGCATGGTGGAGCCGACGAACGCGACACCGAGGCACGGGGTCGCGGGGTCGAGCGCCGACACCGGCGTGACGTCGATCGGCCCGTGGTCGGCGGCGCCCAGCATGAGCTCGAGCATCGTCGTCGAGCCACCGCCGCCGGAGCCGAGGAGCGCGTAGCCGCGGGCGAGCGCCGCCACGTCGTCCCGCTCCAGCCTCATGCCGTCCAGCCTAGGACGCGGGGGTCCCCTCGACCGGGCGGAACGGCTCCGTCAGGCCGAACGCCGTGGGACCGAACGCGGCCAGCGCCTCGGGCGTGCGCATCATGTCGGGCGTGGAGATGCCGAGCACGCGCACCCGCTGCCCGTAGCGCAGTCCCTCGGTCGTGATCGGTTCCGCGGTCTCGTGATCGACCACGCAGATGAGGTCGGGCACGATCGCCAGCAGCTCCCCGCCGCGGTAGGCCGTGAGGTTCTCGTTCTGGAACGCGATCTCGACCGCGTCGCCCTCGGCCCCCAGCGGAGCGATGACGGCCCGGCCCTTCGCGAAGCCCTCCGTCGTCCGCCGCTCGACGTCCACGACCTTCCCGACGCCCAGTTCCCGCACGTGCGGGTAGAGGGTGGTCGCGAGGGTATCGGCGATCGCCTCGAACGGGGACCGGTGCTCCTCGCGGGCCAGGCGGATGGCGCGGCCGAGCGCGAGCGCCATCGAGATGGTCCGTGGCACGGCCGTGCGCCGCACGTCGGCGCCGGTCATGGCGTACTCGGCGATGTGGCCGACGCCGCCCAGCCGGATCGTGATGCCGCGGGCGAGCCACTCCATCTGCCGGTCGTCGTCGCCCGTGTCGATCACGACCTTCTCGCCCCGCTCCCCGGCGAGCGCGAGCGGCGAGCCGTGCACGCCGTACACCGCGAAGGTCTCCATCGACAGCTCGGGGAACGCCCGTCCCATGCCATCCGCGTCCACCACGGGCAGCCCGGTCTCGGCTGCGACGATCAGCGGGATCATGGAGTTGATGCCGCCGCACTCGATGGGCATGGTCGCATCGGCCGTCCGCCCCAGGTGCTCCTCGAGCGTGCGCAGCGCCAGCGTGGGCTCGGTGCCAGCGGGGATCTTCTCCACCATCACCGTCGGGGCGCCCATCTGCGCGGTGGGGATCACGAAGAGGTCGTCCGTCAGCTCGTCCGGGTCGAGGATCGTGATGCTGCCGTCGCCGAGCACCCGTTCCACGAGCATCTTCCCGATGTACGGGTCGCCGCCGCCGCCCGTGCCGAGCAGCGTCGCGCCTCGGGCGAGGTCGGGGAGGTCGGCCGCAGTGAGCTGCCAGCTCATGCGGCCGCCCCCGTCGAGGCGTCGGCGGCGGAGACGGTGCCGTCGAAGCGGTGGGCTGCGAGGTCGTAGCCGAAGTAGCCGGGGCCGACCATTGCGAGGGCCTCCGCGGAGTGCCAGCGCTCGTCGGCGGGGGCCGCGATCACGCGCACGCGCTGGCCGTAGCGCAGCCCCTCGGTGGTGATCGGCTCGCCCGACTCGCCGTCGAGCACCATGATGAGGTCGGGTGTGGTCGCGAGGACCGCGCCGTCGGCCTCGGCGACCAGGTGCTCGTTCTGGAACCGGAGGGTGAGCGTGGTGCCGCCGTCGCCGTCGATGCGGGCGCGCCCGCGGGCGAACCCGGTGGTGGTGGCGCGGTTGACGTCGACGACCTTGCCGCCGAACAGCTCGCGCCCGCCGAGCAGTTCCACGACCGCCGCGACCGGGTCGGTCTTCTCGTCGCGCGCGGCGGCGATGCTCCGGCCGATCTCGATGCAGCGCGACAGCGACCCCGCCACGAGCGACTCCCGCGCGGCGGTGCCCGACATCGAGAAGCCCGAGATCATGACGGAGCAGCCCATCTCGACGCACGCGACCCTGGCGATGCGCTCGGTCCAGGAGTTGTCGGCCGTCTGCAGCACCCCGGTGTTGCCCTTCTCGTCGCTGAAGGCGAGGGGCGACGCGGTCACGCCGTACAGCGTCGGCAGCACCATCTGCAGCTCCGGGAACGCGCGCCCCATGCCGTCGGCGTCGACCAGCGGCAGGCCGAGCGCGGCGGCCGCGGCGATCGGGATCGTGGAGTTGACGCCGCCGACCTCGGCGCACGCGATGTGCGTGACCGGGCGGCCGAGGTGGATGCCCAGCGCCTTCACGGGCTCGATGACCTCGGCCAGACTCGGCAGCTTCTCGACCATGACGGTGGGCGCGCCCATCATCGCGACGAACAGCACCAGGGCGTCGTCGGGCACCTCGTCGAGGGCGACCACGGTGACGTCGCCGCTCGCGAGGGCCTGCCGGGCGAGGAGCGCGCCGATGTACGGGTCGCCGCCGCCACCCGTGCCGAGCACGGCAGCCCCGCGCGCGAGTCCGTCGATGTGGGCGGGGGTGATCGTCCAGCTCATGTCAGACCCCCATGTCGAGGTCGCCGACGGCCTTGACGCGGATGCGCGTGGCGTTGCCGGGAAGGTACGGGATGGGCACCTCGTCGAAGTCGATGATCGACACGGTGGACGGCTTGGCTCCCGCGGCGATGGCCTTGTCCACGGCCTCGGCCCGCACCTCGGCGAGGGTCTCCTCGCGGCGGCCCGGCTCGATCGCGTACACCTTGTCGATCTCGCCGCCGACCTGGGCGATCGAAGCGCCGATGGCGTTGGCGACCGCGTAGTTCTCCGGGCGGTGCACGGTGCCGAACAGCGGCAACTCGTCGGGCAGCAGGATGGAGCCGCCGCCGACCGCGACGACCGCGATCGGCTCGGGCGAGGTGCGCATGCGGTCCACGGCCTCGGACACCCGCTCGGCGATGCGGTCGAGCACGCGCTGCACGAAGGCGGGGTCGAGGTGGGCCACGCGGCTCGGGTCGCCCACCTGTGCCCGGCCGGCCGCGACCGCGATGTCGGTCGCGGTGAGGGTGGAGCCGCCGAACACCAGCGCCTCGGTCGTCAGCTTGTACCCGACCGATGCGGGGCCGACCTCCGCGGTCTCCTCGTCGACGATGCTGCCGCCGCCGATGCCGAGGGAGAGCACGTCGGGCATCCGGAAGTTGGTGCGGATGCCCGCGACCTTCACCTCGTTCGCGGTCTCGCGCGGGAAGCCGTTGATGAGCAGTCCGATGTCGGCCGTCGTGCCGCCGACGTCGATCACGGCGCAGTCGTCGAGGCCGCTCGTGGCGGCGGCACCGCGCATCGAGTTCGTGGGGCCGGAGGCGAAGGTCGCGACCGGGTAGCGGCGCACGTAGTCCTCGTCCATGAGCGTGCCGTCGTTCTGGCTCAGGAAGATGGGCGCTTCGATGCCCTGCGCGCGCACGGCCGAGGTGAGCCCGTCGACGATCTCGGACGCGAGCTCGCGCAGCGCCGCGTTGATGATGGTCGCGTTCTCCCGCTCCAGCAGCCCGATGCGTCCGATCTCGTGCGACAGCGAGATCGCCGCATCCGCCCCGAGCACGTCGGCCACGATCTCGGCTGCCCGCACCTCGAGGTCGTGGTTGACCGGGCTGAACACCGAGGAGATCGCGACCGAGCGGATGCCGTGGGCCTTCATGTCCTCGGCGTGCGCACGGATCTCCTCCGGGTCGAGCGGCGAGATGGGTCGCCCGTCGAACTCGTATCCGCCGTGGGCGAGGTAGCTGCGCGCCTGCGTGGCCTCCACCAGCACCTCCGGCCAGTCGATCAGCGGCGGCAGCGCGCGCGTGGCGGGGAGCCCCAGCCGGAGCGCCGCGACCGGCGCGAGCCGGCTGGCCTGCACGAGCGCGTTGATGAAGTGCGTCGTGCCGATCATGACCGCATCGATGTCTGCACCCTCGAAGGAGTGACCGGCGCGCAGGTCCTCGATGGCCTGCACGATCCCGCGGGTCACGTCGGGGGTCGTGGAGTGCTTCACCCCCGCCAGGGTGCGGGTGCCGTCCATGAGGACGGCGTCGGTGTTGGTGCCGCCGACGTCGATGCCGATGTGCATGATGCTCGCTTTCGTGTGGGGTGGTTCTGTCGCGGTCGCTCAGACCGCCGCGGGGGCGCTGTCGACGGGGCTCGCCTGGCGCGTGGTGGCGACGCCGACGCCGCGCACCCAGCCGAACTTGCCGACGACGATGTACAGCACCATCGACAGGAAGAGGCTGAGCAGCGACGGGATGCCCCAGGTGACGAAGTACCCGACGAGGGACGAGACCAGCCAGACGACGATGGTCGCGGGGACGATGCGCGGAGCGGTGGCCGGAAGCGTGCCCTGCTCGCGGGTCGCGTCGAGCTCGGGACGCCAGCGCCGCACCACGTAGTACTCGGCGACCATGATGCCGGCGATGGGCGGGAACGCGACGCTGAGCACGACAAGGAACTCGGTGAACTGCCCGAGGATGCCGACCGCGGCGAGCACCGAGCCGACGACGCCGAGCACGATCGTGGTGGTCACGCGGTGCAGGTTCTTGCCGAACGCGGTGGAGATGAAGTTCACCAGACCGAGGGTGGAGGAGTACAGGTTCCAGTCGTTGATCTTCAGCGTGCCGGTCAGCACGATGAACAGGCCGATGAAGCCGACCGACGACGTGACGATCGCGACGATGTCGCCGGTGGCGGCGGCGTGCGCGAGGAGCACGCCGGCCAGGCCGATCACGAACTCGCCGAGCGAGACGCCCAGCACGGTCTGCTTGACGACGTCGGCGCGCGAGCGGTTGAAGCGGGTCATGTCGCCGGTGATGATGGCGCCGACGATGAGGCCGCCCGCGACGATGCCGGTGCCCGCCCACACGCTCATGGTGGGGCCGGGGGCCGGACCGGTCAGCAGTTCACCGATGTCGTGGCGGCTCAGCTCGGAGATGACCGACCATCCGACCAGGATCAGGAACAGCGGCACCGTGATGTTCGCGAGCCACTGCATGCCGACGAAGCCGAAGGCCACGATCGCGGTCACCGCGAGGCCGAAGATGAGGCTCCACGCCCACACCGGCAGGGCGCCGGGCATGAGGGCGTCGAGCGACTGCGCCGAGATCGCCGACTGGATGCCGAACCAGCCGATCAGGCTGATGCCGATCGCGAGGCCGACCAGCGAGGCGCCGATCTCCCCGAAGCCGGTCCAGCGGGCGAGGAGGGCGGTGTTCAGGCCTTCGCGCTGGCCGATGAAACCGACCACGCACATGATCACCTCGAGGATGATCGAGCCGAACAGGAAGGCGAGGACGGCCTCGCCGAACGTCATGCTGTAGCCGAGGGTCGCGCCGAGGAGGAACTGCGAGAGGGCCGAGACCTGACCGAATCGCTGCACTGCGATTCCGAACCAGGGCTTGCGGGCCTCCGGCGTGACTCGGGAGAGCGCGAAGTCGTCTGCGTGCGCCGTGCGTGCCATGAGGATCCTTCGGGAGGAGGGGGGAACGGGTTGCCGCCACCGTAGCCACCGCGCCTCACCGCCCGACATGTGCGATCCGCACGAACATCGCCCGTCGCTGTGCACTCTGCACGCGACGTCAGAGCAGGCGGTCCCAGATCCACCGGAGATCGTCGAGGCCGGGCTCCGCCTCGCCCGCCCGCCCGGCTTGCAGTACGAGCGCGCTCGCGATGCGGGTGAGCACGGACGCGGCGGCGTCGATGCGCTCCGCCGCCTGGCCGGGGCCGACGGCACGCAGCTTGAGGCGGATGACCTCGTTGACCTCGCGCGCCAACGGCAGCAGCCGACTCGCCTGGCGCTCGGCGAGGGCCGGCGAAGCGGCGAGGACGCGCATGCGAGCTGCCGCGAGGTCCTCCTGCCCGTCGGGGGACGCCGGCAGCTCGACCAGACCCAGAGCGCCGCTGAGCACACCCACCGTCGCATCGCTGAGGTACTCGCGCACCCGCTGCTCGTTGAGCCGGGGCAGCGCGCTGCCGAGGAGCGCGTCCTCTTTGGTCGGGAAATGATTGAAGAACGTGCGCTGCTTGACGCCGGCCGCCGCGCAGATCTCGTCGACCGTCAGCGCGGCCGGCCCCTTCTCCAGGGCCAGCCGCACCGCCGCGGTCTCGATCGCGCGCGCCGTCGCCCGTCCGCGGGCGTTGCTGCTGTGCGGGGTTGCGGGCGCGGGCATGCTCTATTCGTATCGCAGCGCGTCGATGGGTGACTTCAGCGACGCGCGTCGCGCCGGTAGCGTGCCCGCCAGGAATGCGATGACGACGATGAGCGCGACGACGCCCAGCATCCCCTGCGGCTGGAAGAGCAGCAGGTCAAGACCGGCGAGACCCGAGAGCGGCCCCTGGGCGAGAGCCGCATTGAGCGGCAGTCCCACCAGCACGGCCACGACGACGCCGAGCACGCTGCCGAGCACGCCGATGATCGCCGCCTCGATGCTGAAGAGCGCGAACACCCGTCCGTTGCTCATCCCCATGGCCTTCATGAGCCCGATCTCGCGCGTGCGCTCCTGCACGCTCATCAGCAGCGTGTTGATGATGCCGAAAGCGGCCGCGAGCAGGGCGATCACGGCGAACGCGTTGAGCACACCGGTGATGCCGCCGATGACCGTCTGCACGATGCCGAGCTGGTCCTGGATCGTCTGCGCGGTCATCCCCGCGTCAGCGACCCGGTCCTTCAGGTCGCGCACGTCGTCGGCGCTGGCGTTCGGGTCGAAGGAGGCCACCGCGACCTGGAAGCGCTCCGGCGCCGACGACCCGGCGCGCTGCTCCGCCGCGATCGCGTCGACCAGGGCGGCGTTGGCCCCGGCGCCGGCATTGAGCAGGCTCGTGTTCGAGACGCCCACGACGGTCGCCTCGATGGTGTGGGGGCCGCCGAGCACGTCGGTGAACCCCAGTTCGACCCGTGCACCGACCGCGTCGCCGGGGTCGGCCCAGCCGAGCGGCTCGACGTCGTCGAGCGGGAGGGTGATCTGGTTCTCGGTGGCCTCGGCATCCAGCTGCGAGCCGGCGACGAGGTCCGCCCGCGCGATCGACGAGGTGGGCGCGATCGCGAACTCGTACTTCTGCGACCCCGGTCCCTGGATCCAGTCGACCGCGACGGCCGAGACGGGCGACACGTCACGCAGTCCGTCGATGCCCTCGAGCGCGGAGATGTCCTGCGGCGTCAGCGCTCCCCCGCCGGTGAGTGGATTGGCAGGACCCCCGGAGGCCGTGGAGGTCGCGGGATCGTACGGCTGGGGCCCGGCGTCGGTCGCCGTCCCCGTCCCCGCCGAGATGAGCAGCACGTCGTCGGCGCCGAGCGACGCCACCTGCTTCGCGACGTAGTCGGAGACACCGGCGCCCAGTGCGGTCGTGAGGGTGAGCGTGAACGCTCCGACGAACAGCGCCAGCACGGTCAGCGTGGTGCGCAGCTTGCTGCGGAACGTGTGCGACGCGGCGGTGCGCACCAGGTCGAGCGCGTTCATGCCGCCACCCCCGTCGCATCCTCCAGGCGCCCGTCGCGCACCACGACCCGGCGGTCGCATCGTGCGGCGAGGTCATCGTCGTGCGTGACGATGACGAGGGTGATTCCGTGGTCGCGCTGGAGCGCGAAGA
Source organism: Microbacterium sp. NPDC060132 (assembly GCF_042729675.1). Taxonomy (NCBI): domain Bacteria; kingdom Bacillati; phylum Actinomycetota; class Actinomycetes; order Micrococcales; family Microbacteriaceae; genus Microbacterium; species Microbacterium sp. NPDC060132. The sequence goes on along the minus strand of NZ_JBHWXU010000001.1, from coordinate 1,820,839 downwards.
GCTCATCTTCGACGACGGCGCCGGTCGCGCTGTCGAGGTTTCCCGTCGGCTCGTCGGCGAAGATGACCTCGGGCTCGGACACGAGCGCCCGAGCCAGCACGACGCGCTGCTTCTGCCCGCCGGACAGGTCGTTCGCACGGCCCCGCGCCTTGTCCTCCAGGCCGAAGCGGCGCAGGGCCTCCATGCCGCGGCGTCGCCTCTCGGCGGCGGGGATCCCCGCGATCGTGAGCGGGAGGATGACGTTGTCGAGCACCGAGGCACCGGGGGTGACGAAGAACTGCTGGAAGACGAAGCCGAAGCGGCGGTTGCGGATCCGGTTCACCGCCCGCGGCGACAGCGTCGCCGCATCAGCGCCGTCCACCCGCACCTCTCCGGCGTCGGGGCGGTCCAGAAGCGCAAGGAGGTGCATCAGCGTGGACTTGCCCGACCCGCTCTTGCCGACGATGGCCAGGGACTCGCCCCGCCGCACCCGCAACGACACGTCGTCGAGAGCCAGGAATCTGCTCTCGCCCTTCCCGTAGGACTTGGACAGATGACGCGCCTCGATGGCCGTCGGGACGGAGTCCGCACTTTCATTCATGCAGATACAGTAACAACTCTTGGCAGTTACTGCGTGATAAGTTCCCGTGGAAGGACGAAGACCCCCGACCGCGCCGGCGGTCGGGGGTCTTTCGCGATGAAGGGCCTCGGTGTCAGTGCAGGGCGTTCTCCGCGATGAACGCGCGCAGGGCCTGCTCGTCGTCGGCCATCTCCGTCACGTACTGGGGGGCGTCGAGCATCGCGCGCAGCTCGGGCGAGTAGCCGAGCTCGACGCCGATCGCCTCGTGGATGGTCTCCGCGAACTTCTCCGGCTTGGCGGTCTCCAGCACGAGCATCGGAACGCCCGGCTCCACGTACTCGCGCGCGACCTTGACGCCGTCGGCGGTGTGCGGGTCGATCACTTCGCCCGAGGCCTCGTACACGGAGCGGATGGTGGCCAGCCGGTCCTCATGGGTCGAGGTGCCGCTGACGATGCCGAACTCCTCCGCGAACCGCTCCTGCTCCGCCGAGAAGTCGACGTAGCCCTGCGCCTCCAGGTCGTCCCACGCGCCGACCACCCGCGCCGGGTCGCGGTCGACCAGCTCGAAGATGAAGCGCTCCAGGTTCGACGCCTTCGAGATGTCCATCGAGGGGCTCGAGGTGGCGAGGGTCTGCGCGGCGCTGCGCGGCCGGTAGACGCCCGTGCGGAAGAACTCGTCGAGCACGTTGTTCTCGTTCGCGGCCAGCACGAGGCGGCGGATCGGCAGGCCCATCTGCTTCGCGAAGAAGCCCGACAGGATGTTGCCGAAGTTGCCCGAGGGCACGGTGAACGACACCTCGGCCCAGCCGCCCGCGTCGGTGGCCCGCAGCCACGCCCAGAAGTAGTAGACGGTCTGCGCGGTGATGCGCGCGAGGTTGATGGAGTTGACGGCGCCGAGGTGCTGGGTGCGCTTGAAGTCGAGGTCGCCGGCGAGCTTCTTGACCAGGTTCTGGCAGTCGTCGAACACGCCCTCCACCGCGATGTTGTGCACGTTGGCGTCGTCGAGCGAGAACATCTGCGCCCGCTGGAACGCGCTCATGCGGCCCTGCGGCGACAGCATGAACACCGACACCCGCTCCTTGCCGCGGAGGGCGTGCTCGGCCGCCGACCCGGTGTCGCCCGAGGTCGCGCCGAGGATGTTCAGCACCGATCCCTGACGCTCCAGGGTGTACTCGAGCACCTGCCCGAGGAACTGCATCGCCATGTCCTTGAACGCCAGCGTCGGCCCCTCGGAGAGACCGACCAGCGTGAGGTCGTCGTCGATGCGGCGCAGCGGCACCACCCCGTCGGGGAAGTCGGCGTAGGCGGCGGCCGTCATGCGCGCCAGATCCTCGCGGGGGATGTCGGTCGCGAACAGCCCCAGCACCTCGGTCGCGAGCTGGGGGTACGTGAGTGCGCGCCAGCGCTCCAGGGTCTCACCGTCGACCTCGGGCATGACCTCGGGAACCGCCAGGCCTCCGTCGGGCGCGAGCCCTTCGAGCAGGGTCTCGCTGAAGGACTGCGGCTGCATGCCGCCACGGGTGGAGATGAACGGCACGGTGGCTCCTCGGCTCGGGACTCGGCGCCTCCATTCTCGCAGGCCGCGAAGACGCCGCCGGACGCGTGACGGAGGGGGCGCCACCACCCCTCATGGCCTCCGCCCCGCCTCGCGCCACAGCCCCGCCCACTGCTCCGGGCCCAGGTCACGGGGGAGGCGGCGGTCCTGCGCTCGCACCGAGGCCACGGCCCGGCGCGCCTGGGGCATCGACAGGCCGCCTGCGGAGGCCACGATCGCGGGGAGCGAGCTCCCGCGCCCGGTGAACATGCGCCGAACGAAGGCCTCGTACGCGCGGCGATCCGTCGCGGGCACGAGCGGCGACCCGCGCCGGGCGATCGTCAGCAGCCCCCCGTCGACGCTCGGCTGCGGCCGGAAGCCCCACGCCGGAACACGGCCCTCCAGGGCGAACACGAACCACGGCGCGGACTGTGCGGTCATCAGGGTCCCGCCGCCGACTCCGGCGCGTTTCCGAGCGACCTCCCACTGGGTCAGCAGTACCGCGTGTCGCCATCGCCCCGTCGCCAGCAGACGACGGAGGATCGGCGTGGTCAGGTGGAAGGGGACGTTGCCCACCACCACCTCGGCGTCGAACGGGTGACGTGTCGCATCCGCGGCCTCGACGCGTACCTGCGGGAGGTCGGATCGAAGCCGACGTACGCGGTGCTCGTCCACGTCGATCGCGGTGAGGGGACGACCGAGGCGGGCGAGGGGACGCGTCAGGGCACCGTCACCGGCGCCGAGCTCGAGGATGGGGCCGGACGTGCGCTCGACCAGCGAGAGGATGTGGTCGAGCGTCGGGGCGTGATGGAGGAAGTTCTGGCCGAGTTCGTGGCGGCCGCCGTGGATCGAACGAGGACGGTTGCGAGGCATGGGTGCGCTCCGGGAAGAGGATCGGAGCACCTCGGCGAGGGACGCGCGAGCGGAGTCGGCGAAAAGAGCCCGTCCCGAGGTGCGATGACATCTCTGTGGACGGCGCGCGGAGGCGTGCGGAGAGCGAGCGCGCCGTCAGGCGCGGCGGTCGCGGAACACGAGAGTGCGCCCCATCACGGGCGCGGCGCATATTGTTCCCATGCGAGCCAGCATATCGGGAGTCAGATCCAGCCGCGCTCCTCCGCGAGCAGCACCGCCTGCTGACGTGTGGCCACCGACAGCTTGCCGAGGATCACCGAGATGTGGTTCCGCACCGTTCCGGGTGCGAGCGAGAGCGCCCTGGCGATCTGCCCCGTCGTCTCACCCCGCCGCCCGGCCCGCAGCACGTCCAGCTCCCGGTCGGTCAGTGGCGAGCGCTCGTCGCTCAGCGCATCCGCCGCGATCTCCGGGTCGACGTAGCGCGCTCCCGCGGCGACCCGCCGGATCACCGCCGCGACCTCGTCCGCCCCGCGCGACTTCGGCAGGAACCCCGACACCCCGGAGGCCAGTGCACGCCGCAGCACGCCCGGTCGCGCGTGACGGGTGACCACCACGCACCGGGTCGCGATCTCCCGGCCGAGCCGCTCCGCGACCTGCACCCCGTCGAGCCCCGGCATCTCCAGGTCGAGCAGGCACACGTCCGGTCGCAGCCGCAGCGCCTCCGCCACGGCCTGTTCCCCGTCGGCGCACTCCGCGACGACCTCGATGTCGTCCTCCAGCCGCAGCAGCGCGGCGAGTGCCGACCGGATCATCCCCTCGTCGTCCGCCAGCAGCACCCGGATCATCGCCCGCCCTCCCCCGCGGACGGCACGGTCACCACGACCACGAACTCGTCCGCGTCGCGACGCACGTCGAGCGTGCCGCCCGCGTCCGCGATCCGCCGCCGTACACCCTCCAGCCCCGAGCCGCCGTGCCCGTCCTCCACGCCGTCCGCGCCCCCGTCCCCGTCCGTGACCCCGTTGGCGATCTCGTACCGCCACCCGTCGCGCGTGCGCTCGAGCACCAGCCGCGCGCGCTCTCCACCGCCGTGGCGCAGCACGTTCGTGGTCGTCTCCCGGATCACCGGGCCGAGGTCGGCCGCGGGCGCCGCATTCGCGTCGGTCGCGATGCGCGCCTCGACGTCCAGCCCTGCCGCGCCCAGCAGGTCGCGCGCGTTCGCCAGCTCATCGCCCAGCGGGACCGACCGGAACCGCGTCGCGAGGTCCCTGGTCCCCTGGCGCGCCTCGTCCACGCTCACCCGCGCCGCGCGCAGCTGCTCCATTCCGGCGGGCGCGTCCACGGGCAGCAGCCGCTCCGCGAGCTCCAGCTGCAGCGCGATCACCTGCAGGTGATGCCCCTGCAGGTCATGGACGTCGGTGGCGACCCGCAGCCGCTCCTGGGTTGCGGCGAGCCGGGCCTCCGAGGCTCGAGCCCGGTCGAGCGTCACCAGCACGTCCCACCACCACAGCGAGCTGACGGTCATCCCCGGCAGCATCGCCGCGTACACGATCGGCAGCCACCACGGGACGCCCACCCCGAAGCCGTCGGCGGCGGTGTCGATCACCGCGAGCCCCACCAGCACGACCGTCGCCGCGACGACCACCCGCACGCGGACACCGCGCGGCCACCGCAGCAGCACGAAGAACTGCACGATCGGCATGCCCGCCAGCTCCCAGCTGCCCACGAGGAGCCCGGCCGTGCCCCCGTAGGCCACCGCCACCGCGAACGGCAGCACCAGGCGCCGCCACTCCACCCCCGGACCGGCCTCCAGCCGGTGGCGGTAGTCCAGCAGCAGCAGCAGCGTCGACGCGCACCACACCACGCCGCCCAGCCCCACCACGAGCAGCACGCCGCCGCGCAGGTCGACCGCGGCCGCGATGCCCGTCCATGCCCCGACGAGCATGAGCTCGATGAACAGCACCGCGGTCACCGTGTACCACCAGGTGGCGGTGATGCCACGGGCGAGCTGCCGGGAGCCGGGCGCTGGTTCGACGGTGGAGGCCGGGGGGATGCGGGTCACGCTCCCCACGATAGGGCCGTGACAGATGTCACGGGATCGGCGGGTGAAGCGCCCGGAGAGAGGTGACGCCGCGGCACTGTCACAGCCGTCCCACCTCCGGTGGACTGGGGTCATGGCGACGGAGAGCCCGTCAGCCGAAACTCCCGGAGGCCCCTCCCATGAACCTCGTCGAGACGTTCCAGAACCTCGTCGCCCAGGTCCCCGACCTGGTGCAGCCCCTCATCGTCGCTCTCGCCGGCGCGGTGCCGTTCATCGAGGGCGAGGGTGCCGCGGGCATCGGGATCATCGGCGGCATCCCCCCGGTGGTGGCGGCCGTCGCGGCGATGGTGGGCAACTTCGCGTGCGTGGCCGTCCTGGTGCTCGCGAGCTCGGGGGCGCGGCGCGCCATCGTCGACCGGTCGAGGGCGCGGCAGGCCGCACTCGCGGGCGGCGGGAGCAGCCTGGAGGATGACGTGGCACCCGCGCCCGCGGCCGAGCAGGGGCGCGGCTCCGCGCGGCGCGAGAAGTTCCAGCGGGCGTTCGAGCGCTACGGCGTCCCCGGCGTGAGCCTGCTGGGACCGCTGCTGCTGCCCACGCACTTCACCGCGACCATGCTCGCGGCGTCGGGCGTGGGCAAGGGACGGATCCTCGTGTGGCAGGCGGTCGCGATCATCGGCTGGACCACCGTGGTGGCCGTGATCGTCGGCGGCGCGGTGTACGCGATCCGCTGAGATCGCGGCGGGAGGGGCGGTCGCATCCGTTGCCCCTCCCGCTTCACTCTTTTCTGAATTCACTTCTTTCTGTACTGTTCAGGGGTGACCACTGCGCTCGCCTCGACTCCGCACACCGCCGCCGTCGCCCGCCTCGGGCACGCGCTGTCCGACACGACGCGCGCCGGGATCCTGCTCGCCCTCCGGTCGTCGCCGCGGTACCCGGCCGAGCTCGCGGAGGCCCTCGGCGTCTCGCGGCAGGCGATGTCGAACCATCTCGCGTGCCTGCGCGGCTGCGGACTCGTCGAGAGCACGGCCGACGGGCGACGCAGCCTCTACCGCCTGTCGGACCGCCACCTCGCTCCCGCGCTCGACATGCTGATGCGGGTCACCCTGATCGTCGACCCGGACTGCTGCGACGGCGAGGGGTGCACCTGCTGATGGCGGCCGTGGTCGCCGAGCCCCGCCGGCAGACGCTGCACCGCCGCATCCGCCTGATCGTGGGCGTCACGATCGGCTACAACGTGATCGAGGCCATCATCGCCGTCGCCGCAGGCTCCGTGGCCTCCTCCGCCGCACTGATCGGGTTCGGGCTCGACTCCACGATCGAGGTGCTCTCGGCGGCGGCGGTCGCCTGGCAGTTCACGCGGCCCGATCCCGAGCGCTGGGAGAAGCCGACGCTGCGGGTGATCGGGGTCGCGTTCTTCGCGCTCGCGCTGTACGTGACGGCGAGTTCCGTCCTGGCCCTGATCGCGCCGGAGCGGCCGGAGCACAGCACGGTCGGGATCGTGCTGACCGCGGTGAGCGTGGTCGTGATGCCGTTCCTCTCCCTCGCCGAGCGCCGGGCGGGGCGCGAGCTGGGGTCGGCCACCGCGGTCGCGGACTCGATGCAGACGCTGATCTGCACGTATCTGTCCGCCGCCGTGCTCGTCGGACTCGTGGCGAACTCGCTGCTGGGGTGGTGGTGGGCCGACGCGGTCGCGGGGCTCGTCATCGCGGGCTTCGCCGTCCGCGAGGGGATCGAGGCCTGGCGCGGTGACGCGTGCGCGACCTCGGTCGGCATGCTCCTCGAGGAGCACGACCACGAGCACGACCACGACCACGAGCACGACCACGAGCGCTGAATCCACTCCCCTCGCGCGGGCGGAGCGAATGTCGGTCGCCCCCGCCAGAGTGGACCGCATGATCACTCTTCTGTCCGCTCCCAGCAACCTCGGCCTCCGTCCGCCCGAGCCCGGGAGCGTGCCCGGCTCGGCGAAAGCGCCGGAGGCGTTGCGCGAGGCGGGCCTCCACGAGCGGTTCGCCGCCCGGGGCGCGACCGACTCCGGCGTCGTCCTCCCCGGCCGGTACGTGGCCGACGACGACGTGCGTCCGGCCGGTCGGGTGCGCAACGAGGCCGCGTTCGTCGACCACTCGCTGCGCCTGGCCGCGCGCATCGGCGACGCGATCGACGCGGGGCAGGCACCCCTGGTGATCGGCGGCGACTGCGGCATCCTCGTCGGCGCCGGGATCGCTCTGAAGAGACGCGGCGGAGCGGGACTCGTGCACATCGACGGCCACACCGATTTCCGCCACCCCGGCAACAGCGAGGAGTGCGCGGCCGTCGCCGGCGAGGCCCTGGCGGCGGCGATCGGCCTGCACTGGCCGGCCATCGCCGACATCGACGGCCTTTCCCCCTACTTCCCGGCGGGGCGCACCGCCCACGTCGGACACCGCGACGACGACGAGGAGCAGGAGGAGGTTCGCGGCCTCCTGGCACGCGTGACCCCCGCGGCCGAGGTCTCCGCACGCGGAGCCCAGGCCGTCGCGTCCGAGTCCGCCGCAGCGGCGGGCGAGGCGTACTGGCTCCAGCTCGACGTCGACGTGCTCGACCCCACGGTGATGCCGGCGGTCGACAGCCCCGATCCCGGAGGGCTCACCGCCGACGAGCTGACGGCGCTGCTGCGGGGCCTCGCTCCGCGGGCGATCGGTGCGAGCATCACCGTGTTCGATCCCGACCTCGACCCCGACGGCCGCTATGCGCGGCTGCTGGTCGAGGTTCTGAGCGAGGGCCTGAGCGAGCTCGGCAGCGCGGTGCGTCCGGCCTGACCATGCCGGCCGGACGCCCCCGCGCTCAGTGCTCCGCGGCGGGCTCCGGCTCGGCGTGCAGCGTCACCCGCACCCGGGCGATCCGGCGCCGATCCACCTCTGCCACCTGGATGGTCGCGCCGGGCACCTCGACCGTGTCGCCGACCACCGCGAGGCGTCCGAGCTGTTCCGTGACGAATCCGGCGATGGTGTCCGACGATCCGCGCGGCATGGCCAGCCCGGTGGCCTCCTCGAAGTCCTGCAGGTTGAGGCGTCCGTCGAGCCCGTCGTCGGCCGAGATGAACACCTCGGCGTCGTACTCGTCGAAGATCTCGCCGACGACCTCCTCCACCAGGTCCTCGAGCGTCACGAGCCCGTCCGTGCCGCCGTACTCGTCGACGACGACCGCGATGTGGTGGCCCTCCGCGCGCATGCGGGTCAGCGTCGGCAGCACCCGGGCGGTCGAGGGGATGTAGGGGATCTGGCGCACGAGGGCCGCCAGCGGTCGCTCCGGGTCGTCGGCCGCGGCCTCGAACAGGTCGCGCACGTGCACGAACCCGGTGATGTCGTCGATCGAGGTGTCCGACACCGGGTAGCGCGAGAACGGCAGCTCCCGCACCTGCTGCATGGCAGCGCCCACGGTCGCGGCCTGGTCGAGCGCCACCACCTCGGGTCGCGGTCGCATGACCTCGCTCACCTGGCGGCCGCGCAGCGACAGCACGTCGTCGAGGATGCGGCGCTCGTCGTCGGGCAGCCCCTGGTGCGTCGCGACGATGTCGCGCACCTCCTCGTCGGTGAGCTCATCGCTGGTCTTGTGCGGGTCGCCGCCGAGCAGCCGCACGAGGGCGTTCGTCGACACGGACAGCAGCCAGATCACCGGTCGCATGACGGTCGCGAAGCCGTTCAGGGCCGGGGCGACGGCATACGCGAACTGGGCGTTGCGCTGGATCGCGAGACGCTTCGGCACGAGCTCGCCGAGCACGAGCGACAGGTACGCGATCACGAGGGTGAGCACGAGGGTGGCGACCGTGAGCGCCACGGCGGGGGCGAGTCCCCAGCTCTCGAACAGGGGCGCGAGCGACGGAGCGATCGAGGTGGCGCCGTAGGCGGCAGACGCGAAGCCCGCCACGGTCACGCCGATCTGCACCGCCGAGAGGAAGGTGTTGGGGTTGCGGGCCAGCCCGGCGACCTTGGCGCCGCGCTTCCCGCGCTGGCCGATCGCGTTGATCTGGCTCTCGCGCAGCGTGACCAGCGCCATCTCGGTCGCCGCGAAGACGCCGCCGATCAGCACGAACACGAGGACGAGGGCGATGTTCAGGAGCAGGTCGCCCATCAGCGGGCTTCCTCTCCGGGTGCGGGGTGAGCGCCCGGGATGAACCGGGCGCCCGTACTGTCAGAGTCCGAAGAGTCAGAACAGCGCTGCGCGCTCAAGAGTGCTCCTTGTCGATGGGGGTGGTGCTGGTCGTGGGGGGAAGGGACGAGGTCTTGCGGGTCTTGAGGAGACTCGCGACGGTGGCGACGGCGATGGTCGCGGCGATGAAGAGCAGCGAGAACCAGATCGGGATCTCGGGCGCCCACAGCATCGGCTCGCCGTTGTTGATGAACGGGACCTCGTTGACGTGCAGCGCGTGCAGCACCAGCTTCACGCCGATGAACGCGAGGATCACGGCGAGGCCCTGGGCCAGGTAGACCAGGCGCTCCAGCAGTCCGCCGATGAGGAAGTACAGCTGGCGCAGCCCCATGAGGGCGAACGCGTTGGCGGTGAACACGATGTACGCCTGATCGGTGAGACCGTAGATCGCGGGGATCGAGTCGACGGCGAACACGAGGTCGATGAACCCGATCGCGATGATGGTCAGCAGCATCGGGGTGACGAAGCGCTTCCCGTTCTTGACGACGGTCAGCCGGTCGTTGTTGTACTCCTCGCTGACGGGGAGGTGACGGCGCACGAAGGTCATGAAGCGGCCGTTCGCGGGGTTGCTCTCGTGGTTGCTGAACGCCTGCCGGTAGGCGAGGAAGAGCAGGAGCGCGCCGAAAACGTAGAAGATCCAGGAGAAGTTCTCGATCAGCGTCGCGCCGACCGCGATGAAGATGCCGCGCAGGATCAGGGCGATCACGATGCCGATCATCAGCACCTTCTGCTGGTAGATCTTCGGCACGGCGAACCCGGTCATGACGATCAGGAACACGAAGAGGTTGTCGATCGACAGGGCCTTCTCGGTGAGGTACCCGGCGAAGTACTCGCCGCCGTACGTCCACCCGGAGACCATGCCGATGCCCACGCCGAAGAGCAGCGCCAGGCTGATGTAGAAGATGGACCAGCGGGCGGATTCACCGATGGTCGGCTCGTGCGGCGTGCGCACGTGGGCGAAGAACTCGTACACGAAGAACGCGATCGTGACCGCGATCGTGATGACCCAGATGAGAGGGGTGACGTCCAAGGGATACTCCAGATTCGGCGTGACAGAACAGCGCCAAAGTCTTCTCCATCCCGAATCGGGACCGGTGGGCCGGGATGCGATGCATCCGTAATGACGACCAGACCGTGTCGGAGTACTCCCCTTGGAGGTCCCAGAGTACGAGACGCCCATATCGGAATGCTGTGGATCTGCCGAGAACCCGGTCCCCTAGACTGGCGGTGGCGACTGCGGGGCGTGACGACCCCCGGCCTCGACGGCAAGCGGTCCCCGCGCGTCCGGCGTACCGACGAGAGGCCGGTGTCTCACCGGCGAAGGTGTGGTGGCACCGCGATCTAGCCCCCGCCCGCACCTCCAGGGCTTCCACAACCTGGAGGAAGAATGAGATCACCCGACCCCGGTCGCACGCTCGCGACCGAACTGTCCCGCACCGCGCCGGGCCGGAGCGTCACGCTCCTCGGCCACGTGCACCGCCGCCGCCAGCTCGCCTCCGTCGCCTTCCTGATCCTGCGCGACCGCTCCGGGCTGGCGCAGGTCGTGCTGCGGCCGAGCGAGCTGCCCGACGGCGGCCTGCCGCCCGAGGAGACCGTCGTCCGCGTCACCGGCACCGTATCCGCGAACCCGCAGGCGCCCGGTGGCGTCGAGGTCGCCTCGCCTCGGATCGAGCTGCTGTCCGAGCCCGCAGCGACCCCCGTGGTGGACCTGTGGCGGCCGACCCTCGACGCGACGCTGCACACGCTGCTCGACCACGCGCCGGTGCTGTGGCGCCACCCCGCCCGCCGGGCGACCTGGGAACTGGCGGCCGCGAGCCTGCGGGCCTTTCGCCGCACGCTCGACGCCGCCGGCTTCACCGAGGTCCACACGCCGAAGATCGTAGCGACCGCGACGGAGTCGGGCGCGAACGTGTTCCCCGTGGACTACTTCGGCCGTCCGGCGTATCTGGCGCAGAGCCCGCAGTTCTACAAGCAGCAGCTCGTCGGGGTGTTCGAGCGCGTGTACGAGGTGGGGCCGGTGTTCCGCGCAGAGCCCCATGACACCGTGCGGCACCTGGCCGAGTACGTGTCGCTCGATGTGGAGTTCGGCTTCGTCCGCGACCACCGCGACGTGCTGTCGCTCCTGGGGGAGGTGCTGCGAGGAATGCTCGACGGGATCCGCACGGAGGCGGCCGCGGCCGTGGCGCAGCTCCGGGTGCCGCTGCCGACGATCCCCGAGGAGATCCCGGTCATCCACTTCCGCGACGCGCTGCGCCTGGTGGGGGCGCCCGACGACGAGCCCGACCTGGCACCGGCGCACGAGCGAGCGCTCGGCGAGTGGGCCATGGCCGAGTTCGGCAGCGACGTGCTCGCGGTCGAGGGGTACCCGATGGCCAAGCGTCCGTTCTACACGCACCCGCAACCCGACGACGAGCGCTGGAGCAACAGCTTCGACCTGCTCTTCCGGGGGCTGGAGCTGGTGACGGGCGGGCAGCGGCGGCACCGTCACTCCGAACTGGTCGCCGCGATCGAGGCCGGGGGCGAATCGCCCGACGCTTACCGCGGCTACCTCGAGGCGTTCGCGCACGGGATGCCGCCGCACGGCGGGTTCGCGATCGGCCTGGAGCGCTGGATCGCGCGACTCGTCGACGCGCCCAACGTCCGCGAGGTCACGCTGTTCCCGCGCGACCTGCACCGCCTGACGCCGTAGCGCGAGAGCGCCGGACACGACGAGGGCGGCCGCACCGCGCGGCCGCCCTCGTTCGGTGTCCTCGTCCTACTCGGCCGTCGTGCCGGCGAGGCCCTCGGCCTCCGCGCGGTCGATGATGGAGGGCAGCACCTCGTCGAACAGCGTGACGAGCACGGCACGGATCTTGACGGCGTCGCGCTCCTCGAGGGCGTCACGGATCGAGGCGACCACGTCGCCCACCGCCGCCCAGTCGAACACGTCTTTGGAGTGCTGGCTGAAGCGGCGGATCTGAGGACCGAGCCGCTCGATCACCGTCGCCCGCGCCGCGTTGCCCTCGATGCGAGCGAACCCGGTCGCGGCACCGCGCAGTGCGGCGCCGAACCCGATGACGTCTCGGGAATTGACCGCCGTCGCCATGTCGTCCGCGAGCTCGACCAGATACGACACGTCGTCGTCTTGGATCACCGGCAGCACGTGACGCACCGAGCCGATCCAGATGTCGCCGAACAGGTCGACCGCATTGCGGACCCGGTTGAGATCGATGGGGGCGACCCGCGTGTAGCGGTTGCGCTGCATCTCGACGAGCCCGTTGTCGGCCAGGCGGTCGAGCGCATGACGGATCGGTGTCTTGGAGGTGCCGAGGCGTTCCGCGAGTTCGTAGTCGCGCAGTCGCTCCCCCGGGGGCAGCTCTCCGCTGATGATGGCGTCCTGCAGCCGCACGAACGCCTCGTCGCTCATCGACCGACGCTCGAGCGGACCACCTGAGAGTGTCACGCGTTCCTCCAGTTGGGGAGTATTGGAGAGTGAAGTTCTACGTTTCAGCAATATATCCCACTTCGGGGGAAAGGGCGAGGAACGCCCGCGTCCACGGACGGTGAGCCCGGAGCTCGGCTCAGATCAGCTCTCCCACGAGCGTCTCGATCCGCGTGCGGATATCATCGCGGATCGGCCGCACCGCCTCGATCCCCTGCCCTGCCGGATCCTCGAGCGTCCAGTCCTCGTAGCGCTTTCCGGGGAAGATGGGGCACGCGTCGCCGCATCCCATCGTGATCACGACGTCCGACGCCTTGACGGCGTCCACGGTGAGCACCTTCGGCTGCTCGGCGGTGATGTCGATCCCGACCTCGGCCATGGCCTCCACCGCGACGGGATTGATGCGGTCCGCGGGCAGCGACCCCGCGGACCTCACCTCGATGCGGTCACCGGCGAGCTCGCGGAGGAACCCCGCGGCCATCTGCGAGCGCCCGGCGTTGTGCACGCAGACGAAGAGGACGGAGGGGGTGGTGGCGGTCATGGCGCTCCTGGGTGGATGGGTCAACGGGTGGTTGAGACCGCGAGATGGGCGTGACTCCATATTGATGACTATCGATATAAAGGGCAAGCCGCGAGCGCCCCGCGGCGGCTTCAGGCCGACTCGGTCGGATCGACCTCACGCGTCGCGCGAAGATTCCGTGATCAAACCGTTGCATTCGTTACCTCGTCGTTATACAGTGATCGCACGGTGAATGTTTGCTGTGGCATCCACCGCATGTGATTGCAGGACACTCTTGGTGCAAGGGACAAGGGCCGGTCGGGAGCCTCTCCGACCGGCCCTTTACTGTGGCCGCTACGCTGTGAGGATGACCGATCGCAAGCTCGCCCTGGAGGCCTGGGAGAGCCTGTTCCGCGCGCAGCACGAGCTGTTCACGGACATGATGGCCGACTTCGATCACAACGAGCTCGCGCAGGCCGAATACGACGTGCTCCTCACCGTCACCCGCTCCCCCGACATGACGGCGCGACTGCGCGACATCACCGCGAACATGCTGATCAGCCAGCCCAGCGTCTCCCGCCTCGTCGATCGCATGGTCGCCCGCGGGCTCGTCGCCAAGTGCCCCGACCCGGATGACGGCCGCGGCGCACTGATCCGCGCGACCGACGCCGGCGCCCGGGCCTTCCGTTCCCTCGCCACGGTGCACGGCCGCTCCATCGCGTCACGCATGTCTCGGCTCGACGACGACGAGCTGCGCCAGCTGCGCGACCTCGCGGAGAAGCTCCGCAACCGCTGACCGCGACCGCGTGAACGGGGCACGAGCCCTTCTCCCCACCCCGCCTCTGCCGCATCTTCTCCCCGATGTGTCGGCGATCACCCCCGCGCAGAGCGGGCCCTCCGGGGTTTCTGGCAGGGTGGAACCGAGTCCCGGCACACCGCGCGGGCCCGTCAGACCGCCCCCTCGGGGGGACCAAGGGAGGTCATCCATGGAGATCGCCGGAATCGTCGGCATCCTCATCATCATCGGTATCGCCGTCGTCGCAGCGGTCATCCTGCTGCTGATCCTGCTGCTGTTCGCCCGCAGCTGGATCAAGGTGGCCAGGGCCGATGAGGCGCTCGTCATCTCGGGCCGCAAGCAGAAGGTGCAGCGCGCGGTGATCGCCGCCGACGGCACGAGCCGCTCGGAGCTGTCGGAGTCGCCGGTCACGGTGATCGTCAACGGCAAGTCCCTCGTCAACCCGATCACGCAGCGCCACGAGATCATCTCCCTGCGCTCCCGTCAGGTCTCGCTCAACGCGGAGGCGCAGTCGCTCGACAACGTCACCCTCAACGTCGACGGCGTCGCGATCGTGAAGATCGGCTCCGACCCGCTGCTCGTGCGGCGTGCCGCGGAGCGCTTCGCGTCGCAGGACAAGGCGATCGAGCAGTTCACCACCGAGCAGCTCGAGGGTGCGCTGCGCGGCATCGTCGCGACACTCTCGGTCGTCGAGCTCATGCGGGAACGGAAGAAGTTCTCCGACCAGATCGCGGCCGACGTCTCGCAGGAGCTCGCGGAGCAGGGCCTCATCCTCGACTCCTTCCAGATCAAGGGCATCACCGACAAGGTCGGCTACATCCAGTCGCTCGGGGCGCCGGAGATCCAGGCGAAGCGACAGGCCGCCGAGATCTCGCAGACCAACGCCGACCGCGCGATCAACCAGAAGAACATCGCCAACCAGGAGGCGAACCTCGTCGAGCAGACGGCGCTCGACACCAACACCGCCAACGCGAACGCCGGCATCGGACGAGCGCGTGCCGAGGCGGAGCAGGCCGAACAGCTCGCCCGCGCGCAGGCCGAGCAGGCCGTGCTGCAGCAGCAGGCGGAGAACAAGCAGGCTCAGCTCGACGCCGACGTGAAGCGCGTGGCCGACGCCCAGCGCTACGAGGCCGAGACGCGCGCGCAGGCCGAGCTCTACACGCGTGAGCGCGCCGCCGAGGCCGCCGCGATCGAGCAGGTCAAGCAGGCCGAGGCCCGCACGCGCATCGCCGAGCAGCAGGCGCAGGCCGACAAGGCCAGGGCCGACGGTGAGGCCGCGGCCGCCATCGCGAAGGCCACGGGTGACGCCGATGCGCTGCGGGCACAGGCCGAAGCCGAGGCCGAGGCCCGCCGCCTGCGCGCGAACGCCGAGGCCGAGGCCATCCGTGCCGAGGGTGAGGCGCGCGCGGCCGCCGTCGAGGCCGAGGCCAATGCCATCGCCTCCAACCAGGACGCCTTCCTCTCGCAGCGGGTGCTGGAGGTGCTGCCGTCGATCATGGCCGAGTTCGCCAAGGGCTACGCCGCGATCGGCAACGTCTCGATCGTGGGCGGCTCCGGCGACGACGGAGCCTCCCAGGTCGTCGGCGCCGACAGCGCGAAGGCTCTGCGCTCGGTGTTCGACAGCGTGCACTCCGCGACCGGGCTCGACCTCGCCGGGATCATCCAGGGCCAGGCCGTCGGTCGCGGCATCGGTGCCGGCGTCGCGGAGGCGGGTGCCCCCGCCGCGCCCGCGTCGGCGCCGCGTACGCCCGCCCCGACCACGCCGCCGCCCCCCGCGCCCCCGGCAGCCGCCGCGGAGTAAGCGCGATCGCCACCGCGGAGTAAGCGCGACAGGACAGCGGATGCCGCGGCCCACCGGGTCGCGGCATCCGCTTTCTGCGCCCGGCGACGTACACGACTCCTCGATTCCCGAGCCTCGGGTGGGCTGAGGGCCCGATCGGAGGCAGGCGGCGCAGGAGGGGACACGTCGTGAACCGGCAGACTGGGGCGATGACGTCCGCCGCCTTCGACCTCGCCGCGATCGGCGCTGGGCTCTCGTTCGCGGCCGCCCTCCCCGACGTCGCTGCGGCTCTCGACGTCGACAGGGCGGTCGTGGTGAGCGCTCCTCCCGGCACCGGCAAGACCACACTCGTCCCGCCCCTGCTCGCCTCTCGCGTTCCCGGCCGCGTGATCGTGACACAACCCCGCCGCGTGGCGGCACGCGCAGCGGCCCGACGACTGGCGCAGCTCGACGGCTCCACCCTGGGCGAGCGCGTGGGATTCACCGTGCGCGGCGAGCGCTCCGTCGGACCGTCGACCCGGGTCGAGTTCGTCACGGCCGGGGTGCTGCTGCGGCGGCTGCTCGACGACCCGGGCCTGGACGGCGTTGACGCCGTGATCGTCGACGAGGTGCACGAGCGAGCTCTCGAGACCGGCCTGCTGATCGGGCTGCTGTCGGAGGTGCGGCAGCTGCGCGACGACCTGACGCTCGTCGCGATGTCCGCGACCCTCGACGCCGCCCGCATCGCCGGCGTCATCGGCACAGACGAGCGTCCGGCTGCCGTCGTCGAGCACGCGGTGCCCGCCTTTCCGCTCACCGAGCGGTGGGCGCCGAGCCCCGGCCCGCGGCTCGACGAGCGCGGGGTGACGTGGGGGTTCCTGGATCACGTCGCCCGCACCACCGTCTCCGCCGCGCGCGACCTGACCCGCGACGATCCGACGGCCGACGTGCTGGTCTTCGCACCGGGAGCTCGCGAGGTGGCGGAGATCGCCCGCCGCGTCCGGGACGCCGACGGGTCGTACGACGTGCGCGAGCTGCACGGTCAGCTCCCCGCCGCCGCGCAGGACGCCGTGATCCGCGGGAGGCGCGCCTCCGACCCGCCGCGCATCATCGTCACGACGTCGCTCGCCGAATCGTCGCTCACCGTGCCGGGGGTGCGCCTGGTGGTGGACAGCTGCCTGGCGCGGCAGCCGCAGCGCGACGCCGCCCGCGGGATGACGGGACTCGTCACGACCGCCGCACCCCGCTCCTCGTGCGTGCAGCGCGCCGGCCGCGCCACGCGTCAGGGACCGGGCATCGTGGTGCGCTGCGTCCACGAACGCACCTACGCCGCGGCACCCGCCCGCCCCGCCCCCGAGATCGCGGTGGCCGATCTGACGGATGCCGCACTGCTGCTCGCGTGCTGGGGTGCGCCCGGCGGCGCGGGACTGCGCCTGATCGACCCACCGCCGGCCGACAGCCTGGCGGACGCCCTGACGGTGCTGGGCGCACTCGGCGCGATCGACGACGAAGGACGCGCCACCGTCGAGGGCCGTGACCTGGCGCGGATCCCGACCGACCCGCGGCTCGCCCGCGCGCTCCGCGACGGCAGTCCGCTCGTGGGTGCGGCGCTGGCGGCCGAGGTCGTCGCCCTGCTGAGCGGCGACGTGCGCATCGCCGATGCCGACGCGGCGCAGGCGCTCTTCGCTCTCCGCAGCGGACGCACTCCCGACGCCCGGTGGCGCACCGACGCGGATCGCCTCCGACGACTGGTCCCCGCGACGCCGGGAGTCCGCTCCGGTCTCGACGGCACGGGTCTCGTGATCGCCCTCGCCTTCCCCGAGCGGATCGCGCAGCGGGTCGAGCGCACGGCGGACGGGGCGACGTTCCTGCTCGCGTCCGGCACCAGGGCGGGGATGCGCGGACCGCTCGCGGCGTCGGAGTGGATCGCGGTCGCCGACGTCACGCGCGCCGCGGGGCGTGCGGCGGCAGGGTCGGGAGCGATCATCCGTGCCGCCGCGGCGCTGTCCGAGGCGCAGATGGAGCGGGCCGCACAGCACCTGATGACCGACCGGGTCGAGGCCGCGTTCACGAACGGACGCGTGCAGGCCAGGCGCGAGCGCCGCATCGGCGCGATCCTGCGAGGTTCGGTGCCGGTGCGTGCCTCCGCCGACGAGGGCAGAGATGCCGTTCGCCGGGCGCTGCAACGCGACGGGCTCGGCGTGTTCGCGTGGTCGGAGGCGGCCGACACCCTGCGTCGTCGTCTGTCGCTGGTGCGGCGCGAGCTCGGCGACCCGTGGCCCGACGTGTCGGATGCCGGCCTGCTCGCGACCCTCGACGCGTGGCTCGGGCCCGAGCTCGACGCCCTCGCCGCCGGCACACCCGCGGCACGGATCGACCTGGCCTCGCCGTTGCGCCGGCTGCTCCCCTGGCCCGAGGCGTCGCGCCTCGATGCCCTCGTCCCCGAGCGGCTCGAGGTGCCCAGCGGCTCGCGCGTGCGGATCGGCTATCCCGACGCGGACGACGCGTCCGCGCGCCCCGTCGTGGCTGTGAAGCTGCAGGAGTGCTTCGGCTGGGCCGAGACTCCCCGACTCGTCGACGACCGCGTGCCCGTGCTGTTCCACCTGCTGTCCCCCGCCGGGCGTCCGCTCGCGGTCACCGACGATCTCGCGTCGTTCTGGTCGGGGCCGTACGCGCAGGTGCGCGCCGAGATGCGCGGACGCTACCCCAAGCACCCCTGGCCGGAGGACCCATGGTCGGCCGCCCCCACCCGCCACACGAAGAACCGCACGCCGCACTGAGCGGAGGCCGCCTGGTCAGGCCGTGCGACGCCGCAGCGTGAGCGACGCGAGCACGAGCGCTCCGACGCAGAACGCGACCACCACGAGCAGCGGGCGGTACACGTCCCACCCGCCGTCGCCCGCGCCGACCGCATTGATCGTGTCGATCGCGTAGCTGAGCGGCAGCCAGTCCGAGATCGCGTGCAGAACATCGGGCATCTGGTCGCGCGGCATGAACACCCCGCCGAGGATGATCTGCGGGAACACCAGCACCGGCATGAACTGCACCGCCTGGAACTCCGTCTGCGCGAACGCACTCGCGAGCAGCCCGAGCGCGGTGCCGAGCAGGGCGTCGACCACCGCGACCAGGCCCAGCTGCCACAGCTCGCCCTCCACGTCGAGCCCGCACACCCCCACCGCGAACGACACCGTGATCACCGCCTGCAGCAGTGCCATGAGCCCGAAGGCCAGGGCATACCCGAGGATGAAGTCGGCCTTGCCGAGCGGGGTGGTCATGAGCCGTTCGAGGGTGCCGGAGCGGCGCTCACGCAGCGTGGTGATCGAGGTGATGAGGAACATCACGATGAACGGGAACAGTGCCAGGATCGCCCCGCCGAACTGGTCGAACACGCCCTCCTGCTCCGCGAACAGCCAGGCGAACAGCCCGACCAGCAGGCTGGGGGCGACGAGCATCAGCGCGATCGAGCGGGGGTCGTGCCGCAGCTGCGTCAGCACGCGGGCCGCGGTCGCGAACATGCGGCGGCCGTTCATTCCCCCTGCTCCTCTCCGTGCTCCCGGGCACCGCGTCGGGATCGGCGCGTGATGTGCTCTGCCGCACGGTCCCGTTCGATCAGCGTGAGGAAGGCCGCCTCCGGATCCGCGGCGCCCGTGTCGGCCAGCAGCGACGCGGGCGTCGTGTCGGCGATGATCCGCCCGTCGCGCATCAGCAGCAGCCGATCGCAGCGCAGCGCCTCGTCCATCACGTGGCTGGAGACGATCAGGGTCACGCCGCGGTCGGCCAGGCCGCGGAACAGGGTCCACAACTCGGCGCGCAGCACGGGGTCGAGGCCGACGGTCGGCTCGTCCAGCACGATCAGCTCCGGCGCGCCGACGAGGGCCATCGCGAGGGAGACGCGCGTGGACTGCCCGCCGCTGAGCGACTCGACCAGCTGGCCGGCCTGGCCCCGCAACCCGACCTCGTCGATCACGCGCTCCACATCGCCCCGGGGAGCCCCGAGCAGCGCGGCGACGTAGACGAGGTTCTGCCGCACCGTGAGGTCGCCGTACACCGCCGCACCCTGGGTGCCGTAGGCCACCCGGTTCCGGAGCTGTCGCGATCCGCCGGGCTCGCCCAGCACGGTCACGTCGCCCGATTCGACGCGCTGGACCCCCACGATCGAGCGCATGAGGGTGGTCTTGCCGCAGCCGGAGGGACCCAGCAGTCCGGTGACCTGTCCGCGCGGGATGGTGAGGTCGACGCCGTCGAACACCCGCACCTTTCCCCGTCGCACCCGGAGCTGCGCGATCGCGACCGCCACGTTATTCATCATGCGATGAATTATGCGCCCGCCGTGCCCCCACGGTCAACGGCGAGGAGCCGCGGTCTCAGTCGAACAGGTACCGCTGCACCGTGGGACCGACGCGGTGCACGAGGTCGCCGATGTCCGCCGCCGCGAGGGGCCCGAGCGCCAGGACGTAGCGCGTCACGATCAGTCCCGCGATCTGCGAGGCCACCAGCGTCGCGCGCAGCTCCGCATCGGGAACGGCCAGCAGCTTCGCGATGCGCCCGATCAGCTCGCGCGCCAGGAAGCCCGCGAGCAGCGGCGAGGTGACGCGGCTGCCGAGCGCCGTGCGGATCAGCATGACACCGCGGCGCCGCACCTCGGGGCGCTCGAACGCCTCCAGCACGTAGCGCACCAGCCGATCGCCCACCTCGTCGCGCGGCCCCGCGACGATGCCGGGCACGTCGATGTCGGGTCGCAGCGGTATCCCGACCGCCTCCGCGAAGAGGTCGGCCTTGGTGCCGAAGTAGTGGTGCACGAGTGCCGAGTCCACCCCGGCGCGCCCCGCGATCGAGCGGACCGTCGAGCCGTCGTACCCCTGCTCGCCGAACTCGTCGACCGCGGCCGCCAGGATGCGCTCGCGCGAGTCCGTCCCCCCGCGCGGGCGACCGCGTCGGCGGGGTGCGGTGTGCTCGGTCATGCCCGCCAGCCTACGACCCGCACGACGGCGGCCTCCCGCCGGACGCGGCTCAGTCCAGCAGGTGTCGCAGGTACCGGCCGGGCTCGCCGAGGAACGAGCGCCAGTGCCGCACGAGCTCCAGGTCTTCCCAGGCCGCCGGGCGCAGACCCCACTCCCCCACCTCCAGGATCGTCGCTCCCGGAAGAGCGGCGAGGACCGGGGAGTGCGTCGCGCACAGCACCTGGCCTCCCTCGTCGGCGATGCGCCGCAGCACGGCCATCAGCGACAGCGTCGACGTGAACGACAGCGCGGCCTCCGGCTCGTCCAGGCAGTAGAACCCGGGATCGTCGAACCGGCTCTCGAGCACGGCCAGGAACGACTCGCCGTGACTCATCTCGTGGAACGACACCTCGGCGCCGCTCGTCGACGGGTTCTCCTCCAGGTAGGTGTAGAAGGAGTGCATCGTCTCGGCGCGGAGGAAGAAGCCCCAGCGATCGGCGCCGATACCGCGCTGCAGCCGCAACCAGCTCGACAGCTCGGACTCGGTCGCCCTGGTGCGGTGTCGCGCCTGCCGCGAGCCGCCCTCGGGCGACAGGCCGTACGCGATCGCGATGCCCTCCACCAGGGTGGACTTGCCGCTGCCGTTCTCACCGACGAGGAAGGTCACACCGGGGTCGAGGTCGATGCCCTCCAGCAGCACTTGCGCCACCGCGGGAATGCTCGTGGGCCAGCGGCCATCGATGGGCGGGGCATCCGAGGACGCCCGGACCGAGACGACCGGCTGCTGCCTTCGCCGTGTGGACGTCGGCTCCCAGAACGAGTCCATCCGCACCCTCCCGCTCTCCGGCCCCGCCACGAGGGTATCCGCCGGGTCCGACAGGCCGCGCGTCGACGTCCGCTCCGAGGCTATCGACCGGCTCCGACACCCGCCCGCTCAGCACTCGATGACGTTGACCGCGAGACCGCCCTCGCTCGTCTCCTTGTACTTGGTCGACATGTCCGCCCCCGTCTGGCGCATGGTCTCGACCACGGCATCGAGCGACACGTAGTGGCTGCCGTCACCGCGCAGGGCGAGACGGGCCGCGGTCACCGCGGTCGAGGCGGCGATCGCGTTCCGTTCGATGCACGGGATCTGCACCAGCCCGCCGATCGGGTCGCACGTGAGGCCGAGGTGGTGCTCCATGGCGATCTCGGCCGCGTTCTCGATCTGCCGGTTCGTGCCGCCCATCACAGCCGTGAGCCCGCCGGCGGCCATCGCGCACGCGGAGCCGACCTCGGCCTGGCACCCGCCCTCCGCGCCGGAGATGGAGGCATTGGCCTTGAACAGCGAGCCGAGCGCGGTCGCGGTGAGCAGGAAGCGACGGATGCCGCGGCGGCGGTTGGCCTCGGCGACCGCCGGGTCTTCGCGTTCCTCGGCCGCGGTGACCGGCGGCGGCGTGCCCTCGAAGCCCAGCAGTGCGCTGCCGACGAGCTCGCCGTACGGGGTGACGGCGTTGCCGGCGCCGAGGCCGGAGTCCGCCAGGAACCGCCACCAGTACATCGCCACGGCCGGAAGGATCCCCGCGGCGCCGTTCGTCGGTGCCGTCACGACGCGGCCGCCCGCCGCGTTCTCCTCGTTCACCGCGAGCGCGAACGCCCCGAGCCACTCGCCCGGGAGCTCGCGGTGCCCCTCGGCCTCGACCGCCTCGAGCTGGCCGCGGATCGTGCCCGCCCGTCGCTTGACCTTGAGGATCCCCGGCAGCACACCGTCGGCGTGCAGCCCCGCATCGACGCACCCCGACATCGCGTCCCAGATGGCGTCGAGCCCGGCCGCCACCTCCGCTTCGCTGCGCAGCGCCATCTCGTTGCGGCGCGCGACCTCCGCGATCGACAGGCCCTCCTCGTCGCACAGCGCCAGGAGCGACGCGGCATCGGCGTACGGGTAGGGGAACGCGCCCGTCGAGATCTTCGCCGCTTCGCCGTCGCGCCGGATGAACCCGCCGCCGATGGAGTAGTAGGTGTCCTCGGCCACCACGGCGCCGTCCGCGGCGGTGGCGGTCAGGGTCATGGCGTTGGGGTGACCGGGCAGACGCGTGCGCGGCGCGAACACGATGTCGTCCTTCGCGAACGCCACGTCGTGGACCCTGCCGAGGCGCAGGGCGGCGCCGTCGGGGAACTCCTGCCACGCGGCCCGCACGGCGGCCGGGTCGCACGTCTCGGGGCGGAGGCCGCGGAGCCCGGCGACCACCGCGTCGGGCGTGCCGTGGCCGATGCCGGTCGCGCCCAGGGAGCCGTACAGCGTGCAGCCGACGCGGGTGACGCGGCCCAGCTCGCCCGACGCCGTGAGCCGCTGCGCGAAGTCGACGGCCGCGCGCATGGGGCCGACGGTGTGCGAGCTCGACGGCCCCACTCCGATGGAGAACAGGTCGAAGGCCGAGACGTACGCAGTCACCCCTCCAGGCTACGCCGGGTTCCGGCATCTCGGTTCATCGTGGTTAACCCGAGCGCGTCGGGGACCCGGCCGCCCGCCCGTCAAGCCCCTTCAGCTCGGCCGCTCGGCGGGGCACGCTGGAGGCACGACAGCGCAGGAAGGGACGATCATGACCACCAGCACTCCCGAACCCGAAGCCCCCGAGCCGGAGTCCACGGACGAGCTCTCGGCCGAGGCGCAGACGCCCACCCCGACCCCGGCGTCGGAGGGCCAGACCACGCACGCCCCCACCGCCGACGCGGACGAGGGCGAGGCGAGCACTCCGCCGGAGGCCGAGTCGCCGGAGGACGCCGACCCGTCCGAGGTGCCGAGCACGGAGGAGCTCGAAGAGCCGAGCACCGAGAAGGCCCCGGGCCAGGAGCCGAAGGCACCGGAGCGGAAGGGCGACCCCGAACCCGACCACGAGGCGGTCGGCATCGGCGTGATCGGACAGCCCCAGGTCGGCGAGAACGACCCCTCGGGGCAGTGACGCCCCCGTCGCTCCTCCCTGGATCGCTCTGACGAACGACGGGAGGAGCGACGGGCCAGAGGGTTACTCCACGAGCTTCCCGGCGGTGTCGACGTCGCGCATCAGCTCGGCGATCTCGGCGGGGACGGGCGGGATCTCCTCGCGGGTGACGCCGGTCGCGGGCGACCACACCAGGTTGACCTGCAGCGTCGGATCGGTGTCGGGGTAGTCGCTGCGGTTGTGGCAGCCACGCGTCTCGCGCCGTTCCCGCGCCGCCTCCAGCGTGGCACGGGCGGCGAGCGCGGAGGCCTTCAGATCGAACGCGTGGGCGAGGTCCTGGAACCCGGCGATGTCCGGGTGGATGCCGATGTCCTCCATGCGCCCTTCGATCAGGTCGAGATCGGCGAGCCCGGCCCGCAGCCCCTCCTCCGAGCGCACCACTCCGGCGTACTCGGTCATGAGGTTGCGGATCGCGCGCTGCAGGGCGCGCACGTTCTCGCGCCCCTCGGCCGCGAGCAGGTCGTCGATCTCGGCGCGGGCCGCCGCGACCGCCCCCGCCGACCGCCGCTGGGCGTCGAGCCCCGCGGCGTGCGCCATCGCCGCCTGACCGACGATCCGCCCGTACACGAGCAGCTCGATCAGCGAGTTGCCGCCCAGCCGGTTCGCACCGTGCAGCCCGCTCGACGCCTCGCCGATCGCGTAGAGGCCCTCGACATCGGTGCCGTGGTCCTCGGACCGCACCCAGACGCCGCCCATCGAATAGTGCGCGGTGGGGGCGATCTCGATCGGGTCGGTCGTGATGTCGAGCATCTGCAGCTCCATCATCGTCTGGTAGACGCGCGGCAGCCGGGTCATGATCGTCTCGCGCGGCAGGTGCGACACGTCGAGCCACACGCCGCCGTTCTCGGTGCCGCGCCCCTCCTGGATCTCGGTGTACGCGGCGAGCGCGACGCGGTCGCGCGTGGAGAGCTCCTTCCGCTCGGGGTCGTAGCGCTCCATGAATCGCTCGCCGAGCGCGTTGCGCAGGATGCCGCCCTCGCCGCGCGCCGCCTCCGAGATGAGCGTCCCTGCCGCGTTCTCCGGCTCGATGATGCCGGAGGGGTGGAACTGCACGAGCTCGGGATCGCGCAGTCGCGCGCCCGCGTCGACGGCGAGCCGGAAGGAGTCGCCCGTGTTCTCGTCGCGTCGGGAGGAGGTGCGCCGCCAGATGCGGTTGTGGCCTCCGGCCGCGAGGATCACGGCGTCGGCGTGGATGAGATAGCGGGTGCCGTCGGCCTGGTCGAAGCCGTACGCGCCGAACACGACGTTGTCGCGCACGAGCAGGCGGGTGATGTAGACGTTGTCGAGGATCGGGACGTCGAGCTGCTCGGCCCTGCGGACCAGGGTGCGCTGGATCTCGAGCCCCGTGTAGTCGCCCGAGAACGCGGTGCGACGGTAGGTGTGCGCGCCGAAGAACCGCTGGGAGATGCGACCGTCGTCCTCGCGGGCGAAGTCCATGCCCCAGCGCTCGAGGTCGCGGATGCCGCGCTCGGCGCCGCGCGTCACCACCTCGACGGTGTGCGGGTTGGCCAGGAGGTAGCTCTCCTTGATGGTGTCGGCGGCGTGCTGCTGCCAGCTGTCGTCGGCGTCCATCGTGCCGAGGGCCGCGTTGATGCCGCCCGCCGCGAGGGAGGTGTGGGCGTCCTGACGGGGGCGTTTGCCCACGGCGAGCACGTCGACGCCGTGTTCGGCGACCTCGATCGCCGCCCGCAGGCCGGAGCCGCCGGTGCCGATCACGAGGACCGTGGTGGAGATCTGTCGTTCGGGTGCAGTCATGGTCTCGACGCTAGTTAGGACAACCTAATAACTCCAATGCATAGTTCGAGTGGAAACCATACGGGTAGGCTATGGCCATGAACCTCGAGCAACTCCGCGGGTTCGTCGAAGTCGCCCGCCTCGGACACTTCACCCGCGCCTCCGAGCACCTGCACCTGGCCCAACCGTCGCTGAGCCGACAGATCTCCACGCTCGAACGCGAGCTCGGCGCCGAGCTGTTCCACCGCGCCCGTGGCCACATCGCGCTGACGGCGGCCGGGGAGACACTGCTCCCCCGCGCCCAGCGCATGCTCGCCGAAGCCGACGCCATCCGCGACGAGATGGGCGAACTCGCGGGGCTCCGGCGCGGCCGTGTGCGGCTCGGGGCACCGCCCACGCTGTGCATCAGCCTCGTCGCCGAAGCCCTCAGCTCGTTCCACGACTCCTACCCCGAGGTCGACCTGCACCTGATCGAGGGCGGCTCCCGCCTCCTGGTCGAGCAGCTCGCGGTCGGCGCCGTCGACATGGCCCTCATCACCCAGTCCGACGGTCCGCCGCCGGCCGGGGTCAGCCTCACCCGCACGCCGTTGCTCGCGGAGGAACTGGTCGTGGTCTCCTCGGCCGCCCGCCCGCCGGTCGCCCGCACCCCCGCGATCCCGCTCAGCCACCTGGCGACCCTGCCGCTCATCGCGTTCGACGAGAGCTACGAGCTGCGGGCCACGACCGATGCCGCCTTCCGCGCCGCCGACCTCACGCCGAACCTGGTGCTGGAGGGCGGCGAGATGGACTCCGTGCTGCGCTTCGTCGAACGAGGGCTCGGCGTCGCCGTGGTGCCCGCGATGGTCCTGTTCGACCGGCCGACGTTGCGGTCCGTGCGGCTCGCCCACCCCGCCATGACCCGCACCGTCAGCCTGGCCCACCGGTCCGACGTCAGCCCCGCCGTCGCGGTCGCCGCCATGCGGCAGGTCATCCTGACCACGGCGTCCGACGTCGCCCGCCGCGACCCCGCGATCACGAGCCTGCTCGACACGGACTGAGACATCCGTCCGGGATGCAGAAACGGCCCCCGCCGAAGCGGAGGCCGTTACGTCACTGTCTCAACACAGTGTGCGCCCGAAGGGACTCGAACCCCTAACCTTCTGATCCGTAGTCAGATGCTCTATCCATTGAGCTACGGGCGCCCAGCCCGCTCAGCGGGCCGTAGAACAGCCTACAACAGTCGCGAGACGAAAGCGAAACGAGGGGTCAGTCGCCCTTCGCCGCCGCCTTCTCCTGCTTCTTGCGGCGCTTCTCCTTCGCCCGCTGCGCCGACGACAGCGCCTGCAGGTCCACCAGGCGCAGCGCCTGCATCCGGGCCTCGCGCATCCGCGCGTAGTCGGGGTCCTGCTCCGGTCGCATGCCCTCCACGCGCAGCCGCCGGTCGAGGTTGTGGCGGACGTCGGCCCATGCCGCGGCCCTCGCCTCCTCGACGATCGCCTCGAGCTGCTGCCGGTCGTCCATCATCTCCCGCAGCCGCTGGGCCACCCCGGTCGACTGCTTCGCGCGGCGACGGAGGTTGCGCACATCGCGGTCGCGGTAGTCGTGCGTGCCGACCGGATCGGAGTGCCGCCCCCTGGCCCGCTTGCGCAGCGCCGTGACGGTGGCCGCCGCCTCCTCCGACTCCTCGGCCATCGCGCGCAGGGCCTCGCGCGCGTCGTCGACGTAGCGGTCGAGATCGAACACGCCGCCCTCTGCGATGGTGCCGATGAGGATGTGGTTCTTCACGGCGAGGCGCGCGGCGGCCGTCGCGATCGCGACGCCTTCGGCGATGGCATCCGCAGTCCGTCCCACCGGCACCTCCTCTCCACGAGCGTACCGGTATCGATGCGGCCCGGTCTCGGCCAGAATGGTTCGGCATCCAGCATCTCGCAGGCGTCCGACATCGGTCGGCGACCGCCCGGATCGCACGCGCAGGGAGGCGGCGATGAAGCATCTCGACCTGGTCGGCAGCACCACCGTCATCACGGGCGCCGCGAACGGCATGGGGGCCGAGATCGCGAGGCTGCTCGCTCCCCGCGGCGTGCACCTGGCCCTCCTCGACCACGACCGTGCCGCGCTCGACGCCCTCGCGACCGAGCTGGCCGGCACCACCGTCACGACGCACGTGGTCGACCTCCGCGACGACGACGCGGTCTTCGCGACCGCCGCGCAGATCGCCGCCGTGCATCCGCGGATCACCGCCCTGATCACGTGCGCCGGCTCGTCCATGCTCGGCGACCTCGACCAGCTGACCATGGAGGAGATGCGCTGGCTGACCGACGTGAACCTCTGGGGCACGGTGTCGATCACCAAGGCCCTGCTGCCGTCGCTCCGTGCCGCGCCGGGCGCCCACATCACGCACCTGGCGAGCGTGTACGCCCTGGCCGCTCCCGCCGGCCGCATCCCGTACGCGCTGAGCAAGTTCGCCGTCCGCGGCTTCTCCGAGGCGCTGCGCCACGAGCTCGAGGGCACGACCGTCTCGGTCGGCGCGGTCTACCCGGCGGGCGTGCGCACCGGGATCATCCTGCACGGGCGGTACGCCGCCGCGATCGACCCCGCGGTGGCCGCCCGCGCCGCCGCCGCGCAGGCCGCGATGTACCACACCGACCCCGCCGACGCGGCTGCGCGCATCGTCCGCGCCACCGAGCGCCGAGCCGCCCGCACGATGGTCGGACGGGAGGCACGACTGATCGACGCGCTCGTGCGGCTCGCCCCCACCGCCTACTGGCGGGCCCTGCGCCGGCCGCTGCGTGCCGCGATCGACACCAGGACCCCGGTCGACTGAGCGGAGCCTCAGCGCACCGCGCCCACCCAGATGCCCGACGCCCAGGCCTGCTGCTCGCCGTTGCAGCCCACCGATCCGGGGAAGCCGCGCACCACGGCCATGCAGTTGGCGAGGAACTCCGGGTCGTTGCCGAACAGCGCCCCGTAGGAGCCCGACGAGGTGAGGGCGCCCCACACGCGGAACTGATAGATGTGCGCCAGCTCGTGCGCCATCGCCCAGTTCAGGCGGCCGGTGCTCCAGCCCGCGATGTCGGCGCGGTACTTGATGTACCCGTTGCTGTTCGCGCACGCGGGGGCGTTGCCGCCGGCGCACGACGACGACTCGTACAGCCCCACGCCGCCACCGCCCACGCGGTCGAGGGCGGCGCGCACGCGCGCGTAGCCGTCCGGCCCGCTCGTGCTCCAGGCGGGGCCGCCCGGGCCCGGGTTCTGCGACGCCTGCCACGACGCGACCTCGGTGCCGATCTTGGCCGTGATCGCATGGATCGTGGCCGTGGCCGCGACCACCGTGGCGGGGTCGTCGTCTTCGGCGAGCACGGTCTGCTGCACCGACAGCGCCGAAGCGCGATGCGTGGCCGTGTCGACCTTGCCGTCGGCGCCCTGCAGGGCGGTGTTCAGCGCCGCGAGCTCGGTGAGGAACGCCGGGCGCACCTCCAGCACCGCTGCCCGATCGGACGTCGTCTGCTCGGCGCCTTCGATCGAGGCGGCCAGATAGTCGGTGCGCTGGGTGGCATCGCGGTACTGCCCGGTGAGGGCGCGCAGTTCGGCGATCGCGTCGAGCCGCTCGTGCTCCAGTGCGTCGGCGCGGGCGAGCACGCCGACGGCGAGCAGCACGGCGGCAGACAGGGTGACCGCGAGCACGCGCCGGATCACTTCAGGAACCCCGTGGTGTCGGCGATCTTCGCATCCTGCTCCGCGATCTGGGCGCGCAGGGCCGTGAGCTGCGCGGCCAGCTCCAGGTTGTCTCCGCGCGACGCCTCCAGCGCATCCTCGACGCGCGCGATCTCCGCCTTCACCGCGGCGACGGAGGCGGCGCGCTCCTGATCGGCGACGACCACGAGCGCGGCACCGCCCAGCAGCAGCAGGCCCCCGATGACGACAGCAAGACGGCGCATCCCGCTCCCCAGACAGCGACAGTGACCGGACCGGTTCCGACCGCACCAATATACAGCCGCGGTCCCGCGCTTCGTGGGCCGGTCGCGCGACGGATCAGAGTGCGACGTCGGCGCGGAACAGCCGCCGCTCGGCGGCCGCCTGCCCGCTGGCCAGGTGCGCGGGCAGAAGCGTGCGCAGCCGTTCGACGTCGCGCGCGGCGACGGCTTCCAGGATCACCCGGTGCTCCTCGGCCATCGCGACCAGGTCGTCGTGCTGCCCGAACAGCCAGCGCAGCCGGGTGAGGAACACCGCGATGAGCTCGCCGAGCATCTCGTTCCCGGCCAGGTCCACCGCGACCTCGTGGAACTCGGCGGCCGTGCGGCGCGCGGTCTCCGCGTCACCGTCTCGGGCCGCCGCCGCCTCCCGCTCATACGTGTGACGCAGCCGGGCGAGGCCGACCTCGTCGTGACGCTCCGCCGCGAACACGAAGATGAGGGTCTCGATGGCCTCTCGCACCTCGGCGAACGCGCGGATGTCGTCGTGCGTGAACTCCCGCACCACCGCCCACGAACGCGGTCGAGCGGTCACGACGCCCTCCGCGACCAGGGTACGGATGGCCTCGCGGACGGGAAGCCGCGAGACGTGCAGCTCGGCCGCGATGTCGCGTTCCACGAGCCGGGCGCCGGGGGGTCGCCGGCCCAGCACGATGTCGTCGCGCAGGATCCTCGTGACCCTGACCGACTCGAGCTCGCCGCCCGCCCCCATAGCCCCCGCCATCCGGGCATTGTCCCACCCCGGCCGGGGTTCCTCAACTTTTGGTATCCCAGCCGGGGTGGACGGGCTCGCCCGCGGCGACTCAGGGCAGGCGGTTCGCCTTCGCCAGGTTCGCCGTCAGCTCCTCGGCGTTCTGGCGCGTGACGTACGCGGGACGGTCGCGCTCGACCCGCCACGACTCGCTCAGCGGGCCGATGTTCACGGTGTCGAAGCCCGCCTGGTCGTAGAACCGGGTGACGAACGCCACCGCCTCGGCGTCGTCACCCGCGGTCGCCAGCGCGCGACGGTCCGGGGTGCCGGCCGGGGTGCCGCCGGTCGTGATGTCGCTCGCGTAGATGTGGTTGAACGCCTTGGCGATCTTCGAGGTCGGCAGCTGCTGCTGCAGCAGCTCGGACGTGGTCGTCTCGCCCCGGTCGAGAGCCTCGATGTGACCGTCACGCTCGAAGTAGTAGTTGTTGGTGTCGAGCACGATCTTGCCCGCCAGCTGCTCGGTCGGCAGCTGGTCGATCGCGTGCAGCGGCACGGTGACCACCGCCACGTCGGCGGCCGCCGCCGCCTCCTCCGCGGTCGCCGCCCGCGCCTTCGGCCCCAGCTCCGCGACGAGGTCGGCCAGCGTCTCCGGGCCGCGCGAGTTCGCGATCACCACGTCGTAGCCGTTCGCCACCGCGACGCGCGCGACCTGGCTGCCGATGTTGCCTGCACCGATGATTCCGAGAGTAGTCATGTTCGGCCCAACGCCGAGCGGGCGACTCTATTCCCGTGAATCGGTCATCGGGGACGGCTCACAGGCGCGTCAGTGCGTCCTCGGTCGCCACCCACGCGAGCATCGCGCACTTCACGCGCGCGACGTACTTCGAGACCCCGCCGAGCGCGGCCGCGTCGCCGAGCAGCTCCTCGTCGGGTGCGATCGTGCCGCGCGAGCGCATGGCGTCGCGGAACGCCGCGATGCGCACCTCGAGCTCCGGCACGCTGAGCCCCTCGGCGAGCTCGGCCAGCAGCGACGCGGACGCCTGCGAGATCGCGCAGCCGTGCCCCTCCCACGCGATGGCATCGATCGTCCCGTCGTCGCCCCGGTGCACCTGCAGGGTGATCTCGTCACCGCACGTCGGGTTGAGCTGGTGCGACTGCGCCGGGATCTCGTCGCGCAGCCCGTAGCCGTGCGGCGTGCGCGAGTGGTCGAGGATCAGTTCCTGGTACAGGCTCTGCAGGTCGCTCATGCGCCCCTCCGGAAGAAGTCGATCGCCCCGGCGACACCCGCGATCACGGCGTCGACCTCGGCCTCGGTCGTGTACAGGTACGTGCTGGCCCTGGTCGACGACGTGACCCCGAGCCGCCGGTGCAGCGGCTGCGCGCAGTGGTGCCCGACACGCACCGCGATGCCCAGGTCGTCGAGGAACTGTCCGACGTCGTGCGCGTGGATGCCCGCCACGTCGAAGCTCGCGAGTCCCACGCGCGGCAGATCGATGCCGGCTCCGAGCACGCGCACGCCGTCGATCGCGCGGAGCCCGTCCACCAGGCGCCGGCCGAAGGCGGCCTCGTGCGCGGCGATGCGCGACATGCCCACCTCGTCCAGGTAGCCGACCGCCGCGGCGAGCGCGATCGCCTGCGACACCCGCTGCGTGCCCGCCTCGAAGCGCTGCGGCGGCGGCAGGTACTCGGCCTCGGTCGTGGTGACGGTCGTGATCATCGAGCCGCCCGTGAGGAACGGGGGCATCGCGGCCAGCACCTCGCGCCGGCCGTACAGCGCACCGATGCCCGTCGGCCCCAGCATCTTGTGGCCGGAGAGCACCGCGAAGTCCACGCCCAGCGCCCGCACGTCGAGCGGCAGGTGCGGGGCGGACTGGCACGCGTCGAGCAGCGTCAGGGCACCGACCCCGCGGGCGAGCGCGACCAGCTCGTCGACCGGGTTGATCACGCCGAGCACGTTGGACACGTGCGTGAAGGCGATCAGTTTCGTGCGCTCGGTGACGAGCTCGGCGGCCACGTCGAGCCGGAGGGCGCCGTCGTCGTCGAGCGGGATCACCCGCAGCGTGGCGCCCGTGCGCGCCGCGAGCTCCTGCCACGGGATGAGGTTGGCGTGGTGCTCCATCTCGGTGGTGACGATCTCGTCTCCCTCGCGGAGGCGCAGGCGCTCCGCGGCCGTGCCGCCGCGTCCGAGCGAGGCATTCGAGAGGGAGTAGGCGACGAGGTTGATCGCCTCGGTCGCGTTCGAGGTCCATACGATCTCGTCGTCGTCGGCACCGACGAAGCGGGCGACGGCGGCCCGCGCATCCTCGAACAGCTCGGTCGCCTCGGCCGCCAGCGTGTGCGCACCCCGGTGCACCGCGGCGTTCATCGTGGTCGCGTAGTCGCGCTCGGCGTCGAGCACGGCGTCCGGTCGCTGCGACGTCGCGCCGGAGTCGAGGTACACCAGCGGATGGCCGTTCACCTGCGCGCGCAGGATCGGGAAGTCCCCGCGGATCCGCTGCACCTCGGTCTCGGTCAGCGGTGCGATCACGTCGACTCCGGGAGAAGCGTTCATCGTTCCAGTCTCCCATCTCCCGGACGCGGCCGGCGCGGGGGTCTGGGGCTACGACATGCGCGCGAGCCGGGCCCTGGCCATGCAGAACACGCCGTACAGGGCGAACCCCACCCCCACCGCGCCGAGCACCAGCCCGCCCAGCGGCAGCGCGAGCAGGCTGTGCAGCGCCGCATCCAGTCCCGCCGCCTTCTCCGGGTCCTGGGTGACCGCGGCGACCACGAAAAGCACCCCCGTCACGGCGACCGCGACGCCCTTGCCGAGGTAGCCCGCCACCCCGAGCACCACGATGCCCGCGCGCCCCGCGCCGGTCGGCAGCTCGATCAGCTTCTCGAACGACCGCGTGATGCCGCTGCCGATGAAGCCGAGGCCCACGCCGACCACCGACAGGCCGAGGATCACCAGCAGCGCCACGCCACCGGGCGCCGACAGCACGATCTCGCTGAGCGTGCGCGACGCGTCCTCCGACTCAGCACGACCGCCCACCGCGTAGATGGTCGCGAGGACCGCGACCACGAGATAGGAGCCCGAGATCCCGGCGAGCTTGATACGGCGGCCCCACTTCTTCGTCTCCGCGGGGTCGGCGGCGAGGAAGGCGCTGGCGATCTGCCAGGCGGCGAGCGCGATGAGGCCCACCGCGATCGACAGCAACAGCAACCCGCCGATGGGGTTGTCGCGGATGCGCTCCATCGCCCCGTCCTGGTCGGCGTCGCCCGAACCGCCCACCGCGATGCTGAGGGCGATCGCGCCGATCACGACGTGGATGAGCCCCAGCACGACGAAGCCGACACGGGCGGTCCTCCGGAACGCGGTCGAGTCCTTCGCCGCGCGCGCCGCATGCTTCACGCTGCTCATGGGGGAAGCGTATCGCTCGGCATCCGAGCCGAAGAGGGGGTTGCTTTCGTCCGCGCCCGCGGTGAACTCACTCGACCCGCGCGACCGGCTGCCGCAGGATCGTACGGAGTTTCGCGGGGTCGGTGCGGCGGATGTCGCTCAGGTACACCTCGTGGTGCCGACCGGTCATGCGCAGTCCGTGCTCCGGGATGAAGCGGTGGTGCAGCTCATCGAGCACCGGGGCCTCGTCGTCGAAGGGGCCGACGTGGAGCGTCTGCACGCACAGCCCCTCGTGCAGGGTCTCTAGCCGCACGGAGCGCAGGGCCGGCAGGGGCTCGCGCTTCGTCGCGCTCTTCGCCTCGACCGTGTCGACCGCCCGCGCGAAGAGGTCGGGGGTCACGTGGTCGCCCACCAGGAGAAGCAGCGTCCACTCCCACTGCGACTTGTCCCGGCGCGACGTGAACGACTCCATGTCGGCGGCGTGCCACAGCCCCTCGAGCGGCATCACGACGGTGTCGATGCCGAGCTCTTCGCGGCTCGCGAACTTGAGCGTGTACGCCAGGGGGAACAGCGCCGCCACCGCCTGCCCATACACGGGCGACGTGTTGGGGTCTCCCGCGCCGTCGATCATGAGGTACTGCAGCGGCGGCACCTCCAGCACGCGGAACTCTCCGCGCCGTGCGCGGTAGGAGTCGAGGGTCTTCTTGGGGTCGATGGCCGCCATCGTCTGCCTCTCCGGGTGGGACTGCTGGGTGCGGCACAGTGTGCCAGGGGCCTCCGACACCGGGGCGGGACGACTCGGCCGCCCCGCCCCGGTGACTCACTCCGCTTCCACGGGCAGCCACAGCTCGCACGAGGCCGTGTCCCCACGGAATTCGCGGTACCGCACCATCGACGGACCGGGGCGCAGTCGCCACGGGTTCGACGGGAACCACTCGGTCGCGGTGGCCGCCCACAGGTCCTGCAGGGTCTGCGGGAACGGGCCGTCGGCGGCGAACACGGCCCAGGTGCCCGCGTCGAGCCGCAGCACATCGAGATCTTCCGGCACCGGGGTCGTCTCCTCCAGTGCGACGCCGTGGAGGTAGGTGAGCGGCGTGCCCTCTGGCGCGTCCGGCTCCACGTCGGCGGACACGGCGAGGATGCCCGACGGCTCCGCGTCGTTCAGACGCTTGAGCCGCGCGTGCTCCTCGGACGGGATGGCCGCGATGTGCTGCTGGATGTGCGGATTCTCGCCGCGGTGGATCAGCGGGACCTGCGTGGCATGACCGACCAGCTGGAGGGCGGGTCGGGGGGTGATGGTGACGTCCATCGGGGTGCTCCCTTCGACGCTCAGGCGGAACCGGAGCGTGGGTTGTGTACGGAGAGGACCCCCGTCACGGCGCGCCTCGGCCGGACCGATGCCGTGCACGGCGCGGAACGCCCTGCCGAACGCCTCGACCGAGCCGTAGCCGTGCCGCACGGCCACGTCGAGCAGGCTCGGCGCACCGCCGACCAGTTCCGCGGCGGCGATCGTCATCCGCCGACGGCGCACGTACTCCGACACGGGCATGCCCGCGAGGGCGGAGAACATCCGCCGCAGGTGGTACTCGGTCGTGCCGTGCGCACGCGCGACGGCCGCGACGTCGAGCTCCTCGTCTGGCGCGGCTTCGACGCGGTCGATCAGGGCGTTGAGGGTGCCGATCATGGGTTCCTCCTTTCCCCACCAGCGTGTCCGTCCATCGGGGTGCGGCACCCGATCATTCTGGTCCGTTCCGGTCGTGTGCCGCCGCTCCCCCGCAGCGTTCACACCCCGTTTGACTGCACTGTGAACACGCATCCCGTATCGTCGGAGTTTCTGGGGGAGCACGGGGAGCGAGTCGGCATGCAGGTGAGAGACCTCCTCTTCGGCGTCCCCTCCGGCCTCCCGCCGCTCGCAGACACCGAGGATCCGTTCGCCGACGCCCTCGCTCTCGTGGACGCTCAGGTCACGCGCGTGATCGTCGACATCCCGGCCGGTGTGGTCGGGGTGCTGCTGGAACTGCGCCAGTCGACCCGGCTCCGCGGCACGACGGCCCTGCTGCGGGTGACCGGGGCGGTGCGCCAGGAGTGGACGGGCTCCGCGTCGGCCAACCGCTTCACGGCGTGGTCGATTACGGACGCTGCGGTCGACCGCGACCTCACCGCGATCCGCATCGCCCTGCACTGCCTGCCGGCGGGGTCGCTGCACCTGACGGGGACCGCG
Source organism: Microbacterium sp. NPDC060132 (assembly GCF_042729675.1). Lineage (NCBI taxonomy): Bacteria > Bacillati > Actinomycetota > Actinomycetes > Micrococcales > Microbacteriaceae > Microbacterium > Microbacterium sp. NPDC060132. Next base: position 1,785,297 of record NZ_JBHWXU010000001.1, on the reverse strand, counting down.
GCGGACTTCGTGCTGCTCTCCGCGCGACCCGATCGCACGCCGCCCTCCTCGACCGATCCCGCCGCCCTGCTCCGGTTCGGCGTGGTCGACGAGTCCACCGTGTGCGACCCGCTCGGCGCCGCGCACCTGCGCTCCTCGGCACCGTTCCCGCGCCACTGAGCGGCGACCGCACGGGCGGACCGCAGGCGACTCGTGTTGCGCGATCGCTCGAGATCGAGCGCCGTACCGTGATCGCGGTTCGCGGGGGAAGAACTGGCGGAGACGAGGGGATTTGAACCCCTGGTCCCCGTAAGGGGACTCCACCTTAGCAGGGTGGTGCACTAGGCCGGACTATGCGACGTCTCCAGGCATCCGGCCCGAGAGCGCGGATGCACTCGACCAGTGTAACGGGTTCGACGCGCCCTGACGAACCGCGGCCACGGCCGCGCCTCCCGACTCGCGCGCGACCGCCTGGGATACTGGCCGCGCGCGGGAGTCACACCACCGCGACGGAGAGGATCGCCATGAATCCGCACCCGCACGTCGGCGCTTCCCTGGGCACCGAGGACAGCGCCTGGAGCTACCGGGCGGTCGGCTACGCGATCGTGCTGCTGCTCTTGGGCGTCTCGTACGGCCTGTGCGCCGCGCAGCCGAGCGCCGACCCGAGCCCGTGGGCGTTCCTGGTCATGCTCGCGACGGTCGCGATCGTGTTCCGCGTGACGGGCGCCCGTGCGCTCGTGCAGCGGGTGACGTGGGTCGTGCTGTCCACCGCGGGCGCGGCGGCCCTGCTGGCGACCTTCTTCGGCACCGGCAGTCCCGCCCTCGCCGTCGGGCTGTCCGCGGCCTCGATGGTGGCACTGCTCGTCGCACCGTGGGCGATCATCGCGCATCAGGTCACGCGACGCGGGCTCGACATCGAGGCGCTGCTCGCCGCGGTGACGGCGTACATCCTGGTGGGGATGTTCTTCGCCTTCGCGTACAACCTCGCCTCGCAGTTCCTGTCGCAACCGCTCTTCATCGGAGCGGAGACCGACTCGCTCGGCGATCAGCTGTTCTTCTCCTTCACCGCCCTCACCACGACCGGCTACGGCAACCTCATCCCCCGGGGCGCCGGCATGCAGGCCGTCGCGGTGGCCGAGGGCATCACGGGGCAGCTGTTCCTGATCACGGCGGTCGCCCGCATCATGCGCGGCGCGAGCGCCCAGCACCGGTCGTCGGCCTCAGCCTGACGGCATCGGCGGCGGGGTCACGCGCCGGTCGTGGAGCGCCGCGCCACCAGCTCGGGGCGGAACAGCACGTGCTCGGGCTCCGGCGCCCGCTCCCCCTGACCCTGCAGCAGCAGATCGACCGCGGTGGAGCCGATCAGGGCGGCGGGCTGACGCACCGAGCTGAGCGGGATCACGGCGGCCGCGGCGAAGTCGATGTCGTCGTAGCCGATGATCGCGATGTCGTCGGGCACCCGGGCGTCTCCGGTCATCACGAGGCTCTGCAGCAGGCCGAGCGCGACGAGGTCGTTCGCCGCGAACACGGCATCCGGACGATCCGCCGGGGCGCGGCCGAGGATCCGCGACCCCGCCTGCCTCCCCTCCTCGACCGTGAGAGCGGCGGTCGCGAGGAACTCCAGGGCGACCCCGGCGTCGGCGGCCGCGGCCTGTGCCCCGCTGAGCCGGTCGGACACCTGCCGCAGTGACACGGGCCCCCCGACGAAGGCGATCCGCCGACGGCCGACCGCGAGCAGATGCTCCATGGCGATCCGGCCGCCCTCCACGTCGTCGACGGCGACCGAGGCGAAGCGCTCGTCCTGCGACTCCCGGTCGACGAGCACCGCGTGCGTGCCGCGCTCGTGCATGCGCGCCAGGCGCGGCAGCGACTCGGCCACGGGCGTCACCAGCACGCCCGTCACCCGCTGCTCCTCGAACAGGTCGAGGTGCATGGCCTCGCGCTCCTGCTTCTCGTCGCTGTTGGCCACCAGCACCGAGAGCCCGTGCTGATCGGCGCGCTCCTCGGCGCCGCGGATCACCTCAGCGAAGAAGGGGTTGCGGATGTCGAGCACGACCAGTCCGATGGTGCGGCTGCGTCCGGCGCGGAGCTGCCTGGCCGCGTCGTTGCGCACGAAGCCGAGCCGATCGATCGACGCCTGGACCCTGGCCACCGTCTCGGCGGCCACCTTCTCCGGCCGGTTGAGGACGTTCGACACCGTGCCGACCGAGACACCCGCGTCCTCCGCGACCTCGCGCACGCTGACCGCCATCCGCGACCTCCCGTCCTCCGGCGTGTGAAACGACTCACATTCCGCTCGGGACTCACACTCTCATGCCGTCTTGACAGCAGTCAACACATCGCCTAATCTCATCTCCGACAGGGTTTGAAACGATTCATTCCCTCAATGGAGAGAGAAATGATGTCCTCACCCGCGACGGCGCCCGTGCTCGAGCTCGCCGGCGTCCAGAAGGCCTTCGGCTCGGTGATCGCCCTGCGCTCCGGCACGATCACGGTCGACCCCGGCTCCATCCACGCGCTCGTCGGCGAGAACGGTGCCGGGAAGTCCACGCTCGTGAAGATCGTCGCCGGCCTCTACCAGCGCGACGCCGGAACGTTCCGCCTGAACGGGGCCGACGTGGACTTCACCTCCACCGCCCAGTCCAAGGCAGCCGGTGTCGCCGTCATCTACCAGGAGCCGACGCTCTTCCCCGACCTGTCGGTGACCGAGAACATCTTCATGGGCCGCCAGCCCCTCGGACGCTTCGGCCGCATCGACCGGAAGGCCATGCGGCACGAGGTCGAGCGGCTCTTCACCCGCCTCGGCGTCACCATCGACCCCGACCGCCCCGCGGAGGGGCTCTCGATCGCCGACCAGCAGGTGATCGAGATCGCCAAGGCCGTCTCCCTCGACGCGGCACTGCTCATCATGGACGAGCCCACCGCCGCCCTGTCCGGCGTGGAGGTCGAGCGCCTGTTCGCGATCGCGCGCAGCCTGCGCGACGAGGGGCGCGGCCTCATCTTCATCTCGCACCGCTTCGACGAGGTGTTCGCCCTCTGCGACACCGTCACCGTGATGCGTGACGGCGCGTACATCGCCACCTCCGCCGTGGCCGACACCACGGTCGACGAGCTCGTGCGCCAGATGGTGGGACGCGAGGTCGCCGAGCTGTTCCCCAAGCAGGAGGCCGCGATCGGCGAACCGCTGCTCGAGGTGGAGGGCCTCACCAGCCCCGGGCTCTTCCACGACATCTCCTTCACCGTGCGCGCGGGCGAGATCGTCGGACTCGCCGGGCTCGTCGGCGCGGGACGCAGCGAGGTCGCCCGGGCCGTGTTCGGCGTGGACGGCTACCGCGAGGGCACGGTCCGCATGACCGGCCGGCGCATCTCGCCGCGGCGCCCCGTCGACGCCATGCGGGCGGGACTCGCGCTCGTCCCCGAGGACCGTCGCAAGCAGGGCCTCGTGATCGAGTCCGGCGTGGGCGGCAACATCACCCTCGCGATCCGCCGGCGTCTGGCCCGGCTCGGCCTGCTGACGACCGCGATGGAGAACCGGGCCGCCCGTGAGTGGGCTTCGCGCCTCGAGGTGAAGACGCACGCGCTCGACACGGTCGCCGCCACCCTCTCCGGCGGCAACCAGCAGAAGGTCGTCCTGGCCAAGTGGCTCGCGACGCAGCCCGGGGTGCTGCTGATCGACGAGCCCACCCGCGGCATCGACGTCGGCACCAAGTCCGAGGTGCACCGGCTGCTCTCCCAGCTCGCCGGCCAGGGCATGGGCATCCTCATGATCTCGTCGGAGCTGCCCGAAGTGCTCGGCATGGCCGACCGGGTGCTGGTGATGCGCGAGGGCCGCATCACCGCCGAGATCCCCCGCTCGGAGGCCACCTCCGAGAACGTCATGTTCGCCGCGACGCACGCATCGGAGCTCTCCTCGTGACCACCGCCATCCCCGTCTCCGCGCTCACCACGCGCATCTCCGGCATCGGCAGGGCGCGCGAGTTCGGCATCCTGCTCGCCCTGGTGCTCGTGATCACCGCCGCGACCCTCAACAACCCGAAGTTCCTGTTCAGCGCCGACGGCTGGCGCGACCTGCTGCTCACGCCCTCGATCCTCGTGCTCGTCGCGGTCGGTCAGGCCATCGTGCTCATCACCCGCAACGTCGACCTCTCCGTCGGCTCGGTCATGGGCCTCACGGCCTACCTCACCGGACGGCTCTTCATCGACGTGCCCGGCATCCCCATCGTGCTCGTCGTGATCGCCGCCGTCGTGCTCGGCGCCCTCCTCGGACTCGTCAACGGCGCCCTCGTCGCCTACGCGAAGGTGCCCGCCATGGTCATCACGCTCGGCACGCTCTACGCCTACCGGGGCATCAACGTGCTGTGGACCGGCAGCGACCGCGTCAACGCCTCCGACCTCCCCCGCGACTTCCTGGCGCTGGGCACCGGACAGCTCCTGGGCATCCCGATCCTCGCGGTCGTCGCGGTGATCGTGCTCGCCGCGGCCGCCTGGTACCTGAAGAACACGCGCGGCGGGCGGGAGTTCTACGCGATCGGCTCCGACCCCGCAGCCGCCGAGCTGTACGGCCTGCGCGTCACGCGCCGCGTGCTGACCGCGTTCGTCCTGTCGGGTGCGCTCGCCGGGCTCGCCGGGGTGTTCTACGCGGCACGCTACGGCACCATCAACTCCCAGGCCGGAGCCGGATGGGAGCTCGACGCGGTCGGCGCCGCGGTGATCGGCGGCGTCGCCATCACGGGCGGCATCGGCTCGGTCTGGGGTGCGGCGATCGGAGCCGTGCTGCTGCTCACCATCAACCGTGCCCTGCCGATCCTCGGCATCCCCGACTTCTGGCAGCGCGCCGTCGTCGGCCTGCTCATCATCGGCGCCATCGTGCTCGACCGCGTGCTCGCGGTCCGGCAGAGACGGCGGCTCATCGAGGCGAGGGACCAGTCATGACCACCGCGACCACCACCACCGCGAGCGCCCGCGTCATCCGCGACTACGACAAGCCGCTGTGGCGCCGGCTGCTCCTCACGCGCGAGGCCGCGATCGTCGGGCTGCTGATCGTCGTGGCCGTCGTGGCCGCCACGAGCATCCGCGGCTTCGGTCAGCCGATCACCCTCACCTACCTGCTGCTCGACATCGCCCCGATCCTGCTGATCGCGCTGCCGATGACGCTGATCATGATCACGGGCGAGATCGACCTCTCGGTCGGCAGCATGGTCGGACTGTCCAGCGTGGTCACCGGAGCGCTCGTGCAGGGCGGCCTCCCGTTCGAGGTCGCCGCGCTCGCCGCGCTCGCGGTCGGCATCGTCGGCGGCGCGTTCAACGGCTTCCTGGTGACCGTCGTCGGGCTCCCCTCGCTCGCGGTCACGATCGGCACGCTCGCGCTCTACCGCGGCCTCGCGGTGGGCCTGCTCGGCACGGCCGCCGTCACCGACTTCCCGGAGTTCTGGAGCGACCTCGCGAAAGCCAAGATCGCCGGCACGCCTATCCCCGTCATCACCATCCCGTTCCTGGTGCTGGTGGCCGTGTTCGCGGTCCTGCTGCACTTCACCCCGTTCGGTCGCGGCGTGTACGCGGTGGGACTGTCGAAGGACGCCGCGCACTTCTCCGGCGTGCACGTCGAGCGCACCAAGCTCGTGCTCTTCGTGCTCTCCGGCGCGGTCGCCGCCTTCGCCGGCATCTTCTACACGCTCCGCTACGGCAGCGCCCGCGGCGACAACGCCACCGGCCTCGAGCTCCAGGTGATCGCCGCCGTCGTCCTCGGCGGGGTGTCCGTCTTCGGCGGTCGCGGCAAGATCTACGGCGTCATCGCCGCCGCCTTCCTCATCGGGGCGCTCGCGAGCGCGCTCCGCCTGGTGAACGTCACCTCCGACGTCATCAACATCATCACCGGCACGCTCCTCGTGATCTCGGTGGTGGCCGCAAGCGTCCTGGCCTGGCTGCAGAAAGCACGCCGCCGACCGGGCAGAACCCCCGCCGGTGCCGGCACCACAGCGCCAGGGGCACCGATGGACGCCGCGACCGCGGCATCCCCCGACGAAAGGAACGAACAATGACGTTTGCACGCAAGCGCGTGACCGCCTTCGCCGCCCTCGCGGTGGCCGCGGCGGTCGCCCTCACCGGCTGCGCCGGATCCGGCGACGGCGGCAGCGGCAGCGGCGGAGAAGGCGGCGGCGACGCCTCGATCACCTTCCTGCCCAAGAACCTCGGCAACCCGTACTTCGACACGTCCAGCGAGGGCGGCAAGAAGGCCGTCGAGGAGTTCGGCGGCACGTTCTCCGAGGTGGGACCGGCCGAGGCCACGCCCGACGCCCAGGTCAGCTACATCAACACCGCCACGCAGCAGGGCGTCGGCGCGCTCGTCGTCTCGGCGAACGACCCCAAGGCCATCTGCGACGCCCTGAACGAGGCCCGCGACGCGGGTGTCAAGGTCGTCACGTTCGACTCCGACACCAACACCGAGTGCCGCGACCTGTTCATCAACCAGGCCGACTCCGAAGGCATCGCGAAGGTGCAGATCGACCAGATCGCCGAGCAGATCGGCGGCGCGGGCGAGATCGCGATCCTCTCCGCCTCGGCCAACGCGACCAACCAGAACGCGTGGATCGAACTGATGAAGGAGTACGTCGCGAGCGACTACCCCGACATCACGATCGTCGAGACCGTGTACGGCGACGACGACGACCAGACGTCCTTCGACAAGACGGCGGCACTGCTGCAGAGCCACCCCGACCTGAAGGGCATCGTGTCGCCCACCACGGTCGGCATCGCGGCCGCCGCGCGCTACCTCTCCACGTCCGACTACAAGGGCACCGTGGCCCTCACCGGGCTCGGCACCCCGAACCAGATGCGCGAGTACGTGGAGGACGGCACCGTCACGTCGTTCGCGCTGTGGAACCCGGAAGACCTCGGCTACCTCGCCGCGTTCGCCGCCCACGCCCTCATCGCCGGCGACATCACCGGCAAGGAAGGCGACGCGTTCGACGCGGGCGACCTCGGCGAGTACACGGTCGGCGCCGACGGCGTCGTGCTGCTGGGCGACCCGTTCGTGTTCGACGCCGACAACATCGGCGACTTCGACTTCTGAGTCGCCCGTCCGGCCGGTGCCGCGTGGCACCGGCCGGACACCGAAAGGACCCTCATGACCCGCGTGGCCTTCCAGCTCCAGGTGCGCCCCGAGCTGCTCGACGAGTACGTGGCCAGGCACTCCCCCGTGCGGCCGGAGATGCTGGCGGAGATCGCCGCCGCCGGACGACGCGACTACAGCCTCTTCCTCGGCGCCGGCGGCACGCTCTTCGGCTACTACGAGACCGACGACGACCGGGCGGCCCAGGCGTACCTCGCCGCGTCGCCCGTCGCCGCGCGGTGGGAGGCCGAGATGAGCCGCTTCTTCGTGGGCCTCGACGGCCGCCCCGATCAGGCCGCCACCTCCCTCACCGAGGTGTTCCACCTCGAAGACCAGCTCGCCGCGGCGAGCGCCACCGACTCCTCCGCCACCACCGACACCGAAGGCCGTGCATCGTGAGCATCCTCACCCCCGACATCCTCGCCGCGCTCGAGAAGCAGAGCATCGAGCTGCCCAGCTGGGCCTTCGGCAACTCCGGCACCCGGTTCAAGGTGTTCGGCACGCCGGGCACCCCGCGCGACCCCTACGAGAAGATCGCCGACGCCGCCCAGGTGCACGCGCACACCGCCCTCGCGCCGACCGTGGCGCTGCACATCCCGTGGGACCTGGTCGACTCCTTCGACGACCTGCGCCGTCACGCCGAAGACCACGGCGTGACGCTCGGCACCGTCAACTCCAACACCTTCCAGGACGACGACTACAAGTTCGGCGCGCTCACGCACGAGGACGCCGCGATCCGCCGCAAGGCCATCGACCACCACCTCGCGTGCATCGACGTCATGGACGCCACGGGCAGCCGCGACCTGAAGATCTGGCTCGCCGAGGGCTCCAACTACCCCGGTCAGGCCGATCTGCGCGGTCGTCAGGACCGCCTGCACGACTCGCTGCAGCAGATCTACGCGCGCCTCGGCGACGACCAGCGGCTCGTGCTCGAGTACAAATTCTTCGAGCCCGCGTTCTACCACACCGATGTGCCGGACTGGGGAACGTCGTACGCCCAGGTGAGCGCGCTCGGTGACAAGGCCCTCGTGTGCCTCGACACCGGTCACCACGCGCCGGGCACGAACATCGAGTTCATCGTGATGCAGCTGCTGCGGCTCGGCAAGCTCGGCTCGTTCGACTTCAACTCCCGCTTCTACGCCGACGACGACCTCATCGTCGGCGCGGCCGACCCGTTCCAGCTGTTCCGCATCCTGTTCGAGGTGATCCGCGGTGGCGGCCTGAACAATCCCGACGTCGCCTTCATGCTGGACCAGTGCCACAACGTCGAGGACAAGATCCCCGGGCAGATCCGTTCCGTGCTGAACGTGCAGGAGATGACCGCGCGTGCCCTGCTGGTGGACCGCGAGGCGCTGTCTGCCGCGCAGCGCTCGGGCGACGTGCTGACGGCGAACGCCGTGTTCATGGACGCGTTCTCGACCGACGTGCGCCCGGCGCTCGCGGAGTGGCGCGAGTCGCGCGGCCTGCCGGCCGACCCGATGGCCGCCTACGCGGCGTCCGGGTACCAGCAGCGCATCGCGGAGGAGCGCGTGGGCGGCGTGCAGGCCGGCTGGGGAGCCTGACCCACCGGCGCGAACCGTCGCTCGTCTGCCATGCTCGACGCATGTCCTCCCCCGACGAGAAGCCCTCCCGCCGCGGCGCGATCATCGGTCTGCTGTTCTTCGTGATCGGCACCCCGCTCGCGGTCTGGCTGCTGTACACGGTGCTGCCGTGAGCGCGGACCTCCACATCGCCGACCGGGTGCTGGACGGACCGCACGGAGCGCTGCGCGTACGCCTCTACACCCCGGCGTCGCCGACCGGCGCGGGTCTCGTCTGGGCGCACGGCGGAGGCTTCGCGGGCGGCGACCTCGACATGCCGGAGGCGGATGCGGTGGCGCGGGCCTTCGCGGCGCACGGCATCGTCGTCGTGAGCGTGGACTACCGCCTGGCGCCGATGACCCCGGACTGGACGAGCCGCCTGGGCTCGCCGGAGCGCGGCGGCATCCACTACCCGGTGCCGCACGACGAGATGGTCGCCGCGTTCCGCTGGGCCGTGTCCTCCCCGATCGCCGCGCGGGGATGGGCGATCGGCGGCGCGAGTGCGGGCGGCAACCTCGCCGCCGGCGCCGCCCTGCGACTGACCCACGACGGCGGACCGGTCCCGGGCCTCGCGGTCCTGGCCTACCCGACGCTCCAGGCCGTTCAGGACGCCCCCACCCGCGAGCTGCGCGCCCTGCTGGACGCGCAGCCGGACGCCGACGTCTTCACCGCCGCGTTCGTGCGCGGCATGTACGAGAACTATCTGGGCGGACCGCTGGACGGCGCCGACGTCTACGCGATCCCGGGGACCGCCGCGCCCGCGCAGCTCGCGGGCTTCCCCCCGACGATCATGGTCAACGACGAGACGGACGAGCTGCGCATGTCGGGAGAGGCCTTCGCGCGCGCCCTCTCGGCCGCCGGCGTCGACGTCGACGTGTCGACCGAGCCGGGCACCACCCACGGGCACCTCAACCGCCCGGACGCCCCGGCGTTCGCGACCACCGTCGAGCGCTTCGCCGAGCGCCTGCGACAGCTTCCCTGAGGTGCCGGGCGCCGTGGCCGCCTCAGCGACTGGTGTAGCCGCCGTCGATGGGGAGCGAGACGCCCGAGATCATCGCGGCGCCGTCGCCCAGCAGGAAGACGATGGGGGCGGCGATGTCGTCTTCGGTGGCCCACCGGTGCAGAGGCATCGCGTCGAGGAAGGGACCCTCGATCTCGGGGCGTCCCCAGTACCAGGCCGACATCGGCGTCATCACCACGGTCGGGTTGACGCTGTTGACCCGGATGCCGTGGCCGCCCAGCTCGAGCGCCGAGACGCGCGTGATGTTGTCGAGCGCCGCCTTGGACGAGCCGTAGGAGATGTGCCCGGCGAGGGCGACGAGGCTCGCCTGGCTCGACACGTTCACGATCGCGCCGCCCTTACCCCCGCGGATCATCTCGCGCGAGGCGTACTTGGTCACCAGCAGGGCCCCGCGCGCGTTGATGCTCATGACCCGGTCGAACACCGAGATGTCGGTGTCCATGGGGGTGGCGATCTCGCCGCCCCAGCCGCCGCAGTTGACGACGCCGTAGAGGTCGCGGCCCTCGATCGCCGCGCGGATCTCGCCCTCGTCCTCGAGGTCGAAGGCGAGCGGCGTGGCGCCGGTCTCGCGCGCGATGTCGGCGACGCTCTCCGCGGTGCGGCCCGCGGCGAGCACGTCGGCGCCGGCCGCGACGAGGTGGCGGACGGTCGCGCCGCCGATGCCGCCGCCGGCTCCGGTGACGAGGATGGTGCGGCCCTGGAATTCGGTCATGCGCGTCTCTCTCCATCGAGGGGTGTTGTCCGGTGCCCCGGGTCGCTTGACACCGGTGACATGGCCAGCGTAGCGTGCTCCGCAGTCGCCCACATCGTCCCTCGCCCTCCGATGCCCCGCGTCGACCACAGGAAGACCACGAAGCCGTGATCCAGACCCCGCCGCCCGCGCCCGACTCCGACGTCGCGCTCTCCGACCTCGTGGAACGGGCGCGGCGTCTCGTCGCCGACGGCCGCCGCCGCATCCTCGGGATCGCCGGCACCCCCGGCGCCGGGAAGTCGACGGTGAGCGCCGCCCTCCTCGACGCGCTCGGGCCGCAGGCGGTGGTCGTGGGCATGGACGGCTTCCACCTCGCGAACGCCGAGCTCGTGCGCCTCCATCGCCGCGACCGCAAGGGCGCCCCCGACACCTTCGACGTCGACGGCTACCTCGCCCTGCTGCGGCGGCTCCGGGCCCCGGCCGACGGCGTCGTGTACGCCCCCGCGTTCGACCGCGGGCTGGAGGAGCCGATCGCCTCCGCGATCCCGGTCCCCGCCGACGTGCCGCTGATCATCACCGAGGGCAACTACCTCCTGCACACCGGACACGGATGGGAGCGCGTGCGCGAGCTGCTCGACGAGAGCTGGTTCCTCGACATCGAGCCGGACACGCGCCGGCGGCGGCTGGTGGCACGACGTCGCAGCCACGGCCATCCCCTCGACGAGGCGACCGCGTGGGTGCGCGACGTGGACGAGGCGAACGCCGCCGTGGTCGAGGGGAGCCGCGCGCGCGCCGACCTCGTCGTGCGGCTCTCGTCACCCGCCGCCCCGGCCGCCCCGATCGCCCTCGCGGCCGGGACGCTGCAGCGGCTGCCCGCCGCCGTCGCCCGCCCCGCCTACGACCGGGCCCGCGTGCGACCCGGCATCGTGCACCTCGGCGTCGGCAACTTCCACCGCGCGCACGAGGCCATGTTCGTCGACCGGCTGCTGGCCGCGGGCGACGCGGACTGGGGCATCTCCGGCGTCGGCCTGCTGCCCCACGACGCCGCCATGCGCGACGCCCTCGCCGCGCAGGACGGGCTGTACACGCTCGTGACCGTGACGCCCGACGGCACGGAGTCGGCCCGCGTGATCGGTGCGCTCACGGAGTATCTCTTCGCACCCGACGACCCCGAGGCCGTCCAGGCGCGCCTGAGCGACCCCGCCACGCGCATCGTCTCGCTCACGATCACCGAGGGCGGCTACGGGATCGACGAGCGCACCGGCGCCTTCGTGCCGCAGGACGCCGCGACCCTCGCCGACCTCGACGACGCCGCGCACGGGCGCGGCACCCCGCCCCGGAGTGCTCTCGGACACCTCGCCGCCGCCCTCGCCCGTCGCCGCGCGGCCGGGATCGCGCCGTTCACCGTCCTGTCGTGCGACAACATCCCCGGCAACGGCGGCGTCGCCCGCACGGCTCTCAGCGGCTTCGCCGACCGGCTCGACCCGGAACTCGGGGCCTGGATCCGCACGCACGTGGCGTTCCCCCATTCGATGGTCGACCGCATCACCCCGGTGACCACCGACGAGACCCGCGCGCTCGTCCGGGAGCGCTTCGGCGTGGACGACCGGTGGCCGGTACGCTCCGAGGACTTCGTGCAGTGGGTGCTCGAGGACCGTTTCCCGCTCGGCCGCCCGGCGTTCGACACGGTCGGCGTGCAGCTCGTCGACGACGTCGAGCCGTACGAGCTCATGAAGCTCCGGCTGCTGAACGCCTCGCACCAGGCGATGAGCTACCTCGGCATCCTCGCCGGGGCGACCATGGTGCACGAGGTGTGCGCGGACCCGCTCTTCCGCACCTTCCTGCGCGGGTACATGCAGCAGGAGGCCGTTCCCACCCTGCGGCCCGTACCGGGCATCGACCTCGACGCGTACGGGGAGCAGCTGCTCGCCCGGTTCGGCAGCACGGCCGTGCGCGACACCCTCGCCCGGCAGGTCGTGGACGGCTCCGACCGCATCCCCACCTTCCTGCTCCCGGTCGTGCGGGAGCGGCTCGCCACGGGCGGCTCGATCGCGCACGCCGTGCTCGTGCTCGCGGCCTGGAGCGTCTTCCTCGAGGGTGTCGCGGAAGACGGGACGCCGACCCCGGTGTCCGACCGCCGGCTCGCCCTGCTGCGCGCGGCGGTGGCCGCCGAGGCCGCAGAACCCGGCGCGTTCCTGGACTGCACGGAGGTCTTCGGCGACCTGGGGCGCGACGCACGGCTGCGGGCGGAGTTCGTCGCCGCGCGCGCCTCGCTCCGCACCCTCGGGGCCCGCGCGAGCATCGCCGCCCTGGGCTGACCGCGGGTCGAGCGGCTCAGACCGGGGCGGCCCCGGTGCGGCACGACTCGCGCTCGACCAGGTCGACGTCGATCACAGCGACCGCCGGCCCTGCGGGCTCCGCACCGCCGAGCCGGTCGAAGATGCGCTCCGCGGCGAGCGTGCCCAGGCGATACGGGTCCTGGTCGATCACGGTGAGCGCCGGCGTCAGAACGTCGGCCATCGGGAAGTCGCCGAAGCCGACGATCGCGAGGGGCTCGTCGCGCAGCGCCGCGGCGAGCGCCATCGAGCACCGCGCGTTGGCCGAGAAGAGGGCGGTGGGCGGGTCGTCGAGGGCCCGCAGCTGCGCCACCGCCTGCCGCGCCGCCTCCCGATCCGAGACCCCGGACCGCACCAGCTCCTCGTCGGCCGCGATCCCCGCCTCCGCGAGCCCGCGTCGCCAGCCCTCCAGCCGGTTCGCCTCGGTGGACAGGTGCACGGCGTCGCCGACGTAGGCGATCCGCCGGTGCCCGTGGCCGATCAGGTGCTGCACCGCCGCCACGGCCCCGCGCTCGTCGGCCTCGACGAACGTGTCGGCGTCGAGGCCGACGGGCGCCCGGTCGACGAACACGATCGGCGTGTGCTCGCGCCACCGCTCCAACCAGGAGTGGTCGACCCCGACCGGGGCGATCACCAGTCCCGACAGCTGCCGGCCGAGCATCGACTCGATCGCCGGACGCTCCCCCTCCGGGTCGGACCCCAGACTCGTGACGAGCGTGGACAGTCCGCGCCCGCGCGCGACGTCTTCGATGGCGCGGGCGATCGAGGCGAAGAACGGGTCGACGATGTCGGGCACCGCGACCCCGATGACCGAGGTCCGCCCGGCGCGGAAGGTGGTGGCCAGCACGTTGGGGACGTAGTTGAGCTCGCGCATGGCCTGCTCGACCAGGGCCCTGGTGTGCGGCAGCACGTGCGGGTCGTCGTTGAACACGCGCGAGACCGTCTTGGTGCTCACGCCCGCGCGCGCGGCGACGTCACGCATGGTCGTCACAGGTACCTCCTCGCCCCCGGGGCGGGGCAGCCTCCGGCCACCCTACCGGCCGCGCCGCGCTCAGCCGCGCCCGTCGACGGCGGCGGCCAGCTCGCGCAGTCGCGGCAGCGCGCGGGTCGTCAGCAGTTCCTCGCGGCGGGCGGCGTCGTACGAGAGGCTGTCCTTCCACAGCGAGCGTCCGGCCATCGCTCCCGCCGCCCCGTTCGCGACCGCCGTGGTGACCTGACCGATGAAGGTCTCGTGGTCGACCCCGGCCGACAGCACCGCCCACGGCACCCCCTGGGCCGCCTCGGTCACCGCGGCGCTGGCCTCGGCGGATCCCGGGTACTGCAGCTTGAGGATCTTCGCACCGGCCGCGACGGCGAGCGCGGCCCCCTCGGCGACGAGCGCCGGGAAGGCGTCCGCGTACTCCTCCTCGGTCTCGTCGTCGAGGCGGTAGGTGAGCAGCTCGACGATCAGCAGGAGTCCCTCCGCCTCGCACTCGGCGATGAGCGCGCGCATCTCGTCGGCGACGCGGGAGTCGCGCCCCTGCCGGTCGGGCCGCGTGTAGTAGAGCATCTTGGCGACCCCGCCGCCGAGCTCGCGCACCGTGCGCGGGGTGACGCCGGGCACGAAGCGCGTGTAGCGCAGACCGTCGACGGTCTCGAAGCCGGACGCGTCGAGGCCCACCACGAGGGCGGTGTCGCGGTCGAGCACGCCGTCGTCGACGACGGCCGGCAGGGCGACCTCGGGGTCGAGCAAGATGGCCGGCGCGTGCACGGCCAGGTGGCGCACGAGGTCGGCCTTCACCGCCGACAGCTCTTCGCGGGTGATGGCGTCGGGGCCGCCCGGTGCGTCGGGGATGGCGGCCTTCATGCCGTTGCGCTGGTCGGCGGCGACGATGAGCATGCCGCCGTCGGGGGTGGAGAGGGACTGCAGGGCACGGCGTTCGAGCGTCGTGAGCGGGTTGGCGACGGTGCGGGTGAGCATGGGTTCCTCTTCTCGTGGGCAGAAACCGATGATCCGCGGAAAATCAACCATGACACCGGTGTCTTTCTCTTCTATGGTGGGGGTATGACCGAGACCTGTCAACCGTCGGACGCCCACGTGGTCGTCGTGGCCGGGGTCGCGGGAAGCGGCAAGACCACCCTCGGCCGCGCCCTCGCCGCCGAGCTCGGCGTCCCGCTCCTCGACCTCGACGCCGTCACGACCCCCCTCCTCGACGCGCTTCCGCCCGAGCTCTGGGACGGCCACTGGCTGCACGGGCCGCACGCCGCCGCCGTGCGCGAGGGTCGCTACGCCGCGCTGCGGGCCGTGGCCGCCGACGCCGTCGCCACCGCGGGCGGAGCCGTGCTCGTGGCGCCCTTCACGCGCGAGCTGCAGGGCGGAGCGGCGTGGGAGCTGCTCCGCGCCGCGGTGGCTCCGGCGACCCCGCACGTGCTCCACCTCACGGGCGACTCCGACCTGCTCGCCGCGCGACGCGCCGAACGGGCGACCCCGAGAGACCTCCACCGCGCCGACGAGACCCCGCCGCCCCCGGCGATCCCGGTGACCCGCATCGACGCCGACCTGTCGACCGCGCAGCAGCTCGCGCGCGTGCGCGTCGTCGTCGGGCCGCGTCCGTCGCTCGACCCCGACGCCGTGGTCTTCCGCCGGACGTTCGACGCGGTGCTGTTCGACCTCGACGGCACCCTCGTCGACTCCACCGCCTCGGTCATCCGGTCGTGGCGCCGCTTCGCCGCCCACTACGGCGTCTCCGCCGAGGCCCTGCACGAGAACCACGGGCAGCCCGCTCACGTGCTCGTGTCGCGGCTGCTCGCCCCCGCGCAGCACACCGAGGGCCTCGACCGCATCCTCGACCTGGAGCTCTCCGACGCGGTCGACCTGCCGAGCGTGCCGGGAGCGCGGGCCCTCTACGACGCGGTTCCCGCGCACCGGCGCGCCATCGTCACCTCGGGAGCCGCACCCCTGGCCGCCGCGCGACTGGCGGCCGCCGGGTTCGCGGCACCGGGGGTGTTCGTCACCGCCGACGACGTCACCCGCGGCAAGCCCGACCCCGAGCCGTTCCGCACCGCGGCGACCCGCCTGGGAGTGGACCCCGCGCGCTGCCTCGTGGTGGAGGACGCAGCCGCGGGGATCGCGGCCGCCCGGACCGCCGGCTGCACGGTGCTCGCGGTCACCGGCACGGTCGACGCCGAGACGCTGCCCGCCGACCTGGTCGTGGACGGCCTCGACCGCGTCGCGCTCACCGCCGACGCTGACGGCCTGCACCTGCGCCCGCTCGGCTGACGGGCGCCCGGGGCGGGGTCAGACCGCCGGTTCGGTCAACCGCGTCGCCGGGTCGGGCTCGTCCGTGACGACCGCGCGCGGCGCCGCCTCCACCGCGTCGAGCAGCGTGGTCGGACGACTCACGGCGAGCGCCCCCCAGGAGGCCGCGGTCGACGCCGCCGTCGTCAGCGCCGCCCGTCCCCCGGACGCGCCGCCGAGACCGTGCAGGAAGCCGGCGAGAGAGGCATCGCCCGCGCCGGCCGTGTTCACGACGGCCGGAGCGACCGCCCGCGCGTGGATCACCGCCGCGTCCGTCACGACCAGCACGCCGTCGGCACCCATGCTCGTGTACACCGTGGCGACACCGCGGGCGACCAGCTCGCGCGCGGCCGCCGTCACCTCGCCGACCGTGCGCAGCGGACGCCCCACGAGCTCGGCGAGCTCGTGCGTGTTCGGCTTCAGCAGCGCCACCTCCGCCGGGTCGGACGCCAGCTCCGCGAGCGCGGCGCCGCTGGTGTCCACGGCCACGCGCACCCCGGTGCCGCGCACCGCGCGCACGACGTCGGCGATCCGGGCCTCGGCGCCGGTCACCTCCGGGAGCGTGCCCGACACCACCAGCCACGAGGCGGCGAGCGCGCGGCACGCCCCCACCACGGCGGACCGCGTCTCCTCCCAGGCCGCCGGTGTGAGCGGCGGCGTCGGCGCGTTGACCTTCGTGGTGGCACCGCCCGCATCGATGATCGACGTGTTGACCCGGGTGGCCCCCGGCACGGTCACGATCCGCAGCACGTCGGCCAGCGGCGACTGCGCCGCGAACGCCACGTCGTCCGCCCCGAGCACCACCACGGCCGCGGTGGTGACGCCGGCCGCCCGCAGCGCAGCCGACACGTTCACGCCCTTGCCGCTGACCTCCCGCTCCCAGCCGGACGCGCGCACGAAGGCTCCACGCTCGAGCGGGACGGGCAGCCGGTACGTGGCGTCGATCGCCCCGGCCGCGGTCAGCGTCACGACGGGTCCTGCTGTCCCCTCCGGCAGCGCACGCGCCTCGGTCACGGCTGGTCCCCCTCGTTCAGATCGGCTGCCCGGTCGGCAGCAGCACCAGGTCGCGCACGACCACGTGCGGCGGCCTCGTCAGCATGAACAGCATCGCATCCGCCACGTCCGACGACCGGATGCCCGTGCCATCGGCGATGCGCTCCGCCTCCTCGGGCGAGCCGTGCGCGAAGCCCCACAGCGGGTTGAGCACGACCCCGGGCGCGATCGCCCCGATGCGCACCCCGCTGTCGGCGTACTGACGACGCACCGTGTGCACGAACGACTGCACGGCGTGCTTGCTGGCGGAGTACACCGGCTCCCACTCGATGTCCTGGTGCCCCGACACCGAGCTCGTGACGAGGATGTCGCCGCTGCCCTGCGCCAGCAGCGGGGGAAGCGCCGCGCGCACCAGCGCCATCACACCGGTGACGTTGGTGGCCACCACCGCCGCGATCTGAGCGACCGTCGCATCGGCGAGATCGCCGCCGAGATAGATCCCCGCGTTGGGCAGCACGATGTCGAGGCGGCCGTGGCGGCGCAGGGTCTCGGCCACGACGTCCTCGGCGCTCTGCGGCTCCGACACATCGGCGGCGATCGTCGTGACCCGCTCCGGATGCTCCGCGGCGAGCGCCGCGAGCCGCTGCTCGTCGCGCGCCACAGCGACCACGTGGCAGCCGGCTGCCGCGAGCGCCTGCGCGGTCGCCAGCCCGATGCCCGAGCTCGCCCCGGTCAGCAGCGCCACCCGGTCCTTCACCGACACACCGCTCATCGTTCCCCTCCTTCTGCGAGCAGCGCCCGCCGGTAGATCTCATCGGGCCGGGTGTCGATGCGCCGCACCTCGTCGGCCGGCATGAACCGCACCCCGCCCAGCGTCTCGGCACCGATGATCGCCCGCGCGCACTTCTGCGCCATCGCGGTCATCCCGATGACCTGGTCGGCCGTCGCGCCGGTGGCGAACATCCCATGGTTCTGCAGGTACACGGTGACGGGCGGTGAGCCGTGGGCGTCGATGTGCGCCGCGAGCCGCGCCCGCACCTCCCGCGCGAGGGCGAGACCCGGATCGATGTAGGGCACCAGCAGCGGGGTCGCTCCGAGCACCACGATCTGGTCGGGGAAGAGCGCACCCTCCACCAGCAGCTCGGGTCGCTGCGAGCACAGCACGGCGTTCACCGCGGTGGGATGCGCGTGGGCGATCACCCGCGCCGGCGTCTGGTCGTAGAGCACCACGTGCAGCAGCGCCTCGACCGAGGGCCGTCGTCCCTCCGCCTCCGCGACCCGGTCGAAGTAGCGGTCGACATCGGCGCCCGTCGCGCGCTCGTCGTCGATGAGCTCGCGCGCCTCGGCGAGCACCAGCGGCACGAAGTCCTCCGGGCGGGCGGCCCCGAGCACGGCGCCCGAGGCCTTGACCAGCATCGTGTCGCCCTCGCGCATCGAGGTGTTGCCCTCGCCGAGGACGGCCGCGTCGAGGGCGGGGTCGCCGAGGCGGCGGCTGAGGGCGGCGAGCAGCTCACGCGAGGTCATGCAGGGGCTCCGATCGGGTGGGGGCGGGGTGGTGGACGCGCGGCGGGCCGTCGCCGTCGTCGACCGGCAGGGCCCGGGCGGTCGCGGCGTCGGGCAGGTCGCCGGCGGCGAGCGCGACCTGCAGCAGCACACCGCGGACGGAGGCCTCGACGGGTCCGGCGATGACGGGAAGCCCGCTGCGGGCGGCGGTGCGGGCGCACAGCAGGGCGTTGCGCGCGCCGCCGCCGACGATGCGGATGCGCTCCAGGGTGCGTCCGCTCCGGCGGGCGGCGAGCGCGACGGTGTCGGCGTAGGCGACGGCGAGGCTGTCCACGATGGCGCGGACGAGGTCGGCCCTGGTGGACGGCGGCTCGGCCCCGCCCTCGACGCACGCCCGCACCAGCCGCGCGACCAGGTCGTCCGGGGCCTGCAGCGCGGGGTCGGCGGGATCGAAGAGACCGGGGTACGACGACCGGGCCGCCGCGTCGAGCAGCGCGGTGAGCATGTCGAGCGACGGCTCGGCCTCGCCGTCGGCGGCGGCCCACTCGCGCAGCGTCTGCTGCAGCAGCCACATGCCGCTGAGGTTCTTCACCAGCAGGGTGTCGCCCCCGGCGCCGATCTCCTGCGTGAAGCCGTCGCGGCGGGCGCGGTCGTCGCGCAGCAGCGCGGGCAGGGCCACCCCGGCCACCCCCCAGCTCCCGCTGGAGACGACACCGGTCCCCTCGTCGTCGGCGGCGGTCACGGCCATGAATGCGGCGGCGGTGTCGTGCGCCGTCACCGCGAAGACGGGCACGGGGTGCGCGGCGCCGATCGCCGCGGTGACCCGGGCGGTGGTGGGCCCGGCCGACGATCCCGTCGGCACCACGGGAGGGAGCCGGGCGGGAAGACCCGCGGCGAGCGCGGCCGACCAGTCCCCGGTCGCCCGGTCGAGCAGCGCGGTGGTCGAGGCGAGCGAGGGCTCGGCCCCCACCCGCCCGGTGAGCAGGTGCACGACGATGTCGGCGGTCAGCAGGATCGTGTCGTCGGGGTCGCCGATGCCCGCGGACTGGTCCTGCCGCAGCTGATGGGCCGTGTTGATGGCCTGGTCGAGCACCCCGGTGACGGCGTAGTCGGCGGCGAGGTCGCGGCCGGCGGAGGTGCGGGCGGCGAGGTCCGGGTCGGCAGCGCGGTGGTGCCGCACGAACGGACGCAGGGTGCCGTCGACGGTGAGCCGGGCGTAGTCCACGCCCCACGCGTCCACGCCGATGCCGCGCAGCTCCGCTCCCTCCTGCGCGGCGATCGCGACGCCCGCGCGGAGTCCGGCGAGCACGCCGTCGAAGAGCGCAGGCACGTCCCACCCGAGCCCCTCGGCGCGCGGCACCGGGGTGTTGGGGAACCGGGCGGCCTCCCGGACCTCCATCCGGGGCCCGTCCGGCGCGTCGGGGCGCAGCAGGCCGACCATGACGCGCAGGCTCGACGAGCCCAGGTCGACGGCGAGGTAGGCGGCCGTCATGTCAGATCGCGGTGTAGCCGCCGTCGATCACCAGCGTCTGCCCGGTGAGGTACGACGAGGCCGACGAGGCGAGCAGCAGGAGCAGGCCGTCGAGGTCGGCGGGCACGCCCATGCGGCCGGCCGGGATCATCGACACCCAGTCGGCGGCCAGCTCGGGGTTGGCCTCGGTGAACTGGCGGGTCATATCGGAGAGGATGTAGCCGGGCGCGATGGCGTTGACCCGGATCGCGGGCGCCCACTCCACGGCGAGCGACTTCGCCAGCTGGTCGACGGCGGCCTTCGACGCGTTGTACGACGCCTGATGCTGGGGCACGTTGACCACCCGGCCCGACATCGACGAGATGAGGATCGCGGACCCCTCGCGGCCCTCCGCCCGCAGCGGTCGGGCGAAGGCCTGCGTGCAGTAGAACGTGCCGCTGAGGTTCACGTCGACGACCTTCGCCCACGTGCCGGGATCGACCTCGGTCGAGTCGCCCCAGATGGTGATGCCGGCCGCGGTCACCAGCAGGTCGGCGACGCCGAGCTCCTCGCGCACGGCCGCGAAGGCGCGCTCGACCGAGTCGGCATCGGTGACGTCGACCAGGGCGGCGGCGGTGCGGGCTCCGGTCTCGGATGCCAGCCGCGCGGCGGACTCCTCGACCTCGGGCAGCAGGTCCAGCAGCGCCACGCGCACACCGGCGCGGGCGAGGGCGGTGGCGAGCGAGTAGCCGATGCCGCGGGCGCCTCCGGTGACGACGGCGACCTTTCCGGCGAGATCAGGGAAGCTCATGGGGTCCTCTCGGGGGTGACTCCGGCGACCGGGGGATCCCCGGTCGCCGGAGGGGGTGTCAGCAGGTCGACTTGTAGACGGCGTCGGCGCCGTCGGTGTCGATGTTCTCCTTGGTGATGACCGTGAACCCGGTCTGGATCTTCTCCTCGGTGGCGTCTCCCTCGAGGGCGGCGAGCGCCTGGGCGACGCCGTCCTTGCCGATGGTGGCCGGCTCCTGGGCGACGAGCGCCTGGACGACGTCGTTGCGGAGCGCCTCGACCTGCGCGGGTCCGGCGTCGAAGCCGACCACGGTCACCTCGCCCTGCTTGCCGGCCTGCTGGATGCCGGTCGCGGTGCCCTCGGCGGCGAACAGGTTGGCGGCGAAGATGCCGACGATGTCCGGGTTGGCCTGCAGCGCGGCGGTCACGATGCGGGCGGCCTCCGCGGGCTCGTTGTGCGAGTACTCGATGCCCAGCGACTCGAACTTCGAGTCCTCGGCGACGGCCTTCTCGAAGCCCTCACCGCGCGCGTCCGACGTGGAGATGCCGGGGTCGATCGAGACCACGAGCACCTTGCCGCCCTCGGGGTGCGCCTTCTGGATGGCCTCGAACGCCGCGGCGCCACCGCCCTCGTTGTCCGACGCGATCTGGGAGACCGCCATCGACGGGTCCTCCAGGGTGGTGTCGACGAGGACGACCTTGATGCCGGCGTCGGCCGCGGCCTGGATGGGCGCCTGCATCGCGGTCACGTCGGTCGGGGCGATGAGCAGCGCGTCGGGCTTGGAGGCGACGAGCGCATCGACGATCGGCTTCTGCAGCGTCGGGTCGAACTTCTCCGGGCCCTGCACCTGCACCGTCGCTCCGGCCTCCTTGGCCGCTTCTTCGATGCCGCACTGCATGGAGATGTAGAACTCGTCTCCGGCCACGCCCTGCACGAACGCGATGTTGTAGCCGTCGTCGCCGCCGCCGGATCCGCCGTCGCCGCCCGCGTCTCCGCCCCCGCCTGCGCAACCGGCGAGGATGAGCGTCGCGGACGCGCCGAGTGCGGCGATGCTGATCGCTTTCCTGTTCCACTTCATTGTGATCACCGTTCTTCTCTTGACTGTGTGTGGATGGTGGTGGGCCGGGCGTCAGGTACGCCGGCCCCCGCTGACGAACTTGCGCCAGAGGCTCTGGGAGTTGCCGCGCATGGCGGCCGAGCGGCGGACCTGGTCGACGTAGACGGCGGTGATGAGCACCGCGCCGACGGCGACCTGCTGCCAGAACGGCGGCACGCCGGTGATGACGAAGCCGTTCTGCAGCACCGCGGGGATGAACAGGCCCACGACGGTGCCGACGATGGTGCCGACGCCGCCGAAGAGGCTCGTGCCGCCGATGACGACCGCGGCGATCACGTTGAGGTTGGTCTGCGACTGCCCGGCGATCGCGGTGGTGGAGAACTGCGACAGCGAGAGGATGCCCGCGACGCCGGCGAGACCGCCGGAGAGGGTGTAGATCGCGATGAGGTGGCGGTCCACCTTCACGCCCACCCGTCGCGCGGCGAGCTCGCTCGATCCGACCGCGTAGGTGTGCAGGCCGAAACGGGTGAAGTGCAGCACCACTCCGCCGATCACGATGATCACGAGGGCGATGACCGAGATGGTGGGGATCGTGCCGAGCACGTTGCCGTAGCCGATGGTGGTGGTCAGCACGGCGGGCACCTCACGGATGTCGACGCCGCCGGTGAGGATCTGCGCGAGGCCGAGCGACATGCCCAGCGTGCCGAGCGTGACGATCAGCGGCGGGATCTTCGCCTTGGCGATGAGGAACCCGTTGAGCAGTCCCCACCCGATGCCGCAGGCGATCGCGACGAGGATGCCGACCACGGCCGTGCCCCAGCCCGCCCCGCCGATGGCGCGCATGACCATGGCCGAGACGACGCCGGAGAACACCAGCACCGAGCCGATCGACAGGTCGATGCCGGCCGTGATGATCACGTAGGTCATGCCGACCGCGAGCACGGCGAGGATCGAGGCGTTCTGGATGATCAGCCGGAAGTTCGACCACTGCGCGAACGTGTCGGGTGCCAGCAGGCTGAACACGACGACGATCGCGATCAGCACGAGCAGGATCTGGAAGGCCTGGGCGCGGAGCAGGTTGCGGAAGTAGCCGTTCTTCGGCTCCTCGAGGGTGCCGATCGCCACGGTCTCCGTGGGGGGCTTCGTCGTGCTCATCGGTTCGGCTCCTTGTCAGCGGCGGAGGTCTCGGCGACGTCGCCTTCGGGGGCGACGTCGGCCACGGGCGGGGCGGCGTCGCGGGTCACGGCGCCGGTCATGAGGCCGACGAGCTCCTCCATGGAGGTGTCGGCGGCGGGGATGTTGGCGACGCGCGTGCCCAGGCGCAGCACCTGGATGCGGTCGGAGACCTCCATGACGTGCGGCATGGAGTGCGAGATGAACACCACGGCGATGCCCTTGTCGCGCACCCGGCGGATCGTCTCGAGCACGTTCTGCGTCTGTCGCACGCCCAGCGCCGCGGTGGGCTCGTCGAGGAACACCACGCGCGAGGCCCAGTGCACGGCGCGGGCGATGGCGATGGCCTGCCGCTGGCCGCCCGACATCTCCCCCACCGGCGAGGTGAGCGAGCGCACGGTGGCGCCCAGCTCGTCGAAGGCGGCCCGCGACTGCGCGCGCATCTCCTTGGTCTTCATGAAGCCGAGGGCGCCGGCGACGCCGGTCTGGCGCAGCTCGCGGCCGAGGTACATGTTCTGCACCGGGTCGAGGTGGGGCGCGAGTGCGAGGTCCTGGTAGACGGTCTCGACACCGAGCGCGCTCACCGCGGACGGCGTGGACATGTCGGCCTCTTCGCCGTCGAACAGGATCGTGCCGGAGTCGACGGCGAGGTTGCCCGAGAGCGCCTTGACGAGCGTCGACTTACCGGCGCCGTTGTCGCCGATGAGGGCCGTCACCTCCCCCGGATACACCTCGAAGTCGACGTCGTTCAGCGCGCGCACGTGGCCGAACTGGCGCGAGAGTCCGCGCGCCTGGAGAACCGGAACCGTAGAACTGAGCGACATGGGTCAGCTCCTTCCCTTGCTGTTGTCGTGATCGGAGTGGCCGGAGCGGAACGCCGCGGCCACGCTCTCGAAGTCGGTGCGGGTGCTCGCGGCGAACGCGGCGAACAGCGCGGCGCCGTAGGCGGTGGCCTCGTCGTGCGTGGCGACCGTGACATCGGGCAGCACGAGTCGGCGCGCGCGGACGACGCTCGCCATGCTCGACCACCCCCCGGTCAGCACGGTCGAGGTGGGCGGCGCGACCTCGCGGTCCATGACCTCCATGAGCTCGGCGCACATGTCGTTGCCGTGCAGCAGCGTCGCGGTGAACAGTTCCGCCGGGTCGAGGCCGTCGCCGTTCGCGACGATCTTCAGCTCGCCGTCGTCGTTGCGGGCACCGCTGACCGCGAGGGCCCCGTCGGCGAGCGTGCCGGTGACGGGCAGCGCCATCACGGCTTCATCGATCCGCGCCCGGCCCGCGGCGTCGGCGATGCCCAGCAGCTGCAGCACGCGCCGCATGAGCAGACCGGACTTCGTGCCGGCGAGCAGCACGTATTTGCCCGGCAGCACATGACGCACGGTGTTGATGCCGGCGAGGGCGAGCCGTTCGCGCGCGTCGAACGGCAGCGGGCCGTCGAGCACCCGCACCAGCGCCTCGGCCGTGCCCATCGAGTCGTACAGCTGTCCGCTGTGGACGGCGCCCACCGCGACGGCGGAGACGAGGTGGTCGTGGCCGGCGACGGTGAGCACGGCGCCGCGGAAGCCGTCGGGCATGGCGTCGTCCGAGAGGATGCCCACGGCGCTGCCCGCGCCGACGCGCTCCGCGAGCAGGTCGTCGCCCACGCCGAGCACCTCGAAGGCGGCGTCCCACGGGGTGCTGTCGTCCTGGTCGAGCAGCCCGGTGCGCGACGCCAGGGAGTACTCGGCGACGCGGGGGCCGCCGAGGGCGTGCACCACCAGCTCCGGCACGGTGAGGAAGGTGCGTCCGCGCAGGTCCACCCCGGACTCGCGCAGGTGCAGGATCTTGGCGATGGAGGCCAGCGGGCCCACCGGCAGTCCGGTCCGTCCGAGGAACTCCGCGCGGAAGGCGTCGGGGGTGGCGAGGATCTCGGCCGCACCGCGCGGGTCGAACCAGGCCATGACGGGCGCCGCGGGCTCACCGGCGGGGTCCAGCAGCACGCCGGCCTCGGCCATGCCCGACACCCCGAGCGCGAGCACGCGGTAGGGGCCGTGCACGCGCAGCAGGACGTCGGCCTCGTGGGCGAGCTCGCGGACGGTGTCGACGGCGACCGCGGCGGGCATCTCGGCGCGGCCGTGCTCACGGCTCGTCCACGGCGACCGGCGGCTCGCGACGAGCACCTGGCGTCCGTCGGTGTCGGCGACGAGGAGCTTGATGCTGGTCGATCCCATGTCGACCCCGACGACGTAGCCGTTCATCGGATCCCGGTCCCGGTGAGCGTGGTCGGCCATCCCGCGCCCGGCTCGGCGACGAGCACGCGCGCGTCACCCGCGAGATGCCAGGCGCCGAAGGCGTGCGGCACGGCGAAGGCCTGGCCGTGCGAGACGGCGATCCGGCCGGACGCACCGACCAGCTCGCCCTCCCCCTCCTGCACCAGCACGACGCCGAAGCCGGCAGGGCGCTCGGTCGAGACGTCCCCGGAGACGGCCGCGTCCCCGAGGCGGAAGAAGGGGTCGGCGGCGGCGGGCAGGAGCGAGCGGAAGCGCGGGCCGGCGGGCGTCGTGCCCGCGTCGCTGATCAGTGCGGCGAGCTGCTCGGGGGCGAGGCGGTCGGCCGAGACGGCGGGCATCACGGCGTCGAAGCCGAGGTCCAGGTGCGACTCCTCGCGGGTCGAGGTGGTGACCGACCACTCCAGCAGGATGGAGAAGTCGGTGGGCTCCTGCACCTCGGCGACGAAGATGCCGCCGTCGATGGCGTGCGCGGTGCCGGCGGGCACGAGGATGCCCATGCCCTCGCGCACGACGACGCGGTTCATGTGCGCGAGCATCCACTCGCTGTCCTGGGCGTCGCGGCGGCGGTCCAGCTCGGCCCGGTCGAGGTCGGTGTTCCAGCCGAGGTGCACGGCGCTGTCGGCCTCGGTGTCGAGCACGAACCACGCCTCCGTCTTGCCGTACGGGCAGTCCAGGTGGCTCGTGGCGAACGCCCGGTCGGGGTGCACGTGCACGGGGAGGCGCTGGCGGGCGTCGAGCAGCTTGACCAGCAGTCCCACGTCGCCCGCGTCGGCTCCGCTCCCCGGGCCGGTCCAGGCCGCGGGGTCGGCGGTCACGAGGTCGCGCAGCAGGGCGCCGTCGGCGGTGACGGCGAGACCGGTGTCCGGCGTGCCGAACCGCGACACCGTCGCGCCCAGCCACTCCTCGGGCTGGTGGTCGGTCTCCGGCTCGATCCCGCGCAGCGCCGCGATGCGGTCGCCGCCGCGGTAGAAGTGCTGGACGGGGTTGGGCGGCAGCAGGACCGGGTTCATCGCAGGTCTCCGATCGGGCGGGCCGATGCGTCGCGCTCGGGGGCCATCTCGCCCGAGCCGCGGGCGATGAGGCGGGTGGGGACGACGATGTGCTCCGGCTCGGCTTGGGGGTCGGCGCCGAGCTGCATCAGCCGCCGGAACGTCGCCTCGCCGATCAGCCGGGGGTCCTGGTCGACGCAGGTGATGCCGGGGGTGAACACGTCGGCGAACTGGAAGTCGCCGAACGAGATCAGCGCGGGCATCGGCACGCGGTCGGCACTGAGCACGTGGATGGTCGCGATGGCGGCGGGGCTGGTGGCGCAGAAGAGAGCCGTCGGCGCGTCGGGGCGGGCGAGCAGCTCGCTGATCGACCGCTCTTCGCGGTGGCGGCCCTGCGCGATGATCAGGCTCTCGTCCACCTCGACCCCGGCCTCGGCGTGGGCGTCGCGGTAGGCGCTCAGGCGCTCGAACACGGTGGGGTACGGGATCTCCTCGCCGATGAAGCCGATCCGGCGGTGCCCGCGGGAGAGGAAGCCGCGGACGGCTTCGAGCGTGGCGCCGTAGTCGTCGACGACGATCGAGTCGATGCCTTCGCGCGAACGGTCGACGCAGATCACCGGGAACCGCTGCCGCAGCGCCGCCAGCTCGGCGGACTCGATCGCGAAGGGCGAGATGATGAGCCCGCGCAGGCGGTCGCCGGTGAGACGTTCGAGCTGTTCGCGCTCCTGTGCGGCGTCGTGCACGGTGCTGGCGAAGAGCACGTTGAGGCCCTCGGCGACGGCGAGCTCCTCGACGGCGCTGACGAACGCGGCGAAGAACGGGTCGGAGATGGCGTCGATGAGGATGCCGATGGTGTCGGTGTCGCCGCGCTTGAGCGACCGGGCGCGACGGTCGGGCACGAAGCCGAGCTCGAGCACCGCGGCGGCGACGCGTTCGCGGGTCTCGGGAAGCACGCCGCTCTCGCCGTTGACGACGCGCGAGACGGTCTTGATGCTCACGCCGGCGAGCTGCGCCACGTCGGTGATGCGCGCCCGGCGGCGCCCGTCACGCTGGGTGCCCACCGTCGCGCTCGACTCGTCGCGCTCGTGCTCCATTGCCACCTCGACATCGTTGTCATCGTTGAATCCGCGGCCATCGCGAGTTCGATGGGAACATCATGCGACCGGGTCGACAACGTTGTCAAGCGCCGATTCGATCGCAGCCCACCGCTGCGAGCGGTCACCCGCCGGGCGCCACCTCGACGTCGACGCCCAGTTCGAGCACCCCGCCGGGCGCCAGCGGGCGCAGCAGTCCGCGAGCCCGCGCATCGGCCCGGCCGAGGATCGTCGGCACGGTCGCCGGCTCGATCCCCAGGACGACGTGGCCGCGCTCCTCGGCGACGCGCCACTGGAACAGCGCCGGCAGGCGTGCGGTGTCGACGGCGATGCGGACCGCCGCCCCGCGCGGGCTCTCGACGACGATGTCGACCCGCTCCCGAAGCGGCAGCTCGTGGCGGAACACCTGCTCGGGATACGACACCGCCGGGGCCGGGAACCGGTCCCACGAGCCGAGGCCCGCCCGCGCTTGCGCGTCCCGGGGCTCGACAGCGGTCGCCGGCGAGTGCAGCACGGTCCCCTCGTCGACCAGCGGCCAGCCGAGGTTGAGGTGGTAGAGCACCATGGGCTCCACGGCGGCCGCCCCGCGGTTGACCACGTGGTCCTGCACCCGGACCAGGCGCGACCCGATCGGCGTGCTGATGCGGCGCCGGAGTTCGAGGTGCACCCCGAAGACCTCGACCTCGCGGACCGTGCCCTCGACCACGACCTCGCGGTCGGTCACCTCGGTGCGCGTGACCGCGGCGCGCAGCGACGAGTATCGGCCGTGCAGCGGATGCGCCTCACCCTCGTCGACGGACGGCGCTCCGAAGCTGCGCAGTCCGCAGGTCGTCAGCAGCCCGCCCCCGAACGACCGGAGCCAGCCGTCGTCGTCCGGCCCGGGGACGATCGGGGGGAATCCGGTCGCCGAGGTCCACGCGAAGGGCATGCCCGCGACCCGCAGCTGCCCCAGGTCGAGGCCGCGATCGGGCAGGATCTCGAGGTCGAGGTCGCCGTTGACGACCCGGATCCGACGGCTCCCCGCGTCCGGTCCGTCGGTCCGCAGCGACGACTCCACCGTCACGGCCTGCCCGCGGTGTCCGAGCCGTCGCCAGGCCTCGTCGATCGGCGTCCCGTACAGCTCCGCCACCATCGCCCGCCCTTCTCCCGCGCCGTCCTGGCGCGCGTGCGGCCACCGTAGCAGGCGCCCGCGCAGCCCGGATCGTCGCGATTGACAACGTTGTCTCGCCTCTGCATACTGATCGTGCGCATCGCCGCGCCACCCTCACGCAGAGAGCACCATCGATGACGAAGCCTCGCCTCCACCGCCTGTTCCACGCCCGCTCCGGTCGCGCCCTCGACGTGGCCGTCGACCACGGGGCCTTCCACGAGCACTCGTTCCTCACCGGCATCGAGGACATGGCCGCGACCGTCCGCACCCTCGTCGACGCGGGCCCGGATGCGATCCAGCTGACGCTCGGCCAGGCCCCGCTGCTGCAGTCCGTCCCCGGCAAGCAGAAGCCCGGCCTCGTGCTGCGCACCGACATCGCCAACGTCTACAACGACCCGCTGGAGTCGCCGCTGCACTCGATCCACGTGCCCGACGCGATCGAGGTGGCGGTGCGGCTCGACGCGGTCGCCGTGTGCGTGAACCTGCTCGACCTCCCCGGCCACCCCGAGGTGCGCGAGCAGTGCATCCGGTCGATCCTCGCGCTGCGCACCGACGCCGAGCGTTACGGCATGCCCCTGATGATCGAGCCGCTGGTGATGCAGACCCGGGCGGGCGCGGGGGGTTATGCGGTGGACGGCGACACCGCCAAGATCGTCACGCTCGTGCGGCAGGCCAGGGAGCTCGGGGCCGACCTCATCAAGGCCGATCCCACCGACGAGATTTCCGACTACCACCGCGTCATCCAGGCCGCCGGCGACACCCCGGTCCTGGTGCGCGGCGGCGGACGCGTCGACGATCGCACGCTCCTCGAGCGCACGGTCGCCGTCCTCGCGCAGGGTGCCCGCGGCATCGTGTACGGCCGCAACGTCATCCAGCACGACGACCCCCGGGGCATCACCGCAGCCCTGATGGCCGTGGTGCACGACGACGCCTCGGTCGACGACGCGCTCCGCCTGATCGGAGCGACGCGATGAGCGGGCGCCGCGTGAACGTCGGCATCATCGGCGGGGGTCTGATGGGCCGAGAGATCGCGGCGGCCCTGCGCCGCTGGCCCGCGCTCGTCGACCACCCCGCCGACCCGCAGCTCGTGGCGGTGTGCGACATCAACCCCGCGGCCCTGGAGTGGTTCGCCGGGATCGACACCGTGCGCCTCACCACCACCGACCACCATGAGCTGCTGGCAGACCCCGACATCGACGTGGTCTACATCGCCGTCCGCCACGACCTGCATGAGCAGCTCTACGTCGACACGATCCGGGCGGGCAAGGCCCTGCTGGCCGAGAAGCCCTTCGGCATCGACGGGGCCGCCGCCGACGCGATCCTCCGGGCGATCGACGAGACCCCCGGGTCGTTCGTACGGGTGTCGAGTGAGATGCCGTACTTCCCCGGCGCCCAGTGGGCGGTCGACTACGTGCGCTCCGGGGCGCTCGGTCGCATCGTCGAGGCGCGCTGCGCGTTCCTGCACGCCAGCGACCTCGATACGGCGAAGCCGCTGAACTGGAAGCGCCAGCAGCGGTTCTGCGGCGAGGCCGGGGTGCTCAACGACCTCGGCATGCACACCTGGCACGTGCCGCTGCGCCTGGGCTGGATGCCCGAGACCGTCAGCGGCGTGCTGCAGGACATCGTCACCGAACGGCCGGGACCCGACGGCACCCCGCAGCCGTGCGACACCTGGGACAACGCCGTCCTGCACTCGTGGGCGACGCACGAGGGGGCGCGGTTCCCGCTCACGACCGAGACCAAGCGGATCGCCCCCGGCGAGAAGAACACCTGGGAGTTCGAGGCGATCGGCATGGAGGGCGCCGTGCGCTTCAGCACCAAGAACCCCAAGGAGGTGCAGGTGTTCGCGCTGATCGACGTGCCGGGGGTCGGGCGCGAGCAGAGCTGGCAGCGCATCGACGCCGGCAGCCAGTCGGTGTGGCCCACGGTGACCGGGCCGAACTTCGAGTCGGGCTTCTCGGATGCGATCCTGCAGATGTGGGCGGCGTTCCTCGCCGAGCATCAGGGGCTCCTCGGCGACGGCTTCGGCACCGTGCGACCGGAGGAGGCGGCCGCGACGCATCGGATCTTCGCGGCGGCCATCGCCTCGCATCAGTCGGGCGCGGCCGTCGCGCCGCGCGGGTGAACGGCGCGCACGCTCCTATCGTGGAGAGGTGGTGAGCGGAGGGCGCACGATGCGCGGCAGCGGCAGGCCGACGATGAACGACGTGGCCGCCGCGGCGGGGGTCAGTCTGAAGACCGTCTCGCGCGTCATCAACGCGGAGCCCAACGTCGACCCCGCCCTGGCCGACCGCGTGCGCGAGGCCATCGACCGCCTCGGATACCACCGCAACGCCCTCGCGGCGAGCCTGCGCTCCGGCACCAACGACACCATCGGGTTCCTCGCCGCCGACCTCTCCAACTCCTTCTCGATGGGGATCGCCGCGGCCGTGTCGGCCGTCGCGTCACAGCGGGGTCTGCACGTCCTGATGGCCTCCAGCGAGGAGGATCCCGCCGTCGAGCGCCGCCTCGCCCTCGACCTCTGCCAGCGCCGGGTGGGCGGGCTGATCCTGGTCCCCGCCGCGACCGATCACGGCTACCTGGCGCCCGAGGTCGCCCACGGCACGCCGGTCGTGTTCCTCGACCGCCCGGGCGACGGCATCCCCGCCGACACCGTGCTGCTCGACAACCGCGGCGGTGCACGCGCGGCGGTCGCCGAACTGCTGGGCGGGCATGAGCGGATCGGGCTCTTGCTCGACGCGACGGAGATCTACACGATGCGCGAGCGGCTCGCCGGGGCCGAGGAGGCGTTCGCCGCCGCGGGCCGCGCGCTCGATCCGTCGCTCCTCATCACGGGCATCCACACCCCGCAGGACGCCGCGGCTGCCACGGCGCGCCTCCTCGACGGCCCCCGCCCGCCGACGGCCCTGTTCTGCGGCAACAACCGCGCGACGGTCGGAGCCCTCGAAGAGCTCACGCGGCGTGACGCCGACGTCGCGGTGACCGGCTTCGACGACTTCGAGCTGTCGTGGATGCTGCCGCGGCCGCTGCGCGTGGTGGCTTACGACGTCGCCGCACTGGGCGCCCTGGCCGCCACCACCCTGCTCGACCGCATCGCGGGGGACGCCGCCGCGCCACCCGCCCTCCACCTCGTGCCGACCACGCTCGTCGATCGCGGCGGTCGGCAGCGCACGCCCACCGGCTAGATTCCCGGTATGGCTCTTTCCGGAAACCTCGACGCTCAGCGCCGCCGCGACGAGCTGGTCGCGATGGCCGAAGGCCCCGAGGGCGTCTCGATCGACGGGGCAGCGGAGCTGTTCGCGGTGTCGTCGATGACGATCCGGCGCGACCTCCTCGAACTCGAGGCCGAGGGGCGGGTGCGACGGGTGCGCGGCGGGGCGACAGCGGCTCCCCGCGCCCGGCCCTTCGACGCCCGGCGCAGCATGCGGGCGAGCGCCAAGAGGGTGATCGCCGAGAAGGCGCTGCACCTGGTGCCGGCCGCCGGGACGGTGGCCCTCGACGCGTCGACGACGATCAGCACGCTCGCCGCGGCGCTCGGAACGCGCGACGCACTCGCCGTGTACACCAACGCCGTTGAGACCTTCCAGCTGCTGCAGCCGCGGGAGGGGGTGACCGCGGTGCTGTCGGGCGGCACCGCCGAGCCGACCACGGGCAGCCTGATCGGACCCCTCGCCCTCCGCAGCCTGCAGGCGGTGTACTTCGACGTGTTCTTCGCCTCGGCCGATGCCCTCGACGAGATCGACGGCTCTTCCGAGGTGTCGGTGGAGGAGGCCGAGGTCAAGCGGGCGCTGGCCGCGCAGGCGAGCACCACGGTGCTGTGCGTCGATGCGACCAAGCTGGGTCGTCGGTCGGTTGCCCGCGCCCTCGAGCCCGCGCAGGTGGACGTGCTGATCACCGATCTCGATCCGGCGGATGAGCGCCTCGACCCCTTCCGGGGGATCGCCGAGGTGCGCTGACCCTTGGCGCTGGCGTCAGATCGTGTTATCTTTCACAGGACTTAACAGCGCTGCGGCGCTCCCCCGATGGTGCAGGAGATCGTCATGACCAACCCGACCGCCGCCGAGCTGATCGCGCGGAGCAACCGTCTGGGCGCAGACCCGAAGAACACCAACTACGCCGGGGGCAACACCTCGGCCAAGGGCACCGAGATCGATCCCGTCACCGGGCAGCCCGTCGAACTGCTGTGGGTCAAGGGCTCGGGCGGCGACCTGGGCACCCTCACCGAGAGCGGCCTCGCCGTGCTGCGCCTCGACCGGATGCGGGCGCTCGTCGACGTGTATCCCGGAATCGACCGCGAAGACGAGATGGTCGCCGCGTTCGATTACTGCCTGCACGGCAAGGGCGGGGCAGCCCCCTCGATCGACACGGCCATGCACGGACTCGTCGACGCGGCACACGTCGACCACCTGCACCCCGACTCGGGCATCGCGATCGCGACCGCCGCCGACGGCGAGGCCCTGACGACCGCGATCTTCGGCGACCGCGTGGTGTGGGTGCCGTGGCGGCGCCCTGGTTTCCAGCTCGGACTCGACATCGCCGCCATCAAGGCGGAGAACCCCGCCGCGATCGGCTGCATCCTCGGCGGGCACGGCATCACGGCGTGGGGCGACACCTCCGACGAGGCCGAGGCGAACTCCCTCTGGATCATCGACACCGCGGCGGCGTACCTCGCCGACCACGGCCGCGCCGAGCCGTTCGGTCCCGTCCGCCCGGGGTTCGAGGCGCTCCCCGAGGCCGACCGTCGCCGTCGGGCCGCGGCCCTCGCCGGCACCATCCGCGGCATCGCCTCGACCGACAAGCCGATGGTGGGGCACTTCACGGACGACGCCGTCGTGCTCGACTTCCTCGCAGCCGAGAAGGCGCCCGCCCTCGCGGCCCTGGGCACCAGCTGCCCCGATCACTTCCTGCGCACCAAGGTGAAGCCGCTGATCCTCGACCTGCCCCCCACGGCGACCGTCGACGAGCAGATCGCGCGTCTGCACGAGCTGCACACGCAGTACCGCGCCGACTACCGGGCCTACTACGACGCGCACGCCACCCCCGACTCCCCCGCCATCCGCGGCGCCGACCCGCTCATCGTGCTCGTGCCCGGCGTGGGCATGTTCTCCTACGGCGCGAACAAGCAGACCGCGCGCGTCGCCGGCGAGTTCTATGTCAACGCGATCAACGTCATGCGCGGCGCCGAGGCCGTGTCGAGCTACGCCCCGATCTCCGACGCCGAGAAGTTCCGCATCGAGTACTGGGCGCTGGAGGAGGCCAAGCTCCAGCGGCTGCCGAAGCCGAAGACCCACCAGGGTCGCATCGCGTTCGTCACCGGCGCCGCCTCCGGCATCGGCAAGGCGATCGCGACCCGATTGGCCGCCGAGGGCGCCTGCGTGGTCGTGGCCGATCTCGATCTCGAGAAGGCGCAGGCCGCGGCCGCCGAGCTCGGGAACACCGACGTCGCGATCGGCGTCGCCGCGAACGTGGCGGATGCCGAGGCCGTGCAAGCCGCGCTCGACGAGGCCCTGCTCGCGTTCGGCGGCGTCGACCTGGTCGTCAACAACGCGGGGCTCTCCCTGTCGAAGCCGCTGCTGGAGACGACCGAGAAGGACTGGGACCTGCAGCACGACGTCATGGCCAAGGGCTCGTTCCTGGTGTCGAAGGCCGCGGCCCGTGTGCTGATCGATCAGAAGCTCGGCGGCGACATCATCTACATCTCGTCGAAGAACTCCGTGTTCGCGGGCCCGAACAACATCGCCTATTCCGCGACCAAGGCCGACCAGGCCCACCAGGTGCGGCTGCTCGCGGTCGAGCTCGGCGAGCACGGCGTGCGGGTCAACGGCATCAACCCCGACGGCGTCGTGCGCGGCTCCGGCATCTTCGCGTCGGGCTGGGGCGCCAACCGTGCCGCCACGTACGGTGTCAAGGAAGAGGACCTCGGCCAGTTCTACGCCAACCGCACGATCCTCAAGCGCGAGGTCGTGCCGGAGAACGTCGCCGATGCCGTCTACGTGCTCACCGGACCAGAGCTGAGCCGCACCACCGGCCTGCACATCCCCGTCGACTCCGGCGTCGCCGCCGCGTTCCTGCGATGAGGGTCACCGGCCGATGAACGACACGAGGGTCAGGGCGGTGGCCGCGGTCGACCTGGGCGCGACCAGCGGCCGGGTCATGATCGGGCGCATCGGCCCCGGGGTGCTCGACCTGGAGCCCGTCTCGCGGTTCCCGCACGGAGCGGTGGAGCGTGCCGACGGACTGCACTGGGACTTCGCCGCCCTGTACGAGCACGTGGTGGACGGGCTCGCCGAGGCCGTCCGCCGCGAGCCGTCCATCGAGAGCATCGGGATCGACTCCTGGGCGGTGGACTACGGGCTGCTGCGCGACGGCGAGCTGCTCGGGGAGCCGTTCCACTACCGCGACCGCCGCACCGCCCGTGGCGTGGCCGAGGTGCATGGCGAGGTGCCCTTCGCGGAGCTGTACGAGCGCAACGGCCTGCAGTTCCTGCCATTCACCACGCTGTACCAGTTCCGTGCCGACCCGCGTCTCACGGAGGCGGACACGGCTCTACTCATCCCCGACCTCCTCGCGTACCTCCTCACGGGCCGGCGCGTGGCGGAGCGCACGAACGCCTCCACCACCGGCCTGCTCGGGGTGCGGTCGGGCGAATGGGACACCGAGCTCGCGGTCAGGGCGGGGATCCCGCCACGGCTCCTGCCCGAACTCGTCGACGCCGGCACGGTCGTCGGCACGCTGACCCCCGGGGTCGCGGCACGCATCGGTGCGAGCCTGCCCGTGGTGGCGGTGGCCTCGCACGACACCGCGTCCGCCGTCGTCGCCGTTCCGCTGGAGTCGTCCTCGTCCGCGTTCATCTCGTGCGGAACCTGGGGCCTGGTGGGCGTCGAGCTGCGCGCACCCGTGCTCACCGACGACGCGCGGGAGGCGAACTTCACGCACGAGCGCGGAGCCGACGGCCGGTATCGCTTCCTGCACAACGTCACGGGGCTCTGGCTGCTCAGTGAGACGGTGCGCGCGTGGGAGGCCGAAGACGGTGCGCCGATCGCACTGCCGGAACTCCTGGCTGCCGCGTCGGTCGTCACCGACCAGGTCCCGGTGTTCGACGCGAACGACCCGTCGCTGAGCGCGCCGGGGGACATGCCCGCCCGGATCGCCGCCCTGCTGCCGCAACCGGCGCCGTCGACGCGTGCGGCGTTCGTGCGCTCGATCATCGAGTCCATCGCCGCGGCGTTCGCCGAGGCGGTGCACACGGCCGCCGAGCTCTCCGGCCGCAGTCTCGACCGCATCCACCTGGTCGGGGGCGGCGCGCTCAACGACCTGCTCTGCCAGGCGACCGCCGACCGCTCTGGCCTCCCGGTCCTCGCGGGCCCGGTCGAGGCGACCGCCCTGGGGAACGTCCTGATCCAGGGCCGCGCACTCGGTGCGACCCGCGGCACGCTGGAAGACCTTCGCGCCCTCGTCGCCGCCACGCATCCCCCGAAGGTCTTCGCGCCCGGCGCCTGATCCGAACGGCGAAAAGGGGCGGTTCCTTTCCCGTCGGAGAGGAACCGCCCCTTGTTCGTCGCACCGCTGGTGCTTTCGCGCCTGCCGAGCTCGGCCCCTCCGCGAGCTCGACGGGCTCGACCCTCCCAGCCATAGGGTAACATGCTACGCGTTAGTGTCACCACTCGCCTCTCGGGGCAGCGCTCACGAAGGACAATCAATGACGAAGACCAGATACTCGCGCGCACTCGCCGCCACCGGCGCCTCCACCGCACTGCTCGCGTGCTCCCTCGCTGCGGCGTCGGCCGCCTCGGCGGCGACCATCGACGGAGCCATCACCAGCGCGGAGGTGGTGCAGAGCAGCGCCGACGCCGGATCGGATGTGCAGATCGACCTCGCGTGGAGCGTCCCCGACGACTCCCGCGCGGGCGACACGTTCACGCTGCAGCTCCCACCCGAACTGCTCGCGCTCACCCAGGGGTTCGCCCTGACCGACGCCGACGGCGCCAAGGTCGCGGAGGCGTCTCTCTCCCCCGAGGGGCTCGCGACCTTCACCCTCACCGACTACGTCACCACGCACCCGCTCTCGGTGCACGGCACGGCGCACTTCTGGGCCGAGTTCCAGACCACGCAGACCGGCACGACCGTGCCGATCACGTTCACGGGTGACGGGGGCGTCACGTTCGACGATGGCATCGAGGCCACGGGCGTTCCGGGCATCGACCGCACCGCCCCCAGCAAGGCCGGCGCCTGGACCGACCTCGCCGATCAGGGCATGACCCACCCGCAGGGCGCCCTCCAATGGACCGTGGCCTCACCCCGCGGTCCGTTCTCCTCCCTCGTGTTCGACGACCCGGCACAGCCCGGCCAAGAGGTCGATTGCACGTCGCCGATCCTCGTGCGGCACACCTCGACGGCGGATGCCGACGGCTTCCTCACCGATCTCGTGCCGGTGGACGCCGGCGACTACACGGTCGACTGCACCGCTCAGCAGCTCACGGTCACGATGGGCCGCGCCGTGGCCGACGGCGAGATCGTGCAGGTCAAGTTCCAGAACAGCGTGACCGACCCGTCGCTCGACGTGTACCGCAACACCCTGTCGGTCACGGCGGACGGCGAGTCCTGGAGCACGCCCGGATCGGTCCGTCGCCTGAGCGCCGGCGGCGAGGGCGCCGGCACCGGGGTGGGACAGCTGGCGATCACCAAGACGGTCGAGGGGGCCGGGACGCCGACGGGGCCGTTCGCCGTCGTCGTCGACTGCCAGTGGGCGGGGGAGTCGGCACCCGACTATCCGCGCACCCTGACGTTCACCGGTGCCGAGACGCAGACCCTCACGGCACCGGTCTCCAGCGTGTGCACCGCCACCGAGACGGAGAGCGGCGGCGCGGCGAGCGTCGCCGTCGGCCCAGCGGCGACCGTCACGGATGAGGCCGCGGGTACGGCGGAGATCGTCGTCACCAACACCTTCCCGGCGGCCCCGCCGGTGGACCCGGCCGACCCCGGCACTCCGGCCGACCCCGGCGCCCCGGCCGACCCCGGCACGCCGGGCACGCCCGCGCACCCGGCGGCTCCGGCCGATCCGAGCGCCGGATCGCTCGCGACCACCGGCGGCAGCACGTCGCCCTGGGTCCTGACCGGCGGAACGGTGCTCGCGCTCATCGGCGCCGGGCTCGTGGCAGCGCACGTCGCGCGCACACGTCGCGCGCGCTGACGCCGGGCACCGCCCCACGCACGGAGGGCGGGGGCGAGGTCTCACGACCTCGTCCCCGCCCTCCGTGCGTGCCGGCTGGAGCCTCGATCGCTCTGGGGCGGACGGGTCCGCGCCCGGCCGCGCGCAGAGACGACGCCTGGCCCGTCAGCGCACGTTGCCGTTGGAGCAGGTCTGCTGTGCGGCCGAGTTGCCCTTGATGCTGTCGGGCAGCGCCACCACGTCGCTCGGCGTCGCGTTGGGATCGGGCGTCGCCTCCACGGGGGTGGTGGGCTCCGCCACGATCACCCCGTCGTTGCTCGTGTTCTGATGCGTGACCTGGAGCTGGGCGTTCTTCTCGATCGCATCCCACATCACGTCAGCCGCCTGCGTGTTCGGAACCACCTTGTTGGGGTCGGCGCTGTCCTGGTTCGTCGGGTACTGGAGGAACACGATGTCCTCGAAGGGAACGGACTTCACGGCGAGCGCGATCTGCGCGATCTTCATCGGATCGGCGAGCGACGTGCTGGTCTCGAGGTTCTGGAGGCCGATGTTGGCGAGCTTCAGCATGACCGGGACGTTGCCGAGGGTGTCGCTGCTGATCAGCGCGCGCGCGAGGCTCGACATGTACTGCTGCTGGTTGCCGATGCGTCCCAGGTCGCTGCCGTCGCCGACGCCGTGCCGGGTGCGCAGGAACTGCAGCGCCTCGAGGCCCTGGAGCCAGTGCGTGCCCGCCTCCATGTCGAGGCCCGTGTAGCGGTCCTTGATCGGGTTGGCCAGGCAGACCTCCACACCACCGATCGCGTTGGTGATCTCGATCACGCCGCCGAACGTGACGGATGCCGCGAACTGCACCTCCTGGTCGGTCAGCTGCGAGATCGTCTGGACGACGCAGTTGAGGCCGCCGTCGGTGTAGGCGGTGTTGAGCGGCTGCTTGCTCATGGCGGAGTGGACGTTGCCGTCCTCGTCCTCGCACTCGGGGATCGGCACCATGAGGTCACGCGGGAAGCTGACCACCGTGATCCGCCGGGGTTCCTGCGAGACGTGGACCAGCAGGTTCACATCGTTGAGCGTGCCCCCCGCGTCGCGACCCGTGCAGCGATCGCCGAAGAGATCCTTGTACTTCTCCTCGCACGTGTCGACGCCCGTGAGAACGAGGTTGAAACCACCCTTGTACTCGCCGATGTCCGGCGGAACGTCTTCCTGACCGTCGAGATCGACCGCGTTGGCGGAGACCGTGCTGGAGAAGTCGTAGAAGATGTAGGTGCCGACACCGATGCCACTGACCAGCACCACGGCCAGGCCGATCGCGATGAACTTCATCAGCTGACCCAGGGTGCCGGGGGTGTGCTGCTGACCGTGTCGCGCGAGGGTATGACGGCGTCGGTTGTCGCTCACTCGGGCCCTTTCGGATTCGGCACGGCGCGGTGGGTTCGCCGTGCTCGGTATGCGGAGGGTGTGGGATTCGAACCCACGAGACATCTCTGCCCACTGGTTTTCAAGACCAGCTCCATCGGCCGCTCGGACAACCCTCCCGACAGATACGTCTGCCGACCAGGCGTGAGTCTAGCCGAACTCTATTCTCGTGCGTCGACCTGGGCGGGCGCTGGAAGCGTGTCGAGCGCGGTCGCGAGGCCCCCCGTTTCGACGTCGGTCGTGACCTCTCCCGCGGCGTCCTTCACCTCTTCCGGCGCCTGCCCCATCGCCACCGCACGGCCCCCGCCCGCGAGGGCCCAGCCGAACATCCCGATGTCGTTGCGACCATCCCCCGCGACCAGCACGCGGTCGCGCTGCAGTCCGAGCTCGTGACGCACCCGCTCCAGCGCCGTTCCCTTGTCGACGCCCTGCGGAGCGATGTCGAGCCAGGCGGTCCAGCCGATCGCGTACGACACCTCGTTGAGCCCCGCGTCGGCCACGAGCCGGTGGAAGTCGTCCTCGTCGTGATCCGGCGAGACGACCACGATGCGCGACACCGGGAGATCCCCGAGCCGGTCGAAGTCGACCTGCCGTCCGCCGTCGAGCGTCCAGTCGTCGAGCTGCTCGGTGAAGAGCCGCTGTCCGGAGCCGAGCTCGACCATGTATCGCGCGTCCGGGAGGCGGTCACGGAGCAGAGCCAGCGCGGGAGTCGGGTCGAAGGTCTCGACGTGCCAGCGCTCCCACCGGTCGCCCACGCGCCGCATCGTCACTGCGCCGTTCGAGCAGACGACGAGATCCGCCGTGAGACCCAGCTCCTCCACGTAGCGCTGCGTCCCCATCCAACTGCGCCCCGTCGCGATCGTGACCAGGTGTCCGGCGTCGCGCACGCGGGCGATCGCCTCCGGCACACCGGGGCTCATGGTCTCGTCCTGGAGCAGGATCGTGCCGTCGACGTCGAGGCCGACCAGCCAGGGCGCGCTCACCGGGCGGCCTGCGCGTCGGCGAGCGGGCGGATCACCTCGAGTCCGCCGAGGTAGGGGCGCAGCACCTCGGGCACCCGCACGGAGCCGTCCGCCTGCTGGTGCGTCTCGAGCAGGGCGACGATCCACCGGGTGGTCGCGAGCGTGCCGTTGAGCGTGGCCACGTGCTGCGTCTTCGGCGCGGACGCCCCCTCCTCCACCGGCGGCCGGTACCGCACGTCGAGGCGCCGGGCCTGGTAGGTCGTGCAGTTCGAGGTCGAGGTGAGCTCGCGGAACGCACCCTGGGTGGGCACCCACGCCTCGATGTCGTACTTGCGCGCGGCGCTCGAACCGAGGTCGCCAGCGGCGACATCGATCACGCGATACGCGAGGCCGAGCGCGGTGAGCATCTGCTCCTGCAGCGCGACCAGCCGCAGGTGCTCGGCCTCCGCGTCCTCGGCCGAGGTGTAGACGAACATCTCGAGCTTGTTGAACTGGTGCACGCGGATGATGCCGCGGGTGTCCTTGCCGTGCGATCCCGCCTCGCGGCGGTAGCACGTGGACCAGCCCGCGTAGCGGAGGGCGCCGTCGGACAGGTCGACGATCTCGTCCTTGTGGTAGCCGGCGAGCGCGACTTCGCTCGTGCCGACCAGGTACAGGTCGTCGTCCTTGTCGAGGTGGTACACCTCGTCCGCGTGCTCGCCGAGGAAGCCGGTGCCCTGCATGATCTCCGGCCGCACGAGCGTGGGCGTGATCATCGGCACGAAGCCGTTCTGCAGCGCCGTGTCGAGCGCGAGGTTCATGAGGGCGATCTCGAGCCGGGCGCCGATCCCGCGCAGGAAGTAGAAGCGCGCGCCGGAGACCTTCGCGCCGCGCTCCATGTCGATCGCGCCGAGCAGCTCCCCGAGCTCGAGGTGGTCGCGGGGCTCGAAGTCGAACGCCGGGACGTCGCCCACCCGCCGCAGCTCGACGAAGTCCTCCTCGCCCCCCGCCGGCACACCGTCGATCACGACGTTCTCGATGCGCGCGAGGGCCGCGGCCGCGTGCTCCGAGGCTTCGTTCGCGGCGTGCTGCGCCTGCTTCACGCGGTCGGCGAGGTCCTTCGCCTGGGCGACGAGCGCCGCCTTCTCCTCCTTGGGGGCCTTGGCGACCTGCTTGCCGAAGGCGTTCTGCTCGGCACGCAGCTCTTCGAACGCGGCGAGCGCGGCCCTGCGCGATCGATCGGCCTCGAGTGCGACGTCGACGGTGCTCTGGTCGTTGCCACGGGCAGCCTGCGAACGGCGGACGATCTCCGGGTTTTCGCGGAGGAGTGCGAGGTCGATCATTCCGCAAGTCTACGAGGTGCGGCGGAGCCCCTCGGCTGCCGGTCTAGAGTAGCGCCATGCGCACGAGCCCCCCTGTCACCTCGCAGGCGGCACTCGTGTACAACCCGGTGAAAGTGGACGGGAAGCGGCTGCGGGCGCAGGTTCGAGACCTGTGCCGCGAGGCGGGCTGGCAGCACCCGGCGTTCTACCCGACGACGGTCGACGACGCCGGGCAGGGAGCCACGGCCGAGGCGCTCGCCCGTGGTGTGGACGTGGTGCTGGTGGCGGGCGGCGATGGCACGGTGCGCGCGGTCGCGGAGGCCATCGCCGGCACCGGGGTGCCGCTCGCGATCCTGCCGAGCGGCACCGGCAACCTCCTCGCGCGCAACCTGGGACTGCCGCTGACCGACCCCGCCGAGATGATCCGTGCCGCTCTGGGCGACTTCCGCCACCCGATCGACATCGGCTGGGCACGGCTCACCCGCGCGGACGGCGAGGAGGTCGAGCATGCCTTCGTGGTGCTCGCCGGCATCGGCCTGGATGCCGACATGATCGCGAACACGCGCTCCGACCTGAAGCGATCGGTCGGGTGGATCGCGTACGTCGACGGTGCTGCGCGATCGCTCCCCCGGGCCCAGCCGTTCCGCGCCGTCTACCAGATCGGTGAGGGGCGCCTGCACTCCACCAAGGTCCACAGCATCCTGTTCGCGAACTGCGGCACGCTGCCCGCCGGCATCTCGCTGATCCCCGACGCGTCGATCACCGATGCCGCACTCGACGTCGCCGTGATCCAGCCGACCGGTGTGCTCGGCTGGCTGGGTGTGTGGCGCAAGATCTGGTGGGACAACTCGGTGCTGCGCCGCTTCCGCGCGGGACGCCTCGTGCTGGAGCGCCGCGGCACGGACGCCTCGGTGCACTACTTCCGCGGCGCGGCGGCCGAGGCGGCGGCGCCCGCTCCCACGCCCGTCGAGCTCGACGGCGACGAGTTCGGCGAGGCCGTGCGGGTGGTGTGCCGCGCCGACCCGGGCGCTCTGCTGCTGGCGCTGCCCGCCGGCCACCCCGTGCACATCCTCTGACGCGGTGGCGCGGGGGTCAGCGCACCCTACGCGCGAAGCTCACCCGCCCGCGGGCCGACGACGATGTGAGCGAGCCGGTCGCGAGTGAGCAGCACAGCGTCTTCGACAAGCCGCAGGTAGGCGCCGCTGTCCCTTGCCAACTCGGCAAGTCCGATGATGCCAGATAGGAGGTACTTCGCCTCTCTTGGCGGATCGGCATCCGGAGCGATCAGCTCTTTCCGTTGCGCTTCTTCGAGGTAGTCGGTCAAGCGCGCGAGCCACCCGCTGAACTTGGGACTTGCGGGCGGCGAGCCGTCGGTCCTCCGATCCATCAGCATGAGCGACACTCGCGCCAGCGGGTCGTGCAGAAGGCTGTCGGTCACTTGCTCCGCTACGGCGACGATCGCATCGAGCGGGTCATCATCCGTGCGTTTGGTTCCCATGAAGACGCCGCCGGGGAAGGCGAGATCGACGATGGTCCCAACCAAGGCCTGTTTGGTTGGGAAGAAGTAGGTGACGAGGGACTTCGAGGTTCCCGCAACCTCCGCAATGCGACGGAAACTCGTGCCCTCATAACCGAACTCGTCGAACACACGCACGGCTGCCTCGATGATCTCGGGTGCCGCGTTCAAGTCCGGGCTCATCACCGAGCGGGCATTGAGCGCCCTCAAAGCCGTTGTGCGCACGCCGTTCCGTTTCGCACTCATCGCTCCACCTCCTCGTGTCCACTTTGAGTGACCCTACGCACTGGACAGCCGGTCAGGAGGTGGCGCGTAATACTTCAGTTCCCTAACCGATTGGTCAGTTCATAGCTTCCCGGGCATCGCGGCGCTCACCGCGATCGAGAAGGGAAGAACATCATGAAGAGAAGTGTCGTAACCCTGTGTGCTGCCGCGTGCATCGCCATCGGAGCGGCTGTGGCTCCGCAAGCAGCGAGCGCGGCCACAAGCGCACAGACCGAAGTACGCACGGCCAGCCCCATCGGCTCCGCAACGATGAGCACGGGTCAGTACGAGTACATCTGCATCGGCTCGGACGGAAGCAGTTGGTCGCTGCGCGTCGGAGAGCCAACCACGGACTGCCACGGCAGCTTCCTACACAAGTACATCAA
Source organism: Microbacterium sp. NPDC060132 (assembly GCF_042729675.1). Taxonomy (NCBI): domain Bacteria; kingdom Bacillati; phylum Actinomycetota; class Actinomycetes; order Micrococcales; family Microbacteriaceae; genus Microbacterium; species Microbacterium sp. NPDC060132. The sequence continues at coordinate 1,741,825 of NZ_JBHWXU010000001.1, read as the reverse complement.
CGGCGTGATGGTGGCGAACTACAAGTTGTCGGTGACAGGAACCGTGATTGATCACCCAAAGCCGGACCCGATCGGGTGTCTGATGTCCATCGTCAGCGGCGTCTTCGGCGTACTTAGCGCAGACGGATCGCTCATCTGGATTTCCGCGCTCGGCTTCACCGGAATGGGAGGAATCATGACCTGCCTCGCGTAACGCTCATTGATCAGAGGGGGCGACGGTGAGCCGGCGTCCCCTCGCCCTGCGAGGGCAACTGAAGGAGTACGAGCAAGCAGGTGGTGACAATCATGAGCACGAAAGTCGCCGCGGGCACGTACCACGTGACCCAAGGTCGCAGAGGGACCCCCAAAGACCGCAATGGAATCACGATCCCCAGCATCGCTGGGATGAGAATCGCCGCGAACGAGAAACTCCTTGCGTCCCATGCCCTCTGACGCCTACCGCGACTTCGCCGATCAGAGGCTTGTGCCGCAGTTCGGCTGGATGCGCCGAGGATCACGAGAGCAATCGGCCAGACCCAGAAGTCGCCGACCAGAAGTAACAGAGCCCCGACTGCGGCGAACAAAGCCGCGACCACCACGCGGGCAAAAACTTCCCACCTCCACCGGGCAGTGATGCCAGTCGGTAACACTTCACTTTCGCGCATGTCTGCGAGCATACGCCCGTCGAGCTCGACGGCGATGAGTTCGGCGAGGCCGTGCGGGTGGTGTGCCGCGCCGACCCGGGCGCTCTGCTGCTGGCGCTGCCCGCCGGCCACCCCGTGCACATCCTCTGACGGGGCGGCGCCGGGGTCAGCGCACCTGCACCGTGCCGTCGAGTCCGCCGCCCACGAGCGTGAGGGTGAACGGCGCGTCGTCGTCCACGTCGTCCTCGGGGAACTCGATCACGGTCGCGCGCGGGGCCATGTCCATCGTGCACACCTGGGTGTCGTCGGTGACGAAGGTGACCGTGCCCGCGGAGCCCGAGCCCTCGGCCGATTCCACGACGGGCGGGCATCCGGACGAGCCCCACGTCAGCAGCACCAGCCCGCCGTCGTCGAACCATCCCGCGGACGGCTCGTACGACGTCGGGTCGCCCGGGGTGCCGGTCGCGTCCGGGTCGCCGTCGAGGTCGATGTCATCGGAAACGTCCCCGTAGGTCACCTGGAGGGTGATGTCCTTGGTCGGATCCACGCCCTCCGGCAGCGCGCCGACGCTCGCGCGCGGAGCGAGATCCGCCGTGCACGCCGTCTCCGTCGCGCCGTCGCCCTCGGGTTCGACCAGCGTGACTGACACCGTCTGGCCCTCCGCGGAGACCTGGTCGACCTGGGGCAGGCACGTGGAGGAGCCCCAGCTGACGACCGCGAACATGCGCCCGTCGTCGAGCAGTGCGCCCTCCAGGTCGCCCGAATCGTCACCGCCGCCCGCGTTGCCCGGACCGCTCGACGGCTCCGATGTCGAGTTCGGGGCGGTGTTGCCCGGACCCACCGTGCAACCGGCGAGGAGCAGGGCCGCGGCGAGCGCGGAGGACGCGACGAGGAGGAGCCGGCGAGGAGTCATGCCCTCAGGGTACTCGCGGCATCCTCCCCTGCCTACGGGGCTCGGCCCGCGGGGCCGGTCACTGCAGCGCCGAGGTGAGCCGCGCCAGGTTGTCGAGCACGGTGGACCGCAGCGGCTGCTGCATCCACTCCTCGAGCGTGAGCTCGCGGCTGAGCGACCGGTACTTGTCCTCCACCTCGCGCATCTCCCTGACGAACTCCTCGCCACGGACGAGCATCGACACCTCGAGGTTGAGACCGAACGAGCGCATGTCCATGTTGCTCGAGCCGATCACCGCCACCTCGTCGTCGATCGTGAGGCTCTTGGTGTGCAGGATGTAGGGCTTGCGGTACATCCAGATGCGCACCCCCGCCCGCAACAGCACCTCGTAGTAGCTGCGCTGGGCGTGGTAGACCATCGCCTGGTCGCCCTCCTCCGAGACGAACAGCTCGACCTGGACGCCGCGATCGACCGCTGCGGTGACGGCCAGCAGCAGCGCCTCGTCCGGGACGAAGTACGGGCTGATGATCATGATCTGCTTCTTCGCCGCGTACAGCAGCGCGAGGAAGAGCCGGAGGTTGTTCTCCACCTCGAACCCCGGACCGGACGGCACGACCTGGCAGTCCAGATCGCCGGACCCGATGTTGGCGTGCGCGATGTCGATCTCCTGGAGGACCACATCGGTCTCGCTGTACCAGTCGCTCAGGAAGATGGCGTTCACGCTCAGCACGACCGGCCCGTCGAGGCGCACCATGAGGTCGACCCAGTGCAGTCCGCGGCGGATGTTCTTGCGCAGGTTGTAGGTCGAGTCGGTGATGTTCTGCGACCCGAGGAACGCGATGTTCCCGTCGACGACGAGCAGTTTGCGGTGGTTGCGCAGGTCGGGGCGCTGCATCTTCCCCTTGAGCGGCTGCACGGGCAGCATCAGGTGCCAGTCGGCCCCCATCGCGTTGAGTCGTGCGACGGTCTGGCGGTAGCGCGGCTTGCCCCGGTTGGCCCAGTGGTCGAGCAGGACGCGCACCGCGACCCCGCGTGCCGCGACCTCTTCGAGCGCGCGGAAGAAGTTGTCGGTCGATTCGTCGGACTGCAGGATGTAGAACTCGACGTGCACGTAGTCCTGGGCGGTGCGGATCGCCTCCGCCATCTCGTCGAGCGACTCCTGGTAGTCGGAGATCAGGTGCGCGCCGTTGTCACCGGAGAGCGGGAGGGCTCCGAGGCGCTGGTTCATCTGCACGATCGGTCCGAACCACGCGGGGGCGTTCGGACGCAGCGTGCCGAAGTGCAGGTGCTCGCTGGTCTCGGCGATGTACTCGTTGATCTGGTCCTGCTTGCGGCGGCGGGCCCGCGGCAGTCGCGGGTTGCCGATGAGGAGGAAGAGGAACACGCCGACGAAGGGGATGAAGAACACCGCCAGCAGCCACGCCATCGCTGCCGTGGGACGCCGGTTGCGCGGGATCACGATGATGGCGGTGACGCGGATCGTGATGTCGAGGAGCAGGAGGAAGACCGCGAACCACCAGCCCCAGGTCCAGGCTGTCATCGCACCCCCTCGCCCGCATCAGGGGTCATGACCCCGGTGCGCGCCAGACCAGGCACGCTCGCTTCACAGTAGCGGATGGGTCGGACTCAGGTGCGCGGCGGGAGTCCGCGCGCGGCGCGTTCCTCGGCCTCGATCTGGGCGTGCACCTTCCGCTCGGTGCGGTCGAAGCGCAGGATGCCGCGGAGGACGACGACGAACACGATGCTGACTCCGATGGTCGGCAGGAGCGACCATGCCGCGGCGAGCCAGAAGTTGTCCATGACTCCATGGTACGCGAGGGTCTCCTCCACAGAGCCCGGTTCCCACGAATGCTCCCCCGACTGCGGGTTCGCGGCCCGCCACGCGATGCCGACCGGGCGATGCTCTCGGGATGACCACCGTGCTCAACGCCTCCGACTCCGCCCAGTTCCTGGGCATCGTGCCCACCCTCGCCGGGTTCACTCCGCGCCGGAGCATCGTGCTCCTGCCGTTCCGCGGCTCCCGCACCGACGGGGCGATGCGGCTCGACCCGCCCGACGACGCGATGCCCCCCGGCCGCTACGCCCCCTCGGCCGTGCGGCTCCTGCAGCGCGTCCGCGGCACGGACGGCGCCGCCGTCGTCGTGTACACGGACGAGGAGAGCGTCACGACGGCGGATGGCCTGGTGCTGCCCGGCGCCGTGGTGGTGGATCATCTTCTCGCCGGCCTGCGCGGTGCGGGCATGCGAGTGATGGATGCTCTCTGCGTGACGCCGGGCGGGTGGAGCAGCTACCTCGACCGGAAGCCGACGCTGAAGCCGCTCGCCGAGATCGGCCCCACGCCCGCGCACCCCTCGATCGGCGACGTGTCCGGCGACCAGCTCGCGGGAGCCCGGGTACCGCGCGTGGGGGCGCCCGAGCGCCAGCGCGTCGAGCGCGCGCTGACCGGGCTCCGCGGCGCGCTGGACGGGAAGGGCCGCGTGTCCGGTCGGGAGGATCCGCAGGCGCTCGCCGCGCTCGCGCTGCTGGACGACCTCCCCGGGCTCTTCGAAGCGGTGCTGAAAGGCCCGGACACGATCCCGCCCTTCGCCTGGGCGGCGCTGCTCTGGTGCCTTCAGCGCCCCGCGCTCCGCGACGCCGCCCTTGCGCAGTGGGCGAGCGATCGAGAGGGCGGTATCCGTGCGCTCCAGGCGCAGCTCGCCTTCACCGCCTCGGGCAGCCCAATTCCCGACGAGCTCGGGCGGGTGTTCGTCGGCCGCGGACCCACACCCGATCCGAATCGGCTCCGCAGCGCGTTGGAGGTGGTGCGTCATGCCGCAGCGAGGGCACCACGCACGGCACGACCCGCGCCCCTCACCGCAGCGGCGTGGCTGTCGTGGGCACTCGGCCGCGCCACGCACGCCGGTCGCTACGTCGAGCTCGCGCGCGACATCGATCGGGAGTACAGCCTCGCCATGCTCCTCGAGAGGCTGATCGCCGAGGAGGCGCTACCCGACTGGGCCTTCCGCGGACGGACCCGCCGATGAACGGGTGCCGGTCACTTCACGAGGGGGAAGAGGATGGTCTCGCGGATGCCCAGGCCGGTGATGGCCATCAGCAGACGGTCGATCCCCATCCCCATGCCGCCGGACGGCGGCATGCCGTGCTCGAGTGCCCGCAGGAACTCCTGATCGATCGGCATCGCCTCGACATCGCCACGGGCCGCGAGCTTCGCCTGCTCCTCGAACCGCTCCCGCTGGATGACAGGGTCGACCAGCTCCGAGTACCCCGTCGCGAGCTCGAACCCGCGGATGTAGAGGTCCCACTTCTCCACGACGCCCGCGATCGAGCGGTGCTCGCGCACGAGGGGCGAGGTGTCGACGGGGAAGTCCATCACGAAGGTCGGGCGCACCAGGTCGCCCTTCACGAAGTGCTCCCAGAGCTCCTCCACCAGCTTGCCGTGCGTGGCCTGCGGTGGCACGTCCACACCGTGGGCCTGCGCGAACGAGATCAGGTCCTCCACCGCGTCCTGCGGCGTCACCGTGCGGCCCGACGCCGCCGACAGCGACTCGTACATGGAGATGCGGTCCCACTCGCCGCCGAGGTCGTACTCGGTGCCGTCCGCCCAGGTCACGGTCGTCGAGCCGGAGACCGCGATCGCCGCCTGCTGCACGAGCTCCTGCGTGAGGGCGGCCATCTGGTTGTAGTCCCCGTAGGCCTGGTAGGCCTCGAGCATCGCGAACTCGGGGCTGTGCGTCGAGTCGGCGCCCTCGTTGCGGAAGTTGCGGTTGATCTCGAACACGCGCTCGATCCCGCCGACCACGGCCCGCTTGAGGTACAGCTCCGGAGCGATGCGCAGGTAGAGCTCGGTGTCGAACGCATTCGAGTGCGTGACGAACGGACGCGCCGATGCCCCACCGTGCTGCACCTGCAGCATCGGGGTCTCGACCTCGAGGTAGTCGTGGCTCGCGAACGTCGCCCGCAGGCTGGCGTTCACGGCGGCGCGCGCCCGGACGGTCGTGCGGGCCTGCTCGCGCACGATCAGGTCGAGGTAGCGGCTGCGCACGCGGCCCTCCTCGCTGAGCTCCGCATAGGCGTTCGGCAGCGGCAGGATGGCCTTCGACGCGATCGCCCAGTCGTCCGCCATGATCGACAGCTCTCCGCGGCGGCTCGAGATGACCTCGCCGTGCACGAACACGTGGTCGCCGAGGTCGACGTATTCCTTCCAGTCGGCCAGCGACTCCTCGCCCACGTTCGCGAGCGAGACCATCGCCTGGATGCGGCTGCCGTCGCCGGCCTGCAGCGTCGCGAAACAGAGCTTGCCGGTGTTGCGGCTGAAGACCACGCGGCCAGCCACCCCGACCACGACACCGGTCTCCGCGCCCGCCTCCAGCTCGCCGTACTCCGCGCGTAGGGCGGGGATCGAGTGGGTCACCGGCACGCCCACGGGGAACGCGCCGCCCCCCGCATCCGAGCGTCGGGCGATCAGGCGCTCGCGCTTGGCGAGTCGCACCGCCTTCTGCTCGTGGACGTCGTCCTCGGGGGAAGAGTCGGTCGTGGCCGATTCGGGCGCGGCGGACGCGTCAGTCATGTGCGGGGCTCCTTGAAAGTCTCCCCCAGTTTACCGAGGCGCGATGCGGGCCCGCGGCCGTCGCTGGGTAGCCTCGGTGCATGGCCCTCTCCAGGATCGCCCGCGCTTCCGCCGCCCTCGTCCTCGCCGCCGGCGCCATCGTCCTCCCCGTCGCCTCGGCCTCCGCCGCTCCGGCACTCACCTCCGCCCGGTCGGACCGCGCTGCGGTCGCGCCGGCAGCCGCGGCCGCCACGGGCACCGCGGGCACCGCGGCGCGTACGGTCGCCGCCGACGTGGACGACTTCTCGTACGCGTCGTGGGACGCCACCTACGACCTGAGTCTCGTCGACGGTCGCGCTCGCCTCCACGTGACCGAGACCCTCGTGGCACGGTTCCCTGAGTTCGACCAGAACCGCGGGATCGTCCGGGGCCTCGCGACCTCGTACGAGAACGCCCGCATCGACACCCGCGTGCTGTCCGTCACCGACGGCGAAGGGCGCGACGTCCCGTTCGAGACCGACGACGAGGACGGACTGCTGCTGGTGCTCACCGGCGACGACCAGTACGCGCGCGGCCTGACGACGTATGTGATCGAGTACGAGATGAGCGATGTCGTCTTGGCCACGTCGCCGAGAGACTCCGCGACGCCCGCGGTCGACGAGTTCTACTGGAACCTCCTTCCGCTGGACAGCACGCAGCCGATCGAGCGGTTCGACGCCGAAGTCCACGTGGACGCTGCGCTGGCCGCGAGGCTCACCGGTTCGACCCGCTGCTACCAGGGGCCGGCGGGATCCACGACCGCGTGCACGCTCGACGGTCCAGACCCCACGGGCGACGGCGCCACGTTCCGCACGTCGGCGGCGGACCTTGCGGCCGGGGACGGCGTGACGGTCGCGATCGGGTTCGAGGCGGGCACCGTCCAGCAGCCGCCGGCCCGCACGCCCGACCCGGTCGCGGACGTCGGGCCGCTGATAGCGGCGATCGGCGCGGTCGGCGTCGCGGTCGCGGGGTGGCTCGCCGTTGCAGGTTTCACCCGACGTCGCCGCCGCGCGACGGGGATCGTCGTCGCCCAGTACGACGTGCCCGAGACGCTGCCGCCGCTCGTCGCCGCCGCGGTCATCCCGAAGGCGCAGGACGTCATCCCCGCGGAGATCGTGCACCTCGCGGTCCGCGGAGCGCTGCGCATCGAGGAGGGGGACAGCCCCGAGCAACCCCGACTTCGCCGTCTTCCTGCTGGTTCCGCACCGGACGAGCTCGACGCGGCCGCCCTCGACGCCCTGTTCCACGGCGCCGACGCGGAAGGCGTGGTCGACCTGCCGACCGCGAGCGAGAGCTTCGCCGCCCGCATGTCGGCGCTCACCACCGCCGGGGCCACGGCCGCCGCCACGCGGGGCCTCACGGAGCGGGCCCGGAGTCGCGGCGCCGTCGTCGTGCAGTGGTGTGCCATCGCGATCGCGCTGGCGGGCCTCGGGGTGGGCATCTGGGCCGTGGCGAGCGGGCGGCTGGCCGCGATCCCGGCGCTCGTCGCCGCGGCGTTCGCCGTGGTACTGGTCGGCATCGCCGCCTTCTACTCGTTCTCGAAGCACACCGTGCTCACCCCGGAGGGTGCCCGGACGCTCGAGTACCTCCAGGGCGTGCGCGAGTTCATCCGCGTGGCCGAGGAGGACCGCCTGCGCATGCTGCAGTCGTACACCGGTGCGGAACGCCGTGAGGTCGATGGTGCCGAGGTGATCCACGTGTATGAGCGACTGCTGCCGTACGCGATGCTGTTCGGGATGGAGGACGAGTGGGGCGAGGTCCTCGAACGCGCCTACACCCGAGAGCAGCGCGGCGCGGCCTGGATCGGCGATCCCACCTCGCTCGCGCTGCGCGTGCAGCTCGCGGCGTTCATGTCGTCGTCGCAGTCGGCGGCGACGTACACGGCGCCGACGACCGGGTCCTCGTCGAGCGGCGGATCGTTCGGCGGCGGCTTCTCGGGCGGCGGGGGCGGCGGCGGCTTCTCGGGCGGACGGTGAGCGCCGTCAGATCAGGGGTGGCGGCTCGGACGATTCGCGCAGCGCCCGCTCCACCGTGGACTGCACGAGCGCAGACAGGTACCCCCCGGGATTGTCGACGCCGATCTCCCGCAGCCGGGACGTGGACTGCCCGATGATCGACCGCGAGAACTCGGTCACGGTCGCGATCGCATCCGCGTACGCGGGCCGGTCCGCGTCCGCGATCACCACCGGTTCGCAGCCCATCTCCACGGCCAGCGCCTGCGCGATGGGAAGGACGGCCGCGGGAGCGGTCACCGCGGCATAGCCGGCCTGCAACTGACGGAGATCGATCGATGTCCCGGTGAACGTGATCGCCGGGTGCACCGCCAGCGGGATCGCTCCGCGCTCAGCGGCAGGACGGAGCACCTCGATGCCGTGCGCCGCATCGGTGTGCAGCACCAGCTGACCCACCTGCCACCCGCCCACTTCGGCGATGCCGGCGACAAGCGCCGGGAGCTGCTCGGAGGGCACGGCGAGGATCACGAGCTCGGCCCGGCGGACGACCTCCTGCGTCTCGAGCACGGGCACACCGGGGAGCACGGCCGAGGCTCGTTCGTCGTCGGATCCACTGGTCATACCGACGACGGCGTGACCTGCACCGGCGAGCGCAGCGCCCAGCACGGGCCCGACGCGACCTGCACCGACGATGCCGACGCCCAGCCGGCCGTCCCGCATGGCGCTCATTCCTCGGTCGGAGCCGGCCTCGACGACCGACGGGTCGGCGGAACCACGGGCGGCTGCACGGGGGGCGTCGGCGGCGGCTGCACCGCGGGAGGCTGCACCGGCGGCACCGGCGGCGGCTGCACCGCAGGCGGCGGCACCGTAGGCGCCGCGGACGGCTGCACGGCGGGCGGCTGCACCGGAGGCACCGCGGGCGGCTGCACCGGAGGCACCGCGGCGGGCGACCCCACCGGAGGCACCGCGGGAGGCTGCACCGGAGGCGGCGACACCGTAGGCTGCACCGCGGGCGCCGCGGGAGGCTGCACGGCGGGCGGCTGCACCGGAGGCACCGCGACGGGCGGCACCGCGGCGGGCGGCACCGGAGGCACCGCGGGAGGCTGCACCGCGGGCGACCCCACCGGCGGCACCGCGGGCGACCCCACGGGTGGGGCGAAGGGCGCGGGCCGTGCACCCGGAGGTGGCGGCGGACCGGTGAACGCCGGGGGCTCCGGTGCGACCGCGTGCTCGCTCCACCGGTGCGTGCGGTCGCGCGACGCCGCCTCAGCGGCCGCGCGGCTGACGTCGTCCAGCAGAGCGAGGGCGTCCGCGCGCTCCAGCCCCGCGAGGATCCCGGTGATCGGGCCGGGGACGGTGTGCACCTGCGCGCCGGACACCCGCTGCGCCCGATCGATCGGCCCCTGGTTCAGCGACACGCCCTGCAGTCGGGCCAGCGGGAACACCGCGAGCTTGCGCCAGACGATGCCCCGCCGCAGCAGCAGCCCGTCCGCGGTCACCGCGTAGCCGTGGCGTCTCCAGGAGAAGGGCCGCCGCCACCACGCGCGCTGCGGCATCGTGCGGTAGGGGTCGTCCGCGGCGGGACCCACGACGCCCTGCTCCCACAACAGCGGGATGCTCGCGGGCGGAAGGTCGGGAAGCACCAGCGCGAGCACCCGCTCGACATCGGCGCGCTTGCCCACCGGCAGCACCACGTTGAACTGCTGGCCGCTGCCGGAGGACTGCTGCGCCGCGCTCTTGCCGCTCATCCGGTTGATCTTGATGGTCCACCAGCCGAATGGACGCCACAGCAGCGACTGCGACACCTCGACCGCGAAGATGCGGCCGGGCGGAAGCGTCTCGGTGACGGTGGTGAGCAGCCCGTAGGTGATGCGCACGCCGTCCGGCGTCGGCGCGATCGAGTAGCGCAGCGACTTGGAGATCTGCGCCCAGGTGATACCGACGACGGCCACCACCATCGGCACGCCCATGCCGAGCCCGATCCCGAGCAGCACGATGCCGCCGTCCGGATCACCGTCGACGAGGACCCCGATGATCGTGCTGCCGATCGCGATCGCGAAGATCGCACCGAAGAACACGAGCCACAGCAGACCCGAGATCACCTGCGAGCCGATCAGACGCCCCGTGGGGATCTTCACGACGCTCTCCGGCACCACGTCTTCCAGATCGACGCCCGCGATGAGGCCGGTGACCCCCTGGTTCATCGAGCCGACGAGCTGCGACCGTGCCGACACCCGCTCCCCCGGCACCTCCGCACCCGGGTTCATGGCGGCGTGCCGGGCGGCCCGTGCACCCGACGCCAGACGCAGGATCTCCGCGCGCACGCCCTCCGCCCGCGGCGTGGCCAGGTATTCGAGCTCGACGTTGGCGTCATTGCCCGCCCCGACCACCTCCAGCTTCGCGAGGCCGATGATCCGCGCGGGGAAGGGGCGCGTCAGGTTCACGCCCTGCACCCGGTCGAGCGGCGCACGCCGGTGCGACCGGAAGATGATGCCCTTGCGCACCTCCACGTGGTCGCCCGTGATGCGGAACTGCTGGAAGCGCCACACGAACCAGAAGATCGCCACGAGCACGACGACGAGCACCAGCACGCCGAGCAGCGCCACGAGCGCCAGGTTGTTCGAGAGCACCCAGTCCACCGGATCGCCGCCGGTGTAGTCGCCGTAGTGCGCTTCCTCCGGCGTGAACATGCCGACGAGCCATGCGATCACACGATCGCGCATGTTGGCGATCACGATGCCGGCCACGATGATCAGCGCCAGGCCGCCCTTGAACAGCGGCGTGAGCGGATGCATGCGGTGCCACTCGCCGTCGGCGAGGTTCGTCGACGGCGCCGCGGCCTGACCGACCGCGGAGCCGGGGAGCTGCGCCTCGCTCACAGGCCGGTCCGGCGGGTCTCGGCCACCTGGATGAGCGTGTCGCGCAGGGCCTCGGCCGCCGCCTGGGTGAGTCCGGGGATCTGCACGCCCGTCGTCGCCGCCGCCGTCACCATCTTCAGCTGGGACACGCCGAACGCCCGGTCGAGCGGGCCCTGCGTGATGTCGACCAGCTGCATGCGCCCGTACGGCACGGCGATCATGCGCTGCCACAGGATCCCCTTGCGGAACACGATGTCGTCCGCGCGCAGCATGTAGCCGATCGCGCGCGCCTGCCGCGGGAGGATCACGAGCGTGATCAGGGTGATCAGGATGATCGCGCCCGCGGGGATCCAGACCCAGTCCTGCTCGAGCACGACGTTCAGCACCACCGCGGCGACGGCGACGATCACCAGGAAGATGACGTTCTGCACGATCTGCGACACGACGTACCGCGGCGAGATCTGGTGCCACGTGCCGTCGAGCTCGAGGCGCGCCTCGTTGCGCGCCGTGCGCAACTGCGTGTACGTGCCGCGGTCCAGCGCGTCGAGGTCAGTGCCCTCCGCCGGGTTCAGGGGCGCGGTCTCTGGGTTCTGAGTCATCAGGATCCTTCGGGAGGGTACAGAACTGTTCAGCGATGAGGGCGGCCACGACGAGCACGACTGCACTCGCGATCAGCGCGGCCATCGCCACTGTCGACCCTACCGGCGGATCGATCGGCCTCGTCAGAAGGAAGAGCAGCAGTCCTGCGCCGAAGCCGGCCATGATCGCGCCGAGCAGGCTCGACGCCCGCGCCAGTGTCGCGGCACGAAGCGCGCGGAACGGGTCGATACGCGTTCCGGAGCGGACGCTGCGGCGCACCGGCCAGGCGACTCCGAGCGCCGCGATCGCGATGAGCACGAGCAGCACGGGCAGCAGCAGCGACGGCGTGAACGTGGCCCGCCCTCCCGCGGTCAGCATCTGGTCGAGCGCGAACCCCACGGCGCCCCCGAGGAGGGCGAGCACGGCGAGCAGCCCGACGGACGTGCGCTTCATGCGTCGCCCCGCGCCCGCAGCCCCGCCACGAGGTCGTCGACGCGTCCGTGTCCGACCAGTGCGGCGCCGGGGTCGACGTCGAGCCACGGCTCCAGCACGAACAGGCGCTCGGCCGCGCGCGGATGCGGCAGCTCCAGCCGCGGGTCGTCCGATTCGACATCGCCGTACGCGATGAGGTCGAGGTCGAGCGTGCGGTCGCCCCACCGTTCCTCTCGCACGCGCCCGTTCTCGTCCTCGATCGCGTGCAGCATGCCCAGCAGGATCTCCGGCGCCAGCCGCGTGGTGACGAGCGCGACTGCGTTGACGTAGCCCGGGGCGTCGGGGTCGGGACCGTCGAGGCGCACCGCCACCGTCTCGAACAGCCGCGAGACGCGCACGTCGCTCACCAGCGGCAGCCGACGGATGCGCTCGACGGCCGCGCGGATCGTCTTCTGCCGGTCGCCCAGGTTCGCCCCGAGCGCCACGACCGCGACCGTCTCCGGGCGACCCGGGCGCGGGGCGGGAACGTCGGGCGGGCGCGTGAGATTGCGGCTCATACCGTGATGTCCTCCAGGGTCTCCGGCGCCCGGGTGCGGTGCACCGTGACGGCCACATCGGCGAACTCCAGCGGGATGGGCGCGTGCGGCTTGTGCACCGTGACGGTGACGCCCTGCACGCGACGGTCGTCGAGGGCGACCGCGGCGATGCGCTCCGCCAGGGTCTCGATGAGGTTGACCGGCTCGCCGGCGACCACCGCGGCCACGCGTTCCGCCAGTTCGCCGTAGTGCACCGTGTCGGCCACGTCGTCCGATCCGGCGGCCTGCTCCAGCGAGAGCCGCAGACGCAGGTCGATCGTGAACTCCTGCCCCTCCTCGCGCTCGTGCGCGTAGACCCCGTGGCGGCCGAACACCGTCAGCCCTGTCAGCACGATCTCGTCGAGGAAGTCCATGCCTCTAGCGTACGGCGCGGCTCCGACGCCGCCTCAGCCGCGCCAGGCTTTCGCGACCGCGAGCGCGTCGCGCGTCGCGGCGACGTCGTGCACCCGGACGGCCCAGACCCCGGCCTGCGCGGCGAGGGCGCTCGTGACGGCGGTCGCCAGATCGCGCCGCGCCTGCGTCACCTCGCCGTCTTCGGGCCGTGCACCCTGCAGCACCTCGGCGAGGAACCGCTTGCGCGAGGTGCCGATGAGCACGCGCGGGCCGAGCGCGACGATCTCGTCGAGGCCGCGCAGCACGTCCCAGTTCTGTGCCCCGGCCTTCGCGAAGCCGATCCCGGGGTCGAGGATCACTCGCGACGGGGCGATGCCGGCGGCGGCGGCCTCCCCCAGCCGCTCCTGCAGCTCGCCCGCGACGTCGCGCGCCACCCTGCGGTACTCCGCCCTCGCGTACATGTCGTCCGAGAAGCCGCGCCAGTGGCCGATCGCGTAGTCGGCACCCGACTCCGCGACGGCCGCACGCATGTCCGGATCGGCGAGGCCGCCCGACACGTCGTTCACGATCCGGGCGCCCGCGCGCACGGCCGCCGCGGCCGTGGCGGCGTTCAGCGTGTCCACGCTCACCGGCGCACCGGCCGCCGCGAGCTGCTCGATCACGGGGAGCACGCGACGCTGCTCCTCGTCTGCACCGACACGCTCCGCGCCCGGCCTGGTCGACTCCCCGCCGACGTCGAGCACGGTCGCGCCGTCTGCCCGCAACCGCAGACCGTGCTCCACCGCGCGCTCCACGTCGAAGTAGCGGCCGCCGTCGCTGAACGAGTCGGGCGTGACATTGACGATGCCCCAGATGCCGGTCATCAGCGCGCGCCGGCGGACGGGACGGACATGCTGATCAGGGTCACGAGCTCGGCCCTGGCGACGGCGTCGGTGTACTCCCCGCGCGCGGCGATCGTGAGGGTCGACGCCTCGGTCTGCCGTCCGCCGCGCATCGTGACGCAGCCGTGGCTCGCATCGAGCACCACCAGCACGCCCCGCGTGTCGAGGTGCTCGGCGATCGTGTCGGCGATCTGCTCACCGAGCCGCTCCTGCACCTGCGGCCGCGCCGCGAGGATCTCGACCACGCGCACCAGCGCCCCGAGGCCGACGACCTGCTCGCCCGGAAGGTAGGCGATGTGCGCGTGCCCGGCGAACGGCAGCAGGTGGTGCTCGCACACCGAGCGGAACCGGATGTCGCGCAGCAGCACCGCACCGGACGGCAGGGTGTCGGGGGCAGGACCGCGCGTCACGCTGATCGTGTGCGCGAGGGGCGCTCCGGGGTCCTCCCCCACGCCGGAGAAGAACTCCGCGTAGAGCTCCGCCATTCGCGCCGGGGTCTGCTTGATGCCCGGTCGGTCCGGGTCCTCGCCGATCGCCTCCAGCAGCTCGCGGGTGAGCCGCTCGACGCGCTCCCTGTCGACCGTCACGTCACGCCGTCGCGGGGCGGGGGTTGCCTGCTCCTGCCGATCCCTGCTGCGCACGCGGCGCAGCGGACGGCGCCTCGACGGAGGCCGCGAGCGACACGTCCTTCTTCGGGACCTCGATCGGCGGGCGCTCCGACACCGGACGGTCTTCGCTCGACAGCCACAGCGGGCGCTCGGGCAGCTTCTTGACCTCGGTGAAGATCTCGGCGATGCGGTTGTGGTCGAGGGTCTCCTCCTCGAGCAGCGCCAGCGCGAGACGGTCGAGGATGTCGCGGTTCTCGCTGATCACCGCGTACGCCTCGTTGTGCGCCTGCTCGATGAGGGCGCGCACCTCGGCGTCGACCCGCTCCGCCACCTTCTCGGAGTACTCGCGACCGCGGCCCATGTCCCTGGCCACGAACATGTCGCCGCCCTCGGTGCCGAGCTTGACCGGGCCGACCTGCGTGGTCATGCCGTACTCGATGACCATCTTGCGGGCGATCGAGGTCGCCTTCTCGATGTCGTTCGATGCCCCGGTGGTCGGGTCGTGGAAGACGATCTCCTCCGCGACGCGGCCGCCCATCGCGTAGGTCAGCTGATCCTGCAGCTCGTTGCGGGTGACGGAGTACTTGTCGTCGATCGGCAGCACCATCGTGTAGCCGAGGGCCTTTCCGCGCGGGAGGATCGTGATCTTGGTCACCGGGTCGGTGTAGTTCATCGCGGCGGCGGCGAGCGCGTGACCACCCTCGTGGTACGCCGTGATGAGCTTCTCCTTGTCCTTCATCACGCGGGTGCGGCGCTGCGGGCCGGCGATCACGCGGTCGATGGCCTCGTCGAGGGCGCGGTTGTCGATCAGCTGCGCGTTCGACCGCGCGGTGAGCAGAGCGGCCTCGTTGAGCACGTTCGCGAGATCGGCGCCGGTGAACCCCGGGGTCTTGCGGGCGACGACCTCGAGGTCGACGCTCTTCGACAGCGGCTTGCCCTTGCTGTGCACCTCGAGGATCTTCTGCCTGCCCTTGAGGTCGGGCGCGTCCACGCCGATCTGGCGGTCGAAGCGACCGGGGCGCAGCAGCGCGGGGTCGAGGATGTCGGGGCGGTTGGTGGCCGCGATCACGATGACGTTCGCGTTCGGGTCGAAGCCGTCCATCTCGACGAGCATCTGGTTCAGCGTCTGCTCGCGCTCGTCGTTGCCGCCGCCCATGCCGGCGCCGCGGTGGCGGCCGACGGCGTCGATCTCGTCGATGAAGATGATCGCGGGGGCGTTCTCCTTCGCCTGGCTGAACAGGTCGCGCACGCGCGAGGCGCCGACGCCGACGAACATCTCGACGAAGTCCGAGCCGGAGATCGAGTAGAAGGGGGCGCCGGCCTCCCCGGCGACGGCACGGGCGAGGAGCGTCTTGCCGGTTCCGGGAGGGCCGTACAGCAGCACGCCCTTCGGGATGCGGGCGCCGATCGCCTGGAACTTCGCCGGGTCCTGCAGGAACTCCTTGATCTCGTGGAGCTCCTCGATCGCCTCGTCGGCACCGGCGACGTCGGCGAACGTGACGGTGGGCGTCTCCTTGTTGACGAGCTTGGCCTTGGACTTGCCGAACTGCATGACCTTGCCGCCACCGCCCTGCATCGACGACAGCAGCCACCAGAACAGCAGGCCGAGGAGCACGAGCGGGAGGAGGAGCGAGAGGAAGCCGTCGAACCAGGTCGCGCGCGGTACCGCGTCGTTGAAGCCGTCCTTCGGGGCGGCGGCGTCGATCGCGGAGACGACCTCGTCCGCCCGCGCCTCGACGTAGTAGAACTGCACGTTCTCGGAACCCTCGAACGGCTTCGACAGGGTCATGTCGACGCGCTGGTCGCCGTCGGTCGTGACGACCTCGGTGACGGTCTTGCCCGAGAGGAGCTCGAGGCCCTGCTGCGTCGTGATCTGCTTCGGCGCACCCAGGTTCGAGATCAGCAGGAATCCGCCGAAGAGCAGCACGCCGATCAGTGCGACGTAGATCAGCGGGTTGCGGGTGAGCTTCTTCACATCCATGGTCGGATCAGCGTATCGCCTCCCCGCTAGGGGGCCGCTGTGCGTTCACCCACGGCGCAACGGTTCCGCGGCGTGCGCGGAGGTGTGCGGAGGCTCAGCTGTAGACGTGCGGCGCGAGGACCGCGACGTCGCGGAGGTTGCGGTAGCGCTCGGCGTAGTCGAGGCCGTAGCCCACCACGAACTCGACCGGGATGTCGAAGCCGACGTACTTGCAGTCGATCTCGACCTTCGCGGCCTCGGGCTTGCGCAGCAGCGCCAGCACCTCGATCGACTCGGCGCCGCGCGACTCGAAGTTCTCCAGCAGCCAGCTCAGGGTGAGGCCGGAGTCGATGATGTCCTCCACGATGAGCACGTGCTTGCCGTGCAGGTCGGTGTCGAGGTCCTTGCGGATCTGCACCACGCCGCTGGACTTGGTGCTGGCGCCATAGCTCGACACCGCCATCCAGTCCATCGGGGCGTGGAACGGCAGAGCCCGCGCGAAGTCGGCCATGACCATGACCGCCCCCTTGAGCACGCCCACCAGCAGGAGGTCTTTGCCCTGGTAGTCGGCCGCGACGCGCGCGGCGAGCTCTTCCAGCTTCGCGGTGATCTCCTCCTCGGTGACGAGGATCTGTGCAAGGTCGTCCTGGATCTCCGCGGCGCGCATGGATCGATTTTAGGCGACGTCGCCGGATGCTCCGACCCCGGCGGGCGGCATCGGCGTCAGGAGCGGATCTCGTCGTGGTCGCCGCGGGTCGTGCGAGGGCTGAGGACCGAGAGCTCGACGGTCTCGAACTTGCCCTCCTCCGTGCGCACCCAGGTCACCTCGACGTACCAGTCGTCCTTCGCGTAGGCGTCCGCGGTCCGCCGGCCCTCTCCGGTCTCGCGCGCATCGGTGTGCTCCCACCCGTCGTCGAGCAGACCCGCCGCGATCGCCTTCGCCGCGTCCTCGGAGGCTGCGGCGCGCTGCACCGGCTCGACGTAGACGTCCACCTGCCACCACACCTGGTCGTCGGGCGAGGGGTCGGCGGAGACCGGGTTCTGCACCATGCGTCCGCGCGACTCGACGTCGGGAGCGGTCGTCGGGGCCAGCTCCGCCGGGATCATGCCGACCATCTCGTCGGCCAGCGCCTCGGCCTCTGTCCGGTATTCGTCGAGTCGACTCTCGTCGGTGGTCATGGTGCATCCTCCCAGCGTCAGGGCTACGAGGACGCCGGCCATCAGCGCGATGGCACGTGCGGTCCTGGTCATCCCTCGATCCTCGCGTACTCCGGCACGAAGTCCGGCTTGTCGATGCCGTCGGTGCGCACCGGGGCCTGGACGATCGGGGCGCCACCCGGCACCACGATCGGCCGCGGGTTGTAGACGTCGTCCGGTGCGAACAGCATCGCGTCGCCGCCGGTGATCACGGCGATGATGTTGTCGAAGGCCACGGAGCGCGGGTCGTACACCGAGCTGTGGCTGTCGATACCGCGCGGTGTGCCGTTCCCCTCGACGTTGTAGTCCTCCAGGTCGACGACGCGTCCGCCGCGCTCGTCCTGGATCCACCCGGTCTCCAGGCGCGTCACGCCGTCGGCCGTGAGCGGCGACTGCCCGTGCATCTGGCCGGCACCGTTGCCCTGGATGAGACCGACGACGAGATCGCCGCGCGCCATCATCGAGTAGTGCGGCACGCCCGAGGTGTGCGGAAAGTCCTCGACGCCGCTCACTCCCGCCCCCATCCCGGCCGCCGAGACGTAGAGGATGCGGTCGGCGACGAGCCCGGCCTTCTCCGCGAGGCCCACGGTCGCGCCGCCGTAGCTGTGCCCCAGCACGGTCAGGGTCGAACCGCTCGGCTTGTCGATCCCGGCGACGAAGTCCACGAGCTTCGGGGCGAGGTCGCGCGAGTAGGAGGCATCGGTCGGACCGGGGAGCTCCAGCTGCGGGAACGTGCCGCCGGCCCACTGGAACACGGCCGTGTCGGGTCCCGCCGAGCGGTACAGCTGCGCGCCGGTGCCGTCGCCGAAGCTGGTCATCGTGGTCGTGGTGCCCGGCACCGACACGGCGACGTTGCGGATCCAGGCGGGGATGTCGCCGGTCGTCGGGTCGATGGGGCCGTGGTAGGTGCCCACCGCGTCGGCACCAGGGTCGAACACGACGACGCGCGCACCGGCGCCCTTGTCGGTGTGCTTGCGTTCGCTCTCGTCCCACCACGTGTAGTCCTGGTCGAGCAGGCTCTGCCAGTAGTCGATCGGCTCGCGCAGCTTCGCGATCTCGTCGAGGTAGCCCTTCGCCTCCCACGCGTCCGCGCGGTCGCCCGTCTTGAGGCTGTCCACGAGCGCCTGCAGCCGGGCGATCTCAGCCTCGCGTCGCGCGATCTCGTCGCGGATGTTCTTGTGGTTCGCGGTGACGCGGTCGCGGATCGGGATGCCGTTGAGGTTGCCGAGCAGGAGGGAGGATGCCGCCAGGAGCGCCGTGCGGGTCTCCTCGTCCATCGCGTTCCACGTCTCGCGGATGATGCCGGGGTCGCCCAGCCCGGCGAGCGACTCCGCCGTGATGCCGTTGACGTCGCCGGCCCAGATGAGCCCGGCGGCCGAGAAGCCGCCCGGGCCGACCTTCCCGCCCTGGGTCACGGCGACGACCAGGGGCACCGCGGCGAGCGCGGTCGCGGCGCGCTGATCGATCGTCGCACGCTCGTCGGCCAGCGCGTTGTAGGAGGAACGGGCGGCGTGGTACGCGTCGATCGCCGCCTGCCAGCGGTGCAGGTAGCCCGGGTCGTCCAGGTACATCCACGACGGCAGCACCGCGTCCCAGGGCAGCGCCCACCCGGTGACGAACTCGCTGGCGGCGTTGAGCGCCTCGGCGCGGCGGACGAAGATGTGGTCGTAGGCGTTCTGCGCGGTCCTGAGTCGACGGGCGGCCTCGCCCTTCAGCGCCTCGAGGTCGGTGGCGTACGTCGTGATCGCGGCGGAGATGCCGTCGAGGCCCTCCGCGGCCTCCCCGAACCGCTGCGCGAGGAGCAGGACGCGTGCACCGAGGGCGTCGGACGCGGAGGCGGTCATCGACGTCAGACCCGCGAGCGCGGTGTCGGCGTCACCCTTGCGTGCGCGGGCGGAGGTCGCGCGGGTGGTGAACGCGGTGGCCGCACCGGTCACCGCACCCACGTCGCCGCGGGCGGGGTCGTCGATCAGTCCGGGCAGGCTCATCGTGCCGCCTGCGCGAGCGTGTCGTCCGACGCGGTGAAGGTGCTCGCCGCCGCAGCCGCGTCGGAGGCCGAGTTGGCCGCCGTCTGCGCGAGGGCCGAGAGGGCCTGCGACACGAGCGACTCGATCTCGCCGAGCGCCGCCTCCACCGTCGGCGAACCGGTACCGGCGAAGGACAGGCACGAGGTGACGACCGGCGCACCCGCCGCGGTCAGTCGCGCTCGGGCCGCCTCCAGCGTCTCGCCCTGCACATCGAGGTCCGTCATCGATGCTCCTTCCCCCCGTGCCTTCACGATAGGAGCAGGCCCCGGTCGCGGTCGATGGGGACATCTCCCCATCCGCGCACGAGCGCACTACTGTGAGCGGGACACGGGCGGACGCCCCCGACGGAAGGATCCCCATGGCCCTCGACGACATCCTCAGCCAGGTTCCGATCGACGACATCGCGAAGAAGCTCGGCGTCTCGCACGACGAGGCGAAGACCGCGGTCGAGCAGGGCGGCGCGGTGCTGCTCGGCGGGCTGGCGAAGAACGCGGAGACCCCCGAGGGCTCCGACGCGATCCAGAAGGCGCTCAAGAAGCACGAGGGCGCGACGGGCGCCGCCTCGGTCGACGACATCGACCAGGCCGACGGCGGCAAGATCGTCGCGCACATCCTCGGGTCGAAGGAGAAGGAGGTCACCACGCAGCTCACCGAGTCGAAGGCGACCCCGGGCATCGACTTCGGCAAGCTCCTGCCGATCCTCGCCCCCATCGTGATGGGGCTGATCGCGAACGCGACGAAGGACAAGACGGCGAAGACGGAGCCGACGGCCGAGGGCTCCGGAGGGATCGGCGATGTGATCGGCGGCATCCTCGGCGGCGGCGGTCAGAGCGGCTCGGGCTCGGGCGGCGGCCTGGGCGACGTGCTGGGCGGCCTGCTCGGCGGCGGCAGTGGCTCGGGCGGCGGGATCGACCTGGGCGGCATCCTGGGCGGGCTGTTCGGCGGCAAGAAGTAACGCTCGCCCGACGTGCCGCGCCCGGCGACTCAGCGCCCGGCGGCGGTAAACACGAGGCGCCCACCCTGGCGCCGCGCCGAGCAGCCGGGCAGGTCGATGGGGCCCTGTCCGCTCCAGTCGGTGACCAGGCGGGCGACCTCGACCGTCTGGGTGCGGGTCAGGCTCACGCCGAACTCGCTGTCCACCACGAGGCGGATGATGCGGTTGCGCAGCGCGGCGGGGTTGGCGGCGAGGGCGGCGACGCTCACGGAGATGCCGGCCTCGGCGTGCTCGACGATGTCCTCGATGGTCTCGTGGATCATCTCGTCGAACGCCTCCGCGTCCTCGCGCAGCTGCTCGGCCGTGCGGGCCAGGGCCTCCGCGATCCCGGGGCCGAGCTCGGCCTCCAGCACCGGCAGCACGCGGTCGCGCACCCGGACACGGCTGTACCGGTCGTCGCTGTTGTGCGGGTCGTCCCACGGGTCGAGCCCGGCCGCCGCGCAGAACGCCCGGGTGGTCGCACGGCGCACGCCGAGCAGCGGCCGAAGCCACCGCACACCGTCGTCGTCGGCACGCTCGACGGCCATGCCCTGCAGGCTCGCGGCGCCGGAACCCCGGGCGAGCCCGAGCAGCACGGTCTCCGCCTGATCGTCGAGCGTGTGGCCGAGCAGCACCGCCGCGGCCCGGAGGTCGTTCGCCGCGTCGCGCAGCACGCGGTACCTCGCGTCGCGGGCGGCCGCCTCCGGTCCGCCATCGCCCGACACCTCGACCCGAACGACGAGGGGGTCGAGGCCCAGGTCCGCAGCGGTTCGCGCGGCCCGCTCGGCCACCGCGGCGGAGTCGTCCTGCAGCCCGTGGTCGACCGTGACGGCGGCGACGCGGAGACCTCGCTTGGCGGCCTCGAACGCGGTGGCGGCGGCGAGCGAGAGGGAGTCGGCACCGCCCGACAGCGCGACGACCACGGTGCTCCCTTCGGGGAGGTCGGCGAGCGCGGTGCGCACGGCGAGGCGGATCTCGGCGACGGCGGGATCGAGCGACGGCATCACTCCACGCTAGGGCACCGCCAGCGCCTCGCGACCCCCTGGCTCCCGCCCACCCTCGCCGATATTCTGGCGCGGTGACCGAGAACGCGAGGCCGTACCTGTATCGGACCGAGCGGTTCACGGCCTTCGTCGACGCGGTCGTCGCGATCGCCATGACGCTGCTCATCCTCCCGCTGCTGGAAGCCGTCTCCGACACGGCGGCGGGGAATCGGAGCACGGCCGAGTTCTTCACGGAGCACTCCGGCCAGCTGCTGAGCTTCGCGCTGAGCTTCCTCCTCATCGCGGTGTTCTGGATGGGGCATCACAGCCAGTACCGCGACGTCGAGCGGATCACCCCGGCGCTGCTGTGGATCAACGTGGGCTGGATGGCCACGATCGTGTGGCTGCCGGTGCCGACGGCGATGCTCGGCCAGCTCGACTCCGATCCGCTGCAGGCGGTCGTGTACATCGGGACACTGATCGGCACGCAGGTCACGACCCTCGGCGGCTGGCTCTACCTGCTGCGCCACCCGCAGCTCACCACGGCGTCCGCGTCGGTGCTCCGCGCGGGCGTCGTCGGCGACCTCGCCGCGATCATCCTGTTCGCGATCGCCCTGGTCATCGCCGCGCTCGCCGCGCCGAACGGCTACGCCGCGCTCCTGCTCCTGCTGCTGAACGGGCCGCTCGCGCGCCTGCTGAACCGGCGCGCACGCGGTCACCGCACGGACGTCGAGCCGCCGGCCCGCGAGTAGGCTGGTCGGCGGCATCCAACCGAACTTTCTGAGGAGCACACGCATGGGCGCACACGACGCCGTCATCGAGATCCCGCGCGGCAGCCGCGTGAAGTACGAGGTCGACCACGAGACGGGGCGCGTGCACCTCGACCGCGTGCTGTACACGACCTTCGGCTACCCGGCCGACTACGGCTACTTCGACAACACGCTCGGCGAAGACGGCGATCCGCTCGACGTGCTGGTGCTGCTCGACCACGCGATCTACCCCGGTGTCGTCGTCGAGGTCCGCCCCGTCGCGGTGCTCAAGATGAGCGACGAGGCCGGCGGCGACGACAAGCTGGTCGCGGTCCTGTCGAAGGACCCGCGCTGGGCCCACATCCAGGACATCGACGACATCGCCGAGTACACGAAGAAGGAGATCGCCCACTTCTTCGAGCACTACAAGGACCTGGAGCCCAACAAGTGGGTCAAGGTCGACGAGTGGGGGAACGCCGCCGAGGCGCAGCGCATCCTCGACGAGGCGATCGCCCGGTTCGGCGAGCAGGGCCACTGAGCTGATGCAGAAGACCCCCGGAGCACGGCGCTCCGGGGCTCTTCTGCTGCGCGACCGATCTCAGACGGAGATGCCCCGGTCGGCCATGAAGTTGATGGGGTTCGTGTAGCGGCCGTTGATGTACACCTCGAAGTGCAGGTGGCAGCCGAACGAGCCGCCTGTGTTGCCGGCGTAGGCGATGACCTGTCCGGCCTCGACCCACTGGCCGTTGCGGACCGCGAAACCACCCGGCTTGATGTGCGCGTAGCCCGTGGCGACACCGCCGCCGTGCTGGATGCGCACGTAGTTGCCGTACCCGCCGTTGTAGAAGGCCGCGTCGACGGTGCCCGAGTGCGCCGCGTAGATCGCCGCCCCGCAGCCGTTCGCGAGGTCGACCCCGTAGTGCCAGCTGGACGAGCAGCCGCGGGAGTTGCACTGCTGCGAACGGGGACCGTAGCCGGAGCTGCGGTAGCCGCCGTGCGGACGGACCCATCCCCCGGAGCCCGGAGTTCCTCCTCCACCGCTGTTGCCCCCCGCGTTCGCGGCGGCCTCCTCGGCGGCACGGCGCTCGGCCTCCTTGCGGGCGGCCTCGACGCCGGCCTGGTACTGCGCGACGGTGGTGGCGGTGGTGTCCTTGAGCGCGGCGAGCTGCGCCTGCATGGTCGCCAGGTTCGCGGACTGCTCGTCGAGGGCGGCCTGCGCCGCATCGGCCGCCTGCTGCGCGGCGACCATCTTCTCCTCGGCGATCTTCTGCAACCGGTCGCGCTCGTCCCGCGCGACGACGGCCTGGTCGCTGAGCGACTGCGCGGCGTTGCGGGCGGCGACGGCGTCGTCGTACACCGAGCGGTTGTACTCGAGCAGCTTGTCCATCGAGCCCAGTCGCGCAAGGAGCTCATCGGCGTTGCTGGCCGATCCGGCGAAGAACAGCTCGAGCGAGGTGTTGTCGCCGCCGTTGCGATACAGCTGCGCAGCGACCTGCCCGGCCTTGCGGGCGGACTCGTCGGCCGCGGCGGCCTGGGCGTCGGCCTTCTCCTGCAGCGCGTCGGCTTCGGCGATCGCGGCGAAGTAGGCCTGCTGGGCGTTGTAGAACTCGTTGGACGCAGCCTCGGCGGCGGCCTGGGTCTCGGCGACCTTCTGCGTCAGCGACTGGATGAGGCCTTCGATCCGCGAGACCTCGGCCGCCTTGGCGGCTTCGTTCTGCTTGGCGCGCTGCACGTCGTCCCAGCTCGGGTACGACGCGGCATAGGCGGCGGAGACGCCCGACGAGATGCCGAAGGCGCTGAGGGCGACCACGCTGAGGGCGCCGAGGCCGATGGCCCCGCGACGGCTGATGCCCGCCTTCCAGAACGCATGGCTCTCGGCCGGGCTGGGCGCGCAGCCACACTCCGCGGAGGCGGCGGAGGCAGCATCCACCGGATTCTTGTCGTTCACGCGGCCCCTTCCGCCGGTTTCACAGATGTCACACTAACAACAACATTCACATCCGCACCAGCGAAATGGCACGGCCCCCGCGGCACCATCGTGACCTCCATGGTCCTCCCGAAACACGCCCGGGGGAAGACGCATCGCCCTCGATTCGCGATTTGCTCGCGTCATCCCTTATGCTTGAGCGTCGGCAAGGAAGTCCTCCCGGGACTGACTCGGCCCCATCGTTTAGCGGCCTAGGACGCCGCCCTTTCACGGCGGTAGCACGGGTTCGAATCCCGTTGGGGTCACTCCATCCGATACAATTGAAAACACCAGTATGGCCCTGTAGCGCAGTTGGTTAGCGTGCCGCCCTGTCACGGCGGAGGTCGCGGGTTCAAGTCCCGTCAGGGTCGCTCCGTGCGACGAGCTCTTTCTTCGGAGAGGGCTCTTCGTCTAGGACGCGGCAGCACCATCGCCGCGCGGCTCTGTAGCTCAGTTGGTAGAGCGTTCGACTGAAAATCGAAAGGTCACCGGATCGATGCCGGTCGGAGCCACAAGGCTGATCATTACAATCAGCCCAGAAACCCTCGCCTAGCTTCTACATGGCGGGGGTTTTGCTTTGCCCGCCCACCGGCATCGCGTCGACCGCATGGGGCAGCGCGCGGGTGACGAGACTCACGAGGAACTTGCCCGGCTCCTCGAGCATGCACAGATGCGCCGAGTTCTCGAACCAGACGACGTGCGACGACGGTGCCGTCACGTGCTCGAGCCAGCGCACGACGGGGCCCGTAGGCGTCGTCCAGTCGTGGCGTCCGAGGAACTGCAGCATCGGCACCTCGAACGCCGTCTGATCGCGGGCGTCGAAGCCGAGCAGGGCCGGGAGCACCGCGGTCATGGTCACCTGCTGCCCGACGCCGATCAACCCCAGGTCGGCATCGGTGTAATACGGAGACAGCTCCTGCGACTCCGTGAAGTATGCGAAGTCGGACCGATACGCGGACAGCCCCCCGTAGTGCTGGGCCCACCTCCGGCAGGTCACGATGCGTTCGACGGTCAACGGCTCCGCGCCGGGATACTCCCCGAGCGACTGCAGCTCCGCGACCGCCCGCTCATTCCCATCCGCGACGGCACTCCGCATCGCGTGACCGAAGCTCTCGACCTCGTTCTCGGGACCGCAGATGACCTGGCCGACGCCGATGTACGCCCACAGCAGGTCGGGTCGCTGCCTGGCCACAGTGAGGCCGATGATCGTCCCCCAGCTGTGGCCGAGCACCCCGACCTTCCGGACGCCGAGCTCGGCCTGCACCCACGCGATCAGCTCCACGAGATCGTCGACATACCTCTCGACACGGAGATCCAGCCCGTCGGACACGGTCGCCACGGACTTGCCACTGGCGCGCTGGTCGTAGTTGACGACGGTGAAGTACTCCTCGACCCCGCGCTGCCAGATCCACGACGACGGCAACGACGGGAGCGCCGGACCGCCGTGGCACACGACGAGCACCGGGTTCGCCCTGCTGCGGCCGCGGATCGAGACGAACTGCTCGACGCCGCCGAGCTCGACGAACGCCGTGCGGTCGATCGCCTCGGGGTTGGGAAGGCGGCACAGATCCGCGATGACGGTGCGGCCGAGGTCGTCACTCATGTCGGTCAGCCTAGGAGGGCCGCGCATCCGCGGCGACGCGACGATGTCGTAGAGTGCCCGACGTGGAGCTCACAGACGCACTCGCCGCCGTCGGCCTCGTCCTTCTCGCGCTCGGAGGCGGCACGTTCTGGTCCTTCTCGACCGGGGTCATGCCGGGCCTCGGGCGCACGGACGACCCGACCTTCGTCACCTCGATGCGCGCCATCAACCGCGCGGTGGTGAATCCGCTGTTCCTCCTGCCGATCTTCCTGCCCCCGGTGTTCCTGGTGTGGGCGGGCCTGCTCGCGCTGGACTCTGCGCGCGGGTGGCTGCTCGCCGCCGGCGGGGTCGTGTTCTTCCTCGGCGCTGTCGTCGTCACCGTGGCCGGCAACGTCCCGCTGAACAACGCGTTGGACGGCTCGACGACTTCTGCCACGACCACACGCGCCGCGTTCGAACGCCGATGGAACGCGCTGAACGGCGTGCGCTCGGTGGCGTCCGTCGTCGCGATCGCGGGTCGCGGTGTGGGCTCTGCTCGTCTAGCTGCGCGCCCGCTCCGCACTGCGGGTACTGATGGGGCTCACCGAGGCGTCGCCCTCGACACCTCTCTGCCCGATCACGGCCTGACCCTGGCGCTGCCCCGGACGCAGACGCTCACCCTCACCCCGCCGGCACGAACACGTTGTCGAACAGCCGCTCGGTCCCCTCGGGGGCGGGCGAGCCGTCCGGCGCGACCTCGTACGTGCCCAGCTCGCCGCTGAGGCGCACCCAGGTCCCGTTGTCGGCACAGCCCGTGGCGTACGCGTCATCGCTCTCATACGCGACCACGCAGATCCCGCTGCCGGACGCGGGTCGTGCAAGCCACAGCGACACGTCGCCGTGCTTCCCCACGAACCGGGCGGTGTCCGGCGCGACGACGCCGTCGTTGTCGTCGACCGCGGCATCCGGCAGGGCGTCAGCCGCCTGAGGCTCCTTCTCGAGCACGGCGAAGTCCGCCCCGCCCATGCATCCGGACAACACGGTGGCCATGACCACCGCGGCCACGCCCACAGCGCCGACCCTCGTGCTCCGCTTCACGGTGCCCCCTCGCCTCTCCGTATGCCAGCCATCGTCGCACACGTGCCGCGCCGACCGGGGTCAGAGCGCATCGAGTGCCCGCTGCGCCGCCTCGCGATCCCGCGCCGCCTCGTCGCGCGACGCCACGGCCTCCTCCTGACGCTCGGTCGCCCCCGGCAGCTCTCCCGCGATGCGCTCGGCCTCCGTGCGCAGCTGTGCGAGCTGCGCCTCGAGGTCGGCGATGTCGTCGTCGAGCTCCTCGGCGCGCGCGCGAAGCGTCCGCAGCACATCGTCCTGTTTCGCCACTGCACGCTCCGCCGCCGCGAGCTCCTTCTCCGCCGCGGTCACGCGCCGTTCGGCCTCGCGTCGAGCCCGCCGCGCGGAGAGCTCATCCGCGCGGCGCGGCGCGGCGGGCGCGAGTGTCGGCACCTCCCCCGCCACGGCCTCGCGGACGTCGTCGCCCGACGCGTTCGGCTCCAGGGCGCGCAGGAGTCGCCCCGACGCCACCGCCGCCGCCGCGTCGGGGTCGAAGAAGGCGGCGGAGATCGTCTGCTCGACCGCGTCCAGCGTCGCCGTCGTCACGCGTTCCCCGCGCGACTGCGCGAGCTGTCCCGCCGCCTGCGCCAGCCGTCGCGTGAGGGCGCGCCGCTCACGTCCGAGCTTCGCCAGCGCTGCGGCGTCGAGGTCCGCCTGCGCCTCCCGCAGCTCGGCGGCCAGGCTCAGCTCCTCCCCCAGCTGCTCCGCCCTCTCCCGAGCGAACACGTTCACGACCCACGCCGCGACCGAGGGCTTGCGCAGCTCTCGCACGGCCGCGGCGGTGGCGGCATCCGCGGTGTCCTTCGCACGAGCGGTGCGAGCCGCCACGAAGTCGCCCGGCGACGCCGCGTACAGGTCCGCGACGATCTCGTCGAACGTGGAAGCCGCCATGCGCCCACGATACGCGGCGCCAGGCCCTACTCGATCGTGAGGTGTCCGCCCCAGTCGGAGCCCACGAGCGTCTTGGTCCCGAAGGTCCCGTCGCCGAGACCGCTATACAGGTAGACCTCGCCCGCAGGGGTGCGTCCGAGGAGGTCCGCCCGGCGGTCGCCGTTGTAGTCGACCCCGCCCGTGAGCGCCGTGAACTCGATCCACCCTTCGCCGACGACCCGAGCCGTCTGGAAGCCGTAGTTCGCGCCACGGTAGAAGTAGAGCGTCCCGGTGTCCGACGCGGCGATCAGGTCGCCCTTGCCGTCGTTGTCGAAGTCGCCGCCCACGATGAAGTGGAAGCCCTCCCACCCGACGCCGAGTGTGGTCACGCGCCCGGTGAAGCCGCCGGAGCCGTTGCCTTCGTACAGCGACATCGCCCCGTTGGGGGCGACGCCGATCACGTCCTGTCTGCCGTCGCCGGTGAAGTCGGCGCCGGAGACGATGTGCAGCAGGCCGTACCAGCCGTTCCCGATCGCGGTCCCGGCCGCGAATCCTCCCGCACCGTTCCCGGCGTAGAACTCGAGCGTGCCGTCGGATCTCGCCGCGATCAGGTCGGCCTTCGTATCGCCGTTGAAGTCGGCGTGGGTGACGTGGCGACGGCTGCCGCCCCAGAGTCCGAGGGCCGTGGTCGCCGCGGCGAACGACCCCTGGCCGTTGCCGGTGCGCAGACGCAGGTCGCCGTTGCCGGCGACCACGAGCACGTCGGCGTTGCCGTCGCCCGTGTAGTCCGCGGAGGCGACGGTGCCCGAGCCGGTGCCGAGACCGGGGAAGAACAGCGGGATGGTGGCACCGCGCGTGACGTTCGACAGGCACGTGAAACCGTTGTTGATCTGCGAGTAGACGCGGCCGTTCAGCCAGACCTCGAAGTGCAGGTGGTAGGCGGCGGAGTTGCCGGTGTTGCCGACCACGCCGATCTGCTGGCCCCGCAGCACGCGGGTCCCCGGCGGGTACCACGCGGTGCTGGCCATGTGGGCGTAGCGGGTGACGTAGCCGCCCGCGTGCTCGATGTCGGTGTAGTTGCCGTATCCGCCGTTCGACGTGCGCGTGCGGACGACGCCGTCGTAGGCCGCCAGGATCGGGGTGCCGCCGTTGCGTGAGATGTCGATGCCGTCGTGGGCGCGGTAGTTGCCCAGACAGCCGTCACCGACCTTGGACTGGATGTTGCCAGACGCCGGGTAGACCATGTAGCCGTCGGGCGCGGCGGCCGCGGCCGGGTCGCCCGAGGTGAACGCGGGAGCCAGGGTGCCGAGCATCACCGCGAGCACGGCGACGATCCCGATGCGGCCAAGGCGCAAGCGGGACGTGCGCTTCATCGTGACGTTCTCTCTTGCTCAGCGGCCCCAGGGACATCATGTCCACCGCGGTCACCGTACCAAGCGCGGAGCGCGATACCCGTCAGCGCCACCCCGCGGGCGACGGATCGGTCGGGGCGGGTTCCGGCGCTGTCCGCGTCAGAGCAGCTCGTGGTCGAAGAAGTCGCCTCGGGGGAAGATCGCGACCGGAGGCTCATCGGGTTCGGAGTCGTGCGGTTCGACCGAGATCACGACGTGACTCATCGGGGAGACGAGCACGTTCACCCGCGAACCGTCCGCCACGGTGAACGCGACGAACCCGCCTCCCGCCCGGACCGCGGCGTCGATCTCCTGCTTCATCCCGTCCGCCGACTCACCGGGTGCGAGCACGAAGCCGACATCGTTCACGACGATCCGCACGCGCGCCGTCCTCTTCGCCTCATGTGTCACTGCCGTCACCTGTCCCGTCTGCGCGTTTCCGAGGCCCGCCTGTTCGGCGACAATAGGCCTCCGGTTCCTCGCACCGAAGGGGGTTGCGCCGATCAGGGATGAGAGGCAGAGGGCCTCGGAGCGGTGTACGGTCAGCACTATGGGCAGACTCCGCTACGACGGTCATTCCGACCCGATTCTCATCGAGGATGAGACCCTGGCGCACCTGAAAATCGTGATCTCCACGAAGCTCCGTCGACAGGAGAGCTTCATGATGACCTGGCTGCCCGTCGCAGCCGGGGTGGACAAGCGCGCGACGATCTGGATCCACCCGGCCATCCCGCTCCAGTTCGGCTTCGACGCGGCGGAGCCGCCCCGCATCGACCCGCACCGCGTGCAGGAGATCATGCAGGCGCTCAACTCCTCCGGCGAGCTCGTGCTGGACGCGCTCACCGCGCCCCGCTGAACGGACCGCCGTTCCGCCCACACGGATCAGTCGTGGTTCCCACTCTCCTTCTCTTCGGACTGCTCATCCTGGCGATCATCGTCGGGGCCGCCTTCCTGCGCCCGTGGCTGAACCGCAGCACCGCGGCCGCAGGACGCCGCGCGGGCGACCGCTTCGCGCGAGACCAGCTCGACAAGGCCCTCGCCGAGTTCGGTCGCACGCTGCGGATCCACGCGCCCGCCCCGGAGGCACGGGAGCTCCTGACGATGGCAGCGGCTGCGGGCAAGGACTTCCTCCCGCTGGAAGACGGCGCCATCGGCATCCGCTTCGTCGACCCCGACGACACCGTCGTGCGCGTGACCGCCGACCCGATGGGCGCGGTGCTGCGCGTCGAGACCTTCCGCGAGTACATGGGGTTCCCGCAGACCACGGCGCTGTGGACCGAGCTGCGCTCCCGCGTCGCGGCGGCGGCGGGGGCGCGGGGCATCACGGTGTCCGACGGGCCGCCGGTCTCGTACGTCCGTGGCGCGCTGCTCGACGATCGCAATGCCCGCTGGTCGCGCTCCGGATGAACCGTCCGTCGGCACCGCCCTCCCCGGTGTGAAGAGGGGCTCACGATCCACAGCCGGCGCAACTAGGCTAGGACCGCGTCGCGCCCGGCACAGCGTCCGCTGAGGACACGGTCGCGACGTGCGCCGGGCGGCCTCCTCGTCCGTGCGTGCGATCCCGTTCGGCGGTCGGAGCCCCCGCTCCGCGTCCGGACACGCCAGAAAGGCCCAACCATGAGCGACTCCCCGGACGGCTCCCGCGACGAGCGGTCGCCGGACTTCTTCGACCAGCTGATCGAGACGGCACCGCGCGACCAGCAGTCGTCGTCGGCGTCGAACGCCGCGTTCACGATCGGCTTCCGCGGCTACGACAAGGGCGAGGTCGACGCGGCGCTCGCCTCCCTGCGGGCGCAGGTGCAGCAGCTGTCCGACCAGCTCGCCGAGACGCAGACCAGGGAGACCGAGTCGGTCGAGGCCATCCGCGCGGAGGAGCGTGAGGCGCGCGAGGCGCTGGAGAGCGAGCTCGCCGCCGCGAACGCCAAGGCCGCCGACGCCGAGCAGCAGGTCGCCACGCTGACCTCCGAGCTCGTCGACACCCCGCAGCCCGAGGGCGAGGAGGCGCCGTCTCGTCAGCAGTTCGAGGCGATCCTGCGCGTCGCGGAGGAGCAGGCGAACGTGCTGATCCAGAACGCCGCCGTGCAGGCCGACCGGCTCATGGCGTCGGCGCGCGAAGAGGTCGCTGCGCAGCGCGCCGAGGCCGAGGCCGACGCCGATCGCATCACTTCGCAGGCCCAGCGGGACGCCGACCAGGTGCGCCTGAAGATGGAGACCGAGTACACGGCCCACGAGGCGCGCATCGAGCGGGAGGCGTCGCACGCCGCCGAGAAGGTGAACCAGGCGTCGCAGGAGGCCACCGCGATCCGCACGGAGGCCGAGAAGGGCGCGGCGGCGCTGCGTTCGCTCGTCACGAGGGAGACCACGCAGCTGCGGGCGGATGCGGAGCGCGAGGTGCGCGAGATGAACGCCCGCGTGCTCGAGTTCGAGGAGACGCTGACCCGTCGCCAGGACGACGCGCAGCAGGAGTTCCTGGTGCTGCACAACCAGGCCGTCGCGCACGCGGAGCGCATCACGACCGATGCCAACGAGCAGGTCACCGCTTCCCTGGAGCACGCGCAGCGGATCTCCGCGAAGGCGGACGACTACGAGCGGCTCATGCGGTCGCAGGCGCAGGCGATCGAGGCGGACGCGCAGGTGCGCGCGAGGGAGATCCTCGACCGCGCCAGGGTGAAGTCGCAGAAGATCGTCGATGCGGTCACCGGTCACACGACCGCGGTGCTGCACGACGCCGAGGACCGCACGCGGCAGCTGCGCTGGCAGCAGCAGCAGCTGTCGAGCTTCATGGCCGAGGTGCGCGAGCTCATCCGCCCCGACGGCATCTTCAGCGACGATGCGCTGCCCTCGTCGATCGCGGTCGCCGAGGCCACGATCGACGACGAGGACGAGTCGGGTTCGGAGGCGACCGAGACGGTCGTGGAGACGTTCCTGGGCGACGAGGTGCTGGACGACGAGCTCGACGGCGACAGCCCGCTCGAGAAGATCACGATCGACGTGGTGGAGACCGACGACAGCAAGCGGTAGAGCCGGACACGACGAAGGCGCGAGCAGCTCTCTGCTCGCGCCTTCGTCGTGTCGTCGGTGTGGTCAGGCCCTGGCCCGGCGTACGCGGCGGCGTCCGGAGCGCGGCACGGACCGGAGCCCGGAGCGCGGTGCGGGCCGGGTCGCAGCGTCGAGTGCGTCGCAGGCGTCGTCGAGCGAGGCGTAGGTACCGAGGTCGGTACCGCGCTCGTCGCGCAGCACGTGTGCGGCGCCGTCGAACTCGACGAAGCCGGCGAACTCGCCGCCGCGGGTGGCGACGTGCACGTCGATGTCGGCCTGCTTCCAGGTGAGGGGGTCGGACGGAGGGACGGTGGTGGTGCTCATGGTGATGCTCATTGCTATGTGGCGGGCACGCAGGGCGGTCCGCAAGTGAGGAGATCGAAGGCGGCGTCGCGCGCGTCGATGTGCGCGAACCGTGGATGGGCCCTGATCAGTGGCGACGCGGCGGCCGAGAGGGGCGAAACGCACACGTTGCATCGTCAGTCTAGCAGAGATGCCGTGACGACGGGTTCGGGGGCGCGACGGAGGAGGTGGGGACATCGCTCCGCCGCGCACGCTGCCGAGCGAGAGTTCGTCAGGCAGCGGTTGCCGGGGCGACGGGGAATCGCGCGCGCGGCGTGGTCGACGATCGGGCGCTGGGGACGCTCACGATCGCGATCCATCCAGTGCATCACGGGATTGGTCAAGTGTCAAGTTTTTCTTGGATGAGTGTCCAGTTTTTACTTGACGACTGTTCAAATCCGCGACGGTGCCCACTAGCATGACCGATACCGAACGCAGGGACGGAGTCGAGACGAGACGATGAACACAGCGATCAAGAGGGCCGAGCGCGCCGGGACCGACAAGTTCGCCCTCCGTCGACGGAGCCTGGCGGAGGCCGCGCTGGAGGCGATCGCCGAACGCGGGTTCGCCCGCACGGGGCTGCGCGAGATCGCCCAGCACTCCGAGCTCTCTCACGGCTCGCTGCACTACTACTTCACCGACAAGAACGACCTCATCGCGGAGGCCGTCCGCATCTCGCGCGGCCAGCCGGCCGAGCGCTACGCCGCCATCATCGAGACGGCGACCACCCCCGACGAGCTCGCCGGGCGCGTGGCCGACGAGATGGCCAGGAGCCTGAAGGACGACGCGTCGCTGCACCGCCTCTGGTACGACCTGCGCAATCAGGCACTGTTCGAGTCCGGCTTCGGCGACACGATCGAGCAGATCGAGCAGATGCTGCAGGAGGCGATCGGCGAGGTGCTCGCGCGCTACGCGGAACTCGCCGGGAAACCGTGTCGCTTCGACGCCACCCTGGCGTACGCCCTGACCGACGGCATGCTCCAGAACGCCCTCATCCGCCATCTGCGCGGCGACACGGAGGCGATCTCGCGACTGCGTCAGGAGTGCCTCGACCTGTTCGCCGCCTGCGTCTGAGCGGCGCGGCGCCTACGTCCCCACCGGAGCCTCGGCCTCGCGCGTGACCGGCGGTCGGAGCACGAGCACGACCACGACGGCTGCCAGGATCAGTGCGGTGAGCGTCACCGGGACCGGCAGCACCGGATCCAACAGCACGAGTGCCGCTCCGGTCGGCACCACCGTGTTGACCACACGGTCGGCGTTCTCCTTGATCGCGATCCACCAGACGCCGAGGAGGAACACCGCGATGGGGACGGTCACGGTGAACGAAGCGGCCATGCTCGACAGGTGGCTCTCACCGGTGAGCACGTCCAGCTCCACCTCGATGCCTGCCGAGAAGGCGGCGGCCGCCGCGAACACGAAGTAGTGCGTGTAGCCGTACCGCAGCGACCGGCGGAACGAGGTGATCGCGCGGTGATGCGGCGGCCAGAAGTAGATCCACCAGAGCGAGGCGGTGACCACCAGCGTGAGCACCGAGATCGCGATCAGCGGCCCGAGCGCCTCGACCTCGTCGAGCGCGTCGATGATCGCGTTCGCCGAGGCGAGCAGGCTCTCCCCCAGCACGATGAGAGTGAACAGCCCGTAGCGCTCTGTGATGTGGTGCCGGTGCCACGGGGTCTGCCGGCGGTATTCGGCGAACACCGGAACGGAGATCTCGATGAGGGCGAACACCACGAACGCCACGAGCTGGGCGGGCCCCGTCGGGATCAGGAGGAACAGCACCCAGAGCACCTGCACCCCGGCGATGCCCGCCGCGTACCGGCGGGTGGCGGAGCGCAGCGCACCGGCCGACCGTGAGGCCCTGAGCCACTGCGCGACCATGGCCACCCGCATCACGACGTACCCGATGACCGGCACGGTGAAGTCGCCCTCGTCGAAGGCCCGCGGC
Source organism: Microbacterium sp. NPDC060132 (assembly GCF_042729675.1). Taxonomy (NCBI): domain Bacteria; kingdom Bacillati; phylum Actinomycetota; class Actinomycetes; order Micrococcales; family Microbacteriaceae; genus Microbacterium; species Microbacterium sp. NPDC060132. The sequence goes on along the minus strand of NZ_JBHWXU010000001.1, from coordinate 1,707,370 downwards.
ACACCGGCCGCGAGGATGAGCACCCCGCCCATCTGCACGAACGTCGTCACGCGATAGAGCCAGTCGTCCGTGTCGAACGAGGTGGCGAACCACGTGAAGTTCATCCACGCCCACCAGATCGCGAAGAACACCATCGCGTACGACGGGATGCCGTGGACGAAGTCCCCGTGCGAGAGGGCGTGGTGCAGCTGCGACGAGGCGATGCTCACGGCCACGACGAACACCAGGTCGAAGAACAGCTCGAGGGTGCTCGCGGTGCGATGCGGCTGCGCCGGGTCACGGGGCAGCATGGTGCGCAGGCGAGAACGAGGAGAGGGTGGGGGCGCCATCACCGCGTCAGGATAGCGCCCGGGCCGCGCCCGACCGCGCACCACCCGCGATGGGGTTTCATCCATTCCCCGGATTTGTCTTCCGTTTCATAGCCGGTTCCGCTACAGTGTTCCAGGTCTGCAGCGCCTGCTGCACGAAGCCGCCGGTTGGGACGGCGCCTTCGACTCCGAGATGTGGGATCACGGAGTTCCAGCAGGACCCGAGGGGTCGGGACGCAGACGACTGCCGTGAACGTGGGGTTCACGGTCTGGGGATATCAAACTGGGGAAATCAATGTCGCACTGGGGAATTCTGCGTACATTCACGGCTCAAGGGGCCTCGGCATGACGTCCGTCGAGGATGCTCTGAGCATCTCTCGCACGGGATTCGTTCCGGCCACCGCTCCGCGGGCCACCACGTCGTCCACGCGCCCGGCGACCACGCCGCGCGCTTCGGCGACGCTGGAACGGCGTCGGCAGTGGGAACGTCACTATCGGATGCGGCTGCGGATCACGGATGCGGCTGTCATCCTGATCGCCGTCGCTCTGACGGTCGCGGTCCAGCTGACCTCCGGCGTCGTGGCGATCGAGGCGGGGCGCAACGCTGCTCTGCTCGGCCTCGCCTGGTATCTGATGCTGTCGGCGCTCAACACCCGCGACGCCGCCATCTTCGGTTCCGGGGCCACGGAATACCGCCGCGTGGCACACGCCAGCGGCCTGGCATTCGGCATCACCGCTATCGCGGGCGTCCTGCTGGCGTGGGAGGGACTGCAGCCGCTGTTCCTCGTCGCGCTCCCTGTCGGGACGTTCGGGCTGCTCGGCGCGCGCTGGGCCTGGAGACGGTGGCTGCAGCGCCGCCGGATCCGGGGCCAGTACGCGTCGCGCACCCTGGTGGTCGGCGCGACCGAAGACGTCGAGTATGTGATCACGTCTCTGCAGAAGGGCGCAGAGAACGGCTACCACGTCGTGGGGACGACGCTGGTGGATCGCAAGGCCGGCGCGTTCGCGATCGGGGAGAGCATCTACCCGGTCGTCGGCGATCTCGACAGCGTCGCCGCCGCGGCAGCCCAGCTCGGGGCGGACACGATCATCGTGGCGAGCCGTCCCGATGGGGACCCCGACTTCGTCAAGCAGCTCAGCTGGCAGCTCGAGGGCACCGCCGCCGAGCTCGTGCTCTCGAGCCGACTGACCGACGTCGCCGGTCCTCGCATCTCGCTGCGTCAGGTCGACGGCCTGCCGCTGATCCAGGTGAAGATCCCGACGTACGAGGGCGGGGTGCACGTGCTCAAGCGGGCGCTCGACATCTTCGTCGCGACGGTCGCGCTGATCCCGATCGCCCTCCTCACCCCGGTGCTGATGGCGCTCATCAAGCTCGACTCGCCCGGACCCGCGTTCTTCTTCCAGGAGCGCGTCGGCCGCGACGGCCGCCGCTTCAAGATGGTGAAGTTCCGCTCGATGAAGACCGACGCCGAGCAGCAGCTCGCCGCCCTCAAGGCGCAGAACGACGGCGCCGGTCTTCTGTTCAAGATGAAGGACGACCCCCGCGTCACCCGCGTGGGAAAGGTGCTGCGCAAGCTGTCGCTCGACGAGCTGCCGCAGTTCTGGAACGTCCTCACCGGCGACATGAGTGTCGTCGGGCCTCGTCCGCCGCTTCCCAGCGAGGTCACGGCGTACGACGGCACCGTGTTCCGCCGCCTGTACATCAAGCCCGGCATCACGGGCCTGTGGCAGGTGTCCGGGCGCAGCGACCTGTCGTGGGACGAGAGCGTGCGCCTCGACCTGCGGTATGTCGAGAACTGGTCGGTCATGAATGATCTGCAAATCATGTGGCGGACCGCGAAGGTGATGATCCAGCCGAAGGGGGCTTACTGATGGATGACGAAGGACAGGTGATCGAGGGCGAGAAGGCGCCCGCGACGCACCGCAGACGATGGATCGCGATCGGTGCCGTGGCACTGCTCGCGCTGGGCGCCGCAGGGGTTGGCGTCGCCCTCGTGACGAACAACGGCGGAGCGCCGTCGGCCTCGTCCACCCACAAGCCCGTCGACGACGGCGACGAGGACAAGGCGGCATCCGAAGATCCGCTGAAGTCCGTCCCGAAGGTGGTCGACGGCCCGATGAGCGATGACCAGGACGCCGAGGTCAAGCGGGCGACCGCGGCCGCCGACGCCGTGGTCGCCGCCCTCGACGAGGTCAGCCAGCGCGGCGACGGCTCGGCGGTCGGCGTCGACGCGGTCGCGACCGGCTGGGTGCTCGGCGAGGTGCAGTCCCACGCACGGGAGCAGATGGACCTGGGCTACACGCAGACGGGCAAGGCGGTCGTCACGAGCGTCACCCCGACGGCGGTGGACCTGGCGTCCTCCCCCGCGACCATCACCCTCAAGGTGTGCGTCGACGTGTCCGACATCGACGTGAAGGACGCGGCGGGCAACTCGCTTAAGGACTCGCTGTACAACCCCGGCCACCCCGTGGCCCACATCTACGGAGCCGTCTTCGAGGACGACACCTGGAAGATCTCGTCGCACGAGATCCCCGACGTTCAGGACTGCCCCGCAGCCTGACCTCCCCCACACCCCCCGGGGGATCGCCGATCTCTCGAACACCCGAACGTGGCTCACCCGCACCTGGAGCGACTCACCCCCGAGTCGCTCCAGGCGAGCCTCACACCCGAAGAAGGACTCCATGAACACTGCAGCACCCGCGCGGAGAGTGAAGGCGACCCGCGCAGCCGCTGGCGCCATGATCGCCGCGGCCGTCCTGGTGGGCTCACTGCTCACCCCGCTCGCGGCGAACGCCGCACCCCCGGCACTGCCGGACGGCCTCTCTCAGGAGACCGCCGCCGCGTCGTGCTGGGAGATCAAGCAGAACTACCCGCAGTCCACCGACGGCGTGTACTGGCTGGTCACCCCGGCGCTCGTCGCGCCGGAGCAGTTCTACTGCGACCAGACCACGTCCGGCGGCGGCTGGGTGCTCATCGGCCGAGGCCGCGAAGGCTGGAAGGAGGGGTACAACGGTTTGCGCACCGCAGCCCAGATCCGCAACACCCCGACCGGCACCGACGCGTTCCAGCCGGCACAGCTGCCGGCGGCGACGGTCGACGGCCTGCTGAACAACGGCCGCGTCGACGCGCTGGCCGACGGCATCCGCCTGCGCCGCGCCACCAACACGGCCGGCACCACGTGGCAGGAGGGCCGGTTCACGTTCACGCAGCGCGATCGCTGGGTGTGGACCTTCGGCGCCGAGCACCGCGTGAAGAACTACAACTTCGACGGCTCGACCGGCACCGGCGGTCAGACCAACAACTTCGGCAACAACAACCAGCTGCGCCGCGTCGTGTTCAGTGAGCAGGCGTCGCACAACTACATCAACGGCTGGGCGTTCGGCTCGAGCATCGGCGGCAGCACCGCGGCCACCTCGTACCTGTGGGCGCCGTCGGGCCAGGGCTACGCGCGGCCGTTCACGCAGGTCTTCCTGCGGCCGCAGCTGAAGCTCGCGAACCTCGACTTCGGCGCCGTGCCCGCCTCGGGCACGCCCGCCTCCACGGTCGCGGCCATCCCGGAGAGCAACGCCATGACCACCGTCTGGGGTGTCTCCGGCTTCGCCAACGGCAGCAGCGGCGAGCTCAACACCGAGGTGGCCGAGTTCGGCGAGGTCGCCGGCAAGGTCTTCGTCGGCGGCAACTTCCGCTACGTGCAGCGCAACGAGGGCGGCACCGGTCAGGTCGAGCAGCCGTACCTCGCGGCCTTCGACGTGAACACGGGCGAGTGGGTCTCCACGTTCCGTCCGCAGCTCAACGGTCAGGTCAAGGCCATCGCCGGTCTGCCCGACGGCCGCGTCGCGATCGGTGGACAGTTCTCCACGGTCAACGGCACCCCGCAGGCGGGCATCGCGATCCTCGACCCCACGACCGGGCAGCTCTCGGGCTGGCAGGTCAACGCGGAGCACCGGGCGACCGGCAGCGTGCCCTACGTGCGCGACCTCGACGTGCAGGGCGACTTCCTGTACGTCGCCGGTGCCATGACGCACCTCACCGCGGTCGGCTCCACCATCAGCGCGAGCACCTGGAACGGCGGTCGCATCAACCTGACGACGGGTCGTCCCGACACCAACTGGAACGCGTTCCTCAACGGCAGCTCGATCGCCGTCGACGCCTCCGACCAGGGCGACCGCACCTACTTCTCCGGCTACTTCAAGATGAAGCAGACCACGTCCACCCCGAGCGCGGCCGCCATCCAGACCGCCGCGGGCGCCCCGCTGGTCGACCCGCTGTGGGTGCCGAAGTTCAGCAAGGCCACGCTCAACGCGGACGGCTCCTACTCCGGCAACATCTGGCAGCTCGGCGTGACCGAGGCCGGTGGGAAGGTGTGGCTCGGCGGCTCGGAGCACTCGCTCTTCGCCTACGACCGGAACACGTTCGAGCGCGTCAGCGGGTCGATCACGAAGGTCGGCGGCGACTTCCAGACGGTCGAGCACAACGCGAACCTCGTGATCGGCGGCTGCCACTGCGGCCACTGGGTCTACCAGGACGCGTACTCGTGGAGTGACGTGGGCACCGGCTGGACGCAGGCCGACAAGATGAACCTGATGGGTGCGTGGGACGCGCAGACCGGCAAGTTCGTGGCCGCCTGGTCGCCCGTCGTGCAGGCTCGCGCCGGCTACGGCGCCTGGGGCACGTTCTTCGACAGCACCGGCGTGCTGTGGGCCGGCGGCGACTTCAGCCGCTCGGTCAGGGCGGGCGAGGTCAACCAGTGGTCGGGCGGGTACATCCGCTTCGCCCCGCGCGACACCACCGCTCCCACGACGCCGGGCGCGATCACGGCGACCCCCGGCAACGGCGGCACCGAGGCGACGCTCACCTGGGCGGCCTCGACCGACACCGGAGGCGTGACCTACGAGGTGCTGCGCGACAACCGGGTGATCGCGTCGACGACGTCGGCCACCTACACCGTGCCGATCACGGAGACCCCGACGAACTACTTCGTCCGGGCACGCGACGCCGCGGGCAACCGTTCCGCGAGCACGGCGGCCTACGTCGCGCAGCCCGCACCGGCCTCGGCGCTCACGTTCATCGAGAACGGCTCGACCTGGTCGTGGCGGTACTCGTCCGACGCGCTGCCGTCCGACTGGAACACGCTCGCGTTCGACGACGCGTCGTGGAACACCGGCAAGGGCCTGTTCGCCCGCGGGGTGGCATCGGCGACGACCAACATCGACCCGACGAACCTCGCGACGAAGCCGCTGAGCGCGCAGTTCCGCAACGAGTTCCAGGTCACGAACGCGCTGAGCGTCGTGAACGGCAGCATCTCGGTCATCGCGAACGACGGCGTGGTGCTGTACCTCAACGGCGTCGAGCTCGGACGGGTGCGGATGCCCGCGGGCACCCTCACGCAGAACTCCTACGCGAACGGCGTCGTGTCGCACACGACCGCCGCCGCGAACCGGGTCGTGTTCGAGGTGCCGCAGGGCGTGCTCGTGGACGGGACGAACGTGCTGGCCGCCTCGGTGCACGCGAACTACCGCACCACTCCGGACCTGAGCTTCGACCTCGCCTTCACGGCGGAGCGCGGCCAGGCGCCGGCGGCTCCGAACCCGGTCACGGGTCTCTCGGGGATCACCACTCTCGATTCCGCCACGCTCACCTGGACCGCTCCCGCGAGCGGCACCACCCCGCAGTCCTATGTGATCAGCCGGGGCGGCCAGCAGGTCGGCACGACGGACGCCGCGACGACGACGTTCACCGAGAGCGGCCTGACCGCCGCCACGGCGTACGACTACAGCGTGGTCGCGGTCGGGATCGGCGGTCTCGCGTCGACTCCCGCGACGGTCCAGGTGACGACGGCGACTCCGCCGTCGGACAACGAGCTGCCGGTCAGCGTGCCGAGCGGTTCGGCCTGGTCGTGGCGCTACTCGGCCGATCCGCTGCCGGCGGACTGGAACGCGGTGGCGTTCGACGCCTCCTCGTGGGCGAGCGGCTCGGCCGTCCTCGCCCGCGGGGTCGCGACGGCGGCGACGAACATCGACCCGACGAACCTCGCAACCAAGCCGCTCAGCGCGCAGTTCCGGCACTCCGTCACGGTGACGGACGTCGCGAGCGTCGCGAACGGCACGGTCACGGTTACGGCGGACGACGGTGTCGTGGTATACCTCAACGGGGTGGAGCTCGGGCGGGCGAACCTCGGGGCGGGGACCCTGACGCAGAATTCGTATGCCACGGCGGCACCGCGGGCGACCACGGCTGCGGCCAACAAGGTCACCTTCGCGGTGCCCGCCAACCTGCTCGTGGAAGGGACGAACGTGATCGCGGCGTCTGTGCACGCCAACTATCGCGGAACTCCCGACCTGAGCTTCGATCTCGCATTGGACATGCCTCGTAAATGACGAAAATCTCCTACGCAGCCGCGCGTCGAGCGCTCGCCTCCGCACAGAAAGCGGGGGCGGGCGTTCCCGCGTACCTGCGCTGGATCAATCGACCGCTCGGCGGCAGGGCCGCCGTGGTCGCCGCCACCTGGGGCGCCAGCCCCAACGGGGTCACGGCGGTCAGCGCGTTGTTCGGCCTCGCGGCCGTCGTCGTGCTGGCCGGCGTCACCGCGTGGTGGGCGGGGCCGCTCGCGGCCGTGCTCCTCCTGATCGGGTACATCCTGGACTCCGCCGACGGCCAGCTCGCGCGCATCCAGAAGCGCGGCGGCCCCGCCGGCGAATGGCTCGATCATGTGGTCGACGGTGTGCGGGCCCCGCTCGTGCACATCGCCGTCGCGGTGCACCTGCTCCGCACGGACGCGTGGCCGTGGTTGGTGCTGGTCGCCGGCCTGTTCTCGGTGCTCGTGTCCGGCTGGTTCCTCTCCCAGCTCCTCGCCGAGAAGCTCCTCCCCAAGACTCCCCCTTCCCCGGACGACGGACGCCGTGGCATCCTGGAGTCGTTCGTCAAGCAGCCTCAGGATCCCTCCACGACGTATGTCGTCCTGGCGTTCATCGGACTGCCGTTCGCGTTCGCGGTGCTCTACACCGCACTGTTCGTCTGGCACGTGCTGATCTTCGCCGGCTCGCTCCGCCGCAAGTACACGCAGCTGACCGCACTCTGAACCTGGACGCATCCGCATGGCACTCATCTCTTCACCGAGCCGTTCGCTGATCGCAGCGACCGGTCAAGACCCCAGCCTGGAGGTCGAGCCGAGATCGCTGCCGGCCTGGCCGGTGCTGACCGTGCTGTGGGGCTACCCGCTGTTCTGGCTCCTCGGGATGCTGCCCTTCGCGTCGGTGATCATGGCGGTGCCCATGGTGGCGCTGCTGATCATGCGGCGGCGCATCCTCATCGTCCCCGGCATCCTGCCGTGGATCGGGTTCGTGCTGTGGATGATCCCGTCGGCGCTGATGATCGATCAGCTCGGTCGCGGCGTCGGCCTCGGCGTACGCATCAGCCAGTTCCTCGCGCTGGCGATCATCATGGTCTACATCGTCAACGCGCGCAGCTCGCTCACGCCCAAGCGCATCTTCAACGGGCTGACCTTCATCTGGCTGTTCGTCATCGTGGGTGGCTACCTGGGGATGCTGTTCCCCGAGGTGCAGCTGACCATGACGATCGGTCGGCTGCTGCCGGACGCGATCTCGAGCAACGACTACGTGTCGGAGCTCGTGTTCCCGACCCTCGCCGAGATCCAGACGCCGTGGGGAGCTGCCGAGCCGTTCGTCCGCCCGTCGGCACCGTTCTCGTACACGAACGGCTGGGGAGCGGCGATGGCGGTGCTCACCCCCATCGCGATCGGCACGGCGATCGGCCACCGCACCGCGCGCGCCATGTGGTTCCTGGTGATCGCCCTCGTCGCGGCGATCCCGCCGGCGATCGCGACCACGAACCGCGGCCTGTTCCTCGGCATCGCGGGCGCGATCGTCTACGTCCTGTTCTGCCTGCTGATCCGCGGACGCTTCCTCGCCTTTTTCTGGGTCACGGTGCTGGGTATCGCCGCGGCCGTCATCCTCTTCCTCTCCGGGTTCCTCGACGGCATCGTGGCCCGCCAGGAGACGGTCGACACGACCGAGGGACGCGGCAACCTCTACGCGGAGACCTGGGAGCGGACGCTGCAATCGCCGGTCATCGGCTGGGGCGCTCCCCGGCCCAGCACCTGGAGCGAGATCTACGTCGGCACGCAGGGCGCGATCTGGAACGCCATGTTCTGCTTCGGGCTGGTCGGCCTCGTCCTGTTCCTCGGGATGATCGTGATGGGCGCGGTGCGCACGTTCGACGCGCCGAACCTGTCGGCGGTGTGGATCCACGCCAGTGTGGTCGTGGCGGTCGGTCTGTCGATCTTCTACGGCCTGGACAGGCAGCTGGTGTTCGTCGGCATCGCCCTCGCGGTGCTGCTGCGGGAGAAGTATCTCGGCAAGTCCTCGTACTGGACACCACAGCCGACGCCGTTCGCGAAGGCGGCGAATGAAGAGTGAGGGGCTGGCGAAGAGTGGTCTGATCAGCCTGTTCGGCTCCGCTTTCGCCGCCCTCGCCGCCCTGCTGCTCACCGCGATCGTCGGTAACACCCTCGGTGCCGACGGGACCGGTCTGTTCTTCCAGGCCATGGGGATCTTCACGATCCTCACCCAGGTGCTCCGGCTCGGGACCAACAGCGGCATCGTCCGCTTCATCGCCGAGCAGCGCGCCTTCCACCGCGCCGGGGCGGAGTGGCGCATCGTGATGTTCGCGGTCGGCCCGGTCGCGGTGGTTTCCGGTCTCGTGTCGCTCGCGATCTGGCTGCTGGCGGATGCGCTCGGAGAGTGGCTGGCCGCGCCGCGCGACGCAGCGGCGATGGCCGATCTGATGCGTGCGATGGTGCCGTATGTCGTGGTGGGCGCCCTGATCGGCGTCCTGCAGATCGCGGCGCGCATGCTTCGGGGCGTCACTGCCTTCACGCTGCTGCAGAGCATCCTGCTCCCGGCCAGCCGACTACTGACCGTGCTGCTCGCGGTCTCGGTCGCCGGGGTCGGCGCGTGGGGAGCGTTCGAGGCGTGGCTGCTGCCGCAGCCGTTCTGGCTGGTCGTGACGCTCGTGGTGATCGCGGCGCCGTTCGTGCGCGACTTCCGCCGTCGCCGGGAGAGCACGCCGGGCACGCGACCCACGATGGGCGAGTTCTGGCGGTTCAACGCCCCGCGCACGGTGAGCTCCGGTCTGGAGACCGCGCTCGAGTGGTCGGACGTGCTCATCATCGCCGCCCTCGCCTCGCCCTCCGCCGCGGGCGTGTACGCGGTCATCACCCGTGCCGTGCGCGCGGGCGGCGTGGTCGACAAGGCGATGCGCGTGGCGGTGTCGCCCACGATCTCCGCTCTCCTCGCCCGCGAGAACTACGCCGAGTCCACACGACTGCACACCAAGGTCGTGCGGGCGATGATCCTGATGAACTGGCCGTTCTACATGCTGCTCATCTCGATGGGTCCCGCGGTCCTCGGTATCTTCGGCTCGGAGTTCCGCTCCGGCTGGGGTCCCATGGTGCTGCTGGCTCTGGCGATGATGTTCCAGACCGCGTGCGGCATGCTGCAGAGCATCCTCCTGCAGGGCGGGAAGAGCACGTGGCAGATGTACAACAAGGCGATCGCGCTGGCTGTGAGCATCGGAGGCAACCTCGCCCTCGTGCCGCTCCTGGGGGTCTGGGGTGCCGCGATCACCTGGGTCATCGTGATGCTGGCCGACAACCTCATCGCCGCCGTGCAGGTGCACCGCCTGATGCATGTGGACCTGCAGCCCTCGAAGCTGCTCGTGCCGATGCTGCCGCCCGTCTTGATCTTCGGCGGGGGCGGACTCCTGTTCACGTGGTTCGCGGGGTCGAGTCTGCTCGTGCTGCTGGTGGCCGGTGTCGTGCTGTGCGCGGTGTACGCCGCCGTGCTGTGGCTGTTCCGGCACGCCCTGCACATCGAGACGCTGTGGCGCCGGATCCCGTTCCTCGGCCGCTGGGCCTGACGGGAGTCCGGCGCCCGAGCGTCAGCGCCGCAGCTTGGTCGCGATGATCGCAGCCCCGCTGCGGAACAGGCGCGGGACGAAGGCGAACCACGGCGCGCGGCGGACCGGCTGCTCGAGCAGGGCGCGCACGGTGTCCGCCCCCGGCGTGGCGATCGTCCCGGGGGCTTCCGCGCCGCCGGAGAGCGCGCGGTCGAGCTGGGCGGCGAGTTCAGCGGAGGACAGGGCGCGCCGGATGATCCCGAGCTCGGCCATCTCCGCGCTGAACACGAGCTGGTGATCGTCGACCACCTCGCCGTCTCCGGGCACGCGCGGCACGACGATCGGCACGATGCCGAGGGCACGCATGTCCATCACGCCGCCGGCGCCGCCCTGGAGCACGACCGCGTCGGCCTCCCGGCACAGCGTCAGGAGTTCGGTGTAGGGCAGGATCTCGACGTTCTCGGCGCCGTCGACCGGAGCGGACGGGCCGTGCTGCATCACGAGGCGCACGCCGGGGTTCCGGTGCAGCCACTCCTCCACCCACTGCGAGAGCCGGTCGAAGGGCAGGTGGTACGTGCCGGCGGACACGACGACCAGCGGCGCGCTCACAGCACGACCCCCACGTTGCGCGACCCGGGGTAGAACCGGCGCATCCGCTCCCACTGCACGAGGAACTCGTCCGCGAACGGGTAGACGAGTCGCCCGCTGAGGCCGGGTGAGGTGATGCGATCGACAGGCTCCAGGTACACCGTCCGCGCCCCGAAGAACCGCGCCTGGGTGAAGAACGGCAGGGCGATGGCCGCGCCGGTCGAGAACACGATGTCGGGCCGCTCCTCGGCCAGCACGCGTCGGGCGAGACCGAAGTTGCGCAGCAGATTCGGCACGTTCCGCACGGTCGGGTAGTGGATCTCGTACACCTTCTCGTCGGCGAGGCGCGAGCGCGCATCCTCCACCGGGAACGTGGCCCAGCACCGCTCGTGCTCGCCCCACCAGTCCCGCAGCGCCAGCGCCTGGGTGAGATGCCCGCCGGAGGAACAGGCGATGAGGATCTTCATGGCGTCAGATCCCCCGACCGAGCTTCTGGACGACCTTCGTGATCGCCTGCGGTGTCACGAGCTTCCACGAGATGGCGATCGCGAGCGCCGCCTTGACCTGCTTCGGGTTGTGGCGGAGCGCGCGCCAGGCCCACGAGCGGGCCTCCTTGCCCTGCCCGGCCGAGGCCAGGGAGAACGCGACCTGGGCCTCGATACGACCGAGGGCCGCGGGGATGGTCGCGAAGTCGGGGTGCTTGCGCAGGAGGTACTGCAGGGCCTCGGCGTACGCGGCCCACTTCCCGAAGTAGTACGACTGCCCCGTCCACAGCACGCGCACCAGCGGCTCGTTCACCACGGTCACGAGCCCGAGGGAGGAACCGCGCAACAGGATGTCGTAGTCCTCGCCGTAGCTGCGCGGAAGCTCCTCGTCGATCAGTCCGAGCTCGCCCAGGAGCACCTCGCGCCGGAACATCAGGCTCGACGAGTGCAGGCCGGGGTTGCGGTTGCGCAGGAAGTCCTCGTGAGTGAGGTCATCGGATGGCACACGGCGGACGATGCGGTTGGTGCCGTCGTCGACGACCATGGCGGTGCCGACGATGATCGCCTCCGGCTTCTCCTCGAAGCGGCGCAGCTGCGCGGCGAGCTTGCCGGGCAGCCACTCGTCGTCGTCGTCGAGGAAGGCCACCAGCCGCCCCTCCGCGGCCAGGATCCCCGAGTTGCGCGCGCCGGCGAGTCCGCGGGTGCGGGTGTTCGAGATGCCGCGCACCGTCCACCCCTCCGGCACCTCGACCTCCGGCACCTCGATCGGGCAGGCGTCGAACACGATGACGACCTCTCCCGTGGCCGAGGTCTTCTGCGCGAGCACGCTCTCGACGCCGAGCTTCATCAGCTCCGGTCGGTTGTGTGTCGGCAGGACGACAGAAACATCCAACTGCATGGTCACTCCCCTTGTGTGACGCGTCCGACCCACGCCGTCGGCGTGCGTCAGAATCCCCTGAGATGCACCGGGCCCCATCCCGGCGCGAAGTTCGCACTGCCATCAGCGCGGACTTCGGGTTAGTATAGCGGCTGGCGTCTCTACGGGGAGAGGCGCTTCTGAAGGGGAAACCAACTGGGGAAGGGGATTTCGTCGTGCCAGAAAACACTGACACACGACGTGTTCGGGTCGGAGTCGTCGGCGTGGGGAAGATGGGGCTCTCCCATCTGTCCATCGTCCGGGCTCTGCACAACGTGGAGCTGGTGGGCGTCGTCGACGCCACGGACTACCTGCTCGACGTGCTGAACAAGTACACGGGGGCGCCGACGTACTCGACGCTCGACAAGATGCTCGACGACGCGGCACCGGAGGCGGTGATCATCGCCACGCCGAACGCCTCGCACGCTGCACTCGTCCGCAGCGCGCTCGAGCGCGGTGTGCACGTCTTCTGCGAGAAGCCGCTCACGCTGAGCGCGGCCGAATCGCTCGAGCTCGCCGCGCTGGCCGCCGAGCGGGGGCTCATCGCACAGGTGGGCTTCCACAACCGCTTCATCGCGACGTTCCAGGAGGTCAAGCGCCTGCTCGACGCCGGAGCGCTCGGTCGTGTGACGCACGTCCTGGCCGAGGCCTACGGGCCCGTCGTGCTCAAGCCGAAGGGCTCGACCTGGCGCACCAAGCGGTCGACGGGAGGCGGATGCGTCTACGACTACGCGGCACACCCGCTCAACCTCGTCAACTGGTACCTGGGCACGCCGGAGCGCGTCCGCGGATCGGTGCTGAACAGCATCTTCTCCGCCGACATCGACGACGAGGTCTACTCCACGCTCGACTACCCCGACGGCCTGAGCGTTCAGCTCTCGGTCAACTGGTCCGACGAGTCCTTCCGGAAGATGTCGACCTCGGTCACGATCTCCGGCTCGCAGGGCCGCATCATCGCCGACCGCCAGGAGTTGCGCGTCTACCTCCGCGAGGGGGCGACGATCCCGGCGGGCTATCGTGCGGGGTGGAACATCTCCTACACGACCGACCTCACCGAGCAGGTCGCCTTCTACCTCCGGGGCGAGGAGTACAGCGCGCAGCTGGCATCGTTCGTCGACGCCATCGCGGCGGGCGAGACGGAGGCGCGGGAGAACGGCTTCGCCGGAGCGGCCGAGACGGACCGCGTCATCGAGTGGATCCTGCAGGATTCCGCTGCCGCTGCGGAGTCCGCACCGGCACCTGCCGTGGTCGCCGCGGCACCCGCGGCGAAACGCGGACTGTTCGGACGCGGGAGGAAGGCATGAGCGAGATGACGACGACGACCATGGATCGGCTGCTGCTGGGCGACAACCAGTTCTTCGGCATCAACCACATGTCGGAGGAGAAGGCGCGGGCGCAGGCCATCCGCTTCCAGGACACCCAGGCGATCATCGACGTGGTCGACATCGCCCTCGACAACGGCATCCGCACCCTCATGTGCACCACGCACGAGCGCATCGCCGAGGTCTGCGATCACATGCGCGCGAACCCGCAGCGGTACGCCGACTACCGCTTCTACCCGTGCATGCCCTACGCGCACAAGTACGCCAACGCGGTGACCGACAACGGCATGCTCGGCGCGCTGAAGCAGTTCCTCCCGGAGGAGGGTCTGCTCAACGCGGCGGTGCGCGGCGGCAAGTCGTTCATGAAGAAGGACATCGAGGGCATCATCACGCTGCTCGTCGACGCGGAGATGAAGATGTTCCAGGGCCTCAACACCCCGGTGGTCTTCCTCCAGAACGTCGTGGTCGACCTGATGCTGGGACTCGGCTTCGACGAGGCCTTCGCGATCTTCGATCGTCACGTGCGCGAGCGCTACAACGCGGAGCCCGGCTTCATCACGATGAACCTGCCGATGCTGCTCGACACGCTCGACCGCGTCGGAGTGAAGAACCCGATCGTGTGCGCGAACATCAACGAGATCGGCTTCCGGATGTCCGGCGGCATCGAGGCGTACGAGCAGGCTCTGCGTGAGCGCCCGTTCCGCCCCGTGGCCATGTCGGTGTTCGCGTCCGGGGCCATCCCGCCGCGGCGCGCCCTGGAGTGGATCCACGACCACGCGAACGTCGAGTCGATCGTGTTCGGCGCGTCGTCGCGGTCGTCGATCGAGAGCACCACGGGAATTGTCAGGGAGCTTTGGGGGAGCGACGCCGTATAGTAGGCGGACAACACCCGTCCACAGGATGCATCGAGGGGGAATGCTCGGCCCGCATCCGCAACCCGGACGGTGCTGTGCGAGCGACCGGTTTGCACAGCACCGTTTCGCTCCCCCTCGAGATGAAACTGAAGACACACACCCGAACCCCCATCCATCGCATCCTCTTCGCCTTCGTCGCCGCGCTCGCGGTCGTCGGGGCATCCGTCGTCGCCAGCGGGCCCGCCGTGGCCGCTGACACCACGATCACCTCGGTGATCCCCCGCGGCTCCGCGGGGTGGTCCTACTACCGGGCCGCGACACCTCCGCCTGCCGGGTGGCAGACGGCCGCCAACACCTGGAAGACGGGCACGGCACCGCTCGGTGCCGGCACCGGTGTCGGCACCATCGGCACGCTCATCCCCCGCACGTCGGGTCAGCAGCCGATCGCCACGTACGCCACCAAGACCTTCACGCTCACTTCCGATATGCCGGAATGGGCGTGGGTGAACACGTGGGCCGACGACGGCATCGTCATCTGGATCAACGGCGTCGAGATCGGCCGCAAGAACGCCCCCACCGGGCGCATCACCGACAAGAGCTACGCGACCGCCGCTCCGTCGTCCACCGCCGCCCGCAAGAACCCGGTCTCGTTCTCCATCCCGAGCCGACTGTTCCGCACCGGCACCAACACCATCGCCGTGCAGGTGCTCTCCAACTGGCGAGAGACCCACAACATCAGCTTCGACGCCCACCTCGTGCGCGAGGACAAGCCGGCCGTGACACCGCCGCCGAAGCCCACGCCGACTCCGACGCCGACTCCCACGCCGAAGCCCACGACAACACCGAGCCCGACGCCGAAGCCGACCACCCCGCCGGCGCAGCCGCAGAAGCCGACGACGCCTCCCGCATCGGACGGCAGTGTCCCGGGCTGGGGCGCCCCCACCTGGCGTGACGAGTTCACCTACCGCGACTCCTCCGGCAGCCCCGCGGTCGACCCCGCGAAGTGGAACGTCCGCGGCCAGGACGACCTCGGCCTCCTCTTCGACGCGGCCGTCCCCTCCCGCGACCAGGTGTCGGTGGACGGGAGCGGCGTCCTCCACATCCGCGCCGATTGGCGGACCACCCCCGCGATCCGCCCCTCCACGCAGAGCGGCCCCCGCGAGCTCTGGCACAACACCGGATACCTGGACCAGCGCCGCCTCCAGTCGGATGACGTCAGCATGAGCCAGCAGTACGGTCGGTGGGAGATCCGCGCCAAGACGCCGAGCGGCCCGAACACGTTCGGTTCGCTGGCCGCCTTCTGGCTGCGCAACAACCAGTCCGGAGAGATCGACATCATGGAGGCGTGGGGCTACGACGACGCCGCGGTCCGCGACCAGCGGATCGACACCGCCACGACGACGGTCCACACGCACACCTCGACGCCCTCGGCCAACCAGCGCTACATCTGGCATCACGCCGACTACGGCGCCGCGACACCGGTGTGGAAGGACTTCCACACGTACGCGTTCGAGTTCACGCCGACGTACGCGGCCGTGATCGTCGACGGGAAGCAGCTGCTGCGCGCGACCCCCGCGACCCACCCGAACCTGTGGAACCCGAACTACTTCGGCTCACCGCTGCACATGCGGTTGAACCTCCACGTGGGTCCGTCGACGACCTACTGGGGCCTCCCCAACCCGGCCGACAAGGCGGCGACCCAGAACCTCGACTTCCAGGTCGACTACGTGCGGGTCTGGAGCTACGCCGGCTGACGGGACAAGCGAAGAGGGCACCGGGTCGTCATGACCCGGTGCCCTCTTCGTCTTCTGGTGGCGTTTCAGCGCCGCGAGGTCGTGTGCCCGCGTTTCGGAGCTCCGATCGGACGCGAGACCGGCAGCCCCGCGTCTTCCGGCTCCAGCAGCCGGTCGTCCTCATCGAGGGCGACGTCGTCGTGCTCCGGCACCTCTTCGGTGTCGTCGGCATCGTCGGCGTCGACCTCGTCAGCGACACTGCGCTTGTAGCTGGCGCCCGGTCCGTTGCGCACGCGCGACACGATGAGCGCAGCGATGGCGCCGACGAGGATGCCGAGGAAGAGACCCGCGGCGATGAAGACCAGCACCGAGGGCCGGTTCGACTTCTGCGGCGGATCGGCCGGCGTCACGAGCGTGCCCGAGTAGAACGGCGTCGCGGTGATCCGCGCCTGCTGGTCGAGCAGACCCTGCAGCTGGAGCTGCGTGGCAGCCCGCTCGCTGCTGTCGATGGGCTGCGAGTCGACGACGGCCTGCAGCTGCGCGATGGAGTCCCCCAACTCCGCCGTGGTCTGCTCGACGACGGCACGCGCGTTGTCGGTGCGCTGAGCACCGTACGCCTCAGCGAGCGCGTTCGCCCGGTCGGCCGCCTCCTGCGGCGTGTTCGCGGTCACCTGGAAGCTCAGCACCTGCGAGTTCCGCGGCACGTCGATCACGGTGTTGTTGCGCAGCGCCTCGATCGACGTGTCGTCGAGGTCTTCCACGGCGCGCTTGAGCACGGCCGTCGAGGTCGCCACGACCTTCTCGGTCTCCATGTTCACCGTGTTGAAGCTCGATCCGGTCGAGAGCACGCTGATCGGCTCGACCGTGTGCTGCGCTTCCGCCGTGTACTTCTGCGGATAGATCAGGAAGATCCCGAAACCGACCAACGCGAACGCGACGATCGTCCCCACCAGGACCATCCACGACTGCATGACCCCTCGATAGAGGTCTTCCAATGTCCAGTGTGTTGCCACTTGTGCACTCCCCCAATGCGGCGCCCGACACGTCGTCGGGCGCAGAACGGCGTAAGTCTAGTACTCGGTCCTGTTCAGGAGCCGTGAGCGTTACGCGCCTCAGGGGGCGTCGGGAGCGTGCGAGATCACGAGCCGAGCCTTGCCGCCCTGGCTCTCGATGCTCTCGACCTCCATCGCCGACACCGCGACGGCGTCATCATCGAGCAGCGTGCGCAGGGCACGCACCGCTGTCGCGGCGGCATCGCGCGCCCCTCCCGGCGTCGTCGGGACGTAGCGGATCGTGACCGCGTAGTCCGCCGCCTGCACGACCTGCATCTGCCGGATGGCTCCGGGGTCGCCGAGGAACAGCCCGCTCAGGCCTCCCGTGATGCGGCGCCCCGACGGGGTTCGCACCACATCGGCCAGTCGTCCCTGCACGGGGGCGATCCGGGGGAAGACCCGCCCGCACGCGCACGCGCCGTCGAGTCGCCGTGATCGGTCCCCCATCTCGTACCGCACGAGCGGGAACACCTCGTTGCTGAAGTCCGTGACGACGACCGAGCCCTCGGTCCCCGCATCCACCGCACGCCCCGCGTCGTCGACGATCTCCACCAGGCGCTGATCGCCCGCGACGTGGAGTCCCTCGTGCTGCTCGCACTCGGCCGCGATCCAGGGGATCTCCGCCGAGCGGTAGGTGTCGAACACGGGAGCACGGAACACCGACTCGAGCAGGGCGCGCTGCCCCGGCTGCAGCATCGCCGCCGTGACGGAGACGGCCGACGTGGGCAGCGTGCGCCCCGTCCGCGCCAGGTGCGTCGCGACGGCCGTCGCGCCCTCGACATAGGCGACGAGCAGCCGCGGACGCACCCGCTGCCAGTCGCGGACGAACGTCTCGATCGCGTCGTCCGTGATCGCCCGCGCATCGAGGTGCAGGTGGCGACTCGGCCACCACTGCGCGGCGTACACCAGCGCCTCCCTGCCCTGCCGGAGGCGTCGATAGATGAAGGCCATGTCGTCCGCGGGATGCACGCCCCACCAGCGGTAGATCCGCCACCACATCGCCGCGGTCGGGGCGGCCTGGTCGTTGCGCACCCGCAACGGCGACCCGGTGCTGCCACCCGTCTGCGACACCAGCGCGCGCGAGGAGGGCACCGTCGTGGAGAGCACGGCATCCCCCGCATCGCGCAGCGCGGCCTTGGTCACCACCGGCAGCGCGGAGAAGTTGCCCGCTTCCGCGACGTCCTCCCGACCGAACCCCGCCCCCGCGTACAGCTCGCGATAGAACGGCGACGAGTCGAACGCGTGCAGCGCGATGCGGGTCGCCGCGCCCCGCGACAGCTCCTCGAAGGCCGCGCCCCCCAGACGTTCATTGCGGACCATCACCTCGAAGGCGCGTCGGTCGTTCCGCATCAGCAGACGCGTCTTGGCGTCGAAGATCGCTCTTTTCACCACTCCCCCAGCAGCCCGGCCCCCTGCCGGTCAGGTCCATGGTAGAGCGCCGGCCTCAGAGCTCGCCCGGTTTCATCACCTCGACGTCGATCGCGCGGATCACGCGCTGCGCCGCGGTGTCGGTCTCGGGCTCCGCGCTCTCGCCACGACGGCGACGCTGCGGCGCGTACACGACGAGCGAATGGAAGAGGAAGCGCGCGAAGAACGCCACGATCAGCGACAGGGCCGTGGCCAGCACGCTGGAGATGTGCCAGGTCTCGACCATGAGCGCCATGACGGGGATGCGCAGCGCCGCCTCGACGTTGTTGAACGCGAAGGAGCTCGCGAAGCGGATGCCGAGCGCTCGGGCGTCCGTGCGCATGTCGGCGAACACGAAGCGCTCCTGCAAGAGGAAGTTGCCGATGATGGTGACCTCGGCGCCGATGATCGCCGCCCAGACGTACGGCACGCCCGCGGCCGTCAGCGCCCACATGATGCCGAGGTTCGCCACGGCCCCGATGACGCCGATCAGCGCGAAGAGCGACATCTTCCCGAAGCGCAGCCGAGCGAGATGGGCGATGAACGTGGCGCCCTGGCGGATACTCGCCTTCGACGTCCCGTGCCGCCGCTCGGCGAACTCCATCGGCACTTCGGCGATGCGCAGGTCGTTGCGCGCCAGGATCTCCAGCAGGATCTTGAACCCCTGCGGCTTCAAGCCGTCGAGGTCGAGGCGCGACCGGTCCACGAGGAAGAAGCCCGTCATGGGGTCGGTGCTGCGGGCCAGCCGGATGGGGAACATGGCCCTGGTCAGCCACGTGGCCGCGCGGGACACCCCGAAGCGCAGCGCCGTGCCGAGGCCGCTGGTGTCGCCGCCGCCGATGTAGCGCGATGCCGCGACCACGTCCGCCCCGCCCTCGGCGTGCCGGTCGAGGAGCGCGGGCAGCAGCTCGGGCGGGTGCTGGAGGTCGCCATCCATCACGATGCAGAGGTCAGCGGCTGCGGCGTGCAACCCGAGCACGACGGCACCGCCGAGCCCGCCGGTGTTCTCGGCGCGATGGATCACCCGCACCGGGAGCGGCGCGTCGACGGCCACGCGTTCGACCTCTGCGACGGTGTCGTCCGAGCTGTCGTCCACGAACAGGATCTCCGCCTGCCGCCCGGCAAGCGCCGCCGCCGTGCGCGCCACGAGCTCGGCGACGTTGTCGCGCTCGTTGAACGTCGGCACGATGACCGTGACGGCTGGCCCCACTCGAGTCCCCTTCGCTCGGCAGGCACCGCGCCTGCGCGCTCCATCGTTTCACGCCGACCTATGGGCGGGGAAACCCGCGTCTGATAGACTCTGGCAGCGCGGCTGTGGGAGTCGCATTAAGTGGGTGGGGATCCGCTTAACTGGGGATTTAGTGATCTGGGGAGATCATGGGGACGCGTATCGGCTATGCCGTCGGAGCATTCGACCTTTTCCATGTGGGGCATCTGAATCTGCTCCGGCATGCCAAGCAGCACTGCGACATCCTGATCGCGGGCGTCGTGAGCGACGAGATGCTGCGGCAGGTCAAGGGCATCGAGCCGGTCATCCCGACCGCCGAGCGCGCAGAGATCGTCAAGCACATCTCGTTCGTGGACGACGTCTACATCGAGACCACGCCCTCGAAGATGGACTCCTGGAGAGACGTGCAGTTCACGCACTTCTTCAAGGGCGACGACTGGCGAGGCACCGACAAGGGCCTGCGCCTCGAGCGCGAGTTCGCCGAGGTCGGCGTCGAGGTCGTCTACTTCCCGTACACCGCGCACACGTCGAGCTCCGCGCTCCGTCGTGCGCTCGACGCCATCACCGCCAACGCGGCCGGCGCCGCTACGGCGTCCACGCGCTGACGCGACGCGACCCTTCGGGGGCGGACACCGGCGTCCGCCCCCGAAGCGCGCCACTCGTGCCATGAACCGAGGAGTGCGCAGGACTCCGAGCGTGCCGGCGGCATGCTCGGACGCAGCGACCTAGGCGCCGTCCGACCCGGGACCCCCACCGGGAGCGACGCCGAGCCCGCGCTCCGCCGCGGATCACTCCGGAAGGACACGATGCGAACCGACGCGATTCGGTGGGGGAACAGATCTGTGCGCACGCTGGTGGCGCTGGCCGCCGCGGCCACGCTGGTCGGCTCTCTGCTCGCACCCCTGTCGGCGCCCTCCGCGCGCGCCGCCGGGACCGGGAGCGCAGCTCCCGACGGACGCACCGCCGAGACCGCCGCCGCATCGTGCTGGGAGATCAAGCAGAACGACCCCGATTCGGACGACGGCGTCTACTGGCTGGTCACGCCGACGCTCGTCGCTCCGCAGCAGTTCTACTGCGCTCAGGAGGAGTACGGCGGCGGATGGGTGATGATCGGGCGTGGCCGCGAGGGGTGGAGCGAGGACTACGCCGGGCAGGGCGCACCGACGCAGCTCGCCGAGACGCCGGACGGCCCCGGCGCCTTCACCCCGATCCAGCTTCCGGCGAAGACCGTGGACGGCCTCCTCGACGGGGGCCGGGTCGACAAGCTCGCAGACGGCGTGCGGGTGCACCGCGCCTCCTCGATCGACGGGACCTACGGTCAGGAGGTGCGCTTCCGCATCCAGCAGCGCGACCGCTGGACCTGGGCGCTGGGCGGCGCCAACCCCGTGCGCGACTGGGTGTTCGACGGCACGAGCGGCACCGGTGGGAGCACCCGGACCTTCGGGGAGGGTGACGGGTGGCATGTCTCGTCGTTCGTCCGCCGCTCGGCGCACAAGAAGAAGGCGGGGTGGGCGTACGGCCGCACGGTGACCGGAACCGGCGACAGCTCGTCGTACCTGTGGGCTCCGGCGGGCGAGGGCTACGCGATCCCGTTCGCGCAGGTCTTCGTCCGCCCGAAGCTCCGGCTGTCCGATCTCTCGTTCCCGACGGCACCCGTCACCGGCACGCCCGCCGCAGCCGTGCGCGCCCTCCCCCGCAGCACCGCGATGAAGACGCAGTGGGGTGTGGCCCAGTCGGCGGAGGACGAGGACCGGAGTGCCGCCGTGCGCGCCTTCGGGCAGGCGGGCGCGAGCGTGTTCGTCGGCGGCGACTTCCGGTACGTGCAGCGCACCGAGTCGGGGATCGGTCGTGCGGAGCAGCCGTACCTCGCGGCCTTCGATGTGACGACGGGCGAATGGCTCCCGCGATTCCGACCGGACCTGGACGGCGAGGTGACCGCCATGACCACCCTGCCCGACGGTCGCCTGGCGATCGGCGGCCGGTTCACGACCGTCGACGGCGCGCCGCAACCGGGGCTCGCCCTGCTCGACCCGAGCACCGGCCGCCTGGCCGGCCCCCAGGTGACGGTGGAGCAGCGCGAGACCGCGCGCACACCGGCGGTGCTCGGCCTCGACGTGCACGGCGACGAGCTCTACCTCGCAGGGTCGTTCACCCACCTGTCCGCCGCGGACGCCGACGCCGCGACGCCCGCGCACAACGGCGGACGGATCGACCTCGCCACCGGCCTCCCCGACCCGGAGTGGAACCCCGATCTGAACGGCACCGCGCTGGCGGTCGACGCGTCCGACCTCGGCGACCGCGCGTACGTCGCCGGGTACTTCACGGCGACGCGCACCACCCCGACCCGGAGCGCGGCTGCACTGACGACCGCGCCGGGTGCCGCTCCGGTGTCTCCCCTATGGGCACCGGCGTTCAGCGCGACCGGAGTCCCTGCACGCGCCGTGGTGGAGACGGGCGGGCGCGTCTACCTCGGCTCCACGCGCCACTCGATCGCCGCATACGACCACGCCACCTTTCGCGTGCTCACCGGGTCGACGGCCTCGGGCGGCTCCGACATCCGGAGCATCCTCGCCGCCGGAACGGTGGTGATCGGCGGCTGCGCGTGCGGGCGCTACACCTACCAGTACCAGGGTGAGACGCTGAAGCGGAAGACACGCAAGATGCGGGCGAGGGCGCTCCAGGTCGATCGCCTCGACGGCCTGGGCGCCTGGGATGGGGCCACCGGCGTCTTCCTCCCCGACTGGGCGCCGCGGCTCGGCTTCGCGGGTCACCTCGGCGTGCAGCGCAGCTTCGTCGACAGCGCGGGAGCGCTGTGGGTCGGCGGTGACCTCGACCGCTCGGTCCGCGCCGGCGGATCGACGCAGTGGTCGGGTGGCTTCGCCCGGTTCGCCCCGGGGGACAGCACGCCGCCCACCACACCGGGGCCGATCACCTCCACCCCGGTCGCGGGCGGCGAGCAGGCCGTGCTCACCTGGGGCGCGTCGACCGACACCACGGACGTCGTCTACGAGGTGCTGCGCGGGGACCGTGTGGTCGCCACCACCACGGCATCGACCTACACCGTGCCGATCACCGCCGACCCCACCGCGTACCAGGTCAGAGCGCGTGACACCGCGGGCAACCGATCGGCGGGCACCGCGGCCTTCGTCGTGCAGCCCCCCTCCCCGGCCGACCTCACGTTCATCGGCGACCGCGACACCTGGGCGTGGCGCTCCTCGGCGACCGCCCCTCCCTCCGACTGGACGACGCCGGGCTTCGACGACTCCTCCTGGCACACCGGGTCCGGACTGTTCGGCGCCGGGGTGCGGGGTGCAGCCACCACGCTCAGCCGTGGGGGCGGGCGACCGCTGAGCGCGCAGTTCCGCAAGTCGTTCGAGGTGCAGAACGCTGCCACCGTCACGAACGCACGCGTCTCCGTGATCGCCGACGACGGCGCCGTGCTCACACTCAACGGCACCGAACTCGGACGCATCCGCATGCCGGACGGACAGGTCACCGCGGACACGCTCGCGACGCAGGCCGTCTCACCGCCCGAGGCGGCCGGGGGAAGGGTCGTGATCCCGATCCCCGCGGACGCCCTGATCGAGGGCACGAACGTGCTCGCCGTCTCGGTGCACACCGCCGACCGTGCACGGCCCGCCCTCGGATTCGACCTGGCCCTCATCGGCGAGCGCGCTGCCCCACCGCAGCCCGTCGCCGGCCTGTCCGCGACGAGCACCGCCGACACGATCGCCCTCACGTGGCGCGCCCCGGCCGGGGGCACGGCCCCGGCGTCGTACGTGATCCGCCGTGACGGGAAGCAGGTGGGCATCGTCGCCGCGCCGACCGTCGCGTTCTCCGACGGAGACCTCGCCGCCTCGGCGGGACACCGCTACACCGTGGTCGCCGTCGCGGCCGACGGACAGGCCTCGACCGCGGCGACCCTTCAGGCCAGCACCACGGCGGACGCGCCCATCGCGATCGCGAACGGTTCCGCGTGGTCATGGCGGTACACGAACGCCGCCCTCCCCGCCGGATGGAACACGCTCGGCTTCGACGCCTCGGGATGGGCGACGGGCGCGGCGCTGCTCGGCCGGGGTGCGCGCGTCGCGACCGACATCGATCCCGGCCATCAGTCGACCTCGCCGATCAGCGCCCAGTTCCGCCACGAGTTCACCGTCACCCACCCCGCCACCGTGCGAGACGGCACGGTCACGGTGATCGCCGACGACGGCGTGGTCGTGTATCTCAACGGCGTCGAGCTCGGCCGGGCGCGCATGCCGGGCGGCGCGATCGGCCAGAACACGTTCGCCTCGGCGTCGGCGGCTGCTCGGGGCGCCTCGGCACGCCGCGTCTCGTTCGTCGTTCCCGCCCGCCTGCTGGTGAAGGGCACGAACGTGCTCGCCGCCTCGGTGCACGCCAACTACCGCACCACACCGGATCTGAGCTTCGACCTCGCCATGACCATGGCTCGCGGCTGACCTCACGCCGCACCCCGCCCCCCATCAGGAAGGAACAACAATGACCAGAAGCACGCAGAGGGGCTCCGCCCGCGCGGGCGCCCTCGTGGGGATCGCGACGGTCGCGGTCCTGGCGGGCTCGCTCCTGGCGCCACTCGGCGCCTCAGCGACCGAGAACGCGCTCGACGCGAACGCGCCCGTCGGGAACGCGGCGACCGAGAACGCGCCGACCGAGAACGCTCCGGTGGCGGGCGCCAGCGCACCGGACGGGCTCACCCCGGAGACCGCGGCCGCCTCCTGCTGGGAGATCAAGCAGAACAACCCCGGGTCGGCGGACGGGGTGTACTGGTTGGTCACGCCCACGCTCGTGGACCCGCAGCAGTTCTACTGCGACCAGACCACCCTCGGCGGAGGCTGGGTCATGATCGGCCGCGGACGCGAGGGGTGGAAGGAGAACTACAACGGCGTGGGAACGCCCGAGCAGATCACCACGACACCCTCGGGGACGGCCGCTTTCGCGCCGGCACAGCTGCCGGCCAAGACCGTCGACGGGCTCCTCGACGGCGCCCGTCCCGACCAGCTCCCTCCGGACAGCATCCGCGTGCACCGCGCATCGGCCGTCGACGGCAGCCGGTGGCAGGAGGTTCGCTTCAGCCTCGCGCGCCGCGACCGCTGGAACTGGACCATGGCCGGCGGCAACCCGATCAAGGACTGGATCATCGGCGGCTTCACCGGCACCGGCGGCTGGACGGGTGCCGTCGGCTGGGGCGGCCCCTCACAGTCGGGCTTCGGGCACGACACGGGA
Source organism: Microbacterium sp. NPDC060132 (assembly GCF_042729675.1). Taxonomy (NCBI): domain Bacteria; kingdom Bacillati; phylum Actinomycetota; class Actinomycetes; order Micrococcales; family Microbacteriaceae; genus Microbacterium; species Microbacterium sp. NPDC060132. The sequence continues at coordinate 1,682,317 of NZ_JBHWXU010000001.1, read as the reverse complement.
TGGAACGGCTCCTACTTCGCCCAGCGGCAGTCGCACCGGTACCTGATGGGCTGGTCGTACGGCGCCGAGATCACCGGACAGGACACCCCGACGTCGTACCTGTGGGCCCCGGCGGGCGCCGGCTTCGCGATCCCCTTCGCGCAGATGTTCGTACGGCCGCAGCTGAAGCTCGCCGATCTCGACTTCGGTACCGTGCCCGCCACGGGCACGGCCGCCTCGACGCTGCGCTCGATCCCCGACAGCAACGCCCAACGCACCGTGTGGGGTGTCTCCGGCCTCGCCAACGGCAAGGACGGGGAGCTCAACGTCGAAGTCGCGGAGTTCGGTCAGGTCGGGAACACCGTGTTCGCCGGAGGGAACTTCCGGTATGTGCAGCAGTCACGAGACGGCGCCGGACGGGTCGAGCAGCCGTACCTCGCGGGCTTCGACGTGAACAGCGGACAGTGGGTGTCGACGTTCCGGCCGCAGCTCAACGGACAGGTCAAGGCGATCGCCGCACTGCCGGACGGACGCGTGGCCATCGGCGGCCAGTTCACCCAGGTCGACGGCACCCCTCAGGTCGGCCTCGCGTTCCTCGACCCGGCGACCGGCCGGCTCTCCGGGCCGCAGGTGGCCGTCCAGAGCCGCGCCGTCGGTGCCGTGCCCTCGGTACACGACCTGGACGTGAAGAACGGCTACCTCTACGTCGCCGGGGCCATGACGCATCTCACGGCCGTGGGCTCGGGAAAGAGCGCGAGCGCCTGGAACGGTGGTCGCATCCTCCTGTCCACCAGCACCCCGGACACGAACTGGAACGCGAACCTGAACGGCACGGCCATCGCGGTGGACGCCTCGGATCGCGGTGACCGGACGTACTTCTCCGGTTACTTCACGCGGAAGCAGACGACGTCGACGCCGAGCGCCGTCGCGCTGCAGACCGTGGCCGGCGCTCCGCTGGTATCGCCGCTGTGGGTGCCGACGTTCAGCGAGGCGACCATCGACGCGAACGGCAACTATCAGGGCTACATCTGGCAGAACGGGGTGACCGAGGTCGGCGACCGCGTGTATCTCGGCGGTTCGCAGCACTCGCTGTTCTCCTACGACCGCTCCACCTTCCAGCTGGTCGGCGGCTCGATCGCGCACGAGGGCGGCGACATGCAGACCGTCGACGACAACGGGTCGGTGGTCATCGCGGGCTGCCACTGCGGCGACGAGGTCTACCAGGACAAGTACCTCAAGCGGGAGATCACGGAACCCTGGACAGAGGTCGACAAGATCAACCTCGCCGGAGCCTGGGACGCGGCGACCGGACACTACATCCCCGACTGGTCTCCCGTGGTCCGTTCGCGTGCGGGGCAGGGCGTGTGGGGCTCGTTCTTCGACAGCACCGGAACGCTGTGGGTCGGCGGCGACCTGACCGACTCGATGCGGGCGGGTGGCGTGAACCAGTGGTCGGGCGGCTTCATCCGCTTCGCCCCCCGCGACAGCACCGCGCCGACGACACCAGGTCCGATCTCCGCGACGCCCACGGCGAGCGGGGATCAGCAGGTGCTCACGTGGGGCGGCTCCACGGACGCCGGTGGCGGGCTCGTGTACGAGGTGCTGCGCGGCAACCGCGTCGTGGCGACCACCACGGCCGCGACCTATACGGCACCCGTCACCGCCGAGCCGACGAACTGGTTCGTGCGGGCGCGCGACGCGGTGGGCAACCGGTCGGCCAGCACGGCCGCGTTCACGGTCCAACCCGCTCCAGCGTCGGCGCTGACCCTGATCGGCAACGGCGACACGTGGTCGTGGCGGTCATCCACGGACCCGCTCCCGTCGACCTGGTCGGAGGCCGACTTCGACGACGCGGACTGGACGGTCGGCCGGGCACTGTTCGGCCGCGGCATCAGCGGCGCCACCACCGACCTCGATCCGTCCGACGCCGCGACGAAGCCGGTGAGCGCGCAGTTCCGGAAGAGCTTCGCGGTGCAGGACGCCGCCTCGGTGGTCGACGGCACCGTCTCCGTCATCGCGAACGACGGCGTGATCCTCTACCTGAACGGGAAGGAGCTGGGGCGCGTGCGGATGCCGGACGGCACCCCGACGCAGAACACGACGGCGACCGCGGTGGTCTCGCAGAAGACCGCGTCGGGAGCGAGGTCCGTGTTCTCGGTACCGGCGGGCACCCTCGTCGACGGCACCAACGTGCTCGCGGCATCGGTCCACGCCAACTACCGGGCGACACCGGACCTCGGCTTCGACCTCGCCTTCACGGCACGGCGCTCCACCGCGCCGGGCCCCGTGACCGACCTCACGGCCACCGCCACCGCGGATTCGGCGACACTGTCGTGGACGGCGCCGGCGAGCGCGAACACGGCCGCGTCGTATGTGATCACGCGGGCTGGGAACCAGGTCGGAACCGTCGCCGCGCCGGAGACGGCGTTCACGGAGACGGACCTCGCGGCCTCGACGGCGTACGAGTACGGTGTGACGGCGCTCGGCGCGGACGGCGAAGCCTCACCGGTCACCGCCGTCACCGCCACGACGACCGCGACGGCCCCCGACCCTGTTCCGGATCCCGACGCGGGCGGCGACCAGAAGGCCGATCCCGGTCAGGACGCCGCTCCCGACGCCGATCCGGCGGCCGACGCGGTGACCGTCGCCGAGGGCTCCACCTGGTCGTGGCGCTCCTCGACCGAGGCGCTCCCGGCCGACTGGAACGCCGTCGGGTTCGACGACTCGGACTGGAGCACGGGTGAGGCGCTGTTCGGCCGGGGCGTGACCTCCGCGACCACCGACCTCGGCGCGGGCGGTGACACCGCACCGCTGAGCGCCCAGTTCCGGCACACCTTCACCGTGGACGACCCGGCGGCGGTGCACGACGGTTCGGTCACGGTGGTCGCGGACGACGGGGTCGTGCTCTACCTGAACGGGGTCGAGCTCGGGCGGAGCAATCTTCCCGACGGCGCGATCACCGCGGAGACGTACGCCACGGCGGCGCCCCGGGCGACGACCGCGGCGGCCCACCGCGTCACCTTCACCGTTCCGGCGAAGCTCCTCGCGAAGGGAGAGAACGTGCTCGCGGCATCGGTGCACGCCAACTTCCATCTCTCCCCGGACCTGAGCTTCGATCTCGGGCTGACCATGCCGCGCGGCTGAGGTCAGGACCAGAGGGCGTCCTTCCCGATCCGATCGGGGAGGGCGCCCTCGTCTGCTCAGTTCGCGACGCCGAGCAGGCTGCGTGCCATCCTGGCCACGTGCGGCGGGGTGTGCGGACCGAGCCAGACCGTCCAGTGCTCGGGCGGCTCGGTGCAGGTCCACTCGACGCACCACGCATGCACGGCACGGGCCAACCGCTCGCCGCGCGCGTGAGCCCTGATCCCCTCGTCGCGGACGAGCCAGCGCACGGAGACACCGGCGGGGGCATCGATGTGCCGGCGCGGAAGATGGGCGGCGGCCTCCAGCAGGATGACGCCCTGCGCGTCCCCCGGCAGCCGCGCCGCGATCCCGGCGATGACGCCTGCGTCCGCCGCATCGCCGGCCACGAGCACCACCCCCACGAGGTCGTCCCAGTCGGGGTCGTCCCGGTGCTCGCACGCGCTGCTCATGAGACCACCATAGGTAAGGATACCCTTACCTATCAAGACCCCACCGGGCTAGCGCGCACAGCCATCGCCGTCAACAGTGTTGTCGGCCGTCGTGGACCCCGCGAGGCTGAGCGCCGTGAGTAGGAGTTCCTCGGATCGACCCGCCCGCGCCGGGCGCACCGCCGCGGCCGTCGCCGGGCTGCTGATCGCGGCACTGCTGGCGGGCTGCGGGGTCACGGTGCCCAGCGACCCCGACGGCACGTTGAACGCCGTGACGGGCGGCGAGCTGCGCGTCGGGACCTCCCCCGACGGAGACCTCGTCGAGTTGTCCGGCGACGAACCACGAGGACCCGTCGTCGACCTCGTCGACGGCTTCGCGGCGCACCTCGACGCAGAGACGACCTGGACCGTCGCGTCGGAGGAGACCCTCGTGCGCATGCTCGAGCAGGGCGACCTCGACCTCATCGCCGGCGCCATCACCCCGGACACCCCGTGGATCGACAAAGCCGGAGTCACGCGCGGCTACCCCGGCATCGACGGCGCCGGCGACCGCGAGCTCGTGATGCTCGTGCCGCTCGGGGAGAACGCCTTCCTCTCGGCGCTCGAGTCGTACCTCGACCGGAAGGTGGGGTCGCCATGACGACGACCGGGCAGTTCGGACGGACGACCCTCCCGGACGAGCAGCAGCGCGCGATCCGGAAGGCGGTGCGGTGAAAGGTCTTCACGATCGTCTACACCTCGGTGACGATCGCCGTGATCGCCCTCGTGGTGGGCGAGTCGCAGGCCATGCGCACCGCGTGGATCGAGGACATGCTCTCCCTCATCCCGCAGGTGGCGTTCCTCACCGCGCTGCTCTTCGTGCGCCGCCGCCCCACGCGGAAGCACCCGTACGGGCTGCACAGGGCGATGGGCGTCGGTCACCTCGTCGCGGGTGTCGCCCTCCTCGCCGTGGGCCTCAACCTGGCCATCGAGGCGGTCACGGGCCTCATCTCCGGCGAGCACCCCACCATCGGCACGGTGCAGCTGTTCGGGCAGACCATCTGGCTGGGCTGGCTCATGGTCGCGGTCATGGTCGTCGTGATCGTCGGACCCGTGTTCTTCTACGGACCGGCGAAGTCGAAGCTGGCACCCGTGCTGCACAACAAGCTGCTCTACGCCGACGCCGACATGGCGAAGGCCGACTGGCAGACGACGGTCGCCTCGATCGTCGGCGTGCTGGGGGTGGGCATCGGCATCTGGTGGCTGGACGGCGCTGCCGCCCTGTTCATCTCGCTCGGCATCATCTGGGACGGCTTCCGCAACACCAGGACCGCGATCGTGGATCTGATGGACCAGCGCGCCCGCACGTACGACAGCAAGAACCCGCACCCGCTCGCGGGCGACATCGTGTCGTATCTGCGCAGTCGTCCGTGGGTCGCCGAAGCCGCCGTGCGCATGCGCGATCAGGGTCAGGTGTTCCACATCGAGGCCTTCGTCGTGCCGCGCCGGGGCAAGGTCACCACGCACGACCTGTCCGCCGCGGCCGCCGGCATCACCGATCTCGACTGGAAGGTGCAGGACGTCGTGATCGCCCCGGTGGAGAAGCTGCCGAACGAGGCGGACCCCGGGCGATGACGGACGGCGAGCTGTTCCCGGGGTTCACCGAGGAGGTCGTGCGCACCGGCGCCTCCGACGTCTTCGTGCGGCACGGCGGCTCCGGGCCGCCCGTCGTCCTGCTGCACGGTCACCCGCGGACCTCCGCCACCTGGCATCGCGTGGCCCCGCTCCTGGTCGAGCAGGGGTTCACCGTGATCTGCCCCGACCTGCGCGGTTACGGTCGCTCGCGCGGACCCGCGCCCACGCCCGACCACTCCGCCCACTCGAAGCGGGCGGTGGCGGAGGACGTCCGCGGCGTCGTACGCCACCTCGGCCACGAGCGCTTCAACCTCGCGGGGCACGACCGGGGGAGCTATGTCGCGCTGCGTCTCGCCCTCGACTCCCCGGAGGCGGTCGAACGCGTCGCGCTGCTGGACTGCCTCCCGCTCACGGAGCACCTCCGGCGCGCCGACGCCCGCTTCGCGACGCGGTGGTGGCACTGGTTCTTCTTCGCGCAGCCCGACATCCCCGAGCGCGTGATCGGGGCCGACCCGGAGGCGTGGTACGCGGCCAAGGCGGATCCGGAGACCATGGGCGCCGCGAATCATGCGGAGCTCGTCCGCGCCGTGCACGACCCGTCCGTCGTGCGCGCGATGCTCGAGGACTACCGAGCGGGCCTCACGATCGACCGCGCGCACGAGGAGGCGGACGCCGCCGCGGGGCGCCGCCTGCGGATGCCCGCGCTCGTGCTGTGGTCGACGCGCGACGACCTGGAGGACCTCTACGGCGACCCGGTCCGCATCTGGCGGGCCTGGGCCGACGACGTGCGCGGGCACGGCATCGAGAGCGGCCATCACATGGCGGAGGAGGCCCCGGCGCCCCTCGCCGCGGCGCTGGCCGCCTTCTTCGGCGCCACCCCCGCGGCGCGGACGTAGGCTGGAGGCATGACCTCACCCGTCTCCGACACCATCACCATGTTCGGCGCCGACTGGTGCCGCGACTGCATCCGCACCAAGAAGCAGCTCGACGAGCTGGGCGTCGCGTACACGTACGTCGACCTGGTCGCCGACCCCGCCGCCGCGGACATCGCGAAGGACATCTCCGGTCGCACCAACATCCCCGTCGTGGTGTACCCCGACTCGACCCACCACGTCGAGCCGTCGAACGCCGACGTGGAGTCGAAGCTGCGCGAGCTCTCGCTCATCTGACCGGCCCCATCGCGCCGCTACACTGGCGCGATGAGCACCGAGGCTCGACCCGACCGCGCCCCCGCCCGGCTGTCCCCCCGCACGATCGCGCTGTACGCCGTGGGCTCCGTCGGCACCGGCGGCTACGCGACGCTTCCCGGCCTGGTGCTGACCTACTTCCTCACCGACAACCTCGGCGTCGCCGCCCTCGCGGCCGGCCTGATCGTCACGCTCGCGAAGGTGTGGGACGTGCTGATCGATCCGCTGATCGGTGCCGCGTCCGACCGGCAACTCGCCCGCACCGGCTCTCGCCGCGGGTTCATGGTGGTCGGCGCCGTCACGCTCCCGGTGTTCTTCGCCCTCACCTTCGCGGTGCCGCCCGCCTGGGGTCCCGTGGCCGGGGCGCTCTGCGTGCTCCTGGCCTTCCTCGCGACGGCGACCGCGTTCAGTCTGTTCCAGGTGCCCTACGTCGCGCTGCCCGCCGAGCTGACGTCCGGCTACGACGAGCGCACGCGACTGCTGGGCTGGCGCGTGGTGGTGCTGACGGCCGCGATCCTGCTGTTCGGTGCCGGTGGTCCCGCACTCCGGACGGCCGCGCCCGACCCGGTCGCCGGGTATCTGCTGATGGGCGTCGCGGCGGGACTCGCGATCGGCGTCGGCATGCTCATCGCCTCGCGCACCGCCGCCGCGACCGGCGACGACCCCGCACGGCCGCGGGAGCCCGCGGCATCGTCGGCGTGGCGGGAGCAGTACCTGTCCGGGTTCCGGGCGCTGCGCCGCAGTCAGCCGTTCCGCGCCCTGCTCGCCACGTTCCTGCTGCAGGCGCTCGCGACCGGCACGATGCTGGCCGGGGCCCAGTACGTGGCGACGTGGGTCCTGCGCTCGGAGGACGCGGTCACTCTCGTGTTCGTCGCCCTGGTCGGCCCGGCACTGCTGGCGACGCCCGCGTGGACGGTGGTCGCGCGGCGCCTCGGCAAGGAGCGGGCTTTCGCGATCGCCAGCTGCCTGTTCCTGCTGGCCGCGCTCTCCCTCGTCGCCGCGGTGTGGTCGCCCGGCGGGTGGATGTACGCCGCGGTCGCCGTGGCAGGCATCGCGTACGCGGGCCTGCAGTCGCTGCCGATGGCGATGCTGCCCGACGTGATCTCGCACGACGAGCGGTCGAGCCGCCCCGGACAGGCCGGCACGTTCACCGGCATCTGGACCGCGGGCGAGACGGTGGGCTTCGCGCTCGGAGCCACCGCCGTCTCGCTCACTCTGGCCGTGACGGGCTACGTCTCGACCGTCGCCGGGGAGGCGGTCGTGCAGCCGCCCGCCGCGATCACCGGCATCGTGCTGAGCTTCAGCGTGCTGCCCGCCGCACTCATGGCCGCGAGCCTGGCGGCCCTCCGGCGCTACCGGCTGCGCCGGGAGGACATCGAGGCGCTGCAGACCACCGACGCCTAAGCTGGGACCGTCCGAAGGAGACGCCGATGACCCCTGCGCGCACGACAACGCCCGACTCCGACGCCACCGCCGCGACGGCCCCCGCCTCTCCCCCGCTGGGCGAGGGCGAGCAGGAGCGGTTCGACACCGCGATCGAGGAGCTGCACACCGGGACGCAGCTGTGGGCCGCGCTCACGATCGCCCAGCGCGCGACGCTGCTGCGACAGGTGCGCACGAGCGTCGCCGCGACCGCGGAGGACTGGGCGCGCACCGCCGCCGCCTCCAAGGGCCTCGACGCCCGGCACCCGCTGCGCGGCGAGGAGTGGCTCAGCGGTCCGTACAGCGTGCTCGGCGCGCTCGACGCCTCCATCGCCACGCTGACCCGCCTGGCCGATGGACGCAACCCGCTCGACGGCGTGAAGGTCGACCGCGCGCCGGGCGGCCGCGCTCGCGTGCACGCGTTCCCGCTCACGGGGATCGACCGCTTCCTGCTGTCGGGCTTCACCGGCGAGGTGTGGCTGCGGCCGGGCACAACGCCGAACGCCGCGCGGGCCAGGGCGGGACTGGCGCAGCGCACGCCGGCGCGGTCCGGCGGCGTGGGGCTCGTGCTCGGCGCCGGCAACGTGACCTCGATCCCCGTGCTCGACGTGCTGTACGAGCTGCTGGCGCACAACCGCACGGCCCTGCTCAAGGTCAATCCCACGCAGGACCCGCTGGTGCCGGTGTACAAGCGCGCGCTCGCCCCGCTGATCGAGCCCGGCTTCCTGCGGATCATGCGCGGCGGCCCGGCGGCGGGCGCCTACCTCACGCAGCACCCCGGGATCACGCACGTGCACATCACCGGATCGGCCGCGACCTTCGACACGATCGTGTGGGGCCCCTCCTCGGGCGAGGGCGCCGCGGCGACGAAGCGGCGGCGGCGCGAGAACCGCCCGCTGCTGAAGAAGCCCATCACGGCCGAGCTCGGCGGCGTCTCCCCCATCATCGTGGTGCCCGGCCCGTGGACCGACGCCGACATCGCGTATCAGGCCGAGCACATCGCCACCATGCGGCTGCAGAACAGCGGGCACAACTGCATCGCCGGTCAGGTCGTGATCCTGTCCGCGGACTGGGATCGCGCCGACGCGTTCCGTGCCGCCCTGCGCCGCGCGTACGCCAACGCACCGGAACGCCCGACCTGGTACCCGGGTTCGGCGTCGCGGATGCAGACCGCCACCGACGCCTACCCCGACGCGCTCGTGCTCGGCGACCGCCTGCTCGTCGAGGTCGACGGCGACGACGACGCCACGGCGCTGGAGAACACCGAGTACTTCGCCCCCGTGCTGGGCGTGGTGAGCCTGCCGGGCACGGGACAGGCGTTCCTGGACGCGGCGGTCGCGCACGCCAACGAGAAGCTGCAGGGCACGCTCGGCGCCAATCTGCTGATCGACCCGGCGACCGAGAAGGCGCTCGGCAGCGGGTTCGACCGGGCGCTCACCGCGCTGCACTACGGCTCGATCGCGATCAACGGCTGGACGGCATTCGGCTTCATCACGCCGACCCTCACGTGGGGCGCGTTCCCCGGCAGCACGATCGGCGACGTGGGCAGCGGCATCGGCGTGGTGCACAACGCGCTGCTGCTCGACGATGTCGAGCGCTCGGTGCTGCGCGGCCCGTTCCGCCCGTTCCCCCGCTCCCTGCCGGTCCTGAACGGTGGCGGACGAGCGACCATCCTCCCGAAGCCGCCGTGGTTCGTGTCGGCCCGCACGGGCGCCGAGGTGAGCGAGGGTCTCACCCGGCATCGCGCGAACGGCGGTGTCGGCGGGCTGCTGGCGACGCTGACGAAGGCCCTGCGCGCCTGACGCCGCGGGGTCAGGCCTCCGCGCGGAACCGGTCGGTCGCGGCGCGGAGCGCGGCGCTGATGCCGGGCTCCGTGGCCGCGTGACCCGCATCGTCGACCACCACGAACTCGGCCTCCGGCCACGCGCGGTGCAGATCCCACGCGGTCATCATGGGCGTCGCGACGTCGTGCCGACCCTGCACGATCACGGCCGGGATGTGCCGGATCGCGTCGACGCCCGCGATCAGCTGTCCCTCGTCCCACCAGCCGCCGTGCACGAAGAAGTGGTTCTCGATGCGCGCGAACGCGGTCGCCCGGCGCGGATCCGACATCGCCGCGATCTGCTCGGGGTCGGGGCGCAGCGTCACGGTCGCGGCCTCCCAGGTCGACCACGCGATCGCGGCGGGCACGTGCACCGCGGGGTCGGGGTCGAACAGACGCCGGTGGTACGCCTCGATGAGCCGCGAGCGCTCCAGCACCGGGATCGGGGCGATGAACCGCTCCCACAGGTCGGGGAAGAGCGCCGCAGCCCCGCCCTCGTAGAACCACTCGAGCTCGGCGCGGCGCAGGGTGAAGATGCCGCGCAGGACGAGCTCGGTCACCACCTCCGGATGCGCCTGGGCGTAGGCGAGGGCGAGGGCACTGCCCCACGAGCCCCCGAACACCTGCCACCGCGGGACGCCGAGGTTCTTGCGCAGCAGCTCGAGGTCGGCGATCAGGTGGGCCGTCGTGACGTGCCGCAGATCGGCGTCGGGCTCGCTGGCCGACGGGGTGCTGCGTCCGCACCCGCGCTGGTCGAGCAGCACGATGCGGTAGGCGTCGGGGTCGAAGAACCGGCGCTGCCACGGCGACGTGCCACTGCCGGGGCCGCCGTGCAGGAAGACCACCGGCTTGCCGTCGGGGTTGCCGCTGACCTCCCAGTACACGCGGTGGCCGTCGCCGACGAGCAGCTCGCCCGTGTCGTACGGCTCGATCGCGGGATAGAGTCCCTCGGTGTTCGTCATCATCGGCCCCCCAGCCGGTCGTGCAGTCGTGCGATCTCCACGGTAGCGGAGCGGTCGCCGCCGCCCGGGATCTACGGGTCGAGCTGGTCGGCGGGCAGCGTGAAGACCTGCCCGCACGCCTCGAGTCCGTTGGCGTAGCCCTCCGCGAACCAGCGCTGCCGCTGCTCGCTCGAGCCGTGCGTCCAGCTCTCCGGGTTCACGAAGCCGGACTGCTCCTGGATGTGGTCGTCACCGACCGCGAACGCCGCGTTGAGGGCGTCGACGCGCTGCTCCTCGGTCGACGGCTGCAGGTACGGCACCCCGTTCGGATCCGTGCTCTTCGACATCTGTCCGATCCACGCCCCCGCGTAGCAGTCGGCCTGCAGCTCGGTGCGCACCCCGTTGCTGCCAGGACCCGTGCCGTTGTTCGGGTACTGGTCCATGACCCCGGTGATGTACTGGATGTGGTGGCCCCACTCGTGGCCGACGATGTAGAGCTGCGCGAGGTTGCCGGCGGTCGCCCCGAACTGCTGCTGCATGAGCTGGAAGAACGTGGGGTCGATGTAGACCGTCTCGTCGCCCGGGCAGAAGAACGGACCGACGGCGTTCGACGCGGTGCCGCAGGCCGTGGGGGTCGAGCCGTCGACGACGATGAGCTGCGGGGCACGGTACCCCTCGACGTGGTCCTCCCAGAACGCATCGAGCGCGAGCTGCGATCCGGCCATGCGGCAGTCGACGTCGGCGTTGGCGTCGGCCCCCGTGTCGCAGTTCTCGATCACCGACCCCTCGGCGGGACCGCCGCCGCCGCTCGGTGCCCCTCCGCCGACGAGTCCGGACAGGTCGATCCCCAGCAGCGGACCGGCGATGAGGGCGAGCAGGCCGAGGACGCCGATACCGGTGCCACCGGCGATCGCAGCCGTGCGTCCGCGACGGCGCGTGGTGTTGCCGGAGAGGTCGGCATCGGGATTGAACGTCATGCGTCGAGGGTACTCCGCGCACCCCCGCGCCGACGGTCGTAGGCTCGGGTCATGACCACGACGATCACCATCACGGGCGCGGGCGGACAGATCGGCTACGCGCTGCTGTTCCGCATCGCGGCGGGCGACCTCCTCGGTCCCGACGAGCGGGTGCGGCTGCGGCTCCTGGAGATCCCGCAGGGCCTCGGCGCTGCGGAGGGAGCCGCCCTCGAACTGCAGGACGGCGCGTTCGACCTGCTCGAGCACGTGGAGGTGACGGACGACGCGGCGGTCGGGTTCGACGGCTGCGACCTCGCGCTGCTCGTCGGCGCGCGCCCCCGCGGCCCCGGCATGGAGCGCGGCGACCTGCTGGCGGCGAACGGCGGCATCTTCGGCCCGCAGGGAGCGGCCATCGCCGCGAACGCCTCGCCGGACGTGCGGGTCACGGTCGTGGGCAACCCCGCCAACACCAACGCGCTGATCGCCGCGGCGGCCGCGGACGGGGTACCGGCCGAACGCTTCACGGCGCTCACCCGGCTCGACGAGAACCGGGCGAGGGCGCAGCTCGCACAGACCCTCGGCACGCCCGTGCGCACGGTGCGGCGCGTGCCGATCTGGGGCAACCACTCGGCCACGCAGTTCCCCGACGTGTCGCACGCGACGGTCGGCGGGGAGCCGGTGCAGGAGGCGCTGGCGCAGATCGTCGGGGACGTGCCGACCTGGCTGGAGCAGACGTTCATCCCGCGGGTCGCGAAGCGCGGTGCGGAGATCATCGAGGTGCGCGGCTCCTCCTCCGTGGCCTCCGCGGCGAGCGCGACCATCGACCACGTGCGCGACTGGGTGCGCGGCACCGACGACTGGACCTCCGCCGCGGTGGTGTCGCACGGCGAGTACGGCGTGCCGGAGGGGCTCGTGTCGTCGTTCCCCGTGCGGTCGGTCGACGGCGAATGGCGGATCGTCGAGGGTCTGGAGCTGAGCGACTGGGCGCGGCGCCGGATCGACGCCTCGGTCGCCGAGCTGCAGGAGGAGCGCGAGGCGGTGCGGGCGCTCGGCCTGCTCTGACGGCCCTGGGGCGCATGGGGAGTTCTGCCCATCGCCGCGTTCGTGCCGCCCCGGTAGATTTGCTGCGGACGGGACACCGTCGAGGAGGGGCGACGACATGGCACAGTGGGACGATCTGCATCCGGGGCGCGGGGTCACGAGCGCGGTGAACGACGCGGCGACGCGCGTGAGCAACCGCAGCACCGGGACCGAGACGGTGCGCTCGGCGTTGGCGAACGCCGCGACGAGCACCACGGACGAGGTGTGGGCGGGTGACGCCGGTGCGGCCTTCCGGACCTCGCTCACCAAGCCGCAGAACCTGTGCACCGAGCTGACCACCGAGTTCGCGGCCGTGCAGTCGGCGCTCACGGCCTACGCCGCCGAGGTCGACCGCATCCGCGCCGCGACCGCCGCCGCCCACCAGGCGTATGCGAACGGCTATGCGACGTGGAAGGCCGCCGAGGCCGAGGAGAGCCCGTTCCCGCTCTCGACCTACACGTTCAACGCCCCCAGCCCCACGCTGCAGCCGGGCCTGTGGGTGCCGAGCGGCACCACCGCGGGCCTCGCCGACATGCGGCAGGCCGCGAACCAGCTCAAGGCCCTCGCCACGCAGCGCGAGACCGCCGACAGCACGCTGGTGGCCGCCCTCGCCCCGCCGGCCTCTCCGCGCTGGGACGCCATGCAGTCGGCGCTGAGCTTCGCGGGCATCGACGACATCGACGACCTGAACTACGACAACCTCGGCGACGCGTTCGCGAACGTGGCGGACGAGATCGCCGAGGGCGACATCACCGACGAGAACCTGCAGGCGATGCAGGACTTCTTCGACGTGTGGGGCGACGACACGTTCGTCATGTCGCAGTTCTTCCTGGAGGTCGGCGGCGAGAACACCGTCTCCATGATCGACAACCTCGGCGACGCCGTCATGGTGGACGGCCTTGCCGGTGCGACGGCGCTCGCCCTGGCGACGTCGATCCGCGGCGGCCTGTCGACCGGATCCCAGATCTGGATGGAGTCGACGTCGAAGGACTTCGCCGAGAGCATGCTCACCGGCGCCTCGTCGAGCGTCGGCGGCGCGGTCGCCGCGATCGGCTTCCTGTTCTCCGACGAGAAGAACCACCCGCTCGGGGTGAACCTCACGGTGGCGATGGCCGACGAGATCGATCGCATCGAGCGCGACCCCGCCAGCATGCTCTACGGGGGCTGGACCGACTTCTCCCCGAACGCGGGCGGCCGCACCCTGGCGTTCCTGGAGGGCGAGCAGACCGGACTCGACGGCAACCGCGTCGACGATCTGGCCGGGCGCATCTTCTCGACCCTCGGCACCTACCCCGACGCGGCCCTCGACTGGCTCACCTCCACCGAGAACGACCCGTTCGGCGACGGCGACCTCGGCGACGGCCGCATCGAGTACTGGTTCGGTGAGCGCGACTGGAGCGCGAACTCGTCCGGCGACGGCTTCGAAGGGCCCGGAGCTCTGTGGGCCGGCGCGCAGCAGGCCGCGGGAGGCCCGGCCGATGCGACCCACACGTACAACCCCGAGACGTGGCAGCGCGTGGCGGAACTCACCACCCAGGTCGTGCGCGAGCTCACCGGCAACGAATCGTTCCTGCCGGAGAACCTCACGAGCATCGGCCAGGTGCGCGTCGCCGAGGGCATCTCGGTCGCGATGCCCTACTTCTCCGAGGCCATCAGCGAGAGCGACCCGGCCGCGGGAACCCGTCCGTACTTCGAGAACCTGCTGATCGGGACGGACGACCCGCGCGCGATCCCCGATGTCACGCAGGCGCAGCTCGCGCAGCTTCTCGGCACGGCCGCCTGGAGCGACGGGGAGACGCCGTCCGCCGGTGCCGCGGTCATCGCCCAGTCGGTGCAGCAGTACCAGGACGCGCTCATCGCGATCGCCGACCTGGCGCCCGCCGACAGCGCCTTCAAGGCCGACGCCCTGGAGCGTGTCGTGGAGCTGCAGGGCTGGCTCGACGGCTCCCCGGCGGGAGCCGCCCTCGGCGAGGCGACCCGTCACGACGAAGCGGTCCAGGCCGCGATCGACGGAGTGGGCACCGTGGTCGGCCTGATCCCGATCCCGGCCGTGGGCGACGTCCTCGTGGCCGGCGGGAGCGTGGTGATCGATGTGGCGCAGAGCGCCGTGATCGGCGGCGTCTCCGACTGGGGCTCCGGACAGGCGACGGCGGCGTGGGCGAACTCGCACGAGGCGCTGCTGGAGGCTCAGGCCGACGCGGCGAACGGCCGCGAGATCGCGACCATGGAGACCATCGAGCAGATGCTCGTGGACCTGGGAATGACCGAGGGCCTCTCGGCGGGGCAGGTCGACGACCTCGCCCGCGAGATGTTCGCCGACTACCAGCGCGGTGTCGAGGCCAACACCTCGTGGGCGGAGGGCACCTGATGCGGCGATCCGGCGGCTGGGCGCTCATCCTGATCGGCGGGATCGCGCTCGTCGGCTGCACGCCCGCCGCCGCTGCGCGCGCCGTCTCCGCGGAGCCGTCGGCGCCCTCCGGCGACCCCCGACCCGACCCCACCGAGACCTACTCCCCCGACGATGTGAAGGTGCCGTGATGACCGATCTCCAGTTCGACTCCGAAGCCGTCGGCGCGACCGGCGGCACGCTGCAGAGCACCGCATGGGCCATGAGCCTCGACGTGGACCTCGCACTCGGCGCGTGCGGCAGCTCCGCCGTCTCCGCGGCCGCCGACACCTGGGCGATGTGGGCCAAGGGCACGCTGCTGCAGCTGCAGAGCATGACCGCCGGTGCGGGCGTGGTCGCCCGCGATGCCGCGACCGCGTTCGAGACGCAGGAGGCCGAGATCACCAGTGCCGCGAACGGCGGAACCCCGTAACCTGCGGGGCGCGTTCGCTCAGCGCCAGCGGATCGCCTGATCCGCGTCACCGCCGCTGGAGGTCCACAGCTCCTGCAGTCCGGTCTTCCACTCGTCCGCGACACCCGCCGACTCGGCGCTCGCCGTGAGCTCCACGACCTGGTCGTCGTTCCGCGTCACCTTCAGCTCGACGCTGCTCACGGGAGCATCGGCGGCGGTGACGCCGTCCCAGCCGGCGAGGGACGCGAGGAACGCCGCCTGCTGGTCGAACCCGTCCGCGGCGATCGCGCCGAGGCCCCAGTCACCGGTCCACGAGCTCTCACCCTGTCCGTAGAACCAGACGGCGACGGAGGTGTAGTCCTCGGCGTCGTCCTGCGCGAGCACGAGATCGCGCACGCCCTGCAGCACCTCCGCGGAGTCGTCCTCGGACAGCCCCGGTTCGGTCGCGACCACGACCTCGACGCTGTCCACGCGCGCGGTGTCCACGCCGTCGATGCCCTCCAGTTCGGCCGCGAGGTCGCCGCGCCGCTCGTCCTCCGATGGGGCGCATCCGGCCAGCAGGAGGAGCGAGGCGGACGCGAGAAGGACAGCGGTGAGGCGACGCATGACCCCTATTCTGGTCGGGCTCCCGCCACGGGTGCAAAACCGGACGCCCGGCGGGCGCCCGCAGGGCACAGATCGGGTCGCGGACAGGGCACAATGGAGGACGGAGGTGCGCGATGAGCGAGACGATCGAACCCACGACGGCGGCATCCGTCGACGAGGCCCTGACGAGCCCGCTGCATCTGCCGCACGCGGCCGCCGAGTGCCCCAAGTGCTTCACCGAGCTGCAGGCGAACCGCAACTTCTGGCTCGCCCGGCCCGATGGCTCCCGCCTGGTCGGCCTCGTCGTCTCCCGCGACGACATGCCCTCGGTCGTGGAGCAGCGCGCCGACCTCACCCGCTTCGGCGTGCCCATCGAGGGCTTCCGCCATCCGGCCCCGGACATCCTGGAGAGCTGGAGCGACCGGATCGCCCGTCTCATCGGCACCCTGCACGCCGGTGACGTGCTGGTCGTCGCGACGATCGCCGCGCTCGGCCGCGACAGCGAGGAGGGCGCCCGCACGGTCGCCGAGCTGCGCCGCCACGGCATCATCGTGAAGGTGCTCAACCACAACGCCCGGCATCTGGCCGACGCGGCCGCGGCCCTCCGCTGAGCAGACCTCGACCCCTGGACGTCCGGACGTCCAGGGGTCGAACTCTGCGCGGTGCGGGCCGCCGACGCGGTCAGGAACTCGTGCTCACCGCTGCGCGACCGAAACGCGACGAGCGTTCAGCGCCACCACGACGAGAACAGGCTGTTGCCCCACGAGGAGACCTGCTGCGGCGAGTATCCCGAGTTCTGCACGCTGGGCGCTCCGGCCCAGGAGTTGCCCTGCAGCACGTTCTGCACGACGTCGTTCGACGCCCACCAGTTCGACGATCCGTTGGGCTGACCCCACCCGTCGCCGTAGGAGCTGCCGTAGCCGTAGCCGCCGTCGTACCCCTGGCCCCAGCTGTACGTGTTGCCGGAGCCGAAGTCGTAGCCTCCGTAGCCGTCATCGGCCGAGGCGGGAGCCGCGAACGCGATCCCGCAGGCGACCGCGACGGCTCCCGACGCCACCGCCAGCTTTCCCCAGCGCGCGAACCGCCGTCCCTTGTCGTTGCTCTTCATCGTCGTCTCCATGATCTCTTCCTTTCCCGCTGCGGGCAGGATGAAGCCTCGAAACGATGATGCTTTCCGAAACGCCAGCCCCCCGTCAGCGTGTTTCGGAAGTCACGGTATGCACGGGTCATGCGCATGGCAATATGCCGACGCGGGTGACGCGGAGCGTGCCGCATCCGTCCTCGTGCGGGGTCGGGGACAGCGCCCGGAGACGCAGAAGAGGGGATGCCGGATCGGCATCCCCTCTTCTCGCTGAGGCGTTACTGGCGGATCTGCGCCGCGAGCTGCTCGTCGGTCGACTGCAGCGACTGGGCCGCCACGTCGAGGAAGCGGGCCATGCCCTCGATGCCCGCGATGGTCGCGGTGGCACCCTGGTTGAACTGCGCGTACGAGGCGTCGAACGCACCCGAGGCGGACGTGGTCACGAAGCCGCCCGAGACGAGCTGCGACACGTAGGCGCGCAGGTTCTTGAGCTGGGTCTCGATGTCCTGCTGGCCCGTGCGGAGACGGCCAGCAGCGTCCTTCATGTCGGCGTAGCTGACTTTGAGGTTCGTCATTGGTGTTACCTTCCGGTCGCCCCGGCCGGTGCCGGAGGTGTTCTTGTTCTTCGAGAGTAACGAAGGGCACCCGCCACGCAAATGGGGAGAAGTCCCCATCAGCTCCCCGGCGGTCGCCCACCCGCGCCGGGACCACCCTGCGGGGCGCCGCCGGCGCTCGGCGTCGTCGTGGTGTCGACGCCCACCATGAGCGATGCGCGGTAACCGGTGCCGGTGTCGCCGGCGATGCTCGCGAGCTGCAGCGCACCGCCGTCATCGCCGAACACCATGTCGGCGTCGAGCGAGGTCTGCGCGAGGTTCCCGGCCGAGCCGTCGTAGGCCGGCAGCGCGTACACGGCCGTGCACGCGGCTTCGGGCAGCGCCAGCTGCGAGGTCGCGATGGCAGCCGTCGAGTCGGTGATCGCGGAGACGTCGGGGTACACCTCGAAATGGATGTGCGGCCACCGTCCCGAGTAGCAGCCGGGGAAGATCGACGTGAAGGAGACACGGCCGTCCGCATCCGCGACCTGCACGCCGCGGAGGTAGGTCACGTCTTCCAGGCCCGAGGAGTACATCGAGTACTCCCCCTGCGCCGTGCAGTGCCACGCGTACACGGCGACCCCGGCGAAGGGCACCCCGCCGTTCGCGAGGTCGAGCACCGTGAGCTCGAACGTCAGCGGCACCCCCTCGGCCGTCGCGCCCCCGTCGATGCTCGAGCGGATGTCGCGCCGGACGATCCCGGACTCCTCCAGCACGTCGGGGCCGTTCGAGCCGTCGCCCGGATAGGGGCCGGCCGTCTCGTCGGGGATCTCGCCGTCCACGCCCGTCGTCGCGGTGCCGTCGCTCCCCGCGTCGGCGGTGGGTGCGGCGGTCGTGCCGGCTCCGGACGACAGCGGCGCGCAGGCCGCGAGCGCGGCGGACGCGGCCCCCAGTCCCACCAGCCCGAGCACGCCGCGCCGGCTGAACAGCGTGCCCAGGTCGAACGCGGCCCCCTGATCGACGACCTCTTCCTCGGTACGCGGCAGCAGTCGCCCCTCGTAGGCGGGGCCCCGCGGTGTCGGCGTGGGTTCGGGACTCGGGCTCATGGCGGCTCCTTCGGGGGCGTCGGGAGTCCCCATGGTGCCCGCCCCGATGATCAGGAGCCTCTGGCGGGGCTATGGCTTTCGTATGGGCGGCGAAGGGCCGCCGGTCAGACGGTCTCGGGGATCACGAGCGGGAACTGCACCCGCACGATCTTGCCGCGCTGCGCCAGCACCGCCCGGCCGACCGGGAACTCGCCGCGGCCGATGCGGGGCAGCGGCGCCTTGAGCACGAGCTCGCCGTCGATCGTCTCCGGCTGAAGCACCACACCGCGCCGCGCCTGCTTGATCTCGCCGAGCAGCCCGAAGTTACTGGTCCACTCGCTCGTGTCGCCCGTGAACAGCAGCAGCAGCTCGCCGCGCGTCGCGCGCTTGACCAGGTCGGACAGCGGCATCTCGAGCAGCGACGACGCGAACTCCGCGACGCCCTCCACCGCCACGACCGGCTTCAGGCCCTGCTCGGCCTTCTCCACGATCTCGGCCACGGCCGCGGTGCCGCTGATGCCGTCCGCCGCCGTCGCGGTCCACGACACCGCGTGGCGCGCCGGGGAGCGGGTCGACCCGAGGAACAGCGTCGGCGTGCCCGGTCGCGCCCGCAGCACCTGCTGCGTGATCGCGGCCAGCGCGTTGCTCTTGCCGCTCGCGGGCGGACCGGCGATCACGAACGTGCCGGTCGGCTCGATGCCGAACGGACCGAGGTCGCTGTCCGCCAGACCCACCACGAGCTGGTCGCCGACGGTCGCCGGCACCTCCTCCAGCCCGTAGCTGAGCGGCAGCGCACGCACCGGCGGCGCGTCGGGCACGCCGCGGCGCGACATCGACGCGGCCATCCGCTCGATCGCCAGCGACTGCTCCTTCATGCTGCGCGTACCGCCGATGATCGCGATCTGCGCCTCGTTCTCGCCCACGATCGCGCGCCCCGGCACCGATTCCGGCGTGAGCACGTCCTTGGGCACGTTGAGGATGTTGTACGCGTCGGTGTCGGCCATGCGCAGCACCACGCGGCGCTGGATCATCGCGTTCAGCGCGCTCGGGATGCTCTGGAACCGGTCGGCCGAGAGCACCACGTGGATGCCGACCGCACGGCCGTCGGACAGCACCTCCTGCAGCGCGTTGTACGTGTCGGTGCGGCCGATCACGGCCTCGTAGTCGTTGCGGAACGCCGCGAACCCGTCGATCAGCACCACGATGCGCGGCTCATCGCTCTTGCCCGACAGCTGCCGGTACTCGGTGAGGGTCGCCGCGCCCACCGCCGAATACGCGTCGCCGCGGCGGTCGAGCTCCTGACGCAGCGTCGCGAACAGCCGGGCGACCCGCTCGGCGTCGTCGCCCGAGATGACCGAACCCACGTGGGGCAGGGGCTCCAGCATGCGCAGCGCGCCCGAGCCGAAGTCGAGACCGTACACGTGCACGGGTCCGCCGCGCGGCGTGATGCCCGCCGACACCGCGAGCGTCCGCAGGGCCGCGGACTTGCCGGAGCCGCTGGTGCCGTAGATGACCATGTGGCCCTCGGTGTCGGGCAGGAAGTGGAACGGCACCTGCTCCTGACGCTCGGGCTCGTCGATCACGCCGAGCAGCAGGGCCGCATCGGTGCGCTGCGGCAGCTTGAGCTGGTCGAACGTCGGCGCCAGCTCGTCGAGCCACGGACGCCGCGGCTGCGCGACCTGCGCGGCCTGCGCCGCGAGCACCATCGTGCTCACCAGACGCTGCTGGTCGTTCGGGCCGAGGTCGTCGTCGACCACCACCGCGTTCTCGTCGATCGGCAGCTCCCACGGGCCCTGGTCCGTCGAGCCGAACGCGGCGATGGAGACGTCGGTGCCGTCGTCCTCCCCCAGGCTCCAGCCGCCCGAGTACGCCGACTGGAACAGCGTCATGCGACCGGGACCCGTCTTCGCGATGCCGCGGCCGGGCGTGCCCGGATCGAACAGCGCCGCGTCCTTCGTGCCGATCACGTCGTTGCTGTCGGTCTCGTCGGCCATGCGCAGCGCGACCCGGAGGTTCGTGTTCGCCCGCAGGTTGTCCTTGATGACACCGGCCGGACGCTGCGTGGCCATGATGAGGTGGATGCCGAGGGAGCGCCCGCGCTGGGCGATGTCGATCACGCCGTCGACGAACTCCGGCACCTCCTTCGCCAGCGCCGCGAACTCGTCGATCACGAGCACCAGGGCGGGCGGGGCCTGCGGGTCGCCCGCGCGCTCCAGCTCCAGGATGTCCTTCGCCTTCTTGCGGTTGAACAGGTGCTCCCGGTAGTGCAGCTCGGCGCGGAGGCTGACCAGCACGCGGCGCACCAGGTGCTCGTTCAGGTCGGTCACGATGCCCACGCAGTGCGGCAGGCTCACGCAATCCGCGAACGCCGAGCCGCCCTTGTAGTCCACGAAGAGGAACGTCAGGCGCTCCGGGCTGTACTCGGTCGCCATGCCGAGCACCCACGCCTGCAGGAACTCGCTCTTGCCGGAACCGGTGGTCCCGCCCACGAGCGCGTGCGGGCCCTGCTGCCGGAGGTCGAGCTGCAGGGCGCCCTCCGCTCCGGCGCCGACCAGGGCGCGCAGCTTCGGCTGGTACCGGCGCGCGGAGCCGACCTTGCGCCGGGAGTGCAGCGAGTCGTTCTGCGTCCACCGGTCGATCACGCTCTCCGGCTGCGTGGCCATGTCCCGGCCGAGCAGGTGCAGCATCGAGATCGTGCGCGGCACGTCGCTGCGGTCCAGGGCGACCTCGCCCGCGTCGGTCAGCCGCGCCAGAGCGCGCGCGAACACCGCGAACTGCTCCCGCGTGAGCTCGTCGACGGACAGGTCGTCGATCACCTCGCCGAGCCGGACGAAGTGGGCGCTGTCGGTCGACCCGAGCTCGACGAACGTGCGGCACGACGCGGGCAGGGCGGCCGCGTCCTCCGTGAGCCAGACCGGGAAGATGCCGCGGGTGGCCGCACGCTCGGACAGCTGGATCAGGCGGCCGCGGTCGACCGGGGCGTCCGGCGCGATCAGCACGACGATCGCGGGCTTGGGCACCGCGTCATGACGGCTGCGGGAGTCCTCGCCGACCTTCGAGCCGCTGTTCGTCGCGGCCTTCTCGGCCTCCAGCGCCCCGAGCTCCACCGCGTCGCCGCTGCGGGTCGAGCGCTGCGCGATCAGCTCCTCCAGGCGCGCGACGATCTGCCCAGCGGAGGTGGGACCGTCGCCGATCGGCTGCACACCCAGCACGGCCTGCGCCGACCACGCGTGCGGCAGCCACTTCGCATCGGCCAGCTGAGCGCCCCAGCGCGGACCCCACAGGCCCACCACCCCGACATCGGCGGGTGCGTGCAGCCCCGCGAGCTGCGCGAGCAGGGCCCTGGCGTATCCGGTCGAGCGGCCGCCGAGGCCCGCGATGCCGAGCGCGCCGACGTCGGTCAGGTCCTCCAGGATCGGCACCTGCGGCACGATCCTCGTCGCCTCGACGACCGCGTCCAGGCGGTCGACGTACTCCGGGATCGCGCGGTCGCGGCCGTTGGAGTCCTTCACCGAGCTGCGCGAGGCGGTGTCGCCGATCCCGAGTCGCACGTGCAGGAACGACCAGTGCTCGGTGCGGCGCGTCCACACCAGCGGACCGGCGGTGAGCGCGGCGTCGCTGATCTCGCGCAGCAGCGGCACCTCGCGGCGGCGCACGTCGATCTCCCGGTCGCGCTCGCTCTGCAGCCGCGCGTCCAGGCGCTCCAGCTGCTCCTCGAAGCGCTTCTTGTCCTCTTCCAGCTCACGCTTCTGCTGGTTCTTCGTGGTGAGCCACGTGCCGATCATCAGCAGCGGCGACAGCGCCACGAACATGATCGACAGCAGGTTCTGCGTGAACGCGTACATCGCGCCGCCCATGAGCAGCGGGGCGACGAGCGTCAGCAGCGGGAACGGCTGCTTGCGGGCGGGCACGGGGAGGTCGGTGCCGTCGAGCTCCTCGCCCAGGTACCGCTCCTCGACGCGCGGCGAGCGCACGAACTCGACCTGGCGGATGGAGGCCTCCGCGGGCGACGGCGTCGTGGCACCCGCCTCGACCTTGACGCGCACGGGGGTGTCGCCCAGCACGACCGACAGCTCGCCCTCCGCCGCCACCAGGCGCACGACCGAGGCGCCGTCGACGAGGATGCCGTTCGCGGAGTTCAGGTCGATCAGCTCGACGCGGTCGCCGATCTCCAGTCGCGCGTGCTTCTTCGACACCAGCGGATCATCGATCACCACGTCGCACGACTCGTCGCGACCGAGCACGATCGTGCCGCGGGTCAGCGCGATCGAGCGCGCACCCGGGCCCGCACCGACCTCCATGCGGCCGACCACAGGACGCTGCTCGTACGACGCGGGGACCACACGGACCGTGGCGCCGTGCGCCAGCCCGACGTGCGCGAACGTGGACTCCGGCGCGAGCAGGTCGCCCGCCCCCGACACCACCGAGCTGTACGCCTCCAGGGTCACGGCGGCCGGGTCGGCGTGCGCGAAGGAGCCCAGCGGATCGGCGCGCACGATCATCGCGGCGATCTCGCCGATCGTCGCCGTGCTCTCCGCCGTGACCTCGATGTCGCTGGATGCCGCGCCCTGACGCAGCAGGGTCAGCCGTACCTTCACTCGTTGTCTCCCTCTGCCTCGCTCGGCTGCGGGGCGTCCAGCAGCGGGAGGTCGTCCTTCGTGACGAGACGCGACGCGATCACGTGCTCCACCAGACGCGCACGGCGGTTGGTCGCGAAGCTGCGCTGACCGCCGCGCATGCCGGGCACGCCGACGCGGTCGAACTTGTCGCACACGTTGTCGAGCTTGCGGTTGAACCGCGTGACCGTCCACCCGAGCCGCTCGGCCGCCTTGGCCGACGACGGGATCTCGCTCATGCCCGTGCCGTCGCGACGCAGCTGCGGCTCGGCGAGCGCCAGGATCAGCAGCTTCTGGCTCAGCGTGAGCGGCACGTCGCCGATCGTGGACATGCCGTCGTCGTCGTAGTCGCGCTTGGTGGCACGGAACGCGGGCTCCGCGGCGTGCAGCACCAGCTCGTACGTGGTCGGTCCCGCGCTGAAGACCACCGTGGTGGTCTCGAACACGAGCGGCAGCCGCGCCCCCGGCGCGAGCCACGCCTGCACACCGCCGGCCGAGTCGGTGACGGTGGCGGTGAGGCGGGTGCCGATGTTCGTCAGCCACCACAGGCCGTCGCCCTCGCTGATCTCCAGGAAGTGCCGGTGCAGGAACAGGTTGTCGTCGAGGGCCAGGTCGCCCTCGCGCCCGACCACGAACCGGTTCCCGTGGTCGATCGGGTAGTACTCGCCCGCGAACTCGACCGTGACCCCCGCCACGGCGCTCACTCCACGCACCCCGTCACGGGCTCGGACGCCCTGCCGTCGCCGCGGCGCAGCATGACCTCGATGCACACCTCGCCGGCCGACGCCGGGGCGAACGTGACGGTCGGCTCCGCCACCTGCTTCACGGCTCCGTCGGCCGCGCTGCCGGTCTCGGTCCAGATGAAGCTGTCGTCCTCCTGCGGGTCGGGGTTCTGCCACGTGAACGTGACCTGCTCCCCGGCCCGGGTGCCCGCGAGCTCGGTGACCTTGGGCACCGCGTCGGACACCGGGTCCTGCGGGTCGACCGCGGACTCGGTGCTCTCCGGCGCCGGGTCGGGCGTGAGGCCGGACACCAGCACGTTGAGGCCCACGATGCCGCCGACGACCACGACCACCGCGGCCGCGGCGAGCCCGATCCACAGCCCGCGGCGCGACCGCGGGGCGGACGGCTCCGCGTCGGCCGGGGCCTGGACGGCCGGAGCGGCCGGCTCGGGAGCGCGCACGGGCGCGGGGGCCTCGGGCTGCACGACCTGCGGCGGACGCAGGATCGTGCGGTCGTCGCGGTCGGGGCCGGGCGCGGCGGGGCTCGAGGGGGCGGAGGCCGCGGCGGCGGGGGCGGCGGGGGTGCCGGCGGCGGCGGTCGCAGCGGCGGAGGTCGCGGCGGTGTCGCGACGCTGCGTCTGCTCCACGTCGGGCTCCGGCCGCGGCGGGGAGTCGAACCGCGGGGCGTCGGGCACCACGACCGACGGACCCTTGGGCTGCGTGGCCGCCGACGGCCGCGTCGAGGTGGACATGCCGGGGTCGATGCTGACGATCTCCCGCACCCGGGTCAGGCCGTCGTTGTCGTCCTCCAGGTCTTCCGCGGGCGGGTGGTCGTCGACGATGTCGATCGGCGTGACCGAGTGCGACAGCTCGATCTGCACCTTCTGCAGCGCCCGGGCGAAGGCGACCGCGCTCGGGAAGCGGTCGTCGGGGTTCTTGGCCATCGCCCGCTCGAGCAGCCGCTGCAGGCTCTCGGGCGAGTCGGGACGCCCGAGCGGGGGCAGCGCCGCCCGTTCGATGCGCTCGATCAGGTCGGCGCTGGAGTTGCGCTCCCCCGGGCGCTCGAACGGCGAACGCCCCGCGAGCAGCGTGTACAGCGTGGCACCCAGCGCCCACACGTCGGTGCGCGGACCGCTCTGCGGCGGCTCGGCGAACGACTCCGGCGGCGACCACGGGATCGACATGCCCGACGCCTCGCCCGTCGCGCCCGTGGTGGACGCGATGCCGAAGTCGGTCAGCGCCGGACGGTTGTACTCCGTGACGAGGATGTTCGCCGGCTTGATGTCGCGGTGCAGCACGCCCGCACGATGCGCGGTCTCCACGGCCCCCGCGACCTGGACGCCGACACGCAGCGCCTCAGCCACCGAGAACGGCTCCTTGCGCGAGCGCAGCTGCAGGTTCGGCCGCGGGCAGTACTCCATCACCAGGTACGGGCGCCCGTCGCCCGCGACACCCGCCTGATAGATCGTGACGATCGCGGGGTGCGTGGACAGCATCGCCATCACGTTCGCCTCGTCGGCGAACTCCTGCGCCGCTCCGCTGGAGATGCGGTCGGCGAGCAGCACCTTCACCGCGACCCGGCGCCGCGGCATCTCCTGCTCGTACAGGAAGACGTCGGCGAAGCCGCCCGTGCCCAGCGGCTCCACATAGGTGAAGCCGGGCAGGGCGGGCGGCGGGGAGGGGCGACGACTCACGGCAGGTCCTCGAACGCGACGGTCACGCCGTCACCGAGGTCCACCACGTCGCCGGACAGCACGAGCGTCTGCTCGCCGGGGTGCAGCCGCACCGGGTCGGCACCGGGGCGCAGCAGCGTCGAGCCGTTCGTCGTGTGCAGGTCGATGACCACCACGGTGTCGCCCTCGGGACGCACCTCGAGGTGGCTGCGCGAGATGTCCTGCTGCGGGCTCTCGACCGCGATCAGGTGCGGCATGTTCGCCCCGCTGGCCCTGGTCGAGCGCGGGCGACGGCCGATGATGACCGTGCGGTCGAGCGTGACCACCTGTCCGGTCGAGACGCGGATGCGTCCGGTCGACACCGCGGCGGGCGCGGCGACCGGGATGACCTCGGTGGGGGCGTCGGGCGCCGCCGCGGGCTGCTGCCGCAGGTCGCGCAGCTCGGCGGCGGAGATGGTGGAGCCGTCGTGGTCGCCCGCGGCGGGCGGCGGGGCCGGAGCGGACTCGGGCTCCTCGCTCGGACGCACCGCGGCGGCCTCGATCGGCGTGTGCACGGTCGCGCCCCACAGGTGGTCGAACTCGTCCACGGGCGGCGCGAGCGTGGCCTCGGTGGGCACGAGCGTCGCATCGGGCGCCGCGTCGTCGGCGGGGCCGGCGTCGTCGGTCGTCGCTGCGTCGTCGGAGGTCGCGGCGTCGTCGGTGGTCGCGGCGTCGTCTGCGGTCGCGGGTGGCTGCTCGGCCTCCTGCGGCTCGTCGGCCGCGGTGGGGCCCTCGTCGGCGGCGGCCACCGCAGCGGCGTCGGCCGCGGCATCCTCCGACGCGAAGCCCCCGGGTACCGGAAGGCCGGACGGCGGCGGCGGGAGCGGCACCGCGGTGCCCGCGACCGGGGCGGCCGGGGCGGCCGGGGTGCCGGACGGTACGGCGGAGGCGGCGGGGCGCGGCGCCTCGGCGAGCACGGGTGCCGGACCCGCGGAGCCCCCGAGGGCCTCGGCGTCGGCCGGCTCCAGCTCGGCGCTGACCGCGGCGGCCAGGACGATCCCGGTGTGCACGGGCAGGGCGGTGCCGGCGTCGTCGTCGTCCACCGTGATCTCGACCGCCGACGCACCGGGGACGAACCGCTCGCTCCACGTGGTCACGTCGGCGCCGGAGAACGACGCGGTCTCGCTGTCCGCGCCGGTCACGCGCACGGTGAGGGCTCCGCGCACGGCCACGCGGGCGTCCGCCCCCTCCAGCACCGCCGCGACGAACGGCGGCATCGCGGAGAACGAGCCGCCGGCCTGCGTCGTGAGCACGTCGATGACCGTGGCGAGGCTGCGCTCCGCGGGCAGGCGCTCCCAGAGCGTCGTCACGGTCGCGCCGGGCACGTCGGGCGGCAGCGCCACCAGGGCGCCGGGGATCACGATCAGGTACCACGGTCCCGGTCGGTAGATCGTCTGCATCAGCGAACCCCTCCTGCTGCGGCCTCGCGCGGGCGCGTGTCGGCGTCGATGTCGGTGTCGTCGGACAGCAGCAGCGTGCCCGGTCGCGACGCGACCGACACCGCGTCGACGACGACCACGGTGATGTTGTCCCGGCCACCGGCCTGCACGGCCTCGTCGACCAGGAGGTCGGCGGCGCGCTGCGGATCAGGCTCCGCGCCGAGGATCTGGGTGATGCGGGCGTCGGGCACCTCGGTCGTGAGCCCGTCGGAGCAGATGAGCATGCGGTCGCCGAGCTCGGCCGGGAACAGCCAGTAGTCCGCGTCGCCCGTGCTGCTCGCGCCGATCGCGCGCGTGATGATGTTGCGGCGGCGGTCGTGCGCGGCCTCTTCGATCGTCAGCTCGCCCGACTCGATGAGCTCCTGCACCACCGAGTGGTCGACGCTGATCTGCTCCAGCTCGCCGTCCGCGAAGCGGTAGGTGCGCGAGTCGCCGATGTTGACCGTGAGCCAGTAGCCCATGCCCTCGACCGAGGCGACGACCACGCCGCTGAGAGTGGTGCCCGCGCGGCCGTTGCCGGTCGTGGACAGCTCCTCGACGGCGGTGCGCGCCCGCGCCAGCGCCTCGAGCAGGTCGTCGAGCTCCAGGTCGGTGCGACCGATGAAGCGCGCGAACTCGTCGATCACCGCGGCGCTCGCGCGCTCCCCCGCCTCGTGGCCGCCCATGCCGTCGGCGACCAGGAACAGGGGGGAGCTGGCCATGTAGGCGTCTTCGTTGAGCGGGCGGCGCAGACCCGAGTGGGTCGCAGCCCCCGTGGACACCACGAGCGGGGCGGTCATGCGTAACCTCCGACCATCACCACGCGGTCGCCGATCTCGATCACGTCGCCGAGCCGGATCGGCACGCGCTGGCCGGCCGGGCACGCGATGCGCTGACCGTCGCGCACGATCGTGAGGCCGTTCGTGGAGTGCCGGTCGAGCACCCAGCCACCCGATGCCTCGGACGCGGCCTCGAAGTGCGTCTTCGACAGCGACAGCGTCTCGTCGCGCACGGGCACGATCACCGCGCCCTCCTCGACCGCGGGGTTGCGGCCGAACACCGTGCGCCGCGAGACCGGGACGCGGGTGCCGTCGTCCCACGTGAAGACCAGCCGGTGCCCGGGGATGCTGATGCGCGTCTCCTCCAGGTCGTCGGTCGCGGGCGCGACGACGGCGGGGGCAGGCGCGGCGGGGGCAGGCGCGGCGGGCGCGGATGCGGCGGGCGCGGATGCGGGGGCGGCGGGCGCGGATGCGGCGGGCGCGGATGCGGGGGCGGGTGGGGTCGGGGTGCCGGTTGCCGGCGTGACCGGAGCGGGTGGGGCAGCCGGGGCGGGAGCCGCCGCCGGAGTCGCCGCCGCGGGCGCAGCCGAGTCCGCGGGAGCCGGAGCCGCCGCGGTAGCCGTAGGCGCCGCAGGAGCCGGAGCCGCAGGAGCCGCAGGAGCCGCAGCCGCCGGTGCCGCAGGCCGCGCGGGGCGGGAGTCCTGCGTGATGCCGGGGACGTACGCGATCATCCCGGAGTCCTGCGCGGGAAGAGCGGGCGCGGGTGCCGCGGGCGTCACCGGCTCCACGGCCGAAACCGCCGACACCGCGGGCTCGGGTGCTGCGGGGGCACCGGCGGGCGCGAACCCGGGCATGGGTGCCGGGGGCAGCCGCTCGAACGACGGGGCGGGCAGCAGCGGCGGGGCCTCGACCACGGGCTCCGGCTCCGGCTCGGGCTCGGGTGCCGCGACCCGCGCGTCGAGCATCAGCGACCCGACGGCCTTGTCATGCCAGCCCTGGAAGCGTCCGGAGCCGTCGAACAGCGGACTGAAGTAGCCCACCACGATCGCACCGGCCAGACCGAAGACGATGTTGCGCAGCAGGGCACGACCGAAGCCCAGCGGGGCACCGTCCGCCGCGGTGGCCAGGCGCAGACCCTGCGCGCGCATGCCGATCGAGCCCTTTCCGGCCTGCATCGCGGTGTAGACGACGAACCACGCCAGCAGCACGAGGCTCACGATCGGCCCACCGATCAGCAGCGTCAGGAGCGAGGCCTCCAGGCCGCCCGACAGCGAGGTGGCCACCAGCAGACCGCCGCCGAGCAGGATGCCGAGGCCGGCCGCGATCGCGGCGTCGATGACGTAGGCGATCACCCGGCGGGAGATCGGCGCGATCTGGGTGAGCGCGGGCGGCGTCATGGGGTCTCACTCTCGGTCGACGGCGGGGGCGTCTCGTCGTTGCTCTTGATGGTGCCAGGTTCGCGGCGCACGCGCGCGGCCGCCGCCTCCTTCAGGCTCTGGAAGCCCTGCGACACCGCGGTGCCGCCGAGCAGCGAGCGCAGGCTCAGCCGCGCCTTGACGCGCTTCCAGAACCCGGCCTGCTCGCCGAGGCCGCCGACGATCTCGTCGACCTCGCTCCAGAAGGCGTCCACGTCCTGCGCCGTCGGCTCCGTCGGCCCGAACACCTCGGCGTCGGCGCGCTCGGCGAGGGTCGTGACCTGCGGCACCGTCAGCGTCGACGCGACCACGGCCGCCTCCTCGCCGCGGGTGCCGCCCGGGGCGAGCCGCGCACCGTAGTCGACCGCGCGGTCGGTGAGCTCATCCCACCCGCCGCTGATGCGGTCGGCGGTGCGCGCGGCCGATCGCCGCGCCCGGCGCCTCGCGGCCTTCCACGCCCCGATCACGATGAACGGCGACATGAGCAGCGCGATCACGGCCAGCGAGATCCCGCCGATCAGCAGGATCGCGCCGATGATGCCCGCGAGGTTGAGGCTCTCGTCCTCCGACTCGCGGTCGTCCGGCAGGGTCGGCGGCAGGTCGACCGGCTCCTGCGGCGGGGGCGGCGGCTGCAGCACCTGCGGCTTCGGGTCGACGCGCGGCTTGGTGTTCTGGTCGTTCGGCACCTGGTCCTCGGGCGGCGTGGGGTTGAACGTCACCCACCCGATCCCGTCGAAGTTCACCTCGACCCAGGCGTGCACGGTGTCGCCGGTCGCCTCGAACACCGCCTCGCCCGCCTGCTCCTCGTCGGGGTAGTACCCCATCACGACGCGCGCCGGGATGTCGAGCTGTCCGGCCAGCAGCGCCATCGCCACCGCGTACTGCTCGTCGTTGCCGATCATCTGCTCGCCGCCGATGAGGGTCGAGATGCGCTCGGCCGTGTGACCGGCGCGCGACAGCACCTCGCCCTCCAGGCCGTGGCTGAAGAACCCGCCCTCGGAGAGGAAGTTCTCCAGCGCCCGCACCTGCTCGATCGGGCTCTCCGCCCCCGACACGGTCTCGGCCGCGAGCGCGGTGAGCTCCTCGGGCACGTTGCTGGGCTTCGGCATGGTCACGCGACCGAACGGCACCTCGGCGAGCTGCTCGTCGTCGGGCTGCGTCGGGATCACGGCGTCGACGGCGTACTCGTCGCCCTTCTCCAGCGTCGGGGTGGCGACCGCGGTCCCGGTCGAGGTGTTGACGTAGGTGCCGCGGCGCAGGTCCTCCGCGCGGTCGCCGTCGAACCGGATCTCGTCGAGCTGCCCGGCCGTGGGCATCCACACCCCGCGGTAGCCGTCGATCGCGATCTTGAGCGTCACCGGGATGCCCTCCGCCTCGGGCGCCATCGCCGAGCGCAGCGGGGCGAAGGCGCTCGACGACGTGGGCCCGCCATCGGTGACGTTGTAGACCATGCCGTCGAACTGGTCCATCACGGCCGTGCGGATGCGGGCGCCCTTGGGCAGCCCCTGCACCGTGAACAGCGTCTCGTCGGCCTCGTCGCGCACGTTCTTGCGGAACGCCTGTAGCGGGCTGGGGTAGTCGCGGATGTCGAACGGCGGGATGATCACGTCGCGGAACACGTGCCGCGGCTGCGCGGGCGCGGCGAGGGCGCTCGTGGCCACGCCCGCCCCGCCGGCCACCGCGAGCACGGCGACACCGGCCAGCAGCCGCCGCATCCGCATGTGCGCGGCACGGGCGGGGTCGACCTCGCTCACCGACACGGCCATGTTCTGCGGCGCCCACAGCTGCCGCAGCGCCAGCCAGGCCATGCTGACCAGCGCGAACACCAGGCCCTGCACGAGCGGGAACGCCGGTTCGGGCGTGCCGAGCGCGATCACCAGCATCAGCAGCACGCCGGCCGGGATCAGCGCCCACGCGACCGACCGCAGCCGCAGCGCGAGCGAGGCCGTGAGGGTCGTGGTCACCAGCGCCAGCAGGAACGGTGCCACGAGGTGGCCGTCGGCGGCCGCGACCGGGGCGACCGTGGTGAGCAGCTGCTTCCACGACGTGACGGTGCCGAGCGCGAGCTTCTGCAGCGTCTCCAGCGACGGCACCACCCCGAGCAGTGCCGTGTGCGGAAGCGCGAGGGCCCCGCCGAACACGAAGTACGCCGCGACCGTGAGGCCCGCGACGATCAGGATGCCCCAGCGGCGCCACGCCGACACGGCCGCGATCGCGAGGCCCAGCACGACCCCGCCGACCACGGCGGGCAGGAACGAGGGCCCGGCGAACGTGGGCCAGAAGCCGACGAGCGCCGTGAGCACCAGCAGCGCGGTCGCCCCGAGGTCGAGGATCCAGCGGCGCAGCGGCAGCGCGACCGGGGCGGGGGCGGCGGTGGCGGGCGCGGTCATGCGAGCACCTTCTGCAGGGCGAGGGGGATCTGTGCCAGCGCGCCGACCGTCACCACGTCGGCGTCGCCGGTGCGGCGCAGCGCCGGGGTGTCCACCGAGGTGTCGGCGACGACGGCGAGCACACGGGCGCCGAACGGCAGGCGCGAGCAGGCGAGCCGCAGGTCGTCCGCGCGCACGCGCGACCCGCACACGAGCACCACCACGCTCGCGAGCGGCATGGTCGCGGCGACCACCCCCGCGAGCTCGGCGATGCCGCCCTCCTTGGGCTTGCTGCCCTCGACGGCCGAGAGCGAGTCGAGCAGCTGCTTGCCGGTGCCGGAGGGGAGCTCGCGCCCCTGCACGCGCATGTCGACGCGCTGCGAGTCGCGCAGCGCCCGCAGGCCGATCGATCCCGCCGCCGAGATCGCCAGCTCGAAGTCGTCGTCGGTCGCGTACTCCGCCGTCGAGCGCGACAGCCCGATCACGAAGTGCGAGCGGCGCGTCTCCTCGTACTGGCGCACCATCATGGTGCCGGTACGGGCCGTGGAGCGCCAGTGCACGTGGCGCAGGTCGTCGCCCGGCTGATACTCCAGCAGCGCGTGGAACGACACGTCGTCGCGCGACAGGTCGGCGGCGGGCAGGCCCTCCAGGTCGCGCAGGTAGCCGAGCGACTGCCCGTCGAACAGCACCGTGCGGGGGTGCACGAACAGGTCGACCGGCTCGTCGCGGCGGTGCGCACGCTCGAACAGGCCGAGCGGGTCGCCGCGCACCACGCTCACCGGCCCGACCTTCACCACGCCGCGCTTGTGCGTGGGGATCGCGAACAGCTCCTCCGCCTCCTCGCCCGGCGCGAGGCGCTGGATGCCGAACTCGCCGCGGCCGGAGCCGACGGGCAGCACCACGCGCGACGGGAGGATGGCCCGCGAGCCCCGGTTCGCGAGCGTGAGGGCGCCCACGGCCCGCTCCCCCACCACGACGCGGGTGCGGGCGAGGTCGAGCGAGACGTCGTAGGCCGTGCGACCGATCAGGAACAGCGCGCACACGGCGACGGCCATCGCGATCACGATCGCGGCGATCGTGAACTCCGCCCACCCCGCGACCTGCCCGAGGATCCAGAACCCGACGGCGAGGCCCATCAGCACCCACGCGAGAGGGCGCACGGCCGCGGCCATGAGGCGGAGGCGCGACAGGGCGCGCGCGCCGAGGACCGCCGCGATGTCCCGCCAGCCGGCGTCGCGGTCGGCCGGCGCGGGCGGCGCCTGCAGAGCCTCCGCCGTCATCAGGCCGCCGCTCGGGCCTGGGGGGCTGCGACGCCGTCGAGCACGCGGGCGATCACGGTGTCGCTGCTGGTGCCGGCGAACTCGGCCTCGGCGTCGAGCAGCAGACGGTGCTGCCACACGGGGCGGGCGAGCGCCTTGATGTCGTCGGGCAGCACGTAGTGGCGGCCCTGCGACGCCGCCCACACCTTGGCGATGCGGACCATGGCGATCGCACCGCGCACCGAGACGCCGAGCCGGATCGCGCCGTCGGCACGGGTGGCCTCGGCGAGCTCGGCCACGTAGCGCAGCACCGCGGGCTCGACGTGCACGGTCGCGGCCAGGTCGGCCATGTCGGCCACGGCGCTCGTGGTGATGATGGCCGACAGCCCGGCCGACGGGTTGCGGTCCGACGCCCCGGCGAGGATGCTCTCGGTCACCGCGAGGTCGGGGTATCCGATCGAGGTCTTGATCAGGAAGCGGTCGAGCTGCGCCTCCGGCAGCTTGTACGTTCCCGCCTGCTCGACCGGGTTCTGCGTGGCGATCACGAGGAACGGGCGGCCCGTCTCGTGCGTCACGCCGTCGACCGTGACCCGCGACTCCTCCATGACCTCCAGCAGCGCGGACTGCGTCTTCGGCGAGGCGCGGTTGATCTCGTCGGCGAGCACGATCGACGCGAAGATCGGGCCCTTGTGGAACTCGAAGCGGTGCGACTGCTGGTCGTAGATCGTCACACCGGTCACGTCGGAGGGCAGCAGGTCGGGCGTGAACTGGATGCGCGCACTGGTGCCCTGCACGGTCGCGGCGAGCGCCTTCGCGAGGCTCGTCTTGCCGGTGCCGGGGGCATCCTCCAGCAGCACGTGGCCCTCGGCCAGCATCGAGGCGAGAACGAGCCCGACGATCTCGCGCTTGCCCTGCACCGCCTTGTCGACGTTCTCCACCAGGCGCGTGAAGGTGCCGTGGAACCAGGCGGCCTGCTCGGGGGTCATTGTCATGGGTTGTCCTGTGCTCTCTCGGGGGAAGGGGTGCCCGCTACCAGGGGCGTCGTTCGTAGTCGGTGCCGCCGATCGTGACCCACACCTCGTAGCCGCGGCCGCCCGCACCGTGGAAGCAGCCGAGCTCGACCGCGCCGTTGGCGGGGATGTACCAGCTGCTGCCGCCGGCGAACCGCGGTCCCGCGGTGGGCGCGTTGCTGTTGCACCACACCTGGTAGGTGCCGGCCGGGAAGTTCTGGGTGTTGACGACGAACTTGGCGCACGTGCCGTCGGTGCACTGCCCCGGCCAGTAGCCGGCGGTGCCTCGGCTGACCCAGGCGCGCGGCGCGGGCGGCGGGCCGGAGCTCGCCGATGCCGAGTTCTCGGGCGTCCACTGCCCCGCGGCGTCCTGCGCACGCACGCGGATGCTGTGGCCCTGGTTGTAGCCGTTGCCGACCGTGCGCGAACCGGAGATGCCGACGTTCTCCCAGCCGCCGCCGTCGATGCTGATCTGCACGACCTTGATGTCGCGGCCGTTCGGGGAGCCGCTGGCGTTCCACCGCAGCTCCACCTGGGTCGCGCCACCGATGGCGTCCACGGCGGGTTGGCGCGGTGCACCGTACGGGTTCCCTGTCGCGGAGTTCGACACGGCCCCGGCGTACGTGACGCCGTCGACGGTCGCGACCGCCCGCACCTCGATGCGGTAGTTCTGGCCGTTCGTGAGACCGCCGATGCGGGTGCCGGAGAGGGTGTTCCAGTTGCCGCCGTTGAGCCGGTACTGGTACGTGACCTCGCTCTCCTTGGCGCCGTTGCGCGAGCCCTGGCGGTAGGAGATGTCGAGCGCCCTGTCCAGCTCCGCGGTGACCGTCAGGCTGGTCGGCGCTCCGGGCGCGATCACACCGCGGCGCGGGGCCGACGGCGCACTCCACTCGCCCCAGCCGGCCTTGTTGTAGGCGCGGATGCGGTACGTGTACGCGGACTCCGACGTCGGCACGGTCACGGCCTGGCTGTTCGCCTGCGCGCCCGGCGTGAGGGTGCGGACCGTCTGGCCGCCGGAGATCACCTGGAGCTCGTACCCGCGGATCGCGTCGCCGTTCTTGTCCGGCGGGTCCCAGCTCACGAGCATTTGCGCCTGGCCCGACACCGGCTCGAGCTCCTTCGTGGACGGAGCGCCGGCCGCGAGCGGGGGTCCCGCGGGGATCTCGGAGGCCGACCAGCCGCTCCAGCTCGACGGGTCGGGGGCGCGGTTGTGCGCCTGCACGCGCACCTGGTAGTTCGAGCCGTTCTCCAGCCCCTCCCACGTGAGCGAGTTGCCCGTGGCCTCCTTCTGCGTGATGCCGGAGGGCGGCGCGGGGGAGATCTCGAGCGTGTACCGCTCGACGGGAGAGCCGGGGGTCGTCGGCGTCGTCCACGCGACCTTGAGCGACTTGTCGCCGAAGTCGAGGGTCGGCGGGTTCGGGGTGTCCGGCCGGGCGTCGGGACGCGCGACCTCGGAGACGCCCGACGGCTCGGACTCGCCGACGCGGTTCGTCGCGGTCACCTGGAACGTGTACTCGACGTTGTTGGTCAGGCCGTCCAGCGTGCAGGTGGTGGAGGCGCACTCCTTCGAGTACGCGCCGCCGCCGACCGATTTCACGGTGTACTTCGTGATCTCGGCGCCGTTGTTCGACGGGGCCGAGTACGACACCACCACGGTGCGGTCCTGCACGCTCGTCACGACCGGGGTGCCCGGGGCCGCCGGCACGTCCTGCACCGTGACCACGATCTGTCCGTTCACCTCGCGGTCCACGTCTTCCGTCGCGTCCTGCACGCGGTAGCGCACCACCAGCGTGCCGACGAAGCCCTCGGCCGGGGTCACGCGCACCTCGTCCTCGGTGAACGAGGCCTCGCCGCGACCCGACTCGGTCACCGCGCCGACGATCTTCAGCGGGGTCTCCGGGAACGGGTTGAAGTCGTTCGCGAGTGCCGGCACCGTGATGGTCTTCCCGGCGTCGGCCTCGGAGATCGTGTCGGTGTTGGCGGCGGGCATCGCCCGTGTGGAGGCCGTGACGGTCGCGGTCACGGTGCCCTCGATCGGCTCGGTCTCGCCGTCGGACACGCGGATCGTGAGCGAGGCGCTGGTGCCCTTCTTGGCGTTCGACGACGCCTCGACCAGCAGCCGGTCGCCGTCGATGCGCGCCGAGATGCCCTTGCCGTCTCCGCCGACGAGGGAGTACTCGTGCTTGCCCTCATCCTCCGGGTCGGGGTCGTCGGTGAGGGCGGCGAGGTCGAGCGGGGTCGCGTCCTCACCCGGGGCGACGTTGACCTGACCGCCGATGAACGTGGGCTGCTGGTTCTCCGGCGGCAGCACGTTGATCGGGATGCTCAGCGTGGCCTTGCGCCCCTCGGGGTCGTCCGGTCCGTCGCCGTCGGTCACCTCGAACGTGAGCGCGTCGGGGCCGAAGTAGCCGGGCGCCGAGGTGTAGACCAGGGTGCTCGCGTCCTTGAGCAGATCCGAGCCGTCCGCGTTGTTGGCGCTGATCTTCGCCTTCTCGGTGATGCGCACGTCGCCGCCGCCCGCGACCGTGACGTACTCCGACAGGGGCAGGTCCTTGGTCTCGCCGCTGACGACCTCGACCGGCTTGGTGGAGGTGAGGGTCGGGCGCAGGCCGTCGCGCGACGGCACGAAGATGAACGCGGACGCCTGGAGGCCGTCCGGGTCGGTGAGGGTGTAGCGGATCAGCTGCAGCTCGTCGGTGACGGTGACGCGCACCTTGCCGTTCTCCAGCAGCGTGCCGCCCGCGCCCACCTCCACGTCGAGCCGGTCCTTGGTGCCGTCCGGGTCCTCGTCGTTCTTGAGGATCTCGAGGTCGGCCGAGAGCCCGCCGTCCTTCAGGTCAGACGGCTGGAGCCGGTCGTCGCGGGCGACGGGCGCCTGCAGCGGCACGTCCTCGTCGACCGTGATCTGCAGGGTCGCGGTGGCCGTGGCACCCCGGGCGTCGCTCACCGTGTACTGCAGCGACGTCTCCATCTCGCGGTCGGGCACCTTCACGATCACGCGGTCGCCCGAGACGCGGCCCTCCAGGCCCTCCGGCACCTCGAGCCCGTCCTTCACGAGCGAGACCTTGTCGCCCTCGGGGTCGGAGTCGTTGGCGAGCACCGGGACGGCGATCTCGCGGCCGGGCCGCACGACCACGGCGTCCTTCACGGCGTACGGGGGCTGGTTGATCTGCTCGGCCGGAGCGACGCCCACGCGGATCGTCGCGA
This sequence comes from Microbacterium sp. NPDC060132, assembly GCF_042729675.1. Classification (NCBI taxonomy): domain Bacteria; kingdom Bacillati; phylum Actinomycetota; class Actinomycetes; order Micrococcales; family Microbacteriaceae; genus Microbacterium; species Microbacterium sp. NPDC060132. Next base: position 1,645,155 of record NZ_JBHWXU010000001.1, on the reverse strand, counting down.
CGCCCTCCTTGCCCAGGCGGTCGCGCACCCGGTAGGTGAACGTGTCCACCCCCGACGACTCGGAGCCGGCCTCGTAGGTGAAGTAGTTGGGTCCGACGGTCGTGATGCGGCCCTTGCGCGGGCTCGAATCGATGCCCAGCAGCTCGACCGAGTCGCCGTCGGCGTCGATGCCGTCGAGCGGCACCGCGATGTTCACCTCGCTGCCGGCGAGCGCACGGGCCGTGAGGTCCTGCGGACGCGGGGCGGCGTTCTTCTCCACGTCCACCGGGAGGATCTGGATCGTGACGTAGCCGGCGGCCTTCTGCTGACGCGAGTCGGCCACCTCGTACGTGAGGTAGACGGTCTTCGGCTCGGTGCCCGCCTTGAAGCGCACCTCGTCCTGCGACACGAAGGCCTCGCCGTCCTCCGGGTCGACCGTCTCGACCAGCTCCGGCTCGACGTGCATCACGTCGTCGCTCGGGTGGGAGTCGTTGTCGAGCACGGGGATCGTCACGACGTCGCCCGCGCGCACGGTCGCCGTGTCGGGGTTGGCGATCGGGGGCAGGATCTCGTCGGGTGCGGGGATCGGGATGACCACGACCTCGCCGTCGGCCGACTTCGAGCCGTTCGAGATGCGGTAGCCGATGCGCACCGGCTCGTCGAGCGCGCCCTGGTCGGTGATGCGCAGGGTCTCGTGGTTCAGCACCGACACCGAGATGCCCGTGCTGGGGTCCATCGACACGGACTGCACCACGAGGATGCCGCCGGCGGGGTCGGTGTCGTTGTTGAGCACGCCCAGCAGCACGTCGCCGCCGGTGGGCAGCAGTGCCACGTCGCGCACGGCGACCGGCGGCAGGTCGGTCTCGGACTCGGGCATCACGTCAACGCGCACGAGCCCCTCGCCGTTCTTCGGCCCCGTCGTCACCTGGTACTGCACGTAGTAGACGCCCGGGTTCTGGGCCAGGAACGTGAAGGTCTTGTTGGGGAAGTCGGGCTGGATCGTGGCGCCCGCGGTGTCGAGCACACGGCTCAGGCGCAGCTGCTCCCGGCTCGTGCTGGTGTCGTTCGTGAGCGGGGCGACCGTGATCTGCTCCCCCGCGCGGGTCACCACGTGGTCGGCGTTGGTCTTCGGGTTGGTCGAGCCCTGCGGGCGCACGTCGAGCGCGATCGTGGCGGACGTGGACTCGCCGGTCGCATCGGCGACCGTCACCATTACGTCCTTGCGGCCCTGCAGGCTCGCGGTCGCCTTGTACGTCATCTGCCCGTCGCGGCTGAAGTCGACCTCGTCGCCCGGCGCGGGGATGACCTCCTTGAGGTAGATGTCGTCGCCGTCGGGGTCGATCCAGTCGGGGAGGATGTTGTACGAGATCGTGCCGCCGGTCTCCACCGCCAGCGAGGTCTTCCGCTTGGGCTCCGGCGCGGCGTTCTCGCTCCAGTCGCGCACGGTCAGGGTGACGACCGCGGTGTCCTTGCCCTTGCGGCCGTCGTCGACCTCGTACGTGAAGCTGGCCGTGCCCGACGCCTTCTCGTCGACCGCGATCTGCAGCGCCCCGCCGTTGTTGATGGGCTGCACCGTGCCGATGCCCGGCTGCGCCTCGGCCAGCGCGGCGACCAGCACGTCGCCGTCGGGGTCGTTGTCGTTGTCGAGCACCGGCAGCAGCGTGGTCGCGCCGGGTCGCACGCCGTAGGAGTCGTCTTCCGCGATGGGCGGGGTGTTCTCCTCGCTGCGCTCGGGCAGCGTGGTCTCGACCGTCTCCTCCGTGGAGTCGTCCTGGTTCTCGGTCTCGCCCTCGGGCGGGGTCAGGTCGTTCCAGTTGTCGACGCGCTGCAGGCTCTCGTTCGCGAGCCAGGCGGCGCCGCCGACCGCGTCGTTGAGGATGATCACGTCGCGGTTGACGCGGAACGTGAGGCTCGACGAGTCCTCCGCGCCGTCGATGGGGGCGTTGACGTCGTTGCCATCGCCCGGGCACTCGCGGATGAACGTGGCCGAGCCCGCCCACGCGCCATACGTGCAGCCGCGGAGCCACACGGGGGCCGCGGCCGTGCCGTCGGCTCCCGCCGAGGTCTCCTCGGGCTCTCCGCCGTCGAACGGCACGCGCACCAGCGCGGAGGGCGTGGCGAGGGCGACCGCGTCGGTCTCGGCGGAGGCGTGCTGCAGCACGGCGTCGGCGGCGCCCGGAACCTCGGTGCGGAAGCCGCCCGGGCTCGTCACGACGCCGGCGGCCGCATCGAGCACGACCGGCGTGCGGCCGACCGCGGTGATCGACGGACGCTCGGACAGGTCGAGCTCGCCCACCGACGCGGCGGACGGGTCGAGCGGCGCGCCCTCGGGGTCGACCGGGACCGTGACGACCTCGCCGCGCTCGCCCGACAGCCCGAACACGGTGCCGTCCTGGGCGACCGTCACGTCGGAGTCGTCGCCGAGCTCGACCACGGGCTCCGCGGCCTCGATCTCGAACGCGTTGATGCCCCGGACCGGCACGACCCACAGGTCGCCCGAGTCCTGGTCGAGGATCGCCGCGGTGTTCGCGCCGAGCGCGACCTTCGCGGTGGAGGGGATGAGCGCGGAGTCGCCGAGAGAGACGCGCGCCGGGTCGACCGCGGTCACGGTGGACGCGCTCTCGTCGACGACCAGCACGTTCGCGGCGTCCTGCAGGATGTCGTAGTCCTCGCTGGTGGTGCGCAGCCCGCCGTCGAGGATCGTGGACTCGTGGTTGAAGTGCCCGACGAGCAGGCTCGAGGTCTTGGTGATCCAGACGCCGCCGTCGTTCAGGTCGACCTTGGTGGTGGGGAAGCCCTCATACGTGAAGGCCATCGTGGTGAGGGCGATCACACCCACCGTGACCCCGGCGGCGGACGCCAGCGTCTTGGGTCGCGCGCGCATCCACGACAACGCCTTCATACCCGGTTCCCCCCCAGGGTCGTCTCACACTGACTCCACCGCGGCACGACGGCCCACGGAACACTGCTACATCCTAACCACGTCGCAGAATATCGCTCGATGGGGAGATCTCCCCACTCGGTCGGAGCTACGCCCGCCAGCACCCCGCGATGTGGTCGTCGACCATCCCGGCGGACTGCATCAGGGCGTACATCGTGGTCGGTCCGACGAACCGGAAGCCCCGGCGCCGCAGCTCCTTGCTCAGCGCGGTCGACTCCGGCGTCACCGCCGGGACCTCGGCGAACGAGCTCGGCCGGGCGCCGGTCGCCGGCGGGGCGAACGACCACATGAGCGCGTCGAGCTCCCCCTCCGCCATCGCACGGACGAGGCGCGCATTGCCGATCGTGGCCTCGATCTTGGCGCGGTTGCGGATGATGCCGGCGTCGCCCATCAGCCGCTCGACATCGGACTCGTCGAACGCGGCGACCGCCTCCGGCTCGAACCCCGCGAACACCTCGCGGAACCGCGGACGCTTGCGCAGGATCGTGATCCAGGAGAGTCCGGCCTGGAACCCCTCCAGCGCCATCTTCTCGAACAGCGCCCGGTCGCCGTGCAGCGCGGTGCCCCACTCCTCGTCGTGGTAGCGGCGGTACTCGGGGTCGTCGCCCACCCACGCGCAGCGCGCGCGGAGGTCGGGGCCGATCAGGAGAGAGGTCATGACTCGACGCTACCGGCGACCGCCGACACGCCCGCACGCCGGATGCGGGATCGGAAGCGGGCCTCTCCGACCCCGCCGCGGCGCGGTTCCGATCCCGCACGGAGCTGTCGCGCGGGATCGGATGGCGGTCAGGCGGCGAAGGTGGCGGCGTCGATCACGAAGCGGTAGCGGACGTCGGAGGCGAGCACGCGCTCGTACGCCTCGTTGATCGCCGACGCGGGGATGACCTCGATCTGCGCGGTGATGCCGTGCTCGGCGCAGAAGTCGAGCATCTCCTGCGTCTCCCTGATGCCGCCGATGTTCGACCCGGCGATCGAGCGACGCCCCGCGATGAGCGAGCCCGCGTTCACCGACAGGGCCTCCGGCGGCGCACCCACGCACACCAGCGTGCCATCCACGTCGAGCAGCCCCAGGTAGGAGCGCAGGTCGATCGCGGCGCTCACGGTGTTGAGGATCACGTCGAACGACCCGCGCAGCTCGCGGAACGTCTCGCGGTCGCTTGTGGCGAAGTAGCGGTCGGCGCCGAGCCGCAGGCCGTCGTCCTGCTTCGACAGGGTCTGCGACAGCACGGTCACCTCGGCACCCAGCGCGTGCGCGATCTGCACTCCCATGTGCCCGAGTCCGCCCATGCCCACCACTGCCACGCGCGTGCCGGGGCCGACCTTCCAGTGCCGCAGCGGCGAATACGTGGTGATGCCCGCGCACAGCAGCGGGGCCGCGGCGTCGAGCGGCAGCGCGTCGGGGATGCGCAGCACGAATCCCTCGGTCACCACGACCTGCTGCGCGTAGCCGCCCTGGGTGATCGTGCCGTCGCGGTCCACCGCGCCGTAGGTGCCGATGGCGCCGTTCTCGCAGTACTGCTCCTCGCCGCGGCGGCACTGCCGGCACTCGCCGCAGGAGTTCACCAGGCACCCCACGCCCACGCGGTCGCCCACGGCGTGACGCGTGACCTCGGAGCCCACCGCCGCGACCGTGCCGGTGATCTCGTGACCCGGTGCCAGCGGGTACTGCTGCGGGCCCCAGTCGCCGCGCACGGTGTGGATGTCGGAGTGGCAGATGCCCGCGAACGCGATGTCGATGAGGATGTCGTGCGGCCCCAGCTCCCGGCGCTCGATCACGGTCTTCTCGAGCGGGGCGGCCTCGGCGGGGGCGGCGTAGGCGATGACGGACGACATGGTGCTCCTCTGGTCGGTACCTGCCGAGACTACGCCCGTTCCCACCTCCTCAACGCACCGCGCCGGACGCGACGATCCCGCCCGGATCGCGGCGGATCCGGGCGGGATCGAGGGGTGGGTGAACGGCGAGCCGCGTCAGCGCTTCTGCTTCTTCAGCGCCTTCTCCTGGATCGGCGCCCGACCAGACGCCGCGAGATCGGCGTAGTAGGCGCGGGCCTCGTCCTGACGCTGCTTCTCGGCCCCGCTCGCGATCGGCGCGCGCACGTGCTCGGGCTCGTACCCGAACGCGTCGACGAGGTCGAGCGCGTGCGGACGCAGCCGGGCGCACAGCCGGTCGATGTAGCTCGACACGGCGGCGGCGCGCTGCGTCGACAGGCGTCCGTGGATGAGGTGCCACGCCAGGTGCTTCTCGATCAGCTGCAGACCGAAGAGGTCGCGCAGCCACGTGAGCACCTTCCGCGTCTCCGGGTCGTCGATCGCGTGGACAGCGTCGGTGAACGCCTCCCACTGCAGCAGCTCGCCGTGCGCCCTGGCGGCCTCGATCAGCTCGGTCTGGTTCTGGTTGAACAGCTCGGCGCCGAGCGTCTTGTCCTTCCCGGCGGCGCGCAGCCGCCCGGCGATGTCCGCGACCATCTGCTGCACGCGACCGGCGAGCAGGTCGTGCTGCTGCTCTTCGCGCAGTCCCCGCTCCACCGAACGGGCGACCTGTCCGAAGTCGCTCACGGCCTGGCCGAGCTGGCGCAGGCCCGCACCGTGGAACACCTTCCCCGCGGTCATGCCCACGGCGTACCGGGCGAGGTACGCCGCGTCCTTGCCCTGGAACTGCTTGGCGTAGTCGGTCAGCAGCCGCTTGCCGACGAGCTGCAGGAGCACGTTGTTGTCGCCCTCGAAGGTGACGTAGATGTCGAGGTCCTGCCGCAGGCCGACGAGCCGGTTCTCGAACATGAAGCCCGCCCCGCCGCACGCCTCGCGCGCCTCCTGGAGCGTGTCGAGCGCGTGCCAGGTCGACAGCGGCTTGAGGGCCGCGGCGAGCGTCTCCAGGTCTTCCCGGTCGCCCGGGGTGTCGGTGCGCCCGGAGAACACGCCGTCGAACTTCTGCAGGAACTCGTCGTGCGCGAAGATCTGCGCATACGTGGTCGCGAGCCGCGGGAGCAGGCGGCGCTGGTGCTTGCCGTAGTCGAGCAGCACGACCTCCTGGCCGTCCGCCCCGTCGAACTGGCGGCGCTGGGTGGCGTAGGTGACCGCGATGTACAGGCCGAGCGCCGACGCCCAGGACGCGGCGCCGTCGAGCGACACGCGCCCCTGCACCAGGGTGCCGAGCATCGTGAAGAAGCGGCGGCCGGGGCTGTCGATGGCGCTGGTGTACGTGCCGTCCGCGGCCACGTCGCCGTACCGGTTCAGCAGGTTCGTGCGCGGGATGCGCACCCGGTCGAACGAGAGCCGTCCGTTGTCGATGCCGTTCAGCCCGCCCTTGAGACCGTCGTCCTCGCGGCCGATGCCCGGCAGGTCTTTTCCGTCGTCCCCGCGCAGCGGCACGTAGAAGCAGTGCACGCCGTGGTTCACGCCGTTCGTGATGAGCTGCGCGAACACGGTCGCCGCGATGCCGTGCAGGGCCGCGTTGCCGAGGTACTCCTTGGTCGCGCCGCGGAACGGCGTGTGGATGACGAACTCCTCCGTCTCCGGGTCGTAGGTCGCGGTGGTGCCGACCGCCGCGACGTCGGAGCCGTGGCCGATCTCGGTCATCGCGAACGCGCCGGGGATCGACAGATCCATCACGCCGGGCAGCCACTTCTCGTGGTGCTCCGCCGTGCCGAGCTGCAGGATGGCCGAGCCGAACAGACCCCATTGCACGCCCGACTTGATCTGCAGGCTGGGGTCGGCGGCGACGAGCTCCTCGAACCCGGCGATGTTGCCGCCGTTGTTCTCCTCGCCGCCGAAGCGCTTCGGGAACGCGCGGTGCACGGCCTTGTTCTCCACCAGCAGGTGCAGCTGGCTGAGCACGCGCTCGCGGTGCTCGTCCTTGCCCAGCTCGTCCTGACGCCAGAACGCCGGGTCCTTGATCATCTCGCGGGCCTCACGGCGCACGTCGGCCCAGGTGCCCATCAGGGCGTCGGTGACGGCGGCGACATCGATGCGCGGAGCTTCCGTCTCGCGACGGGGCTCGTCGGGGGCGGTGGAAGGACGGACGGCAGCGTCGACCATGGGGGTTCCTCCTCGGAGAAGTGACGGTGCCTCCATGGTAGGTGTGCCACAAACCGGGGAGAACTCCGCTGTCTCCTTCCTCCAAGAGCCTCGGGGGTCGCGCCCCGTCCGGCTTGTCGGCTCGCGACAGCCGGGCCTCAATTCGCGGCGATGACCGCGAGCACCCCGTCGCCGTAGGCCTCGCGCTTCTTCGCGCCGATGCCGGTGATGCCCTCCAGGTCAGCGGCGGACGCCGGGCGGTGCTCGGCCAGGGCGCGCAGCGTGGCGTCGCCGAACACGATGTACGCCGGCACCCCCTGCTCGCGTGCGGTCTCGGCCCGCCACGCCCGCAGCGCCTCGAACAGCTCCCGGTCGCCCGCATCGAGCGCGTCCGCGGCGCTGGCCTTGCGGGCACGCGGGGTCGAGGTCGCGCGGCCGATCGTGTCCTTGCGCAGCGGCACCGGGGTCTCGCCGCGCAGCACCCCGGCCGCGGCCTCTCCCGGCGCGAGCGTGCCGTAGTCGCCCTGCGCCACGAGGATGCCGCGGGCGAGCAGCTGCCGCACGACGCTGCGCCAGTCCTGGTCGGACAGATCGCCGCCGATGCCGTACGTGGCGAGGCGGTCGTGCCCCTGCTGGCGGATGCGCTCGGTCGAGGCGCCGCGCAGGATGTCGATCAGGTGCCCGGCGCCGAAGGCCTGATTGCGCTCGCGCTGGAGGCGCACGATCGTCGACAGCAGCTTCTGCGCGGGGATCAGCCCGTCGAACGTCTCGGTGTCGTCGAGGCACGTGTCGCAGTTGCCGCACGGCTGCGACTCCTGGCCGAAGTACCCGAGCAGGTTCTGCCGTCGGCACTCGACCGTCTCGCACAGCGCGAGCATCGCGTCGAGGTGCTGCCCCATGCGCATCTTGAACGTGCGGTCGCCGGGGCTCTGGTCGATCAGCCGGCGCTGCTGCACGACGTCGCCGAGGCCGTACGCCATCCATGCCACCGACGGTTCGCCGTCGCGACCCGCGCGACCCGTCTCCTGGTAGTAGCCCTCCACCGACTTGGGCAGGTCGATGTGCGCCACGAAACGCACGTCGGGCTTGTCGATGCCCATGCCGAACGCGATGGTCGCCACCATCACCACGCCGTCCTCCCGCAGGAAGCGCGACTGGTTCGCGGCCCGCACCTCGGCCGGCAGCCCCGCGTGGTACGGCAGCGCGTCGATGCCCTTCGCCGCCAGCGCGGTCGCGGTCTGCTCGACCGACTTGCGGCTCAGCGCGTACACGATGCCCGCCGCACCCTCGGGCTGCGAACGGATGAACTGCACGAGCTGCGTGCGGGGGTCGACCTTCGGGACGATGCGGTACTGGATGTTCGGGCGGTCGAAGCTCGCGACGAAGTGCTGCGCGCGGTCGAGGTGCAGCCGCTCGGTGAGCTCCTTGTGCGTGGCCCGGGTCGCGGTGGCCGTGAGCGCCATGCGCGGCACGCCGGGGAATCGGTCGCCCAGGTCGCCCAGCGCGAGGTAGTCGGGGCGGAAGTCGTGGCCCCACTGCGACACGCAGTGCGCCTCGTCGATCGCGATCACGCTGAGGGTGCCGCGCTGCAGCAGGGCCGTGGTGTTCGCGTTCGACAGCCGCTCGGGGGCGACGTAGATCAGGTCGAGCTCGCCCGCGACGTAGGCCCGCTCGACCTCGCGGCGCTCGTCGATCGACTGCGTGGAGTTGAGGTACGCGGCCTTGACGCCGTTGGCGCGCAGCGCGTCGACCTGGTCGTGCATGAGGGCGATGAGCGGGCTGATCACGAGGCCCGTGCCCTCGCGCACGAGCGCGGGAACCTGGTACGTGATGCTCTTGCCGCCACCGGTGGGCATGAGCACGACCGCGTCGCCGCCGCCGATGACCTGCTCGACGATCGCGGCCTGATCGCCGCGGAAGTCGTCGTAGCCGAACACCGTGTGCAGCGCCTCGCGGGCGGTCGGGAAGCGGCTCGGCGTCGCGCGGCGCACGGCCGGCGCGGCCGGCGCACGGGACGCGGTCACCGGCGTGGTGGGACCGGGACCCCAGTCGAGCGGCGGCTCGAACCCCGCGCCCTGCGGCTCCCAGTCCATCGGCTCCGGCGGCGCGGACGGCTCCCACCCGTCGCCCCAGGGCTCATCGGCGTAGGGCAGATCCTCGTACGGGTCACGGGGAGTCTGCGGCATGCCTCCAGCGTAACGACCCCGGCCGACACGGGCAGCGGCCGTCCCCACCACCGCGACCGGGGTTAGGTTGGACCCAGACCCCGAAGGAGCACCCGATGACCGACATCTCCGTGACCCGCAACGACGAGGCCTCCCGCTACGAGATCCGCTCCGACGACGTGCTCGCCGGGTTCGCCGAGTTCCAGCTGAGGCCGGGCGCCATCCGCTTCATCCACACCGAGATCGACCCGGCGTTCCAGGGCCAGGGGCTCGCCGGGAAGCTCGCCGCCGAGGCCCTGGCCGACGCGGCGGGGCGTGGCGACGCGATCGTGCCGCTGTGCCCCTACATCGCGAAGTACCTGCAGACGCACGAGGTGCCCGGCGCCGAGATCCGCTGGCCGCGGCGTCCCGCCGAGGTCCAGGGCGCGGCGGCACCGGACGCCGCAGTGCAGGAGAAGTCGGCGCAGGAGAAGTCGGCGCAGGACAAGTCGGCTCCGCGGGAGTCCGCCGGCGGCTCCGACGACGATCCCACCGGACGGGCGGAATGATCGGGCAGCGCCGCCTCGTCCTCGAGCCCCGCGACGTGCCGCTCGGGGGTGTGCGCGGCATGACCGTGCTGCGCGTGCTCCCGCACCGCAACCTGCCGACCATCGGCGCCTGGTGCTTCCTCGACCGCTTCGGACCAGCCGACACCCGCATGCGCGTCGAACCCCATCCGCACATCGGACTGCAGACGGTGACCTGGCCCCTCGTCGGCGAGATCCGTCACCGCGACTCGCTCGGCAGCGACGCCGACCTGCGCCGCGGGCAGCTGAACCTGATGACGGCCGGCAACGGCATCTCCCACTCCGAGTACTCCGTCGGCGACGACCCGATCCCCCTCGACGCGCTGCAGTTCTGGGTCGTGCTGCCCGAGTCGGCGCGGCACGGCGATGGCGGCTTCGAACGCCACACCGACCTGCCGACCGTCGAGCTGCCCGCGACCGAGGGGCCCGACGCCACGGCGACCGTCGTGCTCGGCGAGTTCGCCGCGACGCGCTCCCCCGCGACCGTGCACACCCCGATCGTGGGCGCCGAGGTCGCGCTGCCCGCCGGGTCGACCGTGCGCCTGCCGCTGCGGTCCGAGTGGGAGCACGCGCTGCTGCTGGTCGAGGGCGAGGCCGCGCTGTCCGAGCACGCCATGCAGCGCAACGCCCTGGTGTACCTCGGCGATTCGCGCACGGAGGTCGAGGTCACCAGCACCGAGGGCGCCCTGCTGTTCCTGCTCGGCGGCGAGCCGTTCGAGTCGGACATCGTGATGTGGTGGAACTTCGCCGGCCGCACGCACGACGAGATCGCGGCCGCCCGCGAGGACTGGGAGGCCGCGGCCCCGCGGTTCGGGACGGTCGAGGGGCACGACGTGCGCATCCCCGCGCCGCCGCTCCCGCCCGTCCGGCTCCTGCCGCGCACCCGCACCCTCTGACCCGCACCCTCTGACCCGCACCTCTGACCCGCACGGACTGACCCGCACGGGCACGCTCGGATTCAGGCGCTCGCGCGGACCCCCGGCCACCACGGCGTGATCCCGCACGTCCTCGGCCCTCCGGTCAGCCGCGTTCGGGGGTGTGCACGCGCGCGAGGAAGCGGTCCGTGCGCGGCGACGGGCCGCGCGGATCGAGCAGCGACACCGCGACCGTCACGGCCGTGGCCAGCGGGATCGTCCACGCCGCGGGCTGCGCGAGGTACGGCGCCGCGACCCCCACCCCGTCGATCACGGCGTGCACGAGAAGCGCGAGCCCGGTCGCGACGCCGCCGCACACCATCCCCGCCACCGCCCCGCGGGCCGTGAGCCCACGCCACCACACGCCCAGCAGCACCACGGGCGACAGCGTCGATGCGGCCACCACGAACACCACCCCCACGCTCGACACGAGCCCCGCGGGCGCCGTGAGCAGCGCGACCCCGAGCGGCACGAGCGCGCACAGCACCGCGGAGAGACGGAACGAGCGGACGGACCCGGAGAACACGTCCTGGCTGATCACTCCCGCGAGCGACACCACGAGCCCGGCCGAGGTCGCCAGGAACGCCGCGAACGCGCCCGAGACGATGAGCGCCGTGAGCAGCTCTCCGCCCGGTCCGGGGAACACGCGCGAGGGCAGTTGCAGCACCACCGTGTCGGCCACCCCCGGCACCGCGAGGTCGGGAGCGGCGATGCGGGCGAGCAGCCCCATCGCGCTCGACACGGCGTAGAAGGCGCTGACCATCGCGATCACGATCACGGTCGTCCGCCGCGCCGACGCCCCGGTCGGGCTCGTGTAGAAGCGGACCAGCACGTGCGGCAGTCCCATCGTGCCCAGCAGCAGCGCGAGCAGCAGCGACGCGGTCTCGTACGCGTCGAAGCCGGACGGGCCCGCCTCGCTGGGGAACACGAGCGCCGGGTCGAACGCGTGCGGTCCGCCGCCGAGCGCGAAGGCGATGCACACCACCGGCACCAGCAGCGCCGTGAGCTTGAGCCAGTACTGGAACGCCTGCACGAAGGTGATCGCGCGCATCCCGCCCGCCGCGACCGACGCCGCCACGAGCACCGCGACCGTCACGGCGCCCACCCACTCCGGCAACCCCGCGACCACGACCAGCGTGATGCCGGCGCCGTGCAGCTGCGGCACGATGTACAGCCACCCGATCACGAGCACCGCGAGGCTCGTGACGCGTCGCGCCGAGGCCGACCCGAGCCGCGCCTCCACGAAGTCCGGGATCGTGTAGGCCCCGCTGCGCCGGAGCGGGGCCGCGACGAACACCAGCACCAGCAGGTACCCGGCCGCGTACCCGATCGGGAACCAGAAGCCGCGCGCGCCGTCGAGCAGCACGAGTCCGGAGAGCCCGAGGAAGGTGCCGGCCGACAGGTACTCGCCGCTGATGGCCGAGGCGTTCCACACCGGCCGGACGGTGCGCGACGCCACGAAGAAGTCGCTCGTCGTGCGCGACACCCGCAGGCCGTACACGCCGATCAGCAGCGTGGCGATCACCACCAGCGCGACCCCGAGCAGGTCGAGCAGCGCGTTCATTCGCGGTCCCGGAGGGCGCGGTAGCGGCGCTCGTTGCGGACGGCCGTGCGCAGATACAGCAGCGCGAACACCACGATGACCGGGTAGAACGCGAACGCCTGCAGCAGCCACGACAGCGGCAGGCCCCACAGCACGACCCGGTCGATCTCGGGCACGAGCGCGATCGCCAGGGTCATCGCGACCACGACCACCACGAACCCGGCGACCGTGCCGAGCGCGAGCCGCAGCTGACTGCGCTGGAGCGCCCTGGCGTACACCGCATCGGCCTCGTCGACCGGCGCCCCGGGCAGCGCGATGCCGCGCGTGAGAGCCGCAGGGCCGCGGGGCGGGAGGTCGGCCGTGACCCGCACGCGCTTCGCGGGCTCCCCCGCGCCGCGCGCCGCGGGCTCCGGAGCCGCACGCTCGGGAGACCCGGTCATGCCGGCGCCTCACCGCGCACGAGCGCCTCCCGCACCGCGGGCACGAGCCGTCTGCTCACCGGGAGGGCCGTGCGGCCGACCACCACCGTCGGCTCTCCCCCGGACAACCGCGCCTCGGTCACGGCGGCCGTGCGCACGAGCGTCGAGCGGTGGATGCGCAGGAACCCCGCGTCGGCCCACCGCGCTTCGAGCTCCGCCATGGGGATCCGCACGAGCTGGCCGGGGTCGTCGTCGTCGGTGTGCAGTCGCGCGTAGTCGCCCTGTGCCCGCACCCACCGCACCTCGCTGCGCCGCACGAACCGCACGGTCGACCCGACCGTGACCGACAGCACCTCGTCGTCGCCCTTCGTCGGATCGGCGGCCTGATCGACGCGGTCGATCGCGCCGCGCAGCCGCTCCCGCCGCACCGGCTTGAGGAGGTAGTCGACCGCGCGCAGCTCGAACGCCTCCACCGCGCGGGCCTCGTCGGCCGTGACGAACACGACAGCCGGCGGCTCCGCGAGCCCGAGGAGGGCGCGGGCCAGGTCGGTGCCGAGCAGGCCGGGCATGTGGATGTCGAGGAACGCGAGACGCACGGCGCGCTGCGACAGCTGCCGCAGGGCGTCGGCTCCGCTCGTCGCGGTGAGGATCTCGCCGATGCGCGGGTCGGAGCGCAGCAGGTGCACCAGCTCGTCGAGGGCGGGCTGCTCGTCGTCGGCGACGAGGACGTCGATCATCCGGGCTCCTCAGTCGTCGTCCGGGTCGTGCAGGGGCTGCGATTTCGGGACTCGCATGCGCACCAGGGTACCCGCGCCCGTGTTGGTCTCCACGACCAGTCCGCCGCTGCTGCCGTACAGCTGTCGCAGGCGCGTGTCGACGTTGCGCAGCCCCACGTGGGAGCCGTCCTCGCGCGCCGTGAGCAGCGACCGCAGCCCGTCGGGGTCCATGCCGACGCCGTCGTCCTCCACGAGGATCTCGGTGTGGGTGCCGTCGTCGCGCGAGGTGAGGCGGATCTCGCCGCCGCCCTCCCCCGGCTCGAGGCCGTGCCGCACCGCGTTCTCCACGAGGGGCTGCACCGACAGGAACGGGATGACCGTGGCGAGGGTCTCCGGCGCGATCTGCAGCGTGACCCGCAGCCGGTCGCCGAAGCGGGCCCGCTCGAGCTCCAGGTACGAGTGGATGCTGCCGAGCTCCTCCGCGAGGGTCGTGAACTCTCCCTGGCGGCGGAAGGAGTAGCGCGTGAAGTCGGCGAACTCCAGCACGAGGTCGCGCGCGCGGTCGGGGTCGGTCGTGATGAACGAGGCGATCGCGGTGAGGGCGTTGTAGATGAAGTGCGGGGAGATCTGCGCCCGCAGCGACCGCAGCTCCGCCTCGGCGAGCTGCGCGCGGGAGGCGTCGAGCCCGCCGAGCTCGACCTGTGCGGCGCACCAGTCGGCGACCTCCTCTGCGGCGCGCACGAGGGCCGCGCGCACGGGCGACGCGAAGGCCACGATCACGCCGATCGTTCGCCCGTCCACGACGATCGGGGCGCCCACCGCCTCCAGGTCATCGGTCTTCGCCGGGGCGGGGAACACTTGCCGCCGGCCGCTCGCCCGCACCCGCTCGGCGATGCGGCGCGCGGCCGACTCCAAGCCGTCCGAGGCGCCGTCGAAGGACACGACGCCGGACTCCTCGCCGCCGTCGGTGCCCACGATCGCGACCGCGGCGCTGCCCAGCAGCACCCGCAGGTGCCGCGCCGCCTTCACCGCATCGGGCCCGGCGAGCCCGCCGCGCAGGTGCGGGGCGGCGAGACTCGCCTGGTGCAGCGCCCGCAGGGCTCCCTGCTCCGCGTCACTGCCGAGGTCGGCGGCACCCCGCGCGAACCGGCGGGCGAGCAGCAGCAGCACGGTGAGCGCGATGCCGCCGAGCACCCCCAGCACCGCGGCGAGGACGACGTCGTTCATTCGTTCAGCCTAGGGACGCGAGACGAAGGGCGTCAGCAGCAGCGGGCACCGGGGTTGCGGTCCTGGTCGTCCATGCGCTGCCGCCAGAACTGCCTCTCGGTCAGCGGCTCCTCGTCGGGGTGGTGACGGCGGTGATGGGCGACGTAGGTCGCGTACGCGGTGTCGCCCATCAGCGTCGTCATGTACCAGCGGATGCCGCGCCCGGCCCGGCCGAGGGCGCTCCACAGCGCCCGCAGCGGGGTGGTCGCGGCATCCGTCCGATGCACGGTGTCGGTCATCTCAGTGCCGCGCGGCCGCGCGCTCCTCGGCGAGGATCGGCTCCCACTGCTTCTCCAGCTCGCGCTCCTCCGCGTCGGGGAGGAAGCCCGCGGGGGCGAAGCGCCGGGAGGCCACGGGGGCGTCCTCGGTGTTCTCTCCGCCGCCGTGGCGGATGGCCTTCACGGTCGCGATCACGGCCATGACGATCACGACGATCGCGAGCACCACGAAGATGATCGACAGCGTGCCCTGCACCGCGGTGTTGCGGATCACGGCCTCCAGCACCTGCGGCTCTCCGAGTGCGGTGTCTCCCGAGCTCAGCGCCTCCCGGTAGCGGAAGTGGTTCGCCCAGTATCCGATCGCCGGGACCGGCGAGAAGATCTTGTAGAGCGAGGCCGTGATGGTGACGACCGCGGTGAACGCGAGCGGCAGCGCGATGATCCACAGCCACCGGAAGTAGCTGCGGCCGCGCTTGGCGACGATCGCGAGCACCACGGCGAGCGCGATCGCGGCGAGCAGCTGGTTGGCGATGCCGAACAGCGGGAAGAACGTGTTGATGCCGCCGAGCGGGTCGGTCACGCCGAGGATGAGGATCGCTCCCCAGCCGGCGACCATGATCGCGGTGCAGATCCACACCCCGGGGCGCCACGACACGTCACGGAACTTCGGGAACCAGGCGCCGATCGAGTCCTGCAGCATGAACCGGGCCACGCGGGTGCCGGCGTCGACCGCGGTGAGGATGAACAGCGCCTCGAACATGATCGCGAAGTGGTACCAGAACGCCATGAGCGCCTGACCGCCGAGGGCCTGCTGCATGATGTGCGCGAGGCCCAGCGCGAGCGTCGGGGCGCCACCGGTGCGGGACACGATCGACTCCTCGCCGACCGCGGCGGCCGTGCCGGTGAGCATGTCGGGGGTGAGGTTCACGCCCGTCAGCCCGAGCGAGTTCACGAACGCGACAGCGCCCTCGACCGTGCCGCCGGTCGCCGCGGATGGCGCGTTCATGGCGAAGTAGATGCCCTGGTCGATGGAGATCGCGGCGACGAGGGCCATGATCGCGACGAACGACTCCATGAGCATGCCGCCGTAGCCGATGAAGCGCGTCTGCCGCTCCTTCTCCACGAGCTTGGGCGTGGTGCCGGAGGCGATCAGTGCATGGAAGCCGGACAGCGCTCCGCACGCGATCGTCACAAACAGGAACGGGAAGAGCGGACCTGCGAACACCGGGCCCATGCCGTTCTCACCGAACACGCTGATCGCGGGGACCGAGATCTCGGGGCGCACCAGCACGATGGCGCCGGCGAGCATCACGATCACGCCGATCTTCATGAACGTGGAGAGGTAGTCGCGCGGCGCGAGCAGCAGCCACACCGGCAGCACCGCGGCGATGAAGCCGTAGACGATGATGCCCCAGGCGATCGTGGTGCGGTCGAGGTGGAAGATCGCCTGCCCCCACTCGGTGCCGGCGACCCAGCCGCCGCCGATGATCGCGAACATGAGCAGCACGAAGCCGATGATCGACACCTCGGTCACCTTGCCGGGGCGCAGGTAGCGCAGGTACACGCCCATGAACAGGGCGATCGGGATGGTCATGGCGACGGAGAAGACGCCCCACGGGCTCTCCCCGAGGGCGTTGACGACGACGAGCGCGAGGATCGCGACGATGATCAGCATGATGAGCAGCGACGCGATGATCGCCGCGGTGCCGCCGATCTTGCCGAGCTCCTGCCGCGCCATCTGGCCGATCGTGCGACCGCCACGGCGCATGGAGAAGAAGAGCACCGTGTAGTCCTGCACGGCGCCCGCGAGCACGACGCCCACGATGATCCAGATGGTGCCGGGGAGGTAGCCCATCTGCGCCGCGAGCACGGGGCCCACGAGCGGACCGGCGCCGGCGATCGCGGCGAAGTGGTGGCCGTAGAGCACGCGGCGGTCGGTGGGGACGTAGTCCTTGCCGTCCTGCTTGACCTCGGCCGGGGTCGCACGGCGGTCGTCGGGGCGGGTGATGTACCGCTCGATGACCTTGGAGTAGAAGCGGTAGCCGATCAGGTAGGTGCACACGGCGGCGAACACGAACCAGATCGCGTTCACGGTCTCGCCGCGGACGATGGCGAGCATCACCCAGGCGACGCCGCCGAGCAGGGCGATCGCCGTCCAGAGCAGGATCTTCGGCAGGGTCCAGCGGCGGCTCTTCGCCTCGTGCTCGGCGGAGAGGGCGACGGGTGGGAGGGTCGGGTCGGTCTCGATGACGGGTTCGTCGTCGACGAGCCCGGCGCCGTCGCGGCGGCGCGACGAAGGTGCGGTCATGGGGTTCTCCTCGGTGGACGCATCATTGCGTCTTCCCACGCTAGGAAGCCCGCCCCGCGGTCGCGCGCCGATCGGCGGACGGTGCGACGAGCGGTGTCGATCACGCGATGAACGGACGCCCGCGGTACCCCGGCGGGCGATGGGCCGCAACGACGGCACGGCCGCACGACGGGTGTCCGTCGTGCGGCCGTGTGTCACGCGTCCGTGTCCGGCGCTCCCCCGCTCACCCGGGAGCGTCGGTCGCCGGGGGCGGGGTCGGCGTCGGCTCCGGGTCCGGCGTCGGGGTGGGATCCGGCGTCGGAGTGGGGTCCGGGGTCGGCTCCGGGGTCGGCGTCGGCTCCGGGGTCGGAGCCGGTGCCGGGGCGACGTCGGCCGGGGTGGTGACGGTCACCACCGTGCGCACGGCGGAGTCGCCGTACTGGACGAGACCGAGGTAGCGGGTGCCGGCGGTCAGGCCGGTCCAGCTCAGCTCATAGCTCGTCTTCTCCCCGCGCACCGCGGCGATGGGGTTCGGCGTCGCCGTGAACGCGCCCTGGTCACCGGGGAGCACGGTGGCGTAGGTCATGTCCCACGTCATCGGTCCGGTCGTCGCATACACGTTCGCCACCACGAGGTAGGTGCCGGCGGTCGGCGTGGGCACCGTGACCTGCTCGTCGGCCGAGCCCGTCGCCGACTGCCAGCGCTCGTAGTAGCGCAGGTCGTCCGGCGCGACCACCCGGTAGACGGTGAGGTCGAGATCACTGCCCTCGTCGTCGGAGGAGTCGAGGTCGAACCGCGAGAGCGTGCCGCCCTCCGGCACGTCGACGATCCACGCCACGTCCTTGTTCGCGTCGCCCGAGTTCTCGTTCCCGGAGTGCCCCTCGACCGGGTTGTCCGGATCGGTGAGGAGCTGGAACGGGGTGAGGCCCGAGAGGTTCAGTGCCAGATCGCCGTCGAGGCCGGGGATGATGCCGACCGTCGTGCTCCCGTCGACGCCACTGCCGGTGACCTCTCCCGGAGCATCCGCCGTGACCGGATACACCGCGATCGGCGAGCGCACCGTGTTCTTCGCGCTCGTCCAGGTGAGCGACCCGGTGGCCCACTGCTCGACCGGGGCGCTGGTGCTGTCGAACGTGACCGTGAAGGTCTTCGACTGCCCCGGCTTGTCGAACGTGAGCTGGGACGGCGTGACGGTGACGTTCACTCCCGGCACGGAGGCCTTCGCGGTGAACACGCCCTTCTCCGTCGAGGTGACCGTGCGGGTGACGGTCTGCGCGCTGGCCAGCGACCCGATCGAGATCGACGCCTGGTTCAGGTCGCTGCCGTCGATGGGCTCGATGCCGGGGAAGTCCGACAGCCCCTTCCCGTCGAGGAAGGCCGCCCAGTCCCGGAACCCGTTGAGGTACAGCAGACCCGGGTTCAGGTATCGCCGCGCGTCGACCTGCCCCGCGCCCTGCTCGAACGGGTCGGTGTTCTTCGAGCCGTCGGGGAGCACGGTGTCGGAGGCGGTGGTCATCATCGCCGAACGGATCTCCGCCGGCGTCGCCCGCGGATGCTCGCCCAGGTACAGCGCACCGAGGCCCGCGATGTGCGGGGAGGCCATCGAGGTGCCGGAGAGGATGCCGAACGTCGGCTGCTCGCCCGGCGCGTTGTGCGTGGCGGCGAGGATGGCGACGCCGGGAGCGGCGACGTCGGGCTTGAGCACGTCGTTGCCGTCGGCCAGGACCGGGCCGCGGCTGGAGAAGCCCGCGATCTGCGGGGTCGGCGTGGTCACGCCGGTGGTGTTCTCGCCGACGAGGGTGATCGGACGGTCGACTCCGCCCCGCACATACGCGAGGACCGCGTCGCGGTGCACGGCGTTCAGGTGCACGGTCGGCACGGCGTGGAAGTCGTTGTCGAGCGAGTCGGCACCGCCGGGCACGTTCACCAGGACCATGCCGATGCCACCCGCGTCCTTCACCACCTGCGACTTCTCGGCGCGCGCGTTGCCGCCGCGGTCGCAGACCACGATGTGTCCGGCGACCTTCGCCGGGTCGAGGGTGCCGGGCAGGCACAGCGTCGCGTCCACCGCTCCGGGTGCCGCGGCATCCTGTGCCGCGATGGAGGGCCCGGAGACGCTCTCACCGAACGGCACGCTCACCGAGGCGCCGGCCTGCGCGAAGCCGTCGAACTGCACGGTGCCCTCCCACGTGGGGATGGTGGAGGCCGCGACCGTGGTGTACCACGGCGACGCGTGGTCGGCCGTGACCGGGTCGGGACCGTCGTTGCCGGCACTGGTCGCGACGAACACACCGGCGGCCGCCGCGTTGAGGAACGCCAGGTCCTCTGGTGCCATCACGGTGCTCGCCGCACCGCCGCCGATCGAGTAGTTGATCACGTCGACGCCGTCGGCGACGGCCTGGTCGATCGCGGCGACGAGGTCGCTCAGCGCACAGATGTCGTCCGTGGTCACGGTCGTGTCGGGCCCGACGTAGCAGGCCTTGTATGCGGCGACCTTCGCGCCGGGCGCGACGCCGGAGATCGTCCCGAAGTCGACGCCCTCGATCGCGGCCTCCACCCCGAACTCACCCGCCGCCGTGCTCGCCGTGTGCGAGCCGTGGCCGTCGCCGTCCCGCGGCGAGAGGTAGTCGTACTGGAAGTCGAAGCCGGCGGCCTGGGCTCCCGCGAAGAAGTACTGCCCGCCGATGAGCTTGGTCGAGTAGTCGCTCGTGTCCCAGTCCTGGCCCTCGACCATCGCGCCGCGGAACTGCCCGCCGTCGGACTTGTCGAAGTACACGTAGGTGCCGTCGGTGTAGGGCTGCTGGCCCTTGTGCCGGGCGTTCTGCTTCTTCTGCTGCTTGAGCTTCTTGCCCTCGAACGACGGGTGCTCCGGGGCGATGCCGGTGTCGATCACACCCACGACGACGCCCTCTCCGGCCTTCTTCACGCCGCCGGTCTGCTGCCACACCCCGCCGCGGCCCTTGCGGTCGTCGCCGAGGCCGAGGTAGTCGGTGGAGGTCAGCGCGTCGGGGTGACGGATCTCGTCGGGGAACACCCCGAGAACGTCCTTCGAGGCCCGGAGCTGATCCACCTGCTCGCCCGTGAGGTCGGCGCTGAACCCGTTGAGCACGACCTGGTACGTCGTGTCCGGCGTCACGCCGACGTCGTTGATGAGGGTGGACTGCTCGGACTCGAGGTGCTTCACGTAGCGCTGCGCGTCCTGCGACTGCGTCTCGAGCTGTTCGCCCTCGGCCGGCTTCGTCGCCTTGAGTCCCTTGACGTCGCCCTCGTAGCTGGCGAGGGGATCGGCCTTCATGACCACGATGTAGTGCCCGGGGGTTCCCGCGACCGGAACGGGGTGTGTCACCTCCCCGGTCGCTGCGTAGCCGGCGGTTGCCGTCGATGCGATGAACAGCGTGGCCAGGGTGGCGGCCGCTGCCATCCGGAGGGGTGTTCGACCCATATCTCGCTCCCGATGATCACGGTGCGGCGTCGTTGCCGCACCGCGGATCACGATAACCCCGCTCCTCGGCGCCGGATCGAGAACTGAACGATGGTCATCCCCGGTCGTGCCGATCGGCCAGGGTGCGCGACGGCCGGGTCGGGCGAAGGTCGCCGGTAGGCTGGAGGGGTGGCCCGAACCCCCGTCCTCACGACCCGCGTGCTGCTCGTCTGCGCCGCGATCGGTGTCGCGACGGGCCTCCTCGGCGGGATCGCCGGGTGGGTCACACCGGTGCTGCTGGCGAGCCCGCTGCTGTTCCTCTACGGGCTCGTGCTCGGGTCGCACGTGCTGCCGGGCATCATCGCCCAGGAGGTGCTGCGGCTGCCGCTCGTCGCGCTCATCACGCACGTGTTCGCGGCGCTCATCGCGAGCGCGTTCAATCCGGCGTGGGCGCTGCGTT
Organism: Microbacterium sp. NPDC060132; assembly: GCF_042729675.1. Classification (NCBI taxonomy): domain Bacteria; kingdom Bacillati; phylum Actinomycetota; class Actinomycetes; order Micrococcales; family Microbacteriaceae; genus Microbacterium; species Microbacterium sp. NPDC060132. Next base: position 1,624,246 of record NZ_JBHWXU010000001.1, on the reverse strand, counting down.
TCATCGGCACCGCGCTGCTGTTCGGGCTCATCCAGGAGGGGGTCGCCGCGCTCACGCGGTACCGCTCCTGGGGCGCCTGGCGCTTCTTCGTCTCGGCCGCGATCATCGGCGTGATCGTCGCGGTCGTGGTGTTCTTCGCCGCCCACCTGTCGGTGATGCCGGTGTGGGCGCAGATCCTCTACCTCGCGATCTCGGTGCTCGGCCCGATCGCCTGGACCGCGATCGGCCTCGCGGTCGGCACGTCGCTGCGCCGGGCCGGGGTCGCCCGCCGCTAGCCCCGGAGCCTCGCTGGATAACACAGGTAAGGCTCAGCTAAGTTAGAGGCACACCCTCCGTCGAGCCCGGGACCTGCCGTGCGCCCATCCGCGCCCCTCCTCCGCGTGCGCGAGCTCTCGCTCACCCACGCCGGTGCCGCGCACCCCTCCCCGCGCGATGCGTCGTTCGACATCCGGCCCGGCGAGGTCGTGCTGCTGCTCGGTCCGTCCGGCTCCGGGAAGTCCACGCTCACCCTGGCGCTCAACGGCCTCATCCCGCACGCCCTCCCGGCGACCATGACCGGCACGGTCGAGGCGGGCGGGCTCGACACCGCGGACACCGCGACCGCGACGCTCAGCACGCACGTGGCCATGGTGTTCCAGGACCCGGACGCGCAGATCGTCACGGGCACCGTGTACGACGAGGTGGCGTTCGGTCCGGAGAACCTGCTGCTCCCCGTCGAGGTGGTGCGGGAGCGCGTCGCGGAGTCGCTGCGGCGCGTGGGCCTGTGGGACCGCCGCGACGACAACCCCGACCACCTGTCCGGCGGCGGGCGGCAGCGGCTCGCGATCGCCTGCGCCCTCGCGATGGGGTCGCCGCTGATCGTGCTGGACGAGCCCACCGCGAACCTCGATCCGCAGGGCATCGACGACGTGTACGCCGCGCTCGCGGAGGTGGTGGCCGCTGGCGATCGCGCGATCCTGCTCGTGGAGCACAACCTCGACGCCGCGATGGCCTTCGTGACCCGCACGATCGTGCTCGACCGGGAGGGGCGGGTCGCGTTCGACGGACCGGCCGCGGAGACGATCAGGGCGCACGCGGACGAGCTGCTCGCGATGGGCGTGTGGCTGCCGGGGGCCACCCTCGCGGCGCTGCGCCTGCGGGAGCGGGGGCACCGGTTCGATCCGCTGCCGCTGACCCCGGACGAGCTCGCGACGGCGCTCGCCGTGCGCGACGCCGTGCCCGGTGCATCCGGTGCATCCGGCGCATCCGGTGCATCCGGCGCATCCGGTGCATCCGGCGTATCCGGTGTATCCGACGAATCCGACGAATTCCGCGAATCCGGCGCCGCCGCGAACCGGCCCGGCGAGTCGATCATCCGCACGCGAGGGCTCACGGTGAAGCGACGGCGCACCGAGATCCTGCACGGGGTGGACCTCGATCTGCCCGCGGGCAGCCTCACCGCGATCGTCGGGGCGAACGGGGCGGGCAAGACCACGCTCATCCAGGCGCTCGCCGGTGTGGTGCCGCCGCCGAAGGGGCAGGTGTCGGTCGACGGCATCGATCCGGGCACCGCCTCCCCGCGGGATCTCGCCGCCCGCATCGGCTTCGTGTTCCAGAACCCGGAGCACCAGTTCATCGCGGCGACGGTGTTCGACGAGCTCGCCCACGGCCTGCGGCTGCGGCACGTGACGGACGACGAGATCGCGGCGCGGGTCGCCGAGATGCTCGACCGATTCGGGCTGACGCACAAGGCCGACGTGCACCCGTTCCTGCTGTCGGGCGGCGAGAAGCGGCGGCTGTCGGTCGGCACCGCCCTGATCACACGGCCCCGGGTGCTCGCCCTCGACGAGCCCACGTTCGGCCAGGATCGCGCGCGCGCCACCGAACTGCTCGCCCTGCTGCGGACCCTGCGCGCGGAGGGCACCACGATCGTGCTCGTCACGCACGACCTCTCGCTGGTCGCCGAGCACACCACGCACACGGTCGTGCTCGCGGACGGCCGGGTGCACGCCGCCGGGCCGACCGCGGAGCTGTTCGCCGACCCCGCGGTGTTCACCGACGCGAGCCTGCGCCTCCCCGACGTGCAGCGCGTGCTCGCCGCCGCGGGTCTCACCGCGGAGTCCCCCGCACGCACCGCCGCGTCCGGACTCATCCCCGCACCCGCATCCGCGCCCCCAGCATCCGCATCCGCTCCCGCTCCGGACCCGGAGGCGTCGTCGTGAGCGGCAGCACCGGCACCGCGTTCGACCCGTACGCGCGTCTCACCGCGACGGCGCCGCACCAGTTCCTGTATGCGCTCAACCCGCTCGCGAAGGTCGCGGGGTTCGCTCCCGCGATGGTGCTGCTCGTGTTCGTGCGCGATCTCGCGACGCCCGCCGCGTTCCTCGCGCTCGCGTACGTGCTGATCCTGTCCGGAGCCAGGGTCACCGGGCGGCTGCTCGCGCTGCTGCTGCTCGGCCTGCCGTTGGGGATGCTCGCGGTCACCGCCGGGTTCTCGCTGTGGGTCGATGCCGCACGGGTCGACGGCACCCCGGCGCTGCTCTCGGTGGGCGACTGGACGCTGTACAGCGGCGCGCTCGCGATCGGTGCGGCCACGGCCCTGCGGTTGGGGGCGATCGTCGCGCTGGCGCTGGTGGGCGGCCTCACGACCAGCGGCTCCGACCTGGTGCGGGCGAGCGTGCAGCAGCTGCGCGTGCCGTACCGCATCGGGTACACGGCTCTGGCGGCGTTCCGCTTCGTGCCGCGGTTCGGGCACGAGCTGGCGGTGATCCGCGCGGCACACCGGGTGCGCGGCTATCACGGCGGGCGCGGTCCCCTCTCCCGCATCGCCCGAGGCTGGGGGTACATCGTGCCGCTGCTCGCCGGGGCCATCCGGCATGCCGAGCGCGTGGCCCTGGCGATGGATTCCCGGGCGTTCGGCGCGCATCCGACGCGGACCGAGCGGCACCTGGTGCCGTTCCGCGTGCGCGACACCGTGTTCACCGTGGCGATGCTCCTCACCTCGGCGGCGATCTTCCTCGTCTTCTTCCCCTGGCAGCTCCCCCTCTCCTGAAAGGCACTCCATGGCATTCAGCAAGATGGTCAAGCCCGAGACGACCGAACTCCTGCACCTCACCGTGCTGCGCTCTGAACGGCTCTCGTCGCACTGGATCCGCGTGACGCTCGGCGGCGGTGAGATCGACCGGTTCCGCCCGATGGGGTACGACCAGTGGTTCCGGCTGTTCCTGCCCATCGGCGGCGAGGCCGGTCTCGACCGGGTGCCGGCGAAGGCGAACAAGATGTTCGGCTATCTCAAGTTCCTGCGTATCCCCGACGGCGAGCGGCCCGTGATGCGCAACTACACGGTGCGTGCCTTCCGGGCGGCGACCGCCGAGGCGGGGGCGGAGATCGACGTGGACTTCGTGTTGCACGGTTCTGCGGCCGACGGCACGGCGGGCCCGGCGTCGCGGTGGGCGGAGACCTGCGAGCCCGGCGAGCACGTGCTCATCATCGACGAGGGCCTCACGTTCAACCCGCAGCGGGGGACCGATCGCGTGGTGCTCGTCGGCGATGAGACCGCGCTGCCCGCAATCGCCGGGATCGCCGCCTCGCTCCCGGCGCACGCCACCGGCACCGCGATCGTCGAGGTGCCGGCCGAGGACGACGCCCTGGACTTCCCGCGCCCTCCGGGGCTCGACGTGGTCTTGATCGTGCGCCCCCACGACGCGGCGCCCGGTGCTCTCGCCCTGGAGGCGCTGGGCCGGAGCGAGCTTCCGGGCGCGCCCTTCCACGCCTATGCGGCCGGGGAGCAGTCGCTGGCCTCCGGTGCCCGCAGGCTCCTCGTCGGCGAGCGCGGCGTGGACAAGAACGCCGTGAGCTTCTGCGGGTATTGGAAGGTCGGCGCGGCGTCGCCCGCGTCGAAGGCCGCCCGCGAGGCCGCGTCGGAACCCCTCGCATGAGCGCTCAGGATACGGCCGACGGCGCACCCGATCACGCGAAAGCGCCGGAAACTACGGACGGCGCACCCGATCACACGAGCGCGCCGGAAGCTACGGATGGCGGACCCGATCACACGAACGCGCCGGAACCCGCGGACCTCGGTACCCCTCGCATGAGCGCGCCGGACGGCGGTGTCTCCGGCAGGCGGCGCTTCCGGTTCCCGACGGCGCTGCTGCTGACGTGCGCCGCGCTGGGCGTGGCCGGCGGGCTGCTGCTCGCTCCCGCGAACTGGGTGTCGACGATCCTGTTCCCGGGGCTGCCGTTCGTGAGCGTCGCTCTCGCCGGCCTGTGGCTGCTGCCGTCGGTGATCGCCCTGCGCCTGCTGCGCGCGCCGCTCGTGGGTCTGCTGGTCGGGTTGCTGGCCGGGCTCGTGATCGTGCCGTTCTCCGGGTACGGCTTCGGCAGTGTGGCGACGAACCTGTGGTGGGCGGCCTTCACCGAGCTGCCGTTCCTGTTCGTGATGTGGCGCTACTGGGGCACGTGGCTGCACTACGTCGGGGCCGTGGTGGTGGGGGTCGTGTATCCCCTGCTCGCGTGGGCGTCGTTCGACCTGGGCGGTTTCACCCTTCCGGTGCAGCTGCTCTTCTTCGCGATCACACTCGCGAGCTGTGTCGCCGCCACCGCCCTCGGCATCCTGATCGCTGATCGCCTGCGCGCCGCCGGAGTCGGCCGCAGCCGCTGACCCCGCCTCGACGCGACTCGAGCCCACCCCCACCACCCGTCCACCCGTCAGGCGGCGATGTCGAAGCGGGCCCGCCCACCGAGCCGAGGCGTGCGTGCGGGGTCGATGTACCGCGGAGGCACGAACCACACCCTCGCCATCCCGCCGCCGCTACCACCGCCACCACTGCCGCGTTCGCCGCTGTCGATGTGGATGTCCCACCCGTTGTCGTGGATGCGATGGTGACACGTCTCGCACAGCAGCACCCCGTTGGACAGATCCGTCGGCCCGCGGTCGCGCGACCACCACCGGATGTGATGCGCCTTCGTCATCTCCGGCGGCAACCCGCACATCGCACACCCCCCGTCTCGCTCCACCAGCGCCAGCCGCTGCGCCCGGGTGAACAACCGCTTCTCCCGCCCCCAGTCCAACACCTCACTGCCCCCGCCGAGCACACACGGGATCACCCCGCCGCCCGCCGCCATCCGCCGCACCGCCCCGACGCTCACCGGCTGATCGATCCCGTCCACCTGCGCCGACCCCGATCCCGCCTCCAGATCCCCCAGGCCCACCCGCACCACCACCGTCGCCCCGGCCAGCGGCAACCGCGACGCACACCCGAGCACGTGCCCCGCGAACGCCGACAACGCATCCGCCTGGATCATCGGCACTGTACGACGGTCCGCATCCGGAGCCCCCGCATCCGGCGCCTCCTGACGCGCCGCGAACGCTGCCGACACGAACCCCCGGATCGCCGCCACCACCGGCGCCGCCGTCTCCGCATCCAGCACCGCGTTCAGATGCACCATCCCGTCACGCTCGAACAGCGTCAACGACCGACGCGACCGCTGCTCCTCCGCCCGCGGCTCCACCCCATCCGGATCGACCCACGCCTCCGCCCGCACCACCAACCGCCGCACCTCATCCACCGACAACCCCGCCGCCTGCTCCACCAGCACCCGCTCGGCTTCCGCCACCCGAGCAGCACCCACGGCCACGCGGCACCGGTCGAGCATCGCGACGATCAGCGCGGCCGCCGGCGCACCGAGCGCACCCGCGGCCAACGCCTCCCGCACGCACGGGTACTTCGCCGGCAGTCGCTGCCCCAGGAGGTCGGCGCGCGGGGCCGTGGCCTCGCCCACCGCCACCAGTCGCGCCGCCTCTCCCGTCGAGACTCCGGTCGTCGCGGCGATCAGCCTCGCCGGGTTCCGATAGCCCTGCTGCTTCGCCAGGCTGCCGGCACCGAGCTCAGGCCGCGACTCCCGCGCGATGCCCGCTCCCACTGACACGTGCACCGCGTCGAGACGTCTCCGCAGCACGCCGATCGCGTCGTTCACCGCGATCAACTGCTCGCGGTTCAGGTCCATCGGATCGCCCGCGCCACCCCACGCGGCGTCGAGGCGGGACATCGCCTCGTGCAAACCGGAGAGTGTGGACATGCCCCGATTCTACCGTCGACGGCGGCGAGTTTCGTATCTTTGTTCGAATCGAGAACCGGGATATCGGGCTGTCGAGAGGGCCACCGACGCCCTCCACGAACCGCACGGTGGCGCCCGACGGAACGGGCTCGCAGACCACGCCCTCGCGACCCGATCGTCCCCGCCGGAGCACCCATCGATAGCATCGGCGGCATGGACTGGCGTGACGACCGCATCCGCTCCGCCGCGCGGGGAGAGAACCCGACGCTGCTCGCCGAACTGCCCGGCGGCTACGCGGTGATCGGCGATGTGCAGTTCCTCCCCGGCTACTGCGTGCTGCTCGGCACGGATCCGGAGGCCACCGCGCTGGCGGACCTGCCGCGGGAGGAACGGGTACGGTTCCTCGCCGCCGTCGACCTCCTCGCCACGGCCGTGGAGCACGCCTGCCGAGAGGTCGATCCGGCGTTCCGTCGCATCAACATCGACATCCTCGGCAACACCGACGCCTTCGTCCATGCCCACGTCTGGCCCCGCTACGAGTGGGAAGCGCCCGACCTGAAGTCCTGGCCCGTCTGGCGCTACGACCCCTCGAACTGGCACGACGCCGCCACCCGCCTCGGCCCGCAGCACGACGATCTCCGGGCCCGCATCACGGCCCACCTCCGACGCCTCGCCGCCGCCGACTCGATCTCGATCGCGCGCCGCCCCGCCCCCTGACGCGATCCATCCCCCGCTCCGCCCCTGTCGCGGCCTCACAAACGCACCCCGGACCACCCCGCCCGCCACGTCTCCGACCCCGCACTCGGACCATCGCGTCCTCGGGCTACTTCACACTCCCCTGGGTGAGCCCGCCGACGAGCCACTTCTGCAGGAACAGCGCGAGCAGGTAGATCGGGATGAGGCCGGCGAGGCTGGCGGCGGCCATCTGCCCGAACATCACCTCGCGGCCGCCCTGCATGAGCGCGATGCCGACCGGGAGGGTCTGCGAGTCGATGCTCTGCGTGAGCAGCAGCGGGATGAGGAAGTCGTTGTACGCGAGGATGAACACGATGATCGACACGGCGACGATGCCGGGCGCGGTGAGCGGGAGGATGACCGCCCACAGGGTGCGCAGCGGTCCGCAGCCGTCGATCTGCGCGGCCTCGTCGACCTCGAACGGGATCGCGCGGAAGAACCCGTCCAGCAGCCACACGGCGACCGGGGTGAGCAGCAGGCCCTCCACGATGCCGAGCCCGATCACGGAGTCCATCAGCCCGGCGGTGCGCACCAGCACGAACAGCGGGATGATCGCGACGATCGGCGGGGCGACGTAGGCGGAGACGATCAGCCCGAGGGTCTGCTTCCCGCCCGCGCGCAGCCGCGCCATGGCGTAGTTGGCGGGGATCGAGACGACGAGCGACACCAGCACCGCCACGAGCGCGGCACCGAGGGAGTTGCGCAGGTAGGTGAGGATGGGCCAGTTCTCGAACGCGCCGACCCAGTTCTCGAACGCGAGCCGCGAGGGCAGGATGCGGGTGGACAGGATGTCGTCCGGGCTCTTGAACGACATGCCCACCATGTACAGCACGGGCAGGAGGGCGAGCACGATCGCGACGAGGATCACGACCCACTTCACGACGGTGACGAGCACGGACGGGCGACCGGGGCGCGAGATGCTCGAGGTGCGGCTGCGGCGACGACGGCGGCGCGCGTCCGGCACGACCAGCGTGACGGTCGCGCTGTCGGAGGCGTGGTCGGAGGTGCGGAGTGTGAGCGACATGTCAGCTCTCCCTGTGCAGGCGCTGCCGGACGGCGTTGAGCGGCAGGATGACGATGGTGACCAGCACCAGGAACGCGATGGTCTGCGCGGCGGCAGCCCCCACGTCGAAGGTCTGCAACCCGGTGCGGTAGATCTCGAAGCTGCTGACGGTGGTGTCGAAGCCGGGTCCGCCGCCGGTCATGATGAACACCAGGTCGAACACCTTGAACGACACCACGAGCTTGAGCAGCAGCACGGTGACCAGGCTCGGCAGCACGAGCGGGAACGTGATGCGCCAGAACGTCTGCCACACCCCGGCGCCGTCGACCTGCGAGGCCTCGTACACCTCGGTCGGCAGGGTCTGCAGCGCGGCGAACACGAGCAGCACGCAGAAGGGCGTCCACTGCCACGCGTCGACCACGATCAGCGAGACCATCGCCGCCGGGCTCGAGCCGAGGAACAGGAACGGCTCGGCGCCCGGGCTGAACGACTGACCGATGTTGTTGAGCAGCCCGCCGGTGGGGGCGAGCATGAGCTTCCAGATCACGCCCGCCATCACGGGCGGCGTCATCAGCGGCAGCAGGAGCAGCACCCGGATGATCCGTCCGCCCTTGACGGCCGCGTCGAGCGAGAGGGCCACCACGAGACCGGCGACGAGGGCGATCAGGGCGGACGGGATCGCGAAGAGCAGCGACCTGCCGAGGGACGGGAGGGTGACCCCGTCCCCCAGCAGTGCCGCGAAGTTGTCGAACCCGACCCAGTCCGCGAACGGACGCCCCAGCGACGAGTCGGAGAACGACGCGGCGACGATGTAGGCGAGCGGGTAGATCGCGATGATCACGATCGCGAGGATGGCGGGCGCCAGCAGGGCGCGGCCCGTCCACGACGCGCGTCGGGCGCGGCGCCGGGAGGCGACGGGTTGCGACATGAGCTGTCCTTTCGGGTTCGACGAGGCGATCAGTCGGCCAGGGACTGCCAGGTGTCCCAGGTCTGCTGCATCGCCTCTTCCGCGGTCAGGCTGCCCTGCAGCATGAGCGCGAGGTTGTCGCTGAGCGACTGGATCATCTCGGGGGCCTGCGGCGAGGTCGGCCAGGACTGCGCGTTGGGCAGCACCTGGGCGGCGACGGCCGACACCTCCGGCGCGAACTCGATGTACTCCGGGCTCTCCAGGGTGGAGGTGCGCGTGGGGTCGACACCGGAACCGGTCGTGGTGATCAGCTTCTCGTTCGTCTCCTTCGACGAGGCGAACGCGACGAACTGCTTCGCGAGGTCCTCGTCGCTGGCGTTCGGGCTGATGCCCATCGCCCAGCCGGCGTTCAGCGCTCCGGAGACCTTGCCCTCGGGTCCGACCGGCAGCGGCGCGACGCCCCAGCCGTCGACGATCTTCGACTGCTCCGGGTCCTGCGCGAACACGCCCAGGTCGGTCCAGAACTCGATCATGCCGACGGAGCCGGAGAGGAACTGCGGCAGCGCCTGCTCGAACCCGATCTCCAGCGGGCTGGGCAGCGCCGAACCGGAGGCATCGAGCATCGACTGTGCCGCGGCCACCGCGTACTCGGTGTCGAGCTGCGGCATCTGCGGGTCGATCGGGTCGGGCGACATGGTGGCGAGGCGGTTGAAGAAGGTCGAGCCGATGTTGAACGCGCTCTTCGAGCCGAGCAGCGCGTTGCCGTACACGCCGTTCGTCTTCTCGGCGTCGGTGATCTTCTGCGACACCTCGACGTACTCGTCCCACGTGGTCGGGACCTCGACGCCGTTCCGTTCGAAGATCGCCTTGTTGTAGAAGAGCACGTGCGTGTCGCCGTCGATCGGCAGCCCGTAGGTCGCGTCCTCGTACTGCGAGTAGGGGCCGAAGATCGCCTCGATGAAGTCGCCCGAGTCGATGTCCTCGTCGGACTCCACCCAGTCGGTGATGTCGGCGAGGGCCCCGGCGTCGGCGAGCGCGCCGACCGACGTGTACCAGTACTGGATGACGTCGTAGTTGTTGGTGCCGGACTGCGCGTCGAGGATCGCCTTGGTCTGGATCTGGTCGTAGGGCACGACCTCGACCTCGACCTCGACGCCGGTGGAGGCCTCGAAGTCCTCCTCGAGGATCTTGCCCGCGCCCTCCTGCGGGGCGGCGATGAGGACCTTGAGGGTCTTGTCGCCGCCGTCGCCGCCGGAGCCCCCCGCGTCGCCGGAGCAGCCGGCGAGCACGAGGCCCGCGGCGGACGCCAGGGCGATGACGGGCAGGGCACGGCGCGTCAGCCGCGCGGGGGATGAGGAGCGTCGTTGCACACTCATGGTGCTGTCCTTTCGATGTTCTTTCTCGGGTGAGGGGTTCGTGCTCGGGTGAGGGTGGTGCGGGTTCAGGGCGCTCAGGCGTCGGGCGTCCAGGGGCGGTCGACCTTGTCGCCGTCGACCCAGGGGGTCTTCACGAACACGGCGCGGAAGGTCTCGTCGAACGGGTTCCGCACGAAGTGCTCCTCGTGCGGTGCGGCGCGCAGCACGTCGCCGGTCTCGACGACGCGACGGGTGTCGCGGTCGAGCCAGATCTCGGCGCGCCCCTCGATCACCACGAACGACTCGGTGTGGTGCTCGTGGAGGTGGTTGGCGAACTCGTCGCCGGGCCGCAGCACGACCACGCCGAACGCCGCGTCGTCGCCCTGCGCGAGGTAGCCGGGGCCCCAGTCGCCGAACCGGAGGGCGGCCTCGGCGCTGCGCAGCACGTCGGCGCTCATGCGAGCACCCGCGTCTCGGTGGCCTCGCGGAACAGCTCGTAGGCGTCGGCGGGGTCGGTGTCGTCGTGCACCACGGCCCGCACGGCCTGCATCATGGCCGCGGGGTGGGCGCTCTGGAAGATGTTGCGGCCCATGTCCACTCCGGCGGCCCCCGCGCGCACGGCGTTCGAGGCCATCGTGAGGGCGTCCAGCTCGGGCAGCTTCTTGCCTCCGGCCATGATGACGGGCACCGGGCACCCCGCGACCACGTCCTCGAAGCCCTCCTCGCAGTAGTACGTCTTCACGAGCTGGGCGCCGAGCTCCGCGATGATGCGGGTCGCGAGACCGAGGTAGCGGGCGTCGCGCACGAGCTCCTTGCCGACCGCGGTCACGCCGAGCACCGGGATGCCCGCGTCGTAGCCCTGGTCGACGAGCGTGGTGAGGTTGCGGATGCTGCGGCTCTCGTGCTCGCCGCCGACGAACACCTGCACGGCCACGGCGTCGGCGTGGAGGCGCACCGCATCCTGCATCGCCATCGCGATGTACTCGTCGGAGAGGTCCTTGAGGATCGATGGGCCGCCCGAGGCGCGCAGCACGAGTCCGGCCCTGGTGGCCGGCGGGATCGAGGTGCGCAGGGCTCCGCGGGTGCCCATGAGGGCGTCGGCGTGCGCGGCCAGCGGCGCGATGTTCAGGTCGATGCGCTCCAGCCCCGAGGTGGGTCCCTGGAAGTAGCCGTGGTCGAACGCGAGCATCACGGTGCGCCCGGTCTGCGGGTCGAGGATGCGGGACAGGCGGTTCTGCATGCCCCAGTCGAGGTTCGCCGCTCCCCGGATGTTCTGCGTGAAGCGGACGGCGGGCTGGTCGGCGTGGAACTGCTTCGCAGAGGCGTTGCCTTCGAGGTCTGCCATGGGGTGTCTCCTTCGGTGTCGGGTGGTCGTCGTGGTCGTCAGCCGGCGTGACCGGCGGTCGAGAGTCGGGCGGGGGGAAGGTCGAGGGGGCCGCGCGCGGCGCCCGGCGGGGTGAACAGCGGGGGCAGGTCGGTGCCCGAGATCGACATCACGTCGCGGTAGACGCGGTGCCAGCGGGCGGTCACGGCGCGGTACCGCTCGTGCTCGGCGGGGTCGACGCGCTCGATGCGGTCGGGCTCGCCCATCGGCGGGAGTTCTGCGCCGACACCTCGGGCGGCCAGCCGGGCGGCACCGTACGAGGTGGCCTCGGGTGCGGGCGTGACGCGGGTGTCGAGCCCGGTGACGCCCGCGATGACCCGCGGCCACAGGGCGCCCGCGCTGGATCCTCCGGTGAACGTGACGGCGCCCTCGGCGACCGCGCGCCCGGCGGTGAGCGACGACAGGATCTCGAGGTGCGCGCTGGCGACGATCGCCGCGGACTCCTCGATCGCCCGGATGAACGCGCCGCGCGAGGAGCGGGCCGCGTCGTTGATGTCGAAGCCGACGAACGCGGGGGCCGCGTGGTGCCAGGCGTCGGCCTGCATCACGTTCGCCGTGGTCGCGACGACGCCGTTCGCCCCCGCGGGGACCTCGGCCGCCCACTGCTCCATCACGGCGAATGCGGAGGTGCCGGCCGCGCGACCGAGCTCGGCGGCGTCGGGGCACATCGCGTCGCGGAACCACCGCATCGCGAGGCCGGAGAGGAAGCCGATGCCCTCGACCATCCAGGTGCCCGGATCGACGTGGCACAGGGTGCGCAGGCGCCGCTCCGGGTCGATCAGCGGCTCCGTGGTCACGGCCGTGGTCTGCCAGAAGGTGCCGGCGACGATCGTCGGCAGCCCCTCGCGCGCCGCGATGCCGTGCAGCGCGAGCTGCGTGTCGGCGCCGCCCGCGACCACCGGCGTCCCCGCGGGCAGCCCGGTCGCGGCCGAGGCCTCCGCGGTCACGGCACCGACGACCTGCCCGCACTCGACCACGGGCGGCAGGATGCGACGGTCGATGCCGACGAGCCCGGCGAGCTCGTCCGACCAGTCGCGCGCCCGCAGGTCGAACAGGGCCGAGCTGGAGCCGCTGGTGGGCTCGGTCACGAACGCCCCGGTGAGCCGCGTGGTGACCCAGTCGCTGAGCATCCCGAAGTGGCGGGCGGCGGCGAGCACGTCGGGCTGGTGGCGGGCGATCCACCGCAGCCGGGCGGGGGCCGTGATCGACACCCAGTCGCCCGCGGTGCGGTACACCTCGTCGGCCACGCCCTCGGCCACCAGCTCCTCGGCCTCGGCGCGCGCCCGGCCGTCGGTGTTGGGGCACGCCCACAGCTCGCGCCCCTCGGCGTCGGACAGCACGAAGCCCTCGCGCATGCTCGACGCGGCGACCGCGGCCACGCGTCGCTCGCCCAGCCGCGCGACCACCTCGGATACGGCGCCCGCGATGGCCGTCCAGCCGCCATCGGTGTCGAACACGGTGCCGCCGGGGTGACCGGGCACGGCGACGTGGGTCCACTCGCGGGCGGCCTGAGTGACCAGGCGACCCTCGATGTCGAAGGCGAGGGCACGCGCGGAACCGGTGCCCGCGTCGATCGCGAGGAAGACGTCGCTCAGCGCTCCCATCGCAGCTCACCTCCCGCGAGGAACCGCTCGATCTCGGCGGCGAGCATGTCGGCGCCGCGGGCGAGGGTCTGGTGGGTGGCGCCGGCGAGGTGCGGGGTGAGGATGAGGTTCGGCTGGGCGACCAGGTCGCGCCACGGTCCGTCGGGCTCGTTCACGTCGAGCGCGACCCCGGCGAGGTGTCCGCTGCGCAGCCCGTCGAGCAGCGCCTGTTCGTCGACGAGCGACTCCCGGGCCGTGTTGATCAGGAACGACCCCTGCGGCATGCGGGCGATCTGCTCGGCGCCGATCAGGTGGCGGTTGTCGGCGGTCGCCCTGGCGTGCACGCTCACGACGTCGCTGCCGGCGAGCAGCGCGTCCAGGTCGGACACGATGGTCGCATCGGTCACCGTCGCCGGATCGACGTAGGGGTCGTACGCCGCGATGGTGGCGCCGAGCGCCCTGGCCCGCGCGGCGACGAGCCGGGCCACGTTGCCGTAGCCGATCAGCCCGAGGCGCAGGCCCTTCACCTCGCGCCCGAACCACCTCGCACCCTCGAACGTCGACTCCGCGAGCGGCCGCCCCTCGGCCACGCGCTCGTCGACGTCGCGCAGCGATGCGGGCACGTTCCGCACGATCGAGATGAGGAACCCGATCGTGAGGTCGGCCACGGCGTCGGCGTTCTTGCCCGGCGTGGTGGTCACGCGCACGCCGCGCTCGCGGGCCGCGGCGAGGTCGACGTTGACGGGTCCGCCGCGCGCGCAGCCGAGCAGCCGCAGCCCGGGGAGCGCGGCGAGCACGTCGGCTGTGAACGGCGCGGCATGGAAGGCGACCACGTCGTACCCCTGCGCGAGTCGCGCGACCTCGGCCGGGTCGCCCTCGAACTCGTGGATCGACGACGCGTCCCACGTCGGCTCCGCGATCGTCATGGTGGCCGTGTCCGCGGGGATCCCCCGCTGCGCGAACGCGCGGGTGAACACCTCGGCGGTCATGTAGCTGTCGCCGATGACGAGGATGCGGTGGTCGGTCATGTGCGGGTCTCCCGGTGGGGTCGGTGGGGCGGGTGCGGGTCAGCGGAGGGCGGCGGGGTAGCGGCCGGACGCGGTCTCGTTCGAGATGCCGGCGGCGTCGAACCCGGTGTCGACGCTCACGCGCAGACGGTCGGTGCGCACGGATGCGCGGGAGAAGTCGATGGGCTGTCCGCCCTGGTCGTACGCGACGGCCTCGACGACGACGATCGGGTGTCCCGGCTCCACTTCGAGCAGCCTGGCCAGCATGCGGTCGGCGGACACGGCCTCGATCGTGCGGTGCATGCGCGCGATGCGCACCCCGGTGACCCGGGTGATGGCGGCGTACAGGCTCGCGCGCGGGTCCCGCAGGTCGGGCAGCACCCCGGCGAACCGCGTCGGGAGGTAGTTGATCACGTGCACGGCCGTGCGAGCGCCGACGGCACGCACGCGCTCCAGCACGAAGCCCATGCCGTCGGCGGAGTCGCGTCCGACGACCGCGGCCGCCCACGACGGCAGCGGCTCGATGCCCGCGCGGAGGATCTCCGAGCTCAGGGCGCTGCGGCCGTCTTCGCTGTATTCGCCCAGCAGGCTGGGGGCCGAGGGCAGCGTCCAGGCGGAGGGGCCCTGCGCGCGCTCGACGAAGGCGCCCTTGCCCTGCTGGCGGGAGATGATCCCGGCGGTCTCCAGCCGCGACAGCGCGTCGCGGACCGAGGTGCGGGAGGCGGCGAAGTGGGCGCGCAGCTCGTTCTCGCTGGGCAGGCGGTCGCCCGGACCCCAGGTGCCGTCGGCGATCTGCGCCTCGACGGCGCGCATGATCTGGAACCAGATGGGTGCCGTCGACGTGCGGTCGAGCGGCGGCAGGGTGAGCGGGGACATTCCGGCCTCTTCGGTGAGCGGGTGCGGAGACCTCGGCGTCTCCGAGCCGGACGACTCCTGTCCGGACATGTATCGATCATCGCGGAGCACATGTCTCCTCTGAAGAGACAAGTCAGAACTTCGCCGCCGCGATCCCCTCCCGGCTCTTTATACGTGCGCGATCAGGCGTTTCCTTGCGTCACCCTGTATCGACGACCGTGCTCGTCCCGCCCGGCCCCGCCCACTCGACCCTCCCCGTCGATACAAGTCCTCCCCCGTCCGCGTCTCGTCACCCCTCGGCGACCCCCACCCCCTCCCGTGAGGCGGGATCGAAAGCGCGCCTCCGACGTCTCCGCGGCGCGCGTTCGATCCCGCATGCGGCGGGCGGATGCGGCGGGGGCGACGGGGTGAGATCAGAGCGCGAGGTGAAGTCGCAGCGCCTCGTCGAGCGCGCCCATCAGCTCCGCAGGCACCCAGCCGACGGGGCGCACGATGCGGGCCACGGCGATGGTGCGCACCTGCTCGGCCTGCGCCTTGCTGTCTCGGTCGAGGCCGGTCGCGGCAGCGGGCAGCAGCACCTGGAAGGGCCACACGCGCTCCGTCGCCGTGGTGAGCGGCACCACGGTGACCGTGGCGCCCGGGCGACGGATCGCCACCGCGTTGGCGGTGTTGTTGCTCACCACGACCGCCGGCCGCGTCTTGCGCGCCTCGGAACCGATGCCCGGGTCGAACGAGGCGAGGACGATCTGGCCGCGGCGGAGCAGCGCGACCGCGGTGTCACTCACGCCGAAGCCAGGCCATCGTCGGCGGCGGAGTCCCACTCCTCGTCGTACCCCTCGCCGTAGGCCTCGGCATAGGCGTCGGCGAGCCGGCTCTCGCGGAGGAGCCGAACCGCGTCCTGGATCGCCGCCGACCGGGACGGGTAGCGGCCCTCGAGCGTCTGCGCGTCAAGGAAGGCGAGGTCGCCGTCCGGCAGACTCAGGCTGATCTTCGCGGTGCTCACGCGGCCATCCTACCCCGGTAGGACCACGGGTACCACCGTCCGCATGCCCGGTGCGGGACGGAAAACGCACCCCGGCGCCTTCCGGGGCGCACTTTCGATCCCGGACGCGCACCCCCGGGCCCGCCGCCCGGAGGCGGGATGGAAAACGCACCCCCGAATGGCTCCGGAGGTGCGTTTTCGATCCCGCGCGGGGGCGCAGGCGGGCTGGGGGTGGGGTCAGCGCTTGCCGGCGATCTGACGGCCGACGATCTCGCGCATGATCTCGTTCGTCCCGCCGTAGATGCGGTGCACGCGCGCGTCGAGGAACGCCCGCGCGATGGGGTACTCGGTGATGTAGCCGTAGCCGCCGTGCAGCTGCACCCCGGCGTCGAGCACCTCCCACTCGCGCTCGGTCGCCCAGAACTTGACCTTCGCGGCCTCCTCGGCCGACAGCTTGCCGTCCTTGTAGGCCAGCAGCGCGCGGTCGATGTAGGCCCACAGCGCGTCGACCGTGGTGGCCATGTCGGCGATCTGGAAGCGGCTGTTCTGGAAGTCGATGATCCGCTCGCCGAACGCCTCGCGGTCGCGGGTGTACGCCACGGTCCAGTCGAGGGCGGCCTGCGCGGCGGCGGCACCGGCGACCCCGATCGACAGGCGCTCGAGCGGCAGGTTCATCATCAGCTGGATGAAGCCCTTGCCCTCGACGCCGCCGATGAGGTTCTCCTCCGGCACGAACACGTCGCTGAACGACAGCTCGGCGGTGTCGTGCCCGTGGAAGCCCATCTTGCTGAGCTTCTTGCCGTGCTCGAAGCCCTCCATGCCGTCTTCGATCAGCACGAGGCTGAAGGCGTCGGGGCGGTTGCCCTCGCCGGTCTTGACGAACGTGACGACCAGGTCGGCCGTGGCGCCGGACGAGATGAACGTCTTCGCGCCGTTCACGAGGTACCCGCCGTCGACCTTCTTGGCGGTGGTCTTGATGCCGCGCAGGTCGGAGCCGGCGCCCGGCTCGGTCATGGCGAGCGCACCGACGACCTCGCCGGTGGCCATGCGCGGCAGCCACTTCTGCTTCTGCTCCTGCGTGCCCATGTGCACGAGGTACGGCACGGCCAGGTCGTCCTGGATGCCGAAGGCTCCGGCGAGAGAGCCGGCGCCGGCGGCGATGACCTCTTCGTTCACGATCGCGCGGAAGCGGTAGTCCTGCAGCATGCCCGCGCCGCCGAACTCCTCGGGGACCGACAGGCCGATGATGCCCGCCTCACCCGCGGCGCGCATGGTGTCGCGGTCGACCTCTCCCGCGGCGTCCCACTTCTCGATCGCCTCGCCCGTCACGTGGCGCTTGACGAAATCCTTGACGAGGTCCCGGAAAGCCTCGTGGTCCTCTTCGTAGATGTCGCGTTCCATGCCGTCCTCCCGAACGTGTCGTGCCTCATTGCTCCGGCGATTCTACGGCCGACGGCGGGCCCGGCAGGGGACATTGTGAGAATGCATCCCACGGATCGTGACACTCGGTACCGGGGTTGTGGGAAGCCTCAATCGGCTCATCGACGGCGCGCCGGGACGCGGCGGGATCGCCGACCGGGAGACTCGGGGGCATGCAGGAAGTCTGGCCGTACATCACCGCCCTGTGGTTCACCGTCGCGCTCCTTGCCGGAGGATTCGCCCGCACGCGGGGGCGCTCGGCGTGGGTGTGGTTCCTGCTGACGCTGTTCACCGGACCGATCGCGGCGTTCCTCCTCGTCGTCTGGCCATCCGTCGAGACGCGCAGCCCGCGCTGAGGGCAGCCGGGCGTCAGTGCGCGTAGTCGGGCGCCGCGGGCAGCCCGAAGAACTCCTCGAGCGTGTGATACCCGCCCTCGTGGTACGCCGCCGCGAGGTCGACGCCGACGTACCGCAGGTGCCACGGCTCGGGCGCGTAGCCGGTCACGGGCGTGCCGACGTCTTCGTAGCGCACGATGAAGCCGAACTCCCAGGCGTGCGCGGCGACCCAGTCGCTCTGGCCCGTGCCGCCGAACCCGTCGAGGCCGCCGCAGCCCGCATCGCACGCCACCACATCCAGCGCCAGGCCGGTCTGGTGCTCGCTGTGCCCGGGGCGCGCCGAGCCGGCGTCGGCCTCGGCCTGCCCCTGGGCACGGACGTGCGAGTCGTAGGTCGAGACCTGGAGCCCGTACGAGCGGTAGCCGTTGTTCGCGCCCAGCCGCCCGACGCCTGCCGCCTGAGCGGCATCGGCCATCGCGCCGACGGCGGCGGCCACGTCGGGGCGCACGAGGCCGGAGGGCGTGGTCATCTGCAGGGGCACGGCGTCGAGGAGCGCCGGCTCGTAGTCGGCCGGGGTCAGCGGAAGACCCTTGTTCACGACGACCCAGACACGGGCGGGGTCGGTCAGCGAGATGCACGGCGCGTTGCCTGCCACCACCGCCTCGCGGAACGCCGCACCGCCACCGAACCCGGCGATCGTCGCCGCGTCGTCACCGTTCGCGATGGCCTGCTGCACCCCGGGCTCGGCGCACGGGTCGGCC
This sequence comes from Microbacterium sp. NPDC060132, assembly GCF_042729675.1. Lineage (NCBI taxonomy): Bacteria > Bacillati > Actinomycetota > Actinomycetes > Micrococcales > Microbacteriaceae > Microbacterium > Microbacterium sp. NPDC060132. The sequence continues at coordinate 1,605,884 of NZ_JBHWXU010000001.1, read as the reverse complement.
GCGGGGATCGCCGCCGACCGCACCGCCGGCACCTGCGCGACCGCGACGGGCCGCGGCATCGCGTCGGCCGCCGACGAGGGGAGCACGGGCGTCGAGGCGATCGAGAACAGCACGCCGAGCGCGGCGACGGCCAGCCCCACGGGCAGCGCGGGACCGGAGATCGGGGAGCGCGGAGCCGCATGCTGGGCAAGCGGCGGAACGGTCATTGCCTCATTCTCTCATTCGAAGATCTCTGCGACGCCGGCTTGTGCTTTCTTCGTCTTTCTGTTCGAATGAGGGGATGCGGTGGCAGGGGCAGAAGCTGGGCGACGTCGACGAGGCGGCGCTGCCCGGGCTGGAGGAGCGCAGCGGCGTGCTGCGCACCGTGAAGACCCCGGCGTTCGAGGGCATGACCTTCCATGAGGTGCTGTCGAAGTCGGCCCTCAACCACGTGCCCGGCGCCTCGCGCATGCCGTTCGCCTGGACCATCAACCCCTACCGCGGCTGCTCTCATGCCTGCACTTACTGTTTCGCCCGCGGCACGCACGAGTACCTCGACCTCGACGGCGGCGCCGACTTCGACTCGCAGATCGTGGTCAAGGTCAACGTGGTCGAGGTGCTGGAGCGAGAGCTGCGGCGGGGCAGCTGGAACCACGAGACCGTGGCGCTCGGCACGAACACCGATCCGTACCAGCGCGCGGAGGGCCGCTACGCCCTCATGCCCGGCATCATCCAGGCGCTCGCGACCTCGGGCACGCCGATCTCGATCCTCACCAAGGGCACGCTGATCCGCCGCGACATCCCCCTGCTGGTGAAGGCGGCCGAGCGGGTGCCGGTCGACGTGCAGATGTCGATCGCGATGTACGACGACGCCCTGCAGAAGGCGATCGAGCCGGGAGCGCCCACCACCCAGGCGCGGCTCGACACGGTGCGCGCCCTGGCCGATGCCGGGTTCCCCGTGACCGTGTTCCTCATGCCGATCCTGCCGCACCTCACCGACTCGGTGGAGGCGATCGACACCGGCCTCCGCCGCATCAAGGAGTCGGGGGCACGCACCGTCATCTACGGGGCGCTGCATCTGCGGCCGGGGGTCAAGCCGTGGTTCTTCGAGTGGCTCGAGCGCACGCGCCCCGACCTCGTGTCGTCGTACCGCGGGCTGTACCCCGGCGCGTCGGTCGAAGCCCCCAAGCCGTACCGCCAGTGGCTGGCACGGCGGGTGCGACCGCTCATCCGCCTGCACGGCCTCGACGCCCGGCACGAAGACGACTACCCCCGCCGCGGGTTCCGGCCGGGGCAGGGGCACACCGCGTCGAGCACGCCACCGGCCGGCACGGTCGCCTTCCGACAGACCGGGCCCGCCGCGACACCCCCGCAGCCGATGCTGTTCTGAGCCGTCCGGTCGGGAGGGCCTCCGGGGCCGCGTAGGCTCGGGGATCATGGCGATCGGTTCCACCCTCCACACGTTCGACGTGCAGCTCGCCGACACCGATCGCGGGGTCTACGACGACTACTCGCTGCGGGTGGCGCGGCACCCCTCCGAGACCGACGCCTACATGCTCACGCGGGTGCTGGCGTACGGGCTCGAGTTCGGCGAGGGCATCGCGTTCGGCGGCAGCGTGTCCGACACCGAGGAGCCCGCGGTGCTCGTGCGCGACCTCACCGGGCGGATCGTCACCTGGATCGAGGTCGGCGCGCCCGACGCGGAGCGCCTGCACCACGCCAGCCGTCTCGCCGAGCGCACCGTGGTGTACACGCACCGCGACCCCGCGAAGGTGATGGCGCCGTGGGCGGACAAACGCATCCATCGCGCCGAGGACATCCGCGTCCACAGCTTCGACCCCGGGTTCATCGACACCGCGACGCCGCACCTGGAGCGCCGCAACACCCTGACCCTCACCGTGACGGAGCGCGTGCTCTACCTCGACCTCAACGGCACGAGCCTGGCGACCGCGCTGCACGAGCACGAGCTCGGCTGACACCCCGGGTGATACCGGGGTGCGAAGCGCGGAAAGGCCCCGGAGACCGAGGTCTCCGGGGCCTTTCAGATCCGAAGGCGATCAGGCGGTGAGGTCGGCCGTCGACGGCTGACGCCCGGCGATCTCCTCGATCACGTCGTCGTCCAGGCGGGCGTTCTCGAACGGCGCCTCGATCTCGGCACGCTCCAGCAGCTCGTTCATGCGACGTTGGCGCTGACGCGTGATCAGCGTCACCACGCGACCCGAGCGACCGGCGCGGCCCGTGCGACCCGACCGGTGCAGGTAGGTCTTGTACTCGTCGGGGGCGTCGGCCTGCACGACCAGGTCGATGTCGTCGACGTGGATGCCGCGCGCCGCGACGTCGGTCGCCACGAGCACGTTCACGCGACCCGAGGTGAGCTTCTCCAGGTTGCGCGTGCGCTTGGCCTGGTTCAGGTCGCCGTGCAGCGACACCGCGGGGATGCCGGCGTCGTCGAACTGCTCCGCCAGCATCTCGGCGTAGGCGCGGGTGCGGGCGAACACGAGCGTCTTGCCCTCGCGGTCGACGAGCGACGTGAGGATGTCGGCCTTGTCGCGGTGCTCGATCACCAGCACCCGGTGCTCGATCGTGCTCGACTCCTGGTCCTCCCCGGCGACCTCGTACACGGCCGGGTCCACGAGGAACTCGTCGACGAGCGCGGCGACCTCGCGGTCGAGCGTCGCGGAGAACAGCAGCTTCTGGCTGCCCTCGGCGGTGCGGCGGAGGATGCGCTGCACGGGCTCGACGAACCCGAGCTCGCACATGTGGTCGGCCTCGTCCAGCACCGCGATGCGGCAGTCGGACAGGTCGAGCTTGCCCTGGTTCATCAGATCCTCGACGCGTCCGGGCGTGCCGATCACGATGTCGACGCCCTTCTTGAGCGCACCCACCTGGCGGCCCTGCGGCACGCCGCCGTAGATCTGCGTGGTGAACAGTCCGACGCTGCGGGCGATCGGCTGGATCGTGCGGTCGATCTGCAGCGCGAGCTCGCGCGTCGGGGCGAGGATGATCGCGCGCGGGGCACGACCGAACTCGCGGCGCTTGCCCGCCTGCGACTGGAGCACGCGCTCCACGAGCGGCGCGCCGAACGCGATGGTCTTGCCGGAGCCGGTGCGACCCCGGGCGAGCACGTCGCGCCCCTCCAGCACGGCCGGGATGCTGGCCGCCTGGATCGGGAAGGGCGTCTCGGCGCCGAGGTTCTTCAGCGTCTCGGTGATGTTCGAGCCAAGCCCGAGGTCGGCGAAGGTCACGTTCTCGACCTCGACGGCCTGCACGGCCTGCGCTTCGAGGCGCTCGTGCACCACGTCGGCGCCCGGGGTGAAGGCGTCCTTGGGCTTGGCGTTCCAGTCGCTGCGGCTGGGGCGCTCCTCCCGGCGCGGACGCTCGGTGCGGTAGGCGCCACCGGTCGAGGCGCGGGGACGCTCCCGCTCCCCGTCGAACGCGCGCTGCGTGCGGTCGCGGTCGAAGGCCCGGCGGGCGCGGTCGGCGTCGTACGAGCGCTCGGGGCGCGACGCGCCGCGGTCGTTCGAGCGGCCCCGGTCGTCGCGGTCGTCGCGGCGCGGACGCTCGTCGCGGTCGAACCGCGGGCGGTCCGCACCCCGGTCGGCGTAGCGCGGACGGTCGCCGCGACGGTCGTCGAACCGCCCGGCGCCGCGGTCGTCACGGCGGTCGGTCGAGCGGGCCCGGTCGTCACGGTCGTACCGGGGACGGTCGCCGCGGTCGGTCGAGCGGGCCCGGTCGTCGCGGTCGTACCGCGGACGGTCGCCGCGGCGGTCGTCGAACCGCGGGCGCCCGCCGTCACGGTGGTCGTTGTCGCGGAAGCCCTGACGCTGCTGGCCGCCGCGGTCGTCACGGCGGTCGTCGAAGCGGCCCGCACCGCGGTCGTCGCGGTAGGTGCGGGGACCGGTGGGGCGCTGGCCGCCGCGGTCGTCACGGCGGTGCGGCGCCTCGCGGCGACCGGACTCGGCGCGGTTGCGGATGCCGCGGGCCTCGTCGCGGCCCGCGCGCTCCTGCGAGGTCCAGCGGCGCTTGGGCGCGCCCGACTCGGTCTCCTCCGGGCGGTAGCCGCGGTGGTTGGGGCTGCGGCTGCCGGGGCGACGGTCGTAGCCGGCGGTCGAGCGGCGGTCGCCCGCGTCGGCCCTGGTACCGCGCTCGTCGCGCGCACCGTCACGGGCGGGCGCACCGCGGTGCCGCTCGTGGAAGGAGGTCTTCTTGGCGCCGTAGCGCGGCTCGAAGTTGGCGGCGGCGCGGCCGCCCCTGGGCTTCTTGTTCTTGGGCATGCGGGGGGTGTCCTTCTGCGTTCTCGCACGAGAACAGCGCTGCGCACGCGCGCGAGCACTCCGACGGATGCGGAGTTCCGGACGATCTGCGGCCGGGGCCATTCCTGTGATGGTTGATTCACGTCGATCGACGTTCACCATCGGCCCCTGGACTCACACTTCACACACTGAAAAACGTCCGCGCCCTGCGCGGGTGTCCGAAGCCGACCATGCCAGTGTACCGGCCGACCCTGGGAGCGACCCGCGCCCCACTACGATGACGGGGTGACCCCCGTCTCCCCCACCGGCCTCCAGGTGCACCTCGGACTCGGCGAGGTGACAGCGCAGATCGCCCAGGTCGGCGCGTCGCTGCGCTCCCTCCGCATCGGCGAGGTCGACCTCGTGCCCCCGTACCCGCTCGACGCCCCCACCCCGTCGTGCTCCGGCGTCGTGCTCGTCCCCTGGCCCAACCGCATCCGCGACGGCCGCTGGGACGACGAGGGCACGGTCCGCCAGCTCACGGTCTCCGAGCCCAAGACGGCCAATGCCAGCCACGGCCTGCTCCGCTTCACGCCGTACGCGGTCGAGCAGACCGACGCCGCGGCGACCCTGCGCGCCACGGTGTATCCGCAGACGGGTTACCCGTATCTGCTCGAGACCTCGGTCGCCTACGTGCTCACCGCCGACGGCATCGAGGTCACGCACACCATCACGAACTGGTCGGAGTCCGCGGCGCCGGTCGCGCTCGGCACGCACCCGTTCGTGACGATCGGCGACGTCGACCCGCACGAGCTGGTGCTGCGGGTTCCCGCGCAGACCGCCTTCGAGACCGACGACCGCCTGCTTCCGGTCGGCACCCGGCCCGCCGATCCGGCGCTGCGCACGGGGCTGCGCCTGGGCGATGCGACGCTCGACACCGGGCTGACCGATCTCGACCGCGACGCCGACGGCCGCGTGCGCCACACCCTCACCGCGCCCGACGGCCGCACCGTCACGCTGTGGCAGGGCGAGGGCTTCGACGTCGCCCAGGTGTACACGGCGCGGAACTACCCCGGCACGCCGCTCGCCGTCGCGATCGAACCGATGACGGCCCCCGCCGACGCGTTCAACAGCGGGATCGGCCTGCGCCGCCTGGCTCAGGGCGAGACCTGGACGCTGGAGTGGGGCATCACGTTCGGCTGAGGCCGACGCACCTCCTCCGATCCGCGCGCGAAGGGCCCCGATCCCCATCGTCTGATGTGCATCGGGGCCCTTTCCGCGGAGTCGTGGCGCGCTCTACTCGCCGTGGTGGTCGCGCAGCTCGCGGCGACTGACCGGCGTGCCGTCCGCGTGGACCGTGGCTCCCGCGATGACGGGCTGCGCGGCCGCTCCGGTGGGCGCGACGGGTGACGCCGGGGCGTCCGGACCGGAACCGTCGTCGCCCGTGCCGCCGTCGCCCCGCCGTGCGCGACGCCGCTCCTTCGCGCCCTCGACGAGGTTGTACAGCGTCGGCAGCACGATCAGGGTGAGCACGGTCGAGGAGATGAGTCCGCCGATCACGACGATCGCGAGCGGCTGCGAGATGAACCCGCCGTGACCCGTGATACCGAGCGCCATCGGCGTCAGCGCGAGGATCGTGGCGAGCGCGGTCATCAGGATGGGGCGCAGACGCTTCTCGCCTCCCGCCATCACCGCGTCAGCGGTCGACAGCCCCTTCTCTCGGTACTGGTTGACGAGGTCGACCAGCACGATCGCGTTCGTGACCACGATGCCGATCAGCATCAGCACGCCGATCAGCGAGGCCACGCCCAGGGGCACGCCCGTCACGATCTGCAGCAGGATGGCGCCGGTCGCCGCGAACGGCACCGACACGAGCAGCAGCAGCGGCTGGCGCAGCGACTTGAAGGTCGCGACCATCACCACGTACACGATCAGGATGGCCGCGAGCATCGCGAGACCCAGCTGCGAGAACGAGTCGGCCTGCTGCGAGGCGACACCGCCGACCTCGGCCGAAGCACCGTCGGGCAGGTCGACCGCGGCGATGGCGGCGCTCACCGACTGCGTGGCCACCGCGAGGTTGTCCGACGCGGGCGGGACCGTGACCGTCGCGGTCCGGCGGCCCTGCTCGGTCGTGATCGAGGTGGGGCCGTTGCGCTGCTCGACCGTCGCGATGTCCTGCAGGGGCACGATGCCCGCGGCGGTCGGGATGGCGAGCTGCTGCAGCGCCTCCACGGTCGTCGGCGGCGCGGGGTTCACGAGGTACACCGTGAGAGCGGTGTCGTCGATCTCGACCGACCCGATCTGCTGCGGGCGCATGGTGTTCGACACGATCGAGCCCACCGCGACCTCCGACAGCCCGACCTGGGCCGCGGCCTCCCGGTCGACCACGACCGCGATGTAGGGCAGCGCCTCGGCGAGGTTGTCGGTCACCTGGCCGATGCCGTCGCGCCCGTCGAGCTCCTCCACCAGCGCGGAGGTGGCGGTGGCGAGGTCGTCGCCGTTCGAGGCGGTGACGGTGATCTCGATGTCGCTGGAGCCGAAGCCGGCGGAGGAGGCCACGGTGACGTCTCCGACCTCGTCCCCGAGGCCGTCGATCGCGTCCTGCACCTCGGCGCGCAGCTTCTCCTGGTCGGCGTCGCCGTCGGTGAGCACCGAGTAGGTGATGCCGGCGCCGCCGGAGAAGGCGTCGCGCAGGGCGGAGCCGCTCGACCCGATCGAGGCCTGCACGTGCTCGATGCCGTCGATGTCGAGCAGCGCCTCCTCCACGGGCGCTGCCGCGTCGGACTTCGCCTCCAGGCTCGCGGTCGGCCCGAGATCCTGCGTCACCGTCATGGTGTTCTGCCCGGAGTCGCTGAGGAAGTTCACCTTCATGAGCGGGGCCGCGGCGAGCGTCGCGCCGAGCACGACCACCGCGAGGACCACCGTGAGTCCGGAATGCTTCAGCGTCCAGCCGAGGATCGGCCGGTAGCCGCGCTGCAGCGCCGTCGGCGGCGCGTCGGGGTGCTCGGGGTCGATCGCGTTCCCGTGCTCGTCGAGCAGCGGCTTGCCGGGCTTGAGGAACCAGTACGCGAGCACCGGCACGATCGTGAGCGCGACGAGCAGCGACGCCACCATCGCGATCGTCACGGTCATCGCGAACGGCCGGAACAGCTCGCCGACCATGTCGCCGACGAACACGATCGGCAGGAACACCGCCACGGTCGTGATCGTCGACGCGGTGATCGCCGCGGCGACCTCTCGCACCGCGAGCCGGATCGCATCGCCCTTGTCGGCGTCGCCGACGTAGTGCCTCTTGATGTTCTCGATCACCACGATCGAGTCGTCGACCACACGGCCGATCGCGATCGTCAGCGCCCCGAGGGTCAGCACGTTGAGCGAGTAGCCGAACGCCTGCAGCCCGATGAACGTGATGAGCACGGAGGTCGGGATCGAGATCGCCGTGACCAGGGTCGAGCGCACCGAGAGCAGGAACACGAGGATCACGAGCACGGCCATCACGAGGCCGAGCAGGCCCTCGGTGGCGAGCGTGTCGATGGACTGCACGATGAACGGCGCCTGGTCGAACACGACCGTGAACTCCGCGTCGGGCAGTGCCTTGCCGATCTCGTCGAGCGCGGCGATCACGCCCTGCGACACCTCGACCGTGTTGGCGGCGGGCAGCTTGGTGATCGAGATCGACAGCGCATCCTTCCCGTCCACGCGGGAGATCGAGGTGACCGGGTCGGACGCCTGGGTGACGGTCGCGACGTCGCCGATCGTGAGGGAGGTGCCGACGAGGGGCAGCGCGGCGATCTCGTCGACCGAGGCGATCTTGGCCCCGGTCTGCACGGTCAGCGTCTCGCCGTTCTCGGTGATGTCACCACCGGGGAACAGCGTGCCGTTCTGCTGCAGGGCCGAGCTGATCGCCTGCGTGCTCTGCCCCTCCGCGGCCAGGCGGCCCACGTCGGGTGTGATGGTGATGCGCTGGCCGACCCCGCCGACGATCTCGGCCGCGTTGACGCCGTCCACGTCCTCCAGGTCGGGGATGGCGACGCTCTCGAGCTGGGCCTGCGCGTTGTCGGCGTCGTCGAAGCCGGTCACGGCCACCTGGATCACCGGGAAGTCGTCGATCGACACCGACAGCACCTGCGGCGTGACGTCCTCCGGCAGCTGCGAGGAGATGCGGTTGATCGCCTGCTGGATCTTCTGTTCGGCCGTGGCGAGGTTCGTCCCGTACGCGAACATCGCCTGCACGATGGACGCATTGGTCGTGCTGGTCGCGGTGGTCGACTCCAGGTCGGGCACGCCCTGGATCGCGGACTCGATCGGGGTGGAGACGTCGTTCTCGACCACCTCGGGCGAGGCGCCGGGGTACGTCGTCATGACCACGAGCGCGGGCAGCTCGAGCGAGGGGATCAGCTCCTGCTTGAGGTTGGTGAGCGCGAGCCCGCCGAACACGGCCGCGACGATCGTCACGAGCGCGATGAGGGCGCGGTTCTTCAGGCTGAGGATGGCGAGTTTCGACAAGGCGTGTTCCTCGGTGTCAGGGGGTGGCTGTCGCGGCGGAGGGGGTGGAGAGGGGATCTCCGAGGATCCGCGCCAGTGCGGTCTCGAGGAAGGACTGATCGAGGCGGTCGTCGCGGATGTGCGTGCTCCACATGACCCCGTCGATGAAGATCATCGCCGCTTTGGCGCGGTCGGCGCCATAGGTCGGCTCGAGCAGGTCGACCAGGCGGTCCGACAGGTGGCGGGCGAGTTCGCGCAGTCGCGGGTCGTGCACGGCCGCGGTGACCACGGCGCGGTCGGCCTGCACGGCGTGGCCGTCTTCGGCGCTCCGGCATACGAGGGCCGCGATCACCCCGGGCCCCGCTCCCTGCTCGGCGAGGGTCTGCCGCACGCCGTCGAGCCGGGACTCGATCTCGTCGGCGAGGGCGCGGAACGCGGCGCCGCGGAGGTCGTCGAGCGTGGCGAAGTACTGCGTCGTGGCGCCGAGCGGCACCCCCGCCCTGGCGGCGACCATGCGGTGCGTGATGGCCTCGGCGCCGACCTCGACGATCAGCTCGGCCGCGGCGGCCACGATCTCCCGGCGGCGCGCTTCGGGGTCGCGCCGTCGACGCCCGCTCTCCGCCATCCCGCACCTCCCGCACACCCGTACATGTACGTTTGTACATTCGCTCCGGTGTGAGGAGCCTGAGAGCCGCGGCTCCGCGTCGGCTCAGGCCGCGGCGGTCTCGACCTGTCCGCGCTCGAAGTAGGCCACGAGGTCGGGGTCGAGCGGCGGCACCGCGATCGCCGAGCCGTCTCCGCGCAGCGACGCGGTCGCGAGGATCCCGGCCGCCACGGCCTCGCGCGCTGCAACCGGCGAGGTCGCGGTGAGCCCGCCGTGTCGCACGAACCGGAGGAACTCGGCGACGAGCAGGGCGTCCGCCCCGTCGTGACCCGCGTCCGGCACCTCCGGCACGATGAAGGTCTCGTCGGCCGGGGCCGCTCCCGCGTGCCGCCGGTTCCACAGCCGCACCTCGCTGCCGGCCACGTCGCCGAGGTTCTCGATGCGGCCCTCGGTGCCGATCACCGTGTAGTTGCGCCAGTAGTCCGGCGTGAAGTGGCACTGCTGGTACGACGCGAGGATCCCGCACTCGAGCTGCAGGTTCACCATCGAGATGTCCTCCACGTCGACCACGGGGTGCAGCCCGGTGAGCGCCGTGGGCGGCCAGTTGTCCATGCTGAACCAGTCGGGCATCCGCTCCCCCGTGCGGTCGCGGCGGTCGGTGATGTCGCCGTACACGCTCAGCCCGCCCATCGCCGCGACCCGCTCCGTGTAGGCGCCGGCGAGCCAGTGGATGATGTCGAGGTCGTGGGCGCCCTTCTGCAGCAGCAGCCCGGTGGTGCGGCTGCGGTCGGCGTGCCAGTCCTTGAAGTAGAAGTCGCCGCCGTGGCCGACGAAGTGCCGCACCCACACGGCCTTGACCTGGCCGATGCGCCCCTGCCGGATCAGGTCGCGCATCAGGGTGATCACGGGCATGTGACGCATGTTGTGCCCGATGTAGAGACGGGTGCCGGTGCGCCGCGCGGTGGCGAGCATGCGGTCGGCGTCGGCGAGGTCGATCGCGAGCGGCTTCTCGCAGAACACGGGCACCCCGGCCTCCAGCGCCCGGATCGTCAGGGCGGCGTGGGTGTCGTCCGGTGTGAGCACCATGACCGCGTCGACGCCCGAGGCGAGCAGGTCGTCGAGCGAGCCGGTGATGAGGGCGTCGGGCACGAGCGCGCGGGCGTCGTCCCTGGCGCGGGGCGAGAGGTCGCACACCGCCGTGATGCGGGAGCCGTGACCCGGGCGGTGCACCTCCTCGTGGAGGGTGGAGCGCGCGCCGAAGCCGATGATGCCGATGTGGAGGTCCAACAGAAGTCCTTCGTGAAAGTCGATGCAGAGAGGGGTCGCGGCTCAGCGGGCGCGCGGGCCGGGGGCGTCGAGGTCGGTCGAGCCGCCGGGGACGAGCGACCACGGGAACTCGTGCAGGGTTCCCGGCGACGGATCGCTCTCGAGGGCGCGGTCGACGATGATGCGCGCCTGCCGCTCGTAGAAGTCGGTGGGGCCGACCGTGGTCAGCGTCGGGGCGATGAGCCGGGCGTCGGGGGTGTTGCCGACGCCGATCACCGCGACGTCGTGCGGCACCCGCAGCCCGAGCATGTGGGCGGCGTTGATGGCGGCGATCGCGGCGAAGTCGGTCGTGGCGTAGACGGCGTCAGGGCGATCGTCCCGCGACAGCAGCTCGATGGCCGCGGTGAACGCGCTCGCCTGGGTCTCCGCGTAGGTCACGGTCCACTCCGGCGTGCGCTCGATCCCGGCCGCCGCGAGCTTCTCGACGTAGGGCGTGTACCGCGTCACCTGCGTCCCCGCGAGGCGCACGGCCCCCTCCGCGGCGATGCAGCCGATGGCGGTGTGCCGTTCCAGGAGGTGGTCCATCGCGAGCTCGCACCCGGGGATCGCGTCGGAGCGGATCACGTCGAAGCCGTCCGGCTCCAGGTGCTCCGAGAACACGACGAGCCGCTGTCCGCGCTTGACGAGGTCGCCCAGCCGCCGCGCGTCCTCCTCGTCAAGGCCCACCCCGTCGAGGTAGGCCACGTCGCTCTCCACGCGGTCGAGCGCGGCGTGCCAGTCGCCGTCGGCGAGGATCAGCGTGGTCAGGCCGTGCTTGTTGGCCTCGGCGTTCACGGCGTCGGCCACCGCGAGCGACCACGGGTCGCTGAGCATGTGCAGGGAGAGCTGCACCATGCCGCTGCGCCCGGTGCGGATGGCCCGCGCCGCGGTGTTCGGGCGGTAGTTCAGCTCCTCCGCCGCGGCGAGCACCCGGGCGGCCGTGGCCTCGGCGACACCGGCGCCGCTGGCACCCGCGCGTCCGGAGAACACGTACGACACGGTCGCGGTCGACACCCCGGCGCGCTCGGCGACCATCCGCAGGGTCGGGCGGCGGGCCGGGACGTGTTCACGCTGTGCCATGACTCAGCCCTTCGTCCCGCTGAACGCGATGCCCTGGATGAACTGCCGCTGCAGGATCATGAAGGTCACCAGCATGGGCAGCGTCGCGAGCAGGGCGCCCGCCATCAGCACCGGGTAGTCGGTGCCGTGGATGCCGACGAGCTGGGAGAGCCCCACCGACAGCGGCATCTTCGCGGGGTCGGTGGTCACGATCAGCGGCCACAGCAGATCGTTCCAGGACCACAGCACGGTGAACACCACAAGTGCGATGATGCCAGGCTTCGCGAGCGGAACCATGATCCGCCAGAAGGTCTGCCACGGATTCGCGCCGTCGATGCGCGCCGCCTCCTCCAGCTCGGCGGGCATCGACAGGAAGAACTGCCGCATCAGAAAGGTGCCGAAGGCGCTGAAGATGCCGGGCACGATGAGCGCCTGGAGCGTGTTGAGCCAGCCGAGCGACTGGATGATCTCGTACTGCGGCAGCAGGTAGAGCTGCGACGGCACCATCAGCACCGACAGGAACACGACGAACAGCGCGTTGCGGCCGGGGAACGGGATGCGCGCGAAGGCGTAGCCGGCCATGGTGCACAGCGCGACCTGCCCCACGGTGCGGCCGACCGTCAGCAGCACCGAGTTGAGGAACATCTGGCCGAACGGCATCGAGTCGAACACCTCGGCGAAGTTCGTGAAGACCCACTCGCGCGGCAGGAACGAGGGCGGCACCTGCACCGAGTCGGACAGCGTCTTGAACGAGGTCAGCAGCTGCCAGACGAACGGGAACACCATGAGCACGGCGCCGAGGATCAGCACCACGTGCACGATCCACAGCCCGCGGTTGCGGGGGCGTCCGGCGCCGCGCGAGCGCGTGGACGCGGCGCCGACCACGGCCCGGGTGTCGAGGGAGACGTCACTCATAGTGCACCCATTTCTTCTGGAGCCGGAACTGCACGATGGTCAGCACGAGGATGATGAGCAGCAGCAGGAACGCGACGGCGGCCGCGTAGCCGCGGTCGTTGTCGAGGAATCCGGCTTCGTAGAACAGGTAGACGACCGTGCGGGTGTTCGGCATCGCGGGGTTGCTGCGACCGAGCATCATGTAGACGAGGTCGAACACCTGGAGCGCGCCGATCACGCTGATCACGCTCACGAAGAAGATCGACGGCGACAGCAGCGGGATCGTGATCGAGAAGAACTTCCGCACGGGTCCGGCGCCGTCGAGATCGGCCGCCTCCATGATCGTGTCGGGGATGCCCTGCAGCCCGGCGAGGAAGATGACGATGTTGGTTCCGAGTCCGGCCCAGATGCCGACCACGGCGATCGCGACGAGCGCGGTGTTCGGGTCGGTCAGCCAGCTGCGCCCCTCGATGCCCACCGCGGCGAGCGCGGCGTTGAGCACGCCGTAGTCGCCGTTGTAGATCATGCGCCACACCAGCGCGATGGCGGCGGGCATGGTCACGACGGGGATGAAGTAGAGCGTGCGGTAGGCGCTACGCCCCTTCAGGCCGGTGGTGTTGAGCAGGGCGGCGATGCCGACGGCGATCGGGATGCCGATCAGGGCGATCACGGTGTAGACGGCGGTGTTGCGCAGCGCGCCGAGCAGCTCGGGGTCCTGGAGGAGTCGCGCGTAGTTGTCGAAGCCGATCCACTCGGAGCCGCCGAACGGGCCCGACTTGGTGAACGAGATGATGAGGGTGCGCACGGTCGGCCACAGGTAGAACACGGCCAGGCCGAGGGCGGTAGGGCCGAGGAACACCAGGGCCCACCAGGGCGAGGCGCCGGGGGTGCGGCGCCGACGGCGGACACCGGAGGGGCGGGCTTCCGGCGTCCGCTCGGCCGTCGGCGCGACCGCGCGGGGCGCGATGACGGTCATGCGCTCACTCCTGCTCGGCGTCCAGCGCGGTCTGCATCTGTGCGGCGAGGTCCTTCAGGCCGTCCTTCGGGGTGACGGCACCCGACCACACCTGCGACAGCACCTCGCTCTCGATGCTGGTCCACGCCGAGGTGTTCTTCGACACGGGGTAGGGCACGGCGGTGTCGAGCGCGTCGATGTACACCTGGAGGTCGTACTGCGGGAGCGCGTCGACCCAGGCCTGCTGGGTGCCGTTGAACGCGGGGATCACGGTGCCGGTCTCGGCCTGGATCTTCGCGGCCTGCTCACCGCTGGCGAAGGCGGCGAAGTCCTGGGCGGCGGCGAGGTGCGGGCTCTTGGCGTTGGCGACGTTGCCGACGCCGTGGATCACGCTCTGGTTGCCCTCGGGCCCGGCCGGCAGCGGGGCGACGTCGACCGTGCCGCCGATGTCGGCGTTGTCGGCGTAGGCGATGGCGGCCCAGGAGCCGTTCTGGAACATGGCGACCTTGCCGGAGAGGAAGAAGTCCTCCGGGTTGGTGTCGGTCATCTGCTGCGCGGTGGGTGAGGACCCGTCCGCGATGAGGTTCGTCCACAGCTCGATGCCCTCCAGCGCCTCGGGCGAGCCGTAGCCGCTCTCGGTCCCGTCGGCGGAGATGACCTCGCCGCCGGCCTGGGCGATCGAGTTGTAGAAGTTCTCCTGGCCGTACTGGCTGGCGGCGATGCCGTACTGGCCCGTGGCGGGGTCGGTGAGTTTCGCGGCCGCGGCGGTGAAGTCGTCCCACGTCCAGCCGGCGCTGGGATACTCCACGCCCGCGGCGTCGAACAGCGCCTTGTTGTACCAGAGGGCGACGGTGTCGAAGTCCTTCGGGGCGCCGTAGAGCTTTCCGTCGTAGGTGTACAGGTCGACGAGGCCCTGCGGGTAGTCGGAGGCGTCGACCCCGTCGAGCGGGGCGAGCTGGCCGTTGGAGGCGTAGAGCTGGAAGTTGGGGCCGTTCATCCAGAAGACGTCGGCGGCGGATCCTCCGGTGACGGCGGTCTGGAGCTTGGTGAAGTACTCCTTGTAGGGCGTGACCTGGATCTCGATCGTGACGTTCGGGTGCTCCTCGGTATAGGCGGCGGCGATGTCCTCCATGGCCGGCTTCTGGTTCTCGTCCCAGATGGCGTAGCTGAGGGTGATGTCGCCGTCGGACGACTCCCCGGTGGCGGAGGAGGAGCAGGCCGACAGCGCGAGGACGGCGGCCGCCGAGGCGGCGATGGCGCCGAGGGCGCGACGGGTGGTGCGGGGCATCGAGGTCTCCTTTGACGGGTGCACGAGCGGGTGGAAAGCAGTGTTAACCGTTTAGCGTTAAACGATTAGCACGAGAGTAGCGGCGACCACCGGCCCTCCGCAAGGGCGGATCAGAGAAGCGCGCCGAGGCCCAGGCCGAGCACGGCCGAGAGCAGCCCGAGCAGCAGCATGCCGACCGCGTCGAACACCGCTGCGGGCTTCGCGCCGTCGCGCCACAGGGCCACCGCGTCGAGCATGGCCGTGCTGAACGTGGTGTAGCCGCCCAGGAGCCCCGCCCCCAGCACGAACGCCTGCTCGGGCAGCGCGGCCGTCACGAGGCCGAGCGCGAACGACCCGCTCAGGTTCACCGCCAGGATGCCCCATGGGAAACGGCGCCCCGCGAGCCGTGCCACCCCGAGGTCGAGCAGGTAGCGCAGCACCGCGCCGACGCCGCCCGCGAGCGCCGCCGCGAGGAACAGCAGGGTGCTCACGACGCCCCTCCCCGCCGGGGTCGTCCGAGCCGCAGGCCGAGCGCGGCGGCAGCGAGCCCGAGCACCAGGCTCCCGGCGGCGTAGGCGACCGCGAGCAGCGGGGCCGTGCCCCACAGCGCGACCGTCCCGGTCATGAAGGCGCTGTAGGTCGTGAAGCCGCCCAGCACCCCGGTGCCGAGCAGCAGCCGCAGGTCGGCCGAGGCGGGGAGCCGTGCCGCCACCACCCCGATCAGCAGCGCCCCGAGGAGGTTGGCGAGCAGCACCGCGCGCGGGAATCCCCCGGGGTCGGGCAGCGCGAGGCCGAGCGCCAGCCGCGCCGCCGTGCCGACCGTGCCGCCCAGGGCGACGAGCAGCACGCGGCGGAGGTTCACGTTGGCCACTGTACTGCCGCATGACAGCGCGACCGTCCGTTGTCAAGCCGCTGGGAGCCCGGCCGCCGCCGTCGTTCACTGGTCGCATGATGCCTCTCTGGAAGGTCGACCAGGCCGCGCCCCTCGGCACCCCCTTCGACCCGGGTGCACGGCACGACGTGATCATCGTCGGCGCGGGACTCACCGGGCTCTCCACCGCGGTCATGCTCACGCGCGCCGGTCTCGATGTCGCGGTGCTCGAGTCGGGCGCGATCGCCGAGCTGGCGTCCGGCGGGAACACCGGCAAGCTGTCGCTGCTGCAGGGGAAACAGCTCGCCACGATCCGGCAGCACCACAGCGCCTCGCTCGTGCAGGCCTACGTCGACGCGAACCGCGCCGGCATGGACTGGCTCACGGGCTTCGCCGACAGCGCCGGGGTGTCGTACACGCAGCGCACCGACCACACGTACGCGCAGAGCGCCGAGGGCATGGAGTCGGTACGCGACCAGCACGCCGCAGCGCGCGAGGCCGGGCTGCCGACGCGGCTGCTCACACCGCACGAGCTGTCGACGCCGTTCCCGGTCGCGGGCGCGGTCGCTCTCGATCACCAAGTCACGATCGACCCGGTCGCCGTGGCCGACGCCCTGGCGAAGGAGTTCGTGGCGAACGGCGGCACCCTCCACACGGGCGTCCGGGTCACCGGGGCGCATGCCCTCCCCGACCCGCGGGTCGAGACCGCCGCCGGGCCGATGTTCGCGGAGCACATCGTCCTCGCCACCGGAACCCCGATCCTGGACCGAGGTCTGTACTTCTCCAAGGTGGCCGGGATGCGCTCCTACTGCGTATCGTTCCGGGTGTCCGGGGGCGTGCCGGAGGGCACGTTCATCTCGGCGGACAGTCCCACGCGGTCGATCCGGCCGGTGTCGCACGCCGACGGCCCCGGGGGCACGGCGCAGCTCGTCGTGGGCGGCAACGGCCACCCGGTGGGGCGCTCGGACGGCGAGACCGCGGCCATCGACGACCTCGTGTCGTGGACGCGGCTGCACTTCCCCGACGCGGAGGAGACGCATCGCTGGTCGGCGCAGGACTACCAGTCGCACAACCTCATCCCGTTCGTGGGGGCGCTGCCCCGCGGACTCGGCCGCATCCGCTTCGCGACCGGGTACGCCAAGTGGGGGCTGTCGAACGCCCCGGCCGCGGCGCTGCGGCTCACCGAGGAGGTCATCGGCACGAAGCGCAGCGAGCGCCCGTCGTGGATGATCCGCATCGGCACGCGACTGACGGTTCCCGCCGACCTGGCCAGGGGCGCGGTCGAGGGCGCCAAGGTGGCCGCAGCGGCGACCAAGGGCTGGGTCGACGCGGAGGCCACGCCGGTGCCGGTGCCGCAGCCGGCGGAGGGTGAGGGCGTCGTGGCGAACCGGGGCGGGCGACCCGTGGCGATCTCGACGGTCGACGGCGTCACCCGTGCAGTGAGCGCCGTGTGCACGCACCTCGGCGGGGTGCTCGACTGGAACGACGCGGAGTGCACGTGGGACTGCCCGCTGCACGCCTCCCGGTTCGCCGCGGACGGCACGCGCATCGAGGGTCCGGCGCTGGAGGACCTGCGGTCGTTCCCGCGCACGACCGAGCCCTGAGCCTCAGCGGGTAGAACCTCACGAGGTCTCTCCCGCGGTGCTACCCGGCCCCGTCCGGGGTGCGGCATTCGCGGCCCGGGGTGGTATCGTCTCGCCTCGTAAGGTGCAGCGGCTTCCAGCCGTGTCGGGACTTCCGGCCAGCACGGCGCTCCATCCCGGAGCGTCTGAACCTCTCATCAGAGAGCTGTTTGCTGTGCGTGAAAACACTTACCCTTCCCCTCTCGTTCGTTGGCTGATCTTCGCCGTCGTGCTCGTTGCAGACGTCATCGACCTTCTGAGCTCAACCGTCACGAACATCGCCACGCCTTCGATCCTGGAAGCGTTCGGCGCTCCGGACTGGCTGGCTCCCTGGCTGGGCGCGTCCTATGCGCTCGCCCTCGGCTCCATGCTGGTTCTCGGCGCGCGTCTGGGCGACCGGCACGGAGCTCGTCGGGTGTTCCTGATCGGCCTGTGCGGCTTCGGGGCGGCATCCGCCCTGTGCGCGTTCGCCCCCACCGCCGGCACGCTCGTGTTGTTCCGCGTCATCCAAGGCGCGTTCGGTGCACTGATGATCCCGCAGGGCTTCACGCTCCTGCTGCGCTCCTTCCCGCGAGACAAACTCGGTCCCGTCTTCGGGCTGTTCGGCCCGCTCATGGCTGTCAGCTCGATCAGTGGTCCCGTCCTCGCCGGACTCGTCATCTCAGCCGACCCCCTCGGCCTTGGCTGGCGTGCCGTGTTCGTCGTGAACGTTCTCGTCGCGGCCGCCCTGCTCGTGCTTGCCATCCGCACGTTGCCCCGCATCGAGGCCGATGCGGCGGTCACGCTCGATCCTCTGGCGGTGATCCTCCTCAGCGTCGGGCTGCTCGGCGTCCTCGGCGCGCTGACCCTGCTCCAGGCGCCGCTCACGCCGTGGTGGCCTGTTCTCCTGGGCGCGCTCGGGATCGCCGCACTGGCCGCGTTCGTGGCCCAACAGCGTCGAGCACGGCACCCGCTGCTCGCGCCGTCACTCTTCCGCAAGCGATCCTTCACCGCGGGGGTCGTCGTGGGCGTCGGGTTCTTCGCCGTCACCGCGGGAGTGCTGTTCGCCACGACGCTCTATCTGCAAATCGGACTCGGCCTGGCCGTGCTTCCCGCAGCAGCTATCGTCGCGGCCGCGTCAGTCGGGATCATCGCCGCGTCCTTCTCCACGCGTGCGCTCATCCCCATGCTCGGTCGACGTCTCCTGCTCATCGGCCTGGTGCTGCTCCTGGTCGGAGTCAGCGGCTACCTCGCGGTCATCGCCCTCGCCAGCGGCTCGCCGTGGCTGGTGGCGATCCCGCTGTTCATCTGCGGTCTGGGGATGGGATGCGGGTTCGGAACCGTGTTCGCCGTCGCACTGGGCGACGTCGACGACTCCGAAACCGGGAGTGCCAGCGGAGCGCTGAACGCCGCGCAGCAGATCGCGACCGCGATCGGTGCTGCCGTCATCTCGATCAGCTACCTCGGCGCAGCCGGGGGCACCTCACCACAAGCCGGGCTCTTGGTCTGCTTGTTCATCGTGCTCGCCTGCACCGCGCTTTCGCTGCTCACCCTCCCCCTGCTGCCACGCCGCGCAGCTGACACCCACTGAAAGCACCAGCTGGCCGGCCGCGGCCAACAGCGCGGCCGGCCAGCGTCCCGAAACCATCACGCACCGAGACAGGCCCGAAGGTTCTCCCCGACTTTCGCCGCCGCCCGATCCGGCCCGCGCGACAGCGTCAGCGCAGCGGCTCGTCCCACCCCTGCTGCGGGGTGTCGCAGCTCTCGCGGAACACGTACTGCGACGCGAGCTTGCGCTGGCTGCTCGACCAGTCGATCGCCGGGCGCCGCTGCTCGGGCGGCAGGTACCCCAGCCGGTACACGGCCATGAGCTCCAGGTCGTCGGGCACGCGCAGCAGTGACACGATCTCGTCCCAGCGCCCCGGCACCTCCATCGGGAAGGAGATGAACTGGATGCCCATCCCGAGCTCGACCGTGGTGAGCCACACGTTCTCCATCGCGGCCCCCATGCTGAACACGGAGTAGAACGACGACAGCTGTCCCGGCCGGTATTCGCTGCGGTCGAGCATCACCCCGAGCAGCAGCGGCGACCCTGCCACGAGCTTGCGGTTCTCCGAGCCGAGCGTCTTCGGCACCCCGAACGTGTTCATGAGCGTCTGGCCCCGCTTCGTGAACACCTGCGAGGTGAACGGCCGCAGCGGAGCGGGGAGCTTGTCGAACAGCATCCCGCTGCGCTTCTGCTCCATCTCCTCCTCGCTGAACCGGAAGTACGGCTTGTAGCGCTCGAAGAAGGTGCCGTTCGACATCGCCTCGGTCATGCTCTCGCCCGAGATGCGCGCGATCTGCTCGATGGTGTCGCGGTTCTCGATCACCACGAAGCGCCACGGCTGGCTGTTCAGCTGCGACGGCGCCCGCCCTGCCGCCTCCAGCAGGATGCGCTGGTGCTCCTCCGACACGGGGTCGGGCAGGAACGGGCCGTTGGTGGTCTTGCGGCGGCGGATGGCGTCGAGGAGTTCCATGCGTTCACTTCCGGTCGGCGGAGCGGGAGAGCAGCAGTCCCGCGAGGACGAAGGGCGCGGCGGCCAGCGCCACGAGCGGGTGGCGGCGCGTGTGCGTGCCGAGGTACGGGATCGCGGCGAGCGGCGCGGCCGCGGGGAGCAGGGCGAGGGCGGCGCGGCGGCTGGGGCGACGCGGCTCGCCCCACAGCCCGGCGCTGGCGGCGAGCGCCGCGGTCGCGCAGGTGGCGATGTAGAGCGCGTGGTGCAGCCACCGGAAGTTCCGGGTGTCGACCAGGCGGAGGGCGACCGAGGCGCCGAGGGCGCAGTTCGCCGTGTAGGCGGCGGCCGCGGCGACGAACAGCGGCGCGGCGTTCGAGCGCCGACGTCGGTGGACCATGACCCGACCCTACGCCCGGGCGTCGCCGC
The DNA here is from genome assembly GCF_042729675.1 of Microbacterium sp. NPDC060132. Classification (NCBI taxonomy): domain Bacteria; kingdom Bacillati; phylum Actinomycetota; class Actinomycetes; order Micrococcales; family Microbacteriaceae; genus Microbacterium; species Microbacterium sp. NPDC060132. The sequence continues at coordinate 1,585,708 of NZ_JBHWXU010000001.1, read as the reverse complement.
GGAGCGCCCCCTTGCGCGCCGCCGTCCGGATTCGGTACGGCGGCCGCCCTCGACCGCGCGGTAGCCTGGGATCCCGTGCCCGAGGCGAGGAGGTGGTGTCCGTGTTCACAACGACGTCGGTGCTCCTCCGAGGAGTCGCGGTCGGGCGATAGGTCGCCCGGGAGTGCCGCAGTTCTGCCGCATTCCCGAAAGGTACGACCATGACCATGCACTTCACCTCGGCGCCGCGTCTCAGCGACGGCGTCATCGAACGCGAGTTCGTCGTCGGGGGCGTCCCCGGCGTGCTCTGGACCCCCGTCACCGCCTCTCCCGACACCCCCGTTCCGCTCGTCCTGCTGGGCCAGCCCGGCGGCTTCGGCCTGCAGCGAATGCGCTCCCGTCTCACCGGCCGGGCGCGGGCGTGTGCCGCGCAGGGGTTCGCCGCCGTCGCGATCGAGCTTCCCGGTGCGGGCGAGCGCACACCGCTCGCCGGTGCCGCCGAGGCCCGCGCAGACCTGGTCCGCGCACTCGACGAAGCGCGCGCGCCAAGCGACGAGCTGATCGATCGGCTGATCCTGCCGCTCGTCGACGCGGCGGTGCCCGAGTGGCAGCGGACCATGGACGCGGTGCTCGCGCTGCCGGAGATCGGCGAGCGCGTCGGGATCTCGGGCGGGGTGATCGCGGTCGCGACGCGCCTGGCCGCTGTCGACCCGCGGATCGTCGCCGCGGGCCTGTTCGCCGGGAGCTACGTGCCGCGCGCGACCTTCGCCGAGGCCCGACGGATCACGATCCCCGTGCACGTGCTCCTGCAATGGGACGACGAGGGCAACGACCGCGGGATGGCGCTCGAGCTGTTCGATGCGTTCGCCTCGGCGGAGAAGACTCTCCAGGCGAACCTCGGCGGCCACACCGGTGTTCCGGCCTTCGCCGCGGAGGACGCCGCTCGCTTCTTCGCCCGTCACCTCGGCTCGGCGTCCGGCTGAGCCTGTGCCTGTCGCCCCGCTCCCGGTGACGGGAGCGGGGCGACGGGCCGGACCCGCTAGAGGTTGCCGTCCGCGTAGATGCGGAGGGCGTCGCGCACGAACTCGGCGCCGCGGGTGCCGCCGTCCGAGGTGGCGTAGTTCGCGCCGAAGCGCGGGTCGGCGACGTACATCTCGCCGAGCCCGGTCACGTACGCCTTCACGTCGCCGCCGGGCGCCGCGGCGGGTGTGCCGGGGATGCCCGTGAGCCACTCGACGTGACGTCGCGCGAGCTCCTGCGCCTCGGGGGACGCGGGGTCGGCACCGCTCTCGGCCGTGGCGACCCAGTCGCGTCCGAGGTCGGACACGCGCTGCTGCCAGTCGGCGCGCTCGGCGTCGGTCATCCCGCGCCACCAGCGGTCGCTGTCGGCGTAGGCCTGACGACCCCAGCGCTCCTCGACCTCCTCCTTGTACTGGGTGTGGTCGAAGCCGTCGAACATGTTCTCTGCCATGAGGTTCTCACCTCCTCTCAATGCCGTGATGGTGGATTCGACCGACGCGATCTGCCGCGCCAGCCGGTTCTGCTCCGCGCGCAGCAGCGCGAGGTGGGTCTCGAGGGCTGCGGCCTCGGTCGGTGCGGCGTCGGCGCGCAGCACGTCGGCGATCTGCGGCAGTCCGAATCCGAGCTCGCGCAGCAGCAGGATGCGCTGCAGCCGCACGAGCGCCTCGCCGTCGTAGTGCCGGTAGCCGTTCGCGGCGATGCGCGAGGGCGGGAGCAGGCCGATGTCGTCGTAGTGACGCAGCGTCCTGCTCGTGGTGCCCGCGAGCCGTGCGATCTCCTGGATCGACCAGTCCGCCTTCGTCATGTCTCCTCCTCTCGGTGTGATGTCTCCACGGTAGAAGTTGACGCAACGTCAATGTCAAGCGGTCGTGGCGGTCACCCTTGACACATCGAGATATATCGTGTTCACTGAGGGACACACGATATATCGTGATTCCGACTCAAGGAGAAGCACATGACCGAGAAGTGGCTCATCGCCCCCGGCGAGGAACGCGTCATCGACATCGAGTCGGCCACCCGGCTCAAGATCGGCCTGGTCGGCGGACAGGTCGACGTCATCGCCCACGACGAACCGGGCATCCGCATCGAGGTGCACGGCGTCACCACGAAGGACCTCCGCATCGAGTCCCACGACGGCGAGGTCGAGATCGACCACCCGCAGCTCGGCTGGGACAACTTCCTCGAGGTGTTCCGCAACTTCGGCTCGGGCGGCCCGCGCGCCGAGGTCAGCGTCGCCGTCCCCCGGTCGATCGCCCTCACCCTCGGCGTCGTCAGCGCCGGCGCCCTCGTCTCCGGCATCCGCAACGACGCCCGCCTCAACACCGTCTCGGGCGACATCATCGTCGACACCCTCATCGGCGACCTCAGCGTCAACTCCGTCTCCGGCGACGTGCAGGTGCGCGGCCTCACCGGCTCCATCAACGCCAACAGCGTCTCGGGCGACGTCGCGGTGACCGGCACCGTGCGCAAGGCGGTCGTCGACATCGTCTCCGGCTCCACGACGATCGACGCCGCGGGCGACGTGAACACCATCACCGTCAACTCGGTGTCGGGCGGCACCACCGTGCGCCTCGACGAGTCGCTCGCCGCGAACTACGTGATCCGCTCGCTCAGCGGCCGCCTCCTGATCGACGGCGTCGAGCGCAGCTCGTCCGGTCCGAGCAACTACACCGGCACCACGGGCGAGCTCGCCGGGCGCTTCGTCGACCTGCGCGCCAACTCCGTCTCCGGCGGGGTCACGGTGCTGCGCCGCACTCCGGCCTCGATCGCCGACGACCCCGAATGGGAGGAAGCATGACTCCCGCGGTCTTCTCGCACGGCGACCTGCGGCTGTACCTGCTGTCGCTGCTGGCCGAGTCGCCGCAGCACGGCTACGGCATCATCCAGTCGCTCACCGATCGCACGGGCGGCACCTACACGCCCAGCGCCGGAACCATCTACCCGCGCCTCGCGAAGCTGGAGGAGGAGGGCCTCGTGACCAAGACCGTCGACGGCCGCACCACGATCTACGCGATCACCGAGGCCGGACGCGCCGAGCTCGCCTCGCGCGAGGCCGACCTCGCGGGTATCGAGGCGGGCATCACGGACTCGGTGCGCCTGATCGCCAACGAGGTGCGCCAGAGCGTGCAGGAGGCGATGAAGAGCCTGCGGGCCGACCTCGCGACCGCGGCGAAGGACGACAGGGCCGCGGCGAAGAGCCGCCCCCGGACGGAGACCGACGACGCGCGCCTTACGAGCCGCGACGAGCTCCACCGCGCGGATGCGATCATCAACGCGTTCCGGGCACGCGTCCGCACCGACCTGCGCACGCACGTGGCGAAGGGCGGGCTGCTCCCCGCGACGATCGTCACCGAGCTCGAGAACGCCCTCGACGAGGCCGCGCGCGGCGTCACCGCGGGCCTGAGCCGGTCGGGATCGTGAACACCCCGCCGCCGGTGGACCCGCCCGCGCGTCCGACACCGGCGGCGGATCGGTCCGCTCCGCAGCTCCCGGCGCCCACGACCGCGGCAACGGCATCCCCGCCGGAGTGCCCCCTCGCACCGGCACGCGGCATCGTCATCCACACGGGCTGACGCGAGAGGGCCCCGTCGACAATGGTCGACGGGGCCCTCTCGCGTCTGTCCGACTACTCGGGCCAGATCTCCTTCTGGTCGTCGGGCACGAGCTCGCCCAGCGGCACCACGAGCACCGAGCGATGCTGGCGATGCGTGAGGCGTGCCGCCACCGAGCCGGTGAAGAACTCCCGGATGGATTCGCCGAGGCCGCGCTTGCGCGTGCCGACCACGATCAACTGCGCATCGAGCTTGTTCGCGAGCTGCTTGATCGCCAGCGCCGGGTCGCCGACGAGCTGACGCGCCGTCCAGGTGATGTCCCGGTCGCGCAGCTGGGTGGCAGCGGCGGCCTCGACCGCTTCGAACTCCGCAGCCCCCGCGTCGAAGTTGATGTCGATCGGCGCCGAATGCACATAGCCGTCGGGGTCCTCGTAGGTCACGAAGCGGGTCACGTCGACGTGCGCGACCACGAGCGGCGCGTTCAGCAGCCGGGCGAAACGGACGGCCTCGTCGAGCACGCGCGGATCCTGATCAACCTGGATGCCGACGATGACCGCCTTCTGCAGCGCGGCGTTCTGCGTGGCCTCATCGGAGGGGTTCGAGGTGCTGTCGGTCATGAAGATCGCTCCCTTCGGCGGCCCGGCATCGGCCAGGGCGTGTTCCCCGCATGCTATTCTGAATGCTACTCTTACCGGCCGCGAGCCGGTGTCGTGAATGACTCGGGCGCCCGTCTGCCCGCAGCTTAACTCGTGAGGGGGTCTCAGGCATGGGCCGTGGCCGTCAGAAGGCGAAACACACAAAGATCGCCCGCGAACTCAAGGCGTACAGTCCGTCGGTGAACTACTCGGCGCTGGAGCGCGAGCTCGGGCATTCGAGCGACTCCGACGAAGACGCCTACGTCGACAAGTGGGCCGATGAGTACGCGGACGAAGACGAAGACGAACTAGAGAAGGCCTAGCCTCCCGGTTCGAAACACCCGCACCTCGTGCGGGTGTTTCGTCGTGTCCGGGCGGTTACGGGTGCAGGAGTGCGGTCAACGTGCCGGTGAGCACGAGCACCGCCAGCAGCAGGACCCAGCCGAACAGCACGACGAGGTTGAGCGCGATGCCCCACGCCGCGATCGCGTGCCCCCGTGGCTCGCGCTGCCGACCGAGGAGCCCGGCGATCACACCGACCAGTGGCGGGAACAGCGCGAAGCCGCACACGAGCGAGACGACCGCGATGACGACGCTGGAGATGCTGAGGAAGCGCTCACCGGGTTCGTCCGGCTGCGGGGTCGCCGCACCGGTCCTGACTCGGGATGGTGATGTCATGTCCATCGGGCACACTGCTTTCCGGCGGCCACAGACCGCGCTGCACAACGAGAGGTAACACGTTAGGTTACCCCTTCGCCCCGCTCCTCCGCTTCCCAGTGCTGACGCCGGTTCGCGCAGACCAGCCGACGCGTCAGAGCCCCGCGGTTTTCCCAGGGCGGGGACGAGGACTCACGAGCAGTAAAGTTTTACATCATGGAGCGCGCGCGATTGTACTGGTGGATCTTGGCCTTGGCGGCGGCTGGCGCTCTTCTCGGCCTCTTCAGCCCCTGGGCCTTTCTCATCGAAGGCGCCTTGCTCATCCTGGTGATCCATCGCCTCACACGGCGGCCGCCTCGATCAGAAGCGGTCGTCCTCATCGCAGCCGGCGTCATTCTCGCCCTCGTCCTGGTGACGTTCGCGGCGATCGGCATCGCTACCTACTTCTACGAGGGGGTCTCCCACGGGACCTCGGTGCCGATCCGCTAGCGGCGTCACCAGTGGCCGTGCCGGCGCTCCCACTCGTCTTCGATCGTGCGGCGGCGACCGGCGACGATGCCCGCGGGGATCGACACCACGAGCACCGCGGCGACGACCAGCAGCGGCACCTGCCACCCGCCGGTCGTCTCGTGCAGCAGCCCCACCAGCAGCGGGAAGACAGCCGCGATCGCATAGCCGATGCTCTGCACGAACCCGCTCAGCGCGACGGCGCTCTCCGGCGTGCGGGCACGGATGCTCAGCAGCACCAGACTCAGCGGGAACATGATGGCCGTGAGGCCGAAGATCGCCACCCACAGCGGCAGCGCCACGGTCGGCAGGAGCAGCAGCCCGAGCAGCCCCACCAGTCCCGCCGCGACCGCCACCAGGAACAGCGGCCGCGTCGCCTGGAACCGCACCACGAGCACGGGCACCAGCATCGAGCAGGGCAGCCCGACCAGAGCGAACAGCGACAGCAGGAAGCCCGCGGTCGCCGGGCTGACGCCACCCAGGTCGACCAGGATCGTCGGCAGCCACGCGAACGCCACGTACGCCATGGTCGACGAGGTGCCGAACACGAGCGCGAGGGCCCACGCCAGCGGCAGCCGCCAGAGCCGCCCGAACACGCGCGGGCTCGCCGACTGGGTCGTGATCGGTCCGGTCGAGGCGGCGACCGCGTCACGCACATCGTCCACGCCGTCGGTCGGGTCGGGCGTCAGGAGCTCGGTGGGCATCGGACGATCGCGCTCCCCGCGCGTGCGCACCAGCAGCGTGACCCAGGGCACCAGCGCCAGCGCCGCCACCACGCCCCACATGCCGAGGGAGATGCGCCAGCCGAGCGAGTCGGCCACGGGCACCGCGACCAGCGGCGGCAGGAACGTGGAGACCGCGAGCGTGGTCGAGTACGCGGTCATCATGACGCCGAGACGGTCGGCGAAGTACTTCTTCACCAGCGGCGGCAGCAGCACGTTGCCCGAACCGACCCCCGCGAACACCACGGCCGTCGCCGCGAGCAGGCTCCACGAGTCCGGGGCCAGACCACGCAGCAGCATCCCGGCCGCCATCAGCACGATCGCCACGACCGCCATCCGCTCCAGGCCGAACCGACGCTCGAACAGCGGCGTCAGCAGGCCGAACAGCGCGAAGCACACCGGCGGCGCCGCGCCGATCAGCCCCACGATCACGGACGAGACCGGGAAGTCCTCCGCGACGTGGTCGAGCACGGGAGACAGCGAGGCGACCGCCGATCGCAGCGAGAACGCGACCAGCACGATCCCGACCAGCGCGAGAGCCCGACCCTTCCAGAGCGGTCGCGCGCTCGGCGCCGTCATGAGGTCTGCGACCCCTCCACCCAGGCGAGGTATTCGTCGGTGACGGTGCCGGTGACGTACCGGCCGTCGAAGCAGCTCATGTCGAGATCCTTCAGCACGGAGCCCTCGGTGATCGCGGCCTTCAGGTCGTCGACCTCCTGGTACACCAGGTGGTCGCAGCCCAGCTCCTCCGCGATCTCGGGGATCGTGCGGCCGTGCGCGATCAGCTCGTGCCGCGACGGCATGTTGATGCCGTACACGTGCGGGTGCCGCACGGGCGGGGCCGCCGAGGCGAAGGTCACCGAGGAGGCGCCGGCGTCGCGGGCCATCTGGATGATCTCCTTCGACGTGGTGCCGCGCACGATCGAGTCGTCGATCAGCAGCACGTTCTTGCCCTGGAACTCGGCCGACATCGCGTTGAGCTTCTGGCGCACGCTCTTCTTGCGCACCGCCTGCCCCGGCATGATGAACGTGCGGCCCACATAGCGGTTCTTGTAGAAGCCCTCGCGGTACTCGATGCCGAGCTTGCGGGCCACCTCCATCGCGGCCGGGCGCGAGGAGTCGGGGATGGGCATGACCACGTCGATCTTGTCCATCGGCACGTGCTTGGCGATCGTATCGGCCAGCTTGTCGCCCATGCGAAGGCGCGACTCGTAGACCGAGATGCCGTTCATGATCGAGTCGGGGCGGGCGAGGTACACGTACTCGAACGCGCACGGCGCGAGATGCGTCTCCGTGGCGCACTGCCGCGTGAACAGCTCGCCGTCGTTCGTGATGAACACGGCCTCGCCGGGCTCGACCTCGCGCACGACCTCGTAGTCGCCGTTCTCCAGCACCAGCGACTCGCTCGCGACGACCCACTCGTCGCGTCCCTCCGCGCCGGGCACGGTCGACGGACGGCGGCCCAGGATCAGCGGCCGGATGCCGAACGGGTCGCGGAACGCCAGCAGACCGTAGCCCGCGATCACCGCGATCACCGCATACGCGCCCTCGATGCGCTCGTGGGTGCGGGCGACCGCCTCGAAGATGCGCTCCGGGTCGAGGTCGACCGTCGACGTGGTGGCCTGCAGCTCGCCCGCGAGCACATTGAGCAGCAGCTCGGTGTCGCTCGACGAGTTCAGGTGGCGGCGGTCGCGCTTCGCCATCTCGGCCGTGAGCTCACGGGTGTTGGTGAGGTTGCCGTTGTGGATGAGGATGATGCCGTACGGCGCGTTCACGTAGAACGGCTGCATCTCCTCCTCGCTCGACGCGGTGCCCTTGGTGGCGTAGCGCACGTGGCCGAGGCCGACGTTGCCGAGCAGCGCGCGCATGTCGCGGGTGCGGAACGCCTCGCGCACCATGCCCTGCGCCTTCGCGTTGTGCATCACGCCGTTGGCCTCCGCCGTGGCGATGCCCGTCGCGTCCTGCCCGCGATGCTGCAGCAGCAGGAGCGCGTCGTAGATGTCCTGATTGACCGGGGCTGTCCCCACCATTCCGACGATGCCGCACATGGGGTGTTACTTCGCTCCGTCCGCGTAGGCGCCCACTAGGCGCACCGCTCCACCGTCGACGCCCTTGGCGCCCTGCTCGAACTCGCCGGTCGGCCGCGGGCCGAAGCCGACGGTGCCGACCTGCCACGCGGGCATGCCCTCGGCGTCCAGCGCCGCGATCGCCGCGTCTTTCTTGTCGCCGGCGACCACCGCGAGGAAGCCGACGCCCAGGTTCCAGGTGCCCTCGGCCGACTCCAGCGTCGACCCGGCGATGTCGCTCAGCACGCGGAACACCGGGCTGGGCGACCACGTGCCGCGGTCGACCTCGGCCCAGCTGCCCTGCGGGAGCACGCGCGCGAGGTTCGCCGCGATGCCGCCGCCGGTCACGTGACTCAGGGCGTGCACGCCGCCCGCGAGCTGCTCGATCAGGCGCAGCAGCGGCAGCGTGTACAGGCGGGTGGGCTCCAGCAGGGCCTCGCCCCACGTGGTGCCGAAGTCGGCGGCGGTGTCGGCGTACGAGATGCCGGCGCCCGTGATGATGTGACGCACGAGCGAGTAGCCGTTGGAGTGCAGGCCGCTGGAGGCGACCGCGATCACCGCATCACCGTCCTGCACGCGCTCGGCGCCGAGGATCGCATCCGCCTCGACCACGCCGGTCGCGGCTCCCGCCACGTCGTAGTCGCGCGGTCCGAGAAGTCCGGGGTGCTCGGCCGTCTCGCCACCGACCAGCGCGGTGCCGGTGGCCGCGCACGCCCCGGCGATGCCGCGGACGATGTCGGCGATGCGCTCGGGCACGACCTTGCCGCACGCGATGTAGTCGGTCATGAAGAGGGGCTTCGCACCCACCACGACGATGTCATCGACGACCATGCCGACCAGGTCCTGCCCGATCGTGTCGTGCTTGTCGATGGCCTGCGCGATCGCGACCTTGGTGCCGACGCCGTCGGTGCTGGTCGCCAGCAGCGGACGCCGGAAGTCGCGCAGCGCGCTCGCGTCGAAGAGGCCGGCGAAACCGCCGACGCCGCCGAGCACTTCGTGTCCGTGCGTCGCGCGCACGGACGACTTCATCAGCTCGACCGCGAGATCGCCGGCAGCGGTATCGACACCGGCTTCGGAATAGGGGTTGGTGGGGGAGGCAGCCACTCGAACAGCCTACCGCCCGCAGCCCTACCGGATCTCCAGAGCCTCGGCCCGCTGCGCGGCCTGCCGCACGCGGAACCACATCGTGAGCTCCATGAGCGCCCGGCCGATCATGTCGTGGTCGCCGACGCGCAGATCGTCGAACGAGTCGCGGTACCCCTCGGCCAGGCGCGGCTCGGCGGCCACCATCGGCTGATACCCCATCGTCCAGTCCGCGAACCGGCGCTCGTGCAGCGGTTCGCGCAGGAGCACCCGCACGTCGTGGTGACGCGGATCCTCGGAGATGCGGGTCATGAGCGCCTCGACCACGCCCTCCTCGCCCTCGAGGATCTGCACGAACTCGCCCTCGCGGTACAGCAGGAGACCGGTGATCTCCCGCGCCTGGTTCGCCGCGCGGCTCGAGGCGAGCAGGGCTTCGAGCTCGTCGTCGTCGAACGCGCGGGTGGCGGTGCTGCAGTAGACGAGCGAGAGCAGCGCGTGGTCGATCGTCATCCGAGGTGTCCCCCTGCAGCGGTGTCGTCCGTCATGGCCTCGGTCACCGCGGCGATGGCCGTGTGATGGTCGGTGAAGTCGCCGATGATCTGTGAGGCGGAGTCGAAGGCGCGCCACAGGCCCCCGGGCTGGCGGTCGACGTAGCCGAGGAAGGTTCCGGCGTGGCTGCCCACGTAGAACCCGTCCGCGACCGACGCCCACAGCGCCTTCGACGGTGTGTGCGCGGCGCCCTCCTCGGGCACGTCGAGCGTCTGCGGATGCGACACGTCAGACTCCGCGGTCCAGGTCGAGGTCGATCGCCGGCAGTCCGTCGTCGTCGACATCCCCGTCCTCGGCCGTCGGCTTCGGGTAGAAACGGTGCTCGCGCAGGGCTGCCGCGTCCGCGGAGAAGTCCGGGTCGTCGCCGTTCGACGACTGCGGACCGACCAGGAGGTCGTTCCCGACGCCGACGATCAGGTCGGCGCTGTCCTTCTCCCCGTCCACGTGGATCGGGATCTGCACGGCCGCGGACTCGCCCTCGCTGGCGAGGGAGGCGGCCAGGGTGACCAGGGCGTCCGCCACGTCGTCCGTCGTGACGACCTGCTGCCCGGCGTAGGAGACGAGTTTCATGATCATGACCCTGTCATGACGGAGCCGGTCGGAGAACGGGCTTGCGCCCGGAGCCCCCGACCGGCTACAGAGCCCGGGGGTCCGGTGCCGTGCCGCGGCATCGGACCCCGGGGAGCGCTCGCCGATCAGCTTCCGGTGACGGTGTCGCGGGCGTCCTGCGCACTGCCCTTGACCTCGTCCACCGCGTGGGTCGCGTCACCGCGGATGTGCTCGGCGGCACCGGCGGCCTCGTCTTTCACGGCCGCGAACGCCTCCTGCGCCGGCTCCTTGAGATCCTCGCCCACGGTCTTCGCGACCTCGGTGACCTCGTCGACCAGCGGCTGGGCCTTCTCCTTCAGCTCGCCCGCCAGCTCCTTCTCCTTCGTGGAGGACGGGATGACGGCGGCGACGACGAGCCCGGCGGCGAAGGCCATGAGCCCCACCGCGAGCGGGTTGCCCTGCGCCTTCGCCACGGCGTGCCGGCCGGCATCCGCCACCGAGGACGACGCGTCGCCCACGTGACTGCCCGCGTCGTCGGCCACGCCCATGACGCGGTCGACCACGGAGCGCGCGGCACCCTTCATCTTCTGCGTCTGCCGGTGCACGACCTTCGAGGGGGTGACCTTGTCGGCGAGCGCGTCGACGTCCCTGCCGAACTCCGCCCTGGTCCGCTCGATGTCCGCACGGATCGCGTCGGGTGAATCGCTCATTTGTTCTCCTCATTCCTCTTCACGGCATCGGGAATCCGCTTGAGGCTGTCCACCGTGCGCGGCGCCCCCTCGATGCTCTTCAACTGCGTGCGTCCCGCCAGGAACAGGACCAGGGCGACCAGCGCCCAGATGACCGCGACGATCACGGCCGACCAGCCGAGACCGGTCACGTAGTAGCCGAGACCCCACCACAGCGCGACGGAGAGGAAGAAGACCGCCATCATCGCGCCGTAGCCCGCCCCGCCGAGCATGCCCGCTCCGCGGCCGGCCCGCGTCGCGGACTGCTTGAGTTCCGCCTTCGCGAGTTCCAGCTCCTGTCGCATCAGCGTGGACAGGTCGCTCGTGACCTCGCTGAGCAGGTCGCCCAGTGAGGTGGTCTCCGCCTTCTGCTCCGAAGGCGTCGGGGTGGCGTCGGTCATGGTCGCTCCTCGTCACCCGGTGCGCGGTTGGCCGCGTCCGTCCTGTCGTAGAGCGGGGTGTCGCCGCGGTCCTCGTCACGGGTCACACCCCACGGCGCGGTACCCGCATCGATGCCGCTCATCCCATCGGGGGCGCCCGGCACCGAGCCGTCGGTCGGCAGCGGCGGCTGGCCGAGCGTGGTGCTGCCGCCCGTCTCCGTGGCTCCGGCTGCACCGACACCGGCACCCGCGCCCACGCCCGCGCTCGTGGAACCGGGAACCGCCGCCGGCGTCGTCGCCGCCGGGTCGAGGTTCGGAGTGGCCCCCGCTCCCGAGAGCCCGGAGGCGGTCGGCGTCGACGTGCCGGAACCCGACTCCGCCGCCCCCTCGGACAGCGCCCGGGTCAGGCGTCCCACGACGAGTCCGGCCACGGCGGCGACCGCGATGAACGTGCCCGGCTTGGCCCGCGCGTACGACTTCACCTCGGTCAGCAGCGACCCCGGGTCACGGTCGCCGATCCAGCCGGCGATGCCCTGGATGCGGGTGGAGGCCTGACGGACCAGATCCGCCGCCACCCCGCCCTCGGCGTTCTGCGCCATCGACCCGAGCTCCCCGCCGACCGACCGCAGCCCGTCCGCGACGCGACGCTGCTGGATCGCCGCCTGCTCCGACAGCTCGGCCGTGGTCTGGTGGTACAGGTCGCGGATCTGGTCCTTCGCCTCGTGCGCGACAGCGCCGGCCTCGGCCTTCGCGGTCTCGACGACCCCCGCCGCCTCATCCTTCGCGGTACCGGCGACCCCGGCCGCCTCGTGCGCGGCGGTCTTCACGGTCCCCGGCGACTCGTCCGTGCCGCCGCCGGCGACACCCTGTGCATTGCTCTGCGACATCGTTCTTCCTCTCGACTCCGCGCCGACGGCCGCCGACGTGCAGGCAGGTCTACTCCCCCCTCCGGGTATCACGGCGAGGGTTGACGCGGCTCGTCCAGGGGTTTACCTTGCGAGGACGCCGAGCCCGGTGCACCGCCCCCTACGATGGGCGCATGGCCGACAAGCCGCAGTGGCTCATCCGCGAGGACGCGAGCGTCCCCGTGCTGGTCGCGCTCGCCCTGCGGCAGCTGCTGGGCATCCGCGCGCCGGAGGACCTGCCCGCCCTCCGGGAGCTCCCCGTGCGAGCACCGGATGCCGTGGACGCCTCGCCCGCCATCGAGGCGCAGTGGCGCGACTACTGGGACATGACGGTCGAGCCGCGGGCGCATCACTCCGGGGTGCCGCTCGAGCTCATCGACGGGTTCGAGACGCTCGTCGCGCTGCCCGCGACCGGGGCAGACGAGCTCGCCGCGGCGATCCGGCCGCACGCCGCGACCGCCCTGCGCTTCGCTCACGCGGCGCACGACCGCTACGTCGGCGCCATGACCAGCCACACGGGCGGCGACGCGTACCGCGCCTATGCGAGCGCGATCGCGGAGTTCGAGCGGGAGATCGGCCGGCGCGCCCACTCGTTCGAGCTGAACGTGCAGGTGCTCCCGCTGTCACAGCGGGGCATCTGGTGGATCGGGGCGCTGTCGGTCGCAGTGACCGACGGCCTGCGGCGTGACGTGGTGGCGTTCGACGCGGCCATCCGGCCCGTGATCGCCGAGCTGGCCTGAGCTCAGTCCTCGCCGTCGACGACGGTCTCGCGGTCGACCTTCACCACGCGGTCGTGGCGCCGCGCGACCCGCTCCAGCACGAGCCCGGCGACCCCGCCGAGCGCGAGACCGATCGGCACGGTCCACAGCAGCAGGAACCCGAACACCTGACCGGGGGGATACACCACGTCGAGCGCCTGCGACTCGTCGTAGCTGCCCATCATCGTGAGGACGCCCGCGACGACGACCCCGAGCACGACCCCGATGCCCATGAGCACGCCGTACCGCGGCACACGGCGCACGGTCGCTTCGACGGTCTGGTGGGAATCCTGGGGGGCCATGTCTCCATTGTCCCACCGTCCGGGCGGGTCGGGCACCCGGCCCCCTGCGCACCCGCCCTCCCTCGGTCGTCCGGGAGAGGGCGGGTGCGTCCGCGGCTCAGACCTCGGTGGTCTCCGGCTCGGCCTGTGCCGTGCGGCTGCGGCGGGCGATCAGCACGCCTCCCCCGGCGGCGAGCGCCACGACGACGAGGCCGCCGACGATCCACGGCCAGACCGGTGCACCCTCCGTGTCGGCCGGCTCCGTCACCGCGGTGACCGCCGCGCTCGCCTCCGCGTCCGCCTCCGGCTCCTCCGCCACGGCCGTGCCGCACGCGGTGTCGACGGGGATCACGGCGGTCACCGGGTCGAGCTGCTCCCCCGCCTGATACGTGCCGAAGGCCGCGGCCCCCGCCTCGGTGAGCGTCGTGGCCACCGCGTCCAGCCGGAGCGCGCCGTCGACGACCGCGGCGTCCGCGAGCGGGAACTCCGCGAGTCGCACGCCCTGCTGGTCGACGCTCTCCCCGGCCTGCGTGGTGCCGGTCACGTCGAACACCAGGTAGCCGGTGTCGCCCGCGAGCTCGACCCTGGCGTTCCCGAGCGTGGTGTTCAGCGCACCGTCGTGACCCGTGAACGCGATGCTGCCGCCGTAGGTGACGAGCCCGGTGAGCGCGGTGCCGTCGAGCGAGCCCGCACCGTTCTCCCACACGAAGTCGGGGTAGCGGTAGGCCACGTCGGTCAGGGTCCAGCCACCCTTCGCAATGCCCTCGATGTAGGTGCGGAACGACTCCTTGTACCCCCAGTTCAGCGTCGCCGCCTCGACCGTGCACGCGCCGATGGCGGCGGTCGCGCGAGCGAGGGTGAACGCGAGACCGCGGTCGACCGATCCCTGGAACGTGAGCGTGTGCGCGCCGTCCTCGAGCGCGGCGGGCAGGGCGCCCGACCAGGTCGCGACACCCGAGGCATCGGCGGTCACGGTGTCGAGCAGCACGGGCGTGGAGTACACCACGACCTTGATGCCCTCCTCGTTGGGGCGGAACCCGGAGGCGGTCACGGTGGCCGGCTGCCCGGACGCGAGCGCGGCGAGGTTCTGCTCGTCGACGTCGATGCCCTCGCTCGCCGGCGGGGTCGCGGGGAGCGTTGCCCGCTTCACGACCGCGGCGGCGGCGACGGTGCCGGTCGACCCCGAGGGTGCCGCGGCGGCCGAGCCGATCGTGAACGTGACCGGGTCGAGCGTGGTGGAGTAGCCCGAGAGCACGCGGTCACGACCGGCGGCCGTCAGCGTGGCGGGGGCGCCCGAGTAGGTCACGGCGCCGTTCGCCGTGATCCGGGCCGCGCGCGTCAGGTCGAGCGTCGCGAACGGCACCTGGGCGCCGCCGCTGGTCACGTACACCGTCGCTGCTCCCGTCGAGGTCACCCGCACCACGGGGTCGGAGACCGTGACGTCGAGCACGCCGTGGTGACCGGTGAAGCGCACGGCGCCGCGGTAGACCACGCTGCCGAGGCCGGTGCTCGCGTCGTAGTCGCCGCCGACGGTCTGCCCGAACTGGAACTGTCCGCCGGAGCGCGTCGCGCCGCCGGACACCTGGATGGCGCCCTGCGCGATGGGACCGGCGACGTAGTTCGCGAACGACGTGGAGATGGCCCAGCGCAGCGAGCCGCCCGGCACGCTCACCGGCGGCGTCGTCGGCGTCACGGGCGGCTTCGGCTCCGCCGGCTCCTCCGGCTCGTCGCCGAGCAGCGCCGTCCACTGCGCGTCGGTGATCGTGACCGCGGCGCGCGCGTGGATCGTGGCGTCGTTCGGCATCGTGTGCTGCTTCCACACGATCACCTCGTAGGTCTGGGTGCGGTCGAGGTTCTTCGCGGCGGTGTTCAGGTCGACCGTGAACGCACCGGCGTCGATGTTCCGCACGTACTGCATCGCGAGGAAGCCGCCGCCGGCCGTGACGTCGGCCTCGGTCCCCGCCTCGATGAGCGCCACGTAGGCGCCGGTGACCGCGCCGAGCTTCGCCGCGGCTGCCGTGACGGTCAGGCCGTCCTTCGCGGTGGCGGACTCCACCGACGCGGTGAGCGTGGGGGCGATGCGGTAGTCCAGGGCGACGCTGCGCTCCTGGTCGGCGTTGCGCACACCGCCTGCCGCGTAGGTGTAGACGCCGTAGGAGCCGGGGGTCGCGGGCGTGTCCTTCAGGGTGAGCGTCACCTGGAACGAGCCGTCGGCGGAGATGTCGACCCACTGCGCACGGATCGCGCCCTGATACTGCGCGGGCACCTGGTCCAGCACCCCCTCGGCGAGCGCCCAGGCCTGGGCACCGACGGAGCGTGTCGACGATGCGGCGCCCGCGGACGGCTGCCAGTCCGCGCCGAAGTTGCCGAACACCACGTAGGTGCCCTGCGGCAGGTGCGCGGGGATGGGCACGCCGCGCCCGCCGACGTTCGCGGTCGGGTCGTAGCCGCTGCCCTTCACGACGATCCGGTCACCGGCCCTGAGCGCGACACCGGTCGCGGGGGTCACGCCGTCGGCGAGGAACACCGCGATCGCCGCGGACGGCTCACCCTCGACGGGATCGGTGCCCGGATCCGTCTCGCCCGGATCCGTCTCGCCCGGGTCGGTCTCGCCCGGGTCGGTCTCGCCGGGGTCGGTCTCGCCGGGGTCGGTGCCCGGGTCGGTCTCACCGGGGTCCGTCTCTCCCGGGTCGGTCTCACCGGGATCGGTGCCCGGGTCGGTCTCCCCCGGATCGGTGCCCGGGTCGGTCTCGCCGGGATCGGTCGGCGTGGTGCCGAACAGGGCATCCCACTGTGCCGCCGAGATCGCCACGTCACCGCGGCCGTAGATGGTCGTCTCGTTCGGGTTGGAGTGCTGCTGCCATACGAGCACCTCGTACGCCTTCGTGCGGTCGAGCGATCCCACGGCGGCGGTGAGGGCGAAGCTGCTTGCGCCGCCCTCCACGCGCGGGAACGGCAGCGCGAACGCGGCGTAGCCGCCGGACCCGGTCAGACCGCTCTCGGTGCCCTTCACGATGAGCGCGGCGTAGGCGCCGGTCACGTCGGGCAGACCGCTCGCCTGCACCTGCACGGTGAGACCGGCGGTGTCTGCGGAGGTGACGGTGGGGGTCACGGTTCCGCCGGCGGCGTGCGCGGGTGGGACGATCACCGCCCCGGCGGCGATGAGGAGGACGGAGATCAGGGCGGCGAGCAGGGCGCGCAGGCGCGGGCTCCCGGGGGATGCGATGGCTGTGTCGTTCACGATTCTCCACGGCCGCCGGGCGCGCTCGTGAGCGCTCCGTCGAGGCCGCACGGGCAGTCGGGCGAGGATGGAATATTGGTTAGGCTCAGCTAAGTAAGCCGTCGATCCCGAGCGTAGGGCGCTCGCCACGACAGCGTCAAGTTTTAGGATAGCCTTGCCTAATGCGACGCCTCTCCGCCCTCGTCCTGGCTGCCGCTCTCGCCATCGGACTCGCCGCTTGCGCCGACCCCGACGCCACCGCCGCGGCCCCGCCGGCCGTCGACGACACCTGCCCTCAGGCCTCGGTCCCCCTCACCGAGCTCGACCTCGTGGACGACGTCCGCACCGCCACGGGTCCCGCGACCGCCTGCCTCGCCAGCCACGCGATCACCCCGGTCGACGACCGCACCGCGCCCCAGCTGCCCGTGACGGTGACCGACAGCGAGGGTCGGACGGTCGAGGTGACCGACGTCGACCGCATCCTCCCGATCGACATCTCCGGCACCATCGCGTCCACGGTGTTCGCGCTCGGCCTGGGCGACCAGGTGGTCGGCCGCGACTCCTCGACGCTGTTCCCCGGCACCGAGGAGCTGCCCGTGGTCACGAAGACCGGCCACACGCTCAACCCCGAGGCGATCCTCGGGCTCGCTCCCACCGTCATCCTCACCGACACCACGATCGGCCCGAAGGAAGTCCGCCAGCAGCTCCGGGACGCCGGGATCGCGGTCGTCGTCATCTCGGGCGACCGTCGCCTCGACGCCACCGATGCGCTCGTCACCGAGATCGCCGCCGCGCTCGGGGTGCCCAGCCGCGGCGCCGAGCTGATCGAGCGCCTCGATGCGCGGGTGGCGTCCGTGCTCGGCGAGATCGCGCAGGTGACCCCGGCCACACCGGAGGACCGCGCCCGCATGCTGTTCCTCTACGTGCGCGGCAGCGCCAACGTCTACTACATCTTCGGCGCGGACTCGGGGGCGGACTCGCTCATCGATGCGGTCGGCGGTGTCGACGTCGCCTCCGAGATCGGCTGGGAGGGCATGAAGCCGATGACCGCGGAGGCCCTGGTCGCCGCGCAGCCGGACGTGCTCGTCATGATGACCGACGGCCTGGAGTCCGTGGGAGGCATCGACGGGCTGATCGAACGGATCCCCGCCGTGGCACAGACCCCGGCCGGGGCGAACCGCCGGGTGATCGACATGGCCGACGCGGAGATCCTGAGCTTCGGTCCCCGGTCGGCCGACGTGATCGGCGCCCTCGCCCGCGCGCTGTACACCGCCGAGCCGCCCCAGTGAGCGGCGAGGTCGTCACCCCTACGCCGACGCGGCACCGCGGACTGCGCTTCGGGCTGGTCGTCACGGGGCTCCTCGTCGCCCTCGCCGTCACGTGCGTCGTCTCGATCACCAGCGGTCAGTACGACCTGTCGCCCACGGCGTTGCTGGGCGTGCTGCTGCGGGGCCTCGGCATCGACACCGCCTGGGCGCCGGACGCCGCCACGGACTACGGCGTGATCTACACCCTGCGACTGCCGCGCCTGGTGCTCGGCCTGCTCGTGGGCGCCGCGCTCGCGGTGTCCGGCGTGCTCATGCAGGCGATCTTCGGCAACCCCCTCGCCGACGCGGGCGTGGTGGGCGTCTCGTCGGGCGCGGCGCTCGGTGCGGCGGCCAGCATCACGTTCGGCCTCGCCACGTTCGGCATGTGGACCACCCCCGCGTTCGCGTTCCTGGGCGGGCTGGTCGCGGTCTTCTCCGTGTACCTCCTCAGCCGCTCGGGCGGCCGCACCGAGGTCGTGACCCTGCTGCTCACCGGCATCGCCATCAACGCGATCGCCGGGGCGGGCATGGCGTTCTTCACCTTCCTCGGCACCACGTCGACGCGCGAGCAGATCGTGTTCTGGCAGCTCGGGTCGCTCAACGGGGCCCTCTGGTCGAACATCCAGCTCGTGGCGCCGCTCGTCGCGATCGGCGTCGTGGTCGCCCTGATCGTCGCGCCGAGCCTCGACCTCTTCGCCCTCGGCGAGCGCACCGCCCGGCACCTCGGCGTGCGCGTGGAGCTGCTGCGCCTCGTGGTCATCGTGACCGTCGCACTGCTGGTGTGCGCCGCGGTCGCGTTCGCCGGGATCATCGGTTTCGCCGGCCTCGTCGTGCCGCACCTCATGCGCATGATGATCGGGCCCGCACACCTGCCCCTCGTGATCGCCTCGGCCCTCGGCGGCGCGCTGCTCATCGCGGTCGCCGACCTCGTCGCCCGCACGGCCGTCCCCCTGGCCGACCTTCCGATCGGCATGATCACCTCCCTCGTGGGCGGGCCGTTCTTCCTCTGGCTGCTGGTGCGCACGCGCCGTCGCTCGGGAGGGTGGGCATGATGCCGCGGCTGCAGGGCACCGGGCTCACGGTGCGCGTGGGCGAGGGACGCACCATCCTCCACGACGCCTCGATCGACGTGCACGCGGGCGAGGTGCACGCGCTCGTCGGACCGAACGGCGCGGGCAAGTCCACCCTGTTCGGCGTGCTGGCGGGCGACGTCGCCCCGGCCTCCGGGGAGGTGCTCCTCGACGGCCGCCCGCTGCGAGACCTGCGGCCGCGTGCCCTCGCGCAGCAGCGGGCCGTGCTGCTGCAGGAGAACACGGTCACCTTCCCGTTCACCGCGGAACAGGTCGTGCGCATGGGCCGCACCCCGTGGGCGCGCACCCCCGCGGCCGACGACGACGACCGGATCGTCGCGGACGCCATGACGCAGACCGAGGTCACGGCGCTCGGGCCCCGCGCGGTGCCCTCCCTCTCCGGCGGCGAGCGCGCCCGCGTGGCCCTGGCCCGGGTGATCGCCCAGAGCACCGGCGTGCTGCTGCTGGACGAGCCCACCGCGGCCCTCGACCTCAAGCACCACGAAGACGTCATGCGGCTCCTCCGCGCCCGCGCCACCGAGGGGGCCGCGGTGGCCATCGTGCTGCACGACCTGAACGCCGCGCTCGCGCACGCCGACCGCGTGACCCTGCTCGCGGACGGCCGCGTCACCGCCAGCGGAGCCCCGGCCGAGGTGCTCACGGCCTCCCGGATCGAGCGGGTCTACGGGCAACCCGTCGACGTGTTCCCCCACCCGGCCACGGGCGTGCCCCTCGTGGTCGCGCGACGCTAGGGCCGCAGCGGCAGCACCCCGGCGAGGTCGGCCCTGGTGCCGGAGGCGTGCACCCGACCGGACTCGGCCGCGGCGGTCCAGGCCTCGGCGCCCGTGGCGACCGCGATCCAGGTCGCCGCGTCCATCTCCACGACGTTCGGCGGGGTGCCCCTGGTGTGCCGCGGGCCCTGGATCACCTGCACGGCCCCGAACGGCGGCACCCGCACCTCGACGCTGTTGCCCGGTGCCTTCTCGTCGAGCAGCTGCAGCAGATACCGCACCGCGGTCGCGAGCGACGTGCGCGGGGGCCTCTCGCCCGCCGCCTCCGCCGCCCGGACGGCGTCGAGCGCCGCACGACCGTCGATGATGTCGATCTTCCTCGCCATGGCTCCACCCTAGAACCGCGGCCCCCCCACCCGGCCGCGGCCTAAGCTCGGGGTATGAGCATGCACCCCCAGGGCGCGCGCGCCGAGCTGCTCGCCGCCGCCACGGATCACACCTGGGGCGTGCCGATCCCGCCGCTCGCCGACCCGCGCACCGCGCACGACGCCGCCGTGCTCATCCTGTTCGGCGTGCTCGACCGCACCCCGGCCCCCGCCGCCGACGCCGCCGTCTCGCGCGACCTCGATGTGCTGCTGCAGCGCCGCGCCCCCACGCTGTCGTCCCACCCCGGGCAGGTGTCGTTCCCCGGTGGTCGCGTCGAGCCGACCGACGCGGATGCCGTGGCCACCGCGCTGCGCGAGGCCGAGGAGGAGACGGGACTCGACCCCGCGGGGGTCGAGGTGCTGTCGACCCTCCCGGTCATCCCGCTCGCCGCGAGCAACCACCTCGTCACGCCCGTGCTCGCGTGGTGGCAGTCGCCGTCGCGGGTCGTCGCCGTCGATCATGCGGAGACCGTCGAGGTGTTCCGCGTGCCGGTGGCCCAGCTGCTCGACCCCGCGACCCGGTTCACCTCGACGCTGTCGCGGATGGGCCGCACGTTCCGCGGCCCGGCGTTCGACGTGGACGGCACCATCGTGTGGGGGTTCACGGCCATGGTGCTCGATGCCCTGTTCGACGCCACCGGCTGGACGGTGCCGTGGGATGCGACCGTGGAGCGGCCCATCGAGCTGTGACGCGCGGGCGGCCGAAACCCGCCGTACCGGCCTCGGTAGGCTGGACGGGTGAAGATCCTCGTCCTCGGTTCCGGTGCCCGTGAGCACGCGATCATCCTCGCCCTCCGCGCAGAGGAGGTGGAGCACGAGATCGTCGTCGCCCCGGGCAACGCCGGCATCGCGCACGACGCGACGCCCGTGTCGGTCGACCCGCTCGACGCGGCCGCGGTCACGGCGTTCGCGAACGAGCACGCGGTCGACCTCGTCGTGATCGGGCCGGAGGCTCCACTGGTCGCCGGTGTCGCCGACGAGCTCCGCGAGCGCGGCATCCCCGTGTTCGGACCGGGCAGGGCCGCGGCGCAGCTGGAGGGGTCGAAGTCGTTCGCCAAGCGGGTCATGGACGCCGCGGGCGTGCCGACCGGGCGGGCCGTGCGTGCCGCGACGACCGCCGAGGTCGAGGCCGCGTTCGACGACCTGGGCGCCCCGTACGTGGTCAAGGCCGACGGGCTCGCCGCGGGCAAGGGCGTGATCGTGACGGACGACCGCGCCGAGGCGCTCGCGCACGCCGCGCAGTATCTTCCCGCCGGGCCCGTGCTCGTGGAGGAGTTCCTGTCCGGTCCCGAGGTGTCGCTGTTCTTCCTGAGCGACGGCGACACCGTGCGGGCGCTCAGCCCCGCGCAGGACTTCAAGCGGGCGTACGACGGCGACGCCGGTCCCAACACGGGCGGCATGGGCGCGTACTCCCCGCTGCCGTGGCTCGCGGAGCAGTTCGGCAGCGAGCAGGCCTTCGTCGAGGAGGTCACGCGCGACGTGGCGCTCCCCGTGGTCCGGCAGCTCGACGCGGAGGGCACGCCGTTCATCGGGCTGCTGTACGCCGGGCTCATCCTCACCCCGAACGGCGTGCGGGTGATCGAGTTCAACGCGCGCTTCGGCGACCCCGAGACGCAGGTCGTGCTGCCGCGGCTGCAGACCCCGCTGTCGCAGTTGCTGTTCGCCGCGGCCTCGGGCACGCTCGAGGATCAGCCGGAGCCGGAGTTCCGTGACGACGCCGCCATCACCGTGGTGCTCGCGAGCGAGGGCTACCCGGAGTCGCCGCAGACCGGCCGTCCGATCGAGGGCCTGGACGCGGCGGCCGAGGTCGAGGGTGTGCGCCTGGTGCACGCCGCGACCGCGAGCCCCGACGCGCCCGGAGGCTCCCTCATCGCCACGGGCGGCCGCGTGCTGAACGTGGTCGCCGTCGCCCCGGACTTCCGCACGGCGCGCGACCGCGCGTACGACGCGATCGCGCGCATCCGACTCGAGGGCGCGCACTTCCGCAGCGACATCGCCGCCCGCGTCGCCGAGTAGCGCGCGGCCCGGCGGGAGGGAGCGTTCGCGACAGGGGTCGCGCGAATCCTGCCGTTCTGCGGGGATCGGCTTGACACCGCCGACTTTCTTCAAGAAAGTGACGGCATGCCCCTCCGTTCCGACTGGTCGTCCGCGACGTGCCCGATCGCCCGCTCGGCCGACGTGCTCGCCGACCCCTGGGTCCTGCTCCTGCTGCGCGAACTGTTCTCCGGCCGCACCCGCTTCGACGAGCTGCGCGCGGCCACGGGTGCCGCCGACTCCGTGCTGTCGCGCCGGCTCACCGCCATGCACGACGCCGGGCTCCTGACCCGCGAAGACCCGAGCGAGGCTCGCAGCGGCTACCGCCTGACCGGCGCCGGACTCGCGACACTGCCCATCCTCCACGCGTACGCCCGCTTCAGCCGCACGACCGACCCGGACGGCCCCTGGGGGCTCGAGGTCTCGTGCGCGCGCTGCGGTGACACCGCCGTCTCCGTGGACTGGTGCGCGCACTGCGACGCCCTGCTCGACGCGCACAGCACCCGGTGGGCCCGGCGCAGCATGGGCGGCGAGCCGTTCGCGCTGCACACCGGGGCGAACGCATGACCGCCGAGTCCGTCGACGAGCCCGTACAGGACCCACCCGCACGCCGTCGCCGCCTCCACCCCGCCTGGACGGTCGCGCTCGTCGCCCTCATCGCCCTGATCGGCGCCGCGGGGTTCCGGGCGGCGCCGGGCGTGCTCATGGTGCCGCTGGAGGAGGAGTTCGGCTGGACGACGGCCGAGCTGTCGCTCGCGGTCTCCGTCAACCTGCTGCTGTACGGGCTGATCGCCCCCTTCGCGGCCGCGCTCATGCAACGGTTCGGCATCCGCGCGGTCACCGTCACCGCCCTGTTCGTGATCGGTGCGGGCGCCGCGCTGAGCGTGCTCGTCGCCACCCCCGCGCAGCTCATCCTCACGTGGGGCGTGCTGATCGGACTCGGCACCGGGTCGATGGCGCTCGTGTTCGCCGCGACCATCACCGACACCTGGTTCGCGACGCGCCGCGGTCTCGTGTCCGGCGTGCTCACCGCGGGCAGCGCCACCGGACAGCTGATCTTCCTCCCGGTCATCGCGGCCGCGGCGGCGGAAATCGGCTGGCGAGGGGCGTCGTTCATCATCGCGGGCGGCGCGCTCGCGGTCGCGCCCCTGGTGTGGATCTTCGTGCGCAACCGCCCGAGCAACCTCGGCGTCGGACGGTACGGCGAGCCCGCGCCCGCCTCCCCACCGGCACCCCTGCCCCGGGGCAACGCCTGGGGTGCCGCCGCCCTCGCCATCCGCACGCTCCGCGAGGCCGCCCGCACCAAGACGTTCTGGGCCCTCGCGATCGGCTTCGCGATCTGCGGCGCGACCACCAACGGCCTGATCGGCACGCACTTCATCCCCAGCGCGCACGACCACGGCATGCCGACCACGACCGCCGCCGGACTCCTGGCCGTGGTCGGGATCTTCGACATCGCGGGCACCGTGTTCTCCGGCTGGCTGACCGACCGCGTCAACCCGCGCATCCTGCTCGCCGCGTACTACGCCCTGCGCGGGGTGAGCCTGCTGTTCCTGCCCAGCCTGCTGTCGGCCGAGGTGCAGCCCAGCATCATCGTGTTCATCGTGATCTACGGCCTCGACTGGGTCGCCACGGTGCCGCCGACGATCGCGCTGTGCCGCGAGGTGTTCGGCGACCGCGGCCCGCTGGTGTTCGGCTGGGTGTTCGCCGCCCATCAGATCGGTGCGGGCATCGCCTCGATCCTCGCGGGGCTCGTGCGCGACCACACCGGTCAGTACACGGTCGCGTGGTTCGCCGCGGCCGGCCTCTGCGCCGTCGCGGCGTTGGTCAGCGCAACCATCCGTCGCCACCCCGCACCCGTCCGCGAGTAGCCCGCTCCTTTCGCGGAACGACGCGGATGCGTACGGTCAGAGCACCTTCGACAGGAAGTCCTGCAGGCGCTCGTTCTTGGGGGAGCCGAACAGCTCGGCCGGCGCAGCCTCCTCGACCACGACACCGCCGTCCATGAACACCGTGCGGTCGGACACCTCGCGCGCGAAACCCATCTCGTGCGTGACCAGCACCATGGTCATGCCGCCCTCGGCCAGGTCGCGGATCACCTGCAGCACCTCGCCGACCATCTCCGGGTCGAGCGCGCTGGTGGCCTCGTCGAACAGCATGATCTCGGGGTCCATCGCGAGCGCACGGGCGATGGCGACCCGCTGCTTCTGGCCGCCGGAGAGCGAGGCGGGCTTGGCGTCCGCCTTCTCCGACAGTCCCACGCGCTCCAGCAGCGACAGCGCCCGCTCGCGCGCCTGGGCCTTGGTCATGCGGCCGAGCTCGACCGGCGCGAGGGTGATGTTCTCCAGCACGGTCATGTGCGGGAACAGGTTGAAGTGCTGGAAGACCATGCCGATGCGCTGGCGCACCTCGTCGAGCTTGACGCTCTTGTCGGTGAGGTCGACGCCGTCGATGACGACGTGCCCCGAGGTCGGCTCCTCGAGCTTGTTGAGGCAGCGCAGCAGCGTGGACTTGCCCGAGCCGGAGGGCCCGATCACCGCGACGACCTCGCCGTCGTCGACCGTGAGGTCGATGCCCTTCAGGACCTCGTTGTCGCCGAACGACTTGTGCAGGTTCCTGACGTCGATCTTGCTCATGCGTTGAGCGTCCTCTCCAGGCGGTTCGCGAGCAGCGTCAGCAGCGTGATCACGACGAAGTAGATGATGGCGACGATGGTGAGCACCTGCGCCGACAGGTAGGTGGAGGCGATGATCTGGCGCGACACGAAGGTCAGCTCCGCGAGGCCGATCACGCTGATGAGCGAGGTGTCCTTGAGGGTGATGATGCCCTGGTTCACGAACGAGGGGATCATGATGCGGAACGCCTGCGGCAGCACGACCTTGCGCATCGTCTTCCAGTGGCTCAGGCCCAGCGAACGCGAGGCCTCGGCCTGACCGGGGTCGACCGCCTGGATGCCGCCGCGGATGATCTCGGTCATGTAGGCACCGGTGTTGAGCGACAGGGTGATCGCGCCGGCCACAAACGGGTCGAACTTCAGGTCGGGGATCAGCTGCGGGATCGCGAAGAAGACGAAGAACGCCTGGATCAGGATCGGGGTGCCGCGGAACACGTACACGTAGGCCGTGGCGACCCAGCGGAACGGCGCGAACTTCGAGATGCGCCCGAAGCCGAAGATGATGCCGAGGATGAAGGCCGCGACCACCGCGACGATCGTGGCGAGGATCGTGAGCCACAGACCCTGCATGAGCGCGGGCCAGTACTTCACCGCGACGGAGATGATGTCGGTGGGCTGCGCGCTCGGCTCGCCCTCACCCGAGGCGAGGTACGTGTCGACGATCTCGTCGTACTCGCCCGAGTCCTGGAGGTTCGCGAGCCCCGCGTTGAACATCTCCAGCAGCTCGGCGTTCTGCCCCTTGTTGACCGCGAAGCCGTACTCGCCGCCGAGCTCCGGGTCGCCGATCAGCCGGAAGCCCGACCCCTGCTGGATGCCGTACGCGAGCACCGGGAAGTCCTCGAAGTAGCCGACGGCCTGCCCGGCCTTCACGGCGTCGACCATGTCGGTCGTGTCCTGGTACGGCGTGATGCGGAAGCCGTACTTCTCCTGGTTCTCCTCGGCGAAGGTCTGGCCCTGCGTGCCGGTCTTGACCGCGACCGCCTTGCCGTCGAGGTCGTCGAGCGACTCGATGTCGCTGGACTCCAGCACCCCCAACTGCACCCCGCTGGTGAAGTACGGATCGCTGAAGTCGAACGTCTGCTGGCGCTCCTCGGTGATCGACATGCCGGCCATCACCGCGTCGACCTGGTTGGACTGGAGGGCCTGCACGGCGGCGTCGAAGCCCAGCTGGCGGATCTCGACCTCGAAGCCCTGGTCCTTCGCGATCGCGCGCAGCAGGTCCATGTCGATGCCGACGAGCTCGCCGTTCGCGTCCGTGAACTCGAACGGCGCGAACGTGGTGTCGGTGCCGATCACGTAGGTCTCGCCCTCGGCCGCGGCGGGCGCGGCTCCGGCGAGGAGCGCCCCGGCGGCGACGAGCGCGGCGAGCGCGGAGGCGGTCGCCGTCCGGGCGAAGCGGCGCAGGCGGCGCGCCGTGGAGGATGGATTTCGGCTCACGTCGAGTGCTCCTCGGAGGTTCGGATGGGGCGACCCGGCGGCCGCCGACCATCCACCCTAACCCTGTGAACCCGCTGAACCGGAACGCGGGAGTCCGCGGAACCCGCGCGAGGAACCGGCTCACGACACGGCGAGGCGCCTCCCGGTCTCGGGGTCGAAGCAGTGCAGGCGCGCGCGGGTCAGGTCGACCACCACCGCGTCGCCGACGCCGTAGGAGCCGAACCCGGGGACGCGCACGAGGAACTCGACGTCGCCCATCGTGAGGTGCACGTCGGAGACGTTGCCGAGCGGCTCCACCGCGACGACGGTGCCGTGCGGCTGCTCACCGGCCAGCGGTCGCCGCAGGTCGCACTCCTCCGGGCGCAGTCCGACGCGGATCTCCTCGGGCAGCGCACCCGACTCCACACCGAACGCGGTCCCCGGGAGCACGTGCCTGCCACGCTCGCCCCGCTTCGCCGTGAACAGGTTCATGCGCGGTTTGCCCACGAACGACGCCACGAACTCGGTCGCCGGCTCGTGGTACACCTCGTACGGGCTGCC
Source organism: Microbacterium sp. NPDC060132 (assembly GCF_042729675.1). Classification (NCBI taxonomy): domain Bacteria; kingdom Bacillati; phylum Actinomycetota; class Actinomycetes; order Micrococcales; family Microbacteriaceae; genus Microbacterium; species Microbacterium sp. NPDC060132. The sequence continues at coordinate 1,558,899 of NZ_JBHWXU010000001.1, read as the reverse complement.
GTACTGCTCCAGCCGCCCGCGGCTCATCACGGCGATCCGGTCGGAGAGCGTCATGGCCTCCTCCTGGTCGTGCGTGACGTAGACGCTGGTCGCGCCGAGCTCGCGGTGCAGCACCTTGAGCTCGCTGCGGGTCTGGTCGCGCAGCAGCGCGTCGAGGTTCGACAGCGGCTCGTCGAACAGGAACACCGCGGGGCGCCGGGCAATGGCGCGGGCGAGGGCCACGCGCTGCCGCTGTCCACCCGACAGGCTCTTGGGCTTCACGTCGAGCACGTGGGCGATGTCGAGCCGTCGGGCGGCGTCGCGCACCCGGCGGTCGATCTCGTCCTTGGCGACCTTGCGCATGCGCAGCCCGAACGCGATGTTCTCGTAGACGCTCATGTGCGGATACAGCGCGTAGTCCTGGAACACGAACGCCAGGTCGCGCTTGTCGGGGTCGAGGTCGTCGACCCGCCGCCCGTCGATGAGGATCTCCCCGCCCGAGATGTCCTCCAGTCCGGCGATCATGTTGAGCGTGGTGGTCTTGCCGCAGCCGGAGGGACCGAGCAGCGACACGAAGTGCCCGTCCTCGATCACGTAGCTGAGGTCGGAGACCGCCTTGCGGGCCTCGTGCCCGCGCCTCGGGCGTCCGTACGACTTCTCGACGCCCACCAGTTCGATCTGTGCCATGATCAGCCTTTCACCGCACCCTCGGTCATACCGCGGATGATCCATTTCTGTGCCACGAGGGTGAGGATCAGGACCGGGATGGCCGTGATCACTCCCGCCGTCGCCGCGGACGTGTAGTCCATCGCGAACAGCCCCTGGAACGCCGCGGTCTTCACCGGCAGGGTCACGGCGTTGTTCGACGTCAGCACCTTCGCCAGGAAGAAGTCGCTCCAGCTGGTGATGAACGCCAGGATCGCGGTCGCCGCCATGCCGGGCGCGGCGAGCGGGAAGGCGATCCGGTACATGATCTGGAACCGGTTGCACCCGTCGATGCGGGCGGCACGTTCCAGGCTCGGCGGGATGTCCTCGAAGAACCCGACCAGCATCCAGATCACGAGCGGCAGGATGAACGCCGTGTACGTCGCGATCAGCCCTAGCAGCTGGTCGTAGAGGCCGACCGAGCGCAGCAGGATGAACAGGGGCACCGCGAGCACGATGACGGGGATCGCCTGCACGGTCATCATGCTCAGCAGCAGGGGCTGGCGACCGCGGAACTTGAACCGGGCGATCGCGTAGGCGCAGGCCGCGCCCACGGTCATGCAGATGATCGTGGTGGAGATGCCGACGATCGCGGAGTTCGCCATCGGGGTGAGGAAGCTGCCGTCCGACAGCAGGCGCACGTAGGACTCCACGGTCAGCAGGGACGGCGACAGGTCGGGGGTACGGCCCTGCAGCGCGCTCGACGGATACACGCTGAACACGAACATCCACAGGAACGGCGCCAGGAAGAACGCCATCACGAGCACGAGCAGCACCGCGCACACGACGGCCGTGAGGCGGCGGCGGCCGCGTCGCGACACCCGGCGCCCGCGCGGGCGGGCGGTGGTGACGAGGGCGGTGGTGGTCAGGTCAGGCATGCGCCTCTCCCCTCTTGCGACGGAACCCGCCGAACAGCAGGATCCAGAACACGGCCACCACGAGCACGAGGATCATGATCCCGACCGCCATCGCCGAGCCGTAGCCGCGGTCCAGGTTGCTGAAGTTCACCAGGTACGCGAGGAAGTTGATGGTGGTGGTGCCCTCGGCCGGGCCGCCGGAGCCGCCCGTGAGCACGTAGATGGTGTCGAACACCTTGAGCGACCACATCGACTGCACGATCAGCGCGAACATCAGGGCGCCGCGCATGTTGGGCAGGGTGATGCGCCAGAAGGCCCGCCACGGTCCCGCGCCGTCGATCGCCGCCGCCCGGTACAGGTTCGATGGGATGCCCTGCAGCGCCGCGAGCATCAGCAGGCACAGGAACGGCAGCAGCTTCCACATCTCCGCGAACACCAGGATGTTCATCGCGAGCGCGGGGTCGGACAGCCACTGCACGTTCTCCTCCGTGAGACCGAGTCCGCGCAGGATCGTGTTGGCGATGCCGGTGCTGCCGTCGAAGATCAGCTTCCACATGATGCCGTTCACCACGGGCGGCACGGCCCACGGCACGAGCAGCAGCACCCGGGCGAGCGTGCGTCCGCGGAACTCCCGGTTCAGCAGCACCGCAATCGCCACGGCCAGCGCGACCCCGCCGATCACGGTGATCACCGAGAAGTACGCCGTGCGCTCCATCGCCCGGTGCACCGCGGGGTCGGTCAGCAGCTGCCCGTAGTTCTCCAGCCCGATGAAGGGGTGCTCCATGCCCAGCTTGTCGTTCCACTGGTGGAACGACATGAACACGGCGTAGCCCATCGGGTAGCCGAGCAGCATCGCGATGATCAGCACCGCCGGCGCGATCAGCAGGAGGCCGAAACGCAGATCCCGCCGGCGGCTCCTCTCCAGGAGGTTGACGCCCATTCCCCGATCCCTACTTCAGGTACTTCTTCACGAGGTCCTCCGCCGTCTTCTGCGCCGACTCCAGCGCCTCCTTGGGGGAGGTCTTGCCGTTCATGGCGTTGATGAGCTGCACGGAGAGCGCCTGGTCGAGCTCGTTCGACCAGGGCGTGCCGTAGCGCTTGGTGACGTACTCGGTGGACTGCTCGTAGGTGGACAGGATGGGCAGCGCCTCCCGCGCGGCGGGCTCGGCCAGCACCGTCTGCGAGACGGGGAACCAGCCCTCCTTCTCGACGATGTCGGTCTGCACCTTCCCGGTGGTGACGAACTGCAGCCACGCCAGGGCCGCTTCCTTGTTCTTCGAGAACTTGCTGATCGCGAAGCCCTCGGAGCCGTCGATCGACGCCGACCGCACCGACATGCCGGGGAGCAGGCCGTTGCCCACCGTCGCGGCCGAGGTCGCGGCGCCGGCGGCCGTGGCGACCGCGTACTGGAACGGCCAGTTGAACACCATGCCGGTGCTGCCGCGGGCGAAGAGGTCGGCGAGGTCGGACGCGTTGGTGATCTGCAGCGAGGAGGGGTCCATCACCTTGTGCACCTGCAGCAGCTCGACCATCTTCGACAGCGCCTCGACGCCCGCATCACTCGCGAAGGTGGGCTTGTAGTCGGCGTCGTAGAACTCCCCGCCGTTGAGCAGCAGCGCGCGCAGGAAGTTCTGGTACGCGCCGGCGGGGTTGCCCATGTCGCACGCGTAGCCGTACTGCCCGCCGCCGGTGAGGGCCTTGGCCGCCGCGACGAACTCGTCCCAGTTCGCCGGGCCCGTCTCGGGGTCGAGCCCGGCCCCCGCGAACAGATCCTTGTTCCAGAACATGGTCTGCGCGCTGACGAACTTCGGCAGGCCGTACACCTTGCCCCGCCACGACACCGCGTCGAGCGCCGGCTGGATGAGGTCGTCCGGCACGGCGGAGGGGTCGAGCTCCTCCAGCCATCCGGCCTGCCCGAACTCGGCCGACCAGCCGGCCCACGTCATCACGACGTCGAACGACGAGTCCTGCGCCGCGAACATCGTGGCCATCTTGTCGTGCAGGTCGTTGAAGTTGCCCTGCTGGTAGGTGACCACCTTGATGCCGGTCTGCTTCTCGAACTCGGCGATGGCCCAGTCCTTGAAGATGCCGTTGGTGTTGTCGTCGAGGATGCTGATCTGGCCGGAGGGCTTCCCGGAGCCGGCCGTGAGCGGTCCGGTGCTCTGCTGCCCTCCGCCTCCGGGGGTGCAGCTCGCCAGGGCCATGGCCCCGACGGCGAGGCCACCGAGCTGGAAGATCTGACGCCGGGAGAAGCCCCGGCTCATCGACGGTGATGCGTTCATTTCCTTGCTCCTTCGTGCAGTTCCGGACGGGTGTCGCGTGGTTTCGGGTCTCGCGTGGTGCAGGTGAAGCGGGGTCAGACGGAGATGGAGACGACGTCGCCGGTCTCGAGGGCGGTGTGCACCGCCTCGATCGCGGCGGTGATGAGGAGGCCGTCGCGGGCGTCCGGCACGTCGACGGGCTCCCCGCGGAGGAGGCGGACGAAGTCGCCGACCATGTCGATGGGCACCCCGTGGATGCGGCCGGCGCGCTCGTGCACGGCCGACTGCACGAGCTGCCCGCGCTGCGCGTCGTAGACGATCACACCGTCGTCGGCGCCGTCGATGTGCACGACCTGACCGGCGGACTGGATCTCGTAGCGGAAGTCGAACACCGACGGCATCGACTCGGGCAGCACCCACGACGAGTTGAGCGCGACGTGCGAGCCGTCGGCCATCGTGAACACGGCGTTGACGCGATCCCACGTGTCGATGCCGGCCTCGGTGAGGCGGTCGCGCGCGCCGACCGCGTACACCGACACCGGGTGCGTGCGGCCGATCCAGCACGCGAGGTCGAGCGAGTGCGGCATGAGGAACCACGCGGGCGAGCTCTTCGAGGACCACGACAGCATCTCGGTCGGCACGAAGATCGTGTCGTTGAGGTTGATGATCTGGGCGCTGATCCTCGGGTCTCCGTCGGCGCCGAGACGGGTGCGCACCGCCGAGTACCGCACGTTCCAGCGGTTCTCGAAGCCGACCATGACGCGCACCCCGGCGGCGTCGGCGGCCTCGAGGATCGCCCGCGCGTCGTCGACCTCGGTGGCCAACGGCTTCTCGATCATCAGGTCGAGACCAGCCTGGGCGCAGAGCACCGCCGCCTCGCGGTGGGCGAAGTCGGGGGTCGCGATCACGACGCCGTCGAGGTCGGGGTGGGCGGCGAGCAGCTCCTCGGTGCTCGCATAGCCCGGAACGCCCAGCTGCGCGACCATCGCGGACAGCACGCCGGGGCTGCGGTCGCAGATCGCGACGAGCTCGGACTGGGGGTTCTCCTGCAGCGCCCTGGCGAACATGCCGCCGCGGATCCCGCCGCCGATGACTCCGACTCGTGCCGACCTGCTGTGGTTCACTGCCTACCCCACTTCGTCATGGATTCCCGCGCGCCGCGAGGTATGTATGACACTAAACCATACATTCTTCCTTGTAAACTGATCCGCAGACGGAGCCATCGCCGCCACCCGTCGCGACCGGAAAGGCAGGTGCCATGGCACCGTCAGGCAAACCGCAGGCCGACCTGGTGTTCTCCGACCAGAGCTCGCGCCGTCCGCTCATCACCACGAGCGCGATCGGAGCCGCGAACCGCCGACGCGTGCTGGAGACCCTGCACCGCCTCGGCCCCTCCAGCCGCGCGCAACTGGCCCGCTCGCTCGGCGTGAACCGAGCCACGATCGCCACGATCCTGCAGCCCCTGCTCGACTCCGCCACCCTCGTCGAAGGCGACCCCGTCGCGCCGTCCGAGGCCGGAGGCAAGCCGGCCCGACCGCTCTGGTTCCGCGGCGACGGCCCGTGGCTCGGCGCCGTGCACCTCTCCCCCGACTTCGTCGTGGCCGCCCGCATCGCCTTCGACGGCACGATCCACGAGATGCACCACGCGGCGTACAGCCGCGACGCGTCGACCGACGAGATCACCGCGTGCCTGCACCAGGTGACCGACGGCTGCTTCGCGGGAGAAGCCCTCGTCGGCATCGGCGTCGCCGCGGCGGGCATGGTCGACACGAGCACGGGCAGCGTCATCTCGATGCACCTCACCCCTGGGCTCAACGGCCTCCCGGTCGTCGCGCTGCTGGAGAAGCGCTTCGGCGCCACCACCCTCGTCGACCACCACCCGCGCGTCCAGGCACTGGGCGACCGGTGGTTCGGGCTGGGGCGGGAGATCCAGGACTTCGCATCCGTGTACACCGGTGAGGCGCTGGGCTTCGGGATCGTGCACGGCGGCGAGGTGCTCCGCGGCGAGAACGGTGCCGGGGGCGAGTCCGGCCACACCATCGTGCAGCTCGACGGCGACGAGTGCCGGTGCGGACGGCGCGGCTGCTGGGAGACGGTCGCCACGCTGGGCTGGCTGCGCGACCGGGCCGCGGCCGTCGGCCTCCCGCACGCCGACACCCTCGACTCCCGCAGCCTCGCCGCCCTCGTGGCGGACGGCTCGGACGACGCCGCGGCGCTGCTCGACCTGTACGCCCGCAACCTCGCGATCGGCATCGCGAACAACGAGCAGATCCTCGCGCCAGGGCACTACATCATGCACGGCGACGCCTGCACGGGCGGCGAGGCGCTGCGCACGGCCCTGCAGACCTGGGTCACCCGGCTGGCACCCGAGCGCGGACAGCCGCCGACGGTGTTCTTCGCGGAGGACCCGGATCAGATCACGCTGCTCGGGGGCGCCGGGCTCGTGCTGTCCTCGGTCTTCAGCACCCAGGCCTGACCCCGGGGCGCAGCCGGAACGGGGGAGGGCGCGACCCTCCCCCGGCTCACGCGGGAGGGGCGGGGGCCGCGGTGGCCGGAGCCGCCGCGTCGTCACGGTCGTAGCGACCGAGGAACAGCGCGGCCACGAGCGCGACGACGATCACGGCCGCGGGCAGCAGCAGCGCCTGCGCCATACCCGCCGCGAAGCCCTCCGCCACCTGCGGCGGCAGCGACCCGCCCCCGCTGATGCCCGCCGGCGCGTCCGACAGTCCGGGCAGGTTCGCCTCCAGCCGCGACTGCATGAACGCGGCGATCGACGCCGAACCGATCACCGAGCCGATCGTCCTGGTCGTGTTGTAGATGCCCGCGCCGGCACCGGCCTGCCGCGGCGGCAGCTTGCGCGTGGCCGTGGTCGCGAGCGGACCCCACATGCCCGCGTTGCCGATGCCCATCAGGGCCGACGGCAGCAGGAACATCAGGATCGGGGTGTCCATGGTCGTCAGCGCCGAGTACCAGAGCAGCGCCCCACCCACGCAGAGCAGTCCGGGGATGAGGATCACCCGCGGGTCGACGCGGTCGAGGATCTTGCCGGCCACGGGAGCCAGCACTCCCGACAGCACCGCCATCGGGATGAGCAGCATGGCCGCCTCGGTCGGGGTGAGCCCACGGGCCGTCTGCAGGAAGAACATCATCGGCAGCGACATGCTGGTGACCGTGAAGCCGACCGCGGCGATCGCGACGTTCGCGCCCGAGAAGTTGCGGTCGCGGAACAGCCCGAGCGGCACGAGCGGCTCACTCCGGGTGCGGGCCTGCTGCACGATGAACAGCGCCAGCACCACGACGCCGGCGATGATCAGGCTCCACACCGAGATCGGACCCCAGATCACACCCCAGTCGAACTTCTCGCCCTCCTGCAGCCCGAACACGATCAGGAACAGGGCCACGGCGCTCAGCACGACACCGACGAGGTCGAAGCGGTGCGGGTGCGTCTTCAGCCTCGGCACCAGGATCCACGCGAGCACGAACGCCACGACACCCACGGGCAGGTTCACGAAGAAGATCCACTCCCAGCCGAGGCCGTCCACCAGCAGGCCGCCCGCGAGCGGACCGACGAGCGTGGCCACGCCGGCGGTCGCCCCCCACAGCCCCATCGCCGCACCGCGCCGCTCCGGCGGGAAGGTGCGCGTGATGACGGCCATGGTCTGCGGCGTCATGAAAGCGGCGCCGAGGCCCTGCACGGCACGCGCCGCGATCAGGCCCTCGAGGGTGGTGGACAGCCCGCACCACAGCGACGCGAGCGTGAACACCGCGAGCCCGATCAGGTAGATGTTCTTCGGGCCGAAGCGGTCACCGAGGCGTCCGGTGATCAGCAGCGGCACCGCGTAGGCCAGCAGGTAGGCGCTGGTGACCCACACGACGTTGTCGAGGTTGTTGGTCTGCGGGTCGAGCGCGGCCTTGATGGCCGGGTTCGCGACCGACACGATCGTGGTGTCGACGAGGATCATGAAGAAGCCGATGACGAGCGCCCACAGGGCGGGCCACGGGCTCTTCGGCGCGTGACCGGCCGCGAACGGGCCGGTCTGAGGCCCTGCGGCCTGGCGGGATTCGGTCATTGCTGTGCAGCCTTTCGCTGAGCGCGGTAGCGGTCGGAGTCGTCGAAGGCGTCCGGCCCCCAGGGGAGATCGTCGCCGTCGAGGCGGGTGAGCAGGGAGTCGAGCCAGCGCAGCTCCGCGTCGAGCAGCGCCTCCTGTCGCTCGATCTCGACGAGGACCTGGGCGGGGACACCCTTGGTGCGGGCGCCGCGGAGCCCGTCATGGTGCAGCGCGTGCGAGTCCCGGAGGGCGGCGCGGCGGTCGTGGAGCAGCGCGACGACATCGGTGCGTTCGAGGTTGTGGGCCTCGGCGAGCGCGACCCGGGCGTCGACCTCGCGATCGATGCGGGGCAGGGCGCGACGCACCCAGGAGACCACCGTCTCGCGCCCCGCGTCGGTGAGCGTGTAGGTCGTGCGCTCCGGCCGCTTTCCGTCGCGGTCGGTCCCGACCTCGGCGAGCAGCCCCGCCCGCTGCAGCCGGGCGACCGTGTGGTACAGCGTGCCGTTGGTGACGGTGATGAGCCGATCGTCGTGCCGAGCGCGCAGCAGCCGGACCATCTCGTAGGGGTGCATGTCGCTCTCGCGCAGCAGCGCGAGCACCATCACGCCGAGCGGCGTGAGCGCGTCCACCGGGTCCTTCGCCATGTCCCCACCTCGATTAGTCCATGTGGACTATACGCCCGATCAGGCTCCCGTGCCACGTCGTGCGCGGCGATACCGGTTCCGGGTGTCTCACCCCAGCCGACGCAGAGCGGAGCCCTTGTGCGCCGCACGATCGCCGCTCTTCTCCGACTCCACGAGATACGCCGGCTCCTCGTCCGAGGCGGTGAAGTGCTGCCCCGCGAACGTGAAGTCCTTCGTCCGCTTCTCGACCACCGTGCCGCGCGTGCGCCCCTGCGACGTGTTCCAGCTCACCCGATCGCCTTTCGCGAGATCCTTCGTCATACCCGCTCCCTTCGATGCGGCGATCCTCGCCCCGGGAGCACGCGGCCCGCGCTCCCCTTGACTTCTGTGCGGGCGCCGCCACGGGAGACCGGGATAATGGGCGGGTGAGCACACCCACGGCAGGCACCGCGCAGAGCATCCCCGGTTGGCGACACCTCTACTCCGGCAAGGTCCGCGACCTCTACGCCTCGGAGGACCCGGCCGACACCCGCATCCTCGTCGTCGCCTCCGACCGGGTGAGCGCCTTCGACGTGGTGCTGTCGCCCGGCATCACCGACAAGGGGGCCCTGCTCACCCGCCTCAGCCGCTGGTGGTTCGCCCAGCTCGACGTGCCGAACCACCTGGCCCCGGGCGAGCTGCCCGAGGAGGTCGCCGACCGCGCGATGCTCGCCCAGTCGCTGGAGATGCTCCCGATCGAGTGCGTCGTGCGCGGCTACATCACCGGCTCCGGCTGGGCCGAGTATCAGGAGCACGGCACGGTGTGCGGCATCACCCTCCCGGACGGCCTGCACAACGGCGACCGGCTGCCCGAACCGCTGTTCACCCCCGCGTACAAGGCGCCGATGGGCGAGCACGACGAGAACATCACGTTCGACCGCGTCGTCGAGCTGGTCGGTGCCGAGCGAGCGGCCGAGCTGCGCGACACCTCCCTGGCCGTGTACGCGAAGGCGGCGGCGATCGCCGAGGAGCGGGGCCTGATCCTGGCCGACACCAAGTTCGAGTTCGGCACCGATGCCGACGGCACCCTGCGCCTCGCCGACGAGGTGCTCACCAGCGACTCCTCGCGGTACTGGGACGCCGAGGCCTGGCGCACCGGCACCACCCCGGCCGAGCGGATGGCGAGCTTCGACAAGCAGATCGTGCGCGACTGGCTCGCCGCGAACTGGGACAAGCAGGGCGAGCCGCCCGCGCTGCCCGACGAGGTCGTCGCCCGGACGACCGCGCGCTACCGCGAACTCATCGACCGCCTGGGCGCCTGAGCCGGACTACTCCACACGTCGCACGTCGGTGGGGCTGACGTCGTCACCCGCGTAGAGGAGCGGCTGGCCGATCGGCGCTCAGGCAACACTCAGGAATCGGTAGTGTTTCTTCAGCACTCCCGCCACCCCCGAACCCTGAGGAGCCCGCATGGCCCTGTGGAAGCTGCACGGAAACGGACGCACGGTCGAGGCCGGCGCGGTCGTCCGTCCCGACGAGCGCCTGAGCTGGTCCGCCACCGTCGCGATCGGACTCCAGCACGTCGTCGCGATGTTCGGCGCCACCTTCCTCGTGCCGACGCTGACGGGCTTCCCGGTCTCGACGACCCTGCTGTTCAGCGGCCTCGGCACCCTCATCTTCCTGCTCATCACGAAGAACCAGCTGCCCAGCTACCTCGGCTCCTCGTTCGCGTTCATCGCCCCGATCACGGCCGCCGTCGCCGCGGGTGGCACCGGCTCGGCGCTCGCGGGCGTCGTCGCGGTCGGCGTGCTCCTCGCCGTCGTCGGGCTCGTCGTGCAGTTCGCCGGGCTGCGATGGGTCGACGCGCTCATGCCCCCGGTGGTCGCAGGGGCCATCGTCGCCCTGATCGGCTTCAACCTCGCCCCCACCGCGTGGAGCAACTTCCAGCTCGACCCGGTGACCGCGACCATCACCCTCGTCGCGATCATCCTGTTCGCGGTGCTGTTCCGCGGCTTCCTCGGCCGCATCTCGATCTTCCTCGGCGTCGCGGTCGGCTTCATCTGGGCCGCGTTCACCGGCTCGTTCGACGTGCCCAACGCCCTCCGCGGCGGCAAGACACCGGCCGAGCTCATCGCCGAGGCACCCTGGGTCGGCCTGCCGCACTTCCAGCTCCCCGACTTCGTCGAGCCGGGCACGTGGTCGACCATCGCGATGTTCCTGCCGGTCGTGCTCGTGCTCATCGCCGAGAACGTCGGCCACGTGCGCGGCGTCGCGACCATGACCGAGGACCCGTCGATCAACAAGCACACCGGCCGCGCACTGATCGCCGACGGCGTCGCGACCACGATCGCGGGCGGCTTCGGCGGCTCGGGCACCACGACCTACGGCGAGAACATCGGCGTGATGGCCGCGACCCGCGTGTACTCGACCGCCGTCTACTGGGTGGCCGGCCTCTTCGCGATCCTGCTCGCGTTCTCCCCCAAGGTCGGCGAGGTGTTCAACTCGATCCCCGCCGGCGTGCTGGGCGGCGCGACCACGGCCCTGTACGGCCTGATCGGCATCATCGGCATCAAGATCTGGGTCGACAGCCGCGTGGACTTCTCGCGCCCGGTCAACCAGTACACGGCCGCGGTGTCGCTCGTGATCGGCATCGCCGGGTTCTCGATGCAGCTCGGCGACTTCGCGTTCGGCGGCATCGTCCTCGGCACCGTCGCGGCGCTGCTCATCTACCACCTGGGCAACCTGATCGCCCGCGCCCGCAAGACCGGCGCCGACGACCCGAAGCCCCTTGAGCCCGTCGGCCCCCTGGGCGGCGACCCCGCGTAACGCCCGGGGTCCCGTCCCGTCCCGTCCACTGTCGGGATCGAAAACGCACCTCCCACGCACGTCGGAGGTGCGTTTTCGCACTCCCACGCGCCGGTCGGGCGGGGGCGGGGCGGGCGGGGGCGGGAGGACGGGGGACGGGAGGGCGGGGGACGGGAGGACGGGGGTCAGGCGATCGTGGCGAGGACGGCGTCGGGCGCGACGGTCGCGCCGGTCTCCGCGCGGCGGGTGAGAGTGCCGGGGCGGTGCGCGGTGACCGTCGTCTCCATCTTCATCGCGTCGAGCACGGCCACCGGGTCGCCCGCCGCGACCTCCGCGCCGTCGTCGAGCAGCCACCGCACGAGCGTGCCCGGCGCGGGAGTCCGGAGCTCGGACGCGTCCGCCGCAGGCTCCGGTGCCGCCTCCGTCGCCGGACGGCCGATCCCCGCCAGCAGCTCCGCGGGCAGCCCGAGCACGACCCGGCGGCCATCGACCTCCACGGGGAACCGCTGCAGCCCGGACACCGGTGCGACCGCCGGTCGCGGCTGCGCGTCGAGCGCGGGCAGCAGCACCGTCTCGATCCACTGCGTGTGCACCCCGAAGGTGTCGGTCGCGAACGCGGGGTCGTCGATCGCGCGGAGGTCGAACGGGATCACGGTCGCCGGGCCGTCGACGGCGAGCTCGCGCAGCGCCCGGCGTGCTCGCACGAGGGCGGCCTCCCGGGTGTCCGCGTGCACGATGAGCTTGGCGATCAGGGAGTCGAACGCGGGCTGCACCACGTCGCCCGCCTCGATGCCGCTGTCCCATCGCACGCCGGGGCCGCCGGGGATGCGCAGCGCCTCGACCCGCCCCGGGCTGGGAAGGAACCCGCGACCGGGGTCTTCCGCGTTGATGCGGAACTCGAACGCGTGACCCGACGGCCGCGGGGTCTCGGTGAACGACGGCCCCTCGCCGAACGCGATGCGGAACTGCTCGCGCACGAGGTCGGTGCCCGTGACCTCCTCCGTCACCGGATGCTCGACCTGGAGGCGCGTGTTGACCTCGAGGAACGAGATCGTGCCGTCGGCCGCGAGCAGGAACTCCACGGTGCCCGCCCCGCGGTACTGCACCTCGGCGCAGATCGCCCGCGCCGCCTCGTGGATCGCCGACCGCTGCTCCGGAGCGAGTGCGGGTGCCGGTGCCTCCTCGATCAGCTTCTGGTTGCGCCGCTGCATCGAGCAGTCGCGGTCGCCCACCACGACCACGCCGCCGCGGCCGTCTCCCAGCACCTGCACCTCGATGTGCCGGGGGCGCTCCAGGAACCGCTCCACGAAGCACTCGCCGCGACCGAACGCGGCCACGGCCTCCCGCGTCGCCGCCTCGAACGCCGCCGCCACCTCGGACAGCTCCCGCACGACCTTGAGGCCGCGGCCGCCCCCGCCGAACGCGGCCTTGATGGCGATCGGCAGCCCGTGCTCCTCGGCGAAGGCCACGGCCTCCTCCGGGCCGGAGAGCGGCTCGTCGGTGCCGGCCGCGAGGGGTGCGCCGACCCGCTGGGCGATGCGCCGCGCGGTCATCTTGTCGCCGAGGGCGTCGATGCTCTCCGGCGACGGGCCGATCCACACCAGCCCCGCGCCCTCGACAGCCCGCGCGAACGCCGCGCTCTCGGAGAGGAAGCCGTAGCCGGGGTGCACCGCGTCGGCCCCGCTGCGGCGCGCGGCGTCGATCAGCGCCTCGACCGACAGGTAGGTGCTCGCGGCCGTGTCACCGCCCAGGCCGACGGCCTCGTCGGCGAGCCGCACGTGCAGCGCATCCGCATCCTGATCGGCGTACACGGCGACCGACGTGTATCCGGCCTCGGCGCAGGCGCGGATCACGCGCACCGCGATCTCGCCGCGGTTGGCGATGAGCACACGGGTCATGGGGTCTCCTTCACGATGAAGCGCACGTGCACCCCCGGCGGGAGCTGCGCGGCGAGGTCGAGGCTGCGGTCGGTGAGTGCGCCGATGATGGGGTAGCCGCCCGTGAGCGGATGATCGGGGAGGAACAGCACGGGCTGACCGTCCGGCGGCACCTGGATCGCGCCGGTCACCGCGCCCTCGCTGGGCAGCTCCCCGCCCACGGCGCGCTCCAGCGGCACCTCGCCGTGCAGCCGGATGCCGACGCGGTCGGAGCGCGGCGTCACCGTCCACTCCTGACCGGTGAGCGCGGCGACCCCGGCCGCGGTGAACCAGTCGTCGCGCGGGCCGAGCGTGATCTCGAGCGCCACGGTGTCGCCCGGGGCGGGAAGGTCGCGCGGCAGGACGACCGGATCCACCGAGGTCACTGGGGCCGTGCCGATCGGCACGACATCGCCCGCCGCGAGGGGCTGCGGGCCGAGCCCGGCGAGGGTGTCGCTGGCGCGGCTGTCGAGCGCCGGGGCGACGTCGATCCCCCCGCGCACGGCGATCACGAAGCGCAGCCCGCGCTCGGGGTGACCGAGGGTGAGCTCGTCGCCGTCGACCGTGGCGAACGGTGCCCCGGGGGCGATGTCGCGCGGCACGCCGGCGGCGTCCGTGAGGGTGAGGACCCCGGTCGCTCCGGCCACCGCGGCCACCCCGGCTCCGTGGAACCGCAGCACCGCACCGCCCACGCACTCCAGGACGGCAGCGGCGGAGGGGTTGCCGACCGCGCGGTTGGCGTCGCGCAGGGCCACCCGGTCCGCGATGCCGGAGGCCGAGACGCCCAGGGCGGCATAGCCCGCGCGACCCTCGTCCTGCACGAGCAGCTGCAGCGACGAGCGCACGACCTCCACCGCGGGGGCTCCGGGAGCGCGCGGCCCCTGGGTCGCGGAGGCTTCTCCGCCGCGCGGATTCGTGCCGCCGGCGCTCTCGGCCGACGCGACGACCGCGGCCCGCTCGGCCCGCACGAACCGCACCCGCCGCCCGGGTGCGAACAGTGCGGGAGGGTCGCGGTCGATGTCCCACATGGCCAGGTCGGTGCGGCCGATCAGCTGCCAGCCGCCGGGGCTCTCGCGGGGGTACACGCCGCTGAAAGCTCCGGCGAGCGCGACCGAGCCCGCGGGCACGCGCGTGCGCGGCGACGAGCGGCGCGGCACGTCGAACAGCGCGTCGTCGCTCACCGCATAGCCGAAGCCGGGCGCGAAGCCCGAGAACGCGACCCGCCAGTCGGCCGCGAGGTGACGCGCGACGAGCTCTTCCGCCGACACCCCGAGCAGCGTCGCCGTCTCTTTGAGGTCTTCCCCGTCGTAGCGCACCGGCACCTCGACCTCGCCCGCATCGGGGAGCTCGGCGGCGTCGACCTCGGTCGCGGCGAGCACCCCGGCGAGCGCGGCGGCCGTGGTGCGCAGCGGGTCGTAGCGCACCAGCACCGTGCGCGCGCCGGGGATGCGCTCGACCACGCCGGGCACGCCGTCCCACGCGAGGTTGAGTCGCATGGCCTGTTCGAGGTCGTCCGCCTCGACCAGGAGCGCGCCGTCGGAGGCCGTGAGGATGCGCATCAGACCCGGTACTCCGCATCCGGCACGTCGGTCACGAACATGTACCCGGGAGCGTGTGTCACGGCGAACGGCGGCTTCGACGCCATGATCGCCGCCTGCGGGGTCACACCGCAGGCCCAGAACACGGGGATCTCGCCCTCGCGCACCTCCGGGGCGTCGCCGAAGTCCGGCGTCGACAGGTCGGTGATGCCCAGCGAGGCCGGGTCGCCGATGTGCACGGGCGCACCGTGCACGGCCGGGGTGCGGCCGGAGATCTGCACGGCATCGGCCACACGGTCCGCGGGGATCGGCCGCATCGACACGACCATCTCGCCCCGCAGTCGTCCGGCCGGCGCGCAGTCCACGGCCGTGCGGTACATCGGCACGTTGCGCCCGAGCTCCTGGTGACGGATGGGGATGCCCGCCTCGACGAGACCGGTCTCGAACGTAAAGCTGCAGCCGATGAGGAACGCGACGAGGTCGGGCTGCTCGGCCCACGCGGCCGTCGCGTCGGTCACCTCCTCCGCGAGCTCGCCGTCGCGCCAGATGCGGTAACGGCCGATGTCGGTGCGGATGTCGCTGCCCGGCGCCAGCCGTGACTCCACCTGGCCCTGCTCGATCACCTCGAGCACGGGGCAGGGCTTCGGGTTGCGCTGCGCGTACAGCAGCGTCTCGAACGCCCAGTCGGCAGGCACGGCGATGAGGTTCGCCTGCGTCAATCCCGGCGCGACGCCGCTGGTGGGCGCGGAGTGTCCCGCCCGGTGCGCGGCGCGGGCGGCGCGCGCAGCGGTGAGCTGGTCGGGGGTCGCGAGCACGGCCATGTCAGACTCCGGCGAACGGGGCGATCGTGATGCCCTCGGCCTGCAGCAGGCGCTTCGTCTCGGCGGCCATCGCGACCGAGCCGGGGCTGTCGCCGTGCACGCAGATGGACTGGGCGGACACCGCGACGTCGGTGCCGTCGATCGCCCGGATCACGCCGTCGGCGGCGAGGCGCACCATGCGCTCGGCGACCGCGGTCGGGTCGTGCAGCACGGCGCCCTCCTCGGTGCGCGACACGAGCTGTCCGTCCGGCTGGTAGGCGCGGTCGGCGAAGGCCTCAGCGGCCACCGAGAGCCCCGCCCGCTGTGCGACGTCGAGCACCACGCCTCCCGCGAGCCCGAGCAGCACGAGCGAGGGGTCGACCGCACGGATCGCCGCCACCACGTCTTTCGACTGCCGCTCGTCGCGGGCGATCGTGTTGTAGAGCGCGCCGTGGGGTTTGACGTACGAGACCCGGCCGCCCACCGCGGCCGCGAGCCCCAGGAGTGCGCCGAGCTGGTACTCGACGTGGGCCTGGAGCGTCGCGGAGTCGATGTCGACCTTCGTGCGCCCGAAGTTCTCGTAGTCGCGGTAGCCGGGGTGCGCGCCGATCACGACGCCTCCGGCGACGGCCGCGGCGAGCGTCTCGCGGATGCCCTCGGGGCTGCCGGCGTGGAAACCGCACGACACGTTCGCGCTCGTGACGATGCGCAGCATGCTGGCGTCGTCGCTGACGATCCGGTCGGGGACGTTCTCGCCGAGGTCCGAGTTCAGGTCGATGGTCGCCATGTCGTCACGCTCCGATTCCGAGGAAGGCGAAGATGGGGCCGATCGAGACGGCACCCATGTACCAGGTGAGGGCGGTCACGACGGTACCGGCGATCAGCAGCCACATCGGGTACTTCCGGTCGCCGAGCAGGTCGCGCCGGAACCAGCCGATGTACATGAACACCGTGAGGCCGATCGGCAGGATCAGGCCGTTGAAGCCGCCGACGAACACGAGGATCGCCGCGGGGGCCGTGCCGATCGCGAGGTAGACCCCGAGCGAGACGACGATGAAGGCGACGGTCGCGAGCTGCAGGGGCCAGCCGCCGTGCAGCTTCGCCGTGAACGTCGACAGGAACGTGGCCGAGGTGTAGGCGGCGCCGATCACGGAGCTGATCGCGGCGGCCCAGAAGATCGCGCCGAAGATGCGCAGACCCGCGTCGCCCAGCACGGCGCCGAACGCCTGCCCGGCCGGGTTCGCGGCCTGCGACGAGAGGTCGAGCGCCACGCCGGAGGCCACCACCCCGAGGATGGCGAGGAACAGCACGTACCGCATGATGCCGGTGACGAGGATGCCGTTGGCCGCGGCGCGCATGACGGGCTTCGCGTACTGCGGGCCGACGTGGCCGGAGTCGAGGTAGCGGTGCGCACCGGAGTAAGTGATGTAGCCGCCGACGGTGCCGCCGACGATGGTGGTGATGGTGGCGAAGTTGAGCTGGTCGGGCACGAACGTCTGCCGCAGCGCGTCGCCGATGGGCGGCTGGGCGATCAGGGCGACCACCACGGTCATCACGATCATGCCGATGCCGAGGACGATGAGCACGACGTCCATCACCTTGCCGGCCTTCTTCACCAGGAAGATGATGATCGCGAGCGCCGCGGTGAGTGCGCCGCCGATCTTCGGGTCGATGCCGAGCAGGGCGTTGAGACCGAGGCCACCCCCGGCGATGTTGCCGATGTTGAACGCGAGGCCGCCGATCACCACGAGCACGGCGATGACGTGCCCGGAGAACGGGATGGCGCTGTTGGCGAGCTCGCCGGCGCGCTTGCCCGAGGAGGTGATCATGCGCCAGATGTTCAGCTGCACCGCGATGTCGACCAGGATCGACACCAGGATCGCGAACGCGAACGCGGCCCCCATCTGCGCCGTGAAGGTGGCGGTCTGCGTGATGAAACCGGGCCCGATGGCGCTCGTGGCCATGAGGAAGATGGCGCCGATGACGGCACTGCGTCCCGCGCGCTTCTTCGCGTGGGCGGCGCGGGCCTCGTCCTCCGGGGAGAGGGCGGCGGTGGACTGCTCGGACATAGGGGGGTCCCATCGTCGTTGGTGGGTGTCGGATCGATACCCAGTGTAGAACGGACAGACACCGATTGTTCAACAATCATGTTTCCGTCGTGCTACAGCGCGATTGCCGTCGTGTGATTCCCGCCGAGACCCGATCCCGGCCCGCCGCCCGCCCCGCACCTACGATGAAGGCATGAACCAGCAGGGCCCGCTCGCCGACGTGCTCCGTCAGCTCATCATCGACGGCGACGTCGCCCCCGGCTCCCGCCTGTCGGAGTCCGCCCTCGCCGAGCGCTTCGACGTGTCGCGCAACACGCTCCGCGAGGCGTTCCGGGTGCTCGCGGAGCAGGGCCTGGTCGAGCACGTCCCGCACCGTGGGGTCTCCGTGGCTTCCCCGTCGATCGCCGACGTGATCGACATCTATCGCGCCCGCCGCATCATCGAGTGCACGGCCCTGCGCCAGTCCGAGCCGGAGCACCCCGCCGTGCAGCGCATGAGGGAGGCGGTCGCGGCCGCCGAGGCCGCCGTGGCCGACGTCTCCCGCGACGACGCCGCCGCGTGGCGCACGGTCGGCAGCGCGAACATGGCGTTCCACGTGGCGCTGGTCGACCTCGCCGACAGTCCGCGCCTGGCTCGCACCTACCGCAACGTCGCGGCCGAGCTGCGTCTGGCCTTCCTGAAGATCGACGACCCGCGGGCGCTGCACGAGCCGTTCGTGCGCAAGAACCGCGCCGTGCTCGACACCTTCCTCAGCAGGGGCGCCGAGGCGGGCGCCGCCGAGCTCGAGCGCTACCTGGTGCAGTCCGAACGGGTGGTGCTCGGCGCGTTCGCGCGCATGCACCTGGACTGACGCACCGGGCACCGAGGTCAGGCGTTCGGGTCGGGCCGGAGCGCCCAGGTGGCCCGGGGCCGGGGCTCGCCGGTCCGCGGCGGCACGTCGAGGGGCATCGGGGCCGCCGGTTCCGGCAGTCCGTAGCGCCGGTGCAGCCAGCGCCGCGCCTCCTCCAGCGGATACGTGTCTCCGAAGACGCAGTACTTCACGAACACGCCCTCGAGGGTGCTGCGGAGCATGACCTCCTCCAGCGCGGGGTCGTCGGCTCCGCGCGCGCGGAACACCTCGCGCACAGCGTCCTCCGCCGCGGTCGCCGCCTCGGCGTGACGCTGCTCCGATTCCGCGAAGAGCCGGTGCGTGGAGGGCTGCTGCTGCATCGCGAGCACGGCGCGCTGGAGCGGCATCGCGAACGCGGTGGCCATGAGGGCGCCGTCGATGATCGCGGCCAGCATCTCGTCGGGGGTGCCGTCCACCCGCGCGAGCCCGAGCACGGTCTCGAACCAGCGGTCGATCACCGCGGCGACCAGCTGCTCCTTGCCGCCGAAGTGGTAGTTGACCAGACCCTGGGCGACGCCGGCTCGCGAGGTGATCTGGGCGATGCTGGCGCCGGCGACTCCGCGCTCGCTGAAGACCGCGATCGCCGCCTGCAGGATGTTCTCGCGGGCGCGCTCGCGCGCCTGGCGGTTCTGCTCGTCGGTTCGGGCCATGCGGCGACCACCTCCCGGGGTCACAAGAATATCGCCGCTCCGTGTAGCGTGTACGTTGAACGTCTGTTCAGTTCATGCGTTCGCGGGGTTCGCCCCCCACCCGACGCACGGGTGCATCCCTGGCCATGAGGGGGCGTCAGGGCCGCACCCGTGCGCGCGTCAGGCCGAGCCGCGCACCACGAGCTCGGTGGGCAGGATCGTCGTCTGCGGCGGGTCCTCCCCCGCCAGCCGCGACAGCAGCACGCGGGCCATGGTCTCGCCCTGCGCATACATCGGCTGGCGCACCGTGGTGAGGGCCGGATCGGTGCTGACCGCCACCGAGGAGTCGTCGAAGCCGACCAGGGCGATGTCCTCCGGCACCCGCACCCCCGCCGCGCGCAGCGCCGTGAGCGCTCCGCGTGCCATCAGGTCGCTCGCCACGAAGATCGCGTCGGGACGACCGGACGCGAGCAGCCGACGAGCCGCCTCCGCACCGCTCGCCTCGCTGTAGTCGCCCTCCTCCTCGGCGCACGGCGCGAGACCCGCATCCGCGAGCGCATCCCGGAAGCCCTGCACGCGGTCGGTCGAGGAGATCATCGACAGCGGACCGGAGATCGTGGCGATCCTGGAGCGCCCGATGTCGATGAGCCGCTGCGTGGCCACGCGCGCCCCGGCCACGTTGTCGACATCGACCACGTAGTCGCCAGCGCTGCGGCGCACCGGCCGCCCGCCGAACACGACCGGGACCGCATCGGCGATCCGGTCAACGAAGCCGTCGCTCGCATGGTGCGACACGATGAGGGCGCCGTCGACGCCACCGTTGCGCACGAAGCTCGTCATCTTGTCGCCGGGGTCGTCGCTCGCGATCAACAGGTTGAGCAGATAGTCGGAGCTGCCGAGCGCCCCGGTGATCCCGGCGACGATGGCCGCGAAGAACGGGTCCCCGAAGAACCGCGTCGTGTCTTCCGGCACGATCAGCGCGATCGCGTGCGTCTGTCGCGAGGCGAGAGAGCGGGCCGCCCGGTTGGGCACGTAGTTGAGGTCGTCGATCGCGGCGCGCACGGCCGCGAGGGCCTCGGGGCTCACCGCCGTCGAGCCGTTCACGACCCGCGACACGGTCGAGCGGGAGACACCCGCCGCGGCCGCGACCTCTTCGATGGTCGCCCTGGGCGACATCACCGCACGCTCTCTTCCATGGCCCTATTGTCGACCACGTGAAGCCCGGCCGGAGACCACGGATCGCCGGGCGACGCCGCGCCGCCCACCCCGGTCAGGCCCTGGCCGGCTCACCGGGGACGGGCGCCAGCTCCCTGGCCGCGATGATGCGACGGTACTCGTGGGCCGAGTCCTTCAGCGTGCGCTCCTGGGTGTCGTAGTCGACGCGCACGATGCCGAACCTCTTGTCGTAGCCCCACGCCCACTCGAAGTTGTCGAACAGCGACCAGTAGAAGTACCCCCGCACATCCACACCGGCATCGATCGCATCGAGCACCGCGTCCAGGTGCAGGCGCAGGAACTCGGTGCGGTCGGCATCGTGCACGCGCGTCTCACCGTCCTCCACCACGGGCTCGTCGTCGTAGGCGGCGCCGTTCTCCGTGACGTACAGCACGACCCCGGCGGGCTCGGCGTACTCGGCCCACACGCGCTGCAGCAGTCGCGTGAGCCCCTCCGGCTGCACCTCCCAGTGCTGCGCCGTGCGGGGCAGCCCGCGCTCGACCGCGTGGATGCCGTCGCTCGACGGGTACGGGCTGCGCGTGGGTCGGGAGGTCGCCGGGCCGCCCTCCTCGGCGGTCGCGGTCGTCGCGGGCGCCGTGCCGGAGACGAGGTCGCCGTGGTAGTAGTTCACGCCCTGCGTGTCGATGGGCTGCGCGATGGTCTCAAGGTCGCCGTCGCGCACCGCTGCCTCGAACCGCGCGACCGCCTCGGGGTCGACCGCGCGGATGTCCTCGACGACGTCCGCCGGGTAGGAGCCGCGGTAGATCGGGTCGAGGAACCAGCGGTTGAACTGCCCGTCCAGGCGCCGGGCGGCATCCACGTCGGCGGGGTTCTGCGGGTCGGCGGGGTCGGCGACGGTGTGGTTCAGCGTGATGCCGAGGTTGAGCGACGAGTCGCGCCCGCGCAGCTCCTTCACCGTGGCGCCGTGGGCGAGCAGCAGATGGTGCGACGCGAGCAGCCCCTCCGCGATGCTGGTGTGCCCCGGCGCGTGCTCGCCGCCCGTATAGGAGAGGAACGACGAGCACCACGGCTCGTTCAGCGTCGTCCACACGTTCACGCGGTCGCCCAGCGCGTCGTGCACGGTGCCCGCGTACTCCAGGAAGCGGTCGACGACGTCGCGGTTCGTCCAGCCCCCGCCCTCCTGCAGCGCCTGCGGCAGGTCCCAGTGGTACAGCGTGAGCCAGGGCAGGATGTCGGCCGCGAGCAGCTCGTCGACCAGGCGGCTGTAGAAGTCGACGCCCGCCCGGTTCACGGCCCCGCCGTCGGGCCGCACGCGCGACCACGACGTGGAGAACCGGTACGTCTGCAACCCGAGGTCCTTCATGAGCGCGACGTCCTGCGGGTACCGGTGGTAGTGGTCGCACGCCACATCCCCGTTGTCGCCGCCGACCACCGCGCCGGGCTCGCGCGCGAACGCATCCCAGATGGAGGCGGTGCGCCCGTCCTCGAAGGCGGCACCCTCGATCTGGTAGGCCGCCGTCGCCGCGCCGAAGAGGAAGTCCGAGGGGAAGGCACGCGTCATAGGGGTCATCCTTTCACCGCGCCCGCCATGATGCCACTGACCAGCTGCCGCCCCGCCGCCACGAAGAGCACGAGGAGCGGGAGGGTCGCGAGCACCGCACCGGCGAGCACGATCGAGTAGTCGATGTAGTAGCCCGACTGCAGCTGGCTGAGGGCCGTCTGCAGCGTGGGGTTCTGGGGGGAGAGCACGATCAGGGGCCACAGGTAGTCGGTCCACGCGGTCATGAACGTGAACAGGCCGAGGATCGCCATGGCCGGACGGGCGGCGGGCACCCCGACCGTCAGGAACGTGCGGAACTGTCCGGCGCCGTCCATGCGGGCCGCCTCGATGAGCTCGTCCGGGATCACGTCCACCAGGTACTGCCGCATGAAGAACACCCCGAACGCGGTCACCAGGGTCGGCACGATCACCGCGCCGATGGACCCGGTCCACCCGAGCTCGCGCATCAGCATGAACAGGGGGATGATGCCGAGCTGCGTCGGGATCGCCATGGTCGCGATCACGAACACCATCAGCCCGTCGCGTCCCCGGAACCGCAGCTTCGCGAAGGCGTAGCCGGCGAGGGTGGAGAAGGTGACGACCGAGAGCGTGATGATCGAGGAGATCAGGACCGAGTTGCCCAGTGCGAGCCAGAACGGGATCGCGTCGAACACCTTGGCCGCGTTCGCGAGGAAGTTTCCGCCCGGGATCAGCGGCAGCGTCTCCCCCCTGGTCGCGTTGGTGCCGCTGGCGACCACGAACGACCACCACAGGGGGTAGGCGCTGCCGAGCACGAAGGCCGCGAGCAGCCCGTAGGTGAGGAATCCCGGGCGGCTGCCGATGCCGGCGGTGCCGGATGCGGCGCCCCGACGGCGTCGGATGCGCTCCGGGACGCTGAGGGCCTGCGTGGCGGTCATCGCGCCTCCTCCTTGCTGGTGCGGGCGCGACGGCGGGCCGCGCGGTTCTTCGGGGCGTCGCCGGTGGAGATGCGCCGCGAGACGAGGAAGTTGATCAGGCCGATGCCCACGATGAGCAGGAACAGCAGGATCGCGACCGCGGAGGCCTCGCCCAGGTTGCGCCGGAAGAAGGCCAGCTCCCACAGGAACAGCACCGTGGTCTGGAACTGCCGGTCGCTGCCGCCGATGCCGCCCGCGGTGGAGACGTCGAACAGCCGCGGTTCCGCGAAGATCTGCAGGCCGCCGATCGTGGCCGTGATGATCACGAAGATGAGGGTGGGGCGGATGGTCGGGATCGTGATGGAGAAGAAGCGCCGCGCAGATCCGGCGCCGTCGAGCGCGGCCGACTCGTACAGGTCCCGCGGCACGGCCTGCATCGCGGCGAGGAGGATGAGGGCGTTGTAGCCGGTCCACCGGAAGTTCACCATCACCGCGATCGCGATGTGCGACAGGACCGTGTCGTGCTTCCACTGCTGATCCGCGATGCCGATCAGGTTCAGCAGGTTGTTGGCCAGGCCGTCCGCCTCGTTGAAGATGCTCGAGAAGATGATGGCCACGGCGACCGGGGTCACCACGAACGGGATGAGCACGCTCATGCGCCAGAACGTCGGGGCGCGCAGACCGCGGTCCAGCAGGTAGGCGATCAGCAGGGCGACCGCGAGCTGCGGGATCGCGGAGAGCAGGAAGATGCTGAGCGTGTTGCGGATCGAGTTCCAGAACATGCCGTCGCCGAGGATCTCGACGAAGTTGCCGAGCCCGACGAAGTCGCCCTCGCCCTTCAGCAGGTCCCACTCGTGCACGGCCACCCACACCGTGTACAGCAGGGGGAAGAGGCCGACCAGTCCGAACAGCAGGAAGAACGGCGAGATGTAGAAGTACGGCGACGCGTTCTGGTCGAAGCGGGAGAGGCGGTGCCGCCAGGGCCGCTTCGCACCGGTGTCGGCGGGCGGACGCTGCGACGACGCGGGCACCGTGTCGGGGCGGTCGTGCGTGAGTGTCATGGGTGTCCTCGTTCGGTGGGGGCGCCCTTCGTCTCGCTCGGCTCGCTCAGGAACCGGAGGCACCGGTTCCTGAGCGAGGAGCGCCGGCGACGAGACGAAGGACGCCCCGGGTGATCAGCCGACCAGCTCGTTCAGCAGGCCGATGGCCTGGTCCCACGCGCCCTGGGTGTCGGTCTCGCCGCGGTCGAGGCTGCTGAGCGCCGGACCGAACACGTTCTCCTGGATCACGGAGTCGTCGGCGCCCTTGAACTGCGCGACGACGCCCTTGGCACGCTCGGCGAGGATCGCCCCGGTCGGCGCGTCGTTGAAGAACGCGTTGGGGGTGGCGTCTGCGGCGAGGGTCTCCTGCGCCTTCACGGTCGAGGGGAAGTTGCCCGCGGCGGCGGACTGCTTCACCTGCTGCTCGGGCTGCGTGAGCCAGTCGGCGAGCTCGGCCGCCGCCTTCTTGTGCTGCGAGGTCTCCGGGATGGAGAGGAACGCACCACCCCAGTTGGCCGCGCCACCGGGGAACACGTCGGCGAAGTCCCAGCCGGTCGAGGCGTCGCCGCCGCCGGCCTCGATCTGCCCCTGCACCACGCCGAGCATCCAGCCCGGGCACACGAACGTCGCGAAGGTGCCGTCCACGAACGACTTGCCGCCGTTCCAATCCCACGCGGTCTGCGCGGCGGACTGGCCGCCTTCGGTCGCGGCGCCCAGCAGCTCGAAGCGCTTCTTCAGCTCGTCGTTGCCCTCCACGTTGAGCTCGCCGTCGGCGGTGTAGTAGCCCTCGTCGAGCTGGTTGACCATGGCGTTCCACACGAAGCCGGAGTGGTCGTACCAGGCCTTGCCGGTCTTGGCCGTGTAGTCGGCGCCCACCTGGAAGTAGTTGTCCCAGTCGCCGTTCAGCAGCTCGGCGACGGACTCGCGGTCGCTCGGCAGACCAGCGGCCTCGAACGCGGCACCGTTGTAGCAGATGCCGCTCGGGCCGATGTCGGTGCCGTAGCCGATGACGCGGCCCTCGGCGTCGGTGGCCTGGCCGTACTTCCAGTCCACCCAGTCGTCCTTGCGGTCCTCGATGCCGTAGTCGCGCAGGTCGACGAACGTGTCGGACACGTCCATGATCGCGCCGAGCCACCCCTCCTCGATCGCCACGATGTCGCTGAGGCCGGAGCCGGCGGCGATCTTGGTGAACGCGTCGGTGCGGGCGTTGCCGCCGGTGTCGATGTTGGTGGCCTCGATCTTCACGTTCGGGTGCGCCTTCTCGTACTCGTCGTAGAGGTCGTCGTAGCCGAAGGTGCCGAACGTGGTGACGGTCAGCGTGATCTCCTCGTCGGCGCTGCCGGCGTCACCGCCGCCGTTGCCGCCGGAGCAGCCGGCGAGGGCGAGGGCGGCGACGGATGCCAGGGCGACGGGCGCCAGGATCCGGGTGCGGGCACGTGTGTTCACAGTTCACTCCTTTGTGGGTGGTCGTGCGGTGTGGTGCATCGGGATGGCATAGGAGCGCTCCCACGGCCATGGTCTGCAACCATATGGGAGCGCTCCCACGGTGTCAAGCGCGGAAGCACCCGGGAAGGCGGCGTACCCTTGACCGGTGCCCGAAGCCACGCTCTCCCCCGCCCTCATCCGCGCCGAGTCGCTCATCCGCAGCATCCCCGACTACCCCGAGCCCGGGATCGTCTTCCGCGACATCACCCCCCTCCTGGCCGACGCCGAGGCGCTGAGGGTCACGACCGAGGCGATCATCGAGCCCTTCGCCGGGCAGTTCGACGTGGTCGCAGGCATCGAGGCGCGCGGCTTCATCCTCGCCGGCGCCGCCGCCATCGCCGCCGGGGTCGGGCTCATCCCCATCCGCAAGGCCGGCAAGCTCCCCCGTCCCGCCGCCTCGGTCGACTACGCCCTGGAGTACGGCACCGCCACGATCGAGATGCACGACGACCTCCCGGCGGGCTCCCGCGTGCTGCTCATCGACGACGTGCTCGCCACCGGAGGCACCCTCGCCGCGGGCCGACAGCTCGTCGAGCGTCTGGGCAGCCACGTCGCCGGGATCTCCGTGCTGTTCGAGATCGACGGCCTCGGCGGCCGCGACGCGATCGGCGACCTGCACACCGTCTTCCACTCCGCCTGACCCCGCGGGGAGCGCCGGTGCGAGGGCAGTAGACTGGGGGCGCCCGTCCACCCGCGACTCCTGGAGCCGTCATGCCCACCATCGTCGTCGACGTCATGCCCAAGCCCGAACTGCTCGACCCCCAGGGGAAGGCCGTCTCCGGCGCTTTCGCCCGCCTGGGCGTGGACGGCTTCACCGACGTGCGCATCGGCAAGCGCTTCGAGCTCACCGTCGAGGGCGAGGTCACCGAGGAGGTGCTCGCCGAGGCGAAGCGCCTCGCCGACGAGGTGCTCTCCAACGCCGTGATCGAAGACGTCGTCGGCATCGAGGTGGCCGAGTGACCACGCGCATCGGGGTCGTCACCTTCCCCGGCTCGCTCGACGACGTCGACGCACAGCGCGCCGTCCGCCTCGCGGGCGCCGAACCCGTCGCCCTGTGGCACGGCGCACACGATCTCGAGGGCGTTGACGCCCTCGTGCTGCCGGGCGGTTTCAGCTACGGCGACTACCTGCGCGCCGGGGCCATCGCCGCCCTCTCCCCGATCATGACCGAGGTCAAGGAGGCCGCCGCGAAGGGCCTGCCCGTGCTCGGCATCTGCAACGGCTTCCAGATGCTGGTCGAGGCGCACCTGCTGCCCGGCGGACTGATCCGCAACAACCACCAGCATTTCGTGCGCCGCGACCAGCGCCTCACGGTCGAGAACGCCGACACCGCGTGGACGAACGCCTTCCGCACCGGCCAGGAGATCGTCATCCCGCTGAAGAACGCCGACGGCGGCTACATCGCCGACGAGCAGACGCTCGACCGCATCGAGGGCGAGGGCCTGGTGGCGTTCCGCTATGCGGGCGTGAACCCGAACGGCTCGCTGCGCGACATCGCCGGGCTCACCAACGAGGCGGGCAACGTCGTGGGGCTCATGCCGCACCCCGAGCACGCCACCGAGCCGGGCTTCGGCCCCGACACGACCGCGGCCATGCGCAGCGGCGTCGACGGCCTGGGCTTCTTCGCGAGCGCGATCGCCGCGGTCGCCCGCGTCGCCGCCTGACGCACGGACGCACGCCGAAGCCTCAGCCGCGCGACCTCTGACGCACGGGCGCCCCGCAGGTCGGCCGCGGCGTCACTCGCCCGAGGACGCGGCAGCCGCGGGAAGCGCGAACGGGTTGTCGGCGGCTGCCGCCAGCAGGTACCACGCGGTCGTGCCCGTGTGCAGGCTCGCGTAGTAGAGGTCGCCGAAGCCGGAGTCGAGTCCGTCGGTCGAGGTCGCCACGATGCCCTTGCCGTCGCCGTTCACCGCATCGCGCTGCGCCAGGCGGATGTCCGCGAGCAGCTCGTCGGCCTGGGCGGCGTCGCCCGCGGCGTCGCGCAGCCGGAGTGCCAGGGCCAGGTGCCCGCTGCCCTCGAACCACGCCTTGGACACGTCCACATCGCTGATCGAGGGGCCGCGGTACGGGCCGTCCGTGGCCATCAGGTGCCCGAGCGTCCAGTCCAGGGCGGCACCGTAGCGGGCGTCCCCCGTGCCGAGTGCGCTCCAGGTCTGCGCATCGAGCGGGACGGGACGGGTGTTGACCGTGCTGCCGTCGAGCAGGGTGCCGGTGTCGACGTGGCCGTCCGCGCTCTGCATCGCGGCGACGAATCCGGCGGCGACGGCCGAGCGCTGCGCCCACACGGCGTCGCCCGTGAGCTGGGCGAGCTGGGCGAAGAAGCCCGCGACGTCGGTGTTGTGCTCCGTCGACTTCCACTCCAGGGAGGCCCCGGTGTCGGTCTGGCCTCCCGTGTAGCCGTACGGCGCCCTGGTCATGTCGGCGGTGTTGTCCTGGATCCAGTTCGCGGTGCGCAGCGCGCCGTCGAGGTACCGCTGCTCGCCCGTCGCGTGGAAGAGGCGCGCGAGGGCCATGCCCACCCAGGCCTGGTTGCCGGTGAAGCTGCCGGGCCCGGTGATCTCGACGCGTCCCTGACGGATGCCGTGGGGCTCGTAGGAGGCGCGCGTGCGCCCGTCGCCGATCGGGTCCTCCTCCTGCACGAACAGCAGGGTGTCGCCGATCGCGCGGGCGCGGCGCAGGTCATCCGGCAGGCCGCGGGCCGTGTAGGCGATCACGACCAGCGCGTCGTCGTACACGAAGGAGGGGGTGAAGTCCCACGTCGGGGTGGTGAAGAAGCCGCCCTGATAGCTGCGCGGGAGGCAGTGGCCCGCGCCGTCGCAGAACTCGTCCACCCTGGCGTCGAGGAACTCGTAGGCGAGTGCGACGGATGCCGCGGGGTCGGCCGTCACGTCGGTTCCGGTCTCGGCGCGCGGCGCACGACTGTCCGACATCGCGGGCGCGGCACCGAGCAGGACCACGGCGGCGACGAGCGCGGCGACGGCGCTGATCGGGGCGGAGCGGCGCACGGCGACCAGGGGCGACACGACACGAGCGGTGCCCGGTCGGCGCGGGGGACGGGACGGAGCGGGGGGCACGGTACCGAATGTGGCAGATCGCGACACGCCGCTGAAGAGCCTTTCGTCCACATCTCCCGTGCGATATGGCGAGGGCCCGCGCGTGTAGCAAAGCCGGCCCGGGGGTGCAAGGCGTTTGCGGCCTCTCGGTACCGATCCGACGATGGGAGCCAGTCCACGATCCCTCGGAAAGGACGACCATGTCCCGCGACCAGTACACCTTCACGAACCCCGCCGAGCTCTACGCCGACATCCAGCCGCAGAAGCAGCACATGCCGGAGCCGGGCCTCGACGCCGACCTGACCCCGAAGGCCGACCTCGGCGAGGACACCTACCGCGGCACGGGGCGTCTCACCGGACGCAAGGCCCTGATCACCGGGGGCGACTCCGGCATCGGCGCCGCCACCGCGATCGCGTTCGCCAGGGAGGGCGCCGACGTGGCGATCTCCTACCTGCCCGAGGAGGAGGCGGACGCGAGCCGCATCGCCGGACTCCTCCGCGACGCCGGAGCGACGGTCGCCACGATCCCCGGCGACCTGCGCGACCCGGAGTACTGCCGCACGCTCGTGGCCGAGGCCGTGGCCGCCCTGGGCGGGCTCGACATCCTCGTCAACAACGGCGGCAAGCAGGTGTACCGCGAGTCGCTGACCGACCTGACCGACGAGCAGTTCGACGACACGTTCAAGACCAACGTGTACGCCATGTTCTGGATCACGAAGGCCGCGCTCCCGCACCTGCCCGCCGGGTCGACCATCATCAACACCACGTCCATCCAGGCGTACTCGCCGTCGGACATCCTGGTCGACTACGCCTCCACGAAGTCCACGATCAACGCGTTCACGAAGGGTCTCGCCCAGCAGCTCGCGCCGAAGGGCATCCGCGTGAACGCGGTGGCGCCGGGCCCGATCTGGACGCCGCTGCAGCCCAGCGACGGACAGCCCCAGGAGAAGATCGAGAAGTTCGGCGAGGACACGCCCCTCGGCCGCATGGGGCAGCCGGCCGAGCTCGCGCCGGCATATGTGTTCCTCGCGTCGCCGGAGTCGAGCTACGTGATCGGCGAGACGCTGAACGTGAACGGCGGCATGCCCACGCCGTGACCGTGCCCCATCGCCCGGCCGCTGTCGGCGACGGGAGCCGCCGGGCGATGGAAACAGCACGCCACCGACCGGGTACGCGGACTGCTCCGAACCGATTCGATCCGCGTGGTGGTGAGAGTGTAAGCGTTTGCAGTAGCCTGTTCGCATGGCACAGCTCGAACAGTTCGCAGCCCCCGGTACCGAGTGGTGGCGCAGCGCCGTCATCTACCAGATCTACCCCCGCTCCTTCGCGGACGCGTCGGGCGACGGCATCGGCGATCTGCCGGGGATCACGCGCCGGCTCGACTCCCTGCAGGAGCTCGGCGTCGATGCGATCTGGCTCAGCCCGTTCATGACGAGCCCGCAGCGCGACGCCGGCTACGACGTGGCCGACTACCGCGATGTCGACCCGCTGTTCGGCACCCTCTCCGACTTCGACGACATGCTCGCCGCCGCACACGACCGCGGCATCCGCGTGATCGTCGACCTGGTGCCCAACCACTCGTCCGACCAGCACCCGTGGTTCCAGGCGGCCCTCGCCGCGGGACCGGGCAGCCCGGAGCGCGCGCGCTACATCTTCCGCGACGGCAGGGGCGAGAACGGCGAGCTGCCGCCCAACAACTGGGAGTCGGTCTTCGGCGGCGGCATGTGGCAGCGCGTGACCGAGGCCGACGGCACGCCCGGCCAGTGGTACCTGCACATCTTCGACGCCACGCAGCCCGACTTCGACTGGAACAACGAGGAGGTGCAGGAGGAGTTCCGCTCCATCCTGCGCTTCTGGCTCGACCGTGGGGTCGACGGCTTCCGGGTCGACGTGGCCCACGGCATGATCAAGACCGAGGGGCTGCCCGACTACACGCCCCCCACCGACGCCGACTCCATGGGCGGCGGCGAGTCGAACGTGCCGTACTGGGGCCAGGACGGCGTGCACGAGATCTACCGCGACTGGCACCGCGTGCTGGCCGAGTACGACGGCGACCGCGCGCTGTGCGGCGAGGCCTGGATGCCGACGCTCAAGGAGACCGCGCTGTGGGTGCGGCCCGACGAGATGCACCAGACCTTCAACTTCCCGTATCTCATGACCGAGTGGGACGCGAAGGCCCTGGGCGATGTGATCCGCGAGTCGCTCGACGAGTTCGGCGCGGTCGGCGCGCCCAGCACCTGGGTGCTGTCGAACCACGACGTCGTGCGCCACGCCTCGCGCCTGGCCCTCACGTCCGAGAACCCGCAGGGCGAGGGCATCGGGCCGAACACGCCCGACAAGCCCGACACCGCGATCGGCCTGGCGCGCGCCCGCGCCGCCACGACCCTGATGCTGGCCCTCCCCGGCTCGGCGTACCTGTACCAGGGCGAGGAGCTCGGGCTGCCCGAGGCCATGGAGATCCCGGACGAGTTCCGGCAGGACCCCACGTGGTTCCGCACCAACGGCGAGCGCTACGGCCGCGACGGCTGCCGCGTGCCGCTGCCCTGGGAGGCCGAGGCCCCCGCGTTCGGCTTCAACGACACCGGGCTGTCGTGGCTCCCGCAGCCCGCGGACTGGGCGGCCCATGCGCGCGACGTGGAGGAGGTCGACCCCGCGTCGACCCTCGCCCTGTACAAGCGCCTGCTCGCCGGGCGCCGCGAACACGGCTTCGGCACCGGCTCCCTCGTGTGGGAGGAGGCGGGGCCCGACGCGGTCGCGTTCCGCCGCGGCGAGGTGCACGTGCTCGCCAACCTCGGCACCGCCCCGCTCCCCCTGCCGGACGGCGCCCTGATCGTGCTGCGCAGCCAGCCCTTCGACGGCCCCGACCTGCCGGTCGACACCGCCGTCTGGTACACCACCGCGGCCTGACCCGCCCGTTCCCGTCGCGGTCGCAGACGCTGCCGCAGCGCGCGACCGCGACGGAACAGGAACCCCAGGAGGACCCATGGCGAGCATCGACGAGGTCGCCCGGCTCGCCGGCGTCTCCACCGCGACCGTCTCCCGCGCGCTGAGCGGACGAGGGCAGGTCTCGGAGTCGGCGCGCGAGCGCGTGCGCGCGGCCGCGCAGTCGCTCGGCTACGTGGTGTCGTCGCGGGCCTCGAGCCTCGCCTCGGGTCGCACGCGCAACATCGGCGTGGTGGTGCCGTTCCTCGACCGGTGGTTCTTCAGCACGGTGCTGTCGGGGGTGTCCGCCGCGCTCATGCGCGCCGGCTACGACATCACGCTCTACAACATCACCGCCGACGAGGACGTGCGCCGTGACGTGTTCGGCACATTCCTGCGACGGCAGCGCGTGGACGCGGTGATCGCCGTGTCGATCGAGCTCGACGAGGACGAGACGCAGCAGCTGCTCGACCTCGGACTGCCGGTGATCGCGATCGGCGGCCCGAACCCGAAGCTCGACACGCTCACGGTCGACGACGTCGCGGTCGCACAGCTCGCCACGGAGCACCTCATCGGACTCGGCCACACCCAGATCGCGCACATCGGCGCGAACCCCGAGTTCGACCTCGACTTCCACATCCCCACCAACCGCCGACTCGGGTTCGAGCGGGCCCTCGCGACGGCCGGGATCCCGCTGCAGCCGGCGTTCCTCGAGCCCGCCGACTTCACGGTCGAGGGCGGCTACCGGGCCGCGAAGCAGCTGCTGGGCCGCCCGGGCCCGCGCCCGACCGCGGTGTTCGCCGCCTCGGACGAGATGGCGATCGGGGCGCTCCTCGCCGCTCGCGACCTCGGGTTCCGGGTGCCGGAGGACCTGTCGATCGTGGGCATCGACGGCCACGAGCTCGGCGAGTTCTTCCGTCTCACCACGGTCGACCAGTTCCCCCTCGGGCAGGGCGAGCGCGCGGCGGATGCCGTCCTGGCGAAGCTCGCCGATCCCGAGGCCGTGCGGCCCCCGGCCGCGCTGCCGTACGAGCTCAACGTGCGCGGTACGACCGCCCGCCTGGTCTGACCCGCCGCGGCCGAGACGGCCCCCGCGGGAATCACCCTGGTGATCCTGCGAGAGCCACCTGTCCCCCCCTTTGCGCCCTCGATACCGTGCCGAGCAGACACGTGTTTCGACCGGAGGGAGACATCATGGCTCGGGAGTTCCAGGGGAAGATCGAACTCGACATCCGCGACTCGACGCCTGACTGGGGGGCGTACGAGCTCACCAAGGCGCCGGAGGGTGCGCCGAACGTGCTGGTGATCCTGTTCGACGACACGGGTCTCGCGGCGTGGGAGCCGTACGGCGGGCGCATCCACATGCCCACGCTCCAGCGCCTCGCCGACAACGGCCTCACCTATTCGCAGTGGCACACGACCGCCCTGTGCTCGCCCACCCGGTCGACGTTCCTCACCGGACGCACGCACCACCAGAACGGCTACGCCACGATCTCCGAGACCTCGACGGGGTTCCCTGGCTACAACGGGCACATCCCGAAGTCGAACGCGCCGCTCGCGCGCATCCTCCGCGACAACGGCTGGTCCACGTACTGGGTCGGCAAGAACCACAACGTGCCGATCAACGCGATCTCCAGCGGCTCGGACCGCAGCGAATGGCCGCTCGGGCACGGCTTCGACCGGTTCTACGGCTTCATCGGCGGCGAGACCAACCAGTGGTACCCCGATCTGGCCGTCGACAACCACTACATCGACCAGCCCTCCCAGCCCGAGGACGGGTATCACCTGTCCAAGGACCTCGCGGATCAGGCGATCCGGATGCTGCGCGACACGAAGCAGTCGAACCCGGACAAGCCGTGGTACCTGTGGTTCTGCCCCGGCGCGAACCACGCCCCGCACCACGCCCCGCAGGAGTACATCGACAAGTACCGGGGCATGTTCGACGACGGCTACGAGGCGTACCGCGAGTGGGTGCTGCCGCGCATGATCGAGCGCGGCATCCTGCCGGAGGGCACGCAGCTGACCGACATGAACCCGATGACGCCCGGCACGTTCGCCGAGGTCGACAGCGTGCGTCCGTGGGCGGAGCTGACCGACGAGGAGAAGGCGCTGTTCTCGCGGACCGCGGAGGTGTACGCGGGGTTCAGCGAATACACCGATGCGCAGGTCGGCCGCATCATCGAGCACCTGGAGAAGTCGGGACA
Organism: Microbacterium sp. NPDC060132; assembly: GCF_042729675.1. NCBI lineage: Bacteria > Bacillati > Actinomycetota > Actinomycetes > Micrococcales > Microbacteriaceae > Microbacterium > Microbacterium sp. NPDC060132. The sequence continues at coordinate 1,525,505 of NZ_JBHWXU010000001.1, read as the reverse complement.
GCTCGACAACACGCTCATCATCTACGCCGCGGACAACGGCGCCTCCGGCGAGGGCAGCCCGAACGGCTCGATCAACGAGAACCTGTTCTTCAACGGCTACCCCGAAGACGTCGCACGCAACCTGACGATGATCGACAAGCTCGGCGGGCCCGACGCCTACAACCACTACCCGACCGGCTGGGCGATGGCGTTCTCCACGCCGTTCCGCATGTTCAAGCGCTACTCCTACGCGGGCGGCTCGGCGGACCCGCTGATCATCCACTGGCCCGCGGGGATCACGGCGCGCGGGGAGGTGCGCAACCAGTACCACCACTGCACCGACATCGTGCCGACGATCCTGGAGGCGTGCGGCGTCGAGGCGCCGACCGTCGTGGACGGCGTGGAGCAGACGCCGATGCCCGGGGTGCCGATGAACTACTCCTTCGACGCCGCGGACGCCCCCACCACCAAGCAGACGCAGTACTACGAGATGCTCGGCACGCGCGGTATCTGGAGCAAGGGGTGGAAGGCCGTCGCCGAGCACGGCCCTGTCCCGATCGGCCTGGGGCACTTCGACGAGGACCGCTGGCAGCTGTTCCACGTCGACGAGGACCGGGCGGAGGCCGTCGACCTCGCCGAGCAGTACCCCGAGAAGTTGGAGGAGCTCACGGCGCTCTGGCTCGAAGAGGCCAAGAAGTACGACGTGCTGCCCCTGAACGACCTGGGCGTCGCCGACTTCATCAAGTACGAGTACCACCTGCCGGTGCCCGCCGACGGCCGCTTCACGTACTACCCGGAGACCACCGAGGTGCAGGAGCAGCTCGCCGCACGCACGCAGCAGGTGTCGTTCAAGATCCTCGCCGACGTGGACTTCACCGCGGCGACCGAGGGCGTGATCGTCGCCCAGGGCTCGCGCTTCGGCGGCTACAGCCTGTACGTGCAGGACGGCACGCTGTCGTTCGTGTACAACTTCCTCGGCATCCCGCCCGAGCAGCGGGTCGGCACCGCCGCGCCGACCGAGGGCCGCCACATCGTCGGCGTCGGCTTCGAGAAGGAGGGCAGCGGCGACCACGGCGAAGCGCTCGGCACGCTCACGCTCTACGTCGACGACGAGGCCGTCGAGTCGATCCCGATCCGCACCCAGCTCGGCCGCTACGCCCTCACGGGCGAGGGACTGAGCGTCGGCTACGACTCGGGCGACACCGTGACCACCGCCTACCCCAACCGCTTCGCCTTCACGGGCGGTGAGATCCACCAGGTGGTCTACGACGTGGCCGACGACCACTACGTCGACGTGGAACGGGAGTTCGCCGCGAAGCTCGCCAGCGACTGAGGCCCCGCGACTCCGGCGCGCTACCGCACCGTGCCGTCACGCCAGGTGCGGTAGCCGCCGTCGAGGTTGCGCACGTCGCGTCCGTGCTGCCGCAGCAGCCGCGTCGCGATGTGACCGCGGAGCCCCACCTGGCAGTGGACGACCAGCGGCCCCGCCGGCAGCTCGTCGAGGCGGTCGCGCAACTCGTCCAGCGGGACGTTGAGCGCGCCGGGGATCGCGCCGGCCGCGTGCTCCGCGGGGGAGCGCACATCGATGAGCACGGCCCCGGCGCGCACGGCGTCGTCGAGCCCGTGCCACTGCACGGTGGGGGTGGTGCCGGTGCGCGTGTTCTCGGCCACGTAGCCGAGCATGTTGACCGGGTCCTTCGCCGAGCCGAACTGCGGCGCATAGGCGAGCTCGAGCCGGGCGAGACCCGCGGCCGTGACGCCCGCCTGCATCGCGGTGGCGATCACGTCGATGCGCTTGTCGACCCCGTCGCGACCCACCACCTGCGCGCCGAGGATGCGGTCGCTCGCCGGGTCGGCCAGCAGCTTCATCGACAGCGTCTCCGCACCGGGGTAGTAGCCCGCGTGCGAGCCCGGGTGCACGTGCACGACGTAGAACTCACGACCGGCGGCGCGGAGCTGCCGTTCGCTCCAGCCGGTCGTGGCGAGCGCGAGCCCGAACACGCCCACGATGCCGGTGCCGACGGCCGGTGACGCAGCCTCGACCCGGCCCGCGATGAGGTCGGCCACCATCCGGCCGTGCCGATTCGCGAGTCCCGCCATCGTGATGAGTGCGGGGCCGCCGCCCACCAGGTCGCTCTTCTCGACACCGTCGCCCACCGCGAACACGTCGGGGGCGCTGGTGCGGCAGGCGTCGTCCACCGCGATCCCGCCGGTCTCGCCGATCCGGATGCCCGCGTCCCGCGCGAGCCCGACCTCGGGCACCACTCCCGACGCGTCCACCACGAACTCGGCGGCCACGACGGTCCCGTCGCTCAGGGTCACGGCACCCGGCGCGGACGCGGTGACCTCGACGCCGAGCCGTACGTCCACCCCGCGCACCCGCAGCTCCTCGGCGAGCGGTGCGGCCATCTCGGGGTCGAGCGGGGAGAGCAGCTGGGGCCCGCGCTGCACGAGCGTGACTGCGGCGCCACGGGCGACGAGGTTCTCGACGGCCTCCAGCCCCGTGTAACCGCCGCCGACCACGACCGCGGGCAGGCCGGGTCGTGCCGCGGCGTGGATCGCGTCGGCATCGTCGACCGTGCGCAGGCTGCGCACGGGCGGTCCCGCGTCGGGCTCGTCGCGGCGCGGGCGAGCGCCGGTGGCGAGCACGAGGCGGTCGTACGGCTGGCGCATCCGCTGCCCGTCGGGCCCTTCGACCTCGACGACGCGGCGGTCGGTGTCGATGTGCACGACCTCGTGGCGCACGCGCACGTCGAGCCGGAAGCGGCGGTGCAGCGACTCGGGGGTCTGCAGCAGCAGCGCCTCGCGGTCCTGGATCACCCCGCCCACGTAGTACGGGAGGCCGCAGTTGGCGTATGACACCTCCGGCCCGCGCTCGAAGACGACGATGTGCGCGGACTCGTCCAGTCGGCGCAGTCGGGTGGCGGCGGACATCCCGCCCGCGACCCCGCCGACGATCACGACCGTGAGGGGCGCGGCGCTCATCGGCCGAACAACCGCGACAGGAAGCCGCCGGTGGGCTGCTCGTCGGCGTGTCCGCCGCACCAGTCCGACCTCGGCACGGTCTGGCGGACGGCGTCGACGTGCTGACCACATCCCGCCCAGGTGGTCTTTCCGCAGGTTCGGCAACGGACGGCTCGGCACATGGGTGACTCCTCTCGATACCCCGGTGGGTATCCATCACTATACCCCCGGGGGTATGATGGAGTTCTCAGCCGACGATCAGGGAGCCGCCATGTCCACCACCGATGCCGAGACGCAACGCAAGATCGCCAACCGCCTCAAGCGCGCACAGGGTCAGCTCGGCGCCGTGATCGCGGCCGTCGAGGCCGGCAGCGACTGCCGAGCGGTCGTCACGCAGCTCTCCGCCGTCACCTCCGCGCTCGACAAGGCGGGCTTCCAGATCATCGCCACCGCGATGAGGGACTGCCTCGACGGCCCGGAAGAGGAGGACGGCGTCTCCCTGCCCGAGCTCGAGAAGCTGTTCCTCTCGCTCGCCTGACGGCAGGCCGGACCGCCGCCGGGCGGTCGGGGTCAGACGGCGGGGACGTGCGGCAGGGCGTGGAACCGGCGGTCCACGTACACCAGCGGGCGGGCGGGTCGCCCCGGCAGCACCTCCAGGACCTCCGCGATCACGACCGTCGAGGAGCCGACGGGCACGGTGTGCAGCGGGCGGCAGCGCAGCGCGACCCTCGCCTCCGGGAGGTGCGGCTCGCCGGTCGGCAGCGTCGTCCAGCCCTGCTGCGACGTGAACCGCTCGGCACCGCTCACGGCGAAGCTCTGCGCGAGGTCGGAGTGCTCGTCGTCGATCAGGTGCACCACGAAGCTCGGCGCGGACAGGATCGCCCCGGCGCTCCCGGTCGCCCGCGTGACGGAGAACATGATCGCGGCGGGATCGACCGCCACGGACGACACGCTGGAGGCGGTGAGGCCCACCGGTCCGTCGGGGCCCTGAGCCGTGATGATCGCGACACCGGCGGGGTGCGCGCGGAACGCGGCCTTGAGTCCCTCGCCGACGGCGGACGGGACGGGGGCGGCGGGGTGGGGGCGGGGGTCGATGGTCATGCGGGGAACTTCCGGGTCACCCTTCCACCGTAAGACCTCAAGCGCGCTTGAGCTCAAATCGAGCGAACTCGTCCGTCCACCCTCCGCCCCACCGCCTCAGCCGATGCGGAACCCCGCCGCCAGCAGCACCTCCTCGCGCGAGCTCGGGCCGACCAGCAGCGTGAACGCGCCGGGCTCCACCCGGCGCACCCCCGCCGCATCGACGATCGTGCACTCGGCCGCCGGCACCTCCACCCGCACCCGCACGGACTCCCCCGGCGACACGTCGACCTGGCGATACGCCTTGAGCTCCCGATCGGTCCAGCTCACGCTCGTGACCTCGTCGCGCACGTACACCTGCACGGTCTCGCGCGCGGGCCGGGCTCCCGTGTTCGTCACCGTCACGTGGCCCACGACCGTGTCGTCCGCCGTGAGAGCCTCCGCCTCCAGCTCCAGGTCGGAGTACTCGACCGTGGTGTACGAGCGCCCCTCGCCGAACGCCCAGGCGGGCGACTGCGTGAGGTCGGCGTACCGGTCGCCGTGCTGTCCGCGGATCTGGTTGTAGTAGGTCGGCTGCTGTCCCACGTGGCGCGCGAACGAGATCGGCAGTCGGCCGGACGGCTCGACCAGGCCCGCCATGACCTCGGCGAGCGCGCGACCACCCTGCATCCCGGGGTTGGCCGCCCAGATCACGGCCGCCGCGCGCTGCGCCGACGCCGGGAGCACGAGCGGCTTCGACGCGAGCAGCACGATCACGACCGGCGTGCCGGTGTCGATCAGCGCGTCCAGCAGCGCGTTCTGGCCGCCGATGAGCTCGAGCGTGGCCGTCGAGCGGCCCTCACCCACGAGCTCGATCCGGTCGCCGACCACCGCGACCACGACGTCGGCGGCCTCGGCGTCGGCCACGGCCTCCGCGATCAGCGCCGCGTCGGGCGCACACGGCCGCACCACCGGCGGCCGCGGCTGCTTGTCGGGGAAGTGCGTGCCCCGCGGGTCGTCCTCGAGGGTGAGGATGTCGGCGCCGCGCGTGTGCGTCACCCGCCAGCCGTCCACCGCGCGCAGCCCGTCGAGCACGGTCGTGATCATGTCGCGCGGCTGCCCGTCGAGCCACCCCGCCTGACCCGAACCTCCCGCCCAGTCGCCCAGCTGCGTCTGTGCGTCGTCGGCCAGGGGTCCCGTCACGGCGATGCGCAGCGCGGCGGCGGGGTCGAGCGGCAGCACGCCGTCGTTCTCCAGCAGCACGAGGGAGCGTCGCGCCGTCTCCAGGTTCAGCTCGGCGTGCGCGGCGCTGCCCACCACGGACGACAGGTCTGCGCGCGGCAGTCGCGGATCCTCGAACAGCCCGAGCTCGAACTTGAGCGTGAGGATGCGGGCGACCGCGTCGTCGAACGCGTCGTCGGGCAGCAGCCCCTGCGCCACCGCGTCGAGCGCGCCCTCGAAGAACCCGGGCGTGGTCATGACCATGTCGTTGCCCGCGCGCACCGCGGCCGCGGCCGCCTGGGTCAGGTCGGGCTGGATGCGCTGCTCCCACACCATGCGCCCGACGTTGTCCCAGTCGGTGATGAGGGTGCCGGTGTAGCCCCACTCGTCGCGCAGCACGTCGCTGAGCAGCCAGTCGTTCAGGGTGATCGGCACGCCGTCGGTGGTCTGGTAGCCGAGCATGAACGTGCGGCAGCCCTCGCGGGCCACGCGCTCGAACGGCGGCAGGAACCAGGAGCGCAGCTTGCGGCGCGAGATGTCGGCCTCGCTCGCGTCCCGTCCGCCCTGCGTCTCGGAGTACCCCGCGAAGTGCTTGGCGGTCGCGAGGATCGCGGTCGGGTCGTCGAGCCCGTCGCCCTGGTAGCCGCGCACCATGGCGCTCGCGAGCTCGCCGATCAGGAACGGGTCCTCGCCGAACGTCTCGTTGATCCGGCCCCACCGCAGGTCGCGCGCGATGCACAGCACGGGAGAGAAGGTCCAGTGGATGCCGGTGACCGCGACCTCCTCCGCTGTGGCCCGCGCGACGCGCTCCAGCAGCTCGGCGTCCCACGTCGCTGCCATGCCCAGCTGGGTGGGGTAGATCGTCGCACCCGGCCAGAACGAGTGGCCGTGGATGCAGTCCTCGCCCACGAGCAGGGGGATGCGCAGGCGGGTCTGCGCCGTGAGCTCGTTCGCCCGCACGATGCGCTCAGGAGACGTGTGCAGGATCGAGCCGACGTGACGCCGCAGCACGTGGTCGTCGAGATCGTCGCGGGCGTCGAGCTGCAGCATCTGCCCGACCTTCTCCTCCACGCTCATGCGGGAGAGGAGGTCGGCGACGCGCTCGGGGATCGGCAGGGAGGGGTTCTGGTACGGAAGGGTGGTCGTCGGGAGCAGAGAGGTCATCACTTCGTGTTCTGTGTCGTCGTATCGGTGGTGTCGGTCGTCGGCAGGGGGACGGAGCGCACGGCCGTGACCGGCGCGTTCACGTCGAGCCCCTTCTTCTTCATGGCCCGTGCGCGCTCTCCGGCGGAACGCAGCCGCGGGTTCACATACTCGTCGATCCCGAAGTTGATCAGCGACAGGGCCACGCCGATGATCGCGATGCAGAGCCCCGCGGGCACGTACCACCACCACAACCGGGGGAAGGCGCCGTTCTGCTGCGCCCAGAACAGGATCGTGCCCCAGTTGAGGTTGCTCACCGGGATCACCCCGATGAACGCGAGCGTCGTGAGGCCGAGGATCGCGGCGGTCACGGTGCCGACGAAGCTCGACGCGATGAGCGCCATCAGGTTCGGCAGCATCTCGACCGTGATGATGCGGCGCAGCGGCTCGCCGTTGGCGCGGGCGGCCTGGATGAAGTCGCGGTTGCGCAGCGACATGGTCTGCGCCCGCAGCACGCGCGCACCCCACGCCCACCCGGTGAGCCCGAGCACGGCGGCGATCACGATCAGCGGCGGGTTGTCGAACTGCGACGCGATGATGATGATCAGCGGGATGCCGGGGATCACGAGGAACACGTTGGTCAGCGCCGACAGCGACTCGCTCTTCCAGCCGCGCACGTACCCGGCGATCACGCCGACCGTGATGGCGATGATGGTGGCGATGAACGCGGCGAGGAAGCCGACGACGATGACCCCGCGCGTGCCGTAGATGATCTGGCTCAGCACGTCCTCCCCCATGTGCGTCGTCCCGAGCCAGTGCTCCCACGACGGCGGCTGGCGGAGCGCGGTGCGGTCCTTCTGGGTGGGTCCGTACGGGGCGATCCACGGTGCCAGGATCGCGACGAGCACGAAGATCCCGAGGATGATGAGCCCGGCCAGGGACTTCGGGTTGCGGAACATCGCGAACGCCTGGCCGAGCTGCGACCGGAACGTCGCGCGGTGCGGGTCGCCCGACGGCGCGGTGCGCAGGGTCGCGGTCTCCGGCATGCCCGAGGCGACAGGCGAGCCGTCGGGGGCGGTGCCTGCGGCGGTGGTGGGAACGGTCATGTCAGGCCTCCGTCTGGCGGGTGCGCGGGTCGAGGTAGGCGTAGACCACGTCGGCGAGGATGTTGGCCACGAGCACCGACAGCGTGATCACCAGGAACACGCCCTGCATGAGCGCGAAGTCCTTGGCGTTGGTGGCGTCGAGCAGCAGCTTGCCGACACCGGGATAGCTGAACACCATCTCCATGACGATGGTGCCGCCCACGATGAAGCCGATCGACAGCGCGAAGCTCTGGATCTGCGGGAGCACGGCGTTGCGGGCGGCGTAGGCCCACAGCACGCGCCGGTTCGGCATGCCCTTCGCCTGCGCGACCGTGATGTAGTCGTCGTCGAGCACGGTCAGCATCATGTTGCGCATGCCGAGCACCCAGCCACCCAGCGAGGCCACCACGATGGTGAGCGCGGGCAGGGTGCCGTGCATGATCACCTGCCCGATGAAGTCCAGGCTCCACTCCGGCGACTGCCCCTTGTCGTAGGCGTGCGACGACGGGAACCACTTGAGCGTCGACGAGAAGACGGCGATCGCGATGAGCCCGAGCCAGAAATACGGGATCGTGTTGAAGAAGGTGGTCACCGGGATGATCGCGTCGAGCTTGCTGCCCCGCTTCCATCCCACGATGGCCCCGGCGACCGTGCCGATCGCGAACGAGATGATCGTCGCGATGCCGACCAGCCCGAGCGTCCACGGGAGGGCGGAGGCGAGCACCTCGGCGACCGGACGCAGACCGTGCAGCGTGGAGATGCCCAGGTCGCCGCGCAGCAGCATGCCCCAGTACTCGACGTACTGCTGCCACACCGATTTGTCGGAGTCGATGCCGAGCAGGATGCGCAGGGCGTCGGCGGCCTCCGGGCTCACGTTGGGGTTGCGCGCGAGATACGAGCTCACCGCGTCGCCCTTCATGAGCCGGGGCAGGAAGAAGTTGATCGTGATCGCCGCCCACAGGGTGAAGAGGTAGAAGCCCGCGCGCCCGGCGAAGAAGCGCCACGGCACGCGACGCCGGCCACGGTCGACCGCCGTCGCGGTGGTGCCGACCTCGAGGGCGTCGCTCGCGACGAGGTCGTTGTCGTCCAGCTGGGGGAAGGCGGTACTCACCGCGCACCTCCGTTCGTGGTGGCGGCGAAGTGCTTCTCCGGGTCGGGAGAGGCGGCGCGCAGCTCGCGGGTGTAGGGGTCCTGCGGGTTCAGGATGACGTCGTCGGCGGTGCCGTACTCGACCACGCGGCCCTGGTTGAGCACCATGATCTCGTCGCTGAAGTGGCGGGCGGTGGCCAGGTCGTGCGTGATGTAGAGCACGCCGAGTCCCTCGTCACGCTGCAGCTCGGCGAGCAGGCTCAGCACGCCGAGACGGATCGACACGTCGAGCATCGACACGGGCTCGTCCGCCACGAGCAGCGACGGGCGGGAGGCGAGGGCGCGGGCGATGGCCACACGCTGCCGCTGGCCGCCCGACAGTTCGTGCGGGCGGCGGTCGATCACGGCGTCGGCGTCGAGCCGCACGCGGGCGAGCAGGCGCCGCACCTCGGCATCGGTGTCCTTCTTCGGCACGACGTCGTCGAGGCGGATGGGCCGCTCCAGGTGGTAGCGGATGGAGTGGGAGGGGTTGAGCGAGGCGAACGGATCCTGGAACACCATGCGCAGCTGCTGGCGGTAGCTCCGCAGCCCCCTGCCGCGCCGTGGGATCGGGGTGCCGTCGAGCAGCACCTCCCCACTGGTGGGGGTCTCGAGCTGGGTGAGGATCTTCGCGATCGTGGACTTGCCGCTGCCGGACTGCCCGACGAGTCCGATCGTGCGGCCGGACTCGAGGGTGAAGCTCACGTCGTCGAGGGCCTTGATCTGGCCGGCGCCGCGCACGGTGTAGCTCTTGGTGACGTGTCGGAACTCGAGCGTGGTCATCGCACCAGCACCCCTCTCTCGCCGGTCAGCCGGGGGAACGACGACAGCAGCCGCCGCGTGTACTCGTGCTGCGGCGCGTTCCAGATGCGCTCGGCCGTGTCGAGCTCGACGATCTCGCCCTCGCGCATGATCGCGATGCGGTCGCTGATCTCGAGCAGCAGCGGCAGGTCGTGGGTGATGAAGACGACCGAGAACCCGAACTCGCGCCGCAGCTGCGAGATCTGCTTCAGGATCTCGCGCTGCACCAGCACGTCGAGCGCCGTGGTGGGCTCGTCCATCACCATCAGCTGCGGGCGCAGGGCGAGCGCCATCGCGATCATCACGCGCTGGCGCATGCCGCCCGACAGCTCGTGCGGGAAAGACCGGTGGCGCTGGCGGCCGACCTTCACGATCTCGAGCAGCTCCTCCGCCTCGGTCCTGCGCTGGCGGCGGTTCATGTCGGGACGGTGGATCTCGAACACGTCCTCCAGTTGCGAGCCGACCGTGGCGACCGGGTTGAGGGCGTTCATCGCGCCCTGGAACACCATCGACACCTTGTCCCAGCGGAATCGCTGCATCGCGTCGACGTCGAGCGCGTTGATGTCGATGTCCGCTCCGGAGGCATCGTGGAAGGTCACACTGCCTCCGGTGATGACGGCGGGAGCACGCAGCAGCCGCTGCACGCCGTAGGCGAGCGTGGTCTTGCCGCAGCCGCTCTCCCCGGCGAGCCCGAGGATCTCGCCGCGCTGGAGTTCGAGGGTCACGTCCTTCACCGCCGCGACGGGCGGATCGACGTCGTACACGACCGAGAAGTCGCGCACGGTGAGCAGGGGGTCTGGCATGGGGTGTCCTTCATGGGAGGCGTCCGTCGTCTCGTCGCTCCGCTTCTCGCTCAGGAACCGGTCGCCGAGGGCGAACCGGTCCCTGAGCGGTCGGAGCGAGACGACGGGTCTACTCGGCGGGCTTCAGCTTCGTGAGGATCTGCACGATGTTCGGCTGCGTGGGGTCGGCCGACGCGTACGTGTCGGTCTCCGACGGCCAGCCGACGTAGTTGCGCGTGTTGAACTCGCCCAGCAGCGGGTGGGCGCCCAGCGGGATGGCCGGCACCTGCTCCGAGAAGATCGTCTGCAGCGTGTCGATCGCGGCGGTGCGCTCCTCGTCGGACGACGCGTTCGCGTACGTGTTCAGCGCCGTCGTCGCCGCGGGGTCGTCGAAGCGGCCGAAGTTGAAGCCGGCCTTACCCTCGGGGGAGATCCACCGCGGGTCCATGGTCGAGGTGTACAGGCCGTAGGCGGTGCCGCTGTCCTCCAGCCAGTGGATGATCGCGGAGAAGGTGCCGTTGTCGCGGGGGTCGGCCCAGCCGCCCCAGTCGGGCATGTCGATCTTGACCTCGGCGCCGATGCCGTCCTTCACGTCTTCGGCGATGAGCTCCTGCGCGGTGTTCCAGTCGCTCCAGCCGGACGGGACGGAGAGAGTGAACGACACGGGCGTGCCGTCCGGGTCGATCAGGGCGTCGTCCTTCCAGGTGTACCCGGCGGTCTCGAGCAGGTCGCGCGCCTTGTCGGCGTCGACCTTGTAGTCCACGCCCTGGAACTCGGGCTGGATCTCGTCCTCGAGGATCGACGACAGGCCGGTGACCGACCAGACGGGCTCACTGGCGCCTTCGCGGGCGATGTCGACGTAGGCGTCGCGGTCGATCACCCAGGCGAGCGCCTGCCGGAAGGCCGGGTCGTCGAACGGCTTCTGCTGCAGGTTCATGAACAGCGTGGCGGAGCCGGTGGTCGGGGAGGCGAGGAACTGGTTGTGCTCGGGGTCGGCCGAGAGGAACTGCTCCTCGATCTGCGGGATGAACGCCTGGGCCCAGTCGGCGTCGCCATTGGCGAGAGCCGTGGTGAGGGCGGTGTTGTCGCCGTAGGAGACGTAGTGCAGCTCGGGCACGGCGAGGTCGCCGCCCCAGTAGTCGTCGCGGGCGTCGAGCGTGACCGACTCGGTCGACCAGTTCGCCATCGCGTAGGGGCCGGTGCCGACGAGGTCGTCGCCCTTGACGGGGTCGGTGGCGGGGTCGTCGAACTTCTCCCAGATGTGCTTCGGCACGATCGGCACGTGCAGCACGCGCGCCTGGTTGACGTACTTGGAGTCGCCGAAGCTCAGCACGACCGTGTCGCCGTCGACCTCGGCTCCCTCGTACTTGAGGCCGGCGGTGTCGAGCGCGGGGATCGAGGCGGTCTCGAAGGAGAAGACGATGTCGTCGGCGGTGAACGGCTCGCCGTCGCTCCAGGTGACGCCCTCGCGGGGGACGACCGTGAGCTGCGTGTAGTCGTCGTTCCACTCGAGGCTCTCGGCGAGCCACGGCGTGGTTCCGCGGTCTCCCGTCTGGTTCACCAGGGCCAGGGTCTCGAACACGACCTTGGCGTAGCCGTACTTCGACGCGGCGGAGTCGCCGACGAACGGGTTGTTCGACTCGGTGGTGATGGCGCCGTCCGGCTTGGCGATGGTGAGGGCGGCGCCGCCGGCTGCGGCGTCGTCCGACCCTCCGGACGAGCATCCGGCGAGGGCCGAGACCCCGAGTGCGGTGATCGCGGTAGCGGCGATCAGAGACGTTCTGAGCTTCATTGCTTCTCCTTGGGCACGGTCGTTGTGCGGCGGCGGTTTGCTTACTGTCGAGAAAGTAAGCTGAGGTGAGGTTACCGAGGAGTAAGTTGGTTGGCAAGCGGGGCCGGTTGAGGAGAGGACGACGCATGTCGGAGAGCGATCACGCCGTGCGGGTGCGCCCGGCGACGCGGGAGAAGCGCGAGCAGATCCTCAAGGCGGCCATCGAGATCTTCGGCAACAAGGGCTCGACCAACGGCACCCTCGCCGACGTCGCCGAGCAGGTCGGCATCACGCACGCCGGGGTGCTGCACCACTTCGGCTCGAAGCAGAAGCTGCTGCTCGAGGTGCTGGCCTACCGCGACCAGGACGACGTCGCCGGGCTCGCCCAGAAGCACATCCCCGACGGTCCCGAGCTGTTCCTGCACCTCGTGCGCACGGCCCTCACGAACGAGAAGCGCCCAGGCATCGTGCAGGCGTACACCGTGCTCTCGGCGGAATCGGTGACCGACGACCACCCCTCCCGCCCCTACTTCGAGGACCGCTACACCACCCTCCGCCGCGAGGTCGCCGCCGCCTTCGGCGAGCTCTGCGCGCAGGAGGGTGTGACCGAGCCCGACACGATCGCGGCGGCGTCGGCCGCGATCCTCGCCGTGATGGACGGCCTGCAGCTGCAGTGGCTGCTGCACCCGGACGCGGTCGACCTGGCCGACGCGAGCGCCTTCGCGATCCGCGCGATCGTGAACGGCGTGCTCCACCCCGGGCCGGAACTCGAGTCCTACGCCCGGCCCTGACCGCGGGCTAGGCTCGGCCCATGGCCATCGATCTCGAAGCGCTCTACATCGACCTCCATCAGCACCCCGAGCTCTCGTTCCAGGAGACGCGCACCGCGGGCATCGCCGCCCAGCACCTGCGTGATCTCGGGCTCGACGTGGAGGAAGGCGTCGGCGTGACCGGCGTCGTCGGCGTGCTGCGCAACGGCGACGGCCCCGTGGTGTGGGTGCGCGCCGACATGGACGCCCTGCCCGTGGAGGAGCAGACCGGCCGCGCGTACGCGAGCACCGCCAAGGGCGTCGACCCGTCCGGCACCACCGTGCCCGTCATGCACGCGTGCGGCCACGACATGCACGTGACCGCGATGATCGGCGCGGTCGAGAAGCTGGTGGCGGAGCGCGAGGACTGGTCGGGCACGCTCGTGGTGCTCATCCAGCCCGCGGAGGAATACGGTGCCGGCGCCAGGGCCATGCTCGACGACGGCCTGCTCGCCCGGTACCCGAAGCCCGACGTGGTGCTCGGCCAGCACGTGACCCCGCTCCCCGCGGGCGTGATCGGGGTGCGCAGCGGCACGCAGATGGCCGCGTCGGACGGCCTCACCGTCACCCTCCACGGCCGCGGCGGCCACGGCTCCCGGCCGCACGCCACGATCGACCCCGTCGTGATGGCGGCCGCCACGGTGATGCGCCTGCAGACCATCGTCTCGCGCGAGATCGACCCGCAGGGGGTGGCCGTGGTCACGGTCGGATCGATCCACGCCGGCCTCAAGAACAACATCATCCCGGCCGAGGCGAAGCTCGAGCTCAGCCTCCGCTACCCGAACGACCAGGTGCGCGAGAAGGTGCTCGCGAGCGTGGAGCGCATCGTGCGCGCCGAGGCCACCGCATCCGGCGCCGAGCGGGAGCCCGAGATCCGCACCGACCACACCCTGCCCGCCACGATCAACGACGAGGAGGCGACCGAGCGCGTCACGACGGCACTCCAGCGTGCGCTCGGCGAGACCGCCGTGATCGACCCCGGGATGTTCACCGGCAGCGAGGACGTCTCCTGGTTCGCGCGGGACGCGGGCGTGCCGCTCGTGTTCTGGTTCTGGGGTGGCGTGGATCCCGCACGGTTCGCCGAGGCCCTCGCCGCCGGCCGCCTGGAGCAGGACATCCCCACCAACCACTCGCCGTTCTTCGCCCCCGAGATCCACCCCACGATCGAGGTCGGCGTCACGGCCATGTCGGCCGCCGCGCGCGAGTTCCTGGGCGCGTAGCGGGGCGACACCCGAGCTGGGTGGCTCCGGAGCGGCGACGCGGATCAGTGGCCGCGGATCAGATCCCGCGCACTGTCACGCGCTCGCGGCCGAGCTGGCTGCTGCGGTTATTGAGGCACCGCGTGCACAGCAGCTCCACGCGGCGCGGGTGCCCGCCACCGCAGACGCACTCGGTCGTCACCCGCCACGCGGCCGCCCTGCCGCACGACACCGGGGCGTCGCGACCGGTGTCGACGGCGGTGTGAGGGGTGTCGGACCCGGTGTGCGGACACTCGCAGCGCGGACCCTCGTCGAGGTCGGGCAGGAGCGCCGGGTCGGTGTGCGGACGGTCGTCCGTCGCGGGCGACGTGCGGGCGGGCGAGGCGGCGGAGGTCATCGCCGTCATGCTCCCACGATCCGCGGCACGGCGCGACGGGTGCCCGGGTCACACGCCCACGATGCGCGGAGCCGGCGGGGGCGGCGGGGCGAGCTGCCGGCGCGGGACGCCGTGCGCCTCGCGGTGCAGGCGCTCCATGCGGCTGTCGAGCTCGGCGGCCGCATCCGCCGCATCGGTCAGGCTCTGCACGAGGTGCGAGGGCACCTGGTTGGAGAACTTGTAGTAGATCTTGTGCTCCAGGCTCGCCCAGAAGTCCATCGCGATCGTGCGGAACTGCACCTCCACCGGCACCGAGAGCGCGCCGGTCGACAGGAACACGGGCACCTCGATGATCGCGTGCAGGCTCTTGTAGCCGTTCGCCTTCGGCTGCGCGATGTAGTCCTTCACGGTGCGCACGGTCACGTCGTCCTGCGCGGTGAGCAGGTCGAACAGCCGGTACACGTCGGCGACGAAACTGCACGTGACCCGCACCCCGGCGATGTCGGTGATCTCGGCGCGGATGCGCTCGAAGTCGGGCTCGTCGATCCCCTTGCGCGCGAGCTTCTCCACGATGCTGTCCGGCGACTTCAGGCGGCTCTTCACGTGCTCGATCGGGTTGTAGGCGTGGTCGTGCGTGAACTCGTCGCGCAGGATCGAGATCTTCGTCTCCACCTCCCGCATGCCGAACTCGTACTCGCGCAGGAAGCGCTGCAGCTGATCGCGCAGCTCCTTGGCCTCGCTGATCATGGCTTCGTCGACCGGGATCACGCTCATGGGATCGACGTTATCGATCCGTGATCGGAAAGCGCTGTGGATTATCACGGTCACGCGGGAGCGTCCGGCGCGTCCCGACCGAGCCCGGCCTCCCTCGCACGCACGATCAGCGCGCTGCGATCGGGCACCGCGAGCTTCGCGAGGATGCCGGACAGGTAGTTGCGCACGGTCTTCGACGACAGCACGAGCCGCCGGGCCACCGCCTGGTTGTCGAGGCCGCGGGCGATGAGGTCGAGCACCTCGCGCTCGCGGTGCGTCAGCTCGGGGAACACCACGGGCCCGGTCGTGCGCGCGCCCGACAGCAGGTCGATCGCGCGGCGCCCCACCTCGGCCGTGAGCAGCACGTCACCCGACGCCACGGCGCGCAGCCCCCGCTCGATCTCGTCCGGCAGCGCGCTCTTGAGCAGGTAGCCCCTGGCTCCGGCGCGGAGGGCGGCGAACACCGAGTCGTCATCGCCGAGCATCGTCACGATGAGCACGCCGATGCCCGGGGCCACCCGCACGATGCGCCGCGTCGCCTCGATGCCGGATCCCGCCCCGAGATCCACGTCCATGAGCACCACGTCGGGCTGCGCGGCCAGCACACCGTCGACCGCCTCGTCCTCGGTGCCGGCCCTGCCCACGACCCGGAACCCCTCGATCGACTCCAGGAAGCTCGACATGCCGAAGGCGAAGACCGGGTGGTCGTCCACCACGAAGATGCGCACGGCACTGTCCGCCGCGTCCACCGCGCTGGACTCCTCTGGCATGCCGCTCACGCTAGCGCTCCCGCCCCGCGGCGCACCACCGCGGGCCCACGCTGCTCCGGGGGGCGACGTGCGGGGAGGGACACCCGGCGGGAGCAGCCCCCGCTCCCGCCGAGTCCGCCGTGCGAGCCCGCAGCCCGCCGGCGGTCGCCTCGCCCGCACCGGTCCCCATGATCCCGCTGCGGCGACCGCGACCCGGTCCCCTCGTGCGCTCGTCGACCCGATCGACCGCGCATGGTCCCCTCCTCCTGCCGACCCGCGTCGGCACGGTGTCCTCCACCGCCACCGACGCTAGGGGTCCCTGCGTCCCGGCTCCGAGGGCACCGTGTCCCGACCGCCCGGGAGATCCGCCCCGGGACGCCCCGCGACCCTGGTCAGGCCGCGCCCCCTCCGGCACACTGAGGCTCGGAGAGGAGCGCCGATGAGCGGAGCCGCCGCCCCCACGGCGCGAGCGCACGGACCCTCGCGCGTGCTCGGAGTGGCGACGACGGCTGCGCTCCTGCTGGCGTCGTGGGGTCCCGCGCTGATCGGTGCGCTGCTGTGCCTGCACTCGTCCGGCGGCATCGAGGCCGTCGGCACGCTCAGCGCCGCCCTGGCGTTCGGCGGTGCGGCCGCACTCCTGCCCGTCCGCGGCGGTCACGGCGGTCGCGGCGGCCCCCTGCTCCCGCTCACCCTCGCCACGACGGGGGTGGGCGGTGGGGCGGCCACGCTTGCGGCGGGACTGCGCGCGGCCGGGGTCGACGGCGGGCTGTGGCTCGACCTGCTGGGCGTGGCGTGGATGCCCGGTGGTCTCACGGTCGCCGGGGCGCTGGGGGCGGCGGTGCTGCTCCACGCCCGTACGCTGCTCGCGGCGGGCGCCGCACTGTCCACGGCCCTCGCGGTGTCGAGCGCCGTGGAGCTGGACCGCGGGACGCCGCTTCCGTTCACGGCCGCCCTGTGGATCGTCTGGCTGGCGCTGGCGCTGTGGTCGGGTGCGACGATCCTGTGGGTCGCCCGGCGACGCTCCTCCCCCGACCGGGAGGCGGCCGTATGGCTCGCGATCGCCCACTTCGCCCTGCTGCTGTGCGGCGTGGGCGGCTTCACGGTCGCGACGGACGGCGGCGGCTCCCTGCTCGGCACCGCGTTCGCCGCGGCCGTGCTGCCCGCGTGCGTGCTGTTCGCTGCGGCCTCGTTCGTGCTCACCGCGATCGCCCGCGCCCCCGACGCCGTGGAGCCGGCGCGGGCCCGGTTCGCGGTCGGAGTGCTCCTGGTGTCCGCCCTGCTGGCCGCCTACGGTGCGGTCGCCGCGACGATCGCGCAGCTCGCGCCACTGCCGCCCACGAGCGCGGGCATGGTCGCCGTCGTGCTGATCGCGGTCGGCGCGGAGCCCGTGCGCCGCGGCGTGCAGCGCGCCGTTGACCAGCTGCTGTACGGCCGCTCCGCCGAGCCGCGTGCACTGCTGCGCACCGTGAGCACGGAGGCGGGCGGCGGCAGCGGCCGCGCGTCGCTGGAGGTGCTGGCCGAAGCGCTGCGCCGGTCGCTCCGCCTCGGCGGGGTCGCGATCGCCTCCTCCGGCCCCGAGCACTCCCACGGACAGGCCGGCACGCTCGATCCCGCAACGCGGGAGGTGGTCGCCCTGCTCGCGGCCGGCGGCGCGTGCGGGACGGTGGAGGTGAGCGGCACCTCCGGTCGGCGCGTGGAGCCGCGCAGCCTCGCCGCGCTGCGCCGCATCGGCGGGGTGCTGAGCGTGGCGGTGCTGCTGGCCGACGCCGACGAGGGTCTGCGCGTGGCCAGAGACGGCGCGCGGCGGATCGCGGCCAGCGAGCGGCGGTTCGCGCGGGCCGAGATCGAGGCAGGACTCGAGCCCGTGCTCGCCCGGGTGCGCCGGGCCCTGCGCGCGCTCCCGGACTCTCCGCGACCCGACCTCGTGCTGCGTGATGCCTCGGCCGCACTGCAGGCGGCGACCACCGAGGTGCGCGACCTCGCCCGCACCCTGCTGCCCGGGGCGCTCGACGCCGGCGACCTGACCGGCGCGCTGAGCGAACTCGCCGCGCGCTTTCCGGAGCCGGCGCTGCACGCCGAGGTGCGGCGGGCGCCCGAACACCCCGAGCACCTGTACCACCTGGTCGCTGAGGCGATGCTGCGTGCCCGCCGGGAGGGCGGGGTCGAGCGGATCGAGGTCACGGTGGGCCCCGCCGACCGCGCGGTGCTGCGGGTGGTAGGGGCCGCGGTGCGGGTCGACCCGATCGTGCGGGCGCTGCACGCCAGGGTCGCCGAGCGCGTGCCCGGGGAGGAGCCGACCGGGCGCCGCGCGGTCACGGTGACGGCGGTGCCCGCATGACAGGCGGCGGTGCTCGGCGCCTCGCGGGGGTCGCGGTGCTCGCGAGCGCCTGGGGTCTGGCGGCCGCGTCGATCCTGCTGGCGTGGCGGTTCGAGCTCCCGGCGGCCCCCGTCGCCGGCACCTTCCTCTCTCCGGCCCCGCCGGCCGCGCAGGCCCGGTTCGACGACATCGGCCTCACGGTCGCGGCGGTGTACGCGCCCCTGGCCGCGGTGCTCCTGGTGCGTCGTCCGCAGCCGGTCGCCGTGCTGCTCGCGGTGCACGCCGTGGGCTCGGGGCTCGCCGCGTTCGGCGTGCAGTACGGCCTCTTGGCGGTGGAGAGCGGCGGGCTGCCCGGGGGCGCACTGCTCGCCTACGCGGGCGGCTGGGCGTTCGTCCCCGGCACCTTCCTGACCGCGGTCGTGCCGCTGCTGCTGCTCCCCGGCCGGCGCGCCGCCCTCGACCGTGGGCTGCTGTGTCTCGTGGTGACGGCGGCCGGCGTGGCCACCGTCGCGTCCCTCACCCAGCAGGGCGCCGGACCGCTCGACAACCCGCTCGCCCCGGACTGGCCGTGGTACCAGGCGATGCTGCCCGGCGCCTACGGGGCCGCGGCCGCCGTGACGCTGTGCGCCTCGACCGCGGTCGCCGTGATCGTGCTGAAGCGGGCACTCCGGTCACCGCGGTCGCAGCGGTACGCCCTGATCTGGCTGCTGGTCGGGCATGTGTTCCTGACTGCCTCCTACGTGGTCACGGTGCTGCCCGCCTCGCTCCAGCTCGCAGCCCCGCTGTGGGTGTTCGGCACCATCGCGCCCATCGTCGGGCAGATCTTCTATCCATCGGCGGTGCTCGTGATGGGTCTGCAGCATCGGCTGCGCGGCGTCGACGTGACAGTGAGCACGGTGCTCACGACCAGCATCCTGGCGGTGCTCGCCGCGACGGGCTACCTGCTGATCGTGACAGCGATGGAGACGGTCGGCCCTCCGACGCCACTGGCCGTGTTCGCCACCGCGGCGCTGGTCGCGATCGGGCTGCTGCCGATGCGGCGCCTCATCCGCCGGCGGGTCGACCGCCTCGTGTACGGCGACGCCGGGGCGCCCGAGCGGCTCGTGGACACGCTGGGGGCGGAGGTGGGCGAGATCGCCACCGGCGCGGACGGCCTGCGCGCCCTGGCGACGGCGCTGCGGGCCACGCTGCGCCTCGGTTCGGTGCGCCTCCGGGTCGCGGCGGACGACGCGGGCGGTGACGGCGAGCACCTCGGCACCACGGACGTCGTGGTGGGGGATCCCCGCGGCACGACCACGGCCTTCGCGGTGGACGGCGACCCCGGTGTCGTGCTGGAGGTGACCGGGGAGGTCGACGGGGTGCCCGTCGGGCGCAGGACCACCGAGGCGATCGCGGATCTGGGCCCGGTGATCGGCGTGGTCGTGCGGCTCGCGGAGGCATCGACCGCCCTCGCCGAGGCACGGCGGACGGCGGCGGAGGCGCAGCACGCGGAACGACGGGCGCTGCGCCGGGAGCTGCACGACGGGCTCGGGCCCGCGCTGTCCGGAGCGGGGTTCTCGCTCGCCGCGGCCACCAACCTGCTCGCACGGGGTGACCGGGCGGCGGCGGAGGAGACGGCCGCCCGCGTCGCCGAGCTGCTGGAGGCGCAGACGGCGACCCTCGCCCGGCTCGCCCGCGGCGGCACGACCCCGGTGCACGACCTCGACGGCGAGCTGCGGCGCCTGGTGTCCGCACTGGGCGCGGCGGGGGCGGCCGTGCGTCTCGTTCCGGGTGCCGACCCCGATCTCGACCCCGCCCGTGCGGGCATCCTGCTGCGCATCGCCGCGGAGGCACTGCTCAACGCCGTGCGGCACGCCGGCGCGCGCGAGGTGGTGGTCACGCTCGGCGGCCCCGGCGAGCGGCTGCTGTGCGTGCAGGACGACGGCCGCGGGCTCCCCGATCGTCGAGGGGCCGGCGTGGGGCTCGCGTCGATGCGGGAGTGGGCGGACGAGGCGGGGTTCCGCGTGGGCTGGGACCGACCGCCGGGCGGCGGCACCCGGGTGAGCGTGCACGCCGCCGCGGTCAGCCCCGGCTGAGGCCCGCCGTCACGACCTGCCGGGCAGCGGGGTGCCGGTGGCAGCCGCCCGGTCCGTCGCGGTGTCCCCGGACGAGACCCCGCGGCGCCCCAGCAGCATCCACAGCGAGGCGAACGCGAGCCCGAGGCCACCGACCGGCCCGGCGAGCCCCGGGACGCCGGTGAGGATGTACCCCGCCGCGATCAGCAGCACCAGGGCACCCAACAGCGTCCCGAGGACCCGCGAGGCCGATCGCTCGAACCAGGCCATGGCGGCGAGCGCGGCCAGTGACACGAGCACACCGAACCACGGGATGAACGCGCCGAAGTCGGTGAGCGCGTAGAACACCAGCAGACCCTCGTCGCCGAAGCTGCCGAACTCCGGGCCGCCGTGGCCATACAGCCCGAGCGTCCCCTTCCACGCGTAGCCGAACGTGAGCCCGGCGGCCGAGGTCACGAGTCCCGCGGAGAACACGCGCGCCGCGACCGAGGTGGATCCCCGTTCCACTCGCACGCGCCAGGCTCCGTGCAGCACCAGGAGGCACGCCACGGCTGCGAAGCCGAGCAGAAAGCCGATCTTGTTGCCCACGGGGTCGAGCGCCGGCATGTCTTCGGCCGCCGCGGAGAGGATGCCGCCGCGGGCGTAGTCGGCCTCCGACCACGGTCGCACGTCGAACACCACGGTGGCGGTGACCCCGAGCAGGCCGGCGGCCACACCCCAGAGCAGCCACAGTCGGCCGCCGCGGCGGGTGGGTGGTCGGTGTCCGCGGGGGCGGGTGGCGGTGTCGGTCATGGGTGGCTCCTGTTCGCTCAAGGCGCCCGGACGGACGCACCGTCACTCTGCGCCGTCCCGCGTCCCGGGAACGAGGGTCGTCGATCACGGATCCGCGGGCGATCGACCGGGCGGCGGGGAGGGCGACCGGTCAGGCCGACGCGGCGGGCGCCGACGCCTGCCGCTCCCGCGCGTCCTCCACGTCCTGCCCGGAGAGGAGCCCGGGGAGCCCGCGGCCGCGACGCGTGGTGAACAGCAGCACGACCGCGACCGGGTAGAGCACCGAAGAGATCAGGTCGAACGGGAAGCCGAGCAGGGCGAGCGCGCCGATGCCGCCGATGCCGCCCGCCCACCGCAGCAGGCGCGCGAGCATCATCGGCAGGCGCGAGCCGGTGTAGCGCAGCTGCACCGCGACATCGCCGACCGAGCGACCGGTGACGAGGATCAGAACGAGCCACAGGCCCGAGGCGGCCACCGTGCTCACCAGCTCCGACGCAGCGCCGTCGAGCACCGCCGCCCGGTCGTCCACGACGTACGCGAGCCAGAGCTGCACGGTCACGGCGACGACAGCGCTCACGAAGAAGTACGCCAGACCGTCGCACAGCATCGCCAGGGCCCGGCGTCCGCGCGTGACCGCGCGCGGCTGATCCGCATCCGCGGCGGCGCGCGAGCCGCGCAGGGCGCGCGGCACGACGAGTGCGAGCGTGCAGCCCACGACCGCGCCGATCGTGTTGGTCATCAGGTCGCCGACGTCGAAGAACCGGTACGCGCACGGGTACAGTCCCCACACGCCGGTCAGCTGCGTGGTCTCGACCAGCAGCGAGAGCCCGAGACCGGCGAGCAGGGCGACCACGACCCCGCGGCCGGCCAGCACCCGCACGAACGTCCCGAGCGGGAGGAACAGCAGCACGTTGAAGGCGAGCTGCAGGAACGCCGGGTGACGCAACGGCTGGGGAGACGCGAACGCGCGCTGCAGATCGTGCACGACCGACATCGGGTCGATGATCGCGCCGACGCAGCGGATCGCGTCGGGGTCGGGCAGAGGCAGCAGCGTGTACGTCCAGATCGCCCAGAAGTAGATCAGGGCGGCGAGCCACAGCATCGTCCGTCCGAAGCTGAGCCTCCCGCGGCGGCGGTAGCTGATCGCGACGAACGGCACGAACAGCACGATGCCGACGGCCATTCCGATCGCGATCGCGATGACACCCAGAACGACCTGCTCCCCCATGGAGAACAAGGCTACGCGGTGCCCGTAAGGATTCCGTCAGGGTGCGGAATGCGACCGTAGGGATTCCGTAAGGATCTTGTGAGGGCGCCGCGCGCGGGCGTAGTGTCGCCGGACGTGTCAGAAGAAACCCGACTCGGCGCGGACGCGCCGCCGCGAGCGAAGCGCATCCTCATCGGCGACCCGCTGACGAGCGAGCAGGTCGACGAGCAGCTGCTCCCCAAGCGCATGGCGCTGCCGATCTTCGCCTCCGACGCACTGAGCTCGGTGGCCTACGCGCCGCAGGAGCTCGTGATGATCCTGCTGATCGGCGGGCTCACGTTCCTGTCGTTCACGCCGCTCGTCGCGATCGCCGTCGTGGTGCTGCTGCTCGTGGTGGTGCTCAGCTACCGTCAGCTCATCAAGGCCTACCCCTCGGGCGGCGGCGACTACGAGGTCGCGTCGAAGAACCTCGGCGAGATCCCCGGCGTGATCGTCGCGGCGGCACTCCTGGTCGACTACGTGCTGACCGTCGCGGTGTCGGTCGCCTCGGGCGTGGACAACATCATCTCGGCCGTGCCGGGGCTCGACCCCTTCCGCGTCGAGCTCGCGGTGGGCTTCGTGATCCTCATCATCATCGTGAACCTGCGCGGCGTGCGCGAGGCGTCGCTGGTGTTCGCGATCCCGACGTACGTGTTCATCGGCTCGGTCGGCATCATGATCGTCACGGGCCTGATCCGCACGGTCTTCGGCGACGCCCCCGTCGCGTCCAGCGCGGACTTCAGCGTGCAGGCGGAGAGCCTGAGCCAGGCGGCCGTCATCCTCCTCATCCTGCGCGCGTTCTCGAGCGGATGCTCCGCGCTCACCGGCGTCGAGGCCGTGTCGAACGGCGTGCCCGCGTTCCGGGCGCCCAAGGTGCGCAACGCCCAGTCCACGCTCGTGCTCATGGGCACCATCGCGATCTGCCTGTTCTCCGGCCTCACCGCCCTCGCGCTCATCACGGGCGTGCACTACGCCGAGAACCCGTGCGACCTGATCGGCTTCGACTGCACCACGCCGCAGCCGAGCCTGATGGCGCAGATCGCGGCCGCGACGTTCGGCGGCGGCAGCATCCCCTTCTTCATCGTGCAGGCGGCGACCGCGTGCGTGCTGCTGCTCGCGGCGAACACGGCCTTCAACGGCTTCCCGCTGCTGGGCGCGGTGCTCGCGCGCGACGGCTACGCCCCCAAGTCGCTCAACACCCGCGGCGACCGCCTGGTGTTCTCGAACGGCATGATCCTGCTCGGCATCGCGGCGATCGCGGTGCTGGTGGTGTTCCAGGCCCGGCTGACGACACTGATCCAGCTGTACATCATCGGCGTGTTCGTGTCGTTCTCGCTCGGGCAGATCGGCATGGTGCGCCACTGGCGACGCGTGCTGCGAGAACCGGCCGCGGGACCGCGAGACGGCGCAGCGGCGACCGACCGCCGCTCGGCGAAGGTGGGCCTGCTGATCAACTCGGCCGGGGCGACCCTCACGGTGCTGGTGCTGGTCATCGTGACCATCACCAAGTTCACGCACGGCGCCTACCTGGTGTTCTTCGCGATCCCGGTGCTCGCGTTCCTCATGATCGGCGTGAAGCGGTACTACCGCGACGTGGAGCACGAGATCGCGATCGACGACACCACCCGCTTCGGGGCGTCGGGCGACGTCGCGATCGTGCTCGTGAACCACCTGCAGAAGCCTGTCATGAAGGCCATCGACTACGCGATCGCCGCGAAGCACGACAAGACCCTCGCGGTGCACGTGGCGGTGTCGGCCGACGACGCGGCGGCGCTGCAGCGCGAGTGGGCGGAGCACCTCGTGCCGGTGCCCCTCGTGATCGTCGAGTCGCCGTACCGTTCGTTCGCGCAGCCGGTGACGCAGTTCATCCGCCAGTACCGCGAGAAGCACGGCTCTTCGGTCGTGACCGTCTATCTTCCGCAGTACATCGTGGGCCACTGGTGGGAGTCGTTCCTGCACAATCGGCGGGCCCGACGCCTGGCCAACCAGCTCATGCTGGTGCACGGCGTCTCGATCACCCTGGTGCCGTGGCTGCTCGACTCGTCCGAGCTCATCTACGGTCGCCGCTCCCGCCCGCTTCCCGGCCAGGAGCGCGCCGGCCGCCCGGTCGTGGTGTCGGGCCGCCGCGCCCACCGCCCCGCCGGTCCCCCCTCGACGGACTGAGTCCGGCGGGTTCCGCGCGCGCCGGCTCAACCGAGAGCGCCGGGTCGAGGCCGCACCTACCATGCTCCATGGCAGTCATTTCGGATCACACTGTCGTCATATGAGGTAGTCTGGAGGGGTGAAATGAGCGCGCGCACTGCCCACGGGAGAAGAACGATGTATCTCGTGCTGGCTCTCGCCGTGATCAGCGCCGCCGGGAACGCGGTGGTCTACGAGTTCCTCTCCGGGGAGAATCCGATCTTCCTGCTCAACGTCGCGATCTCCCTGCTCGTCGCGGTCGCCCTGCTGTTCCCCGCGCTGCGCCGGAAGCTCTGGCCGCGGAAGTGAGGAGTCAGGACCCGTCGACGACGGCGCCGAGGATGCCCGCGGCCTCGGCGTACCGGGAGGGATCGGCGTTCGCGTAGGTGAGTCGCACGTACGCGCCAGCGGGCTCCGCCGGGAACCACTCTCCGCCCGGGGCGATGAGCAGGCCGCGGAGCTCGCACTCCCGCACGACCCGGCCGACGTCCGTCCCCTCCGGCAGCCGCGCCCACAGGTTCAGGCCGCCCGCCGGCACGTTCTCCACCGTCACCGCGGGCGCGTGCGCTGCGAGGCTCGACACCAGCAGGTCACGGCGCGTGCGCAGCTGTTCGCGGAATCCGCGCAGGTGCGTGCGCCAGGCCGGCTGCGTCACCACGTCGAGCGCCGCGGCCTGCAGCAGCCCGCTCACGTACATGCCCTCGGCAGCCCGGTCCACGAGGATCCGCTCGCGCGCCGGGCCTCGGGCGATCACCGCCGCCACGCGCAGCGCGGGCGAGACGCTCTTGGTGAGCGAGCGCACGTACACCACGTGTCCGTCGTCGTCGGCCGCGGCGAGGGGATGCGCGTCGGCGTCGATGCCGAGGTCGTGCGCCCAGTCGTCCTCGATGAGGAACGCCCCGTGCCGCCGCACGATCTCGAGCACCGCCTCCCCCGTCGCCACGGACCAGCGTGCGCCGCTCGGATTCGCGAACGTCGGCTGGGCGTAGAACGCCCGCGCTCCCGTCCGCGCGAACGCCCGCTCCACCTCGTCCGGATCGGGGCCGGCGGGTCCGGAAGAGATCGGCACCAGTGCGACCCCCGCCTGCTCCGCCGCGAGCAGCGCACCCCAATACGTGGGCGACTCGATCAGCAGCGGCCGCCCGGTGCCCACGACGGCCCGGAAGATCGAGCTGAGACCGCTCTGGCTGCCGGCCACGACCAGCGCGTCCCTGGGTGAGGGTGCCGCGATGCCGGAGGGGACGGTCGCCGCCAGCTCCGCGGCGAACCATGCCTGGAGCTCGGGGAGACCGGCGGCCGGGGAGCGCGTCACCGCGGCGGGGGTGCGCGACGCCCGGACGAGCGCTTGCCGAACCAGGCGCTCCGGCAGCAGCTCGGGCGAGGGATAGCCCGAGTGCAGGCCGATGACGTCCGGGGCGGCGGTGCGCTGCGTCGCGGAGAGGCCAGAGGAGCGCATGGGGGCGGGGCCGAGCGCGGCGGTCTGCCAGCTGTGGTCCAGCGCTCTGGGGGCCCGCGCGGCCCGGACGAACGTGCCGACCCCCGGCCGCGTGTCGATCAGACCGCTGCGCGCGAGCTGCTGCACGGCGCGCTGCACCGTGACCGGGCTCGCCCCGTACTCGGCGACGAGCGCACGACTGGACGGGAGCCGGGCACCGGGGGCGGCCGACGCCACCCAGGCTCGCAGTCCGCGGACGATGCGCTCGGTGCTATCCTGACCCATGACAGAACAGAGTAGCGCTACTGCCCTTCGTCCGACAGTGCTATCCGGATACGCCGGCCCCGCCTGGGGGCTTCTCGGGGTCATCGCCTTCTCGTTCACGCTGCCCCTCACCCGCGTCGCGATCGGCGGGTTGTCGCCCCTGTTCATCGGGTCGGCGCGCGCCGTGGTCGCGGCCGTCCTCGCCGCGGGCGTGCTCACTCTCGCGCGGTCCCGCACACCCACGGCCCGACAGTGGGCACGCCTCGCGGTCGTCGCGGGCGGCGTGGTCGTCGGCTTCCCGATCCTCACCTCCTTCGCCCTCACCACGACGCCCGGAAGTCACGCCGCGGTCGTGATCGGCCTGCTCCCCGCCGCCACCGCCGTCGCCGTCGTGGTGCGCACGGGAGAGAGGCCGGCGCGGTCGTTCTGGGTCTTCGCGGCCGCCGGCGCCGCGTGTGCCGTCGTGTTCGCCGTGGCACAGGGCGGGGGACTCGGCACCCTCCACGTCGCCGACCTGCTGCTCTTCGGGGCCGTGCTCGCCGCGGCCGTCGGCTACGCGGAGGGCGGCCTGCTCGCGCGCGAGCTCGGGTCGTGGCAGACGATCTCCTGGGCGCTCGTGCTCGCCGCTCCCCTGATGGCCGCGCTCGCTGTCGTCGCCGCGGTCGCGCAGCCACCCGCCGCGACGCCCGTGCAGTGGCTCGCGTTCGCGTACCTCGCCGCGGTCAGCATGTTCCTCGGCTTCTTCGCCTGGTACCGCGGACTCGCGATCGGGCCGATGGCGCAGGTGAGCCAGATCCAGCTCGTGCAGCCGGTGATGGGTATCGCGTGGGCGGGGTTGCTGCTGCACGAGCAGATCGGCTGGCCCACGGTCGCGGGAGGACTCGCCGTGATCGCCTGCGCGGCCCTCGCCGTACGCACCCGGCAGTCCGGGGCCGCGCGGCGCGGAGCCCGCCCTAGGCTGAGGGCATGACCGAAGGCGTTCCCTGGCCCGTCCGCACCCCCCGGCTGCAGCTGCGTCCGTGCACCCCCGACGATCTCGACGCGATGTGGGGGTGGCGACGCCTGCCCGAGGTGAACCGCTGGTTGGGCCTCGCGCCCGACACGATCGAGGCGTTCCGCGAGCGCCACCTCGAGCCCGCCCGACTGGCGTCGCTGTACCTGATCGAGCGCCTGCCCGAGCACGAGGGTGACGCCCCCACCCCCATCGGCGACCTCATGATCCGCATCGAGGACGCCTGGGCGCAGCTTGAGGTCGCCGAGCGCGCGAAGGGCGTGGAGGCCGAGCTCGGCTGGGTGCTCGACCCCGCCTCCACGGGCCGCGGCTATGCGACCGAGGCGGTGCGGGCGGCGATCGAGGTGTGCTTCGGCCCGCTCGGCCTGCGCCGCGTGCACGCCGGCTGCTTCGCCGACAACGAGCCCTCCTGGCGGCTCATGGAGCGGCTCGGCATGCGCCGCGAGGAGCACAGCCGCAAGACCGCCCTGCACCGCTCGGGCGAGTGGCTCGACGGCATGAACTACGGTCTGCTCGCCGAGGAGTGGCCGGTAGGGAGCTGACCCCCGGCACTAGCCGGCGACGAGGGCCAGCACGGCGACCGCGGCGATCACCGTGGGCACCGCCGCCACCGTCCCCCACGCCATGAAGCGGCTCCAGCGGATCTCCACGCCGAGCGCGGTGATGCGGTGGTGCCACAGCAGCGTCGCGAGCGAGGCCCACGGCGTGATCAGCGGGCCGAGGTTCACGCCGATCAGCAGCGCCATGAGCGCGACGGGGTCGCCCGCCGCGGGCTCGAGCACGAGGTAGGCGGGGAGGTTGTTGATGGCGTTGGCGCTCACGGCACCGAGCGCCGCGAGCCGCAGGAGGTCACCGAACCCGTCGCCCGCGATCGGCGCGGTGAGCACGTCGAGCGCTCCCCGCGCGTGCAGCGTCTCCACCAGCACGAACAGCGCGGCGGCCAGCGCGACCGCCTGCCAGGGCACCAGTCCCCACCGCAGAGCCCTGCGCCGCCGCACCGCGAACACCGCCACGAGCGCGACCGCGGCGACCGTCGCCGGGATCCACACGTCGTGGCTCAGGGCGAGCGCGGGCATGAGCACCACGAGCACGCCCGTCGCGGTCCAGAACAGCACCGGATCGGCGGGGCGCCGGGGCCGGGGCGTGCGGTAGCGCGAGAACACGGTGCGCCGGTGCACGAGGGTGAGCAGCAGCACGGGGACGAGGATGCCGACGAGGGTCGGCGCCCAGCTCAGCGCGACGAACGCGGCGGGCCCGTCGCCGATCTGACGCGCCGCGAGCAGGTTCGTGAGGTTCGACACCGGGAGGGCCAGCGAGGCCGTGTTCGCGAGCCAGACGGTCGCCAGCGCGAACGGGATCGGCGGGACACCGATGCTCTGCGCGAGCACCACCACCACGGGCGTGACGATCACCGCCGTCGTGTCGAGCGACAGGAAGACCGTGCTCACCACGGCGAGCGCGATCACCAGCAGCCACAGCAGCGCCACCCTGCCCCGACCCCACCGGGCGAGCCGCTGCGAGACCACGTCGAACACCGCCGCGTCCCGCGCGAGCTCCGCGACGATCGTGATCGCGACGACGAAGCCCAGCACCGGAGCGGTCCGCAGCCCGAGCGCCTCGGCGTCGGCGCTCGGCAGGAACCCGGTGACGACGCAGACCGCCGCGACCGCGACGAGGGCGAGCACCAGCACGGCCCCTGGCCTGATCCGGTGCGCGCGCGTCCCCACCTCGCGAGCATAGGGCCCACCGTGAGAAAGCCGCATGCATCGGCGGACGTGGCGTAGGGGAACCGTGAGGATCGACGGAGGCGGCGACGCCCGGGAGTTGGATCGGGGTCGTGCTCGACATCATCTACCTCGCGCTGACCCTCGCGCTGTTCGCCCTCGTGTCCCTCGTCGCGAAGGCGGTGGACCGCGCATGATCGTGTTCGAGATCATCGCCGCGGTGCTGGCCGTCGCCGCGATCGTGTACCTCGTCGTCGCCCTGGTCGCCCCGGAGCGGTTCTGATGGACGCGACGATCCTGTTCGGGGTGCTCCAGGTCGCGGCCGTCGTGGTCGTGCTCGTGCTGCTCTACCGCCCCCTCGGCGACTACATCGCCCACGTCTACACCTCCGCGAAGGACCTGCGGGTGGAGCGCGGGCTGTACCGCGTGATCGGGGTCGACCCGCGCTCGGAGCAGACCTGGCGCGCGTACGCCCGGAGCGTGCTGCTGTTCTCGCTCGTGGGCCTCGTGCTCGTCTACGCGCTGCAGCGGCTGCAGGCGTTCCTGCCGGAGTCGCTCGGGCTCCCCGCCGTGCCCGAGGGCCTCGCGTTCAACACGGCCGCGTCGTTCGTCGCGAACACGAACTGGCAGTCGTACTCGCCCGAGCAGACCATGGGCTACACCGTGCAGCTGGCCGGCCTCACGGTACAGAACTTCGTGTCGGCGGCGGTCGGCCTCACGGTCGCGATCGCGCTGGTGCGGGGTCTGTCCCGCCGCGGCTCCGCGACGATCGGCAACTTCTGGGTCGACCTGACCCGCGGGCTCGGGCGGCTGCTGCTGCCGCTCGCGCTGATCGGCGCGGTCGCCCTGCTGGTCGGCGGCGTGATCCAGAACTTCGCGGGCTTCACCGACGTGACCACGGTGTCCGGGGGCGCGCAGACGATCCCCGGCGGACCCGTCGCGTCGCAGGAGGCCATCAAGCTGCTCGGCACGAACGGCGGCGGCTTCTTCAACGCGAACTCCGCCCACCCGTTCGAGAACCCCACCGGGTGGACGAACCTGATCGAGGTGCTGCTGATCCTGGTGATCCCGTTCGCGCTGCCGCGCACCTACGGCCGCCTGGTGGGCGACCACCGCCAGGGCTACGCGATCGTCGCCGTGATGGGCACGATCTTCCTCGCCTCGACGGTCGCCCTCTCGGCACTGGAGCTCGCCGGCCGGGGCGCCGCACCCGAGCTCGCGGGAGCCGCGACGGAGGGCAAGGAGCTGCGCTTCGGGATCCTCGGTTCGACGCTGTTCGGCAGTGCCAGCACGCTCACCTCGACGGGCGCCGTCAACTCGATGCACGACTCGTACACGGCGCTCGGGGGCATGATGCCGATGCTGAACATGATGCTCGGCGAGGTCGCCCCCGGCGGGGTGGGCTCGGGGCTGTACGGCATGCTGGTGCTCGCGATCGTCGCGGTCTTCGTGGGCGGGCTGCTGGTCGGCCGCACGCCGGAGTGGCTCGGCAAGCGCATCGGCCCGCGGGAGATGACGCTCGCGAGCCTGTACATCCTCGTGGTCCCGGCGCTCGTCCTCGGCGGCACGGCCCTGAGCTTCGCGATCCCCGGCATCCGGGACGACGTGGAGTCCACGAGCATCCTCAACCCGGGCGTGCACGGCATGAGCGAGGTGCTGTACGCCTTCACCTCGGCCGCGAACAACAACGGCTCCGCCTTCGCCGGGCTCACCGCGAACACCCCGTGGTTCAACACGGCCCTGGGCGTGGCGATGCTGCTCGGCCGCTTCCTGCCGATCGTGCTGGTGCTCGCGCTCGCCGGGTCGTTCGCGGCGCAGGAGCGCATCCCCGCCACGACCGGGACCCTGCCCACCCACCGGCCGCAGTTCGTCGGCCTGCTCCTCACGGTGACCGTCGTGGTCACCGCCCTCACCTACTTCCCCGTGCTCGCACTGGGACCGCTCGCCGAAGGACTCTGACATGACCCTCCTCACCACGCCGTCCGCGCCCGAGAGCGCCGCGGCCCCCGCCCCCGCTGCGACACCGCGGTCGTTCGGCTGGTCGCAGCTCGTGCAGGCGCTGCCCGGCGCCGTCCGCAAGCTCAACCCCGCCACGCTCGTGCGCAACCCCGTGATGCTGCTCGTCTGGGTGGGTGCGGCCTTCACGACCGTGCTCGCGATCGCGGAGCCCTTCCTGGGCGGACCGGCCGACTCCGGTGGCTCGCCGGTGCCGCTCGCGTTCACGTGGGGCATCGCGGTGTGGCTGTGGCTCACGGTGCTGTTCGCGAACGTGGCCGAGTCGGTCGCGGAGGGCCGGGGCAAGGCGCAGGCCGCGAGCCTGCGCAAGACCCGCACCAGCACGATGGCCCGCCGCGTGGTGCGCCACGATCCCGCGGCGGATCCCGCGGCCGAGCGCGCCGAGACCGTGGAGGTGTCGTCGGCGGAGCTGCAGCGCGACGACGTCGTGATCGTGACCGCGGGCGAGCTGATCCCGGGCGACGGCGACATCGTGGCGGGGATCGCGACCGTCGACGAGTCGGCGATCACGGGCGAGAGCGCCCCGGTCATCCGCGAGTCCGGCGGCGACCGCAGCGCCGTCACGGGCGGCACCCGGGTGCTGTCCGACCGCATCGTGGTGCGCATCACGTCGAAGCCCGGTGAGACCTTCGTCGACCGCATGATCGCGCTGGTCGAGGGCGCGAGCCGTCAGCGCACCCCGAACGAGATCGCGTTGAACATCCTCCTCGCGAGCCTGTCGATTGTGTTCGTCGTGGTGGTGCTGGCGCTGAACCCGATCGCCTCGTACGCCGCCTCCCCGGTGAGCATCCCGGTGCTGATCGCTCTGCTCGTCTGCCTCATCCCGACCACCATCGGCGCGCTACTGTCGGCCATCGGCATCGCCGGGATGGACCGCCTCGTGCAGCGCAACGTGCTGGCGATGTCGGGCCGCGCGGTCGAGGCCGCGGGAGACGTGACCACGCTGCTGCTCGACAAGACGGGCACGATCACGTACGGCAACCGGCGCGCGCACGAGGTGCTGCCGCTGACGGGCGTCGACGCGGAGGAGCTGCTGCGGGTCGCCGCCCTGTCGTCCCTGGCCGACCCCACGCCCGAGGGCGCCTCGATCGTCGAACTGGCCACCGCGCGCGGCCTCCGGGTGGAGGCGCCGGAGGACGCCGTGGTCGTGCCGTTCACCGCGCAGACCCGCATGAGCGGACTCGACCTCGCCGACGGCACCGAGATCCGCAAGGGGGCCGGCTCCGCGGTGTCGGCCTGGCTGGGCCGCGGGACCGACGCCGAGCTGACCTCCCTCACCGACGGTGTCGCGAGAAGCGGCGGCACACCCCTGGTCGTGGCGGTGCGCGCCACCGGCGAGGACGGGCGCGTGCTGGGCGTCGTGCACCTCAAGGACATCGTGAAGGACGGCCTGCGCGAGCGCTTCGACGAGCTGCGCAGCATGGGCATCCGCACGGTCATGATCACCGGAGACAACCCGCTCACCGCGCAGGCCATCGCCGCGGAGGCCGGGGTCGACGACTTCCTCGCCGAGGCCACCCCCGAGGACAAGCTCGATCTCATCCGCCGCGAGCAGCAGGGCGGGCGGCTGGTCGCGATGACCGGCGACGGCACCAACGACGCCCCGGCACTCGCGCAGGCGGACGTGGGCGTGGCGATGAACACGGGCACGTCGGCGGCGAAGGAGGCGGGGAACATGGTCGACCTGGACTCCGACCCGACCAAGCTCATCGACATCGTGCGCATCGGCAAGCAGCTCCTCATCACGCGCGGCGCGCTGACCACGTTCTCGCTCGCGAACGACATCGCCAAGTACTTCGCGATCATCCCGGCGATGTTCATGGGGGTGTTCCCGGGGCTCGCGGCGCTCAACATCATGCAGCTGCACTCGCCCGCGTCTGCGGTCACGAGCGCGATCATCTTCAACGCGATCGTGATCGTCTTCCTCATCCCGCTCGCCCTGCGCGGGGTGGCATACCGCCCCGCGAGCGCCTCGCAGATCCTGCAGCGCAACCTGCTCGTCTACGGCCTCGGCGGCGTGATCGCGCCGTTCCTCGGCATCAAGCTCATCGACCTCGTCGTGAGCCTCCTCCCCGGCTTCTGACCCCCGCGCGAAAGGCACACCTTGTCCTCCACCACCCGCACCACGATGCGCACCGCCGGGGTCGCCGTCCGCGCGATGCTCGTGCTCACCCTCGTCCTCGGCGTCGGCTACACCCTGCTCGTCACCGGCATCGGTCAGCTGCTGCTCCCCGCACAGGCGAACGGCTCGATGCTGCCCGACGACCGCGGCAGCGCCCTGATCGGACAGTCCTTCACCGACGCCGACGGCGAGGCCCTGCCGCAGTACTTCCAGTCGCGCCCGTCCGCGGCGGGCGACGGCTACGACGGCACCGCCTCGGGCGGCAGCAACCTCGGACCGGAGAACCCCGACCTGGTCGCGTCGATCGCCGAGCGCACGGCCGAGGTCGCGGAGCGCGAGGGTGTCGACCCGTCCCTGGTGCCCGCCGACGCCGTGACCGCCTCCGGCTCCGGTCTCGACCCGCACATCAGCGTCGCCTATGCCCTGCTGCAGGTGCCGCGGGTGGCCGCCGCGCGCGACCTGCCCGAGGACGAGGTGCGTGCGCTCGTGGAGTCTAGGATTCAAGGGCGGGACCTGGGGTTCCTCGGCGAGGAGCGGATCAACGTCGCCGAACTCAACCTCGCACTGGACGACCGGGAGGGTGAATGAGCGCAGCGCGCACGGATCGCCCGCCGGAGCACCAGCGCCGGGGGCGCCTGCGCGTGCTCCTGGGCGCCGCCCCCGGGGTGGGCAAGACGTTCGAGATGCTCGCGGAGGGGCGGCGCCTGTTCGACGAGGGCCGCGACGTGGTGATCGCGGTCGTGGAGACCCACGGCCGGGCGGCCACCGCGGCCCTCACCGCCGGGCTCCCCGAGGTGCCGCGACGCGTGGACGAGCACCGCGGGGTGGTGCTGACCGAGCTCGACCTGGACACCGTGCTCGACCGCGCACCGGAGATCGCCCTGGTCGACGAGCTCGCGCACACGAACATCCCCGGTTCGCGCCACCCCAAGCGCTGGCAGGACGTGGAGGAGCTGCTGCGGGCGGGCATCGACGTGGTGACCACCGTCAACGTGCAGCACATCGAGTCGCTGAACGCCGTGGTGGAGAAGATCACCGGCATCGCGCAGCAGGAGACCATCCCGGATGCCGTGGTGCGTGCAGCCGACGAGGTCGAGGTGGTCGACCTCGCCCCGCAGACCCTGCGCGACCGGCTGTCGGCGGGCCTGGTGTATCCCGCGGAGCGGATCGACGCGGCACTGTCGAACTACTTCCGTCTGGGCAACCTCACCGCGCTGCGCGAACTCGCACTGTTGTGGCTCGCCGACGAGGTCGACAGCGCGCTGCGCAGCTACCGCGCCGAGCAGGGCATCGAGGGCTCCTGG
This sequence comes from Microbacterium sp. NPDC060132, assembly GCF_042729675.1. NCBI lineage: Bacteria > Bacillati > Actinomycetota > Actinomycetes > Micrococcales > Microbacteriaceae > Microbacterium > Microbacterium sp. NPDC060132. Next base: position 1,491,240 of record NZ_JBHWXU010000001.1, on the reverse strand, counting down.
CAGGCGCGCGAGCGGGTGGTCGTCGCGCTGACCGGGGGCCCGGAGGGCGAGACGCTGCTGCGCCGCGGAGCCCGCATCGCCGCACGGTCGGCCGGGGGCGAGCTGCTCGCGGTGCACGTGACCGCCCAGGACGGCCTGCGCGGCGAGACCCCGGGCGCCCTGGCCGCACAGCGCGCGCTCGTGGAGTCCCTCGGCGGCACGTACCACCAGGTGGTCGGCGACGACATCCCCGGCACGCTCGTGGAGTTCGCGCAGGGTGCCGACGCCACGCAGCTCGTGATCGGCGTGAGCCGCCGCGGCCGCCTGACGGCCGCGCTGACCGGACCGGGCATCGGCTCCGAGGTGATCCGGCGTTCGGGCGACATCGACGTGCACATCGTGACCCACGCGGCCGCGGGCGGGCGACTCGCGCTGCCGCGCATCACCGGCGGGGCGCTGGGGTGGCGGCGCCAGGCGCTCGGTTTCGGCGTCGCGCTCGTGTTCGGCCCCCTGCTGTCGTGGCTCATGTTCACCTTCCGCAGCCCGGAGTCGATCACCGCCGAGGTGCTCGCGTATCAGCTGCTCGTGGTCGTGGTGGCGCTGATCGGCGGCATCCGGCCCGCGGTGTTCGCCGCCGTGCTGTCGGGCATCACGCTCGACTTCCTGTTCGTGGCACCGCTGTTCACGATCACGATCGCGCATCCGCTGCACGCCCTCGCGCTCTCGCTCTACGTGGTCATCGCGATCCTGGTGAGCATCATCGTGGATCAGGCCGCCCGCCGGGCGAGGACGGCGCAGCGCGCGACGGCCGAGGCGGAGCTGCTGGCGGCGGTCGCGGGCAACGTGCTCCGCGGCGACAACGCCGTGCTGGCGCTCGTGAGCCGCACACGGGAGGCCTTCGGGCTCAGCGGCGTCCGGTTGCTCACGCCCGACGGGCAGGTGCTCGCCAGCGACGGCGAGCCGGTGCCGGACGGCCGCGCCACGACCATCCCCGTGGGTGCGGCCGGCGGCGGGCCCCGCGCCCTGCTGGAGCTGAACGGCGAGCCCCTCGCGGGTCCGGAGCGCCGGCTGCTCGACGCGATCGTGGCGCAGCTCGCCGCGGCGATCGAGCACACCGACCTGCGGGCGACCGCGCGCGAGGCGGAGGCGCTGGCCGAGACCGACCAGGTGCGCAGCGCCCTGCTCTCGGCGGTGAGCCACGACCTGCGCCGGCCCCTGGCGTCGGCGGTCGCGGCGATCGGCGGTCTCCGCGCCGCGCAGGGCCTGTCGGCGACCGACCGCGCGGAGCTCCTCGCCACCGCCGACGAGAGCCTCGCGACCCTGTCGACTCTGGTGACCGACCTGCTCGACGTGAGCCGGGTGGAGGCGGGCGTGCTCGCGGTCTCGGCCTCGCGCGTGGACGCGGCCGGTCCCGTGCTCGCGGCGGTCGACGAGCTCGGTCTCGGTCCGTCCGAGGTCGACCTCGCGCTCGACCCCGCCCTGCCCGCGCTGTTCGCCGACCCGGTGCTGCTGCAGCGCGTGCTGGTGAACGTGATCGCGAACGCCCACCGTCACGCCCCCGAGGGCAGCCGGGTGCTGGTCACCACCAGCCGTCTGGGTGAGCGCGCGGAGATCCGCATCGTCGACCGGGGCGCGGGCGTGGCGCCCGAGCGCCGCGACCGCATCTTCCAGCCGTTCCAGCGCTTCGGCGACACCGACAACACGACCGGCCTCGGCCTCGGGCTCGCGCTGTCGCGCGGGTTCACCGAGGGCATGGGCGGTACCCTGACACCCGAGGACACGCCGGGTGGCGGACTCACGATGGTCATCTCCCTGCCGCTCGCCGCAGGGCCTGCCGACACGGAGGACACGGAGTGAAGCTCCTCATCGCCGACGACGACCCCCAGATGGTGCGGGCGCTGCGCATCACGCTCGCCGCGCACGGCTACGAGGTGGTCGTCGCCGCGGACGGCGCCGCCGCGATCGCCGCCGCGGCGCAGTCGCACCCCGACCTCATCATGCTCGACCTCGGGATGCCGCGGCTCGACGGCATCGAGGTGATCCAGGCGCTGCGGGGGTGGACGACCGTGCCGATCATCGTCGTCTCCGGTCGCACGGGTTCCGCCGACAAGGTCGAGGCGCTCGACGCCGGGGCCGACGACTTCGTCACCAAGCCGTTCCAGGTGGACGAGCTGCTGGCGCGACTGCGCGCGCTCTCCCGCCGCGCGGTGGCCGCCAACGGCGAGTCGGTCGTGGCCTTCGGCGACGTGGTGGTGGATCTGGCGACCAAGACGGTCACCCGCTCCGGTACCCGCGTGCACCTGACGCCGACCGAGTGGCGCATGCTGGAGCACCTGGCACGGCACCCGGGGGCGCTAGTCACCCGGCAGGATCTGCTGAAGGAGATCTGGGGCAGCGCGCAGGTGTCCGACTCCGGCTACCTGCGCCTGTACATGTCGCAGTTGCGCAAGAAGCTCGAGAGCGAGCCCTCCTCGCCCGTGCACCTGCTGACCGAGGCGGGCATGGGCTACCGGCTGGTGCTCTGAGGCGCGAGGGTCGCCGGGGTCGCTCGACGCCGGCGCACGACGGCCACGACCCCCACGAGCACCAGGACCGCGGCCACCACGATCGCGGCGATGGCGGTCGGCGTGCTCTGCGGCTCGCCGGTCAGACGACCGACCGCGAGCCAGGCGAGCCCCCACGCGGTGGCGAGGGCGGGCGCGAGACGCCCGGTGAACCACGCGCTCGCGGCACCGATGAGCAGCACCACGGCGAGCACCGCGATGGCCCACACCTCCGCCTGCTGCTCCGCGCTCTCCGGGACGGTCTGCGTGAGCCAGGCGGCGGTGTTGGCGACGGTGGCGATCGTGACCCAGCCGAAGTGGAGCCCGTTGGCGCCGTCGGTGAGCACGCGGTCGACGGCGCTGCGGGCGGGCAATCGTCCCAGCAGCACGATCACACGCGCGAGCACGGCGAGCAGCAGCGCGATCACGAGCACCGTGAGCCACAGCGTGAGGTAGCGGGCGGTCACGAGCCACAGGCCGTTGAGCACCATCGACAGGGCGATCCAGCCGCCGACGGCCTCCTGCCGGGGGTCCTGGCGGCGGGCGGGGAGGGCCTGCCACGCCGTGTAGGCGAGCAGGCCGAGGTAGATGAGCGACCAGATCGAGAACGCCGGTCCGGCGGGCGCGAGATACGAGCCCTGAGCGGACAGCGCACCGTTCTGCAGTTCGTCGACCGAGGTGCCGCCGAATGCGCCGGCACCGATGGCGGCGGCGATCAGCATGAACACGGCCGCCGCGATCACCAGGCTCTGGCGGAGGATGCCTTTCGTCGAAGTCTCCATGCCGCGACTCTAGGGTGACGGCACCGCCGCCGCAGTGCCCTTGACAGCCCCGCCGCCGATCGCTAACCAGGTAAGAGACTTGTGCCACCCCGCGTCATTCACCCGGCGGGTAAGATGTTACGTTTGACAGCACTCTGTTCCGCACGACCTGGGGGTGACCGCCGTGAGGATCGCACTCGTCTGCGACTACGCACTCGACCGCATCGGAGATGCGCAGGCCGTCGTCCTGCGCGAGGCGGAGCTGCTGCGCTCCGCGGGCGACGAGGTGGTGGTCATCGGCGCCGCGCAGCCGGGGAGCGCGCCACGCCCCGTGCCGCCGGGGGAAGCACCGATCCTGATGGCCGCCGCGTGGGTCATCCCCGGCGTCGAGATGCCGGCGATCCGCAACAGTCGTGCCCTGCGAGCGCGGCTGCGGCGCCTGTTCCGGGAGCGGTCGATCGACGTGGTGCACGTGCACTCGGAGTTCGGCCTCACCGCCGCGGCGATCCGGGTGGCCCAGGAGCAGGGCATCCCCGTCGTCCACACGGTGCACACCTTCTTCTGGCAGGGACCGGACCTGCGACGATTCGACCGGGTCGCGGCGGCGGCCGTCCGCGGACTGGCCCGCGTGCTGCGCGGACGCCCTCCTCGCACCGCCCTCGCCGACACCCCGCGCGCGATCGATGCCGCGGTGCGCAGCGTCACGCTCGACGCCGCACTGGAGGCCGACGCCGTGATCTCGCCCTCGGCGCATCAGGCCGAGGCGCTGCGGATCGCCGGGCTGCCGGAGGTGGAGGTGGTGCCGAACCCGATGCCACCGCGCGCGATCCCCGGGGTGCCGCTCCAGGCGGTCGAGCTGCCGCTGCAGGTGCTGTGGGTGGGCCGGCTCACCCTCGAGTCGGGGATCCTGGAGTTCGTGCGCGCGGTGCGACGGGCCGGGGAGGACCTGCCGCCGGGGTCGCTCGTGGCGCGGATCGCGGGAGACGGACCGCTGTACGCCGAGGCGCGCGAGGTCGCGGGGACCGCGGCGCCAGACAGCGGCAGCAGCATCCAGTTCCTCGGTCGCGTCGAGCCGGAGAGCATCCAGCCCCTTCTGCGTGACTCGCACCTGCTGGCCGTCACGTCGTTCGGGCTCGACCCGCAGCCGGTCGTGGTCGCGGAGGCGTTCCGGGCGGCGCGGAGCGTGCTGTACGTCGACCCTCGGCTGCGGGAGGGCCTGGCCGAGGCGGGGATCCTGTGCGGCTCACCCGATGCGAAGGGCATGGCGGCGATGCTGCGCGAGCTCGTGCACCACCCCGGGATCGTGGTCGAGCGCTCGCTGCGCACCGTGACGGCGTCGCACCCGTTCCAGCCGGAGCAGCACCTGCGGGGCGTGCGCGAGGCCTGGGATACGGCGGCTCGGCGGGCGGCCGACGACGACACCTGACGAGAGGTGCCGAAGCTCAGGCGGTGGCGAACGCCGCGTCGATGAGCACCTCGGCTGCCCGGCGCGCGTGCACCGCCGCCTGCGGGTCGGCCGAGATCGCCGCGGTGCTCTGCGCCCCCTCGGCGAGGATCGAGAGCTGGGCGGCCAACGCGGCCGGGGCACCGGTGTCCGCGACCAGCGCGGCCATGTACTCCTGGAACGAGGCCTTGTGCGCGCGGACGATGGAGGCGACCTCGGGGTTCGTCCCGCCGAGCTCGCCGAATGCGTTGATGAACGCGCAGCCGCGGAAGCCGTCGCTGCAGAACCAGTCCTCCAGGTAGCCGTAGACGGCGAGCAGCCGCGCGCGGGGCCCGTCGCCCGCGGCGGCGACAGCGGCGGAGAGACCCGACTCCCATTCGGTGTGCCTGCGGGCGAGGACCGCCGAGACGATATCGGTCTTGGCAGGGAAGAGCGAGTAGAGGCGACGCAGCGACACGCCGGCGGCCGTGCGCAGCTCGTCCATGCCGACGGCCGCGTATCCCTTGCGGTAGTAGAGCTCCTCCGCGGCGGAGAGGATGCGCTCGCGAGCGTCGTCTTCGGTCATGTGCAGAAGTCTACTTGACATGAGAACGCTCGTTCTCTAGATTGGACACATCGAGCGAGAACGATCGTTCTCACCGGAACCGAAAGGACCAGGATCATGGGCTACATCACCGTCGGGAACGAGAACAGCACCCCGATCGAGCTGTACTACGAGGACCAGGGATCCGGGCAGCCCGTCGTGCTGATCCACGGCTACCCGCTCAACGGGCACAGCTGGGAGCGCCAGACGCGTGAGCTGCTCGCCCAGGGCTACCGCGTGATCACGTACGACCGCCGCGGCTTCGGTCAGTCCTCCAAGGTGGGCAGCGGTTACGACTACGACACCTTCGCCGCCGACCTCAACACCGTGCTCGAGACCCTCGACCTGCGCGACGTCGTGCTCGTCGGCTTCTCGATGGGCACCGGCGAGCTCGCCCGCTACGTCGGCCGCTACGGGCACGAGCGCGTCGCCAAGCTCGCCTTCCTCGCCTCGCTCGAGCCGTTCCTCGTGCAGCGCGACGACAACCCCGAGGGCGTGCCGCAGGACGTGTTCGACGGGATCGAGGCCGCCGCCAAGGGCGACCGCTACGCCTGGTTCACCGAGTTCTACAAGAACTTCTACAACCTCGACGAGAACCTCGGCACCCGCATCAGCCAGCAGGTCGTCGACGCCAACTGGAACCTCTCGGTCACCAGCGCCCCGGTCGCCGCCTACGCGGTCGTGCCGACGTGGATCGAGGACTTCCGCGGCGACGTCGAGGCCGTGCGCGCGGCCGGCAAGCCCACGCTCATCCTGCACGGCACGAAGGACAACATCCTGCCGATCGACGCGACCGCCCGCCGCTTCCACCAGGCCGTCCCCGAGGCGACGTACATCGAGGTCGAGGGCGCGCCGCACGGCCTGCTCTGGACCCACGCCGACGAGGTCAACGCCGCCCTGAACGACTTCCTCGCGAAGTAAACCCCCTCCCCCCCTCCTCCACCCACCCACCCCGGCTCGGGGATCGAGAACGCACCTCCGGACACCCCCGGGGGTGCGTTTTCGTTCCCGCCTCCGACCGAACGCGGGGGCGGGCGGAGGCGGGATCAGAAACGCGCCCCCGAACCGGCCCGAGGGTGCGTTTTCGATCCCGCCACGGGACGAACGGACAGGGCGGGCCGGGGAGCGGGGTCAGGCGTCGCGCGAGCGCCAGAGCAGCCAGACGAAGTACGGGGCGCCGATCAGCGCGACCACCAGGCCGGCCGGCAGCTGCGCGGGCGCGATGACCGTGCGACCGATCGTGTCGGCCACCGCGACCAGCAGCCCGCCCAGCAGCACGGCGACCGGGATCACCCGCGCATGCCGCGCCCCCACCAGCGCCCGGGCGGCGTGCGGCGCGACGAGCCCCACGAAGCCGATCACCCCGATCGCCGTGACGCTCAGCGCGGCGAGCACGGCCGCCACCGCGAGCAGCAGCAGGCGCACCGGCTCCAGCCGGATGCCCACCAGCCGCGGCGTGTCCTCGTCGAGCGACAGGACGTCGAGCTCGCGGCGGCTCGACACCACGAACGGCAGTGCGATGACCAGCACGATCACCAGCGGGAGGATCTGCTCCCACGCGCGACCGTACGTCGTGCCGGACAGCCACGTGTAGATCCGCGGGGTGTCCCACGGGTTCGACCGCAGCAGGAAGAACGTCGTGAGCGAGACCGTGAGGTACGACACCCCGATACCCACGAGCAGGAACCGGTCCGCGCTCAGACCTCCTCGCCACGACAGGAGGTAGACCAGGGCGAACGCGAGCAGCGAGCCCGTCACGGCACCCGCGATCATGCCGCCCGTCGACGACGCCGCGCTCGTGATCACCAGCACGGCCCCCAGCCCGCCGCCACCGGTGACCCCGAGGATGCTGGGGTCGGCGAGCGGGTTACGGCTCACCCCCTGGATCAGCGTGCCGGAGAGGGCGAGCGCGCCTCCCGCCACGACCGCGGCCACGACCCGCGGGGCCCGCTCGTCCAGCGCGAACGCGATCGGCGGGGCCGCCTGCCCCTGCAGCCACAGGGCGATGTCGCCCGTCAGCAGCCACGTGTGACCGGCGAGCAGCCCGAGCAGCAGCACCCCGGCAACCCCGAGCGCCACGACCACCAGGGTCACGCGGAAGCGCACGCGGCTGCGCACACCGAAGCGCACGCGCGGCGGCTCGCGGGTGGGGCCGGCGTCGCGCAGCCGTCGGGCCATGAGCACCAGCACGATCGCGCCCAGCAGCGTCGTCGCGACCCCCGTCGGGATGAGGATCGCGGCCTCGGCGCCGATCAGCACCCGCAGCAGGGCGTCGGCCAGGATCACCACGATCGCGCCGAGCAGCCCCGCGGCCGGGATCAGCAGCAGGTGCCGGTTCAGGCTGGGCACCACGCGGGACAGCAGCCGCGCGAGCACCGGCGCGCACAGTCCGACGAAGCCCATCGGTCCCGCGAGCGTGACCGACACGGCCGTCAGCGTGACCGCGAGGAGGATCCCGATCGCCCGCGTGGAACGGATCGGCACCCCGAGCGACGAGGCCGTGTCGTCGCCGAGCGCCAGGATGTCGAGGCGTCGGGCGAGCACCAGGGCCAGCACGGTGGCGACCACCACGACCGGGGCCGCCTGGAGGAACGCGGTCAGCCCGAGCTGCGACAGGCTCCCGCTCCCCCACGCGAGCAGCCCGGTGGTCTCCTCGTCGAAAAGGATCAGCAGGGTCGAGGTGCCCGCCTGGAAGGCCAGCGCCAGGGCCGTGCCGGCGAGGATGAGGCGCGTGGTGGACGAGCCGGCACCGCCCGCGAGCCCGAGCACGATCCCGGCCGCCACGAGCCCGCCCGCGAACGCCACCGCTCCGGACGCCCACACGGGCACGGCGATCCCGAACGCGGCGAGCGCCGTGACCGCCAGGTACGCTCCCGCGGTCACCCCCAGCGTGTCGGGCGAGGCGAGCGCGTTGCGGGCGAGCGACTGCAGCAGGATCCCCGCCACGCCCAGGGCGACCCCGACCGCGACGCCCGCGGCCAGGCGCGGGATCCGCGAGCCCCACAACACGTCGGCCGGGGGCAGCACGGCCCCGCTCGTGCCCTGCGTGAGATGCCAGCCGGCGACCGCGACCAGCAGCACCGCGAGCAGGACGAGCACCCCGACCCCCGTCAGGAGGGCCTTCGGCCCGCGACTCTCCGCCTCGACGGAGACGGCGGTCGCGCGACGCGCCGGCGCCGCGGGATCCGTCGTGTCGTCGAGGCGGAGGGTCTCGGTCACTTCGAGAGCACCTCGACGAAGCCGTCGACGATCTGCGCGGTCGAGCGGGGGCCGCCGAACGTCCAGATGCCCGCGGGGAACGCGGTCAGGCGGCCGTCGGCCACGGCGGGCAGCGAGGTCCAGGCCGGGTTGTCGGCGAGGGCGTCCATGATGTTCTCCGAGTCGGGGTCTTCCGTACCGGTGTAGAACAGGTTGGCGTCGCCGACCGTGGTCATGCCCTCCACGTCGGTCTGCCCCAGGCCGTACACCGGGTCGACCGTCCCGGTCCAGGCGTTCACGAGTCCGAGCTGCTCGCCGACCTCGCCGACGAGCGAGCCCTGGCCGAACGGCCGCAGGGCGACGTTGCCGCCGTCGACCCAGCCGTCGAAGAACACGAAGTCGCGTGTCGCGAGCTCGCGGTCCGCCAGCTCGGCCTTCGCGTCGTCGAGGTGCTGCTGGAACTCCGCGGTCACGTCGTCGGCGCGCTCCTCACGACCCGTGACCTGCGCGATCAGGTCGAGCGTGTTCAGCATCTTCGCGATGGGGTCCTTCGCATCGGCGCCCACCGTCGCGAGCACCGGCACGTCGTACTCCTCGAGCTGGGCCACGATCGGGTCGTCCGTCCCGCGCACCTCGACGATCACCAGGTCGGGGTCGGTGCCGAACAGGGTCTCCAGGTTCGGCTCCTGCCGCGTGCCCACATCCACCACGTCGTCCGGCAGCTCCTCCGCCGACACCCACGTGGAGTAGCCCTCGGCGTCGGCGACGGCGACCGGGGCCACGCACAGCGTCAGCGCGTCCTCGATCTGCTGCCACTCCAGCACCGCGATGCGCTCGGCCGGCCGGTCGAGCTCGACCGTGCGGCCCAGGTCGTCCGTCACCGAGACGGCACCGGTCGAGGTCGCGGTCGCGTCGTCCGCGCAGCCCTCGCTGGTCGAGACGGGCACTGCGGCGTCCGAGGCGGACGGCGTCTGCGTGGTGCCGCACCCGGCGAGCGCGAGGGTCAGCGCACCACCGAGGGCGAGCACGGCCAGGGGGGTCTTCTTCATCGGGTGTTCCTCCAGGGGTGGGGGTGGATCAGAGTGCGGTGCCGGCGCGATGCCGGGCGTGATGGCGGCCGCGCGGTCGCACGCGCACCAGCCCGGTCTCGTCGTCGACGACGGTGTCGATGCGCAGCCCGTAGACCTCCGACAGGTTCTCGCCCGTGAGCACCTCGACGGGGGTCCCGGCGGCGTGCACGCGCCCGCGATGCAGCAGCACCACGTCGTCGGCCACCGAGGCCGCGTGGTCGAGGTCGTGCAGCACCACGCCAAGGGCGGTGCCGTGGTCGTCGGCGAGCTCGCGCACCAGGTCGAGCGTCTCCACCTGGTAGCGCAGGTCGAGGTGGTTGGTCGGCTCGTCGAGCAGCAGCACCCCGGTGTCCTGGGCCAGCGCGGTCGCCAGCCACACGCGCTGCAGCTCTCCGCCCGACAACTGGTCGACCGGGCGGGCGGCCATGTCGGACAGCCCGGTGAGCGCGAGCGCGCGGGCCACGGCTGCCCGGTCGGCCTCGGTGATGCCGGCGAAGCGACCGCGGTGGGGGTGCCGCCCGTACGCGACCACGTCGGACACCTCGATGCCGGACGGGTGGGGACGCGACTGCGACAGCATCGCCACGGTCTTCGCGAACTCCTTCGCCGACAGGGCGGCCGCATCCCGCGGCTCGTCCCCGCCGACGCGCACCGTGCCGCCGTCGATGCGGTGCAGGCGGGCGAGGGCGCGCAGCACGGTCGACTTGCCGCTGCCGTTCGGGCCGATCAGCGCCGTCACCCGCCCGGGGGCGAGGCGCAGCGACACGTCGTGCACCACGCGGGAACGGCCGTAGCCGAGCACCAGGGAGTCGCCCTGCAGGGCGGGCCGCCCGTCGGTCGCGGTCACGTCAGCCCCGCATCGCCACGCCGCGGCGCCAGTAGCCCATGAACGCGACCTGGCGGCGGTCGATGCCGAGGTCCTTCACCAGGTGCCGGCGCAGGGTCGTGACCACGCCGCTCTCCCCCGCGATCCAGAAGTAGCGCTCCACCGGGGTCGCGGTCGCGGGGTCGATGTCCTCGCCGAGACCCGAGTACTCCGGCGTCTCCCACAGCAGGTCTTCCGTCTCGACGTCCTTCACCCGGATCTCGTCGGTCGCGTCGGCGTCTCCGAGGTAGCCGAGCACCGCGGGGATGAGCCGGAGGCCGTGCGGCTCACCCACGTCGCGGGGCAGCCAGTGCACCTCCACCCCGGCGGGCGGGTCGATGCGCAGCACGTCGGCCGGCGACGGCACCTCGATGAACGCGACGCCGCGGAGGTCGCGCGGCGCGTCCTCCAGGATGCGGGCGATCGCGGGGGCGGCCGTCTCGTCGCCCGCCAGCACCACGGAGTCGGCGCGACCGGGGCGGTACTCGGCACCGCCGTGCGGAACGACCCCGCGCCGCGGACCGACGAGCCACAGCTCCTGCCCCACGGCGGCCGTGCTCGCCCACCGCGATGCGGGCCCGGTGAGCCCCGGCTCCAGGTGCAGCACGAAGTCCACGTCCACCTCGGTCGTGTCGTCGGCGGCCACCCGCAGCTCGCGCACCGAGTACGTGCGCATCGCGCCGCGCTCGGCCTCGGGCACCGCGAGGTAGGAGCCCCACCAGTCGTCCGTAGTGCGGTCGATCTCGGGCAGCACCCCGGAGGCGGGCGGGAACACGAGCTTGATGCGACTGTCGAACACGGCGCCGGGGGTGCCCAGTTCACGCAGGTCGTCCCCGCCGAGGGTCACCCGCACGAACGAGGGCGACACGCGTTCCACGGCGCGCACCTCGGCGCGGGTGAGGAGGTAGGTCGGGCGTTCGGTCGTGGTCGTCTCAGCGGACATGATGCCTTCCGATGGGGGTGACCATCGGCTTCCCGGAGACCGGGTCGACGGTGATCTGGTTGGGCAGCCCGAAGACCTCTTCCACGAGCTCGGCGGTCACCACGTCCTGCGGCGACCCCGTGGCGTACACGCGGCCGTCCTTCATGGCGACGAGCTCGTCGGCGTAGCGGGCGGCGAGGTTGAGGTCGTGCAGCACCATCACGATCGTGGTGCCGCGGGCGACGCTCAGGTCGGTGAGCAGGTCGAGCACCTCGACCTGGTGGGCGACGTCGAGGAACGTGGTCGGCTCGTCGAGCAGCAGGATGTCGGTCTCCTGCGCGAGGGCCATCGCGATCCACACGCGCTGACGCTGTCCGCCGGAGAGCTCGTCGACGCTGCGGTCGGCGAGATCGCTGATGCCCGTGGCGTCGAGCGCATCGGCGACGACCTCGTAGTCGTGCGCACTCCAGCGCGACAGCGCCCGCTGGTGCGGGTGGCGTCCGCGCCCGACGAGGTCGGCCACCGCGATGCCCTCCGGGGCCACCGGCGACTGCGGCAGCAGCCCGAGGATGCGCGCGACCTCCCTGGTGGGGCGGGTGTGCACGGACGTGCCGTCGAGCACCACCTGGCCGGCCACGGGCGACAGCAGCCGGGCGAGGGCGCGCAGCAGGGTGGACTTGCCGCAGCCGTTCGCGCCGACGATGGTCGTGATCTTGCCCGGGGCGATCTGCAGGTCGAGCCCCTCGACCACGGTGCGGTCGCCGTAGGAGAGCGTCACGCCCTCGGCGGACAGGGTGTGGGCGGCGGTCACAGGGAGCCTCCGGTGCGGTTGGTGCGGATGAGGAGGTAGATCAGGTACGGCGCGCCGACGACGCCGGTGACGACGCCGACGGGGTAGCGCGTGCCGAGCGCGAACTGGCCGATGAGGTCGCCCGCCAGCACCAGCACCGCGCCGACGAGACCGCTGGGCAGCAGGAGGGTCGCGCCCGGTCCGGTGAGCCGGGCGGCGATCGGTCCCGCCATGAACGCGACGAACGCGATGGGGCCGGTGGCGGCGGTCGCGACGGCGAGCAGCGCGACGGCACCGAGGATGAACACCACGCGGGTGACGCCGACGCGCACGCCGAGGCCGGCCGCGGAGTCGTCGCCCAGCTGGAGCGCGCCCAGGGTCCGCCCCTGCGTCAGCAGCAGCGGCACCAGCACGACCGCGGCGATCGCCATCGGCAGCACCCGCTCCCACGAGGCGTTGTTGAGGCTGCCGGTGATCCACTGCATGGCGGTCTGGATGTCCCAGTTCGCGGCGCGGGAGAGCAGGTAGGCGATGACGCTCTGCAGCATCGCCGCGACCCCGATCCCGATCAGGATCAGTCGGGCGCCGGCGAAGCCGCCCTTGATCGCGAGCAGGTAGATCGCGAGCGCGGTGACGAGGGCGCCGGCGAGTGCGAGCAGCGACACCATCGGGCCGTTGAGCGAGAGCACGACGATCCCGAAGACCGCGGCCGCCCCGGCGCCGTGCGAGATCCCGATGATGTCGGGGGAGGCGAGCGGGTTGCGCAGCATGGTCTGGAAGGTGACGCCGGCCATGCCGAACGCGAGCCCCGCGAGGATGGCGAGGATCGCCCGCGGCAACCGCAGGTCGCCCACGGTGAACGACGCCCCCGGCACGGTCTCGCCCAGGATCACGCGGATCACCTCGTCGAGCGGATAGAACGTGTTGCCCACCATGAGCGCGACCGTGAACAGGGCGAGCACGACCACGGCCAGCGCGACCGTGACGAGCGCGTGCCGGCGGTGACGGGCCCGGCGTCCGGCGATCACCCTGGCCGTGCGGGCGGCCGCGGACTCCTCCGCGCGGACGAGCGTGTGCTCCGTGGCGCTCACAGCTCCCTCACCCTCTGTCGGCGGACGATCCAGATGAAGAACGGCGCCCCGATGATCGCGGTGATGATGCCGACCTGGATCTCGTCCGACGACGGCGAGATCACCCGGCCGACGATGTCGCTCGCGGTCAGCAGGGCCGCTCCCGCGAGGGCCGAGAAGGGCAGCAGCCAGCGGTGGTCGGTGCCCACGAGCAGGCGGCACAGGTGCGGCACGATGAGCCCGACGAAGCCGATGGGCCCGGCGATCGCGGTCGCGGCTCCGGCCAGGATCACCGAGCCGAGCGCCGAGACCGCGCGCGTGCGCGCCACGCGCTCGCCGAGCCCCGTGGCCATGTCGTCGCCGAGTGCGAGGGAGTTCATGCCGCGGGCGGTCAGGAAGCACAGCAGCGCGCCGACCGCGAGCACGGGGGCGGTGATCGCGATGCGCGGCCACTCGGCTCCCCCGACCCCGCCGATCTGCCACGACTGGAAGGTCTGCAGCAGGTCGACCCGCGGCAGCATGACCGCGCTGATGAGCGAGGCGAACGCGGCCGAGGTCGCCGCGCCCGCCAGGGCGAGCTTGAGCGGGGTGGCGCCGCCGCGGCCGAGCGACCCGACGGCGTAGACGAACACCGCGGCGGCCGCGGCGCCGGCGATCGCGAACGCCATCTGGCCGTACGGGTTGCTCAGCCCGAAGAACGCGATGCCGAGCACGACCGCGAACGACGCCCCGTTCGAGATGCCGAGGATGCCGGGCTCGGCGATGGGGTTGCGGGTCACGGCCTGCATGGTCGCCCCGGCAAGCGCGAGCGCGGCGCCCACGAGCAGCGCGAGCACCGTGCGCGGGAGGCGCTTGATAACCGCGGCCTGCCCGATCGTGTCGGACTGTCCGCCCAGGGCGGCGAGGATGTCGTCGAGGGAGACCGCGCGTGCCCCGAACGACACCGAGAGCACCGCCAGCACCAGCAGCACCACGACCCCGGCGCACAGCCAGAGGGTGCGCGCCAGCACCGGGCGCCGCAGGGCGGCGGCGTCCGGTGCGAGCACGGGTGCGGAGATCACGGTGACTCTCGGCGGCGGTGCGACGCGGTTACGGCGCGAGCGGTGCGGCCAGGATCGCCAGGTAGTCGTCGAGGCCCCACGGGATGGACAGCGGCGACGGGTTCGCCGAGGCGGCGATGGGCGTGGCGTTGGGCAGGATCGCGACGCGGCCCTCGGCGATCGCGGGGATCTTCGACAGCAGCGGGTCGGCCTGCAGCGTGGCGAGGGTCGTGTCGTCGCCGTAGGTGACCAGCACGTCGACGTCGTCGAACTTCTGCGCCTCCTCGGCGCTCACCTCGAGGTTGAACTTGTCGCTGCCCACGCTCTCCTCCACGATCGCGGGGAACGGCAGGCCGAGGGAGTGGAGGTACCCGGGGCGCGTGTCCGCGGCCGTGTAGTAGCCGATGGTGCTGAGGTCGCTCGGGTCGAAGTACGCGAACAGCACCTTCTTGTCCTTCAGCACGCTGTGGGCCTCGAGCGCGGTGTCGGCGTCGGCGTGCAGCTCATCGATCAGTGCCTCACCCTCGTCCTTCAGCCCGAGCGCGGTGGCGTTCATCTCGATCATGTCGTCGACCGACGTGCCCCACTGGACCTCGGGGTAGGCCACGACCGGCGCGATCTTGGAGAGCGTGTCGTACTCCTCCTGCGTCAGGCCGGAGTAGGCCGCGAGGATCACGTCGGGCTCGGTGTCGGCCACGGCCTCGTAGTCGATGCCGTCGGTCTCGTCGAACAGAGCCGGGGTGTCGCCGCCGAGCTCGTCGAGCTTCTCCTCGACCCAGGGGAGGATGCCGTTGTCGTCGTCGTCTCCCCAGGTGGCCTTGCTCATGCCGACCGGGACGATGCCGAGCGCGAGCGGGACCTCGTGGTTGGCCCAGGCGACCGTGGCCACGCGCTCGGGCTTCTCGGTGATCGTGGTCTCGCCGAAGGCGTGCTCGATCGTGACGGGGAACGCGTCGTCGGAGGCGGGGTTGCCGCCCGAGGAGGAGGTCGACTCGGGGGCCGAGGACGAGCAGGCGGCGAGCGACACGGCGAGCGCGGCGGCCGCGCCGATGGCGAGCAGGCGAGAGATGCGCACAGGCGTTCCCTTCGGGATGGGAGGAGGGGTGGCGGCACGAGAACGCGCCCGGCCTTTGGTAAGCCTCGCCTAATCTAACCCCAAGTTAGGTCATCCTCAATTCGATGACACCGCACGGAGGTCCGGAGGGATGCGAAAAGCCGGTCGGATCCGATGGATCCGACCGGCTTCAGGAAGTCAGCGCACGCTCAGAGAGCGCGGATGTTCGCCGCCTGCATGCCCTTGGGGCCACGCTCAGCGTCGAATTCGACCTTCTGGTTCTCGCGGAGCTCCTTGAAACCGGAGCCGGCGATAGCCGAGTAGTGGGCGAAGAGGTCTTCCGTGCCGTCATCAGGAGCGATGAAGCCGAAGCCCTTCTCCGCGTTGAACCATTTCACAGTGCCAGTGGCCATGTGTTTTCTACTTTCTGTTAAGCCGGCCGCTGACGCGGCCTGCACCGCACCGGAAGATCCGACACGCGTGCTCGGTCACGCTACCACGGCGGACCTGCCCGACGTCGGGTCGAGGGCCTGCCGCGTGAGCGCCGCCTCCGTGCGCGTGCTGACCCCGAGCTTGCGCAGCACCGCCGACACGTGCACGCTCACCGTCTTCACGCTGATGAACAGGCGCTCCCCGATCTGACGGTTGCTGAGCCCCTCCGCGATGAGGTCGAGCACCTGCTGCTCCCTGGCGGTCAGCAGTTCCGCGTCGGCGGGCGCTGCTCCGGCACGCAGGCCCGCGGCGTCGGCGAATCGTGCGATGGCGGCCCGCAGCGGGGCATGGTCCCACTCCTCCGCGAGCGCGGCGGCCTCGGCGACCACGGCGGAGGCGGCCGCGCGCTCGCCGTCTCGCACGTGCACCTGCGCGCGCTCCAGGCGGAGCACCGCGCGGAAGGTCACCGGCACGTCGTCGCCGTCAGCGCGGCGCAGCGCCTCCTCCACCTTCTCCGGTCGCGGGTCGAGCAGGGCATCGAGAATCAGCCCCCAGGCGTCGTGCTGCAGCTGGTCGGGCTGCGCCAGCCAGGCGTCGCGGATCGTGGCCGAGGCCGCCTCGACGTCGGCCCCCCGGGACCGCAGCTCCGCGATGATCGCCCCGCCCTCCAGCAGCAGCCGACGCTGATGCAGCAGCGCCGGCTTCTCGTCGTGCACCATCGCGAGGATCGCGTCGAGCGCACCCGTGAGGTCGCCCTCGCTCTGCGCCACCGCGACCGTCATCGTCACGAGGTCGTACCAGATCTGGCGCTCAGAGCCGCCGGTCTCCTCGAACGCCGGCCGCCACTCGCGCAGCATCTCCGCCGCCTCGGTCGACCGGCCGCGCCACGCCAGCACCCGCACGCGCGTCATGCTCATGTACATGCGGAACACCCGCAGCGTGCCCTGCACGAAGTCGCGCGACAGCATCTCCTCGACGCGGTCGATCTCGCCGAGCTCGAGCAGCGGGACGATCATGTTCTGCGCCATGATCGTGCCCGACGTGCGCTCGACACGCAGCTCCCGCGCGCGGCGCAGCCCGGCTTCGGCCACCGCGACCGCCTCCCGGTACCGGCCGAGCAGCGTCAACAGGTCGGAGTAGTTCACGCGGTAGCGCATCTCGGCGGTCGAGCCGTCTGCCAGCGCCCTCGCCCGTTCGAACTCCCGCACGCCCGCCTCGACGGCGCCGAGGTGCGCCAGTGAGCCGCCGCGCATGTTCGCTGCGATCGACTGCTGGTCGCGCGACCCCGCGGCCGCGGCCCGGCGCTCGGCCTCGTCGGCGAGCCGGATCGCATCCTCCCGGTCGCCCGCGATCATCAGGCGACCGGCGAGCTGGTTGAGCAGCTCGGCGCGGAACGCCTCATCGGGCACGTGCTCCTCTGCGATGGCCAGCGCCTCGCGGAGCAGCGGCACGGCCCCGAGCCGCCCCAGGTTCACCAGGAACAGCGCCTTGTTGCGCAGAAGACGGGCGTGCAGTCGCGGGTCGACCGTCGTCGCATCGACCTCGGCGAGCGCGACGTTGGCCACCGCGAGAGCGCGCTCCCCGTCGCCCGCGTTGCGCAGCACCGACCCGAGCACGTGCAGCAGTTCCAGGCGCCCGAACCCCGTCGCGGCGGCGGCGTCCGGCACGAGCGGCCACAGCTCGAGCACGAGCTCGCCGAAGCGCGCAGCACTCGCGAAGGCATACTGCGCCTTGGCCTGCCGCATGGCCTCGGCGGCGGCCGTGATCGCGCGACGGTCGTCTTGCGCGAGCTGCCAGTGATACGCGAGCGCGGCGGCATCGCCCCGGTCGGCGGCCCCCTCGCTCTGCTCCTCCAGCGCCTCGGCGTAGGCGCGGTGCAGGCGGGCGCGCTCCCCCGGGAGCAGATCGTCGTGCACGGCCTCGCGCAGCAGCGCGTGCCGGAACCGGTAGTCGTCGTCTTCCACCACGACGATGCCGCTGCGGGCGGCCTCGCGCAGGGCCTCGTCGAGACGCTCCTCGGGCAGCCCGGCCAGGCGCGTGACGAGCGGGTGGCTCAGGGGACGCTCGGCGCCGGAGATGACCCGCACCACACGCCCTGCGTCGTCGCCGAGACGGTCGAAGCGTGCCAGCAGCAGGTCGCGCAGGCTGTCCGGCAGCGGGCCCTGGGAGCACCCGGCGATCTCCTCCACGAAGAACGGCACGCCCTCGGCGCGCACCTGCAGCCGCTCGAGCGCGGACGGCGACGGCGCGCGCCCGGTGATCTGCTCGACCAGCTCGCGGACGGCCTCGTCTTCCAGACGCGACACCGTCAGCCGCTCCAGCAGCCGCGCCCTCGTGGCCTCGCCGATGAAACGGCTCACCGCGTCGCCGCGGCGCACGTCGTCGGTGCGGCAGGTGATGAGCAGCAGGATGCGACCGCGGTTCCACGCCCGCAGCAGGAACGACAGGATGGCCAGGGTCGAGTCGTCGGCCCAGTGCAGGTCTTCCACCACGAGCACCTGCGGCGACTCCTCCGCCGCGGCCTCGACCAGTGACGCCACGGCGTCGCGCAGACGCTCCGGGCTCGTGCGCTCGCGGTCGGCGGGGGCGTCGACGAGCTCGGGCAGCAGCATCCCGAGCGCCTCGATGCCCACGCCGACGACCGCTCGCACGCGCTCGACGCCCATCCGCGCCACGATCGACCGGAGGATGCCGGTGAGAGGGCCGAACGGCATGCGCGACGCGCCCAGGTCGAGGCACCATCCGACATGCACGTCGGCGACGTTCGCGACCTCGGCGCCGAACTCGCGCGCCAGGCGGGACTTGCCGATCCCGGCCTCGCCCTCCACCAGCACGGCCGCGGGCACGCCGTCGCGCGCTCCGTCGAACAGACGGCGCACCTCGGCGAGCTCGGCGTCTCGCCCGACCATCGCGGCGCTGGGGGCTGGGGCCATGCCTCCATCGTCCCACCCACCGCCGACATCGGGGTCGCGGTGCGGGAACGGCAGCAGGACCGCGTCGGTCACCGGGCGACCGCGGGCTCGCTCGGCCGGCACTCGCGCTCCGCGACAGCCGTGCGCGACACGACCCCGCGCTGCACGAGGCGACGCAGCAGCCGCCGCACGGGCCCGTCCGCCCGCGGCACGATCTGGTCCGCGTGCTCGATCAGGCGGCGGCGCTGCTCGACGGCCGTCGCGATGCGCTCCTGCTCGTGAGCGGTCACCTGCTGGGTCAGATAGGGGTGCTCGAACATGATCTCTCCTCGGCGGTTCGGTGTATCCCTACACTCCGCTCTGAGGCCCCACCGCCACATCGGACGGATGCCCTATCTTCTGCGCGCCCCGGCGCGACACCCGCCTAGGGAGTGGCGACGACGGAGGCGGTCCGCGCGACGGGCATGCCGTCGAAGGGAGAACTCATGCGGCGGGCGGCCCGCTCATGACCGCGTGGACGGCGAGACGCAGGGTCTCCTTCTCGGCATCGACGCGCACCGTCTCGGAGGGCAGCGCGCGTTCAGTCGCGATGCCCGACGTCACGGTGGCGAGGAACCGCGCGCGCTCCTCGATCCCACCCGCAGCGATCGCACCCTCGTCGACCAGGGTCGTCAGCCACTGCTCGATGCGGTGGCGCCCCATCCGTTCGAGCGCGAGGTAGGTCGCGGCTTCGTCCTCGGAGGGAGGCGTGGCGACGTACGCCTCGTAGAGCGCTCCCCACTGCTGCCTGGCGCGTTCGCCCACGCCCACGTGGGAGAGAAGCAACTGCAGGCACGCGGTCAGGCGCTCTTCGGGCGTGAGGGAGCGATCGTCGATGGGGTCGTCGGGAATCTCCAGGTCGTACATCCCCGCGACCACCGTCTCGATGAGTTCCCGCTGGGTGGGGAAGAAGTGCCGCAGCGAGCCGGTGCTCACCTGGGCACGCGCGGCCACGCCCCGCACGCTCAGTCGAGCCGTGGGGTTCTCGCCGAGCATCGTCGCCGCCGCGATGAGGATCTTCGAGCGGGTCCCCGGCTCCTTCGATTCAGCGCCCATGCCCGCCTTCCGCAAACCATCGATCTATCACAGTGTGATAGCTTAGCCCCTCGTTCACTAGCACGCTGTACTAATCGAGACGAGGACCGCGACGATGGGAATCGCGAACTGGCGCAACCGCCGCGTCCGCCACGGGTCAGGAGAACCACTGCGGCGGTACCGCTGGTGGCAGATGTTCAGCCGATCGCTGCGCTCGATCACCCTGGCGTCACCGGACGGCACGGCATCCATCTACACCGTCGACGTGCGCCACGGGGGTGACATGACCGACGGGGAGGTCCGCGCCCGCCTCTACGTCGACGGCGCACTGCGGTCGTACGCGAAGATGCCCACCCGCTTTGCGGTGCCCGGCGGCCACATCGAGGTCGCGATCACCGGCTTCGGGCTCAAGCGGTGCCACTACGTGCGCACAGACGGCACCGAAGAACAGCTGTCACCCGATCCGCGATCGGCCGAGGGGCGCCGCGCCCGCCTGCACCACCGGCACCCCCGGGCGAGCCGTGCGATCGGCCTCGTGTCCCTGGCTCTCGTCGTCGTCGGACTCTGCGTCGAGGTTCCCCAGATCATCGAGGCTCTTTCGCAGATACCGCTGATCGCCGCATCGGTGGGCACCTTCACGTCCCCCATCCAGCTCCCCCTGCACATCAATCTGCTCATCGGGCTCGCGGCCGTCGCCGGCAGCACGGAGCGGGCCCTGCGGATGCGATCGAGCTGGATCGATGAACTCGCCAGTTGAGACCCCACGAAAGGAAACACCATGAGGAACCGCTCGCCGATCCGCAGCCGACGGAGGAACGATCATCGACGGCGATGGGTGGCACCGGTCGCCGCTGTCACCGCGGTCGCATCGCTGCTGCTGGCCGGCTGCACCGCCGCGACGCAGGACGACCGGGACGCCGCGCCGGAATCGGAAGCCCTGCAGGACTCGGACCTCGAGCGGTACAGGGGGCAGGAGCTCGACTTCGGGGCCTGTGACCCCGCGCTCGTGAGATCGCAACCCGCCGTCCCTCAGGTCATCGATGCGGCGGAGAGCGCCGAGTGCGCGATGCTCACGGTGCCCCTGGATTACGAGGACCCCGCGGGTGAGACCATCGAGTTGGCGGTGGCCCGCATCGCAGCCACCGGCGAGGACCGCATCGGCTCGGTCGTGCTGAATCCCGGCGGACCAGGCGCGGCGGCGACGACGTTCGCCCCTCTGGTGGCCGCCCTGTGGTCGGGCGGGCCCCTCACCGACCGCTTCGACATCGTGGGCTTCGACACCCGGGGGGTCGGCCTCAGCCGCCCCGCCGTCGATTGCTACACCGACGACGAGCGAGACGCCGACGCTCCCCTCGCGGCACTCGGAGAGTGGACGGACGATTCCGCCCGCGAGATCGTCGAGAAGTGCGCCGATGGCACGGGCCGAGGCGACGTGCTCGCGCACCTCGGAACCCGCGATACCGCTCGCGACATGGACATCCTCCGAGCCGCGCTCGGCGACGAGAAGCTCACCTTCGCGGGTGTGAGCTACGGCACGCGCCTCGGAGCGGTCTATGCCGAGATGTTCCCGCAGAACGTCCGCGCCCTCGTCCTCGACGGCGCGGTCGACCCGCTCAAGAACACCCGGGAGCGTCGGATCCACCTCAGCGAGGGGCTGCAGGCGTCCTTCCAGCGCTTCGCCGACTTCTGTGCGGCCCAGGCCGATTGCCCTCTGGGCGCCGATCCCGCACGGGCGACGAGCGAGGCGCAGCGGCTCCTGCGGCCGCTTGTCGATGAACCGCTGATCGCCGCCGACGGCCGCGAGGTCGGCTTCCTCGCCGCCGGCGAAGGCATCGTCGCCGGGCTGTACTCCGAGGCGAGTTGGCCCGCGATCGCGGCAGGGCTGGCGGAGCTGAAGGCAGGTCGGCCGGATGCCCTGCTCGCGCTGCGCGACGGGTCATACGGCCGCTCCGAGAGCGGCGAGTACACGAACTCGTACGAGGCGCTCTTCGCGATCAACTGCCTGGACGAAGAACGCTTCACCGCCGAGGAGATGGCGAGGCTCGGCGAAGACCTCAACGATGCCGTGCCGTTCCTCGACCCGGGGACCGCTCCCCCCACCCAGGACGGCTGCGAGTACTGGCCGTCCGAACCGACACTCGGCTACCCCTACGCGACGGACATCGACGGGCTTCCCGAGGTGCTCGTGGTGTCGGCCACGGGAGATCCGGTGACCCCTCACGACGGAGGCATCAGCCTCGCGGACACCCTCGGCGCACGACTGCTCACCGTCGACGGCAACCAGCACGGCACCATCGTCTCCCGCAACGAGTGCATCGACGAGATCGTCGCCGACTACCTCGTCGACCTCGAACTCCCCGAGGACGGAGCGCGCTGCGCGCTGTGATCTCCTCCCTTGCGACGCCTGGTCCCTCGCCTGCTGCTCGCGCACGGCGAGGGACACGGGCACACCTCTCACTTGCTGTCGATGTGACCGATCGGATGGCCGCCCTCCGTGAACGCGGCGCGAGCAGCGGGCCAGCTGGTGTCGTCGACGTGCAGAGCGGTCCGCAGGTAGGCGGTGCTCATCCGCTGGATGACGGCGACCCGCTCGGGGTGCTCGTCGGTGGTCTCGGCGACGTCGTACCCCACGATGCCGCCGAGGGAGTGCTCGGCACCGTGGAGCGTGAGGAGATCCGTCGCACCGGGGCTGTGCGTATAGGCATCGGTGAACCAGTCCGGTCCGCGGCTGGACATCGCGGACTGGTCGTGGTCTCCGGCGACGACGAGGGTCGGCGTGCGAAGCTCCGCGAAGGACGGACGCATGAAGGGGAAGTTCGTCCGTGCGAAAGGGTGAAGGTGGTCGCCGCCGACACCGGTCGCCGCGAACAGGATGCCTGCGGTGACGCGTCCGTCGGACATGTCGTCGCCGACCGTGCCCGAGTCGTTGAGGATCCGCGCCCCGAGCACGGACTGCGCGGTCTGTCCGCCCCAGGAATGACCGGTCGCGGCGACGCGCGTGCGATCGATGCGGCCGGAGAGACCGGGAACGGCGGCCTCGATGGTGTCGAGCTGGTCGAGGATGCGAGTGAGATCCGTGATCCGTTCGGTCCAGATCGTTGGGAACACCGGGTGCTCGAACCCGAACCCGTTGCGGCGCGAGTCCAGATGCGTCGGCTGGATCACGACGAACCCGCGGGAGGCCCAGAACGCGGTGAGCGGCGCATACCCATCGAGGTTCCAGCCGTTGCCGTGGGAGAACAGCACGACGGGAAGGTTCGATCCCGTCGCGGGAGCGGACACCCGCACGTCGAGGGGAACCGCTCGGCCGGGCGCGGACAACGCCACGGGAGCGACGGAGACGACCCCGCGTCCGGCACCGATGATGCCGTCCAGCGTGTCGACGATGGATGAGGTCACGGCGAGTTCCTTTCCGAGGGGTGCAGCGCTCTGCGATAGTGGATATCGGAGCGCTGTTCCGCAACATTACGGAACAATGCTCCGTAATGCAAGTGAGCGCCGTCGAGGGAACCGGAGCAGGACATGAGCGAGGTCGAGAGCGAGCCGTCGCACGATGCGCGGCCGCAGCGAGCGGGTCGCCCGCGCCGGAGCGAGCAGGCTCTGCTCGAGGCGGCGGCAGCAGTGTTCGTGACGTCCGGGGTCGATGCTCCGGTCCGAGAGATCGCAGCGAAGGCGGGAGTCGGCGTCGGGACGATCTATCGTCACTTTCCGACGCGTTCCGAGCTGGTGGTCGCGGTGTACCGGCACCAGGTCGAAGCGTGCGCCGACGCCGGTCCCCGCCTTCTTGCGGAGAGCGCGACCCCCGAAGCTGCCTTGCGTGCGTGGGTCGCCCTGTTCGTGGAGTTCCTGGTCACCAAGCATGGCCTGCCCGGCGCACTGCAGGGCGACAGCGCCGGATCCGACGCCCTGCACACCTACTTCGTCGACCGTCTCGTCCCGGTGTGCGCCTCGCTCCTGGAGGCAGCGCGCGGGTCCGCGGAGGCGACGCCCGCGATCGATGCGTACACCGTGCTCCGAGGCATCGGGAACCTCTGCATCGGCGCGACCGGCGACGCGCGGTACCGGGCTGCCGACCTGGTGCAACTGCTCATCTCCGGCGTGCTCGCACCCGAAGCTCGCTGACCCCCTCGTCGAGCCGGCGTCAGCCCGCGCGCAGCGGCGAGCGCCGGGCCGAGGGACGCGACGCCTCCGGCACCAGGATCGCCAGCACGCGCACGAGCGTCGTCAGCCACAGCAGCCCCAGCCCGACCACGATCGCCTCGAGCGCCGTGACCGCGTACAGCCCGAACGGCAGCCACAGCACGACCGCCACCACCACGAGCACGCCCACCGCGATCGACGTCGCCACGAGCGCCGTCGGTCGCCCCGGTACCGCGACCGTGGTCAGTGCCGCGGCGGCCAGGAACAGCACGAGCGCCGCGAAGGCCGCGATGTCGTGCGGCAGGGGTGCCCGGTACAGGGGCAGCAGCCCCACGGCGGCGAGCGCCGAACCCGCGGCCGCCCACAGGCCCACGATCACGGCGATGCGCGGCAGGGCGTCGTCGCCCCGCAGGCGGTGCAGGTCACGGCCGATGTACGCGCCGACCGTGGCGACGAGCAGCCCGGCGACCACGAGCGTGCCGTTGAACGCCCACCCCACGCCGAGCTGCGAGAAGTTCTCCTCCCACCACCGCGGGTCGACCGCCGTCACCATCGCGAACAGCGTGCCGATCACCAGGAAGCCGAACAGGAGCCCGGCGAGGTCGGCCGTGCGCAGCCCGACCCCGGCCCCGAACGCGAACCGGCCACCCACGGCCGCCGCGACCCCGGCGAGCAGACCGCCGCCCACCGCCCCGAGCTCGAGCCCGCGCAGCCCGACGGCCAGCACCTCCGCTGTGAGCAGCACGCCCATCACGGTCACGGCGCCGAACGCGAGCGTGAGTGCGCCTGCCGAGAGGTGCGACACGATCACCTGCCAGCGCGGCATCCCGGTGGTCTCGCCGCGACGGTGCCGCAGTGTGCTCACCGCGAAGGCCCCCGCGGCGATCACCCCGGCGACCACGGCGACCGGCATCGCCAGCCCCGTCTCGCCGGTCAGCGGCCTGGACGCCCCGCGCAGCACGACGAGTCCCGCGCCGACGCCGAGCACGAAGCACACGGCGGTCGCCGCGACCGCTGCAGCCTCGGCGCGCAGCCTCCGGTCCCTCTCCATGCGCTCATGCAAGCACGGGGCGCCGACGTGCGCACCCCCGACTCCGCGCACGCCGGACACGCGACGAGGCCCGGAGCCCCGCGTGCTGCGGTGCTCCGGGCCTCGTCGATCTCCGGTCGCGCGCCCTCCGGTCGCCCGCGGATCAGGCGTCGACGTCGCCGCGCCAGGCGCCCGTCTCGACGCCGCGCCCCTCGATGAACTCCTTGAAGTTCTTGAGGTCCTTCTTCACGGCGTGCGAGCCGGCGCCGACGAGCGCGCCCACCTTCTCCAGCAGCCCCTCCGGCTCCCAGTCGAGCTGCACCGTGACGCGGGTCGACGTGTCGTCGAGCTTGTGGAAGGTCACCACGCCCGCGTGCTCGGTCTCGCCGCCGACGCTGTTCCAGGCGACGCGCTCATCCGGGTGCTGCTCGGTGATCTCGGCGTCGAACTCGCGCTCCGCTCCACCCACGTTCACCTTCCAGTGCGTGTGGGTGTCGTCGGTCTGCGTGATGGACACGACCTCGTCGAGGAACTTCGGGAAGCTCTCGAACTGCGTCCACTGGTTGTATGCCGTGCGGACGGGAACGTCGACGTCGATGGTCTCGATGATCTGCACCATGGGATGCTCCTCTGCTGTTCGTCGTTCGTGTGCTTCCATTCAGGCGTCACGAGCCGGTATCGGCCACGGGGTTGACATCGCAGCGCGGATCGACGACTCTCCTCAGCTCGACGTCATCCGGCCGAAGGTCGCCTCGATGTCGGCCATCTCCATCTCGGCGGTGGCCTGGATGAGCGCCTGCAGTTCGGCGTCGGCACCCGGCGCGAACTCCTCGGGGCGCTCGGGCGCGATGACGGACGGCACGCCCTCCGGCGCCTGCTGGTCGGCGATCAGCTCGGTGCCGTCGCCCGACGGCGACATCCCCCGGAAGATGCGCCCGGCCTCGGAACGGTCGTCCAGGTCGAACGAGTACTGCTTGCTCTGCAGACCGAGGTCGAGCAGCCGCTTCACCTCGGGGAAGCTCTCGGCGTTCGTCTTGGGGATCGGCAGGCTCGTGCGCCAGTTCACCCCCAGGGTCTCGAGCGCCTTCGCATAGGCGTTCTCGTGCGCCTGGTCGCGCACGATGAGGTACGAGATCGTGGAGCGCGCCGTCTTGTTCGCCGTCATCTCGTACAGGCGGCACTTCTGCAGCCTGCCGGTCGACTCGAGCATGAGGTTGTAGAGCAGGTCGAGCACGAGGTTGCCGGAGTTGTACACGTAGCTGCCCATCCACGGGTTCCCCGCCGCGTCCACCGGCAGGGCGCCCTGCGCGCCGACCAGGTAGTGGTGGATGTTGCTGTGGTCGAGCGCGATCTCGAGCGGCACCGCGCCGCCGGCTCCCGGTGCATCTACCGGGGCGTCCTTCTTGCCCTGATACGCCGGAGAGCCGTCGAGCAGCCGGGAGATGGTCGTGCCGATCAGCTCGACGTGGCTGATCTCCTCGGTGCCGATGCCCTGGATGAGGTCGCGATACGGCTTGCCCGCTGGACCACGGAAGTTGATGCTCTGGAACAGGTACTGCATCATCGTGCGCATCTCGCCGAACTGGCCGCCCAGACCCTCCTGCAGCGCGTTGGCCGCCGCGGGGTCCGGTTCGTCGACCTCGATGTCGTTGATGAGCTGCTGCAGGTGGAAGTACATGTCGGCCTCCTCGCCGGGTCGCTTGTCGCTGGGGTGGCCCACTCTCCGCCTGGCCGGCGGATCGGTCACCCCGATGGACGGGTCCGCAGTCGGCGCGTATCATCCCGCGCCCGCGGGCGCACTAGCGTGGAGGCCATGCGCATCCCCGCCGCGATCCGCGCCTCCCAGCGGTCACCGCTGCTGCAGGTCGTGAAGTCGGCCGCGGCCACGATCGCGGCCTGGCTGATCGCGGGCTGGGCCTTCCCGGGGCAGCTGCCCGTGTTCGCGGCGATCGCGGCCCTGCTGGTGGTGCAGCCGAGCGTCAATCAGTCGCTGTCCAAGGCGCTGGAGCGCAGCATCGGCGTGATCGTGGGGGTGGTGATCGCCGTCGCGCTGGGGCTCCTCCTCGGCTCACCGAGCTGGATCGTGCTGCTCGCGATCGTCGTGGCGATGCTCGTCGCCTGGATCTTCCGCGCCTCGCCGGGCACCGGCAACCAGGTCGCGATCTCGGCGATGCTCGTGCTGGCTCTGGGGTCGTCGAGCCCGGAGTACGCGATCGCCCGCATCGCCGAGACCCTGATCGGCGTGGTGATCGGCATCGTGGTGAACGCCCTGATCGTGCCGCCCGTGCTGGTCGAGCCGGCGCGACGCGATGTCGGGCTCCTCGGACGCGAGCTCGCGGCGAGCCTGGACCGCCTCGCCGATGCGCTGCCCGAGCCGCAGACCCCCGCGCGACTCCAGGAGCTGATGCTGGAGGTGCGACTGCTCCGACCGATGAAGGATGCCGCCGAGGCCGCGATCGCCGCCGGGGAGGAGTCGCTCACCCTCAACCCGCGCCGCTCGACGCACCGAGCCGACCTGGCGGAGCTGCGGCAGCTGCTCGACCGCCTGTCCCCCATCGTCACGCAGACCATCGGGATGACCCGCGCCTACTTCGACCACTACGACGACCGCCTCGGCGAGGAGCCGGCGGTGGCCGCGATCGCGGAGCAGCTGCGCCGGGCCGGGCACGACGTGCGGCTCGCAGTGCAGTCGTCCGCCCCGGCGCCCGAGCCCGAGGCGCTGACCTCGGCGATCCCGGCCCTCACGGCGCCGCTGGTGGTCCGTCCGCCGTCGTCGCAGCACTGGATCCTCGTCGGGTCGCTCATGGAGGACCTGCGGCGGATCCGCGGGGAGCTGCTCGACGAGGAGTGACCGCGCGTACCCTGTGAGCATGGCCGGTATGACCGTGGACGCCGCCGTGGCCGAGCTCGCGGCGCTCGAAGACCCGAAGCAGCGCGCGGCGAACGAGAAGCGCGGCGACGACCACGGCATCAACCTCAGCCGGATGCGCGCCCTGGCCAAGCGGATCGGGACCGACCAGGCGCTCGCGACCGCGCTGTGGGCGACCGGCGACACCGCCGCCCGGCTCTTGGCGATCCTGATCTGCCGGCCGCGGGACTTCACCGCCGACGAGTTGGACGCCCTGCTGCGCGACACACGTCCGCCGAAGGTCAACGACTGGTTCGTGAACTACGTCGTGAAGAAGTCGCCGCTCACGGAGGAGCTCCGCACCCGCTGGTTCGACGACCCGGATCCCACCGTGGCCGCGGCCGCCTGGTCGCTCACGACCGTGCGCGTCGCGAAAGACCCCGACGGGCTCGATCTCGACGCGCTGCTCGACCGCATCGAGCGCGACCTCGCCGACGCGCCGCCGCGCTTGCAGTGGGCGATGAACGAGACGCTCGCGACGATCGGCATCTTCCACCGGGAGCACCGCGCCAGGGCCATCGACATCGGCGAGCGCCTGCGGGTGCTGGCGGACTACCCCACCGCTCCCGGCTGCACCTCGCCGTTCGCTCCGCTGTGGATCGCCGAGATCGTGAGGCGCCGCGAGGGCTGACGCTCAGGCGCGGCGTGGCGGGACCCGGTTCGCATGGTGGCGGGTAACGTTATACACTTTTCTGATCGCGTGCACTCTGGGGGTGACCGCACTGGGCGGTCTCTGGTGCGCGCGGTGAAAACCACACACTGGGGAGAACCATGGCCACGCAGGATGAGCTGAACCAGCTGATCGACGACATCGCCCACGACATCAACGGCTTCATCGGCGCATCGATCGTCGACCTGGAGTCGGGTCTGCCGATCACGTCGAGCTCGACCCGAGCGGATTTCGATCTCGATGTCGCCAGCGCCTTCAACGCCGAGATCGTGAAGAACAAGAACCGCACGATCGAGGCGCTCGGCCTCGACGCCCACCTGGAGGATATGCTGCTCACCCTCGACACGCAGCTGCACCTCCTCAAGCTCATCGACGGCGGCATGTTCCTGTACATCGCGGCCGATCGGCAGGCGACGAACCTGGCGATGCTGCGCTCGTCGGTGAACCGCCACGTCACGGCGCTCGCCGCTTGACCGAGGAGGCCGTCGGGAGCGGCCTCGGAAGCTCGCGGCCACGCAGGGCACACTCCTCGGAGAAGCCGCTGAGGCGCTCTCGTTGGCGACGAGCAGACATGCCGACCCGATATCGCATGATCTTCGCGGGGCCCGTCGGCGCCGGCAAGACCACCGCGGTGCGCGCTCTGAGCGACGTGCCGCCGGTCGACACCGACGTGCCGATGAGCGCCACCGCGGCCCAGGGCGAGGACAAGACGACGACCACGGTCGGGCTCGACTTCGGCACGTGGCGGCCGACACCCGAGGTCTCTGTCGCGCTCATCGGCGTACCGGGGCAGCGCCGGTTCGCCGCAGCACGACCGAACGTGTCGCTGCCCGGCACCCGCATCCTGCTCTGGGTGCGGGGCGATCAGCCCACCATGACCTCCGACACGGCGGAGTGGTTGCGACTGTTCCCCGCCGAGCTGCATCGGCTGATCATCGTCGTCAGCCACAGCGACCACCGATCGATCGGCTCGATCCGTCGGGCTCTCGCCGACGTGCTGCAGCAGTACGCGGTGCCACCCTCGCGTGTGCTCGCGGCCGACGCCCGCGACCGCGACAGCGTGATGCGCGTCGCCAGCGCGGCGCTCGACCTTCCGGAGGAGAACTGATGAGACCACACGGTGACGCGGAGGCCGCTCCGCACGACCCGTCGCGCATGCACCCCGACATCGCCGGCAACTGGGCGCTCTGGTCGGGCATCGTGAACCAGTCCGCCATCACCCGGCTGGAGCAGCTGAAGAGCCGCTTCCCCGAGCTGACCTCGGCCGTCCTCGGCACCGCCGACGGCCTGCACATCGCGTCGATCGGACTCGACCCGCAGTCGGGCGAGCACCTCGCGGCCATGAACGGTTCGCTGTTCGGCGTGGCCCGCGCCGAGGCGGAGATCATCTCGGGCGGTACCGAACCCACGCTGTCCGCGATCGTCTCGCTGTCGGTGGAAGACAGCCAGATGGCGCTGCTGAGCTTCATCCTCGCGCCATACGGGCAGCTGCTGCTGTCGGTGTCGGCCGCGGAATCGCAGCTCGGCGCGGTCATCGTGCACGCGCGGTCCACGGCCTACGAGCTGCTGACCGCACTGGGGGTGACGGGAACGGGAGTCTGATGCAGATGCGATGATCGAGGGACCATGACTTCCCCGCCGCGGCTCGAGCCCGCCACCGTTCCCGACGCGGCCGATCCGGACGCCGTGTACCTGACGTTCGTGGAGTGGGTGGAGTCGACGGGCATCCGGCTCTACCCCGCCCAGGACGAGGCGCTCATCGAGATCGTCTCGGGGAACAACCTGATCCTCTCGACGCCCACCGGAACCGGCAAGTCGCTGGTTGCGGTGGGGGCGCACTTCGCCGCGCTCGTCGGCGACCGTCGGAGCTTCTACACGGCGCCGATCAAGGCGCTCGTGAGCGAGAAGTTCTTCGCCCTGGTCGACGTCTTCGGCGCCGAGAACGTCGGCATGATCACGGGTGACTCCTCGGTCAACGCGGACGCTCCCATCATCTGCTGCACCGCCGAGATCCTCGCCAACCTCGCCCTGCGGCACGGCAGCGACGCCGACGTGGGGCTGGTCGTGATGGATGAGTTCCACTTCTACGCCGACCCGGAGCGCGGGTGGGCGTGGCAGGTGCCGTTGCTGGAGCTGCCGCAGGCGCAGTTCGTGCTCATGTCGGCGACCCTCGGCGACGTGACCGCGCTCGCTGCCGACCTGACCCGGCGCACGGGCAGGGAGACCGCGACGGTCACGGGTGTCGAGCGCCCGGTGCCGCTGCACTTCTTCTACGAGACGACGCCCATCCACGAGACGATCGACGATCTGCTCGCCACCGGGCAGGCGCCGGT
This sequence comes from Microbacterium sp. NPDC060132, assembly GCF_042729675.1. Taxonomy (NCBI): domain Bacteria; kingdom Bacillati; phylum Actinomycetota; class Actinomycetes; order Micrococcales; family Microbacteriaceae; genus Microbacterium; species Microbacterium sp. NPDC060132. The sequence continues at coordinate 1,460,422 of NZ_JBHWXU010000001.1, read as the reverse complement.
CTACATCGTGCACTTCTCGCAGTCGGCGGCCATGGAGCGCGCCCAGGCGCTGTCGAGCACGAAGGTCGCGTCGCGCGAGCAGCGCGACGAGATCGCGGCCCTGATCGCCGAGTTCCGCTTCACCACGGCGTTCGGCAAGACGCTGTCGCGGTTCCTGCGCGCCGGGATCGGCGTGCATCACGCGGGCATGCTCCCGAAGTACCGCCGCCTGGTCGAGCAGCTCGCTCAGCGCGGACTATTGCGGGTGATCTGCGGCACCGACACGCTGGGGGTCGGCATCAACGTGCCCATCCGCACGGTGCTGCTGACGGCGCTGACGAAGTTCGACGGCACGCGGATGCGGCAGCTCAACGCGCGCGAGTTCCACCAGATCGCCGGGCGGGCGGGGCGGGCGGGTTTCGACACCGCGGGCACCGTCGTGGCCCAGGCCCCGGAGCACGAGACCGAGAACCTCGCCGCAATCCGCAAGGCCGGAGACGACCCGAAGAAGAAGCGGAAGATCATCCGCAAGAAGGCGCCCGACGGGTTCGTGTCGTGGGGCGAGCCGTCGTTCCGCAAGCTCATCGACGCGACACCCGAGACGCTGACCTCGCACATGCAGATCACCAGCGCCATGATGCTCAACGTGATCGCGCGCGGCGGCGACGTGTTCGCCCACATGCGCCGCCTGGTCTACGACAACCACGAGACCCGCGTCCGACAGCGGGAGCTGGCGCTCCGGGCGATCGGCATCTTCCGCACGCTGCGGGAGTCGGGAGTCGTGCAGCGCACCGCCGACGGCGACATCCGCCTCACGGTCGACCTGCCGCCGAACTTCGCCCTCAACCAGCCCCTGTCGCCGTTCGCCCTCGCCGCGTTCGACCTGCTCGACCCCGACCCGTCCGCGGGGACCGGCACGGGCTCGTACGCGCTCGACATGATCTCGATCGTGGAGTCGACGCTCGACGACCCGCGCGCCGTGCTCAGCCAGCAGGAGTTCCTCGCCCGCGGCGAGGCGGTCGCGGCGATGAAGGCGGAGGGGATCGAGTACGACGAGCGGATGGAGCTGCTGGAGCAGATCACCTACCCGCGCCCGCTCGACGAGCTGCTGGACGCCGCGTTCGAGACGTTCAGCGCCGCGCAGCCGTGGATCCGCGACTTCTCCCTCCGCCCCAAGTCGGTCGTGCGCGACATGTACGAGCGGGCCATGTCGTTCGGGGAATACGTCGCGTTCTACAAGATCGCCCGGTCGGAGGGCGTGGTGCTGCGCTACCTGTCCGACGCGTACCGCGCGGCATCGCAGACGATCCCCGAGGAGCGCAAGGACGAGGACCTCCGCGACCTCATCGCGTGGCTGGGCGAGCTCGTGCGCCAGATCGACTCCAGCCTGCTCGACGAGTGGACCGAGCTCGCGACGGGCACCGACAACGGCCGCTTCGACCCGCACGCGCCGGACGAGCCGATCGTGCCGCCCGCCCCGAAGCGCCTCACCGCCAACACCCGGGCGTTCCGCATCCTGGTGCGCAACGAGCTGTTCCGTCGCGTGCAGCTGGCCGCGCGGGAGGACGTGGCGGCGCTCGCCGAGCTCGACCCCGGCTTCGGCGCCGACGCCTGGTCGAACGCGCTCGACGGCTACTTCGCCGAGCACGACGAGATCTTGACCGGTGCCGACGCCCGCAGCTCCCGGCTGCTGCTGCTCACCGAGGGCCCGACGGCCTGGACCGCGCGGCAGATCCTCGACGACCCCGCGGGCGACCACGACTGGGGCATCAGCGCCACGATCGACCTCGCCGCCTCAGACGAGGCCGGCGAGGCGGTCGTCACCGTGACCGCGGTCGACCGGCTCTGAGCCGGCGCGGGACCGACGGGCGTCAGGCCTGCATCACCGCGAGCACGTTGCCCGCCGGGTCGCGGAACCACGCGATGTCGGGCCCGCGTCCGTCGCCGCGCACGATCCCGCGGTCGTCCGAGGGGAACACGTCGTCGGGGTAGATCTTCGTCTCGACCCCCTTGGCGCGCAGCTCGTCGACCGCGGCATCCACATCAGCCACCGGGAAGTTCAGGATCGTGAAGCTCGCCGGCTCGTGGTTCGGTTTGTCGTACACGAGGATGCTGCCGCCGCTGGCGAGCCGCAGCTCGAGGAAGCCCATCGCATTCCGGGCGACGTCGAGCCCGAGGGTCTCGCCGTAGAACCGTTGCGCCGCGTCGAGGTCGTCGACACTGAAACCGCTGAACGCATCGTGCACCGTGAACGCCGTCATGTTCCCAGGATCCGCCGTCGCAGGACCCCTGTCGACCCCCTTCACGACGCAGCGCGCACCAGTCGCGTCACGAGATCGACGTGACCGAATCCCGTTCGACGATGCGGATGTGCGAGCCGAGCGTGACGTCGCGCGGCGGCCCCCCGCGCAACTGCTGCACCAGCTCGTCGACCGCAGCGGTTCCGAGCTCTTGCAGTGGGAGTTCCAGGGTCGTCAGCGCCGGCGTCAGGTACGCCGCCATCGGCAGGTCGTCGTACGACAGCAGAGACACCTCGTGCGGAACCCGGCGCCCCAGGACCTGCAGGGATTTCAGGGCTCCGATCGACTGCGGCAGCGTGCCGGCGTAGATCGCGGTGATGTCGGGCCGCTCGCGCAGGATCTCCTCGACGGCGGCGTATCCGCCCGCCTCCGAGAAGTCGGCGTGGACCACGTGCGGTATCGGCGCATGCGACCGAGCGGCGGCCTCCAGGAACCCCCGTTCCCTGTCCCGTGCCGGGCTCAGCCCGCCGGGGCCCGAGATGTGCGCGACCGCGCGGTGGCCCAGGCCATGCAGGTACTCGTACGCGACCCGGCTCGCGAGTTCCAGGTCCACGGTGACATTGCGTCCGGAGTCCGGCACGGTGCGGTTGACGAACACGTGGGGGATCGCAGCGAGGCGGCCCGACTCGATGAGCGGGTGATCCTGTCGGGCACTCGCGATGAGCAGGCCATCCACGCGACCGGCGTCCACCAGGTCGGTGAAGTCGGCCCGCGCATCGGTCTCCTCATTGTCCTCGGCCAACAGCACCACGTAGCCGAGATCGTGCGCGCGCTGATAGGCGCCGCGGGCGATGCGGGCGTAGACGGGGTTCGTCAGGTCAGGGATCAGCAGCGACAGCGCACCGGTGGTCGATGCGGCGAGCGCTCGCGCCCCGGCGTGCGGAGAGTACTGCAGGCGCTCGGCAGCGTCGAGCACGCGCGCGCGGGTGCTGGGCCGCACATTCAGCGTCTCGTCACGGCTGAGGATCCGGGAGGCGACGGATTTGGTCACGCCGGCGAGTTCGGCGACGTCGATCAGACGGACTCGCCCGCGAGCTGGGGGTGAATCGGGCACGCGTCATCTTCTCATGCGGGCTGTGCCGGGCCCGGGGTCCCCGAACCCGGCACAGCGGTCTTGCGTCAGCTCGCCGGCGATCAGGCGTCGCGGCTGTAGTCGACGTACACGGTCTTGCGCTGGGTGTAGCGCTCGAAGCCGTGATGCCCGTCATCGCCGCCGAGACCCGACATCTTCCACCCCGTGTGGAAGCCCGACACCTCTTCCGGGCCCACCCGGTTGATGTACACCTCGCCGAACGCGAGTGCGTCCGTTGCGCGCAGGGCCGTGCGGATGTCGGTCGTGTAGACGTAGGCGGTGAGACCGTACGGGGTGGAGTTGGCGAAGTCGAAGACCTCGTCCTCGTCGTCGAACGGCACGATCGGCAGCACCGGCCCGAACACCTCCTGCTGCACGATGTCCATCTCGTTCGTCACACCCGTCAAGACCGTCGGGGCGTACCAAAAGCCCGGCTTCCCTTCGGACCCCGACGGCCGCCCGCCGCCGATCTCGAGCTTCGCACCGGCCGCCACCGCCGCCGCCACCATGTCGTCGACCTTCGCCCATTCCTCCGCCGACACCTTCGGGCCCATCTGCGAGTCCTCATCGAGCGGATCCCCCACCCGCAGGCCGCGGACCTTCTCGACGAGCCGAGCGACGAACTCGTCGAACACCGACCGGTGCACGTACGTGCGCTCGTTGCAGGTGCACACCTGACCGCAGTTCATGAACCGCGCCTCGAATGCGTCCTGCACGGCGCGTGGAAGGTCGGCGTCGCCGAACACGATGAAGGGGGCCTTGCCTCCCAGCTCGAGCGACACCGGGATGACCTTCTTCGCCGCGCGCTCGAGGATCTCGACCCCCGCCCTCGTGGACCCGGTGACCGTGATCATCGACGTGTCCGGGTGGTCGATCAGCGCCGTCCCCACGACGCTGCCGCGCCCCGTGAGCACGCTGAGGAGCCCGTCGGGAACGCCCGCGTCCTGACAGATCCGCGCGAGGGCGAGGGACGAGAGCGGAGTGACATCGCTCGGCTTGACGATGATGGCGTTGCCGGTCATCAGCGCGGGAGCCACCTTGCGAGCGAAGATCGCTGCCGGGAAGTTCCACGGGATGATCGCCACGACCACACCCAACGGCTCCTCGCGGATGATCAGCTGACGCTCCGCACTCGACGGCGTGACGACCTCGCCCTCCGTGCGGTACTTCTGGCTCATCGCAAAGTCGAAGAACGCCCGCACGCCCTGGATCTCTCCGCGCGCCTCGGTGATGGTCTTGCCCTGCTCGGCGACGACCAGCTGCGCCAGCTCTTCCGCGTTCTCCTCGACGCGTCGGATGATCTCGGCCAGGACGGCCGCGCGCGCGGTCGCCGGACGACGCGCCCAGTCGCGCTGCGCACGCACCGCGGCCGCGACCGCGGCATCGACGTGCGAGGCGTCGGCGGCGGGGACCTCGGCGAACACAGCACCGGTGGCGGGGTTGACGACCGGACGGGTGTCTTCTGCGTCGCGCCAGTCACCGCCGACCAGCATGCGCGGCGTGGTGCCGAGTAGGGTTCCTTCGCCCAGGAGCGGGCGGGGAGTGATGGTGGACATGCGAGCTCCTCGAATCGAGACGATCAGTTGAAGTAGGTTCCGCCCTCGACGTTGAACGTCTGGCCGGTGATGTAGTCGGAGCCGGATCCTGCGAGGAACACCGCCATCGGCACGATGTCCGACGGCACGGAGGTGCGCCCGAGGGGGATGGTCTCACCGATGCCCTTGAACGTCTCGCCCTCGGCCTTGCCCGTGATCGCGCCGAACTGCTTGTCGACCTCCTTCCAGTAGGGAGTGTCGACGACACCGGGGGCGATCGCGTTCACATTCACGCCGTACGGCGCAAGGGCGAGCGCGACCGACTGCGTGACCGAGATCACCGTCGCCTTCGAGGCGCAGTATGCGGTGACCAGGGCCTCACCGCGGCGACCCGCGACCGAGGCCATGTTGATGATCTTGCCGCTGCGCTGACGACGCATCGGTTCTGCCGCCGCCTGGGTGAGGAAGAACAGCCCCTTCACATTCACGGCGAAGATCCGGTCCCACTCCTCGGGCGTGGTGTCCCACACCGCCTTGATCAGGCCGATGCCGGCGTTGTTGACGAGCACGTCGAGGCGGCCGTGCTCCTCGACGACGTCGGCCACGAGCTGTGCGGACGCGGCAGGATCGGCCACGTTCAGAACTCGAGCGGAGGCACGTCCTCCGCTGGCCTCGATCTCGCGGACGACGGTCTCCGCGCCCTCCAGGTTGAGGTCGGCGATGACGACGTGGGCGCCTTCCGCGGCGTAACCGAGCGCCATGGCACGGCCCATACCCGAGGCGGCGCCGGTGATGAGTGCGATCTTGCTGTCGAGAGTCGACATGTGGGTTCCCTTTCTCGAAGGAGTGGTGGTGGTCAGTGTTCTCGTCGCCGGCTGAGGAGCGTCTGCACGATCATCGCCAGGACGAGGAACACGCCGGTGAACAGGTCCTGGACATAGGCGTTGAGCGAACCGAGCTGGTTGATGAGGTTGTCGATCATCGCGATGAGGAGCACGCCCGAGAGCGCGCCCAGCATGGTTCCGACCCCGCCGGTGAGCAGCACTCCGCCGATCACCGCCGCGGCGATGGACTTCAGCTCGTACGTCGACCCCAAGCTGGCGACGCCGGACGAGAGCCGCGAGGCCAGCAGCGCGCCAGCGAGCCCGGCCAGTGCACCGCTGATCGTGTACACCTGCACCTTCACGCGCGTCACGTTGACGCCCATCATCCGCGCGGCTTCCTCGTTGCCACCCAGGGCGAACATCCGCGACCCGAACGGGGTGCGGTTGAGAACCACGGCAGCGACCACGAACGCCAGCAGCAGGATCCAGACGAGGTTGGGCAGGCCCAGGGTGCTGCCGTTGGCGATCGACGTGAAGACGCCGGAATCGATCACGATGCTCGAATTCGCGAGGGCCACCGCGATGCCGTTCACCGCCAACAATGCCGAGAGGGTGATGATGAAGGGCGCCATGCGGGCCTTGCCGACGAGGATGCCGTTGACGAGGCCCAGCACGGTTCCGGCGACGATGGGCGCGAGCAGAGCCGCCACCCACCCGGCCGGTGCCGCCAGCGCGGCGAGCACCGTACCGAGGCCGATCATCGAACCCACCGAGAGGTCGATCCCGCCGGTGATGAGCACGAAGCTCTGCCCGATGGTGATCAGCCCGATGAAGCAGGCAGCGGTGACGATGTTTGCGGCGTTGTCGATCGTGCCGAACGACGGTGACACGAACGTCGCCACGATGCCCACCGCGACCAGCACGCCCACGATCCCGTAGCGCTGCATGCCGGATGCCCATCGCCCCGGGCCGTGCGACGACGCGCTCGTCCGTCGCGAGGGATCCTGCGCCAGGGCCGTCATCGTGCGTCCTTCCCAGCACGCTGCAGGAAGAGGGCGACCACGATGAGGACCGCCTTCAGTACCTGCGCGTACGCGAAATCGAGGTTGTTCATGATGAACGTGGTGTCGAGCACCTGGAGGAAGACCGCTGCAGCGACCGTGCCCCCGATGTTGATGCGACCACCGACCAGCGGCGTGCCGCCGATCACCACGGCGGCGATCGCGGTCAGCTCCAGATGGATGCCGATGAAGCTGGGATCGGACGCCCCGATGCGCGCCGACACGAAAGCGCCGGCGAGACCGGCGAGACCGGCGCTGAGGGCGTAGATCGCGATGAGCGTGCGGTTGCGCGGCGTACCCGTGAGGTGGGCGGCCGCGCGGTTCGAGCCCGCGAAGAGCGCGTACCGTCCGAACGTCGTCTTCTTGACCAGCAGCCACATCGCCGCCGCCACGACGACCGCGATCAGTGCGACGGCAGGGATGCCGAACAGCACGGCATTGCCCAGCCACTCGAACAGGCCGTCGCCGGGCAGCGGGCTGCGCGCCCCACCCGAGAGGGCTTGAGCGAGGCCGCGGACGGCGACCAGCAGCCCGAGGCTGGTGATGAGCGGGTTGATGCGCAGGTAGGCGATCATGGTGCCGTTGAGCACACCCAGAGCCGCTGCGACCAGAACTCCCGTCAGCAGCGCCACCACCTCGCCGTACCCGAGATACAGCGCGATCATCGCGGACGACAGCGACATCACCGACCCGACCGACAGGTCGATCCCCCCGGTTCCGATAGCGAGTGTCTGGCCGACCGCGATCAGCACGATCGGAGCGACGGCGAACAGCACGTTCTGCAGGGTGGCGACGGTCGCGAAGCCGGAGGTGGCCACCAGGTTGTAGACGACGAGCACCACCAGCGCGATGTAGACGGTCGAGGTGCGCGCGAAGTGCGCGAGCTTCTCCCGGGGTGTGCGCTCGGGGATCACCACCGACGTGGTCGTGGTCGTAACGCTCACGGGTTCCCTCCCGTCGTCGTCAGAGAGCCGGCAGAGGCGGCCGAGAGCAAACCGACGACATCGGCCGGATCGACGGCGAGCGGATCGAGCTCGCCCACCACCGCTCCCTCGCTCAGCACAACGAGCCGGTCGCACAGGGCGAGCAGCTCCTCCGTCTCACTGGAGGTGACCAGCACACCGATACCCCGTTCGGCCAGGGAACGCACCACTCGGTGCACCTCGGCCTTCGCGCCGACGTCGATCCCGCGGGTGGGGTCGTCGAGCAGCACGACCTTGGGCTCGGTGGCGATCCACCGTGCCAGCAGCACCTTCTGCTGGTTGCCGCCGGACAGCTCGGAGATCGGCTGCTCCACACCCGCGGCCTTGAGTCGCAGCTCGTCGGCGAACCGGGACACCAGGGCGCTCTGCTCCCGTGGTCGCACCACACCGAAAGTCGACAGTCGGCCGAGGACCGCCGCGGTCAGGTTCTCGCGCACACTCAGTCCGGGGAAGATGCCCTCGTGGCGCCGATCCTCTGAGAGGTAGGCGATCCCGGCTCGCAAGGAGCGGGCAGGAGAGGACCGCGTGAGCGCTGTCCCCTCGAGTCGGATCGTGCCCCGGTCCGGGCGGATCGCCCCGTACACGGCTTTGCAGATCTCCGTCCGCCCGGACCCCAGCAGACCGAGCAGTCCGACGATCTCGCCACGGCGCACGGCGAACGACACGTCGTGGAGGCGATTGCCCCACGTGAGCCCCTCGACGTCGAGCACAGTGTCCCCGTCGTCGAGCGCGGCCATGCGCTCCCGGTGCTGCGCCGGGTCGCGCTGGGTGTCGTTGAGGGCGATGCCCCCGAGCATGGCGGCCACGAGCTCGGCCGGAGGCAGCTGCGCCGGGGTGCTCTCGAGGACGAAGCGCCCGTCGCGGAGCACCGTGAAGCGGTCGCACAGCTCATACAACTCGGACATGCGGTGGCTGACGAGCATGATCGCCAGCCCCTCGTCCCGCAGCTGCCGGACGACGCCGAACAGGATGTCGATCTCGGTGCCGTTGAGCGCCGACGTGGGTTCGTCGAGGATCACCGCCCTCGCCTCGAAGGCCACCGCGCGTACGATCGCGACCATCTGCTGCATCCCCAACGACAGCGACGACAGCGTCGCCCTGGCCGAGATCCCCAGACCGAACCGGTCGAGGATCGCCTGAGCCTCGGCGACGGCAGCCCGCTTGCGCAGGAACCCCGCCCGCCGCGGCTCGCGCCCGAGGAGGATGTTCTCCGCCACCGTGCGCTCCGGGATGAGGTTCACCTCCTGATAGACGGTGCTGATGCCCGCAGCCTGGGAGTCCTTGGGCCGTTGGAACCGTACGGGACGGCCGTCGAGCAGAACCTCGCCGCCGTCCTGCTGGTAGAACCCGGTGATGATCTTGATGAGCGTGGACTTTCCGGCGCCGTTCTCGCCGTTCAGCCCGTGCACCTCGCCGGCCCGGAGCGTCAGCGACGCCCCTTTGAGGGCGCGGACCCCGTTGAAGCTCTTCGTGATGTCGCGGGCTTCGAGGATCACGTTCGTCTCGGGCGACCTCATGCGCCCGTCCTCTCGCGCAGTGTCATGGCGGGGCTCAGTACGCTCGTCCGGAGTCGAGCGCGTCTTGGGCATTCTTCTTCGTGTAGAGCTCGTCCTTCATGATGATCTTCTGCGACACCGGGTCTCCGGCGAACCAGTCCTTCAGCAGGTCCAGCGCGGCGGGTCCGAACCGGGGGTTCGTCTCGACGATCGCGGCGATGTCGCCCGAGGCGACGTGCTTCACCGCGTCCTTCGTGCCGTCGATCGACACCACGGTGACGTCGGCGCCCGGCGTCAGTCCGGCCTGCGAGATGGCCGTCAGAGCGCCCAGCGCCATGGTGTCGCTGTGCGTATAGACCGCGTTGATGTCGGGGTTGGACGACAACAGCTGCGCCAGCACCTCCTGCGCCTCACTGGTCGCCCAGTTGCCGGTCTGCTGGGCGACCACGTCGATTCCGGAGGCGTCCTTGGTCGCTGCGGCGAACCCCTTGGTGCGCAACGTCGCCACGTCGCTCCCCGGTGCGCCCTGGATCTCGGCGACCACGCCCTTGCCGCCCAGGGCGTCGATCATCGCCTCACCCGCGCGCTGCCCCTGCTTCTCGAAGTCGGAGCCCATGAATGAAATGAAGTCGGTGCAGGGCTGGCCCGCGGTCTCGCGGTCGATCGTGATGACCGGAATGCCCTTGGCCTTGGCTGCCTCGAACGCGCTCTGCAGGCCCGTGGCGCTGATGGGCGCCACGATCAGTGCGTCCACGCCCTGGTTGATCATCGACTGGATGTCGCTGAGCTGCTTGGCCTGGTCGCTGTTGGCGTTCGTGTAGACGAACTCCGACCCGGCGTCTTCGACGGACTGCCGCACCGACGCGGTCTCGGTCGCTCGGAACGGGTTCTGCTCGTTCTCCGACTGCGAGAAGCCGATCTTCAGCTCCGACAGCTTCTTGTCGGATGGCTTCGGGTTGACGCAGGTGGCTTCCGAGCTGCTCTCGACGACCTGCTCGGTACCCTTGCCGTTCGCCGCCGCACCGCCGCCGTCGTCGAGCGGCTTCGCGCAGCCGCTGACCGCGATGAGCATTCCGGCAGCCAGGGCGGCCGCCGTGATGATGCGCGTGGATCTCATGACATCTCCTTTGATTTCTGATGGACAGCCGTCTGCGGTGGCGGCGGCCGAGGGTCAGGCTCGCAGCGATGCGAGCCGGTCGAAGTCGAGGTCGAGGCCGTGACCCGGCCGATCCGGCGCGGTCACGACGCCGTCGACGATCGGCATGGTCTCTGCGAGGTACGGCTCGAGGCTGAAGCCGTGCGCCTCCATGTAGGTGCGATTCGGTGCCGCGGCGAGGCAGTGCACGGTGAGGTCGTGCACCCCGTGGCTGGTCACCGGCAGGTTGTGCGCCTCGGCGAGCGCCGCGATCTTGCGGAACACGGTCATGCCTCCGCAGTTGCTCACGTCGGGTTCGGGGTACGTGACGGCCTCGGCGTCGATCGCGGCGCGGAACTCGTACAGCGTGTGCAGGTTCTCTCCGGCTGCGATGGGCAGCCCTCCGGCGGCCAGCACCCGAGCCTGGCCGCGCAGGTCGTCGGGGATCACCGGCTCCTCCAGCCACACCAGGTCGAAGGCGCGCAGCTCACGGGCGGCCGCGATGGCCTGATCCGCCGACCAGCGCATGTTCGCGTCGACCATGAGCGGGAAGCCGTCGCCGAGGTGCTCGCGCATCGCGGCGACACGTGCGACGTCCTCGCGCAGGTCGGGACGACCGACCTTCATCTTGATCGCGCGGAAGCCCTGGGCACGGAACCCGTCGGCCTGGGCGAGCAGCTGCTCTGTGCTGAACTGCAGATCGATGCCCCCCGCGTAGACGGGCACGCGCGGGTCGAAGCCACCGAAGACGCGCCAGAGGGGCTGACCCATCCGACGGGCTTTCAGATCCCACAGCGCGATGTCGACCGCGGAGATGGCCGAGGTGACGTGCCCGCCGCGACCCGCGTAGTGCAGATGCCACCACATCTTCTGCCACAGCGCCTCGATCAGATCGGCGTCCTCACCGCGGAGGATGTCGCCGAGGTAGGGGTCGATCATCCGCGCGACCGCGTCGCCTCCCGCGTTGACCGTGTAGGTGTACCCCATTCCGGTAGCGCCATCGGCATCGGTGATCCGCACGACGATGAGCTCGAAGTCGAGCATGTCGCCGTGCGTGCTGTCCGACAGAGCGGTCGCCAGCGGCACCCGGTACAGGTCGGTACGAACGTTCGTGATCTTCGCCATTGATGAGTGCTCCGAATCGAGGAGTCCTGCGGACCCCGCTAGAAAACCGATTTCCTAACCATACACAGATCGGCTACTGTTGCCAACCATCCGGTTCGCCGCACGGGAGCGGACGGTGTCATCGCCACGAAGGAGAGGACGACGCATGCGGATCGTCATCACGGATTGCGACCACGATGCGATCGCGGAGGAGACCGCCGTCGCCGCCGCGCACGGGATCGCGCTGGAGCTGTTCCAGTGCCGCACGGAAGACGAGGTGATCGCCGCAGCAGCCGGTGCAGACGCGATCCTCGTGCAGTACGCCCCCATCACGGCGCGCGTCCTCGACGCGCTCCCGCAGCTGCGAGCGATCGGTCGGTACGGGGTCGGTGTCGACACGGTCGACGTGGCAGCCGCGACAGCGCGCGGTGTCGCGGTGTGCAATGTGCCCGACTACGGGACCGAGGACGTGTCGGATCACGCGATCGCGCTCGCCCTGTCCCTCGTGCGGGGGGTGACCGAGCTGGACCGCCGGACCCGCGCCGGCACCTACGCCCTCAGCGGTGTGAAGCCCCTGCACCGCATCTCGGCCCTGACCTTCGGCGTGGTGGGAGTCGGCCGCATCGGTGCCGCCACCGCGCGCAAGGCCGCCGCTCTCGGCTTCGCCGTCGTCGGCCACGACCCCCGCACCGAGGCATCGGGCGGAGGGGTGACGCTCGTCGGGCTCGACGAGCTGCTCGCGACAGCCGATGTCGTGTCGCTGCACGTGCCGCTCGACGAACGCACCCGTCACCTCATCGACGACGACGCGCTGCAGCGAATGAAGCCGGGAGCGATGCTGGTGAACACCTGCCGCGGCGGGGTGGTCGACACGGCAGCGCTCGTGCGAGCCCTCGGCGACGGCCGCATCAAGTCGGCCGCGCTGGACGTCTTCGAGGAAGAGCCGCTCCCGCCCACCAGCGCGCTGCTGCAACTGCCGTCCGTCGTGGTCACGCCGCACACCGCCTGGTACAGCGAGGAGTCCGAGGCCGAACTGAAGAGGCGGACGATCGAGAACGTGGTGGAGTTCTGCGCCGGACGCGCACCGCGCGACCTGCTGAACCCGGAGGTGAGCAAGTGAACGGAAACTCCATGAGAGCCGCGATCTGGGAGGGCCCGGATCTCGTCCGCATCGCCGACGCCCCGCGCCCCGCTCTCCGCGAGGGCGAGTCGCTGGTGCACGTCGAGCTGACCGGCCTGTGCGGCACCGACTTCTCGATCCTGCACGGCACTCATCCGCGCGCCGCGGCCCCCCTGATCCCGGGACACGAGATCACCGGTCGGGTCGTGAGCGGTGACGACCCCGAGCTGCACGGGCGTCGGGTGGCGGTGCTTCCGCTCCTCAGCTGCGGCACGTGCACCCCCTGCCGCGACGGCTACGCGCACGTCTGTGAACGGCTCGGCCTGTACGGGATCGACGAGCCCGGCGGGCTCGCGGAGTTCGCCGCCTTCCCGCACGACCGGCTTTTCCCGGTCGACGACGCGGTGCCGGTGCGGACCGCGGCGCTCATCGAGCCGCTCGCCGTCGCGGTGCACGCGGTCCGGCGGTCGGGGCTGACCGGAGGAGAGACGGTGGCGGTGTTCGGAGCCGGTCCGATCGGCATCCTCACCGCGCTCGTCGCGCAGCACTATGGCGCCCGACGAATCCTGGTCGTCGAGCCGGGCGATGACCGACGCGCCCTGGCCGAGACGCTCGGCTTCGAGACGCTGCCCGCGACGGACGATGCAGCGGAGGCTATCCGGGCGGCCATCCCCGGCGGCGCGCGCATCGTGTTCGACTCCGCCGCCCACCCCTCGGTCGCCCGGCAGCTGCCGCGTGCGGCCGCGGTGCGGGGCACGATCGTGCTGGTCGGCGTCTATAAGAAACCGGTCGAGCTCGACCTGCAGGCGGTGACCTTCACCGAGCAGACGCTCGTCGGGGTGCGGGTGTACACGACCGCGGACTTCCGCGATGCCGTGGGCCTCGTGGAGAGCGACGCCCTCGGTCTGGAGCGTCTGCCGGTCTCGGTGTATGACCTGGCCGAGACCACGCAGGCGTTCGCGGAAGCCACCTCGGCGGGCGCCGCCCTCAAGGTGCTCGTCGCCCCGGACACCCTCGCGGCGGCGGAGGCCCGGCGATGAGCGCCGCGCCGTTCCGACTCGACGGACGTACGGCGGTCGTCACCGGAGCATCGCGCGGGATCGGTGCCGCGGTGGCGGAAGGACTGCTCCGGGCCGGCGCGGGCGTCATCACGATGCAGCGCGGCGCCCATGCCGCCCACCTCGAGGACGTCGCACGGGAGTGCGGCGTCTCCCTGTCGGCGGTCGCGGTGGACCTTGCCTCCGTCGACTCGATCGATCGCGCCTGCGACGAGGTGCTGGCACGGGGAACGGTCGACGTGCTCGTCAACAACGCGGGCGTCCAGGCGCGGCACGCCGCCGAGGCCTTCCCGCTGGACGAGTTCGAGGCGGTGCTCGCCGTGAACACCCGCGCCGCCTTCCGGCTCGCGCAGCGCTTCGGTGCGGGCATGCTGGAGCGGGGTTCCGGGCGGGTGGTGAACATGGCCTCGCTGCTGAGCTTCCAGGGCGGGCTGCGCGTGGCCGCCTACGCCGCGTCGAAGGGTGCCGTGGCGCAGCTCACCAAGGCGCTGTGCAACGAGTGGGCGGCCCGCGGCGTCAACGTCAACGCGGTCGCGCCGGGCTACATCGCGACCGACATGAACGAGGCGCTGCTCGACGACGGCGTCCGTCGGAACCAGATCCTGGAACGGATCCCGGCCGGGCGCTGGGGCAACCCGGACGACCTCGCGGGCGCGGTCGTGTTCCTCGCCTCCGATGCGGCAGCCTATGTGCACGGTGTCGTGCTGCCCGTCGACGGCGGCTGGCTCGCCCGGTGAGCGGCCCGGAGCCGGGCGCCACGGTGCCTGCGGTCGACGTCGTCACGCTGGGTGAGACCCTCGCGCTGTTCCGCTCCACAGGCGTCGGGCCGCTGGCCCACAACGCCGACTTCACGCTGAGCGTGGGCGGAGCCGAGAGCAACGTCGCCATCGCCGTGACACGGCTGGGCGGCACGGCGGCATGGTGCGGGCGCGTCGGCGCCGATGCCTTCGGCGAGCTTGTCCTCCGGGAACTGCGGGCAGAGGGCGTCCGCGTACACACCGTCGTCGACGCCGCAGCCCCCACTGCCCACATGGTACGAGTCGCCCGCACCCCGGTGCTGGCTCAGGTGACCTATGCCCGCGCGGGCAGCGCGGGCTCCCGGCTCGGTCGGACGGACGTGCCCCAGGAGGTGCTGCGCGCTGCACGGATCTTGCACGTGACCGGAATCACAGCCGCGCTGTCGACGACCGCCCTCGACGCCGTGGTCGGCACGATCGCCGACGCCCGCGCCCATGGGGTGACCGTGTCGTTCGACGTGAACCATCGCGCCGCCCTCTGGGACGCCGCCACGGCACGCGCGGTGTACCGACGGCTGCTGCCCGAGGTCGACATCGTCTTCGCGGGCGCCGACGAGGCACAACTCGTGCTCGACCAAGACGCGGAGCCGGAGCAGCTGGCGCGGCGGCTCGCGGACCTCGGGCCCCAGCAGGCGGTGGTGAAGCTCGGCGCTGAGGGATGCCTGGCCGTGATCGACGGCGAGCGGCATACGGCACCGGGCATAGCCATCGAGCCGGTCGACACCGTCGGCGCAGGTGACGCGTTCGTCGGCGGCTACCTCGCCGAACTCGCGGCGGGGCGAGAGCCGGCCGAGCGCCTGGCGACTGCGAACGCCGCCGGAGCGTTCGCCTGCCTCAGCCCCGGCGACTGGGAGGGGCTCCCGCGCCGATCCGAGCTCGGACTGCTCTCGGCGACGGAACCCGTCATCCGCTGACCCCCTTCACGACGCAGCCCGCACCAGTCGCGTCACGAGATCGACGTAGGGCACGCCCGCGGCGGCGAACATGCGCGGCACCTGTGACGCCGCGGTCATGCCCGGCATGGTGTTGACCTCGTTCAGCACGGGCCCCCGCTCCGTGAGGAAGAAGTCCATGCGGGCCACCCCGTCGCAGCCGAGGGCGTCGAACACGGCCACCGCCGCCCGCTGCAGGGCGCTCGTCTGCGCGGCATCCAGCTGCGCGGGAACCGTGAAACGGGCCGAGCCGTCGTACTTCGTCGCGGTGTCGAACAGTCCGGGCGCGTGGATCTCCAGGGGCGGGGCCGCCCACCGCACGCCGCCTCTCTCGCGGATCACGGCCACGTCCACCTCCCGGCCGCGCACGACCTCCTCGACGAGGATCCGCCGGTCGAAGCGCGCGGCCTCCCGCAGCGCCCCCAGCAGCTCGCCCTCCGCCGACACCAGGCTCACACCGTGGCTCGACCCGGCCGAGACGGGTTTCACCACCACGGGCTCGTCGAACTCCGCGTCGCCGATGTCGGCCGCCCCCACCAGTCGCCCCCGCGCGGTGCCGATGCCGACCGCCTGGGCCACGAGCTTCGTGGTCCACTTGTCCATGCCGATCGCGCCCGCCCGCAGCCCGGAGCCGACCACGCGCACCCCGGCGAGTGCGCACAGGGCCGCGAGCGCACCGTCCTCCCCGAGCACCCCGTGCACGGCGGGGAACACGACGTCGACCGTGGCCAGGAGCCCGAGCGCCTGCTGCAGTGACTCTGCCGCGCTCCCGGCCGTGGGCAGCGCGTCGGACCGCCACACGCCGTCGCGGCCGATGGTCGCACACACCACCTCGTGGTCGCCGAGTCGCAGCGCTGCGGCGACCGCGGCCGCCGACGCCAGCGACACGTCGTGCTCGGAGTTCTGCCCCCCGCCGATCACCAGCACCCTGGTCGTCATGCGATCCCCCTCTCCACGCGCGGGCCGATGCCGGTGACGATGGTGTGCGGGATGGTGCCCGCCCACCTCGCCCAGTCCTGCACCGACGGCACCGCGCCGCCCTCCGGTCCGAACACGGTCGCGACGGCCCCGCGCGGCACCGCGGTCGCTCCCGTGTCGATCACGATCTGGTCCATCGACACCCGCCCGACGACGGGGTGCCTGCCGCCGTCGAGCTCCACGCCGGCACCGGGCGCGAGCTCGCGCGGGATGCCGTCGGCGTATCCGACGCCCAGGACCGCGAGGTGCGTCGCCCGATCCGTCACGTGCGCGCCGCCGTACCCGACCGCGGTGCCCGCCGGCACGAACGCGCTGTGCGCCACCGCGGCGGTGAACCGCGCCGCGCCGGTCAGCACGGTGGTGAGCGACGGATCGATGCCGACGAGCCCGGCCCCCACGCGCACCAGGTCGAAGTGCGTCGCCGGATCGGTCAGCGCGCCGGAGGTCGCGGCGAGGTGCACGAGCACCGGACCGAAGCCGGCGCGGAGCACCGCGTCGCGGCCGTGCCGCATCCGCAGCACCGCCGCGGCGTTGGCGGCCGGATCGGCCTCATCCGCGCGCGGCAGATGCCCCATCACCCCGACCACCTCGACGCGGCCGCGCGCCGCCCTGGCCTGCCGCAGCAGCTCCGGCCAGTCGGCGAGCGGGCAGCCCCCTCGCGCCATCCCGGTGTCGAGGTGCAGGTGCACCCGCACCGGGGCGACCGCGTCCGCGATCAGCGCCCGCAGCTCGTCGACGGAGCCCACCGCCACGTCGATCCGGTCGAGCGCGGCCGCGACCGCGTCGATCCCGCCCGGGTTCAGCCACGACAGGATCGGGACGGCCAGGCCGGCCGCGCGCAGCGCACGGCCCTCGGCGACGTCGGTCACCCCGAGCCACGTCGCACCCGCGGCGACGGCAGCCTCGGCGACCGCGACCGCCCCGTGCCCATAGCCGTCGGCCTTGACCACGGCCATGATCTGCGCGGACGTCGACTGCCGCACCCGCGACACGTTCTGCGCCACGGCCTCGGGGAGCGTGCACAACCGCGGGCGCGGGAGGCGGGACGGCGGCGTGGAACGGACACCGGAGGGGGCGGCGACGGATGCGGCATCGCGCCCGGTACCGGCGAGCGCGGGGCGGACGGAGGCGGAATGGGCGGGCGCAGGAACGGCCGGCGCGGATGCGACAGACGCGGGCGCGACCGACGCGGACGCGACAGGCGCGGGCGCGACAGACGCGGGCGCGACCGACGCGGGCCCGACCGACGCGGGCGCGGAAGCAGGGGCGACGGCGGAGTCGCGCAGGCCCCGGGCCGTCACCCGGGTCACGAGCGCATCCTCGGGTCTTCGGTGGGATCGGCATACATCTGCGGGCAGCCGTCCGCCGCAGCGTCGGGGCGCAGCTCGTAATGCCAGGACTCGTTCGCATAGGTCTGGCACAGGCCGTAGCGCCAGCCGCGCTGCGCCAGCCAGTCGAGTGCGGGCAGCGGTCCCAGGTCGACCGCGTCACCGGACACGTGCGCGGAGGTCTGCGGCGTCGCGACCCAGCGGCGCGCCTCCGCCTCCGAGCCGTACTCGGCGATCGCGTCCTGCAGCATCCGCTCCTGCAGCCCGGCCGAACGCCAGCCGCTGTTCACGCGGAACCCGACGCCGTCGACCTCGGCGTCGGTCGCGGCCCGCTGCAGGGCGTCGAGCAGATCGGGGTCGAGGTTGCCGACGCTCGGCCGCTCCACGTCGAACACGGTCGGCTGGTCACCGTCGGCGATCGTGCCGTCCGCATCGCCATGGTCGGTCCCCGCGCCGCCGGAAGACAGATCGGGGAACGGGGTCGGCGCCGGAGACGGGACGGTCCGTCCGGCGTCGGCGGAGGCGGCGGCCAGAGACTGCTGCACCGCGAGCGCGCCGAGGACGACGAGGGCCAGCGCCAGCAGCGCCGCACCGAGACGACGGCGACGCGACCGCGGTGGTCGGGGGTTCGTGCGGGTGTTCATGGTTCCAGTGAAGGAAGCGCGCGGTTGCGAGGGCGTATGCGCTTTTGCATACGTTCGCGATATACCGCGGTGCGTAGGATCACAGCCATGCGTGTGCTGATCGTCGAGGACGAGCCCTACCTCGCCGAGGCCGTCCGCGACGGGCTGCGCCTGGAGGCCATCGCGGCCGACATCGCGGGCGACGGCGACACCGCTCTGGAACTATTGAGCATCAACTCCTACGACATCGCCGTGCTCGACCGCGACGTGCCCGGCCCCTCCGGCGACGACATCGCGCGGTGGATCGTCGCGTCCGGCAGCGGCATCCCGATCCTCATGCTCACCGCCGCCGACCGGCTCGACGACAAGGCCACCGGGTTCGAGATCGGCGCGGACGACTACCTCACCAAGCCGTTCGAGCTGCGGGAGCTGGTGCTGCGCCTGCGGGCCCTCGACCGCCGCCGCCAGCGCTCCCGGCCGCCCGTGCTCGAGGTCGCTGGTCTCCGGCTCGACCCGTTCCGCCGCGAGGTGTACCGCGACGACCGGTACGTGGCCCTCACCCGCAAGCAGTTCGCGGTGCTCGAGGTGCTCGTCGACGCACAGGGCGGCGTGGTCAGCGCCGAGGAGCTGCTGGAGCGCGCGTGGGACGAGAACGCAGACCCGTTCACGAACGCCGTGCGCATCACGGTGTCGTCGCTGCGCAAGCGTCTGGGCGAGCCCGGCATCATCCGCACCGTTCCCGGCGTGGGGTACCGGATCGAGGCGGACGCTGATGCCTAGGCGCCGGGGGATGAGCGCCCGGCTGAAGCTGACCCTCAGCTACGCCGGGATCGTCGTGGTGTCCGGGGTGCTGCTGCTCGCGGCCGTCGCGCTGTACCTGCTGCGGTACATCCCCGACGTGCAGATCATCGCCGACATCCGCGTGCCCAACCGCTCCGACCTCATCCGCGCGTTCGTGCCGGTGGCGATCGCGGTCATGGTCGCCCTGCTCGCGATCGGGCTCGGCGGCGGCTGGCTGCTCGCCGGACGCATGCTGGCGCCCCTCGAACGCATCAGCGACGCCGCCCGCCTCGCCGCCCAGGGGTCGCTGTCGCATCGGGTGCGCCTGGAGGGGCCGCGCGACGAGTTCCGCGACCTCGCCGACGTGTTCGACGGCATGCTCGAGCAGCTCGAGGCGCACGTGGCCGAGCAGCAGCGGTTCGCGGCGAACGCCTCGCACGAACTGCGCACGCCCCTCGCGATCTCGCAGACGCTGCTCGAGGTCGCCCGCGACGACCCCGACCGCGACGCGGAGGAGCTGATCGCCCGCCTGCGCGAGGTGAACACGCGCGCGATCGCGCTGACCGAGGCGCTGCTGCTGCTCAGCCGTGCGGAGCAGCGCACGTTCCCGCGGCAGCTGGTCGACCTGTCGCTGCTGGCCGAGGAGGCGGTGGAGGCGCTGCTGCCCCTGGCCGACCGCCGCGGGGTCGCGGTCGAGGTGGGTGGGGCCGCCGCGCCGATGCTCGGGTCGTCCGCCCTGCTGCCCCAGCTCGTCACGAACCTGGTGCTCAACGCGATCGTGCACAACCTGCCCAGCGGCGGGGCGGTGGCCGTGCGCACGCACATGATGCCGCAGGCCGTCGCGCTCGTCGTGGAGAACACGGGCGAGCGCCTGTCGGAGCACCGGATCGCGACGCTGGTGGAACCGTTCCAGCGCGGGTCCGAGCGTACTCGCGACGACCACGCCGGTGCGGGGCTCGGGCTGGCGATCGTGCAGCGCATCACCGAGACGCACGGCGGCACCCTGGTGCTGACGCCGCGCGCGGAGGGCGGCCTCGTCGTGACGGTGTGGTTCCCCCTCCCGTACCCGCGCTGACCCCCGGGCCGCGGCGATCTCAGTGCACCGCGTCTGCACGATAGTGTTTCGCCATGATGCCCGAAAAGCCGCGCGAACGCGGTGCTCTCTCCCGCCGCACGATCGTCCACGCGGCGTGGGCCGCACCGGTCATCGCGTTCTCTGCCGCTGCTCCCGCCGCAGCCGCCTCGGTCGGCACCCCGGAGCTGACGCTCAGCGCCTTCGCCCTCGACGCGAACTACGCCTGGGGCACGGTCACCCTCTCCCGCCCCGGCACCGCCGATCTGACGCAGACGTTCGACTTCCAGGGCGACGGAGCCTCCGGCTGGGAAACGATCTACACGGGACAGTCGACGAACTCGTCGGGCTACTACGCCAGCACGCTCCCGCGGTCCGTGATCGGCGCGTACACGCAGCTCCGCGCGGTCGCCAGCGTCACCGGGTACGGCCCGGTCTCGAGCGCCCCCGTCGCCCTCTCCGACATCTGGGCCTGAGTCGTCCGGAGGGTCACCAGGGGCTGGGCTCGTAGTCCTTCAGGAAGACGCCGTGGATGTCCTCGCCCGCCTCGCCGCGCACGATCGGGTCGTACACGCGGGCGGCGCCGTCGACCAGGTCCAGCGGCGCGTGGAAGCCCTCTTCGGCCAGCCGGACCTTCGTGTAATGCGGACGCTCGTCGGTGATCCAGCCGGTGTCGACGGCGGTCATGAGGATGCCGTCCTTCTCGAGCATCTCCCCCGCGCTGGTGCGGGTGAGCATGTTCAGCGCGGCCTTCGCCATGTTCGTGTGCGGATGGCCCGGTCCCTTGTAGCGGCGGGAGAACTGCCCCTCCATCGCCGACACGTTCACCACGTACTTCCGGTGCGCGGACGACGCGGCCATCGAGGCGCGCAGACGGCTGATCAGCAGGAACGGCGCCGTCGTGTTGGCGAGCTGCACCTCCAGCATTTCCAGCGGATCCACCTGGTCGACCGACTGCACCCAGCTGTTGACGCGGTTCACGTCGGGCACGAGCCCGCCCGCGTCGATCGCCGTGCCGTCCGCGTGCTTCTCCAGCGACGACGAGCCGGGGGCCATCGCGAGCCGGGCGAGGTCTTCGGCCGTCAGCGCCTGCCCGCCCTGCTCCGCGACCGTGCCGCCGAGCGCCGCGACCGACAGCAGCGGGTGCGCATCCACCGATGCCTGCAGCGCCTGCGGATGCGGATCGGCGGTGTGGCCGAAGGTCTCCATCTCCGGCAGCGGCCCGTCGGGCAGGGGCTGCAGCTCCGCGTCGGCGAGCAGCGAGTACGCGCCCGGTGAGCGGCGCACGGTCTGCGCGGCGTTGTTGATGAGGATGTCGAGCGGGCCCTGAGCGGCGACCGAGTCGGCGAGCCCGATCACCTGGGCAGGGTCGCGCAGGTCG
Source organism: Microbacterium sp. NPDC060132 (assembly GCF_042729675.1). NCBI lineage: Bacteria > Bacillati > Actinomycetota > Actinomycetes > Micrococcales > Microbacteriaceae > Microbacterium > Microbacterium sp. NPDC060132. The sequence continues at coordinate 1,438,864 of NZ_JBHWXU010000001.1, read as the reverse complement.
ATGCCGACCACGCGCAGGCGGTGCAGCCAGTCGCTCGCGTCGGGCAGGGCCGAGAAGCGGCGCACGGCATCGCGCGGGAACCGGGTCGTGATGGTCGTGTGCGCCCCGTCGCGCAGCAGCCGCAGCGCGATGTGCATGCCGATCTTGGCGCGACCGCCCGTGAGCAGGGCGCGCTTCCCGGTGAGGTCGGTGCGGGCGTTGCGCTTGCCGTGGCTGAAGCGCGCGCAGTCCGGGCACAGCTGGTGGTAGAACGCGTCGACCAGCGTGTACGGCTGCTTGCAGATGTAGCAGTTGCGCGGCTTGAGCAGCTCCCCCGCGATCGGGGCGTCGACCACGCTCGACGCGAGGTCGTTGCCGCGGGTCTCGTCGTCGATGCGGTCGGGAGCGCCCGTGGCGGTGCGGGCGACCACGGCCTTGTCGGCCTCGGCGATCGCATCGCGGATCTGCTTGCGGCGCACGCGCTTGACGTCTTTGAACATCGCGGCGGTCGCCTGGCGCACGGCGATGAAGTCGGGGTGCTCGTTGTCGATCGTGTGCAGCTCGCGGAGCACCCGCAGCGTCGTGGCGAGGTCGTCGGGGTCGATGCCGGGGCCCAGGTCGGGGGTGGCGTCGGGGGCATCGGTCATTGTGCCGATTTTACGCGAGTCGCCTGGGTGCCGACCCCGCGCCTCCGACGCCCTCCCGGCGCTCAGGCGATGCCGCCGCCGTCGACCACGAGGGCTGCGCCCGTGACGTAGGAGGAGTCGTCGCTCGCGAGCCACACCACGGCCTGCGCGACCTCCTCGGGCTCGCCCATGCGGCGCAGCGGGCGGTCGGCGGCCTCGGCCAGGAAGGAGTCCGCGTCCTGCGCGAGCTGGCGCGCCTCGTCCCGCAGCATGCCCGTGTTCACGTCGCCCGGGTTGACCGAGTTCACGCGGATGCCGGCGGGCCCGTGGTCGATCGCGAGCGCACGGGTCATGTTCACCACGGCGCCCTTGGACGCGCAGTACGACAGGGCGCGGCCGCCGCCCTTCAGACCCCAGCCCGAACCGGTGTTGACGATCGAGCCACCGCCCGCGGCCTCCATGATCGGCACGACGTGCTTGCACATGAGGAAGATGGCGCGCACGTTCACGCCGAACACAAGGTCCCACTCGTCGACCTCGATCTCGACCGCGGTCTGGCGGCGGATGATGCCGGCGTTGTTGAACACCACGTCGACCCCGCCGAACTCCTGCACGGCGGTCGCGACGACCCGCTCGATGTCGGGCTCGCGGGACACGTCGGCGGCGACCGCGACCGCCGTGCCACCGGCATCGCGGATCTCGGCGGCCACGGCCTCGGCCGCCTCGGCGTTCAGGTCGACCACGGCGACGGCGGCACCCTCCGCCGCGAGCGCGAGGCAGGTGGCACGGCCGATGCCGCCCGCGCCGCCGGTGACGATGGCCTTCTTGTTCTGGAGTCGCATGGGGGGTCCTTTCGGGGGTCAGACGGGGGAGAGTTCGGGTGCGGTCACAGGGTAGAGACTGCTCGTGCCGACGCCGGTGACGACGCGGATGTGCCCGGCGAGCCGGGCGTCGAGCACGGGATCGCCCGTGTCGACGAGCAGGGGCCGGCCGTGCAGGTCGACGAGCTTCTGCTCGGGCGCGACGACCAGCAGGGGGTCGTCGCCGAGCGCACGGAGCACGGCCGCGGAGAGCTGCTGGTTGCCTCGGCCGAGCAGGAACCCCTGTCCGCCGATCACGGTCACCACGGCCTGCGCGGCGCCGAGCGCGAGTTCGTCCCGCAGCTGCCGTTCGCTCGCGCCGCGGACGAGGAGCCGCCCGTCGAGCACGACGTCGACCCCGAGGGGCGTGCCGTCGAGGCCGAGCTGCCGCGCGATCTCGGCCGTGGTGCCGCCGGGGCCGAGCAGGTAGCGCACGCCGGGCTGCATCCGGGCGACCGCGCCGCGCGCTGCGGCCTCGACGGCGGCGGCCTCGGTCGCGGGGGTCGGGGCCTTGCGCGCCTGCGTGCGACCGGCGTGCACGGGCACCCGCACGAGTCCGTACAGCGTCGGCTCGACCCTGGCCCGGCGCATCGCGGCCTCGTCGATGTCGAGCACCTCGCGCTCCGCCGTCGGGAGCCCTCCGTGGTCGATCCAGTCGGCCGCGAGGGCTCCGGCCGCGCGCGGGCTCACCGCGAACACGGGCGAGTACATCTTCACGCCCGCGGGCACCCCGAGCACGGCCGGGGTGCCCGCGCGACTGCGGAGTTCGGTCGAGGTCCGGCCGGGAGCGGGAGCCACGGTCGCGCGACCGTCAGTTTTCTCCGGAGTTGTGAGCGCCGCAGCGAGGTCGAGCGCCGCGACCGCATCGCGCAGTGTGCCGTCACCCCCGACGACGAGGATCAGCTCGACCCCGTCCGCCGCGAGGGCCGCGACCGCCCGGGACGTGTCGGCGGCCTCGGTCCGGACAGCCTCCGCGGGGGTGGAGAGCACGCGGGGCCGGAGCCCGGCGGCGCGCACCGCGTCGGCACCCAGGACTCCTGCGGCCGTGGCCACCTCGAGCCCCGGGTGCCGCGCGGCCAGGGTCGTCAACGCCGAGGCCGCGCGCTCCTGCACACGCGAGCGCGCTCCGCGCTCGACGGCGAGGCGCTGCACCTCCGGGCCGTCGGAGCCCGCGAGACCCGCGGGTCCGCCGACGCCGGCGACGGGGTTGACGACGAGACCGATCACGACGCGGCGGCCTCCGCGGCGAAGTACTTGCGGCGGTACGCGCGCCACGTGACGGCCCAGCGCTCCGGGTCGTCGAGGTCGTCGTGGTGCGTGTGGTGCACGGTCTGGTTGTGCGGGGCGGTGCGCACGACCTCGGGGTTCTCCCTGGCCTCGCGCGCGACCTCGGCCAGCGTCGCGGCGTACTCGTCGAGCTCGCTCATGGAGTACGACTCGGTGGGCTCGAGCGTGAACGGCTGCGGCACCACGTAGGGGTGGTGGCTCGTCCAGTAGTGCATGCCGAAGTCGGTCATGCGCACGCCGATCTCCTCCGACGACACACCGGTCTCCCGGTAGAGCTCCTCCCACGAGTACCGCACCTGCTCGATGCGGCGGCGGCCGGCCGCGTACGGCGCCGAGGCCCCGGGGATCGCGAGCACCTTCGCCATCAGGTAGTTGTTGTTGAGCACCGCGGTCTCGGCGGCGGCGAGCAGCCCGTCCGCGCCGAGCGCCATGATCCACGAGTAGGCCTTCACGAGCGCGGGGATCACGCCGAAGAACGGCCCGACCGCGCCGATGGACCGCTCGCCCGCCTCGGCGACCGCGAACGTCCCGTCGTCCTCGCGCACCACGCGGGGGCCCGGGAGGAACGGGGCGAGGGCCGCGCTCACGGCGTTGGCGCCCGATCCCGGGCCGCCGCAGCCGTGCGGGGTGCCGAACGTCTTGTGCAGGTTGAAGTGGCACACGTCGAACCCGGCGTCGCGAGCCCGGGTGATGCCGAGGATGCCGTTCGCGTTCGCCTGGTCGTACGAGGCGAGGGCGCCCACGGCGTGCGCGGCGTCGACCCACTCGCGGATCGCGGGGTTGTAGATGCCCGTGTCCTCGGGGTTCGTGACCATGATGGCCGCCGTGCGCGGGGACAGCGCCGCCTTGAGCGCGTCGAGCGACGGGTAGCCGTCGGCGTCGGGATACACCGTGATGACCTCGTAGCCGGCGGCCTTCGCGGCTGCCGCGTTCGAGGGGTGGCTGAAGATCGTGGTGATGACCTCCCGGCGCTGCTCCGCCTCGCCGTTCGCCTCGTGGTAGGCGCGGATCATCGCGATGTTCGACCAGATCGCCGCGGAGCCGCCCTGCGTGTGCAGCGAGACCTCGTCCATGCCGGAGATCTCGGCGAGCATCCGCTCCAGCCGCCACACGATCTCCAGCACGCCCTGCGCGTCGGCCGGGTCCTGGTGCGGGTGCATCGCGGTCAGCTGGGGGGTGCCGGCGAGCTGGTCGTTGATCTTGGGCGCGTACTTCATGGTGCAGGTGCCCTGACCGATGTCGACGTTGAAGTCGGCGCCGAGGTTCTCCTGCGACAGGCGCAGGTAGTGCTTGAGCACGCGCATCTGCCCCATCTCGGGCAGCGCGGGAGCGGCGGGGCGGCGCAGGGCGGGCGGCAGGTCGGCGACCACGTCGCCCACGGCGCTGCGCACCTCGGGCTCCACGGCCGAGACGAGCACGCCGCGCTCGCCCGGGGTGGAGAGCTCGAAGACGATCGGCTCGTCCCATCGGGCCTGCTGGAAGCGGCGGAGTGCCGGCTTGGGGGCGACGGGGAGGCTCATCGGTTCTGCTCCTCTGCGAGCTCGGGGGCGACGACCGCGGCGAGCGCGGACGCGAGACGGTCGATGTCGGACTGGGACGTGAGCTCGGTCACGCAGACGAGAAGGCGGTGCTCGTCCACGACCACGCCGGGCTCGATGCCCTGGGCGCGGAGGGCGGACACGACCTCGGCGGCCGGCACGGGCAGCGTGACGGTGAACTCACGCAGGTGCACGGCGTCGTCGTCGAGCGTGACCCCGGGCAGCGCGGACAGGGACTGCTGCGCGTAGCGGGTGCGGGCGAGCAGCACCTCCCCCAGCTCGGCCATCCCGGCGGGTCCCATCAGCGACAGGTACACCCCGGCGGCGATGCCCCAGAGCGCGGCGGCCGTGCCGACCCACTCCTTCCCCTCCTCGCGGTGCGCGAACGAGGTGCGGTCGTAGGCGACGTCGCCGAACCCGTACTCTCCGGGCACGTCGGTGGTGGCGAGACCGAACAGGCGCGACGGCATCTCCATCACGAACCGGGGGTCGTCGTGCACCGCGATGAAGCCGCCGTGGGCTCCGCCGAACCACTGGTGCAGGCCGAGCGACTGGATGTCGCCCGTGACGATGTCGGCACCGGCGAGCGCGGGCGGCGCGAGCACGCCGTAGCCGATGGGGTCGGTGCCCACCACGAGCACGGCGCCCGCAGCGTGCGCGGCGTCGGCGATCTCGCGGAGCGCGGCCTCGACCGCGCCCGTGGCGCTGGGCGTCTCGACCCAGACCGCGGCCACGTCGTCGCCGAGGGCCGCGCGGACGGCGGCCACGTCGGCGGTACCGTTCACGGTGGGGAGGTGGTCGAGGGTCAGGTGCGCCCGGATGTAGTCGTGCACCTTCGAGGTCTTCGCGGGCAGCACGTCGCTGGCGACCAGCACGCGCGGGCGTCCCGTGAGGCGTCCGGCCATGGCGAGCCCGGTCGCGGTGGCCTGGTAGCTGTCGTAGGTCGGCACGTTCACGACGTCCATCTCCAGCAGCTCCGCCATGAGCGACTGGTACTGGAACAGCGCCTGGAAGCGGCCGTGGTCCTCGTACGGCTCTCCGGCGTAGGCGGTCAGGAACTCGCTGCGGCCGATCACCTCGTCCACGACCGCGGGCACGTAGTGGTTGTAGGTGCCCGCGCCGAGGAAGCTCAGGCGCTCCTGCGTGGAGCGGTTCTTCGCCAGGAGCCCCCGCACGTGCCGCGCGAGGTCCTGCTCGGCGACGAACGGCGCCGGCAGGTCGAGCGGGCGGCCGAGCCGCAGCGCCTCCGGCACGTCGGCGTAGAACTCGTCGACGGTCTCGGCGCCGACGGCCGCGAGCATCGCGGCGCGCGACTCGGGTGCGGTGTTGGGGATGTACGGATGCACGAACGGGGCGGTCATGCGTCCTCCTTCACGGGGATGGGGGTGGCGGTCGGGATGGTGTCGGCGCGGGGCGAGGCGAGCACGGCGACGCCGTAGCGGTCGAGGTCGAGCCGGTCGCTGTGCCGGGCGCCGGTGAGCAGGTCGACCCCGGGGCCGGGCAGCTCGACGGCGACGGGCGCGCGTCCGTGGTTGAGGTAGAAGGTGTAGTCGGTGGTGTCGTCCGCGCGGGTGACGACCTCCACGTCGAGGTCGACGTGGTCGCGCGCCGGAAGACCCGCGGTGCGCAGCACGTCACGGAACAGCGGCAGCATGCCGTCGTGGTCGATCATGGCGCTGACGTACCAGACGGAGCCGCGGCCGACCGGGCGGCGGGTCACGGCGGGGAGCCCCGCGAGCTCTCCGCTCGCGTACGTGCCCCGGACCTCGACGTCGTCGTCGGCCTCGATCCACTCGCTCCAGCTCGGGACGGTCAGGGTCTCGCCCGCGTAGGCGATCTGCTCCGTCTCACCGTCCGCGAGCGGCCACTGCTCGTCCACCTCGATGCCGAGCAGCGTCCGCAGCGGGCCGGGCGCGCCACCGTCGTGCACCTTCTCGGTCGCGTCGACCACCCCGGAGAAGGGCCCGACGACGAGGTGGCCGCCGCGCTCCACGAAGGCCGCGAGCGCGTCGGCGTGCTCCTGCTCCGCGATGTACAGGTTCGGCACCACGACCACGTCGTAGCGGTCGAACGGACCGGCGGCACGCACCGCGTCGACGGGCTGGCCGAGGGCGTACAGGGCCCGGTGCCAGGCGCGGGCCTGCTGCGCCCACTGCAGCCGCTGCGAGGGGAGCGACTCCGCGGCGCTCGATCCCCACCAGGAGTCCCAGTCGACGACGAGGCCGACGCGGGAGCGCACCCGGGTGCCGCGCACGGCCTCCAGCTTCTGCAGTTCGAGGCCGAGGGCCTTGGTCTCGCGGAAGCTGCGCGACCTCTCGCCGCGGTGGCCGAGCATCGAGGAGTGGAACTTCTCCTGGCCGTACTTGGCCTGCCGCCACTGGAAGAACATCACGGCGTCGGAGCCGTGGGCCACGGCCTGCAGGCTCTCCACGCGGATCTTGCCGGGAGCCTTGGGCACGTTCACGTCGCGCCAGCTGGTGGCGCTCGCCGACGACTCCAGCAGCAGCCACGGCTGCCCGTCCTTGAGCGCCCGCATGAGGCCGTAGTTGAGGGCCGCACCCACGTGCGAGGTGGGGTCGGCGGGGTCGGGGTAGGCGTCGTCGGTCACGACGTCTTCCACCGCGGCGAAGTCCCAGTAGTCGAGGTCGCGGAACATGCTCATGAAGTTCGTGGTCACGGCGATGTCGGGGGTGACCTCGCGCAGCACGTCGATCTCGATCTGGAACAGCTCCAGCAGCGCGTCGGAGGAGAACCGTTCGAAGTCGAGCAGCTTGGTGGGGTTCACCGGTCCCGGCGCGCGCTTGGGAGTCTCGATGTGCTCCCACGACGTGTAGCGCTGGCCCCACACGTTCACGCCCCACGCCTCGTTGAGGCCGTCGAGGTCTCCGTAGCGCTCCTGCAGCCAGCGCCGGAAGTGGCGGGCCGACTCGGGGCACCAGCACCGCGACGTGTGGTCGCCGTACTCGTTGGAGATGTGCCACATCGCCAGGCCGGGGTGCTCGCCGTAGCGCTCGGCCATGGCACGGGCCATGCGGGCGACGTTCTCGCGCCAGATGGGCGACGAGGGGCAGTAGGTCTGGCGGGACCCGAACTCGAGGCGGTGTCCGTCGGCGTCCCACGGCGCCATCTCCGGGTGGGCACGCAGGAGCCACGAGGGCGGGGTGGCGGTCGCGGTGGCGAGGTCGATCGCGATGCCCGCGTCCCACAGCAGGTCGATGATGCGATCGAGCCACGCCCAGTCGTACACGCCGGGCTCGGGCTCGAGCTGCGGCCAGCTGAAGATCGGGAGGCTCACCATGTTCACGCCCGCTTCGCGCATCAGGCGGATGTCCTCGTGCCAGGTCTCCTCCGACCACTGGTCGGGGTTGTAGTCGCCGCCGAACGCGAGCGCATCCAGGCGCACGCGGCGGAGCGGCTGGTCGGCGCGGGGTCCGGACACGGAGGCTCCTCTCTGAGTCACGGGCCGCCGTGTCGGCGCTCTGGCGCATTCCGACGTCCCGCTGTATTCTGTATACAACACACTAGGTCGCCGTCCGGCCGGGCGTCAACCCATAGGCTGACGGGCAGGCGGCAGAAGGGGAAGGTCATGGCGATCGAACGCAAGAACCTGCGCTCGCAGGTGCGCGAGGAGCTGCTGACCCGTATGCGCGCCGGACTCGTGCAGCCGGGCGAGGGCATCAACGAGGTGCAGCTCGCGACCGAGCTCGGAGTCAGCCGCACACCGCTGCGCGAAGCCCTCATCGCCCTCGAGTCCGAGGGGCAGATCGAGAGCGAGAACGGCAAGGGCTTCCGGTTCGTGCCGCTCAGCGCATCGGAGTTCCGCGACCTCGCCCCCGTCATGGCCGCCCTCGAGAGCCTCGCGCTCGAGCTGAGCCCGCCCGACGAGCTGCGGACGATCGGCGCCCGGCTCAAGGAGATGGCCGACGCCTTCGCCGACGAGCTCGTGGAGCACCAGCTCGTCATCACGAAGGACGACGAGTGGCACAGCCTGATGCTCTCGGCGTGCCCCAACACCCGGCTCCTCGCGGTGATCGACAGCGTGCGCAGCTCGTTCCACCGCTACGAGTCGCTGCTCGTGCCGGAGGACGTGAAGGTCGAGCGCGTCGCCGCCGAGCACGCCGAGATCGCCCGGCACCTCGCGGCGGGCGACGTGCCCGCCGCCGTCCAGGCCCTCAAGCTGAACTGGACGAACGGCATGCAGCGCATCCTCGACAACGCCACCAGCAGCTACTTCACCGCCTGACCCGGCCACGGCTCACCGCGACAGCGTCACGGCGAGGTCGATGAACAGCGCCGCCGACCAGCCGAACGCGGTCGTGGCCGTGCGTGCCTTCTGACCCGTGCGCGGGTGGAAATACTCGTGCGGGCCGCCGCCGTGGATCACGAGCGCCACGGTCTGCTCCCGCAGCTGCCGTGCGCGCTCGGCGAAGCCGGACGCCTCCAGGCCCTCCGCCACGAGAGCGGCCGTGTTGACCCACACCGGGCCGCGCCACATCCGCTCCTCCGAGAAGTCGGGGTCGGATGCGGCGACCGTCGGCAGGCCCCACGGCAGCGCGAACCGCTCCGGGTCGTCCACCGCGGCACGCAGCGCACCGGCGATCTGCTCCGGCAGGGTTCCGGTGAGCAGCGGCATCAGGCCCACGACGGTGTCGCTCGTGAGCGTCTCGCCGCCGCCGAACGCGAGGAAGCGTCCGCTCTCGGGGTCCCACATGCGCAGCAGCAGCTCCTGCGTCGCCTCGGCGCGCTCGCGGAACCGGCTCACGTCGGCGCCGGGCTCGTATCGGGAGAGCAGGTCGGCGAGCTCGCGGTCCTGCCGCACGAGGTAGGCGCCCAGGTCGGGGGCGGCCGTGGGGAGCGGGCCGTCGAAGATCGGGCTGTCGTCGAGCCCCGAGGAATAGGGGTGTCCGTACTCGGGCATGCCGTCGTGGTCGAGATCGCTGCCCGCGAACCACCAGTCCTGCGAGCGGACGACCGTGGCGAGCTGGCGCCGTGCCCACTCCGGCGCGTCCTCCACCTCCAGCACCGCGCGCAGGGCCCATGCGGCGAGCGGCGGCTTGGTCAGCGGCACGGGCGCCGTGGGGTCGGCGATCTGCGAGCCCGCGCGGCGCAGGTTCGCGCGGTCGCTCTCGGGCAGGTCGTCGCTCGTGGCGAGCACGCCCACCTCGTGCACGACGTCGGGGAGCTGTCCGTCTGGCTGCGGGAACCGGAACGCGATGTCGAGCTGCTCGCGCGCGAGCGCGGGGTCGCCGTGGCGGAGGCCGACGGCGATGAAGTACGCGTCCCACTGCCACAGTCCCACGTAGCCGATCTTCGACGGCACGATCGCTCTGGCGTCGCCGAGGGAGGGCAGCTCGACGATGTTCGCGCCGAGCACCCACCAGCAGAAGGCGGTCATCTCCTGCAGGTCGTCGCGCACGCGCGGACACCGGGCGAACCAGTCGTCCCAGACGTGGGCCGTGGCGGCGAGGGCGGCCCGGTGATCGCCGGACTCGACCGTGACCGAGCGGTCGGGAGCGACGCGGAGGCGCAGTCCCTCTCCGAGCGCGTGCTCCTCGCTCCGGCCGTCCGGGCGCGTGAGCCGCACGCGCAGGCCGGGGTCGCCGCCGATGCTCAGCGTCGCCGGGTCGGCGAAGGTGAGCGTGGCACGCTGCGTCTCCGCACCCGCCCCCGGTTCGTGAGCGGGCGTAGCGAGACGAGGGGCCCCGAACGCGATCCTCTCGGGTCGCACGTCGGCCACCGGCAGCACGGCGCCGTCCGCGTCGAGCACCTCCACGAGGTCGAGCACGCGGCACTCCGACAGCCGCCGCTCGTACTCCGAGGTGTGCACGCGCACGCCGTCGCCCTCGCCGAACACGAGCACCCGCGACCGGGGCAGCGTGAACGGCGCGGTGATCAGGTCGAGGTGCCGGCCGGCGAGCCCGGCGAGGTCGAGGTCGTCGGCCATCATCGCCCGCCCAGGCCCGACGCGGCCATGCTGTTGAGGATCTTCCGCTGTCCGATCACGAACACGATCAGCATCGGCACGGTCGCGATGGCCGAGGCCGCCATGACCAGCCCGTAGTTGATCGAGCCGAACTGCCCCTGGAACGAGGTGAGCAGCAGCGGCACCGTGAACAGGTCGGGGGTGTTGAGCAGCACGAGCGGGAACAGGAACGCGTTCCACACGCCGAGCGCCGTGATGATGCTGAGCGCGGCGAGTCCCGGCTTGAGGTTGGGCAGCACGATGCTCCAGAAGATGCGCCACCGGCCCGCGCCGTCGACCAGCGCCGCTTCCTCCAGCTCGCGCGGCAGGGCGAGCACGAACTGCCGCATCAGGAACACCGCGAACGGGTTCGCGATCATGCCGGGCACGATCAGCGCCAGGTGCGAGTCCACCCACCCGATCTGCGACATCAGCAGGTAGAAGGGGATGAGCGTGACCTGCGCGGGGATCATCTGTGTCGCCAGGAACACGATGAACAGCACCTTGCTGCCGCGGAAGCGGATGCGCGCGAACGCGTAGCCCGCCATCGATGCGGTCAGCAGCGTGCCCACCACGACCAGCACCGCGATGTAGGCGCTGTTCAGATACGCCTGCCCGAACGGCACCGCGTTCCAGGCGTCGGCGTAGTTCTCCACCGTCCACGGGTTGGGGAGGAACTCGAGCGGGTTCTTCAGCAGCTGCGGCAGCGTCTTGAACGACGTCAGCAGCATCCACACGAACGGGAACACCATCGAGATGCCGGCGATCGTGAGCACCACGTGGAGCGCGGTGGCTCCGAGGCGACGGCGGGCGCGGTCGGCGCCGGGCCCTCCGCGACCGCGGCGACGGTAGCCGGGGGCCGTGAGGGCGACGGTCGAGTCGGTCGCGGGGGCGGCCGGCTCGATGAGCGAGGGCGTCTGGAGGGTCATGCCGGGTCATCCTCGTAGTGGACGAACTTCTTCTGCGCGCCGAACTGGATCGCGGTGATGACGAGGGTCAGCACGAGCAGGATCACGCTCGCGGCGCTCGACGGACCGAACTCGAACCGCCCGAAGCCCAGATCGAAGATGTGGTAGACGATCGTGCGGGTGGCGTTGTCCGGGCCGCCGCCGGAGACGAGCACGTAGACCGTGTCGAACGTCTGCAGCGACGAGATGAAGGCGATCACCGACGAGAAGAACACGATCGGGGAGAGCAGCGGCAGGCGGATGCCGGTGAACAGTCGCCAGGCGCCGGCGCCGTCGATGCGGGCGGCCTCGATGACCGAGGGCGAGATGTTCTGGAGCCCGGCGAGGAAGATCACCACGTTCAAGCCCATCGACGACCAGATCGTGACGATGCAGACCGCGAGCAGCGCGAGCTTGGGGTCCTGCAGCCAGTCGGGCGGGGTGATGCCGAAGACGTTGGCGATGGTCGTGGACAGCAGGCCGTCCGCGCGGAACATCTGCTGCCAGATCATGGCGACCGCGACCGTCGACGTCACGACGGGCGCGAAGAACAGGATGAGGTAGAGCGTGCGGGTCTTGAGCCGTTCGAGCGCGACCGCGACGATCACGGCGAGCGTGAGGCCGATCGGCACGGTGATGACCGCGATCAGCAGGGTGTTGAGGATGGCGCGGCCGAGGAGCGGGTCGGTGAGCTGCTCGGCGAAGTTCGCGAAGCCCACCCACTCCAGGTCGCTCAGCCCGTCCCACTCCGCGAAGGCCAGCACCAGGCTGGCCCCGAACGGCAGGATGACGAACAGGGCCATGCCGAGCAGCTGCGGGGCGACGAACACGTAGCCCCAGCGGCGGTCGCGGCGGCGCCACGCGGCCTCGGGGCGCAGGGGCGGGGCGGATGCCGCAGGCTCGGCCTGCGGCATCCGTCCGTTCTCGGTGAGAGTGGTCACCGGTCTACTTCTCCGACCGTTCCGCGACCACGTCGGCGATCGTGTCGAGCGTGGTCTGCGCGTCGACCTTGCCCTCGTAGAGCTTCTGGAACTCCTCCGCGATGGCGACGGGCAGCCCGGGGATGCGCGCCTCGGCGGGGTAGTCCTCGAAGCCGATGTCGCGCATGTCGAGGAAGGTCTGCGCGTGCGCGGGGTAGTCACCCTCCAGCACGACCTCGTCGGCGCCCTTGATGGACGGGACCGCGTTGCCGCCGCCCTCGAGGCGGAAGGTCTGTCCCTCGGCGGAGAGGAACTCGGTCCAGAACGTGAACGCGGCGTCCTTCACCTTGGTCTTGCCGTTGATCGCGAGGAACGACGTGGCGACGCCGGTCGGCGCTTCCGCACCGTCGGGGGTGGGCCAGCGCACGATGTCGTAGCTGTCCTGCTCGCCCGCCGCGCTCACGGTGCCGATCGTGTAGCGGCCCTGCACGAAGAACCCGGCCTTGTGCGTCACGAACACGCTGTCGGCACCGGCGCCGTCGGGGAGGGTGTCGGCGACCACGAAGGTGCCGTCCTGGAAGAGGTCGCCGAACTGCTGCATGGCCTCGACCGTGTCGGCGTCCTCGTTGGCGACGAACGTCCGCTTGTCGTCGTACGGGGCGTCCAGGCCCTGCGACGACAGCCAGCTCCAGTGGGTGGCCCAGTAGTTCCAGTACATGGTGCCGGTGAGGCCCGCGTCGTGCAGGGCCGCGTTCATCTCGAGGAACTTTTCGGTGGTCCACTCGCCGTTCTCGGCCAGGGTCGCGGGGTCTTCGGTGATGCCGGCCGCGGCGAGCGCCTGCTTGTCGTACCAGAACACGTCGGGGTTGGAGTCGTTGGGCGCCGCGTAGACCTCGTCGTCGTGCTCGGCCGCACCGAACAGGCCGGGGAAGAAGTCGTCGTAGGCGGTCTTGCTGTCCTTCGAGTCCATCAGCTCGCGCAGCGGCATGAGCCGGTTCGAGTCGACGAACTGCCCGATCATGTCGTCGCCCACGTAGAACACGTCGGGCGCGGTGTTGCTGGTCAGCTGGGCGAGCAGCTTGGAGTGGTAGTCGCCGTAGCCGGCCACGGGCTGCAGCTTGACGGTGATGTCGGGGTGGCGCTCCATGAAGTCCTTGTTGAACTCCTCGTAGCGGGTGAGCTCCTCCGGAGTGCCCCAGGTGGACCACACGACGGTGGCCTTGCCGTCGGCGTCGACGCTGCCGCCCCCGCCGCCACCGCTGCACGCGGCGAGTCCGAGTGCGAGCGCTCCGGCGGCGCCCAGGGCCAGATACCGTGTCGCAGCACGTGCCATCTCGCTACCTCTTTCATCGTTGAAGTTCGGGTCGGATCACCCCGCGGGGCTCTCCAGTATTCTGTATACAGAACGCAATCCTGTCAAGGGTGAGCCATCGCCGCACGACGAAGGGGCGGACCCCACCCGGATCCGCCCCTCCTGTCCCGTGGCGCTCAGTGCCCGGCGGCACCCACCACCACGAACTCGTTCGGGATCACGTCGAGCGTGGCCTCGGCCGCCACCTCGCCCGTGTGCAGGTCGACCGCGACGATGCGCTTCTTCGCCGGCTCGGTCACATAGGCGATGTCGCCCACCACCCGCAGGCCCGGGTGCGGGTCCTGCCACTCGGCCGGGCTCTCCCACGCGTCGATGACCGACCAGGAGTCCTGCACCGCACCGGACTCGTCGAGCACGGTGAGGCTGCCGTCGGCGCCCAGCACCACGATGTCGTCGTGGGCGCTGCGACCCACACCGCGCCACGTGTACTCGGCCGGGGCATCGACCACCGAGAGGCTCGCGGCCGCGGTGTCGACCAGCACCAGCTGCGACAGGAAGTAGCCCTCCTGGTCGGGATCCGTCTTGTAATCGCCGACCGCGACGGCGCTGGTGTCGGTCACGTAGGCGTTGCCGGTGCGCCCGAACTCGTCCGGGGCGTCGAGCTTGGTGAAGGCGCCGTCCGCGAAGAGCAGCACACCGTCCTCGCAGCCGAACATCACGACCTCCCCCTTCAGCGCGCCCTCCCCGTGCACGCTCGGGCACCGCTCGTCGCGCGCGAGCTCGGTGCCGTCCGCCGCCAGGTGCCGCACGCCGCTCCGGGCCTCCGCCGTGCCGATCGTGGACAGGACGGTGCCGTCGGACAGCTCGATGGCCACCCCGTGGTGCGCCGCCTCCGACGCGATGGTGTCGAACTCCGGCAGGGTGCCCGTGCCGACCGCGTCGGTGTCGAACACGCGCACCTCTCCGGTGCCGTCGTCGAACAGCGCGGTGCGGCCGGCGTGCGGGGTCGCGTGTCCGGCGGCCACCGCCTCGAACACCTCCCCGGTGAACTCGACGGCTCCGGAGGCGAGACCGGTGTCGAGCACGTGGAAGCCGTCCTCGGCCGTGACGAACACATGGCCGTCGTGGTCGCCCGCGCCGTTCACGCGCAGGAATCCGTCGAGCTCGGCCTCGCCGACGGTCTCGAGGGTGTCGCCGTCGAGCACGACCACGCCACCGTCGTAGGTGAGGGCGACGCGGGTCTCCGCCTCGTGATGGTCGTGCTGCTCCGGCGCGGCACCGGTGGTGTTCTCGGACGCGGGGGAGGCTCCGGCGCATCCGGTGAGGGCCACGGCGGCGATCGCGCCGAGGGCGCCCAGCGCGAGGCGCCTGCGGGGTCGGGACATGGGTTCGTCTCTCTTTCTTCTCAGGGTGCGCGGATGCGCGGCGGCGCGGGGCGCCGAGGACTCTGGATCAGCCGACGAGCTGGAGGAACACGGCCTCGAGGTCGCTGAAGGTACGGGTGATGCGCGCGTCGCCGTTGTCGATCTCGTAGACCGTTCCCGCGGCGGGATCGGCGACGTAGACGCGTCGTGCGGACACCCGCAACTCCACGCGGTCTCGCAACGCCGGGTCTGCGATGGTCGCCGCGAGCAGGGGCTCGGTGCGGGCCAGCACGGATCCGTCCGGCGCCAGCACGCGGAGCCGTCCCTCCGCGTCGACCGCGACCGTGCGACCGGCGTCGTCTCCGATGGCGACGGCACGGATGAGCGGGACGTCGGAGGGGATCAGCGTCCAGGTGCGCTGACGCACGTCGAGCAGCCACGCACCGTCGTCACCGGCGACGCCGGCGAGGTCCGGCCGGTCGGCGCGACCGTCGAGCCGCGTCGCCGCGGGTGCTCCGGCCGGATACGGGATCGCCTCGCCGACGATCTCACCGCCCACCTGCCGGGTGAAGAGCAACGCCTCTTCCGCGCACGCGAAGACCGCGCCGACGCGGGTGAGGTCGGCGTCGGAGACCGCGCCGCACGGTATCTCGGCCGCGGCGGCAGGGGCGCCCTCGCCGTCGACGATCCGGATGGTGCCGGAGGCGGTGGGCACGAGGAGCCGGTCGGCGAACGGGAGGACCGGGCCCGCGTGCGCCAGGTCGAGCCGGGCGGTGTCGAGTCCGCCGGCGAGGTCGTCGTGCGGGAGCACGACGACCTCCGCGCCGCCGAAGCCGATCGCCGTGCTCTGACCGGCCCCGCTCACCCGCACCTCTCCGTCGCCGTCCAGCGAGCCGACCTGCCGCGGCTCGCCCTGGAACGAGTGCGTGTGGTCGCCGTGCGGCACGGTCCAGCGCCCGGTATCGACCACGTCCACGGTCGCCTCGTCGCCGTCGGTGCGGGCGAGGAACACGAGGCGCCCATCGCCCGACACCGCGGCCCTCCCGGCCCCGGCGTCAGTGAGGACGACGCGCTCTTCGCTGTCGAGATCGAGAAGGGTGAGGGCGCCCCGCTCGTCCGCGACGGCGAGGGCGAGGGCGGGCGCAGCGACCTCCGCGGCGCCGCCCGAGTCGATGCCGTGCGCACCGGGATCCGCCGTCGCAGCGGGCGCGACCGGGGAGGCGCACCCGGCGGCGAGGAGGACGAGGAGGGCGGAGGGGGCGAGGGCTGCCCGCCGGAGGAGTGCGAGGTTCATGACTCTGTCACCTTATTGAGAACGATTCTCAATCTCAAGTCAGCAGGTGAGGGAGCGGGCCTGCGGCCCGTCCGGTGCGACGAGCGAGCGGACGAACGTCCGAGGCGGGGCGTAGGGTCGCACCATGAGCAGCGCAGAACCCCTCCCGCGGCACGGCGTCATCCCCTCCTACCTGCTCGCGCGCCTCGCCGAGTCCGGCCGCTTCCCCAGGGCGGCAGCCGCCGCCCGGCAGACCCTCACGGCCGGTCGTCCACCGTTCCGCGCACGCATCGACCTCTCGATCGACGAGAACGGCGACCTCGTCGCCCAGCTGTCCGACGCGCCGAACCGCACGATCAGCGACGCCGGCAACACGCAGCAGCTGCCGGGCGCCGTGGTCCGCGGCGAAGACGACGCGCCGGTCGACGACCCCGCCGTGAACGAGGCCTTCGATGGCCTCGGCGCCACGTTCGAGATGCTGCTGGCCGCCTTCCAGCGCAACTCGCTCGACGACGCGGGGGCGCCGCTCGACGCGACCGTGCACTACGGCGTCGACTACGACAACGCGTTCTGGGACGGCGAGCGCATGGTGTTCGGCGACGGCGACGGCGAGGTGTTCCGCGGCTTCACCGGCTCGCTCACCGTGATCGGGCACGAGCTCGCACACGGGGTCGTGCAGCACACCGCGAACCTGGAGTACCAGGGCCAGCCCGGCGCCCTGAACGAATCGATCGCCGACGTCTTCGGCGCGCTCACCGAGCAGTACGCGCAGGGCCAGACCGCGGCGCAGGCGAGCTGGCTCATCGGCGCCGAGATCTTCACCGAGGCCGTGCAGGGCTCGGCGCTGCGGTCGATGATCGCCCCCGGCACGGCCTACGACGACGATGAGCTCGGCAAAGACCCGCAGCCCGACCACATGAGCGGCTTCGTCCGCACGACCGAGGACAACGGCGGCGTGCACATCAACTCGGGCATCCCCAACCGGGCGTTCGCCCTGTTCGCGCGCGACCTCGGCGGCAACGCCTGGGAGCGCGCGGGAACCGTCTGGTACCGGGCGCTCACGGGCGGGCTGTCGAGCACGGCCACGTTCACGGAGTTCGCCGACGCCACGGTGGCCGCGGCCGTCGCGGTCGACGAGGAGACGGCGGCCGCGGCTCGACGGGCGTGGAGCGCCGTGGGAGTCTATGAGCATGAGCGAGGACCCGGCACCTCCGAGTGACGCCCCCGTCGTGATCGCCGTCGTGCGATCGGGCGGCATCGCGGGCATCCGTCGCCAGTGGCGTGTGGAGGCGGAGCCGTCCGACGCGGACGAGTGGATCACGCTCATCGACCTCTGCCCGTGGGACCAGGACGCCGACGCGTCACCCGGGGCCGACCGCTTCATGTGGAGCATCCGCGCGCGCACGCCCTCCGAACGTCGGGAGCGCGAGCTGCCCGACTCCGCGCTCGAGGGCCCCTGGCGGACGCTCGTCGAGGCCGTGCGCGCCGCCTCGACCCGCGACCCCGCCTGAGCCCGGCCCGCGGGCAAGCGATCAATCCCGTGTGAATGCGACCGCGGGTCGTGCGGCCGGGGTCATGATGGACTCCATGGGACTCTTCCAGCAGCGACCCGAAGAAGAAGAGCAGCAGTGGGCTCTGCCGTCCGAGCCGCTCGAACGCTCCGACGCCGACCTCCTCGACACGGCCCCCGCGGTGGACCCCCTCACGCTCGGCCTCGGCGCCCCGGCCTCCGTGAGCTCGATCGTGTTCCCGGTCGCACCGCCCGCGCCCGAGGCCGCGACGATCGAGAACAGCGACCCCGAGGACTGACCGCGCTGCCCTCTCGCGCGGCCGCGTCGGCCCCCACCGATACGGTGGAAGGATGACCATCACCGCCGCCGCAGACGGCTCCGCCCTGGGCAACCCCGGCCCGAACGGCTGGGCCTGGTACATCGACGACGCCAACTGGGCGGCCGGTGGTTCCCCGCACGGCACCAACAACCAGGGCGAGCTGCGGGCCGTGCTCGAGCTCCTCCGCGCGACCGCCGGCACCGACGAGAAGCTGCTGATCGAGTGCGACAGCCGCTACGTGATCGACTCCGTGACGAAGTGGATGCCGGGGTGGAAGCGCCGCGGATGGCGCAAGTCCGACGGCGGCCCCGTGCTCAACCGCGACCTGCTGGAGGGCATCGACGAGGCGATCCGCGGACGGGACGTGGAGTTCTCGTGGGTCAAGGGCCACGCGGGGCACCCCTTGAACGAGGCAGCGGACGAGCGCGCGAACGCGGCGGCGAAGGCGTACCAGCAGGGGCAGGAACCGCGCCGGGGCCCGGGCTTCACCCTCGCGACCGACGCCGGTGCCGCGGTCGCCGCCTCCGCCCCCGTCGCCGCGCATGCCGCGACCACCTCTTCCCCGGCGGCTGCCCCTCCCGAGAGGACAGCCCCGGCCGCGAAGACCACCTCCGTCGCGACGGCGACCTCCGCTCCGGCCGCGGGTTCCGACCGCATCACCGGGGCGCCCACCGCCTCCGGCCCCGCCGCCACCCCCGTCTCCGGGTCGTACGCGGAACCGCTGTGGGCGGAGCCGTCCGACCTGCTCGACGGCCTCGACCGCCCCGACGACGACCCGATCGAACTGCGGATCCCGCTGTCGTCCGATGAGCACGCGCGCCTCCGCGACCGCGCCGAGGCGCAGGGCGTCTCGCTCGAAGAGGCCCTGCGTCGGCTGATCTGAGCGCACGGCGCAGCCACCCGCGACGCGGCGAGCGCTCGGGTGGACTCCGTAGACTCGGCGGATGATGGTGGGGACGGTGACGCGGCGGTGAGGACCCGTACGGTCTTCGGCCTGCTCCGTCTGAGCGCAGCCTCCATCTGCCTCGTCGCCCTCATCCACCGCATGGCCTGGGGCCTGGCGTCGCACACCATCGCGAGCCAGAACTTCTTCGCCTACCTGACGAACCAGTCCAACCTCGCGTTCGTGGTGCTGCTGTCGATCGCGGGGGTGCTCGCCCTGCGGCGTGCGCGAGACCCGCGGTGGCTCACGGTGGCGCTGGCGCTCGTGCTGACGTGGACGATCACGGCCGGCCTGGTGTTCGCGATCCTGGTGTGGCAGGCGGGTGTGCGCGGCATCCGCATCGACGTGCCGTGGTCGGATCAGGTGCTGCACTTCTACCTGCCGGCGGTCACGGTCGCGGCCTGGGCGCTGGCTCCGGGGCATCGAGCCGTGCCGTGGCGTGTGGTTCCGATCACCCTCGTGTATCCGGTGCTGTGGGGTGTCGCGACGCTCATCCGTGGCCCGCTGATCGGCTGGTATCCGTACTACTTCCTCGACCCGCGGCAGGTGAGCGGTCCGCCCGAGTTCGTGATCTCGTGCGCGGTGGCCCTGGCATCGTTCAGCATCGTCGCGACCGCCCTGGTGCTGATCAGCCGGATGCCGCTGCCGCGGCGGTTGCGCACCGACGCGGATCCCGAGCCCGATGATCCCCCGGACGACGACCGCGGCAGCCCGGCCGGTGCGGTCGATGCGCGCGAGCGGGTCGGCGCGTCGGCTCAGACGTAGACGGTCAGCGACGCCAGCGCCGCGTCGAACGCGTCGTCGTCGCTGAGCTCCGCGAACTCCGCGGCGGCCGCACCCCCGACGATGCCCACCAGCACGTTCTCGCCCGTGACGGGGCGCAGATTGATCCAGGTGGGGATGACCGCGTCGGTGCCGACCGCGTGCCACACGGCCTCGTCGTTCTCCCAGAACGCCTCGTCCCACCGCAGCCACACGGTCTCGATGGCCCCCATGCCGAGCGCCGAGATCGCGCCGCGGTTGGCGAAGGGCAACGGCGGGTCGAACTCGATGCTGCGGTCCTGCAGCACCCCGAGCGGCACCGTCACCACCACCCGGTCGAACGACAGGGCCTCCCCGGTGCCGAGGCGCACGCTCACCCCGGTGTCGTCGTAGGCCAGGCGGGCGACCGGGGAGTTCAGGCCGACCTGCACTCCGTCGAGCGCGTGCTCCACGAACGGCACGAGGCTGTCGCGGGTGGCGGCCGGGTCGCCCGTGGGCAGCGGCGGCGCGAACCAGCTGGAGAGCTCGTCGGCTGCGGCACCCGTGCGCGCGGCGAGGATGTCGAGCAGGGCGGCGGTCGAGGGATCCGCGGGGTCGATGCCCGCGGCGGTCAGCGCGTCGGTGACCGAGACGTCTTCCGGGGCGGCCTGGGCGGCGGCGATGGCCGTGGTGACGGGCACGGGGTCGACGGGTTCGATGTCGCCGTCGGGGGTGCGCCACAGCGAGCCGGTGAGGTCGACGGTTCCCACGTCGCCGGCGCGCAGCCGGTCGAGCACCTCGGCGTCGTCCTCGCCGAACAGCCAGGCGCCGAGCTGCACCGGCACCGGCCAGGAGTCGTCGCTGCGGGTGAAGACGCGCCCGCCGACGCGGTCGCGCGCCTCGAACACGGTCACCTGCAGGCCCCTGTCGGCGAGGAGGGCGGCGGCGGTGGCTCCCGCGAGGCCCGCGCCGATCACGGCGACGCGCTCCCCCGATCCCGCGGCATCCATCAGCTCGTCGACCACGCGTTCCCCCGAGGCGATGGCTCCGCGCACAGTGCCGGGGGCGTCTTCGTCGGTGGCCTCGCCCGCGAAGAAGAGGCGATCGTCGACCGGGCGGCCGAGGGCGGCGCGGGCGTCGGCGAGCACTCCGACGGGGGTGAAGCTGGCAGCTCCCAGGGCGAACGGGTCGGTGGTCCAGGTGCTGCGGATGCTGCCGGCAGGTGCGGGGACGCCGGGCGGCGGCTCGGGCTCACGCGTGCGGGTGGGCGTCGGCGTGGGCTTCGGCTCCGGCGTGCAGGAGGCGAGAAGCACCGAGACGGCACCGGCTCCGGCGCCGAGGAGCAGGGTGCGGCGCGTGATCCTCATCGTGCCGCCACTTTATCCCGCTCCACCCCGGTCCGCCGCCGCGCCTCCGCGGC
The DNA here is from genome assembly GCF_042729675.1 of Microbacterium sp. NPDC060132. Lineage (NCBI taxonomy): Bacteria > Bacillati > Actinomycetota > Actinomycetes > Micrococcales > Microbacteriaceae > Microbacterium > Microbacterium sp. NPDC060132. The sequence goes on along the minus strand of NZ_JBHWXU010000001.1, from coordinate 1,417,862 downwards.
GGGCGGTCCACAACTCCCCGGAAACGGCGAGCAGGGACGCGGAATCGGCCGGATCCACGAGGGATCCGGCCGATTCCGAGGAGTCGTGGACGACGCGGCGGTCAGACCGCCAGCAGTTCGCGTTCCAGGCGGGCGAACGAGGCCTCCATGCCGTCGGCCATGCCGGTGGCGAGGATCATGTCGCGCGTCTCCTTGTCGGGGTACTCGATGAGCACCGTGACGAGCGTGGCGCCGTCCTCCTCGTAGAGGCTCAGGTCGTTGACGGTCTCGGTGGGCATGCCCTGCATGCGTTCGGTGGTGACGGCGCGGCGCGGGGCGTCGATCAGCAGCGCCTCACCCTCGAACCCGAACGGCTCGCCCTCGGTGTCGCCGACCGGTGCCCACGAGTTGCGGTACGACTGACCGACCTCGGTGGCCGCGACGCACTCGGTCATCTCCCACCCGTCCGGGCCGAGCATCCACTGGCGGATGAGGTCGGGCTCGAAGTGCGCGCGCCACACCAGCTCGCGCGGACCCTCGATGAGCCGGGTGATGCGCACGTGGGTGTCGTCGAGCAGCTCCACCCGGGTGCCCTTGCCCTGCGCGTAGTCGCGGAGGTCCTGCAGCACGGCGTCGAGCTGGCCCATCGCCATCTTGATGCCCTCGACCTGGCCCATCTCGACGACCTGTTCGAGCGCGTCGACCGAGTCGAAGTGGCTCGTGGTGACCATGCGGGTGCCCTCGGGCGTGGAATCGAACGTGAAGCTCATGCGCTGCGCGGGGAAGCCGTCGAGGGGCTTTCCGTGCTCGTCGGCGAAGGAGTCGAGCACCTCGAAGCGGTGCGGTTCCTCGATGGCGAGGAACTCCCAGACGCCCGTCGACTTCTCGCCGCGCGGTCCGTTCATCGTGTAGACCGCGCGGCCGCCGACCGTGTGGTCCCACGCGGTGAAGGTGGCGGGCCAGCCGGGAGGACCCCAGAAGCGTTCGAGCTGGCGCGGATCGCTGTACGCGTTCCACACCCGCTCGATGGGGGCGGCGAAGTCGGCCGTGACAGTCATCGTGAGGTCGTCGGCATCGGTGGTGACGTCGGTGACGGGCATGTCAGTCTCCTGGGTTCTCTCGTGCGTTGTCGGTGGTGTCGCTGTCGGGGCGACCGGCGGGCGTCTCGGCCAGCAGGTCGTCGAGCCGGGCGATGCGCGACCGCCACAGCTCTTCGTAACGGGCGAGGAGCGCCCTGGCGCGGGCGATCATCTCGGGGTTCGCGCGGACGAGCCGCTCGCGTCCCTCGGCGCGCTTGACGATGAGGTTCGCGGCCTCGAGCACGGCCACGTGCTTCTGGACAGCCGCGAACGACATCTCGTATTCGGCGGCGAGGGTCGAGACGGACTGCTCCCGCTCGATCGTCCGGCGCAGGATGTCGCGCCGGGTCGACGTCGCCAGTGCGTGGAACACACGGTCGACCTCCGCTTCGCTCAGTTCTGTTCGTGCAACCATTTGGTTGTACGTTATGCCTGCGCCGCGGGCGTGTCAAGAGGTATGTGTAGGAACCCTGGATCGATCAGATATCTCGCGTTGGATGAGATGAATCAGGGTCCAGCTGGATAAGAACGGACTCGATCCCGTCTCGCCCAGACCACGAGATGACCTCTCTTCGCGGGCGAATTCACGAGTGATCTGGCGCACTATCATCGCTGCTTCCGTGTCTCGGCCCCGCGCGCACTGACCCGCGCAAGCGAACAACCCCGCGCGTTCGCCCTTCGATGCCCGCTAGGGTGCTCTTCAAAGCGGAATGCCGGGGGGCACAATGACGGACGAGACCAGCGCAGAGCTGGAGGCGATTGGCGCAGACTCACCGACTCGCGAGTCACTTTTTCAGAGCGGCCTCGCCGGGTTCTCTCTTCTCCGCAGCCCGACATCACCAGCGTGGCGGCGACCGCAGCTCGGGGCGCTGACAGCCATCGCCAGCCATTGGACGCTTGCGCCGGAGGAGCGCCTCCTTATCTCCCTGCCCACCGGATCTGGTAAGACTGGTGTTGCGACGGCGCTTCCATATATCGCCCGCTCTCACCGGGTCCTCGTCGTCGCACCAAGCGTGGAACTTCGCAAGCAACTCGCGGAGGCATTCCGAAATCAACCCGACCTCACGCGGGTTGGCGCGATTGACCAATCCTGCCCGCGCCCCGTCGTCCAAGAAGTCACCGGTCGGAATGTTGATTGGGAACAGCTCACCGCTTGCGACGTGGTTGTTTCGCTGCCTAATTCCATCAGCCCGCAGCACATGGCCGTTGAGAAGCTCCCGAGCCCTGACTTCTTCGATCTTTTGGTTTTTGATGAAGCGCATCACACGCCCGCCTCAACGTGGCGCAAACTTCTCGAGTATTTTCCCCGCGCACGCGCGGTCCTCCTTACGGCAACGCCTCGCCGTGCGGATGGCAAGCTTCTTCCCGGAACTCACGCCTACCACTTTCCACTCCGAGCCGCGATCGACGACGGTCTTTTCAACACCATCCGCCCCGTGATCCTTGAACCGTCTGCCCCGCTCACCGATGCCGCGAAGGACGCACAGATCGCTGATGCCGTGGTACAGGCTCTGGCCAGCGAGGAGCATAGGACCAGCGTTGGCCTTATTCGGGTCGGCACCGTCCACCGCGCCACCCTCCTACAGACCGCGTACAAGGATCGCGGACTGCACGCCGAGATCATCATCGGAACGACCTCTCAGGGCGAACGTGACTCGATGCTCGCGCGATGGCGGGCCGGGGAGCTTCGAGCGCTAATCGCAGTAGACATGCTCGGGGAAGGGATCGATGTTCCTCGACTGCGCGTCGTGGGATATCACGATAAACACAAGTCTGTGCCGGCGACCATGCAGTTCATCGGGCGTCTTGCTAGAACCAATGCCGACTACCCCCAAGAGTCCGTCTTGGTGACGGTCCACGACGAGGACGTCTACCCGGCGCTGCAGGGAGCTCTGCGCGAGTTATATCTCGAGGACGCGGACTGGGTGCAGATCCTGCCGACTCTGATCGACGACGATGTTCAACGCGAACAGCAAGATCGCGCGTATTTGTCTGCCTTTGATGGCGCTCCGGTCACATTCGCGTTGCGCTCCGTGCGACCGCTCGCACGCGCAAGTATGTATGAAGTGCCGCTGGGCGTGGAGTGGGCACCAGACTTCAGCGAGGGAGTACCCGAAGAATTGCGCACGGGCGAACGCTTCATCGGCCGCGAGATTATCTACTCAGGGCTCAATGAACTCGGAACGCAACTCATCCTCCTAACAGCGGAACCCAACCAACCCAAGTGGTATGCGGGGCCTGAACTCCGACGCGACATATACGACCTCGCAGTCGTCAGCTGGATCCGCAGCAACGACACCCGACGCTCCCACCTTCTCTTCGTAAACGCTCAAGACACCGGGCTCTCAAACGCCGTTCGTGACACGTTGGATCCGACCGGGGTGCTCAGGAACGCGAATCCGGCCTTCCTCCAAGCCGCTTTCGACTCGCTCGAGCGCCTCTCCGTGTCCTCTGTGGGGGTGCGCAACACGTTTGCTGCCGTTCCTGGCACCCCCGCATACTCGACGTTCGCCGGCAGCGGGATCGATCGGGGTCTCCGCGAAGCCGACACCAACGCTCGCTCGCTCGGACATGCGATGGCCCAGGTAAAGGTTGCGTCCGGGGCATCCGCAACCGCCGGCCTCGCCGCCGAGAAGGCGAAGTACTGGGAGACGCGCTACCTGGGATTGCGTGAGTATGACCTGTTCGCGGCGGAGCTTGCGGGGCGGTACTGGTTCCCGCGAGTCACCGAGTCCGGACCCCTGCTCCCGAACGTCTCTAAGGGCGCGCGAACGGATGCCTTCCCCTCCCACCCCATCGCGGCAGAGATGAGCCCAGCGCTCTACGGTGCCGCTTGGACGCTGCCGGACGGCCGCCCTCTGGAGGTCTTGGACCTTAGAACAAGTTCGGTCGACCCCAACGACGATACCCAGCTGCATGTGCGCTTGGTCGACCCCACCGACCCAGAGGTCGAGATTTGGGTGGGGCGGCAATCCGTTGATGGACGATTCACCTCCGTCCGAGGCGACCCGACGCTTCATCGAGGCGCTGGCCATGCGGCAGAACTCGCGGAACTGTTCGATGCCCATCCGCCACTGATCTACTTCCTCAACGGAACGACGGTGAGTGGGGGCACGACTTTCCCGGCCACTCGCAGCGAGCGTTATCTTCCCAACGTTCCACTGATCGAGACCGACTGGACCGGTGTCGATCTGACAAAAGAAACGCGACGAAACGGGGGCGACGAGTCGATCCACCACTGGGTCGAGACCCATCTCGAGAACCACCCCATCGCGAACGATGTGCGGCAACGGTGGGTGTTCCACAATGACGGCGGAGGTGAGATCGCCGACCACGTCGTCATCGAGCAGTCCCGCGCGGGGCGCCTCAGAATCGAGCTGTGGCATTCGAAGCCATCCAGCTCCGCAACACCAGGTGTGCGAGTGAAAGACCTCGAAGTCGTGGCCCAACAGGCTGCAAAAAGTCGACGTCACGTTACTGATCGGGGGCTGTGGCATCGCATCGCACGCCGTCTGGAGGGAACAGAGTCTCCGCCGCTCACCTTGCTAGCCGGCGACCTCGACGGTATACGAGCGTTGTGCGGACTCATCGATGAGCGAATGGATGAATCCATTGCCAGCAATCCACCGGTGCTTGAGTCCAAGATCGTCGTCGTCCAGCCCGGACTCAGTGCAGGGCAGCTCCGCGAGCGACTAGCTTCAGACCCGAACGACGTCGGCGCGGGCCAGGTCAGGGAGTTCTTGACGTTTATACACAACGCAGTCGGCGGCCTCAGCGAAGTGGAGCTTTACTGCTCAACCTGAGTAGGAATTGACGTCGTCCACGCCACCGTTCGCCCTCGAGGATGCCTTCAATCGCTTGCGGACTTACTTGAGCGGGCCCACCTTTCAGGGTCAAAGCAGGGCACACGGGAGGACGGATCACGCTGTGGACATTTATCGACTTCGTGGGAGCCCTGCTCTATGAGCGGATGCCGCGCAACCCGGGTGTTGGCGGCAGCGCCCTGTGAGTCACACCTTTCCCGTATTAGCACAACCAGCAACGCCTTAGATCAGCGCCGAAGCGTCGGCTCCATGCCTGGCGAACATCAGCCTTCCCCCGACAATCCCACGGCCGCGCTCCTTGAGCTCTTCCGACGCATCCCCCCATGGCCCCACATAGATCCCTGCGCCCTACCTCCCAAATCTATGGGACATGTGGATGCCTGCAAACCGCCGAAGAACGCGACGATCTGCCGCACAGACTATGAATGTCGCCAGCTGCAGATAGCGTTCCAGTGTGAGCATCCCTAGGCCGAACCAGACGACAGGACCGATGCGTGGCCACGTCCGAAAGGGACGTGTCTACAAAGCGCCCTTCGTAGCGGACGGCGCGCTCACGCTATCCGACTGGGTCGTAGATGCGTTCCCAGACTTGCTGTGGCCCGCGCTCGTTCTCGCAGACGCGGGCAACTCAGCGGCGCGAAGGTTCGTTCAGTGGCAAAGGGACGTAGTCGCAGAGCTTCGTCCAGATGTGGCGGACCTCAGCCTTGCGCGTGGCCTCGACGGCACGCTCTCAGGGCTCGAGAAACTCGCGAGGGAAAGCGAGAACGCGAGGAAGGTAGTTTGCCACCACGCGCATCGCAATGGATTGCTTTCGGCACGCGTCCAACGGGCGCTTGCCTCATACGCGCATCGCCCGGCGGAATGGCTGGTAAGTATGGGCGTTGCGCCTCCCACCCAGGACGTCATCGACCTCCTGGGCGAAGCCGTGTACGACAGCATGTTCGACGACCACCGAGAAGCTTTACTGAAGTGCTTCAGCATCTGGAGCGGCGTCCAGGCCGGCACCTTCCGAACGTCGCAAGAGACAATCGACATCCTCCACGACTACCCCACTAACGTGGCCAAGCTTCCTCAGGCTGACGCGGTCGTTCGTGCGATGTGGGGCGCACAACAACAACTGACCTCGCTCGACCAGGATCCCGATGATGCCGGTGCACGCGAAACCTGGTCCCGAGTGTTCTGGGGCACGAACTCGATGACTTCTGGCTGCATGCGTAAGCGCGACGCTCCTTCAGAGGAAATCCCAGAGAGGACTCGCGCGGACGCATCACAGAATCCGGAACCGGACATTCGGCTCGCGCCTAGTGGCCCGCCAGACGACGGGAAGCACCTGCGGCAACTCGCGCTTGATCTCCTCGCAAGCTACATCGAAGCCGCCACTCAAGGACCTCGAGACCTCCGCAATCCTGCCCGGGCTGAGGTGCACGGCGGCCTGGTGTCGCGCGCTGGCCGAGAGGTCATCGTTGCGCTTGGATCACCAGAGCTATGGTGTGCCGAGCACGGCTCACATGTAACGCGCGTGCTCGTCGAGGGGCGCGTGCACATCGAGTGGATGTCGAAGCAAGATCACGCGATCTATCAGACATACAAGGACTATGGTGCGGGGAAAGCCAAACTGTACTCACGAATACTCGACGAGATCCCGGAGGCCGCCCGGGACCACGAGTTCAGCGAGGCAGTGAAGCAGCTGCAGAAGCTGAGTTACAACGACGACATCTTCGATTCTCGCATCGTGGACACTCGAGACTCCTTCGCGGGAGTCTCGCTGCGCTCCATGGCGGAAGAGTCTGGACTCCTCGACTATTACCGCCAGTCGTATTCTCTCGCCAGCGGTGTGGCCCATGGAGAGTGGTGGTCACTCGAGACCCATGCCATGGAGCGGTGTCGAAACGTCCTGCATCGTGGCCATCTCATCCCGAGCATGTCCCTCAGCGCCGGCGGGAACGTGCCGCTCGCCAAGGCATGGGTCGATCAGCTCTACGCATTGATATGGCGAAGCCTCGAGATCCTCCAACCGGACGAAGAGGTATGGCGGGCAGCATTCGCATGGCTTGAACCGGACGGATCGACTGACGATTCTCCAGGCGAAGGAGCACTTTCCGCGTGAACGCAACGCCTGGCGCCAAGCAATAGAACTTCTTCCGAGCCCGCACCAGGCCCTGTCCGTATGGCCGTCTTGTTGGGTGGTAACCAAGCAGAACATCGCTCGCCCTCCGTCGAGCGTCCCTGTGAAGCTCAGGCGGACGCGCTCGCGGGGGCGTCGCGGTGACGAGCCCGGAACTGTGCGACCTTGACGCGGTTGCCACAGGTGCGCATCGAGCACCATTCCCGGCGACCGCCCCGCGAACGGTCGACGTACACCTGCGTGCAGCCCGGCCGCCCGCACTCGCGGAGCAGCGCGGCGTCGTCACCGCCGAAGAGCTCGACGGCGTTGCGCGCCACCGTCGCGAGCCCGTTCGCGGCCGATCCCTCTCGCCGGGTGGAGGCGTCGTCGAGCATCAGCCGCACGGGGGCGGAGCCGGCCCAGCGGTTGAGCACGCCGACGGCCACACTCGGCAGTCCGTGCCCCTGCAGTCGTGCGAGAGCGCAGTCGTAGATGGCTTCGCGCAGCTCGATCGCGCGCTCCAACTCCGTCCGGCTGGCCGCGGGCGCCTCGCCGATGACGCCCGCTTCGACGAACCAGGCGTCGAGCGCGGGCCCGTCGGCGAGCATCTCGCGCGGCTCCGGATCGCGGCGCGCGCGAAGCGTGCCCACGAAATCGAGAGCGAGAGTCCCACAGGGGAAGGCGTGCATCACGTAACCACTCTAACGGGTATCGAGCGGATCGGGGTAACCAGCTTGACAGGTTACTCGGGCACTGTCAGAGTGTAACCATTCCAAACGGTTACTCTCCGAAAGGCCCCCGATGTCCGTCACCCGTTTCCAGGTGTCCTCGCCGCTCTCCCCCACGGCCGCCATGGCCGTCCTCACCGACTTCAGCCCCGCTCGCACCGATGCCTGGTCGGGCATCGAGCCCGAGCACTTCCACGTGCACGACCGCGGAGCGAACTGGGCCGAGGTGACCGAAGGCAACGACGCCGCCTGGGAGCGCGGACGCTACGAGTGGGACACCGCCGCGGGCTCCGCGACGATGGTCACCCACGACTCCAAGCTGTTCGGCGCCGGCGGCGGCTGGGACTTCCGCTTCACCCCCGCGAGCGGCGGCACGCTCATCGACGTCACGCTGACCAGAACCCCTGCCGCCTTCGGCCCCCGGGTGCTCGCCGCGCTCCTGCCCCTCCTCGGCACCCCCGGCCTCAAGAAGTCGTTCACCTCCGCCTTCAGCGCCCGCTGACCGCGCCCACCCGCAAGAACAGGAACAAGCACCATGGAACTCGCCCTCGAGATCGTCGTCCTCCCCGTCTCCGACGTCGACCGCGCCAAGGATTTCTACACCAGAATCGGTTTCCGCGAGGACGCCGACTTCGCCACCGATCGCGGACTGCGCGTCGTGCAGTTCACCCCACCAGGATCGAGCGCCTCGATCATCTTCGGCGAGCAGCTCACGTCGGCTCGGCCCGGCAGCGCGCGCGGGCTGCATCTGGTGACCTCCGACCTCGCGGGTGCCCGGCAGGAACTCGCCGACCGCGGGATCGACATCACCCCCATCTGGCACGACGCCGACGGCGTCTTCCACTGGGCCGACGGCCACAACCGCGTCGACGGGCCGAACGAGGAGCACGACAGCTACGCGTCGTACGCCTCGTTCGACGACCCCGACGGCAACGAGTGGATCATCCAGCAGGTGATCGACCGACTCCCCGGGCGCTGATCGATGGCCGAGTCGATCGACACCGAACGCGCAGCGGGCGTTCTCGAGGAACTGCTCCGCACGACCGCTGCGGCCCACGGCATCTACGAGCGCGAACAGCTCGGCGGCGTCTACGACGAGCAGTGGCCCACCTGGTACGCGTCGTTCCTCGCGCGGGCGCTCGCGGAACACGGATACGCCCTGACGAGGTAACCAGGAGGACTGGAGCCTGTCTCGGCGGAGTTGTCGAAATGCGCGGGTGCCGTTCGTGGTGTGAGTGTCCGGAGTCCTCGGGCTCCCCTCACCCCGGAAGGCGGCACCCGTGCATACTGATCCGATGATGGCGCTGCTGCTCCACGACACGGCAACGCACCAGGGGTCCGTCGCGTGGCAAAGGCGAGCGGCCCTCGCCGATCGCCGGATCGCCGTCCCGCCCGTGCCTCGCGGGAGCGGTGCACGACTCGCTCCGATCCGGCGCGTCTTCGCGGCCCTGTCGACGCGGAGGGCGTCGTGACGCCGACGCCCTCCCGCGCGGGGGATGCCATCACGCGGACGCATCGGGAGGAATGGACCCGGATCGTCGCCGGACTGGCGCGCCGCTTCGGCGACCTCGATCTGGCCGAGGAGATGGCCGCGGAGGCGTTCGCGGCAGCCGTGGAGCACTGGCCGGCGCACGGCATCCCGCCGAACCCGGCCGGCTGGGTGACGACCACCGCGAACCGCCGTGCGATCGATCGGCTCCGTCGCGAGGCACGTCGCGACGAGAAGCACCGGGAGGCGATGATGCTGCACGACACAGACCCGCCGGCATCCGCGGGCGTGGTGGAAGACGATCGGCTGCGCCTGCTCTTCATCTGCTGCCACCCGACGCTGCCGCTGGAGGCCCGCGTCGCCCTGACGCTGCGCATGGTCGGCGGCCTCAGCGTCGCGGAGATCGCCCACGCGTTCCTCGTGCAGGACACCACGATGGGCCAGCGCATCTCCCGGGCGAAGGCGAAGATCAAGGCCGCCCGGATCCCGTTCACGATCCCGCGCGCGGAGGACCTCCCCGCCCGCACCGACGCCGTCCTGACCGTGCTGTATCTCGTGTTCAACGAGGGGTATCTCGCGTCAGGCCCGGACTCGCCCCCGCTCCGGCGGGACCTGACCGCCGAGGCGATCCGCCTCACGAGACTCGCCCACGACCTCCTCCCCGACGACCCGGAGGTGACCGGGCTTCTCGCCCTCATGCTGCTCACTGAGGCGCGAGCCGCCGCACGCGTGTCCCGCGACGGCGAGCTCGTGCGGCTGGACGAACAGGACAGGACAGCGTGGGACCGGTCCGCCATCACGGAGGGCCTGCAGCTCCTGCACTCCCGCGCCGACGAGCGGGAGGCCGGGCGTCCGGGACGGTATCTGCTGCTGGCCGCGATCAACGCAGTGCACGTCACCGCCGCCGACGCGCGGGACACCGACTGGGATCGGATCGTGTCGCTGTACACGCGGCTCGAGCAGATCGATCCGAGCCCCGTCATCACCCTCAACAAGGCGATCGCGGTCTCCGAGTTCGACTCCTCGCAGGTCGCCCTCGCGATGATCGAGCCGCTCGCCGAGACGCTCGACGGCCACCACGCCTTCCACGTCGCGCGTGCCGAGCTGCTGCGTGCGCTCGGCCGACCGGCCGAGGCCCGCTCCGCCTACGACCGCGCGATCGCCCTCGGCGGCAACACCGCCGAGACCGCGCACCTCATCCGCCGCCGCACTCACCTCACAAGAAACGGAGACACCCCATGAGCAGCACGTACCTCGTCATCCACATGTCCGATTCCACCGGGACCCCGCTGGCCCGCGCGGAGGATCAGGAGATCCTCGAACGCTGGGCGACCGAGGGCGACGCGGCGGGGCGCCTCGGAGACGGCGGCCCGGTCGCCGGACCCGAACAGGCGAAATCCGTCGCGGTCCGCGACGGGAAGACGATCATCACCGACGGCCCGTTCCCGGAGTTCAAGGAGTGGTTCGCGGGTTACGACCTCGTCACCGCCGACTCGATCGACGAGGCCGCCGCCTTCATGGCGAAGCATCCCGTCGCGATCGCGGGCCGGATCTACATCCTGCCGCTGGTGAAGCTCCCCTGGGACGAGTCCTGACGTGCCCCGGTTCGCGATCCTGATCTACGCCGGCGACTCCCGACACGCCCCCACGGCGACCCCGGAGGAGCTGCAGGAGTGCGATGAGCACTTCGACTCCCTGGTCGCGTCCGGCCGCATGCGGGCCGCGTACGCGCTGACCCCTCGGTCGATGGCGCGCACGCTGCGGGCGGACGGCCCGACCGACGGGCCCTACGGGTCGGGGGACGTCGTCGCCGGGTTCTACATCCTGGATGCCGCCGACATCGACGAGGCCATCCATCTCGCTCGGACGGACCCGTCGTTGCTGTCCGGCGGGGGCGTCGAGGTGCGTCCGGTGCACACCGGCGGTTCCGTCACGCCCCCGGCGTGATCTCCGTTCACGGGCCCCCTCCCTTCCCGAGCGACGCCAGGGCGACCGGGGCGACGAGCGGGGCGATCACTCAGCCGCCGCGGGCCGCGCCGCGTGGCGCGCGGCGATCGTGCGCGCGGCCTCCTCGACGACCCGTCGCTGCTCGGCGCCCGTGATCGACCAGGTGCCGTGCACGAGGCGCGGCCAGAAGACCTCGGAGGCGATCATCCCGAGGAACTGCGCCGAGGTGCGGTCCGGTTCGGGGATGTCCGCTGTGCCCGCCGCGTGCGATGCCCGAAGGAAGCGCCCCAGCGCCTCCAGCACGGGGAGCGTGCCGAAGTCGAAGGTCCGCTCCCGCACCTCGGGGAACTTCGGCGACTCGGCGATGACGGTCCGCATCAGGTCGACCATCTGCGCACGGGTCACCAGTTCCGCGTAGGCGTGCCCGAGCGCCACGAGCCCCTCCTCGAAGTCGTCCGTCGACACCTCCACGGGGTCTGGGTCGCGCGCTCCTCCGGCCGCGAGCACCGCCGCCTCGAACAGCGCCGCCTTGGTCGGGAACTGCTTGAACAGCGTGGCGGTGGAGACCCCTGCTCGCTCGGCGACGCGAGCCAGCGACGTGCGGTCATATCCGGATTCGAGGAACAGCGGTGTCGCGGCGGCGAGGATCGCCTCCCGGTTCGTCGCCGCCAGCGCTCGGTGATAGGAGGAGTCGCCGCGAGTCATGCCTCCAGTATCCCATAGTAGTGAGCGCATTGACTTCCCTCTCCACTCCACATACGGTTTGAGGCAAGTCACTCAACTCATCTCTTCGAAGGAGCACTCATGGCCACGGTGATCGTCCATGCCACCGTCACACTCGACGGATTCCTCGCCGATGCGGACGGCGGTGTCGACTGGATGTTCGGTCGACCATCCGCCCCCGAAGACGACACCGTCGTCGAGCGCGTCACGAGCCGCATCGGAGCCATCGTCGGCGGCGCGAACAGGACGCAGACGATCGACGACGGAGAGATCCCCTACGGCGGCATGCTCCGAGTGCCGGTCTTCCTCATGACGCACCACCCCCACGAGCCGATCGAGCGCGACGGCATCACCTACACGTTCGTCGTGGACGACATCGCCGAGGCCGTCGAGCGCGCCTCGCAGGCCGCCGGCGACGGGTGGGTGAGCCTGCTCGGCGGAAGCATCTCGCGCCAGTGCCTTCGCCTCGGGCTGGTCGACGAGATCCATCTCGACGTGGCACCGGTACTGCTCGGCGACGGCATCTCCCTGTTCGCGGGCCTCGGGCAGCGCATCGAGCTGGAGAGGCTGGAGACGTCGGCGTTCGCGAGCGAGGCTCATCTGCGCTACCGAGTCCTCCGCTGACTTCCATTCACGTGAATCCACCTCCGATATTCCGGCGTAGGCTGGAGGGAAGGACGGACCGTCCGAGAAGATCTCCCGGCACCGCGCCCGCCCGGAAGAGGAGTCTCTCGTGGCTCAGTACGACGTCTCGAACCGCTCGGCGATCGTGACGGGAGCAGGCAGCGGCATCGGCCGCTCGGTCGCGCTGCTGCTGGCGCAGAACGGCGCGTCGGTGGTCGTGAACGACCTGAACGCGGAGCACGCGCAGGCCGCGGTCGACGAGATCCGCGCCGCGGGCGGCACCGCCGAGGCCTCGGTCGGCGACGCGACCGACCCCGCCTGGATCGCCTCGTCGGTCGAGCTCGCGAACTCCCTCGCGCCCCTGCGCATCGGCGTCAACAACGCCGGCATCGGCGGCGCCACCGCCCCGACGGCCGACTACGAGGAGGACGCGTGGGACAAGGTCATCGCGATCAACCTCAACGCCGTGTTCCGCAACATGAAGGCGCAGATCCCGTCGATCCTCGCGAACGGCGGCGGCTCGGTCGTGAACATCGCCTCGATCCTCGGCAGCGTCGGCTTCGCGGGATCGCCCGCCTACGTCACGGCCAAGCACGGCGTGGTCGGCATGACCAAGACGGCCGCACTGGAGTACTCGGCGCAGGGCGTGCGCGTGAACTCGGTGGGCCCCGGCTTCATCGACACCCCGCTGCTGGCGAACATGGGCGACGAAGCGAAGGAGTTCCTCGTGTCGAAGCACCCGATCGGTCGGCTCGGGCAGGCCGACGAGGTCGCGAACCTCGTGGTGTTCCTCGCGAGCGACGCCGCGAGCTTCATCACCGGCAGCTACCACCTGGTCGACGGCGGCTACACCGCCCTGTGACAGACGGAGCGGCATCCGGCGGCCGGGAACCCGAATCCCAGGCGGCCGGATGCCGCTCGATGGCGAGGCGGAGCCCCCGCTCCGTTCTCGCCGAGGCCATCACCGCACGTGGTCCGAGAGCCCTTCGAGAGGACCACGATGGACGGTGAGGCTGGCTTGCATCCTCCGTTTTCAGGCGGTCATCGCGTGCAGCTCACGCGATGCCAGCTCGAGCGACAGCTCGGCGTCGGTGAGGTCGAGGCCTCCGGTGGAGCTCGCGGCCTGCATCAGGCGCGCCAGGAGCGGTCGGTGCAGCTCGACCGTGGAGTCGAGGGCGAAGCGCACCGGGATGGACGCGTGCATCCACAGCGTCTCCGACTGTCCGTCTCCCGTGGGCACGGTGAGAGCGAACGGCTCATTGCGGCGGAGCTTGGTGACGGTTGCGGCTCGGAGATGCGCGAGCACCTCGTCGTCGATCTCGATCGGAGCGGTGGCATTCGCGTACGTCAGGGTTCCCATGATCTCTCCTCGTGCAGAAAGCTGGACGAGGATAGTTTACTAGTTTAACTAGTTAAATCAAGTCGGGTCAGGGGAGGTCGCCGAGCTCGTCGGTCAGGCGGCGCAGGAACCGCGAGATCGCAGCCGCCTCCTGCTCGGTGAACTCGCCGGCGAGCGCCGCCACCCGCACCGACAGCTCGTCGCCCTGCGAGTGGAGGTCCCGCAGGGAGGGACGCAGTACCTTGGACCGGGCATCCAGCGGATGCGGCGCGACCACGATCTGCCCACGCTCCGACAGGCGGCGGATCACGCTCGTCACCGCCGCAGTGCTGATGCCGAGGAAGCCGGCGAGGTCGCGGGGGGTGAGGGGACGCTCGGCCGGCGCGGTGCCGATAAAGTGCATCGCGGCCCGGTCGGTGTCGTTGGGCTCGCGACGGGCGGCGAGGCGGCGGTTGAGCTGGGCGTCGGCGCGACGGAAGTCGTCCACATCGCGCGCGAGCGACGACGTCGCCACATCCGTGCTGGTCTTCCCCATGCCGAGTACTCCTTCCCCGCAGCCCATGGTACCTCGACAGTCTGACAACGAGGCAGACTAGCGATTATTCCGCGCGATCGGGCACTTCCGGGATGCGATGATGGAGACATCGCCCCCGAAAGGATGCCATGCCCGAGCGATTCAGTCTCGAGGAGGCGTCGTACATCAGCTACGCCGATCTGCTCGAACGCCTGGAGGAGCGCTTCCCCTCCGTCACGCGACGCCGGATCGAGCAGATCATCGGCGCCGAGACCGACGCCATCACGGGCGGCCTCCTGCGCATCGTCCCGGCCGAGGTCGAGACGGGCGCGATGGAGATGCTCGAGCGGGAGGCCGGGTCGAGCGACGAGGGGGAGGTCGCGTGACCGACAGCAGAGGCGAGTTCCACGCCTCCGGATACTGGTACCCCGAGAGCGACACCGCCTCCACCGTCGACGTGCTGAACATGCTGCGCCGCTACCGCAGCGCCGAGACCGCCATGCGCGCCCGCACCCGCGCCTCGATGGGCATGAACGAGACCGACCTCGTGGCCCTGCGCTTCCTGCTCCGCGAACAGCGGGCCGGGCGCATCGTACGACCGATCGACATCGCCCGGATGCTCGACATCTCCACGGCATCGACCACCACGCTGATCGACCGCCTGGAGCGCGGAGGTCACGCGCGCCGCGAGCCGCATCCGACCGACCGTCGCGCGGGCATCGTCGTCCCCACCGTCAGCAGCGATGAAGAGGTGCGCGCGACGCTCGGCGCCATGCACCGCCGGATGCTGAGCCTCGTCGATGAGCTGTCCGACGCCGAACGCGGCACCGTGATGCGCTTCCTGGTCGGCATGACGGCCGCGATCGAAGAGGCTGCGGAGACCGACGGGGAGCATGGCGACGCCGAGGCCGCGAAGGAGATGGCCTAGAGCCCTTCCGCGATCTGCTTGATCGCGGCGAGGCGTCGGTCCCACTCGCGGCCGATCGCGTCCAGCGCGGTGGCGGTGGCCGACAGCTCGGCGCCGATCACGCGGAACCGCACCTCGCGGCCGACGCGCACCGGCTCGACCAGCCCGACTTCCTGCAGCACGCCGAGGTGCTTCGCGATGGCCTGCCGCGAGACGGGCAGCCGCCCGGCGAGGGCGGACGCGGAGGCGTCGCCCTCACCGAGCGCGGTCAGGATGCTCCACCGCGTCTCGTCGGCGAGGGCCGAGAGCACGGGCAGAAGGGTCGGCGCCGTCACGTGCGGTCCTCGACCAGTGCGACGAGCTTGTCGAGCTCGAGCTCCCAGCCGGTGCGGTGCGACTCCAGGTTCGCGCGCGGGTCGGACGTGCGGTCGAACCCGCTCTCCACGACCGTGAGCTGCGTGCCGCCGTCGACCTCGTCGAGCGTGAAGGTGAAGACGGTGGAGGTCGCCTCGTCGATCCGCTCGGGCAGGCTGCCGAGCGCGTCGTCGTTGTTCCACCGGTAGGTGATGCGGCGCGGGGCGTCGAACTCCTCCACGCGCAGCGGGATCACGTCGTAGTCGGGGAACGTCATCGTCCCGGTCGCGCCCACCCCGGAGCCCGCGAGCTCTGTGCGACCGAACCAGCGCGACACGTGCTCCGGCTCGGCCACCGCCTGCCAGACCTTGCCGATGGGGGCGTCGATGCGGATGGTCCGACGGACGGAGAAGGCTTCCTCGTCGACCACGCTGCGTCACTGCGAGTCATGTCCACCATGATGGTTCCTTTCTCGGGTCGGCGTCGGAATGACGACGACTGCAACTCTAGCGTTGCACAGCGCCCTCTCTCTTGCAACCCTTGTATTGCAGATCAGTCGCGCGGTCGCCGCCCGTCGAGGAAGCCCGACAGCAGCACCGCGAGCAGGGCCGCCGCCGGGGCGACGATCAGCCCGGCCGCCAGGCTCTGCGTCTCCGCGAGATATCCCACGAACGGCGGCGACAGCAGGAAGCCCAGGCGCAGCAGCCATGACACGAGCGTCAGCCCCACCCCCGGACGCAGTCCCGGCAGCTCGTCGGCGGCGTGCATCGCGGCCGGGATGAGCGTGGCGATCCCGAACCCCACGGCGGCGAACCCCAGGATCGTGCCGGGAACGCTCGGGAAGGCGAGCGCGAGCGTCATCCCGACCGCCGCGATCAGGCCACCGACCGCCGCCACCGCGCGCTGCCCGAACCGATCGGTCAGGGGGTCGCCCAGCAGCCGCCCGATGAACTGCGCACCGACGAGGGCGATGAAGCCGAGCGGGGCGATCGCGGCGGCAGCCCCCAGCGAGTCGCCCAGGTACAGCGTGGCCCACGAGTTGCCCGCATCCTCCGCGACCGCTCCCGCCATCGCGATGAGGGTCAGCGCCACGATCGCGACGATCGTCCGCGGCGGCACACCTCGGCGCACCTGCCCCGCCAGCTCGCCCGGCTCGGCCGCGGCCTCCTCCGCGTCGTCGTCGCGACCAGGGAGGCAGAAGCCCAGCGCCACGAGCGCGACCGCGGCGAACAGCGCCGTCGAGATCCCCAGGTGCACGGCGAGCGGCAGGTGCAGCGCGATCGCCCCGGCGGCCATGACCCCGCCCAGCACGGCACCGATCGACCAGATCGCGTGGAAGCCGTTGATGATCGAGCGGCCGTAGCGCTTCTGCACGCGGAGGCCGTGCGCGTTCTGGGCGACATCGGTGATCGCGTCGGAGGCTCCGCCCAGCAGCAGCGCCAGGGCGAACAGCACTCCCGACGGCGCGAGGGCGGCCGACAGCAGCCCGAGGCTCGTGAGCACCGTGCCGATCACGGCGACGCGGGCCGAGCCGAACCGCCGGATCAGGACGGCCGCGAGCAGCCCTGCCGCGATGGCTCCCGCGGGGAAGGCCGCGATCGCGACGCCGTAGCCGAGGTTGTCCAGGCCGAGGGCCGACTTGATCTCCGGGTAGCGCGGGAGGATGTTTGCGAACAGGGCGCCGTTGGTGAGGAACAGCGCCGAGACGGCGATCCTGGCGCGGCGCGTCTGCCGGTCGGGCCGCGTGCGTCGAATCGATTCGATGGAAGTCACGAGTACGACCGTACCCCGTCTGGCGCCCCCTCGGCGACCGCCCGCGATCGAGGCCGCGAGCCGGACGATTATCCGCGCATCGCGACCGCCGCAAGCCCGTTCCGATCGTCCGCTCCCCCGCCTACGCTCGGACCATGAGCGAGCTCACCCAGCCCACCGGGCGCGAAGAGATGCTGCGGGCCGTCCCCCGCGCCGACGGTTCCGCTCCCCGCGCCCTCGTCCTCGGCGCCACCGGCTACATCGGCGGCCGCCTCACCCCCCGCCTGCTCAACGCCGGCTACCGCGTGCGGGTGCTCGCCCGAGACGCCGCACGCGCCGCGTCGTTCACCTGGGGGGACGACTGCGAGATCGTCGAGGGATCCGCCGACGACGCCGACGCCGTCGCCCGCGCGATGGACGACGTGGACGTCGTGTACTACCTGATCCACTCGATGTCCGCGGGCAAGGGCTTCGAGGAGAGCGACGAGCGGGCCGCGCACACGGTCGCCCGCGCCGCCGCCGCGGCGGGAGTGCGGCGCATCGTCTACCTCGGCGGACTGCACCCCGACGACGTGACGCTCTCCCCCCACCTGCGCTCCCGGGTGCGCGTCGGCGAGATCCTGCTCGACTCCGGCGTGCCGACCCTCGTGCTCCAGGCCGGGGTCGTGATCGGCTCCGGCTCCGCATCCTTCGAGATGATCCGCCACCTCACCGACGTGCTGCCCTACATGCCCGCGCCGAAATGGGTGCGCAACCGCATCCAGCCGATCTCCGTGCGCGACGTGCTGCACTACCTGCTCGGTGCCGCCCGCCTCGACCCCGACGTGAACCGCGCGGTCGACATCGGCGGCCCCGACGTGCTGCGCTACGGACAGATGATGAACGGCTACGCGGTCGAGGCGGGGCTCCGTCAGCGCGCGATCGCCGCGCTGCCCGTGCTCACGCCCGAGCTGGCCTCGCACTGGGTGAACCTCGTGACGCCGGTGCCGCGATCGATCGCCCGACCGCTCGTGGCATCCCTGCAGAACGAGTGCATCATGAAGGACCACGCGATCGACGAGCTGATCCCTCGGCCGGACGGCGGCCTCACCCCGTACCGCCGCGCCGTCGCGCTCGCCCTCGGCCGCGTCGACGCCGACGCCATCGAGACCAGCTGGCAGGATGCGGAGGTGTCCGGAGCGCCCAGCGACCCGCTGCCGAGCGACCCCGACTGGGCCGGACGCACCGTGTTCACCGACGCCCGCTCGGTGCGCACGCACGCCTCCGTCGCGGAGCTGTGGCGCGTGATCCTGGGCATCGGCGGCGAGAACGGCTGGTACTCCTCGCCGCTGCTGTGGGCCGTGCGTGGCTGGATGGACCGCGTGGTGGGCGGCGTCGGTCTGCGCCGCGGCCGCCGCAGCCGCACCGCCGCTCGGGTGGGCGATGCGATCGACTTCTGGCGCGTCGAGGCCGTGGAGCAGACCGACGCCGGGCACCTGCTGCGGCTGCGCGCCGAGATGAAGGTGCCGGGGGAGGCGTGGCTCGAGCTGCGGGCGGTGCCAGACGGCGCGGGTGCGCGGTATGAGCAGCGGGCGATCTTCTTCCCGCGCGGCCTCACCGGACGGCTGTACTGGCTGGCCGTGCTGCCGTTCCACGGCCTGATCTTCTCGGGCATGGCCGCCCGCATCACCGCCGCCGCAGAGACCCCGGCGGCCGCACCGACCCCGGCGGACGCGGAGTCCCCGGCGAACGCGGACACCCCGCCGGACGCAGAGGCCCCGGCGGACGCGGAGACCCCGGCGGACGCGGACACCCCGGCGGACGCGGAGACCCCGGCGGACGCGGACACCCCGGCGGACGCGGAGACCCCGGCGCCCGCAGAGACCCCGGCGGACGCGGACACCCCGGCGTCCTGAGCCACGGCCGCCCTCACCCGCGCGGTCGCCTGAGCCGAGGGACCCGGGTGCCGTCGCGCGCCCGGGCCCTCCGCGGCGTCAGCGGACGGGCGGACCCTCGGCCCCGGGCTGCGCGGCCTCGTCGGGCTGATCCAGGGTCTCGTCCATCGCGGCGTCCACTGCGGCTTCGACGTCGGCCGGCGGGACGATGTCGATCGCCTCGGTCGCCGCCTCGTACACCTCGGCGAGGGTGTCGTCGACCGTGTCCTCGTCGATCCACGCCAGGTCGTCCTCCGAGTGGTCGTACTCGACGGGCACGAGCGCGAAGTCGTCGCCGTACTCTTCCAGTCCGGCCATCACGCTGTGCCGCACGGCGGCGCGGGCGTAGCGGTCGCGCAGGATCATCGGGTCGCGCCGCAGATCCTTCATGAACGCGATCATCATGAACGCCATGATGATGGCGAACGGCAGGGCCGCGATGATCGTCGCGTTCTGCAGCGACTGCAGGCCGCTGCCCTCCGCGCCGCTCACGAGCAGCACCGCGGCGATCACGCCGACCAGCACACCCCAGACCACCGCGACCCAGCGCGACGGCTCTGGGCGCCCCTGCTGGGAGAGCGTGCCCATCACGAGCGAGGCGGAGTCGGCGCCGGTGATGAAGAAGATCGCGATGAGCAGGATGAGCACGATGCTCGTGACGAGGGGGAACGGCAGGTTCTCCAGCACGCCGAACAGCACCTCCTCGGGCGGGTCGACCACGAGTCCGGCGCCGTTCATCTGCTGCTGGATCGCGGTCGTGCCGAAGATCGCGAACCACACGAGCGAGATCGCCGACGGCACGACGATGACCACCGACACGAACTGGCGCAGCGTGCGCCCGCGCGAGATCTTCGCGATGAACATGCCGACGAAGGGCGACCACGAGATCCACCACGCCCAGTAGAAGATCGTCCAGCTCGACAGGAACGCCTCCGCGGCCTCACCCTGCGAGGCCGAGCGGCCGATCATGGTCGGCAGGTCGCCGAGGAACTGCACCGCGACCGACGGGATGACGTTCAGGATGAGCAGCGTCGGCCCGACGAAGAACACGAAGAACGCCAGCAGGATCGCGACGACCGCGTTGATGTTCGACAGCGCGCGGATGCCCTTCGAGACCCCGGAGACGGCCGACGCGATGAAGCACGCCGTGAGCACGGCGATGACGGCGATCAGGATGCCGTTGCCGAGCGGGCCGATGCCGCTCACCAGCTCGACGCCGTGGCCGATCTGCAGCGCACCGAGCCCGAGAGACGCGGCCGTGCCGAACAGCGTCACGATGATGGAGAAGATGTCGATCGTGCGGCCGACCGGGCCCGTGGTGCGGTGCTCGCCGAGCAGCGGCGCGAAGATCGACGAGATCAGCGGGGTGCGACCGCGGCGGTAGGCGCCGTAGGCGATGGCCCCGCCGACGAGCGCATAGAACGCCCACGCCTGCGGCCCCCAGTGGTAGAGCACCTGCGTCTGCGCGGTGTGCATGGCCTCGAGCGTGTTCGCCTCGACCGTTCCGGGTGGCGGGTTCTCGAAGAACGTCAGCGGCTCCGCGGCGCCCCAGAACACCAGCCCGATGCCCATGCCGGCCGCGAAGAGCATCGAGATCCACGAGAACATCGAGAACTCGGGCTCCTCGTCGTCACGACCCAGAGGGATGCGCCCGTAGCGGCTGAAGCCGACGAACAGCATGAACACGAGGATGATCGTCGCGATCGTGGTGAAGAAGAACCCGAAGTACTCCACGACCCATGCGAGCACGGTGCTGGTGGTGCCGGCGAGGTTGTCGCCCGCGAACACGCCCCACGCGATGAACCCGAGGGCGAACGCCGCCGCCACACCGAACACGAGCGGGTCGGTGCGGTAGGTGCGACCGGTCTCCTCGACCGAGACGCCCGGCACGAGCGCGGGGTGCACGCTGCGCGGCGGAACCGTGGTGATGTCGCGCACGATCTTGCGCGCGGCCTCTCCCGCAGTGCGGTGGGCGCCGGTGGGGGTCTGCGGACCGTCGGAGGGGGAATGCTTCTCGACCGGGTTGTCCATGAGAACCCATCCTCCCATGCGGGCCGCCTCGGCCCGGGCTGCCTCCGCCGGAGCCGCCGCGTTCTCCTGCGGCCGGGCGGGTCTAGCGGCCACGGCGCCCCGCGAAGAGCGCCCCGAGCAGAGGCAGCACGGAGACGCACAGCAGCGTGATCCCGAGCGGTGGCACCGGGGCGACCAGCAGCGCGCCGCCCACGAGCATCGCGGCGAACAGCACCCCGGAGGCGATGCGGCGCGCGATGCCCTCCAGCCGGTCGAGGCGCCGCTCCAGTCGCGAGGTGTCGAACGACACGGTGCCGTCGTCGATGCGGGTGATGATGCGGTCGATGCGCCCAGGGAGGCGCCACGTGGTCGCGGCGTTCTCCATCGCCTGCTGGGCCATGTCCTGCATCAGGTTGCCGGACTCGTCGCGCAGCAGCCGAGCGGCGTAGGGCTCCGCCGCATCCCACACGTTGAACGCGGGGTCGAGGCCGCTGCACATGCCCGAGGTGAGCGACACCGCCCGGATCAGCAGCAGCAGGTCTTCCGGCAGCTGGAGCGGGAGGCGGCGCACCATGTCGCCGAACTCGTCTGCGAAGTCGGTGAACTCGCGCGGGTCGACGCGGCTCAGCTCCGCGAAGCCCATGCCGCCGAAGCGGGCGAACAGGGCCGTCAGGGCGCGCTCGAGCTCGGCGGTGTCGGCGGTGGGCAGCAGCACGCCGATCTCCTTCGCGGCGGCCACGAGTCCGCGACTGTCGCGCGCGGTGACCGCGATCAGGAGCATCCGCAGCCCCTCGCGGAGGTTGTCGGGGACCTCGGCCATCATGCCGAAGTCGATGAACGTCAGACGGAAGCCCCCGTCCGTGGGCACCGGGGTGACGAAGATGTTGCCGGGATGCGGGTCGGCGTGCACGAAGCGATGCGTGAACACCTGGTCGAACATGACCTCGGCGAACGCGTCGGCGACGGCCCGCGGTTCGATGCCGGCCGCCCGCAGCGCCTCGGTGTCGTTGATCTTGATGGCGGTCACGTCGGACAGCGTCAGCACGCGGCGGGTCGTGCGCTCCCACACGATCTCGGGCGCCGCGACCCGGGGGTCGTCGGCGAAGTTCTCGCGGAACCGCTCGGCGCTGCGGGCCTCGTGCAGGTAGTCGATCTCCTCCAGGCTCGTGACGGCGAACTCCTCCACGAGGGCGGGCGCATCCACCCGGTCGGCGACGATGCGCACCCGCGTGAGCCAGCGGGCGACCCGGCGGAGGGCAGCGAGGTCGACCGCGACGATCTCGTCGATACCCGGGCGCTGCACCTTGACCAC
Source organism: Microbacterium sp. NPDC060132 (assembly GCF_042729675.1). NCBI lineage: Bacteria > Bacillati > Actinomycetota > Actinomycetes > Micrococcales > Microbacteriaceae > Microbacterium > Microbacterium sp. NPDC060132. Next base: position 1,395,264 of record NZ_JBHWXU010000001.1, on the reverse strand, counting down.
GACCTCGTCGAGCCCGGTGTCCTCCGCGTCGAGGGCCGAGAGCCGCGCGCGGTGCACCTGACCGAGCGAGGCCGCGGCGACCGGGGTGTCGTCGAACCAGGCGTAGGCGCGCTCCAGGGGGATGCCGAGCTCGGCCTCCGCGAGCGCCCGGATCTGCGGGGTGGGCACCGCGGGCACCTCGTCCTGCAGTCCCTCCAGCTCCTTCGTGATCTCGGGCGGGAGCACGTCGAGGCGCGACGACATGAACTGCCCGACCTTGATCATGAGTCCGCCGAGCTCGACCGCGAGGGTGTGGAAGCGCCGGGCGAAGCGCTGCATCCGGCGCGGGCGGGTGCGCTCCGCGACCGCGGCGAGCCCGAAGCGCGGAAGCACCAGCTCGAACCACCAGATCTTCACGAACTCGCGGCTCGCGAACGACAGGATGCGGCGGTACCTGGCGCGATGGACGCCCTGGGCTACCGCTTCCGTCATCGCGTCATCCTTCCGCCGTTCCGCGCCGGATGCCGCACGACGCGGTCAGTCCTGGGCAAGGATCGTGTACAGCCTACGGCGGGCGTCGTCGAGCACCTCGATCGCCTGCTGCACCTGCTCCGCCGAACCGCTGCGACCGACCTGTGCGGCCGCGGCGGCCAGGTCGACGCCGGCCTTGGGCAGCGCGCTGTAGCGGGGGTCGCGTCCGCGGTCCCTGTCGGAGGTGGACACCCACGGCGCCGGGGTCTCGGTGGTCTCGTCGGCGACGGCGCGACCGGCCTCGGTGAGCGCATAGGTCTTGCGGCCGTTCTGCTCCTCCGCCTCGATCAGCCCTTCGTCGGCGAGCAGCTGGAGCGTGGGGTACACGGAACCGGCGCTGGGCTTCCAGGTGCCGCCGCTGCGCTCGGCGATCTCGTTGATGATCTGATAGCCGTGCATGGGGCGCTCGGCGAGGAGCGTGAGCACGGCGGTGCGGACGTCGCCGCGCGCCATGCGGGAGCCGCCGGACGGGCGCGAGTCGAACGACTTGCGGAGCTGGTCCATCGCCTCGAAGAGCGCGCCGGCCGGACCGTGGGGTCCGCCGAAGAGGTTGCCGAGGCCGGACGCGAAGTCACCGGCACCGCTGCCGCCGGTGTTCCCGGTTCCGCCGAACGGATTGGAGGGGAATGCGTTGCTCATGATGACCTCCCAGTCGTGAACGATAGTTAACGATATATCGCTCACGCTGGGCGTGGGGTGGGAGTTTCGACCGGCGCGAGCAGGGCCGCGCCGGTCGCGGTCGCGTCCACCCCGAACTCGGCCGGAAGGACGCGGGCCCGCGCCGGGCCCGGCATCGCCACGGCCCGATAGGCCCGCGCCACCTCGTCCAGATACCGCTCACCGATGCCCGCGACACCCCCGCCCACCGCCACCACCTCGACGTCGAGCACCGCGTTGGCCGCGGCGAGAGCGCGCCCGAGGAACTGCGCCCCCTGCGCGATCACCTCCGCCGCCGTCCGGTCGCCCACACGGGCCAGGGCATCCACCTCGCGCAACGGGAGCGGTGTCCCGGTGCGCTCCCGGTACGTCCGTTCGAGTCCGGGCCCCGACGCCACGGCCTCGACGTGCCCGGGCGCCCCGCAGCCGCAGCGCCTCCCGGCGAGCTCGGCCGGCAGCGCCAGCTCGGTGTGCCCGACCGATCCCGCGGTGCCGGTCGCCCCGGTGCGGAGCCCGTCCGGGAGGACCACGGCCCCGCCGATGCCCGTGCCCACCGCGACCATCAGCAGCCCGCCCGCTCCGCGACCCGCTCCCTGGGCGGCCTCCGCGACCGCCGCCGCGTGCACGTCGTTCACGACCACGACCGCAACCCCCGTGGCGCGCTCGAGTGCCGAGCGCAGCGGGAACCCCGCCCACCCCCGGATCGCGTCCGTGGCCGAGGTGATGGATCCGTCGGGGGCGACCACGCCGGCCGTGCCGACACCGACCGCCGTCACGGGTTCGCCGTCGGCGACCGCGCGGACCGCCTCGACGACCGCCCGCACGATCGCGTCCCCGCCTTCGCGCGCCGGCGTCGCACAGCTGCGCACGGGCGTCACCCGGCGACGGCCGCCCGCGGGATCGGGCTCGAATCCGGCGACCGCGATCTTGGTGCCGCCGATGTCGACCCCGACGATCACACCCGCTCCCCGGCTTTCGGGGTCGCCGCGACGAACCGGCGCGTGAGCGCGATCGGGTCGGTGATCGCCCCGCCGACGACCACGGCGAAGGCCCCCGCGTCGAAGGCCGCTCGCACCTGCTCCGGTGTCTGGTAGCGGCCCTCCGCGATGGTCGGGATGCCGGCCGCGGCGAGCGCGGCGACGAGATCGAGGTCGGGTCCGTCCTGCCGCGGCGAGTGCGGCGTGTAGCCGGAGAGGGTGGTGCCGACCACGGCGGCGCCCGCCTCCCACGCCCTCCTGCCCTCCTCCGCGGTGGAGACGTCGGCCATCACCGGGAGCTCGGTGGCCTGCGCGATCCGGCCGAGCAGGCCGAAGTCCGTGCCGAGCTGCTCGGTCGTGGCGTCCACCGCGATGACGTCGGCCCCCGCCGCGGCGAGGCCCTCCGCAAGAGCGACGTCGGGCGTGATCACGTTGCGCACGCCGTTCCACACCTTGTGCAGTCCGATCAGCGGCACCGCCGTCGCCGACCGCACCCGGCGGAGGTCCTCCGGTCCGTTCAACCGCAGCCCGCTGGCACCGCCGAGCAGTGCCGACTCCGCGAGCGCGCCGATCACGTGGGTGTCGCGGGCCGGGGTGCCCGCTGACGCCTGGACCGAGGCGACGAGGCTGTCACGGAGCAGTTCGAGGGTGTCGTGTGTCACTTGATCGCTCCTGCGCTGACGCCGCCGATGAAGAACTTCTGGCCGATGAGGAAGATCACCACGGCCGGCAGCGTGAACATCACGCATGCCGCCATGAGCGGTCCCCACGCCACGTCGTTCTCCCCGAAGAAGGCGTACAGACCGATCGACAGCGTGTACGTCGACTGGTCGTTGAGATAGATGAGGGGATTGAGGAAGTCGGTCCACGCCCACACGAACTGGAAGATCGCCGCGGTGACGATGGCCGGGCGGGCCAGGGGCAGCACGATCGTCGCGTAGGTGCGGAACTCGGAGGCGCCGTCGAGGCGCGCGGCCTCGATCAGCTCGTCGGGCACCGCGAGCAGGAACTGCCGGATCATGAAGATGAAGAACGGCGTGCCCAGGAAGGCCGGCACGATCAGCGGCAGATAGGTGTTCGTCGCCTCGAGCCCGTTCCACACCAGGAACAGCGGGATGAGGGTCACCTGGGGCGGCAGCATCATCGTGGCCAGCACGAGGATGAGCAGCGGGCGGGCGCCGCGCCATTTCACCTTCGCCAGCGCATAGGCCACCAGCGGGCACGAGATGACCGTGCCCAGGATGCTCATGCCCGACACGAACAGCGTGTTGCCGAGGTAACGCCACACGGGGATCTGCGCGAACGCCTCGGCGAAGTTGTCCATGGTCCACTCGGCCGGAAGCAGCGTGGGCGGCGAGGAGAACACGTCGCCCGGCGTCTTGAACGCGGTCGACAGCATCACCAGCAGCGGGAAGAGGAACAGCAGGGCGAGCAGCGCCACCGACACCTGCTGCCGGACGCGGCGCAGCGTGCGGCGCGTGCGGCGGGGCCGGCGGGCGGGGGCGGAGATCTCAGCGTGTGCCATCGTGCACCCACTTCTTCGACGACGCGAGCACGATGAGGCTCACGATGAGCGTGACGATGAACAGCGTCCAGGCCATGGCCGAGGCGTAGCCCATCTTCAGGAACACGAACGCGTTCTGGTACAGGTACATCGCGTAGGAGAGCATCGACTGCCCGGGCCCGGAGCCGGCCTGATTGAGCCGCTCCTGCGACAGGATGTAGGGCTGCGTGAAGATCTGCAGGAAACCGATGATGCTCACGATCACCTGGAACAGGGTCACCGGAGACACCGTCGGCCAGGTGACGCTCGTGAACCGGCGCCAGACTCCCGCACCGTCGAGCTCGGCCGCCTCGTACAGCTCCTTCGGCACCTCCTGGAGGGCCGCGAGGTAGATGATCATGGTGCCGCCGACGGTCCACAGCGACATCATGATGATGGCGGGCTTGGTCCATTCCGGCTGCTGCAGCCACGCCGGCCCTTCGATGCCGAACCACGACAGGAAGTGGTTGATGAAGCCGTACTGGGCGTTGAGCAGCCAGCGCCACAGGTAGCCGCCGACCACCACGGGCACGATCGAGGGCAGGTACACCAGCGCGCGGTACAGCGGCTGGCCGCGGACGGGGGTGTTGAGCAGGTGGGCTCCGGCGAGCGCGATGCCGATCGCGAGCGGCACCCCGAACACGGTGAGCACGGCGGTGTTGGCGAGCGACTTCCAGAACACCCCGTCCGCGAACATCTGGGTGTAGTTGTCCAGGCCCACCCACTCGGGCGCCTGGAAGAGGTTGAAGTCGGTGAAGCTGTAGTACGCCGAGGCCACGATCGGGTAGGCGAACAGGAACAGGAAGCCGACGATGAACGGCGCGGCGAAGGCGAGGCCGATCAGCGTCGTGCGGCGGCTGCGGCGCCGCCGGACGGGGGCGCCGGGTCCGGCGGGAGTCGTCTCCCGCCGGACCCGGGGTGTGGTGGCCGTGGTCACGGAGCGCCGCTCACTTCGAGGAGTAGGAGGACATCCGCTCCTCGACGGTCGCGATCGCCTCCTCCGGGGTGGCCGTCAGCCGCACGACCTCGTCGAACGCGGTGGCCAGGTCGGTCGCGTACTCCGCGCTGTACGGGCGGCTCGCGAGGGACTTGGCGTTCGGCGAGGAGGCCGCCTCGGCCCAGACGCCGAAGTCCTGCAGCTCGTCGAAGGCCGCGCTGCCGGCGAGGGAGGAGCGGCCGGGGAGGTTGCCCAGCGCGACGGCGAACTTCTCCATCGGCTCGTCGCTGACGAGGTAGGCGAGGAACGTCGCCGCCTCTTCCTTGTGCTTCGAGTTGGCGGGGATGAACAGGGTGCTCGCGGTCACCTGCGTGCTGTTCTCCAGCTCGGGGGTGGCGGCGGGGATGGCGGTGACGCCCCATTCGAAGTCGGGGGCGATCTTGGCCGCGCTGGCCGAACGCCATTCGCCGTCGATGATCATGGCCACCTGGCCGCTGAAGAACGGGTCCTGCGCCGAGAGGTACTCGCCCTGACCGGAGACGAACGTGGCCATGGCGTCGGCGCCCACCGGCTCGATCACGTTGTCCTGGTACCACTGCAGCGCTTCGAGGTTGCCGTCCTCCGCCGGGGTCGGGCCGTCCTCTCCGTCCCAGCTGCCGCCGAACGCGTAGCCGAGAGTGGTGAGCGTGGTGCTGTCGTTGGCGGAGCCGAGGCCGAGCTGGGTGATCTTGCCCGAGGCGTCCTTCTTGGTGAGCTTGGGGATGGCGGCGGCGAGCTCGTCCATGGTGGTGGGCGGGGTCACACCCGCCTCCGCGAGCAGCTGGGGGTTGTAGAGCAGCTGGAAGCTGTGGATGGCGATGGGCAGCGAGTAGATCTTGCCGTCGTAGGTCATCTGCTCCATCGCGCTGGGCACGAAGTCGTCGACGTCGATGCCCTCCGCGGCGATCGCGTCGTCGAGCGGGGCGAGGATGCCCTTCGAGGCCCAGGCGCCGACGGTGTTCCCGAAGTTGTCGGAGATGTCGAACGAGCCGTTGGACGACGACATCGAGGTGAGCTGCTTCTGGGTGTCGGGGCTGGAGACGCCCTTGACGACGATGTCGTCCTGGCTGGCGTTGAAGTCGGCGATGATCGCCTCCAGGGCCTTGGCCTCCTCCCCTCCCCACAGGTACGAGAACGTGATCTCGGTGGGGCCGTCGGCGTCGCTGCCGCCTCCCGCGCATCCGCTGAGGGCCACGACCGTCGCTGTGGTCAGTCCGGCGGCGACCAGGGCGCGCCGGCGCATGTGCTGCTTCATGTGCATGGGGAGTTCTCCGCTCATCGTTGACCTTGCAAAAGGATTGGAATAGACCAATTCGGAACCGCTGAGAACAGACATTGACACACCTGGGGGCGGTCGTCAAGATTGGGTTAGTCCAAATGAGGGGGAACCCATGACGATCGAGGGTGTGACGAAGCACGAGCGGGTGCGCCGGCATCTCGAGGAGGTCATCCAGCAGGGCCTGGCGCCGCACGAGAAGCTGCCGACCGAACGCGATCTCGCCGAGTCGCTCGAGGTCAACCGGCAGACGGTGCGCCGGGCGCTCGACGAGCTGGAGCGCGACGGGCTGGTCTACCGGCTTCAGGGCGCCGGCACCTTCGTCAGCGCCTCGCGCATCAGCAAGGCCTTCGAGCTCACGTCGTTCTCCGAGGACATGCTCGCCCGCAACATGCGGCCAGGATCGCTGTCGGTCGATGTGTCCATCGCCGCGGCGGGGCAGACCACCGGCTACGCCTTGAACCTCAGCCCGCAGTCGCCGGTGGTGCGGATCCGCCGCGTGCGCACCGCCGACGACATCCCCATCTGCCTGGAGGTGTGCTCGATCGCGGCCGACGCCGTGCCGGGGCTGGAGGAGGGCATCGTGGGCGACTCGCTCTACGAGGATCTGCGCACCCGGTTCGGCATCTCGGCCGTGCGTGCCGACCAGGAGATCCACGCGGTCGTGCTCGACGAGGAGCAGGCCGCGGCCCTGCAGACGCCCCCGTTCTCGCCCGCGTTCCTCGTCAAGCGCACCACCTACGACGCCCGCAGCCGGCCGCTGGAGTACGCCGAGTCGGTGTACCGGGGCGACCGCTACTCCTACCTCCTCTCGATCTCCCGCCCCTGAGCGTTCGCGCTCCCGACCGGCAATCCCTTCACCGACGAAAGGCTCCTCGTGTCCGACCCGACCCTCCGCCCGCGCATCGCCCTGCTCCCCCTCGACGATCGGCCGGTGAACGTGAAGCTGCCCGGCGACGTCGCCGCGGTCGCGGGCGTGACGCTCGACGTGCCGCCCGCCGAGATCCTCCCCGCATACCGGACGGCGGGCGACGCGGACGCGCTCGGCGCCTGGCTGCGGGAGCGCGCGGCCGACCCGGCGACCGTGCACCTCGTGGTGTCGGTCGACATGCTGCTCTACGGCGGACTCATCGCGAGCCGGACGAGCCACGACACGACGCGTGACGTGCTGGCGCGTCTCGACGTGCTGCGCGAGGTGCGGCGGATGCGCCCCGAGCTGCCGCTCTCGGCCGTCTCCCTGGTCACGCGCGCCAGCAACTCGTACTCCGCGGCCGAGGAGCCGGAGTACTGGACGGCGCACGGCAAGGAGATCCACGCCCTCGGGGGCGACGCCCACCGGCTGCTCGGCGAGACCGACGTGCTGCCGCTGGAGGAGCTGACACCCGTGCCGGCCGATGTCGTGTCGGACTACGCGACGCGGCGCCTGCGCAACCACATCGTCAACCTCTCGACCCTCGGGCTGGTCGAGGACGAGACGCTCGACTTCCTCGCCATCACCGCCGACGACACCGCGCCGTTCGCGGCGGGAAGCGCCGAGCAGGTGTGGCTGCGGCACTGGATGCGGATGCTGCCGTCGGGCCGTCGCGTGCTCATGTACCCGGGCGCCGACGAGGTGGGGGCGGCGCTCGTCGCCCGAGCTCTCGCGGGGAACGCCGGGGTGACGGTGTCGTTCGCGGTGGCGTGCGCCGACGCCGCGGGGATGGAGCGGATCCCGCCGTACGAGAACATGTCGCTGGCGGCCTCGGCGAGCCGGCAGATCCGCGCGGCCGGTGCCGTCGAGGTGGCGGCGGACGCCGACGTGACCCTGGTGCTGCACGCCCCCGATCCCGACCGGCACGACATGTTCCGCGGGCGGCCCGATGTGGTCGACACCGCGGCCGTCGCCGGCACCGTCGCCCTGGTGCGGGAGCGGCTGGAGGCGGGCGAGCGGGTCGCGCTGGCCGACGTGCGGTATCCGAACGGGGCGGACGAGGCGCTGGTGCGCGCGCTCGCCGACGCCGACCTGCTCGGGCGGCTGGAGGCGTTCGGCGGCTGGAACACGGCGGGGAACACGCTCGGCAGTGTGGTCGCGGTCGCGGCCGCCGCAGTGGTCGGCCGGGCCACGGGGTCGTTCGACGAGCGGGCGGCGCGGATCGCCCTGCTGACCCGGCTGCTGGACGACTTCGCGTATCAGGCCGTCGTGCGCACGGACTCCGGGCCGTCGCTGTTCCCCGACATCTACCCGATGGCGGACGACGCGCGGGTGGCCGAGGCGTCGCGGGTGATCCGTGCGGAGCTGACGGCACTGCTGGAGTCGATGCTCCCCGCCGACGGCGTGCGCATCGACGAGCTGACGCTGCCGTGGCGGCGGTCGTTCGAGATCGGCCTCGTGCTGCGGTAGCTCCGGCGGCCGGCGTTCGCGCTTGCCTCATCGAACGATTAACGATAGATTTCTGTTGTTTCTCGACGGGAGGTGTCGCATGGCCAAGGGAACGACGATCGCGCTGCAGGTGGTGATCGCCCTCGCCCTGCTCGGGTCGCTGGTGGTGCAGACGGTGATCGCGCCGCTCGTGTACGCCGACCTGGAGGGGGAGGCGACGTGGGCGCGCATCACGCTGGTCGCGATCCTGGTGCTGGGCGTCGCGACGATGCAGGTGTTCGGGGTGTGCGTGTGGATCCTGCTCCGCAAGGTGCGGCGGGGATCCCTCTTCTCGACATCCTCGTTCCGCTTCGTCGACACGATCATCGGGGCGATCCTGGCGGCGGCGGTGCTCGCGTGGGTGCTCGCGGCCCTGCTCGCCCCGGGCGAGATGGCACCCGGCGTCGTCGCGCTGATCGGCGGTGCGGGAGTGGTGCTCGCCGGGATGGCGTTGCTCGTCGTGGTGATGAAGGCGCTGCTGCGGCAGGCGATCGACCGCGACGCGGAGGCACGGGCTCTGCGGTCCGAGCTCGACGACGAGGTGATCTGATGCCGGTGGTCGTCGACATCGACGTGATGATGGCGCGCCGGAAGATCGGTGTCGGCGAGCTGGCGGAGCGCATCGGGATCACCCCCACCAACCTCGCGGTGCTGAAGAACGGCCGCGCGAAGGCGGTGCGGTTCACGACGCTCGATGCGCTGTGCGTGGCGCTGGACTGCCAGCCGGGCGACCTGCTGCGGTGGGTGCCGGACGACGGGGCGCCCGCGGACTAGCCCGGCAGTACGGAGTCGAGCAGCCCGGGGAAGCGGGCGTCGAGGTCGTCGCGGCGGAGGGTGAGGGTACGGCGCCGCCCGTTGGGCTCGTTGCGGATGACGCCGGCCTCGCGCAGCACCTTCATGAAGTGCGACTTGGTGGACTTCGGCAGGTTCGGGTCAGTCGCGTGGCAGGAGGCCATGTCGAGGGGACCGTCGGCGAGCTGGCGCGCGATGGCCAGTCGCTCGGGGTCGCTGAGCGCGAAGAGCACCTCGGTCAGCTGGATCTCGGAGCGCTCCGGGTGGGGCAGGTCGCCAGGCATGGTTCGAGAATAGTTGAACAATGGTGCGAGGGCGAGTACGCTCCGAGAGTTCGATGATTCTCGAACTGTCAAGGAGCCGCGCATGACCACCACCGAGCCCATCGTCACCGCCCCGCCCGCCGCGCCCCGGCACCCCCGCCCGACCACGACGCGCACCCGGCTCGGGTTCGTGCTCGTCGTGGTCGCGCAGATCCTGATGATGGCGGGAGCGAGCGCACCCTCGCCGTTCTACCCCGTGCTCGCGCACGACATCGGGTTCGCGCCGGTCGTGATCAGCGCGGTGTTCGCGGTGTACGCGGTCGCACTGCTCCTGACGCTCCTCACCGCCGGGTCGCTGTCGGACCACGTGGGGCGGCGACCGGTCGCGGTCGTGGGGTTCCTGCTGCTCGCGGGGAGCATGTTCCTGTTCTGGCACGCCGACGCCGTGTGGGTGCTGTTCGTGGCGCGCATCCTCCAGGGCGTCGCGAGCGGGGCGCTGATCTCGGCGCTGTCGGCGACGGTGCTCGACTTCGCCCCCGGGGGTCGAGCGAAGACGGCCGCGCTGTGGAACGCGCTGAGCCCCGGCATCGGACTCGCGCTCGGCGCGCTCGTGTCGGCGGTCATGCTCGATCTCACCCGGGAGGCGCTGCTCGACGTGTTCGCCCCGCTCACCACGGTGTACGTGCTGCTCGCAGCGCTGTTCCTCGTCGTGCCGGAGACGGCTCCGCGGCGGCCGGGCGCGTGGGCGTCGCTGAGCTTCCGCCTGTCGATCCCCGCCGCGATCCGGGGCGACTTCTGGCGCGGAGCCCCGGCCGTCGTGGCGGGGTGGGCCACGGGCGGGCTGTTCCTGTCGCTCGGCGCGAACATCGTGGCGCGTGAGCTCGGCGGCGTCGCGCACCTGTGGCAGGGCCTCGGCGTGGTGCTGCTCGCCGGGGTCGGGGCGGTCACGGCGTTCGCGATGCGCGGGCGCTCGGCGCGCACGAGCGTGCTGTTCGGCACCGCGGCGCTCGGCCTCGGCACGCTGCTGTCGCTCCTCGCGCTCGGGGTCGGCTCGCTCCCCTTCTACCTGGGCGCGGCCGCGGTCACGGGCATGGGCTTCGGCACGGCGTTCTCCGGTGTGGTCGCGTCGCTCGCACCGCGCATTCCCCCGACCGAACGCGCCGACACCTTCGCGGTGCTGTACGTGCTCGCCTATCTCGCGTTCGGCGTGCCCGCCGTGGTCGCCGGGTCACTCGTCGGCGTGGTCGGGCTGGAGGCGGTGTGCGTCGGGTACGGGGTGGTGGTGATCGCGCTCGCCGCGGTGGCGTTCACCCTGCGGGTGCGGGCGGGGCGGTAGCTCCGGGCGGTCAGGGGGTCGTCATCGGGGTGGTCGACACGTCGATGATCCCGAGCGGGAAGGGGCTCACGACGGACCAGGACCCCAAGGTGAACTGCTCGAGATCGATCGACTGGAACCACACCTGCGACACCACGACGGCGATCACGACGAGCACGCCGGCTCCGTACATCGCGCGCTCCAGCGTCCGCAGTGCCGCACGCTCGTCGGCAGCCTTCGTCACGCGACCGAGCGCGATCAGGAAGATCACTGCGAGGGCGACGTAGACCAGCACGTTGGACTGAAGCGCCATCGAGACGCAGACGGGCGCCTGGTCCACCGACCGACCCTCGGAATCGACGAAGCCGCCGCTGCCGTCGTAACCGCCCGGGCAGTAGCTCTTGCTGCCCGTCATGAAGGCGGAGTAGACGACGCCCGCGACCACCATCCAGATCAGAGTTCGTCGAATGCCCGCGATCACCACGGCGCCCGGGAGTGCAGAGGCGGCGGTCTCGATGTGCTGCGACGGTGGCGGCGTGAGCGACACGGGGTCTCCTTCGCGGTCGGTCCCCTTCATCATGGCGGAGGTGCCGGCGGAGAGGAAGGGTGCAGGTGCGCACGCAGCGGCCCCGCGCGCGCCCGGAGGCGACGCGCGGGGCCGACTGCCGCATCTCAGCGGCGGCGCCACACCGCGACGGTTCCCGCGCCGATCACGGCGAGCGCGGCGGCACCGAGGAAAAGCCAGGAGAAGCCGCCCGTCATCGCCTCGGCGGCAGGGACACCGGCGGCATCGAGCGCCGAGGTGCGCAGTCCCGCGATCGTTCCGAGTACCGCGAGGCCGACCGCACCTCCGATCTGCTGGCTGGTGTTGATGAGTCCGCCCGCCAGTCCCGCCTCTCCCCCGTCGACCCCGTCGACCGCGAGCTGGGTCGTGGCGACGAACGCGCCCCCGAGTCCGATGCCGATCAGCAGCGTGGGGCCGAGCAGGTGGACGAGGAAGACCGCGTCAGACGGAGCGAGCGCGAGCCACACGAGCCCACCGGCGAGCACGAGGAGCGAGGCGGCGAGCACGCGTCGAGCGCCGGCGCGACCGATCAGCGCCGGGACGACGCCCGCGACGACGACCAGGGCACCGGCGAGCGGCAGCTGGGTGAGGCCGGTCGCGAGCGCGTCGTAGCCGAGCACCGCCTGCATGAACACGGAGAGCGCGAAGAACAGCGCGACCATGGCGGCGCCGCCGAGCAGCATCACGACGTTGCCGAGGGCGAGGTCGCGGTTGCGGAACACCGCCAGCGGGAGGAGCGGCTCCGGCGCGCGACGCTCGATCAGGAGGAACACGGCGCCGAGCACGAGCGCGACGGCGAAGAGCCCGAGGGGCAGAGGGTGGACGAAGCCGAGCTGCTCGACCGCACTGAACGCCCCGACGAGGGCGACGAGTGCCGCGGTCACGCTGATCGCACCGGCAGCGTCGAGGCGACCGGAGGCGCGGACCGTGTCGCGGGTGATGAGGAGCGGGACGGCGATGAGCACGACCGCCCCGACCGGGACGTTCACGAAGAACACCGACTGCCACCCGAGGGTCGCGGTGAGCACGCCGCCGAGGAGTACGCCGGCCGCGGAGCCGATGCCCGCGACGGCACCCCAGACGCCGAGCGCTCTGGTGCGTTCGGCGTCGTCGGGGAAGAGGTGCGTGAGCAGGGCGAGGGCCGCGGGGGCGAGCAGTGCGGCGGATGCCCCCTGGAGTGCGCGCGCGGCGAGGAGCATCTCGGGCACGACCGAGAACCCCGCGAGGGCCGAGGCGACGACGAACCCCGCGGTGCCGAGCAGGAACACGCGGCGGTGGCCGTAGCGGTCGGCGAGCCGCCCGCCGAGGAGCAGGAGGCCGCCGAACGCGAGCACGTAGGCGGTGATGACCCATGCGAGCGCGGCCGTGCCCATGCCGAGCTGCTGCCCGAGCACCGGAAGGGCGATGTTGACGATGGAGGCGTCGAGCACCACGAGGAACTGCGCGAGCGCGAGCACGCTCAGGGCGAGCCAACGGCGGGTGCTGCGCAGAGGGGCTGCGGCGGAGGCGAGTGGGGTGAGGGTGGTCATGGTTCTCTCTTCTCTGTCGTGTCGGTCGGTGTGGATTCAAGGGGAGTGATTGCTCACTCACTCTCGCAGGCACGCGAAAGGGTGCGACCGCGGGCGGCTCACTCGGGGTGGGTGATGCCCGCAGTCAGGAGGGCGACCCAGTCCTCGGGCCGTCCGTCGAGCTGCGTGGTGACGATGAGGTGGCAGAGCTGCCCGTAGGCGATGAAGCGCTGCACGTCCTCGTCGCTGCCGCCGGAGCGGGACTGGACGTACGTGGTGATGCGCCCCAGCCCCGCGCGCAGCGCTTCACCGATCACCTCGATGTCGGCCACGGACTGCGCGTGCACCTGGAGCATGAGCAGCGTGCGGTCGGAGATGAGGTGGGCGTAGGCATCGCCCATCGCTTCGAGCACGGTCGCGGGTTTCTGGTCCTGCGCGGCGTCGGCGCCCTCCTCGAGGGCGACGAGGATCGCGTCGAAGCACGCGTCGAGCGCGGCGACGAAGAGCGCCTCCTTGCCGGAGTACAGCTTGAACACGTAGGCCGGGGAGATCTTCGCCTCGCCCGCGACATCGGCCACGGTCGTGCCGTGGAAGCCCCGGCGCGCGAACGCACGCAGAGCCGCAGCAGCCACGAGCGGACGGCGGGCGTCGGCCGTGGAGAGGACGGAGCTTCGGGTGGCGGGCATGAGAGTGACTGTACACTCACTCTTGCGGGCGGGGCAAGAGGTGCGGTGGTTGCGCGGGCTGAAGCGGCAGGGCGATGCGACTTCCGGGTCGGTGTGTCCGCATAGGCTGGATCGTCTGCCTCTTCCTCTGAGGCACCTTCCCCCTGGAGCCCCCATTGTCTGCATCGACGACCCTCGACCGCGCCCGCTATCGCGACCACCCGTCGGTGCTCACCGCGCTGAAGAACCCGCGGATGCTGACGCGCGAGGTGCTCGCCGGGCTCGTCGTGGGGCTGGCGCTGATCCCGGAGGCGATCGCGTTCTCGGTGATCGCGGGGGTGGACCCGAAGGTGGGGCTGTTCTCGTCGTTCATCATGGCGGTGTCGATCGCGTTCCTCGGCGGGCGCCCGGCGATGGTGACCGCGGCGACCGGGGCCGTGGCGCTCGTGATCGCGCCGGTCGCGCCGACGTACGGGCTGGACTACTTCATCGCGACGGTCATCCTCGCCGGGATCTTCCAGGTCGTGCTCGGAGTGCTGGGCGTCGCGAAGCTCATGCGGTTCATCCCCCGCAGCGTCATGGTCGGGTTCGTGAACGCGCTGGCGATCTTCGTGTTCAGCTCGCAGTTCCCGCAGCTGATCGACGTGCCATGGCTCGTGTATCCGCTCGTGGCGCTCGGGATCGTCGTGATGCTGGTCATGCCGAAGCTCACGAAGGTCGTGCCTGCGCCGCTCGTGTCGGTGATCATCGTGACCGGGGTCGTGCTCGCGTTCGGCATCACGGTGCCCACGGTCGGCGATCAAGGCGAGCTGCCGCGGAGCCTGCCGGAGCTCTTCATCCCGAACGTGCCGCTGACGTGGGAGACGTTCACGATCATCGCGCCGTTCGCCCTCGGGGTGGCGCTGGTCGGGCTGATGGAGTCGCTGCTCACCGCGAAGCTCGTCGACGAGATCACCGACACCCACTCGAACAAGACGCGCGAGTCGTGGGCGCAGGGCGTCGCGAACGTGCTGTCGGGGATCTTCGGCGGCATGGGCGGCTGCGCCGTGATCGGTCAGACCATGATCAACGTGAAGGCCTCGGGTGCGCGGACCCGCATCTCCACGTTCTGCGCCGGCGTGTTCCTGTTTCTGCTGGTGGTGGTGTTCGGCGACTTCGTCGGGACCATTCCGATGGCGGCGCTCGTGGCCGTGATGGTGATGGTCGCGATCGGGGCGTTCGACTGGCACTCGATCAAGCCGTCGACGCTGAAGCGCATGCCGAAGAGCGAGACCTTCGTGATGGTGGCGACGGTCGTGCTCGTGCTGATCACCCACAACCTCGCGGTCGGGGTTGTGGGTGGCGTGCTGGTCGCGTCGGTGCTGTTCGTCCGGCGGGTGGCGCACTTCGTGACGGTGACGCGTTCGGTTGCGGGCGACATGGTGACGTATGTCGTGGATGGGGAGCTGTTCTTCGCGTCGAGCAACGACCTCACGACGCTGTTCTCCTACACGGACGATCCATCCCGCGTTGTTGTTGATCTGTCGGGATCGCACGTGTGGGACGCGTCAACGGTTGCCGCGTTGGACGCGATCGAGACGAAGTACGCCGCGTTGGGGAAGACGGTGGAGATCGTCGGGATGAATGACTCGAGCGGGACGATGCACGGGCGGCTGACGGGCGGGTTCGAGTAGGTTGCCGCCGGATCCCCCCCATGTCACGGTGAGGAGAGTTTCAGTCGTTGCTTGAGTATCTCGCAACTGCGGCGGCAGCACGGTCTGGGAGTCCGTCTTCGTACACCGCTTCTACGCCGAGCTGGGCAACCACGTATTCGAATCCAAGACGATCGAGAGTATGAGTGGCGAATGGGAAGCCGCGGATGTAGCTGTGGAAGTGTGCGCGTTCATTCCCAACTTCTCGCATGTGCTCGCCGATCAACTGGGCGGCGACTGGCGCGTCTGGGTGCAGCAAAGGGCTTAAACGTCGGTGCAGCTTCTCAACTTCGGAGAAGGCATCCGCGCTGAGATCCAAGAGGTCGATGTCAGCGTCGTGCTCGCGCACCTGCCGTCGGGCTGCAGTATTGCTCTTACCCACGGCGAAGCGTTCCTTGTCCAAAAGCACGCGGGCTTCGGGCTCGCGACCCGGCTGGTCCGCCCCGGTGACGCGCGCGATCATATGCAGAGTGGTGATTCGGCGCGCACCGTGCAAGAACGCATTCCGCATCGAGTAGAGCAGACGGTAACCGAAGCTGCGATCGTAGGTATCGGAGAACGATCGGGCGACCTCGTCCTTGAGCCCATGCTCACCGTGGCGAACTGCTTCTGCTTCGACGTGCTCGTGGTACATCTTAAGCCCGGCGCTGAAGTTCAAGATCCGATACTCGACGAGTGGCGGCATCCACTCGTTGGGGCGCGACCGCGACCGAAGTTGTCGAAGGACCTCTTCCCTCACGTTCTGGAGGTCAGCCCACGCAAAAGAAAGGGAGCTATCGAAGCTTCGGGTCGCCCGGTGGACGGCGCCGTGGGCCTCAAGCGCTCTTTTCCAGGTTTCATCGTCTAGTTCGCGAATCTGAGTCCAGCGGAACTCTCCGGGCTTGATCTGCTCGTGCCTGAAGAGCGCCTTCACGATCTCGACCTGAGTTTGACCGTGTTCATCGACCGGCAGCCGATCGCGGAGGTCTGGAGGCAGCGCAGCCGCGACGTCCTGATGAGTGAATGCGATGGCAGCCGTGGACATGGCTCGAATCTCCTAACGCGAACGTTGCCGTAACGCAGCGTGCCGTGAAACGCCTGTGCCTCAGCCGATGGCCGCCTGGATTTGACTGGCGAGCTTCTCGATCGCCCTCCACGCGGTCCATGAGTGCTGGCGGACGCCTGGGGTGCTGATCGAGTCGCCACTTCCAGCGGAATCGCGTAGCCGCTCTTTTGTAACTCACTCAACTGCCGTATCGCTTGTGTATCTTCATCGGGTTGCGATCATCCTCAACTCGCGTAACGATGCCACGCTGCTTCAGGGACTCGATGAGCCTGAGATTGTCGGCAGTGTTCGGAACCTTCGGTTTATCGCGGCCGAATCGCGTCAGCTGACCATAGTCGCCACCCAGAGAATTCAGCACTCCGAAGAGCTGCGCGTCTGATGCTGTATTCAGGTACGGCATGAGGTGATGTAGCACCTCACTATTTCCGATCCGATGACTCGCCATCTGTTCAACGACCGAAAAACTCACCAGGATTCCGAGCCTTCGAGCAGTCTTCCCGATTTCGACAAGCCCAGCTGCCCCGCCGGCTGATGTGTACTCTTCAGCGTTCTCAGCGATTACCCGCTTCGCCTCGTCCGTCACCGACGTGCTCGCAAGCACCTTCGCCAGGTCAATGCCGACGAGATCCGGCGTCACCCACTCGGCGAACTTCGGCGACACGGCGATGACGCGCTCACGCGTCGTCCAGTCCGCAGAAGCAAGATGCTCATAGGTCGCGGCACTGCCGGAGATCACCCGGCGAGCGACCAGCTCGGGATACAGCGCACCCGACTCGACGGGCAGATCAGCGACCGCGAGCCACGCCTTCAGCCCGAGACTTTCCGCCAGCTTCGCTCGAAGCACAGCACCAAGTGTGGACGGGGTGGAGATCAGGGTAACGGCGAGGCTGCGCTTCTCGTCCTCGTCGGCATCTTCGTGCTCGGTGATCTCTTCCGCCGACGAAAGCACCACAGCGAGATTCACGTCCGCGCTGCCGATCTGTTCGATATATCTCGTCACATTCGAGAAGGTGGCCGGAAACTTATCGTGCGCCGCGAGCACGGACCAGGTCTCCTCTGGCACGTCCTCGACATCCGAAATGCGGCTCTCGTCGGAGACACCCTCGATGAAGCGCTCGAGGAGATCCGGCGCCGCTCCGTGCACCTCACCGATAACCACGTGGAACCGGTCGGCCGCATGGTTCGTTGCGGCGTGACCACCGACAGCGTCGAGATAGCTCGGCAGCTCGGCAAGCGCCTTGGCGTACACGTCCGCGCGATGAGCGGCTCTGAGCTGGTCGAGACCAAGACCGCCATTGTCACCGACCGCCGCCTGGAGGTTCGACAGACTCATCTCGTAGAGACCGAGCTTCACAAATGCCGGCCGCACGACTTCGCTCGTGCCCGATAGGTCAGGCAGCGACAGACCGACGTCCTTGAACAGGAGTGCGATGCGTTCGGCTCGCGCAGCAGGCAACGCATCGCTCGCGATTGCGGGCAGCTGCGCATAGTTGGTAGCGAGGTAGGCTTTTGCCTTCTCTGTCACGGCTTGCTTCGGCTTTGTAGCCAAGCCTGCGAGGCAGGCGCTGACGAGCATGACTTTCGTCTCGTCGTCCAGGTCGACGTCCGCGACCAAGTAGTTGAGCACTCGCGGGCTCCGTGCCGTGAGCTTCTTCACGAGCGCCTCGCGGGAAGCACCGCTGCTCAGGTAGCTCTCGAGGAACTTCTTGCCGTCTGCGTCGAGGCGTGCCAGCGCCGTGATCATGATGTCTGCATCTGCGCTGTTTGCGCCCAGTAGGTGGTCCAGGATCGCGATATTGAACAGAGCTGGATCGGCGAGCGACCGGGCTCCGCGCTCACGGATCACAGCCTCTGCGTCCTCGGCTGACAGGACGAACTGCGCGTCCATGAGTCCACGCTCGACGTGATGGATGATGAAGTTCGTGGCCGCGGGACTAACGCGGTCCCCGTGGAACGTCGATGTGTAGAGCGTGAAGTTGCGATCGAGGTAGCCCGCCCGGATCAGGTTGTACGCGAGCCCCTTCGTCAGTAGCTTCTCTGCAACAGCAGCGAGCGGTTGAGTCGCCCTCGTACTCGACCAGGAAATCGGGCTGGCCCATGAGTTCGCCCATGTCGGACGTGCGCAGGAATGCAAGCTGTTCCTGCAACTCCCGAACCTGCTCGGACTCCACCTCGTCGTCGCCTTCGCGCCACGCTTCCAAGTCCAGTGTGTCGCCAACTAGCACAGCGATATCGCTCCGCGACAGCGTGAACGACCCGCCGCCGTAGTACGGATTGGTCCATCCCACGGTGCGGTCCTCGGACTCGGCCAGCTCACGCCAGAATTCGATCGACTCGAACTCTGTCGCGGCGGCACCTCGTCCGTTCAGGAGGTACTGGCCGCTTTGAGCACGGACGTTGTTCGATGAACGCACCAGCAGATCTATACGAGCGACCAACAACTTTCCGAGCCGTGACGCCCGCTGCTTAGCGACCGTGCGCCGCGAGATCTCCACGCGAGCAGTCCGAAGCTCGCGCTCAACGCGCCGGATGTTCTCCGATACCAGCGTCCGACTGACCTCATACAGCTTGTCGAGCTTGCTCTTGCCGAGCCGGATGACCTCAAAATCGCTGAGGTGCGTGCTCTTGTAGAGCATCATCGCGAACAGCTGCGTCTCGCTCAGCTCGAGCTGCTTCCCGTCCCCCGCAAAGATCCTGTCGCGGAAGACAATGAACTCATTGCGCACGTTCTTGAGCAGTCGCATGTCCGGCACGAATCGGGCGGCGAGATCGATCAGGTCTGGCGACACGTCGTGCTCGATGCCACGCAGGATTTGAGTGGTCAGGTTCCGGGCGCTTCGGTGCGTAATGAATGGAACGACCGGGATGACGAGGTCGAAGAACTTGGTGCGGTTCGCCCGCACGATCTCAGCCTGCGCCGGATCGGTGATCTCGATGAGCGCCACGTCGACCTTGCGCTTCTCGTGTTCGAGACTCACCCGGTCAAAGATGCTGTCCTTGATGGCGTAGATGAAGCGGATTGGCTTCTTGATCTGGGGCGATGCGTTGAGGAGCGCGTTCAGGGAGCGCAACGTCTCGAAGATGTGTGAATCGTTGAAGCGGTCGATGTCCTCGAAGATCACGACGTCGCGCTTCGAGGTTTCGAAGAAGTAGACGATCTCGTCCAAGTACTGATCGAAATATGAGACTGACTTCTCGTCCAGCGTCACGGCGGCAGGGCCAGCCGAGAACTGGCGGATGTGGATCCGGCCGTGAAGCAGAGCGCGAGCGGCAACGATCCCGACAGCCGCGAGTACCGCGATGATCGGGTACACCCAGAGACCCAGCTCAAACAGCGGTCGGAGCGTGCGTTCAATCGTCCCCGCCCAGCCCAAAATCATGAAGGCAAGCGCAACGACCACGCCGCCCATGAGGGCGAGCACGACCTCCCTCCCCCAGCTAAAGCGCTCGATCCGGCGGAAGCGCGAAGCGCGAGCGGACCTCGGCTCTTCTCGGTAAAGCAGCTGCTTGACGATCTCCTGCTGGATACGGTTCGTTGGCGTCCTCGCCTGGGCCGGAACCGAATCATCGACCTCGGTGTCGTCAATCGGCGAAAGCGTCGAAAGCGAAAGCTCGACCACGCGGCCATCGTGATCCGCCGCGACGCGTCTCAAGATGCTGCTCTTGCCGACGCCGTAGTTTCCGGAGAGTGCGATGTTTAGGACATCGTCCTTCTTCAGGTTCTCGGCGATGGCCTCGGCGTATTGTGCGTGCTCGGACTCGATGAACTCGGGCGTAAGCGCGGTCAATTCCCAGCTCGGAGCCCCAGGCTCGTCGTTGAGAGCAATGTCGGCCTTCTTCGCGCGCCGGTCCTCGAAGTAGTCCTTCACCCGCTTGATCACTACTCTGTCTCCGTGACCTCATCAAGGGGAAGCTCGTCGCTCGCCTCTATGTTCGACGCAGATAGCGGTTTACGCACGTCGACGACCGATGACCGCAACGTCATTCCGGTTCTTGACGCTGCGACGGCGACAACCGAAGGCAGTCGGCGAATGCGGTCGACGGAGCTCTTCGTGCCGCGATACTGCAGCGCCAGGAACCATCCGTGCGTGGCACCATCGGATGTGAGGTAGCTCGGAAGCTGCGCCTCGAGGCCGTTCCAGAACTTGCCGTTATGCACCTTCTTGACCTCGATCAAGACTCGCGCTGTGGTTCCGGACGCCGCCTTGAAGTCGACCGGTCCTCGTCCAAGTTCCACCTCACGGTCGATCTCGACATTGAACTGGCGTAGGTATGGCTGCGCCAATCCGAGGAACAGCAACTGCGCCGCCTCCTCGGGCTTTTCCGATCCATCCGAGTTCCAGAGCAGGCTCCATCCACGCTGCTGCTCTACGAAGTGCTGGAACCGGTCGACGAGCTCACCGACCAATATGAGCAGGTCATCATGTGACGTGACGGTACGCGCTGTGAGGGGATGCTCAGCTGCGTATGCGACTGGCGCCTGGTCCCACTGGACGACGCCGAGCGGATCCGCGCTGAAGTCGTAGCCGTGGAGGTCTTGTCGACTCGTCTGTTCACGAGCCCATTCGCGCACTCGATCCGGGTGGCGGCGTGCCCAGCTGACGATGTCGGCCTTCCGCACGGCCTCGCCGACCTGGAGGTTGAGGGTGAGTCTGATGTCTTCGTTGAAGTGCGAGTCGAACCAGTCATCGGCGTTCAGCGTCGGAAGCTCGTTGAGCAGCGCTTGCGGCAGCAGGATGACCGGTCGACCGTCATTCGGGTTCGTTGGAAGCTGCACATCTTCGGCGATCCAGCGGGCTGCATCGAGCGAGACGCGTGCCGACTTCACACGGTGTGTATCGAGCGGGATGCCGTGCCGTTCGGCGATCATCTGGGTGTATGCGATGAAACGCGCCTTAAGCACGTTGACTGTGGCGTCGGAAATCCGGTCGGGACCAATGCCGACATTGAGGATACCGATCTCCTCGATATGTTCAGGTTGCGCGAGTCCGGCTGCGATCGCGGTCGCGATGCCGTCCGCCATGGTCGCGGCAAATCGATCGCCCGAACCCGAGCCGCTCGTGCCGCTGGCTGTGTATCCCAAGCCAACCTCGAATGGCTCCGGGAACGTCAGGAGCCGCCGAGCTGCGTGCGCCGAAACGGACGTCGAGCTGGTCGCTTTCGCCACCAGGCCGTAGCAATGGACAAAGTGCGCAATGAGCTGCTCGTGAGCACTGGCCCACTCCCCTCCGGCTTCGAGGAGCAACAGCGGATCGATGAACAGCTTGGTATCGACCGTCAGATGGGGGTCGAACCAATCGTCATCAGCTGTCTGAGTGACGCCGAAGTGTTCCGAGAATCGCATGGCTACGCGCACCTCCGAGGGGGCTTCGTAGATGCGGAGTCGACACGGCTAATCATCGCTGTGCCTCGCTGCCTGCGAGGACTTCGGCCTGCTCGAGCACCAGCTCAATCGCCTTCGCCTCTGCGTCCGGCGGGTAGTCATACTTCGCAAGCAAGCGGCGCACCTTCGTGCGCATCGCGGCGCGAACCGAATCCTTCAGGTTCCAGTCGATCGTTGCCGATGCCCGAACCGCGGTGACGAGTTCCTGGGCGATCTTCTTGAGTGTGTCGTCTCCCAGCTCAAGCACCGCGGCATCATTGATCCGGACAGCGTCATAGAACGCAGCCTCGTCTTCACGCAGTCCGAGCGACTTGTGGCGGGCGTCCTCGGCGCGCATCGTCTTGGCGAGCTTCACGAGCTCCGCAATGATCTCTGCCGTCGTCAGCGATCGGTTCGTGTACCGATTGATCGCTTCCTCGAGCTGCTCGGAGAACTTCCGTGCCTGCACCACATTCGTCCGCTGAACGGTGCGGATCTGGTCGTTCAGCAACCGTCGGAGCAGCCCCATCTGCAGGTTGGGCTTCTCCTTCTCGGCGAGTGAATCGAGGAACTCTTCCGACAGTAGTGACAACTCAGGAGTCTCGACCCCGGCCAGCTGGTAGACGTCGATCACCTGATTGGCCGAGACGGCCTCGTTCAAGAGCTGACCGAGGGCAGTGTCGATCTCGACACTTCCGCTGCCGCCACGCCCCGAGTCGGGGTTCTGTATCTTGAGGATCGCCGCGCGCACATCAGTGAACAAGCGAACGTCGTCCCGAATGGCGGCCGCTTCATCACGCGCGCCGGCCAGCGCAAATGCCTTTGCGAGCGCCAGCACCTGGTCGTTGAAACGGCTCGTTCGGTCTGGATCAGCCATCACGAAGTCGAGCACCTTGGCGTACTCGGCGAGACGCTGTGACGGTGACAGCGCCGGGGACGCGTCGTAAGTCACGCCGTGAAGTAGTCCCCGCACGACGTCGTGCTTCTCGAGCATGATGTCGACCATGTCCTCGATCGGCACGCCTGCCTGATCGCGGTCGGACGGCGAGTACTCGCTCAGCGCGCTCTGCAGGTTGTCGAAGATGCCGATGTAGTCGACGATCAGTCCGCCCGGCTTGTCCCGGAACGTTCGGTTCACGCGTGCGATGGCCTGCATGAGCCCTGCGCCCTGCATGGTCTTATCGACGTACATAGTGTGCATCGACGGAGCGTCGAAGCCCGTCAGCCACATGTCACGCACGATGACTAGCTCAAGCGGATCGTCGGCGTTCTTCGCGCGTGCCTTGAGATCCTTGCGCACGTCCTTCGAGTGGATGTGCGGCTGGAACTCTGCCGGGTCTGCCGCCGAGCCGGTCATGACGACCTTGATCTTGCCCTTTGCGGGGTCGTCGGAGTGCCACTCCGGGCGCAGCGCCACGATCTTCTCGTAGAGGCGCACAGCGATGCGGCGGCTCATCGTGACGATCATGCCCTTGCCGAGGATCGACTCGCGTCGCTTCTCCCAGTGCTCAACGATGTCTGCAGCCACCATCTCGAGACGCGCATCGGCACCGACAATCGCCTCGAGCCGCGACCACCGCGACTTCGCAGCGGTGGCAGCGTCCTCTTCGACCTGCTCGGTAACTTCCTCGACGAGTTCGTCGAGTGCGGCGTAGTCCTCAGCCGACAGATCGACCTTGGCGAGGCGGGATTCGTAGAAGATGCGGACGGTCGCACCGTCCTCGACCGCACGCGTCAGGTCGTACACGTCGACGTAATCACCGAACACAGAGCGCGTCGACTTGTCTGCCGAATCAATCGGCGTGCCGGTGAAGCCGAGATACGTAGCTCCCGGCAACGCGTCGCGCATGTGCTTGGCGAGTCCGGCCTTGAGTCGTCCGCTGCGGTCGAGGTACTCGCTGAAGCCGTACTGCGAGCGATGCGCCTCGTCCGCGATCACGATGACGTTGCGTCGATCCGTGAGCACGACGTTCGCATCGCCATCCTCGCCCGGTGCGAACTTCTGGATGGTCGTGAAGACGATGCCGCCAGATGCCCGGGTCAGTCGTGTGCGCAGATCCCTGCGCGTCTCGGCCTGGACTGGCGATTCAGGCAGGATGTGCGCAGGCGCGAAGACCTCTTCGTAAAGCTGGTTGTCCAGGTCGTTGCGATCCGTGATGAATACGAGCGTCGGGTTGGCCATCCGCGCGTCGCGCATCACCTTGGCGGCGTAGAACACCATCTCGAAGCTCTTGCCGGATCCCTGGGTGTGCCAGACGACACCACCACGACGGTCGCCGGATGGACTCGATGCCTGGATGGTCGATTCGACTGCAGCGTTGACTGCCCAGTATTGGTGGTACTTCGCGACGCGCTTGATAAGCACAGAAGTCTTCTGCTTCGTAACCTTGTCCGTCACCGTCTCGCGGCTGAACACGGCGAAGTTGCGGAGCAGATCCAAGAAGCGGGTCTTATCGAAGACGCCCTTAATGAGCACCTCGAGTGCCGGCCGATCGGTTATCACCGTCCTACCGTCCATGGTCTTCCATGGGGCGTAGTGCTCGAACGCACCGCTGTAGCTACTCATCGCGGCAGAGGTTCCGTCGGAGATGACCGTCACGGCGTTCGCCAGGAACACCGACGGGATGTCCTTCCGATACGTCTGCACCTGATTCCAGGCGGACTTGAGCGTTGCGTGTTCGGCAGCGGGGTTCTTGAGCTCCAGGAGCGCCAGCGGGATTCCATTGACGAACACCAGCACGTCGGGGCGACGATTCTTGCCGTTCTCGACAATCGTGAACTGGTTGAGCGCGACCCAGTCGTTACGATCTGCGTGCTCGAAGTCGATCAGGTTGATTGTGCGCGCCCGGAGGATGCCGTCGGAGCCACGTTGCTCGACGGGCACGCCTTCGGTGACCAGCTTGTGCAGCCGGTAATTCTCGTCGATAGCGCTCTGCGACTCGGCCCGTCGGACGCGCTTGATGGTCTCAGCGACCGCGTCGTTGTCGAGACCAGGGTTCAGGACGCGGACCGCGTCACGCAGTCGATCCCAGAGGAAGACCTCCTCGTAGGACTCACGCTCAGCAGTAGCTTCGCCGGGCGCGAGGCTCGGACCGTGCAGCGTGTGATAGCCAAGCTCCGCGAAGTATTCGAGCGCGGCTAGCTCGACGACGTTTTCGTTGAAGGACGTCATGCTTGAAGCCCCTGAGACTCGGGGACTCGAACTACGCCCTCCAGCAGGTCTGGAATCAACGACTCGCGTACTCGAATCAGCTCCGCGTTCTCTTGCCTCCGGCTATGGATCAAAGCCAACGTTGATTCTGCCCGGAGCCGGATTTCGTCAGATATTTCACGCGTATCAGGCACCGCGATCGATAGGACATCAGCGGGACGAACTCGCTGGTGGCTACCGGACGTGCCAGTCACGCGGCGAGGCAACTCATCGATGAACGCGCCCGATCGGACGGAAAGCCACAGCTGGTGCTGGCTGCTGTCGGCGTTCGCTATCAGGCAACTAAATTCCGTCGAGGCGACAGCCGGAACTCCCGCCGCGGGAATCGCCCACCAAGTCCTGTTGAAGCGCGGATTCAAGCGTGACACGAGGACGGTCGGTTCGGTCAGTTGCACCTTCGCACTCATGATCGACTCACCTGCCACTCGATCGGGGCGCGCCCCTGAGTCAAAAGCGGGGAGGCTGAAATGATCGACGATGTCGCTGCCGAGAGACCGCGGCACCACCGTCGACCGCACCGTCGTGCAGAGCTCACCGAGCGGCACTAGCGGAAGTGTTGGTTCGATAAGACCTATCTCGGCGTCCAGTACGTCAGCGGCGACTTTGACCACCCGCGAGTTGGCTGCGATTCGGCCGTCGAGTGCTCCAAGCGCACTTGCAATGCCAACCTGCTCTGCGAGGTCTGGGGCTGTGACCGGGATCATCGCGAGGGCGCGCTGTGTCAGCTTCGGTTGTGTCGACCCGCTGAGGAACCCGTTTACGTCCGTTGCTTCCAGCGCGTAAGACAAGAATCTGGTGTCGTTCGCCTCGTTGCCACGGAGTATATGTGCGTGGTTATTGACCCAAAATCGCCCATCGGCGAGAAAGGCGATCGGAGTCTTCCTGCTACGTAGATTCTCCCCGTCCTCCGCCACCAACAGGTGCAGTCCATCGAACAAGTAATCATCGACGTAGTCGACAACTCCACTCGCTCCGTAGTACGGATACGGCCCAGCGACGCGGTCAACGGAGCGAACAGGGACACGACGACTATCCAAGTTGAGAGTGCGCGATGCAAGCGACTCGGTCGTCCACGTCATGCGGAAAGCCCCTTCATCCGCTGACGCAACTCCGCCTCGAGGGCGTTGCTCTCGTCAAGCGCGGACAGCAGCTCTCGGCGCAACCTATCGAGACGTTCCTGAGCTCCTTCGCCATCACGTTCCCGTTCTTGGCTACCGACATAGCGTCCCGGGTTCAGAACGAACTGATTGTTCGCGATCTCCTCGGTGTTGGCGGCGCGGCAGAATCCCGGCACATCCGAATAATCGCCATCGTGATTGCGCCAGGCGTGATACACATCTGCGATTGCCGATATGTCGTGATCGCCGAGGACTCGAAGTCGCCGGCTTTCCATGTGTCCGAGCGCCCGAGCATCGATGAAAAGGACTTCGTCGTCGCGCCTCCGGTGGCCATTGCCCGCGCGGTCCTTCGACAAGAACCAGAGGCTGACCGGAATCGGAGTGTTGAAGAACAGATTTGTGGGCATCGCCACGATGCAGTCCACAAGGCCCTCTTCTACGAGGCTCCGCCTAATCTCACCCTCGCCTCCACTCTGCGTTGACAGGGCACCGTTCGCCAGCACGAATCCGGCTGTGCCTTTCGGGCTCAAGTGATGGATGAAGTGCTGCACCCATCCGAAGTTCGCGTTGCCCTGTGGCGGTGTCCCGTACTTCCAGCGCGGGTCATCTGCGAGCTTCCCGTCCCACCAATCAGAGACGTTGAATGGCGGATTCGCGATGATGAAGTCCGCACGGAGGTCCGGGTGTAGATCTTCCGTAAACGAGTCGGCTGACTTCGGGCCAAGATCGGCTTCGATGCCTCGCAGCGCGAGGTTCATCTTGGCGAGCTTCCACGTCGTGTCCGTGTACTCCTGGCCGTAGACCGAGATGTCCGTGCGCTTGCCACCATGCGCTTTCACGAACTCTGCGGACTGCACGAACATGCCACCCGAGCCCGCTGCCGGGTCGTAGACCCGCCCCTTGTACGGCTCGAGCATCTCGACGAGCGTCTTCACAACGCTTCGAGGCGTGTAGAACGCACCAGCATCCTTGCCGGTTTCCTTGCCGGCGAACTGCCCGAGGAAGTACTCGTAGACGCGCCCAAGCACATCGTCCGCACCATGGTCATCGGTGCTGGTGAATCCGATGCCGCCGATGAGGTCGACGAGCTCGCCGAGGCGCCGCTTGTCGAGACCATCACGTCCGTAGTTGCGCGGGAGTACACCTCGAACCGAGGGGTTTTCCTTCTCGATGAGGTCCATCGCCGTGTCGATGTCCTGGCCGACGGTCGTCAGTTTCGCCCGGGACTGCACGTAGCCCCAGCGAGCGTTCTCAGGCACCCAGAACACGTTCTGGCTGGTGTACTCATCGCGGTCTTCGAGGAAGGACGCAACGCGCTCCGGCTTGATCCCATCTGCGAGCAGCTCCGACTCCAGCGAGCCGCGGCGCTCCTCGAAGCGGTCTGAGATGTACTTCAGGAACACCAGACCAAGCACGACGTGCTTGTACTCGCTCGGCTCCTGATTTCCGCGCAACTTGTCGGCAGCGTCCCACAGTCGCTGCTCCAGCGTCTTCGTTGGTTTCGGCTTTGCGGTTCGTCCTGCCATGGCGTGTTGCGGTCTCCTTACGCCACAAAGGCGTAGATGGTAGGGGGTCTGGTCACTGATCTCACGCTATCGGGCGTTTTCAGGATCTTCGCGAAGTAGCCCACGTGAACACCGTGTCGACCGGCGTCACACCCCGGTAGACGAGCAATCTCCAACTATTGCCGGACAATCGCCGTTGACGAAGGCTTCCCGCTCAGCGGCAACGCAAGCCGCCTCCGTCGCTGGCCGCACGAGATCTCATCGACTTGAAAGTGTGTCTACGGTCTGAATCTCGCAAGCGCTGGTCATGCCACGCGTTGTAAGAACCGAGAGCGCCTTCAGGGCGCCGCCCCGAACCGCTCCCCCGAGCTCACCTGCTGCGCCACGCGTCTCAACGCCAGCAGCAGCGGCTCCACCAGCACCGACCCGAGCACCACGTACCACACTGCCGCCTCAGCGGACTCCCCCGGCACCCCCGCGATCTCGGCATCCGCGATGCGTCGCGCCGACCGCAGGTACTCGCGCATCACGGCCTTCGGCACGACGAAGCCCGCGCGCTCCAAGCCGTCCAACGCCCGGGCGACCGCGTGCAGCACTGCCTCGTCGCACATCCCCGGTTTCCACCCGAGCCCCTCGACCAGGGCTTCAGCCTCCGCCAGATCCACGGACTCCTCCACCGGCGGGGTGATCGCGGCGTGTGCGGTCCCCAGTAGCGCGTGCGGATTCGCGGGCGGGTCGTCGAGCGCGCCGAGCACCCGGCGCGTCTCGGCGATGCTCACGCCGGCGTCGAGCAGCGCCCGGATCACCCGCAGCCGTTCGACGTGCTTCTCGCCGTACGCGGCCTGGGTCGGCGACGTCCGCTCGCCCTCGGGGAGCAGCCCCTCGCGCAGGTAGTACTTGATCGTCGGCACGGTCACGCCGGTCTGCGCCGACAGTTCGGAAATCCTCATGGCCACCTCTTGACATCGATAGTAACGCTATCCAGTATGGATAGTGACGCTATCCAATCGAAGGAGACACCATGTCCCAGGTCGTCACGGGCCGCATGACCCACCACCACGACGGCGAGCTCGTCGTGTTCCACATCGGCATGCAGATCAACCGCTGGTGGCGGCCCGACCTGTGGCTGCCCGCGTTCGTCGCGATGCCCCGGATGCTCCGCGAGCTCAGCACCGACCCCGACTCCGGGCTGCTCGGCTACCAGCTGCTCCTCGGCTCGGGCGGCCCCTACGTCGTGCAGTTCTGGTCGTCGGTCGAGAAGCTCTACGCCTACGCCTCGAACCCGAACCAGGAGCACCGCCCCGCCTGGACCGCCTTCAACCGTGCCGCCCGCAAGGCTCCCGGCGCCGTCGGGGTGTGGCACGAGACGTTCCTGGTCGACACCGCCGAGAGCGTCTACGTCTCCACCAAGCGCATGGGACTCGCCGCCGCCACCCAGCACGTCGAAGTGCCCCGCCGCCACGACCGCGCCCAGGCGCGCTTCACCGACGGACGGACGGAGGCGACGAAGCCGCTAGCCTCACCACATGCCCCGTGACCTCGTCTGCTTCCAGGTCGCCGATGGTGACTTCTGACCACATCCGTCCCTGCATATCGCCGGGCCACCGTCGTTCGGGGTAGCGTGCCACTGGTCCCCTCGGCAGACAGGTGCTCCACCCGGCGCCGCCCCCGGCCGCGGACGACCCCGCGCGTGCACCCGCGTGCGGCATAGGACCTCGCGCACCACCCTGTGCGAGCCCGACCGGAAGGCGATGATGCCCGACACCTCGAAGACCCCGTCCCACTCGGTCTGGCGGCGCAAGCCGGTCAGCGACATGACGGAGGAGGCCGCACGCAGCGGCCTGCACAAATCCCTCGGCCTGTGGCAGCTCACGGCGATCGGCGTCGGCGGCATCATCGGCGTCGGGATCTTCTCGCTCGCCGGACTCGTCGCACACGGCGACGCCGCCAACCCGGGTGTGGGACCGGCCGTGCTCATCTCGTTCCTCATCGCCGGGCTCGCCTCCGCAGCCGCCGCCCTCTCCTACGCCGAGTTCGCCGGCATGATCCCCCGCGCCGGCTCCGCCTACAGCTACGGCTACGTCGCGCTCGGTGAGGTCGTCGGCTGGTTCATCGGCTGGGACCTCCTGCTCGAATACGTGGCCATCGTCGCGGTGGTCGCCATCGGCATCTCCGGCTACCTCGACGCGTTCCTCTCCGGCTTCGGCATACACCTGCCGCTCTCCATCACCGAGACCGCCGATGTGCCGGGGGGCGCCGTCAACGTGCCCGCGATCGTCATCTGCCTGCTCGTGACGTTCCTCCTCAGCCGCGGTACCCAGACGTTCGGACGCTTCGAGCTCGTCGCCGTCGCCATCAAGATCGCGCTGATCCTCGGCATCGTCGGCCTCGGCGTCTTCTACATCAACACCGAGAACTACGACCCCTTCATGCCCAGCGGCTTCGGCCCCGTCTTCACCGGCGCCGCCACCGTGTTCTTCGCCGTGTTCGGCTACGACGCCATGAGCACCGCCGCCGAAGAGGCCAAGGACGGCCGCAAGCACATGCCGAAGGCCATCATCCTGTCGCTCATCATCGCGATGCTGCTGTACGTCGCCGCGACCCTCGTACTCACCGGCATGCAGAACTACACCGAGATCGACCCCAAGGCCGGCTTCGCCTCCGCGTTCACGGGAGTGGGCCTGCCCGTCGTGGCCGCCATCATCTCCGTGTTCGCGGTGCTGTCGATCCTCACCGTCATGCTCACCTTCCTCCTCGGCGCGACCCGCGTCTGGTTCTCGATGAGCCGCGACGGGCTCCTCCCCGGCTGGTTCAGCAAGGTCGACCGCCGGGGCGTGCCGCAGCGCGTCACCTGGATCGCCGGCATCGCCTCCGCCTTCTTCGCCGGCGTCTTCCCGATCCGCGCAGTTGCGGACCTGACGAACATCGGCATCCTCGCCGCGTTCGTCGTGGTGTGCGTCGCTGTGATCGTGTTCCGCTACACGAAGCCCGACGCCCCACGCACCTTCCGCCTGCCCTTCATGCCGGTGGTCCCGATCATCGGCGTCGGCTTCTCCCTGTTCCTCATCTCCCAGCTGCACTGGGAGACCTGGCTGCGCTTCGCCGTCTGGCTCGTGATCGGCCTGATCATCTACTTCCTCTACGGCCGCCGCCACTCCCTCATGAACCCCGACAGCCCCCGGCACCGCGCGGAGAAGAAGTCGTGAGCGGGAGCCCGACCCGCGGAACCGCCCGGGAGCGGGGAACGGTCGTCGCGCTGGTGCTGCTCGGCACGGCGCTTCCGACGGTCGCGACCCTCCCGCCGTTCCACGACGTCGCGTGGGTCCTCTGGCTCGCTGCTCTGATACTTCTCGGAGTCGCGGTGACTGTGGTGGTGAGCTCCATTCAACGGGGACCAGGCTCTGACGACTCCTGACCTCGACCGACGATCCGCTCCGCCCCACCCGCGCCAGCGCCTCATTCGACTTCGGGCCTGCGAGAACACCTATCAACACGAGGGCGCTTCAGAGGACACCGTCGGGGAGTTGCCGGCTCGGCACTCTGGCACGTCGGTCAATCACTCCGGGGAACCGTCGACGTCGGGACGAGCAATATCCTCCAAAGCTCCCAGCACGCGCTCATCAAGATGGACAACGGTCAGTGCGCGCATGAGAGTGCTCAGTTTGGGGTCAGGCGCGACGCCGGCTTTGGATAGGCCCTGCTCCAGACGGCGGTATGTGGGGATCGAGCATCCGACCAGCTCTGCTGCCTCCTCCTGGGTGAGGCCTTCAGCGGTTCGATAGTCCCGCAGACGCTTTGCGACTATCGCCATCAGACGCGCTGACACCTCAGCTGCCTCCGATTCCAATCCCCGCGCTATCGAACCATCGGTCGGCCTAAGCGCGCGAGAGCCGTTGCACGTGACGCGACTGACGAGATCTAGGGGCATGCGTCAAGACTGCTATTTCGGGCGCGAAGCTGCTCGGGTTCTCACCGCCGAGTTCAGATACAAGACTGCAACGACCGTCAGCGCCACACCGCCCACCAGTACGAGTGGCGGATTCGGCGACTGGAATGCAGCGAACGATGCGTATGCTCCCTGCGCGAGGAACAGCAAGCTGAGGACGATGCTGCTGTTTTTCGCGTTAGTCATCTTCCACCACGGCCGGGCGTCATCAGATTCCGCTCGTCCGCGAAAGGTGCGAGCGGACACCACGACAGCGGCAATCAACGCTACGACGGCCCAGACGAAGCCCATGTCGAAGCTCACTACACTCAACGGGATCAAAATAAGTGGGATCACGATCACGAGCACGAGCACGTACCCAACTTGCATCGACGGTTCCTTGATGCGCATATCTACCCCCGTGTTACCTGACTGCTTTGAAAGTCGTGTAACTGCAGTAATTAAATCCGCAATTGTAGTATGTTACCTTGATCCGCAGTTTCTGCCAGTACGCCTTCTCGACCTCCGCTGCTGGCGCAAGGCCAGCACAGGCGATGCCCGCTGGATAGGGGATCGGAAAAAGACCACAAATATTGTTGATGTTCTTGAGCCCCTTGTACATGTTGATGACCTGGGCACGACTGAGGTAGATCACGGACGTTGTGTATGTCGGATCAGCGATAACCGGGTAGCTGTACGCCGCGCTGCGGTGTTCGACGACTTGAATGATGCTCGAGTCTCGAACCTCATACCGCGTCGGAACTGATCGTCCCTCGGCGTCTTCTGCCCAGGGTGCAGCGAAGACGCCGAGGACTTCTCCGGTTGCGTTATCCACCACATTGATGCCTCCGTCGGAGGCTTGAAGCGAAGCACCACTCGGGAGATCGATCGGATACTCATACGAGGTTGGCGAGGAAGGCCCACTCAACACACTCGCGACTTGCAGCCTTCCGGACGCTTGAACCACGGCCACAGTTTTCGTCCCGTTCTGGTTGTCAAATGTGACTGTTCCCGAGGCCTCAGAGAAGCCATCGCTCGCGTTGCTCGCGAACGGCAAACCGATTCCGATCTCGCCGCTGCCCACGCCTACTGATATTCCGGCGGCAGCATCAGCGGGGACCGACAGAGACACGGTGCCGATGGTCGCATCCAGCCCCTCACTCGTCATCGGCTCCTCGACCGCGCTTACTACGGAAGCCGGGTTCGCCGACTCCAGTGCGTCCAGCGGGCTCGGTGAGTCCACGTCAGCGCGGGCGGGGCTCATCGGTGCAAGCAGGAGTACGACGACCACGAGCCCACTAAGAACCGTGTCTCGCTTACTGGCGTGGTGCAGCAGTGTCTTCATTGCGGAACTCCTCGTTAGTACTCGGTACGACCCGCCGTGTCACATCACCGTGAAGGTGGCACAGTTCACCCCTCGGAATCCAGAACGCGCACTTACTTTCACCGCTATATTCTGGAATTCGATGTCGGAGCCATAAAGCGGCCCGCCGCGCGCTCTTGTCCCGCAGCCCTGTGCCCCGATCTGGGCTGCGCCGATGCCTGTGCCCATTAGGCGAGGGTCTCAGCGCTCGACTGAAAAGGACCCTCTCAGATCAACCCGCCACTCGCCCCTTTCAATGGGCGAAAGCTGAGGCATCCCCTCGACGGTTGCTCCCCAGCGAACAGCCGAAGATCCCCTACTCCGCGATCCCCTGGAGCAGGAGCACGACCGTCTCCTCCACGCGCTCGGCGCTCAGGGGCTGACCGATCAGTGCGGCGTACGAGGCCATCGCGATGAACTGATCCGCGATCGCGGCGGCGTCCACGTCTGCCCGCACGTCACCGGCCGCACGACCACGCGACATCCGCTCCGACACCCACTCGCGGATCGGCGCCGCGAGCTTCTCGTTCAACACCAGCCCGAGCTCCGGATCGGCCGCGGTCACCTCGATCAGCGCCCGCGCGAGCGCCACCCCCTGCGGCCGGGCGAGCCCCGCGGACACCGCCGTGAACCAGGCCCGCAGATCCGCGTCGAGGTCGTCGGTCATCGGTACCGTCACGTCCGCGCCTGGCAGGGTGCCCTCGAGCAGCGCCTCGCCGAGGATCGCGGCCTTCGTCTTCCACCACCGGTAGATGGTCTGCTTCGACACCCCGGCCGCCTCCGCCAGACCCTCGATCGTCACGGCCTCGTAGCCGTCCTCGGCGAGAGCGCGACGCATCGCGTCCAGCACGGACTGGCGGGCTTTCTCGCTGCGAGGACGGGGCACCCATCGAGCGTACAGAGGCGTACACTGGAACATAAGTAGACGCACCGTTGCGAAACCCGAGCAAGGAGAAAGAGCATGGCCCTCACCGCACACTCCACCATCGGCGACTGGATGAACGACCCGACCGGCGGCCCGCTCATCCGGGGACTCTTCGAGCAGACGGGCGCCGACCCCGAGCTCCTCACCCCCGTGCTCGGCCTGCCCCTGCAGCAGCTCGTCGCCATGAGCCAGGGCCAGCTCCCGCAGTCGGTCGTCGACGACCTGGTGCGCGCCGCCAACAACGGCGAGATCCCCGAAGACGACGCCTCCGAGGGGTGGACCGAGAAGGTCACCGCGGGCCGCTTCGCCGGCAAGACCGTGATCGTCACGGGCGCCGCCTCCGGCATCGGCAAGGCCACCGCCTCCCGCATCGCCCGCGAGGGCGGCCGTGTGATCGCGAGCGACATCGCCGCCGAGAAGCTCGACGCCCTCACGGCCGAGCTCCCGGAGGCCGACATCGTCACGGTCGCGGGCGACCTCACGAAGCAGGAGGCCATCGACGCCGTCCTCGCCGCCGCGGGCGACCGCATCGACGGCCTCGCCAACGTCGCCGGCATCAACGACGACTTCTCCCCCGCGGGCGAGACCCCCGACGCCGTCTGGGACCGCGTCATCGCGATCAACCTCACCGCCCCGTTCAAGCTCATGCGCGCGGTCATCCCCGTGATGGAGAAGGCCGGACGCGGTGCGATCCTCAACGTCTCGAGCGAAGCCGGACTGCGCGGCAACGCCTCGGGCAACGCCTACACGGCGAGCAAGCACGGCATCATCGGCGTCACCAAGTCGGCCGCCTTCATGTACGGGCCGAAGGGCATCCGCGTGAACTCCGTCGCCCCCGGCGGTGTCGCCACCGGCATCCCGATGCCCCCGCACATGTCGGAGTACGGTTCCGGGCGCCTCGCCCCGTTCCAGCAGGCCATCCCCACCGTCGCGACCGCCGAGCACCTGGCCGCGTCGATCACGTTCCTGCTGTCGGACGACGCCGTGAACATCAACGGCGCCATCCTCGCCTCGGACGGCGGCTGGTCCGTCCAGTAACGCGACTCCCTGAGACCGACGCCCCCGCCGACCCGAACGGCGGGGGCGTTCTCGTGTGCGGGCGAGGGTCTGATGCGGCGGGTGAGAGCCGTGGCCTGCGCCCGGGTCGAGGTGCACTGTCGTTACGATGCCCGGATGACGTACCTCGACCTGTGTGAGCGCTTCATCGATCGGGAGTTCCCGGCGGCGGAGATCGCGGTGATCGGCGGCAGCACGGCCCGCGGCGACCGGACGGCCTCCAGCGACATCGACCTCCTCGTGATCGGCGACGCGCTGTTTCCGAACGACGGGACGAGCCTGGCCGCGACCTACCGCTTCGAGGGAGAGATCTTCGAGGTGTTCGCGTACACGCACGACGGCTACCGGGAATGGGCGCGCGGCGGGATCGATCAGCACCGGCCCGTCATCGTCCACATGCTCGTCGAAGGCGAAGAGGTGCGCGGCGGCCAGGCCCTCACCGCGCTCCGCGAGGAGTGGGGCGCGCGACTCGCAGACGGCCCGACCATGGACGAGCATGAGCTCGCGCTGCGGCGCTACATGATCACCGACCTGCTCGACGATCTGCGCGACGCCACCGACGAGCTGGAGCGGAACGTCATCGCCTGGACGCTGTTCTCCCGGGTCGCGGAGCTCGTGCTGCTCACCGAACGGCACTGGATCGGAACGGGCAAGTACCTCCCGCGGCGGCTCCGCGACCTGGACCCCGCCCGCGCGGAGCGCCTCGCCGCACCCCTGCTCCACGGCGACCTCACCGCGTTCGCGGCACGCGCGGACGAGGAGCTCGCCCGTGCCGGCGGCCGCGTGCAGGACGGCTTCGTGCGCTGACGGCTACACCACGCCCACGAGCTCGTCCCGCACCCAGGACCGCAGGGTCGTGGGGGTCGTGGACACGAGCGAGCGCGGTTGCTCCGGGGTGAAGTCGTCGCGCAGCCCGGTGGACATGCCCAACACGGCCTCCGCCATCGCCTCCGGCATGCCCGCAGCCTTCAGGCCCTGACGCAGGTCGTCGTCGGCGATGCGCTCCACCGTGACCTCGCGGCCGAGCTCGTGCGTGAGGATGCCGGCGACCTGCGCCCAGCTCAGATCCTCCGGCCCGTGCACCGCCTGCACCCGCCGCCCGCTCCACTCGCGGTTGAGCAGGGTGAGCGCGGCGACCTCGGCGATGTCGCGCGGCGCCACCCACGGCATCGTCGAATCGAGCGGCAGCACCGTCGACAGCCGCCCGGCCCGCAGCGACTCCGCGTCGAGCAGCAGGTTGCTGAAGAAGTAGCCGCAGCGCAGATGGGTCACAGCGATGCCCAGAGCGTCGAGCGCCACCTCGGTCGCGGCGAGCCCATCGATCTCGCCCGCGCCGTGACGCCTCTCGGCACCGACGCTGCTCTGGAACACCACCCGCCCGATGCCGTTCCGCGCGACCGCGCCCACCAGGGCGTCCGTCGCCCGCGCGTAGTCGGCGAGCGGATCCTCCGACATCACCGACGGATCCACCCAGTACAGGGCGTCCACGCCCCGGGTCGCGGCGCTCACCTCCTCCGCGTTCTGCGAGTCGGCGCGGGCGATCTCGACGTGCGGCCGCAGCTCCGCCGCGATGCGATCGGGGGTGCGCGTGAGCAGGAGCGGACGGACGCCGGCGCGCACCAGCATCCGCGTCAGGTGCCGGCCGACATGGCCGTTCGGGGTCGTGACAGCGATGCGCATGAGGGATCCTCTCGTTCGATGTCCGCCCACGTTAGAACCAGATACGGCCTGATCCTGGCCGTATCTCGCGGGATCATGGAGGCGTGGACACTCCGTCGAACCGCACGCTCCGTCTCCTGTCCCTCCTGCAGACCGGCGGCGAGTGGAGCGTGCCCGAGCTCGCCGCACGCCTGGAGGTGAGTGCCCGGACCGTCCGCCGCGATGCGCAACGCCTTCGCGACCTCGGCTACCTCGTGCACTCCCGACCCGGACCCGGCGCCGCCTACCGCCTGCGCCCCGGCACCCGCATCCCTCCGCTGCTGCTTGACGCGGACGAGGTCACCACGATCATCACGGCTCTGCTCGTGCTCGAGACCGGAGACCCCGCCGACCCCGCGCCCGCGGTCGCCCGCGCCAAACTCGAACAGACCCTGC
This sequence comes from Microbacterium sp. NPDC060132, assembly GCF_042729675.1. Lineage (NCBI taxonomy): Bacteria > Bacillati > Actinomycetota > Actinomycetes > Micrococcales > Microbacteriaceae > Microbacterium > Microbacterium sp. NPDC060132. The sequence goes on along the minus strand of NZ_JBHWXU010000001.1, from coordinate 1,358,524 downwards.
CGCCCGCGCTGCGCCGCCGAGCCGCCGCCACCGCCCTGTCGGCGCAGATCCTCCAGCCGGAGACGGCCGCCGTGGACTGGGCACTCGTCGGCACCCTCGCCGACGCGGTCGCCCAGGGCTCGCGCCTCACCTTCGACTACACCGACCAGCACGGCACTGCCTCCGCGCGGACCATCGAGCCGCACCGCCACGTGCGGCGGACGTCGCGGTGGTACGTCGTGGCATTCGACCTCGATCGCGACGACTGGCGGCTGTTCCGCCTCGACCGGATGCGGCACGCGCGGATCCTTCCGGGCACGCACACCCGGCGCGACTTCCCCTTCGCGTCGGTGGAGGCGTGGCTCACGAGCGACTTCGGGCGGACGGACGCGGCGGCGCCGGGATCCGCAGGAGTGATGTGAGATGTGGTGAGCCGCGGTGCTCGGGCTGCGGGTGCGGGGTGCGGGCTACGGGTGCGGGTGCGGGGTGAGAAGGCGGAGTCTCGCGCGCAGACGCGCACGCCGCCCGGGTCCGCGGAGCGCCCCCGCATCGGTCCGCAAGGCCCTGTCCCCCCTCCCGAGCCGCCCGTACACTCCCGGGCATGCTGAAGATCGTGTCGATCGTGATCCGCGTGAACGACCTCCCGGCCCAGGCCGCGTTCTGGAAGGCCGCCCTCGACTATGTGGAGCGCGACCCCGCCGAGGACGACTGGCTCGTGCTGAAACCGCGCGATGCCGAGACGCCGTGCATCGCGCTCGACGCCCACCACTCCGAGCGGGTGCTGCCGCCGCGCATCCATCTCGACATCTACGCCGAAGACCAGGCCGCCGAGGTCCGGCGACTGGCCGAGCTCGGGGCGCGCGAGGTGCACTGGGACGGCCGACCCGACGACGCGGACTACATCATCATGGAAGACCCCGAGGGCAACCGCTTCTGCATCGTCGACCGCCCGGACTGGCGCGGCTGGGAGTCCTGAACCGCCACCGGGCGCGGGGTCACACCCCGGCGCCGCGGGCGCGAGCCGCCCGGACGAGGGCGGCGTTGCCGGGGGCATCGGTGCCGTCGGGAAGCAGCAGCACGTCCTCCAGGCCGATCCGCGTGTCGAGGCCGAGCTCCACGGCGAGGTCGAGCGCGGCCCAGGCCGACCGCTCCTCCCCGTGCAGCAGGATCGGCAGGTCGGGCTCCTCCTTGGCCACGTGCGCGACCAGGCCCTCCGCATGCGCACGCACCACCTCGGCCGCCTCGTCGGGCAGCTCGACGAGCACCCGCACACAGTCCCCGCGCACCGGCGAGTGCCGCCACACCTCCAGGCCCGCCGCGTCCCAGATCCCCGCCTCCACGCCGATCCCGCGACGCCGCAGCAGGGCGGCCACCTCATCGGCCCCCGCCTCGTGCCAGTTCACCGAGGCGTAGTCGGGCAGCTCGGTCCACGACTCGATCGCGGCGAGCCGTCGCGACACGTCGGGCTCCGCCCATGCACCGGTGGTCACGCCCACGGGCACACCGGGGCATGCCGCGCGGACGGCCCCGAGCCACCGCTGCACGTCCCGCGAGTCGAGCGAATCGCGGCCCGACGCATCCTTCGGGTGCACGTGCACCTCCGCCGCACCGGCCTCGAGCGCCGCCGCGGCGTCTTGCGCGACCACCGTCTCGTCGGCGCTCAGCCAGGGATGCGACGCCACCTCGCGCGCGCCGTTCGCGCACACCTGCAGCAGCATCGGCGCGTTCACCACATCAGGTCGCGCGGGTGCGCCTCGTTCGGAGCGACATCCTCGGACGGCCCTTCCTCGGTGCGCACGAAGTGCTGCACCTGTCGCGCGACCGCCGCCCCGCGACCGACCTTCACCGCCTCGTCCATCGACTCGAAGCTGCTCCCGAGCGTGTGCGACTCGCCCTGGATGCGGTTGAACCAGATCCCGTTGCGCGAGAAGGTCTCGATGTCACCTGCGGCCATGCCCCTGCCTTTCGTCGTCCCTCCTTTCTACGTGGGGCGACCGACAGCGAAGAGGGCCTTGACACCGTGTTTCCGCACACGGCGCCGGCCGCATCTGCGCACAACCCCTCGATCCACGGCGGACCTCGCGCACCCTGACCGCCGCCGCGCGGCTTCGCTGATAACGTTCCCTTCAGATCGCGGACACCACGGCTCGGAGGCAGGAATGAGCGAGAGGGCGCACCGGCCGACCGTGAAGGAGGTCGCCCAGCGCGCGGGCGTCAGCCCCATGACGGTGTCACGCACGCTGTCCGGCGGCGTGAACGTGAAGCCCGAGGTACAGCAGCGGGTGCTCGCCGCGGTCGCCGAGCTCGGGTATCACCGCAACGAGAACGCCCGCAGCATCCGCCCGGGTCACAGCAGCGGACTCATCGGCGTCGCGATCACCAACATCGCCAACCCGTACTACAGCACCTTCGCACTCGGCGTGGAGGAGGAGGCCGCCCTCACCGGACGCCGCATCCTGCTCGGCAACACCTCGGAGGACGCCGCCCGCGAGGCCGAGCTCGTCGGCGACTTCCTCGGGCGTCGCGTCGACGGACTCATCGTGGTGCCCGCGAGCACCACCTCCACGCACCTCGCCCACTCGCAGAACCAGGGCGTGCCGGTGGTGCTGGCCTCGCGCCGCATCGACGGGCTCGCGGCCGACAGCGTGGTGCTCGGCGACGAAGACGGCGCGTTCCGCGGCACGACGGCCCTGATCGACGGCGGTCACACCCGCATCGGTTATCTCGGCAACGCCCTGTCGATCTTCACCGGCGAGCGCCGCCATGCCGGGTTCGTGCGGGCGATGGAGACGCGCGGCCTCCGGGTCGACCCGCACCTGGTCGCCACGAACCAGCAGACCGTCGAGCAGGCGCGCGATGCCACCCGCGCGCTGCTGCGGGCCAAGAACCCGCCGACGGCGATCTTCTGCGCCAACAACCGCAACGCGATCGGCGCGCTCAAGGAGATCAGCACACAGCTCGCCACGGGGCTTCGTGCTCCGGCCGACTTCCCCGAGCTGCTGAGCTTCGACGACTTCGAGCTCGCCGAGCTGTCGCCCGTGCCCATCAGCGTGATCGACCACGACCCGCGCGAGCTCGGTCGCACGGCCGCCCGCCTGCTGCTCGACCGTCTCGACGGCGGCGATCGCGAGGCGCCCGCCCGCGAGGTCGAGCTGCCGGTGTCGCTCCGCGGCGTGCGCTGAACCACCCCTCGCCGCGAATGGTTGACACTCCTCGCCCGCGTTGATAACGTTACCAATCATCGACGAGGAGGCCGGATGGAGCTGTGCATCGATTTCGGGGGAACCGAGATCAAGCTGGCCGTCATCGACGGCGACCGCGTCCTCGCGTCGAACCGGCTCCCCGTGCGCGGCACCGCCGCCGACCTCGCCGACGCGGCCCTCGACGCCCGCCGTCTCCTGAGCGAACTCGGTGCCGAGGCCGACGCCGTGGGCATCGCCGTCCCCGGCGTGGTCGACCCCGCGACCGGGCGCATGCGGCACGCGAACGCCAAGTACGACTTCCTCCGCGACTTCGACCTCGGCACCTGGGCCCGCGCGGAGTTCGGGCTGCCCGCCGTGGCGGAGAACGACGCCCGCGCGGCGCTGATCGGCGAGACCTCCGCGGGCAGCGCCCTCGGCGAGCGCGACGCCGTGCTGGTCACACTGGGCACGGGCATCGGCACGGCTGCGCTCCTCGACGGGGTCGCGCTCCGCGGCCGCACGGGTCACGCGGGCATCCTCGGCGGACACCTCACGGTCGACCTCGACGGCCCCACCTGCCCGTGCGGCAACATCGGCTGCGGTGAAGCACTCGCCAGCACCCGCGCACTGCCGGCGGGCGTGAGCATGACCGAGGTCTTCACGACCGACGCGCACCCCGAGCTCCGCGACCGCTTCCTGCACGTCTGGGGCGCGGTCGTCACGAGCCTCGTGCACTCCTACGACCCGGCCGTGGTGATCCTCTCCGGGGGCATCCTCCGCGCGGGTGCCGCGATCAGCACGCCCGTCGACGAGTACCTGCGCGCACACCTGTGGCCGTCGCTCACGCCCCCGCGCCTCGTCGTGCCGCCCGAGCCGGAGCTCTCGGTCGCCCGCGGCCTCAGCGTCCTCGCCCGCGACGCCGCGACGGCCAGCCGGACCGCCGCCCCACCCGCACCCTCGAACCCCTCGTCGCGCCCGGCCCCATCGGGGACCCCGGAGCCGACGACCGCACCCCGCACCGCACCACCGCAGGAGGACCAGTGACCGCGCCGATCAGCGACATGCACGAAGGGCACACCACCCGGGGTCGCTACGACACCCAGCCGACCGTGGCGCTGCCGCCGGGCGAGCGCATCCTGCGCGGTGCCGAGGCGTGGGCCGCCGCCGCCGAGCTCGCCGAGGCCCGCGCCCGCGTGACCGGCACGGCGCCCGTGCTGCTGGTGGACACCTACCCCGGCGTCGACGTGCCCGCGCTCGCCGCCCAGGTGGAGGCCGCCCTTCCCGCCTGGACCCTCACCGACGTGGAGACCGCGGCGCGTCCGGTCGCCGAGGTCGAGCGGCTGATCGCCCCGAACCTCACCGACGACCGGGTCTTCGGCGTCATGAGCCACTTCACCCTGGACGACTTCTACGACGCCGAGCGCCTCGACGCCCTCGCGGCCGCGGTCACCGGAACCCCGACGGTCGTGGTCGGCTGGGGCGCGGCGCTGCTCGAGACGCGGCTCGCCGGAGCCTCCGCGACCGTGCTGGTCGACATGGCCCGCTGGGAGATCCAGCTGCGGCAGCGCCAGGGGGCCACGAACTGGCGCGCCGACAACCCCGGCGAGGACAACCTGCGCAAGTACAAGCGCGGGTTCTTCGTGGAGTGGCGGGTGGCCGACCGCCACAAGCGCACGCTGTTCGACACGCTCGACTTCGTGCTCGACGGCAACGCGATCGCCCCGGCCGAACCGCACCCCGACTCCCCCGACGCGGGCATGATCACCGGCACGGCCTTCCGGCAGGCCCTGAAGGATGCGGCGCACCGCCCGTTCCGCGTCGTGCCGTTCTTCGACCCCGGCGTCTGGGGCGGGCAGTGGATGAAAAACCTCATCGGGCTCGACCCCTCGAAGGACAACTACGCGTGGTGCTTCGACTGCGTGCCCGAGGAGAACTCGCTGCTGCTGGAGGGCGACGGCGGCGTGATCGAGCTGCCCGCGCTCGACCTGGTGTTCAGCCGCCCGGTCGATCTGCTCGGCGCCAAGACGTTCGCGCGCTTCGGGGCCGAGTTCCCCATCCGCTTCGACTTCCTCGACACGATGGACGGCGGCAACCTCAGCCTGCAGGTGCATCCGCTGACGGACTACATCCAGAACACGTTCGGCATGCACTACACGCAGGACGAGAGCTACTACATGCTCGACGTCGGCGACGACGCGGTCGTGTACCTGGGCACCAAGGAGGGCATCGACCCCGCCGAGATGCTGCAGGACCTGGCGACCGCGCAGTACGGCGAGCACCCGTTCCCCGCCGAGAAGTACGTCAACTCGTTCCCCGCCCGCAAGCACGACCACTTCCTGATCCCCGCGGGCACCGTGCACGCATCGGGGTCGAACTCGATGGTGCTGGAGATCTCGGCGACGCCGTTCATCTTCACGTTCAAGCTGTGGGACTGGGGCCGCGTGGGCCTCGACGGCATCCCCCGCCCCGTGCACCTCGACCACGGCGCCCGCAACATCCAGTGGGGCCGCGACACCACCTGGGTGATGGAGAACCTGGTCGACCGCGTCGAGACCCTGCACACCGATGACGAGGTCACCGAGGAGCGCACGGGACTCCACGAGCTGGAGTTCATCGAGGTGCGCCGGCACTGGTTCGCGCAGGGCGCCGATCACGACACCGACGGCACGGTCAACGTGCTCAACCTGGTGGAGGGCGACGAGGTGCGCGTGGTCAGCCCCACCGCGGCGTTCGAGCCCTTCGTGATCCACTACGCCGAGACGTTCATCGTGCCGGCCGCGGTGGGCGCGTACCGGATCGAGCGCACCGAGAACTCGCGGAGCCCGCGCTTCGCGACCGTCAAGGCCTCCGTGCGCGGCACGCGCACGGGTGACAACTGAACATCGACACCCGACACGAACATCGACACCCGACACACAGCACGAGGCATCACCGCGAGGATCCCACCCGGGAATCCCTTGCACCGCCGTCATCACCTCGGTATCGTGAGACCAGATTTCTGGTAACGATACCAATACGAACAAGGGAGTTCTGAATGATTTCGCGACGCACGATCGCCGCCGCCGCGGCCGGTCTCCTCCTCGGCACCCTGGCTCTCGCCGGCTGCTCCGGCGACTCCGGAGGCGGAGGCGCCGAGGGCGGAGAGGTCACCGGCACGCTCAACTTCTACACCGACAAGGCGGCGTGGAAGCCCGACTTCGAGTCGCTCAACGAGGTCAGCGGCGACGCCGTCGACATCACCCTCAAGACCACCGGCTACTCCGACGCCAACCAGTACGACGCCTTCATCAAGCAGTCGTTCCGCACCGACAAGTCGCCCGGCCTGTTCACGTGGCACACCGGCGACTCGCTCAAGCAGCTGGTCGACGAGGGCCTGGTCGCCGAGACCACCGACATCTGGAGCAAGGCCGTCGACGAGGGCTGGGTGAGCGAAGACCTGCGCGACAGCTACACGTTCGACGGCAAGCAGTACTGCGTGCCCATGAACATCGCCTACTGGATCATGTTCTACAACAAGGCCGCCTTCGCCGACAACGGCATCGAGGTGCCCACCACGTGGGACGAGCTGAACTCCGCCGCCGAGACCCTGAAGGACGCCGGGGTCACCCCGTACTACCAGACCAGCGTGCTGTTCACCTTCCAGTGGTTCCAGCACCTCGTCGCCTCCACCGACCCCGACCTGTACGCCGGGCTCACCACGGGCGACGTGAAGTACACCGACCCCGAGATCGTCGACGTGATGAACGTGTGGCTCGAGGAGCAGGAGAACGGTTGGTTCAGCGACGCGGGCAGCACCACCGATCCCGCGGTCGGGCTCAAGCAGGGCGACTACGCCATGATCAACTTCGGCACGTTCTTCGCCGGCAACCTCGAAGGCGCCGGCATGACCACCGACGACTACGGCATGTTCGCGATCCCCGCGGTGAACGGCGACCTCGACACCACCCCGGTGGCCGTCGAGTCCGGCCCGATCTGCACGGCCGAGAACTCGAAGCAGCGCGACCTCGGACTCGCCTACGCCGAGTGGTGGATGTCGCCCGAGGCGCAGACCGCGTGGAACGACGCCCACGGCGACGTGGCGTTCAACCCGAAGGCCGAGGTCGCCGACCCCGCCCTGGCCGAGCTCGGCGAGCAGATCGCCGGCGACGACTACTCCCTCTACGACCGGTTCTTCGAGGCCATGCCCACCGAGATCGTGACCACCGCGATCGAGCAGTTCGGCGCCTTCAACGCCAACCCGGGCGACCCGATGCCGTTCCTGGAGAAGATCCAGGCGACGGCTGACAAGTACTGGGCAGAGCAGGAGTAAGCGAGCGGATGGCGCATCAGAAGACGCCGTACCAGTGGTCCGCCCGGGGCTTCGTCGCCCCGGGCGTGATCCTGGTGGCGGTCCTGCTCTACCTCCCGCTGCTGTGGACGGTGTTCCTCAGCTTCACGTCGTACAACGGCCTCGGCAGTCCCGACTGGATCGGGCTCGACAACTACGTCGAGATGTTCACCGACGCCGACTTCGTGGGCTCCGCGATGAACACCGTGCTCTGGGTGATCGGCACCCTGATCATCCCGGTCGGCATCGGCCTGGCGATCGCGCTGCTCACCTGGAACCTCGGCGGGGGCATCTGGCTGCGCCTCCCGTTCCTCATCCCCTACGCCCTCTCCGGCATCGGCGTCGGCGTGGTGTGGTCGTTCATCCTCTCCTCGGGCGGCGCGCTCGACCAGGCCCTCGCGGCGTTCGGGATCACCGACCCGCCCCGGTGGCTGCTCGATGCCCCGCTCAACACCGTCGTGATGATCATCGCCTCGTCGTGGCAGGGCGTCGGCGTGAACGCGCTGCTGTTCACGATCGGGCTCCAGGCCATCCCGAAGGAGCCCCTTGAGGCCGCGCGCATCGACGGCGCCGGCGGCGTCCGCCTCTTCACGAGCATCCTGTGGCCCATGCTGCGCCCCCTCACCGCCGTGGTCGTCGGACTCTCGATCGTCGCGAGCCTCAAGACCTTCGACATCGTGTGGGGCATGACCAAGGGCGGACCAGGCACCGTCTCCGAGACCCTCGCACTGACGATGTACAAGGAGACGTTCGTGAACAGCGACTACGGCCTCGGCTCCGCGATCGCGGTGTTCCTGACCGTGATCACCCTCGTCGCCTCGGTGCTGTACCTGCGCCAGCAGCTCTCCCCGAAGAAGGAGATGTGATGTCGAAGATCATCCGCACCGCCGTGCTCGTCGTCCTCGGGATCGTGTGGCTGCTGCCCGCGTACCTGCTGGTCGTGAACGCCATGAAGGACCCGACCACCTTCACGTCGAAGGAGTCGTGGATCCCCACCGACTTCCACCTGTTCGAGAACTTCGGCCAGGCGCTCGAGCTCTCCGGCATCGGCGACAGCATCGTCAGCACCCTCATCTATTCGATCGTGTCGCCCACCATCGCCGTGCTCGTAGGTGCGGCGGCCGGCTTCGCGATCGTGGCCCTGCGCCTCAAGCGCGGCTTCCTGTGGTTCGTCGTGATCTTCGGCGGCACGGTGTTCCCGCTGCAGATGGTGCTGCTGCCCCTGTTCGACGCCTACTCCCGCACCGGGCTCTTCGACACCCGGCTCGGCATGATCATGATCTACACCGTGATCTCGGTGCCGTTCTCGGCGTTCGTGATGCGCAACTTCTTCACCGGCGTCGCGCACAACGTGTTCGAGGCCGCGGTGCTCGACGGCGCCACCACCTGGCGCATCTTCACCCGGATGTACCTGCCGATGGCGTCGAGCGCGCTGGTCGCGATCTTCATCCTGCAGGCCACGTTCGTGTGGAACGACCTGCTGCTCGGCCTCACGCTCAGCCAGTCCGACGACATCCGCCCCATCATCACCACGCTGTCGGGCATGCAGAGCACCTACGGCGGCGCGCAGATGTCGGTCGTGCTCGCCGCGGCCGTGCTGGTGTCGCTGCCCACCGTCATCCTGTTCCTCTGCACCCAGCGGTTTTTCGCCAAGGGCCTCGCGCTCGGCCAGTACTGATCCCCCTCCGCCTCGAAAGGCATCATGAATCCCCTCATCCCCACCGTCGAGGATCTGGTCGCCGATGCGGTCACGCATCACTACGACGACATGATCGCGCCCACGGGCCTGACGAACATGCTCGGCACGGTGCGCGTCGATCACGACCTCACCGCGCTCGGCGCCGTGCAGTTCCCGCCCGTGTCGCAGGGGCTCACGCAGACCGCGGTGCTGTTCGTCGACGGCCGGCTGTTCGCCTCATACGGCGTCGCCGTCACGCACGAGTGGCGGCCCGACCGGGTGGTGCGGCGGGCGACCGTGGGCGAGCTCGAGATCGAGACGACGACCGTGTGCGTGCCGGGAAGGACGGCGGTGGCGATCGACATCGCGGTGCGCAACACCGGAGCGACCGACCGCCAGGTGCGCATCGGGCTCTCGGCCGCGGCACGCGTGACCCGCTCCGCCGACGCCTGGCTCGACGCCGAGTCGCCCTCCGAGCGCGACACCGCCACGGTCGACGGCGAGTGCCTCGTCTTCGCCTCCGCCGATGCCGCGGCGTGGAGCGTGCAGGGCCTCACCGGAGGATCCGCGGCGCTGAGCGGCGTGGCCGAGCTGCCCGACGCGTTCGACACGGGCATCGGCGGCAACGGTCGCGGCGGCGAGCTGTCGGCCGTGCTCACCGTGCCGGCGGGCGCCGTCTCCCGCACGGCCTACGTCCAGGCGCTCGGCCTCTCGCGCGACGATGCCGCCCGCACGTACGCGCTCGTGTCGGCCGACGTGCCCGCGGCCCTGTCCGCCGCGCAGGAGTTCTGGAACCGGCAGCTGCACGCCGCGTTCGACCCCGCCGACACCGAGTTCTCGGGCGCCCTGCCGCTGCTCGACACCGCGTCCGAGCCGCTGCGGCGCCTGTACTGGTGGGCGGTGCTCGGGGTGATCTGGTTCCGCCGCGACTTCGCCGGCAACGTGCTCGGGCGGTCGTACGACACGCTGATGCCGAACTACTGGGGCACCACCACGTTCATCTGGGACTACAGCCTCAGCTCCGTCAGCCACGCCCTCCTCGACCCCGACGAGATGCGGGCGCAGGTGCGGCACTGGATCTCCCTCGACATCCACTCGCACTTCGGCACCTCCTCGCTCACGGGCGGCCCCGTCGGCCGCTGGTACTCGGTGAACGACTACGCCATGACCCGGCTCGTGCACGACTACGTGCGGTTCACCGGCGACGTGGCCTTCCTCGACGAGATCGTGGGGGATCAGACGGTCGCCCGGTCGGTGCGGGAGTGGGCGACGAACTGGAAGGAGTTACGGCGCGACACCGCGCTGGCCGACTACGGCGAGATCGACAACCTGCTGGAGTGCGTCAGCTCCTACACGCACGAGGTCGCGAGCCTCAACGCCGCGAACGTGTGGAGCATGCGCACGGCCGCCGACCTCGCCGCACTGCAGGGAGACGAGACCGCCGCGGCCGAGCTGCGCGCCGAGGCCGAGGCGCTGCTGCCCGCGGTGATCGAGCGGTACCTCCCCGGGACCGGTATCTTCGCCGCCGGGCAACCCGACGGCACGCTGCTGCCGGTGCGCCACTGCTACGACTTCAGCATCGTCGGCACCACCATCGCCGACGACCTGGCCCCGGGCGTGCGCGACGACATGGTCCCGTTCTTCCAGCGGGAGCTGCAGACCGACAACTGGATGCGGGCGCTCTCGCCCTGGGACCCCGACGCCAGCTACAGCCCGCGCCCCGACCACCAGTGGAACGGCGCCTACCCGGCCTGGCCCGCCGACGCCGGGCGCGCGCTCGCCGCCCTCGGAGCACCCGAGGTGCTGACGGCCTGGGTCGAGGGGCTCTCCCGCACCGCGAACCAGGGCCCGATGGGCCAGGCGCACTTCGTGGACGAGGCGGTGCCCGGCATCAACGGCGGCGCCCGCAAGGCCCCACCCCAGCTGCCGTACATCATCGACTGGGCGTGCTCGTCGTCGGGCGCCTGGATCGAGCTCGTGATCGAGGCGCTGTTCGGGGTGTCGGTCGCCGCGGACGGCACGGTCCGGGCCGCCGGCTGTGTGGCCGCCCTCGACCCGCACGCCGTGCTGCGCGGCCTGCGCGTCGGCGAGCGCGCGTACGACGTCGACGCGGCCGGAGGGATCACCCGCACCCCTGGCCGATGACGCCCTTCCTCTCGCTCCGCTCTCTCGAGAGCCCGCGCAGCCGACGAGACGACAGGCCCCCAGCCGCACCACCCCCGCACCACCCGAACACGAAGGAGTGATCGATATGAGAAGACGCACGATCGCGGCAGGTCTCGCCGCCGCAGCCCTCGGTGCCGGAGCGCTGTTCGCCGCACCCGCGACGGCCGCCGTGCCCGCCGGCGGAGGACACGGCAGCGGCCCCGGCCAGTGCTCCCTGGTGGACAAGACGCTCACCGCCACCGCGAGCGTGAACCAGGGCCTCACCGACACGTTCACCACCTACGGCAACACGGGAGGCGAATGGACCGGTGGCGACAGCACCTACTCGCTGCCGCTCGGCAAGGGGAAGACCGGATGGTTCTTCTCCGACACGTTCCTCGGCACTGTGAACGCCGACGGCTCGCGGCCCACCGACTCCCCCTTCGTGAACAACTCCGTGGTGGTGCAGGACCGCCGGGGGAACCTGACCACGATCACCGGCGGTACCCCCGACGATCCGGCCGGCATCATCCCGCCCGAGCCCGACGGCAAGTGGTACTGGATCGGCGACCCGACCCCCGGCCGCGACGGGACCGTGCAGGTGCCGCTGCTGCAGTTCGCGCGCACCGGCACCGGCCAGTGGGACTTCGCGTGGACCGCGAACCGGCTGGCCACGCTCGACGGGCAGACGCTGCAGCTGGAGTCGATCGTCGACCTCCCCTCCGCGACGGGCATCAACTGGGGCTCGTGGACGCTGGAGGAGCGCGGCACCACGTACGTCTACGGCATCGCCGACCCGGGTGGAGTGCGCTCCGCCTACGTCGCCCGCGTGCAGGACCGCGACGGCCTCACGGGCACCTGGACGTACTGGAACGGCACGGGATGGTCGGCCGCCGAGACCGACGCGGTGCCCGTGGTGCCGTACGTCGCGAACGAGTTCAGCGTCGCGCCCTACCGCGACGGCTACCTGCTCGTGACGCAGGACACCTCGGAGCTCTTCAGCACCCGCATCGTCGCGCGCACCTCGTGCTCGCCGATCGGCCCGTTCACCGACCCGGTCGAGCTGTACCGCACGCCCGAGACCGGAGCGCTGGGCAGCTACGGCGACCCCGACGTGTTCACCTACAACGCGCACGAGCACCCGAACCTGCGCCAGGGCAACCGCATCCTGGTGTCGTACAACGTGAACACGTTCGACAACGTGGGCGACGTGTACGACGACGCCTCGATCTACCGCCCGCGGTTCATCGACGTGCAGCTCAAGGTCACCGGATGACCGACGACCGCACGGCGCTCCGGGGGCTCTTGGCCTCCGGGGCGCCGGTCACCTGGGTGTGCACGGGCGACTCGATCACGCACGGCCTCATCCACACCCGCGGCGCCAGGAACTACGTCGAGCACCTGCACGAGCTGATCCGGGGCGACCGCGGGCGCGTGCAGGACACCGTGATCAACACGGCCATCACCGGCTGGCGCGCCGACCTGATCCTCGACGACTTCGAGCGCCGCGTGGCCCACTGGCGGCCCGACGTGGTGACGCTCATGATCGGCACGAACGACTGCACCACGCAGTGGCTCGACCCCGTGATCGAGGTCGCGGCGTTCGCGGACTCGATCGCGGAGTTCGTGCGACGCGTGCGCGACCTCCGCGCCGTGCCGGTGCTGCAGACCCCGCCCGCGGTCGACCTGCTCCATGCGCCCGACCGCGCCCGCATCGGCGACTTCGCGCAGGCGATCCGCGACGTCGCAGAAACCGAGGGCGTGATCCTGGTCGACCAGCACGCCGCCTTCACCGCGTTCTCCGCGGGCACCGGTCCGGGCAACGAGGACATGCCGTGGGGGCTGCTCGACGACGCGTTCCACCCGAGCGCCGCCGGGCACGCCCTGCTCGCGCTCGGCCTCGCCGACGCCCTGGGCCTGTCCGACGCGGATGCCGCCGCGGGCACGGGCTCCCCGGTGCTCGCGGACCTCTCCGCCCGCGTGGCCGTGGCCCGCCACCCGCAGTGGCCCCCGGTCTGACGCGCGACGGTCATCCCGGCTCTCGCGGGATCGGAAACGCTCCGCCGGGAGCCCCCGCGGGCACCTTTTCGCACTCGCACCCGCACGAAGCCCCCGCGACGCCTTCCGCGGGATCGGAAACGCTCCGCCGGGAGCCCCCGCGGGCGCCTTTCGAACCCGCACCCCCGGCGAGACCCACGGCAGGACCCCCGGCGGGATCAGCGCCCGTGCCTCAGCGGGCGACGTCGAGCACCCAGGTGACGCCGAACCGGTCGGTCAGCATGCCGAAGCCGGGCGACCACGACGACGCGGCCAGCGGTTCGATCACGCTCGCCCCCTCCGCCAGCGCCTCCCAGTAGCCCTCGAGCTCGGGGAGGGTGTCCGCCCGCAGCGACTGGAAGAACGCGCGGTCGGTGAGGGTCGCGCCGTTCTCCCGCCGCGTCGAGCCCGCCGTGGTCGCCGGGTCGTCCAGCCCGGGGATGTCGTACGCCATGAGCCGGATCCCGTGGTCGCCGTCGAGCTGGCCGAACACGATCCGGTCCGCACCGGGCGCGTCCGCGGGCATGCCCACCTCGGCGTAGGTCGCGGCGTGCACGGTGCCACCGAACACCGAGCGGTAGAAGTCGAGCGCCTGCCGGGCCGTGCCGCGGAAGTTCAGGTGCGTGGTGGTGGTGAGGGACATGCGCTTCTCCTTGTTCTGCGGGCTGCCGTTCAGCGCCGCCGTGAGTCCACGATCACAGGGGTAGCGGTCGGTTTCTGTCCTCTCCCTCCCGCACAATGAAGTCATGACCGGAAGCTCCTCCCGCATGCTCGCGCTGCTGTCGCTGCTGCAGGCGACGCGCGACTGGCCGGGCCAGGAACTCGCCGACCGCCTCGGCGTCACACCCCGAACCGTCCGCCGCGACGTCGACCGGCTGCGCAACCTCGGCTACCGCATCGGATCGAGCAAGGGCCCGTACGGCGGCTACCGCCTCGAAGCCGGGTCCGAGCTGCCGCCGCTGCTGTTCGACGACGACCAGGCGGTCGCGATCGCGGTGGCGCTGCAGGGCGCGAGCGCGAGCGGGGTCGATGTGACCGAGGCCGCGGAGCGCGCCCTCGCGACCGTGCGGCAGGTGATGCCGTCGCGGCTCCGGCACCGGATCGACGGCATCCGCTTCACCGGCGCAGCGGCCGAGGTGCGGGTGGACCCGGGGGTGCTGGAGGCGGCGAGCGCGGCGGTGCGCGACCGGCGGGTGCTGCGCTTCGACTACGGCGCGGCGGCGGACCGCCCCCCTCGGCGCACGGAACCCCATGCCGTCGTGGCGCGCGAGGGCCGGTGGTACCTGCTGGCGTGGGACCTGGAGGCGGCGGACTGGCGCACCTACCGGCTCGACCGGATGCGACCGCGGGTGCCGAGCGGGCCGTCGTTCACGCCGCGACCGCTTCCCGCGGAGGATGCCGCGACCACCCTGGCGGCGCGGGCGAAGGGCTCGATCACGGAGGACCGCTGGCCGTGCGTCGGCGAGGTCGTGATCGAGCTTCCGGCGCGGGAGGTGGTGCCGTGGGTGGGCGACGGCGAGGTCGAGGAGCGGCCGGACGGGCGCTGCCGCGTGACGGTCGGTTCGTGGTCGTGGGTGGGGGTGCTCGCCGCGGTCGCCCGGTTCGACGCGCCCTTCACGGTGGTCGGACCGGAACCCCTGCGCGAGGCGGCCGAGACGCTCGCGGCCCGGTTCGCCACGGCAGCGGACCCGCCCTCCTGATCCAGGAGTACACGGACGATCCGGATACCGTGCGAGTCCATCGCGTGCTCCACACGAAGAGAGACATCGCTTCCGTCCTCACCGCCCGCATCTGACGCCCAACCCTCGCGGGAGAGCCGCCTCACCCGCGCCGGTAGACTGAAGACGCCCCGCCGGCCCCTTCCCTTGGAGTGCGCGTGACCACCCCCTCTGCACCTTCCCCCCAGCACGTCCCCGACTCGGTCGAGAACGCGATCGCGACGCCCGAGAAGGAGCAGCCGTACGGCGCGCTCGGGCTCAAGGACGACGAGTACGCGCGCATCAAGGAGATCCTCGGCCGCCGCCCCACCTCGGGCGAGCTGGCGATGTACTCGGTGATGTGGTCGGAGCACTGCTCCTACAAGTCGAGCAAGAACTACCTGCGCCGCTTCGGCCAGAAGGTCTCCGACGAGATGAAGGAACGCCTCATGGTCGGCATGGGGCAGAACGCGGGCGTCATCGACGTCGGCGAGGGCTGGGCCGTCACCTTCAAGGCGGAGTCGCACAACCACCCGAGCTTCATCGAGCCGTTCCAGGGTGCGGCCACCGGCGTCGGCGGCATCGTGCGCGACATCATCTCGATGGGTGCCCGCCCGGTCGCGGTCATGGACGCGCTGCGCTTCGGCGCGATCGACCACCCCGACACCGCCCGCGTGGTGCACGGCGTCACGAGCGGCATCAGCTTCTACGGCAACTGCCTCGGCCTGCCGAACATCGGCGGCGAGACCGTCTTCGACTCGGTGTACCAGGCGAACCCGCTCGTGAACGCGCTCGCCGTGGGCGTGCTGCGCCACGAAGACCTCAAGCTCGCCAACGCGACCGGCGTGGGCAACAAGGTCGTGCTGTTCGGCGCCCGCACGGGTGGCGACGGCATCGGCGGGGCGAGCATCCTCGCCTCCGACTCGTTCGACTCCACCGGCCCCACCAAGCGCCCCGCAGTGCAGGTGGGCGACCCGTTCGCCGAGAAGGTGCTCATCGAGTGCTGCCTGGAGCTGTACCGCGGCGAGCTGGTCGAGGCGATCCAGGACCTCGGCGCCGCCGGCATCTCCTGCGCGACCAGCGAGCTCGCGGCCAACGGCAACAGCGGCATGCACGTCTCGCTCGACAACGTGCTGCTGCGCGACCCCACGCTCACGGCCGAGGAGATCCTCATGTCGGAGTCGCAGGAGCGCATGATGGCGATCGTCGCGCCCGAGAAGCTCGACGCGTTCATGAAGGTCGTCGACAAGTGGGAGGTCGAGACCTCCGTGCTGGGCGAGGTCACCGGCGACGGGCGTCTCATCATCGACTGGCAGGGCGAGCGCATCGTCGACGTCGACCCGTCCACGGTCGCCGTCGACGGCCCCGTGTACGACCGCCCGGTCGCGTACCCCACCTGGATCGACGCCCTGCAGGCCGACGCCGCCGAGAACCTGCCGCGCGCCAACGACCCGGAGACGCTGCGCGAGCAGTTCCTGTCGCTCGTCGCGAGCCCGAACCTCGCCGACACCCGCTGGATCACCAACCAGTACGACTACTACGTGCTCGGCAACACCGCCCTGAGCTTCCCCGACGACGCGGGCATGATCCGGGTCGACGAGGAGTCGGGCCTCGGGTTCTCCATCGCGACCGACGCCAACGGCCGCTACTGCCAGCTCGACCCGTACGCGGGGGCGCAGCTCGCGCTCGCGGAGGCCTACCGCAACGTGGCCGTGACGGGCGCCACGCCCACCGCGATCACCGACTGCCTCAACTTCGGCTCCCCCGAGAACCCCGAGGTCATGTGGCAGTTCGGGCAGACGGTCGACGGCCTGGCCGACGGCTGCTACGAGCTGGGCACCCCGGTCACCGGCGGCAACGTCTCGTTCTACAACCAGACCGGCGACGTGCCGATCCACCCGACCCCGCTCGTCGGCGTGCTCGGCATCATCGACGACGTGTCCCGCCGCATCCCGTCGGGGTGGCAGGACGAGGGGCAGAACATCTACCTGCTCGGCACCACGCAGACCGAGCTGTCGGGCTCCGCGTGGGCCGAGGTCGTGCACCAGCACCTCGGCGGTCGCCCGCCGAAGGTCGACCTCGCGGGGGAGAAGCGCCTCGCGGGCCTGCTCGCTGCGGCCCGCGACGAGTGGCTGATCTCGTCCGCGCACGACCTGTCCGAGGGCGGTCTGGCGCAGGCGCTCGCGGAGGGCGTGATGCGCTTCGGCGTCGGCGCCCGCGTGTGGCTCACCGAGATCATGGACCGCGACGGGGTGGACGCCGCGACCGCGCTGTTCTCCGAGTCGACCGGTCGCGTGATCGTGACCGTGCCCCGCGAGGACGACGTGAAGTTCCGCGGGCTGTGCGAGGGCCGCGGCTACCCGGTGATGCGCATCGGCGTGACCGACAGCGAGCCGCAGCTCGAGGTGCAGGACGTGTTCACCGTGTCGGCCGCCGAGCTGCGCGAGCGCTCGCAGGCCACGCTGCCGTCGTACTTCGGCCCGACCGTGACGGAGCCGGTGGACGCATGAGCGACAACCTCAGCGAGGACTACGGCGACCTCGGCGAGAAGCGCAACCGGCGCATCCGCATCGTGGCGTGGACGGTCATCGTGGCGCTGATCCTCGGTGGCGGCGGCGCGACCGTGCTCACGATCCTCCTCGGCTGACCCGGGCGGCTCACTGGCGCTCGCTCAGGAACCACGCCGGCGACAAGGCGACGGGCGTCAGCGGAAGAGGAAGCGCGTCAGGGCGACGACCGAGCCCGGATCGTGGGCTTCGCGGCCGAGCGCCTCGACGATGATCGCCCCGAGGATCGCGCGACCCAGTTGCTCGACCGGGGCGTCGTCGGCGAGCTGCCCATCCCGGATGCCGCCGCGCAGCCGCTCGACGAGGTACTTCTCCACGCCGAGACTCTCGCCCAGGTGCGCGCCGACCGAGGCGTCTTCGGTGGCGGCGGCGACGAGGGAGCGCAGCAGCACCCCGCCCTGCGGCTCCTCCAGGATCGCGAGGACGCTGCGCAGCCACGTCTCGACGTCGGCGGAGAGGTCTCCCGTGTCGGGCACGACGAAGTCGACCGGAACCAGGAGCCCTTCGGCCAGGCACTCGCCGATGAGAGCCCCCCGCGATGGCCACCAGCGGTAGATGGTCTGCTTGCCGACCCCGGCCTCTTTCGCGATGCCCTCGATCGTGAGCCGGTCGTAGCCCTGGTTGTGGAAGAGCCGAGCCGTGGCGGCGAGGATCGCCTCGCGGGCCGCGGTGCTGCGCACAGGGCCGCTGCGATGCACGTTCACCATGCGTTCAGGATAGCCACAGAACCCTAGACGAGACGTGCCGTATGATCTTTTCGTCTGAAGGAGATCACGTGGCCTCACTGCTGTTCCGTCTGGGTTCTTTCGCTGCGCGCAGGGCGTGGACGGTGATCGTCTCGTGGGTCGTGATCCTCGGCATCGGCGTCGGCGCCTTCCTCACCCTCGGCGGCACGCTGAGCAACAGCTTCGACATCCCCGGCACCGCGTCGGGCGCGGTCACCGACCAGCTCGCCAAGAAGCTGCCCGACACCGCGGGCGGCACCGGCACGGTCGTGTACCGCACCGACGACGGCGAGCCCTTCACCGACGAGCAGAAGCAGGCGATCTCCGACCTCGCCGCGAGCGCGGAAGACCTCGACGGCGTCGCCTCGGTGGTCGACCCGTTCGACGCCCAGCAGCAGCAGGCCGACCAGGCGCAGCAGCTCACCGACGGGCAGGCGCAGCTCGACAGCGGACGCGCCCAGCTCGACGCCGGACAGGCGCAGCTCGACGCAGGTCGCACCCAGCTCCAGGGCGGACTCGATCAGCTCACCGCGGCGCGGGCACAGGCCGAAGCCGCCGGAGCGCCCGCGGAGCAGACCGCCGCCCTCGACGCGCAGCTCGCCGCCCTCAACGCGCAGCTCGCACAGCTGGAGGCGCAGCAGGCGACGATCGACGCGAACCGCACCGAGCTCGACGCGAACGCGGAACAGGTCGAACTCGGCTCCCGCCTGCTCGACCTGACGGACGGCATCGGCGTCGTCTCGGAAGACGGCTCCACCGCGATCGTCAACGTGTCGTTCACCGACCCGCGCCTGGAGCTGTCCGAAGAGGTCAAGCAGGCCACCATCGCGCACTTCCAGGACGAGAAGATCGACGGGGTCACGGTCGACTTCGGCACCGACATCGCGCAGGGCGTGCCCGAGATCTTCGGCGTGGGCGAGGCCATCGGGCTCGCGTTCGCCGCGGTCGTGCTCATCGTGATGCTCGGCTCGCTGATCGGCGCCGCGCTGCCCATCGTCACGGCGGTCGTGGGAGTCGGGGTCGGCGTCACCGCCTCGCTCGCCTTCTCCGGCGTGGTCGACATGGCCTCGGTCACCCCCGTGCTCGGTGTGATGCTGGGTCTCGCGGTCGGCATCGACTACTCGCTCTTCATCGTCAACAGGCACCGCAAGCAGCTGCTCGCCGGGTCGCCCGTGCGCGAGTCGATCGGGCTCGCCACGGGCACCTCGGGCACGGCGGTCGTGTTCGCCGGTACGACCGTGATCGTCGCGCTGCTCGCGCTCAACGTCACCGGAGTGCCGTTCCTCGGGCTCATGGGCACGGTCGGCGCGGTGTGCGTCGCGGTCGCGGTCCTCGTGGCCATCACGCTCGCCCCCGCGATCCTCGGCCTCGTCGGCACGCGACTGCTGAGCCGCAAGGCCCGCGCGACGATCGGGCAGGAGCACGCGGCGGGCAAGCCCGTGCGCCGCATGTCGACCCTGCGCGCCGTGGTCACCGCGGTCGTCAGCATCGTCGCGCTGCTCATCATCGCGATCCCGTCGATGTCGATGCGCCTGGGGCTGCCGGACGGGTCGAGCGAACCGTCCGAATCCACCAGCTACCGCGCGTTCCAGGCGGTCGAGGAGCAGTTCGGCGAGGGCGCGAACGGTCCCCTCCTGGTGACCGCGACGCTGGACGACGCCGTGAGCGACGACGACCTGCTCGCCACCCAGGTGACGGTGGCGGAGAAGATCGCGGAGCAGGACGACGTGGCCGCCGTGGCACCCATCGCCACCTCCGACGACAACACGCTCCTCGCCTTCCAGGTGCTGCCGGAGGAGGGGCCGAACAGCGCCTCGACCGAGAAGCTCGTGCAGGACCTGCGTGCGCTGCCCGCGATCGACGGCGACATCACGCTCGGCGTCGCCGGTCAGGCCGCCATCAACATCGACATCTCCGAGGCCCTGGCGGCGGTGCTGCCGCTGTACCTCGTGGTGGTGGTCGGGTTGTCGCTGCTCATCATGATCGTGGTGTTCCGCTCGCTGCTCGTGCCGCTGATCGCGACCGGCGGCTTCGTGCTGTCGCTGTTCGCGACGTACGGCCTGATCGTCGCGGTGTTCCAGTGGGGCTGGGGCGCCGACCTGATCGGCCTGCACAGCACCGGGCCGATCCTGAGCTTCCTGCCGGTGATCCTCGTCGGCATCCTGTTCGGGCTCGCGATGGACTACCAGCTGTTCCTCGCCTCGGGCATGCGCGAGGCGTACGTGCACGGCGCCTCCGCACGAGACGCCGTCGCCCAGGGCTTCCGCGCGGGCCGCTCGGTCGTGATCGCCGCGGCGCTCATCATGGTGTCGGTGTTCGGCGGGTTCATCTTCTCCGAGTCGACCATTATCCGCTCGATCGGGTTCGGGCTCGCGTTCGGCGTGCTGCTCGACGCCTTCGTGGTGCGGATGCTGCTGATGCCCGCGCTCATGCATCTGCTCGGCCGTTCGGCGTGGTGGCTGCCGCGGTGGCTCGACCGTCTCATCCCGAACGTCGACATGGAGGGCGCGGCGCTGGAGCGCGACCACCCCGCCGTGCACACCGACTCCATCCCCGCGGTGCAGCCCCCGCGCACCCGGGCGGAGCGCCGCGCGCACGAGTGAGCCACGCGGCAGGCGCGCGCCGGTGTCGGAAGGCGCGCCTAGAGTGGGCGGATGAGTGAGGATCCGCGCGTGCTGCTGGAACGACTGCGCGCCGAGGCGGAAGGGCGGGTGCGCGCGACCGCGGCCACGCTCGACGAGCTCATGCACGACCGCGAGGGCTCGAACGACGACGACGAGCACGACCCCGAGGGTGTGACGCTGTCGTCGGAGTGGTCACGGCTCACCGGGCTGGCCGAGGCTGCGGCGGTGGAGCTGCAGCAGGTGGACGACGCGCTGGCCCGTCTCGATGCGGGCACCTACGGCGTCTGCGCGAACTGCGGGAAACCCATCCCCGCCGGGCGGCTGGAGGTGCGACCGTTCGCCGAGTACTGCGTCGCGTGCGCGGAGAAGCTCGGCCGCTGACACCACGACACGGCACGGCGTAGCATCGCGGCATGCCCATCCACCTGGAGAACGTCGGGATCGCCGTGCGCGACCTGGAAGCCACGATCGCCTTCTTCACCGACCTCGGGCTGGAGGTGGTCGGGCGCGACGAGGTGAGCGGCGAGTGGGCGTCGACCGCGGTGGGGCTCGACGGCAACCACGCGAGGATCGCCGTGCTGCAGACGCCCGACGGCCAGGGGCAGCTCGAACTGTTCGAGTACCTCCACCCCGCCGCGATCGAGACCGAGCCCACACTGCCGAACGAGATCGGCATGCACCGCGTCGCCTTCTCCGTGGACGACATCGACGCGTCACTGGCCATCGCCGCCCGGCACGGCTGCCACCCGCTGCGCGGCGTCGCCACCTACCGGGACGTGTACAAGCTGACGTATCTGCGCGGCCCGAGCGGCATCATCGTGATGCTCGCGCAAGACCTCACGAAGCGCTGAGATCGGCCGCGTGGTCACCGGTGCGGGGTCGATATCTGGCGCCCGAGGAGTCGCGCGGAGGAACGCCTCCCACCTCCGCGGCGCCGGAGCATCAGAGCGCGCGCGTGATCTGCTCCAGCACCGCGACGGGCTCGCGCAGCTGGGCGACCGGGACCGGGGTCTCGCCGGTGAGCAGCATCCGCACGAACGCGTCGACTCCGGGCCGTACGTAGTCGGGGCCGACCTCGATGTCGCGCTCGACCGTGCCGCCCGTACCGACCGCCGTCACGTGGAACGGCACGGCCGCGTCGCCCTCGGGCCGCACGAAGTCCAGCACCACCGGCACGCCGCCGACGCGGTAGCGCGCGACGACACGGCCGTCGGCCCGCTCGACCTCCACGCCCTCCGCCGCGCCGGGCAGTAGGTGCTGGGCGACGTCGGCGTGGTGGATGCCGTAGAAGAAGAGGCCGCCGTGCGGGCTGTCGGCGTCGGCCGGGCCCGAGACGGTGAGCGACTGGAGCGCGCCGACCCCGGCCACGGCGTCGGCGATCGCCGCGGTGTCGTCGAGCCAGCGGAGCGTCGAGAAGGAGGTGACGGTCGTGCCGCCACGCTCGGCCGCGGCGAGGATCGCGTCGGCGTCGTCGAGCGTCGTGGCCAGCGGCTTGTCGACCCAGACGGGAGTACCGGCCTCGAGGAACGGCACGGCGAGCGCGCGGTGGAGCGCCCCGTCGCGGCTGGTCACGATGAGCGCGTCGACCGCGCCGTTGAGCTCAGACACCTCGGGGGCGATGCGGGTGATGGCTCCGAGCTCGGCGAGCTCCCTGGTGCGCTCCACCTCGCCCGCGACGAGGGCCGAGACCCGCACCGGGAGGTCGGCTGCCTCCTCCCCGTTGAGGTGACGGACGATCTCGGTGGCATGAGTGTTCTCGATGCCGACGATCGCGACGTTCTTCGTCTCCATGCTGTCCTCCTCCACGGCGACCGGCGGAGGACGACGATGCCGCGCCCCCGCCCGGGCGGCTCTGCGCCCACCCTAGCCGCGGTCTGCCTCGCGGCGCGGGTCCACCACCGCGGATGCGGCCGATCAGAGCCGACGGACGGCCGCCGGCGCCCGGCCCCTGCGCAGTAGGCTGAACCCATCATGGACGAGTTCATCCAGGGCTTCTGGACCTTCGCGGGGCACTACTGGTGGCTCGTCTTCCCGCTCATGGGCATGGCCGGAGGCGTGGCGAAGGCGTGGGAGCGCAGCTCGAAGCGCCGTCACGAACGCCGCCTGGAGACGCTGCGCATGAAGGCGCAGCTGAAGACCGCCGAGATCGAGGCCCGCGCCCTGGGCCGCGAGGCGAAGCGCCGCGGCCCGTCGGTGGTCGACACCACGGCCCCCGTGTCGACCGACGACCTGCTGACGCGGCTGTTCGCCGAGCACGACGAGATCACGGCCCGCTGGCTCGACTACGAGCTCGACGTGGCGAAGCTGATCGCCTTCCCCGCGATGAGCGACGGACGGCAACCGCTCACCGCCGCGTTCCTGCGCGCCAAGAAGACCGCCGACGCGCTGCGCCCCGCCTCGGCCGATGCGCCGCTGTCGGAGCACCAGATCGCGGAGTACCTGCAGGCCGTGGGCGACTACGCGGTGGCGTTCGAGATCGCCGAGAAGGATGCCCGCCGGCTGCGCGACTCCACCTTCACGGAGGCGGAGCGCAAGCGCCTCGACCGCGCCCAGCAGCTGCTGAAGGTCGCGGTCGACGAGTCGGCGACACAGGCCGAGCGCAACGTGGCGTACAAGCGCGTGCGCGAAGAGCTCGACGGCCTGATCCTGCTGTCGGACGAGGCCGTGACGGTCCTGGAGAAGCAGGTCGCCCGCGAGCTCCCCGCCGCTCCCGCCGCCCCCACCGCGACGCCCGAGGCCCAGGCCGAGCCGGAGCCCGAGCGCATCCCGGTCGCCGACCCCCTGCACCGCACCCCGCCGCAGCCGCCGCGCGACCTCGCCTGACCTCGCACACCCCCGACGGCCTCTGGCCGCGGCACGGCGCACTCAGCGAAAGGAGCCGTGCCGCGGACACAGGCCGCCGGGGTCGCGTCAGCTCAGGTGCACGCGCTCGGTCCGCTGCCGCTGCTGCCCGAGACCCTCGATCTCGATCGTCATCTCATCGCCGTCCTGCAGATAGGGGAAGCGTCCGGAGAGCGCGACGCCCTGCGGGGTACCGGTGTTGATCACGTCGCCCGGCTCCAGCACCAGGTAGTGACTGAGCTCGTGCACCAGTTGCAGCACCGGGAAGATCATGTCGGCCGTGGAGGAGTCCTGCCGCGGCTCGCCGTTCACGAAGGAGCGGAGGCGCAGCGCCTGCGGGTCGACCTCGTCGGCGGGCACGAGCGCGGGGCCGAGGGGGTTGAACGTCTCGGAGCACTTCCCCTTCGACCACTGCCCGCCCGAGACGTCGAGCTGGTACGCCCGCTCCGACACGTCGTTGGAGATGGTGTACCCGGCGATCACGTCGCGGGCGGCCTCGGGCGACGGGAGGTAGCGGGCGGTCCTGCCGATCACCACCGCGAGCTCCACCTCCCAGTCGACCTTCTCCGCACCGGGCGGCAGCAGCACCACGTCGTTCGGGCCGACCACGGTGTTGGGGTGCTTGAAGAAGAGCACCGGGTGCGCGGGCGGCTCTGCGCCGGACTCGGCCGCGTGCGCGGCGTAGTTCTGGCCGATGCACAGGACCGCGGTCGGGCGGGCGACGGGAGCGCCGAGGCGGAGGCCGTCGACGTCGGCGACGGGCAGCTCGTCGCGGCGCAGGGCCTCGCGGGTGCGGGCGATGCCGTCGGCGGCGAGGAACGCCCCGTCGATCTCGGCCGTGAGGGGCGCGAGGTCGCGGATCACCCCGGCGTCGTCGCGGACGTAGGGGTGTTCGTGGCCGGCGGGGCCGAGGCGCAGGAGTTCCATGTCGGGCTTTCGGGTCAGCGGGCGGCGGCGAACGACGGGTTGACGATCGGCACGGACTCGCCCGCGAACGACCGGATGATGTTCTGGGCCGCGTGCACCGGCAGGTCGGCGAGGGCCTCGGGGGAGTACCAGGCGGCGTGCGGGGTGAGCAGCACCTGGTCGAGGTCGCGGAGCGGGGAGTCGGCGGCGAGCGGTTCCCCCGCGAAGACGTCGAGCGCGGCGCCGCCGAGGTGTCCGTCGCGGAGGGAGGCGGCGAGCGCGTCCTCGTCGATGAGCGGTCCGCGACAGGTGTTCACGATCACGGCGCCCTGCGTCATGGTGGCGAGGGCGGCCGCGTCGATCAGGTGCCGGGTGGCGTCGGTGAGCGGCACGTGGAGGGTGAGGATGTCGGCGCGGGCGATGGCGTCGGGGATCTCGACGGGCTCGCAGCCCGCCTCGCGCACGGCGTCGGCGGGGGCGTACGGGTCGGCGACGAGCACCCGGAAGCCGAGGCCGCGGAGTCCGCGGGCGACCAGCGAGCCGATGCGACCGAACCCGAGCACGGACACGGTGGTGGTGGAGGGGCGCACGGCGAGCGGCCGGGCGTCCACGGCCTTCCAGGTGCCGGCGCGCACGGCGCGGTCGTAGGCGGGGAGTCCGCGCGCCTGGGTCATGATCATCGCCACGGTGTGCGCGGCGACCTCTTCGATGCAGTAGCTGGGGGTGTTGGCGACGGCGATGCCGCGGGCGGTGGCGGCGTCGACGTCGATCATGTCGTACCCGATGCCGACGCGGCTGATGAGGCGCAGGTTGGGCATCCGGTCCATGAGGTCGCCGTCGATGCGTGCCCACTGCACCACGAGTCCCTCGGCGTCGGCGCCGAGCGCGGCGATGTCGTCGGGGCTGCCGGAGGCGGCGCGATCGGCGCGCAGGCCCGCGCCGCGGAGGGTGTCTTCGATGACGGTCCCCGGGAGGTCGCAGTCGGTGACGAGGATGAACGGCGCAGTCATGGGAGAGATGCTATAGCATCTAGCAAAGCGGTGTACAGCGGCTGACAGCGACCCGTTCTTGCTATAGCGTTTAGGCATGACTGTTCGCCGCGCACTCATCACCGGCGCGAGTTCCGGCATCGGAACCGCCGCCGCCCTCGAACTCGCCCGCGAGGGCGCCGCCCTCTGGATCACCTACACCGGGCGCGAGGCCGAGGCCGAGCGCGTCGCCGAGGAGTGCCGGGCGGCCGGTGCCGCCGAGGTGCTGGTGTCACGGCTCGACCTGCGCGACGCCGAATCGATCGACGCGCTCACCGACCGCATCACTTTCACCTGGGGCGAGCTGCACGTGCTCATCAACAACGGCGGAGTCTGCCCCTACACGCCCTACCCCGACATCGACATCGAGGAGTGGGACTTCGTCCTCGAGACCAACGCCCGCGGCACCTTCCTGCTCACCCGGGCGGCACTCCCTCTGCTGCGCGCGGCCGAGGGCGACCGGTCGGTGGTCAACATCGCCTCGATCGCCGGACAGGTCGGCGCCCTGCAGACCGGCATCCACTACGCCGCCAGCAAGGGGGCGCTGCTCGCCATCACCCGCAGCTTCGCGCGACACCTGGCCTCCGAGGGCATCCGCGTCAACGCCGTCACCCCCGGCCCTGTCGCCAGCGCCATCACCGACCAGCTCCAGGGCGAGGGGCGCGCGAAGCTCGAAGCCGGCATCCCCCTCGGCGCGTTCGGCCAGCCCGAGGACGTCGCCTGGATCATCGCGTCGCTCGCCTCGGAGCGCGCCCGCTTCATCACCGGAGCCACCTACGACGTCAACGGAGGAGTTCGCATTGACTGACCGCACCGCCCTCGACCGTTCCGCGCACGACACCGTGCAGGCACAGCTCGACGCGTTCAACGCCCACGACCTCGACGCGTTCGTCGCCACCTACGCCGACGACGCCGTCATCACCGGTGTCGCGCCCGAACCCATCGTCGGCGCCGAAGCCATCCGCGCGTTCTACGAACCCCGGCTGCAGAACCCCGAGCTCTCGTGCGTCATCGAGTCGAGCGTGCTCTTCGGCGCGCGGTGGGTCGTGGCGCAGGAGCAGGTGATCAACGCGGGTGTCGCGACCGAGACCATCGCGACCTTCGACGTGGTGGACGGCCGCATCGCGCGGGCGTCGATGCTCAAGGCCTGAGGCGCGGAGGCGGGGTCACCTGCGGCGGTACACGTCCGCACGGTGGGCGATGCGGCCGGTGGACGGCCGCACGGTGCGCAGGAGATCTCGCGTCATGAAGGAGCGGAGCTCCGGAGACCTCCTTCATCGCGTGAGATCTCCTTCGTTTCGAGGGGGGCGCGCGGGCCACCGGCCTCTGTCAGTCCCAGTGCGGAGCGGGCGGGCGGTACGCATCACGGCGGTGCCGGGCGCGCACGACCACGATCGTCTCTCGCGCGCCGAGGAAGAACAACACTCGGTAGTCCCCACGGCGTGCAGAGCGCAGGCCCTCGAACTCGTCGACGAGCGGCTTGCTCATGCGTTCCGGATTCTCGGGCAGGGTGAAGACAGCGAACTCGACGATGGCCTGTGCGATCTTCTGCGGCAACCGATCGAGGTCGCGCCAGGCGGAGTCAGCGAAAGCGGTGGTCCAGGTCACCGGGGCCGAACCCCGTAGCGCTCCATCGTCTCCTCCGCGCTGCGCAGCTCGCCGGCCTCAGCCTGTCGCCGCGCATCGTCGACATCCTGTCGCGTGCCCGGCTCCGACAGCCAATGCAGCGTCTCGTACAGAGACTCCAGGGCGTCCTTACTCATCAACACTGCCGCGCCCCGGCCGTGGCGAGTGATCTCGATCGTCTCGTGCTCGCGCTCGACCTGGTCCACCAGGCGCGAGAGGTGGTCCTTGGCCTCGCTCAGCGGTACAGTCTGCATGCCCTCAGTGTAGCCCGACTTCTAGCCAGAACGGGGGGTGAAGTCTGGCCTTAACCATGGCAGCCCTCGGCCGAGGCCGTCACTCATGCTCGGGGAGGATCGGCGTGGACCAGCCGGGGTCGCGTCCGAGCTTTGCGGCGCGGGAGACGGAGGTCGCACCGTAGCGGTCGCGCAGGGTGTCGAGCACCGAGTCGAGTCGCGCCTCGTCACCCCAGTCGATCGGGAGCTCCGGCTGCACGCGGTCGGCGCGGTCGAGCTGCGACAGGGAGAGGCCGAGCAGCGTGATGCCGCGGTCGGCGACCTCGGACTGCGCGGCGGCGAGCAGGGTGCGCGCCACTGTGAGGAGGATCGCGGTGCGGTCGGTCGGCGCGCCGAGCGTGCGGGAGCGGGTGGCCTTCGTGAAGTCGCCGAAGCGCAGTCGCAGCACCACCGTGCGGCACACGCGGTCGCCGTCGCGCAGCCGCCGGGCGAGCCGGTCGACGATCTGCGTGAGGATGAGGTCGAGCTCCTCCGCCGACCGCGGCCGCGAGCCGAGCGCGCGCTGCGAGCCGATCGAGCCGCGCCGCCGTGTGGTGTCGACCGGGCGCGGATCCCGCAGTCGCGCGAGCGCGTGCACGTGCGCGCCCGTGGCCTTGCCGAGCATACGCTCCGCCGTCGCCGCCTCCAGCTCCGCGAGCTGGCCGACCGTGCGCACGCCGTAGCGGTGCAGCTTCTCGGCCGTCACCGCGCCCACACCCCACAGCCGCTCGACCGGCAGCGGCAGGAGGAACTGCTCCTCGCGCTCGGGCTCCACGACCAGCAGACCGTCGGGTTTGCTCACGGCGCTGGCGACCTTCGCGAGGAACTTGGTGCGCGCGACCCCGACCGAGATCGCGAGCCCGACCTCGCGTCGCACACGCTCCCGCAGGCGCACGGCGATCTCCTCCGGCGTTCCCGCGATGCGCCGCAGCCCGCCGACCTCCAGGAACGCCTCGTCGATCGACAGCCCCTCGACCAGCGGCGTCGTGTCGCGGAAGATCGCGAAGACGTCTGTGCTCGCGGCGGAGTACGCCTCCATGCGCGGCGGCACCACGACGGCGTCGGGGCACAGCTCCCGCGCCTGGCGACCGCCCATCGCGGTGCGGACGCCCCGGGCCTTCGCCTCGTAGCTCGCCGCCAGCACGACCCCGCCGCCCACGATCACCGGTCGACCGCGCAGCTCGGGGGCATCCCGCTGCTCGACCGACGCGTAGAAGGCGTCCAGGTCGGCGTGCAGCACGGTGGCTTCCCCACGCATCCGTTCTCCCGTCGACGAGCGGATCGTCGCACGGACCCCGGACATCGGTGCGAGCGCGTCGTCACGCGGGGATCGCTCGGAAACCCCACCGGTGACGAGACGAACGGCCCTCAGACACCACGCCGGCGACGAGACGAACGGCGCTCAGGCACCTCACCGGCGACGAGACGAACGGCCCTCAGGAATCGGTGGCGTCAGGCGTCGAAGCGGGCGCGCAGGGCGGGGTCGACGGCGATGTCGCCGAAGGACGCGGTCCAGGCGCCGTCGACCGCGATGGACTGACCGGAGAGGTACGGGGCCTCATCGGAGAGCAGGAATGCGGTGACGGCGGCGACCTCCTCCGCTCGGGCGATGCGTCCCATCGGCGGGCCCTCCGCGAGCGCGCGCTCCTCCGCAGCGGGGTCGGCCGCTCGGGCGATCTGCGCCTCCAGGTGCGGGGTGCGCACGCCGCCCGGCGCCACGGTGTTCGCACGTATGCCGAGACCGCCATATGTCACCGCGACACTGCGCGTGAGCGCATCGATGCCGCCCTTCGTGAACTCGTAGGCGGCGTGATCCACGAAGCTCGTCCGCCCGTGGATCGAGCCGATGTTCACGATCGCCCCCGGCAGGCCCTGGTCCACGAAGGCCGACACCGCGGTCGAGCAGCCCCACAGATAGCCGAAGCCGTTGATGCCGATGATCTCCCGCACCGCGGTCTCGTCGAGCTCGTGCAGGGGAGTGCGCCGGGTGATGCCGGCGTTGTTCACCCACCCGGCCAGTGGTGCGCGCGCACGGGCCACGGTCGCCGCGCGCTCGTGCGCCTCCCGGTCGGACGCATCGCCGAGCACGACCTCCGCCAGCACGCCCGCCTCGACCGTGCCGGAGCCCGGGGAGCGTTCGAGCCCCACCACGATCCAGCCGTCGGCGGTGAGGCGCTCGGCGACCGCGCGGCCGATGCCCTTGCCGCTGCCGGTGACCACGACACTGCGCGGGGAGTCGGTCATGTCAGTCCCTCTCGAATCGGAACACGGCGGGGTCGAGCCCGAACCCGAGGCCCGGCGTATCGCTCGGTGTCACGGCGCCGTCGAACCGCGGGCCGCCCGTCACGAACGAGGGCGCGGGGTCGTACGGGTTCACGCCGCGCGCGAAGGTCTCGACCTGGATGCCGAGATGTGCGGTCACCTCGGGGTACACGTGGCCCGACACGGGTATTCCCCGCTCGGCCGCCCACGCGATCAGCTCCCGTGCGGGGGTGACTCCGCCGATCGCGACCACGTCGAGGCGCAGCGCGTCGACCTCGCCGACCTCCACCAGCGCCTTCAGCACCGCGGGGTCGGTCACCTCGTCGCCCACCGCGACCGGCAGCCCCGACTCGCGGCGGATCCGCGCGACACCCGCCGCGTCCTCCGGCAGCAGCGGATCCTCGAGCCACGCCAGGCGCGGGTCGCCCCACTGCGCGATCTCGGCGAGGGCCG
The DNA here is from genome assembly GCF_042729675.1 of Microbacterium sp. NPDC060132. Lineage (NCBI taxonomy): Bacteria > Bacillati > Actinomycetota > Actinomycetes > Micrococcales > Microbacteriaceae > Microbacterium > Microbacterium sp. NPDC060132. The sequence continues at coordinate 1,328,175 of NZ_JBHWXU010000001.1, read as the reverse complement.
TGCCGGCGTCGGGCCAGCCGAAGCCCACGTCGACCACCAGCCCGGTCGTGTCGGGCAGTTCTGCGTTCAGCAGCGCCAGCAGCTCGCGCATGTATGCCGGATCGGGAATGCGGGAGATCTTCACCTGCGACCACCCGTCCGCCTGGGCCAGCACCTCGTCCGCGACCTCCCGGGGCGTGCGCTGCGGTGACGGGTACGCGGCCACGAGCATCGCGTCGCGGGGAGCGTCGCCCGTGCCGAGCAGGCGCCACAGCGGCACCCCGGCCCGCCGCGCGGCGATGTCCCACAGCGCGATGTCGACGAGCCCGATGGCCCGGCGCACGAGCCCGACCCGTCCGACGATCGCGCTCCCCCGCAGCATCCGCTCCCACGTGCTCGCCGGGTTGTCCGCGTCGGTGCCGACCGCGTGCGAAGCGACGAGCCGCTCCACGATCTCGGCCATCGGCGCCTCGCGCGACAGGCAGTACGCGACGCCGGTGGTGCCGTCACCCGCGGTCGCCCGCACCGCGGTGTACTCGCGGCGCGTGACCGTCATGCCCCCGAGCTGCAGGGGCGCGGGCAGCGGCAGCACCACCGTGGCGGTGTGGACGCGGGCGATCGCGCTCATTCGGGCTTCTTCGCGAGGGGCACGCCGTAGTCCACCATGAACCCGCCGTCGACGTACAGCGTCTGGCCGTTCATGTAGCGCGACTGGTCGGAGACGAGGAAGCTGACCGCGGCGGCGATCTCGCTCGCGTCGGCTAGGCGCTTCGCGGGGATGCGCGACAGGATCGTGTCGAGGCTCAGCGTGCCCTGCTCGACCCCCTGCCGGAAGACGCCCGTGTCGACGTAGCCCGGGGCGACCGCGTTCACGCGCACGCCCCGCGCCGCCCACTCGGCCCCGGCGGTGGAGGTGAGCCCGATCACGGCGGCTTTGGTCGTGGCGTAGGGCGCCCGGCCCGCGGAACCGCGTGAGGAGATGGACGAGATGTTGACGATGCGCCCCTCGCCGCGGTCGAGCATGCGGCGCCCGGCGGCCTGGAGGGCGGAGAACACCCCGTGCAGGTTCACGTCGACCACGGCCGACCACTCGTCCCACGTGAGGTCTTCGATGCCGCGGTGCCGCTGGATGCCCGCGTTGTTCACGAGAACCTCGATGGGCCCGAGCTCAGCCTCGATCTCGCCGAACACCCGGTCGACCGCGGCGTGATCGGTCACGTCGAGCTCACGCCACAGGATGCCGGCGGGGTTGTCGCCCGCGGTGAGGCCGGGCACGCGGTCGGTCGCCACCACGCGGTACCCGTCGGCGGAGAGCCGCTGTCCGATCTCCCAGCCGATGCCGGCGGAGCCTCCGGTGACGATGGCGACGGGGCGCTGCGCGGTCATGTCTCTCCTCTACGACGGGGATTTGCTATAGCAAGTGTAGCGGCCGCGGGTCAGTCGTCGAGCAGGCTCGCGACGAGGGTCACCGCGTGCGCCTCCAGCAGCTCCAGGGCCCCGGCGGCCAGGGGGGTCTGCCAGGCCTGGTAGGCGCCGCGGTCGTAGGCCTCGCGCGTCGGGAGGTAGACGAAGCCCGGGCCGTTCGTCAGGTTCATCACCACGATGGGCGTCGCGGGGAACCGTTCCCGCAGCGTCGTCTGCAACCGGGAGTATGCCTCGCCGGGATGCCCCACGATCACCGCGTCGCCCCAGCGCCACGCCCACACCGGGTGCTGCACGGTGGGCCCGTCGATGTAGCCGTCGCGCAGGTTCCGCGCCCGGCCCAGACGCTCGTCGCGGGAGCGGGGGTCGATGTCCTTCCACTCCTCCGCCAGCTGGTCGAGCGTCGGCAGGTCGCGCAGGGGGAGCTCGACGGCCGCCACGACCCCGCGCGCCCCGTCTCCGCCGTCGACCGGCCGCCCCGCCCAGATCGCGAGCGGCGCGCCCGACTCGACCACACCGTCCAGCGTCAGCTCCTCACCGGGCAGCGGCAGGGCGTCGAGCGCGGCGAGGACCGCGTGTCCGAGCGAGCGTCCGTGCCGGTCGGCCACGGTCACGTCTCCCGTGTACTGCTCGCGCGGGGCCAGCTCGCCCGATGCCCCCTGCACGAACAGGCACGGCTCACCGGTCGCGGCCTCGACGATCTCGCGCATCGCCCCGACGTAGTCCGGCGACACCTCACGGCTCTGCCAGGCGAGCGTGGTCGGGTGGCAGGCGTAGTTCACCAGGGTCGCCCGCACCCGGCCGTCGACGCTGATGCGACCGATGGTCACGGTGTCATCGGCGGTGCCCTGCGGGTTGTAGCCCACGAGCGCCCGTCCGTCGAGGTCGAGCTCCCGTTCCGCGGCGAGGGTGCAGGTGCCCGTGGTCCACTCGATCAGTCCGGGGCGGGCGCCGTCGAGCGCTTCCCGTCCGGCCACGACCCCGGCGGCGGACAGCGCCTCCAGGTAGCCGGGGATGAGCTCGCCCCCTGGCAGGTGCGCGTCGGCGGCGCACAGCACCGCGCCGGCGTGCGTGTGCGACAGCGACAGCATGAGCTGGTCGGGTTCCAGGCCGAGACCGTCGAGGATCGCGCCGCGCACCCCCTGCTCGTCGGCGACCCGGCGCCACCAGGTGCCGTCGACCGCGAGCAGCACGCGCGGGCGCTCGTCGGCCCCGATCACCGCGAGCGCGGTCAGCTCGAACGGGCGATGCGCCCCCTCGGAGCGCTCCCAGTCGGCGGGGCCCCAGTTCTTGGCGCGGATGCCCACCGGGGGCGTGATGTCGCGCCGGGCCACACCGATGCGGGCGCGCGTGCGCGGAACGCGGATGCGGTCGCCGAGGCGCGTGGCAGCTGCCGTGTCGTTCACTCCAGGTCCTCCCTGTCGTCCATCATGGCCGTCGCTCACACGCTCAGCACGTCGGCGATCAGCACCCGGTCCCCGGCCTCGGGCACCGTGGTCTCGACCCCGCGCTCCACGGAGTCGCTGTAGAGCAGCGTGGACGGCTCCGCGAACCCGTCGGCCAGCCGCAACCGTCCCCCGACGAACTGGGAGCCGGTGATGCGCGCGTGGTTCACGCCCGCACCGATGTCGGCGTGCGCCGCACCGTTCGCGACCGTCGAGGTCACGCCGCTCAGACGCCAGGTGACGGCGCCGTCGCCGGCCGCCCGCGACAGCAGGGCGACGTCGGCCCGCTCGGTGCCGAGCTCCACGCCCTCCACGGCGATGAGCTGGTCGCGCACGGCGGTCGCCGACAGCAGCACGTCGCGCACGGTACCGCCGCGGATCGTGACCCGCGACGCGCCGAGTTCGAACGGCGCGCCGGAGACCGGGCCGCTCAGCCGGCAGTCGACGAACTCGACCGGTCCCGAACCGCGGGCCTTGGTCCCGTCGATGCCGCCGATGGTGCAGCGCACGAAGCTGACCGGGACCGTGACGGGCGTCTGCACGAGCACCTGGTCCTTCGGCAGCGCGAACGTGGAGTCCTCGATCGTCGTCGGCCGCGACGACCGCGCCGACCGCTGCCCGATCGCCAGCAGCCCGGCGGTGCAGCCGCGCACCTGGGCCCCGTCGGCGTTGATCGTCATGGTCGCCTGCGGGTCGAACGTGGAGCGGCCGATCACCCGCACGTTCTCGAGCGTCAGGTCGCTGATCTTCGTGCCCGCGACGAACCACGAGCACACGTGGTCGCGCACCGTGATGCGCTTGGCGGCCGTGCCCCACTGCGCCCCGGAGTTGGCGATGTCCATCAGCCCGGAGTTGCCGATGAAGGTGAGGTCGTGCTCGTACTGGCCGTGCGTCGTGAACGGGTTGCCGCCCTGGTCGTCGCCGTCGCCGTGACAGTTCTCGACGATGCAGTACGCGCTCGCGGTGAGGTCGTTCAGGTGCCGCGCGTTCGACGACGTGCAGTCGGCGACCCGCCCATAGAGGCTGTAGATCTGCTGCGTGAGGTACCCCGCGCCGCCGTAGAACACGGTGGGCGGGTTCTCGACCGAGCAGCGCTCGGTGGTGAAGTGGGTGTTCCACCGCCGCATGATCACGGGCCACCAGGTGCGGCTGGCGTGCACGTCGGCGACGTCGCAGTGGACGGCGTACTCGAAGGCGATCGGGTGCGACCCTGTGCGCTCGCGCGGATCGGGGAAGGACCCGTCGGTGGGTCCGTCGAACGGTCCGGCGCCGAGGAACCGCATGTTCGCGATGCGCACCCCGACGACCGGCTCCATCCGGCGCCAGGTGAGCCGGCGACCGGTGTCGAGCGGCCAGCCGTTGAGGTAGTCGACGCGGATGTGCGCGGCGTCGAGCTGCTGCGTCACCTGCACGAACCGCTGCAGCTCGCGCTCGTCCCGCCCGCCACCGGCGACCTCGTCGCACTGCACCGCCCACCAGGTGTCGACGGCGAACGGGGTGGCGTCGGGCACCGCGACCGCGTCGGTCAGCTCCGCCCACGGCTCGGTCAGCCGGTGCTCGACGACCACGTCTGCCGCCGCCCCGGTGAAGAACATGACCGCGCCGAACGGGTTGTCGGCGGTGTTCGGCTCGATCCCCTCCGTGGTGACCAGGTGCCCGCCGAAGTCGATCTCGATGTGCGAGCGGGTGAAGACGTGCCGCCGCTGGAACAGCAGGTCGGTCTGGGCCTCGATGCGCCGGACGGCGGGGTCGTTCACCAGCGCGTCGAGCGCGTCGTCGGCCGCCGTCTCGGGTCCGGTGATGCCGAAGACCCGGAAGTCGACCGTGCCGTCGTGGAGCAGCACCCACTTCGTGTGGCGCTTGCCGGCGACGACCGTGCCGCCGTTGACCGCGGTGTCGGCCTCACCGGCCCCCACGTACACGAGCAGGCCGGCGTCGCCGGGCGCGTGATACCCGGCGACGATCGCCAGCTCGCCCTCACGCGCCCGCAGCCCGGCCAGGTCGGCGACGGTCTCCGCCCTCGTGACGTCTTTCGAGCCCGCCGCGACGGGGGCCGCCTGCGCGGACGACGCGCCGACGACGGACCCGGCCGCACCGAGCGCGACGGCGCCGAGCCCGGTCATCAGGGCGCGACGCCCCGTCGAGCGCACACCCTGTTCGGTGCCGGTGGTGGTGTCGGACATGACGACTCCTTCGTTATCGACGGCGGGTCGGGACGAGGTGTCCCGTCGGTGTCATCCGCGCGCTCCCGCGGCGGTGGGGGCCGGGACGACCGCGGTGACCGCCCCCTGCGCCTGCCAGAGCGCCGCGGCCTCGGCCCGCCGGCGCCGCTCGAGCACCGGATCGGCCACCGGGATCGCGGCCATGAGGCTGCGCGTGTACTCGTGCTGCGGGTTCGCGAACAGGGCGTCGCGCGCGCCGACCTCCACGATCCGCCCGTGCTGCATCACGGCGACGGTCGACGACATGTACCGGATCACGGCGAGGTCGTGGCTGATGAAGAGGTACGTCAGGCCGAGCTCGGACTGCAGGTCGCGCAACAGGTTCAGCACCTGCGCCTGGATCGACACGTCGAGCGCCGACACCGACTCGTCCAGCACCAGGAACTCCGGCTCCAGCACGAGCGACCGCGCGATCGACACCCGCTGGCACTGGCCGCCCGACATCGAGCGCGGGAGCCGGTGCGCGAACTCCTCGTCCAGCCGCACCCGGTGCATCGCCTCGCGCACCTTCTCGGCCCTGGTCGCCCGGGTGCCGATGCCGTGGGCGAGCAGCGGCGCCTCGATGATCTGCGCCACGGTCTGCCGGCGGTTGAGCGCCGAGAACGGGTCCTGGAACACCATCTGCATGCGGCGGCGCAGCCTGCGCAGCTCCTCGCCGCGCAGGTCGTGCGGACGCTGCCCGTCGAACACCACCGCACCGCCGTCGATGCCGCCGAGCGCGAGCACCGCCTTCGACACGGTCGACTTGCCCGACCCCGACTCGCCGACGAGCCCCACGGTCTCGCCGCGGCGGATCTGGAACGACACGTCGTCGACCGCGGTCACGCGGCGTCCGGAGCCCAGCGTGAACACCTTCGTCACGCCCTGCACGTCGACCAGCACGTCGCCCGACTCCCGGGCCCGGTCGACCGCGCTGATCGTGTCGGCGGCGCCCTTCGTCTCGTCGAAGGGCCCCTCGCTCACGGACCGGGGGTGGGATGGCCCCGCACCGTGCGGTTCCGGGGTGGGCGGTGCGAGGTGAAGGGCGTCCACGGTCGGGATGGGCTGGTGCACGTCCACCGTGAGGTCGACCACGGCCCCCAGCAGCGCCTGCGTGTACGGGTGCTCGGGCGCGGCGTAGATCCGGTCGACGGGGCCCTCCTCGACCACGCGCCCGTGCCGCATCACGTGGATCCGCTCGCAGAAGCCGGCCGCGACGCCGAGGTCGTGCGTGATGAGCACGACCGCGGTGCCGTGGTCCTCCGCGAGACGGTCGAGCAGGTCGATGATGCGCGACTGCGTGGTCACGTCCAGGGCGGTGGTGGGCTCGTCGGCGATCAGCACCGCGGGCCGCGACGACATGGCCATCGCGATCATGACGCGCTGCCGCATGCCGCCGGAGAACTCGTGCGGGTACTGGCTCAGGCGCTCCTCGGGCAGCGGCACGCCGACCTCGGTCAGCAGCTCGACGGCCCTGGCACGCGCGGCCTGCCGCGACACCCGCTCGTGCAGCCGGATCGCCTCGACGAGCTGGTGCCCGATGGTGCGCACCGGGTTCAGCGATGACATCGGGTCCTGGTAGACCATCGCGATCTCGCCGCCGCGCACCTTCGTCATCTCGCGCGTGCGGAGAGTCAGCAGCTCGCGGTCGCGCAGCCGGATGCTGCCGCCGAGCTTCGCGCCGTCGTTGAGGCGCATGATCGACAGCGCGGTGAGCGACTTGCCGGAGCCGGACTCGCCGACCAGGCCGATCCGCTCGCCGGGGCGCACCGCGAAGGTGATGCCCTTCACGGGCGTCACGTCGCCGTAGGAGACGGTGAGGTCCTGCACCCGCAGGACGGGAGCGGCGTCGGTCATCGGCCCTTCCCCTTCCGGTCGCCGCCGAACTGGTCGGCGAGCACGTTGAGCAGCCAGATGGTCACGAAGATGAACAGCGCGGGGAACAGCACGTACCCGATCGACTGGTACATCTTCTGGTAGCCCTGCTGCACGAGGGTGCCCCAGGTGGCCTCGGGCGGCGCGATGCCGAGCCCGACGAAGCTCATCGACGCCTCCAGCAGGATCGCGTTCGCGGCGTTGATCGCGGCCTGCACCACGATCGGTCCCTTGGCGTTGGGCAGCACCTCCGCGAACAGCAGGCGGCTGCGCTTCGAGCCGAAGGCCACGGCCGCGGTGAAGTAGTCCTCCTGCAGCTCGCTCAGCACCGACGACCGCACCAGCCGCGCGGTCGTGGGGGTGAGCAGGATGCCGATGATGACGGCGAGCTTCACGGGGTCGGCGCCGAACGCCGAGATGAACACCAGCGCGAACAGGATCTGCGGGATCGCCATCACGGTGTCGGCCAGGCGCATGAGCAGCTCGTCGGCCCAGCCGCGGGCAAACGCGGCGGCCATGCCCCAGGCGATGCCGAGCACCATCGCCACGAGCGTGGCACCGGCGGCGATGAACACGGTGAGCTGTCCGCCGTACAGCACGCGGCTGAACAGGTCGCGGCCGAGCTCGTCGGTGCCGAACAGGTGCACGGCCGAGGGCGCGGCGAAGCGGTCGGGCGACTGGGCCGCGGGGTCGAACGGCGCGATGACGGGCGCGAGCACGCAGGCCAGCACGATCAGGGCGAGCAGCGCGAGGGGGATCCACGAGGCGACGGCGAGCCGGCGGCGCGGACGGGTCGAGCGCAGGGCGAGGGTGAGGGTGTCAGCCACGGCTGCTCCTTGCACGAAGACGCGGGTCGAGCACGCCGTAGAGCAGGTCGACGATCAGCGTCGTGAGGATGAACATGGCGGAGATCAGCAGCACCACCGACTGCAGCACCGCGTAGTCGCGCTTGAACACGGCGTCGATCGCCAGCGAGCCGAGCCCGGGAACACCGAACACGTACTCCACGATCACGACCCCGCCGAGCGTGTATCCGACGATGAGGCCGAGCATGGTGAGCCCCGGGATCAGGGCGTTGCGCAGCGCGTGCCCGAGCACCACCCCGCTCGCCGACTGCCCCTTGCCGCGGGCGGTGCGGATGTAGGGGGCGTCGAGCACCTCGACCATCGACGCCCGCAGGAACCGCATCAGCAGCGGCGCGGCGGCGAAGGCGAGGGTGAGGGCGGGCAGGATCATGCGCACGAGGTTGTCGGCCGGGTCGTCCGCGAACGGCGTGTAGCCGCGGGCGGGCAGCCACTTCAGCTGCACGGCGAACACCACGATCAGCACGATGCCGATGAGGAACTGCGGCAGCGCCATGCCCGCGGTGGAGATGGCCGTGAGCACGCGGTCGACCACGCCGAGCGGGCGCAGCGAGGCGATCACGGCGGCTGGGGTCGCGATGAGCACGGCCAGCAGGATGCCGATCAGCGTGAGCTCGAGCGTGGCGGGCAGGCGCTGCGCGATGAGCTCGGTCACCGAGAACTGGTTGAAGTACGACTGCCCGAAGTCGCCCGTGACGACGCCGCCGATCCAGCGCAGGTACTGCTCGATGACCGGGGCGTCGAGCCCGGCCTCCTCGCGCAGACGCTGGAGCATCTCCGCGTCCACGCCCGGCGTCGAGCCGAGACGGGTGATCACGGGGTCGCCCGGCAGCAGCCGGAGCACCACGAACACGAGGAGCGAGGTGGTGATCAGCATCGCGATGCTGATCGCCACCCGCCGCAGGACGGAGAGGAGCACGTCAGCCCTTCAGCTGCGCGTTCTCGAGGTGCAGCTGCCCGCCGCCCTCGACCCACACGCCGTCGACCTTCGTGCTGGTCGCGGTGACCACGGTGGACTGCAGCGGCACGATCAGCGGCACCTGCTGGTTGATGATCGTCTGCACGGTGCCCCACTTCTCGGCACGCGCGGCCTGGTCGGGCTCGGCGACGGCGGCGGCGAAGGCCGACTGGAACTCCGGGTCGACCCAGTTGCACTCGCAGCGGCCCTCCAGATAGAAGTTCAGCGAGTAGGCGGGCTCGGGCGGCGTGGACTGGAAGTTCGGCACGATGTAGCCGGGGAAGCTCTTGCCCGCCGGGTAGAACGAGTCGACCCAGGTGCCGACGTCGTTGTTGTCGATCTTCAGGGTGATGCCGATCTCCTTGAGGCTGGCCTGCAGGATCTCGCCGCTGGTGTTCCACTCCGGGTACTGTCCGGCGACGCCCCACCAGGTGAGGGTGCTGCCCTCGGTCACGCCGGCCTCGGCGAACAGCTCCTTGGCCTTGTCGAGGTCGTAGGAGTAGTCGGTCAGGTCGCCGCCGTACCAGGGGTTCACCTCGCCGAGGGCATTGTTGGTCGGGGAGACCGTGCCCTGGCCGTAGTACGCGGCGTCGAGGATCGCCTCGCGGTCGATCGCGTATGCGAGGGCCTGCCGCGCACGCACGTCGTTGAACGGCGGGGAGGTGGTGTCGACCTCCCACGACGGCCACTGGCTCGGGTTCTCCGGCTTCACGAGCGCGATGTCGCCGCCGGCCTCCAGGCCCTCGACGTCGCCCTGCGGCACCGACCACAGCACGTCGATGTCGCCCGAGCGCAGTCCGGTCACGGCAGCCGTGGACTCGGCGGCCTTCACGATCCTGATCTCGTCGAGCGCGGGGGCGTCGCCGAAGTACTCGGGGTTGGGCACGAGCGTGAGGCTGTCGTCGGGTGTGAAGGCGTCGACGATGTAGGGACCGGTGCCGATGGGCTCCTTGTCGATGGTGTCGAGCGCGTCGACGTCGAGCATCTTGACCCAGACGATGCCGGCGTCGAACGTGGCGATCGGCTCGGAGAGCGTGATGACGACGGTCTTGTCGTCGGGGGCGGTGACGTCGGTCACCATGTCGATCTTGTTCTTCTCCTGCGTGGCGGTCTCGGGGTCGAGGTAGTACTCGAACGAGGCCACGGCGTCTTCCGCGGTGAACGGGTCGCCGTTGGAGAACGTGACGCCGTCGCGGAGCGTGAACGTCCACGTCTTCTGATCGTCCGAGGTCTCCCAGCTCTCGGCGAGGTCGCCGACGATCTCGCCGGACTCGTCGGTGGTGGTGAGGCCGTTCCAGAGCAGCGGGAACAGCACCTCCTCCCACGCGAAGGTGCGGATGGCCGGGTTGAGCTGCGGGATGCCCTGGGCCGCGGCGACGGTGAGCGTGCCGCCGTCCTGGGCGGAGCCGTCGGGGGTGGATGAGGTGCTGCAGCCAGCGGTGATCAGCGCGGCGGTGAGCAGCGCTGCTCCGCCGAGAAGGACGCGACGACGCGACATGGGTGCCTCCAGGTGTCGGGTGGTGCTTCGGGTGATGCTTCGGGTAAGGGTGTTCGCTATAGCATGTAGCAAAAGCGCGAGGGCGTCTAGAGCGAACCGGATCGGCGGGGTTACGTTCTCGTTACGCCCGCCGATCCGGGCGGCTCAGTGCGCGGCGGGCGCCGACTGCGGCGCCGGTGCGGGCGCCGTGGTGAAGTCGGCGCGACGGCTCAGCACGAACGCGATCGTCGCCCCGAGCAGGGTGAGCCCGGAGATGAGCAGCAGGCCCCACACGGCGGATCCCGTGGTCTGGCTGATCCAGCCGATCGCGTACGGTCCGGCGAACCCGGCGAGATTGCCGACCGAGTTGATGAACGCCAGTCCCGCCGCTGCGGCCGTGCCGGTGAGCACCATGGGCGGCAGGCTCCAGAACAGCGGCGTGGTCGAGAACAGGGCGGACATCCCGACGCACAGCGCCGCGAGCGCGAGGATCGGAGTGCCCTGCGCCGCGACCGCTGCGATGAGCGACAGGGCCGTGATGCTCAGCGTGATGCCGATCTGGAGCGGGATGTTGCCCTGCTTCCGCGCGGCGCGCTCCCACGGCAGCATCACCAGCGCCGCGCAGAGGTTGGGCAACGCCACCAGCCATCCGGTCGTGGCGTTGGAGAAGTCGCCCATGCTCTTCACGATCGTCGGCAGCCACATGCCCAGGCCGTACGCCCCGAACACGACGCCGAAGAACAGCACGATCAGCGTCCACAGACGCCCGTTGCGGAAGACCTCGCCCAGGCGGAGGCGGCCGTGGCGCTGCTCCGTGGCCTGCGTCTCGGCGGCGAGCGTGTCGGTGATCCACCGCTGCTCGGCCGGGTTCAGCCAGCGGGCGTCCTGCGGGCGATCGGGCAGCCAGAAGAACACGACGAACGCGAGCAGCACGGCGGGCACGCCCTGCAGGAGGAACACCAGCTGCCAGCCGTCCAGACCCCACAGTCCGTGGAGCTCGAGCATCCAGCCCGACAGCGGTGCGGCCACGGCGTTGGCGATCGGGTTCGACAGCACGAACACGGCGAGCACCTGCGTGCGGTACTGCCGCGGGAACCAGAGCGTGAGGTAGAGCAGCACGCCGGGGAAGAACCCGGCCTCCGCGATGCCGAGGATGAAGCGCGCGATCGCGAACTGCGTCTCGTCCTGCACGAAGGCGGTGAGGGCGGCGACGATGCCCCACGAGATCATGATGCGCGCGATCCACTTGCGGGCGCCGAACTTCTCCAGCAGCAGGTTGCTGGGCACCTCGAAGAGGAGGTACCCGATGAAGAAGATGCCGGCCGCGAAGCCGAACGCCGCCTCGGTGATGTTCAGCGCGGCCGTCATCTCGAGCTTGGCGAAGCCCGCGTTGTTCCGGTCGATGTAGGCGACGAGGTAGAGCAGTCCGAGGAACGGGCCGAGCCGCCAGATCGCCTTCTTCATGGCCGCGGCTCCCACCGCGGCGTCGGCGGCGCGCTCCTGGGCGGCCGAGTCAGTGCCGGACATGACAACTCCTTCGTCATCGCTGGGTTTTGCTATAGCATCTAGCACCAGCGTCGTTCTGTCCAGTCCTGTCGCGGATGCCATAGCATCGAGCGAGCGAAGAGGCCCCGCGCGACGAGCACCGGGCCGCGCGAAACCGAGAAGGGCCCCGGATGCGCAGCGTGTCGGATCAGAACATCGCCGAACAGGTCACCGACGAGCTTCGGGCCGCCATCCACTCGGGCGAGCTCGCGCCGGGCGAACGGCTGGTGGAGCGCAAGCTCGCGGAGCGGCTCGGCGTGAGCCACATCCCGGTGCGCGAGGCGCTGACCCGCCTGGCCGAGGAGCGCCTGATCACACGCGAACCCCGCCGCGGCGCCCGCGTGGCCCAGCTCACCGCGCAGGACCTGGAGGAGATCTCGAGCCTGCGCATCGTGCTCGAGCAGTTCATGGCCATCCGCGTGCAGGAGCGGTGGAACGAGGAGTCGGCGGCACGCCTCGGCGCCATCATCCAGGCGATGTCCGATGCGGCGCCCGGCGACATCGCGGAGGTGCTGCGCCAGGACCGGCTGTTCCACGAGACGCTGGCCGACCTCGCCGAGCACCGGTTCCTCGACGAGCTCAGCGCCCAGCTGCGTGGTCGGATCGCCGGGTTCATCCAGGCCGCGAACGCCGCGCTCGACCCCGCCGAGCAGGAGGAGCACGTGCGCAGCCACCAGCAGATCATCGACGCCGTGGCCAGCGGCGACCCCGATCGCGCCCGCGCCGTGATCGCCGAGCACGTGACGCGCGCTGTCGAGCGCATCACCCCGACGGTCGATGCGGAGGCCGAGTGACCGCGACCGGCCGCCGCACCATCGTCCTGACCGGTGCTTCCGACGGCATCGGCGCTGCCGCCGCGCGTCAGCTCGCCGACGCCGGGCATCGGCTGATCCTGGTCGGGCGCTCCCCGGAGAAGACCCGCGCCGTCGCGGAGGAGACCGGAGCCGAGCATCACGTGGCGGACTTCGCGCGGCTCGACGACGTCCGCTCCCTCGCGACCCGCATCGACGCGGCCGTGGGCGACGACGGCATCGACGTGCTGGCCAACAACGCCGGCGGCATCTTCGGCGACCGCACCCCCACGGTCGACGGCCACGAGAAGACGCTCCAGGTGAACCACCTGGCGCCGTTCCTGCTGACGAACCTGCTGCTGCCCCACCTGCTCCGGGCGCGCGGCGCCGTGATCAACACGTCGAGCGTGGGCCACCGGCTGTTCGGGCACCTCGACCTGGACGACCTCGACAACCATCGCCGCTTCAGCCCCAACAAGGCCTACGGCGACGCGAAGCTCGCCAACATCCTGTTCGCGAAGAGCCTGCACGAGAGGTTCCACGCGCGGGGCCTCAGCGCCGTGGCGTTCCACCCCGGCACGGTCCGCACGAACTTCGCGGCGGACTCGTCCAGCATCATGCGGCTGGTGTACCGGTCGCCGCTGCGGCACGTCCTCCTGATCGGGACCGACCGCGGAGGGGCGACCCTGCGGTGGTTCATCGAGGGGACCCCGGGCGAGACCTGGACCTCCGGCGCCTACTACGACGAGCGCGTCCTCACCACCCGGGTGAACCCGCAGGCGAACGACCCCGTGCTCGCGGAGGCCCTGTGGCAGCGGAGCGCCGAGCTCGTCGGACTCCCCGCCGCCGAGGACTGACCCCGCGGACGCCGGTCGCGTCGCCGGATCCCGCGGACGCCGATCGCGCGTCGCCGGATCCCGCGGACGCGATCGCCCGCGGTCGTGACACGAGGAGCGCCCCCTCGCGCACCGGTGTGTGAGGCACCGGCGCCCGAGGGGGCGCAGTCCTGTCGAGCGGAGCGGCTCGACGCGGGGTCAGTTCCCGCGTGTGTTCACGAACGGATCCAGACCCGCGTCCTTGAACGACTCGAGCATGCCGGGGCCGTTCTCGATCTGGAGCGTGCACTTCTCCCCCGTGCCCAGGGCACCGGGCGAGTTGAACCGCACGAGCGCCTTCAGGTTCGGGTAGTCCTTGAGCGCATCGGGGATGTCGCGGTGCCAGTCCTGCGCGAGCGCCGGGTCGGACGTGTTGTACGAGGTGCCGTACTCGGACAGGATCTGCGGCTTGGTGCCCAGGCTGCCCTGCGTGAAGAAGTGGTACTTCTGATCGATCTTGTCGGCGAACGTCGTCCACCCGGTGCCGTTGCACGTGTAGAAGTTGTACGGGTCGTAACCCACCCAGTCCACGTAGGAGTCTCCGGGGTAGCCCTGCATGATGCGGTCGTCGTTCCCGTCGCCGAGGTACCCCGTCGACACCCAGGCCCACGCGACGTTGGTCACGCCCTTGGCCTCGAAACGGTCATGGATGTGGCGGTAGGCGCTGGCGTAGTCCGCCATCGTGCCCTTCTCCTCGTTCGGGCCGTTGTCGAACTCGGGATCGAACGCGATCATGACCTGCTTGCCGAACGCCTTGACCCGGTCGGCGGCGGAATCGATGTACGAGTCCATCTCGCCCTTGGTGATGCGCGACCACGCGATCATGGTGTTGGTGTCGGAGACGCGCGACTGCCACGAGAACAGCAGCGTGCGGTCCTGACCCAGCGTCTGCTCCTCCGCGTCCGGGAACTGCCCCTGATGCACGTGGGTGGAGAAGTCGTGGTACCGCATGGTCATGTCGAACTTGCGCCCGACCTTGGCCTCGAGATCGGTGACCGAGGTCACGAGGTTCGATCCGCCCTCGGTGGCGTACACGCCCCACAGGGCGCCACACGACGGGGCCAGCATCGCCTGGGCACCGCAGGCGTCGGGGTCGCTCGTCGCCGACCCACTCCCGTCCGTCGCCGGCGCGGGCGCGGGAGCGGGGGCGGGGGCCGGCTCGGGTGCGGGAGCCGGCTCCTCGGCCGGAGGTTCCTGCTCGCTCGCCGGCGGCGCGACCTGCGTGGAGTCGTCCTCCGGAGCCGGAGCCGGGGCCGGAGCCGGGGCGGGCGCGGGAGCCACGGCCTGACCCGACGGGGTGTCTTCCCGCACGAGGTGTGCGTCGAAGCTCACATTGGGGGTCGCGTGGTAGTTGGCCAGCACCTGCACCGCGATGGTGTTCTCGCCCTCGTGGAGAAGGTTCACTGGGATCGAGAACGACACCGGGTTCGAGCGGGCGGAGGTGGTCGACGGCGCGGCGGTGGCGTAGCTCTTCGCCGTGATGTCGCCCGTCGGCGCGTTCTTGCGCCCGACCTCGGTGCCGTTGATCCACACCACGATGCCGTCGTCGGCCCAGGTGTTGAGCCACGACCACTCGGGGAGGTCCGAGGTGAGCGTGAAGCTCTTGGTGAAGAAGGTCGACAGCGGGCGGTCGGTCGACGACGGGATCTTCGTCGCGACGCGTCCGACCCGCGAACCGGCGCCGAACGGAGCCTTCGCGGTGTCCCACGACGACGAGCCGGTCTGCCAGTCGGACGAGGGCGCCGTGGTCGACCGGTAGTACGACCACTCCGACCCCCTCTCGATCACGGAGGCGATGGCGTTCGACGCCGCGTCTGCGGCGGAGGCCGAGGAGGGTGCCGCGATGGCACCGGAGCCGATCACCGCGACGGCGGCGAGAGAGGCGAGCAGGGTAGAGCGGACAGGGTGAATCGAATTACGTAGTGATCTCATCATTTCGAAGGGTCAGGAAGACCGCCCGGATCTCTCGGGATGTCACCGGGTTCTTCTGGTTCGGATGCGGGCCGAGCTTTCCCCCTCGTGCATCCTGCGAACAGATAGCGGTGTCCACCCTATGCGACAGAATGTAACGCGTTACCCATATTCCAGAGCGATACGATCCCGACGGCCGCGGGAGAGCCGACGAACGGTCCTCCCGCGGCGCACCCTCACACCAGCAGATTCGCGGTGTCGACCACGCGGTCGCCCGCGTCGGGGAAGGCCGTGCGAGTCACCCCGGCCTCGACGTTCCCGGTGTGCAGCAGCGTCGACTCGGCACCGAACGCGTCGGCCCCCAGCTCGAGCCTGCCGCCCTCGAACCGGTTCCCGACCGCGCGGTAGTGCGTCGCGCCCGAGGTGAGGGAGACGTGGGTCGTGCCGCCGTCGCCGCGGAAGGTGCTGTCGCTCAGGGTCACGTGCAGCTCGCCCGCGCCCGTCCGCCCGATCCCCGTGCCGCCCTTCGCCGCGACGTCCGCACCCGCGAACTCCAGCGTCTGCCGCTCGCCCCTGGCCGCCGCGATCCGCACGTTGCGCAGGGTCGCGCCCTCGAACCGCAGCCGCTCGGACGACGACGCGAGGGGGGCGGAGTCCTCCGCGGCGGTGAGGGTCGAGCCGCGGAACGTCACGGCGCCCGCCCCGCCGATCTTCACGCCGCCGACGTTCGTGAGCACGGTGTCGACGAAGGTGACCGGGGTCGTGACCGTCGCATTGGTGAGGTCGCCCGGAGCGACGAACGTGATGTGCGAGTCGGCGATCACGGTCGGGCGGGCGGAGTTGTCCGACGCCTGCGTGATGATCAGGGTGTCCGACGCGGTGCACCCGCGCAGCTGCGCGCCGTCGGCGTTGATCCACAGCATGCCGGAGCCCGACAGCGACGGCTTGCCGATCACCTGCACGTCCTCCAGCGTGAGGTCGGTGATGCGCACGCGCGCCACGAACCACGAGCACACGTGCTTGCGCACCGTGATGCGCTTGGCGGCCGAGCCCCACGCGGCACCCGAGTTCGCGAACGTCATCAGGCCGGAGTTGCCCGTGTAGGTCAGGTCGTGCTCGTACTGCCCGTGCGTCACGAACGGGCCCTGGTCGTCGCCGTCGCCGTGGCAGTTCTCCACCAGGCAGTAGGCGCTCGCCGTGAAGTCGTTGAGGTGCCGCGCGTTCGCGGTGTGGCAGTTGGCGACGTACCCGTACAGGCAGTAGATCTGCTGCGTCAGGTAGCCCGCGCCACCCCACGTGACGGAGGTCGGGTTCTTCAGCGTGCAGCTCTCGGTGCTGAAGTACGTGTTCCAGCGACGCTGGATGAGCGGCCAGAACGTGGCGGTGCCGTCGATGTGGTCGACGTCGCAGCGCACCGCGTACTCGAACGCCAGCGGGTGCGAGCCGGTGTACTCGTCGGTCCCTCCGCCCAGGAACTTCAGGTTCGACACCGTGATGTCCTGCACGGGCTTCACGTGCCGCCACGTCATGGTGCGGTCCTTGCCGAGCGGCCAGCCGTTCTTGTAGTTCACGCGGATGTGCGTGCCGTCGACGATCTGGGTCACCTGCACGAGCCGCTGCAGTTCGCGCTCCCAGCGACCCGAGAGCGCGTTCACCTCGGCCGCGTACCACTCGCCGACCGCGAAGAACGAGGAGTCGGCGACCGGGAAGACGTCGGCGAGGTCGGGCACGTTCTCGCCGAGCCGCGCCTCCTGCACCGCCTCGGTCACCTCGCCGCGGAAGAACATGACCGCGGCGAACGGGTCGTCCTTGCCGGCGTTCTCGATGCCCTGTGTGGTCATGAGGTGGTGGTGGAAGTCGAACGCCAGGTTGGAACGGGTGAACCGGTGCCGGCGCACGAAGTTGAGGTCGGAGTACGCCTCGATGCGGCGGACGCTCGCGTCGCCCACCAGCGCGTCCAGCGCGTCGTCGGCCGGGACGGAGGCGTCCATGATCCCGAACACCCGGAAGTCCACCGTGCCCTGGTGCACCAGCACCCAGACGCCGCCCTTCGGCCCCGCGAGCACCGTGCCGCCGTTGGCCGCAGGGCCGTCCTTCTTCACGAAGCGGTACAGGCCGGCGCCGCCGTCGCCGGGAGCCGCGTAGCCGCTCGTGCGCACCAGGTCGCCGTCCTTGCCCTTGCGAGCCGCGAGCGCCGCAGCCGTGCCGGCGTTCGCCACGGTCTTCGAGCCCGACGAGTCCTGTGGAGCCACGGGGCCGGCGGCCTGCGCGGCGCTCGGGGCGGCCGCCGCCGCGACACCGCCGAGCGCGGCGGCACCGAACCCGGCGAGCAGCATGCGCCTGCTGCGCAGCGCGGCGGTCTCGGTCATCTCCTGCTGGGTCATGCTCATCCTCCTTGCGGCGTCGTCGCCGCGGTCAGGCGTCCGGCCGTCCGGCCGAGCCGCGTCCTCCCTCGAGTCCCCCGACCCCAGCACCCCGGGCTCCCACCCGGACGATCCACCCCGCGTCAGCCGGCGGGGTCGTCCCCGCGCGCGATCACCGCGGTCATGCCATCCACGCCAGCGCGGCGCGATCCACCGTGTGGGCGAGCGGTCGGCCCTCGAAGAACGCCGCGACCTCGTCCGCCACGATCCGGCCCTGCCGCAGCCGCCCCTCGTGGGTGCCAGCGGCGCGATGCGGCGTCACGAGCACCCCGGGGAGGGTGCGGAACGGGCTGTCGGCGCCGAACGGCTCCTCGTCGAACACGTCCACCGCGGCGCTCAGGCGGCCCGTACGCACCTCGTCGATGAGCGCGGCCTCGTCCACCAGCCACGAGCGGGCCGTGTTCACCAGCCCCGCGCCGTCGGGCATCAGCGCGAGCTCCCGCCGACCGAGGAGGTGATGCGTCTCGGGCAGCGTCGGCGCGTGCACCGCGACGATGCGGGCGCGACGAAGCGCCTCGTCCAGCGGCACCAGCTCGGCACCGAGGACGGCGGCCGCGGCGGCGTCGATCGTGGGATCCACCAGCAGCGGCTCCGCGCCCAGCGCCGAGATCAGCGGCAGGTACGCACGACCCGTCCGCGACGCGCCGATCACCGCGATGGGCGCCCCGAGGATCTCGTGCTGCGTGCCCACCGCGGCCGCGTCGTACCAGCCGCCCGCGCGCACCCCGTGCGACAGCTCGGGCAGCCGGTGCAGCAGCGCGAGCGTGAAGGCGAGCGACACCTCGGCGACCGGGCGGGCCATGGCGTCGCCCGCCTGGGTCACCGCGACGCCCCGGTCGAACAGCTCCCCGGTCGCGAACGCCTTGACGGATGCGCCCGTGTGCGCCACGAGCTCCAGCGCCGGAAGACGCGCGAGCAGGGCGGGGTCGAACGGCGGGGCACCCCAGCTCGTGATCACGACCCGTGCCCCGCGCAGCTCGGCGGGGTCGAGGTCGTCGAGCGACTCGACCCGCACGAACCTCCCGCCCGCGGCGGCCGCGGCACGGTGCAGGCGCTCGAGGTCGGCGGGCGCGAAGAACTCCGCCGACAGCGCCTCCGGAACCGCCGCCACGACGACCGCGGGCGCCGCGGCGCTCATCGCAGCCAGTCCTCGAGGTGCGCGGCGATGAACGCGTCGTCGTTCAGGGCCGGGTAGGCACGGCGCACCCGGGCGATCTCCTCCGCCTGCCCTGGCGAGAGCCCCTCGGCCGGGTCGAGGCACCACGTGCCGTCGAGCAGGCCCTGCTGGCGCAGCATCTCGTGCACGCCCGCGATCACGCCGTGGAAGTCATTGCCCGGGTCGAACACCGCCTGGTTCACGTCGACCATGTCGGAAGCCAGCAGCCCCAGCTCGCGGTACGCCTCGGCGTCACCGTCCATCGCCTGCCGCGCCCGCTCCAGCAGCGCGACGGCCGCCCGCGTACCCACGGCCCACTGGCCGAGCAGCCCGCCGACGAAGCGCAGCGTGCGCGGGCCGGACGGCGAGTCCACGTGGAACTCCGACAGCAGGTCGGCGACGATCGCGTCGTCGTTTCCGGTGTACAGGGCGATGTCGTCGGCGCGACCGGACGCCGCCACCCCGCGCACCAGCTCCAGCGTGCGGTAGCGGTCGAACGGCGCGGCCTTCACCGCGACCACGGAGGGGATCGACGCGAACTCGCGCCAGAAGTCACGGCCGAGCACGGGCCCGCCGATCGCGGTCTGCAGGTAGAAGCCCACCACGGGCAGCACCTCGCCGACGGCGCGGGCGCGTTCGAGCAGGGCACGCTCGTCGGCGCCCGCGACGCGGGGACTCACCAGCACGGCGTCGTACCCCAGCCCGCGCGCGAGCTCGGCCTCGGCCACCGCCTGCGCCGTGCCGCCCGCCACACCGGCGATGCGCACGACCTCGGCACCCGCGCGGGCGTCGAGCTCCTCCGCGGCGAGCGCGAGTACGGGCTCGAACAGGGCGTGCTCCGGGTCGCGGATCTCGAACTGGGTCGTGTGCACCCCCACCGCGACACCACCGGCGCC
The DNA here is from genome assembly GCF_042729675.1 of Microbacterium sp. NPDC060132. NCBI lineage: Bacteria > Bacillati > Actinomycetota > Actinomycetes > Micrococcales > Microbacteriaceae > Microbacterium > Microbacterium sp. NPDC060132. The sequence continues at coordinate 1,308,358 of NZ_JBHWXU010000001.1, read as the reverse complement.
CGCGTCGAGGTAGTAGCGCGTGAGGGCGCGCTGGCGGCGTTCGTCGAGCGTGCGGTCGGCCGTCAGCGCGAGCGGGTGCGCGGGGATCACGGCACCGCGCGCGAGCGTGGCCGCGGCCTCGGGTCGCAGCACCGGCACGGTCGCGGTGTCCGCGGACGACGACGACATCAGAACTTCCCGTCCCGCACGGCCCACTTGGTGGGCTTGGCGATCATCGGCAGGCCCGCGTCGATCCAGGAGGCCTGCATGCGGATCAGCTCCTCGGCCGACACGGACGGGTAGCCGAACAGGGCCATGCAGCGGCGGGCGTCGCTGAGCAGCGCGGTCGGCTGCGGCTCCTCGACGATCGTGACCTCGCGGTCGAACAGGCTGCCGAAGCCGCGGGCGACCGACTCCACGCTCAGCAGCTCCGGCCCGGTGAGGTTGATGACGAACGGGTCGGTCGACGCGTGCACGAGGCTGCGCAGCACCACCTCGTTCGCGTAGCCCTGCCAGATCACGTTGACGTTGGCGGTGGCGACCGACACGGGCTCGCCCGCGTGCACGGCCGTGCCGATGTCGGCCAGCACCCCGTAGCGCAGGTCGACCGCGTAGTTCAGGCGGATGATGGCGACCTTCGTGCCGCGCTCCTGCGCACCGAACTCGAACACCCGCTCCCGTCCGAGGCACGACTGGGCGTACTCGCCGATCGGCGCCGGGGTCACGTCCTCCGACGCGCCGCCCGACGACGCGGGCACGAACGGGTACACGTTGCCGGTGGACAGCACGGCGATCGCGCTGTCGCGGTAGCGGCGGGCCACCCGGTCGGGCAGGGCGGCGTTGACCTCCCACGCCCACGACGCGTTGGTCGCCGCACCGAACTTCGCGCCGACCATGAACACCACGTGGGGGGCGTCGGGAAGGACGGAGAAGTCGTCGTTCTCGATCAGGTCGAACGGCACGACGGTCACGCCCGCGGCCTCCAGGCGCTCGCGGATCGCGGCGTCGCCGAAGCGCGAGACCGCGTACACGGCGTCGTCCTTCCGGCCGGCCGCGTCCATCCCGCGGCGCGCGAGCATCGCGAGCGTCGGGCCCATCTTGCCGCCGGCGCCGAGGATCACGAGGTCGCCCGATCCGCGTGCCAGGTCGGCCACGAGCGCGTCGCTCGGCGTGGCCAGGGCCTCTTCGAGCTCGGCCTCGGAGGCGAAGCTGTGCTGAGTCATGTGGTGCTTTCCCTTCTTCTCAGCCCTTGATCCCGGTGCCGGTCACGCCCTCCTGCACGTACCGCTGGGCGATCAGGTACGCGAGGAAGATGGGCAGCAGCGCCACGACGGAGCCGGCGAGCATGGTGCTGAGCGGCACGTTCTGCTGCTGCAGCGACGAGATGCCCACGGTGAGGGTGAACATCGAGTTCGACTTGGCGATGATGAGCGGCCACAGGAAGTCGTTCCAGTGCCACAGGAACACGAAGATGCCGAGGGTGGCGAGGATCGGCTTGCACAGCGGCAGCACGATCCGCAGGAAGATGCGGAACTCCCCCGCACCGTCGATCCGTGCCGCCTCGAACAGCTCGTCGGGCAGCCCCTGGATGAACTGCCGCATCAGGAACACGGCCTGCGCGTTCGCGAGCGTCGGCAGGATCAGGCCCCAGTAGGTGTCGATGCCGCCGAGGTTCGCCATCAGGATGAACGTCGGGATCAGCGTCACGTGGAACGGCACCATGACCATCGCCAGGAACGACCAGAACATGACCTCCTTGCCGCGGAAGCGCTTCTTGGCGAAGGCGTATCCGGCGAGCGCGGAGAGGAACAGCACGGCCACGACCGACACGAGCGAGTAGACGAGCGTGTTGAACAGCCAGCCGAGGATGTTCTGACCGCCGAGCACCTGCGCGTAGGAGTCGAACGAGATGTCCGTCCAGGGCAGCAGCGAGCCGGGGAGCTCGACGACCATGCCGGGCTTCAGGCTCAGCACGACCATCGCATAGAACGGGAAGAAGCTGAGGATGCCCGCGAGGCTCAGCCAGATCCACCGCACGACCACGCCCCAGCCGGTGGGCTCCAGCGCGCGGAACGAGCGGCGCTTGCGGGGCGCGGGCTGCGGGGTCGGCGCGGCGGTCTGCGTCGGGGGCTGCAGGAGAGCGGTCATTTCTGCTTTCCGATCACGAGGCGCTGGATGAGGGCGACCACGAGGGTCATGACGAACAGGGCGACGCCGACGGCGGCCGCGTAGCCGTAGTCGAAGTAGCGGAAGCCCTGGTCGTACAGCAGGTAGACGAGCGAGTAGCTGGCGTTCGCCGGACCACCCTGGGTCATCACGTAGATCACGTCGAACACCTGGAAGGCCGCGGTGGTCTCGATCACCGCGAGGAAGAAGAACGTGGGGCGCAGGTGCGGGAGGATGATCCACCGGAACCGCTGCCAGGCGTTCGCGCCGTCGACCAGCGCGGCCTCCTCCAGCTCGCGCGGCACGTCCTGCAGCGCCGCGATGAGGATCATCATCCCGTAGCCGAACCGCGACCACACGCCCACCACGACGATCGCGGGGATCACGAGCACGGTGCTGCCGAGCCACGAGCCGCCCAGCCCGAGCGGGGCCATCAGGGCCGACCAGGGGCCGTTCGCCGAGAAGATCCACACGAAGATCGAGCCGGCGAGCACCAGCGAGGTGATGACGGGCAGGAAGAAGATCGACCGGAAGAAGCGGGCGCCGCGGAAGGCCCGTCGCACGCCGAGGGCCATCACGGTCGACAGCACGAGCGCGATCGGCACCGCCAGCACCGTGTAGATGACGGTGGTGCCCAGCGCCCGCCAGAACAGCGGATCGGCGACCAGGCGCTGGAAGTGGTCGAGTCCGCGCCACGCGATCTCGCCGGAGATGTCGTAGTCGAAGAAGCTCAGCGCCACGCCCGCGATGCTCGGGCCGAAGCGGAAGGCGATGAACAGCAGGAAGGCGGGGAGCACGAACAGGAACGCGATGCGCGCTTCCCGCCGGGCGAGCACCCGGGCGACGCGCCCTGCGGGCTTGGGTGCCGTGGTGGCCGTCGTCATTGTCGTTTCCTCACGTCGGGGGCGGAGAGGAGGGGGCGTGCGGCGGGTGTCCGCACGCCCCCGTCGCCTCACTTCTGCAGCAGCGGGGCTGCGGCGGCCGCGGCGTCCTTCAGGGCGTCGGCGGGCGACTTCTGGCCGAGCAGGGCGGCCTGGATCTCGGGCGACAGCACGCCCATCAGGGCGCGGGAGCTGGCGTCGAGCTGACCGACGGTGGTGTCGGGCACGTACTTCTCGACCTCGCCGAGCAGCGGGTCGTCGGCGTACAGCGGCTCGGTCGTGCTGAGCGCGGAGAAGTAGCCGGCGGCGGTCAGGTACGGCTCGACCACGTCGGCGCCGGTGGCGTACTCGGCGAACGCGGCGGCGGCGTCCTTCGCCTTCGAGCCCTTGAGCACCGAGAGCGAACCGACGGTGCCGTACGCGACGGACTCCTTGTCGCTGAGCGGCGCGAGCACCTTCACGTTCTCCTCGCCCCAGAACGGCGCGACCTCGGTGACCGCGTTGTTCCAGGTGCAGGCGACCTTGCCCTGCGCGATCGCGGTCTGCTCGAGCGGCACGTTGGTGGTGAGCGCCTCGGGGTCGAGCGCGCCCTCCTCTGCCAGGTCGGTGAGGAAGGTGAGCGCCTTCTCGCCGGCCTTGCTGTCGAAGCCGACCTCGCCGTCCTCGGTGTAGACCTCGCCGCCCGCCTGCCACAGCAGCGGGTAGTAGGTGAGGTTGAGGGTGTTCTCGGCGGACGCCGGGTAGTTCAGGGCGTACATGCCCTTCTCCACGAACGCGGGTGCCATCTCGGCGACGTCGTCCCAGGTCTCGGGGTACTCGGTCACGCCAGCGGCCTCGAACGCGGCGGCGTTGCAGATGAGCGGCTGGGCGCTGGTGAGGATGGGGGCGCCGAGGATGTCGCCGCCGATGGTGACGGAGTCCTTGACGTTGGGCAGCAGGTCGTCCTGACGCTCCGTGCTGAGCAGGTCGTTCAGCGGAGCGATCGACTTCTGGTAGGCGGCGAGCTGGTCGGGGATGAGGTAGACGACGTCGGGACCCTTGCCGGCCGCGATCGCGGTCTGGAGGGCCTCGTCGCGGTTGGCCCACGGGAAGATCTCGTAGGAGACGTTGACGTTCTCGTTCTCCTTCTCGAACGCCTCGATGGTCGAGTCCCAGAAGTCCTTGTGCACCGCCTCGTCGGCGATGACCGGGTAGAGCCAGACCGTGATGTCCTGCTCGCCCTCTGCGGTGGTGCCTCCGCCGGCCGAACATCCGGCCAACAGGGTGGCGGCCGCGACTCCCGCGACGACGCCGGTGATCTTGCTGACGCGCATGGTGCTCCTTTGCGTAAACCGTGCTGAGTACGGTTCATTATGACATTGGGCTGGGATAATTCGTCAAGTACAAGTTCTCAGACGCTTGTTTCCAGCGTGTTTCTCGATCGTCAACGACAAAACACGATGTGAGAACCGGGTGTGCTAATTTGATCGCACCAACGACGGGGACGAAGGAGGCACCGCACATGGGCGTGACGAGTCCGCTGTCGATCGTGGCGCGCTGCGCCCTCCAGCTGCGCGACACGGGACCGGCGACCGTGAGCGATCTGTCCCGCTCGCTGGAGGTCTCCCGCACCTCGGTCGAGAACGCCGTGACCGTGCTCAGCGACTCCGGGCTGCTGGTCGACGCGCCCGCGCAGAACGGCGGAGGGGCCGGACGACCCGCCCGCCGATACGCGTTCCACGCCGCCGCCGGCACCGTCGTGGGCGTCGACATCGGCGTCGCGAGCGTGCGGGTCGTGCTGTCCGACCTGGCCGGAGCGGTCGTCGCCCAGCGCAGCTACCCCGGCGTCTCGGCGCAGACCGACGGGGCCGCCAAGCTCGCCGCCGTCATCTCCCACATCCGCGGCACCCTCGCCGAGACCGGAATCCCCGCGTCGCAGGTGCGCGCCGTCGGCGTCTCCCTCCCCGGGCTCGTCGACGACGCCGGCCGCGTGACCACCTCGGTCGTCATCCCCGAGTGGTCGGGCATCGACATCGGATCGCAGCTGCGGCACGCGTTCGGGTGCCCGGTCGCCGTCGACAACGGCGTGCGTCTCGCCGCGGTCGCGGAACACCACCTCGGGGTCGCGCAGCTCGTCGACGACGTGATCTACCTGTCGGTCGGCAACCGCATCGCGATGGGCCTCATCCTCGGCGGACGCCCCCGCCGCGGCATCCACAACGCGGCGGGCGACATCGGACGCCTGGCCTTCCGCGGACTCAACAGCGAGACCGGGCAGATCCCCTGGCGCACGGCCCCCACCGCCGCGGAGGTGTTCGCCCTCGCGCGGGAGGGCGACCCCGGGGCACGCGAGGAGCTCGACGCGTTCATCGACGAGCTCGCGCACGGCATCGCCACCCTGATCCTCACGGTCGATCCCGCCATGGTCGTCATCGGCGGCGGACTCTCGGCGGCGCACGAGCAGCTGCTCGACCCGCTGCGGGCCGCGCTCCCCGGGCACCTCGGGCTGCCGTTCCAGGTGCCGGTCGCCGAGGCGCGACTGGGCGCGGAAGCCGCCGCGCACGGTGCGGTCGTGCACGCGTTCCAGCGGCACCCCGCCGAGATCTCCGGCATCGACGACATGCCCGCCCCGCCCATCACCCCCCTGCCGCACGAGCCGGTCACCGGCGACGACACCGAGGAGAAGCAGTGAGCACGTTGACAGTCGGACTCATCGGCGCGGGCGGCATCTCCCGCGTGCACGCCGACGCGTGGCGGGCGCTGGGCGTGCGGGGTTACGTGACCTCGCTCGACGGTGCCGAGGAGATCGCCGCGGAGTACGGCTTCGAGCTGGTCGCCGACGTCGACGCGCTGATCGAGCTGGTCGACCTGGTCGACATCGTCACGCCCAGCAGCACCCACGCCGACTTCGCGCTGCGCGCCATCGCCCGCGGTCGCGACGTGATCTGCGAGAAGCCGCTCGCCGCGACCGCCGAGGCCGCCGCAGAGGTGACCGCGGCCGCCGCTCGCGCCGGTGTCCGGCTGTTCCCCGCGCACGTCGTGCGGTACATGGGCGAGTACGCGCAGATCAAGGCGGGCATCGAGGCCGGGCACGTGGGCGGGCTCGCGGTGCAGCGGTTCAGCCGTGCGGGCTCAGCGCCGCAGACCGGGTGGTTCTTCTCCGAGCGGGCGGGCGGCGGCGTGATCCGCGACCTCATGATCCACGACATCGACCAGGCGCTGTGGTTCGCCGGACCGGTCGCCAGCGTCTACGCCGTGCAGAACCCGCCGACGGTGGACGACCGCGTGCCCGCGCCCGTGACCGCGCACGTCGTGCTCACCCACCGCAACGGGGTGCTCAGTCACCTGCACGCGAGCTGGGTGCAGCCCGGCATGCCGTTCCGCACGAGCGTCGAGGTCGCGGGATCGGCGGGCCGTCTGCGGTACGACAGCGCCGAGGACCACACCCTCCGCACCGACGCCGTGGTGCCCGAGGGCGACGCCGACTACCTGCCGCCGATGTCGCCCGAGGAGAGCCCGTACTACGCCGAGATCGCCGACTTCGTGGCCGCGATCCGCGAGGGCCGTGCGGCGCGCGTCGCCCCCGCCGACGGGATCGCCGCGGTCGCGGTCGCCGAGGCCGCCTACGCCTCCATCGCCTCGGGCTCCGCGGTCGCCCTCCCCGGGGAGACCGCCGCGGCCGACTCCACCGCTCCCGTTCCCGCCGCGCCCGCCACCGAGGAGGCCATCCGATGACCGCCCCCGCCCCGCTGCGCATCGCCGTCCTGTCGTTCGCGCACACGCACGCCCTCAGCTATGTGCACGCGCTGAAGGAGATGCCCGGCGTCGAGCTCATCGCGACCGACCCCGACGGCGCGGCCGCGCCAGACGACGCTCCCCGCGGCGCCGAGCTCGCCGCCGAGCTGGGCGTGGCCTACGTCGACACGTACGACGAGGCCTTCGCGTGGAAGCCGGACGCCGTCGTGATCGCGGCCGAGAACTCCCGGCACCGCGCCCTCGTCGAGCGTGCTGCGGCGGCGGGCGTGCACGTGCTGTGCGAGAAGCCGCTGGCCACCACGGTCGAGGATGCGATCGCCATGCGCGACGCGTGCGAGACCGCGGGTGTGCTGCTCATGGTCGCCTATCCCGTGCGGTTCTCCCCCGCGGTGCGCGACGCGATCGCCGAGCTGCGCAGCGGACGACTCGGGCGCATCCTCGGCGTGACCGGCATCAACAACGGCAAGCTCCCGCAGGACAGGGCCTGGTTCACCGACCCCGAGCTCGCGGGCGGCGGCGCGCTCGTCGACCACGTCGTCCACTGCGCCGACCTGCTCGACGAGCTGCTGGGCGAGCGAGCGGCGTCCGTGCGCGCCGTGTCGAACCGGGTGCTGCACGCGCAGCGCGAGCTGTCGGTGGAGACGGGCGGGCTCGTCACGATCCAGTACCCGGGCGGCGTGGTCGCCACGATCGACTGCTCCTGGAGCTGGCCGATGAGCTCGGCCACGTGGGGCGGCCTCACGCTGCAGGTCGTCGCCGAGCGCGGCACCGTCACCGTGAGCCCGTTCGCGAAGGGCGTCGCCGGGCACGACGCGCACGGCGAGACCTGGAGCCCGGTCGGCGCCGACCTCGACGCGCTGCTGCTGGAGGAGTTCGTGCGTGCCGTGCGCGACGGCCGTCAGCCGCAGCCCGACGCCGGTGTGGGCATCCGCACGGTCGAGATCGTGAAGGCCGCGCAGGCCTCCGCCGCCCGCGACGGCGAGGTCGTGCACCTCTAGCCGGTCCCCCACCCGCTCGATGCGGGGTCAGAATCGCGCCTTCAGGGCACCGCACACGCACCTTTTCGACCCTGGCACCACCGCGGCGGGCCCACCCGCTCGACGCGGGATCGAAACCGTCCCCGCGGAGCCCGCCCCCGGCACCTTTTCGATCCCGGCACACGGCTCACGCCCGCGGCACCCGGCACCACGGCCCATGCCCGCGGCATGGCGGGCGCGGGCATGGATGGAGGCGCGGTGGTGTTGCAGCAGACAGCACCGACACGGAGGAGCATCATGCGCATCGACCTGACCGGAAAGACCGCCCTCATCACGGGCTCCACCCAGGGCATCGGCCGCGCCATCGCCACGGCCCTCGCCGACGCCGGAGCCCGCGTCGCCGTCAACGGCCGCAGCGCCGACACGGTCGCGGCGGTGGTCGCCGAGCTGCGGGAGGAGAATCCCGAGCGGAGCCTGGTGCCCGCGCCGGGCGATGTCACCACCGACGACGGCGCCGCGGCGGTGCTCGACGCCACGGGCGACGTGGACGTGCTGGTGAACAACCTCGGGATCTTCGGCGCGACCCCGGCACTCGACATCTCCGACGACGAATGGCGCCGCTACTTCGAGGTGAACGTGCTCGCCGCCGTGCGACTCATCCGGGCGACGCTGCCGGGCATGATGCAGCGCGGCTGGGGGCGGGTGCTCGACATCGCCAGCGACTCCGCCGTCGTGATCCCCGCGGAGATGATCCACTACGGCATGTCGAAGACGGCGCTGCTGGCGGTGTCGCGCGGCTTCGCGAAGGAGGCGGCGGGCACCGGCGTCACGGTGAACTCGGTGCTCGCGGGGCCCACCCACACGGGCGGCGTGGAGGACTTCGTGTACTCCCTCGTCGACCCGGACCTGCCGTGGGACGAGGCGCAGCGCGAGTTCATGCGCCTGCACCGCCCGCAGTCGCTGCTGCAGCGGCTGATCGAGCCGGAGGAGATCGCGAACATGGTCGCCTATCTCGCCTCGCCGCTCGCCTCGGCCACGACCGGCGCGGCGGTGCGGGTCGACGGCGGCTACATCGACGCGATCGTCCCGTAGCCGCCGCTGCGATCGGTCCCGGTCGGGCTCCGCCGTGACCGGGTCGCCAGGTCAGGGCGCGAAGACGGTCAGATCGCCGGCTGCGTAGTAGTTCTGCGTCATGGCGTCAATGCGCACGAGGTAGCGCTGGCGCTTCTCATCGAACGACACCACGGTGCCCACGGTGCCGGTCATGGGCGATCCGGTGATCTGCACCATGTCTCCGATGGCGAACTCGTTCATGTGTCTCCCTGTCCGGACGATCGAACCACTGCCGCGCCCCCGTCCAGGTTCCGGGAGTATGCTGGCACGTCGGGTCGTGTGACCCCCGAGAGTCCGGAAGGCGGTGATGGCGATGTCCGACGATAGTAACGACGCCGCCCTCGCTGCGTCGCGACTCCCTGCGTTCTCGCGTTGACCTCCCGGTCCGCGTCCGCACGTCCTGTTCCGCAGCCGTCGGCGGCGTCTCCCGCCCCCTGACGAATCCGCGCACGGAGCCTCCGCTGCCGTGCGCTCGCGAGAACGGAGCCGCATCATGGCGCTCATCGACAACGGCGTGTACGTCCACGGACGTCGCGTGGAGACCCCGAGGAACCTGGACGAGACCTACCGCATGCTCGACGCGGCGGGCGGCATCGCCTGGATCGGCCTCTACCGCCCCAGCCCGGCGGAGGTCGAGTCCGTCGCCCGCGAGTTCGACCTGCATCCCCTCGCCGTGGAGGACGCGCTCTCCGGGCATCAGCGCTCGAAGGTGGAGCGCTACGGCGACACCCTGTTCGCGGTGCTGCGCCCGGCCCGCTACCGCGACAAGGAGGAGTCGATCGAGTTCGGCGAGCTGCACCTGTTCGTCGGGCCCGACTTCGTGGTGACCATCCGGCACGCCGAGTCGCCCAACCTCGCCGCCGTGCGCTCCCGCATGGAGGCGAACCCGGAGCTGCTGGCGATGGGACCGGAGGCCGTGCTGTACGCGATCCTCGACGAGGTGGTCGACGGCTACGAGCCGATCGTCGCCGGTCTGCTCAACGACATCGACGAGATCGAGGACCAGCTGTTCGGCGACGGCGCGGACGACAGCGCACTGTCCCGCCGCATCTACGAGCTGTCCCGCGAGGTGATCAACTTCCAGCGCGCCGTGCACCCCCTCAGCGGGATGCTGGAGTGGCTCCGCCGCGGGTCGGAGAAGTACCGCATCGACGAGGAGCTGCAGCGGTCGCTGCGCGACGTGCTCGACCACACGATCCGCGTCAACGAGCGGGTGGACTCGTTCCGCGCGATCCTGGAGAACGCCCTCACGGTGCACTCGGCGCTGGTCGCGCGGCGGCAGACCGAGGCGGGCCTGGCGCAGAACGACGAAATCAAGAAGATCTCCTCCTGGGCGGCGATCATCTTCGCCCCCACGCTCGTGGGCACGGTGTACGGCATGAACTTCGACGTGATGCCCGAGCTGCACTGGGCGTTCGGGTACCCGATGGCGATCGGGGCGATGGCGGCGTTCGCGGTGGGCCTCTACGGGGTGTTCAAGTACAAGAAGTGGCTGTGACCGCCCCTGGTGGAACGTCCGTGACGGCACGTACGATCCACGGGGACGCGCGAAGGAGATCGACATGACGCAGCACACCCTGGAACTGCCCGACGTGGATCTCGTGTACGACGTGCACGGCCCGTTGCCCACGGCCGACGGGCGGCGTCCGCTGGTCATGATCGGCCAGCCGATGGACGCCAGCGGGTTCCAGGCCCAGGTGGCGCTCTTCCCCGACCGCACCGTCATCACGTACGACCCGCGCGGCCTGGGGCGCAGCGTGCGGCACGACGGGGGCGTCACCAACGAGCCGGAGACGCAGGCGGAAGACGTGCACGCGCTGATCGAGGCGCTCGGCGCCGGACCGGTCGACCTGTTCGCGAGCAGCGGCGGCGCAGTGACGGCGCTCGCCCTGGTCACCGCCCACCCGCACGACGTGGCCACCCTGGTCGCGCACGAGCCGCCGATCGATGCGGTGCTGCCCGACGCCGAGGCCGCCCGCCGCGCCAGGGCCGCCTACACCCGCGCGTATCAGGACCGCGGCTGGGGCGCCGGGATGGCGGGCTTCCTGGCGATGACCTCGTGGGAGGGCGAGTTCACCGAGGAGTTCCTCGCGCAGCCGCTGCCCGACCCCGCCGCGTTCGGGATGCCCGCCGACGACGACGGATCCCGCGACGATCCGCTGCTGTCGGAGCGGTCGTGGGCGGTCGTCGACTACACGCCCGACATCGCGGCGCTACAGGCGGCACCGACGCGGATCGTGGTGGCGGTGGGCGAGGAGTCGCTGACGGGGTACACCGGACGGACCGCGCTCGCGCTGGCCGAACGGCTGGGCCAGCAGGCGACCGTCTTCCCCAGCCACCACGGCGGCTTCCTGGGCGGGGAGTCCGGCTATGCGGGCCAGCCCGAGGCGTTCGCCGCCACGCTCCGTGAGGTGCTCGACGCGGAATGACGGGGGCGCTCAGTCCTCGTCGGAGCGGCTGATCTCGTCGAGGAGGTCGTCAAGGGTGTCGAACTCCATCGTCTCGGAGCCGTCGAGCGCACGCACCTCGACGCCGTCGACCTCCAACTCCTCGTCGAGCTGCACCAGGATGCGCGACTCCGGGAACTGCTTCGGAGCGACGAACGCGAGCAGCACGGCATCGGCGAACACCACGACCGACGTGGCCTCCAGGTCGTCGCGCAGATCGATCTGCTCGACCACGGGTTCGTCGTCCACCGCGTCGTCGATGTCCGACGCGACCTCGTCGACGATCGCCCGCCACCGCGACTCGTTCACCGACAGCACGCGCTCCAGCGTGGCGACCAGCGCGTCATCGTCGACCTCGTCGTGCTCGTCGAGCTCCGGATCGACGTTCACCGAGACCGTGGCGCCCGCCGCGTCGATCCCGGCGCGGCCGTACACCAGGCCGTTCTCCGCGACGGGGTCGTCGAGCAGACCGGAGTCGGCGATGCGGGCGAGGAGACGGTCGAGCGCAGACGAGGTCATCCGTCCAGTCTCCCGCATCCGGGGTCGCCGTGGTCGGCCGATAGGCTCGGAGCCGTGCCGAACGCCGAATCCCCCGCCCCCGCTTCCGCCACCGCCGACCTCCAGCGCCTGACCGCCGCCCTGGCCGATCCGGCGCCGCTGAACTGGCTGATCACGGGCGACTCGATCACCCACGGGCTGGTGCACACGCAGGGCGGACGCAGCTACCCCGAGCACCTGCACGAGCTCATCCGCGGCGAGCTCGCCCGCGTGCGCGACATCGTCATCAACTCGGCGATCAGCGGCAACCGCATCGCCGACATCCTCGACGACTGGGACCGCCGCGTCGCCTCCTGGAACCCCGACGTGGTGACCCTCATGATCGGCACGAACGATGTGTCGACCGGCGGCGAGCGCCCCGTGCTCTCGGCCGCCGAGTATGCGGAGTCGCTGCGGGAGTTCGTGCGGCGTGCGCGCGACCTCGACGCGGTCGTGGTGGTGCAGACGCCGCCCGCGGTGGACGGCCTCAACGCCCCGGAGCGGTCGCGGATCGCCGAGTTCGCCGAGGCCGTGCGGCGCGTCGCCGCGGAGGAGGACGTGCTCCTGGTCGACCAGTACGCCCGCTACGCCGAGCTGGGGAACGGCGGGGTGCCGTGGGGCCTGATGGGCGACCCGTTCCACCCGAACGCGGCCGGGCACGCGGCGCTCGCACTCGAACTCGCGCGCACCCTCGGCCTGACGCCCGCGGGCAGCCGCACCCTGCCGCTGCTCGAGGCGCAGGTCGGCGCCGCCCGCCTCAACGCCTGACCCCGCCGCGCGGAACCGCCGGAGCCACCGGAACCGCTGGCGCCCCGAGCTGCCCGAGCCCGCGGGCAGCCGCCGGAGCCACCGGAACCGCCGGCGCCCGAGCTGCCCGAGCGCTAACCGCAACGTCGGCTCAGCGCCGCGGCGGCAGCGGCTCGATCCAGATCGCGCCGGGCACCCGGGTCTCCGCGGCGACCTCGGCCGTGGGCACCCCGTCGCGCAGGCGCAGCGCCACGACCGCGCCGTCGGCGGAGTGCACCGCCAGCAGGTGCCGGCCGGTGAGCACGAGATGTTCCGGCCGGGAGCCGCCGCCGGGCACCTCGGACACGCGCACCAGGCGGTCGCCGTCGATCCGGGCGGTCAGGATCGTGTCGGCGCCGCGGTTCGCGACGTGCACCAGGCCGCGCACGGGATCGTGCACCACCGTGCTGGGCGCGTTCGACCCGCCGGAGCCGTGCGCGGTCGCAGGCAGCACGTCGAGCACGCGGCGCTCGGTGACCGAGGCCAGCACGAGCGTCGAGCCCAGCTCGCCCGAGAGCGCGACCCGTCCGCCGCCGAGGTCGGCCACGTGCCGGGGTCCCGTGCCCGCGGGGAGCTCCAGCGGCGCCCGCTCGGCGAGGGTCGTCGGGTCGAGGATGCGCAGCACGTCCGCGCCGAGGTCGGTCACGCCGATGCCGGCGGCGAGCGCGAGGGCGTCGTGGGCGTGCGGGCCGTCCTGTCGTTCGGGGTCGGGCCCACCGCCGGTGAACGCGACCACTCGGGCGGCCGCGGCGAAGCCGCCGTCCCGGTCGAGGTCGACCACCCCGAGCGCCCCGTTCCCGTACCCGGGGATCAGCAGGCGCCGCGAAGCCGCGTCGAACCGCACCCGGCACGGCAGCTCCACCCCCGGCAGGGCGAGGCTCTGCCGCACGACCCAGTCGGCCGCGCCGTCGCCGGGCCCGCGCGTGAGCCGATGCACCGCGCCCTCGGGGGTGAGGCCCGCGGCGTACAGGGAGCCGGACGGGTGTGCGGCGAGCGCGAACGGCCGGTCGAGCGCGACCGCGGCGTCGCGCGCCTCCCACCGTTCGGTCTCGGGATGCCAGACCAGCGTCCACAGCGCCGGGCGCTCGGACATCGCGCACACCGCGAACTCGCTCGATGCCACCGTGGGCCCTCCCGCCGTCGTCGACACGTCCCCTCCCACTATGGCGTGCGCCGACGGCCGCACCGTCCCTCACGTCGAGCGGGTGAGGAGCGCTGGACGCGCCGGGTCCCTCACCACTATGTTGACGCCTGAGAGCAGCCGTCGAACCGGGGGGTCACCGATGTCACACGTTGTCGCAACCGGAGCCGGGAAGGCCATGATGGAGCGCCGGAACGATCCGACGCACGACTACATCCTGAGACTCACCGGCAAGGACAGACCGCGGGTGCTGTTCGTCGGCACCGCGACGGGCGACGACACCGCCTACATCGTGAGCTTCTACTCCACGTACGACTCCGACCGGTGCGCGCCGCACCACCTGCCGCTGTTCCACCGTGCGGTCGACGACCTCGCCGGGTTCGTGAAGGGCTTCGACGTGATCCACGTGGGCGGCGGCAACACCGCCAACATGCTCGACGTGTGGAAGCGGCAGGGACTCGACGAGATCATGCGCGAGATGTGGGAGGACCCGGCGTCGAACGTGGTGTTCACCGGCGGCAGCGCGGGCGGGATCTGCTGGTTCGAGGGCGGCACGACCGACAGCTACGGCCCCACGCTGCAGGTGCTGCCGGAGGGCCTGGGCTTCCTGCACGGCAGCTTCTGCCCGCACTACGACGCCGAGGACCAGCGCCGGCCGCTGTTCCACGCCTCCCTGCTCAGCGGGGAGCTGTCGACCGGCTACGCGGTGGGCAACCTCCAGTCGCTGCACTTCGAGAACTCCGAGTTCGTGACGGCGATCAGCCCGGTCGACGACCCCCTCGCCCTGCGGGTGGAAGCGGTGGACGGGCAGATCGTCGAGACCGAGCTGCCCGTGCAGGTGCTCACCGGCACCGGGCCCATCGCCACCGGACCCTCCTCCTGACCGGGCCATCCTGATGATCGGGGCATCGTCATGAACGACAACGTCTTCCTCCTCATCGCCCAGCTGATCGTCGTCGTCCTGGCGATCTTCATGGGCACCCGCACCAGCGGGATCGGCCTGGGCGTGTGGGGCCTCGTCGGCGTCGCCGTGCTGGTGTTCGTCTTCGGCGAGGCGCCGGGCAACGCCCCCGTCGACGCGGTGTTCATCGTCATCACCGTGATCACGGCCGCCTCGACCATGCAGGCCGCCGGAGGCATCGACTGGATGGTGTCCGTCGCGGCGAAGGTCATCCGCAAACGCCCCAAGTCGGTGGTGTTCCTCGCCCCCGCGATGTCGTTCCTGTTCACGGTCGGCGCGGGAACGGGCAACATCTTCTATCCGCTGCTGCCGGTGATCTACGACGTGTCGTACCAGCAGAAGATCCGTCCGGAGCGGGCGCTGGCGGTCTCGGCCGTGGCCTCGCAGGTCGGCATCCTGTGCTCCCCCGTGTCGGCTGCGACCGCCTCGATGGTGGTGCTGCTCGCGCCGCAGGGCGTGGACCTCGGCGGGCTGCTGCTCATCATGTGGCCGGCCTCCATCGCGGGACTCCTCGTCGCCGCGCTCGTGATGATGCGCCACGGCAAGGACCTGGAGGACGACCCGGAGTACCAGAAGCGCCTGGCGGACGGGCAGATCAAGCCGCCGGTCGTCGACGCGCACGAGAAGACGCTGCCGAAGACCGCGGTGCTCTCCGCATCGCTGTTCCTCGCGGGCGTCGCGGTGATCGTGTTCTTCGGCCTGTTCGAGAATCTGCGACCGGTGATCGGCACCGATGACGGTGGCGACCCCGTGCGTCTGAGCGTGACCGTCATCATCGAGGTCACCATGGGCATCATCGCCGCCCTCATCTTCGTGTTCTGCAAGGTGAAGGCGGCCGACGTGCCCAAGCAGCCCACGTTCCCCGCCGGCATCATCGGTGCCATCGCCCTGTTCGGCATCGCGTGGCTGGCGAACACCTTCGTCGCCGCGAACCAGACGCTCATCGTCGACGGACTCGGCTCCGTGGTGTCGGGGTCGTCGGCGTTCCTGGGCGCGCTGCTGTTCGCGCTGGCGCTGTTCGCGGTCGCGATGCTCACCACGAGCCAGTCGAGCGCGACGAACGCGATCGTGCCGATCGGCATCACGATCGGGCTGCCCGCCCCGCTGCTGGTGGGCCTGTGGCCGGCGACCATGGGCATCTACACGCTGCCCGCCAACGGCAGCCAGGTCGCCACGGTCGCGTTCGACCAGACCGGCACGACCAAGATGGGCAAGTTCGTGGTCGACCACTCGTTCCAGCTGCCGAACCTGGTCTACGTCGGCACCGCGATCGTGGTCGGCGTCGCCCTGTCGTTCCTGTTCGCGTGACATGACCGCGGTGGGGTGACATGACCGACGTCGTCGACCGGTCGGCGCTGCGCCAGTTCCTGCTCGGGCTGGCGCAGGGGATGAACGCCTCGGCGGAGTCGGTCGACCGCATCCGCGACACGATCGCCGAGGTGGCGCGCGCGTCCGGCGGCGACGACACCGACTTCGTGGTGCTGCCGACGATCATCATCGTGGAGACGGGCGACGAGGAGGAGGAGCGCGTCGCCATCCGTTCCGCGACCAACGCGTCGTTCCGCTTCGACCAGATCGCGGCACTGTACGAGCTGATCGCGCAGGCCCGCACCGGCGCGGTCGCGCCGCGCGACGGCATCCGGCGGCTCAACGAGATCGGCGCGATGCGACCGCGCCTCGGCTGGTTCACGCGCACGCTCGGGCACGCGATCCTCACCACCGGGCTCGCCCTGCTGCTCGCCCCCACCTGGCAGGGCGCGACCGTCGCGTTCGTGCTCGGTTTCGGGATCGGGCTGCTCAAGCTCGTGCGCTCGCCCACGCTGCAGCTCATCATGCCGATCGCGGCGGCGTTCGTGTGCGCGACCGCGGTGTTCCTGCTCGCGGAGGCCGTGGAGGTCGGCGACCCGATCCGCGTGCTGATCGCCCCGCTGGTCACGTTCCTTCCGGGCGGGGTGCTGACCACCGCGACGGTCGAGCTCGCCGCCGGCCAGATGATCTCCGGGGCGTCGCGGCTGGTCTACGGGTTCGTGCAGCTCGCACTGCTGGCGTTCGGCATCCTCGCCGCGGGTGCCGTGGTGGGGGTGTCGTCCGACTCGTACGAGCCGCTCGACGCCTCCTCGTTCCTGCCGTGGTGGGTGCCGCTGCTGGGGATCCTCGTGTTCGCGCTGGGCAACTACCTCCATTTCTCGGCGCCGCCGTCGACCTTCGGATGGGTGCTGCTCGCGCTCGTGGTCGCCTACGTGGGCCAGTGGGCGGGCACCGAGTTCATCGATCCGGCCGTGGGCGGCTTCGTCGGCGCGCTCGCGGTGACCCCGGTGGTGTTCTGGATCGCGGGGCTGCGGCACGGGGCGCCCTCGCAGCTGACGTTCCTGCCGGCGTTCTGGCTGCTCGTGCCGGGGGCGGCCGGACTGGTCGGACTGACCGAGGCGTTCGCGACCGACAACGGCCTGGCCGACTTCGCCGCCGCCCTCGTGTCGGTCATGTCGATCGCGCTGGGCGTGCTGATCGGCACGGCCCTGTACCGCGTGGTGCACCACGGCGCCGAGGAGTTCGTGCAGTTCGCGGTGGCTCCGCCGCCCGCTCCCGACGACACCCCCGCCCCCACGCTGTGGCAGCGGCTCGCGCACCCGCTGCGACGTGTGGCGCGCCGCGTCGGGAGGGCCGAGCGGACTCCGCCGCGCCCGGATCAGCGATAGCCCTCGCGGCGATGTCCGGCGGCGGGGGAAGGGGTGAGCCCCGCGCCGCGCGAGGGCGACGCGGGGCTCTCGGCGTCAAAGGCTCGCGAGGATGTCCTTCATCTCCGCGATCTCGGCCGTCTGGGCGTCGACGATGTCCTGCGCGAGCGCCACGGCATCGGCGTTCTCGCCGTCCGCGAGCTGCACCTCCGCCATCTCCACCGCGCCCTCGTGGTGCACGATCATCTGCTCCAGGAACAGCCGCGACGCCTCGGGCCCGGTCGCGGCCTCGAGCGCGGCGAGGTCGTCGTCGCTCATCATGCCGTCGCCGTGGTCCATGGCGCCGGCGTCGGCCGCGTCGACACCCCAGTCGTCGAGCCAGCCCTGCAGCTGCTCGATCTCGGGCCCCTGCGCGGCCGTGATGCGTTCGGCGAGGTCGACCACGCGCGGGTCGACGCCGTCCTTCGCGAGCACGATGTCGGACATCTCGACCGCCTGCTGGTGGTGCACGATCATCATCGACGCGAACATCGCATCCGCGTCGTTCGCCCCGGCGGCCGGGGCGTCACTCGGGGAGTGGTCCATGCCGGAGTGGTCGGCGGGGCCCGCAGGCTCGCTCGACGCGCAGCCGGCGAGCGCGAGCGACCCCGCGATCACGAGGGCGGCCGCGGTACGTGTGGTTCGATTCTTCATGGGTCTCTCTTCTCGGTCTTCTCGATCGGATGGGCGAACGCGGTCGCGGTCGCCCCGGGCGCACGACGGCGCCTCAGGTCCGACTGATGCAGAGCACGTGAAGAGACGGAGGTCGCGGGATCGGCAGGGTGCCGCGCGCGCGGAGGACGACCGTGGCCGCCGGTGCCGCGAGGGCCGGGGACTCCCGGTGGCGCAGGAGCAGGAGGAGCCCGCCGAGCAGGGCCAGCACGCACGCGGCGGCGCCGTCCGCTCCGCCGGCCGACGGCGCGGCGAGGTCGTGCGACGGCGGGGTGCTGCCCTCGTGCGAGGCGAGCGGCGCGGCGCGGTCGCCGCGGTCGTGGGCCGCGGAGCCCGGGCGGTCGTGGGCGGCGTCGCCCTGGGACGCCGTCGCGACGACCGCGGCGCGACCGGGGCCGTGCGCCCCGGCGGTGCCGTGCAACCCGAGCGCGTGCATGCCGAGCAGCCCGAGCAGCACTCCGCCCGCGAGCACCACCGCGAGCAGTGCCCCGCGCAGCGCCCGTCGATCGGTCATGCCCCGATACTACCCGCAGGGGGTATAGGTATTCGGGGCATGTTCAGCGGACGACGCCCGCGCGGGCCAGCAGCCTCCGCACCGCGATCACGACCCCGGCGACCGCGACCTCCCCGACCACGCGCGCGGCCAGCGTCGCCACGAGCACGGCGGGCACCAGGTGCTCCGGCGAGAACACCGGCAGCGCGACCAGGAACAGCGCGATCCCCGCGACGGCCCCGGCCGCCAGGATCCGCCCTGCCCCCACCCGAGCGTCGCGCCGCAGCGGGAGCACGAGGTCGAGCACCAGACCGCCGAGCAGGAGCGGGACCAGCCCGAGTGGTCCGATCGGCGACACCGCGACCGTGAGCGCCCCGGCCACGAACGCCGTCAGCGTGGCGGCGCCCGGCGTGCGCGTGACCACGCGCGCCAGGAACGGCAGGGCCGTGTGCACGGCGGCGACCAGGGCGTAGGCCGGGGGCGAGGCGGCCGCGAGCACTCCGGTGACGGGAACGACCGCGAGGAACACGAGCGCCTGGATCGCACCGAGCGCCGCACTCACCAGCAGGGCGCTGGTCGGCACGCGTCGCACCGTCTTCGCCCGCCCGTCCGTCACGTCTCCGAGCCTAGAGGCCACGGCGGCCGGCCGATCACCGACGTCGCCGCGGCGTCATGTCACCCGCCCGATCGTCATTTCGGAATATTGTGGAGGCGGGGACCTGGGGAGGGGACATGACGGATTCCGTCGCGCGTGAGAGCAGGCATCTGCCGCGCGTCTCGACGAACGTGATCGGGCGACCGCGGCTCAACGCAGCCCTCGAGACGGACACCCCGCTCACGCTGCTCCGCGGGGCATCGGGCTCGGGCAAGACCACCGCGGTGGTCGGCTGGGCGTTCGTCACCTCGTCCCGCGTGGTCTGGCTCACCGTGACCCGCGGGCGTGAGAGCAGCTCCGACCTCGCGCTGGCCCTGCTGCGCGCCCTTCGCGAACAGGCGCCAGAGGGCAGGGCTCCCGCAGACCCCCCGACGGAGCCACCCGGAGAGCTGTGGGCCGCGGTCACCGAGCATCTGTGCCCGCTCACGGAGCCGCTGGTGATCGTGCTCGACGACGCCGCCGCGCTCGACCGCGAGAGCGTGTTCGACCTGTGTCGCACGATCGCCGCGCTCCCGCTCGTGCGACTCGTCGTCGCGACCAACCGGCCCAGTCCCTTCGACAGCGCCGGGCTGCGCCTGGTGATCGACACCGCGCTTCTCGGCCCGCAGGAGCTCATGTTCGACCACGACGAGATCCGCGCGATGCTCGACCCCGCCGTCGACGATGACACGGTCCAGGCGATCCAGGAGGCGACGGGCGGCTTCCCCGCGGCCGTCCGGGCGGCGGCACTGCACGGGGGCGGGTCGGCCGTCGTCGAGGCGGCATCCACGACGATCGAGGACTACCTCCGGGCTCGCATCGAGCGGGGCGACTTCGCCGAGCGGACCCTCGACGATCTCGTCCGGCTCAGCATCACCGACGCCGTCGACACCCCCCTCGCTGCCGCACTGACGGGCAACCCCGACATCGTGAACGCCCTCGAGGAATCCGAGGTGTTCGGCTTCGGGCACTGGGAGCCCGGTGAGCCCCGCCTGTTCCGGCTGGCCCCGCACGCCCGCACCCTGCTGCGCCGCGAGCTCCGCCGCACACACCCGGCCGAGATCCCCCGGTTGCGGCGCCTCGCAGTGGAGGGCGCCGTGCGGCGGGGCGCTCCGTTCGAGGGGCTGCGTCTGGCCGTGGAAGAGGACGACCTCGCCCTCGCGGCACACGTGATCATGTCGGGATGGAGCCACCTGCTCGACCACGACGGCAGGGCGGTCGTGCGACTGCTCGGCGACCTCCCGATCGCACGCCTCAAGCAGGAGCCGCTCGTGGCGATGCTCCTCGGCATCTGCCTCAACGCCAACCGGCTGCGCCGCCTACGCGGACTCCAGCTCCTGCGCCTGGCGGTCTCGGCAGCGAACGGGCGGAAGACCCGCCTCTCGGCGACCGAGCGCCTCTTCATCTGGACGGCCGAGAGCGCGGCCCTGCGGGTCATCGGCATGCCCGACCGGGCGGGACAGGTCGCGGCCCGTGCGCTCGCGCTGTTCACGGAGACCCCCGAGAGCGAGTGGCACCGCTACGCCCGGGAGATGCCGCTGCTGTGCACCCACCTCGCGCTGTCGCTGTACTACGGAGGCCGCCGCGAACAGGCGGTGGGGCTCTTGGAGGAGGCCGCGGCTCTCGCCGGTGCGCAGGGCACCGGCAACGGGTTCCACGCCATGAGCCTGCTCGCCGGGATCCACGCCAGGGCCGGAGACCTCCCCGAGGCGCGGCACTTCGTCGGCCTCCTCCGCGACGGCGGTCACAGCCAGGAGCTGCTCGACGGCTACCGCGGCACGTTCTACCGCGTGGCCGAGGCGATGCTCGCGGTCGAGGACGGCGACCTCCACGCCGCGAAACAGCACGTGCGGGCGTTCCTCCCCCACCGGGCGACGAGCGAGCACTGGACGACCATGGCCGCCGTGGAGGCGTGGATCGCGCTGCACGACGGCGACGCCGCGGGCGGCCTCGAACGCCTGGAGTCCTTCGCCAGGATGCGGGGACGCGAGGGGGCAACACCCCACGCACGCCAGGCCCTCAGCCGCCCGCGGATCCTGCTGCACCTCGCGCTCGGCGACGTCCGGGCCGCCCGCAGCATCAAGCAGCGCGACGCGCCGGGCGACCGCTTCGCGACGCTGCTGGAACGCGCCAGGGTGGCCCTGGTCGACGGTCGTGCGCCGGAGGCGGTGCGCATGCTGGCGCAGACGCGGCTCCAGCCGACCACGTCTCGCGAACGCGCGGAGGCCGCGGCCGTGCAGAGCGCCGCCCTGCACCGCGTGACCCCGGCCGCCGCGCAGCCGACCACCGACGCGCTGGCCGCGCAGCTCGCCGACCGGGAGCTGCGGACCCCGATCGCCCTGCTCGGCGCCGAGGACTTCGCGGCCGTGCGCGCCGACCTGGCCCCCCTCGGCGGCGCGCCCCTGCCCACTCGTTCCGCGCTGCCGTCGTTCGCGACGCGGCCGCGACTGTCGTCCCGCGAGCAGGTCGTGCTGCACGCCCTCACCTCGGGGGCGGCGCTGCCGGACATCGCCGCCGAGCTGAGCGTGTCGCCGAACACCCTCAAGACCCAGCTGCGCAGCATCTACCGCAAGCTCGACGCGGCCAATCGCACCGAGGCGCTGGAGCAGGCCGCCCGGCACGGACTGCTCCCCGACTGATCCCGAGGGCTCCCGGCCGCGCGTGGGGCGGCGGCCGGGAGCCGGCGGGGGGTCGTCAGGCCTGCATGCGGCGACGGCGCACGATCAGCAGCGCGGCTCCAGCGAGCAGCAGGGTGATCGCGAGGGCCAGGACCCAGGGCGCCAGCTGTCCGCCGGTGACGGCGAGCGGCGTCAGCACCCGGTTCTCGGTCGTGCCGGCGGGCGGGGTGATCGTCTCCCCTCCGGGCGGCGTGGCCGAGGCGACGGCCACGTTCCGCAGCGAGGCGCCAGCCGCGTCGGCGTGCACGGTCACGGCGTAGGTGATCACGACGCTCTCCCCCTCCGCGAGACTGCCCGTCCAGCGCAGCGCCGTCCCGTCGATCACGGGGGCGGCCACCTCGCGATCACCCACCGTGGCCGTCGCCGTGCCGCGCAGGTCGGCGTGCCGCAGCACTCCGGCCAGGTCGTCCCGCACGACCACCTCGTCCAGCCCGGTCTCGCCGGTGTTGGTGCCGGTGAGCGTGTAGGTCACGACGCTTCCCGTCGCCACGGCCGTGCCCGAACCGGGGTCCGAGGTCTTCGCGAACGTGAAGCCGGGGGTGCCGACCGGGTTCTCCGTGGTCGTCGGCGGGGGCGTGATCACCGCGCCGCCCGGAGGCGTCGCCGTGCCCTCGACCGTGTTGGCGATGGTCGCACCGCCCGCGTCTGCGTGCACGGTCACCGAGTAGGTGATGGTGACGCGCTGGCCGACCGCGAGGTCGCCCGTCCACGTCAGCTCGTCGCCGGCCACGACCGGGGCGGGCGCGACGCCGTCGACCACGGTGGCCGTCGCGTCGCCGTTGTAGTCGGCGTGCGCGAGCACGCCCGACAGGTCGTCGTCGATGCTCACGGGCGCCAGAGCCGTCTCACCCGTGTTCACGCCGGTCACGGTGTACGTGATGACGCTGCCCGGGTCGACGCGGGTGCCATCCGCGGGGTCGGCGGTCTTGCGCAGCTCGAAGCCGGGCGCGTTGACCGGGTGCCCGGTCGTGGCGGGCGGCGTCTCGATCGGCGGCACGCCCCCGGGCGGGGTCGCGGAGCCGGAGGCCCGGTTCGCCAGCACGGTGCCGCCCGCGTCGGCCGCCACGGTCACGGAGTACGTGAGGGTGACGGTCGCACCCACCGGCAGTGCACCGCTCCACGACAACCGGTCGCCCGCCACGGTGGGAGCCGTGGCCGGGACGCCGTCGATCGTGGCGGTCGCATCGCCGGTGAACGCGGCGTGGGCGAGCACGTCGGACAGGTCGTCCGTGATCGCGACGGGGTCGAGCGCCGTCTCACCCGTGTTCACGCCGGTCACCGTGTAGGTGATGACCGCGCCGGGGTCGACCGCGGTGCCCGTCGCCGGGTCCGCGCTCTTCGACAGCGAGAAGCCCGGACGGTTCACCGGCGTGGTCGTGGTGCCGGGAGGCGGCGTGATGACGGAGCCGCCGGGCGGCGTGGCAGACGCGGTCGCCGCGTTCTCGATCACGGTGCCGACGCCTTCTGCGGTCACAGTCACGGAGTAGGTGACGGTCACGGTCTCCCCGACCGCGAGCGACCCGCTCCAGGCGAGTGTCGCGCCGTCGACGGTCACGGCACCCGCGGACGCGCCGCCGATGGTCGCGACGGCGTCGCCGTTGTACGCCGCCGAGGGCAGCACGCCGGACAGGTCGTCCGTGATCGCGACCGGGTCGAGCACGGTCTCGCCGGTGTTCGCGGCGGTCAGCGTGTAGGTCAGCACGGTGCCGGGGTCGACGGCGGTGCCCGTGGCGGGGTCGACCGTCTTCGCGAACGTGAAGCCGGGCTCGTTCACCGGGTGCTCCGTGGTGGCGGGCGGCGGCGTGATCGGCGTGCCAGGCGTGGTCGGGCTGTCGGGGTCGCTCGGATCCGTGGGGATCAGCGGGGTCGCGGCGCCCGTGGCGGTGTTGGCGATGAGCTCGCCGCCCGCGGTGGCGTCGACCGTGACCGAGTAGGTGATCACCACGTCCTGCCCCGGGAGCAGTCGGCCGCTCCAGTTCAGCGTTCCGTCGGCCACGCGGACGTCGCCGCGGGTCGCGGTCGCATCGTCGTTCGAGCTCGCGTGGGCCAGCACGTCGCGCAGGTCGTCCGTGATCGTCGCCGGGTCGAGCACGGTGTCGCCCGTGTTGGTGCCCGTGACGGTGTACGTGATCACGCTGCCCGGGTCGACGCGGGTGCCCGACGCGGGGTCGGCCGTCTTCGAGATCGTGAAGCCGGAGCCGAGCACGGGGTGCTCCGTGGTGGAGGTCGGCGGGACGATCGGCTCACCGGGCACCAGCGGCCCGGTCGGGTCGCCGGGGTCGGGCGTGACCGGGGTGCCGGAGCCCGCGACGGTGTTGCGGAGGATCTCGCCCGAGGCGTCCTCTCCCACGGTCACGGAGTAGGTCACGGTCACGGTCTGCCCGGGCTGGAGGGCCCCGGTCCAGGCGAGGGTGCTGCCGGTGAGGGTCGCGCCGCCCGTGGTGAGGGTCGTGCCGTCGATCGCGGTCGTGAGGTCGTCGTTGTACGCGGCGTGGGCGAGCACGCCGGAGAGGTCGTCCGTGAGCGAGGCGGGGTCGAGCGGAGTCGCGCCGGTGTTGGTGCCGGTCACGGTGTACTGGATGGTCTGGCCGGGCTCGACCGTGCTGCCCGAGGCGGGCGACGAGGTCTTGACGAGCTCGAAGCCGGCGACGGGGTGCTCGGTCGTGACGGCCGGGGGGACGATCGGGTCGAAGCCGCCGGGGGGCGTGCCCGACGCGGTGACGCTGTTGGCGATGCGCTCGCCCTCCACGCCCTCGTCGACGATCACCGAGTAGGTCACGGTCAGCACCTGTCCGGGCTCGAGCGCACCGCTCCAGGCGAGCTCGTCGCCCGCGACGCTCGCGGCGCCCGAGGTCACCGGGTCGCCGTCGATCGCGGTCGCCACGTCGCCCTGGTAGGTCGCGACGGCGCGCACGCCGGACAGGTCGTCGCTCACGGTCACCGGGTCGAGGCGCGTGTTGCCGGTGTTCTCCGCCTCGACCGTGTAGGTGACGCGCTGCCCCGCGGTCACGGCGGTGCCGTTCGCGGGATCCGAGGTCTTGCGCAGGGCCAGGCCGGGTGCGAGGCGCAGGTTCGTGTACGTGCAGGTGACGTCGGTGCCCAGCGGACCGGATGGCTGGGTGACCTGGCCGTCGGCGGTCACCGCGACCGGGGTCGTCGAGCCGTCGGGGTTGACCTGCACGCAGACCAGGGACGCGTCGTAGCGGGTCGGGTCGGTCGTGCCGGCGGGCGACTCGGAGAGCTGGAAGGTGTCGCCCTGGTTGGTGAACACCGGACCCGCGTAGTCGGGCTGCAGGCCGGGCTGCGCGCCACGCGTCGTGGCATCGGTCTGCGGCACCTGGTAGCCGGTGGGCGACTGCACGCGCAGCGCGAACTGGTCGGTGTCGGCCTGGCGCCCGTTCGGGAGGTCCTTCTTGAGCGTGAGGGTGTTGGGGAACGTGCAGCTGGCCATGTCGGTGGGTCCGAAGTTCCCCAGCGACGTGGTGTTCACGGTCGCCCCACGGGGCAGGTCCACCTCGATGATGCGGTTGCCGCCGCCGGACACCGACACGAAGATGTGCCCGAGGTTGCCGAACGCGATGCCGTTGCCCTGCACGCCCGCGCCCATGTCGTGCACCTGCTTGGCGTCGATCGTGGCGGTGCTCGGCTGCAGCGTGCTCGGCAGGTCGGACGAGTAGATGTAGTTGTCGGCCACGAGCACGAGCTGACCGGAGGCGCTGAAGGCCATGTCGCCGTTGGCGCCGAACGCGCTGCTGCCGGTGGTCGGGCGCAGCGTGCCGACCTGCACGTAGGTCTGCGGGGTGACGTTCTCGTTCCACGCGTACAGGTTGATGGCGCCGTTGATCGTGCCGCTGGCGAAGTAGTACACGCCGGTGACGGGGTGCACGGCGCCGCGCAGGACCGAGGAGTTGAGCGAGAACGAGGTGCGCGTGGTGGTGTCGGTCACGCGGTCGTGCTTCGCGAGCATCTTGCTGCCGGCGGCGTTCGTGACGGTGTACGCGTAGCGTCCGTTGGACGAGAGCCCGAGCGCGTTGTTGGAGTGGTTCGCGCCGAGGTTGATGCTGCTGAGCGTGCCGCCGTCGCCGGGGGCGCCGCCCTGCTCGTTCACCGCGAACTCGCGCACCTCGGAGGTGCTCTGCACGTACACCGCTCCCGGCGTGCAGAGGAACGGCTCGGCTGCTGCGGCCGGCGCCGCGGTGAGCGTGCCGCCCACCACGATCATCGACGAGGCGACGAGCGCGGTGCTCACCACACCGCCGATCAGCTTCCTGGTCCGGCTCCAGCGGCTCGGCCGCTGCTCACGGGCATCACGGAATCCCACGACTTCACTCCCCATCCATCGCTGTCCGCGGCGCGTGCGCGCACACGGAAGCCCCGCCCCCTCAGGCGACCGCCGAGCACCATCGGGTATGGCGTACTCGGTCCGGGCCTCCGCCAGACTGCCCGGGTGCGCAGCTCCGTCCCGGCCGGACCGGGAGAATTCACCCCGCCTTTTCACCCCACCCGGCGGGCGGATCCCCCTCGCCCGATGCGGACGGAGACGCCCGCCCCGCGGACGCCCCCGTCACACCGCACTACTCGCGCGAACCGATCTCCTCGATCGGCCGACGCCGCAGCGCCGCGCCCGTCGCGACGCGGAGGGCGACCAGCGCCAGCGCCCCCATGCCGCCGATGATCGCGAGCGAGCCGAGGACCGGCATCGCGGGGACCGGCTGTCCGGAGATGCCGTAGCTCATCCCCATCAGCGGCGGGATCGCCACGAGCACGCCGAACACCATCGAGATCGCGGCGACGAGGATCGCCTCGACCCGCATGGTGGCGCGCACCTGGCCGCGGGTCGCCCCGACCAGCTGCAGCAGCGCCAGCTCGCGCGAGCGCTCACCGGTCGCCATCACGAGGGTGTTCACCACGGCGATCGCGATGTACCCGAGGATCACCAGCAGCGCGACGAGGTTCACCCAGCCCTGCTGCGAGACCGCATCCGCCCCGGCGGCCTTCTGCCCGGACGCGGGTGCGACGAGCAGCCCGCCCGCCGCGAGCGCATCGGCCGTCTGTGCCGCGTCGCCCTCCACGGACACGAGGGCGAACGCGTCGAGCCCCGCGGAGGTGTGGGCGCGCACGTGCGCGGCGTCCATGGTGAGGGCGCCGAAGCCGAGGCCCCGCTCGTAGACCGCGACCACGGTGGCGTCCAGCGCCGTGCCGTCGCCCATCGTCCCGGTGACCGTGTCGCCCAGGCCGACCCCGAGGGTGTGTGCGGTGTCGACGCTCACGGCGATGGCACGGCCGCCGTCGAGTGCCGCCAGCGCCCCCTCCTGCACCTGCAGGTCGAGCAGCCCGTCCACGGTCGCGGGGTCGACGCCCTGCAGCACGTACTCGGTGCGCTCGAGCTGGCCCTCGATGTCGCGCGAGTCGATCACGGCCGCGCTGAGCGCCACGCCCGAGGCCCCGGTCACCCCCGGTGCCTCCCGCAGCGCCTCGACCGTCGCGGGCGAGAGTCCCGCGGGCGCGGACACCCGCAGTTCCGCGGTGACGCCGTCGCGGGCCTGCTGCGCCGCCTCGTCCGCGACGATCGCCGGTCCGCCGATCTGCACCAGTCCCAGCCCGATGCCGAGCGCGATGGGGAGGATCGCGGCCGCCAGCCGTCGACTGCCCGCCGCCGTGTTGGCGGCGGCGAGGAAGCCCGCCGCCGAGAGCCGACGCAGCAGCGGGCCGACCAGCCGCACGCAGACCGCGACCAGCCACGGGCCGAGCAGCCCCAGCGCGACGATCAGCATCAGGGCGGCACCCGCCGAGGCGCCGACGGCCGCATCCCCGCGCACCACCAGCGGCACGGTCGAGACCGAGACCCCGGCGGCGGCGAACACGATCCCGGCGATGATGCGCGGCAGGCCGATGGGTCCCGGCCCGGTCGACGACTCGCGCAGCGCCTCGATGGGGTCCAGGCGCGCGGGGCGCCGCGCCGCGATCCGGGCCGCGCCCCACGCCGCGCCGAGCACCAGCAGCAGAGCACCGGCCGCGGGGATCGGGCTCACGGCGAGCGCGAAGTCGCCCGGGATCACCCCTCCGGCCACGAACGCGGTCTGCAGCACCGTCGAGAGCAGGTAGCCCGGAGCCAGGCCGAGCACCGCGGCGACCGCGGCCACCGCGAGCACCTCGCGGGCGATCAGCGCGTGCACCTGCTGCGGTGTGGCGCCCACCGCCCGGAGCAGCGCGTACTCCCGCCGTCGCGCCTGCACCGACAGCGACAGCGTGCCCGCCACGATGAACAGCGCCACGAGGATGCACGTGCCGACGAAGGCGCTGCCGATCGCGACGAGCATCGTGCGGGCGGCGCCGGAGTCGAGGAACTCCACGTCGCCGCGGGCGTCGCCGGTGCGGGCGACCACCCCGGGCAGGGTCTCGCCGATGGCGGTCGCCACGGCCTCCGCGTCCTCGCCCTCCACGAACACGCCGAGCACCTGCGGGGCGCCGCCGTGCGGGTCGAGCTCGGCGATGCGGTCGCCCGTGAGGAACACGGCCGCCCCGCGCTCGGGCGGCACGGGCGCGGTCACCACGCCCACGACGCGGTAGTCCGCCGGCACGCCGCCGTGCGCGAGGGAGAGGGTGTCGCCCACCGCGTGCCCGGAGTCCGCGGTGACCACGACCTCCTCGGCCTCGGCGGGCTCGCGGCCGTCGCTGAGCGCGAAGCCCGTGAGCGCCGTCGCCGCCCAGGGGTGCGCCTCCACGACCGCCGTCGCATCCGGGGCTCGAGGGGCGGCGAGCGGCACGGTCACGTCGGCGACCACGGCCTCGACCCCGGGCAGCTCCGCGATCTCGCGGGCGGCGTCGGCGGGCAGCGGCGCACGCTCGCGCAGTGCCACGGGCAGGTCCTCCGGCACGTCGACCTGCTGCGCGGCGCCCACCACGACCTCGGCTGCCGTGTAGCGCTGCGGGGCGAGGCCGCCGCGGATGCCCGACTCCACGAGCACGCCGAGCCCGGTGACCAGGGCGCTCGCGACGAAGATCGCCACGAACACTCCGGCGAGGCTGCGCCGGTGGTGGCGCAGGTCGGCGCGGACGAGCCGTCCGAGGCCGAGCGACGCGGCGGCCATCACCACTCCCCGAGCGTGCTCATGCGGGCGGTGATCTCCTGCGCGGTGGCGCCGTCGAGGTGTCCCGCGAACGCGCCGTCGGCGAGGAAGACCACCCGGTCCGCGTGCGAGGCGACGACGGGGTCGTGCGTGACGACGACCACGGTCTGGTGCAGTTCCCGCGCGGTGTGGGCGAGCAGGTCGAGCACCTGGGCACCCGTGCGCGAGTCGAGCGCGCCGGTCGGCTCGTCGCCGAACACCACGTGCGGGGGGGTGATGAGCGCGCGGGCGATGGCCACCCGCTGCTGCTGGCCGCCGGAGAGCTCGGCGGGTCGGCGGTGGCGTCGGTCCGCGAGCCCCACCGCGTCGAGCAGTGTCTCGAGCCACCGGTGGTCGATGGCGCGTCCGCCCAGCCGCAGCGGGAGGGTGATGTTGTCCTCCACGGTCAGCGCGGGCAGCAGGTTGTACGCCTGGAACACGAAGCCGACGTGGTCGCGGCGGAACGTCGTGAGCTGGCGCGCCTTCAGGGCGGAGATCTCGGTGCCGCCGAGGTGGACGGTGCCGCTGGTCGGACGATCGAGCCCCGCTGCACTGTGCAGCAGCGTGCTCTTGCCCGAGCCGGACGGCCCCATGATCGCCGTGAAGGAGCCCTTCGCGATGGCCAGGTTCACGCCGCGGAGAGCGGTGACGCGCGCGGCGCCGGAGCCGTACGCCTTGACGAGTCCGGAGAGGCGGAGCGCCTCGGTCGGTGCCGCCTCGACGAGCGGCGCAGGGGGTGTGGTGGTCATGCTTCGACGCTAGGAACACCGAGCGGGCGGCCCCATCCCGCCCGGTCCCCGATCGATGGTGGAGCTGGCTATACCGTGCCGCGCACTCTGCTCCGGCAGACTGGCAGGGTGAAGGATGGATGGGGGCGCCGGTGGCTGCGCGACGCCGGGTATCTGGGGGTCGAGCTCGGGGCGTCGGTCGTCTCCCTCGGGCTGTTCTGCGTGATCCTGGTGCTGTTGCCGCTCATGCTCATCACGGGCGGCGTGCTGCTGATGCCGCAGGCCGTGCAGGTGCTGCACCGGTGGAGCGACGTGAACCGGCGGCGCATCGGCCGGCGGCGGGGTGAGGAGCTTCCGCCGCTCGCACGCACGCTTCCCCGCGGCTCGACGATCGATGAGCGGCTGCGCTTCGCCTTCTCGCGCGCCACGGCCCGCGACGCCCTGTGGCTCACGGTGCACGCGTTCCCCGTGATGTGGCTGTCGCTGCTCACGCTCGCGCTTCCCGTCTCGGCCGTGAACACCCTCGCCGTCACGTGGTACTGGCAGTTCGCGCCGGCCGACGACCCGGTGGGCTCGCCGTATCCGGTCACGTCGTGGGAGCTCGCGTGGACGATGCCGCTGGTGGCCCTCGGCTACGCGATCGCCGCGGCGTTCCTGGTGCCGGCGGTCGCCCGCCTGGTCGCGTTCGTGTCGGCGACGCTGCTGGCGACGCCCGCGCGGTCACGGCTGGCGGCCAGGGTGGACGCGCTGACGCTGAGCCGGGCGGCGGCGCTCGACGCGCACGCGGCCGAGCTGCGCCGCATCGAGCGCGACCTGCACGACGGGGCGCAGAACCGGCTGGTGAACGTGGTGATGATGCTGGGGATCGCGGAGCGTGCGCAGGAGACGGGCGGCGACGTCGGAGAACCGCTGCGGCGGGCGCAGGATGCCGCGGCCGACGCCCTCGCCGGTCTGCGGCGCACGGTGCACGACATTTATCCGCCGATCCTCGACGAGCTGGGCCTGGAGGGCGCGCTCGCGTCGCTCGCCGGGCGCAGCGTCGTGCCGTGCGCGCTGGAGACCGCCGGGGTGGGCCGGGTACCGGCGGCGGTGGAGTCGGCGAGCTACTTCGTCGTGGCGGAGGCGCTGACCAACGTGAACAAGTACGCCGCGGCGACGCGCGCCACGGTGCGGGTCGAGCGGGAGGGCGAGCTGCTGCTGATCGCGGTGGAGGACGACGGCGTCGGCGGGGCGGTCGAGCGGCCGGGTGGGGGTCTCGCCGGGATCCGTCGCCGGATCGAGGCCTTCGAGGGCACGCTCGACGTGACGAGCCCGGCCGGCGGGCCGACCGTGCTGAGGACGGAGCTGCCGTGCGGATCGTGATCGCGGAGGACGACACCCTGCTGCGGGAGGGGCTGGCGCTGCTGCTGCGCAGCGAGGGCTTCGACGTGATCGGTGCCGTGCCCGACGCCGAGGGCTTCCTCGCGCTGCTCGACGATGCCGATGCGGCGGTGCTCGATGTGCGGATGCCGCCGACCTTCACGAGCGAGGGCTTGAAGGCGGCCGCCGAGGCGCGGGCCCGTCGTCCCGGCTTCCCGGTGCTGGTGCTGTCCGCCTACGTGGAGGATCGCTACGCGGGGGAACTGCTCGCCGCGGGCGCCGACGGTCTGGGCTACCTGCTGAAGGAGCGGGTGGGCAAGGTCGCGGCGTTCGTCGACGCCCTGCGCCGCGTGGCCGCCGGGGGCACCGTGATGGACCCCGAGGTGATCTCGCAGCTGCTCAGCCGCCGTCGCGCCGACGACCCCGTGCAGACCCTCACCCCCCGCGAGCGCGAGGTGCTGGGCCTCATGGCCGAGGGGCTCGACAACACCACGATCGCCGAGCGGCTGTTCGTCACGGAGACCGCCGTGAGCAAGCACATCGGCAACATCTTCGCCAAGCTCGGCCTCTCGTCGAGCGACAGCGGGCATCGCCGCGTCCTCGCCGTGCTCGCCTACCTGCGCAGCTGACCCCGTCGCACCTCTCCGAAGAAGTTCGGTATTCGGTGTTGCTAAGTACCGGTACTCAGTGTTACTTTGTACCGGTACCCAGCAACACTGAGTACTGAACCGAGAAGGAGAGGGGGACCACATGGGCAAGCAGATGACCGAGATGCTCAAGGGCACCCTGGAGGGCATCGTGCTGGCCCTCCTCGCCGAGCAGCCGGCCTACGGCTACGAGATCACCACGCGCCTGCGCGACCACGGCTTCACCGACACCGCCGAGGGCACCGTCTACGCCCTGCTGGTGCGCATCGAGCAGAAGAAGCTCGTCGACGTCGAGAAGGTGCCGAGCGAGAAGGGCCCGCCCCGCAAGGTGTACACCCTGAACGCCGCGGGCCGGCAGGAGCTGGAGGAGTTCTGGACCACCTGGAACTTCCTCACGACACACATCGAACGACTGAACACCACTCACACGAACACCCCCAGCGAGGAGAACTGACATGGCCGCCAAGTGGATCGAAGCGCTCACCGGATCGCTCGAGCAGAAGAAGCAGTACAAGCAGGCGAAGGCGCGGATCGAGGCTCTGCCCGAGCCGTACCGCACGGTCGCCAACGCCCAGCACCGCTACACGATGTACTACGGGGGGATCACCGACGGCGACACGCTGGTGCAGATCTTCCTCGACCTCGCCGACCTGTGGGAGCGCGCCGCGATCGACGGCACCCCGATCGACGACATCATCGGCGCCGACCCGGTCGAGTTCGCCGAGACCTACGCCGAGGCCTACGGGGGCACCCAGTGGGTCGACAAGGAGCGCGCCCGGCTGACCAAGGCCGTCGAGGACGCGAAGAAGAAGGAGCAGTCATGACGAACACCGCCCTCTCGGTGCGAGGCATCGAGAAGTCCTACAAAGACCTGCACGTGCTGCGCGGCGTCGACTTCGAGGTGGAGCGGGGATCGATCTTCGCCCTCCTCGGGTCGAACGGTGCCGGCAAGACCACGATGGTGCGGATCCTCTCCACGCTGCTGAAGGCCGACGCCGGCACGGCGACCGTGCAGGGCGTCGACGTCGCCGCGAACCCCCTCGGCGTGCGCGAGAAGATCAGCCTCACCGGGCAGTTCGCCGCGGTCGACGAGATCCTCACCGGGCGCGAGAACCTCGTGCTGGTCGCGAAGCTGCGGCACCTGCCCGACCCGGGCGGGGTCGCCGACCGCCTGCTGGCGACCTTCCGCCTGACGGACGCCGGTGGCCGCAAGGTCGGCACCTACTCGGGCGGCATGCGGCGGCGGCTCGACATCGCGATGAGCCTGGTCGGCGACCCCGAGGTGATCTACCTCGACGAGCCGACCACGGGCCTCGACCCCGAGGCGCGCATCGAGGTGTGGGACGTCGTGAAGCAGCTCGCGCACAGCGGCACCACGGTGCTGCTCACCACGCAGTACCTCGACGAGGCGGAGCAGCTGGCCGACCGGATCGCGATCCTGCACGAGGGCCGCATCATCGCGAACGACACCCTCGCCGGGCTGAAGCAGCTGCTCCCGCCCGCGCAGGTCGAGTACGTCGAGAAGCAGCCCACCCTCGAGGAGATCTTCCTCACCCTGATCGGACCCTCACGAAAGGACGCAGCATGAGCACGCACTTCGCCGCCGACACGGCGACCCTCACCGGCCGCTCCATGCGGCACATCTTCCGCAGCCCCGACACGATCATCACCACCGCGGTCACCCCGATCGCGCTGATGCTCCTGTTCGTGTACGTCTTCGGCGGCGCGCTCCAGCAGAGCACCGGCACCGACAACTACGTGAACTACCTGCTGCCGGGCATCCTGCTCATCGCGGTCGCGTCGGGCATCGCCTACACCGCGTTCCGGCTGTTCACCGACATGCAGAGCGGCATCTTCGAGCGGTTCCACTCCATGCCGATCGCCCGATCGAGCGTGCTGTGGGCCCACGTGCTGACGTCGCTCACGGCGAATGCGATCACCCTCGCGATCATCTTCGGCGTCGGCTTGCTGATGGGCTTCCGCACCGGGGCGAGCGTGTGGGCCTGGCTCGGAGTGATCGGCATCCTGATGCTGTTCACCCTCGCGCTGACGTGGCTGGCGATCATCGCCGGGCTGAACGCCAAGACGGTCGACGGGGCGAGCGCGTTCTCGTATCCGCTGATCTTCCTGCCGTTCATCAGCTCCGCCTTCGTGCCGACCGACACCATGCCCGCACCCGTGCAGTGGTTCGCCGACAACCAGCCGGTCACCTCGATCGTCAACACCATCCAGGCGCTGTTCGCCGAGCAGCCCGTCGGCGATGACATCTGGATCGCCCTCGCCTGGTGCGTCGGCATCCTCGTGGTCGCCTACGTGTTCGCGATCATCTCCTACCGGAAGAAGGTCAGCTGATCGTCGCCAAGCGGAACGGAACGCTCCGTCCGGGGTCTCGCACCCCGGCCGGGGCGTTTCGCTGCGCTCGGCCGCACGGTATGGCAGGCAGAGATCTCCTTCACATCATGGGGAAACCGGGTACGCGGAGACCATGAGCACGGACGCGACAGTGATCACGGCAAGACTCAGACCGATCGCCACACCACCGATCACATGCGGCGAGGCCCTCTTGATGAGTGCGATGACGAGCATGGCCACCTCGATGAGCGTGATCACGAGGAGAGCCGCCTTCGTGCCGTCGATCACGACGTTGGCGACATCGTCTCTGCATGAGAACGCGCACCCGTCCCCTCGCATCGCAGTGAGAAAGAGGAGAAGCACGCCGCCGCCGGCAACCACGATCTGAGCCGCCGCCCAGAGTCCCGCAGCGACGTACCGTCGCCGTGGGACGCGCGGGAACCGCGCCTGACTGCGGGGCTCGGTCACGAGAAGTCCGTCATCATGTGTTGGACGAACGCTCGCGGATCGGACATGTAGCTCTTATAGGAGCTATGGATCCGGCTGTCAATCGGCGCCCCCGCCTGGCATCTGGCGGCTTCGCGACCAGCCCGTCGGCGAGGACATCTGAATCGCCCGACTCCGGCCGCGCGGTCTGCAGGATCTCGCGCCCGGAAGGAGCCGAGCGCGCCGACGCTCGTTCAGGGCGGGAGGTCTCCTTCACGCCCCCGGAACGCGCCGTCCTCAGCGCAGGCCGAGCGGACCGAGGATCACACGGCGACCGCTGCGCACCCACACGGCACCGTCGGCGCGATGCTCCGCGCGGGTCGCGAAACGGTACCGGTACGACACCGCCCGCACCCATCGCGGCCGTTCACCGTGGAACGGGTCGACGCGCAGCATCCGCAGGGTCGGGCCGTCGGCCTCGAGCAGTCGCAGCAGGAACACCGTGAACCAGTCGTCCAGCGAGTGCCCGAGCGGCAGGAACCACATCAGCCAGTCCAGCCGCAGGTGGTATGGGGCGAACTGCCGCGGCACGCGCCGCACGTCTCCGGGCTTGCCGCGGAACCCGTACTCCCGCCAGTGCACCCCCTCCTCGTCGTCCGACCCCTCCACCACGATCTCGATGCGTTCCCGCGTCACCGTGCCGAAGGCGCCGTAGGCGTTGGCGAGCTGCCACCGGTGGAAACTCGCGTTCATCAGCTGCCGCCGCGCGAACAGGTTCCGCACGGCCGGCACGCTCAGCACCACGAACAGCACGCCGACGGCCGAGGTCACCACGACCCACCACAGCGGCATCCCCGACACGGTCCAGGGCAGCGCCGTCTCGGGTGCCCCCTCGGCCGCGCCCACCCCCGGCAGCCCGATCGCCGAGAAGCCGAGCACGATCGTCGCCGCGTTCAGCCACGCGAAGTTGCCGGTGAGCACGAGCCACAGCTGGGTCGCGATCACGACACCGCCGGCGACCGCGCCGACGATCTGCGGCACCGGCCCCGGCACCCACAGCGACAGGACGGGAGCGAACAGGAAGAACGGCACGACCAGCTGCGCGACGTGGTTGCCGATGACCTCCAGCCTGTGGAACCACCGCGGCAGCAGGTGCGCCTGGCGGCTGAGCGGGCCCGGCATCGGCTGCGTCTCGTGGTGGAACGTCATCGCGGTGAGGTCGCGCCACTCGCGCCCGCCGCGGATCTTGATCATCCCGGCACCGAACTCCAGGCGGAACAGCAGCCACCAGAACAGCACGATCACCACGACCGGCGGCGGCTGGTCGTTCGACCCCAGGAACGCCGCCAGGAACCCGGCCTCGAGCAGCAGCATCTCCCACCCGAAGGAGTAGAACGTCTGCCCGATGCTCACGACCGACATGTACCCGAACCACAGCGCGAGGAAGCACACCATCGGCAGCCACGGCGGCCCGAGCTGCGGCACCCCCGCGACCAGCAGCACGCCCACCGCGATCCCGGCCCACGACAGCGCCACGAGCCGCCGGTCGGTGTAGCGCCAGCGCGTGAACAGCGTGGGGTGCAGCAGCTTCCGTCGCTCGCTCTTCTGCGCGACCCAGTCGAGCAGGGCCGGGGCGGGCAGCAGTCCGTGCTCGCCGAGGAGGGCGCGGAACTGGTTGAGCGTGGAGACGAACGCGACCACGTACAGCGCCGCGATGCCCCGCTGCAAGACCTCGCGGGCGAACCCGAAGTCGACCGCCGCGAACCCGTCCACGGCCACAGGCTACGCCGGCCGCCGCACGCCGGTCAGGGGGTTGCGTCCGTCGTTCGAGGGCTGCGCTCCTCGCTCAGGCGGCCGCTGAGCGAGCGCATCGAGACGACGGGCCCGAGGCGCGTCAGTTCTGCATCGCGATCTGCTGCCCCTCGACGAGAGGGTGCACGGCGAGCGCGGTGCCGTCGAGGTCTTCACGGTGCATGTCGACCCCGGTGATCTGACTGTTCTCGTAGGTCGTGTAGTAGTAGACGCCCCGGTCGGTGTTGCAGCAGGACGAGTAGATCGTGATCTCGTACTTCTCCTCGTCGCCCACCTGCACGCACCCGCGCTGCTGGGCGACGGAGCCGAGGATCTGGAAGAACTGGCTCAGCGACTCCGACTCGGTGGTGCCGCAGACCGAGTTCATGCGGGTGAACACCGCCTTGATGAAGCGCGACGACGACGACAGGTCGCCGGGCAGCCCGATCCCGCCCATGCCGCGGCTGTACAGGTCGAGCGACTGATCCGGCGCGAACGTGTTGTCGGGCTGGCGGCGCGTGAGGTGCCGGTAGTCGTTCAGGCGGAAGCTCTGGATGTCGAACGTGGGGTTGTTCGTGAGCACGCCCCACGGGTTGTCGTACACCTTCAGTCCGTCACGCACGCTCTCCACCACGATCGAGGCGGTCCGGTCGGCGATGATCCAGTGCAGCGGCGACAGCGGGAACTCCGCGCTGAAGGAGATGTCGACGAGGCTCACGGATCGCAGCGCGTCCTTCACCTGGGCGACGGTCTCGAACTGCCCGAGCACCCAGGGGATGAACTCGAACGGGGTGATCTCCGTGCCGCCCGCTCCCTCCGCGGGGTAGAAGGCGTTGTCGGGGAAGTTGAGTCCGGCCATGCTCAGGCCCTTCTCGTTCGTGCCGTCGTAGTACAGCGGGTAGCCGTCGGAGACGGTCGCGATGCCGATGATCGCGTGGTGGGTCGACAGGGGCGGGATCCGTCGGAACTCGAAGGGGAAGTTCCGTGGTGTCACGGTGACGGTCTCGTGGTACGAGAACTCCAGATCGAGGTTGCGCCCGAAGTAGTGGTCGGCGGTGGTGAAGCTCAGTCCTGTGCACATGGTTCCCTCTCCCGTTGCCGGGGCCCGGCCGGGTCCGCGAACGGTCATGGTCGCACCTTCCCCCGCGGAGCGTAAGGGGGGTGCCACCCGCGGCGGACGAGTGCTCTACGGTGTCGCGGTGCGCTCGTCGGCGTCGCGGATCACGAACGCGACGCCCACCAGCGCCACCACCACCGCGACGATCTCCAGCACAGGGCCCAGCCCGGCCAGCGGTCCTGCGGCGCCGTGCCCGACCGCGAACGTCGAGAAGTCCCAGAACCCGTGCAGCACCATGGCCCAGATCAGGCTGCCGGTCACGCGGCGCAGGACGTAGAAGATGGTGCCGGCGCCGAAGGCGAGGAACACCTGCTGCAGCGTGGGGACGAGGGGCTGCCCGCTGAGCGCGTTGATGAGGTGCATGAGTCCGAACAGCGCGGAGGTCAGCAGCCACACCCACACCTCGGACAGGCGGCTGCGCAGCCCGACGAGCAGCAGTCCGCGC
The DNA here is from genome assembly GCF_042729675.1 of Microbacterium sp. NPDC060132. Taxonomy (NCBI): domain Bacteria; kingdom Bacillati; phylum Actinomycetota; class Actinomycetes; order Micrococcales; family Microbacteriaceae; genus Microbacterium; species Microbacterium sp. NPDC060132. The sequence goes on along the minus strand of NZ_JBHWXU010000001.1, from coordinate 1,270,470 downwards.
GTGGTCAGCTCCTCGGTGAAGCCGACCAGCAGCAGGACGATCGACGCGGCGAAGAAGGCGCCGTCGTAGGAGGCCCAGTCGGTGGAGGCGAGGTTCACGCCCAGGGCCACCGCCATCAGCACCGGGGCGATGATCGGCCAGCGATGCGCGGCGCGCGTCCGCTCGAACAGGGCGGGACGCCACCACCCGAGCAGGCTCGTCGTGATCGCCAGGAGCACCGCTCCGACGATGAGGGACAGGCCGGCGCCCAGGAAGAGGTCGCGTCCGCTGTCGCCGAGGGACGTGTAGGGAATGCCGGTCGCCTGCTGCACGGTGAAGACGACAGCGACGTACGCCAGGTAGATGACGAGGCCGATCCAGATCCGCGGCCGGACGCGGAGGGGTGTGGTGCTCTCGGTGGCCATCTCATCCTCGGGTGTCGCGTGCCGGGTGGGGTTCGGGTTCAGTGAAGCGCACGCCGACCCGCCACCGCAATCGCGAAGGCAAGCCCCGCCCGGGGGAGACTTCGAAGGGAGGGCCCCCGGACGGGAGCCCTCCCTTCGTGCAGAGACGGGTCAGCTCAGCTGACAGTCCAGTCGAACTGGTCGCCGTACTTCTCCAGCCACGCGTCGACCGCGTCGGCTTCCTTGCCCTCGCCGTACTCGTTGACCACGAGGTCTTCGAGCGCACCGTACTGCTCGTCGTCGAGCTTGATCTTCTCGATCAGCTCGGCCGCCTCCGGGAACTCCCCGGCGAAGCCCTTGGTGCCGAGGAAGTGCAGGCCCTCGGCCTCGCCCATCGCGCCCTTCGGGTCTTCGAGGTCCTTCACGGGGAAGGCGTCGTTGGCCCAGAACGGACGCCACAGCGTGACGACGATGTCCTCCTGCTTGTCGGTCGCGGTCTTCAGCTCGGTCAGCATCGCCGCGGTCGACGAGGTCACCAGCTCGTACTCGCCGTCGAGCCCGTACTCGGGCATCATCTTCTGCGTCTGCGCGGTGAGGCCGGCGCCCGGCTCGATGCCGTAGATCTTGCCGTCGAAGTCCGCCCCCTTGCCCGCCAGGTCTTCGATGGAGGTGAGATCGGAGTACTCCGGCACCGCCAGGGTGAGCTTGGCGTTGTCGTAGTACGCGCCGAGGTCTTCGATGTCGTCGCCGTACTTCTTCATGTACTCGGCGTGCGTGAGCTCGGGCCAGGCCGACGGATACATGTCGACGTCGCCCTGCGCGAGACCCGTGTAGAGGGGACCCGCCTCGGTGAGCGTCTTCATCTCGACCGTGTAACCGATCTTCTCCAGCTGGTCCTGCAGGAGGTACGCGGTGCTGAGGCCGTCGGTCCAGGAGGGCAGGAAGCCGAGCGTGATGGTGCCCTTGTCGTCGGCGTCGCCGCCGCCCGCGCTGGTGCCACCGGCTCCGTCGCCGCTGCATCCGGCGAGGGTGAGCGCTGCTGCGGCGCCCAGGGCGGTGAGGGTCAGGATCTTCTTCTTCATGTGCTTCTCTCTCTTGCGTTCCGTATGTGATTTCAGGAGTGCGGACGAGCCGCGGGACAGCGGGTGGGCGGCGTGCGGGATGGAGAACGGGCCGGAACCCGCCCCGATCGGGCCCCTTCCCACCCCGCACCCGCGCGTGGGCGGGGGCGGGGCGGGACGTCGCGGTGGGGTGGGGTCAGGCGCGAGTGAGCTCGGGCTCGACGGCGTCGGACGACGCGGGGGTCGCGGCGGTGGAGGTCGCGGCGGCGGCGGGCGCAGCGCCCGGTCCCGCGCCCGACCGGCGGCGCTTCCACAGGCCCCACAGCGACGAGCGGTTCTCGCCCGGGGCCCCCAGCGCGGCGGTGACCCGGTCGAGGAAGACCGCGATCAGCACGACGCCCAGACCGGCCTCGACGCCCTTCGGGATGTTGATCGTCGAGATCGCCTCGACCACCATCTTCCCGAGGCCGTCCGCTCCCGCCATACCGGCGATCACGGCCATCGACAGCGCGAGCATGATCACCTGGTTGACGCCGGCCATGATGGTCGGCATCGCCAGGGGCAGCTGGATGCCGCGGAGGATCTGGCCGGGGGTGGCGCCGAACGCATGCCCGGCCTCCACGGTCTCGGAGTCGACGCCGCGGATGCCCAGCTCGGTCAGGCGCACGCCGGGAGGCAGCGCGAAGATCACGGTCGCCACGAGTCCCGGCACCACGCCGATGCCGAAGAACACGATCGCGGGGATCAGGTACACGAACGCGGGCATGGTCTGCATGAAGTCGAGCACCGGCTTCAGGGCCGCCCGAACCGTGGCGTTGCGCGCCGACCAGATGCCCAGCGGCACCGCGATCAGCACCGCCACGATCGCCGCGACGAGCACCAGGGCGAGGGTCTGCATCGCGGGCACCCACAGGTCCATCGCCACGATCAGCAGGAACGACACGGCCGTGCCGATCGCGAGCTTCCACGACCGCACGACCCAGGCGAGCAGGGCGGCGATCACGATGATCACGGCGAAGTGCGGGGTGAGCAGCAGCCGGGTGAGGCCGTCCACGAGGAAGCTCACCACGAACGACACCACGTCGAGCAGACCGTCGAGGTTCGCGGTGATCCAGTCGACTCCGGCGGCGACCCAGTCGCCCAGGGGGATGCGGAATCCGTCCATCAGCGCACCTCCTCCGTCTCCGGTGTCGTGGGCAGCGGCTCGGCCGTCCACCCGTCGTCGAGCACCGCGTCGATCTCCGCCTGCGGCATGGGCGTCATCGGCAGCAGAATCTCCTCGGTCGAGCCGGGGCCGGGGCCGAGGGCGGCGAGCAGGGTCACGCGGGGGATCACGCCCGCCAGTCGCCCGTCGGCGTCGGTCACGGCCAGGGGCAGCGGCGACTCCACCGCGGGCACGAACAGGTTCATGAGCACGTCGTCCTCGCGCACGCTCTGCAGCACGGGCTTGATCACGGAGTCGAGTCGCGTCACCCCCTGCCGCACGAGCTTCACCGCATCGCGGTCGGTGACCACACCGAGCAGCTGGCGGTCCTTGCCGACCACGTAGGTGGCCGACATGTAGGCGTCGCGCATCTGGCGCAGGGCCGTGCGCGGGCCGGCGGTCTCGGCGACCACGGGGCGCGGGCGCTCCATGACGTTCGCGGCGGTGAGCACGCGGGCACGGTCCACATCCTGCACGAACTGCTCGACGTAGTCGTTCGCGGGGTCCATCAGGATGTCCTCCGGCGTGCCGATCTGCACGATGCGCCCGTCGCGCATCACGGCGATCCGGTCGCCGAGGAACATGGCCTCGTTGAGGTCGTGCGTGATGAAGACGATGGTCTTGTGCAGCTTCTGCTGGAGCTCCAGCAGCTGCTCCTGCATCTCGCGGCGGATCAGCGGGTCGAGCGCGCTGAACGCCTCGTCCATCAGCAGGATGTCGCTGTCGGCGGCGAGCGCGCGGGCGATGCCGACGCGCTGCTGCATGCCGCCGGAGAGCTCGGACGGCAGCTTGTCGCCCTGGCCCTCGAGGCCCACGAGCGCGAGGATCTCCTCGGCCTTCGCCTGCCGCTCGGCCGCCGCGACGCCCTTGAGCTCGAGCGGGTAGGCCACGTTCGCGGCCACCGTGCGGTGCGGCAGCAGGGCGAAGTGCTGGAAGACCATCGAGATGCGGTCGCGGCGGATCTCACGCAGACGACCCGCGGGGATGCCCGTGATGGTGTCGCCGCCGACCGTGACGGTGCCGTCGGTGATGTCGTGCAGGCCGTTGAGCATGCGGATGATGGTGGACTTGCCCGATCCGGACAGGCCCATGATGACGAAGATCTCACCGCGGTTCACGGTGAAGCTGGCGTCGATGACGGCGGCGGTGCCCGCGTCGGCGACGGCCGCGCGGCTCTCACCCGCCTTCAGTCGGCGGACGGCGGCGTTCGGATTCCTCCCGAACACCTTGTACAGATGGCGCGCTTCGAGTGCGATGTCGGACACGTTTCCCCTGCGGCTCGGCCTCGGGTGGCTGAGCCTGCTTCGGTCACGTCCGGGTGATCCTCACGAGGCCGTTCGACATCATCGCTGTGGCGGCGCGGGCGGTGGATTTCGGATCCGCCGCAGAGAGGACCGACCGTACGCCCACGCCTCTTCGCAGCACAGCTCATCGAAAGAAGGACGTGGTCGCGGACTGGTCTTCGGGCCGTCAGGCCCACAGACCAACGTAACGAAATGGCCGGTCAGGGACAAATCCTGGGCCGGGAACGGGCCCGGGTTTCCGGTGCTGACCGGGGGATAGTACGAGCGTCTAGCAATCTCGGCGACGGGGGTTCACGGGCGTCGCACACTGCGCGTCACGGTGAACTTCGGGGTGCGTCGGAGCTGCTCCGTCCGCCCGATCAGTCGCGTCAGCTCGGGGCGGTACGCGAGGCCGGAGTTGTACACCGTGAACAGCTCGCCGCCCGGCCGGAGCAGTCGCGCGGCGGCCTCGAACAGCCGGGTCGCGGCCCCCGTGTGCACGCTGCTGCCGAGGTGGAACGGCGGGTTCAGCAGCACCACGTCGAACGCCCCGTCGGGCAGGTCGGATCCGGCGTCGTCGTGGGTCACGGTGACGCGGTCGGCGACGCCGTTCGCGGCCGCGGTCGCCCGGGTCGAGGCCACGGCCGCGGCCGAGCGATCGGTCGCGGTCACCGCGTCCCCGGGGTGCGCGAGGGCCCAGGACACCGCGAGCGCGCCCGTGCCGCAGCCGAGGTCGAGCACACGGCGCGGATCCTCGGCGTTCACGACTCCGGAGAAACCCTCGTTCTCCGGCAGTTCCGGCGGGGATGCAGCCCCGGGGCGAGCGGTTCTCCGGCGTTGTGAACCGTCGAGCGCGAGCGCCTCGAGCAGCACGCGCGTGCCGATGTCGAGGCGGGGTCCGGCGAACGCGCCGCCGTGCGCGACCAGGGCGAGGCCGTCGTGCGCGGCCCGCACGGGGAAGGGCGGCTGCGCGGGGACGGCCAGCGGCTGCGACGCCACGAGCAGCCGCGACTTGCGCTCGGCCCGCTGCGGCTGCACCTCCCCGAAGCTCCGCCGCAGCACCTCGTTCTGCGCCAGGGTCATGTGCTTGACGCGACCCCCGGCCACGAGCACCGCGTCGGGCGCGGCCCAGCGGGCGACCGCATCTGCGATCTGCTCCAGTTCCGCGAGGACCTTGGGCAGCTGCAGCAGCACGAGCCGTGCCCCGCGCAGCAGCGTCTCGTCGAGCTCGTGCGTCGTGAAGCCGTCGAGTCCCAGCTCCTCCGCGTTGCGGGCGAGGGCGCGGCGCCCGGTCGCGAGGTCCTGGTGCACCCGGATCCCCCGGAGCCCGGACGCCACGAGCGGCAGGGTGATCGCGCCGTAGTCGTCCCCGATCACGGCGATCTCGGCACCGGTGATCCCGCTGTCGAGCGCCCGCGACGCGAGCAGCAGGTCGGTGGCGTCGTGCGCCTGGAGGTTCTCGGCCTCGACGTCGGGCCAGCGGCGCAGGCGGGCGTAGGGGAACTCCGGCACCAGCCCACTGTACGCGGGCGCCGTAAGGATTCCGCATGCGTCCGCTTCACCGGATTCACAAGTTCGTGAAGCGGGCGTACGCTCCCGCGCATGAGCACCGTGATCGCCACCCAGAGCCTCACCAAGCACTACGGGCACGTGCACGCCCTCGACGGTCTCGACCTGAGCGTCGAGTCCGGTCAGGTGCACGGATTCCTCGGGCCGAACGGCGCCGGCAAGTCCACCACGATCCGCATCCTCCTGGGCCTCGCCCGCCGCACCGGGGGCGCGGTGACCGTGTTCGGCGAGGACCCGTGGCGTCGGGCCGTCGAGCTGCACCGGCGCATCGCCTCCGTGCCGGGCGACGTGAGCCTGTGGCCCAACCTCTCCGGGGGCGAGGCCATCGACCTGCTCGCCCGGCTGCGCGGAGCCCGCACGCACGACGCCGCCTACCGGCGCGAGAAGGCCCGGTTGCTGGAGGCCTTCCAGTTCGACCCGCGGAAGAAGGGCCGCGCGTACTCGAAGGGCAACCGCCAGAAGGTGGCGCTGATCGCGGCCTTCGCCGTGCCGGCCGACCTGCTCATCCTCGACGAGCCGACCAGCGGGCTCGACCCCCTCATGGCGGTGATCTTCCAGCGCGAGGTCGCGCGGGCCCACGAGAACGGCGCGACCGTGCTGCTGTCGAGCCACATCATGAGCGAGGTCGAGCAGCTGTGCGACCGCGTGTCGATCATCCGCGCCGGGCGCATCGTCGAGACCGGCACGCTCGCCGACCTGCGGCACCTCACCCGCAGCGACGTGTCGTTCACGGCCCCGGGTGTCCCGCTCGACCGCGTCGCCGCGATCCCCGAGGTGCACGACGCCACGGTGCACGACGACCGCTTCCGCCTCACCGTCGACAGCGACCGCACCGCCGCGGTGCTGCCCGCCCTCGCCACGCTCGGGATCTCCGACCTCCGCGTGGCTCCGCCCTCGCTCGAGGAGCTGTTCCTGCGGCACTACGGCGACGACCTCGCGACGCTCGAGGCGGCGGAGGACGGCGGGTCCGACGGGGAGCCGTCCACCCGGCGCTCCCGCCACGCGAAGGGTCGTGCGTGATGGACCGCTTCGGGGTGCTGCTGCGCCAGCGCATCCGCCGCGACCGGGTGCAGGTGCCGCTGTGGATCCTCGGGACGGCGCTCATGGCGTTCGCGGGGTATGCGGGCGTCACGCAGTCGTACTCGACCCTGGCCGACCGGAAGAACATCCTGGCCGCGGCGCTCGCGAACCCGGTGATCCTGATGTTCCGCGGCCTGCCGTCCGGCACCTCGGAGGGCGCGTTCCTGGCCTTCGAGATCCTGCCGTGGCTGGCGATGCTGGCGGCCCTCATGAGCACGTTCCTCGCGGTGCGGCACACCCGGGGCGACGAGGAGTCGGGGCGCGCCGAGCTCGTGTGGGCGACACCCGCCGGACGACACCTTCCCACCGTCGCGACGATCGTGCACGGCCTCCTCGCCAACGTCGTGCTGGGTGCACTGACCGCGGTCGCCCTGCTCGCGACCGGGCTGCCCGTCGCCGGTTCGCTGCTCTCCGGCGCCGCGGCCGCCTCCTGCGGCGTCGCCTTCCTCGGGATCGCCCTGCTCGCGGCGCAGCTGCTGCGCACGTCGCGCGGCGCGAACTCCGCGGCTGTGTGGGTGCTCGTGGCCGCCTTCCTGCTCCGGGGCATCGGCAACGCCGCCGGGACCCCGAACGACGAGCTGACCGCGATCGCGAGCGCCTGGCCTGCGTGGCTGTCGCCGTTCGGCTGGGCGGAGCAGACGCGCCCGTACGACGTCGATGCGGCCTGGCCCGCGGTCCTGGGACTGGCGCTCGGCCTCGTCCTGGCCGCCGGGGCCCTGGCACTGCAGGGCCTGCGCGATGTGGACGCGGGCTTCGTGGCCGAACGCCCCGGCCGTTCCGCGGCGCGGCCCGCCCTCTCGTCGCCGCACGCGCTGGTGTGGCGACTCACCTCGGGCGCGGTCGTGGGGTGGGCGGTCGGCGGACTGCTCACCGGGCTGCTCGCCACGACCCTGGGCGGCGTGGTCGACCAGATCGCGGGCGAGAATCCCGCCGTGACCGACATCCTGGAGAAGATCGGCGGCGCGACCGGCGGGCTCGACGAGGTCGTGGTGACCGTGTTCTTCACGCTGCTGGGCATCCTCGCGGCCTGCTGCGCGGTGCAGACCGTGGTGCGCGCGCGGCAGGAGGAGGCGCGGAGCACGGTCGAGCTCGTGCTCTCGACCCCCACCGGACGGGTGCGGTGGCTGGCCGACCATGTGATCGTCGGCGTGGGCGCGGTGCTCATCGTGGTCGCCGCCGCCGTGCTGGGTGGCTGGCTCGGCGTGTGGTCGCGCGACGGCGACAGCGAGTTGTATCGCATCGTGGCCGTGGCGGGCGCGGGACAGGCGGTCGCGGCGGTGGTGTTCGTGGCGCTCACGGCCCTCGTGTTCGTGGTGCTGGCGCGCGCGACCATCCCCGTGGCGTGGATCCTGGTCCTGCTCGCGGCGCTGCTCGGCATGTTCGGCCCGCTGTTCGGGCTGCCGGACTGGAGCGCGAACCTCTCCCCGTTCGCGGTGACCCCGGTGGTCGACGGCGACGGCGTCGACGTGCGCGGGCTGTGGTGGCTCGTGCTCGTGGTCGCCGGGGCCACGGCGGGCGCCCTGGCCCTCATGCGTCGGCGCGAGCTCGCGACGGGCGGGTAGTGCGATGACGCGGGCACCGGGCGGGGAGGCCGCGAACGCCGACGACGGGTCGGACGCGACGGCGGGCGATGCCGAGCAGCAGCGCGAGCACCGGGGCGTGGAACCGGCGGAGCAGGCGGCGGCGATGCTCACGGCGGCGGGGATGCCGCGGATGCCGGCGCGCGTGATGATGGCCCTGGTCGCGGCGCCCGAGGGCGGGTACACCGCGGCCGAGCTGGCCGAGCGGCTCGGCGTCTCCCCCGCGGCGGTGTCGGGGGCGGTGCGCTACCTGCAGCAGCTGCATTTCATCCAGCGGCGCCCGCGGCCGGGTGAGCGCCGTGACCGGTACGCGTTCGTGCACGATCCCTTCTACCGCTCGATCGTGGGCAACCTTCCCGTGTACGCGCGGCTCGCGGAGTACATCGACGACATCGCGGGCGCGCACGGCGACGATCCCGACGCGCAGGCGCGGGCGGTCGAGCTGGCCGCGTTCTTCCGGTTCCTGTCCGCGCGCATGCGGCAGATCGTGGAGGAGTGGCACGAGTCGCGGCACGACCGGAGCTGATCGTCGCGATCCGGAGGGTTGACATACGCGCGGGTTACATGGTTACTTAGTCGAGTAAGTAACCCACCAACCCAGCGGAGGACTCGTGATCGAAGAAGGCAAGCCGCTCTTCCTCCAGATCGCCGAGCAGATCGAGGACTCGATCCTCGACGGCTCACTCGCCGAGGAGGCGCAGGCCCCTTCCACGAACGAGCTCGCCGCGTTCTACCGCATCAACCCCGCCACGGCGGCGAAGGGAGTCGCGATGCTCACCGAAAAGGGAGTGCTCCACAAGCGCCGAGGCATCGGCATGTTCGTCTCGGAAGGCGCCAGGGACCTGCTCCTCGGCGAGCGCCGCGCGGCCTTCGCCGACCGCTACATCGACCCGCTCCTCGCGGAGGCCCGCACGCTGGGCCTCGGCGCGGAAGACCTCGCGGACCTGCTCCGGCAGCGCGCCGCACACACCCCCACCCCAGAAGGGAAGAACCCCGCATGACCGCCGTCATCGAGGTGCAGAACCTCACCAAGCGCTACAAGGAGAAGAGGGCGCTCGACAACGTCTCGCTCGCCCTCGAAGCGGGCTCGATCTACGGGCTCCTCGGCCGCAACGGTGCCGGGAAGACGACCCTCATGTCGATCCTCACGGCCCAGAACTTCGAATCGTCCGGCACCGTGAAGGTGTTCGGCGAGCACCCGTACGAGAACGCACACGTGCTCGGCCGCATCTGCTTCGTGCGCGAGAGCCAGAAGTACCCGGACGACGCCTACCCCAAGCACGCGTTCAAGGCCGCGAGCCTGTTCTTCCCGAACTGGGACCAGGCGTTCGCCGATGAGCTGATCGCGGAGTTCCAGCTGCCGATGAAGCAGACCATCAAGAAGCTGTCGCGCGGACAGCTCTCGGCGGTCGGCGTGATCATCGGACTCGCCTCGCGCGCCGAGATCACCTTCTTCGACGAGCCGTACCTCGGGCTCGACGCAGTCGCCCGGCAGATCTTCTACGACCGCCTGGTGGAGGACTACTCCGAGCACCCGCGCACCATCATCCTGTCCTCGCACCTGATCGACGAGGTGTCGAACCTCATCGAGAAGGTCATCGTGATCGACAACGGACGGATCCTGCTGAACGAGGACACCGATGCCGTGCGTGACCGCGCGGTGACTGTGGTGGGCGAGGCCGCGAAGGTCGACGCCTGGGCGGAGGGCCGCGAGATCCTGCACCGCGACGAGCTCGGCCGGGTGGCCTCGGTCACCGTCATGGGCCGGCTCTCGCCCGAGGAGCGCTCCGCGGTCGTCGCCGCGGGCCTCGACCTCACGCCGGTGTCGCTGCAGCAGCTCGTCGTCCGGCTCACCCAGAAGAACGACGCCGCCGCCGACAGAGCCGGTGCGGTGAAGGAGGAGGTCCGCTGATGCGCACGTTCAACGTCATCCGCCTGCAGCTGATCAACAAGGGCACCTTCATCTGGTACCCGCTCATGATCCTCGGCGCGGCCACGATCATCTCGATCCTGATCTACGCGATGATCCCCGTCGACACCCCCAAGTACGGCGGGGGCGGCCAGGCGCCGCTCTGGTACTTCTTCGCGGTGGGCATGTCGGCGATGACCCTCACGTTCCCGTTCTCGCAGGCGATGAGCATCACGCGCCGGGAGTTCTTCTTCGGCACGATGCTGACGGCCATCCTCGGCAGCGCGATCATGGGCGTGCTCTTCCTGATCGGCGGCGGCATCGAGATGCTCACCGACGGCTGGGGGGTCAACGGCTACCTGTTCTACCTGCCGTGGCTGTGGGACGCGGGACCCCTGGGCGCCTTCGTGGTGTTCTTCACGCTCGCCCTGTTCTTCTTCGTGGTCGGCTTCACCGGCGCGACGATCTACAAGAGCTGGGGTCAGCTGGTGCTGCTGATCGTGAGCATCGGCCTGGGGCTCATCCTGGTGGGGCTGGTGTTCCTCGCGACACGGCTCGACCTGTGGAACCACGTCGGCGCGACGATCATGGACCTCGGCGCCCTCGGCCTGGCCGTGTGGGGCCTGGTGATCACCGCCGTCCTGACCGTCGTCTCGTTCCTCGCCTTCCGGCGGACCATCCCCTGATCGGGCCACCCGGCACGAGGGATGCCGCGGCCGCGCACTCGGTGCGGGCCGCGGCATCCGGGCGTCCGGGGCACTACCCGCAGACCGCAGCGGAGGCAACCCCACTCCTCCGCCGTCCGTTCGCGCGTAACGTCCAGGAGCAGAACCCGCCCGTCCGAGGAGAGAGGATGCCGTGACGCCCGAGGAACGCCGCCTCCGCGACCACCCGCGCCTGCGCCTGCGCGAACGCCGGTCGTACCTCTCGCGCACCCTGCGCGACGCCGTGCGACCGCCGCGGCTGCTGCTCGTGGCGAAGACGGCGCTCGCGGTCGGGCTCGCGTGGGCCGTCGCGCCGCACATGCCGGGCGTCACCGACGAGTATCCGTACTACGCGCCGCTCGGTGCTCTGGTGAGCATGTACCCGACGCTGATGGGCTCGATGCGCTCGAGCCTGCAGACGCTGTTCGGGCTCGCCGCGGGCATCGGCCTGGCTGCCCTGATCGTGCTCACCGTCGGTCCGACGTGGTGGACCATCCCGCTCGTGGTGGGTCTGGGCGTGCTGCTGTCAGGCACGGGGTGGTTCGGCGCCGGACGCGAGTACGTGCCGATGGCCGCGCTGTTCGTGCTGATCATCGGGGGACAGAACGCCGACGACTACTCGGTGGGGTACCTGGCGCAGATGGCCGTCGGCGTGGTGATCGGGCTCCTGGTGAACCTGTTGATCGCGCCCGCTCCCCTCGCCGCGGCGGCTGCGTCGAGAGTGGAGTCCTTCCGCACGCAGCTGGGCGAGCACCTGCACGACATCGGGTACGCGGTGTCGGAGTCGTGGCCGCCGGAGACCGCGCAGTGGGCGGAGGACGCGGCGTCCCTCGCCGAGACCACCGCCGATCTGCGGGCGGCGCTGGCCGAGGCCGACGAGAGCGTGCGGTACAACCCACGCGCGCGACGCCGGCACGTGGGGACAGCGCACATCCACGAGGACCTCTCGACGCTCGACCGGATCGCCCACCTGATCCGCGACATCGCCGATGCGACCGCCGACACCATCTGGGACCGGCCCGCCGCCATCCCGCTCGACCCCGCGCTGCCCGAGCCCCTGTCGGCGGCCTGTCACGCGGTGGCCGACGTGATCGCCGAACCCGATCCCGGCTCGAGCGAGGCGCACCGCCGGCGGGGTGAGGCCGCGCGGGCGACCCGCCTGCTGCTGGAGCGTGTGGACGACCGCACGTTCGACGCGCGCAGCACGATGGGTCCCGGCGTGCTGACGGCGATGCACCTGCGGCGGATCCTGATCCTCAGCGGCGAGCGCCCGGACGGCGACGCGTGAGTCAGCGCGACGGGTGAGCCAGGGCGACGGGTGAGTTAGATGGTGTCGTCGGCGACGACGATGTCGAGTTGCCAGTAGCGACCGTCGGGGTCTGTGGCGTCGTGCGCGTCGTCGGCCGCCGACAGCACGTCGTTGACCTGGCGCATCACGCCTTCGAACTCGGCCTCGGTCAGGCGGATCGTGCGCTGCACGAACGACGCGTGTACCTCGGTCGTGCGGCCGGCGACGTACTCGGGGCTCCAGGCGAGTACGCGGCGCACCAGCTCGCCGTGCTCCTCCGCCAGGGCGGCGACCACCGCGCCGCCGAGCGCCTCATCGGCCACCGGGTTCTGCGGGTCGCCGAGGTTGAGGGCGCGCTTGCGTCCGGTCCAGACCCGGTCGCGGCGGTCGCGCGCGCGGTCGGGAGCCTCCTCGATGAGTCCGGCGTCGGCGAGCACCCGGAGGTGGAAGCTCGCGCTGTTCGCGGGAACGCCGAGCTCGGCGGCGATGTCGGCGGCCCGCAGGTGCTCGCGGCGCGCGATGAGGCGCAGGATCCGGCGGCGCAGCGGATGCGAGTACGCCTTCAGCATCGCCGAGGTCATGAAGACGGCGTCGTCGCCCGCGCTCGTCCCCGCGTCGTCGGCCATGCCCCGATCCTATCGGCGGACAATTGCGCACCTCTAGTTGCGCAATTTATGTTGCGCATCTATGGTCGAGCCATGACCACCGCCACCACCCCCCACCGCCTGTGGCGCAACACCCGCTACCTCACCTGGCTCGTGAGCGACACCAGCAAGGGGCTCGCCGCCTCCCTGTTCGGCTTCGCCGTCCCGCTCCTGGCGCTCCTCATCACGAACGACCCCGCGCAGGCGGGCATCATCGGCGCCGCCGGACTCGTCGCCCGCGTGCTGCTCACGCTCGCCGGGGGCGTGCTCGCCGACCGCCACCGACGCATCGCCCTCATGCTGCTCGGCTCCCTGCTGGGCATCGTCCTCGCGGGCGCCTTCACTCTGCTCGCGATCGGCGACGCCCTCACCTTCACGTCACTGCTCGTGATCGACGTGCTGCTCGCCGCCCGCAGCGGCCTGTTCGACGTGGCCGGCGAGAGCGCGCTCAAGGAGATCGTGCCCGACGAGGCGATGGGCCGCGCCCAGGCCGCGAACCAGGGCAGGGACGCGGCGCTCCAGCTCGCCGGCGGCCCGCTCGGCGGACTGCTCCTCGGCCTCGGCGGCTGGGTGGTCGGTGCGGTCATGACGCTGTGCCACGCCGTCGCCGCGGTGACCGCCTGGATGCTGCGCCGGCAGACGCGACGGGCGGGGATCGCCGACACCGGAGCCGAGGACGACGACGTGCCGGCGGACGAGCCGGCCCTGCGTCCCCACGCGGGGCGCGAGCTGCGGGAAGGCTTCACCTGGCTGCTCTCCCGCCGCGACCTCGGTGGCGTGATGATCATCCTCACCATCGTGAACCTCGGGTTCAACGCGGCCATCACGACCGTCGTCTACGCGCTGCAGCAGGCGGGGCACTCCGAGCTGCTGATCGGCACCCTGAGCGCGGTGATCGGCGCGGTCATGCTGGTGGGGGCCGTGCTGGCGCCGCTGCTCGTGCCACGCGTCCCCGCGGGCATCCTCACGGTGGGCGGCCTCGCCGTCGTCGCGCTCGGCGCGGTCGCCCTGACCACGGTGCGCGAGCCCTGGGCGATCGCGGTGGTGCTCGGCGTGTCGGTCCTGCTGCTCCCCGCCCTGAACGCCGCCCTCCTCGGCTACTTCATGGTCGCGACACCCTCGCGGCTGCTCGGCCGCGCGAACAGTGCCATCGGGGTGCTCGCGATGGGGGCGATGCCCCTGGCCCCGCTGATCGCCGGGTTCGGGCTCTCCTGGCTCGGCCGCGAGGGCACGATCCTCGTCTGCGCCGGCCTGTGCCTGGTCGCGGCCGCGCTCGCGCTCGGCAATCGCGCGCTGCGTGCCCTCCCGGTCGAGGCGCGGTGGGCCGAGCACGCGGCCACCTTCGCGGCCGAGTAGCGCGAGGGCGGGCGGGAGTCAGGCGCCGATCAGTCGACTGACGGCCAAGCGGTTGAGCGACACGTGCTGCTCCGCCGCGTCGATCGCCAGCCGACGGTGCGCCTCCGGTGTGAGCCGAACCAGGAACTTGCCGGAGTAGGAGCGGTCGGAGATGGCCACGGGCGGCTCCTCCCCGTTCGCCGTCATGTCGTCGAGCACATCGGCGACGAGCTGTCGGATACCCCGGAACGCGTCGCCCTGGTCCTCCGACACCCAGGACAGCGAAGGCAACTCGGCAACCGTGCCGACATACGCGGCGTCCTCCGGGGACCATCGAACGCGGTATGCGTAGTGGTCAGGCTTCACTGTCGACATGTCCCGCTCCCTTCAGTCTGTCGATCGCCGCCAGGACCTGCCGGACCTGGTAGGCCTTCGCCGTTCCGTGATCGCTCTGGATGTTCACCCGCGGGTCTCCTGCCCGAGGCATTCGATACACGCGGTGGGAGGTGCCGCGCTGCCGCGGCTCTCCGAAGTGATGATTGCAAACCTTCACGAGGTCGGCGAATCGCACGCCTTTCGGTTGCGCCCGCATGCGTGCAACGAGGCCTTCCACAGATCCCATGATCGTGGATGGTATCAATAACGATACCATCCACGATCCGGCTGTGGAAAGCCCGCCCTCATGTATCACCGGGCTCTTGCCGTGCTCCTGGTAGGTGTGATCACAATGGGCTTCATGATCGACGGTGCCTCCGGCGCCGCCCCCCTCGATCCTGCATCCGACGACGGCCGGGCACGGTGGGAACGTGCCGCTGACCTGTTCGGCGCATGGCGCGAAGGCGACGGCCGCGCGATGGATGAGCTCGTGCGACTGCTGTCGCCCGTGCTCTGGCACGTCGTCCGCGCCTACGGGCTCGAACGCACCCTCGCGGAAGACGTGGTGCAGACCACGTGGCTGCGGCTCGTCCGCGGTCACGGCTCGATCGCCGACCCGCGCGCCGTGTCGGCCTGGCTCACCACGACCGCCCGCCGCGAGGCGTGGAAGGCCGCGAAGGCCAACGGCCGCATCGACACGACCGAGGCCGACGACCTCGACACCCTCCTGCCCGAACAGGCCTCGGCCGAGGACCACGCGACGCTCGGCGACGAGAACCGCCGACTCTGGCTCGCCGTGCGCCGCCTGACCGAGCGGTGCCAGCGCCTGCTCCGCGTGATCGCCTTCGACGACCGCCCCGACTACGCCCGCCTCGCGACCGACCTCGGCATGCCCGTCGGCAGCATCGGGCCGACCCGCAGCCGGTGCCTCGCCAAGCTGCGCGACCTGCTCGACGCCCCGGCGCCGCACACCGGAGGGGGACGCTCATGAGCGATCACGACGACGCCCGCCTGTTCGCGCGCCTGCGCACCGTGTGGGACGAGGTCGACCCGGTGCCGGCCGGACTGATCGACCGCATGGTCGCCGCGGTCGCCGCCGACGGGCTCAACCGCGAGTACGCGCTGCTGACCCTCGTGGAGGGGCAGCTCGGCGCCGTGCGGGGAGACGCCGACGCGCTCACGCTGCAGTTCAGCGACGGCACCACGAGCATCCTGCTGCACGTGACCACCACCGCGTCCGGACGGCGCCGCGTCGACGGCTGGGTCGACACCACCGCCGCGCGGATCGTGCTGGCCCAGGGCGACCGCACGCGCACCACGACGCCCGCGGAGACCGGGCGCTTCCAGTTCGACGACGTCCCGCCCGGGCTCAGCCGCGTGCGGCTGACCACGCTCGACGGCGACGAGGAACGCACGCTGGAGACCCCGCAGTTCGAGCTGTGACGGCGGGCGATGGAGCCCGCACGGAGAGGATGACCGATGGAGCAGCCCCAGGGATGGACGTGGCAGGACCGCGCGGAGGGATCGATCCGCCGCGGCACCGCTCTCGACCCAAGCACGGAACCCGTGGACGGCATCCGCGCCTTCCCCACCGCGTACCTGCCCGAACGCCTGCTGATCACGCGCACCGTCGGTGACCAGGAGGCGTACGACCGCGAGGTGCGCACGCTGCGCGACGCCGCCGACACCTTCGGCTGGCGGCTCGAGATCGAATCGGCGGAGCGCGAGGTCGGCGGCGACGAGCTGGTACCGGGCGTCGCCGGGTTCCTGCGCGCGCGCCTGACCACGCCCGACGAGCCGGCCAGGGGCGAGTCGCCCGTCGCGCCGGACGCCTGGCGGGTGCTGCAGCGGGCACGGCGCCTGTCGCGGTCGACCATGCCGCGCACGAGCCTCGAGCACGTGCTGTCGATCGACCCGGTCGGCCTCAACCCCTTCACGCGCACGAACCCGTTCACACGCACCAACCCGTTCACCCGCACCAACCCCGTGCGCGGCGCCGGTGCGGGCACCGGCGGCAGCGACGACTACCTGGAGCCGGGCCGCGGGGCGCGGCAGCCCGTCTCGTGGCTGGGGCCCGCCCCGGTGCGCGCCGCCGCGCCGAAGCGCGGACGACGCCCGGTCGTCGCGGTGCTCGACACGGGCTGCGGCGAGCACGCCTGGCTGCCGTCCGACATCGTCACGCGGCACATCGAGCTCGACGGCGTCCCGGTCGGGCTCACCGACGACGCCGACCCCGAACGCTACCCCGACCTGTACGGGCAGCTCGACGGCGAGATCGACGCGGTGGCCGGGCACGGCACGTTCATCTCCGGGATCGTGCGGCAGACCGCACCCGACGCCGACATCCTGTCGATCCGGGTGGCCGGCGCGCTCGGAGTGGTCGACGAGAGTACCCTGCTGGAGACCGTGGCGCAGGTGGTGGAGCTGCTGCGCCGGCACCGGGAGGACCCGAAGACGGGCTTCCCCATCGACGTGCTCAACCTGTCGCTCAGCTACTACCACGAGACCCCGACCGACGGGCTGTTCAGCCGCACGCTGTACGAGCTGCTGGCGAAGGCGCGCGAGCTCGGCTGCGTGGTCGTGTGCTCGGCCGGCAACGACGCGATCGACCGGCCGTCCTTCCCGGCGTCGCTGTGGCCGTGGCCGGGAGCCGACAACGGGCTGCCCGCCGACAAGGGCGCACCGCACGTGGCCGTCGGCGCCCTCAACCCGTCGTCGCGCTCGGTCGCGCTGTTCTCCAACGTCGGGCCCTGGGTGCACGTGTACGCCCCGGGCGCGGCGGTCGTCAGCACCTCGCCCGCGTTCGTCGGCGGTGCCCAGGCGGCGACCAGGGCCGACGTCGACGGACTGGTGCGTGAGACCCTCGACCCCGACGACTACCGGGGCGGCTTCGCGGTCTGGAGCGGCACGTCGTTCGCAGCGCCGTACCTCGCCGGTCGCATCGCGGCGGAGCTCGGGGCCGTCCCGGTGGCGGGCGCGACCCCGGCGGCGGCGGCGAAGGCCGTGTCCGCCGTGCTCGCCGAGCTCCCCGATCCGCACGACCGCGGCTGACCCGCACTCTTCCCCACCGGGGTCGCGGCACGGCATCCTGGACGGATGCCCCTGTCCGCGAGCGAGCTGCATCGGCGCGGCGTCGACGCGGCGAACACGCGACGGTTCGCGCAGGCCCGCCGTGCCCTCGACGCCGCGGCCGCGCGCACCGACGACCCCGAGTTGCGCGCCCGGATCGACGGCACCCGCGCCTACGTGCTGACGCAGACCGGTGACCCCGCGGCCGCCGAGGAACTGTGCCGGGCGGCCCTCGCGCGCGCGGGACTGCAGCCCGAGACGGTGGCGCTGCTCGGCGGCCAGCTCGGCACCCTGCTCATGCACCGCGGACGACTGCCCGAGGCCGAGGCCGAGCTCTCCCGCGCCATCGACGCGCTCTCCGCCGCGGGGACCGAGAGCACCGAGCTCGCGAACTGCCTGATGAACCGCTCGGTCGTGCGCATGCAGCGCCACGAGCTCGACGCGTGCGTCGCCGACCTCCGCCGCGCCCTCGCCGTGTATCAGGCGCATGACGCCCGCGGCCCGGTCGCCGAGGCCACGCACAACCTGGGCTACGCGGCGCTGCTGGGCGGCGACCTCGTGGGCGCCCTCGCGCTCATGACCCGCTCCCGCCCCGCCCTGGCGGAGGCGAGCGACCTGGCCGCCGCGATCGCCGACCTCGATCGGGCCGAGGTGCTCCGCGACGCGGGCCTGACGACCGAGGCGGAGGTGCTGCTCGGGCGGGTGGCCGTGCAGTTCGGGGCGCAGCGCATGCGGCAGGCGCGCGGCGAGGCGGAGTTCCACCTGGCGCGGTCACTGCTGCGCCATGATCCCGCGGCCGCCGAACGCGCGGCACGTCTGGCCGCCCGACGGTTCACCGCCCTCGCGACACCGGGGTGGACGGCGCGGGCCGAGGCCGTGCGACTGGAGGCACGGCAGCGCGCCCACCCCGACCGGGCGATCCCGGCCGAGGAGTTCGAGCGTGTCGCCCGTGACCTCGACCGCAGCGGATTCCGCACCGAGGCGACGGCGCTGCGCCTGACCGCACGGCGCGACGGAGCCGGGCGGCTGCCCCGCATCGCCGCGTCCGCCCCCACGCCCCTGCGGCTGCGCGTCCACGAGGTGCGGGCAGCGAGGGCCCTGCACCGAGGCCGCGACCGGGCGGCGCTGCGGGCCGCGGGCGAGGGCCTCGACCTGCTGTCGTCGTGGCAGCAGTCGTTCGGCGCGCTCGACCTGCAGGCCTCGGTCGCGATGCACGCGAGCGACCTCGTGTTCACCGGGCTCACGGCGGCGGCGCGCCTCGGCGACCCGGAGACCCTGTTCGAGTGGTCGGAGCGGGCCCGTCACCTCAGCCAGCAGGTCGCGCCGGTGCGGCCCCCGCACGACGCGGACCTGGCGGCGGACCTGGCGGAGCTGCGGATGCTGCGGGCAGAGCTCGCGGGTGCCGACTGGACGACCGACGCGCGGGTGCGGATGCTGCGCGACCGGGTGCGCGAGAGGCAGTGGACGGCGACCGGCTCCGGCGCCGCGCGCGAGCGGCTCGGCCTGGCGGCGGCGTCTGCACTCCTCCCGCACGACACCGCGGTGTTCTCCTACGTCTTCACCGGCTCCGAGCTGCACGCCGTGGCGGTGACCGAGGGCCGGGCGCGCATCGTGGAGCTGGACTGGCCGCGGGTGCGGGCGGCGCTCGACGGGCTGCGGGCCGACCTCGACATGGCCGCTCTCACCCGCGGCGGTGCGATGGGTGCGGTCACGCAGCGGTCCCTCGTCGCGCGGCTGGAGCTGCTCGACGCGGGGCTGCTCGCACCGCTGCGGCGGGCCGTGCCGCGGGCGTCGCGCGTGGCGATCACGGTGCCCGGCATCCTCGGGGGCGTGCCGTGGGCCATGCTGCCCGGCATGCGCGGGTTGCCGTTCACTCTCGTCACGTCGGTGTCGCGGTGGCTCGGAGCCGACCGGGCACCGCGCGCCGCGTCGCCCGTCGTGGGCTTCGCCGCCGGTCCTCGCGTGCGCCGCGCGGGCGAGGAGGTGCAGCGTGCGGCCTCGGCCTGGACGGACCGTGCCTCGACGCGCGTGTACGAGGGTGCGGAGGCGACGGTGGGTGCGGTGACGGCCCTCGCGGGCGACGCGGAGCTGCTGCACATCGCGGCGCACGGACGGCACGCGGTCGACAACCCCCTGTTCTCCGGGTTCGAGCTGAGCGACGGCACGCTGTTCGGCTACGACGTGGACCTGATCCCGCGGGCGCCGCGCACCGTCATCCTGTCGGCGTGTGAGCTGGGGCGCTCGTCGGTGCGCTGGGGGGAGGAGGCGCTGGGCATGACGCGGGTGTGGTTGCACGCGGGCACCGAGTGCGTGATCGCGGCACCCGTCGCGGTGCCCGACGACGATGCGTGCGAGCTGCTGGCGGCCGTGCACGCCGGGCTCACCGAGGGCGCTGCACCGGCGGACGCCCTGGCCTCCGCGGCCGTCACGACGGGCGTGATCGCGCCGTTCCAGTGCCACGGCGACGGATTCTGACCTTTTTCTCCAATCGGTGTATCAGAACCGCAGGCGGTGACTCCTGTTCTTCGGAAGGTGTCGCAGGCGAAGGGCCTCGAAGGAGGAGGCGCGAGGGAGGCGCCGTCGGATCTGGGGAAACAGCGCACTGGGGAGCGCGCACGACAGGGACACCAACTGCTCTGGGGAGCCGCGGATGCAGCCGCGACACCTCACAGGGCCTCGGCGATCTGGGGACGCCGGGGCCCTTGGGGTGCGCCCGCGCGGGCTCAGGCGAGGAGCACCGTC
This sequence comes from Microbacterium sp. NPDC060132, assembly GCF_042729675.1. Taxonomy (NCBI): domain Bacteria; kingdom Bacillati; phylum Actinomycetota; class Actinomycetes; order Micrococcales; family Microbacteriaceae; genus Microbacterium; species Microbacterium sp. NPDC060132. The sequence goes on along the minus strand of NZ_JBHWXU010000001.1, from coordinate 1,250,244 downwards.
ACAGGTCGAGGAAGTCTCCCAGCCACAGCCGGACGGAGGCGAGACAGTCCGCGGACACCCTCCCCGCGACGCCCGTGATCCGTTCCCGCGTGAGCGTGCGCGGCTGCTCGGTCATGACCCAGGACGGACGGTCCAGTCCGCTCGGCCCGTCGATGCGGATGTGATTGGGCCACCCACGGTCGGTCGTGGTGATCGGCAAGCCGATCACCAGGGTGGTGACGGCGTCCAGATACCCGGCGGAGGCGACGAGGAGGACGGGTCGGTGTCCGCCCCGTTCGCGGCCGCGCACCGGTTCCAACGACACCCAGACGATCACTCCGGGGGCGAGATCAGGGTCTGCCATCAGGAGGCGTCTGCCGATTCGACCCGCTCCCACGCCGCCGTCTCGGCCGCATGCGAAGCGGCGTCCTCGGGAGAGGAGAGGGCGACCGCCGTGCGCAGCGACTCGAGGCGTCGGCGGCGATCCTCGGCGTCGGCGAGATGGGCGAGGTGAGCGCCCAGTGTCAGCCCGTCGCGAGCCGCCTGATCCTTCAGCCGATCGCGGAGCTCGTCACTCACCTTGATCGTCGTGGTCATACTTTCAGTATACTGAGCCCCCGCCGCGCGGGCTCAGGCGAGGAGCACGACGTACCCGGCGTTGCGCAGCGCCTCGACCAGCGCGGGCTCGGCCCCGCGGTCGGTGATGACGGTGTGGAACAGCTCGGGTCCGCCCACCGCGGAGAACGCCTCGACGCCGAGCTTGCTGCCGTCGGTCACCACGACCGCGCGCCGGGCACGCTCGGCCATCATGCGGTTCACGGCGGCCTCGCGCTCGTCCTGCGTGGTGGCACCCGCCGCGGCGTCCATGCCGTTCACGCCCAGGAACGCGATGTCGAGCCGCACCCCGCGCAGCAGCTGTTCCACGAACGGCCCCACGAGCTCGTACGTGCGGGAGTGGATGACGCCGCCGGTGACCACGACCTTGATGTCGGGCCGCGTAGCGAGCTGTGCCGCGATATTGACCGCGTTCGTGACGACCGTGACCCCGCCGTCGGCGGCCAGGTCCTCCCTGGCGGCGAGGGCGGCCGCGATCGCGGTCGTCGTGGTGCCCCCGGAGAGACCCACCACCATGCCGGGCGACACCAGGTCGGCCGCGGCCTGGGCGATGCTCGCCTTCTCGTGCGTGCGCAGGTGGCTCTTGTAGCGGATGGGCAGCTCGTAGGCGACCGTCTGCGCCACCGCACCGCCGTGCGTGCGCGTGAGCAGGCGCTGCTCGGCCAGGGTGTCGAGGTCGCGGCGGGTGGTGGCCGGCGAGGCGCCGAACCGGTCGACGAGCTCGTCCACCGTGACCTCACCGCTGGCGGCGAGCAGGTCGAGGATCGCGTTCAGCCGTGCCGCCCGCTTCACCGCGTGCTCCCGGAGGGGTGCTGCGGCGGGAACCCGCGACCTCCGTGGTGACGGCCGACCGCGAGCGCCTGCGGCCCTGTCGCCGCCACGCTCATCCCGCGGCCGCCGTGTCGGTCTGCAGCGCGAACAGCCGCAGCATCCGCGCCGCCTCCTGCGCCAGCGCGTCGCGGGCGGGTGCGAGGTACTTCCGGGAGTCGACCAGCCGCTCGTCGCGGTCCAGCACATCGCGCACGGCCCGCGTGAAGAAGCCGTTCAGATGGGTCGAGACGTTGATCTTGGTCATGCCCGCCCGCACCGCGTCGGCGATCACGGCGTCGGCCACCCCGGACGAGCCGTGCAGCACGAGGGGCACGTCCGCCCCGGCCGCCCCGGCGCCGCGCAGTGCCGCCCGCAGCCGCGCGATGAGGTCGAGGTCGAGCGACGCCGTGCGGTCGGTCATGGCGTGCGACGAGCCGACCGCCACCGCGAGGGCGTCCACCCCGGTCGCGGCCACGAAGGCCCTGGCCTCGTCGGGGTCGGTGCGCACTCCGGGTGCGTGCGCGCCGTCCTTGCCGCCCACCTCGCCCAGCTCGCCCTCCACGAACACGCCAGCCCGGTGTGCGCGCGCGGCGACCTCGGCCGTCAGCGCGACGTTCTCGTCGTAGGGCAGCGCGCCGCCGTCGAACATGACGGAGCCGAAGCCGAGCGCGACGGCCTCGTCGACCAGCTCCGGTCGTTCGGCGTGGTCGAGGTGCACCGCGACCGGTGTCTCCGCCCGGCGGGCCAGCGCGAGCGAGGCGAGCGCGATGGGCTCCAGGCCGCCGTGATAGTCGGCGCAGTTCTGCGAGATCTGAAGGATCACCGGGAGTCCCGCGAGGGCGGCGGCGCGCACCAGGCCCTCCGCGGTCTCGAGGTGGATCACGTTGAACGCGCCGATGCCGGTTCCGGCGTCCGAGGCGGCGGTGACGAGTTCTCTGGCGGAGACGAGGGTCACGAGGGGTCCTTTCGAAACAGGGCGGGGTCGGGGCGGGTCACGCGCAGGTGCTGCGCGAGCGCGGTCCAGCGGGGCGAGATGTCGCCGGCGAGCGGCATGAGCACGGCCGCCGCCGACCAGGCCGTCGCGCGGCGGAGCACCGTCTCGGGGTCGCGCTCGCCCTCGGCGTACAGCACGGCGCAGGCGGCGACCCCGGCGTCGCCCGCACCGGTCGGGTTCCCCGCGAGGGGCTCGTCGAGTCGCGCGTGCACGAGCTCGTCGTCGGTCACCGCGAGCATGCCGTCGGCGCCCAGCGAGAGCAGCACGAGCTCGGCACCGCGCTCCAGCAGGGTGCGGGCGGCGTGCACCGGGTCGTCGATGCCGGTGGCTTCGGCGAGCTCGGCGGCGTTGGGCTTGAGCACGGTGGCCCCGGCGTCGGCGGCCCGCAGCAGCGCGGGGCCCGAGGTGTCGACGATCACGGGCACGCCGGCGTCACGCGCCACGGCGATCAGCATCGGCAGCAGCGCCTCGGGGGTGCCCGGCGGCACGCTGCCCGAGATCACGAGCACGCCCGCCGCGGGGAGCCGCTCGACCACCTCGGCCAGCACCGCCCCCCATTCCGCGTCGGAGGGGCTGACGCCGCGCTCGTTCACGATGGTGGTGTCGCCCGCGGATTCGTCGACGAGGGCGATGCTGCGCCGGGTCTCCGCCGCGACGGGCACGAGCACGTGCGGGACGCCGCTGGCGCTCAGCTCGTCCGCGAACTCGGCGCCCACGCGGCCGCCCGCGGTCGTGACGGCGAGCACGGGCGCGCCCTGCGCATGCGCGACCCTGGCCACGTTGAGGCCCTTGCCGCCCGCCCGCGCGGCCCCCGCGTCGGCGCGGTGGGTGCCGCCCTCCACGAGCCGGTCGACGCGCCAGGTCAGGTCGAGCGCGGGGTTGGGCGTGACGGTGAGGATCACGTCAGCTCCCTGGCCCGCAGGGCCGCACCGATCAGACCCGCGTTGCCGGAGAGCTCGGCGGGCACGAGCACCGGCAGCCGGTGGAAGCTGAGCCGCGCGGCCAGGCGGCGCCGCAGCTCGTCGAACAGTGCTCCTCCGGCGCGCGAGAGCCCCCCGCCGATCACCACGGCCTCGGGGGCGACCACCGCGGTGAGCTGCGCGAGCGACATCGTGAGCGCGTCGAGCGCGGAGTCCCAGATCGCGGCGGCGACCTCGTCACCCGCGGCCGCCCTGGCGATCACGTCTTTCGCGCCGTCGGGCACGACCCCGGTGGCCTCCCGATAGCGCCGGGCGATCGCACCGGCCGAGGCGACGGCCTCCAGGCAGCCGCGCGCGCCGCACGGGCAGGCCGGGCCGTCGGCGATGGGCGAGTGGCCGATCTCGCCGGCGTAACCGCCCGCGGTGTACGGCCGTCCGCCCACCAGGAGGGCGCCCGCGATGCCCGTGCCGATGACGAGGATCACGGCGTCGTCGTAGGCGCGTGCTCCACCGAGGCGGTGCTCGGCCCAGCTGGCCGCGCGCACGTCATGGTCGAACGCGACGGGCAGGCCGAGGCGTTCGCGGGCGAGGTCCCGCAGCGGGGCGTCGCGCCAGCCCATGTTGCTGGCGAACACCCCGACGCCCGCGTCGGCGTCGACGATGCCGGGCACCACGAGGCCGACCGCCTGCGGCACGACCTCGGGGTGTGCGTCGCGGAGCTCGGCGGCGAGCGCGTCCAGCCGGTCGAGGATCGCGTGCGTGCGGTCGCCGGCGACGACGGGCGTCGGGGTGCGCCGCAGCCCGAGCGCCGTGCCGTCGGCGTCGAAGAGGGCCGACTTGATGTCGGTGCCGCCCACGTCGAACGCGAGCGCCGGGGCACCGGGGCCGAGCGAGCGTACCGCGGCGAGGGTCTCGCCGGAGGCGTCCTTCTCGACGTCGGGGATCGCGTCCGCTCCGTCGATCGGGGTCATCGTTCGGCTCCGGTGCGTGCGCGGGTCATGCATCCAGGATGACGGATCGCGTGAGGTTGCGCGGCTGATCGGGGTCGAGTCCCCGCGCGAGGGCACGGTCGAGGGCCGTGCGGTGCAGGCGCACGAGGTCGGCGAGGGGGTCGATGGCGCGGTGCTCGAAGCGGGCGCCCGTGGCACGCACCTCGTCGGCGAGCCCGTCGGGGGCGTCGCCGAACTGCCAGGTGACGCGGCCGGGGGCGGCGATCGCGATCGGGCCGTGGCGATAGTCCATCGACGGGTAGGCCTCGGTCCACGACTGCGACGACTCGCGCAGTTTGAGGGCGGCCTCGTGCGCGAGCCCGATGGTCCAGCCCCGTCCGAGGAACGTGTACTGCTCCGCGTCACGCAGCTCGGCGTCGACCTCGGGCTCGGCGAGCACGGCGGTCGCGTCGGCGATCGCCCCGCTCAGGTCTTCCCCGAGCGAGGCGCGGAAGAGGGCGAGGGCCGTGGTGGCGAAGCGGGTCTGCACGACCGACTGCTCGTCGGCGAACGGCAGCAGCACGGCGTCGTCGACGAGCGAGACCAGCGGGGAGTCGGGGTCGCCGATCACGCCCACCGTGCGCACGCGTCCGCGCACGCGCTCGACCAGGTCGAGGACCTCGCTCGTGGTGCCGGACCGCGTGAGGGCGACGATGGCGTCGTAGCCGCGGTCGACGAAGGCCTCGGAGGCGGCGAACGCGTCGGTCTCCCCGTGTCCCGTGGACTCGCGCAGCGCGGCGTAGGACTGCGCCATGAACCAGGAGGTGCCGCATCCGACGACCGCGACCCTGGCCCCGCGGGCGGGCAGCCGCCCCTGCTCGGCGGTGAGATCGGCGGCGCGCTGCCACATCTCCGGCTGCGAGAGGAGTTCTTCGCGCATGTGCGCGCCGGGCAGGTTTTCGGTCATCGGTCGACCCTTTCAGACGAGTAGTTGCGTATTTGTGATTCTTTCGGGTGCGTTTCGATCATAGTATGTCACCACCATCGAGCAAGATCGGGCGAATGCTTGATTTTGTTTGTTTGCCTGACAAATAATCTGTACGTTCCACCCAAGCTTCGGCTTGACCCGAGAGGTCGCCCTCACCGCGATCGATCACCACGCACCGTCGCGTGAAGAGTGTTCTGCGACTGTGCACCACCCCCGCTCCGTCGGACGGCGGCTCGCCCGCCCACCGACCACGGCACACACAGTGAGGAATGCAATGCCCATGAAGAAGTCACTGCGGTTCGGGGCGGCTGCCGTCGCGGCCGTCGCCACGCTGTCGCTCGCCTCGTGCGGATTCGGCGGTTCGGGCGGCGACAGCGGCGGGGACGCCGACGGCAAGACCACGCTCGACCTGCTCGTCCCCAGCTACTCCGACGCAACGAAAGGGCTGTGGGAAGACGTGATCGACGGGTTCGAGAAGGAGAACCCCGACATCGACGTGAAGCTCGAAGTGCAGTCGTGGGACAACCTCGAGAAGGTCATCTCCACCAAGATCCAGGCGGGCGAGGCTCCCGACATCTACAACGGCGGGCCGTTCGCCGGGTTCGTCGGCGACGAGCTGCTCTACCCGGTCAAAGACGTCGTGTCGGACGAGGTCTACTCCGACTTCCAGGACTCCTTCATCAAGAACGCCGAGATCGACGGCACGGCCTACGCCCTGCCGCTCATCGCCTCCGCGCGCGCCCTCTTCGTCAACAACACCCTGCTGCAGCAGGCGGGCGTCGAGGCGCCCACCAACTGGGACGAGCTGCTCGACGCGGCCACCAAGGTCTCCGCGCTCGGCGGCGGGGTCGCCGGATACGGCATGCCCCTCGGCTCGGAAGAGGCACAGGCCGAGGCGGCCGTGTGGCTGTGGGGCGGCGGCGGATCGTTCGGTGACGCGTCCGAGATCACGATCGACACCCCCGAGAACCTCGTCGGTGCCGAGCAGATCAAGAAGATGATCGACGCCGGTGCGACCCAGGCCGACCCGGGCTCCACGCAGCGCTCCCCGCTGATGGACATCTTCATCCAGGGCAAGATCGGCATGCAGGTCGGCCTGCCGCCCACGGTCGGGCAGATCGCCGACAGCAACCCCGAGCTGGACTACTCGATCGTCCCGATCCCGACCAAGGACGGCTCGCCGTTCACGCTCGGCGTCATGGACCAGCTGATGGCGTTCCAGAACGACGACGACAAGAAGGACGCGATCACCAAGTTCTTCGACTACTACTACGCTCCCGACGTGTACGTGCCGTGGGTGCAGGCCGAGGGCTTCCTGCCCGTCACCAAGTCCGGCGCCGAGAAGCTGTCCGGCGAGGAGGCGCTCAAGCCGTTCCTCGACGTGCTGCCCGACGCGCAGTTCTACCCGTCGACGAACCCGAAGTGGTCGGCCGCCGACGGTGCGTTCAAGTCGCTGTTCGGTCAGCTCCAGTCGAAGCCGGCACAGGACGTGCTGACCGAGATCCAGGCGCAGGTCGACGCGGGCTGACCCGCAGAACGGAGAGGTTCGGGTATCCCATGAGCCAGACCACAGAATCCTCGAACCTCGCGGGGGCGGCGACCGGCCGCCCCCGCACCCCCGACGCCGGGGCCGCCGGTCGCGGCCGCCCCGGCGGACGGGACCTCCTCCAGGCGCTGCCCTGGATCGCACCGGCACTGGTGCTCATCATCGGCGTGGTGCTGTTCCCCGCCGGCGTCATGTTCTTCAACTCGACGCGCGACATCTCCCTCTCCGGGCTCGACAAGGGCTCGGTCGGCTTCGACAACTTCGTCACCGTGTTCACGTTCGCGGAGTTCTGGCCCATCTTCTTCCGCACGATCGTGTGGGTCGTGTCGGTGGTCGCGCTCACCGTGGTGATCTCGCTCGGGCTCGCGCAGATCCTCAACAAGGCGTTCCCCGGGCGCCAGCTCGTGCGCATGGCCGTCATCGTGCCGTGGGCGGCCTCGGTCGTGATGACGACCATGGTGTTCTACTACAGCCTCGAGCCGTACTTCGGCATCTTCAACAAGTTCCTCTACGACATCGGTCTCTCCGACGACGCGGTCGGCTACGGGTGGACGAAGAACCCCGCGACCGCGTTCACCTGGTCGATCGTGATCGCCGTGTTCGTGTCGCTGCCGTTCACCACGTACACGATCCTCGCCGGGTTGCAGGCCGTGCCCGCCGACGCGATCGAGGCCGCGAAGATGGACGGCGCCGGTCCCGCCCGCACCTACTGGTCGATCGTGCTGCCGCAGCTGCGCAGCGCCCTCGCCGTGGCGATCCTCATCAACATCATCAACGTGTTCAACTCGCTGCCGATCCTCAAGGTGATGACCGGGTCGATCCCCGGCTACGGCGCCGACACGATCATGACCCTGATCTTCAAGTACATCGAGCTGCAGAAGAAGGTCGACGTCGCCAGCGCCCTGTCCGTCGTCGCCTTCCTCATCGTGATCGTGATCGTCGCGGCGTACGTGAAGATCGTCAAGCCCATGAAGGAGGTCTGATCATGACCGTGACCGAGACCGCCCTCGTGACCACCGCCGACTCCCGTGGTCGCCGCACCCCGCCGATCCCCGGCCGTCGGCGCCGCTACACCGCCGACCAGGTGTCGCTGCCGCGCGTGATCCTGCGCACAGCCGCGGGATTCCTCGTGCTGGCGATCTTCGTGCTGCCGTACCTCGTGATGTTCTTCGGCTCGGTGAAGACCAAGGCGCAGATCCGCTCGGTCGACCCGACCTACCTCCCGACCGAGTGGCACTGGGAGAACTACCTCACGATGTGGTCGACGCCCGAGACGCCGCTGCCGTACAACCTGGTGTCGACGATCGTCATCTCGGTGTTCGCGACGCTGCTCGTGCTGCTGGTGTCGCTCCCGGCCGCGTACTACACGGCCCGGTTCACGTTCCCCGGCCGCATGGTGTTCCTGTTCCTCGTGATCGTCACGCAGATGCTGCAGCCGGCCGTGCTCACGTCGGGTCTGTTCCGGCAGTTCACCACGCTCGGCCTCGGCGACACGTGGGCCGCGATGATCTTCATCAACGCCGCGTTCAACCTGTCGTTCGCGGTGTGGATCATGCACTCCTTCTTCGCGGGCATCCCCAAGGAGGTCGATGAGGCGGCGCAGATCGACGGCGCAGGACGCCTGACGGTGCTCTTCCGCATCAACCTGCCGCTCGTGTGGCCGGGCATCGTCACCGCGATCGTGTTCACCTTCGTGGCCTGCTGGAACGAGTTCGCCGCGTCGCTCGTGATCCTGTCGACCGACAAGAACCAGCCGCTGTCGGTGGCGCTGACGAAGTTCGTGGGTCAGTACGAGACCAGCTGGCAGTACGTGTTCGGCGTCTCGATCGTCGCGATCCTGCCGGTGATCATCCTGTTCATGCTGATCGAGAAGCGCCTGGTCGGCGGCCTCACCGCGGGCAGCGTGAAGTAGCCCACGCGGGCGGGTTCAGGGGCGGGGGGCCGCGGCGGCGCGCAGCTGCTGCGGACTCCAGCGCACCCCGAGCGCGGCGGTGAGCGCGGCCTGCGCGGCACCGGCGGAGAGCGGGACCCGGGGGTCGGCGTAGCGGATGGGCGGCTGCTGGGTGCCCCGCGCCGGATAGCCGGACTCCTCCCGCACGCGCTCCAGGAACCGGGGTCCCAGCTCGGTCGCCGGACCGCCGATCACGACCTCGATCGGGTCGAGCAGGGCGCTGATCAGCTTGACCGCACGGGCGAGCGCACGGGCACCCTCGTCGATCTGCCCCTGGTCGGCGCGGGCGACGAGGGCGCGCACGGCCGGGAGGTCGAGCTCGTCGGTGAAGTCCTCGCCCAGCATCGGCCCGAGCGCGGCGGCGGACTCCAGGCACCCGCGCTGGCCGCACCGGCACGGGCGCGCGGCGTCTCCGAACACGACCTGCACGTGCCCGATCTCGCCCGCACGGTCGCGCGGCCCCGGGGCGAGCTCGCCGTCGAGGGTGACCGCTGCACCGACTCCGCCGCCGAGGTGCACGAACAGCCGGTATCCGGACGGCGTCTCGTCCATCCCGGCCTCGGCGATGGCTTCCGCGTCGACGTCGTTGAGCAGCAGCACGGGCGCGCCCGCGATGGCCTCGAACCGCTCGGCCAGCGGCACGTCCTGCCACTCCAGCTGCACGCTCTCCAGCACCGTCCGCCCGTCGGTGGTGCCGGGCAGCTGCACGCCGACGGCGAGGAGCCGGGCGCCGAAGCGGGCCGCCGCCTCGGCCACCGTGTCGTCGAGCACGCGGTCGCGCGTCGCGGGGGTGTAGGCGACCGTGCGTGCGTCGAGCGCGGTCCCGTCGAGCGCGACGAGGGCGACGTGCGCGCTGGTGGGCTGCACGACGAGCACGAGGATCAGGTGGTGGGCGCCGTCGACGCTCAGGGTGGTGGCGCGTTTGCCGCCGGTGCTGACGGCCTGCTCGCCCTCGACCACCAGCCGGCTGTCGATCAGCTCGGCGACGAGCGAGGAGGAGGTGGCGGCGGTGAGCCCGGTCGCCCGGGCGATGCCGGCGCGGGTCTGGGTGCCAGACGCCTGGAACACGAGCTGCAGGGCTCGGCGCAGGTTCGCACGGCGGACGGCGGCCTGGGTGTCCAGCGCGTCGTCGGTGGTGAACATGCTCACGGTCCCCCGGGGGTGGGTGCGGTGATTGACAGCGCGCACGGCGCTCCGTACGCTCGACCCAGTTAGTTTATTCATTAAACTTAGTCGTCCGGGCGGAGCGGGGAGGAACGACGTGCACTACCCCCAGATCCTAGAGCGCCCCGGCGACCGGGCACGAGTCTCGGCACCCACCCACGCGCGCGCCATCCGTGAGCGCAACCGCGCCCTCGTGCTGCGCACCCTCATGGAGCACGCGGCGGCGAGCCGCGCCGACCTGTCCCGCCTCACCGGGCTCGCCCGGCCCACGATCTCCGAGGTCGTGCGCGACCTGCTCGACGACGGCGTGATCCGCGAGAGCGGCATGAGCCAGGACGCCCGTCCGGGGAAGCCGGCCGTCATGCTCGAGTTCGACCAGCGCGCCGTGCAGGTGATCGCCCTCGACCTCAGCACTCCCGGACGGATCACCGGCGCCCTCGCGACCCCCGACGGCCGCATCGACCACCGTGCCGACGTCGCGCTGGACGACGCGGATCCAGCCACCGCGATCGCCGCCCTCGCCGTCGACCTGGCCGGGCGTGCGAGCAGCGCCCCGCTCGGCATCGGCATCGGCGCCCCGTCCGGATCGCCCGCTCTCCTCGGCCTCGGGCCGCGTCTGGCCGACGACCTCGCCCTGCCCGTGCACGTGTTCGACGACGCCGACCTGGTCGCCGACGCGGAGCTGCGGTTCGGCGCGGTCGGCACCGACTTCCTGCTCGTGCGCCTCGGCGGTCGCATCGGCACCGCGATCCGGGTGGTGGGCGACGACGGCGCGCCCGTCGAGCGGTCGATCGGCGCCCGCGAGCTCGCCCACGTCGTCGCCGGCGGAGACCCCGGCGACCGCTGCCTGTGCGGACGCGACGGCTGCGTGCACGCGTGGGCGTCGACGCCCGCGCTGCGCCGCCGTCTCGACGAGCCCGGCGCAGACCGAGACGCGGTGCTCGCCGAGGCCGGGGCGCGACTGGGCACCTCGCTCTCCGTGATCGCCGCGGCCGTCGACCTTCCGTCGATCCTGCTGAGCGGACCGTCCGACATCGCCACACCCGCGTTCGTCGAGGCCACGGCGACCGCGGTCCGCGCGGCGTCGCACCCCTCGCTCGGGCCCGCGGTCGCCTCCAGCACGCTCGACGACGCGGTGCTGCGCGGGGCCGCCGCCCGCGTGGTCGCTGCAGCGTTCAGCCCCCGCTGAGCCCGTCCCGCCGACACCCTGGCCCTCGCGGACCCTCCCGTCGCGAAGGGTGCAAGACTCGAGCGGTGCGCGTCTGCGCGCGGAAGCAAGCGACCCCACGGAGGCACCCATGAAGGCACTGGTGATCGGCGCGACCGGCAGCATCGGCGGCGTGGTGGCCGCGACCCTGGAGACCCGCGGCCACCAGGTGATCCGAGCCTCCCGCAACGGCGATGAGCGCGTGGACGTGACCGACCCGTCGTCGATCCGCGAGCTGTTCGCGCGCACCGGACGCCTCGACGCGGTCGTGGTGGCCGTCGGCTCGGTGCCCTTCCGGCCGCTCGGCGACCTGAGCCGCGACGACTACCTCGCGGCGTTCACGGGCAAGACGCTCGCCCAGCTCGACGTGGTGCGCGAGGCCCTTCCCGTCGTCGCCGACGGCGGCTCGATCACGCTGACCAGCGGGGTGCTCGCCCGGGAGCCCCTCGCCACCGGCGCCGCCGCCGCGATGGCCAACGGCGCCCTGGAGTCGTTCGTGCTCACCGCCGCCGCCGAGGCGCCGCGCGGCATCCGCATCAACGCCGTCTCCCCCGACGTGCTCGCCAACTCCCCCGGCTACTTCGACAGCTTCCCCGGCCACCGCCCCGTCACCGACGAGGAGGTGGGTCGCGCCTACGTGCGCGCCGTCGAGGGCGTCATCACCGGACGTGTGCTCGCGGTCTGACCCCCGTCAAGGGGGCCGCGCCATGCGCGTCCGTGACGCAGGATGAGAACATGACCGACTCCCGTCTCTCGACCCGCCCCTGGCTCGCCGCGTACGCGGAGGGCGTCCCCGCCGAGATCGACGAGCCGACCCAGACGCTGCCGCAGATGATGGCGGCGAGCGTCCGCCGGTACGGCCGCCGTCCCGCGCTGGAGTTCTTCGGCGCGGTGACGACCTACCGCGAGCTCGGCGCGCAGATCGACCACGCGGCGGAGGGTCTGCGGCGCCTCGGGGTGAGCGCCGGCGACCGGGTCGCCCTCGTGCTGCCCAACTGCCCGCAGCATGTGGTCGCGTTCTACGCCGCGCTCCGCCTGGGCGCCATCGTCGTCGAGCACAACCCGCTCTACACCGCCCGCGAGCTGCGCCACCAGTTCGAGGACCACGGTGCCCGCGTCGCGATCGTGTGGGACAAGGTCGCCGACACGATCGACGGCTTCCCCGACGACGTGCGCGTCGACCACATCGTGAGCGTCGACATCACGACCGCGATGCCGTGGTCGAAGCGGTTCCTGCTCCGACTGCCCCTTCCGAAGGCCAGGGAGTCGCGGGCCAAGCTCACCGGCGCACCGCGCGCACGCCACGTACGGCCGTGGAAGGGGCTCCTCGGTCACGGCCGCATCTCCCGCCGCGTGCCGGCGCCCGCACTCGGCGACACCGCGCTGCTGCAGTACACGAGCGGGACGACGGGCACCCCGAAGGGGGCGATCCTCAGTCATGCGAACCTCCGCGCGAACGCGATGCAGGGTCGCGCCTGGGTGCCGGGACTGCGTGACGGGGAGGAGACGTTCTACGCCGTGCTGCCGCTGTTCCACGCCTACGGCATGACGCTGTGCCTCACCTTCGCGCTCAGCATCGGCGCGACCGTGGTGCTGTTCCCCACGTTCGACCTGGGCCTGGTGACGACGGCCGCCCGCACGCGCCCGCCCACGTTCCTGCCGGCCGTGCCGCCCATCTACGACCAGCTCGCCCGGGCGGCCGGACGCGGCACCATCGACCTGTCCCGCGTGCGCTTCGCGATCTCCGGGGCGATGAGCCTGCCCGTCGCGACCGTGCGGCGCTGGGAGGACGCGACCGGCGGACTGCTCGTGGAGGGGTACGGCATGACCGAGGCGTCTCCCGTCGCGCTCGGCAACCCCATGGGGCCCACGCGACGACCGGGCACCGTCGGCGTGCCGTTCCCCAGCACCGAGATCCGGCTCGTCGACCCCGACGACCCGGAGAAGGACGTCCCCGCCGGCGAGCGCGGGGAGCTCTTGATCCGCGGTCCCCAGGTGTTCCAGGGGTACTGGCAGCGCCCCGGCGAGACGGCCGAGGCGCTGCTCCCCGGCGGTTGGCTGCGCTCGGGCGACATCGCCGAGGTCTCGCCCGACGGGTTCGTGACGATCGTGGACCGCCGCAAGGAGCTCATCATCACGGGCGGCTTCAACGTGTCGCCCAGCGAGGTGGAGGATGCGCTCGACGCCCACCCCGATGTCGTGGCGGCCGCGGTCGTGGGCCTGCCGCGGTCGAGCGGCGGTGAGGAGGTCGCGGCGGCCGTGGTGTTCCGTGAGGGTGCGGTGCCGGACGTCGAGGCGCTGCGCGACTTCTGCCGCACCCGGCTGACCGCCTACAAGGTGCCGCGCCGGATCGTCGCGGTGGATGAGCTCCCGCGGTCCCTCATCGGCAAGGTGCTGCGGCGCGAGGTGCGCGACCGGATGCTGCGGGACCGCTGAGGTCAGCGGCTCTCGGCGGCCTCGGTGTGGTGGCGGATGACCTCGGCGACCACGAAGTTGAACCACTTCTCCGCGAACTCGGGGTCGAGGTGCGCCTCTTCGGCGAGCGCGCGCAGCCGGGCGACCTGCTGCTCCTCGCGCTTCGGGTCGGACGGGGGCATCGCGTGCTCGGCCTTGAGGTGCCCCACCTGCTGCGTGGCGCGGAACCGCTCGGCCAGCATGAAGATCAGCGCCGCATCGATGTTGTCGATGGTGGCGCGCAGACGGAGCAGCTCGGCCTTCGGATCCTCTACGGCGGTCATCCCCCCACTCTAGGGGCGAGGGGCACCCCTGACCGGCGGGGGCCCAGCGCTATCGTGTGCACATGAGCAACGACGAGTCGCCGGCCCCCGCCTCCCACGACGACGCGCTCCCGCAGCCCTCGGACGCGGCCCCGGCACCCGTCGATGCCGCGCTCCCCGGACCGCCCGACGCCGCGGCTCCCGCGACCACCACGACCCCGCCGCGTCCGGTGGTGATCGAGCCGACCACACCCAGCCGCTCGTTCTGGACGCGCATCGACCGGCCGTTCGTGTTCGGCTTCCTGGTGACCCTGGGCGGTCTCGGCGCGTTCGTGATCGGCCTCGCCCTGTGGAACCTGTCCACCGTGCTCATCTACATCGCGCTCGCCCTGTTCGGCGCGCTCGGCCTCGATCCGGCGGTGCGCTTCCTGGAACGGCGCGGCCTCTCCCGGGCCATCGCCGTCGTCATCACGATCGTCGCCCTCATCGTGGTCTTCGGTCTGGTGCTGTGGATGATCATCCCGATCGTCGTCGACCAGATCGCCGAGTTCGTCCGGTCCGTCCCCGGCATGGTCCAGGACTTCAGCGGAACCGACCTCTACAAGACCCTCAACAACCAGTTCGGCGACCAGTTCCAAGACCTCGTCGGCGAGGTGCAGAGCTTCCTGTCCGACATCGGCAACCTCGCCACCATCGGCGGCGGAGCCCTCGCGGTGGGCGCCTCGATCGCCTCCGGCATCTCCGGCGCGATCGTGGTGCTGGTGCTGACGCTCTACTTCCTCGCGACGCTCCCGGCCATGAAGCAGGGTCTGCTGCGCCTGGCGCCCGCGCGCGACCGGGACCGCGCGAGCGACATCAGCGAGCAGATCACCGACTCCGTGGGCGGCTACGTGATGGGCATGGTCGTGCTGGCGTTCTGCAACGCGACCCTCGCCCTCATCCTGTACGCGGTGCTCGGCCTGCCGTTCCCGCCGCTCATGGCCGCGATCGCGTTCTGCGTGACGCTGATCCCCCTCGTCGGCTCTGTGCTCTTCTGGATCATCGGCACGGGACTCGCACTGTTCACCAACCCGATCGCGGCGCTGATCTTCGCCGCGATCTACCTCGTCTACATGCAGATCGAGGCGTATGTGCTCACCCCGCGGGTCATGAACCGCGCCGTGGCCGTGCCCGGCTCGCTCGTGGTCATCGGGGCGCTGGCCGGCGGCACGCTGCTCGGTCTGCTCGGCGCCCTGGTCGCTGTGCCCGTGACCGCGTCGATCCTCATCATCATCAAGCAGGTCCTGGTTCCCCGCCAGGACGCCCGCACCTAGCCTCGGCACGCACACGGAAGCGCCCGGCCCCGCGAGGGACCGGGCGCTTCCGTCGAGCTCAGCTCAGGCGAGGTCGTTGTCGGCCAGCCACTGCTTCGCGATCTCCTCCGCCGACTTCTTGTCGACCGTGCTCTGCACGTTGAGGGCCACGAGCTCCTCGGCCGTCAGCTTCTCGCTGATGCCGTTGATCACGTCGGCGATCTCGTCGGCCACATCGCTCGACGCGATCGGCACGACGTTGGACGCCAGGATGATGTTCTCCGGGTCTTCCAGCGACACGATGTCCTCGGTCTGGAACGCCGGGTCGGCCGAGTAGATGTCGGCCACCTGGATCTCACCGGCCAGCAGCGACTCGAGCGTGGTCGGGCCCGTGGCCGAGAACGCCAGGTCCACGCCGTAGACCTCCTTGGCCTTCGCGGGGCCGTAGGGGCGCTGCTCGAACTCCGGCGCCGCGCCGATCGTGACCGGGGTGGTGACCTTCGACAGGTCGGCGATCGTGGTGAGGCCGTTCTCCTCCGCGAAGCTCTTCAGCACCGTGTAGGTGTCCTGATCGGTCGCCTCGGCGTAGTCGAGGGCGGTGAGGCCGTCGGGCAGGGTCTCCTGCAGTGCGGCGTAGACGTCTTCCGGGCTGGTGGCGGTGGCGTCCTTGTCGAGGTACTCGAGCAGGTTGCCCGTGTACTCCGGGAACAGGTCGATCGCGCCGGACTCCACGTCGGGCATGTAGGCGTCGCGCTGACCGATGCTGAACTTGCGCTCGACGGTGAAGTCGGCCGCCTCCAGCGCCTGGGCGTAGATCTCGGCGATGATCTCGTTCGAGTAGTACGCCTGCGAGCCGATCACGATGGTGTCGCTGCCACCCGAACCGGAGTCCTCCGTGGGGGTGTCGAGCGGGTTGCTGCTGGTGCAGCCGGCGAGGACGAGCGCTGCGGCGATCGCGGCGCCGCCGGCGAGGGCGAAGCGGGACGTGCGTGCGGTGAACATGGGACTTCCTCTTCTCTGGGACCTGCGGATGCTGTGGTTCGGACGGATGCTGTGGTTCGGACGGATGCTGTGGTTCGGACGGATGCTGCGGCCTCGGTGGCGCTGTGGTTCAGGCGGTCGCCGGAGCGGGCGCGGCGACGGGCGCCTTGGCCCGGCGACGCTGCGGACGGGTGCGCACGCCGCGCGGGACGGCGGCGTGCTGCGCGAGGGCGAGCAGGAGGTCGACGATGAGGGCGAGCACCGCGACGAGGATCGCGCCGCCGAGCACCTGATCGAAGCGGCGCAGGGGGATGCCCTGGATGATCGGCCAGCCGAGACCGCCCAGGTTCACGTAGGCGGCGATCGTGACCGTGGCGATGACCTGCAGGAGCGCCGAGCGCAGGCCGCCGACGAGCAGCGAGAGCCCGAGCGGCACCTCGACCTTCCAGAACACCTGCCACTCGGTCATGCCCATGGCCCGCGCCGCGTCGAGCACCCGGCGGTCGATGGCCTCGAGTCCGGTGTACGCGCCCGCCAGCAGCGACGGGATCGCGAGCAGCACGAACGTGATGATCGCCGCGAGCGGGGTGCGCAGCACGCCCAGCAGCAGCACCAGGAGCACCATGAGGCCGAACGACGGGATGGCGCGCGCCGCCCCCGAGACCGCGACGGCGATCTCCCGACCGCGACCCGTGTGCCCGATCAGCCACCCGAGCGGCACGGCGATCACCGCGGCGATCACCACCGAGACGACCGTGTAGTAGATGTGCTGCCCGAACAGCACCGGCAGCGAGTACGCGCCCTGCCAGCGGTCGGGCGAGAACAGCCACGCGAAGGCCTCCGCGAACAGGTTCATGCGGCCGATCCGATCGCCGCCGTGCGGCCGACCGCCGCCTTCGTCGCCGTCTTGGTGACCGCTCTCGTCCAGGGCATGAGCGCCCTGCCGACCAGGAGGAGCAGCAGGTCGACGATCAGGGCGATCACGACGACCGCGACCACGCCCGCGAAGACCTCCTCGATGATGCGGCGCTGCAGACCGTCGGTGAACAGGTACCCGAGGTTGCGCACGCCGATCAGGATGCCGACCGTAGCGAGCGAGATCGTGCTGACGGCCGTGACCCGCAGCCCCGCCAGGATCACCGGGCCGGCGAGCGGGAACTCGACAGCCCAGAAGCGGCGGAACGGTGCGAAACCGGTCGCCGTGGCGGCCTGCCGCACGTCGTCGTCCACCGAGTCGAGGCCGTCGGCGACCGCGCGCACCAGGATGGCGACCGCGTAGATCGTGAGGGCGATCACGAGGTTCGGCTCGCTGATCGCGGAGTAGCCCAGCACCGCGGGCAGGAGGATCAGCAGCGCGAGCGAGGGGATCGTGTACAGCAGGCCCGTGAGCGCGATGATCGGGCCGCGCACCAGGCGGTAGCGCCAGGCCACCCACCCGAGCGGCAGCGACAGCACGAAACCGAGCACGATCGGCACGACGCTCTGCCGCAGATGCGCGACGGTGAGGTCGAGGATCAGGCCGAGGTTGTCGACCGCCCAGTTCACGGGGCCGCCTTCGCCGCGGCCGCCTCGTCGACCACGTCGTCCGGGGCATCGACGATCGCGCCCTGGGTGCGGCCCTCGGAGTCGACCACGACCGTGCCCCGCGGCGTCTGCTTGAGGTGCAGCGCCCGGCGGCCACGGTCGGCGCCGATGAACGCGGAGACGAACTCGTCGGCCGGATTCTCGATGATCTCGCTCGGGCTGCCCACCTGCACGACCCTGGCGCCCTTGTCGAGGATGACCACCTGGTCGCCCAGCAGGAACGCCTCGTCGATGTCGTGCGTGACGAACACGACCGTCTTGTCGAGCTCGTGCTGCAGCCGCAGCGTCTCCTGCTGGAGGTCGGCGCGCACGATGGGATCGACCGCGCCGAAGGGCTCGTCCATCAGGAGGATGTTCGGGTCGGCGGCGAGACCGCGGGCCACGCCGACGCGCTGCTGCTGCCCGCCCGAGAGCTGGCTCGGGTAGCGGTCGGCCAGAGCGTGGTCGAGGCCGACCGTGGTCATCAGCTCGCGCGCCCGCTCGTGCGCCTCCTTGCGCTTCACGCCGTTCAGGCGCAGCACGGTGGAGACGTTGTCGATCACGCTGAAGTGCGGCATGAGGCCGGAGTTCTGCATGACGTAGCCGATGCGGCGGCGCAGGGCCACCGGGTCGCCGGCGAGCACGCTCTCCCCGTCGATCTCGACCTCGCCCGACGTGGGCTCGACCATGCGGTTGATCATGCGCAGCAGCGTGGTCTTGCCGCAGCCGGACGAACCGACGAACACGGTGGTCTTGCGCGACGGCAGCACCAGGCTGAAGTCGTTCACCGCGAGCGTCCCGTCGGGGAAGCGCTTGGTGACGTTGCGGAACTCGATCATGAGGGGTTCTCTCCGACGGTCGTGCGGGCGAGGGCGCGGCTCAGGCCGACACCTCGACGCCCGGGGCGAAGGCGACGTAGCCCGAGAAGTCTTTTCCGACGCGGTCGAACGCCGACGGGTACGGGTGCGGGTACGACCAGGCGAGATCCTTGTGCAGCTCTCCGTCGGCCTCGATGGAGTAGTACTGGCACTCGCCCTTCCACGGACACGTGTACGGCGTGGGGCTCTCGACGAGCACGTCGGGCGAGACGGATGCGGGCGGGAAGTACCAATTGCCCTCGATGCGGATGAGGTCGTCCTGTGCGGCCTCGGCGATCACGGTTCCTGCGAGTACAGCCTTCATGGTCCTGCCTCCTCGGATGTGGGTTCGAGCGTATAAGACGCGTCCGACATCGGGTGATGCCTTGCGCGCGGGGTCGTCAATATGAGAAACAATCCGGATCGTGTTCGGTGCGGTCGCGGGATCGGATTGCCCGGCTCACGCCGAGTCGCGCCCGTAGCCCTCCAAGAGTCGCAGCCAGATCTCGCTGATGGTCGGGTACGAGGGCACCGCGTGCCACAGGCGCGCGATGGGCACCTCGCCCACGATCGCGACGGTCGCGGCCTGCACGAGCTCCGCCACCTCCGGGCCGACAAAGGTCGCCCCGATCACGACGTCGCGGTCGGTGTCGATCACGAGTCGCGCCTGCCCGGCGAACCCGTCCTCGTACAGGCTCGCGCCGGCGACCCACCCGAGGTCGTAGTCCACGACCTGCACGGCCGTGCCCGCCTCGCGCGCCGCGGCCTCGGTGAGTCCGACGGAGCCGACCTCCGGGATGGAGAAGGTGACCTGGGGGACCGCGGCGTGATCGGCCGTCGCGGCGTGCCGGCCCCACGGGGCGTCGTCGACCTCGCCGCCGTTCGCCCTGGCCGCGATCACGTCGCCCGCCGCCCGCGCCTGGTACTTGCCCTGGTGGGTCAGCAGCACCCGCCCGTTCACGTCGCCGACCGCGTACAGCCAGTCCACCCCGGGCACCCGCAGCGTGTCGTCGGTCTCGATCCAGCGTCCGGGTTCGAGCCCCACGACCTCCAGGCCGATATCGGCGCTGCGCGGCGAACGGCCGGTCGCGACGAGCACCTCGGCGGCCGTGACCTCCTCGCCGCTGTCGAGCGTGATGGTCACGCCGTCGTCGCCGCGGCGCACCGCCGTGGTGCCGGTGTTCGTGCGCACGTCGACGCCGAGCTCTTCGAGGCCGGCCGTCACGCGCTGCCCCGCGAACGGCTCCATGCCGCCCAGCAGCCCGCTGCGCGCGAGCAGGGTCACGCGCGAGCCGAGGGCGGCGTACGCCGTGGCCATCTCGACCGCGACGACACCGCCGCCGATCACCGCGAGGCTCTCCGGCAGCTCTTCGGCGCTGGTGGCCTCGCGACTGGTCCACGGGGAGGCCTCGCGGAGCCCGTCGATCGGCGGGATCACGGCGTCGGAGCCCGTGCTGATCGCGACCGCGTGCCGGGCCCGCAGCACCCGGGTGGCGCCGTCGGCGTCGGTCACGGTGACCTCGCGCTCGCCCGTGAGACGCCCGTGGCCGCGCGCCAGGTCGATGCCGGCCGACTGCAGCCACGACACCTGCCCGTCGTCCGACCAGTTGCTCGTGAAGCTGTCGCGGCGCTCGAACACGGCCCGCACGTCGAGCGTGCCGGTCACCGCCTGCGACGCCCCGGCCACGTGCTGCGCCGCCCGCAGCGCCTGCGCCGAGCGCAGCAGCGCCTTCGACGGCATGCACGCCCAGTAGGAGCACTCGCCGCCCACCAGTTCGCTCTCCACGATGATGGCGGTGAGCCCGCCCTGCACGGCCCGGTCGGCGACGTTCTCGCCCACCGGCCCCGCACCCACCACGATCAGGTCGTACTCGTCGGTCTTGTCGGCAGTCATGCGTCGCACCTCTCCGTCGCCCGTGTCAGGCAAGTCTTGCTCATGACGAACGTCGAGTCACGGGCGCGTTGTTCCCGCCGCGCCGAAACTGCTCGGAGACGAGACGCTCCGGTCGCGTCGGCGCGCGACGGCGACCGGAGCGGCGGACGACGTCAGGCGACGGCGGCGCGCTCGCGCGTGTCCGCGAACGCCCGCGGGTACGCCCGGCGCAGCGCCACCACGATCAGCGTGGCCGCGGCGACCTTGATCAGATCGCCGGGGAGGAACGCGAGGGCCGACAGCGCGGTGAGGTCGAGCGGCACTCCCGTGACGAGGGCCTGCACGGGGATGCCGAACGCGTACACCACGAGCACGCCACCGACGAGCGCGGAGAGCGCGACCCGCCACCACGCCGGGCGACCGGTGCGCAGGACGAGCCCGATCACGACGACGCCCGCGATCCAGCCGAGCATGTACCCCGCGGTCGGCCCCACGAACACGCCGACGCCGCCGCGCCCGCCCGCGAGCACCGGCAGGCCGATCGCGGCGAGCGCGAGCACGACCAGGATCGACAGCGGGGCGACGCGCGGCCCGAGGACGAGTCCGGCGAGCATGACGCCGAGGGTCTGCGCGGTGATCGGCACCCCGCCGGGCAGCGGCACGACGACCGTGCCGAGCACGATGATGAGGGCGGCGAAGACGGCGATGCGGCCGAGCGTCGCACCGGTGTCGCGGGAGGTGGGGGTCATCGGGTGTCCTTCCTGAACGGTGTTCACCTGAACACCGTTCAACAGAGTAGGGAGGCCGATGCCCTCCGCGCAAATCACTCCGCGTCGGGAACGAGCACGACCTTTCCGCGCTGACGGCGATGCTGGATGGCGTCGTGCGCGGCGGCGGCATCGGTCAACCGGAACACGTCGGCGGGCGGGTCGACCCGCCCGTCGGCCACGGCCGCGAGGGCCGCCGTCTCGAGCGCCCGGAGGTCGGCGATGGCCCGGCCCAGCGGCACGGTCACGGTGAGCGAGTTCTGCACGATGTCGTCGCCGTCGACACGGAGGAGTTCGCCGCTCGACCATCCGATGATCACGACGCGGGAGCCGCGCCCGAGCGACTCGAGCGCCGCGCGTCCCGTCGGACCCCCGACCCCGTCCAGCAGGACCGTCGGCACCGCGCCGTCCAGGAGGCCGGTCAGACGATCCGGCCACGCGTCGTCGGTCGCATCGAGCGGCAGCAGGCGCGCGGCGGAGTGCTCGACCCGACGCCCGAGCTGCGCCACCACCGCGCGCTTCGCCTCGCCACCGTAGAGCGCGACCACGGTCGCCCCGACCGAGAGCGCGAGCTGCGCGACCTGGCTGCCCAGTCCGCCCGAGGCACCGGTGACCAGGACCACGTCGTCCGCGCCGATCTGCGCCGCCTGCCACACGAGCTGCGCCGTGCGCCCGCTGCCGATCGCCGCGACCGCCTGCGGGAACGGCACGTGCGCGGGCACCGGGTGGAGCGCAGCAGCCGCCGCGAGGGCGAACTGCGCATACCCGCCGCTGCGGAAGCCGACGTGCGCGACCACCCGCGCGCCGAGAAGGTCGGCGTCGACGCCCGCACCCACCGCATCGACGATCCCCGCGACCTCGCGCCCCGGGGTCATCGGCAGCACGGGGCGCGGCATCGACGGGGGCGCCGCGTCGCGCCGGATATCGAGGTCGACCGCGTGCACGCCCGCCGCCGCGACGCGGATGCGCACCTCGCCCTCGCCGGGCTCCGGTACCGGCACCCGTTCGATCCGCAGCACGTCGGACTCGCCGAACTCGCGCTGCACGATCGCCGCCATCGTCGCCACCGGCGCCGCGCCGTCTCCACCCCGCCGAGCGGCCGTCGTCTCCACACCCGTCACGTTCCCGCCCCTCACATCCGTGCCCGTCGTGCCCGTACCCGTCATGTCCGCACTCCTCCCGCTTCCGCCTGCCATCGCTTCTCCCGCTCTCCTCGATCCCGCGCTCCCCGGATCCGCCGTGCGGAGGATCCGGGTCGCCAGATCACGCGCGCGCCTCCGTGCTGGCACCCCCGGCGCGAACCCTCGGCGCGAGCACGGCGGCCGCCAGCGCGAGCAGCGCCGCCAGCGCGAACACACCGAGGAAGGGATCGGCGGCGGCCAGCGCGAGGAAGACCATGCTCGTCACCGCGAGGGCCAGCGCGCTGCCGAACGAGTCGGCCACCGTCATCGCACCGCTGTTGAACCCCTGCGTCTCCGGGGTCGACAGGGCGAGGGTGAGCGCGCTCGACCGCGGGCTCATCAGGCCCATGCCGGCCCCCGCCACCACCCACGCGGCCGCGATCAGCACCGCGTCCGCCTCGAACGCGGTGATCGCGACCGTCAGCAGGATCCCCCCGAGCACGAGAGCCGTCCCGAGGCGCACCGCGGTCACGCTCGACAGCCGCATGCCCATCCGCCCCTGCACGGTCGCGGCGAGCGACCACGCGAGGGCGCCGCCGGTGAGCGCGAGCCCGGCGACCGTCGGCGTCATGGCGTAGCGGTCGGTGAGCAGATACGGCAGATAGATCTGCGCACCGAAGAACGCGGCAGCGGCGAGACCGCGCACCAGGATCACCGACGGCAGGCCGCGCACGGCCCGCAAGGTGCCGCGCGGGACCAGCGGTCGCACGGCGATGAGCGCCACGACGACCGCGACGACGGCCAGCGCCGGGCCGACGCCGGGCACGTCGCCCACCAGGTTCAGGGCGAGCACCGCGACCGCCGCCAGCACCGACCAGCCGAGCCGGGCGACCGCCCACGGCGTCGCCGCGTCACCCTCGTTCGACAGCCCCCGCAGCGCCGGCACGATCATCAGCAGCGCGACGAGCACCAGCACGACGACGCCGAGGAAGACCCAGTGCCAGCTCCACAGCTCGGTCACCGCGCCCGCGATCGTGGGGCCGATCAGCGAGGGGATCACCCACGCGGCGGCGAACCCGGCGAAGATCGCGGGGTGCAGCGCCTGCGGATAGACCCGGGCGACCACCACGTACAGCGCCACCATGAGCCCGCCGCTGCCCAGGCCCTGCGCGAACCGGCCGGCCACCAGCACCTCCATGCTCGGCGCGAGTCCCGCGATCAGGAGGCCGACCACGAACAGCGCGATCGAGGAGTACAGCGGGGCGACCGGACCGCGTCGATCCGCCCAGTTGCCCGCCGCCACCATGCCGATCACGCTCGTGGCGAGCGGTCCGGCGAAGGCGAGCGCGTACAGCCGCCCGCCGTCGAGGTCGGCGCTCACGGCGGGCATCACCGTCGTCACCGCCAGCGACTCGAACGCGCCGAGGAACACCAGGGCGCACGCGCCGATCGTGATCCACACGTACTCGCCGCCGAGGATGCGGGGGGTGGGTGGCGTGGGTGGCGTGGACGGCGCGGCGCGCCCGGTCTCGGTGGTCATGAGGTCGACCGTAGAACCTCAAGTTTCCTTGAGGTCAAGCGGATGACGCGCATCCGCGACGCATCGGCTCAGCGCAGCGGGAGGATGCTCGTGGGCGCCGGGGCCTGCGCCTCATGCCGCACGCCGAGCGGCGCACCCGTGCGCTCGTCGAGGTCGAGCAGCGTCACCGTGTCGGAGCGCTGCCCGGCGACGAGCAGCTTGCCCTGATACACGAGGTGATGGCGCGGCCAGTCGACTCCGGAATCGGCGAGCGCCACCGGCTCCAGCGCCTCCCCGCTGCCGCGCACACGCAGCGCCGCGATCGTGTTGCTGCCGCGCAGCGCCGTGTACAGGAACTGCCCGTCGCGCGTGCGGGCGAGCTCGGCGGGGAAGTCACTGCCGACCTGCGCCACCGGGCTCGCGGTCGTCGCCGACACCACGCTCCAGGTGCCGTCGGCCGCCGCCGCCAGGGTGAACACCTCGCACGAGTACTCCGTGACCACGTGCAGGTGCCCGCTCGGATGCACGACCATATGACGCGGTCCCGTGCCCTGCGGCAGCACGACCTCCTGGTCGAGCGTCAGCCCGCTGCCGGTCAACCGCCAGAACCGCACCAGGTCGAAGCCGAGATCGGTCGTGACCACGCGGCCGTCGGGCAGGAACGCGGCCGAGTGCGCGTGCGAGGCGCGGTCCGGTCCGCCGTAGGGGTCGGTCGCGGCCACACCGTCGCCCGCGGGGGTCGCGGGGGCCGCGTCGGGGTCGCCCTCGCCAAACAGCGCCGCGCGCAGTGCCGCCGCCGCATCCTCCTTCGCCGGCACGAGCCGTCCGTCCGCCGCGATGCCGAACCGCACCACGCGTCCGTCGCCGTAGCAGCTCGCGATGAGGGTCTGCCCGTTCGGAGACACCGCGACGTGGCACACGCCGTCGCCCGTCGCCACCGGATCGCCCAGGGGCGCGAGGGCCGTGTCACCCGTGCGCGCGAACGCCTGCACGGCCGCATCACCCTCCAGCGCCGCGTACACCACGTCGAGACCCGGGTGCTGCGCGAGCCACGACGGCGACGGGGTCGCCGTCACCGCCCCGCGATACGCGAGAGTGCTCGCCTCGCGACCCTCGTCGCCCGCGAGCACGCCGATGCCCTCGGCGGAGCCGTCCATCGCGGGGCCGTAGCCGCCGAGCCAGAAGCGCGTCACGGTCGTCTCCCCTCGATCAGTCGAGCAGATCGTGGCGCACGATCACCTGGTCGCGCTCGGGGCCCACGCCGATCACCGAGATGCGCGTGTTGCTCATCTGCTCCAGCGCCAGCACGTAGTCCTGCGCCGTCTGCGGCAGGTCCTCGAAGGTGCGCGCGGTCGAGATGTCCTCGCTCCAGCCGGGGAAGTACTCCAGGATCGGCTTCGCGTGGTGGAAGTCGGTCTGGTTCACCGGCACCTCGTCGAAGCGCTCTCCGTCGACGTCGTAGGCGACGCACACCGGGATCTGCTCGAGCCCGGTGAGGATGTCGAGCTTGGTCAGCACGAGGTCGGTGATGCCGTTGATGCGCGTGGCGTAGCGGGTGATCGGCGCGTCGTACCAGCCGACGCGGCGCGGCCGCCCGGTCGTGGTGCCGAACTCGAAGCCCTGCTTGCGCAGCCACTCGCCCTGCTCGTCGAACAGCTCGGTCGGGAACGGGCCGGAGCCCACGCGCGTCGTGTACGCCTTGACGATGCCGACGATGCGGTCGAGCGCACCGGGACCGACACCGGAACCCGTCGAGGCCCCACCGGCCGTCGCCGACGACGACGTGACGAACGGGTAGGTGCCGTGGTCGATGTCGAGCATGGTGGCCTGGCCGCCCTCGAACACCACGACCTCGCCGCGGTTCAGGGCCTGGTCGATGAGGTAGCCGGTGTCGGCGACCATCGGGCGCAGCCGCTCGGCGTACGACAGCAGGTCGTCGACGATCTCGTCGCACGTGACGGCGCGGCGGTTGAAGACCTTCACCAGCAGGTGGTTCTTCTGGTCGAGCGCGCCCTCCACCTTCTGGCGCAGGATGTTCTCGTCGAACAGGTCCTGCACCCGGATGCCGACGCGGTTGATCTTGTCGGCGTACGCGGGACCGATGCCGCGGCCCGTCGTGCCGATGTTGCGCTTGCCGAGGAAGCGCTCGGTGACCTTGTCGAGCGTGCGGTGATACTGCGTGATGATGTGCGCGTTCGCGCTGACCTTGAGGCGCGACACGTCGATGCCGCGGGCCGACAGGGCCTCGAGCTCCGAGAACAGCACCTCCAGGTCGATGACCACGCCGTTGCCGATGACCGGGGTGACCCCGGGCGACAGGATGCCGGAGGGCAGCAGGTGCAGCGCGTACTTCTCGTCGCCGACGACCACGGTGTGCCCGGCGTTGTTGCCGCCGTTGAACTTCACCACCCAGTCGGTGCGCTCACCGAGAAGATCGGTGGCCTTGCCCTTTCCTTCGTCGCCCCACTGCACGCCGACGATCACGATTCCTGGCATGGGTTCTCCCCTGCTTTCGCCGGGTTTGCACCGGCCGATGAGCTGGCCCTCTTCGGGCGTCCCCATCCTATCGGGCGGCCTCCGACACCCCTCCGGCGGTGGATGCGGCTGAGGGCGGCGTCACTCGACCTCACGACGGAAGCGCGCGAAGCACTCGATCGCGCTGTCGCGGCCATCCTCGCCGTCGAGGTCCGCGATGTCCTCGATCCGGGCGGTCATCGATCTGGCGAGATCGCGGATCCCCGACCCGTCGTTCTCGAACAGGGGCCCTCGCGCGGACAGCGACGACTGCGCGTCGACCAGCGACGACTCGCCCCGCTCGAGCCGCTGCATCGCGTGCGTCATCTCCGCGAGGACCGAGCGGTTGTAGTCCGACAGCATGGCTGGCCTTTCGGTGGGGATGGACGCTCAGCGCGTCCGTACGAGGCGGTTCGACGAGCGGAGCCGCTCCGGCATCACACGCGCCGTCGCCGTCGCCAGCCTGCGATCGTCGGGGTCGCCGAGAAGGGGCACGAAATCCTCGGGAAGCCAGGAATCCCGGTCCTCCGAAGGTTCCGGAGCCGGCGACATGCGGGAGATGTGGAGGAGGCCGTTGGCGGACTCACGCAACTCGCCGTCGACGAGATGCGGGCGCACGAGTTCGGCGTAGTCGGGAGCGAACCAGCTCAACCAGGGCGCCTCGACGGGGAGCCCGGTCCACTCGCCCCACTTCGCGCCCGCCACCGGCGGCTGGTATCTCGACGGCCGCACGTCCGCGCACGCGTAGAAGCTGCCGCAGCGCGCGGCCAGGTCAACGAAGAACGCCTCGACGGCCGCGGCCGGACGTGGCTTCACCAGTGTCGTCGCGTCGAGCACCAGCCCGAGACGCTGGCGCTCCCCGATCTGCTGATGCGACCACTCCTCGAGGTACCCGTACTCCAGCGGCTTGCGTCCGGCGATCCGCATCCGGTCCGTGGCGCACTCCTCCCGGTAGAACCGGTCGAACCCCGCTGCGCCTTCCTTCGCGAACTTCAGCGTCGGCGACCAGTGGCCGAACGCCCGGGGCAGCGCCCGCGGGAACAACTCCTCGGCCGCCCCGACGTAGTGCGCGGCGAAGTCGGCACTGTGCTCGTCGATGACGCGGAACCACTCCAGGTGCAGGAACAGCTCAGGCTCCGCGGGACGTGCGGCGGGCGGGGGCGGATCCTCGGTCTGCGCGTCGACCACCACGCCGTCGACCCGTGTGGCCAGCCGCGCCGCGAACGCGAGGGCGAGGGCCGTGTTGGCCTCGACCTCCTCGTTGTACGCCACGGAGATGCTGTAGTGCACGCGTCGCCCGGCGAGGTCGGCCCGCCCCTCCGGCATCTCCTCGCGATCCCGGCGGCTCGGTCCGTCGACGAGGAAGCAGTGGGAGCCCCCCTGCGCGCGCACCACCGCCGAGATCCCCGCGGGTTCCGCGGTCACGTCGGCATGGAGCGCGGCGTCCTCCGTGATCACAGAGACCAGGTCACGCGGTCGCAGCGAGCGCTTCCCGTAAACCTCAACGTCGTACGACACCGTGCATCCCCTCCCGTGCGCGTCTCCCCATCCTGACGTACCGCCGTGCCGTCGCCGGACCCGGGGGCGTCAGTGCCACCCCTCGGAGACCACTGTCGTCATCGGGTGCCGCCCTCACGCAGGGGGATGTCGGTGCGTGCGCCGGCTGCGACGCGGACGAAGCGGTCGATGCCCTCCGGATGCGCGTCACTGACGTTCAGCAGTGCATGGAACGGGGTCGGCGGCCGAGCGTGGACCGCAGGACCGTCCACCGGCTCCGACCAGGATTCACCTGCGAAGTGCAGCGTCCGCAAGAACGCTTCCAGGTCGAGCGGATCGTCGACCAGGACCTCTTCCGCGCGCTCGACGACGAGGACGTAGGCACTCGCCGGCAGCCATTCGTCCAGGGAGCGGAGGCAATCGCTCAGCGCCGGCCAGTTCTCGCCGAAGCCGTCGAAGAACTGGAGAGCGGCACCGAACTCGTTCATGAGTCCTTCGTAGGACCGCATCTTCCATCCGCGCAGGGTGCGCACGCACACGTCGTCCCGTCCTGGCTCCGCGTAGAACCACGAGGGGATCCATTTCTCGCGACCTGGCTCGCCGTGACCGACGTACACCCACGGGCCGCCCGTCGTCCAGAGGAAGTCCCGCGCGGTCGACGAGGGACCTGCACCCGATTGTTCGAGCGTCATCGGCGTCCCTCCCCCGGCCGCGCGCCCGACCTGGCTTGCACGTCGCGCGCCCGCGCATAGTGCGCCTCGATGCGCAGGGCCTGGGGCGAGCCCGCGGCGGGATAGCGCAGAGACGCCGGCATGACGGCGGCCGCCCTGCGGCATCGCTCGTCGACGGCGGGGTCGAACACTCCCCGGTAGTCGGCGGGAATCCAGGGGTCGCCGCTCAGTGCGCGCAACTCCTCCGCCTCGGCGGGGTGTTCGGTCCAGCGCAACAGGGTTCCCCGCGCCGTGGCCGTCGTTCGCGCGGGGTCGAGGTGCGGCGCGACGAGCTCGGCGTACTCCGGCCCGAACCAGGTCAGCCACTGCGGGTCGGTCGGCAGCCCGCTCCACGGGTCGTCGAGGTTCACGTCCATGGACGGCTGCGCGGTCCCGTATCGCCTCGTGCTGACCTCGGCGAAAGCGAAGAAGGAGCCGGTGCGTTCGGCGAGGGCGACCACGAACGACTCGACGGCGCCGAGAGCCTTGAGCTTCACGAGCCGATCGAGCTCGAACTTCAGCCCGATCGTCTGCGTGCGCCGGCTCAGGTCGTTGGTCCAGCCGTCGATGGTCCCGTGCTCGATCGGCTTGCCGGCGAGGATGAGGGTGCCGATGTAGCAGGACTCGCGGTACATCGTGTCGAACAGGGCGTCGTCGTCGCGGGGGAACCGCCCCTGGAAGGGTTCGTGCGTGCCGAAACGCGAGGGTACCCCCGGCCGGAAGAACTCGCGAGCGGTGCGGAGATAGATCGCGGCGAGGTCCTGGTCGTTCCGGTCGTCGAGCAGGCGATACCAGCGGAGGTGCAGGAAGCGCGGGCGCGGGGGCTCGGGTTCCGGCGCGGGCTCTGGTTCGCGCGGCTCGACGGTCTGCGAGTCGATCACCGTGCCGTCGATGCGCTCCGCCAGCCGCGCCGCGAAAGCCGTCGCCGCCGCCAGATCGCGCTCGTCGACACGGAACGAGAACCCTCCGTCGGACTGCACGGCATACGGCACGTGGATGCTGTAGAGCACCGTGGAGCCGGCCGCCTCCGTCCACTCCTCCGGGATGTCCTCCGGCTCCAGCAGATTGGGCCCGTCGAGCTCGAACGCCGCCGCACGGCCGCGCTTGTGCACGATGGAGGAGATCGTCTGCGCGCGCCGGTCGACCGTGGCCTTCAGTCCCCGCACCGACGACACCACCTTCGCGAGTTCCTTCGCCGTCAGCGAGACCTTTCCGTACACCTCGAGGTCGTACGACATCGAGCCACCCCCTCCGCATCGTCTGCCCCATCCTGTCGTACGCAACGGACACCGGGTGGCGGTGGGCAGGATTCCGTGCCGCTACAGTGTGCGACGGAGGTCGGTATGACACGGTGGTGGCCCTACGCGCGGCTCGCAGCATCGGCTCTCGCCGTGGCGGCCATCGTCGCCCAGCTCCTGCGCACGCTGGAGATCGCGCGCGACGCCGACACCGCGTGGGGCGGCCACCTCCCCACCGTGATCGCGAACTTCTTCAGCTTCTTCACGATCGAGTCGAACGTGCTCGCGGCGGTCGCCCTCGCCGCCGGGGCCGTGTGGGCGCTGCGCCACCGCGACACGACCGACCCCGAGCCGCGCTGGCTCGCGGTCCTGCTGATGTGCGCGAGCAGCTACATGATCGTGACCGGCGTCGTCTACAACACCCTCCTGCGCGGCATCGCCCTGCCGCAGGGTGCCACGGTCGCGTGGTCGAACGAGGTGCTGCACGTCGTGATCCCCCTGCTGATGCTGCTCGACGTGCTGGTCGCCCCGCGTCGACGCGCACTGCGGTGGAGCGCCGTCGCGGTCGCGGCGGTCTTCCCGATCGTCTGGGTCGTGTACACCCTGGTGCGCGCGAACCTCGTGGTCTCCCCGGGGACGGGCGAGCACTGGTGGTACCCCTACCCGTTCCTCAACCCGCACCAGCCGGGCGGCTACGGGACCGTGGCGCTGTATGTGCTGCTGATCGCCGCGATCATCCTCGCCACCGCCGCACTGGTCGTGTGGGTCGGCCGCCGACGGGGTGTCGTCCGCGCGCAGTGACGGCGCGGTCAGTCGAGCGCGCGTCCGCTGCGCGCGGCGGCCGCGGCCAGCTGACGGTCGAACGTCGCGAGACGGCACCCGTGATGCACGGCCGTGGCGAGCACACACGTGTCCCGCATCTTCAACCGGTGCTCGGCGCGCAACCGTGCAAGAGCCAGCGGCTCGTCAGGGCCGAGGGCCGCGACCTCGACGCCGATCTCTTTCAGGTCGTCCCAGGCCTGAGCCTCGCGACCGACCCTGGCCGGCCCGACCAGCACTTCGGCGAGCGTGAGCGGATGCACCAGGTACGGCGGCGGCGTGCGCTCGAGCATCTCCAGTGCCGCCCGGTGGTGCGCGTCGCGGTCGTCGAGCAGACCGATGAGCACACCCGCGTCGACGACGATCACTCGTCCCAGCCTTCGCGGACGCGCTCCAGGTAATCGTCGCCGTAGACACCCGAGTACCGTCCGGCGAGAGAACGGAGTCGCTGCGCCCGCCGGGCATCACGCTCATCCGCGTGCTCTTCGACAGCGCGGGCGCCCTCCTCGAGAAGGAGGAGGATCAGGGCACTGTCGCGCTCCTCCTCCGGCCACCGCCGTCGTGCCACGTCAAGGGCGCGGGCGACCTGCGGCGTGTGCGTGATGTTGGTCCGCGGGTGCTTGGTCGGCATGCGTCAAGTGTAACACCAGCAGTCTGCGGTGTAACACCGACGTCGACGAAAGCGGACATCACCCGGGTGATCGCCCGCCGCTGATCTTGTGGAGCGCGTGACCCGGTGTCACGCTACCCCTGTCGCCACCGAACCGTTGGGTGCAGCGGACGGTGGCGTCGGGCTCCGCCCTTTACCCCGCCAAGGACGGCACCCGACGAGGTGCTCTCGCGCCGCCCAGGGGGCTGATCGTCGCGAGAGCACCCCGACGAATCCGATCAGGCGGGCAGCAGCGCCTCGCGCTCGTCGTCGTCCGCCGCCGGGTCGCCGGTGAGCAGCGCCGCACCACGGGCATCCGGGTCCACGTCGAGGTAGCGGTCGAGCGAGTCGTCGAGCTCCTCCAGCCAGGGCGTGTGATGCACGGCGGCGAGGGTGCCCGTCATGACCGAGGCGTACACGCGGTCGCGGTACCCCATGATGTCCGCCTTCTTGTCGCGCTTCCACGCCAGGAAGATCTCGACGACGCGGTCGAGGTCGAACGCCGGATAGTCGGTGCACTCCAGGAGGTCACGGATGTAGTCCGCCTGGAAGCGGATCTCGGTCGCCGCCGAGTCGATCCGGTCGAAGCGCTCCCGCCACTGCGCGATCGAGGCCGCCCGCTCCGCCTCGTCGGGGAGCTCGATGCGACCGAGGATCACGTCGCGCACGAACCACGCCTGCGCGTCGAACATGTTGAACGTGAACCACTGGTCCTGCGCGCCCAGGTACGCCAGCCGCGGGTTCTGCTGCCACAGCACACCGCGGTAGAGCCCGTCCGGGTAGACGTTGTTGGGCGACGACAGTGCGAGGTCGCCCGGGAGGAAGGGGTACCGGTGCAGGTAGCCGGTGCAGAGGATCACCGCATCCACGCGCGTGGAGGTGCCGTCGGCGAAATGCGCCACGCTGCCGTCGAACCGTTGCACGACCGGACGCTCCTCGAAGCCCTCCGGCCAGTCGTACCCCATCGGCGCGGAGCGGTAGCTGGCGGTGACGGAGCGGGCGCCCATCTTGAACGCCTGGCTGCCGATGTCCTCGGCGGAGTAGCTCGACCCGATCACGAGCACGTCGCGGCCGGCCAGCGCTTCGGCACCGCGGAAGTCGTGCGCGTGCGAGATCGATCCGGGGAAGGTCTCGATGCCGTCGACGTGCGGCACGTTCGGGAAGGAGAAGTGCCCGCTGGCCACCACCACGCGGTCGAACTCCTCCGTGGTCGTCGCTCCGGTGGGCAGGTGCTCGCTGGTGAGCGTGAACACCTCGCGCTCCTCGTCGAACTCCACCCAGCGCACGGCGGTCTGGAAGCGGATCAGGTCGCGCACCCGCGTCTTCGCGAGGCGTCCGGCGATGTAGTCCCACAGCACGGGGCGCGGCGGATACGACGAGATCGGACGGCCGAAGTGCTCGTCGAAGGTGTAGTCGGCGAACTCCAGCGCCTCCTTCGGGCCGTTCGACCACAGGTTGCGGTACATGCTGGAGTGCACGGGCTCGCCGAACTCGTCCAGTCCGGTGCGCCAGGTGTAGTTCCACTGGCCGCCCCAGTCGGCCTGCTTCTCGAAGCAGACCAGGTCGGGGATGTCCGCCCCCGCACGGGCCGCGGACTCGAAGGCCCGCAGCTGTGCCATCCCCGAGGGGCCGGCACCGATGATCGCTACTCGTTCACTGTTCGTCACGTATGGTCCTCACACTCGTCGTCATGTATCGGGCGCAGCCGTATCCGGGTGAGGAGGACAGTCCTTCTCCGGGGGGAGCGGAACGCTCGACCTGCCCGGACAGTGGCTGCTCTTCGACGTTAGCAGTGCCCCACCGGCGGCCTGGCGGGAAAGCGACGACGGCTGTCGCTCCCGAGGATCGCCCGCTGTCGGAGGCCGGTGGGAGGATCGGACGGTGCCGCACACCCCCGCGCCAGAGCCCACGGTCGAGCAGCGCGCGCCCGACCGCCGTCAGGGCGTGCTCGTCCTCCTCGCCGCC
This sequence comes from Microbacterium sp. NPDC060132, assembly GCF_042729675.1. Lineage (NCBI taxonomy): Bacteria > Bacillati > Actinomycetota > Actinomycetes > Micrococcales > Microbacteriaceae > Microbacterium > Microbacterium sp. NPDC060132. The sequence continues at coordinate 1,217,059 of NZ_JBHWXU010000001.1, read as the reverse complement.
GTGGTCACGGTGGTGCTCTGGGCCTCGGCGTTCATCGGCATCCGCGGAGCGGGCCCGCACTACGACCCCGGTGCACTCGCGCTGCTGCGCATGGCCGTCGGCACGCTCGCGCTGACGGTGATCGCGCTCCGCCACGGCATCCGCCTCCCCGACCGGCGGCAGTGGCTGCTCATCGTGCTGTGGGGCGTCGGCTGGTTCTGCGTGTACAACCTGGCCCTGAACAGTGCGGAGCGCACGCTCGACGCGGGGACGGCGGCGATGGTGGTCAATCTGGCTCCGCTCATGGTGGTGGTGTTCAGCGGACTGTTCCTGCGGGAGGGCTTCCCTCGCCCGCTGATCATCGGCGCACCCATCGCGTTCCTCGGCGTGGTGCTGATCGGCATGAACTCCACGAGCAGCACCGGTCCGGACATCACCGGGCTCCTGCTCGCTCTGCTGGCCGCGGTCATGTACGCCGGATGCACGCTGTTGCAGAAGCACCTGCTGAGCGGGGGTGCCGACGCGACCACGCTCACGTGGCTCGGCGCGGCCGCGGGCACGGTCGCCCTGCTGCCGTGGATCGGTCCGCTCGTGGCCGACGTGCAGTCCGCGCCCCTCGACGCGACCCTGTGGGTGGTGTACCTGGGCGTGTTCCCCACGGCGATCGCATTCACCACCTGGGCGTACGTGCTGCAGCGCAGTACCGCGGGCAAGACCTCCGCCACGACCTACGTCGTCCCGGCGCTCGCGATCCTGATGTCGTGGATGATCCTGGGCGAGGTGCCGACGCCGCTCATGTTCGTCGGTGGCGCCCTGTGCCTGCTCGGGGTGCTCATCACGCGCCTGCGCTGGCGCCGCGCCCGCTGATCCGCGGGTTCCCCGAGGCCGACGCCGCCCTGTTCGGCGGGCGCGCGTCCCGTCGTTGCGATTACGCTGGTCGGCGGAGGGGCACGACGTGGTCCCGCGTGTGAACGAGGGAGACGAACCGACCGATGACCGAGCCCGACGCGCAGACTCCGCCGACGATCTCCGCACCCCCGCCCCCGCCCGCTCCCTCCGCCGCGACCTCGCCCGCCGCCACCCCGGCTCCGACGCCCGCGCCCGGCGAGAAGCCCGCACCCACCGAGGCCGAGATGGCCCGCGCCACCGGCGTGCTGAAGACCATCTCCGACGCGTACTCGGCGAAGATGGTCGGCCAGGAGCGTCTGCGCACCAGCCTGCTCGTCTCGCTCATCGCGGGCGGCCACATCCTGCTGGAGAGCGTGCCGGGTCTCGCGAAGACCACCGCCGCGAGCACCCTGGCCGACACCGTGAAGGCGCAGTTCAAGCGCATCCAGTGCACGCCCGACCTGCTGCCCAGCGACATCACGGGCAACCAGATCTACGACGCCGCGACCGGCACGTTCCGCACCGTGCTCGGCCCCGTGCACGCCAACTTCGTGCTGCTCGACGAGATCAACCGCTCCAGCGCCAAGACCCAGAGCGCGATGCTCGAGGCGATGCAGGAGCACCAGACCACGATCGGCGGCGAGATCCACCCGCTGCCGAAGCCGTTCCTCGTGATCGCGACGCAGAACCCCATCGAGCAGGAGGGCACCTACGAGCTGCCCGAGGCGCAGATGGACCGGTTCCTGCTGAAGGAGATCGTCGAGTACCCGAGCCCCGCCGACGAGTTCGAGATCCTCAGCCGCATCGACTCCGGCGTGCTCGACCCCGACCGGCACGTGTCCAGCGCCGTCACGCTCGACGACGTGCACCTGCTGCAAGACGTCGCGAGCCGCATCTACGTCGACCCCGCGATCCGCAACTACATCGTTTCGCTCGCCTACGTCACCCGGAATCCGGCGCCGTACATCGGCGAGGAGCGCGCCCGCTACATCAAGTACGGCGCCAGCCCCCGCGCGAGCATCGCGTTCCTGCAGGCGTCGCGGGCCCTCGCCCTCCTGAACGGACGCGCGCACGTGCTGCCGGAGGACATCCGCGCCCTCCGGCACCTCGTGCTGCGCCACCGCGTGCTGCTGACGTTCGAGGCCGACGCCGAGGGCATCCGCAGCGAGGAGATCATCGACCAGATCTTCGCCTCGGTCCCCACGCCCTGACGCACCGCCATGGCCAGCCTGATCACCCAGGTGAAGAGCAAGCTCTTCATCCACTCGTCGCGCAAATCCCTGCACGCGCTCGACGGCGCCTACGCGTCGCTGCTGCACGGACGGAGCCTCGACTTCGAGGACCTGCGCAAGTACGAGTACGGCGATCAGGTGCGCGACATCGACTGGCGCGCGACCGCCCGGCTGGGCACGCCGCTGGTGAAGCGGTCGCGGGCCACGCGCATGCACACCGTGATGTTCGTGGTGGACACCGGTCGCTCGATGGCCGCCCTGGCCGCCGACGAGCGCTCGAAGAAGGAGCTCGCGATCCTGGCCACCGGGGCCCTCGGCGTGCTCACGCTGCGCCACGGCGACGACTTCACCGTGGTCTACGGCGATGCGTCCAGGGTGCGCCGCCTGGCTCCCGGTCGCAGCGAGGGCGCCCTCGAGCACGCCCTGCGCACACTCGATCGCGCGGTGGACGACGCGGCGGCCCCGAGCGACCGCGACGCGCTGCTGTCGTTCGTCACCCGCACCGTCGCCCGCCGCATGATCGTGGTCGTGCTCACCGACGAGGCCCCGGTCACCTCCGAGACCGAGCGACTGCTGCGGAGGCTGCGCGTGCAGCACGACGTGCTGTGGCTCACGCTGCGCGACGCCGACCCCGTGCTCGACCACCGCACCGGGCGGCTGCGCGTCGACGTGGACAGCCGGTGGCAGGTGCCCGACTTCGTGCAGGGCGACCGCGGCATCGTGCAGGAGCTCACGGCGCAGCGCGATGCCGACGCCGCCCGCCTCGCCGACCTCCTCACCCGCATGGAGATCAGCCACGCCGCGCTCGACGGACAGGACGACGCCGTGCCGCAGCTGCTGCGGCTGCTGAACCGGAGGTCGAATGCCCGGCTCTGACGAGCTCTACCCGCCGGCGCAGTACGGCTGGGGCTGGATGCTGCTCGCGCTCGGCATCCTGGCGCTGCTGGTGCTCGGCGCGTGGCTGCTGATCGTGCTCACGCGACCCCCGCGCACCGCGGCCCCGGCCGCCACGGGCGCGACGCCCTCGACGCTCGACGTGCTGTCGGTGCTGCGCACGGAGTACCTCGACCGCATCCAGGCCGTGGAGAACGACTACCTCGGGCGCCGGCTGTCGGCGCGGCAGGCCAACCTCGAGCTCAGCCGCGTGGTGCGCGCGTTCGTGAACGAGTACAGCGGCCTGGAGGCGCCCGTGCTCGCGCTCGACGACCTGGTCGCCCGCGGCGTGAACCCGGCCCTGATCGACGCGATGGGCCGGCACTACTACCCGAGCATCTTCCGGCAGGGTCCGGCGATCGACCCCGTGGCGGGGGCCGCGGCCGCCAGGACGGTGGTGCGCGCATGGCACTAGCGAACGTGTGGATGCTGATCCTCGCCGCGGCCGTCGTGATCGTGGCGGTCGCGGTCGGGCTCGTGCTGGGGTTGCGGCGGCGGGGCGGTCGTGCGGCCGGTGACACCGCGCGGGTCGCGCGAGCCGAACGGCTGCGCACGCTGCCGTCGTTCCGCCAGGCGCTGTCACGGCGGGTGCTCGCACTGTCGGGGATCCTGGCGCTCGGCGCGGTCGCGGCGCTCGTGGCCGGCGTGGTGGCCGCGCGACCCATGGCCGCGCAGACCATCCAGCCGGTCAACAGCAGCCGCGACATCATGCTGTGCCTCGACGTGTCGGGGTCGATGAGCGAGGTCGACGTCGAGGTGCTGTCGGTGTTCGAGGAGCTGCTGGACGGCTTCGAGGGCGAGCGCATCGGGCTGACGATCTTCAACAGCTCGCCCGTGCAGATCTTCCCCCTGACCGACGACTACGACTTCATCCGCGAGCACCTGACGAGCATGGTGTCGAGCTTCGACTACGTCGACCGCATCCCCGAGCACTGGGTCGGGACCCTCAACGGCGACGGCGCCTCGCTGATCGGCGACGGCCTGGCCGCGTGCGCGATGGGCTTCGACCATCCCGACGACGACCGGTCGCGGTCGGTGATCTTCGCGACGGACAACGAGGTGAACGGCGCCTCGATCGTGACGCTGCAGGAGGCGGCGGCGTACGCCGCGTCGAACGGCGTGCGGGTTTTCGCGATCAACCCGGTCGAGGGCAAGGACGCCGCGGTGAGCGCCGAGCTGACCGCCGCCGCCGAGGCCACCGGCGGCGCGGCCTTCGGTCTGCGCGACACCACGACCGTGTCGGACATCGTCGACCAGGTGCAGGAGCAGGACGCGACGGCGTTGCGCGGTGAGGCGCAGGTGGTGTGGACCGACGCCCCGAACCTGTGGATCGCGGTGCTGTCGGTCGTGGCGCTCGGCTTCGTGCTGCTGGCGTGGAGGGTGCGACTGTGATCTTCCAGCCCGTCCTCCCCCTGATCCTCGTGGTGCTGCTGTGCGGTGCCGTGGCCGCCGCCGCGGTGTGGATGCTGGTGCGCGCACCCCGGGCCGGCGGCGAGCGCGTGACCGACCGCCGTGCGATCGCCGCGCACCGCTCGCTGTGGGCCCTGCGACTGCTGATGGTGCTCGCGTGCTTCGCGATGCTGCTGCGCCCTGGCATCCCCGGCGGCGCGACCCAGACCCTCGCGACCGACACCGACGTCGTGCTGGTGGTCGACACCACCGCCAGCATCGTCGCGGAGGACTGGGACGAGGGCTCTCCGCGGCTCGACGGGGTGCGCGCCGACGTGCGCGAGCTGGTCGCGCAGTACCCGGGGGCACGGTTCGCGATGATCACCTCCGACGCGTCCGCCCAGCTGCGGATGCCGCTGACCACCGACACCACCGCGCTGATCGGTTCGCTCGACGTGCTGCGCCCCGAGGTCACCAGCCAGTCGCGCGGCAGCTCGATCGGGGTCGCCGCCGGGCTGCTGGAGGACACGCTGCGCTCCGCCGCCGAGGCCTCGCCGGACCGGTCGCGCATGGTGTTCTACCTCGGCGACGGCGAGCAGACCACGGGCACCACGCCCGAGTCGTTCGACAAGAGCGCGAAGTACACGGATGCGGGGGCGGTGTTCGGCTACGGCACCGCGGAGGGCGGTCCGATGCGGGTGACAAGCGGCGGCGTGAGCGGCGGCGAGGGCGAGTACATCCAGTACGAGGGCTCGGACGCGCTGTCGGTGATCGACGAGCAGAACCTGCAGACCGTGGCCGAGCAGCTGGGCGTGGAGTACCAGCACCGCACCGCCGACACCGAGCCCGTGCTGCCGGAGGCGCCGTCAACCACGACCAGCTACGCCGAATCGGGCGAGGTCGGCAACGTCACAGAGCTGTACTGGATCGCGGCGCTCGTGCTGCTCGCGCTCCTCGGGGTCGAGCTGCTGCGGGCGACCACGCTCATCGCGCGGCTTCGGGGACTCGCACCCGCCCGCCGCCGCGACTCCGTCGACCCCGCACCCGCGAGAGACGGAGGCGGCGCATGACCGCGCACGACGACACGGCGGCCGCGCTGCTGCGGTCCCACCGACGCCGCCGCCGCATCCGCCGCTGGGTGGCCATCGGCACGCTGCCGCTCACCCTCGCCGCACTGCTCGTGGTGGGCAAGATCCTGAGCATGTACGCGTTCGCGCACCAGTCGATCACGTCGTACGTGGTCGACGACTTCGCCGGGTCGGAGTCCGCCGCCCGCGGCCAGGAGTTCCTGAACTGGTTCGAGCCGTACAAGGCGCCGTACAACATCGGCACCGCCCTCGCCGGTGCGGAGGAGCTGCCGGCGGCCAGAGCGGAGCTGGAGCGGGCGCTCGACCTCGCCACCGGACTGGAGGTGTGCGCGGTGCGCATCAACCTCGCGCTGGTCGTGGAGCGGATGGGCGATGCGGCCAGGGCGGACGGCGACGGTGCCGCGGCCGCGGAGCTCTACGGCGAGGCCCTCACGCTCACGGTGGAGACGCCGGAGGAGTGCCGCAGCGAGGAGGCGCAGCAGCAGTCGCCCGACCCGCAGCGCGACATGTCCGACACCCTCGACGGCGCGGAGGACCGGCTCAAGCAGAAGCAGCAGGAGCAGGAACAGGAGCAGCAGCCGCAGGAGCCCGAGGAGCAGGAGCAGGAGGAGCAGCCGCAGCCGTCCGACGACAAGCTGCAGGACCTCCAGGACAAGCTCAACCAGGGCACGCAGGAGCGCGACCAGCAGCAGGGCGACGATCCGGGCGGCTCGGGAACGGACAAGCCATGGTGAGCGACAACGAGCGTCAGCGCGCCCGCTATGTGGGCGGGGCCGAGGGTGCGCCGCCCGTCCCTCCCCCCGGCGGGTATGCGGGGGCCAAGCGGCGACAGCCCGACCTCACACCTCCGCCGCTGCCCGCGGCACCGGTCGACGAGAAGCGCACCCCGGGCTCCGCGTTCGGCTGGATCGCCCTCGTCGCGGCGATCCTGTTCTCCCTGACCCTGCTCGGGGTGCTGGCCGCCGGCGGCACCGACCTGCTGTACGGGGTCACGTTCCTCGCCCTGCAGCTGGTGGTGCTCGGCGTCGTGGTCGCGGCGCTGTTCTCCCCCGGTGCACGACGGCTCGGCGCGATCGCCCTGGTGGTGACGGTGCTGCTGAACGTGGCGACCGTCGGCGCACTGAGCGCCCTGCGCACGTCCGCCTCGGGCGACTACGAGGGCGTGAAGACCGCGGAGCAGCGGCACGCGGAGGGGTATCCGGGCATCAAGGGCACCGACCCCCAGCAGGCGCTGTCGCAGCAGTCGCTGGAGGAGGTGCGGGCCACGGCCGACGAGCTGTTCGCGGATGTGCGCGCCCGGCTCACGGACGAGTTCGGCTACACGTGGACGCCGGTGGGCGCGGAAGACCTGCGGCCGGAGCGCAACGGCTACGGCGGCGAGTCGATGCTGTACGAGTTCACGACGGCCGCGTGGGCGACGAACGAGCCGGTGCAGGACTACGACCGCAAGCTCGAGGTCATGCGCGTGGTGAACGAGGTCGTGCTCGACCACGGGCTGTGGGATCTGTACGCGTTCAACGACCCGGCGAACTCGGGCATCGACCCGTCGATGATCGCGAAGCTCTACGGCAGCGACGACCCGCGCACGCAGACCACCTGGGAGTACTACACCGAGAACTACCCGGATCCGCTGCGGTTCTACGCCAACATCTACGACCTGTCGAACGACGTCGACGGCGGTTTCCGCACCTCGCGGGAGGCGCAGAGCGCCCGCACCGGCGAGCCACTGGAGGGCCTGCAGCTCGTGGTGATCGCGAGCGCCGTGCTGAGCGAGGCCGACCGTGCCGAGTTCCAGGAGAAGCTGCAGGACTACCCCGGCTTCGAGTGACCTCAGTCAGTCGCGCTGCCTACTCGTCGGTGTCCGCCTGGCGCCGGATGAACCTGTCCATGTTGGGCACCGTGAAGCTGACGTACCCCCGACGTTCGGCATAGATGATCCCCTTCTCGATGAGAGACTGCCGAACGCGACTCAAGGACGTCGCCGCGGTTCCGAGCTGCTCCGCGATCGCCGACGTGCTCGCCATGTCTCCCCCTCCCACGTCCACCATCGCGCGCAAGTACTGCCGCTCACCGGGAGTCGTGCGATCCCACCGAGCCGGGAAGAAGCTCTGATCGAGATCGGCGTTGCCTTCGGCGATTCCCGCGACGGCGATCTCACGATCGATGTTCCGATCGGGGGCGATGTCCCAGACGGCTTTCCCGAACGTCTGAAGGAAGAACGGGTACCCCTGCGCCTCGCCGAGGATCGCCTCCAACGCATCATCGGAGATCTTCGCTCCCAGCGCCGTCGCTGGGTTTCTGACCGCGGCTCTCGCTTCTTCGTCCGGCAGCGCCCCGACCTCGCGGATCGTGAACCGCTCCGCGTAGGAGCGGGCCTCCGCGAGCGTGGGGCGAAGCGTCGACAGTCCCGCTCCGATGATGAAGAAAGGCCAATCCGACTGCACTGCGCGATGCTGAACGGCGAGGAGCGCCGTCAGCAGATCGACATCCAGGTCCTGCATCTCGTCGACGAAGATCGCCAACGCACTGTGTTCTTCCTCAGCGGCTGAGCCAGGTCGGCCACGAGTTCTTCGAGATCGACTTCGAGGAGCCCGGAGTTCGCACGATGGTCGGAGCGGTCCACGCCGAGGTTCATCGACACGCCCGCGACGGTGGACGAGAACGCCGAGATCGTCGAGATCGCCGTCTTGACCTCCTCGACGGCGGAACGGAATCGAGCCATCTGCCGTCCTGCCATGGCGATGCCTCGTCCGAGCGATTGACGAACGGCCAGCCGCCCGGACTGACCCGGCCTGGCTTCGAGCTGGACCGTCACCCATCCGGCGCGGCCGACCAGCTGCTGTAACTCATTGAGGAGGACGGTTTTTCCCACTCCGCGGAGGCCGTACATGATGAGACCGCCGAGCTCGGGAGGACGCACTCCGGCTCCACCTGGGCAATCTACATCTTTATTGATCTTTATTGCCGAACACGAATATTTCGAGTGACCTCAGTCCCCGAGGGCGAGCAGCATTCGCGCCGCCACGTATCGAGCCTGCCCGAGCGGAGTACGGGGATCGTAGCCCAGGGTCTCGATCAGTGCCGTGAGCCGCTCCTGCACGCTCGAGTGATGCCGTCCCAGACGCACGGCAGCGGCGCGCACGCTGTGCTCGTCCACGACCGCATCGAGCAGTTCGCGATTGCGGGCGTCGATGCGGCTGAGGGCCACCACGTCGGGATGCCGGGAATCGCCGTCCGCGGTCTGCGCGACCAGGAGCAGGACGCCCAGGTCGGTCGCGTCGACGAATGGTCGCTCATCGCTGGTCAGCCGGACGGCCACGAGCGCCGCCGACCAGGACGAAGGCAGGTTCTCTGCACGCGCGACCGTGCCCGCACCGAGCCGCACCGCGCCGGAGGCCTCCCATGCGGACGCCGGCTCGACGTCGGCGGGGAGAATCGTCGCGCGCGTGAGGCCGTGGCGAGTGGCGACGATCGCCGACGGGTGCGCGGGCGACGGCGACGGATCGGGCGGCGACGCCACCACCCGCAGTGCTCCCGGGGCGAGACGCAGTCGGGGCAGCACCGCCGCCCGCTCGTCGACGGCCGCGTAGGAGCTGATGGCGAGCTCGACGGCGCCGTCCTCGCCGACCCGTCGCCGAGCGCGGATGATGCCGAGCGCGAGAGCGAGGCGTTCCAGGATCATCGCGTCGTTCGTGTGCAGCTCACCCTCCCGCTCGATCCAGACCACCGCGTCCGGGCCGCTCTCGCGCGTCGGCCAGGTCGAGGACAGCACGACGGGATCGATGCGGACGCCGTCGGCGCGGACGCGCACGACCTGCGCACCATCCCTCTGGCCGACCGTCGCGCCGCTGAGCACGGCCGCACCCCTGAGCATGCTCTCCACGCCGACGGAGCGGGAGACCAGCGCGTCGAAGTACGTCACGACCTTCAGAGTCTCGCTGGCATCGGGATCGAGGGCGGTGATCCGCCCCAGCAGATCTTGCATGTCGGGCTCCATCGCGCGGGGGTTCCACCCTACTGCGGCCGCTCCCGTCGCCGTCTCCTCGCTCCCGGCGCTGGCGGGCGACGGAACGGGCGACGGGAGCGGGTCGAGCAGGGGCTCAGGCGAGCAGGCGGTTCACCCAGTTGTCGCGGGCGGCCAGCATGGCCTGCGCGACGGCGGCGTGCGGGGCGAACATGTCGAAGCCGTGGAAGCCCCCGGCCCAGACGTGCAGCTCGGCGTGCACGCCCGCTTCCCAGAGCTTCGTGGCGTAGGCGACGTCCTCGTCGCGGAAGACCTCCGCGCTGCCGCAGTCGATGAACGCGGGCGGGAGACCGCTGAGGTCGGTGGCCCTGGCCGGTGCCGCGTAGATCGAGACGTCGTCGCCGCCCCGGCGGTCACCCAGGAGCGCCGTCCATCCGGTGAGGTTGGAGCCGCGGTCCCACACCCCGATGCCGTCGATCTGCCGCGTCGAGACGGTGGCGTCGCGGTCGTCGAGCATCGGGTAGATCAGCAGCTGCCCGATCAGCTCGGGGCCGCGCCGGTCTCGGGCGAGGAGCGCCGTGCCGGCCGCCAGGCCTCCGCCGGCGCTGCCTCCGCCGATCAGCAGGCGGGTCGGGTCGATGCCGAGCTCGTCCGCGTGGTCGGCCGCCCAGCGCAGCCCCGCGTAGCAGTCCTCCACCGGGTAGGGATCCGGGAACTCGGGGGCCAGCCGGTACTCGACGGTCACGATGACGCCGTTGTAACGCTCGGCCCAGTCCAGGAAGCCGACCACGCCGAGCCAGCGGTTCCCGATGATCATGCCGCCGCCGTGGGTGTGGAAGAAGCCGGGCCCGGTGCCGGTGCGGCCCTGCTTCTCGATCACCGACACCACGATCTCTCCGTCGTCGTGGCCGGTGATCGACACGTCGCGCCAGGTGAAGCCGCGCTCCGAGAGCACCGAGAAGATCTCGTCCTCGCCGCTGACGGGGCTCTCGCGCAGGAGCGGGATCATGTCGGCGGTGAGCGTGGGGGGCAGTTGGTCGCCGACCAGGGCGAGGGCCGCCTCCAGCTCGGGGTCGAACGGGGGACGGGCGAGCGTGTCGGTCATCAGAACTCCTTTGTCCTCGCCCCGACGCGGTGGCATGCCCCCAGGATCGTGCGGGCCGCACCCGAGGGTAACCCGCCACCTGCGGCGGATACGGGCCGATCACTCCGCCTTCCGTCGGGGTGCTGCGAGGATGGCGGGATGCGGCAGGGTGCGGTCGGGACGGTGCGACTGGTCGAGCGCGACGGGCGCCGGCTGGTCGAGAAGCGGTTGTCCGACCCGGCGCGTCACGACACCGAGGTGCGCGCGCTGCGTGCCCTCGCGGATTCGGGGCTGCCGGTGCCACAGGTCGTGGAGGAGCGCGCCGGAGTGATCCTGATGACCGAGCTGCCCGGCGCCCGGCTGGACGAGGGTGATGCGGACACGCGGCTCGCCGCACTGCGGGCGTCGGCCGTCCTCCTCCGGCGGCTGCACGACCTCGTCGCCCCGGAGGACCTGCCGCCCGCGCCCGACGACGCCGCGATCATCGCCCGGTACCGCGCCGCCGACGGTCCTGCCCTTCCCCTGGCGATCCCGCCCTCGGCCGGCGTCGTCTTCTGCCACGGGGACTGGACCGACGGCAACGTGCTCGCGGCGGACGGCCGCATCACCGGTGTCGTGGACTGGGAGGCCGCGCACGCGGGCGATCCGGTGCGCGAGCTGTCCCGCGCGGCATGGGGCGCCGCGCGCAAGGATCCCCGCTCGGCCGATGCGCTGATCGAGGGCTACGGTGCCGACCCCGCGGCGGTGCGGGCGTGGTTCCCGATCCACGCCGCGGAGCTCTGGCTGTGGTTCGCCGAGGCCGGTCCACCCGAGTACTTCGCGCAGCTCACGGCCGAGTTGCGCGCCTGGCCGGGCTGAACGAAGCCGGGCCGAACGAAGGAGCCTCGTCCGGTCCGGGCGATGGGCCCTCGAACATCCACCGGCCGCTGGCTACACTGGCGCCAGACGGAGGGAGCATCCGCATGATCCGAGAGCTCGAGCCCGATCAGTCCTACGAACTGCTGACCACCACCACGGTCGGCCGCATCGGCTTCCTGCACGACGGCCGCGTGCACATCCACCCGGTCAACTACGCCCTGTCCGGCCGCGACATCCTGTTGCGCACCTCGGCGGAGGGGCTGCTGGCCGCCGTGACGACGGTGCCGGCGGCGGTCGCGTTCGAGGTCGACTATCACGACCCGCTGGGCGCCACGGCGTGGAGCGTGCTGATGCACGGCACCCTGTCGCGCGCGCCCGAGGAGGATGCGGCCGGCATCTCGGCCCGCGTGCACCCGTGGGCCGGAGAGGACCGCGACCTGGCCCTGCTGCTGCACATCGAGACGATGTCGGGCCGCAGCGTGCAGCGCGACAGCCGCACCCCGAAGGTCTGACCCCGCGTCAGGACGCGAAGGCGAGCCCCGCGGCGAGCGCGAAGCCGAGCACGGTCGCGAGCCCCGTCGACTCCTTGGCCTTGGACTGCGCCTCGGGCACCATCGAGTCGACGAGCATGACCAGCAGCGCGCCGGCCGCGAAGCCGCTCGCCCCGGAGCGGAAGACATCGCCGGTCACACTGGCGAGGGCGAACCCGGCGACCGTGGCGGCGGCGCACGCCACCGCGACCCCCAGCCACAGCAGCAGCACGCGCGACTTCGCCATCCCGCCGTCGAGCAGGTCGGCGGCGGACCCGATCGACTCCGGCAGGTTCGACACCAGGATGGCGACCACGAGCGCGATGCTCACCGGCTCCCCCGAGGCCAGACCGATGCCGAGCACGAGCTGCTCGGGGATGCCGTCCAGCAGAGCGCCGACGGCGAGCTGCCCGCCCCCGGCCTGCCCCTTCGTGCGGGCGGCGCGGGCGTCGAGGATGCGGGCGGCGACGTAGTAGCTGAGGGCGCCGAGCGCGACACCGGCCACGAGAGGGAGCGGTCCGCCGCGGTCCAGCCCCTCCTCCCACAGCTCGAACGCGATGGAGGCCATGAGGGCTCCCGCGCCGAAGCCGAGCACGATGCCGAGCCAGCGCGGCGGCCAGGTGCGCAGCAGGGCCAGGACCGCACCGACGAACAGCGGCGCCGCGGCGACGGCTCCCCACAGGATCGCTCCACCCATACGCACCTCCGGCCCCACTCTGGCACGGGAAGAGGACTTCGGACGCCAAGCCCCGGCGTGGCCGTCCACGACCAGAACCCGGCGCACGGCGATGCGCTCGACGTCACGCGCGGGCGGGCGCTGGGCACCTACGCGGCACTCGGTGTGCAGGTACGCCTGATCTGACGCACGGAAAGGCGACACGCCGCCCGCCGATAGACTGGAAGGCATGTCCAAGGTCCTCCAGTCCCTGCCCGTCGGCGAGCGCGTCGGCATCGCCTTCTCCGGAGGACTCGACACCTCCGTCGCCGTCGCCTGGATGCGCGACAAGGGTGCGGTGCCGTTCACCTACACGGGCGACCTGGGGCAGTACGACGAAGACGACATCGCATCGATCCCCGGCCGCGCGCTGGAGTACGGCGCCGAGGCCTCCCGGCTGATCGACTGCAAGACCGCGCTGGTCGAGGAGGGCTTCGTCGCGCTGTCGTGCGGCGCGTTCCACATCCGCTCCGGCGGCAAGACCTACTTCAACACCACGCCCCTGGGCCGCGCCGTGACGGGCACGCTCCTGGTGCGCGCGATGCGCGAGGACGGCGTCGACATCTGGGGCGACGGCTCCACCTACAAGGGCAACGACATCGAGCGGTTCTACCGCTACGGCCTGCTGGCCAACCCGCGACTGCGCATCTACAAGCCGTGGCTCGACGCCGACTTCGTGACCGAGCTCGGCGGACGCAAGGAGATGAGCGACTGGCTCGTCGCCCACGACTTCCCGTACCGCGACTCCGCCGAGAAGGCGTACTCGACCGACGCGAACATCTGGGGCGCGACGCACGAGGCGAAGACGCTGGAGCACCTGGACGTGTCGCTGGAGACCGTCGACCCGATCATGGGCGTGAAGTTCTGGGACCCGTCCGTCGCGATCGAGTCCGAGGACGTGTCGGTCACGTTCGAGGGCGGCCGTCCCGTCGCGATCAACGGCGTCGAGTTCGCCGACCCGGTGGCGCTCGTGATGGAGGCGAACGCGATCGGCGGACGTCACGGGCTGGGCATGAGCGACCAGATCGAGAACCGCATCATCGAGGCGAAGTCGCGCGGCATCTACGAGGCCCCGGCCATGGCGCTGCTCTTCATCGCGTACGAGCGCCTGGTCAACGGCATCCTCAACGAGGACACCCTCGCGACCTACCACGAGCAGGGCCGCCGCCTCGGCCGCCTCATGTACGAGGGCCGCTGGCTCGAGCCGCAGTCGCTCATGCTGCGCGAGTCCATCCAGCGCTGGGTCGGCTCGACGATCTCCGGCACGGTCACGATCCGCCTGCGCCGCGGCGACGACTGGACGATCCTCGACACGGTGTCGCCGAACCTGTCGTACGGCCCGGAGAAGCTGTCGATGGAGCGCGTCGGCGACGCCGCGTTCGGTCCGGTCGACCGCATCGGTCAGCTCACGATGCGCAACCTCGACATCGCCGACTCGCGCGCACGCCTCGAGCAGTACGCGGGACTCGGCCTCGTCGGCGGCGCCACGGGCGAGCTCGTCGGTCGCGTGACCGCGGGCGAGTCCGCCGAGATCACGGGCGCCGTCGAGGGTTCGGTCTCCGAGGCCGACGAGACGCTGGCCGACGCGGTGGACACGGCATCGGAGCGCGCGGCCTTCGACTCCGGCACCGACTGAGCACGGTCACGGCGAAGGGGCGCTCCACGCGGAGCGCCCCTTCGTCGTGTCAGGCGTCGGCCGGCGGCACGTCCACGTGGCGGCTGCGCTCCTCGGCGCGGTCGATGACCGCAGGGAGCACGGTGTCGAACAGGGTGATGAGAGCGGCGCGCGTGCCGACCGCGTCGCGCTGCGTCATGGCGAGACCGATCCCGGCGGTGGCCGAGCGGAGTGCCGCGAAGTCGAAGTCGCCCCTCGCCTGCGCGCTGAAGCGACGGATCTGCGGGCCGAGGAACTCGATCACGTTCGAGCGCGTGGCGTTTCCCTCGATGCGCGCGTACGCCACCGCGATCGTGCGCAGGGCAGCGCTGAACGCGGCGACGTCGGACGCATCCACGGCGGACGACATGTCCTCCACCAGCTCCGACAGATAGGTCACGTCGTCGTCGCCCATGACCGGGGTGGCGTGTCGCACCGAGCCGATCCAGACGTCGCCGAACAGGGCGATCGCGTCGCGCACGTCGTCGAGGTCGATCGGAGCGACCCGGGTGAAGCGATTGCGCTGCATGTCCACGAGGCCCAGCTCGGCAAGGCGGTCGAGCGCATGCCGCACGGGCGTCTTCGAGGTCCCGAGAGCGTCGGCGAGCTCGTGATCCCGCAGCCGCTCCCCCGGTCGCAGCTCGCCCGTCACGATCGCTTCGCGCAATCGGTCGTACACGTCGTCGCTCATCGTCCGCCGCTCCAGCGGACTGTCCATCCCAGGCACACCGCACCCCTCTCCGTCATGGCGGTTCCCCCCGCCTCCTCGGACACCGCTGCCGTCGGATTCGCTCCGATCCACAGGGCCCCCCTGAATCCGCGCCCGAGCGCAACGCGTAACATAACACAGTTGAAATGGGAAGGACCGACATGTCAGCGCGGCCGTAGCGACCAGCAATCCGAAAACTATCTTGCACAACCTTGTGCATGAAAAGTATCCTGAATGCATGACCACCCGTGCCCCCCGCCGCGACGCCGTGGAGAACCGCGCCGGCATCCTCGCCGCCGCCCGCGCCGCCCTCGCCCTGGACCCGCACGCCTCGATCGACGCCATCGCCCGTAGCGCCGGCCTGTCGCGCCGCACGCTCTACGGCCACTTCGACGACCGCGAGGCACTGATCCGCGAACTCGTCTCCAGCGGCGCGCAGCGCTTCAACGCCATCGCCGCCTCGGTCGACGACGCCGACCCCCGCGTCGCCCTCGCCCGCCTCGCCTCCCTGCTGTGGCGGGAGGCCGTGCACGTGCAGGTCGCCGCAGCCCTCGCCCTCGACGAGGCGCACGTCACCCACACGGCCGCGGCGCTCTCCCCGCTTCGCGACACCCTGGCGGCCCTGGTGCGGTCGGGGCAGGACGCCGGCAGCTTCCGCACCGACCTGAGCGGACCGACGCTGGCGCGGCTCATCGAAGAGATCGCCCGCACCGTCGTCTCGCGCACCGAGGCCGCCGACCCCGCCACGGGCGACCTCGCCGTGCGCGCGGTCCTGAGCATCGCCGGGCTGTCGTGGCGCGAGGTCGACGAGCTGCTCTCCGACCACCCGGAGCTCGCCGCGACCGGGCAGGAGGTCCGCGCATGAGAATCGCCCTGCACGAGGTGAGCAAGGGCCGCAACGGCCAGGCGCTCCCGGTCACGAGTCTGGAGTTCCACACGGGGGCCGTGCGCTACGCCCTCGCCGAGACCGAGCAACGGCCCACCGTGCTCGGCCTCATCGCGAGCGGGCGCATGCGCCCCGACAGCGGGCGGGTGAGCATCGACGGGGCGAGCGACGCCAAAGACCTGCGCCACCGCGTCGCCCTCGTCGACGCCCCCGACGTCAGCGACCCCCACCCCGACATCACGCTCGCGGGGGTCGTGGGCGAGGAGCTGATGTTCGCCGGGGCCGGTGCCACCCCGCTGCACGCGCGGCGCTGGCTCGCGCGACTCGGGTTCGAGGAGCTCGCGTCGGTCCCCATCGGGAACATCGACCCCGCCGCGCGCGTGCGCCTGCTGTGCGAGCTCGCAGTCCTGCGGCGCGGTGTGGAGGGCATCGTGCTCGTCGCCCCCGACCGCCACGGCGGAAGCCCGGACGGCTGGTGGCGCATCGCGGGCGAGTTCGCCGACCGCGGCTACGCGATGCTCGTGATCGTCGGGGGCTCGGCCGCCGTGGCCCTCGAGCGCATGCACGAGCTCGACGCCGTCAACGCCTCAGGCCCCGTCGAGCCGCTGGTCCTCGCCGCACCCGAGCCGGTACCCGCACCCGAGGCCGCACCCGAGCCGGCACCCGCACCCGAGCCAGCACCCGAACCCGAAACCGAGCCGGCACCTGCACCCGAGCCAGCACCCGAGGCCGAACCCGAGGCCGAAGCCGAGCTCGGGGCCGCACCCGAACCCGAACCCGAACCCGAGGCCGAAGAGAGAGGAGACGCGCGATGAAGGTCCCGTCCATGATCGCCGCCGAGCTCCGGCGTCTCACCGCCAGCCGGATGGGCATCCTCGCCCTGGTCGCCCTGGTCTGCGTGCCCATCCTCTACGGCGGCCTGTACCTGTGGGCCAACCAGGACCCGTACGCCAAGTTCCCCGAGGTGCCCGTGGCCCTCGTGGTCGACGACGAGGGCGCCCCCGCCCCCACGACGGGCACGGAGTCCGCGACCGGCGAGACCGTGAACTACGGCGAGGAGGTGGCCGAGAACCTCCTCGACGGCAACGCGTTCGACTGGCAGCGGATGACCGCCGACGAGGCCGCCGACGCACTGCGCCACGGCACGGTCGACTTCACCGTCACCATCCCGTCGGACTTCTCCGCCGCCCTCACCTCGGCCGCGGGCACCGACCCGCACCAGGCGCGCATCGAGCTGGAGACCAACGACGCCAACAACTACCTCGCTTCCTCCATGGGCACGCAGGCGGTCGAGAAGATCCGCAGCTCCGTCGCCGAGATGGTCGGCAGCGAGGCCGCCGAACGGCTGCTCACCGGGCTGAGCGACATCCGCGACAGCCTCGTGTCGGCGACCGACGGCGCGAGCCAGCTCGCCGACGGCGCCGGAACCGCCGCGTCGGGCAGCTCCGCCCTCGCCGACGGCACCGCCCAGCTCGCCGACGGCACGGCGCAGCTCGCGAGCGGCGCCCAGACCCTCGCGAACGGCGCGCAGCAGGTCAGCGCGGGCAACCGCCAGCTCGCCGACGTGGCCGACCGTGCGGGCGCCGCCGTGCAGGAGGCCACCGCCGCCCTGCCGCAGGTGCGCTCCGACATCGCCACGGCCCTCGCCGACCAGGGCCTCACCCCCGAGGAGATCGACCGGGTGCTGGCGCGGCTCGACCCGCTCGGCACCCGCCTGGAGGAGGGCAACGCGCAGGTGCAGGCTGCGGTCGGCAAGGTCGACCAGCTCGCGGCCGGCGCCGCCGCCCTCGCCTCCGGCGCCACCGACCTCGCGAGCGGCGCGGGGACGGTCGCGACCGGCGCCGCCTCCGCGAACGCCGGCGCCGCCCAGCTGCGCGACGGTCTCGCCACCCTCTCGTCCGGCACCGTCGAACTCCGCGACGGCCTCGCCGACGGGGTGCAGCAGATCCCGGAGTCCACCCCAGAGCTTCGCAGCCAGCAGGCCGACACCATCGCCGACCCCGTGAAGGTGTCGAGCGACAAGGTGGCATCCGCGGAGGACTACGGCGCCGGACTGGCCCCCTTCTTCGCAGCACTGTCGGCCTGGATCGGCATCTACGCGCTGTTCCTCATCGTGAAGCCCATCTCGCGCCGCGCCGTCACCGCCCTGCACTCCCCCGTGCGCATCACGCTCGCCGGCTGGCTCACACCCGCCATGCTCGGCGCCGTGCAGATGCTCGGGCTCATGGGCATCCTGGCGCTCACGCTCGGCTTCACGTTCGACCACCCCCTCGGCACGCTCGGGGTGTTGATGTTCGCTTCTGCCACGTTCGCGGCGATCATCCTGGCGCTGAACGTCTGGCTGGGCTCGGTCGGACAGTTCCTCGGCCTCGTGCTCATGGTGCTGCAGCTGGTCACCGCGGGCGGCACGTTCCCCTGGCAGACGCTGCCCACCCCGCTCGCCGCCCTGCACCACGTGCTGCCGCTCGGCTACGTGGTCGACGCGATGCGGCAGCTGATGTACGGCGGCGACTACGCCCGCGCCGGGTGGGATCTGGCCGTGCTCGGGGTGTGGCTCGTCGGTGCCCTCGTGCTCGCGGCGATCGGGGTGACGCGCATGACGCATCGCCGCACGCTGCGCGATCTGCAGCCCAGCCTGATCGGCTGACGCGGTCGCTCGCCGCGGGACGTGCCGCGGCGAGCGCGGGCGGGCTAGGATGCGAGAGCGCGGCCCTGAAACGCGCACCGGGGCTCGGTGGGACTGAGTCCCAACCGCGACCCGAAAGAGTTCTCGACGATGATGACCGTTTCGCCGGTGTCACCCGCACCCTCCCGCCAGTCGCTCGGTGTCCGCATCGGGCGCATCGCGTTCCTCGTCGTCGCCGCGATCGTGGTGATCGCGGTGGCCGCGGCGTTCTTCGTGACATGGACCATCCAGCGCTCGTTCCCGCAGACCTCGGGCACCCTGCGGCTGGACGGCCTCGCCGCCGAGGTGACCGTGCAGCGCGACGCGAGCGGGATCCCGACCATCACCGCCGACTCCTCGGAAGACCTGTTCTTCGCGCAGGGGTTCGTGCACGCGCAGGACCGCTTCTTCGAGATGGACTTCCGTCGGCACGTGACGTCGGGCCGCGTGGCCGAGCTGTTCGGTGCGTCCCAGGCCGGCACCGATGCGTTCCTGCGCACGCTCGGCTGGCGCAAGGTCGCCGAGGCCGAGGTCGAGGCGATGGACGACACGACCCGCGGCTACTACGAGGCGTACGCCGACGGTGTGAACGCCTACCTGTCGTCCCGGTCCGGAGCGGAGCTGTCGCTCGAGTACGCGGTGCTGGGCCTGCAGAACCCCGACTACGAACCGGAGCCGTGGGAGCCGGCCGACTCCGTCGCGTGGCTCAAGGCCATGGCCTGGGACCTCCGCACCAACGTCGAGGATGAGACGGAGCGCGCGCTGCTCGCGGGCGCCCTCGCCGACGGCGGCGACCCGGAGGACACGCACGCCCTGCTCGCGAAGCTGTACCCCTCCTACCCGTTCGACCGGAACCCGGTGATCGTGCCGCAGATCTCCACGGTGGAGCCGCTCGACACCACCGCAGACGCCGCCGCGTTCAGCCTGCCGCCGAAGGACGGCGAGGTGCAGCAGGCCGTCACCACGATCGAGTGGCAGGAGACGGCGAACGTGATCGAAGCCGCGAGCGTCCTGGTCGGAGACGCCGGCGAGGGCATCGGCTCCAACTCCTGGGTCGTCTCGGGAGAGCTGACCGCGTCGGGCATGCCGCTGCTGGCGAACGACCCGCACCTCGGCGCCTCCCTGCCCTCGGTCTGGTACCAGGTGCAGCTGAAGTGCTCGACGGTCGACGCCGACTGCCCGTTCGACGTGGGGGGCTTCTCGTTCTCCGGTCTCCCGGGCATCGTGATCGGCCACAACCAGCGCGTCGCATGGGGCTTCACCAACCTCACCACCGACGTGACCGACCTGTACGTCGAGCGCATCGAGGGCGACGCGTACTGGCGCGACGGCGCGCTCGTGCCGCTCGAGGAGACCACCGAGACCATCGCGGTCGCTGGTGGCGACGACATCGAGCTCACGATCCGCTCCACCGTGCACGGCCCCATCATCTCCGGCCTCACCGACGACTTCACCGCGATCGCCGACGCGCCGGACCCCGCGCTCCGGGCCGAGGGCACCGCCCCCGCTCCACCGGGAAGCGACGCCGCCGAATACGCCCTGAGCCTGCGCTGGACGGCCCTCGACCCCGGCACCACCGCGACCGCGATCTTCGCCCTCTCCACCGCGCAGGACTTCGACGACTTCCGCGCCGCCGCCGCCCTGTTCGACGTTCCGGCGCAGAACCTCATCTACGCCGACGTCGACGGCAACATCGGCTACCAGACGCCGGGGCGGCTGCCCATCCGCGGGGCCGGCGACGGGTGGATGCCGCAGCCGGGGTGGGACAGCGGCTACGACTGGACCGGCTACATCCCGTTCGAGGAGCTGCCCGTGGCGTACAACCCCGCGTCCGGCTACATCGTGACCGCGAACAACGCGATCGTCACCGACGACTACGAGTACTTCCTGTCGCGCGACTGGGACCAGGGGTACCGCGCTGCCCGCATCGCCCACCTGATCGAGCGCCGCGCGGCCGCCGCGCCGCTGACCGCGGAGGACCTGCGCGACATCCAGATGGACGGCGAGATGTGGATCGGCAAGCAGCTGGTCAGCGCCATGGGCGACGTCGAGGTCGACGGTACCGGACCGCGGACGGCCGTCGAGCTGCTCCGCACGTGGGACGCGCAGAACGACAAGACCTCCGCGGCCGCCGCGTACGCGAACGTGCTGTGGTCGCGCCTCGTGCAGAACCTCTTCGCCGAGCGCGCCGTGCCCCTGCCCACCGACGGCCAGGGACGGCTGTTCACCGTGGTCGGCGACCTGCTCGAAGACCCGTCCGACCCGCTGTGGCGCAACGACCGCATCGACGTCGACGGCATGCCCCAGATGCTGGCCCGGTCGGCCGAGGAGGCGTACGACGAGCTCGCCGCGCTGCAGGGCACCGACACGACGCGCTGGAACTGGGGCGACCTGCACGCCATCACGCTCCGTAGCGGCACGTTCGGCTCGTCCGGAATCGCCCCGATCGAGGCACTGTTCAACCGCGGACCCTACCCGGTCGGCGGCGGCGCATCGGTGGTGGACGCGACCGGCTGGACCATCGGCGAGTCGTACGCCACCACGACCGTGCCCTCCATGCGGATGGTGGTCGACCTCGACGACCTCGACGCCTCCACGTGGATCCATCTGACGGGTGCCTCCGGTCACGCCTACCACGAGCACTACGTCGACCAGACGGAGGACTGGGCCTCGGGCGTGCAGCGCCCCTGGGCGTTCACACCGGGCGCGGTCGGCCGGTCCGCGCGCGACACTTTGATCCTGGCCCCCGCCGGCTGAGAGACCCGCAGAGGTTCCTCGGCTAGCGTGGACCGGTGCCCTCCAGTTATCTCGCCCCGAAGGGGACGACCGCGACGCTGCTGGAGTTCGAGCACGGCGGCGCGACCCTCATCGCGGAGAGCTTCGGCGAGGGGCCGCACACCTACCTGCTGCTGCACGGCATCGGCATGGGCCGCAGCGTGTACCTCGACCTCACCCAGCGGCTGAACGGACGCGTGATCGCGCTCGACCTCCCCGGGTTCGGCGAAGCGCCCGAGCCCACGCGCACCCTCACCATGCAGCGCCACGCCGACCTGGTCGCCGCGTATCTGCGCCACGTCGACGCGGAACCCGTGGTGGTGATCGGGCACTCGATGGGCAGCCAGATCGCGGCCGAGCTCGCCGCCCGGCACCCCGAGCTCGTGGCGGGGGTGGTGCTCGCGGGACCGACGGTCGACAAGGCCGCGCGCAACATCGGGGCCCAGGCGCGCTACCTGCTGCAGGACCTCGTGGGCGAGCGGCCGCTCGTCATCTGGCGCGGCGCGCGCGAGTACCTCCGCGGCGGTCCGCACCTGATCCGCAAGATGCGGGCGACCATCGTGCATCAGCCCGAGAAGGCCTTCCGCCGCATCCACTGCCCCGTGCTCGTGCTGCGCGGGGAAGACGACCCGCTGGCCCCGATGAGCTGGTGTCAGGTCATCCTCGACGCCATCCCCGGCGCGGAGCTCTCCGTGATCCCCGACCACGGGCACGGCACCCTCATCAGCGACTCCGAACCCGCCGCACGCCTGATCGAGGCGTTCGCCGACCGTACCTGACGCGCGGGCGAGGTCAGCCCGCGGCGGGCGGCGTCTGCTTGGACTCGGCGAGCTCGTCCACCACGAGCCCGCGCTGCTCGATCGTGCCGTTGCGATACGCCTGCCGCCCGACCATGTGCGCGGACAGGGGCGCCGTGGCGAACTGCATCAGCACCACCGGGGCGACCAGCACCAGGCCGAACAGCACGCCGCCGATCGACCGCTGCGACAGCGCGATCGCCACGCAGATCACCAGCAGCCCGAGCACCTGCGGCTTGGTCGCGGCGTGCAACCGCGTCGGCACGTCGCGGAAGTGCAGCAGCCCCACCGCGGCGGAGAGGCACAGCAGCGCACCGATCAGGATCAGCACCAGCACCGCGACGTCGATCACGGCGTCGGGGATCATCAGGCCGAACACGTTCATGGCGTCGTGTTGTCCCTTCTCGCGACGAACCGGGCGACCGCGATCGACCCGAACACGCCGACGGCGGCGATGATCAGCAGCACCGGGATGTTGCGGGTGTGACCGTTGATCGCCATCTCCGCGCCCAGCACGCACATGACCTCGGTGAGCAGCACGTCGGCGGCGACCGCGCGGTCGAGGATCGACGGACCACGCACGATGCGGATGACGGCGAGGATCGCGGCGACACCGAACACCGCCATGATCACCAGGAGCAGCACGTTCATCGGGCACCCCCCACCCTGGCCGGATCGATGCGACCCGCGCGCTCGTCGGCCTTGAGGCGGCGGTACTGCGACGGGTCGCCCAGCGCGCGCACGACCCGCTTCTCCCAGCCGAGCACCCCCTGCCGCTGCTCCTCGACGTCTTCCTTGCTGCGCACGCCGATCACGTGCAGGTAGAGGATGCGCCGGTCGCGGTCGGCCTCCACCACGAGCGAACCGGGGATCAGCGACGACACCACCGCGACGTGCGTCATGACGAGGTCGTCCGCGTACCGCAGCGGCACGGCGACGATCGCGGTGCCCGGCTGCCGGCGGAAGTCGAACACCTGCACCGTGACCGACAGGGCGCCGCGCAGCACTGCCCAGAGGAACTGCACGATGAACAGCGCGGCGTACCAGAGGTTCACGCGGCCGGACAGCTCGACCGTCGGCAGCCGGAACACGCGCGTCACGAAGATCGCGACCACGAGCCCGGTCAGGAACGAGAGCACGGTGAACTGCGCCCACAGCAGCATCCACAGCACGATCAGCCAGGCGAGGAACGGCAGCTGCATGCCGATGTCGCGCCACAGGCGCCGCGTCTCCGGCCTCATCCCTCCACCTCGTCTTCCAGTTGGACGAGGTTGACCGGCTGCAGCAGGCCAGCCCCGATGCGATCGCACAGAGCGTACAGCGGACCGGCGAAGATCGTCAGGGCCACCGTGACCGTGACCATGCCCGCGGTGGCGACCGTCATGATCTTCGGGATGCGCCTGGTCTCCTGCTGCTCGTCGGCCGCGGGTGCGCCCGTCAGGTAGGAGATGCGTCCCTCGGTCTCGGTGGAGTCCTCCTCCTCGCGCCAGAACGCCAGGTTCCACGCCCGCATGAGCGCGTACAGCGTGAGCAGCGAGGTGATGATGCCGCCGAAGATCAGCACGATCATCAGGGGCGTGCCCACGGAGGCGGCGGCCTCGAACAGCGCGAACTTGCCGATGAACCCGGAGAACGGGGGCAGACCGCCGAGGTTGATCGCGGGGATGAAGTACAGCACCGCGATCACGGGCGCGATCTTGAGCAGCCCCTTCACCCGCAGGATCGAGGTGCTTCCCGCCCGACGCTCGATGAGTCCCACGGCGAGGAAGAGGGTGGTCTGCACCACGATGTGGTGCACGATGTAGTACACGGTGGCGCCGATCGCCGCGGGCGTCGCGATCGCCAGGCCGAAGATCATGTAGCCCACGTGGCTCACGAGGGTGAACGACAGGATCCGTTTCAGCTCCGCCTGCGCCACGGCACCCAGCACCCCGACGACCATGGTCGCCAGCGCGATGATGAGCAGCAGCGTGTCGATGCTGTTGGAGGCGAAGAGCTGCGTCTCGGTGCGGATCAGCGCGTACACGCCGACCTTCGTCAGCAGTCCGGCGAACACCGCCGTGACCGGGGCCGGCGCGGTCGGGTAGGAGTCGGGCAGCCAGAAGGAGACGGGGAAGATGGCGGCCTTGATGCCGAAGGCGACCACGAGCATCAGGTGCAGCACGAGCTGCGTGTCCTGCGGCAGCTCCGACATGCGCTCGGCGATCTGCGCCATGTTCACGGTGCCGAGGGCGCCGTAGATCATCGCGATCGAGGCGAGGAACAGGATCGACGACACGAGCGAGACGACGATGTACACCGCACCCGTGCGGATGCGCGACTCGGTGCTGCCCAGCGTGATCAGCACGTACGACGCGACGAGCAGGATCTCGAAGCCGACGTAGAGGTTGAACAGGTCGCCCGCGATGAAGGCGTTGAAGATGCCGGCCGCGAGGATCAGGTAGGAGGGGTTGAAGATCGAGATCGGGGTCTCGTCCGCGCCGTCTGCGACGCCCTGACCGATCGAGAAGAGGAGGACCGCGAGCAGCACGACGCTCGACACGAGCACGAGCAGCGCGGCGAGCCGGTCGACGTAGAGCACGATGCCGAACGGCACCGGCCACCCGCCGACCGAGACCGCGAGCGGGGATCCCGCATCGACCACGACCAGCAGCACCGCGGCGATGACCGAGACGATCGCGAGGGTGGCGACCGTGACGAGCACCTGGAGCCGGGCATTGCGCCCGAACACGAGGGTGACCGCGGCGCCCAGCAGCGGCAGGGCGACCAGGAGCGGGACGAGCGTGGTCATGACCTGCCCTCCCCGTCTGTCGTGTGGTCGTGGTCTGGATCCTCGTCGGCCTCGGGTTCGGGTTCGTCCTCCCGCTGCGCGCTGTACGGCGAGTCGTAGGGGGCGTCGTCGTGGATGTCGGGGTGGTCCCGCATGTGCAGCACCGTGATGGGCGCGGTCTGCACGCCGACGAAGTCGGTGGTCGCCTCGTCGTCGTCGGTCTCCGACTCGTCGTCCATGAGGTCTTCGTCGGCGTCGGTGCGCTCGCGCAGGGCGATGTCGGCCTCGTCGTCCTCGACCGTGTCGGCCTGGCCGAGCTGCCAGGAGCGGTAGATGAGGGCGAGCAGGAACGCCGACACCGCGAAGGTGATCACGATGGCGGTGAGGGTCAGCGCCTGCGGGAGCGGATCGCTGAGGTCGCCGTTCGTGCCGAAGAAGGGGGCGTTGCCCGGCACGCCCATCACGATCAGCAGCAGCAGGTTCGTGGCGTTGCCGAGCAGCAGGAAGCCGATCAGCACCCGGGTCAGGCTGCGCTCGAGCATCGCGTAGACGCCGCACGCGAAGAGCACGGCCATGATCGCGATGAGGGCCAGGGAGACGTCCATCAGCCGTTCCCCCCTGTCCGTGAGGTGAAGTCGATCGCGGTGCTCTGACCGGGGCGGAGCGCGGACTGCCGGTCCACCTCGGCGCCGAGGCTGCGCAGCACGTCGAGCACGAGCCCGATCACCACGAGGTACACACCCACGTCGAAGATCGTCGAGGTGACGAACTCCATGTGACCGATGCCCGGGATCTCCCACTCCCAGAAGGTGCTGGTGAGCGGCGCCATCCCGAAGAACAGCGGCACCACGGCCGTGCCGACCGCGAGGATGAGGCCCGCCCCGAGCAGGCGTCCGGCGTCGGTGGGTGCGGCGGCACCGAGCTCCCAGCGGCCGCCGGCGATGTAGCGCATCACGAGCGCCATGCCCGCGACGAGTCCGCCGGCGAAGCCGCCGCCCGGCAGGTTGTGACCCGCGAACAGCAGGAAGATCGACACCACGATGATGGTGTGGAACAGGATGCGCACGATGACCTCGAGCAGGATCGACCTGTTCTCCGGCTTCATCTTCTGTCCGCCGACCAGCCAGGCGCGCGGGGCGCTGCGGTTCTCGGACGTCTGGAAGCGCACGCCGTCGGTGGTCTCGACGAGCGGACGGCTGCGGGCGGCCTTGCGCACGGAGCGCGGCAGGGTCTTGGTCGCGGCGAGCAGATCGGCGCGGTGGGTCACGAAGACGAGGGAGGCGACACCGGTCGCCGCGAGCACGAGAACCGACAGCTCGCCCATCGTGTCCCAGCCGCGCAGGTCGACCAGGGCCACGTTCACCACGTTCTTGCCGTGGCCGATCTCGTAGGCGATCTGCGGGAAGATCTCCGAGATCGGGTCGGCGACGCGCGACTGGGTGGCCACGATCGCGACGAACGCCATGGTGAGGCCGACGCCGATGCCGAGCAGCGCCCGGGGGATGCGGCTGACCGAGGCGTTGTGCTCGCCCATCCGCGCGGGGAGCCGCCGCAGCACCAGGGCGAACGTGACCATGGTGACCGTCTCGACGAGGATCTGCGTGAGCGCGAGGTCGGGTGCGCCGCTGGTCGCGAAGAGCACGACCATGCCGAGACCCGTGACCGAGGCCAGCACGACGCCGGTGTACCGCTTCCTAGCGCGCACCGCCACCACGCCCGCGACCGCCATGATCGGCGCGACCGCGAGCTGTGCCGGGGTGTGCCAGAGCGACAGCTGGTAGCGGTCGATGTCGCTCGCGATGAGCGCGGTGACCTCGGCCGCGACGAACACCACGAAGATCGTGCCGACGTAGACGGGCAGCGAGCCGCGCTGCGTGAGGGTGGTGCTGAGCACGGACAGCCGGTCGATGCCGCGCATCACGAGGTAGTAGGCGTCGGCGGCGGTGAAGGGCAGCAGGCGCGGCCGACGGTCCCAGCCGCTGCGTCGCGTGAGCAGGAACAGCCCGATGCCCAGCAGGACCGTGAGGATCGAGATCCCGAGCGCTGGTTCGAACCCGTGCCAGAGCGCGAGGTGACCGGGGCCTTCGACGGCGGCGCCCTCGTGGTCGAGGCCGGGGTTCGCGGTGAGCGCGTAGGGCTGCAGGGCGATGTCGAGCGCGGGGGCGCCGATGCCCGCCGCGAGGGTGACCCCGGCGAGGATGATCGGCGCGGAGAGGAAGCCGACGGGCGGGTCGGGCCACGCGGTGTCGGGCAGCCGCTCGCCGCGGTCGTCGCGTTTGGTCCAGAACGCTCCCCACAGGAAGCGCACGCCATATGCCGCGGTGAGCATGGAACCGAGGACGACGCCGATCAGCGCCACGAGTCCCCAGATCGAGCCGCCCTGCGCGTCGTCCAGGAGCGCCGTGAGCGTGGACTCCTTGGCGACGAAGCCGATGGTGGGCGCGATGCCCGCCATCGACGCGACCGAGATGAAGGCCGCGGTCGCCATGACCGGCGCCTGCCGTCCGACCCCGGAGAGCTCGGTGATGTCACGCGTGGAGAGCTGCCGGTCGATCACGCCGACGATCAGGAACAGCGCCGACTTGAACAGGGCGTGCCCGATCACGAGCGCGAGTCCGGCGAGGGCGGCGGCCTGCGTGCCGTAGCCGACCACGACGGCGAAGAACCCCAGCTGGCTGACGGTGCCGAAGGCGAGCACGCGCTTGAGGTCGGTCTCGCGCAGCGCCTGGATCCCGCCGAGCAGCATGGTGAGGATGCCGAGGCTGATGATGATCGGTCGCCAGGTGGCGCTCAGCGCGAAGATCGGGGCGAAGCGCGCGATGAGGTAGATGCCCGCCTTCACCATCGCGGCGGCGTGCAGGTAGGCGCTGACCGGCGTGGGGGCGGCCATCGCACCGGGGAGCCAGAAGTGGAACGGGAACAGCGCCGACTTGCTGATGGCGCCGATCAGCAGCATCACGATGGCGGCGTCGACCAGGGGCCCGGTGGGGGCGAGCGCGAGGATCTCGCGGATGCTCGACGTGCCGGCGTCCACGACGAGCAGCACGACGCCGACGAACATCACCAGGCCGCCGAGGGTCGTCACCAGCAGAGCCTGCAGCGCGGCTCGACGGCTGGCGGCGCGGCGGCGGTAGTGCCCGATCAGGAGGTACGAGAGGATGCTCGTCACCTCCCAGAACATCACGAGCATCACCAGATCGTCGGTGAGCACGAGGCCGTACATCGCGCCAGCGAAGCCGAGCAGCACCCCGGCGAACTGGCCGATGCCGGCCGCGTCGTCGTGGAAGTACCAGCGGCAGTAGAGCAGCACGAGCGCGCCGACGCCGGTCACGATCAGGGTGAGGACCCACCCGAGCACGTCCATGTTCATGGAGAGCGAGAGCCCGAGCTGCGGGATCCACGGCACGGATTCGAACGGCACAGGGCCGTCGAGCACCTGCGGCGTGAGCACCAGCGCGTGCACGAACGCGGCGGCGGGGACGAGCGCGGCGACGGCGAAAGCCTGTGCTCCCAGCCAGCGCACCAGAACGGGCAACAGCAGCGACCCGAGGAGGAACACGGCGAGGAGCATCAGCATATACGCGGCTCCTCGGGGCTCGTCGGCCTTGCGGCTCAGGCGGGCGGTGTCCGTCCAGTTTACCGGGATGATGGGGCCGGGCGGTTCGCGGGTCTGCGCGACGTGCCAGAGTGTTCGCATGCACGGGGGCGCACGGAGGGAGCTGGCGGGGTGGCTCACGGCCCTCGCGATCGCCCTCGTCGCGGCGGGTCAGCTCGCCGCATCGCCCCGCTCCTCGCTGCTCTTCCGTGACGGGGATTCCCTGGTCGTGGGACTGATCTCGCGCGCGATCCTCGACGGCGGCGGGGTCGGCGAGTGGGCGCTGTCGAGCGTGCTGTTCCTTCCGGAGTCCGCCGTGCACGTCGCCCTCGGCGCGCTGCTGCCGCTCGACGTCGATGGCCTGCTCGCGGTGAACGCGGTGGTCAACCTGCTCGGGTTCTACGGCGTGGCGCGGCTCGTCGCCGGTCGTCGCCGCGCGGGTGCCGCCCCGGTCGCGTGGTCGCTCGCGGCGCTCGGGGTGTTCGCGCTTCTCGTGTTCACCGAGGCGTCGCCGTCGCGCGATGCCCTCGAGCTCGCGTCGCTCTCGCTCACGACCACCTACTACGCCGCGACCACGATCGGAGCGGTCGCCGCGGTCGGTCTGGCCCGCCGCTTCCTCGACCGCCCGGGCGGCGGGGTCGTGCTGCTCTGGGCCCTCGGCGCGACGGCCGCGGTGTCCACGCTGACCAATCCGCTGTTCGCGGCCTGGGCCACGGTGCCGCTGCTGGCCGTGCTGGTCGTGCTCGGGTTCTCCGTCCGGAGCCGGCGGCCCGCGCTGCTGCTCGGCGCGGCCCTGCTCGGCGGCACGCTGCTCGGCTTCCTCTGTCGCATTCCGTTCTCGGCATGGATCGCGAACACGGGCGCCGGCTACGTGCAGCCGTGGCGGTGGCGGGAGTCCCTCGAGCTGTACGCCGGGCTGTTCGCGGGCCGGCTCTCGACGCCGCCGGGGGTGCTCGCGCTGGTCGTGGTCGCCGCCCTCCTCGCCCTCGCGGTGATGCGCATGCGGCGGGCATCGGCGCCCGGCGCGCGGCTCGTCGCCGCGGTCGCGTGGGTTGCTCCCGCCCTGGTGCTGCTCGGGGCGGTGGCGCTCGGCACCCAGGCCGCGCGATACCTCCAGCCGCTGGCGTTCGCGCCGGTCCTGGCCCTGGTCGCCGATCCGCGCGCCGTGCTGCCGTCGTCCCGGCTCGTGCGCGGTGCGGTCGCGGCGCTGGGTGCCCTGCTGCTCCTCGCCGCCGGACTGAGCGTGCCGCGACTGGCGGCCGCCGCGCAGGCACCCGACGCCGACCTGACCTGCGTCACCGACTGGGTCGACGCATCGGGACGCACGGGTGCCGGGCAGTTCTGGACCGTGCGGCTGCCCAAGCTGCACCTCGACGACCCGTCACGCCTGGTGCAGGTCGACCACGCGCTGAACGGCTACGCCTGGCTGGTCGACCGGCGGGACTTCACGGTGGGGGAGGTGTCGTTCCTGGTGGAGGACGCGCAGACCGTGCCGTGGCAGCTGCCCGCCGGGGTCGAACCGGTGGCGACGATCGAGTGCGGGCGGTACCGCATCCTGGACTTCGGCGAGACGGCGCTGCGCCTCGGTCCCGCGCATTCCTGAGGGCAGGCGGCTCAGCGCGCGGGGGGCGGCGCGGTCGTGGTGCCCGCGCGGAAGCGGCACGAGAGGTCCTGCGTCTCGCCCGGCTCCCCGCGGAGCATGCGCGCCACCTGCTCCCCCGCCGCGCGACCCTTCTCGACCGCGGGCTGCACGCTCGTGGTGAGCGTGAGGTCGCCCAGGCCGTCCAGCGCGATGCCGTCGAACCCCGCCACCGACAGGTCCTCCGGCACGCGCAGCCCGAGCTCCTCCGCCGCGCGGATCACGCCGACCGCGAGCAGGTCGCTCTGCGCGAGCACGGCCGTCGGACGCTTCTCCGGGTCGGACAGCAGCATGCGGCCCACCAGGATGCCCTCGTCGATCAGGCTGCCCGACGCGGAGATCGCCGGGGCGTCGGGGAAGATCTCGCGCATTCCCCGGAGCCGGTCGACCGTGACGTCGACGGTCGCGGTGGCGAGTCGCTCCGGCGTGATGAGGGTGCGCTCGCGGTCGGCGTCGAGCGCGAGCGTGACCAGTGCGACGTCGCGGTGCCCGAGTTCGCGGACGTGCCGGGCGACGTCGGCGGAGGCGGCCACGTTGTCGAGCGTGATGCGCGGCACGTCGAGCCCGGCGTCGCCCTCGATCACGACCACGGGGAGGCCGCGCCCCCGCACGATCTCGAGTGAGGCCCGCGTGCGCCCGGAGCACCCGATCAGCACGACCGCGTCGACCGGGGCGCTCGCGATCGCGGACCCGTCCTCGCCCGGCTCGTCGCGCATCAGCAGGATCCCGGCGCTGAGGTCGGCGAGTCCATCGGTGAGGCCGTCCATCATCGCGGTCGTCACCGGGTCGAGGAACGCGGCCCGCAGGTGGCCCTCCAGCACGACCGCGACGATGCCGCTGCGGCCGCGACGGAGCGAGGCGGCGCGGGGGTCGGGTCCGGTGTAGCCGAGCTCGGTCGCCGCGGCGAGAACGCGGTCGCGCGTGGCGGGGGCGACCTTGGCCTTGCCGCTGAAGACCACGGACGCGGTGGAGGTCGCGACCCCCGCCTCGCGCGCGACATCCGCGATCGTGGGTCGGCGCGGGGTCTCCCTGCTGCTCATACTCCGAGGATAGCCGGGATCTGCACTCCGGCGTCGAATCGATTCGATATAGGCTGTGGGTCATGGACACCGCCCTCACCCGCTCGCAGTTCGTGCGCTGGCGCACCGCGATCTTCGCCATCTTCCTGGCCAGCGGCCTCTCGATCGCGACCTGGGCATCGCGCGTGCCGGGTATCAAGGAGGCCCTCGGTCTCGACAACGCGCAGGTCGGACTGATCCTGCTCGGCATGGGCATCGCCTCCATCCTCGGCATCTCCACGAGCCCCGCGGTCATGGCGCGTACGGGTGCGCGTCGCGGCATGCTCCTGTCGATGCTCACGTTCGCCGCCGGCATCGCGCTCGTCGGACTCGGAGCCACCGTGTTCGCCTCGGTCCCCCTGGTGCTGGTCGGCATGGTGCTGTTCGGCTTCGGCAACGGCTGCGTCGACGTGATGATGAACGTCGAGGCCACCGCGATCGAACAGCAGATGGGCCGCACGATCCTTCCCGTCTTCCACGCGTTCTTCAGCTTCGGCACCGTCCTGGGCGCCGGTATCGGTGCGCTCGCGGCGCACCTTCGCATCGATGTCGGCACGCACGCGATCTCCGTCGGGGTCTTGATCGCCGTGATCGCGGTGATCTGCTTCTTCCAGGTGCCGGTGCGAGAGGCGGCCCTCGACCCGGAGGAGCACGAGAAGCCGCCGTTCCGCCAGCGCCTGCACACCGCGCTGGAGGCGTGGCGCGAACCGCGCACCTACCTGCTCGGCACCGTCATGCTCGGCATGTCGTTCGCCGAGGGCGGCGCGAACGACTGGATCGCCCTCGGCACCGAGCAGGGCCACGGTCTCGCCGAGGGTTCCGGTGCCGTCGCCCTCGCCGTGTTCTCGACCGGCATGACCGTCGTGCGCCTGTTCGGCGGCCCCCTGGTCGACCGCTTCGGCCGGGTGCTGGTGCTGCGCATCCTCGCCGCGACGGCCGCCAGCGGCATCCTGCTGTTCATCCTCGCGCCGACGCTGCCGCTCGTGCTGCTCGGCGCCGCGCTCTGGGGTGTCGGCGCCTCGCTCGGGTTCCCGCTCGGCATGTCCGCCGCGGCCGACGACCCGGCCAAGGCCGCCGCCCGCGTGAGCGCCGCGGCCACGATCGGCTACGTCGCGTTCCTCGGCGGCCCGCCCGTGCTCGGCGTGATCAGCGAGCACATCGGCCTGCTCAACACGCTGTTCATCCTGGTCGCGCTGGTCGTGGTCTCCGGGCTGTTCTCCGGGGCCGCCCGCCCGCTGCGCGACGACGAGAAGACCCCCGCCACGACCGCCGCCCGGAGCTGAGGCTCAGCCGCCGCACGCCCGGACGAGTGCCGCCGCGTGCGAGCGGCTGCGCGCACCCAGCTTCGCGAGCACGTTCGACACGTGCGTCTTCACCGTGGGCACCGAGATGCGCAGCCGGGCGGCGAGCTGCGCGTTCGACCAGCCCTGCAAGATCCCGTCGAGCACCTCCTGCTCCCGCGCGGTGAGCTCGCCCAGGGCGGGGGTGGCGGCGGCGGGCGGACCGTCGACCGCGGACTCCGCCACCGCGGCGAGCGCACGCCTGGTCACGCGCGGGTCGAGGGCGCCCTCGCCCGCCGCGACCCCGCGCACCGCCTGCACCAGCGTCGGCGCATCCACGGTCTTGAGCAGGAACCCCACGGCCCCGGCGCGGATCGCCGCGAGCACGAGCTCGTCCTCGTCGAAGCTGGTGAGCACCAGCACGTCCGCCAGACCCCGGTCGACGATCTCCCTCGTGGCCGAGACGCCGTCGCGCCCCGGCATGCGCAGATCCATCAGCACCACGTCGGGGCGCAGGGCGGCGGCGTTGCGCACGGCCACCTCGCCATCGGCCGCTTCGCCCGCCACCACGATGTCGTGCGTCTCGAGCATGATGCGCAGCCCCGCACGGATCGCGCCGTGGTCGTCCGCCAGCAGCACCGTCGGGGCGCTCACGACCGCGCTCCCGCCGGCAGCCGCGCCTCCACGGTCCAGCCGTCGCCGTCGGGCCCCGCCTGGAACACGCCCCCCAGCGCCGCCACCCGCTCCCGCAGCATCTGCAACCCCCACCCCTCGCTGTCGTGTCGCATCGGGGCGACCGCTGCCGTCCCGCCGAGCGACCGCACCCGCACCAGCGCCTCGTCGCCGGAGCGTGCGATCCGCACCTCGACCTGCGCACCCCGCGCGTGCCGCACGCAGTTGCCGAGCGCCTCCCGCACCACCCGCACGACCGCCTGCTCGCCGCCCCCGCCGAGATCGCCGAGGTCGCCGAGCTCCGCCGCGTCGAGGCGGACCGTCAGCCCCGACCGCCGCGCCTCCTGCACGATGCCGTCGAGGTCCGCCCAGCTCGGCGTGGGCATGAGCGGGCCGCCGCCGCGGCGCAGCACCGAGATCATCGACCGCAACGCACCGTGCGCGTCGAGGCCCGCGTCGCGCACGGCCCGCAGCGCCGCCCGGTCGTCGGAGCGGTCCGGACGCGTCGCGAGCGCCGCCTCGGCCCGGATCGCCATCGCCAGCACGTGCCCGGCCACCACGTCGTGCAGCTCGCGCGCCATGGCCTCCCGCTCCCGCTGCACGGCCTCGGTGCGGTCGCGTTCCGCGGCGGCGGCGGCGTCCTCGGCGCGTTGACGGTGCAGCTCCGCCAGCTCGTGCGCCTGCGAGACCGCGACCGCCCACCAGTAGTCGGTTCCGAAGATGGCCCCGAACTGCACTCCGAACAGCACGGCCACCGGCACGTCGACGTCGGCGAACAGCAGTGCGGCGAAGAACAGCGCCGCGGTCGCCGTGCCCAGAGAGATCAGGAGCACGCGGCGGCCGCGCGGTCCGGCGCGGAACGCCGCCATCCACAGCACGTCCAGCAGCACGACCAGGGTGCCGACGCCCCCCACGGTGAGCAGATCGGCGAGGAACAGCACCGCCACCAGCACCAGCACCGTCCACGGCCGTCGTGCCTTGCCGAGCGAGAGCACGCACGCCGGAACCGCGAGCACCAGCGCCCACCACGGCGACACGTCGTCCGACAGCAGCGAGAACGGACCCCAGAGCCCGTGGAAGCCGAAGGCGGCCATGACCACGGAGAGCACCAGCGCCCCGAGCGGATCCGCCCACCAGCGGTGGCGCCGATACCAGGCGCCGAGACCGCCCTCGCCCCGTTCGTGCATGACCTCATGCAACCACGGTGACCGCGGGGTCGCATCCGACGAAGGGATGAGGGTCGTGCGGCAGACGGTACTTTCGCCCGATCCGCCCGGCCGCGCCGGCCACGACGGTGGAGGCATGGAACTCTTCGGCGGACTCCCCCTCCCCCTGTCGCTCGCGGTGCTGGCGCTCATCGACGGGCTCAGCGTGGGCACCCTGCTGATCCCCGTCTTCCTGCTGCTGCACCCGGGGCGCGTGCGAGCGGGTCGCATCGTGCTGTATCTGGTGACGATCGCGGGGTTCTACCTGGCGGTCGGGCTGCTGTTCCTGTGGGGACTGGTGAACCTGGCGGACGTCGCGTCCGACTTCCTCGCGTCCCCGGCGGGGATGATCACGCGGCTGCTGGTGGGCGTCGCGCTGCTGATCACCGCGTTCGCGATGCCCACCTCGAAGCCCGCAGCGGTCGGCGATGGGGAGCGGCAGCCGCCGCGGGTGTCGCCGTGGACCGGGAGGCCGTCCGCCTCCGGTCGCGCCTCCGCGGCGACACCCGACCCGGCCCCGCTGTTTCGAGCGGCCGCCTCCGACCCGGAGCCCGAACCGCGATGGACCGGCGCGTCGTCCGATTCGCCCGTCGCCGCCACGGGTTCCGCTCTCGAACGCCCCGAGTCCGCGACCACGGGGCACGCACCCGCGCGCCCTGGACGCCTCATGCGGTGGCGCGAACGCCTGCTCGACCCGCGCACGCGAGGGTTCGCGGTGATGGCGGTCGCGATCGCCGCGGGGCTCGTCGAGGTCGCCACGATGCTCCCCTACCTCGTGGCCATGGCGATGCTCGCCGACGCGGGTGTCGACACCCCGTTCCGCGTGCTCGCGCTGGTCGGCTATTGCGCGCTCATGATCGCGCCCGCCCTCGTCCTCTTGGTGCTGCGGCTCGTGGCGGCGCCGCTCGTGCAGCGCCCGCTGGAGCGCTTCGCGGCGTGGATGGAGCGCACGGGCGCCGAGAACACGGCATGGATCATCGGCATCATCGGGTTCCTGATCGCGCGGTCGGCCGCCACCGAGCTCGGGCTGTTCGACGCGCTCGGCTCGATCCTCTGAGCCGGTCGGCGCAGCGTCGGCGACGAAGTAGGCTCGTCGGGTGCGTCTCGTCATCGCCCGCTGCTCGGTGGACTACTCCGGCCGGCTCAACGCCCACCTCCCGCTCGCCACGCGCCTGCTCGTGCACAAGGGCGACGGGAGCCTGCTCGTGCACTCCGATGGGGGAAGCTACAAGCCCCTCAACTGGATGAGCCCGCCCTGCTCCCTCGCCACGGAGGTCCCGGGCGAGGAGGAGGCGACCGCCGGCGTCGTCGAGGTGTGGCGCGTCACGCACAAGAAGACGGGCGATGCGCTGCGTGTGCAGATCTACGAGATCATCCACGACTCGCAGCACGAACTGGGCATCGACCCCGGGCTGCAGAAGGACGGCGTCGAGGCGGACCTGCAGCGCCTGCTGGCCGAGCAGGTCGAGCTCATCGCCGAGGGCGCGACCCTGGTGCGCCGGGAGTATCCGACCGCCATCGGTCCGGTCGACCTGCTGGTGCGTGACGCGGAGGGCGCTGCGATCGCCGTGGAGGTCAAGCGCCGGGGCGACATCGACGGCGTGGAGCAGCTGACGCGCTACCTGGAGCTGCTGGGCCGCGACCCCCACCTCTCCCCCGTGCAGGGCGTCTTCGCCGCGCAGGAGATCAAGCCGCAAGCCCGCGTGCTCGCCGAAGACCGCGGCATCCGCTGCCTGGTGCTCGACTACGACGACATGAAGGGCATCGAGTCGGGCATCCCCCGGCTGTTCTGACACCGCTCGCCGCGGTCAGCGCACGGAGATCAGCCGTCGCGGTGGCCCTTCCAGCCGGGCGACCGCGATCCTGACCTCGGTCACCTCGTGCTCGATCCCCGTCAGCCGTTCCTCCAGGGCCCCGAAACGCGCGTCCATGCCGGAGAATCGCTCCTCCACCATCGCGAACCGCGCATCCGACGCCGCGAACCGCGCATCCATCCGCTCTTCCATGCTCGAGAACCGCCCCTCGACCATCGCGAACCGCTCATCCATCCGCGCATCCGACGCTGCGAACCGCGCATCCATCCGCTCTTCCATGCCCGAGAACGGCCCCTCGACCATCGCGAACCGCTCAGCCATCCGCGCATCCGACGCTGCAAATCGCGCATCCATGCGCGTGACGAGCCAGCCGAAGCCGCTTGCCATCGCGACGATGATCGTCACCGTCGACCCCAGGATGGTGATCACTTCCATCGACACGAACATCTCCCCAGTCTCACTCGCGTTCCCGCCGCTGTCACGACCCTACGGTGCAGCATTCCGCCGTTCGCGCCGCGGCCACGCGATCCGGGGAGCACGCGTGAGACTGCACACCCGTGCAGCAGGACCGGGCAGGCGTCCGCGGACCCATAGGCTGGAGAGATGGCCCCCTCCCCTTACACCTGCGTGCTCTGGGACGTCGACGGCACGATCGTCGACGCCTCGGTCGGCATCCTCCGTCGGCTGCACGTCGCCCTCACGCACTTCGGCCGTCCCGCCCCGACGCGGGAGGAACTGGTGCACTGGATCGGGCCGCCCATGTTCCAGTCGTTCCAGGACCAGGCCGGCATGACGCCCGCGGAGTCCGCCGAGGCCGTGGCGTTCTACCGCACGCTGGGCAAGGCCGACGGTTACACCACGGACGTGCGCACGTATCCCGGTGTCGCCGAGCTCATCCACGACCTGCATGCCGCGGGAGTGCCGCAGGCGACCGCGAGCTCCAAGCCGGAGAACCAGGTCGATGCGCTGGTCGACCACTTCGGTCTCCGGCCCGCCTTCCTCACGACCGTCGGCGCGACTCCGGACGAGGCGACGCTCGCGTCGAAGACCGACATCGTCGCCGAAGCCCTGCGCCGCCTGGGCGCGCTCGGCGTCGACACGTCACGCCCCGTCCTCGTCGGCGACCGCCATCATGATGTCGAGGGCGGCAAGGCCAACGGCGTCCCCGTGATCTTCGTCGAGTGGGGCTTCAGCGACCCGCACGAGGGAGACGACGCGGCGTTCCGCGTCGCCTCGGTCGACGAACTGCGGGCTCTGCTGCTCGGCTGAGCCCGTCACCACTGACGCAGAAAACGGAACTCCCCGTCGAAAGGACGCTCGAGTGCGTTCTTCAGACGGGGAGTCCCGGTGTCGTCCGCGTCAGAGCGGGCGGATGTTCTCTGCCTGCAGGCCCTTCGGACCCTGCGCCACATCGAACTCGACTCGCTGGTTCTCGTCGAGAGACCGGTAGCCGGATGACTGGATGGCGGAGTAGTGCGCGAAGACGTCAGCGCCTCCGTCGTCGGGGGAGATGAAGCCGAAGCCCTTCTCCGAGTTGAACCACTTGACCGTGCCCTGGGTGCTCATGTACTGCCTGTTCTGCTGATCTAGAAGCCGACGCAGGGGTGCACCGACATCGCTAACGCTAGTGGAGGCGACCCCGGCGGCAATAGGAGAGGCAAGAAGGTAATCCAAATGTTGCATGAGCGTCATGCGACCAGCGCGGCGGGGCTCTCGATCCGCTCCCGGAAAATGGTGTGGCCCTCACCGCGGGGGGAGCGATGAGGGCCGAAGACGACCGGAGGGTGCGTCAGAGACAGCCTAACCCCTTTCGGACCTCCTTGTCCCCCTTTTGGGGGACAAATCCGAAAATTGGTGGGAGAATGAACGAGAGCGGCCCCCTCGAGTAGCCCATTGGGGACTGAACTACTCGAGAGGGCCCAATCGCATACACGGATCGTCGTGCCCCTGGGGTGGGCCGTCCGTCTCCTGGGGAGAGACGGAGACGATCAATCCCCTGTGCATGCACCTTCACCATAGGGGAGGACGACCGTTCCCGCCACGGATCCTCGCCGCCGGTAGCCTGAGGCGGTGACGATGCTGAACAAGGACATGACGCTGTGCATCTCGCTGTCCGCGCGACCCAGCAACAACGGAACCCGCTTCCACAACCACCTCTACGAGGCACTGGGGCTCAACTGGATCTACAAGGCCTTCGCGCCGACCGATCTGGCCCAGGCGATCGCCGGTGTCCGCGGACTCGGCATCCGCGGATGCGCGATCTCCATGCCCTATAAGGAGGATGTCATCGCCCTCGTCGATCAGATGGACGCCTCCGCGCGCGCGATCGACTCCGTCAACACCATCGTGAACGACGACGGGGTACTGACCGCCTACAACACCGACTACTCGGCGATCGCGACCCTGATCGCCCGCAACGGCATCGACCCGCGGTCGTCTGTGCTGCTGCGGGGTTCGGGCGGCATGGCGAAGGCGACCGCTGCGGCCTTCCGCGACGGGGGCTTCACCGACCTCACGATCGTCGCCCGCAACGAAGCCCGCGGGCGTGCCCTCGCGGACCAGTACGGCTTCGACTGGCGTCCGGAGCCCGGCGAGGCGACAGCGGACGTGCTCGTCAACGTCACGCCGATCGGCATGGCGGGCGGGGGCGAGGAGCACGCGCTCTCGTTCAGCGAGCAGGCGATCGCGGCATCGACGGTGGTGTTCGATGTGGTCGCGCTGCCGGCGGAGACCCCCGTGGTGGCTGCGGGGCGTGCGGCGGGCGCCACGGTCATCACCGGCGCCGAGGTCGCGACCCTCCAGGCGCTCGAGCAGTTCGTGCTCTACACCGGTGTGCGTCCGACGCCGGCCCAGGTCCAGGCCGCCGAAGACTATATGCGATCCGGGGCATGAATCCCCGCGCAACCGATCACCCGGCACGCCCTTCGGCCAGATAGGCCAGCCGATGCAGCGTCTCGGCGTTGCGCCACCGCAGGATCGGTGCGGTCAGGAAGCGGGGGAGCAGGGTCGCCGGGCCCTTCACGGGTTCCTCGTCGATACGCACCTGGCAGCCGGTCGCCGTCGACCTCGCCCGCAGGGTGACCTGCGCCTCGCCGACCGGCCAGCCGCGCGCACGCAGCACCGCCCGGTGCGGCGGATGCCACTGCAGCAGCTCGGTCGTGTCGTCGAGCAGCGCGGGCCACACGCCGACCGAATGGTGCAGCTGCGCGCCCGGAGCGGGCCAGGCAGCGTCGACATCGCGCATGCGCGACGCTCCGACGACCCACGCGGGGTACAGCCAGCCGTCCGCCAGCACACGGAACACGTCCTCGGTGGTGCACGCCAGGTCTCGGGTGTTCGTCGCCATGGTTCCTCCGTTCCGCCGCCAGTGTGACGGGCGCGCACACCGCCTGCACAGGCGCTTGACAAGCGTCGTCCCCTCACCGCTAGCACAGTCCATCGCCGAACGCTCCCCCCTGGAGGACCGGTCCCAGCGCTGCGAGGGTCGAGTCATGCTCCACAGACTCACCGGCCGGATCTCGCACGGCGTCGAGACGATCGTGCGCGACGACTCCCCGTTCCTCCTGACCCGCGGCTACGACTTCGGAGCCCGCATCTGGCGGCGTGCACGACCGGGCGCCCGGTCTGCCCCGATGCGCCTGCTCGGCGACGAGGCCGCCCTCGTCCGCGGCGCCGAGGGCATCGACCTGTTCTACGACGACAGTCGCATCGCCCGGCACGGTGCGATGCCCGCGATCGTGCAGGAGACGCTGTTCGGGCACGGCTCCGTGCACAGCCTCGACGGCGACGCCCACCGTCACCGCAAGGCGACGTTCGTCGCGGTCGCCTACGAGGACGAGCAGGTCGCGCGGCTCACGCCCTGGCTCGAGCGGGAGTGGGCGCGGGAGCGCGACGCCTGGCTCGACGGCGGCACCCGCAGCGCCTATGACGCGGCCGTCGGGGCGTTCGGACGCGCGATCATGGGCTGGGCGGGCCTTCCGGGGACCCCCGCCGCGAAGACGCGCTGGGCCGCTCGGCTGGCCCAGATCGTCGACGGGTTCGGCGCGCCGTACTCGCCCGCCTACCTCGCCGCGACCGCGAACCGGATGTGGTCCGACCGGCACGCTCAGCGCCTCATCGAGGCCGTCCGCGCCGGAACGCTCACGGCTCCCGAGGGCACCGCGCTCGCGCTGTGGGCCGCGCACCGCAGCGCCGACGGCACCCTGCTTCCCGCCAGGACCGCGGGCATCGAACTGCAGAACAGCATCCGGCCGATGATCGCCGCCGCCCGGTTCGTGGCGTTCGCGGCGAAGCAGCTCCACGACCACCCGGAGTGGCGCGCCCGCATCGCGGCCGAGACCGCGGAACGGCAGGCTCTCGTGGGCGGCGCTCTCGCCACCCGGTTCGCGCAGGAGGTGCGGCGCACGGGACTGTTCGTGCCGATGCTCCCGGGGCGTGCGCTCACCGACATCGAGATCGACGGCGTGCGGGTGCCGAAGGGCGGTCGCGTGGTGCTCGACATCCTCGGCACCGACACCGACGAGCAGTCGTGGGCGCACGCGCACCGCTTCGCCCCGGAGCGCTTCACCGACGTGACCGACCACGAAGAGGTGAAGACGTTCATCCCGCAGGGCGGGGCCGACGTCGCCACGGGACACCGCTGCCCCGGCGAGAAGCTCGTGGTCGCGGGACTCACGGCTGCGATCGCGGTGCTCAGCGACCCGCGGCTGCGCGTGCTCGACGAGGGCCTCGCGGTGAACCGACGACGGCTGCCCACCAAGCCCGCGTCCGGCGGACGGGTGCGCGCGGCCGGCTCCGGCCGCGGCTGCCCCTTCCACTGAGCGCGGGATCGCATGCGCCACGGCACCTGTCAACCGGGTGTTCACACCGACCGGCGACGCGGAGGCTGGGACGACCACAGTCGACCGGAGCAGAGGACATCATGAAGGCACTGACCTGGCAGGGCAAGCGCACGGTGACGGTCGAGGAGGTCCCCGACCCGCAGATCCAGCAGCCGGAGGACGCGATCATCCGCATCACCTCATCGGCGATCTGCGGCTCCGACCTGCATCTGTACGAGCTGCTCGGTCCATTCCTGGGTCGCGGCGACATCCTCGGGCACGAGCCCATGGGTGTGGTGGTCGAGGTGGGCGCGAACGTCACCTCGCTGCAGCCCGGAGACCGCGTCGTCATTCCGTTCAACATCGCGTGCGGGGAGTGCTTCTTCTGCCGTCGCGGCCTGCAGTCGCAGTGCGAGACCACGCAGGTGCGCGAGTACGGCAGCGGAGCAGCCCTGTTCGGGTACACCAAGCTCTACGGCCAGGTGCCGGGCGGACAGGCGGAGTACCTGCGGGTGCCGCTTGCGGACTACAACCACATCAAGGTCGCGCCCGACCTTCCCGACGAGCGCTACCTGTTCCTCAGCGACATCCTCCCCACCGCGTGGCAGGGCGTGGAGTACGCGCAGGTGCCGGAGGGCGGCACCCTCGCCGTGATGGGCCTCGGCCCGGTCGGGCAGTTCGTCGCCAGGGTGGGCCGTCACCGCGGGCACCGCGTCATCGCCGTCGACCCGGTGCCCGAGCGGCGGGCCATGGCCGAACGGCACGGCATCGAGACGCTCGACCTCACCGACACCGTCGTCGCCGAGATCCGCGACACCACCGAGGGCCGCGGGGCCGACTCCGTGGTCGACGCGGTGGGGCTCGAAGCCCACGGGAACAGCGGCATCGAGTTCGTGCAGAAGGCCGTGGGGCTGCTGCCCGATCCCGCCGCGCGACAGCTGCTCGACAAGGCGGGGATCGACCGCCTCGCCGCGGTCTATGCCTCGATCGACGCGGTGCGACGGGGCGGGACCGTGTCGCTGAGCGGCGTCTATGCGGGTGACGCCGACATCCTGCCGATGAAGACGATGTTCGACAAGCAGGTCACGCTGCGGATGGGGCAGTGCAACGTCAAGAACTGGATCGACGACCTGCTGCCGCTCGTGGAGGACGCCGCCGATCCGCTCGGCGTGATGGACCTCACCACGCATCACGCCCCGCTCGACGACGCACCCGACCTGTACCGCACGTTCCAGCAGAAGGAGGACGGCTGCATCAAGGTCGTGCTGCATCCGTCCACGGTGTGACCGTGGGGTGATCAGTCCTCCGCGCGACGAGTGCCGATGCCGGGCTCGTCGTTGTGCTCGGACTCGTCCGGTACCGAGGCGTCGGATGACGGGTCCACGCGGGCGGCCTGCCCGGCGCCCGCGTCGGCCCCCGCACCGCCCGCCGGCACGTTCTCGATGAGGTCGGCGTCGTCCCCGCCCCGCTCGGCGAGGTGCTCCGAGATCGGACCGGCACCGGGTCGGGCGGACCCGGCATCGGGGGACGGATACGTGGGGTCGGTGGGCTCCGCGCCGGACTCGACCCTGTCCTCCTCCTCCGGCTGCATGCGCTCCGGATCGTTCAGGTGGCCCTCGTCGAGCGTCATGGCGTGCTCCTCTCGTCGGATGAGACGTCCAGGGTG
This sequence comes from Microbacterium sp. NPDC060132, assembly GCF_042729675.1. Classification (NCBI taxonomy): domain Bacteria; kingdom Bacillati; phylum Actinomycetota; class Actinomycetes; order Micrococcales; family Microbacteriaceae; genus Microbacterium; species Microbacterium sp. NPDC060132. Next base: position 1,174,394 of record NZ_JBHWXU010000001.1, on the reverse strand, counting down.
CGCCGGATGCCGCACGAGGGGAGGGCCGTTGACAGCACCTCGTCGCGCGGGTATCCGGCGCACCTCTCGGACGCGCATCCGCAGCGTCCGCCGCGATGCCGCCGTCCGGGGAGTCCTCAGCCCTTCGCGCCCTTGCGGGGCTTGAGGAACTCGTCTGGAGCGTTCTTGGCCTTCTTGGCGGCCCGCTTCTCCTTGAGTGAGAGCTGCGGGGCCTTCTTGCTCGCTCGACCCTGGGTGGACTTTCCGGACATGTGCGCTTCCCCTTTTCGTGGCTGGCGTAACCCCTGACCATACCCGGAACGGCATAGAAGTCAAATTTCCTGCTGAGCGGCAAAAAAGCCGTCATCGCCGGCCGGTCGGGAACGGCGTCTCGCGAGGGAGCGGTCGGGGTGATGGCACGGCCGCCGGAAGCGATCGAGGCGCTAGCGTGTGCGCTCATGAGCGTCTACCGCGACCTGGGACTTCGACCGCTGATCAACGCGTGGGGCACGGTGACCGCGGTCGGCGGCTCGCTCCTGGCGCCCGAGGTGCTCGACGCGATGCGCGAGGCCGCCGGGGCCTACGTCGACCTGCACGCCCTGCAAGCTCGGGCGGGGGAACGCATCGCCGCCGCGCTCGATGTGGAGGCCGCCTGTGTCACCGCGGGAGCGGCCGCGGGGCTCACGGTCGCCACGGCCGCCGCGATGACCCGCGACCACCCGGAGCTGCGCGCCCGGCTACCGCGCGCCTCCGGACTGCCGGACGAGTGCCTGATGCTGCGCGGCCATCGCAACCGCTACGACACGGCGGTGGCGGTCGCGGGTGCCCGCGTGGTCGAGGTGGAGGACGCGACGGGGACGAGCGTGGAGGAGCTGCGCCGTGCCCTCAGCGACCGGACCGCGCTCCTGCTGTGGATGGCGGAGGCCCGGTCGCTGCCCGGCTCGCCGCCGCTCGCGGAGGTCGCCGCGGTGCTGCACGAGCACGGCATCCCGCTGGTGGTGGACGCCGCCGCCGAGGTGCCGCCGCGGGCGCTGGTGCGGCAGATGCTCGACGAGGGTGCCGACCTCGTGGTGCTCAGCGGTGGCAAGGAGGTCCGTGGGCCGCAGTCGTCGGGGATGATCCTCGGTCGGCGCGAGCTGGTGGCCGCGTGCGCGGCCGTCGCCTATCCGCACCACGGTGTCGCCCGGGGGATGAAGACCGACAAGGAGACGATCGTGGGGCTGGTGGCGGCGGTCGAGCTGTTCGCTCGGCGGGACGAGGCCGCGGAGCAGGCCGCCCGGGAGCGGATGGTGTCGGAGCTGGTCGCGGGGCTCGCGGGGTGCGCGGATCTGCGCGTGCGGCGCCACGTGCTGGAGCGCCCCGGCATCCAGCCCGCCTCGATCCCGCGCGCCTACGTACGGCCGCTGCACGCGACGGCCGCGGCGGTTGCGGAGCGTCTGCGCTCCGGCGATCCCGCGGTCGTGGTGGGCGTGGACGGCGACGAGATCGCACTGAATCCGCAGTGCCTCACGCCGGAGCAGGTGCCGGTGGTGGTGCAGGCGGTCATCCGGGCGTGCGTGCTGGTGTCATGAATTTTCATTGACGGTCGCGCGTTCGTAGTTTAGTTTCGTCGTGAACAGGCCGCCCACGATCGAGAGATGCTCATGCCCGCGCCGCGCGACCCCGCCCTGAGCCGCCTCGCCCACAGCCTGCTGTGGCCCGGATTCGCCGGACGCACCGCCCCCGACTGGCTCCGGCGAGCGCTCGACCACGGTCTCGCCGGCGTCGTGTACTTCGCGCAGAACCTCGATCCCGCCGACCCGGATCAGCCGCGCGCGCTCTCGGCGGAGATCCACGGACGACACCCCGGAGCGCTGATCGGCGTGGACGAGGAGGGCGGCATCGTCACGCGCCTGGAAGCGGCCGCGGGCTCATCGACGCCCGGCAACGCGGTGCTCGGCCGTCTCGACGACATCGACCTCACCGAGCGCGTCGCCGCCTGGACCGGGCGGCTCGTGGCCTCCGCGGGCATCGACGTCGACCTGGCGCCGACCGTCGACGTCAACGCCGACCCGCGCAACCCCGTGATCGGCGTCCGCTCGTTCGGCGCCGACCCCGACGTCGTCGCCCGCCATGCCGCCGCGGCCGTCCGGGGGATCCAGTCCGCCGGGGTCGCCGCGTGCCCCAAGCACTTCCCCGGTCACGGCGACACCGTCACCGACTCGCACCTGGCGCCGGCGACCGCCGATGTGACGCTCGAACAGCTGCACGCCGTGCATCTGCCGCCGTTCCGCGCCGCGATCGAGGCGGGCGCGAAGACCCTCATGACGGCGCACATCCGCGTGCCCGCGCTCGGCGACGCACCGGCGACCCTCAACCCGACGAGCCTGCGCCTGGCCCGCGACCTGGGCTTCGACGGGGTGCTCATCACCGACGCGGTCGACATGGCGGCGATCCGCGGCACGGTCGGCTCGGGGCCCGGCGCGGTCGGGGCCCTCGCCGCGGGCGCAGACCTCGTGTGCATCGGCAACCCCGCCCTCAACCCGCAGGTCGGCGGCGAGCGCACCGACCAGGTCGAGTTCGAGGAGGTGCTGCACGCCGTGTACGAGGCGCTGCGGTCGGGCGCGTTGCCTGTCGCGCGCGCGGAGGAGGCGGCGGCGCGGCTCGCCGAGCTCTCGGCCTGGCGCCGCGACCACGGGGACGACGCCGAGCGCCCGGCGGCCTTCGAGGGCGCAGACCTCGTCGCCCGGGCGGCCACGGTGGTCGGTGATGTGCGCCTCGGCAGTGCGTCGGCCACGGTGGTCGACGCCCGTACGAAGCGCAGTGTCGCGGTGGGGGAGGCGTCGGACTTCTTCACCGTGGCGCTGCGCGAGCGGATGCCGGTGGAGCGCGTATCGCTCGCCGGACTCGATGCGACGGCGGCTGCCGCACGGGCGGCCGCGGTCGCCGCGGACCGGACGGGAAACGTGGTGCTGCTGGTGAATCAGCCGCAGAGCAGTCCGTTCGAGGCGGCCGTGCAGGATGCGGTGCTCGCCGTGCGCCCCGACGCCGTGGTCGTGTATGCGGGGTGGCCCGCAGAGGGTGATGTGCGCGCGGGTCGGGCGGTGCTGGCGCTCGGGGCGTCGCGTGCGTCGGCGGTGTACGTCGCTCGGGTGTTGTCCGGAAGCGCCTGAGACGACACACCGCTCGGTATCCGTTGTTTTGAATGACTCAAAACAACGTGCTACGGTCGGAGGGAACCGGACGGCCAGACCGGGGCTCCCGCGCCGCACTCGACGGTGATCAGGGGAGCACCGCGGGCCGCAGAACCGCACGACCGCACAGGGGGCGAGACCCCCGCTCCGGCGTGCGCGCCGCCAGGGGCCGCCGGCCCCTCCGCGCGAGCCTGCCCTCCGGACGAGAGAGGAACACGCATGAAAGAGTCACGACCAGCCGCCCGCACCGGCATCCGCTTCACCTCGATGCCGCACGCCCTGGGACGCGGCGCCCGCGAGGACATCGTGTGGGAGGCGCTCGAGCGCATCGACGGCAAGCCGACCCCGGACGTCGGCACGATGCAGGCCGCGATGGGCAACGAGGCTGAGATCCGGCTCGTGCACGACACGGTGCGCGCGTACCTCGACGCCCGTGGCGTGCGGGACACGGCCGCCTGGGCTGCGCGCATCGGAGCGGCGGAGTGAGGCCGCTGGGCCCGCGCGCCGCCGGCGCAGCGGTGCTGCAGGTGCGTGGCGAGTACGCACTGCCGGTGACGCCGATGGATCTGCACACGACACCTCCGCGACCGAACGACGGCGGGATCGTGGTGCAACTGCGCTCGTCGGGTCTGGGCGGCAGCTCCTACGTGGTGGCTCCCGCCGGTGCCGTGCCGGGCGCGATCGTGCTGGAGTACGGCGACGGCCGGGAGCGGCACTGGCGTCGTGGACGCGGGAGCTCCGCTGATGTGGTGCCGTATGTGCTGGTGGACGACTCGGGCTCGACCGGGTACGTGACGGAGAACAGTTGCCTCAAGCAACAAAAGGCGTAGACTGAGGGCATGGCGAACGCCCAGAGCATCGCCGACATCCACGTCGCCCTCGTGAACGTGGTGTCGGCGTGGAGCGAGAGCGACGTGCAGGCCCAGGTGGCCGAGAGCGTCGGCGTCGCCCTCGACCCCACCGCCATCCGCGCCGTGTACCTGCTCGGGCTGCACGGGGGAGCACTCGGGTTCGGTGCCCTCGCCGAGCACGCCTCGATGTCGCGCCCGACCACGTCGAAGCTCGTCGCCCGCATGGCCGCGCAGGGCGTGGTCGACCCGATCCGCACCGGCCGCACGGTCGAGGTGCGCCTCGCACCCGCCGGCGAGCAGGCCTACGCGCGCCTGGTCGACGCCGGTCACCGCCTGGTGGCAGACGCCCTCGCCGGCTGGGACGCGGACGAGATCTCCGCGTTCCGGCACCAGCTCACGCGCTTCGTCTTCGCCCTCGCCGGCACGCCGTCGGCACCGTCCATCCAGGAGGAATCATCATGACCCGCACCTACGTCGTCACCGGCTCGGCATCCGGAATCGGAGCCGCCACCACCTCGCTGCTGCGCGCCCAGGGGCACACCGTCATCGGTGTGGACCTCGCCGGCGCTGAAGTGGCGGGCGACCTCTCCACGCACGACGGCCGCATCGCCGCCGCGGAAGCCGCGATCGAAGCCGCGGACGGCAGCATCGACGCCGTGATCGCGTGCGCCGGCATCGCCGCCCCCATCGCGAAGACCATGGCGATCAACTTCTTCGGCGTGACCGAGTTCCTGGAGGCCCTGCGCCCCACGCTCAGCCTGGCCGATACTCCGCGTGCGGCCGTGGTGTCGTCGATGGCGTCGCTGCAGCCGGTGTCCGCCGAGCTCGTCGACGCCGCCCTCGCTGGTGACGAGGCCCGCGCGCTGGAGATCGGCGACCGGCTCGCCGCGACCCCCGAGGGCGGGTTCCTCAACTACTCGTCGAGCAAGCGCGCGGTGTCGCGGTGGGTGCGCCGCGAGTCGGTGACGCCCGCGTGGGCCGGAGCCGGCATCCCCCTCAACGCCGTCGCCCCCGGCACCGTGATCACCGCCATGACCGCCGGTCTGCTCGGGTCGCCCGAGGGCCTGGCGCAGGTGGACGCCGCCGTGCCGATGCCGCTCAACTACCACCAGCCGGCGTCGTCCATCGCAGAACTGCTGGTGTGGCTGACCAGCCCGGCGAACACGCACATGGCCGGTCAGACGATCTACTGCGACGGCGGGGCCGACGCGGTGCTGCGCGGCGACGACATCTGGTCGTGGAACGACGCCCCGCAGAGCTGACGCGACACCGCCGGCGGGAGCCGCGGCCTGACCTAGACTGACCGCATGGGGGAGTTGTGGCGCCGGATGTCGCCGCGCTCCTGGGGTCGTCTGTTCTTCGGAGCGCAGGCCCTCGCCGGCGCCGCGTGGTGGATCGCGGTGTTCGTGTGGCCCGGAATCCGCACCGCGACCCTCGGCTCTCTCGACGCTTCGCTCGTCGCGCTGCTCGACATCCCGCTGTTCGTGCTCGGGTCGGCCCTCGCGGCAGCGGGACTGCGCGCCGCGGTGTGGTCGACCACCGGCTGGACGACCCTGGTCGCGGCCGGCATGGCGCTGTACGCCACCGTCACGGGCGCGGCCGGATGGGGCGCGCTGCTCATGGCAGCCGCGGCGCTGGGGTCGATCGGCGCCGCCGTGCTCGTGCTCACCGGCCGGGTTCCGTCCGAGTGGCTGCTGCGGGGGCCGTTCCGGTTCCGGCTCGCGGCGACCGCCCGGCCCGTGGCGCATCTGTCCCGCACGGCCGTGCAGATCCTCGTGTTCTCCGCCGTGTTCCTGGTGGCACTGCCCGCCGTGATCGTCGTCGCCGAGCATCGGTGGGGGCTGCATGTGCCGTTCCCCGTGGCCGTGCGCATCGCCGGTGCGGTGCTGTTCGCGCTCGCGTTCGCGCTGTCGATGTGGTCGGCGGCGTCCATGTCGGTGCAGGGCGAGGGCACACCTCTGCCCTCGGCGATGCCCCGGCGGCTGGTGGTCGCGGGGCCCTACCGGTTCGTGCGCAACCCGATGGCGGTCGGCGGCATCGCGCAGGGCGTGGCGGTCGGCCTGATGGCGGGCTCGTGGCTCGTGGTGCTGTACGCCCTGTGCGGGTCGCTGGTGTGGAACGCGCTCGTGCGACCACTGGAGGAAGCCGACCTGGAGGCGCGGTTCGGTGCCGACTTCCGCGCCTACCGCGACCGCGTGGCCTGCTGGATCCCCCGGCGTCCGCGCATCACCGCCTGACCGATCCCGCAGGGGAACCTCCCGCCCGGGAGCCGTGCAGCAACCCGTACGCGCCGAGCACCGGCGAGCGCACTGTGCGGTCGGGGTCGAGCGGCCACGCCTGCTCCGGCACCGCGAGCAGCAGCACCCACCCCGTCCGCTCGGCGGCCGCACCCCACCCGCCCGGCACGCCCCCCGGCGCATCGCCTCGGCGTAGGCGGGCCGGGGCACCCCGAGGTCGCGCAGCCGCAGGCCGTCGTCGCCGCGGAACTCCACGCCCACCCGCCGCACCGGTGCGACCGGACCGTTGACGGGCGGCTCCAGGGTGCTCCACCCGTGCGCACGCAGCACCTCCGCCACGGTCTCGTCCGCGTCGGGCGGCAGAGACAGCAGCAGGCACGGGGCGCCGTCGCCGCCGACATCGACCACGGCGAACGTGAACGTCAGGCGGGGTAGTCGCTCCGGGCGGCGCCGGGCACGGCGGACCGCGCCGAACCCGACCACGATGGCGAACGCCCCCAGGGCCGCCGGCGTGCCAGCGACGAGGAACGCGACCACGACCACCCCCACGCCCAGGGCCACCCGCGCCCCGCGGTGCCTGCCGGCGTCAACGGTCGGTGTGTGCGCCATGCTCCGGGCCGTCCCCCGCGGTGCCGTCCGCGTCCGGAGCCTCCACCGCCGCGTGCGACCCGTGGGCGCTGTCGGCCGCGTGCACCTCGGCCCTGGTGAGCGGCAGCAGCCTGTCTTCGAAGAACCACCGGGACACGGCGGCGCGCAGGTTCTGATGCCACGGGATGCGCCCCTTCGCGTTCGGCCGTACGACCAGCGGCTGATACGACTCCACGTCGATGAGTTTCCAGCGCTCGTACTCGTCGACGGGCTGGTGCACCTCGACGAACTCGCCGCCGGGCAGTCGCACGATGCGACCCGTTTCGAAGCCGTGCAGCACGATCTCGCGGTCCTTCTTCTGCAGCGCCAGGCAGATCCGCTTCGTCAGGACGTACCCGAGCACGGGACCGAGGATCAGCAGCGCCTGGAGTGTGTGGATCACGCCCTCCATCGTGAGCATGAAGTGCGTGGCGATGAGGTCGGACGACGCCGCCGCCCACAGCACCGCATAGAAGAGGACGCCCGCGACACCGATCGCCGTGCGCGTGGCCGCGTTGCGCGGTCGTTCGGCGATGTGGTGCTCGCGCTTGTCGCCCGTGACCCACGCCTCGATGAACGGATAGAACAGCACGGTGAGGATGAACAGCCCCATCACGGCCACCGGCACGATGATGCCGAACGACCAGGTGCGGTCGAACAGCACCACGTCCCAGTTCGGCGGGGCGAGGCGCAGCGCACCGTCCGCGAAGCCGATGTACCAGTCCGGCTGCGTGCCCGCCGAGATGGGCGAGGGGTCGTACGGCCCGTACACCCAGAACGGCAGGATCTGGAAGAAGGTGCCCAGCAGCGCGATCACGCCGAACACGAGGAAGAAGAACCCGCCCATCTTCGCCGCGTAGACCGGCATGATCGGGTAGCCCACGACGTTGTCGTTCGTGCGGCCGGGGCCGGCGAACTGCGTGTGCTTGTTCACGATCATCAGGATCAGGTGAAGGGCGATCAGCGCGATGACGAGCATCGGCAGGATCAGGATGTGCAGCGTGTAGAGCCGTCCGATGATGTCGGTGCCGGGGAACTCGCCGCCGAAGAGGAGGAACGAGGTCCAGGTGCCGATCAGGGGCAGGCCCTTGATCATGCCGTCGATGATGCGCAGACCGTTGCCCGAGAGCAGGTCGTCGGGCAGGGAATAACCGGTGAAGCCCTCGGCCATCGCCAGGATGAACAGCACGAAGCCGATCACCCAGTTCAGCTCGCGCGGCTTGCGGAACGCACCGGTGAAGAACACCCGCAGCATGTGCAGGCCGATCCCGGCGACGAACACCAACGCCGCCCAGTGGTGCATCTGCCGCACGAGCAGCCCACCGCGGATGTCGAACGAGATCCGCAGGGCCGAGTCGAACGCGGCCGTCATCTCCATGCCGCGCATCGGGGCGTACGCACCGGTGTAGTGCGTGGGGACCATCGACGCCTGGAAGAAGAACGTGAGGAACGTGCCCGTGATGAACACCACGACGAACGCCCACAGGGCGATCTCGCCCAGCATGAACGACCAGTGGTCGGGGAACACCTTGCGCCCCAGCTCCTTCATCAGTCCAGAGATGCTGGTGCGCTCGTCGAGGTAGTTGGCGGCGGAACCGACGAAACGGCCTCCGAGGGGTCGTCGGGAGGTGTCGTGGTCTGCCTGGTCGCGAGTGCGCGTCGTGGCCATGGGGTCCTCTTCGGGTGGTCAGGTGAGCGGGAGCGGGGGAAGGAGAAGGGGGCGGGCGGGCGTCAGCGGTCGGCCCGGAGCTCGGCGGCCCGGCGGCGCAGGCCGCTCATGCGCCGCTCCAGGGCGCGCAGGCGTAGCCACGCGTCCACGTCGCGCGTCTCGAGCGCCGCGAGATCGCCCTCCGTCAGGGCGTGCAGCCGGTCGACCGTCAGATCGTCGTAGCGCACCCCGTGGCGGTATCCGCGTGCGAACGCCCGCGAGATCCCGAGGATGACGAGGAGGATGATCACGCCGATGATGGATCCGAAGAGCGCGTCCACGGAGTCTCCCTTCGCTGTGTGCCGGAGGCACGTCGGCGGGAGAGCGCGGCGCCAGGAGGGTCGCGGTGTGCGGCGAAGCGGAGGCGGGGACGGTTCCACCGGCAAGAAGCGACACGAGACGACCTTCATGGTCAGTCTTGTCGCTTTGCGGGTACTGCGCCCTCGTCCGCAGGTCCGGAACTCGGACCTGCGGCCACCGTAGCAGAGGTCGTGGAGGCCCGGCCAACCCGCGTCGCGCGTGCACAGGTGCTGTTGCGGTTCCGCCGCTACCCTGGGAGTGTCCCCGGTCACCGGGGCGGCGGACGAGGGAGCAGTACCCGCACACGACGACTGACTCACGAGGGAGTCGTCATGTCCAGGGAGAGGCCGACCGGCGAGGAGCCGACCATGAGCCGACCGTCGATCAGGCAGCTGGTCACCCCCGTCGATGTGGTCCGCGTGGCGCTCGGCTGGGGTGCGTTCGGTGCGCTGCTGATCGCCCACCCGTTGCTCGCACCACCCGTGCCCGGTCCGCTGCTGGTGATCGCGCTCGTCGGCATCGTCGCGGTGATCCTGGTGTGCGCGTTCGGCGTGGTGAAGCAGGCGGAGGCCCTCGCGCACCGCCTGGGCGACCCCTATGGCTCGCTCGTGCTCACCCTGTCGATCGTGCTGATCGAGGTGATCCTGATCTCCGCGGTCATGCTCGGTCCCGGCGAGCACGCCACGATCGCCCGCGACTCGGTGATGGCCGTGTCGATGATCATCCTGAACCTCGTGATCGGGCTCGCGCTGCTGCTGGGCGGGCTACGTCACCGCGGGATGGCGCACAACCGCACCGGCACGTCGTCGTACCTGGCGATGCTGGTGGTGCTCGTGGCGCTCGGGATCGCCCTGCCCGGGCTCATCGGCGACGACGGCGCGTACACGGTGGGGCAGGAGATCCCGATCATCGTGCTGACGCTCGCGCTGTACGCGTTCTTCCTGTTCCGGCAGATGGGCGCGCAGGCGGAGGACTTCACGGAGGTCGACGAGCGACTGCGGACCGCGGCTCGTACGGAGGAGCCGCGCCCCGGCATCCGGGAGGTGCTCGCCGCGCATCGCACCGAGGTCGTGACACGGCTGCTCCTGCTCGTGGTCACGGTGGTGCCGATCGTGCTGCTGTCGCACGACATGGCCGCGCTGCTCGACGACGGTCTCGCCAGGGTCGGGGCGCCCGTGGCCCTCGCGGGGCTCCTCATCGCGGGCATCGTGTTCCTGCCCGAGTCGATCACGGCCGTGCGGGCCGCCCTGAACGGTGAGGCGCAGCGCGTCACGAACCTCTGCCACGGCGCGCTCGTGTCGACCGTGGGGCTCACGATCCCCGCGGTGCTGGTGATCGGCATGCTCACGGGGCAGACGGTGGTGCTGGCCGAGTCCCCCGCGAACCTGCTGATGCTCGGCGTCACGCTGCTGCTGTCGGTCACGACCTTCTCCGCGAAGCGCGTGACGGCGATGCACGGCGCCGCACACCTCGCGACCTTCGCCGTGTACGTCCTCATCCTGTTCAGCTGACGGGGGGGTCGCGGCCGGAAAGAAGTGTGTAAGGAACTCCCCGGAGCGGCAAGGCGCGGTCGGCGGTCGACGGGGACGGCGGCGACACCCGAGATTGGAGGGACACACCCCTTCCTCCACACCCGGACGGTCCGCATGAAGACGAAGCTCCTTGTCACCCTCGCCGCGACGGCGCTGCTCGTGGGGGGATCGCTCGCCCCCGCCCACGCCGACGAGAGTCTCCACCAGGATGTCGTCTACGCGCTCGAGCACGTCCCCGGGGGCGTCGCCGTGGACGCGTACACCGCGGAGTGGCCCGATCTCGGCATGCAACTCACCGTCCCGTCGCCATACCAGCGGGCCGTGGGCAGCTGTGCGACCGGACAGTACTGCGCCTACTCGGAGCCGAACCGCGGCGGAACGCGGTTGAGCTTCAGCGTCTGCTCGATCGTCAGCACCGCCGGCCTCAGCACCGTGCGCTCGATCGCCAACGCCCGCTCCTCCGGGACCGTCCAGGCCCGCAATGCCGCGAGCACGGTGCTGGCGTCGGCGGGCGCGGGGGTCACGGCGAACGTCGTCGGGGCGGTCACGAACCTCCGTTGCCTGTTCTGATCATGCCGCTACCCTGTTCACACCGGATCGCGGCGTGAGGGAGGGGCGCATGTTCCGCTTCACGTTCACGCACCCGCTCGCGCTCGCTGTCGCGGCGCCCGGTTCCGGCGACGCCGCCGGCTTCCTGCGCGTGGCGCCCGGCCGCGTTCGGCCGACGTCGCGCGCGGCCGAGCACGACGGCGCCGGCACGAAGGCGGTGGTGTACCGACAGCTGTTCGACCAGTACTGGCCCCGCATCCACCGCCACCTGGAGTGCTTCATCGACGACGCCGAGGAGGTCGAGGAGCTCACGGCCGAGGTGTTCCTGATCGCCTGGCGCAAACTCGACCCCGCGAGCCCCATGGGATTGCGGTGGTTCCTGCGCACCGCCGACAACAAGCTGCGCGATCGCAGCCGGCGTGCGCGGTCCCGCGACAGGGCCATCGACGCGCTCACGCGCGGGCTCAGCAACCCGGCCGAGCCGCTCGACCCGATGGAGGCACTGGCGCTGCGGCGCGCCCTCCGGTCGCTGAGCGCCAGGGAGCGGCAGGTCGTGGTGCTCACGTACTGGGACGAGCTCAGCGCCGGTGAGGTGGCCGAGGCGCTGCACACCAGCCCCGGAGCCGTGTGGACCACCCTGACGCGGGCACGCACCAAGCTGCGCGCCCAGCTCGAGACGGGACGGGCGCGATGAACATCTCCGACACCGAGCTCGACCGCCTGTTCCGTGCGGCGAACCCGGCGCCGCGGACGACCGACGACAGCGGCCTCACCGCGGCCGAGATCGCGATCCGCGAGGGCATCATCCGCGGCGACTACCGCCCGCAGAGGCGCCGCCGCCGCCCGGCCCTGGTGTGGGCCGGAGTGGTCACGGCGACAGCGGCCGTCGCGGCTGCCACGGTCGTCGCGGTGTCGGTGCTGGTGCCCACGCAACCCGCGGTGGCGCTCACCCCGCCCGCCCTGCACTACACGGCAGCCGGTACCGCGGCGGAGGTGTTCGCCGACGCGGAGCGCACCCTGATGGTCGACGCCGCGGTCGCGCAGGTCCCGGTCGTGCACTCGGTGTCGTGGAACTGGAGCGTCGACCTGGCGGACGAGCACGTCGAGGTCGTGCCCCAGGAGATCACCCTGGAGTGGGGTCCCGGTCAGCCGACCGTCTCGACCATCGTCGCGGGGGAGCCGTACTGGCCCGACGGCGAGCGTCCGGATGGCATCGCCGCGAGCCCGTACGCGCCCGGCGAGCTCATCGACACCGTGGCCCTGTCACCGGAGGAGTTCGCTCTGCCGACCGCGGTCGCCGGACTCTCCGGAAGCTCGCGCGCCGAGCTCGACGCGGCCCTCGGTGCATTCGGGGCCACGTCGGCGTCGTCGTCCGGGGAGCTGCTGGCCGCGATCACCGGCTTGCTGCAGTACTGGACGCTGACGGACGCCCAGCACGCGGCGCTGCTGGAGCTGCTCGACGAGGCAGGGGGCGTGACCGTGCGGGGCGAGACGACCGACCGCCTGGGGCGCGACGTGATCGGCGTGCAGGTGTCCTCGGTGGTGCCCGAGCGGGTGGAGACCGCGTTCATCTCCGTCGAGTCGGGCCGGATCGTCGGTGTGGAGAGCGAGCTCGTGGCGCCGCTGGAGGGTCTGCCGGCCGGCGTGGTGTCGTACACGATGTGGGATGCCGCGCGCTGAGAGGCGGCCGTCGCGACCCTCCGGAGAAGCCGTGTAAGGAACACGGCACTCGTGCAAAAGGGCTTCCCGTGCACGCCCCGATCCGCGCGCACACTGAAAGCTCGCGGTAAGGACATCGGCGTCAGGGCGACGGCAACATCGAGAACAACTCGGGCCTCGTGTACGGCGTCACGTGGGATCCCGCGTCGGCGAAGTTCATCTGACCCCTCACCCCTGGAGCGTTCACCCGTGTCGAAACACCTTCGTCTCGGCGGCGCGATGCTGGTGGCGGCTGCGACTCTCGCAGCCGCCACCGGCTGCGTCTCCGACACCCCCGCCGCCGAACAGACGCCGACGGGCAGCGTGGAGAAGAACATCTCCGCGTGGACGCTGCCGCTGGACCCCTACGTCCTGACCGACAAGATGCTCAAGAAGGCCGCCTACGCGGGTGCGCTCGTGATCGCCGAATGCCTGGAGGAGAAGGGCACGCCGCTGCCGGTGCCGTACGTCGACTTCGACAGCGCTTACGAGGGCCGCGAGACCACGCGTTCCGCGCTGACCGAGGAGGTCGCGAGCACGTACGGATACCACCTCCCGCAGGAGGCGCTGCCCCTCGAGGTGCTGCCGTGGGAGGCGTATCGCACCGCCGACCTCGATGCGGCGACCGCCGCGGTGAGCGACGAGTGCTCGGCCGAGCTGCAGGGGCGGATCCCCGGGTACTCCTCCGACATGATGAACTTCTCCTCCATGTTCGTCGGGTCGGCGTTCGAGGGCGCCCTGGCCGACCCGGCCGTGAGGGAAGCGGCCGATCGGTGGAACGAGTGCATGGTGCCCCTCGGTGTGGAGGATCTTCCCGCCCTTCCGATCGACATGCCGTCCGACTCGGTGCGGCAACGGTTCACCACGAGCCCCCTCAGCGGAGACGACCCGAGCACGGGCGACATCACGCGTGAGGAGGTGCGGCTCGCGCTGGAGGATGTGGATTGCCGGGAGTCATCGGGCTTCCAGCAGGCGTTCTACGACGCGCTGTGGGAGCGGGAGGCCGCGTCGTACGAGCAGAACGCGGAGGCCTTCGAGTCGCTGCGGGCGAAGGTCGCCACGGTGTCGGCGGAGATCGACGCGACGATCGCCGAGCTCGCGACGGCGGAGTGACGGCCGGATGGTGAAGGAGGCCGCCGTCCCCCGCCGGTCACGTCGCGTCGTCCTGATCACGGCGTCCGTGCTGGTTGCCGGTGCCCTGTTCGCCGGCGGATGGGCGGCGGCGCTCGTCTTCCGGTCTCCCGCGCAGATCGACGCGGCCGCTCAGCCCCCCGATCCCTCCCTCATCACCGCGACGGTGGTCCGCGGTCAGCTCGCCGATGTGATCAACGCCCAGGGCACCGTCGCCAACGTCGATGAGATCTCCACCGCGGTGCCGACGCCGGACGGCGGCGGGAGCGTGACGCTGTCTCCCGTCACACCGGGGCAGCAGGCCTCGGCGGGGACGCTGCTGCTGGAGGTGAACAACCAACCCCTGTTCGCGATGCCCGGGTCGTTCCCCTTCTTCCGCGACATGAAGACGGGCGACACGGGGCGCGACGTCCTCCAGCTGCAGAACGGCCTGATCGCGGCGGGCTATGCGCTCACGGCGGACGGTGCGTTCGGACGCGCGACCGCGGAGGCGGTGGCCGGACTGTTCCGGGCGAACGGCTACGCGGTGCCCCTGGTCGACCCGGCGGCGGATGCCACGGACGGCGATGCCGCTCCGGTGGCCCCGGCGACGCCGGCTCCTCCGTCCACGAAGGTGGTGTCGGCGCCCGCTGCCGCGTTTCTGGTGGTGCCGCAGCTTCCAGCCGCGGTGCTGGCGATCCCGGCGACCGGCGCGCTGCCCGAGAAGGCGGCCGTGGTGACGTCGTCCGGAGAGACCGTGGTCAAGGCGACGGTCGTCCCGGCGGTCGCCGCTCAACTCGAGGAGGGGATGTCGGCCACGATGCTCGCGGGCTCGACCACGGTCGCGCTCACGCTGCTGCGCATCGTCGAGGTCGAGAACGAGGACGGCGAGAGCTCGTTCGACGTGCTGTTCGCGTACACCGACGCGAGCCAGCGCCCGCAGCAGGCCGGAGCAGAGGGGCTCGTCAGCATCACGCGGGAGATCGTGGCGGAGGAGTCGCTGCTCGTGCCGTCCCGCGCCGTCCTGTCGCGCGGGGAGAGCCGCTACGTGCTCGTCGCGAGGGAGGGCGGGTTCGTCGAGGTCGCGGTCTCTGAGCGGGGGGCTCTGGACGGCACGAGTGCGGTGACGGCGGTCGACGACGGCGAGCTCGACGCGGGCGACGAAGTGCGGGTGCAGTAGTGCCGACGCTGTCGCTCGACCGCGTCTCGCGGGTGTTCTCGACGACGCCGCCGGTCGTGGCGCTCGACGGGGTGGACGTCGTCTTCGCGCAGGGCGAGTACGTGGCCGTGGAGGGCGAGTCCGGCGGGGGGAAGTCGACGCTGCTGGGAATCGTCGGACTCCTGGACCGTCCGTCGTCCGGCCGCTACCTGATCGACGGGGACGATGTGGCGGGGCTCTCCGATCGTGCTGCTGCCGCGGCCCGGTCGGACCTGCTCGGCTACATCTTCCAGAGCTTCCATCTGCTCGACCGGCGCACCGTGGTCGAGAACGTCGAGCTGCCGCTGCACTATCGGGCCGTGGACCGCGACGAGCGGCGTGGGCTCGCGCTGCGCGCGCTGCAGGATGTCGGGCTCGGGGAGTTCGCGCAGAGCCGTCCCGGCGTGCTGTCGGGCGGGCAGCGGCAGCGGGTGGCGATCGCGCGGGCGATGGCGGCGCGGACACCGATCCTCCTGGCGGACGAGCCGACGGGAAACCTGGACTCGGAGAACAGTGCCGCGGTGCTCGAGCTGTTCGACGAGGTGCGGCGGTCGGGCACGACCCTGATCGTGGTGACGCATTCCGCTGTGGTCGCCGAGCGGGCGGACCGGCGGGTGCGGGTGGCGGACGGGCGGGTGGTGTCCGATGGGTCGCGGCGTGCACCCGTGGGAGAGGACGGCGCACGCCGCCACCCGCCCGTCAGCGGACCGCATCCCCCGGGCCGCGCCTCGACCGTGCGGTTCGGCGACCTCGTTCGCGACGCCTGGCGCAACGTGACGAGTCGCCCTGGTCGCACCCTGGCCCTGGTCGCCGCCCTCGCGGTCCCCCTGGCACTCGCACTGACGACACTGGGGCTGGCGTCGTCCGCGAGCGTGCAGGTGTCGAGCGATTTCGACACCGTCGCCGCACGGGAGGTCGCGGTGCAGGCGCCGGGCGACGGGGTGTCGCCCACGCTGACGACGTCGCTCGACGCTGCGGCGACCGAGCTCACGGAGTTGAACGGGGTCACCTCGGCCGCTGTCGTGGAAGACTCCGGCACCCACGCGGTGCGGGTGGGTGCGCCGCGGCCTGAGGTCGAGACGGGGGTGTTCGCGGCGGCCGGTGATCCGGTCGCCGCGCTGCGGCTCGAGGTCGACTGGGCGGAGGGGGCGGACGCCCTCGGTCCCGGCGAGGTGCTGGTGGGCACGCACCTCGCGGCGAACCTGGGCCTCGGCCCGGTCGAGCGGGCGCCCACCGTGAGCATCGACGGGGAGACGTTCGTGGTGGCCGGGGTCGTGTCGTCGTCGCCACGGCGCACGGATCTGCTGGGCAAGGCGATGATCCTCGCGGCGGCCGACGCGGCACCCCCCGTCGGCTCGGTGTCGGGCTACCTCGTGACGCGCGCGGGTGCTGCCGGCCAGGTCGCGGCGGAGGCCCCGGTGGCGTTGGATGCGTTCCGGCCGGAGCGCTTCGACGTGTCGCAGCCGCCGGCGCCGAGTGCGACCCGCGAGAAGGTGGAGGCCAGCGTCGGCATGAGTCTGGCGGTGCTCACGGCCGTGGCACTGGTCGGCGGCGTGCTGTCGATCGTGCTGGCGACGGTGAGCTCGGTCGCGGAGCGGCGCGCGGAGATCGGACTGCGGCGAGCGCTGGGGGCCAGACGGCTGCACGTGAGTGCGATGCTGGTGGCGGAGTCGATGCTGCTCGGCGTGCTCGGCGGGCTGGTGGGGGTGGTCCTGGGGATGTCGGCGATCCTGGCCGTCACGCTGGCGCGGCAGTGGACGCCGGTGTTCGACGTGCGACTCGCGCTCCTCGCCTTGGGCGGCGGTGTCGCGATCGCCTGTCTGGGCGCGATCGCCGGGGCCGTGCGAGCCGGGGCGGTCCTTCCGAACGCGGCCCTGCGCTCGTGAGCGTGTGCCCGAGTCCGCGACGCTCTCAGTGTTGCGTTCGCGGGTGCGTCGCCCGCTGCATCACCCGCGCGCGCATCGAAGGCGGCGATCACCGCGATCATGTCCTGTCCGCCCAGCCCCGCCCGATTGGCCTCGTCGAACAGGTCGCGGCTCGCGTGGATGAGGGGGTGCGCGGTCCCGGCGGCGATGAAGCCCACTGTGCGTGTGTCCATCCCCGCCTCCTCTCAGGTCAGCCGGTCGGCGCAGTGGACCATTCGTTGCGTTCCGCATGAAGAGTTCGCGCCGGCTAACGGCCCTTCACATAGTGGCCGAGCCGCCCTTCACGAACCAGGAAGAAGCCGAACGCCGTTCCCGTCAGCGTGCCCACGGAGAAGGAAAGCGCGATCTCCGCGGATCGGAGCGCCAGGCTGGGCAGCTCAGTGGGCGCTGTGATCGTCGCCGTAAGGAATCCCGCCATCCATGCCGCCGCGACAGCGGGCAGCGACCAGGCCACGCTCTCGATGAGGTGCTGAAGGTAGAGAGTTCCACGGCTCGCGCCAGCGTGCAGATTGGATGCGATCTCTACGCGACGGAACCAGACGGCCATGGCCGACAAGACGAAGCCGACCAGCGCTGCAAGGTAAGGCGCGTACCGGGTGATCCGAGACTCGTACTCGGTGGACCCAGCGAACGTGAGACCGTACTTCGTGTTCAGCTGAGAGACGATGGGTTGCTCGCTGGCCGCGGCGCCAGCTGCCGCAGGCGTGACGGAGGTGAGAAGCAGCTGTCGGAGGTCAGACCGTTGCGGCCAGGACAGCACCCAGCACTCGTCGAATGCCCCATCGCTTGCGCTGGTCGGCGACAGCACCGCCCAGCCGAAGCCCGCGCGGCGACCGTCCGGCGGGTACGGGTAGGTGCCGCGGACAGGCGTGGGAGCGCCCGCCGTCAGAGGCAGAGCAGTCGACCCGAGATTCGAGGCGACATCCGTGCTGACATAGACTCCAGAGCCGCCGTCCTCCGCTCCAAGTACCCGTGCGAACGCAGGGGTCGTCGTATACAGGTCGAGCGGCTCGCCAGGTAGGGTTCCGGCTGTCACCTTGCCTTCCGGGCGCATCGCGCCGGCGGCGAGAACGTTCGGGGTGTCGGCGAGCGCATCGCAGGATGCTCCGTTGATACGTCCGGGGAGCGCCAGAGTCATCACGGCCGCGCCGGAGCCGCGATACTCGATCGCGTCGTCCACCGTCCGCGAGATGGTGAGGACGTCGGAGAGAACGGCGACGGTCAGGGCCAGAGTTGAGATAAAGAACAGCGCCCCGAGGCGGGACGTGCCTGAGGTGAGGTTGCGGATGATCTCCCGAAGCAGCGCGTGTGCTCTCATTCGGCGAAGGCCCTCGGCGAGTACTGGGCGAGGTCAAGGTTGATGTCGCAGGCATCCCGCGTCTCCTCATCGTGTGTTGCGACGATGACGATGGTGCGGGAGGACGCGACGTTCGAGAGGACAGCGTTTACGACATGGGCGGTTGCGCGATCCAGCTGCGCGGTCGGTTCATCGACGAGGAGAAGGTCCGGTGATGAGGCGGCCGCCCGCGCCAGCATCAGTCGTTGCGCCTCGCCACCCGAGAGGTGGCGAAACTGTCTGTCGCGGACATCGTGCAAGTTGAATCGCCCGAGGAGCTCGAGGGCGCTCTCATCCGCCTCATCGGCGCGCATGCCGGAAGCGATGAACGGGAACGCGACGTGGTCGATCGCGGTTCGTTTCGCCACGCCGTAGGGGTTCTGGAAGACCCAACTGGTCGAGTCCACGCCGTCCATGCTCACGTGGCCGGCCGCTGGCGCGGTCCACCCCGCGAGGATCGCCATCAGCGTGCTCTTCCCCGACCCGGATGCACCGGTCAGCGCGTAGATGTGCCCCGGCGTGAACGTGTACGACAGCCCCCGGAACAGCCACGCATCACGCGAGTACGCGTGTCCCAGGTCCGACACCTCTACCCGCATGTCGGCCGTTTGCCGGGTTGCGCATCGACCGAGGCGGGCGATTCGTCTGCCGAGAAGACGACGAAGGAGTTGCCGAATTCCGACCCGACCACCGTGACGACCAACGGATCGTTGTCGACGAACACGCAGGAGGAGCCCGTGGAATCCGTCATGACAGCAGTTGCGGGGATGGCCGCGACCTGAACAGGTGTCTGCAGAACCACCGTGCCTTTGAGGGTCAGCGACGTTGCCTCCGGGGATGCGCTTGCCGCTTCCCGGAAAGCATCGGTGTTGCGGACGGCGTCGCTGGTCACCTCGGGCGGCAGTTCGCCCGCATCGCCCAGCGCTACCGGCTCCGGGAGGAGATCCAGATACCGTGCGCCGGGAAGCCGGCCTTCGGGGAGCGACACCGCAGAGATGACGACCCCGGAGTCGACCGTGGCGAGTGAGCCGCCCGGCGCCACGGAGCCACTCAACTGCGCGTCGCATTTCTCCACCGTCACGGCGGGAGAGGGGAGCCAGACGACGAGGTCTCGTGTCAGAGCCCCGTCGAGCTCGACGCCGACGGTCTTCGCGAGCGTGGTCAGCGTTCTCATCTCGTCGCGCGAGAGTGCGGAGTCGACGTTGGCAGGTTGCCCCAGACGAACGAGTTCCTCTTCGAGCGCCCGCACGTCCTGTCCTTTGTCTCCGGGAACGAGATCCCGCCACAGGGGTACAGAGGTCGAGAGGCTGAGCAGGTTGACGCCATCGACCGCCACAGACGACGTTGCCGAGCTCAAGGTCGTCCCCCGGGTACACGCCCACGACGTCACGGTTCCGGGGCGGTTCACCGCGATACTCATCGGCGGCAAGATCTCCGCCGTGAGTTCGACGCTTCGCGGATCATCGAACTCCTGCATCGTCACGGCGATGGTGGAGAGTTCGTCCTCACCCTTCAATGTGCCCGGGGTGTTCGCGGTCAGAAGCGAATAGGCCAGGCCGATGCCGAGCGCCGCGCCCACGACGAGCGTGCACCCGACGATCGTCAAGCTCGAGGAGACGGAACCTCTCATTTGTTGAAGGAGAAGTCCGCGTTGCACGCTTCGAAGATCGCGAAGCCGTGTTCATCGGTGAAGGGGAACGCCAGGTTCGGGGCGTCCTCGAGGTACTGCTCCTCCGTGTAGGACGCGGGAACAGCCTTGTTGCGGATCAGGCACTCGGTGAGCAGCTGGGTCGCGGGAACGTTCTCCGGGTTGGACGTCTGGGAACGATAGAGGTACCCGACCCAGGCCTCGCCGCTTTCCTCTTCACACCCGCCCATTCTCTGATTGGCGATCTCGCCATCCATCCCACCAGCGTTCACCTCGTAGCTCCCGTTGGCCTTGTACTCCGTCAGGGAGATGCCGTTGTCGTCGAGGCACGTCTCAAGCGTTTTCAGTACCTGCGACCATTCCTGGTCCGTGATCTGCTCATCCTCGAGGATCGCCTTTACGTCGTCTGTCTTGCTCTTCTTCCACGCCTCTTGGTACTCGGCGGCGAAGTTTCCTTGAAAAGCCGGCACCCCTGCGGTGCTTTCCGCCTCGGTTGAACTCGATGAGTCGGGTGCCTCTCCCGCACTGCACCCTGTCATGAGCGCCATCAGCACGCTCGCCGTCATCACGAGCCGAAGCGAGCGGGACTTCATTCTCATCACATACCTCTTTACTGGGCGCCGGTCGTGGTTTCGGCTATGCGGTGGCCGCCGAACGGCCCCCGCAATACATCGCAGTCGCGAGGAGTCTCACACGACTACCTGACTGTTCGGATCGGACCGACGTGGATGTCGTCGGTCCGATCCTTGTGAGTTCAGCGAACACGACACGGTCGTGGCGGTGGGCTGAGAGACCGTGGCGGGCTGCGTCAGCTCAGTACGTGAACCAGTAGGCCTCGTTGCCGAACGCGGTTCCGGGCTGCCATGCGCGGGCCCAGATTCCGCCGTTCTGGTCTGAAGACCGAACGATGGAACCCGTGCTGTTCTTCACGCTCGACCGATGCTTCTTGGAGGCGTGGTAGTAGCTGCTGTCGTTGCCACGGTTCGACCCGTTCAGGTTCTCGTGCACGCCGTACCAGTGCTTGCCTCCGCCAGCAGCCGCTCCTTCCACCTTGGAGCTTGCGGCCCAGCCGTAGCCCAGGTCGTGGGCGCTCGCGGACACGGTTCCTCCGGCCACGATGCCGACTGCCAGCAGACCCGCCAGCAAGGATGCAGTGCGCTTCTTCATCGAAATAACCAATCTGTCATCACACACGGATGGCGATTTACCCCCCGGTCAGAGAACGGTCCCGCATGGCCACGCCGAAGTCTCGCGTAGCTCAGCTTCTCGCCTCGTGTGACGACTCTCCCAGGATTGGTGTCTTCCGCGGTCGGCACCGCTGGCCCCTTTTTGGGTGCTGCGACGAGTTCCTTACGAACCTTGTTGCACACCGGATCCATGTCGGTGGCGCCCGACAAGGCACGGTGAGCTCGCATAAACGTCGAAAGAGCCGGTCAAGAACAATGCCTGACCGGCTCTTTCACTCGCTGTGCGCGAGGGGGGACTTGAACCCCCACGTCCATACGGACACTGGCACCTGAAGCCAGCGCGTCTACCATTCCGCCACTCGCGCGAGTGTCTCGTTCCGAAGAACTCAACTTCCCGAGGATATCACGCGTTTTCGGTCGCGTTGCACACGCCCCGGGGGGCCGCGGCGGCGTTCCCCCAGGTCACCTGGCTACGATGTCCCTACCGGTCGGCATGCCAGAGGAGCCCAGTGGGACTACTTGACAGCTTTGAGAAGGGTCTCGAGCGCGCAGTGAACAGCGCGTTCGCGAAGACCTTCCGCAGCGGCATACAGCCGGTGGAGATCGCCTCGGCTCTGCGCCGCGAGGCCGACACGAAGGCCGCGGTCGTCAGCCGCGACCGCATCCTCACCCCCAACAACTACGTGGTGCGGTTGAGCCCCGACGACGCCGACCGCATGCGTGGTCTCGGCGGCGCCCTCACCGACGAGCTGCACGCACTGCTCACGACGCACGCGAAGTCCCAGGGCTACAGCTTCGCCGGGCCGCTGTCGCTCACGCTCGAAGCCGACGAGAAGGTCGCGACGGGCACGGTGCGCGTCAACTCCGGCACGGTCGAGGGCCGCGTCGACTGGCAGGCCGTGGTCGACGTCGACGGCCGCCGCCACGCGCTCACCCGGGCTCGCACGGTGATCGGCCGAGGGTCCGACGCCGACATCACGATCGCCGACGCGGGCTCGAGCCGCAAGCACGCGGAGATCCTGTGGGACGGCGAGCGCGCCATGCTCCGCGACATGGGCTCCACGAACGGCACGAAGGTGAACGGCCAGAAGCTGCGCGAGGCCGCGCTGCCCTCCGACACCACGATCACGATCGGCCGCACCGACCTGGTGTTCCGCATCGTCCCCGTTGCCGCCCCCTCGCGCCCCCCGCGCCCGGGCGACGACGCGACCAGGGCGTTCGGAGCCTTCTGATGAGTGAACTCGTCCTGCTCCTGCTCCGCATCGGCTTCCTCGTCCTGCTGTGGTTCTTCGTGTTCGGTGTCGTGTACTCCCTGCGCGCCGACCTGTTCGGGGTCAAGGCGCGCAAGCTGCCCGCCGAGGCCGCCGCCGGCGCTCCGGTCGCCGCCGCGCCGGCCGCCCCCGCGAAGCCCTCCTCGTCGTCGCGCCCGTCGTCCGGCCCCGCGACCGTGGCGACCGCGAAGCGTCTGGTCATCACGTCGGGGCCGAAGGCGGGGCTGGAGCTTCCGCTCGGCGCCGACTCGATGACGATCGGCCGCTCCAGCGAATCCGCCCTCGTCATCCGCGACGACTACACCTCCAGCCACCACGCCCGCCTCCTCCTGCGCGGGGACACGTGGGCGATCCAGGACCTCGACTCCACGAACGGCACCTTCGTCGCCGGGCAGCGCGTGACCGGGGGACCGGTCGCCCTCAGCCTCGGCACCCCCGTCAAGGTGGGCGCCACGACGTTCGAGCTGAGGGCCTGACGCCGGCATGGTCTTCGAGGGCTCGAGCGTCGCGATCTCCCACACCGGGAAGGTCCGCTCCAACAACCAGGACTCCGGGTACTCCGGGGCGAACCTGTTCGTCGTCGCCGACGGCATGGGCGGTCACGCCGGTGGAGACGTCGCCTCGAGCATCGCGATCCAGCGCCTGGAGCCCCTGGACCAGCCCTACTCCTCGACGGAGGATGCGCAGGCCGCGCTGCAGGCCGCCGCGACGACCGCCGCGGGCGACCTGATCCGTGCGGCGAAGGACCGACCGGAGCTCGCGGGCCTCGGCACCACGCTCAGCGCGATCATCATGGTCGACGAGTACGCGGTGATCGGGCACATCGGCGACTCCCGCATCTATCTCTATCGTGACGACGCGCTCACGCAGATCACGGCCGACCACACGTTCGTGCAGCGCCTGGTCGACTCCGGTCGCATCACGCCGGAGGAGGCCCGCTACCACCCTCGCCGCTCGGTGCTCATGCGGGTGCTCAGCGACATGGACTCCGACCCCGAGCTCGACATGTTCGTCATGCACACGCAGCCCGGCGACCGGTGGCTGCTGTGCTCCGACGGGCTGTCCGGTGTGGTCGACGAGGCGCGGATCCTCAAGGCCATGCAGCTGGGGCTCGCCCCGGGCCGCACGGCCGACAACCTCCTCAAGCAGGCGCTCGACGGGGGCGCGCCCGACAACGTCACGATCGTGCTGGTCGACGTGGGCGGGCAGCATCCCATCCACTCGGGCACCGCGACGATCGTCGGCGCCGCCTCCAACCCGTCCGGTGTGTACGTGCCGCCGGTGCGCGCACCGCGCAGCAACTGGCTGCACCCGGTGCGTCAGGCCGCGAACGAGCCGAGCCACTTCGAGCCGGCGCCCGAGTACCTGGAGGAGCTGATCGAGGAGGACCGGCGCCGTGCCAAACGCCGCCGCCTCGGCTGGATCGCCGGAGTGCTCGTGGTGATCGCGATGCTGGCCTTCGCGGCCTTCGCCGCCTACAGCTGGACGCAGACGCGGTACTTCATCGGCGCCGACGACGACAGCGTGGTGATCTTCCAGGGCGTGCAGCAGAACATCGGCCCGATCACGCTGTCCACCCCGGTGGAGGACACCGACATCCTCCTCGCCGACCTGCCGCCGTATCAGCGGGCCTCGGTCGAGCGCACGATCTCGGCCCGCTCGCTGTCCGACGCGATGGCTATCGTCGACCGGCTGCGCACGGGCGCCGAGGCGAACGTGATCGAGCAGACCCCGCTGCCCACGCCGGCGCCCACCCCGAGCGACACTCCGGCGGGGGGTGACGGATGAGCACCGACGTGCAGGCCGACACCACCGTCATCAAGGCCCTGCGGCGCCTGCGCATGCCGCAGACGCAGCGCAACCGGGAGTTCTGGCTGCTCCTGTTCGCGTGCGCCATCAGCGGCGCCGCGCTGACCCTCGTGCAGCTGGGCGCCCTGGGCGTGATCGACCCGATGATCCTGGCGATCGGCGGCGGTCTGGCCGTGCTGGCGTTCGCCCTGCACATCGTGCTGCGCTTCGTGGCGTCCGACGCCGACCCCTTCGTGCTGCCGATCGCGACCCTGCTGACCGGGCTGGGCGTGGCGATGATCTACCGGATCGACATCGCGTTCAAGAACACCGGGTGGGACGCCTACTCCACCAAGCAGCTGGCGTGGACGGCGATCTCCCTCGCCGGTGCCATCGCGGTCGTGATCCTGCTGCGCAACTATCGTGTGCTCTTCCGGTACACGTACATCTTCGGCCTCGCGGGCATCCTGCTCCTGCTGCTGCCGTTCGTCCCCGGGCTGCGCATCGCCGACGCGAACGCGCAGGTGTGGGTGTCGCTCGGCGGCATCTTCGCGTTCCAGCCGGGCGAGCTCGCGAAGATCTGCCTCGCGATCTTCTTCGCCGGCTACCTCGTGCGCACGCGCGAGAGCCTCACGTCGGTCGGCAAGCGCGTGCTCGGCATCACGTGGCCGCGCATGCGGGAGCTGGGCCCGGTGCTGGTCGTGTGGGCCATCTCGCTGGGGATCATCGTGTTCCAGCGCGACCTCGGCACGGGAACGCTGATCTTCGGCATGTTCGTCGCGATGCTGTACGTCGCCACCGGCAAGACCAGCTGGGTGCTGATCGGTCTGGGACTCGTGGTCGCCGGTGTCGCCGTCGCCACGCAGATCCTCAGCTACGTGCGCGGCCGCTTCATCAACTGGCTCTTCCTGTTCGACTCGTCGCAGGTCGACCCCGACGTGGCCGGATACCAGCCGATGCAGGGCCTCTTCGGTCTCGCCCGCGGCGGCCTCATCGGAACCGGATGGGGCCAGGGACGCCCCGAGATCACGCCGCTCGCGCACAGCGACTACATCATCACGAGCCTCGGGGAGGAGCTCGGGCTGATCGGGCTGTTCGCGATCCTGTGCCTGTACATGGTGTTCGTGAGCCGCGGTGTGCGGATCGGTCTCGCGGGTCAGGACGACTTCGGCAAGCTGCTGGCGACGGGACTGTCGTTCACGATCGCGCTGCAGGTGTTCATCATGGTCGGCGGTGTCACCCGGCTGATCCCGCTGACGGGTCTGACCACGCCGTTCCTCGCGGCCGGCGGCTCCTCGCTCGTCGCGAACTGGCTCATCGTGGCGCTGCTGCTGCGCATCTCCGACGGCGTGCGCCGTCAGCCCCGGGTGGTGATCGGCTGACATGACCAGGGAACTCCGCCGCCTCAGCATCATCATGCTGTTCATGTTCATCGCGCTGTTCGCCGCGACCAGCTGGATCCAGGTCGTCGAGTCCGACAGCCTCGCGCAGAACCCCCACAACAAGCGCACCCGTCTGGACAGCTTCGAGATCCAGCGTGGCGCGATCATCGTCGACGGCGCGGCGATCGCGAGCTCGACGCCCAGCGACGACCAGTACCGCTTCCAGCGCGTGTACACCGATCCGGCGCTGTGGGAGACGGTCACGGGGTACTTCAACCCCGCGCTCGGCTCGACCACCGGCATCGAGAAGGCGATGAACGCCGACCTCTCCGGCACCGGCTCCAACGCGTTCTTCTCCGAGATCGAGCGCATCCTGTCGGGTCAGCCGCAGCGCGGGTACAGCGTCGAGCTGTCGCTGAACACGGCCGCGCAGCGGGCTGCCGCCGAGGCGCTCGACGGTCTGCAGGGCGCGGTCGTGGCGATGGACCCGAAGACCGGGCGCATCCTCGCGATGGTGTCGACCCCCGGCTTCGACACGAACCTGATGGCGACGCACGACGCGAACGCCGCGAACGCCACCTACGACCAGCTGGTCGCCGACCCGGGCAAGCCCCTGTCGAACCGCGCGATCGCCGGCGACCTGAACCCCCCGGGGTCCACGTTCAAACTCGTCACGGCGGCCGCGGCGTACGCGAGCGGCGAATGGACGCCGGAGTCCACGCTGCCCAACCCCGCGCTGTACACCCTGCCCGGCTCGTCCAACCGCGTGTCCAACGCGTGGGGCGGCACGTGCGGTCCCGGTGCGACCGTGACGATCGCCGAGGCCATCCGCCTCAGCTGCAACATCCCGATGGCGGAGCTCGCCGTGGAGCTCGGCGACGACGCGATCCGGGAGATGGCGGAGAAGTTCGGCTTCAACCGGAGCTTCGACACGCCGCTCGCCTCGACCCCGTCCAGCTACCCGCGGGCGCTCGACGACGCGCAGACCGCGCTCAGCGGTTTCGGGCAGGGACAGGTCACCGCGACACCGCTGCAGATGGCGATGGTGTCGGCCGGCATCGCGAACGACGGCGTGGTCATGAACCCGCAGATGGTGGATGCCGTGATCGGCAACGACCTGTCGGTGATCAAGGCCTTCCAGAACAGCGAGTTCGGGCGGGCGATGGAGGCCGATGTGGCGAACGAGATCACCTCCGCCATGGTCGCCAGCGTCTCAAACGGCGCGGCCCAGGGTGCAAGAATAGACGGGGTCGACGTGGCCGGTAAGACGGGCACGGCAGAGAACGGAAACAGGCCGCATACGCTGTGGTTCACCGGGTTCGCCCCGGCGGACGACCCATCGGTCGCCGTGGCGGTCGTCGTCGAGAACGGCGGCGGGCAGGGACAATCAGGGAGCGGTGACACCATCGCCGCTCCGATCGCGAAGAAGGTCATAGAGGCGGTGCTGGGCAGATGAGGCCGACGCAGGGTGTGTCGTTCGGTGGTCGTTACGAGCTGCAGTCGCGGATCGCGATCGGCGGCATGGGCGAGGTCTGGGAGGCGACGGATCACGTCATCGGGCGTACCGTCGCGATCAAGATCCTCAAGGACGAGTACATGGGGGACCCGGGGTTCCTCGAGCGGTTCCGCGCGGAGGCACGGCACGCCGCCCTCGTCAACCACGAGGGCATCGCCAGCGTCTTCGACTACGGCGAGGAGAACGGCAGCGCCTACCTCGTCATGGAGCTCGTGCCGGGTGAGGCCCTCTCCACGATCCTCGAGCGCGACGGCGCGCTGAGCGCCGACAAGACGCTCGACATCGTGGCGCAGACGGCGTCCGCCCTGCAGGCCGCGCACGCCGCCGGCCTGGTGCACCGCGACATCAAGCCGGGCAACCTGCTGATCACGCCAGACGGCCGCGTCAAGATCACCGACTTCGGCATCGCTCGCATCGCCGACCAGGTGCCGCTGACGGCGACCGGTCAGGTGATGGGAACCGTGCAGTACCTGTCGCCCGAGCAGGCGTCCGGCCACCCCGCATCTCCCGCGACCGACACGTACTCGCTGGGCATCGTGGCGTACGAGTGCCTGGCCGGCAAGCGTCCGTTCACGGGCGAGTCGCAGGTGGCGATCGCGATGGCGCAGATCAACGAGCAGCCGCCGCCGCTGCCGCCGACCGTGCCGATCCCGGTGCAGAACCTCGTGATGGCGATGATCGCCAAGAAGCCCGCCGACCGCCCGTCCTCGGCGGCGACCGTCGCGCGGGCCGCACAGGCGCTGCGGCGCGGAGACCTGAACTCGGCGGCGATCGCTGTTCCGGCGATCGCGACGGGCGGGATCGCCGGCGACGACGACGCCACGCGCATGCTGACGGCATCGAACGACGGTGCCACGCGCATCCTCCCCACCACCGCGCAGCTGCCCACCGAGGAGGCCGTCGCGGAGGAGGAGAAGAAGAAGAAGAAGCGCAGCGCCTGGACCTGGCCGCTGATCGCCCTGATCGCCCTGCTGATCATCGTGCTCGTGGGCACGTTGTGGGCGATGTTCGGCAACCGGGGGGAAGATCCGAAGCCGTCCGACTCGCCGACCACCGCGCAGACCACGCCGCCCCCGTCGCCCTCCACGAGCCCGACGCCCGAGGTGACGCGCGTCGACGTGGCTGCGCTGAACCTCAACGGCATGGACTGCGCCACGGCGACCGCGACGCTGGCCGACGCGGGCTTCACGAACAACGTCACGTGCGCCGACGGCGACCCCGCCCCGAGCGACGCGGAGGTCGGTCAGGTGTACCGGGTTCAGCCCACCGGGAACGTCGAGACCACGACGCCGATCGCGTTGACCGTGTACGCCGCACGCACCCCGCTGCCCACGCCGACCGACACCCCGACGCTCACGGGCGACCCGGTCGCGGGCAGCACGGTCACGGTGGCCTGGGGCACCGGTTTCACGTGCCCGAGCGGCACCACCCTGTCGGGCTACGTCGTGTCGCTGCAGAACGGCTCGTTCGTCTCGGGCGGCCCGAACTTCCAGCCGACGCAGCGCAACACGCAGGTGAAGGTCGGCGACGCGGTGGGCCAGCAGCTCATCGTCACCTACCAGGCCATGTGCTCGGGCGGCGACCAGCGCACGTCGAACGCGTCGCCCCCGCTGTCGGTCACCATCACGGCCCCGGACGATGGCGAGGGTGACGGTGGTGGCGGCGCCGAAGGGTAGCCTGTAGTCCAGCTGTTTTGTAGTTTCAGGGGGGTCATCCGTGTCGACAGAGCCACAAGTCATCGCGGGCCGGTACCGCGTCGACGAGCTCATCGGGCACGGCGGAATGGCGAAGGTGTACCGCGGGTACGACCTGACCCTCGGTCGCGAGATCGCGATCAAGATCCTCGACCCCGAGCTGGCCAGGGACACGAGCTTCCGCACGCGGTTCCGGCTGGAGGCGCAGGCGGCGTCGCGCATGTCCCACCCGTCGATCGTGCGGGTGTACGACGCGGGCGACCCGTCGACGAGCGATCCCTCGTCCGATGAGCCGCCGTACATCGTGATGGAGCTCGTCAAGGGCACCCTGCTGAAGAAGATCATCGCCGAGGGCCCGGTGCCCGTGGCCGACGCCGTCCGCTACGTCGACGGGATCCTCGAGGCGCTGGACTACTCGCACCGCGCGGGTGTGGTGCACCGCGACATCAAGCCCGGCAACGTGATGGTGACCGACAAGGGTCAGGTCAAGGTCATGGACTTCGGCATCGCCCGCGCGGTGTCCGACTCCTCCTCGACGGTCGCGGAGACCACGCAGATCATCGGCACCGCGGCGTACTTCTCGCCGGAGCAGGCCAAGGGCGAGCCGGTCGACGCCCGCGCCGACCTGTACTCCACCGGCGTGGTGCTGTACGAGCTGCTCACCGGGCGCCAGCCGTTCCGCGGCGAGTCTCCGGTCGCGGTGGCGTACCAGCACGTGAGCGAGACACCGATCCCTCCGTCCGAGGTGAACGAGGAGTCCCCGGCGGCGCTCGACCCGATCGTGCTGCGCGCGCTCGCGAAGGACCCGTACCAGCGCTTCCCCGACGCGGCGCACTTCCGCGCGGCCCTCGACTCGGCCGTGACCGGTGCCGCCCCGACGCGCAAGCAGATCGGCGCGCTCACCAGCGAGCTGTATGGCCCGAACCCGCGTCAGGCGCAGGAGACGGCGCGGTCGCTGCGGCAGCTCAGCAGCGACACCACCATGACCCGCACGCAGTCGGGCCCGCCGGTCGCGTGGATCTGGGCGGGCGTCGCGCTGCTGGCGGTGCTTCTGGCGTCGGTCCTGTTCTGGGTGGTCACGATCAGCATGCGGCCGTCCGAGGTGCCCAGCACGTCGAGGGTCGTGCCCGACCTGACCAATGTGGCGTCGGAGCGTGCGCAGGACGACCTGGCCAAGCTCGACCTCTCGTCGAAGATCGTCATCGAGTCCAGTCCCGACATCGCCGAGGGCAACGTGATCCGCACGGATCCGGAGAGCGGGGTGTCGGTCGAGCAGGGGTCCACCGTCACGCTCTACGTGTCGTCCGGCGAGGAGACCGTGGTGGTGCCGAAGCTCGAGGGCATGTCCCTGGCCGCGGCCACCGAGGCGCTGGAGAAGGCGGGGCTGCAGCTCGGCACGGTCACCCAGCGCAACGACAAGGGCCTCGCGGCGAACACCGTGATGACGGCCAGCGAGAAGGCCGACACCGAGGTGGCGCCGAACACGGTCGTGAACCTGGAGGTCGCCAGCGGCAAGGTCACCCTGTCGGATGTCGTGGGCTGGTCGGTCGATTCCGCATCGAAGGCGCTCACGGATCTCGGGCTCACCCCGGTGCCGATCGAGGAGAGCGACTGCCCCGCCACCGACCCGGCCACCGTGCACTCGATGTCGGTCGCTCCGGGCGACGTGCCGATCAACTCCTCGGTCGAGCTGCGCTACTGCACCGGTTCCTGACGCGCAGCCGTTCGACACCCCGGGGTCAGCGCGTGAGCGGGTGCAGTCGTTCTGCCCGCGACACGGCGTCCGGGTCGCCGCACAGTCGCAGCCAGTTCGCCAGCAGACGGTAGCCGCCCTCGGTGAGCACGCTCTCCGGGTGGAACTGCACCCCGTGGAACGGGAGCGTGCGGTGTTCGAGCGCCATCACCGTGCCGTCCGCCGTCCGTGCGGTCACCGCGAGCTCGGCGGACAGGTCGCGCTCCGCGAGGGCGAGGGAGTGGTAGCGACCCGCCGCGAACGGCGAGGGGATGCCGTCGAACAGCGCCGAGCCGTCGTGCGCGACCGCCGACACCATGCCGTGCATGAGCTCCGGTGCGCCGGTCACGGGGGCACCCAGGGCCGCGCCGATCACCTGGTGACCCAGGCACACGCCGAGCGTGGGAACGGCGGAGCGGGCGGCGAGGCGTACCGCATCGAGCGAGACGCCGGCGTCGTCGGGCGAGCCCGGCCCCGGCGACAGGAGCAGCGCGTCGTGCGCGGTGAGCAGTCCCTCGACCCGCGCCGCATCGACCTCGTCCGCCTCGACGATCGTGGTATCGGCACCGAGCTCGTGGAGATAGCCGATCAGGGTGTGCACGAAGCTGTCGTGGTTGTCCACGACGAGCACGCGGGTCATTCGACGTCGACCTCACCCGGAGAGATGAACGGGCTGATCCAGGGGAACACGTACCAGAACAGGGCGTAGAGCACGGCGGCGACCACGACCAGCAGGATGAGCACACGCAACCACCAGGGACCGGGCAGCAGGCGCCAGAGTGCGGCGTACATGGGTGGTGTCTCCTGATCGTTCGTGGTCACACCGACGGAGCGGCGGGCGGGGGAGGCGGGTCGGTCAGTGCGGACGGTGGCCCTTCGGCGCGCGGCTGGAAGCTCTCGAACACGCCGTAGGCGACAATCCGCTCGGCGAGCGAGTACAGGGGGGAGCACGCCGTGAGGGTGATGTACTGCTCGCCGGTCTGCTGTGCGGGCATCTGCGGCACGTCGGCCAGCACGTCGGTCTGCGTGGGCGTGACGTACTCGAGCGTGCGGAAGCGGTACGTGTACCAGCCGTCGGGGGTCTCGACCACGATCGCGTCGTTCAGTTGCAGCTTGTCGAGCTGGTTGAACGGCTTGCCCCAGGTGGTGCGGTGGCCCGCGAGGGAGAAGTTGCCGACCTCGCCGGGCATCTTCGAGTCGGTGTAGACCCCGATGCCCTTCTGGTCGAGCGTCCTGGCCCGGCTGGTCCCGCCGTAGATGCCGAAGTTGTACTCGGCGCCGAAGCGCGGGATGTGCATCTGCCCGAACCACGCCCCGTCGGCGGGGGCGGCGGGCACCGGCGCCTGGTACACCGTGGTGCCGTCGTCGGTCTCGACCTTCGGCGGCAGCGCGGGGGGATCGGCCGCCGCGAGCTGCTGCGAGATCGCCGCACCCTCGTCGTTCTTCTGGGCGGCGATGATGATGTCGCCGATCCACATCTGCCATGCGACGAAGAGGAGGACGAGGACCCCGGCGGTGAGCAGCAGTTCGCCGAGCACGCTCGCGAACGTGGCGCGCGACCGGGGCCGCTGCCGACGTCCGTGGCGCCCCCCAGGCACGGCGGATGCAGTCATGGCGTGATCTTATCCGTCGACACTGAACACGGGCTCGTGCGGAGGCACCCGTCTGTGACCGCCTCTCGTGGGCGCAGAGGTCTCCCGGGTACAATGACGGCATGGCACGTGACCGCAAGACCGAAGAACCCGTCGTCGAGCGCGCCGAGGGCGACGCCGCTCCCAACGCCGTCTGGTTCAAGCCGGTGATGATCGGCTTCATGCTTCTCGGTCTCGCGTGGATCCTCGTGTTCTACATCTCGGGGATGCAGTTCCCGATCCCGGGCCTCGACAATTGGAACCTCGCGATCGGTCTCGGCATCGCTCTCATCGGGTTCCTCATGACCACACGCTGGCGCTGACCAGCCCCTTCTCTTCCGAAGCCCCCTCGCCGCGCGAGGGGGCTTCGTCGTGCCGGCGGTGGTGTGCATCAGGCTCCTCGCGCTCGATTCGGATTTTCCGAGATTCTCCGGTAAAGTCTTGGAGGTTGACGGGGCTATAGCTCAGGCGGTTAGAGCGCTTCACTGATAATGAAGAGGTCCCAGGTTCAAGTCCTGGTAGCCCCACCATTCAATTCAAGAAATCCCTCACGGGGCCTTAGCTCAGTTGGTAGAGCGCCTGCTTTGCAAGCAGGATGTCAGGAGTTCGAATCTCCTAGGCTCCACCACCTCGGATCTCCTCCCTCCCGCGCACCGACCCCCTTCCGGTCGTGCTTCGGCATCGATCCTCACCACCGTCGCGTCGTGCTGCCGGTGTGCTCCGACTCTTCCAGGCCGCGCCCCGCCGGAGCCCGGTCCGGTGTGCTCCGCCTCATCCGGGCCGCGCCCCGCCGGAGCCCGGTCGGACGCCCCACGATGTGGGTGCGCCCGACCGAGCCCCGTCGCTCGGCCCCCCGGTCGAGCTATCCGATGTCCGTCGGGCGGCGGCGCGCTCCCCTCCGGACGACGACCAGCGTGACTCCGCCCAGGATCAGGGCGAGCGCGAGCAGTGCCGCGGCCGTCTGATCCCGACCACCCGTCGTCGGCAGTCGTGCGGGTTCCGGTGTCTCCGGATCCGTGGGCGTGCTCACCGTCGACGGGTCGCTCGTGATCGGATCATCGGTCCCCGTACGTCCCGTGGCGGTAGCGACGTTGGTCAGGTCGCCACCGGTCGCTTCCGCCGCGGTCACGACATGGTCGGCCGTACAGAGAGCCTGCTCACCGGGCGCCAGCGGCACGAGCGGGCACGTGATGGCGTCGCCGCGCTCGTCCAGCATCGGGTCGTCGATGCCCAGATTCTCGATCGTGACGTTGCCCGTGTTCGCGACGGTGAAGGCGTAGTGGATCACTTCTCCCTCGTCGGCGGCGCGGTCCCGATCGGCGTCGTCGATCACGGCCGTCTTCACGAGGGTCATCGACGGCACCTGATCAGTCGGCGTCACGACGGTGTCGGGTTCGGACGGGACGGGGTCTCCTCCGGGAGGCGTGCCGGTCGCGGTCGCGGAGTTCTCGACCCCGCCCGCGTCGACGTCGGCCTGCGTGATCGTGTACGGCGCCGCGGTGCAGGTCGCGACCTCACCGGGAGCGAGCGTCGTGACGTCGCAGGTGACGGTGCCGACCTTGGGGTCGTTCACACCGACATCCGCGAGAGGGACGTTGCCGGTGTTCGTGACCGTGAACGAGTACGCGATCGTGTCGCCCACATCGGTCAGTCCGTTGCCATTGACGTCCACGGGGGCGCCCGCGGTCTTGTCGATCGTCGAACTCGGGGCGGACGCGACGGCCGGGGTGGTCGTGCTGTCGGGGTTGGACGGGACCGGGTCGCCGTTCGGATCCGTCCCCGACGCGGTGGCGGTGTTCGCCACCTCACCCGCCTGCTCATCGTCGGCCGTGACCGTGTAGGTCGGCGCGGTGCAGCTCGCGACCTCGCCCGGGGCAAGGGTCGTGACATCACACGTCACCGTCCCGACCTTCGGGTCGCTCACGGCGATGTCGGTCGCCGTCACGGTCCCCGTGTTCGTCACGGTGAAGGTGTAGTCGATCGTGTCGCCCTCATCCGTGATGCCGTTCGCGTTCACATCCACCGGAGCACCGGCGACCTTGTCGAACAGCAGCGACGGCACCTGATCGACCGGCGTCACCACCGTGTCGGGCTCCGAGGGGACCGGATCCTCCCCGGGAGGCGTGCCGGTCGCGGTCGCGGAGTTCTCGACGGAACCCGCATCCACATCAGCCTGCGTGATCGTGTACGTCGCCCCGCAGGTCGCGACCTCACCGGGGGCGAGCGTGGTGACATCGCACGTCACGGTGCCGACCTTCGGGTCGTTCACCCCGACATCGGCCAACGGGACGTTGCCGGTGTTCGTGATCGTGAACGAGTACGCGATCGTGTCGCCCACATCGGTCAGGCCGTTGCCGTTGACATCCACCGGGTCACCCGCCGTCTTGTCGATCGTCACCCCCGGGGCCGAGGCCTCCGACGGGGTCGTTGTGGAATCCGGGTCCGACGGGACCGGGTCACCGTTCGGATCCGTCCCCGTCGCGGTCGCCGTGTTCGCCACCTCACCGGCCTGCTCATCCGCCGCGGTCACCGTGTAGGTCGCCGCCGAGCAGCTCGCGACCTCACCGGGGGCCAGGGTGGTGACATCACACGTCACGGCACCGGCCTTCGGGTCACTGACCGCGATGTCCGTCGCAGTGACCGTACCCGTGTTCGTGACCGTGAACGTGTAGTCGATCGTGTCGCCCGCATCCGTGATGCCGTTGGCGTTCACATCCACCGGAGCACCGGCGACCTTGTCGAACAGCAGCGACGGCACCTGATCGACCGGCGTCACGATCGTGTCGGGCTCAGACGGCACCGGGTCCTCCCCGGGAGGTGTACCCGTCGCGGTCGCGGAGTTCTCGACCCCGCCCGCGTCGACGTCGGCCTGCGTGATCGTGTACGGCGCCGCGGTGCAGGTCGCGACCTCACCGGGAGCGAGCGTCGTGACGTCGCAGGTGACGGTGCCGACCTTGGGGTCGTTCACACCGACATCCGCGAGGGGAACGTTGCCGGTGTTCGTGACCGTGAACGAGTACGCGATCGTGTCGCCGACATCGGTCAGGCCGTTGCCGTTGACGTCCACCGGGCCACCCGCGGTCTTGTCGATCGTCGAACCCGGCGCGGACGCCTCCGACGGGGTCGTGGTCGAATCCGGGTCGGACGGGACCGGGTCACCGCCGGGCTCCGTCCCCGTGGCGGTAGCGGTATTCGCGACCTCGCCCGCGGTCTCATCGGCAGCGGTGATCACGTACGGCGCCGCGGTGCAGTTCGCGACCGCACCGGGGGCCAGGGTGGTCACATCACACGTCACTGCGCCGACCTTCGGGTCGTCCACCGTGATCTCCGACACCGCCACATTGCCGGTGTTGGTCACCGTGAACGTGTACGCGATCGTGTCACCGGCGTTCGTGATGCCGTTGCCGTCGACGTCCACCGGGGCGCCCGCGACCTTGTCGATCGTGAGAGCCGCGGCCGAGGCGACGACCGGGGTCGTGGTGCTGTCGTCGGCGGTGGGGGCGGGGTCGCCGCCGGGGTCGGTGGCCGCGGCGGTCGCGGTGTTCGCCACCTCGCCCGCGGTCTCGTCCGCTGCGGTGATCGTGTAGGGCGCTGCCGTGCAGGTGGCCACGGCCCCGGGAGCGAGAGTCGTGACGTCACACGTGACGGTGCCCACCTTCGGGTCGTCGACGGCTACGTCGGTCA
This sequence comes from Microbacterium sp. NPDC060132, assembly GCF_042729675.1. Lineage (NCBI taxonomy): Bacteria > Bacillati > Actinomycetota > Actinomycetes > Micrococcales > Microbacteriaceae > Microbacterium > Microbacterium sp. NPDC060132. The sequence goes on along the minus strand of NZ_JBHWXU010000001.1, from coordinate 1,138,638 downwards.
GTGTGACGGTACCGGTGTTCGTGACGGTGAACGTGTACGCGATGGTGTCGCCCTCGTCGGTCAGGCCGTCCGCATTCACGTCGACCGGTGTGCCCGCGGTCTTGTCCAGCACGAGCGACGCGGTCTGGTCGGTCGGGGTGCTCGTGGTGTCGGGGTCGGAGGTGATCGCGGGTTCTCCGGGCGGGGTGCCCGTGGCGGTGGCGGAGTTGTCGACCGAGCCGTTGTCGACGTCGGCCTGCGTGATCGTGTACGTCGCCGCGGTGCAGCTCGCGACCGCACCGGGAGCGAGGGTGGTCGCATCACAGGTGACCGCGCCGACCTTCGGGTCGTCCACCGCGACATCGGCGAGCGGCACGTTGCCGGTGTTGGTCACGGTGAAGGTGTAGGCGATCGTGTCGCCGGCGTCGGTCACCCCGTTGCCGTTGACGTCGACCGGAGCACCCGCTGCCTTGTCGATCGTGAGACTCGGTGCCGAGGCGACGACCGGCGTCGTCGTCGTGTCGGTGTTCGACGGGACGGCGTCACCGCCCGGGTCCGTGCCTGCGGCCGAGGCGCTGTTCGCCACCTCACCCGCCGTCTCGTCCGCGGCGGTGATCGTGTACGGTGCCGCGGTGCAGCTCGCCACCGCTCCGGGAGCCAGCGTGGTGACGTCACACGTGACGGCGCCGACGAGGGCATCCGTGACCGCGATGCCCGCCACCGTGACGTTGCCGGTGTTGGTGACGGTGAAGGTGTACGCGATGGTGTCGCCCTCGTCCGTGATGCCGTTGGCGTTCACATCCACGGGGGTCCCCGCGGTCTTGTCGAACGACAGCGCCGGCGCCTGGTCGGTGGGGGTGGTCGTGGTGTCGGGGGTGGTCACGACCGGGCCGCCCGTCGGATCCGTGCCGTTCGCGGTGGCGGAGTTGTCCACCGAGCCGTTGTCCGTGTCGGCCTGGGTGATCACGTACGGGGCGGCCGTACAGGTCGCGACTCCCGTCGGCCCGAGCGCCGTGACATCGCAGGTCACCGTGCCGACCTTGGGGTCGTTCACGGCGATGTCCGACACGGTGACGTTGCCGGTGTTGGTCACCGTGAACGTGTACGCGATGGTGTCGCCGACGTCCGTCGAGCCGTTCCCGTTGACGTCCACGGGTGTTCCCGCGGTCTTGTCGATCTCGAGGGCCGGTGCGGGTGCGACCACCGGAGTGGTGGTGCTGTCGTCGTTCGACGGGACGGCGGTGCCGCCGGGATCGGTGCCGGTGGCACTCGCGGTGTTCGCGACCTCGCCCGCGTCCTGATCCGCGGCAGTGATCGTGTAGGCGGGCGCGGTGCAGCTCGCGACCTCACCGGGAGCCAGGGTGGTCACGTCGCAGGTCACCGCGCCGATCTTCGGATCGGTGACGGTGATGCCACTCATCGTGACGTTGCCCGTGTTGGCGACGCTGAACGTGTAGGCGATGGTGTCGCCCGCGTCGGTGATGCCGTTCGCATTCACATCCACCGGGGCGGCGGCCGTCTTGTCGAACAGCAGTGCCGGGGCCTGCTCGGTGGGTGTCGAGGTGGTCGACTCGTTCGAGGCGATGGGGTCGCCGCTGGGGTCGGTGCCCGCCGCGGTGGCGCTGTTGTCGACGGCGCCGGCATCGGTCTCCGCCTGGGTGATGACGTAGGGCGGCGCGGTACAGGTGGCCACGGCGTCGGGCGCCAGGGTCGTGGCGTCGCACGTGATCGCGCCGAGCTTCGGGTCGGTGACGGCGATGTTCGCGATGGTGGTGTTACCGGTGTTCGTGACGGTGAAGGTGTAGGCGATGGTGTCGCCGGTGTCGGTGGTCCCGTTGCCGTTGACGTCGACCGGCGTGCCCGCGGACTTCACGAGATCGAGGGTGGACAGGGCCTGCACGGTGTCGGTCGTGCTGATCGGCGTCGGCTCCTGGGTGGAGCTGGCGCTGGCGGTGTTGGTGTACGAGTCGATCGTCTCCGGCGCGGGAGTGTCCACGGTCACCTGGTAGGTGACCACGAGCGATTCGCCCGGAGGGATCGTGAACGGATCCGTCGGTCCGACGAGCGACCCGGCGACGGGATCGCCGCCGACGAGGTCGGGGTTGGTCCCTCCCGGCGCGTTGTCGCGCACGGTGGTGCCCTGCGTGGCGACGGTGGACCCCGGCACATAGGTGACGCCCGCGGGGAGCACGTCGTCGACGGTGACGCCCGTCTGCGGGATCGTCCCGGCGTTGGTCAGCGTGATCGAGTAGGTCAGCGTCTGTCCGCCGTCGACGATCCCGTCGGCGTCGTCGTTCGACTTCGCGATCTGCATCGCCGGGGGGAGCACCTCGATCGGTGCGGAGAACGAGTTCGCCGTCTCGCCCACGATGTTCGCGGAGAGAGCCCCCGGCTCGATCGTGTTGGTCTGGGCGCCGGGTGTGACGCCGATCACCGGCACGGTGATGGTGCAGCTTCCCGGCACGATCGCCCCGTTCGGCCCGGTGGCCGCGGGGATCGAAGCACCGCTCAGGCTGACGGTCGTCCCGCCGGGAGGCGCCGTGAGTGTTGCGGCGGTACATGTCGTCGTCGCCGTGCCCGTCGGTGCGATGCGGATGTTGGAGGGCAGGTTGTCGGTCAGCGCCGCCCCGGTGATGCCGGTGGTGGGGGCGAGGTTGGTGTTGTTGATCGTGATCGTCAGGGTGGTCGTCTCGCCCTGAGCGATCGGCGACTTGGCGAAGGACTTGGAACCCGAGAGCGGCGGCAGGCAGGAGAACGCGGGGGTGTGGCCGTCGGGAGCGTTCTGCAGGGCCGTCTGATTGGCGGTGTAGGTCCAGGTGGCCGGAGCCCCGGTGGTCACGAGCCGGTCCAGCGTGCCCGTGGGCGTGGAGTATCCGGCGATGTAGACCTCGTTGCTGATCGGCGAGGCCACGGGCACGCGCATGTTCGAGCCGCCCGCGGTGAACGTCCGCAGCAGCGCCCCGGTCGACGCGTCGTACACGAACGTGTGTCCGGCCTCGCCACTGGCCACGAGGTAGTTGGTGTTGGGGACGAACGTGAGTCCGTGGATCTGCTCGGTGGTCGTGATGGTGCGCACGAGGGCCGACGGCGCGGTCCTGTTGCGGATCGGGATCGACAGGACGGTCTCGCTGGCGGCGGCGATGTACGTGGCGTTGACGGCGACCGTGTGCGCCGGAGCCGCTCCCGCGATGACGCGGGACGTCGTCGTCGAGGTGCTGCTCATGTCGATCACGGAGATCCCGCCGTTGGTGCCGTCGTCCTTGGCGACGAACAGCTCGTTTCCGTAGGCATCGACCCATCCCGGACGAGAACCGGCGGCGCCGACCGTGATCACGCGGGACACGGTGTTGGTCGCGGTGTCGATCACGCTGACGGTGTTGGACCCGATGTTCGAGATGAACACCTGCGAGCCGTCGGCGGAGCTCCACGCGCCGACCGACGCGGAGAACGACGGGTGGTTGATCGTCGTGACCGCGAGGGTCGCGGTGTCGATCACCTGCACGGACCCGTTGCCGTTCGCCACGTAGACCCGCGAGCCGTCCGGGAGCGACGTCACACCGTAGGGGGTGCCGCCGACGGGGATGTTCCGGATGTTCGTGTCGGTGCCGGTGTAGATCATCGAGACGGAGCCGGAGCCCGTGTTGACGAAGTACCCGACGCCCTCCGTACTCGTACAGGAGAACTGGAACTGGGCTTCGGCCGGCTTGGGCGGCGCGACGACCGTCACGAGGAGGCTGGCGAGCAGCGCGAGCAGGGCGATGATCGCCCAGCGGCGTCTCGTCTCGTTCGGTCCTGCAGTCGGCGCGATGAAATTGTGGTGTTCTGAGGCGAACATCCGACCCTCCGGCAACCCCCGCCAGATGGAATCAGCAATCGCCGGAGCACGGGGCTCCAGCACTCAGCAGGCTAGCCCCGCCGGAAATGCGACGATAGGTGACTTTAGGAATTCACCGTGATGACTTTAGGTATTCGCTGATAGCCGAAGGTCACTGCCGAGCGGCGGAGACGAGCGCGTGCGGGGCCAGGTTCACCCGCTCCGCTCCGGTGTCCGTCACGATCACGATGTCCTCGATCCGGGCGCCCCACCGACCGGGGAAGTAGATGCCCGGCTCGATGCTGAACGCCATCCCCGGCCGCAGCACGAGGTCGTTGCCGGGAGCGATGTAGGGCTCCTCGTGCACCGAGACACCGATCCCGTGGCCCGTGCGGTGCAGGAACGCCTCGCCCAGTCCGGCCTCGGCGAGCACCGTGCGCGCGGCGGCATCGACCTCGGCGGCCGTCGCCCCGGGACGCACAGCATCGACCGCGGCCTGCTGCGCCCGCACGAGCACGGCGATGTGTTCGGCCTCCTCCGCGCCGGGGTCGCCGACGACGTAGGTGCGTGTGCTGTCGGAGTTGTAGCCGCTGGGCACCGCACCGCCGATGTCGACCACGACGATGTCGCCCTCCTCGATCACCCGGTCGGAGACCTCATGATGCGGGTCGGCCCCGTTCGGACCGGATCCGACGATCACGAACTCGACCGTGCGGTGGCCCTCCTCGACGATCGCGGCGGCGATGTCGTCCGCCACCTCGCGTTCCGTCCGTCCGGCGCGCAGCCACTCGGGCACGCGGCGGTGCACGGCATCGATGGCGGCACCCGCACGCCGGAGCTCCGCGATCTCCGCGTCGTCCTTGATCATCCGCCCCTCGCGCAGCACCGGGGTCGCGAGCTCCACCCGCACCCCCAGGCGTTCCGCGATCGGCACCACGTGGAGCGCGGGCAGCGCGTCGGAGACCCCGACCCGCTGGACCTCCCCCGCCGCCGCGAGCACCAGGGCATACGGATCCTCCCCGTCCACCCAGTCGGCGATGGTCAGACCGAGTTCGCCGGCCGCGGTGCTGCGGATCTTCGCCAGCTCCATGCGCGGCACCACGATGGTCGCGCGCGCGTCGGGGGTGAGCACCAGCGCCGTGAGCCGTTCGATCGTGTCCCCCTCGACCCCGAGCAGGTACTGGAGGTCGGGCCCCGGTCCGACGACCACGGCGTCGAGTCCGGCGTCCGCGGCGAGCGCGGCTGCACGGGTGAGTCGGGAGGCGTAGACGGAGGCGGGGAACGGGGGAGTGCTCACGGTTCCACGGTAGTGCCGGGGTGCCGTCGCTGTCTCGGGTTCGGAGCGCTTCAGCTGATGGCCTGGCGCAGCCGGTCCGCGAGGAACTCCCGGTCCTTCGGCGTCAGGTCGATCACAGCGTACGCCGTGGGCCACACGGTGCCGTCGTCGAGGTTCGAGATCGGCTCGAACCCGAACGTCCCGTAGCGCACCTTGAACTTGCTCGCGGGCTGGAAGAAGCACAGCACCTTCCCGTCTCGACCCCACGCGGGCATGCCGTAGTACGTGCGCGGCACCAGGTCGGGGGCGACCTCGGAGACCAGGTCGTGCAGCTTCCGCGCCAGCGCCCTGTCGTGCTCGTCGAGCTTGTCGATGGCCTCCGTGATGTCGGCTTCGCCGGCCGCCCTCAGCTCCTCGGGCGACTTCTTGGCACGCGACCGTCGGGTGCGGGCCTCCTTCGCGGCGGCCTGCATGGCCTCGCGCTCCTCGGCGGTGAAGTTCTTCTCGTTGTCGGCGGCCATGGTTTCCGTCCTCTCGGTGTGGCTGATCTCCACAGAATAGGAACCATCCGAGCGCCGTCGCTTCTCGATTCGTGATCGATGTGCGCCGGCCGACACGTGGTCGGAACGTGGCGTGCCCGGCGGATAGGGTGTGAGCCATGGACCTGCGCGTCGCCGCATACGGGGTCGTCACCGATGAGGGTGGCCGGCTCCTCCTGGCGCGCTGGATCGAGGGGCGTCGCACGGCGTGGACCATGCCGGGCGGCGGGCTCGAGCCGGGCGAGGCCCCGGAGGACGCGGTCCGCCGGGAGTTGCGCGAGGAGACCGGGTACACCGTGCGGGTCGGCGCGCTGCTCGGTATCCATTCGCGGGTGATCCCGGCAGGGCGGCGGGTGCACAAGGCGGCGGAACCACTCCACACACTGCGCATCGTCTACCGCGCCGAGGTCACCGGCGGACGGCTGCGCTTCGAGACCGAGGGCTCGACCGACAGGGCCGAGTGGTTTCCGCTCGCGGCCGTCGCGGGGCTGCAGCGGGTCAAGCTGGTCGACATCGCCATCCGGATGGCGGGACTCGCCTGAGCGGTCGCGGTCAGCGCTCCTCGGGAATGGAGATGTCGGCGACGGTGGCGCCGTAGGCGGCGATCAGGTCGTCGGCGTCCACGAACAGGCTGTAACCGTGCGCACCCGCTCCCATGGCGATCCGCTGCCCAACGATGGACTCGTCGGCGTACACGGGCCAATCGGTCGTGCTGCCGATCGGGACGATCGTGCCCCGCTCATACCCCGTGGCCGCGAGGGCGAGCTCGGGTTCGGGCAGTCGCAGCTTGTTGACGCCGACCACGGCACGCAGCTTGGGCCACGAGATCGACCGACCGCCGGGGACCAGGGCGAACAGATAGGTGTCGTCGGAGCGCTTCACCACGAGGGTCTTCACGATGCCGGACGGCGGGATGCCCAGGATCTCCGCGGCCTCGTGCAGGCTGCGCGCCTGCGGCCGCTCGCGGATCTCGATGTCGAGTCCGCGGGCGGCCGCAGCATCCCGCACCCGCGCGTGCGGGTCGGGGGTGGTCACGCGTCGGGAGCCGACAGCGGGTCGTCGGCGACCCAGAGCTCGTCGTCGGCGCGGAGGGCCTGCCAAGCGGCGTAGAGCACTCCGACGGCCGCAGCCGCACCCAGCACGATCGCGATGACCGAGCCGAGGCCGGGGCCCTTCTTCGGAGCGACGGCCTTGCGGGCCTTGTACTCGATGCCCTGACGCTTCGCGTTGGCGACATCCCACGCGGTGAGCGCGGTGCCGACGACGCCGCCGACGATCGGCACGACCTTGTCGTCGACGACGTGCCTGCCGACCTTCACGCCGCGGTCGACCACGGGGGCGACACGACGGTTGTAGGTGTCCTGGACGGCGGGGACGAGCTGTTCCCGATTGAAGTTGCCGAGCTGACGGCCGGCCTCTCGGGCGACGTCGGCGGCGTGGCCGACGAGCACCTGCTGGTCCTCCCACAGCTGGTTGGCGTCCTTCTGAAGACGACGAAGCTGCTTCTTCCGCTTGCGGCTGAGGCTCACGATGCTCTCCTGTCCATTGGAGTACGGGTTCCCCATCTTGCCACGACACCCTGGATGGGGGGAGGGAATCGCCCGCCCCTTGCATCATCCGCCGAGGGGATGTACAGACCCGGGCCACTCATCGGAAGCTCTGCGAGAATGAGGGCATGGTTCATGCTTCCCACGTCGCAACTCTGCACACCAACCACGGTGACATCGTCATCAACCTCTTCGGCGACCACGCTCCCAAGACGGTCAAGAACTTCGTCGGCCTGGCCGACGGCACCCAGGAGTGGACGCACCCCGCCACCGGCAAGCCGGGCGAGGGTCCTCTCTACAAGGACGTCATCTTCCACCGCATCATCCCCAACTTCATGATCCAGGGCGGCGACCCGCTCGGTCAGGGTGTGGGCGGCCCCGGCTACAACTTCGATGACGAGATCAACGGGGAGCTCGACTTCAACGAGCCCTACATCCTCGCGATGGCCAACGCCGGCCTGCGCCGCAACGCCATCACCGGCAAGGTCGAGGGCACGAACGGCTCGCAGTTCTTCATCACGACCGACCCGACCCCGTGGCTGCAGGGCAAGCACACCATCTTCGGCGCCGTCGCCGACGACGCCTCGAAGAAGGTCGTCGACGCCATCGCCGCCGTGCCCACCGCGGCCGGTGACCGCCCGGTCGAGCCGGTCGTGCTGCAGTCGATCGACATCGTCGCCGCCTGACGGAAGCCACGGCCGATCCGGATGTCGACGCCCGAGTTCACGCGTAATCGCGACAACTTCTGCTACCGGCATCCGGATCGGCAGAGCTTCGTGCTCTGCCAGCGGTGTCTGCGCACCATCTGCCCCGAGTGCCAGACCCAGGCCGCCGTCGGCGTGATCTGCCCGGAGTGCATGGCGGCCGAACGCAAGAACCGCACTCCCGCCCAGAAGAAGGCCGCCCGACGCTGGGGGAACCGCGGCGGTGCTCTGGCGATGACCCGCGACGGCAAGCCCGTCGTCACCTACGTGCTGCTGGCGATCACGTCGTTCATCGGCCTCGTGCAGCTCATCCCCGGGCTCAACCAGCCGATCACACAGGCGCTGGGCTTCTACGCACCGTTCCTCTACCCCAACCTGTTCGCGGTGCCGTTCGAGCCGTGGCGACTGCTGACGGTGCTGTTCGTGCACGGCGGCTTCGTGCACCTCGCGCTCAACATGCTGGCGCTGTGGATGCTCGGCCAGAGCCTCGAACCCATGCTGGGGCGGGCGCGCTACCTGGCGCTGTACCTGATCAGCGGACTCGGTGGATCGGTCATGGTTGCGATCCTCGCGCCGGGCTCATGGACGGTCGGAGCCTCCGGCGCCATCTTCGGTCTGCTCGCGTCGCTGCTGATCATCGGCCGCCACATCGGGGCGAACGTGACCGGGATCCTCGTCATCCTCGCGATCAACTTCGCCTTCGGGTTCTTCGCCGGCGGTATCTCCTGGCAGGCGCATCTGGGCGGGGCCATCGTGGGCGCGATCGTGGCCTTCATCTATACGCGCACGAAACGCCGTGAGCAGCGCGTGTGGCAGATCGTCTTCCTCTCGGCCCTGGTGGTTCTCCTGCTCGTGATCGTGGCGTTCGTTCCGCCGCTGCTCCTTTTGGCCTGATCCCGAGTTGTTAACAGAGTTGTTAACGCCTGTGAATAACATCGGTGTAATTCTCCCCATGCTGTGGAGAGAACTGTGGATAACTTCGCCAGCGCCGTGAGCGACGGCGCCGAGGGGCCGGCACTCTCCGAGTACCGGCCCCTCCGTGCTCCCGCGGCTCAGCGCCCGGGTCGGATCGTCACGTTCCCCGCCGCGAGGGAGACGTCGATCGTGTGTCGCGCGTTCGACCCCTGATCGACGGTGGCATCGAGCGAGCCGGCGCTCACGTCCTGGGTGAGGCTGTACTCCACGTCGGGCAGCGTGAGGTCGACCGATCCCGCGCTCGCATCGACCGATGTGCGCGCGGGCGCCGAGCCCGTGAGCTCCACCGTGAGATCGCCCGCCGAGATGCCCAGGTCGGCCTCGGCCACGGAGTCCAGCACGATGTCGGCGCGCCCGGCGTTCATCTGCACGTCGAGCGTCTCCGCCGCGCCGTCGACATCGAGCGACCCCGCGTTCACGTCGAGCTCGAGGTCACCGAAGTCACCCGTCACATCCAGGCTGCCCGCGTTGAGCGTGAGGTTCGCATCCAGACCGGCGTCGCGCAGGCTCTCGGGCAACGTCAGCACCGCGACCTCCTCGTCGCCGAACCAGTTGCCGAACCACCAGCCGAACACACCCCGCGGGCTCTTCACGACGAGTTCGTCGCCCTCCCGCTCGAACGTCCAGGCCTGCCCGCGGCCGTTCGTGACCGCCAGTTCGGCGTCGTCCACGTCACCGAACTCCACCCGCACACTGCTCGCGTCGGCATCGAGGTCGACGCCGTCGATCCCGTCCACGCCGACGGTCTGGACCGAGTCGGGTCGGCTCGATGACATCACGGACCCCGCGGCTGCGGCCGCCGCCGTGCCTCCGGCGCCGAGCAGGGCGAGGCCGCCCACCACCGCGGTGATCACGAGGATCGCCGTGGCGCCCGAGGAACGTCCGGGCTCGGTACCGGAGCCGCCCGACACCATCGGTGCGGGCTCGGCCGGGGCGTGAGGTGCCGTCGCAGGGGGAGGGGTGAGCGGCGTGTGGCCGCCCTGGGGGCCCTGATCTTCGGTGGTCATCGTGCCATTCCTGTCTGTCCGGTCGGCGGCGTGGGGCCGCCCGTGTTCTCGATGTGTGCCAGGGCCGCCAGCACGCGACGGTTTCCCGACTCGTCCTGCTCGAACCCCAGCTTCTGGAAGATGGAGGTGATGTGCTTCTCGACACTCGCCTCGGAGACGAACAGCAGTCCGGCGATCGCTTGGTTCGACTTGCCCTCCGCGATCAGTGCCAGCACGGTGCGCTCACGTTCCGTGAGGCGCAGCATCCGGTCGTCGCGGTTGCGTCGCGTGAGCAGCTGCGCCACGACCTCCGGGTCGAGCACGGTCGCTCCGTCGGCGATCCGCTGCACGGACTCGATGAACTCCGCGACGTCGGCGACCCGGTCCTTCAGCAGGTAACCCAGGGGCCCTCCCTGCGCCGCGATCAGGTCAGACGCGTAGCGCTCCTCCACGTACTGCGACAGCACGAGGATCGGAAGGGACGGATGCGTCGCCCGCAGCGCCAGCGCCGCACGGATCCCCTCGTCGGTGAACGTCGGAGGAAGCCGCACGTCCAGGATGCAGAGCTCCGGGTCGGCGGATGCCACGGCCTCCGCCACACCGTCGGTGTCGGTGAGCGCGGCCACCACCTGATGACCCGCGTCTTCCAGCAGACGCACGAGCCCCTCCCGCAGCAGGACCGAGTCCTCGCAGATCAGGATGCGCATGGCACGTTCACCTCCAGGCTGGTCGGACCACCGAGCGGGCTGTCCAGGCGGAACGTTCCGCCGGCGGCGAGGATCCGGTTCGCGATGCCGTCGAGGCCACCACCGGGGAGCACCTGCGCGCCGCCCATGCCGTTGTCCTCCACGCGGGCCCACAGCACGTTGCCCTCGCGCAGTCGCACGGTGACCCGGGCCTCGCTCGCGCGGGAGTGCTTGGCCGCGTTGGTGAGGGATTCCGCGATCGAGAAGTACACCGCGGCCTCGGCCTCACGACTGCACCGCCCGTCCATCCGCACGTCGAGGTGCACGGGGATGTGCGAACGGCCGGCGAGTGCGGACAGCGCCGCGTCCAGCCCGCGGTCGTCGAGGACCGAGGCATGGATGCCCCGCGCGAGCTGCCGCAGCTCGGTGATCGCCGCCTTCGTCGAGGTGTGCGCCTCCGAGATTAGGTCCTTGGCCGCGTCGGGATCGGTGTCGATCTTCTGCTGGGCCAGGCCCAGGGTTATGCCGACCGAGACGAGACGCGGCTGCACGCCGTCGTGGAGATCCCGCTCGATGCGGGTGCGCTCCACGTCGGCCGCACGCACGGCTCCCTCCCGCTGCGCCGTCGAGGCACGCACCCGCTCCGTGAGCTCGGTCTCCCGACTGCGGGCGACGATCGCCAGGGACAGGGTGCGGTGCAGGAACGCGAGTCCGATGATGCCGGCCGCCGATGCGGCGACGCCCAAGATCCCGATGAGCGGAGCCCAGGCGACGGGGATCCCGGCACCGCCGAAGGGTCCCATGATGCTGTCGGCAGAGGTCAGGGGGGCGAAGGAGATGATGATCGACCACACGAGGCTCCAGGCCAGGCGGAGCACGACCCAGCCCAGCACTGCCGAGATGGCGAAGTTCGCGACGGCACGCCACATGCGTCCGTCGACGGCCTGTCGCCCGAGGGCGCGGAGCCAGCCGGCGAAGCCGGGACGATCGCGCGGCTGCAGTCGCAGGGGCGCGAGCGGGGTGCGGTAGAGACCGGCGACGCGCGCGACCTCGAACCAGCCGAGGCCGTAGAGCGCGTAGACGAGACCGACGAGCAGGATGATGCCGATGCCGGCGACGAACACGAGGCCGATCCCCGTCCCGAGCAGTGCGCCGAGGGTGGCGAAGATCCCGCCACCGAGGACGCCGATGCCCGCCAGATGCAGGACCGTGAGGAAGAGGCGCAGCGGTGGCTTCGCCGGAGCGGCGGCCGGAGGCGCAGGCTGAGTGGTCATGTTTCCACGGTACGGGGGAGGGTGGCACGCGGGCACCGAGGCAGCCGGACACTCCGGTTCGGGTTTTCCCTACCCGGGACCGCCCTCGCCACTGTCCTCGTCTGCTTCACTGGTGGCATGACAGCCCACGAGGGAGAACCGCACGGCACCGGAGTGGGTCAACGCCTCAACTGGCTGCGCGCCGGTGTCCTCGGAGCGAACGACGGGATCGTGTCGGTGGCATCGCTGGTCGTGGGCGTCGCCGGTGCCACCACGGATAACGCCGCGCTCCTCACCGCGGGCGTCGCCGGTCTGGTGGGTGGGGCGATCTCCATGGCTCTGGGCGAGTACGTCTCCGTGAGCAGCCAGCGCGACAGCGAGCGCGCGCTCATCGCCAAGGAGAAGGAAGAGCTGCGCACGATGCCGGAGGCGGAGCTCGCCGAGCTCACCTCCCTGTACCGCGACCGGGGGCTCACGGAGGACACCGCGCGCCGTGTGGCCGAGGAGCTCACCGCGCACGACGCTCTGTCGGCACACCTCGAGGTGGAGCTCGGCATCGATCAGGACGACCTGGTCAACCCGTGGCACGCGGCGCTATCCTCCGCGATCGCGTTCACGCTCGGCGCGCTGCTCCCCTTGCTGGCGATCCTGCTGCCCCCGCCCGACTGGCGAGTCCCGGTGACCTTCGTCGCGGTGTTGATCGCCCTGGCCGCGACGGGCACGATCTCGGCGAGGATCGGAGGATCCGCGCCGGGCCGAGCGGCACTGCGGCTCGTGATCGGCGGAGCGCTCGCGCTGCTCGCGACGTGGCTGATCGGCACGCTCCTCGGAACGACCGGCGTGGTCTGAGCCGCCGCGCCGTGCACACGACGAAGGGCGGGTGCCGCAGCACCCGCCCTTCGTCGTGACTCGCGTCAGTTCGACATGAAGCCGACGAGCAGGCCGCCCGTCACCTTCACGGCGAGGTTGTAGATGCCGGCGATCACGGCGCCGAGCACCGTGAAGACGATCAGGTTCAGGATCGCCACGACCGCGGCAAAGGCCATCACCTGCGGCAGGCCGACGACCTCGGACAGCACGAACGCGTTGTCCGTGATGCCCTGGAGGAACTCGTCTGCGGTCGACATGATGCCCGTCGCCTGGAGCACCAGGAAGATGAGGAAGAAGGAGACCATCGTGACGACGGCGAGAGCCACGGCTCCCAGGAAGGAGAGCTTCACCGCTGACCAGAAGTCGACGTACACCAGGCGGAGGCGAACCTGCTTGCCACTGGTCTTGCGGGTCGACTTCTTCGCCAGCTTGTCGGCCACTGTGCTCATGCGTCTGTATCCTCGGGTGTCTCTGTCGTCTGGGGGGCCTCGGTGTCGACATCCGCTTCGGCCTCGTCTTCTGCGAGACCGCGCTCACCGTTACGGGCGATGGCGAGGATGCGGTCGGCCTCCGTCGTGCGGGCGAACACCACTCCCATGGTGTCTCGACCCTTCGCGGGGACCTCGGCCACGGCAGAGCGTACCACCTTGCCGCTGGACAGAACCACCAAGACCTCGTCGTCCTCCGCGACGATCAGACCACCTGCGAGAGTGCCCCGATCGTCGTTCAGTTTCGCGACCTTGATGCCCGTTCCGCCACGGCCCTGGACCCGGTATTCCTCGACCGCCGTGCGTTTCGCGTACCCGCCGTCGGTGACCACGAAGACGAACTTCCCGGCGGCCGCGACCGAGGCGGACAGCAGGCAGTCGCCGTCGATCTTGAACTTCATGCCGCGCACACCGGCGGTCGCGCGGCCCATGGGGCGCAGTGCCTCGTCGGTCGCCTCGAACCGCACCGACATGCCACGGCGGCTGATGAGGAGGATGTCGTCCTCGGCGTTGACGAGCAGCGCGCTGACGAGCTCGTCCTCCTCGTTGAGTCGGATCGCGATCACGCCGCCCTGACGGTTCGTGTCGTACGCGTCGAGTCGGGTCTTCTTCACCAGACCGTCGCGGGTCGCGAGGACGAGGTAGTCGGCGACCTCATAGTCGCGGATGTCGAGCACCTGGGCGATGCTCTCGTCGGGCTGCAGGGCGAGCAGGTTGGCGACGTGGGTGCCCTTCGCGTCGCGACCGGCCTCTGGCACCTCATACGTCTTGGCGCGGTAGACGCGGCCCTTGTCCGTGAAGAACAGCAGCCAGTGGTGCGTGGTGGTGACGAAGAAGTGCTCCACGATGTCGTCGGCGCGGAGCTGGGCGCCCTTGACGCCCTTGCCACCGCGGTGCTGCGAGCGGTAGTTGTCGCTGCGCGTGCGCTTGATGTAGCCCTCGCGCGTGACGGTGACGACCATCTCCTCTTCGGCGATGAGGTCTTCCATCGAGACGTCGCCGTCGAACCCGTGCAGGATGTGCGTGCGACGCTCGTCGCCGAAGCGGTCGACGATCGCGGTGAGCTCCTCGCGGATGATCGTGCGCTGCCGGCCCTCGTCGGCGAGGATCGCCTTGTACTCCGTGATCTGCGCCTCGAGCTCGGTGGCCTGGTCGATGATCTTCTGGCGCTCGAGGGCCGCGAGGCGACGCAGCTGCATCTGCAGGATCGCATCGGCCTGGATCTCGTCGATGTCGAGGAGCTTCTGCAGGCCCTCGTTCGCGTCGGCCGTGGTCTGCGATCGGCGGATGAGCGCGATCACCTCGTCGAGGGCATCGAGCGCCTTCAGGTAGCCGCGCAGGATGTGCATGCGCTTCTCGGCCTCGTTGAGGCGGAACTGGGTGCGCCGCACGATCACGTCGATCTGGTGCGCGATCCAGTTGGTGACGAAGCCGTCGATCGCGAGCGTGCGCGGAACACCGTCGACGATCGCGAGCATGTTCGCGCCGAAGTTCTCCTGCAGCTGCGTGTGCTTGTACAGGTTGTTGAGCACGACCTTCGCGACCGCGTCACGCTTGAGCACCACGACGAGGCGCTGACCGGTGCGGTCGGAGGACTCGTCACGGATGTCCGCGATGCCGGTGATCTTCCCGTCGCGCGCGAGGTCGCCGATCTTCACCGCGACGTTGTCGGGGTTCACCTGATACGGCAGCTCGGTGATCACGAGGCACGTGCGGCCCTGGATCTCCTCGACGTTCACGACCGCGCGCATCGTGATCGAGCCGCGACCCGTGCGATAGGCCTCGTGGATGCCCTTCGTGCCGAGGATCTGCGCGCCGGTGGGGAAGTCCGGCCCGGGGATCCGCTGGATCAGACCGTCGAGCAGCTCCTCGCGGGAGATGTCCGGGTTGTCGAGGGCCCACAGCGCCGCGTCCGACACCTCGCGCAGGTTGTGCGGCGGGATGTTCGTGGCCATGCCGACCGCGATGCCGACCGAACCGTTGACGAGCAGGTTCGGGAACCGGGCCGGCAGGACCGTGGGCTCCTGCGTCTGACCGTCGTAGTTGTCGGTGAAGTCGACGGTCTCCTCTTCGATGTCGCGCACCATCTCGAGCGCGAGCGGAGCCATCTTCGTCTCGGTGTATCGGGGGGCCGCCGCGCCCATGTTGCCGGGGGAGCCGAAGTTCCCCTGGCCGAGCGCGAGCGGGTACCGCAGCGACCACGGCTGCACCAGGCGCACCAGAGCGTCGTAGATCGCGGAGTCACCGTGCGGGTGGTACTGCCCCATGACCTCGCCGACCACGCGGGCACACTTCGAGAACGACTTGTCCGGGCGGAATCCGCCGTCGTACATGCCGTAGATCACGCGGCGGTGCACGGGCTTGAGGCCGTCACGCACGTCGGGGAGCGCGCGCCCGACGATCACGGCCATCGCGTAGTCGAGGTAGCTGCGCTGCATCTCCGACTGCAGGTCGACCTGGTCGATCTTGCCGTGGTCGTGGCCCTCGTTGATGTCGGGACGTTCTTCGTCAGTCATGTGTTCTCTTCAATTTCCGGTCGTTGAGCGAGCGAGGAGGCGAGCTCGCGCTCAGATGTCGAGGAAGCGGACGTCCTTGGCGTTGCGCTGGATGAAGCTGCGTCGCGACTCGACGTCCTCACCCATCAGCACGCTGAAGATCTCGTCGGCGGCCGCGGCGTCTTCGATGGTCACCTGACGCAGGGTGCGCGTGGTGTGGTCCATCGTGGTCTCCCACAGCTCCTTGGCGTTCATCTCGCCGAGACCCTTGTACCGCTGGATGCCGGCGTCCTTCGGGATGCGCTTGCCGTTGTCGAGCCCGTACTTCAGGAGAGCGTCGCGCTCGGCGTCGCTGAACACGTACTCGTGCGGGGCGTTCGACCACTTGAGGCGGTAGAGCGGCGGCATCGCGAGGTACACGAAGCCCGCCTCGATGAGCCCGCGCATGTAGCGGAACAGCAGCGTGAGCAGCAGCGTGGTGATGTGCTGACCGTCGACGTCGGCGTCGGCCATGAGCACGATCTTGTGGTACCGCGCCTTCTCGATGTCGAACTCCTCGCCGATGCCCGTGCCGAAGGCCTGGATCATCGCCTGGACTTCCTTGTTGCCGAGCGCCTTGTCGAGGCGCGCACGCTCGACGTTGAGGATCTTGCCGCGCAGCGCGAGGATCGCCTGCGTGTGCGGATCGCGGCCCTGCACGGCCGAGCCGCCGGCCGAGTCACCCTCCACGAGGAAGATCTCGCTGATCGACGGGTCCTTGCTCGTGCAGTCCTTGAGCTTGTCGGGCATGGCCGCAGACTCGAACACGCTCTTGCGGCGCGCGGTCTCGCGAGCCTTGCGGGCGGCGAGTCGGGCGGTCGCGGCGTCGATGGCCTTGCGGATCACGTTCTTCGCCTGGTTCGGGTTGCGCTCGAACCAGTCGCCGAGCTGGTCGCCGACGACCTTCTGCACGAAGGCCTTCGCCTCCGTGTTGCCGAGCTTGGTCTTGGTCTGGCCCTCGAACTGCGGCTCCCCGAGCTTGATGGAGATCACGGCCGTGAGGCCCTCGCGCACGTCGTCGCCGGAGAGGTTGTCGTCCTTCTCCTTGAGCAGGTTGTTGGCGCGGGCGTAGCGGTTGACCAGCGTGGTCAGTGCCGCGCGGAACCCCTCCTCGTGCGTGCCGCCCTCGTGGGTGTTGATCGTGTTCGCGTAGGTGAAGACGTTCTCGGTGTACGACGTGGTCCACTGCATCGCAACCTCGAGCGAGATCTTGCGCGCGGTGTCCTCCGACTCGAACGCGATGATCTCGTCGTTCACGACCTCGGCCTTGCGCACCTTGTTGAGGTACTCGACATAGTCGACGAGACCGCGCTCGTAGAAGAACACGTCGGACGGCTGCTTGGTGACGGCCTGCCCGTCCTCCTCCGTCTCGTACGCGGAGTCCGGGCGCTCGTCGGCCAGCTCGATCCGCAGTCCCTTGTTGAGGAACGCCATCTGCTGGAAGCGCGTACGGAGCGTGTCGTAGTCGAACTCGACCGTCTCCTGGAAGATCTCCGCGTCCGGCCAGAAGGTGATGCTGGTGCCGGTCTCGTCGGTCGCGGCACCCTTCTCCAGCTTCTGCTGGGGGACACCGCCGTTCGCGAAGCTGTGGTTCCAGACGAAGCCCTTCTGCTTCACCTCGACGTCGAAGCGCGTGGAGAGCGCGTTCACCACCGAGGAGCCGACGCCGTGCAGGCCGCCGGAGACGGCGTACGCGCCGCCGCCGAACTTGCCACCGGCGTGGAGGATCGTGAGCACGACCTCGACCGTGGACTTCGACGGGTCGGACGAGTGCGGGTCCACGGGGATGCCGCGGCCGTTGTCGACGACGCGGACGCCCCCGTCGGCCAGCAGGGTCACCAGGATCGTGTCCGCGTAGCCGGCGAGGGCCTCGTCGACCGAGTTGTCGACGATCTCGTAGACCAGGTGGTGCAGACCCCGCGGTCCCGTCGATCCGATGTACATGCCGGGGCGCTTGCGGACGGCCTCGAGGCCTTCGAGGATCTGGATCGAGTCGGCGCCGTACTCTCCCGGCTGCTGCTTCGGGCGGTTGGCGGACGACTCGGTGGTTCCCTCGGGTGCGGGGGTTCCCCCGGTGTTCGATTCCGTCTCGTCAGCAGGGGATTCAGGCGTCATCAGAGGGCATTCTCCAGATCGATAGCTCGAACTCCCATTCTAGCCGGGTTTCGAGTCGATATGCCGCTCAACGGCCGCGTGTGGCCCTCTGAGCGTGTCAGACCCCTTGCATGGTGCCCTACCCGTAGGTATCGCGCGGGCCCCGTCCTGGAACGACTCTGGGACCCCATTTCCAGGAGGGGACGTCCGGTCCGATGAAGCGGAGGTTCTCGACGCCCGCTTCCGGATACCGTCTCCCGATCTCCGTCAGGATCGTCGCGCGCATGAACTGCAGGTTCTTCGCCCAGGCAGTCGAGTCGCACTTCACCGTCAGCAGTCCACGCTCCAGCGACACCGGCTCGGAGTGCTTCGCGGTGTCGGCGCCGGCCAGGTCGGCCCATTGCCGGACGAGGTCCTCCCTGGCGAGCGTGGTCTCCCACCCTGCGTCGCGGCTGAGCCGGTCGAGCACATCGCCGAGCGTTCCGGGGTCGCGGCCCGGTGTGAAGGGGGCGTTGTCGTCGTCGACCGTGATCCGACGCTTGCGCTTCCAGTTCTTCGCACTCGGCGTCAGACCGCGCAGACGCAGGTACGTGGCGACGGTCTCGGGAGCTTCGATCACGGCGTCGGCGGCCACGTCACTCATCCGGTGCCTCCCGCTCGTCGGTGATGGTGCCCGCCGTGATCCGCACCACGTGTGCGTGCAGCACCTCGGGGATATCCTCCTCCACGGCCGCGGTGACGACCACCTGTTCGTAGCCCGCGGTGAGGGACGCGAGGCGCTGGCGTCGATCCGCGTCGAGCTCGGCGAACACGTCGTCGAGGATCAGCACCGGATCACCCGCGGGTGACTCGCTGCGCAGCAGTTCGGCCGAGGCGAGCCTCAGCGCGAGGGCCACCGACCAGGACTCCCCGTGCGAGGCGTACCCCTTGACCGGGAGGTCGCGCACGCGCAGCACGAGGTCGTCGCGGTGCGGACCCGACAGCGTGAGCCCGCGGTCGAGCTCCTGGGTTCGCTTCGCTGTCAGGGACGCGCGGAACAGCTCGGCCGTGCGGGCGACGTCGATGCGCTGCTCGGCCGCGGCCGACGACACCTCCTGCTCCTCGGCGTCGGCGTCGTCCTCCGGATCGGCACCGGCCACGGACAGCGCCCACTCCAACCGGGGCCGGTGGTCGGCGCCGGCGATCGCAGCGTAGGCCTCGGCCACGGGCTGCTGCAGATCCGCGGCGAGACGCTGGCGCGCGGTGATGATCTCGGCGCCGAGCGCGACCAGCTTGTCATCCCACACGTCGAGCGTGCTCAGGCCCTCGCCGCGGACGCCCCGCGCCCTGGCTGACTTCAACAGGGCGTTGCGCTGCTTGAGCACGCGGTCGTAGTCGCCGAGCACCGCAGCCATCCGGGGGGTGCGCTGGATCAGCAGCTGATCGACGAATCGTCGTCTGGCTGACGGGTCACCGCGGACGATCTGCAGGTCTTCCGGCGCGAAGAGGACGACGTGGGCGTAGCGTGGCAGCTCGTTCGCCTTCGATGGCGAGCCGTTGATACGGGCTTTGTTGGATCCCTGCCGGTTCACCTGCACCTCGACCAGCACACGCCGTTCGCCATGGGAGAGCCGCGCGCGGATGACCGCGAAGTCCTGTCCGTCTCGCACCAGCGGCGCATCCGACGACACCCGGTGCGAGCCGAGCGTGGCCAGGAAGACGACGGCCTCCGCGAGGTTCGTCTTGCCCTGTCCGTTCCGTCCGACGAGGACGTTGGGGCCGCGATGAAGAGCCAGATCAGCGGTCGCGTAATTGCGGAAATCGACCAGGTTCAGGTGCTCCACAATCACGGAGCCAGCCTACCTTTCGGGTCGGACATCCTCCCCGCCGCCGGGGCGACGCGACGCGCTCAGCGCAGGAGCAGGTTCGGCTGCAGCAGGTACTTGAACGAGTCCAGGCCCGCCTGATCCACCGACGTCTGGCTGGTGATCAGGACCGGGCTCAGCTTGTTGGCGTTGTCGCTCGACGTGAAGGTGACCCGCACGAACTCGCTCTTCACCGCGCCGAGCGCCTCGATCAGGTACTGCGGGTTGAGGCCGAGCGTGACCTCGTCACCGCCGGACAGGATGGCGTCGACCGATTCGGACGCGCGTGCGTGCTCGCTGCCGGACGCATCCATCGTGACGCCGTCGGCCGAGAAGGTGAAGCGCAGCGGGGCGGCGCGGTCGAGCACCAGGGATACGCGGCGGACGGCCTCGATCAGGTCGGCGGTGTTCACGACCGCGTAGTGATCCGTCTGCTCGGGGAACAGACGACGCACCGGCGGGAAGTTGCCCTTGATGAGCAGCGAGGTGACGGTCTTGTTGCCCGCGGTGAACGCGATGATCTCGCGGTCGCCCGCGCCGGAGAACGCGATCTGGATCGTGCCGGCGTGCCCGAACGTCTTCCCGACCTCGAGCAGGGTGCGGGCCGGGACCAGCGCGGTGGCCTCGACGGCTTCTCCGTCCCACGGCACATCGCGCAGCGAGACCCGGTAGCGGTCGGTGGCCACGAGGCTGAGCGTCTGGCCGGTCACCTCGAGCTGCACGCCGGTGAGGACCGGCGTGACGTCGTCACGCGAGGCCGCGAAGCCGACCTGGGCGATCGCGGTGCCGAAGTCATCGGCGGGGACGACACCGGAGGAGCCGGAGACCTCGGGGATCGAGGGGTATTCCTCGACCGGCATGGCCGCGAGCGTGAATCGCGCAGAGCCGCAGGTGACCGCGATGCCCCCGTCGTCCTCGACGGCGATCTCGATCGGTGCGTTCGGCAGACGGCTCGCGATGTCGGACAGAAGTCGGCCGTGCACCAGGATCGTCCCCGGGGTCTCGACCGTGGCCTCGATGGTCGTCCTGGCGGATGCCTCGTAGTCGAAGGCCGAAAGGGTGAGCCCTGAACCGTCTGCCTCGATCAGCACACCGGCCAGGATCGGCTGCGGGTTGCGCTGGGGGAGGAGCTTGACGACGAAGGACACAGCCTCGCTGAAGACATCGCGGTTGACCTGAAACCTCACGGGTGCTCCCTTGTCGTCGTCATGACGGGTCGTCGTCGGGTCCTGCCAGTGCAGGGCTTCCCATGCTAGCCCTACAGTCCCGCGGATCCCTACGCCGGAGCACCGGCGACGCACCTGTCGGGTTGTCCCCACCGTCTGGTGATCGGATCGCCCCTTGAATGACTTAACTCCTTAACGGTGTTAACCGCTGTGGATACTGTGGATAAGTCGGTGGAAAGCAGACGCGAGTAGGGAACTACACGACTGTCACTTGTGGAGACGCTGAGGAATCCGCGGGTTATCGAGGATGTGGAGACTCGAGGGCTCGTGACGGTTATCCACAGGTTTCCCCACTCGGCCCACATCCTGAGCGCCGCGATCCCGAATCATCCACAAGTTATCCACATGTGCATAGACGCATTTATCGGAGACGTCCGGCCGTTGTCAAGAACGACGAAGGGCGCCGTCCTCGACGGACGACGCCCTTCCTCCGGTTCCGTCAGCGACGGCCGAGTTGCGTGGTGATCTCCGTGACCTGGTTGTAGATCGAGCGGCGCTCCTTCATGAGCTCGCTGATCTTCTTGTACGCATACATGACCGTGGTGTGATCCCGGTTTCCGAACAGCTGCCCGATCTTCGGCAGAGAGAGGCTCGTGCGCTCACGGCACAGATACATGGCGATTTGCCGGGCGGTCGCGATCTGCTGCGACCGGCTGGAGCCATAGAGGTCGTCGACCGTGAGCTTGAAGTACTGGGCGGTCGCCGTGATGATGTCGGTCGGCGAGATGATGTTGTCTTCCGCCGTGTCGATGATGTCGCGAAGCACGGTCTGCGCCAGCGAGATGTCGAGCGCGGAACGGTTGAGGCTGGCGAACGCCGAGACACGGATCAGCGCACCCTCGAGCTCACGGATGTTGGACGACACCACGGTGGCGATGTACTCCAGCACCTCGTCGGGGATGTGGAGCGCCTCGCTCTGCGCCTTCTTGCGCAGGATCGCGATACGGGTCTCGAGGTCGGGCGCCTGGACGTCGGTGATCAGTCCCCACTCGAAGCGGCTGCGCATGCGATCTTCGAAACCGGTCAGGTGCTTCGGTGCCACGTCGCTCGTGATCACGACCTGCTTGTTGTGGTCGTGCAGCGTGTTGAACGTGTGGAAGAACGCCTCCTGCGTCTCGGCACGGCCCTGGAGGAACTGGATGTCGTCGATCAGGAGGATGTCGACATCGCGGTACCGGGCCTGGAAGGCGGCACCCCGGTTGTTCGCGATCGAGTTGATGAAATCGTTCGTGAACTCCTCGCTGGACACGTAGCGCACTTTCACGCCGGCGTAGAGGGACTGGGCGTAGTCGCCGATCGCGTGAAGGAGGTGGGTCTTGCCGAGTCCGGAGTCGCCGTAGATGAACAGAGGGTTGTATGCCTTGGCCGGTGCTTCGGCGACGGCGACCGCGGCGGCGTGGGCGAAGCGGTTGGACTGGCCGATGACGAAGTTGTCGAAGGTGTACTTCGGGTTCAGCCGTGACTCGTGGCGCAGCTGCGTCGGCTGCTCCATCGGCGACTCGCGCGGCTGCTCCTGGCGACCGAAGTCGGCGACGGCGATCGGCGCGGTCGGCTGATCGGCCAGTTCGTGGTTCACCACGACCCGGTACGACGTGACCTCGTCGCCGATGTGGGCGAGGGCTTCCATGATCGGCAGCCGGAGACGCTTGTTGATCTGCGCGGCGGTCAGATCGTTCGGCACCTCGAGATACAGCGTCGCGGCCATCACTCCCGCCGGGACGGCGAGGCTCAGGAACCCCTGCAGCTGAGGAGTGACGCGATCGTCGGCTTCCAGCAGCTCCTGCACCGTGGTCCAGATCGGGACGTCGGGCTGGGCTGGTGAGGACATGGTGCTCCGGACGACGGTTCGGGTCGCGGTCGACGTGCCGTGCCCCTGTGGATAACTTCGGATGCCACGGTAGTCACACCGGCCACGAACGGCAACCTGCCCTTGAAAACACGGGGGCGTGTTGTGCGCATCGGGCGCGTCCGGGTTGTGGATAATGGCTGTGCGGTTCGCGAGAGGACTCGAGCGTCGCAGGGCGCTAATTTGCCCTGTGCGCCGCCAAGACGTACCCTTAGTCGGTTGACTTATGCCTTTTTGGGCAGTTCCCCATGTCTCCGGTCGAAGTGAATCCGGTGGCAGCATTCCCGGAGTGATCTCATGAGCAAGCGCACCTTCCAGCCCAACAACCGTCGTCGCGCCAAGAAGCACGGTTTCCGTGCTCGCATGCGTACCCGCGCCGGCCGTGCCATCCTGTCGGCACGCCGCGCGAAGGGCCGCACCGAGCTCTCTGCGTAAGCAGCCGTGCTCGCCCGCCCGTTCCGTCTGACCCGCGGGAGCGACTACCGGATGGTCGTTCGACGCGGATCGCGTTGTGGCGGGGCGCGCGTCATCACCTCGATCCTGTCGACGGGTGAGCGGCGTGAGCCGCGGTTCGGTTTCATCATCAGCAAGCAGGTGGGCACCGCCGTGGTGCGCAATACCGTGCGTCGGCGTTTGAAAGCCGTCTGCGCGGAGGCGCTCCCGCGTGTTCCTCAGGGCACGGATGTCGTCATCCGTGCCCTTCCTGCATCCTCCGTGGCCTCGTTCGCCGAGCTGCGCACCGACGTCGAGAGGTGCCTGCAGCGTCTGGCTCCGAGCGAGGTCTCCTCATGACCGCGCTTCCCGCCTCGTCGGTCGGGACCGGGGAGATGCGCGGACGCGACATCGTGCGCAGCATCCCGCTGCTCCCGCGGAACGCGGTCATCGCCTTCCTGTCCGGGTACCGCAAGGTCATCTCCCCGCTCTATGGCGATGTCTGTGCGTACTACCCCTCCTGTTCCGCCTACGCTGTAGGTGCGGTGCAGCAGCACGGTGCCGTGCGCGGAGCCCTGCTCTCCGCGTGGCGCATCCTCCGCTGCAATCCCTGGACCAGCGGAGGCGTCGACGACGTCACGCCGCACCAACACTTCCGCTACGACCTGACCTCCCATGGTTTCGTCGTTCCCTCCCGAAAGGACTGACCGGTGGGTCTTGACCTCCTGCTCGCCAGCACCACCCCCAGCCCCGAACCGGCTGCCGGGGGGTTCGACCTGCTCGGCACGATCCTCTGGCCGCTGAAGTGGGTCGTCGAGCTCATCCTGGTCGCCTGGCACTGGCTGCTCACGGCCGTCGGCCTTCCTGCAGCCTCCGGTATCACGTGGGTGCTGTCGATCGTCGGCCTCGTCGTGGTGGTGCGCGCGGCGCTGATCCCGCTCTTCGTGAAGCAGATCAAGAGCCAGCGAAAGATGATGGAAATTGCTCCTGAACTGCGAAAAGTTCAGGAGAAGTATCGCGGGAAGAAGGATCAGCTCTCTCGCGAGGCCATGAGCCGCGAGACGATGGCGCTGTACAAGAAGCACGGCACGACGCCGATGTCGAGCTGTCTGCCGCTCCTCGTGCAGATGCCGATCTTCTTCTCGCTCTACAGCGTGCTGAGCGATGTCAGCAAGCACGCGCGAGACAACATCGGCGGTGTCGGTCTCCTCAGCCCCGAGCTGACGAAGGAGTTCTACGACGCGAAGCTCTTCGGCGTAGCCTCGTTGCACGAGACGCTGGGCAACGCGATCGATGCGCAGAACACGACGGCCATCATCATCCTGGTCACGCTCGTGGTGCTCATGATCGGGTCGCAGTTCTTCACGCAGCTGCAGATCATCTCGAAGAACCTGTCGCCCGAGGCCAAGACCGGCCAGGCGTACCAGATGCAGAAGATCATGCTCTACGTGCTGCCGCTGGGCTTCATCTTCTCGGGCGTCTTCTTCCCGCTCGGCGTCGTCGTGTACTGGTTCATCTCCAACCTGTGGACCATGGGGCAGCAGTTCCTCGTCATCCGTGAGATGCCGACCCCGGGTTCTGAGGCGGCGAAGGCCCGCGAGGAACGCCTGGCGCGCAAGGGCAAGGCCATCGATTCGTCGGGCAAGGTGGTGCCGATGTCGGTGTACGAGGCCGAGCAGCAGCGTCTGCTCGAGGAGGCCGAGAAGGCCAAGGCAGAGGCACCGAAGCGTCAGCAGCCCGTGGGTAAGAAGCGGGCGAAGAAGAAGGGAAGCGGTTCATGAGCGAGGTCGTGACCGGGAGCACGGAGCCGACGGTGGCGCAGCTGGAGCTCGAGGGCGACGTCGCCGCCGACTACCTCGAAGAGCTGCTCGACATCGCCGACATCGACGGCGATCTGAACCTCGATGTGCGTCAGGGCCGCGCCTATGTGTCGGTGGAGGCCGAGGGCGATGGACTGTCCGTGCTCTCTGCACCTGACACG
Organism: Microbacterium sp. NPDC060132; assembly: GCF_042729675.1. Lineage (NCBI taxonomy): Bacteria > Bacillati > Actinomycetota > Actinomycetes > Micrococcales > Microbacteriaceae > Microbacterium > Microbacterium sp. NPDC060132. The sequence continues at coordinate 1,113,564 of NZ_JBHWXU010000001.1, read as the reverse complement.
GTCCAGGCGCTGCAGGAGCTCACTCGACTGGCGGTGCAGAACAAGACCGGTTCGTTCTCCCGGCTGATCCTCGATATCGGTGGTTCGCGCGACACCCGGCGTCGGCAGCTCGAAACGCTGGTCGACGCCGCGGCCGCGAAGCTCGACGAGGGGTCGTCGCAGGCGTCGCTGCCCTCGATGTCGAGCTACGAGCGGAAGCTGGTGCACGACATCGCTGCCGACCGCGGCCTCGTCTCCGAGTCGTACGGTGAGGGCGAGGACCGCCACACCGTGTTGCGTCGTCGGTGATGTCGGCGTCGGACTCGTCCACCGAACCCGGCGCACCCGAAACCGGTGTGGTCGAAGCAGAGCCGGCCGTCGCCGCTGAACTCTTCGGCGACCGTATCGACATCGCGCGACAGTTCACGGCCGCTCTTGCTCGTGAGGGTGAGGAGCGGGGCCTGATCGGACCCCTCGAACTCCCGCGGTTGTGGACCCGTCACATTCTGAACAGCGCGATCGCCGCGCCCCTCTTCCATGGCACCGTGGCGGACATCGGGTCGGGCGCCGGGCTCCCTGGTCTGGTCCTGGCGATCGCGCGACCGGATGTCACCTGGACACTGGTCGAGCCGATGGAACGCCGGATCACCTGGTTGAACGAGCAGGTCGCGGCTCTGGAACTCGACAACGTCACAGTGCTGCGGTCGCGCGCGGAAGACGTGAAGGCGGGCGATGGATTCGACGTCGTGACCGCTCGCGCCGTGAGCGCGCTTCGGACTCTCCTTCCCCTCACAGCTCCACTGGTCCGTGACGGAGGGGAGCTCGCCCTGCTCAAGGGTGCGAACGCGGCGAACGAGATCGAGGCTGCGCAGAAGCAGATCAAGAAGTACCGCCTTTCCGACGTGCGGGTAGAAGTCCTCGGCGAGGGAGTGCTTCCCGAGACGACTCGCGTCGTGCGTGCGCGCGTGCGGTGACATCGCCGTTTCACGTGAAACATCCGGCCTGACGAGGCGTACTCGGCACGACTATGCCGCGGAAGTTTCGGCGGTTGCCGGGGTGCGGGCTGCATCCGACGTGCGGGAGCGGGCGACTCTCGCCGGAGGGGATGACTTGGCGCCGCCGTGTCTTCGTCACGCGCCGAGCGGCGTGTCTGACCGAGCGCGTCCAACACGGACAGCACGGCGACGGTCGGTCCGGTCGGGCGAGCGTGACGTCGGCGACTCGCGGTCGCGCGATGCGATGCCTGCGATGGGTCCCGCCCGGTTTGGGGTGAGATCCTATGTGGCCACGTGTCCTCCCCTCGCGTTTAGAACGTGGTGCCCGACATGCGAACAGATCCCTGACCGCCGACGGAGCGTCAGCCGTCGGTGAGGGGTGTGACGGCGGCATTCGTAGACACACACGCCCAGCGCAGTTGGACGGCGGATCGACATCGTGTGCGATGCAGTGGTGATTGACCGGGCGCGGGCTCGCGAAGTGGGGATGTGGTTGACCGCGCCACCAGCCGGAGGTTGCAGGCCCGCGCCCTTCCGGTGCCCGACGTCCTTACAGGTTCGATGCGCGCGGGCAGCCCGTTTCACGTGAAACATCGAAGTCAGTACCTCAGGCGGAGGCTATGTTTCACGTGAAACACGGCGAGGTCGGGCAGGTGACGGTGACGTGGCCTGCATCGCGACCGAGTGGTCCTAGTGCGGCCTTCGGTTGAGATCGATGGGCAGCGCGGTGCTGGCGGATTGATGAGCAGATCTGAGGGCATACAGGGGGTGAGTACCGCTGTTCGTGCGCTGCGGACGAACTCCGGGACGGTGGGTCGCAATCGTAGGGAAGGACTGGCCGCGGGTGCCGATGGGGCCTGCGGGGTGGTGCGCATCCTGCTCCCGCGGCGAGTCGTGTGAGAGTTTCCGCGGCCGCGGATTCACTGGGTGTCCCCAGAAGGAGCGGTGTCGGGGGAACGCAGGTTTACGTCAGCGCCCTGTATGTCGGGTGGTGCGGGCCTGACCGCGGTAAGACACTGCAACCGATGATCCGAGCGGATACGACGAGGAGCCCGAGTCCGGGAGTCATCGACGCGGGAGATGGCCATGTTGCGTGAGCTTCATGGTGGTCAGCTCCCGGGAGGGGAGAAGGCTTTGGGGTGGCGGGAGGTCGGATGCGCCGGGCACGGGGCGGTGGTGCGCTTGTAAACACAGCGGAACGGGCGGGGACTCGAGATGTGTGGGCGATCGGTGGCGCAGTCGGTAGGGCGTGAGGGAGTGTGCGGCTGCATACGTCGCGCAGCGTCAGGGACTCCGGTAGTCGGGGCACTACAGATGAGGGAGATGAGGCGCCTCAGAAAGGGGCTGTCACGGGCCGAGGAGTTGAGGCGTCCCTGTATCGAACGGGAATGTGTGATGGGCGCCGGGGGTGACGGCTTCGCGCCGACGAGGGGAAGATGATGGGGGGTTGCACCTCTGGTGCTGAGGGTTCGCTGAGCTGGGGTCGACAGTGACCCGTGTGGTGAGGCTTCGATGAGCTGATGTCCACAGGGCTCCGTGTACTGAGGCTTCGATGAGCTGGGGGTCCACAGTTCCCTGGCTGGGGGTGGGGAGGGCAGGGACGAGCGCGAGGTGCGGCGACCGGGTGGGACGACGTGGTGCGGGCTTGCAGGGTCGGGGCATTCCGCGCGTGCGGTTGCTCAGGTGAAAGGGGTGGGCAGGGCGCGGATGACGATGGAGTCGGGGACGTGTGGGTGCGGTGCGGGGGTCGTGCGGGGTGTCCTGTGGGGTGTCCTGTGGGGTGAGGAGAAGCATGAGAGTCGGTCGGAGAGGGACGCCAGGCTCAGCTGGGGATGTCGTGCGGGCCTTGCTTGCGTGAGGGGTGGGTGCGCGGTGCGGATGACGATGGCGTAGGGGAGTGGAGGGCATGTGGCACCCGGCGGCACGGTGTCGGCGGAGTGCCCGGGTGCCGCGAGGGACATCAGGGGCCAGCTGCACGAGCCGTGAGTGCAGAGCATCTGCCCGAATCGGGCCGTTCCGCACCGGAAGCTGTGGGGCGAGGCACGGGGAGACGGGACTGCACGGCCATGAGCGGAGCTGCCGAGTCAGGAGCGGGGGCCTCCGACCGGCTGTCGCGGGCTGGTGGCGAGTCGTCGGTGAGCGCAAGACGGACGAGCGGGCGCGACCGTGGAAGGTGCGGTGTTTGTGCGGGGGAGGAGGTGGGCGTGAGGAGGAGGCGGGTCTGGGGAGGGGGCGGGCGTGGGGAGGAGGCGGGCGTGGGGAGGAGGCGGGCGTGGGGAGGGGGCGGGCGTAGGGAGGGGGCGGACGTAGGGAGGGGGCGGGCGTAGGGAGGGGGCGGGCGTGGGGGAGAAGCGGGCGCGGGGGAGAAGCGGGCGTGGGGACGAAGCGGCCGCAGGGAAGAAGCGAGCCTGGGGAAGAAGCGCGCGCAGGGAGGAGGCGGGCGCCGAGGGTGGAGGTATGCGGGCCCCGACAACACGGAGGTCCTTCGGCTCACGAGACGCAGTGGACGACCGACCGCACCAGGGAAATGCGCGGACGTGCGGTGTTGGCCCGATGGGGGGCAAGCCCGGACGGAGACGGGACCGCGTGTGCTGGATCGCGGGGAGGGCTGGGTGAGCCGCGAGGTCGGGGCCATGAGGGGCGAGGCGACGCGGTCGCTGACGGACCGAACACGCCGCGGAACAGGCGCGGTGTTTCACGTGAAACGGTGGAAGGCGCCAATGGGGGGCGGCGTTCGCCGGGGCAGGTCGGGGCTTCTTCCAGAACCGTCGCGGGCGGGGGAGGAGGTGTCGAGGGGGCAGCTCACGCGGCGGTTCATGTGGACGTGAGCGTGGATGCGCCTGGTCGGGGATCTCCAGCGCGAGCGAGGAGGCCCGGGAGCTGTTTCAGACAACCGATAGCGGTCATCGATGCGGCACCGGGAGCGCGCGCCGCTCGCTCGCTGCGACGAGGAACTCCCGGAATCGATGCGGCTGCCGGTCGTGGGCCGGTACGAGCCGCGGACGGAAGTGCGCTCTGCGTCGATGCTGACGGGCGTGCGCGGTTCGAGGTCCGTCCCTGCGGTTAGAGTGGGATGCGGCCCCGAAAGGAGTGGATGTTTCACGTGAAACAGTCCGAAAAGACACCGGCAAACGACTCGTTCGGGATGGATACCCCGCTTGCTCGCGAACTCGCCGACCTCTCCGCGCGCCGCAGGGCCCTCGAAGCCGTTCACGTGGAGTTCACCGGGCAGACCCGGGTGCTCACCGTGTCGAACCAGAAAGGCGGCGTCGGCAAGACCACGAGTGCGGTGAACATCGCCTCCGCGCTGGCCGGACTCGGTGCCTCGGTTCTCGTGATCGACCTCGACCCCCAGGGGAATGCGTCCACGGCACTCGGGGTTCCGCACAACGCGGACACGCCGAGCGTGTATGACGTGCTGATCGATGAGTTCCCGCTCGCGGAGATCGTGCAGCCCAGCCCGGAGAACCCACGACTGTTCTGTGCTCCGAGCACCATCCACCTGGCGGGCGCCGAGATCGAGCTGGTGGCGCAGGTCGCGCGAGAGCATCGGCTCCGACGCGCTCTGCAGGACTACCTCGTCGACCACCCGGTGGACTTCGTGATCATCGATTGCCCGCCGTCGCTCGGGCTTCTGACGATCAACGCCTTCACCGCAGCCTCCGAGGTCTTCATCCCCATCCAGTGCGAGTACTACGCGCTGGAGGGTCTGAGCCAGCTCCTGGGAAGCATCCAGATGATCCAGAAGCACCTCAATCCGGCTCTGCACCTCTCCACCATCCTGCTGACGATGTTCGATGGCCGTACCCGGCTGGCGCAGCAGGTTGCGGAAGAAGTTCGGACGCATTTCCCCACCCAGGTGCTGAACACCGTCATCCCTCGGTCGGTCCGCGTGTCCGAGGCCCCCAGTTTCGGCCAGACGGTCATCGCGTACGACGGGCAGTCCGCCGGCGCGATCGCCTACCGCGAGGCCGCTGTCGAGATCGCGTCCCGTGTGACGCAGAGCAAGGAGAAGTAATGGCGAAGCGCACTGGACTCGGCCGGGGCATCGGTGCCCTCATTCCGACCGCGGATCAGGCGGAGCGACCCGTCGACGTGTTCTTCCCCGGCGCGAGCCTGCGCCCGGACACGACCGACTCCGGCGCAGCCGCGGTTGCGGAAGCTACCCTCGAGGCGGTCCCCGGCATCCACCTGGTGCAGGTCGACCCGCACGCGATCGTGCCGAACCCGCGTCAGCCGCGGACGCACTTCGACCCGGAGGACCTGGCCGAACTCGTGCACAGCGTGCGGGAGTTCGGGGTGCTCCAGCCGGTGGTCGTGCGCAAGAACGGCGACGGCGACTACGAACTCATCATGGGGGAGCGTCGGACGCGGGCCGCACGCGAAGCCGGGCTCGACGCGATCCCGGCCATTGTGCGTGACACCGCCGACGAGGACCTCCTGCGCGATGCGCTCCTCGAGAACCTGCACCGCTCCGAGCTGAACCCGCTGGAAGAGGCATCGGCCTACCAGCAGCTGCTCGAGGATTTCGGCATCACCCAGGAAGAGCTCGCAACCCGCATCGGCCGGTCTCGTCCGCAGATCAGCAACACCATCCGCCTGCTCAAACTGCCCGTCCCCGTGCAGCAGCGCGTCGCAGCAGGAGTGCTGTCGGCCGGTCACGCCCGCGCGATCCTGAGTCTCGACACGCCGGAGGCGATGCAGCGCCTTGCCGACAAGGTCGTGAACGAAGACCTGTCGGTGCGCGCGACGGAGGTCGCCGCCAAGGCGCAGCCGAGCGCGGGGAAGACCCCGAAGGCCACGCCGGGAGCGCGACGGGCCTATCTGGACGAGGTGGCGGGCAAGCTCGGCGATCGCCTGAACACGCGGGTGAAGATCTCGCTCGGGACGCGAAAGGGCCAGGTCACGATCGATTTCGCGTCGATCCAGGACCTCAACCGCATCCTGCAGGAGCTGGGCGAAGAAGGGTACGGCTCCGCGCGCTGACCCCGCACGGTGTCAGGGAGGGCCTAGACTCGCGTCATCTTGACGATGCGGGGGTAGGTCATGAGCAGAGCAGCTGACGCGGCGAGCATCAAGCGCCGTGTGATCGCGGTCAGTATCGCCGCGGCATTGGGTGGCTTCCTCTTCGGCTTCGACACCGCGGTGATCAACGGTGCCGTCGACGCTCTCGCGGGCGACGTGTCCGGGTTCGACCTCGGTACCGGCCTCAAGGGCTTCGCCGTGTCGTCCGCGCTGATCGGTTGCGCGGTCGGCGCCTGGTTCGCCGGCCCGATCTCGAACAAGTTCGGGCGCATCCCGGTCATGGTCGTCGCAGCCGCCATGTTCTTCGTCTCCGCGATCGGCTCCGGTCTGGCCTTCAGCGTGGTCGACCTCATCATCTGGCGCGTGATCGGCGGACTGGGCGTGGGGGCAGCCTCGGTCATCGCTCCGGCGTACATCGCCGAGGTGTCGCCGGCCGCCATCCGTGGGAGACTCGGCTCGCTGCAGCAGCTCGCGATCGTCACGGGTATCTTCGCCGCCCTCCTCTCCGACGCGCTGCTCGCGGGAATCGCCGGCGAAGCGGATCAGCCGCTGTGGGGGCTCACCGCCTGGCGCTGGATGTTCATGGTCGCGGCCATTCCCGCGCTCGTCTACGGGCTCGTCTCGCTCCGGCTGCCGGAGTCGCCGCGTTACCTGGTGCGCAAGGGCGAGACGAAACGCGCCGCAGAGGTGCTCCAGACCGTCACGGGCACGATCGACACCGAGGCGAAGATCAAGGAGATCACCGGGACGATCGACACCGAGCGCGCCGAGTCGCTGCGTGACCTGCGAGGGAATCGCCTCGGGCTCAAGCCGATCGTCTGGATCGGCATCCTGCTGTCGGTGTTCCAGCAGTTCGTCGGCATCAATGTCATCTTCTACTACTCCACGACGCTCTGGCAGTCGGTCGGGTTCGACGAGTCCAGCGCCCTGTTGACCTCGGTGATCACCTCCGTGACGAACATCGTGGTGACGATCGTGGCGATCCTCCTGGTCGACAAGGTGGGTCGACGGATCATGCTGCTGGTCGGTTCGGTCGGCATGACCGTCACCCTCGGATTGATGGCGCTGGCGTTCTCCTTCGGCACGCTGGATGCGCAGGGCACCGCGACGCTGCCCGACCCCTGGGCCACCGTCGCCCTCGTCTGCGCCAACGGATTCGTGGTGTTCTTCGGCGCCAGCTGGGGACCGCTCGTCTGGGTGCTCCTCGGCGAGATCTTCCCGAACTCGATCCGCGCGGGCGCCCTGGCGGTCGCGGCCGCCGCGCAGTGGGTCGCGAACTTCTTCATCTCCACGACGTTCCCGGCCTTCGCGGAGATCGGACTCACCTTCGCCTACGGGTTCTACGCGTTCTTCGCTCTGTTGTCGTTCTTCTTCGTGTTCTTCAAGGTGCCCGAGACCAAGGGCCGGGAGCTCGAGGACATGACCGAGGACGCGAAGGTCGAGCGCCGACGGGGTCCGGCACGCGCGTAGGCTGGACGGATGACCGAGTCCGTCCCACGCCGCGCCAGCCTGGAAGTGCTGCGCGCCGAAGCGGCCGACGAACTCGCCGTGCTGATCCAGGAGCGGCTGCTGGGCGGGGAAGACCCGTGGGAGTTCATGGAGGAGCTGCCGAGCGTCGACGAGCTCGTGGTGTACCTGCTCCGCGCTGACAACATCGCCGCGAACGACGGCGTGCGACCCAACGCCGCGCGGCACTACCGCGTGCTGCGACAGATCGCCCTGGAGTACCCGGAGCTCACCCCGGCGGTGTGGGGACTGCTCGACGAACAGCAGCGCCACCGCCGGTGGGATCCGCGCATCGCCGACGCCTCCTGACGGCTCTTTCGATTCCTCCGCTCGGCGTCCGCACGCACCGGCGGTGAGGCTCGACACGCGTGGATGCGTGGGGCGGTGCAACGGCGTGTGCGCGCGATGCGGCGGCGCGGGAAATGCGTGGGCTGGGCGGGCGAGGGGACGGCATCGGGCGATGCACGGGCGTGCGGGCGCGACGTGGCGGGGCGGGCGATGCGTGAGGCGGGCGCGATGCGGCGGCGCGGGGGATGCGTGGGCCGGGCGCGCTGCAGCGCGGGGGGCGGTGTGGGGGCAGTGCGAGGTGGGGGCGCGGCCGGCGCCGGGGCGACGGAGGCGCATGATCAGGGACGGGCGCGACGCACAAGACTTCTGAACATGATTTTCATAAATCGCTTCATGCTGGTAAAAAGGTGACAGCAACGCGGCGGGGCGGGCACTGACCGGCACTTCCGTGTGTTCATGAAAGACAAGGGAGTTCGCCATGACGTCACGCCTACGCATCGGAGCGGAGCGTGCAGCAGACCGGGCCGACCTGATCCCCGGGAGCAGGATCGGCCTGCTCACCAACTTCACCGGGACCATGCCCGACCTGTCCCGGAACATCGATGCGTTCACGGCCGCGGGTGTGCGACTGCATCACCTGTTCGGCCCCGAGCACGGTCTCGACGGCTCGGTGCAGGCGGGGGAGAGCACCGCGATCGAGCGCGACGAACGCTCCGGGCTCCCGTTCAGCGACACCTACCTCACCGAGGGTGCGGCGCTGGACGACATGATCGCCGCGTCCGGCGTGGATGCCCTCGCCTTCGACATGCAGGACATCGGGGTGCGCTTCTACACCTACATCTGGACCATGTACGACGCGATGCGCAGCGCCGCGCGCCTCGGGCTGCCGTTCACCGTGCTCGACCGACCGAATCCGCTGGGCGGCGCCGTGCTCGCGGGCCCCGGGATCGAGGGCGAGCGCTTCACGAGCTTCGTGGGGCGCAGCGACATCCACCAGCGCCACGGCCTCACCGCCGGGGAGCTGGCACGCCTCTTCGCGCGCCGCGACCTCGCCGCGGAGGGCCTCGAGCTCGACCTGCACGTGGTGACGCTGACGGACTGGGACCCCACGCGGGACTGGACCGCCACCGGACTGCCGTGGGTGCCGCCGTCGCCCAACATCCCCACGCTCGACTCGGTGTACGCGTTCGCCGGCACCGGGCTCGTCGAGGGCACGACCCTGAGCGAGGGGCGCGGCACCACGCGGCCGTTCGAGACCATCGGCGCTCCGTTCCTGACGGCCGCGTTCGCGGAGGACCTGCGCGGGCGCGACCTGCCGGGTGTGCTGTTCCGCGACATCGCCTTCCAGCCGACGTTCCACAAGCACGTGGGGGAGACCGCTCGGGGCGTGCAGCTGCACATCACCGACCACCGGGCGTATGACCCGGTGGGGACCGCCCTGGCGGTGCTGGAGGCCGCCCGTACGTCGGCGCCGGAGGACGTGCACAGCCTGGATGCGGGACAGCGGCTCGATCCAGGCGACTCCGGCTACGCGCTCGACCGCCTGTGGGGGTCCACCAGCCTCCGTGAGGCGCTGAACGCCGGGCGGGACCTGGCGGCGCTGTCCACGGGGCCTCAGCGAGTCGCGGATGCGTACGGCGACGACGTGCTGCTCTACCCGCGCTGAAAACTATTTCCGTCATGTTAATCGTGACCAAAACTTATTGACATCGACGCGACGGTGAATGTACTTTCATTCCCATCGCGCTGCCGCACCCCCCTTCACCCGAGGAGATATCAATGGAGAGCATCGTCCGGACCTTCCGCGCGGGAGACGGCCCCGAGATCGCGCGAGCCTGGACCGAAGCGGCGCCCGCCGACGGCATCAGCTACGAGCGGTTCCGCGACCTGATCCTGCTCGACCGCAACTTCGACGCCGACGGACTCTTCCTCGCCGAGTCCGACGGCGACATCGTCGGCGCGGTCTACGCCGTCCGCCGCCAGATCGCGGCCGACGGCGACGACCTGGAGCCCACCTCCGGCTGGATCCCGTTCTTCTTCGTCGTCCCGTCCGCCCGACGCCACGGCATCGCCACCACCCTGATGGCCGCCGCGAAGGAGTGGCTGCGCGGGCACGGCGTCGAGACCGTCTACTTCTCGTCGTACACGCCCAACTACTTCCTCCCCGGGCTCGACGCCGACCGCTACCCCGAAGCCGACGCGTTCCTGCGCTCCGCCGGCTTCCAGACGCAGTACACCTCGGTCGCCATGGACCGCACGCTCAACGACTACGCCATGCCCGACGACGTGCGCGCCCGCATCGCCGAGCTCCGGGACCAGGGCTGGACGTTCTTCTCACCGACGGGCGACGACCTGGTCGACCTGATCGAGATCGCCGGCACCTTCAACGCCGACTGGTCGCGCGGTATCCGCGAGGGCGTGCTCGGCGGACAGTCGCTCGAGCGCATCATGGTCTGCCGCAACCCCGAGGGCGCCATGCTCGGCTGGGCCATGCACGGCACGTACGAGAACGTGCTGGAGCGCTTCGGCCCGTTCGGGGTGCTGCCGGAGAGCCGCGGCACGGGACTCGGGAAGATCCTGCTGCACCTCACGCTCGAGCGCATGCGCGCCCTGGGCGCCCACAGCGCCTGGTTCCTGTGGACCGAGGAGACTTCCGCCGCCGGACACCTGTACCTGAACACCGGGTTCGAGATCACTCGCACCTTCACGATCCTGCACGCCCCCACCGCCGCCTGACGCGGCCCACCCGAGAGGAATCACATGAAGTCTGCAGCACAGCGTCACCGCCGACGCCTGGTGACCACCGTCGCGCTCACGGGCGCGGCCGCGCTCGCCCTCGCCGGATGCACCACCGGGGCGGAAGGGGGCGGAGACGACGGCGTCGTGAAGCTCACCTTCCTCAGCCACTACGGCAGCGACCCGTTCAAGACCGGGATCGGCGACCTCATCGACCAGTGGAACGAGGAGAACCCCGACATCCAGGTGACCTCGCAGGCCGTCAACTTCGACGAGCTGCTCACCACCCTCAACGTGCGCCAGACCGGCGGACGCGGCGCCGACATCGTCAGCTCGTACTCCCTGTGGGGTGGGCAGCTGCAGGCCAACGGCGTGCTCTCCGCTCCGCCCAAGGACGTCGCGGCCGACATCACCGACAACTACAGCCCCGCGGCGCTCGCCTCGGTCACGACCGGTGACGGCGAGATCCTCGGATACCCGACCGAGTTCAACACGTACGCGCTGTTCTACAACAAGCAGCTCCTCGCCGACGCGGGCTACGACGCCCCGCCGGCGAACTGGGACGAGCTGGTCGAGGCCGCCAACGCCACCACGAAGAAGGACGGCTCGGGCAACACGATCGTGCAGGGCCTCTCCCTCATCCAGGACGGCGACAACCACACGGTGCACCCGTTCCTGTCGCTGCTCGACTCCGCCGGTGGCGAGTTCCTCGCGGCCGACGGGAAGTCCGCCATGGACGACAAGGCCGAGGACGTGATGCAGCTCGAGTCCGACCTGGCCGAGACCGGCGCCACCTCGACCTCGATCATGCCGACGAAGGCGTTCCCCACGGGCGGCGTGGCCATGGCCGTGCAGGCCGGCTGGTGGATCGGCAGCCTGAAGGCCTCGATGGGCGACGACTACGCCAACGTCGGCGTCGCCCCCGTGCCCGGCCCGGAGACCGGTGACGTGGGCTCCCTCGCCTACAGCTTCTTCACCGGCGTGAACTCCGGCAGCCAGCACCAGGAAGAGGCCTGGAAGTTCCTCAGCTGGCTCAACTCGCACGAGAACGAGGACGGCGTCACCGCCCTCGGCGACTTCCTCGCCACGCAGGGGCTGATCCCGCCGCGCACCACGGACGCGGAGATCCTCGGGCCGAAGTACCTCGCCGAGGAGCCGAACCTCGAGGCGATCTACGCCGCCGCCGACTACGCGATGGCCGAGTCGAACGCGTCGAACGCCTACGAGGCGAAGACCGCCACCAACACGGCGCTCAACGACATCATCGTCAACGGCGCCGACGTGAAGACCACCTTCTCGAAGCTGGTCAAGGAGATCGACGCCCAGTAGCACCACCGGAGGGCGGGGACCACGCGCGTCCCCGCCCTCCACCCCGAGACCACCCACGGAGGGCCGATGGCCAACCCCACTCTCATGACGGCGGCGCAGGAAGCCGCGGAGGACACGATCGCGGTGACGACGGTCGGGAAGAAGGCCAAGCCGCGTTCGCGTCGGTTCCGCCGCGAAGCCCGTGCCGGCTACCTGTTCCTCGCGCCCTCCCTGCTGTTCTTCACCGTCTTCCTGATCCTGCCCACGTTCTTCGCGATCTTCCTGTCGCTGTCGACCTGGGGCGGATACGACCTCACCAAGATCGAGTTCACCGGGTTCCAGAACTACCTGGAGATCCTGCAGATCGACAGCACGTTCGTGCAGCCGATCCTCATCAACACGTTCCTGTTCGCGATCATCGCCGTGATCCTCGCGGTCGGCGGCTCGGTCGTCGTCGCCCAGCTCATCGAACGCCTCAAGTTCCAGGGCTTCTGGCGGTTCCTGTACTTCCTCCCCGTCGTGGCCACCGTGGTCGCGATCGGCAACGTGTGGAAGATGCTCTACCAGCCGGCCGGCCTCATCAACGCCGTGCTCAACGCCCTCGGCGTGAACTCCATCGGCTTCCTGTCCGACCCGAACCTCGCCCTCCCCGCGGTCGCCGTGGTGCAGGCGTGGGCCTCGATCGGCGCGGCCGTGCTCATCCTCACGGCGGGCATCAAGGGCATCGACAAGACCATGTACGAGGCCGCGGAGATCGACGGCGCGAACTCCTGGCGCACGTTCTGGAGCATCACGCTGCCGCTGCTGCGGCCCTCCCTGGTGTTCGTCTTCATCACCCAGTGCATCGCCGGCCTGCAGTCGTTCGCGCTCATCATCGTGATGACCAAGGACGGCGGACCCGCGAACGCCACGAACGTCGCCGCGTTCGAGATGTACCAGCAGGCGTTCAAGTTCGGCGCCTGGGGCACCGCGAGCGCCATGGCCATGGTGCTCTTCCTGATCATCTTCATCATCACGCTGCTCCAGCTCTGGATCAGCCGTCGCACCGGAGGAGACGACTGATGGGCGTCCGTCAGCGCAAGCGCCACCCGTTCCCGTGGATCTCCTACCTCGTGGTCGCCGTCGGTGGCGTGATGATGGTGGTCCCGTTCTTCGACACGGTCTTCAGCTCGCTGAAGGGCCCCGGTGAGTACGGCATCTTCCCGTACCGGTTCTTCCCGGAGAACTGGACCTGGGACAACTACACCGCCGCGTTCGAGCAGCTGCAGCTGGACAAGCTGTTCTTCAACAGCACGGTCGTGACGCTCGTGGTCACCGCGTCGGTGCTCATCACCTCCGCGATGGCGGGCTACGCGCTCGCGAAGCTGCGGTTCCGCGGTCGCGACGTGATCTTCCGGTTCGTGCTCGCGACCATGATGCTGCCGCCGTTCCTGCTGCTGATCCCCGACTTCCTGATCATGCTGAACTGGCCGCTGGTGGGCGGCAACAACATCCTCGGCCAGGGCGGGTTCGGCGGTATGACGAACAACATCGTCTCGCTCATGCTGCCGTTCCTCGTCAGCGGGTTCGGCATCTTCCTGATGCGCCAGTTCATGGTGGGCGTGCCCGACGAGATGCTCGAGGCCGCGCGCATCGACGGTGCGGGGGAGTGGCGGCTGTTCTTCAACATCGTGCTGCCGCAGGCGACGCCGGTGGCCATCACCCTCGGCGTGATCACGTTCGTCGGCCAGTGGAACGAGTACATCTGGTCGTCGCTGATCGCCTCCGCCAACCCCGACCTGATGACGCTGCCCGTCGGCATCCAGATGCTGCAGAGCTTCATCGACCCGAACCGCACCATGCCGATCGTGATGGCCGGCATCGTCATCAGCACCCTCCCGGTGCTGCTGATCTTCCTCTTCCTGCAGAAGTACTACGTCCGCGGCGTCATGCTCAGCGGAATGAAGTGACCCCCACGAAACGGAGTGATGACAATGGGTAGGACCGTACTCGCCATCGGCGGGCACATCGGCGACATGGACCTCACGGCGGGTCCGACCCTCGCCAAGATGGTGCAGGAGGGGGACCGGGCGATCATCCTCGCGTGCACCTACGGCGAGCGGGGCCACCCCACGATCGCGCCCGACGAGTACCGGAAGCAGAAGGTGGCGGAGGGCGAGGCCTTCGCGGCGGCGATCGGTGCCGAGTTCCGCGTGCTGGACTACTCCGACGGCTTCCTGCCCGACGACGACTCCGCCGCGGAGCAGATCGCTGACATCATCCGGCAGGAGAAGCCCGAGATCCTCATCACGCACTGGACCACGAGCATCCACCGCGACCACGAGCGCGCGGCGATCCTCGCGGAGCGCGGCCGGTTCCTCGCGTCTCTCCCCGTGGACAGCCCGTACGGACGCCACGGCATCTCGCAGTTCCTGCACGCGGACAACTGGGAAGACGCGGAGGGTTTCACGCCCGACCTGTACGTGGACATCCCCGACGCCGCGTTCGAGACCTGGCGGGCGGCCATCCAGGGCCAGGCCTTCGCCCGCGGAGAGACCTACGGGTTCCGGTACATCGACTACTACAGCGCAAACATGCTCGCGAAGGGCTGCCTTGCCGGCACCACCCGGGCGTGCGGCTTCAAGCGCGGCGACAAGGGCGCCGAGCTGGCAGGGCCGTGAGCCCCGAGCGCTCGACCGAAGGGCCGGAGGTGCGTCTGCGCCTCCGGCCCTTCCGCGTGGGCGACGAGGACGACCTTGCCGCCGTGTGCCTGCGCACGGGAGACTCGGGCGCCGACGCCACGGGCCTCTACCGCTCGCCACGGCTGCTGGGGGAGGTGTTCGCGCTGCCCTACGCGGCGTGGAGCCCCGAGACGTGTCTCGTGCTCGACGCCGGCGACCGCGTGGTCGGGTACGTGGTGTGCGCGCCCGACACGACCGCGTACGAGCAGTGGTTCCGGCACGCGTGGTGGCCTCCCCGCGAGGCGCAGCACCGGGGCGACCGTGCCGACGAGGGCAGGGATGCGACCATCGTCGCGTTCGCCCGGAGGATCGGCGAGGGTCCGGTGCCGTTCGTGGACCGCTACCCCGCGCATCTGCACATCGACCTGCTGCCCGAGGCGCAGGGCCACGGGTGGGGGCGACGGTTGATCGACACGCTCGCGACGCTGCTGCGCGACCGGGGCGTGCCGGGGATGCAGCTGACCGCCGGGACGCGCAACACCGGCGCCATCGCGTTCTACCGTCGCCTCGGCTTCGCGGAGCTGCATCGGACGGACGACGGCGTGACGTTCGGGATGCTCCTCGACGACGTGACCTCGCGGCACTGAGGGGCGGGGACGCAGAAGGGGCCGCACCCCCGGGAGGTGCGGCCCCTTCTCGTCGTCCGGGGAGGATCAGCCGATGAAGTCGGCGAGATCCTTCTCGAGGGCGAACTTCGGCTTGGCGCCGATGATGGTCGTCTTGACCTCGCCGCCGTGGAAGACCTTCATCGCCGGAATCGACGTGATCTGGTACTTCATGGCGAGCTCGGGGTTCTCGTCGACGTTGAGCTTGAGGATGGTGATCTTGTCGGGGTTGTCGGCCTGGATCTCGTCCAGCACCGGCGCGACCATACGACACGGACCGCACCACTCGGCCCAGAAGTCCACCAGCACGGGACCATCGGCCTGCAGCACGTCCTGCTCCCAGGTCGCCTGGCTCGTTGCCTTTGCACTCATCAGAGTTCTCCTTGTTCGAGGTTCGCCTGCTACAACAACGGGCGAGGGGAAAGTGTTCCCGGCGCTGATCAGGCCGTGATGACCTCGGCGGCCTCCGCGGCGGGGACCTCGACCGAGGCGTCCTCCAGATCGGCGAGGAAGTGCTCCGCGTCGAGCGCGGCGACCGTGCCGGTGCCGGCGGCGGTGATGGCCTGACGGTAGGTCGGGTCGATCACGTCGCCCGCCGCGAACACCCCGGGGACCGAGGTGCGGGAGGAGCGGCCGTCGACCCAGATCGTGCCCTCGGACGTGAGCTCGAGCTTGTCGTGCACGAGGTGCGTGCGCGGGTCGTTGCCGATCGCGATGAAGAGGCCGTCGAGGGGCAGGTCGCGCAGCGAGCCGTCGACCGTGGACCGCAGCTGCACACCGGTGACCGCGGTCTCGCCGAGGATCTCCGCGACCTCGCTGTTCCACACGAACTCGATCTTCTCGTTCGCGAACGCCCGCTCCTGCATGATCTTCGAGGCGCGCAGCGTGTCCTTGCGGTGGATCACGTACACCTTGTCGGCGAAGCGCGTGAGGAAGGTCGCCTCCTCCATCGCCGAGTCGCCGCCGCCGACGACCGCGATGGTCTTCTGGCGGAAGAAGAAGCCGTCGCACGTGGCGCACCAGGACACGCCGAAGCCCGACAGGCGCTCCTCGCCCTCGATGCCGAGCTTGCGGTAGGCCGAGCCCGTCGCATAGATGATGGTCTTCGCCTCGTGCGTGGCGCCGGAGCCGAGCGTGACCTTCTTGACCGGGCCGGCGACATCGAGCTCGGTGACGTCGTCGTACAGGACCTCGGTGCCGAACTTCTCGGCCTGCTCCTGGAACTTGGCCATCAGTTCGGGGCCCTGGATGCCCTCCGGGAAGCCCGGGTAGTTCTCGACCTCGGTGGTGTTCATCAGCTCACCGCCGACCTCGACCGAGCTCGCGATGAGCAGCGGCTCCAGGTTCGCGCGTGCGGCGTAGATGGCAGCCGTGAATCCGGCGGGGCCGGAGCCGATGATGATGACCTGACGCATGTGATCTCCGTTAGAAAGGCGGTGCCGTCGAAAGACGTCCGACTGCTTCAACCCATGGTAACCGCGGGGCATTCCCCAGCGGCAGGCGCGCGCGGGCCTCAGCGACCAGGGAGGAAACGGCGCACCAGGCCGCCCGCCGCCTTCAGCTCGGGCGCCCGCATCGCCGCCAGCAGCGCGATGTAGACCGCGACCACGACGAGGCCGATGATCGCCGTGCCCACGGCGCCCTGGATTTTGTCTGAGGCGGTCCAGCCGCCGGCGCCGCCCATCAGCTGGAACACGCCCCACCCGGCGAAGCCCGCGGGAATCGCCGCCACAGCGAAGCGGCCGATCGAGGTCGCCCACGTGCGCACGCCGAGACCGCCGAGGCGACGATGCAGAAGCCAGGTCGCGACGATCGTCTGCAGGGTGCTCGCGATGGACTGGCCGAGGGCGACCGCGGCCGCGAGCATCGTGATCGGGATCACCCCGGCCTGGTACAGCCCGCCCGCGAGCAGCGCCGTCGCGACGATGAGGACGCACTGGAAGATCGTGAACCAGAACGGCGTGCGGGTGTCGTCGTAGGCGTAGAAGGTGCGCTGCACGATGAACAGGATCGTCAGCGGGATCAGGCTCACGAGATAGCAGAGCAGCACCAGCGCGGCGGCCTCGGCGTCGGGCGCGGAGCTCGTGAACACGCGCGACGCGGGGATCGCAGCGGCGGCCACGGCGGCGACGGCCGCCACGATGAAGAACAGCAGCGTGCGGATGCTGCGCGAGATGTCGGCGCGCACCTCGGGGTCGCGTCCGGCCGCGGCGTGCTCGCTGATCTGCGTGAAGTAGGGCGTCCCGATCGACAGCACGATCACGGAGTACGGCAGCATGAAGATCAGCCACGCGTTCGCGGTGACCGTCGCGGAGGCGCCCGAACCGGAGGCCTCGCTGACGATGTTGCCCTGGAGCACGCCGGCGGCCAGGCTCGCGAACGCCATCAGGAAGGTCCAGCCGGCGAGCTTGCCGACTGTGCCGAGGCCCACGCCGCGCCAGTGGAAGTCGGGCTTGAGGGCCAGCCCGGTGCGCCGCCAGAACACGAGCAGCACCAGCGCCTGCAGCGCGATGCCGAGCGTGGCCGTGCCGCCGAGCGTGGCGATCATCGCGGGCGTCCACTCCGCCGCCTTCGTCGGCACCGGGGCGAACAGCGCCCCCAGGATCAGGAAGCCGATGATCGAGACGATGTTGTTGACGACCGGTGCCCACGTGAACGGGCCGAAGATGCGTCGCGCGTTGAGGGCCTCGCCCAGCAGCGCGTACAGGCCGTAGAAGAGGATCTGCGGGAGGCACCAGTAGGCGAGCGCGGTCGCCAGGGCCTGCGCCTCCAGCGGCGCCCGGCCAGCGACGAGCACGACCAGCCACGGCGCGGCGATCGTCGCGACAGCGGTGGTCGCGACCAGCACGACCGTGCCGAGCGTGAACAGCTTCGAGATGAACGCGTTGCCGCCGTCGGCGTCGGCCGTGGCCTTCACGATCTGCGGCACGATCACCGCCGTCAGCACGCCGACCGAGATCAGCGAGAACACGCTGTTGGGCAGGGTGTTGGCGAAGGTGAAGGCGTCGGCGGCCTCCGAGCCCACGGCGCCCAGCACGCCCACCAGCACGATGCTGCGGAGCAGACCGGTGAGGCGTGACACCAGGGTGCCGGCGCCGATGATGGCGCTCGCGCGTCCGAGGCTCGTCACGGGGTCTCCTTCGTCGGCGGGGCGTCGCGGTCGAGTGCGCGCTCCTGCGCCGCCGCCTCGGCCTCCTTCTCCTCGATCAGCTCGTCGACGGCCACCTCGACCGCGTGCTCCTCGATGGCCTCCCGGCGCTTGCGGCGCACCGTGCGCACCACGCCGAGGGCGATGAGCAGCACGGCGAGGCCGCCGAACACCACGAGCCCGATCGTCTCCCACTCCGCGCGCACCGCCACCCGCACCGACTGCTCGGACTGGATGGGCACGCCCGTGGGGCTGGACAGGCTGAGCCGGAGGTCGAGCTCGCCGCTGCCCACCCGCGCCGACACGGGCACCTTGACCCGCGTGCTCGACTGGGGCTGCACGACCGTCTCGATCATGGGCTTCACCTCGAGGCGCGGGTCGCTCGGCGAGGCGGACAGCCGCACGGTCACCGGCCACGGGAGGTCGTTGCGCACCGCGATCGGCAAGTCGGCGTTCGCGGTGAGGAGCTGGATGGTGCTCGACGGCGGGATGCTCACGCTCGACAGGGTCGTGGTCGTGCGGGCGCGGTGGGCGGCGACCTTCTCGGCGAACGCGGCGTCGGACGA
Source organism: Microbacterium sp. NPDC060132 (assembly GCF_042729675.1). Classification (NCBI taxonomy): domain Bacteria; kingdom Bacillati; phylum Actinomycetota; class Actinomycetes; order Micrococcales; family Microbacteriaceae; genus Microbacterium; species Microbacterium sp. NPDC060132. The sequence continues at coordinate 1,094,688 of NZ_JBHWXU010000001.1, read as the reverse complement.
CCCCACCGCGATCGTGCGCAGGATGCGCATCCGCTCCGGGGCGAGCAGCACGTCGGGCTCGCTCAGGATCGACGAGAACGCGGTGAGCGACTGCTCGTCGGTGATCAGGTTCACGAGGTCGGCCGAGCGGGGGGCGGCGGCCGCCTCCGGCAGCGTGACCGCGACGGGAGCGGCGGCGCGGACCGTCGACAGCTCGAACCCGACGGAGTCGGCGGCGGAGATCGCGTCGCGCAGTGCGTCGGCCGTGCGGGTCTCGTCGCGGTCGAGTCCGACCAACAGCGGTGCGCCGCCCGTGGCGCCCTGCGCCAGGAACAGCTGCGCGGCGGCCTCCGCGAGCAGACGCTGCCGCACGACCGGATCCGACGCCCCGGCGGCGCCCGAGAGCGCAGCGGACGTCGCGGCGTCGGTCACCAGCAGGTCCTGTCCGCCCGCGGTGGCGTGTGCGGCGGTGGGTCCGCCGACCGTGTCGGACGACACGACCGTGGTCGTGCCCTGGCCGAGGTACCCCGCGAACGCCGTCACGTCGGCCTGGGTGAGGTCCTGCTCCGGCCACACGATGCGGGGGAGAGCGCCGTCGACCTCGGTGAGCGTCGCGTCGTCGGGCAGGGCGGGCGCATTCGTGCTCCCCGGCGAGGGGCTCGGTGTCGACCCCGGCGCGGACGTGGGCTCGGCGGTGGCCTGCTGCTGCGGGAACGCGGCGGGGTCGAGGAGGGCGGCGAACGGCAGCGGGGACAACAGCGCGCTCAGGCCCGTCTGCGCCTGCACCGTGACGTCGGCATCACCGAACTGCAGCGCGAACCGGGGGTTGGGGAGCTCGTCGAGCCGCGTCAGCCACTCCCTCGCCGACTCCGGTGCCGCGGTGCCGAGGGCGCGGATGGACGCGAGGATCGCGGGGTCGATCGCGAGCACGGCCGTGGTGCCGGAGACCCCGTCGAGCTGCGCCGTGAGCGCGCCCTCCGGTGCGGTCAGCGTCGTGAGCTCCTCCGCCGTCAGCAGGGCCCCGCCGGCCGGGGTCGCGGTGACGGGCACGAGGACGCCGACCGGGCTCGCCGAGGGCGCGTTGACCACCAGCACGCTCGTAGCCGTGGTGTCCCACGTGGCCGCGCGCTCGCCGCCGGTGTCGCCCGTGCGCGCCCCGGTCAGTGCCGCCCGCAGCGGGTAGACGCCGGGGGCCAGGGTCTCGATGGTCTCCTGCGGCACGAACACCGTGGTCGTGGCGATGCCGTCCGGGTCGGCGGCCTTCGACGCCTCGTCGCCGAGGGAGACGAAGGAGCCGGTTGTCTCACCGTCGTCGAGCCAGTCGCTCACGGCATCGGAGGTGGTGAGGGGCGTGCTGCCGAGCTCGATCTCGACCCGTCCGGCGCTCAGCTCGGTCTCGGTGCCGTTGGTGATCGTGACGACCGCTGACGTGGAGGTGCCGGGGGCGACCACGCCGCGCAGCCCTGCGGAGACGTGCAGCTCGACCGTGCGGGTGTCGTCGTCGCTCTTCTGATCCGCGGCGGCCGCGACCGCGGGAACCGCGACAGCGCACACGGAGGCGGCGATCACCGCGGCCGCCAGCCGTCGCAGGCGCACACGGAGGCCCGTGTGGGGGGTGATCGCGGTCATGAAGGTCTTCCTCGAACGCCGGGGAGGGGCGGATCGTGAGTACTGACCCTGCGATTCTAGGAGGCGCGAGGGAGGAGAACCCTGAAGACGCGTAGAGTGACGGCCGTGTCCGACGCCCCCGCACCCGTCCCCGACCCCGTCCGCAGCGCCCGCCTCGCCGCCGATCTCGACGCCGCCGACCTGCGGTCGGACCCGCTCCGGCAGCTGTGGGGCACGGAGGCCGACGACGCGCTCGGCCGCGGCATGCGCGAGCCGATCCTCCGCGCGATCGCCGACGACGACGGTGTGCTCGCGACCCTCGGCCGCCTGTTCGTGCTCGGGCTCCCGCAGCCGGAGGCCGCCGTCGCGTCGGCCCTCCCGACGCTCGGAGTGGACGGCCTCGTGGCCCTGGCGCTCGCGCGCGTCGAGGGCGGCACGGTCGCACCGTGCGCGCTGCTGCGCCCGCAGTCGTTCGTCGACGCCGACGGGGTGGGCGAGTGGTGGATCGCGAGCGACCTCGACGAGGTGGCGCTGGACGGCCCCTTGCCCGCCGACCACGTGCTGGGCGTGGGCGGGGCGTCGCGCACCCTCGCGGAGACCGTCGTGCCGGTGCAGGTGGAGCGCGCGCTCGACCTCGGCACGGGCTGCGGCATCCAGGCGCTGCTGGTCGCCCGGCGCGCGGGAACGGTGGTCGCGACCGACATCTCCCGCCGCGCCCTCGCCTACGCCGAGCTCAACGCGCAGCTCAACGGCGTGACGAACATCGACTTCCGTCACGGCAGCATGTTCGACCCGGTCGCGGGGGAGGCGTTCGACCTGATCGTGTCGAACCCGCCGTTCGTGATCACCCCGCGCACCGAGGGCGTGCCCGCGTACGAGTACCGCGACGGCGGGCTCGTCGGCGACGCGCTGGTGGAGACGTTCGTGCGCGCGGCCCCGGCGCATCTCACCCGCGGGGGCATCGCGCAGCTGCTCGGCAACTGGGAGTCGCGGCAGGGCGTCACCGGGCTCGCGCGGCTCGAGGCGTGGGTGCCCGCCGACCTCGACCTGTGGGTGATCGAGCGCGAGGAGCTGACGCCCCTGGCGTACGCGGAACTGTGGATCCGCGACGGAGGCACCACGCCCCGCGATGCCGCGTTCGTGCCGCTGCTCACCGCATGGCTCGACGACTTCGCGGCCCGCGGCGTGACCGCGGTCGGTTTCGGGTACGTGCTGCTGCGCCGCGGCGACGGCGAGCCTCTGCGGCGGGTGGAACGGCTCGGACAGTCGGTGTCGAACGTGGGCGCGGCGCTCGCCGCGGGGCTCGCCGCGCACGACGTGCTCGCGGCGGGGCTGCCGTCGACGCTGCTCGTGGCGCCCGACGTGACCGAGGCCAGACACCTCATGCCGGGCGACGACGACCCCAGCGTGATCGAGCTGCGGCAGGGCGGTGGCTTCGCGCGCACGGTGGGGGTGGACTCCGCGCTCGCCGGGTTCGTCGGCGCGTGCGACGGGGAGCTCACGGTGGCGCAGATCGTCGGCGCGCTGGCCGACCTGTTCGACGTGCCGCTGGCGGACCTGTGGGCCGACCTGGAGCCGAAGATCCGCTCCCTCGTGCGGGACGGCTTCCTGACACCGGGGGAATAGACGCGGCATCCATGCGTTCGAATACATCATGAAGGCTTTCGGATTCCTCTCCTTCGGGCACTACGCAGACGTGCCCGGCTCGGCGACCCGCACCGCGGGCGACATGCTGAAGCAGACGATCGAGATCGCGGAGGGGGCCGACGAGCTGGGCGTGAACGGCGCGTACGTGCGCGTGCACCACTGGGCGCGCCAGGCCGCCTCCCCCATGCCGCTGCTGACCGCCATGGCCGCGCGCACCGAGCGCATCGAGGTCGGCACCGGCGTGATCGACATGCGCTACGAGAACCCCTTCCAGTTCGCGGAGGAGGCCGCCGCGCTCGACCTCATCGCCGACGGCCGCATCGCCCTCGGCGTGAGCCGTGGTTCACCCGAGACCGCGCTGCGCGGCTACGAGACGTTCGGCTTCCGCGACACCGAGGACCCGGAGCGCGGCAGTGTGCTGGCGCGCGAGAAGTTCGAGATCTTCCTGCGCGCCATCGACGGGGAGCGCCTCGCCCCGGGCGACCCGCGCATGGTGGGTGCCGGGCAGTACCTGGCCATCGAGCCGCAGTCGCCCACCCTCCGCGACCACATCTGGTGGGGCTCCGGCTCGCGCGCCACGGCCGAGGAGACCGGACGCCAGGGCCTCAACATGATGAGCTCGACCCTCGTGACCGAGGCCACGGGACAGCCGTTCCACGAGCTGCAGCGCGAGCAGATCGACCTGTTCCGCGCCGCGTACAAGGAGGCCGGGCACACCGGGACCCCGCGGGTGTCGGTGAGCCGCAGCGTCTTCCCGCTGATCTCCGACATGGATCGCGCCTACTTCGGGCTGCGCAGCGAGGAGAACGGCGACCAGATCGGCGTGATCGACGGGTTCCGCTCCACGTTCGGCAAGACCTACGCCGCGGAGCCCGACGTGCTCATCCAGCAGCTGCTCGCGGACGAGGCCGTGATGGCCGCCGACACCCTCATGCTCACGATCCCCAACCAACTCGGTGTCAGCTATTGTACATCGCTGTTGGAATCGTTCGCGAAGTATGTAGCGCCCTCGCTCGGATGGAAGCCCAACACAGAGGGCCCAGTCGAGGGATACGCGATCTGAGTGATTTCTAGAGGATGCAAGGATGCCTCGGGTTGGATCGAGAGCGCTCGAGAGTGTCCCGATAGCATGGGCGCAACATCGACAACGAATCGGTCAGGATCAGTGAGGCACCATGACAAATCTTGAATCGGAGCTCGTAGCCGCGAGAAGAACCATCTCGACGGACAGCTATCCGATGAGCGTAGGTGAGCTCACGAACATGTATATGGATGGCGATCTGATCATCCGGCCCCCGTTCCAACGCCTCTTCCGCTGGAACGACGATCAGAAGTCCCGCCTCATTGAGAGCATCCTGATCGGAATTCCGCTGCCTTCGATCTTTGTTGCGCAGGATGAGGACGGACGCTGGGAGTTGGTCGACGGTCTTCAGCGAATCAGCACGCTCCTCCAGCTTCAGGGGCTACTGGATACGAATGAGTTCCCTCCGCTGACGCTGGCGAGCACTAAGTACCTGCCTTCGCTGGGTGGCCTCGTGTGGGAGCATGCGGACGATTCTAAAGCGCTGACCCCTGCCCAGCGACGAGACATCAAGCGGGCGAAGATTGATCTCAAGATCGTGCAGAGGGAGTCGGACCCGAAGACGAAGTTTGATCTCTTCCAACGCCTAAACTCCTTCGGCTCCAAACTCTCCAGCCAAGAGATCAGGAATGCCCAACTCGTGGGGGTCAACTCCGACTTCGTGGAGTGGCTCACAAGCCTCGCGGCGCACGAGTCATTCGCAGCGCTGACCAGACTGCCGGAAAACCTCCTCAGGCAGAAGTACGACGAAGAGCTGGTCCTGCGGTTCCTCTTCCTTCATGAGAAGTCGGACGAGGAGATTCGCAGCATCCGCAACTTCCAGGATGGCCTTGAGGCCTTCTCTATTGACCTCGCGATCAACTTCAACGATGACTACAAGACGGAAGCGGAGCGAATCTTTGGTGAAACCTTCGATCTGCTAGCGGGGGCGGATGAGAAGATCCTCGGGCGTTGGGACGCGACGAAACAAGACTTCAGGGGTGGCTTTTTGAACTCGTCGTTTGAGGCGCTGGCAGTAAGTCTCGGATACCTCTTGCGAGTCGGCACCAACACGCGGACCGATCTGCGCGCTTGCGCGATTGAGTTCTGGGAGCTGCCGCAGATGACAGCTCGTTTCGCCACGGGCAAGTCCACCGAAGCACGATTGAGCTTGATGGTTCCTGCCGGACGCGAGATCATCAGCGTCTGATGGCAAAAATCCGCACCGTCGAGGCTCTCGATCGGGCGATCGACGATGAGATCGTTTGGCGCAAAAGAGAGCTGACGACGACGCTACAGCTGGCGCAGCAGTCTTCGGGCGCTGACCAGCGGGCAAACCTTCGCTCCGGTGTTGTGATTCTCTATGCCCACTGGGAGGGGTGGATCAAGACCGTCGCTCAGTTGTATGTCCGGTATGTCAACACCAAGTCAATCCCCTACGAGTCGCTGAGTGAAGCCTTTCTCGGCAACGCGCTGAAGACGAAGATGACGGCCATCGAGGAGGCGTCCGCGCCTCTCATTCACAATCAGTTCGCCTCCTTCATGCGGACCGGACTCTCGAAGGGCGCAACCCTCTCTGAGGGGCTCGTTCAGAGCGAGAGCAATCTTTCGTCGCGCGTTCTCTTCGACATCCTTGACCGCCTCGGCCTCGAGAAGCGACCCTTGTATTCCTTGAGGGCCAAGCGGATAGACACGGATCTCGTCCACAAGCGGAACACGATTGCCCACGGAGAGCACCTCGACCTTTCGTTGGATGACTTCAGGTCTCTACGAAAGGACACCCTGGAGCTCCTTGAGCTCTTCACCGATGATGTGCGGAATGCGGCGTCGATGGGCAAGCACCTCGCCACGCCCTTGCCCCAAAAATAGACAGCTGTACTGAGTGAGAATCGTGATGTGAGCGTCCCTCCTCGTCGCCACGCACACACTGTCGAGAACCGTCTAGGACAGGCTGAGATCGCAGCCTAGGCGCGCTGAGGGCATGACGGAGGCCGGGAATCGATTGATCCCCGGCCTTCAACACTTTGAACACCTTCAACAACAGATCGAGCGATCCGTCTGGGTGTCCATATCGGTCAGATGAATAGCTCTGCCACCCACGCCACCCCGAACAGGAGCGCCGTGAACACGACAACCGGCACGAGGAGCTTGGTGTGCCAGGGTAGCCACCCATAGAACGAGCGAGCGATCCTCTTGGGTTGGCCTTTCAGCTTGTTAGCCATTGCCACCACCTCCAAAGAGCGCACCGGCTACGACAGCGAGACCGATGCCGATTGAAAGCCAGACCCACCAGGAGCCCCGGAGGAGCACAACACGCTTGGGCTGTTGGCGCGGATCGTAGAATCGGGACGGCTGAGCTTGAGGCCGAGCCTCTGGGGTAGCCCCGTTGTAGCGAGGGATCTCTCGATCCTGGCGAGGGTTGTGGAATCGCTCAGACATCAGCGGCCTCCTTCTTCGCAGCACGCATCCAACGGAAGACCGTGTTGACAGTCACGCCCATGTTGGCGGCTATCGACTTGACTGTCTCACCGTCTGCTCTGCGCCGCATCGCTTCGTCCTGTTGGAGAAGAGTCTGTGGTCGCGGTCCGGTATAGCTGGTCCGGCTTCGCGGAGTCTCAGGGAAATCGCCACCCTTTCGAAGATGCCTCAGCCAGCGATGGACTGTCGATCGATTGACACCGAGATCCGCCGCGATGAGCGATACGCTCTGACCTTCCATCAGCCTTGCTCTCAGATCAGCGGCGCGCTGCTCGATGGATACCCGCCGCCGCGGAGTTGGCTCCGCACCCGCTTGCCTCAGCCATCTGTAGACCGTCACCCTGTCGACGCCGAGCTGTCTCGCCAGCTCACCGATCGTCGCCTCACCAGTTGTGATCCGTGTAGCGACCTCATCGACGATCAGCTCATCCCGGAACTTCTTAAGACCTCGGAACTCAGACCCGAAGTCGAAGTCGTGTAGAGCAATCAGCTCCAGCTCTTCCCGAAGATTCGCGAGCATGACTGCTTCCAGCCGCTGCTCTAGTTCCTCTCGCGTGGGTTCTGTGGTAGTTGTCTCAGTCATCGCTCTTCTCCTCTCTCTTGAGCTGGTTGACCCGGCGTAGGGCGTCGGCGGTCTTGTACATCTCTTCGCGCGCCTTGTCGTTGGTGGCTTGCCACTCCTCAACCGTCATGCCGTAGGTGCCGTTGAGCACCTTCGCCACAGTGGTTGGACTGATCGGCATCTCCTTGCCGTGCTTCTTGCTGAAGACCTTCACCGCGCCAGCGATGTACTTCAGTCCGTGGCCTTCCTCGCGGAGGGTGTGGATGTAGGAGACATGGCTCCGAGATAGCTTCGGCTTCTGTCCGAGCTTGAATCCCGCATCAGTGCGAGTTGTGAGGCCGGTCTTAGTCCGAGTCGAGATCTCCACCCGCTCCTTGTCGCCGAAGGCGCTGTTCATGTTGAGGTTGAGGATCTGCTCGAAGTTGTCGAGATCGTCATAGACCTTGTTGGCCTTGAGATCCCAGACGCTGATACCCCGCTCGATGAGATTGCCAACCGCGTAGATGATTTCGTGGTTCTTGCGACCGAGCCGAGTGTGGGAGTGGACTACGAGGCGATCTCCCTTCCGGAGCTTGCCTTGCAGCTCCTCCCAGGCGGTGCCGTGCTTGGTTATGTTCGTCTTGCCAGTGGTCGCGTCATCCACAAGGATGTGCTCTGGCCTCACGCCGACCGCGACCATGGCATCTCGCTGGCTAATCAGCGTGCTCTTCTGCTTCTCGGTCGAGCCTCGGACATAGCCCCAATCGATGGGATCTCTCTCTTCTTCCGACATCTTGTGCCTCCTGTTAGTCGTACTAAATGGCAACCGTTTAGTGGTGCCGCAAGGTCATATCAACTAACGGTTCACAACTAACGCTCGTTAAGTGATCCGCTCCAGACACAGACGAAGGACCCACGATCGCGCCTCGAATGTCGAGCGAGTCGATACCCTGATCCCGTGAGCGAAGAAGCGTGGCGTCCCGTAATCCCGACCGGTCATGAGGACGCACTGATCGAAGAGTTCCCCGGCTACCTGCGGGAAGCGGTGTTCCGATGGTTGGGAAACGCCGTCGGCGAGGAGCGGGGCTATGTCTACTCGCACAGGTTCATCGATTTCCAGAACGCTGCCCATGCGGATGTCGGGTTCCGCGCAGATACCTTCCTGAGCTGGAAGGACACTGTGCTTCCTCGCTTGCGTACGCTCGATGACGCGACCTTCACCAACCTCCTCGACTATTTCGCGAGCACTACTCACTACGCGCCCTACGCAGAGGCACACCCACTGGAGTTGGTGCTCAGCAACGGCGGCTCAGCTTGGACGGTGATCCGGTGGAACGGCACGAAGGCGAGACTCGTCAAGAGAGTGCCCGATGGAGTGCGCAAGGCCATGAGCGCAGCGCTCAGCGCAAAGGACGCCGCCTCCCTCAAGCTGCAGGAAGCCTGGCTCGACGCTTACGGCACGAGCCCCCGAGCCTCGGTGGCCTACAGCCACGCCGTTGTGGCGGTCGAAACAGCGGCCCTCTCTGTCATCCCGGTCGGTGGACCGGAGCCTACGCTCGCAAACCTCTTCTCGATCCTCGAGGCTGACACCCCCAAGTGGCAGTTGGTATTCCGCGACAGCGCGAAGGCCCCCGGGGCAAAGAGCTTGGCCATGATGCTCCGGACAATCTGGCGAGGCCACGAGAGTCGCCACGGACGACCTGACTATGCGGATGCCACCCTGGAGGAAGCGAGAGCAGCTGTGATCCTCGCTGCAACCTTGGTCCAATGGTTCACTTCGGGAGTCGTGATCCCTGTGTCGTCTGGCTCAGGTTCGGACTGAGACGCACTGGTTCGCCAGTTTTACAATAGGTCAGCAAAGACTGTATAGTCATCGCATGCTGACTATTGCTTCCCGCCTCGATGTGATGAACAGGCTTGGCCGCGCTATGGCCGATCCCACTCGTTCGCGGATACTCTTGGCCCTCCTCGAAGCGCCGAGCTATCCTGCCGTGTTGTCTAGATCACTGGAGCTGACCCGATCCAATGTCTCGAACCACCTCACTTGCCTCAGGGATTGCGGCATCGTCGTGGCAGAGCCCGAAGGGCGCCAGACTCGCTACGAGATCGCAGATCCGCATCTGACAGCGGCACTGATGACTCTGCTCGATGTGAGCCTCGCCGTGCAGGAGGACGCTCCTTGCGTTGACTCGTCCTGCACCGTTCCTGGATGCTGCGGAGTCGAAGCATGATGGCGGCACTGACCACCGAGCGCCGGGCGAGGCTCCACAGGCGAGTCCGGTTCATCGTCGGCTTCACGATCACCTACAACATCATCGAAGCCGTAGTCGCTATCTGGGCTGGCACCCTGGCATCCTCCGCCGCCCTCATCGGCTTCGGCCTCGATTCGGTGGTCGAGGTTCTTTCTGCTGCCGCCATCGCCTGGCAGTTCACGAGGAAGGATCCTGAGCGCTGGGAGAAGGTCACCGTCAAGGCAATCGGCCTCGCCTTCTTCGCACTGGCCGCCTATGTCACCGTCGACGCCGTACTCAGCTTGGTGAACCAGGAGGGGCCGGAGCATAGCCCCCTCGGCCTGGGCATCACAGCGCTGAGCCTCGTCGTCATGCCGCTCCTCGCTTGGTATGAGGTTCGCACGGGCCGAGAGCTGAACTCCAAGAGCGTGATGGCAGATGCCAAGCAGCTCATCCTCTGCATCTATCTCTCGGGCGCCGTCTTCGTCGGCCTTGTCCTCAACAGCCTCTTCGGCTGGTGGTGGGCCGATTCCGTTGCTGCGCTGGTTGTCGCTGTGCTGGCGATTCGAGAAGGCATCGAAGCATGGCGCGGCGATGTCGAGTCGCCCTTCGAAGTCCTTGAGGACTTGGAGAAGGAAGACGCCGAGGACTGACCGTTGACCTGAACAGCATGAGGGCCGCGATCCAAAACAGATCGCGGCCCTCAGCCGTGGTGTCACACACCGAGTCAGCATTTGCCTCCATCGAGCCAGGCGTACCACTCCCAGAACTCATCCGGCGTAAGCGTGAGCCGGGGAACGAGATTCCTATTCACAGCTCCCCGGTACTTGTTCCAGCGGGCGTAGGTCACCCGGTACTGATCCGGCAACGCAGTCAGCTCGAAGCCGAAGCGGTAGCCCGGGATAAAGCATCTGAGCCACCAGGGCGTGAGCTTCCGAGCCTTCGCAATGGCCGAAGGCTCAGAGCGAGAGCGCGAGAACATGGCGAGCCGTGGTGTCGCACACTCATCACCGGACTCGACGGCCCGGGGAGACATAGCGAGTCGTCCACCCGCCACCCCTCCGGCTGATGAGCTGAGCCGCAAGAAGAGCATCGAGCGCCCTGCGCTCAGTGCTCGAAGGAACAGCATCCTGATCCTCATGGATACGCCCCACGATCTGGGCGAAGCTCAGAGGCTCATCGGTGCTGACATGATCGAGGATCTGAGATGCAGCGGTCAGCGTGGTGAGCTGGCGAGCTGTGAGCCCACCATCATCGATGAGATAGCGGTACTGCTCGCGGGTTAGCTCTGTCTCGCCGCCTCGGGGTGTCGGCAGTACGAAGTTCCCAGTCACTTCAGCGGTTTCTAGCATTGTCTTGCTCCTTCCTAAGGTCAGCCGTCCATCGGCTCGGGAGCTATATCAAAACGGTGAAGATGAGCCTCGGGACAAAGGGAAGGGGCCGCGATCCACTACGGATCGCGGCCCCTCGCGGCGGTTAGTGGTCAGCGAAGGTGGCTCTCGATCTGGACGACCTCAAGTACCTCCTCGTAGGCTTCGGCACTCGCGATCAGGGTCTCCGCGTAGCCCTCGAACTGAGAGGCATCGCCAGCCGCAGCCTCCACCCGGCACTCAGCCGCAGCATCTTCGAGCCACCGAAGTTCACCCGTGATCTTCTCGACATTCCGGCTATCGAGCCAAGCGAAGTCGTAGCTGCCGAGATCGAGATGAGTGAGCCGAGACTCGACCCGCTCCCTGAGAGAGCGAGTAGTGAGAGCAGTGTCTTGATTTGTGTGCATGATCCTTCTCCTTTCAGTCGTGGTGTCACATCACCGGTAGCGAAGCCCAGCGAAGCGATAAGCCCGTCGTGCCTGGCGTAGGTAGAGATCGAGGTCGTAGTACTGATCGGGGAACTCGATCTTGAAGCGGCTTTCCTCCATGAGCCGCGCGGCTGCAAAGTGGTGCTCCTGAGCGAACTCCTGGAGGTCCATGCCCTCATAGAATCCGTAGGGGACGGTGGTCTCTGAGGCGTTTAAGATTCTCATTTCTCATGGTTTCCTTTCCGGGGCGAATGCCCGGGGTTAGTGGTCCTACGGATCAATATCAAAATGGTGAAGATCAGGGCGTAGACACACATTCGGATGTAATTCCTCTACTCAGTCATCCAGGCCTTCGAGGTCATCGATTGACGCATCTGCTGGCACGAGTATTCGGGGATCGTTCTCCACTGCCTCAGCGAGGTCTTCGACGGTGATCCCAGCAAGCGTCATCTGGTTCACGAGATCGATGAGCTTGAGTCGCTTGATCTCCTCGGCGGTCAGACCGGGCTTGATCTCGTTGTCGTCCAGTACGGTGCGGAAGCGGATTCCCTTCACATGGCGAGGCGTTGCGCCGGGCTTCTCGAACTCCCCATCGGCTGTCTCGTAGCGAGAGTGAGATAGTCCGCTCACTCTTCCCCGTACCTTCTGCAGCTGGCTCGCCTGCACCTTCAAGTTGAGTTCAAACCGATCCTGGAAGGTGTTGAGCTTCACGCCGTAAGCGTGGCCGCTTGCCTTCAGATGAGCGCTATAGCTGCGGTAGAGGTCCATGGTGAGGCAGTAGTGTGCGGGAGCCAGGGTCTCGCCGTTCTCGTCCTCGCGGGGATCGAAGATGATGCAGTCATCGAGCCATGCCTGGATAGTGTCTTCCCGCTCAAGCTGGGCCGCAGTGGCCCGGGCAACACTTGCCGGGACGGCTCCCTCGAGGGCGGCACGCTTGGACTCTGGTGCTGCACACCAGCGGATTGCCCCGGCCATCCGAAAGGCAAGCAACGCCTCTTTGAGTGCCGTGTCCTCTTTCACCATCTTCTTGAGGCTGGGATCCTTCAGGAATGCAGTCCCAGCGGGGTACTTGCTCAGCTCTTCGGGGGTGTCCACGAACTTCTTGGTGAAGGGAATGATCTTGATCCGCCGGATAACGCCCTGGTCGGAGCTGTCGATGGAGGGGAAAATGTTGCAGGTGATCCAGAGGGTTGCTCGGTTGTGGATCATCCGGTGCTTCTCTCGGATCTGCCGTCCCTTGAAACTGTCGGTGCCGATGAGCCGCTTGAAGGGAGAAGAGTGGATGTGCTTGTCGGGCAGCTCCTCGATGATCGCCTGGCTCAGACCCTCGAAGCTGACAAGGTCGTAGTTATCCCCGGCAAGGAGCGTCGCCTGATCTGGTCTGGCAGAGTATCCGCTCTGATCCGGATCCTCTTCGATGTACTTTCCTGCCGTTGACTCCAGCCAATCAATCTCCATCGACTTGCCGTTGCCAGCCGTGGGACCGTGGAGGAATATGGCGAACTCGGCGGCGGGCTGGAAGCCCAGCAAGGACTGGCCGGCCATGAGCTGGAACCACTCGTGGGCATCATCAGGCAGGGGTGCCAAGACATCCTTGACTCTGGGATGAGTTGCGCCCGGCTTGTAGTTGAGCGCTATGCAACGAGTGGCGTAAAGCTCGGGATCGAAGGGAGCCATGCCCTTTTCTGGGAATCGAGGATCGAAGACCCCATTGAGAAAAACTCGGCGGTAGGGGTCGGAGTCAAGGTGCCGCTGCTCGATGTGCCGCTTGGTCTTGATCTTCTTCGCCACCGCTTCCTGTGTGCGCTGATCTCCTAGGCGCTTCCCGGCAGCAAAGTCATCCTTGCCGAAGGCTTCCTCGCCGTCCCGTTGAACCTTCTTGAGGAACACATCGATCATCTTCTCGGCGGCTTCGCTACCGAAGAAATCCCAGACCCCCCGGGATTCGTCGTAGCGCATCCAGGTGCGTCGAGTGCTATTCCAGATCAGCTCGGGGTGCGCCTCGATGAAGGCATCGCCGAGCCCGGATTCGTCGTAGCGCTCTGGGATGAGCCCATCACTATCAGCAACCCTCTTGGCGGGTGACTTCTTACGATCGGTGCTGGTTGCGGCTGCCGGTGCAGCGGATTCAGCGATCTCTTGGCCCGACAGCGAAGCCAGGTAAGCATCCTTCAATGCGTCGCTATCCCAGCCGCCGTACGGCTTGTAGTTCTCGCAGAAGACTTCCATCCGGTCGCCCTCCTCAATACGGAGTTGAGCGAGCTGAGCGGCAACATCTTTATTGGACATGGGTCCTCCAGGTTTTAAGTGCGTCTGTTCCTGGTTGGGGAACAAGAGGTATATCAAAACGGCCAAAATGAAAGAAACGGCCCGGGGCGGTGGAGAGGACACACAGGCACTGGAGGCCAAACTCAATCCACCGCTCCGAGCCGTAAGCATTTGGGAACCACCCCAAAGCCCCAGCGCCGAGCTGCGCAACTGCCATATCAAAACGGTGAAGGTCTGTAGTGGTGTCGCACATCTGTATGGTGTGCCGTGTGCCACTGCGTGTGTCGGCGGCACGGCACGCCAGATAGGCAGCTATATCGGGGCTGTAGCCCCCCTGTGTCGGTGTGTCGTCATTTCGGCAGCTACTTCTCCTCTACAAGAAGTGGACTACTCCAGATCTCGTGTAGAGGGTTGGTCCTGAAATACCCGACACACCGACACACTCAGCCCAGAGCATCGATGAGATCGCGGTTCTGGGTGTGTCGGGAACCCGGCACACCATCGGCACCCCGACACACCCCAGGATTCCTGCCAGAGCATCGATGAGATCGGGGTTCCTGCCCCTCTGGGTGGTCGAGACGGCCCCGTGTCGGCCCAGATCGTAGGTTCCAAGTCGGCATCTCATTAGGAGCTGAGGAGGAAGTTGTGTGACACCACAATGATCCGAGAATCGCCCGAGCCGTGGTGCCGCACACCAGTAGGAGGATCAGCGACTCGGGATCAGCAGCGGCCGGGATCGGTGGCGATTCGCTCCTATGGCTCCTCGCCTTCCTAGGGTTCCTATTCGGAGATCCGGGCGCGGCGCGGGTCGAGGGCCTGTCGGTGAATGCGTTGACGAGACGATTCCGGGTGCATCGTCGGAGGGTCCGGTAGGCGTTCGCGTCGCCGGTGTCCCGCCGGAGCGTTTCGAGACCAGCGCCCCGGGCCAGGGAGGAGAGGATAATGAGGAGATGACCGTTGAGATCCTGCACATCGCTGAATGCCCGAGCTGGGAGAGCGCGCAAGCCCGCGCGCGGGAAGCGCTGACAGCCTTGGGACGCACCGATGTCCTCGTCACCACCCGATTGCTGCGCACTCCCGAAGAAGCAGCCGAAACCCCGTTCGCCGGCTCGCCGACGATCACGATCAACGGCACCGACATCTTCCCCTCAGACGGCCGCACCAGCGACCTCGCCTGCCGCGTCTACGCCACCCCACACGGACTCAAGGGAACACCCACCACCGAACAGATCACTGACGCGCTACGCACACGGATCTAACCCAGGCCCCTCCCGGCCGAGACCTCACTTGGGCCAGATCAAGCCGTCACCCCTGGGCCGCTTCATATTGACATAGTCATTTCGCACTCTTCGCACTCTTCGCACTCTTCGCGCTTTCCGCGCTCGCTCCACAGCGCTGCCCGCCTAAGCGTCGATGGTGCTCAGGCGGGCAGGTTGTGCGCGAGATCGTTGGGAGCGTCTTAGATCGCAGTCTCGGGCGAGGGGGTGGCGCTCAACAGTCCGCGCCGGGAGGATTCATGATCTCCTCGAAGGCGGCTAGCTGAAGCTCCCACTCATCCCCGAACTCTGCCGCCAGAGCATCGACCTCGCGCTGGAAGCCCTCAGCCGTAGCCTCCAGTGCCCGGGCAATCCCTAGGAGCATCGCGGAGGAACTATCCTGCACCGCCCACTGCGCCCGGAGCTTCGCCCGGGTCATGGTGCTCTTGAGCTGCCGCCTCGCTGCTCGCTTCGAAGCACTGCCGACTGCTCCCATGAGTCGGCGGATTCGATTCCTCCGCGCTCGCGCTTCCCTGGGGGTGAGCTTCGATCCGTCTTCCCGGTAGTGCTGGGTACGCTGGCCCGTGCCGACAGTGTAGACACCGCCGAGAAGAGGCGAAACAGTTTGGGTCTGGCCGTGGCCGCTGGGCTCGATCTCCGCGCCTCCAGACCGAGCGAGATCGGGGACGCTCTTGTGTTCTCCGTAGGGGCAATGGCTCTTGGCCACACAGCGCTGCCAGCGCCCGGTTCGTGCTGATTGGTGCAGGGTACTCATGGGGGTGCCTCCTTTGACGGAAGCCATATCGGCGCACTTACGACATCGAGCCGTGGTGTGACACATGGGCTCAGATCATCGACTCGTGCCAGGAAACCAGGAGTCATGTATCGTCAACCGCGCTGGACGATTTCAGCCCTAGGTCGCAGGCTACGGGCTGAGGCACAGGCCATAGCATCGACCCCCTCGATGCTCCAGGCTGCGCGCTGAGACTGCGATCTCAGTCTCCTTCAGCATGCTCCGAAGACGGCATCTGGGCCGCTCGCTTCGGGCATACAAAACCGCCCGGCACTGTGGGAGTGCCGGGCGGTTCCTCTTGTGATCAGAGGCCGAGAGTGCAGCTCGGGTTCATTCCGAGGGAAGCCATGGAGAAGGTCACGCCTCCATAGGAAACCTCATTGCCAATTCTGGAGTCAACGCGAATCTTGGCTGAGTAGCCGCCAGTCTTGCCGGTGAGCGCTTCGAGCTGAGCCATATCCAGGGTCAGCAAGTGCGAGTACGCCCCCGCAACCGGCCCTGTGGTGGTGATGCTGGCCTGCTGAATCGGCTGACCGTCGATGGTAGCGCTGATCTGTGCGGCCGCTTGACTGCTGGTCCAATCGACTCGAAGAGAATGGAATCGACCGAGTCCATCTGTCCTCGAAGTGCAGCTCGTGAGGTGAAGGTCGGGCTTTGGTGCCGGTGGAGTCACAACGGGTGGAACCTCCGCCTCGCCACAGTTCTTCGCTCCAGCCATGCCGAAGATGTCAGGCTCCGTATCGTTAGTCACCTTCACGCAGAACGCTCCGTTGGAGAGGTCAGCGGCGGATGAGGGCTGAGAGAGGAACGGTGCGAGGATCGCGAGCAGAAGCGCGACGACGAGGCCAGCAATGATGCCGCGAAGCAGATTCCACCAGCGTGGCTTCTTGTCCTTCTGGATCTGGGCGAGGGCGTTCGTGGGGTTAGTCATGGGAGTGATCTCCTGATCTCAGATCGCCACCGAGCGCGGCGAGTCGAGATCCATATCAAAACGGTGAAGATCGGAGAATCCCCCAGACACAGAGAAAGCCGGAGGCGCGGGGAGAATGAGATGAAGAAATGACCCGCGCCCCCGGCTGATCAAGGAGCACTACATGTCGATGCCGGAAATCATGACAGCATCAGCGCTACATATCGCCGCACACTTCCCCGAGCCGTCTAGCTCTTCCTAGGGTTGCGGCTCACCACGGCAAGGAGCGGAGAGGCTACTCTCCGCCTTCGAACCTAGGGTCGATGGGGAGGTCAAAGCCCGCAGCCTCTGTCCGCACCTGCTCTGCGAAGGCAGAGTCTCGAAGCGACAAGGCGAAAGCGAGGAGGGCACCGGGCAGCACCATCTGGAGCACGAGCCTCGGGTCAACCGTTGCGTCAGGGTCGCTATCGAGGAAGGTGAGCATTCTGAATCCTCCAGCGTTTCGCTCGGCCTGTGAATACATGTCCGCGAGCTTCATGCTCGGCTTGGAGAGCGGAGTAGCAAAGAGCCACATCTGATACAGGTACTTTTCCCACTGCCCCTGCTGTCGCCCGATCGTGGAGGTCTTGATTCCGTTCTGCGCCTGGTTGAGCTCCTTGGTCCTCGGCAGCGCTTCCGCCATCGCGAGGAACTGCGAGATGTATTCTCGGTCGCTTTGCCCCAGAGGGAAACCCTCGTCCGCGGCCTTCAGGAGCTGTTCGAAGTTGAACTTGTGCTCAAGGCCGAAGGCGTGGACGGCATGCACACCGTGGATCAGCAGGGCTTCGAGGGCCATGGCCTGATCGAGGAGGGAGCGGAACATCGCACTTGACTCAACTGCGTAGCCTGCCTGAGCAAGGATCACCAACGCGCGGCCAGTCCGCATGATGCTGGCCATGAGGCCGTAGCCGAACTGGCCCACCTCAAAACGCTCCGCGACCTTCTCGCCTTCAGCTACTTGAATGACGGGACCAGCCTCGCCGTAGCGTTCTCGCCAGATGGTCTCGAAGCGATCGAAGATCGCCTCTGCCTGCTCGATCTCTTTGCTCATGCCATGAGCGTATCGATGCCGTAGTGCGACACCACCGCTGGCGGACGCCAAACACTGCCCTAGAGGCCGAGAATCCATCGGCGCACTTGCGACCAGTCAGGGGTGTGTCACACCACTAATCGAGGATCGTCTCAACCTCGTAGTCGAGGGTTTCCATGTTCCAGTTGGTAGCCACTCGACGGCTGATGCCGTCCACCCAGTCATCGATGCCGAGCAGTTCTTCGAGGAGCATACGAGCACCTTCGATAGCGTCGTGGCGCTTCTGGCTCTCCACGGTCTTCGCTGGGTCGGCGCCCCTGTCGGTGTGCCACTTCACCATCGGGCTTTCAGGGCTGACCTCGCTGGTTTCGTAGTAGTACTGCTCCACCCAGCGCAGAAGAGAGAACCAGTGAACTCGGGGCTCACCATTCCAGTACACGAGTTCGTCATCCGGCCCGTCGAGATAGGCACGCAAGAACTCCTGCTCGCTGATCAGCATTGCCTCTGCTACCTCGGAGGGCAAAAACCAGCCGGTCGTGTTCCTGTCTTCGTCGCTCATGGCCTCAACCCTACCGACGCCGTGGCGCGACACCATTGCTGCTGTTGCTGCTGAGCTGACTGAGCCGAGGCCGGAGGCTGAGGCTGCTGGCTACTGCTGCTGATCTGGCTACTGCTGTTCTGCTGAGGCTGAGTTCTGCTGCTGAGGCTGAGGCTACTGAGGCTTGCTGGAGGCTGCTGACAACGGTGTTGGAAGCCTGTTGGAAGGAGTGGGCGGGCTCGGGCTCGGCGGGGCTCATCCATAGGAGAAGTAGGAGTGTCTTCCTCTGAGCAAAGCGAGGTAGACATCATTCCTTGCTTTTTGTCGCCACAGGCGCGAGATCTACACGGATCTCTATTCGAAGCCCGTTGAACCATCACCTGAATGGGTGAGCGAACCGCGATTCGAATAGGCAAAACGATATGGCTAGCGAAGGGCTCAAAAGGAACTCGAACCGAGATCCGAGGAGACAGTAGGAGCCCTCGGAACCGAAGGAGAGCCAGCCATGGGACTGCCAACAATCCCCGAACTTGTCCTGCCCGAAGCTGTCGTAAGCGCGCCGGAGGAACAGCCGAAGCCGAGCAAGAAGATCAGCACCCACGGCAACGCGGGCGAGAGAATCACTGAGAAGAACGCCGAGCTACTTGCGTTTGCGGCCGCATTTCCTGCTGCCGATCACGAAGCTTTCTCTGTGCTCAGCTACCGAGACGCCTCCAGATTCGCGCCTGGAGGAGAGCTACCGACCATCGGAGGAACGGACAAACGGCTTGAGAAACTTGTCCGCCTCGGTGCTCTCCAGCGGTTCCGAAACACCGCCACGAGGGCAACTCACTACGGAATCACTAAGCGAGGAGTCGGCGCAGCCTGGAGCTTCGGCTACCCGATGAACTATGTGGATTACATGGCTGGCCTGTCCCTCAAGCGGCTCTACCACTACAGAATGATCGCCCATGTAGGGGCTCAACTCATCTCTCCTGAAGGCTTTTTCAAGGACTCCCTGGGCATTGAACCAGTCGCTCTCGAACAGCTCGTGAGCGAAAAAATGATGCGAGCCACCTACTCACCAGTGCGCGAAATGCTGAAGAAGAAGGCCGGGAAGGATGGTGTAGCTGACTTCGGAAGGTGGCGAAATGCCATGCTCAGCTCTGCTGAGAAGGCCGCGAGCGAGGGCCGGCTTCAGTGGTCAGACATCGTGGAATCGAAGCCCGCGCTGCTCACGATCGGCACTCCGCTGCGCGAAGGAAGCAAGCTCAAGGCGGTCCATCAGCCGGACCTCGCGGTTGTGCTCGACGGTGATCGGACAGACCGAAATGCCAAGAACATCCTCATGGAAGTCGAGATCAGCAAGAAGAGCTGGGCCGACTATGACTCGATTCTCGCCACCTTCAAGCGCGAGTTTGAACTCGGATTGATCTACGAGCGCGGCGTCTACTTCTACATCGACAACGATGTTCCAAGCCTTCTGAAGCGTGTGGATGCGACTGGCTACAACCTCATCCGAGACGGAAAACTCACCCTACTTCCAATCCGCGACAGGAACGGAGTCCCCCTCAAGAACAACAACCGAGTCCCCCTAGGAGGGCTATCATGAGCGAACTACTCGCACCCCTATTTCAACTATTCGACCGGCTAATCGAGCTATTGCCGCTGATCCTCACAGTGCTCGTGGTGGTTGCGCTCGTGCTGCGCTTCGGCCTCGCGGCCCTCGTCAAGCTCAAACAGCGCTGGCTCAACTACCGGGGCAAGCGTGGGTTGAATCCAGCCACCTGGTTCAAGGTGCAGACCAAGGTCTACTTCGAAATCGAGGGGGAACTACTTGCGAACCCTGCTCTGGTGACAGCGCACACCGACTCCAATGCCCACATGCACCCCCGGGAATCGAAGGAATACACCTACGATCCTGCCTGGCTCTCGCCACACCCCCGGGCCGTCCGGTCGCTTGCGAAGGCAAACCGAGGACTGGCCCGAGGCAAGGTCTACAAGGTCAAGCAACAGGTGTCAGAGGCATCCAAGTTCTTCACCGTGTACGAGCTGCCGGAATCGCAGAGCGTGGTGGAGAAGGCGGAGAAGGTGCCAGAGGATGAGACTGAGAAGCAGAAGGAAAAGCGGGAGAAGCGCATAGCGTGCCAGCTCCAGCGCAATCACTTCCGCATCGATGTGCCCCTCGACGGGCGAGACCCGGCCGATGTGCGGAAGCTCGAAGGCAAGATGGCCTCACAGCTCGGTCTCCACAGCCTCCAGGAGTTTCCGAGCGGCAACGCGTTCTATCTGAGCTATGCCGCCCATAGGACGGAGCCGCTCGATGTGCTTACCGCTCACAAGGTAGGTATCGAGTTTTTCGAGAACTATCCCGCAGGGGCGCCCTATCTGCTTCCGCTTGCGATCCGGCAGAACGGGAAGGCCTGGTTCCTCCCGATGCACCACACACTCATATATGGAATGACAGGAAGTGGGAAGGGGAGCCCCCTCAACGGCATGGTCCGGCAGTTCGCGCCCTTCGTGAACAACGGGACTGTGCAGCTCTACGGCATCGACCCAAAGGCATCCGAGCTGAAACCCTACGAGTACTCCACACTCTTCAAGGATGTGGTCTACGAGAACACCGACGCTCAAACAGTCATCAAGCAGATCCACACCCTCATGAAGATGCGGGCCAAGACGAAGACCGTGGATGTGGCGAACGCGAACCTTGGCCGTTCCCTCGAGGCGACTCGCGAGAACCCCATGATCGTGCTGATGATCGACGAGTTCCTATCCCTGCTCATCGCCCTCAAGGGCATGAAGCAGGAGGGCGCGGCATCCATGACGCTGCTCACCGAGATCCTTGCTCAGGGTCGATCCCTCGGCATCTATGTCGTGGCAGCCACCCAGGAGGTCGACAAGGAGCTTCTGGGAAGGATGCGAGGCAACTTCGCCAACATCATCATGTTCCGCCAGCTCTCCGAGTACTTCAACGACCTCTACCTCGGAGAGGGAGCCCGGGCCATGGGCTTCGACTCTACGAAGATTCCGCTCAGCACGAAGGCGAACAGGTACGCCTACGCCGGTATCGGCTTCGTCAAGGAAGAGACGGGAGTGCCCGTCAAGGTGCGCTTCGCCTACTCCGGGGATGAGGACATTTCCGCGCTCATCATGGACAACCTCAAGGCAGGCGTCGATGCAGAGACGGTGATCGAGAGCCTGGAGCGAGACGAGCTTGCAATCACCGATGAGCTGGACTTCTTCAACGATGGACTGGAGACATTCACCATCGAGGAGATCGAAGGGGAGGCTGATTCGAGAATCCTCTAGGCCGACTCGAAAGGGCCGGGATCCGCACGGATCCCGGCCCTTTGCTATGCCCTTTAGGACTCGATCTTCACCGTTTTGATATAGCTCCGTGAGCCACCCGGCTCAACCTAGACGCTCCTAGGAAGGAGCACTACAGAGGAGTAATCCGATGGTACAAATCTATGCTCGACTCAAGAACTTCTTCTCGAAGTACCCCGCCGAGACTCCAGCATCCGTCCCCCTCGCACTCGACACAGAGGGCAGCGCTTGGAAACTCGATCTCCCTGACGGCCACGCCATGCTCTTTGGGCGTCCCGGCTCCGGCAAGAGCTCCGTGGTTCATGGCCTCATCCGTCAGCTCGCGCCCTTCGTTGAGGAGGGCAAGGTCAGGCTCTACGGCATCGACCCAAAGGCATCCGAGCTACGCGTCTACCGACAGTCCAGCCTCTTTGAGGACATCGCTCTTGACCAGACGGTCGACGCGATCTCAGTGATTGACGAGGTCCACGGGGAGCTGACTAGTGTGCTCGATGCTCGCACTGTCTCCTTCGAGAGCGCCGAGGATAGGAGCGCTCCGGCTCCTACCGCTGTGCTCATCATCGAGGAGTTCGCAAGTCTCCTGCTCAGCCTCCAGAAAATGGCACAGACTGGTCGGGAGGCAGCCGCGAAGAACAAGGAGTACGGCGAGAAGATCACAGTCCTTAGCGCCGCAACCATCACGCTGGGAGAGCTGGCGGAGGATGCCCAAGGCCAGCTCTCGAAGATTCTGTCCATGGGGCGCTCTGTGGGCGTCTATGTTTTCGCAGCCACGCAAGCTGTTGAGATGGATCTTCTGGGGAGGATGCGAGACAACTTCCGGCCCGCCCTGTTCGGTCAGGACAGCAAGTACGCAAACGACCGCCTTCTTGGGGTGGGCGCTGCTGATCGCGGCTTCGACTCCACGGCGATCCCCGTAGCCACCAAGGCCAACGACTACCTCACTGCTGGCATCGCCTATGTCTCAGACGAGACGGGTAGCCCCAAGAAGGTCCACTTCGCCCATACCTCAGACGAGGAGGTTGCCGAGCTGGTGAGGAAGTTCCCGAGGACTGACTACCTCGATCCTCACCGCAACTGATCCATAACCACCCAGGGCGGCGGTTCGGCTTCGGCTGGATCGCCGCCCTCTTTCATGCCTGCTCGATGGTGGCACTTTCCTCCAGGAACGATCGCTCGTGTGTCGTTATCCAGGATGACCACTTCTAGCCCATGGTTGCCCGCGAGACAGTCGAGGGCAGGCCAGAGGGTCGATCACATCGGGGCTGTAGCGGGCGCGCTCAGAACAGCCTTTCTGCATCCTCGGAACCATGAGGAAAACCGACCTCCGAGCCATAGGAAAACCCAGTTCAGAACTATTTTTGCCTAGGGGTTGCTTCCTCCTAGTTCCTTAATAATGTTGGCCATGTTCACCACTCCAAAAACCCAGATCAGAAGGAAGAACATCATGGCAAACCCCACGCAGACCCAGACCACCGCTCCCCAGGCCGAGAGCTTCGACCGCAAGGATCTCAGCCGCCTCTTCTCCCGTCTCCGCCACGAGGTCGGCGGCCTCGTGGATGACGCCAACCGCTCGCGTCCCTTCTACGCGAAGTCGAAGGAAGAGGCCGTGGCCAAGCGCGACGCTGCGCTCAAGGTCATCGGCGAGCTGGCCGATCGCATCGATGTCCTCAAGAAGCAGGACTGATCGGACCAGACAGGGCCGGGGATAATCCCCGGCCCTTCTTCATTTCTCCAAGCGAAAGGAACTGCCCGTGGCTACCTACGACGCAACTGAGGCGCACAGGCACATCAAGCCCGAGATGCTGCCCGAGTTCAAGAAGGCCCTGGCCGACGCTGAGGCCCAGGGCCAGGAGGTCTATTCGGTGATCGTCGGCAATGGCGTGCCCTTGCTCTACTCGGTGAGGGACAAAAGCGAATGATCTTCCAGGATCTCCTAGAGCTGCTGAGGCGAGCTATCGAGATCGCCCTGCAAGCAGTCCAAGACGGCTGGGAGATCAGCCGCCCGCATCTCCGGGAAGGAGCCCAGTGGCTCGCTGATCACCTCGCTGGGTGATCTCCCCGCACCAACGCAAAGAGCCCCCGGCTATTCAGCCGGGGGCTCTTTCTCGTTCCTCCTAGATTGCATGCTTGGTCAGGCCTAGTTCTTTGATCAGCCCGTCGAGCTTGCCCGTATCCTCGATCTTCGCTCGGGTGGGTATCGCGCCATTGACCTGCCACTCCTCGATAGGAGCAAAGACGGTCATCCAGCGCTGCCCTTTGCTGCGAGGATCGGAGCACAACGCCATGGCATCCTCCTCGGACATGCCGAAGAGCGCTTTGGGGCGGCTGAGCTTGCGAGCGATCAGGATCACCTTCATGCGGTGACTGCCGTCTTCGTCCAGCGAAGATATACCCGCCCCAGCCGGGTGCAGCTGATGCGACCAGATACCGGGTTTGTATGGCGATGGGTAGCCTCGACAGACCACCCGATCTCGAACCCATCGTCCATCTCCTCGATCTGAGCGACAAGCCGCGGGAGGTACGACTGGGAGACATACCGCCCTTCGCCGAGGAGAACCGAGAAACCGGGATTCTGTCTAGCGGCTTCGACGGCCTCAGCGGTCAGGTACACGCGCTGCTTGTTCATCACGCGGCCAGCCCTTGAGCGACCTGCCAAGATCGGTAATCGATGGTCAGCCACTTACTGGCCTCGACCGTCTCAAGAGCCTTGTCTGAGATCACCTTGAGGTCATCCTCGTCTAGGTCGAAGATGTCCGCATAGAGGTGGAATCGGTGGAGCACCGGAGTGTCTCTCGGGGACTCCAGCGCCTGCGAGCGATCCCAAAAGCCGTTGGCGTACTCACGAAGGAGGGCGTACTCGACTCCATCCTCAGAGTTGTTCAACGCTTCAAACTCGTAGAGTTCACTGGCCGCGAGTCGCCAGAGGAGAAACAAGGACTGAGTTTCTGGCACGAGCCCTGTCTTCTGCCAAATCGCGCGAACCAGCTTCCTGGGGTCGGAGGGATCGATCTCCTCATTGAGCGGGAAATCCGGATCCTCCACGATGAGCCGGATCTTCTCAGCCAGCGTTCGGTCGATCGCTGCATTCATCTGCTTCTTGTTCATGGTCGTTCCAATCTGTTTAGGCGTCGGCAACCGGGGTGCGGGTGACCTTGCGATCCAAGACAACGCTGAGCATTGCGAGAAGCTCGCTTTCGCTCGCAGGCGCAGTGGCAATCGGCGCGCTCAGGACGCCGGTGACCGTGTAGGTGTAGCCATCGTGGACAGTGTTGAGGGTGAGTTCAGCGCCAGCTTCGGCGTAGTTCTTGGTGGTCATGGTCGTTCCAATCCGTAGTCATGGGAGGGGCCGCTACCCACTGTGAGTAGCGGCCCCGGTACTGCTCGGGGTCAGGCGGCTTCCTGCTCGGACATTTCCAGCTCGGCAAGCTCCCGCGCTTCACGCTTCGCTCGCTTCTTGGCCTCCTTGGCCTTCCGCTTCCGCGCCAGCTCCGCGGCCTGGGCCTCTGCCACCGCATCCATGTAGCGGAGGAACACTCGGCCCTTGTAGGAGTAGCTTGGGATTCCCGATGGCGTGTTCGGGTTCCGATCACGCTTCTCAGGCACAAACTCGACTTCTAGACGGTTGTCGATCTTGGCGGCCTGGCCCTCGAGAGTTCCGAGGTACGCCTTGTCCATCAGGTGACCTTCGGCCAGCTCGATCCAGGTGCCGGGCTTCTTCTTGACCGCCTTCACAGCGTCGTCGTTCAGGTAGGTCCGGCCCTTTTCCTTGACGATGTAGCCGGGGGTGGGGAGTTCAGAGAACTCTGCAAACTTGGACATGTTGACTGCTTTCTGCCCTTGTGGGCGGGGTTTGTTTGGTGGCTCTCGTGAGCCGGTTTTCTGTGGGTCGGACGGAGCCTGTGCACCGCCGAGGTCTGTATGTACTCACCAGCCCGGTTTCTCGTTTCCGTGTCCCCGGCGGCTTGTGTCTTCAACATTATGGGACGAATCTCAGAGATTCAAGCCGAAATCGACAACCGCTCCGCCACCCACAACGGGCACTGGCCCGATGCACCGTTTTGCCCCGTGATTCTGCGGGTCAGATGCCACGGTTTGCACTTTCTCTCAAAAAGAATATTTTGGGCACCTTCGAGAACTCGGCGTGTCGCGCCACTCGGGGGATTGAGTTGACTCGCTTCAATCTCTGAGATTCGTTCGATTCACTCGCACATCCGGACTAGAATGGAGGCATGGCAGATGTAGTGATGAAGGTCGATGACCTCGACGGAACCCCGATCCCTCCCGGCGAGGGCGGAACAGTCCGGTTCGGATTCCGTGGCAAGGAGTACACAATCGATCTGACCTCCGCCCACGAGGAAGAGCTTGCGGCGCTCCTCATGCCCTACATCGAGAGGGCGCAGGAGGCCGAAGCGCTGGACTCTCTCAACGGTGAGCCGCCCCTAGCCTCAGACGAGGCGGATCGAGAAATGGCGAAGCTGCTCCAAGCCGAAGCGAAGCGGAACCTCCGGCTAGGCAAGAAGCCCTATGACACCATCGCCGCGCGGGAGTGGCTGACTCAGCAGGGCATCGAGTACAACCAGATGGGGCGACTGGCGAAGGAGTACCGAGAGATCTATGAGCGACACTTCGGCCTACCGAGCTACGACCTCGCGGCGAAGCACGCACTCACGGACGGCTGACCATAAGAGGCGATCTCAGCGCCGAGCACGGGAGGTCGGTGTCATCGATCGATCACGAGGCGATGGGCGCAGGAGCGGGCAGCTACGACGAAGGCCGGGGCATCGTTGCCCCGGCCTCATGTGTGCAGCGTGCTGGCCGTCAGTCCATCCACTCGATCTCGACACGCTCCAGGAAGGCACTACGGCCCCAGCCGGCCCGACCCCGGTTGCCCTTCTTCACGAAGACGCGCTTGAGCTCTCGACGGAGCGCCATCTCCCTCTGCTCTGCGAAGTAGTCCTCGTCGACCGATGCCTCAACCCCTGCAACTTCCTTGGCGGGCTGAGCGTCCAACTCCAACTCCCACTCAAGATCAGGCGAGCGCAGAGAGTCGGGATCACGCTCAGGGGCAGGAGGGAGGCCTCTGAGAGAATCGTGATCCGCGGCTCCCCAGGGTGCATTGAACGATTCGGACTCCATCGGGTTCTTCCCGCGCTTGGGAGCGGACTCATGATTCATGAAATCGAGCGCCCACTCAAGCATCTCGCCCCTCCGAGCGCGGCTCACCGTGGGCTTGACCGTGGTCGAGTAGAACTTTTCGCGCTCCTTGCGCAGGCGCTCTCGCTGATCCGCGAGAACTATTCGCATGGCGTTGTAGTCCTCTTTCAGGATTTCGCCCCTGGCCCAGTCAAGTCGGTTCTCCTCGATCTTCTGTAGAACCTCCTTGAGCCGTTCTTCATCCGGCCATGTCCTGGGGGTATCGTCCTCAAGGGTTCCGGCCTGCTCCTTCCTCCACACTCGATCGGCCAGGGCCGCGAGCACATGATCTTCGAGAGCACTGGCGGTGATCGCCACATGGCCATTGCCAGCCTTGCAGGAGTAGGTCGGCGTCCCAGTGAGCTGGCCGTACATCTTCCCGTCGCACTCAGCGCAGCGGACGAAGCCAGTCAGTAGCCACTTGTGCTTTCGAACCTTTCGGCGGGCACGCTTCGCGAGCATGGCGAGCGCCCGCTCCCGATCCTCAGGGCTGATGATCCGCTCCCAGGCGCCCTTGACTAGCTCGCCGTCTTTGTAGAGAGGCTGCCGCTGGTAGGTGCGGATACCGGCAGTGCGCCAGCCCGTGAGCACGCGCTTGAGCACACTGTGCTCCCACTTCTCATTGCCAGCAGCCGTGAGCACACCAGCCGCCATCCACTCGTCACGGATGCTCGACAGGGAAGCACCTTGGAGGATCTTGGCCACAGCGTCCTTGATCCGGTCGGCCTCCTCGGGCTCCAGAGTTACGCCGTCCGCCTTCCAGCCGAACGGTCGCTGCCTCTGGAGCTTGGGCTTGCCCTGGTAGGCGTTGTGCTCGAAGGTGGCGATCTGCCGCTGGGAAATCACATCCGACTCGAAGGTCGCCATGTTCGCCATCATTCGAGCCATGAACAGACCCACAGGAGTTGAGAGATCCAGATCGCTCTTGGAATCCACCATGCCGTAGGTCACGCCGGTTTCCAGGTGGAGCGTCACCAGCTCCTCGAACTCTCGGACGCGGCGAGTGAGACGAGTGATCGAGTATGTGAGGATCACATCGAACTTCCCCGCTCGGGCATCCTCAAGCATCCGCTCGTAGTTCTCGCGCTTCTTCGCTCCGGTCCTCTCGGAGGCACCCACATCGTTATCCGAGTAGATGTGATCTTCAGCGACGGTGAGCTTGCGATCGGCGGCCAGGGCCTGGCAGAGGTCGATCTGTCGAGTCACACCGAACTCTTCGCCCTCAGCATCACGCGAGATGCGAGCGTAGATGGCGGCTCTGCTCTTGGTCGTAGACATGGATTCCCCTCGCGATCACCCTTTGCCGATTGTACAACTGCTGATACCTAAACAGCTCGGCCCGGAGTACAACCTGCACGTGCTGGAGGCGTTCGCGGAGCACGTGGCCCCGGCGCTCGGGTGGAAGCCGAACACCGAGGGACCCGTGCAGGGCGACCCGGTCGCCTGACGCCGGTCGCCCCGCGCCGTCCGCGGCTCGGATCAGCCCTTCGCGGGGCCGAACAGCTCCTCGCCGTGCTCGTGCAGGAGCTTGTACGCGTCGGCGAAGGTCTGCGGCTCGGGCTCGCCGGGCGTGCCGTAGCGCGCGATGAGCAGGCCGAGCAGCCCGCGTGCCGGCGGGGTCAGCGGCTTGAGGTGGTCCGCCTCGTTCGGCTGCGGCGTGCCCTCCTCGGGGTTCGGCGGCGTGTAGGCCGGGGTGGTCACGGGCCAGTCGGCCGGATGCCGCGGCCTGTCGAGGTTCACCACGTTCATGAGCGTGTTCGCCGACTGGTCGCGGTCGTTGAGCGGCTTCAGGCCGTGCAACCGCGACAGCGTCGCGGTGACCGAGCCGTGGTGCATCTCGTCGTGGATGATGGTGCCGCGGCGTGTGTACGCCGACACCGCGATCGCGGGCACCCGGCAGCCCAGACGGTCGAACGTGAAGCCCATCTCGCCGGCCTTCGTGTCGGGCGTCGGCTTCGTGGCGGCGGGCGGCGGCACGTGGTCGTAGCAGCCGCCGTGCTCGTCGAACGTGATGAGCAGCAGGGTGTTCACGGCGTTCGAGCCGTCGGGCGTCGCGCTCGTGCGCACCGCCTCGTAGATGTCGTGGATCAGGCGGTCACCGGCGCGCACGTCCGAGATGGCGCTGTCGAACACCGGCTCGCCGTCGACCACGCTCTCCCGCGGCGACCCGAACGGCGGGTGGAAGTCGTTGTGGTCGTAGACCATCCGTGGCTCGATGAACGCGTAGGCGGGGAGGGTGCCGTTCTTCGCATCGGCGTAGAAGTCCTCCATCGTGCCGAAGTGCTCGGTGCGCCAGTACTTCTCCAGCACCGCGGCGTGCAGCATGCCCGTGAACGACACGAGCTGCAGCTTGTCGATGTAGATCTTCCAGCTGACCTTCGCGTCTTCCAGCCGGTTGAACACGGTGGGTGCCGCGGGGGCGTCGATCCACTTCTTGTAGCCGCCGCCGGCCTGGTTCGTGACGAAGCCGTGCGAGGTGGACGCGTGGAAGAACGAGCGGTTGCAGAACGTCTGCGAGGGGACGGCCGCGTACCAGTGGTCGAACACGGCGAACTCCGACGCCAGGGTCGACAGCACCGGCAGCATCTCGGGCGAGAACGAGCCCATGATGTGCCGGGCCTCGTCGACGCTCGGCTCCGTGCCGCCGCGGAGCCGCCGGAAGTTGATGATGTAGTCCTCGAGGAAGCCCGACATCGTCGCCTTCTCACCGTGCGTCGGGGCGTTGAACGGCGCGGACATCTGGTCGACGAACAGGTCGGCGTTGGTCTTCGGGTCGACCGTGCCGAAGATCTGGGTGTTGACGTGCGGGTACTCCTCGCCCGGGTCGGGGTCGGGCAGGCTCATGATCCGGTCGGTGTCGCCCTGGTAGACATGCGCATCGACCACGGTGCCGTCGGCGGCCGTGTTGCTGTGCGAGCCGAACGCGAGACCCTCGAACGTCTCGCCCTTCGGCAGGTTGTCCTTCGTGTAGAGGTAGCCGAGCAGGTTGTCGAACGAGCGGTTCTCGCCCATCACCACGACCACGTGGTCGAAGCCCGGTTCCTTCCGCGGCGTGAGGGCGGCGAACGGATCATCGCCGGTCGCGAAGCCGTCGCGCGGGTTGCTCCCCGCCACGGACGCGCCGATCGCCGCGCCTCCGGCCCCGCCGATGACGGCCCCCGCGAGTGCGGCACCCCCCACCTTGAAGAACCCGCGGCGGGACGTGTCGCGGGGGGCGGGAGACGGGGAGGGGGAGTCTTCGTCGGCCATGCGCCGATCCTATGACCGGGCGGGGCGGCTCCGCAGGGGTCGGGCGCTGTTCACAACTCCGGAGAAATCGAGCCCCATGGCCGGATCGCAGCGCAGGAGACGACGTGTCGCCCGAGAACTCCGGAGTTGTGAATGGTCGAGGGCGGGTCAGGCGGCGGGGATCCAGAGG
The DNA here is from genome assembly GCF_042729675.1 of Microbacterium sp. NPDC060132. Lineage (NCBI taxonomy): Bacteria > Bacillati > Actinomycetota > Actinomycetes > Micrococcales > Microbacteriaceae > Microbacterium > Microbacterium sp. NPDC060132. The sequence goes on along the minus strand of NZ_JBHWXU010000001.1, from coordinate 1,064,592 downwards.
ACCGCGCCGTCGCGCCAGCCCAGGCCGGCGGGGCCCTCGGGGATCGGCTGCTCGTGGCGGGGGCGGACGACGCGCAGCCGCTTTCCGGCGAACTCGACGATGTAGACCACGTCGGCACCGCGGTACACGTGCGCCACGACCTCGACCGCCACCGGGGCGTCCGCGCCGACCGTCGGCGCCAGGTGCAGGTCCTCCTGACGCAGCACCACCTCGCCCGAGCCGTCGGCGCCCGCACCGGTCAGCGGCACCTGCACGCCCGTGCCGTCGACCGTCGCGGTCACACCGGAGCGGGTCGCGGGGAGCAGGTTCGCCGCCCCGATGAAGTCCGCCGCGAACGGGGTGCGCGGGGAGCCGTACAGCTCGGCGGGCGCACCCTCCTGCTCGATCACGCCGCCGTTCATCAGCACGATCCGGTCGGACAGGCTCATGGCCTCCTCCTGGTCGTGCGTGACGAACACCGTGGTGAGGCCGAGGGTGCGGTGCAGCTCCTTCAGCTCCACCTGCATGTCTTCCCGCAGTCGCGCGTCGAGGTTCGACAGGGGCTCGTCGAGCAGCAGCACCCGCGGCTCGAACGCGATCGCTCGGGCGAGGGCCACGCGCTGCTGCTGGCCGCCGGACAGCTGGGCGGGCATGCGGTCGGCGAGGTGACCCATCTGCACGCGCTCCAGCGCCCGCACCGCGAGCTCCTTCTGCTCGGCCTTGGGCTTGTCGCCGGCCATCCGCAGCCCGAAGCGCACGTTCTCGACCACGCTCATGTGCGGGAACAGCGCATAGCTCTGGAACATCATGCCGAGGTGCCGCTTCTCGGGCGGCAGCTTCGTGACGTCCTGTCCCGCGATCTCGATCGTGCCGCTGCTGGGCGACTCGAGCCCGGCGATGCAGCGGAGCAGCGTGGTCTTGCCGCAGCCCGACGGACCGAGCAGCGAGACGAACTCGCCGGACCGCATCGAGAGGTCGATGCCCTTGAGCACCTTCGTCCCCTTGAAGTCCTTGGTGAGTGAGGTGATGGTGAGCGTTGTCATCAGACGAACAACCTTCCCAGGCCGATGATGCGTTCGAGGACGATCATGAGGACGACGGTGAGCAGGACCATGAGGGTCGAGACGGCCGCCACGGTGGGCGACGTGCTGAACTCCAGCTGGCCGTAGATGGCGATGGGCAGCGTCTCCAGCTGCGGGGTGCGCAGGAAGAGGGCGATGACCGCATCGTCGAACGAGATGTTGAAGGCGAAGAACGCGCCGGCCGCGATGCCGGGGCGGGCGATGGGGAGCACGACGAGCCGGTAGCGGTTCCAGGTGCTGGCGCCGAGGGTGCGCGCGGCCTCCTCGGTGAAGTGGTCGGCGCGCGTCATCACCCCGGTCACGGTGCGCATCACGTACGGGATGGCGATGACCACGTGGATCGCGATCAGCACGCCGACGTTCGGCGAGCCGATCGTCAGGGACGCGATCGACAGCGCACCGATGGCGAGGATGATCGTGGGGATCGTCAGCGGCGACATCAGCAGCGCCTGGATCGCGGCCCCGCCGGGGACGCGGAAGCGGGTGAGCGCCAGCGCGGCCGCCGTGCCGATCGCCGCGGCGACGATCGCGACCGTCACACCCACCACGAGGCTCAGGCGGAACGGCTCCAGGTAGGTGTCGGAGGTGAGCGCCTCCACGTACCAGTCGAGCGTGAAGCCCTGACCGGGGAACGTGAGGAAGCGGTTCTCGCCCACCGAGGCGCCGGCGACGACGAGCAGCGGCACGAGCATGTACAGCGTCACGACGACGCCGAGGAGGATCGCGAGGATCCGGCCGAGGATCGGAACGGAACGGACCATGGTCACACCTTCTGCTTCCCGAGCCGGGACGTGGCCGCGAGCACGAGCATGACGCCCGCGAACAGCAGCACGGCCTGCGCCGCCGCGAACGCCCAGTCGAGGTTGGTGGTCGCGTCGACGTAGATGGTCTGCGCGAACACGGGGATCTGCGAGCCGCCGATGAAGCGGGGGGTGATGAACGAGCTCACCGACAGCACGAACACCAGCGAGGCGCCCGCGACGATGCCCGGCACCGACAGCGGCAGCACCACGTGGCGCAGCGTGCGCCAGAAGCCGGCGCCGAGAGTGCGCGACGCCTCTTCCAGCTGCGGCCGGATGCCGGAGATCACGCCGAGGATGCTGAGCACCGCGAACGGCAGGAGCACCTGCACCATCGCGATCACCACGCCCGTCTCGGTGCCGAGGAAGCCCTGGGTGCCGCCGACGAGGAGCTCCGCACCGGGGATCTGCATCATCAGGCCCGACGGACCCATCAGCACCACCCAGCCGAACGTGCGCACCACGACGCTGGTCATCAGCGGCAGGATCACCACGATCAGCAGGAACGAGCGCACCTTCGAGCCGGCCCTGGCCATGATGTACGACAGCGGGATGGCGATGACCAGCGTGATCACCGTCTGGATCACCCCCAGGCGGAGCGAACGCAGCGCCGCCTGGAGGTGATATTCGCTCGCGAACAAGCGGGTGAAGTTGTCGAGGGTGAACCCGCCTGCCGGCGATTGCACGCTCATGAGAAGCATGCCGGCCACCGGGGTGAGGAAGGCGAGCGCGAGCAGCACGATCGCCGGCAGGAGCAGGAGCCAGGGCTCCCTACGGGTTCGGACGCTCATTTGGTGATCAGCGCATTCCACTCATCGGTCCACGACTGACGCGACGCGGCGATGTCGCCGGGCGCGTAGACGACGACGTCGTCGAGCTCGTCGCCGGTCAGCACGGACTCGGCCGCCTCGTCCGACAGCTCGGCCTTGGTGTTGACCGGGGAGTAGCGCATGTTCTCCGCGAAGACGGCCTGCGCCTCCGGGCGCAGCTCGAAGTCGATGAACAGCTTCGCCAGGTCGGGGTTGTCGCGACCCTCGACCACGTTCGCGGTGATGAGCGACGCCGTCGCACCCTCCTCGGGCACGATGAACTCCACCGGGAGACCCGCGTCCTGCAGCGTGCCCGCGTAGTCCATGGCGTACGGGGCGAGCCAGGTGTCGCGCTGGGCGAACGCGGTCTGCAGGTCGGGCGAGGTCGGCACCACGATCGCGTCGCCCGACGAGGCCAGGGTCCCGAGCTCCGAGATCGCCTCGGACGGGTCGTCGATGCCGCCGCCGAGGGTGTCGGCCACCCGCAGCATCGACAGCACGCCGTACGTGTTCGAGAAGTCGGTCAGCGCGATGTGACCGGCGTACGCGTCGTCGAACAGGTCCTCCCACGAGGTGGGCGCCGGAGCGTCCGCCTCGGTGTTGTAGACCAGGCCGATCGGGGCGAGCTGGATGACGGGGCCCTCGCCGCGCTCGAGACCGGCGGTCGCGATGTCGATCAGGTCGCCGGACTCCGACAGGTCGTCGGCGGCGATCGGCGCGATGAGGCCCTGCTCGGCGGCGGTGAACTCCTGGCCGCCGGAGAAGTGCACGACGTCGATCTGCGGGCTCGCCTTCTGGGCGGTGACCTGCGCGAGCGCGTCGGCGCTGTACAGGGTGATCAGCTCGACCTTCGCGCCCGTCTCCTCCTCGAACGGGTCGACGACGGCCTCGATGAAGGCCTTCTCCCAGTCGCCGCCGAACGACGTGACGACCAGGGTCTCGCCGGCGAACTCCTTCTCGCCGCCGGACGCGGAGGACTCGTCGTCACCGGCGGCACAGCCGGCGAGGACGAGGGCGCCGGTGGCGACGAGCGCTCCGGCGGTGAGGATTCTGCGGGTGTTCATGCACTGCTCCTTCGGGATGGGTCCAGCACGGGGGGAGGGGTGACGCCTAGAGGCGTCCGAGGGTGAGCTGCTTCGCTCCGTCGATGCGGATCGCGGCGCTCTCCTGAGCGAACTCCGCGAGTCCTTCGGTGATGCCGGCCCAGATGTTGACGGGTGTCCATCCGAGCGGGCCGAGAATACGGGCACCACGATCGTAGAAGACGCCGATCTCATACCACTCGAACGGCAGTCCGCCCATCTGCATCGGGCGCTGCCAGTACCACTGCAGATCACCGGGTGCGGGCACGACCTGCTGGTTCTCGGCGGGCACGGCCTCAGGGTCGAAGTTCTGCGCCTCCTCGGGCAGTCCCATCATGACCTCGGGCCCGGCGTACATCGCGTGCATGGTCTGCATGGTGACCGGCTTCTCCAGCGCGCCCCACATCGCCTCGCACGTGCGGGGGGCGAGGTCCTCGAACAGCGTGGCGACGGCGCGGACGCCGTTCTCGTACTCGAGGAAGATCTGCTTGGTCATCGGGTTCCTTTCTTCGCGGCGGAGGATTCCGCCGCTCGTTCACGGGCGGCCTCGACGAACGCCGCGAACAGCGGGCGCTCCTCGGCGGCCTCATCGGGGTCGATCATCTTCTCGGGGTGCCACTGCACCGCCCAGAAGGGCCAGTCGCCGTCGGTCTCGACGGCCTCGACGATGCCGTCGGGCGCCCAGGCCACGGGCCGCAGGCCGGGCGCGGACCGATCGACGGACTGGTGGTGGATGGTGTTCACGATCCGCTCGGTCGTGCCGTACAGGGCGGCGAGGCGGCTGTCCTCGGCGAACACGACGGGGTGCCGTGCCGAGAGCTGCTCGTCGGCGCCGCGCACCGGATGGTGATGCTCGGTGGCGGGGATGTCGACGATCAGCGAGCCGCCGAAGGCGACGGTGCTCACCTGCAGGCCGCGGCAGATCGCGAGCACGGGGAGGCCGCGGTCGCGGGCACCGAGGGCCAGGGCGATCTCGTAGCCGTCGCGGGCCGAGTCGTACGTCTTGTCGTCCTGCGGGGCGGCGCCGTAGCGGGAGGGGTGCACGTCTTCCCCGCCGGAGAGCACCAGCCCGTCGAGACGGTCGAGCACCTCGTCCACCCCGCCGGTCGGCGGCAGCAGGACGACGGCGCCGCCGGCCGCCTCGACCGGCGCGGCGTACTCGGCACCGAGCGTGTGGGCCGGGCGACCCGTGCCGAGGTCGGTGTCGATGAGGCGGCGCCACGTGGTGATGCCGATGAGCGGGCGGGTCACGACAGCTCGATCCAGGTGGTCTTGAGGTCGGTAAACTTCTCCATCGCGTGCAGGCTCTTGTCGCGCCCGAAGCCGGAGCCCTTGACGCCCCCGAACGGGATGGTCATGTCGCCCTCCTCGAAGCAGTTGACCCACACGACCCCGGCGCGCAGGCGCCGCGAGAGGGTGTGCACGGCGTTGAGGTCGGTGCTCCACAGCGCGGCGGCAAGCCCGTACTCGGTGCCGTTCGCGATGGCCAGGGCCTCCTCCACGTCGTCGTACGCGATGACCGAGAGCACCGGGCCGAACACCTCGCGCTGTGCGACCTCGTGCTGCGGGGTGACCCCGAGCACGACGGGGGCGAAGTAGCTGCCGCCGTCGACCGCGGCGAAGCGCTCGGGGCTGCCGGCCGCCAGCTCGCCGCCCTCGGCCTGTGCCCGCTCCACGAAGCCGGCGATGCCGGAGAGCTGCTTCTCGCTGACGATCGCGCCCATCGAGGTGCCCACGTCGAACGGGTCGGCCGGGAGCGTGGTGCGGGCCACGTCGGCGGCGATCTCCAGGGCCCGGTCACGCTGCGCCCGCGGCACGAGCAGCCGCGACGAGGCCGTGCACATCTGGCCCTGGTTGTAGAAGCAGCCGTCGGCGGTCGCCCGCACGGCGCGCTCCAGGTCGGCGTCGGGGAGCACGAGGCTCGCGGTCTTGCCGCCCAGCTCGGGCCACACCCGCTTGCCGTTGGAGGCGGCGGCGTAGCCGAGGAACCGGCGGCCGACCTCGGGGGAGCCGGTGAAGGTGACGACGTCGACGTCGTGGTGCTCGCCGAGGGCCCGGCCGGCGATGTGCCCGGCACCGGGGGTGACGTTGAGCACGCCGGCGGGGATGCCCGCCTCGTGCGCGAGCTCGGCGAGGCGGAGCGCGGAGAAGGTGGTGTGCTCGGCGGGCTTGAGCACCACGCTGTTGCCGACCGCGAGCGCGGGGGCGAGCTTCCACGCGGTCATCGTGAGCGGGAAGTTCCACGGTACGACGGCGGCGACCACACCGGCGGGTTCGCGGGTGACGAGGGCGAGGCTGCCCGGCGCGGTGACGGGCAGCTCGTCGAGCACCTTGTCGACGGCCTCGCCGTACCAGCGGAAGCAGTTCACCACGGCGCGCAGCTCGGTCTGCAGGGCCTCGCGCACGGGCTTGCCCATCTCCAGCGAGATGGTGAGGGCGAGCTCTTCGGCGTTGTCGTGGATGAGCTGCGCGAACGCGATCAGGCGCTGCCCGCGCTCGCGGGGGGCGACGCGCGACCAGACGCCGGAGTCGAACGCGGCGCGGGCCGAGCGGACGGCGCGGTCGACGTCGGCGTCCGAGGCGGCGGCGATGGGCGGCAGGGCGCGACCGTCACGCGGGCTGACGGGGGCGAGCGGCTCGGCGGTGCCGTCCTCCCACGCGCCGTCGATGAACATGCGGGTGCGCAGGGTGAGCGTCGCCGCGCGGTCCGCCCAGTCGTCTCCAGTAGCCGTGAACACGATCGTCCTCTCCAGGGGTGATGGCCCTGGAGAGGATACTCGCCCTATTTCGCCACTAGGTCAAGCTATAGCGAACGATCTCGCCACTTCTTTACACTCCCGTAACAGAATCGGCCTATAGTCGGATGGCTCCCGTCGGCATGTCCTGCGCCAGCGCCTCGGGCGCCTCGTCGACGATCAGCGAGCCGCGAAGCACCGGGGTGATCACGACGAGCGACTCCACGACCTCGAGCCCGTCGTGCCCCGCGACGGCCGGTCCCGTGAGGAAGTCGTAGAACGCGTCGGCATCGGTCACCAGCACGTTCATGAGCAGCTGCGAGGTGCCCGTCGTCGCCACGATGAACTTCACCTCCGGAGCCGCGGCCAGAGCCGTGCCCACCTTCTCCAGCCGGTCCATCGGCACGCGCAGCCACACGAGCGCCTCCAGGCCCAGCCCGAACAGGCTCGGCACGATCTCGGTGCGCGGATGCATCAGGCCGCGCCGGTTCAGCGACTCCATGCGGCGCCGGGTCGTGGTCACGTTGAGGCCCAGGGCGCGGGCGAGCTGCGCCACCGGCATCCGCCCGTCCTTCAGCAGCAGCCGGATCAGCGCCTCCTCGTCGGCGCTCAGCGCATCGGCCGGATCGACCTCCGAGCCCGACGACTCGTCGAGCATGCGCACCTGCTCGTCGGTCAGCACGCCCACCCGCCAGTCGTGCCCCGAGCGGAAGAACTTCAGCACCGTGGTGACGTTGATCGACGCGATGCCGTCGACCTCCGGGAAATCGGTGAACAGCAGCTCGCGGATCGACGCGTCGTCGTGGGGGAGCAGCATGCCCGCGATGTCGCTGCTGCCCTCCAGGACCGACACCGAGGAGGCGTCGGTGCGCCGCGCGAGCGTGCGGGCGACGTGCCACAGCGCGTGCGGCTCGGTCGTGATGCGGAACAGCACGGCCCGGGCGTGCAGCACCCTCGCCGGGTCGACGTAGGTGGAGACCCGTACGAGGCCGCGGTCGAGCAGACGCTGTCCACGGCGGGCGACCGTGCGCTCCGGCAGGTCGATGGCGCGCGCGATCTCACCCCACGACGCCCGCCCGTTCACCTGCAGGGCCGCGGCCACGATCCGGTCGGTCTCGTCGGCCATCACATCGTTCGCGGGCACGGGTTCTCCTTCGCGGGTTCGGGCACGTGAAGGTTATCCCAGGACCACGAAGCGCGAAGGCGCCGCCGGAGCCGAAGCCCCGGCGGCGCCCTCGGTCACGCGGGCGGCTACTCCGCCTCGGCGGACTCCACCGTCGAGGCCTCCGTCGCCAGCGCACGACGGCGGCGCAGCGCGAACAGGCCGAGGCCCGCGGCGAGCAGCACGACCGCGGCGACGATGTACGGCACGCTGTCGGCACCGGTCGTCGCGAGATCGCCGTCGCTCGCGCCGCCCGAGCCGCCCTGGCCCGGAGTGGTCGCCCCGCCGCCCGCGGCCGCGGTCACGGTGAGCGCGGCCGTGACCTCGGTGCCGTCCGGCAGGATCACGGCGAGCGTGTGCGCACCGGCCGGGGTGGCCGCGGGGATCGTGACGGTGCGGGAGAACGACCCGTCGGCCGCGGCCGTCACCGTGCCCAGCGACACCGGGTCGCTGCGGAGCTCCAGCTGCAGCTCGGCACCCGCCGCGAAGCCGCTGCCCGAGACCGTGACCGTGCCGCCCGCCGCGACCGTGGTCGCGCCCAGCTCGACGGACGCGGGCTGCTCGGGCTCCGGCTCCTCGGTCACCGGGGGAGTGACCCCGGCCTCGGTCACCCACTTCTCGCCCGCGTCGGACTTGGTCACCGTGAACGTGTCGTACACGGCGCCCACGGGCAGGTCGGTCGACGCGGACGCCGTCTTCTCCGCCAGGTACGACCGGTACACGAGCTGGTTCTTCGACACGTCGATCACCTGGTACGTGGTCACGCCCTCGCCGCGCAGCACCTGGGTGGCGCCGTTGTTGGTCCAGACGTTCTTCTCCGGCGTCTCCAGGTCGTAGTGCTTCGCGCCCGAGTTCGACACCACGTACACGGGTCCCGTGGTGAGGCCGGGGGTGTCGGTCGCGTCGGTGTTCACGTAGCCGCGGGCGTACGTGTGGTCGTGGCCCATCAGCACCAGGTCGATGTCGTTGCGCTGGAACACGGGCAGCCACTCGGCACGCAGCACCGGCTCGTCACGGCCGGCCGACGCCGAGAACACCGGCTGGTGGAAGGTCACGACGTTCCACTTCGACGGGCTGTTCTGCAGCAGCAGGTCGAGCCACGCCGCCTGGAACCGCGTCCACAGCGTGCCGATCTGCGACGACGGGCAGTCCGCGCCCGAGCACGACGGGAGGCCGGCCGGGGTGAGGAAGGTCGTGTCGCGCGTCGCGTTCAGCGTGATGAAGCGCACGCCCTGGTAGTCGGTGTAGTAAGCGGTCTCCGCGGCGAACGCGCTCCAGTGCTCGAAGAACGCGCGGTACTGCTGCGCCACGGGGGAGTCGCCCTTCGCGAGGTCGGCCAGGGCGCTGATCGAGCTCATCGAGGGGTTGTTGTGCGGGTACTCGAAGGCGGCCTTCCACGCCGTGAGCAGCTTGTCGCCGGAGTACTCGTGGTTGCCGGGGGCCGCCATCACGTTGGTGCGGACGGCCGAGTCCTCCATGCCCTTGAACCAGTTGAGCCACTCGTTCTCGTTGCTCGACGTGTTGATCAGGTCGCCCGCGTGCACGGAGCCGATCGAGCGCGGTGCGTTCGCCTCGGCCTGCTTCACGACGCTCGGCCACGTGGTGTCCAGACCGATCTGGGCGTCGCCGTAGTACAGGAACTGGAAGTCGGTGGCGTTCGGGTCGGCCGTGCGGAAGGTGAACCAGTCGCTCCAGCTGCCGGGGAGACCCACGCGATAGCGGTACTCCGTCGCCGGGGTGAGTCCGGTCACGGTGGCCGAGAAGTGCTTGTTCGGGTTGCCGTTCACGACCCCCGCGTCGTACGCGTCGACGACGCGCGTCTCACCGCCGGCCGCCGCGCCGATCTCGACCTGTCCGACCGTGTGCGAGGCGTCGCCCGCGAGCCACGAGAACGACTGCGACACCTCGGGCCGCTCGGTCGGGGTGAGGATCACCCGCGTGGGCGGGGCGATCACCGGGGTGCCGGGGTCGGACGCGGGCACGAGCGTGAGCGACGACATGTCGAAGAAGATGTCGGAGCTGGTGGCGCGGTCCTGGAACAGCGACACCGCGATGGTGTTGGTGCCGTCGTGCAGCAGTGCGCCCTCGGCGCTGAACGTGCTGGTGAGCGGGTCGCCGTTGGAGTCGCCCGCGTACTCGACGTTGGTGGTGTCGGTGATGCGGCCGTCGACGTAGCGCGCGACCTCCGTGCCGTTGATCCACACGACGAGCGCGTCGTCGTAGGTGACGGTGCTCTGCAGGGCTGCGACCTGCTCGGCGACGCCGGCCTCGAGCTCGAACGTGGTGCGGAAGAAGTACGTCGGGACCGCGGGCGCCTTCACCCCGTCGAGGTAGTGGTTCAGGAGCGTCTTCGGCGTCTGCGGCCCGACAGCGCCGAGCTTGCCGTTCTTCGCGCCGAAGCTGCCCGGAGCGGTCTTCCAGGCGCTGTCGTCGAAGGCGGGCAGGGTCCAGTCGCGCAGGGCGGCCGGGGCGGGCGACGGGTCGGTGCCGTCGTCGAGATAGTGCCAGGCGGTGTCGCCGGTGATGAGCGAGCCGGTGGGCACCTCGGGGTCGGGTGCGGCGAGGGCCGCGGGAGCGACGACGGCGCCGCCGAGCACGGCGAGCAGCGCGACGGACGTGAGTCCGCGACGCCGCCACCGCACCGCAGGGGTGGGGGAGGTCATGTCAGTCCTTCGTGGGTGGGGTTCCGTGCTCAGCCGCACGGGGCCCGTCCAGCCCATCGAAGCCGGATGACCGCCACCTGACGCCGAGACGACGGGGAGGTGAACGCGGGCGCCCCGGTACGCTGGAACCCATGCTCAACATGGCCGACGGCCTCGCCCGTCTCGGCGCGCTCGCCGAGAATCCCGTCGTCCGCACCCTCGCGCAGGCGTTCGCCGAGGCCGGGTTCGAGCTCGCCGTCGTGGGCGGACCGGTGCGCGACGCCCTGCTCGGCCGGGAGACGCACGACCTCGACTTCACCACGAACGCCTCGCCCGACCAGATCCTCGCGATCGTGAAGCCCGTGGCCTCGGCGCACTGGGACATCGGTCGAGCGTTCGGAACGATCGGCGCGCGCGTGCGGGGCGAGCAGGTCGAGATCACGACGTACCGCGCCGACAGCTACGACGGGGTCACCCGCAAGCCCACGGTCGAGTTCGGCGACACGATCGACGGCGACCTCGTGCGGCGCGACTTCACCGTGAACGCGATGGCCCTCCAGGTGCCGGCGGTGAAGCTGATCGACCCGACCGGAGGCGTGGAGGATCTGGTGGCCGGGGTCCTCCGCACGCCCGCCGACCCGCGGGTGTCGTTCGGCGACGACCCGTTGCGCATGCTGCGGGCCGCCCGCTTCAGCGCCCAGCTCGGCTTCCGCGTCGACGACGACACCGCCGCCGCGATCACCGAGCTCCGCGAGACCCTGGCGATCGTCAGCCCCGAGCGCATCCAGTCCGAGCTCGTGCGGCTGATGCAGACCGACGACCCGGTGCGCGGCATCCGCGTGCTCGTCGACACCGGCCTCATCGAGGAGTTCCTGCCCGAGGTCAGCGAGCTGCGCCTCGAGGTCGACGAGCACCACCACCACAAGGACGTGTACGAGCACTCGCTCACGGTGCTGCGCCAGGCGATCGCGCTGGAGCACTCCCGGCACCCCGGCGCCGCGCCCGACGTGCCGCTGCGCATCGCCGCCCTCTTGCACGACATCGGCAAGCCGCGCACCCGCAAGCTCGAACCGGGCGGGGCCGTGACCTTCCACCACCACGACGTGGTCGGCGCGCGCATGGCCCGCAAGCGCCTGCAGGCCCTGCGCTTCGACACCGCCACGACCGATGCCGTCGCCGCCCTGATCGAGCTGCACCTGCGGTTCTTCGGCTACGCGGAGGGCACCTGGACGGACGCGGCCGTGCGCCGGTACGTGCGCGATGCGGGCGATCTGCTGGAGCGCCTCCACATCCTCACCAGGGCCGACGTGACCACGCGCAACAAGCGCAAGGCCGCCCGGCTCTCCGCGGCCTACGACGACATCGAGTCGCGCATCTCGGCGCTGCGTGAGCAGGAGGAGCTCGACGCGATCCGCCCGGAGCTCGACGGCAACCGCATCCAGCAGGTGCTGGGCATCCGCCCGGGCCGCGAGGTGGGCGAGGCGTACAAGTTCCTGCTCGACCTGCGCCTCGACGAGGGCGTGCTCGGGCCGGAGGTTGCCGAGCAGCGCCTGCGCGAATGGTGGGCCGCCCGCGGCTGACCGCCCCCTCCCCGCGCGGGGCTCAGTGCAACGGCGGACCCACGACCGCGGCGCTGTCCGGCGGCAGCGTGAGCAGGCCGTCCGCGCGCGTGTGGGCTCCGGTCGACACGAGCTCCACCGCCTCGTCCGCGACCGCGAAGACCGCCCGGGCGGGGGAGAGGTTCACCAGCACCGACAGCGCCCCCCGGTCGATGCGGTACACGCGATGCTCCGGGCGGCCGTCGGTGGCGCGCACCTCGACCCTCGCGTGCGTCGTGTCGGGCTCCGTCAGCTCCGGCCGCTCCCGGCGCAGTCGCGCGAGGTCGCGGTACAGGCGCAGCAGTCGCGCGTGCTCCGGTCGCTCGACCTCCGCCCAGTCCAGGTGCGAGCGGGCGAAGGTGTCGGGGTCCTGCGGGTCGGGCACCGCCGCCGGATCCCACCCCATGCGCGCGAACTCGGCCGTGCGGCCCTCCGCGACCGCGCGGCCCAGCTCCGGCTCCGGGTGCGAGGTGAAGAACTGCCAGGGCGTGGTCGCCCCCCACTCCTCGCCCATGAACAGCATGGGCGTGCCGGGGGCCGTGAGCGTGAGCACCGCGGCGACCGCGAGGCGATCAGGCGAAAGCGTGGCGGAGAGCCGGTCGCCCGCCGCCCTGTTCCCGACCTGGTCGTGATCCTGCGCGAAGGTCACCAGCCGCCACGACGGGACCTCGGGCGGGATCGGCGCTCCGTGCGGGCGGTCGCGGAACGTGGAGAACGTGCCGTCGTGGAAGAAGCCCCGGTCGGTGACCTTCGCCACGGCCTCCGGCGATGCGAAGTCCTCGTAGTAGCCCGTGGTCTCGCCGGTGAGCGCGACGTGCACCGCGTGGTGCCAGTCGTCCGACCACTGCGCCGTGAGCCCGTACCCTCCGGCCTCGCGCGGCAGGATCAGCGTCGGGTCGTTGAGGTCGGACTCGGCGATCAGCGTGAGCGGACGGTTCTGCTGCGCCGACAGCGCGTCGACCCGCTCCGACAGCTCGCGCAGCAGATGCACGGGCCGGGTGTCGTGCAGGGCGTGCACGGCGTCGAGCCGCAGGCCGTCGACGTGGAAGTCGCGCAGCCACATCAGGGCGTTGTCGATGATGTACGCGCGCACGGCCGGCTCGTCGAGGTCGACCGAGTCGCCCCACGTGGTGCTGTCGCCCTCGCGCAGGTACGGACCGAACAGGGGCAGGTAGTTGCCGCTCGGGCCGAGGTGGTTGTACACGACGTCCTGCACCACGGCGAGGCCCCGGGCGTGCGCGGCGTCCACGAAGCGCTGATACGCCGCCGGGCCGCCGTATTCCTCGTGCACCGCGAACCAGAGCACGCCGTCGTAGCCCCAGTTCCACCGCCCGTTGACGGCGTTCACGGGCAGCAGCTCGACGTGGGTCACGCCGAGCTCGACCAGATGGTCCAGCCGGGCGACCGCCGCGTCGAGCGTGCCCTCGGGTGTGAACGTGCCCAGGTGCAGCTCGTAGATCAGCCCGCCCGCGAGCTGCCTTCCGGTCCAGTCGCTGTCGGTCCACGCGAACGCGGCGGGGTCGAACGCGGCCGAGGCCTCGTGCACGCCGTCCGGCTGCCGCCGCGACCGGGGGTCGGGGCGCAGGTGCTCGTCGTCGTCGATCAGGAAGCCGTAGCGCTCCCCGTCCGCCAGGATGCCGTCGCCCCGCCACCAGCCGTCGGCCGCAGCCGTGAGCTCCGTGTCGGTCGCGGTGCCGTCGGCCGCGAGCCGCCGCAGCCGCATCCGCCGTGCCCGCGGAGCCCACACCTCCATCACGACCGTGCTCCCCTCACCGTGCGTGTCCCCCTCACCGCGCGAGCTCGATGAGCGCCACGGGATACGTGTCCAGCAGCTCGGCCAGCCGCACGGGCCCCGGGGCGATGCGGCGCCCGGTCAGCAGGTCGGTCCCGGGGATGTCCGGCCGCATCATCACGGTGTCGCCCCAGCCGCCGCGCCGCGCGAGGCCCACGGGCAACCGCGTCGCGATCGCGGTCGCCCCGCCGCGGTGCACCGCGACGGCATGCTCGGCGGCCGCCCCCTCGACCACGGCCGGGCGGTAGAAGCGGAACAGCTCCGGGTTGTCGCGGCGCAGGCGCAGCGCCCGGGAGGTGACCAGGAGCTTCGCGGCGCCGGAGTCGTCGATCGGCGGGAGGATGCCGCGGGCGACCTCGGCATCCAGCTCCCTCAGCATCCGCGCCCGCAGCGCGAAGTCGACCGGACGACGGTTGTCGGGGTCGACCAGCGACAGGTCCCACAGCTCGGAGCCCTGATACACGTCGGGCACGCCGGGGCCGGTGAGCTGCAGCAGCTTGGCGGCGAGCGAGTTCGAGCGGCCGTGGCCCGCGATCTCCGCGACGAAGCGGTCGAGGATCGGGGCGGCGTCGCCCTCGACGGCCTGGGCGACGGCCGCGAGACCCTCCTCGAACGCGGCGTCGGGGCGCTGCCAGGTGGTGCGCTCCGCCGCCTCGCGCGCGGCCTTGGTGGCGTACGCCAGCAGACGCTCGGACGGGATCGGCCACGCGCCGACCGCGGCCTGCCACAGCAGGGCGTCGAGCGGACCGTGGCCCGTGGTCGCCACGGCGCGCAGCTCCTCCAGCACCTCGGCCCATCGCTCCGGGACCTCGGACAGCACCGCGAGCCGCGCCCGGACGTCTTCCGAGCGCTTGGTGTCGTGCGTGGAGAGCGTGGTCATCGAGTACGGCCAGGCGGCGAGCCGGGCCCGCTGCGCCTCGTGGAACTCCTCGACCGTGACCGCGGGGATCGACGGGTCGGCCCCGACCTCCGTGAGCGTGCCCAGCCGCGTGTACCGGTAGAACGCGGTGTCCTCCACGCCCTTCGCCATGACAGCGCCGGTCACCTGGGGGAACCGCTGCGCGACCTCCAGCGACGTGTCCCTCAGCAGGGGTTCGAGCTCGGTGAGCGCCGCGTCGAGGTCGGGGCGTCGCCGCCGCGCCTCCGCGAACGCCGCGCGCAGGTGCTCGCTGCCCTCGGGCAGATAGGCGCGGTACACCGGGAAGCACGCGACCAGCTCGGCGAGGGCGTCGTCGGCGTGCACGATGCCGCGCGGCAGGGTGCGCACCAGGCGCCGCACCTCCGCGACCAGCAGGGTGTCCGCGATCATCCGCTTCGTGTCGTGGATCAGGTCGGGCCATGCCAGTGCGGGCGGAAGCCCCGTCTCGGCGCGCAGTCGTGCGTCCAGGCGGTCGAGTGCGGCCACACCGTCGCGGTCGACGAACAGCCGGTCCAACTCGGCCAGCGCGTCGTATCCCGTGGTGCCGTCCGTGCGCCACCAGGCCGGCAGCGCCTCGCCCGGCTCCAGGATCTTCTCCACGAGGGTGTACGCGCGACCGGTCGCGTCGGCCAGCTGCTCCAGGTAGCCGCCCGGGTCGACCAGGCCGTCCGGGTGGTCGACGCGGAGGCCGTCCGCGAGGCCCTCGCGCAGCCAGCGCAGGATCTCGCGGTGCGAGTCGGCGAACACGTCCGGCAGCTCCACGCGCACCCCGGCGAGCTCGGACACCGCGAAGAAGCGCCGGTAGGTGAGGTCGGTGTTCTGGTCCTCCCAGTACCGCAGCTCGTAGTGCTGGGCGGCGAGCAGTCGCGGCAGGTCGTCCGCGAGCGCGGCGGTGCCGGGGGCGAGGGGCAGCTCGTGCTCGAAGTAGCGCAGCACGCCGTCGGGGGCGTCGGCGGCCGGGGTCGCGTCGACCACGAGCTCGCCGTTCGCGCGGGCCTCGTCGGGCGCGGAGCCGAGCAGCGGCAGCAGGATCCGTCCGCCGCCGGCCGCCCAGTCGATGTCGAAGGCCGCCGCGCGCCTGGTCTGCCGCCCGAGCCGCAGCACCTCCCACCACCACGGGTTCTGTCGCGGCACCGCGACGCCCACGTGGTTGGGCACGATGTCGACCAGCACGCCCAGCCCCGCGTCGTGCGCGGCCGCGGCGAAGCGCTCGAGACCGGCCTCGCCGCCGCGGTCCGCGTCCACGCGGGTGTGGTCGACCACGTCGTACCCGTGGGTGGAGCCGTGCACGGCCGCGAGCAGCGGCGAGACGTACACCCACGAGGCCCCGAGGTCGGCGAGGTACGGCGCGAGCTCGGCCGCCGCGTCGAGCGGGAGGTCCCGGCTGATCTGCAGGCGGTACGTCGACAGTGGCCGTCGGGTCATGCGTCGGCCTGCTCGCTCTGCGAGCGGAGCGAGGCGTCTACGGAGTCGTCGGTCGCGAGGGGTTCGCCGTCGATCTCGCGCAGCACGATCATGGCCTTGCCCTCCAGCGGGATTGCGGCGCGGGCATCGAGCGGACGGGCGTCGTCGATCTCGCCGGCGGTGTCGACGGCCACCGACCACTCGCGGCCGTGGCGTTCGTCGGGCAGCACCAGCTCGACGGGTTCGTCTCCGCTGTTGAAGTACACCAGGAAGTTCACGTCCTCCACCGGGCGGCCGCGGCGGTCGTTCTCGCGGATGCCGCGGCCGTTGAGGAACATCCCCACCGAGCGTCCGAAGCCCGAGTCCCAGTCCTCCGGTGCCATCGGGCCGCCATCGGGCCGCAGCCAGACGACATCCGGGATCCGCTCGCCGTCGTCCGCGCTCGCCGGTCGCCCGTCGAAGAAGCGGCTGCGGCGGAAGGTCGGGTGCTCGCGCCGGAGTCGTGCGACCGCGGCGGTGAACTCCACGAGCGGCAGGTCGGCGGCGTCCCAGTCGATCCAGGTGAGCTCGTTGTCCTGTGCGTAGCCGTTGTTGTTGCCGTGCTGCGTGCGCCCCAGCTCGTCGCCGTGCGAGATCATCGGCACGCCCTGCGACAGCAGCAGCGTGGCGAGGAAGTTGCGCTGCTGGCGCGCTCGCCGCCGGTTCACCTCGACGTCGTCGGTCGGGCCCTCGACGCCGTTGTTGTCGGAGCGGTTGTGCGATTCACCGTCGTTGTTGTCCTCGCCGTTGTCCTCGTTGTGCTTGTCGTTGTACGACACGAGGTCGCGCAGCGTGAAGCCGTCGTGCGCGGTGACGAAGTTGATCGACGCGACCGGCCGCCGTCCGGAGTGCTCGTACAGGTCGGCCGAGCCGGTGAGGCGGGCCGCGAACTCGCCCAGCGCCTGCGGTTCGCCGCGCCAGAAGTCGCGCACGGTGTCGCGGTACTTGCCGTTCCACTCCGACCACTGCGGCGGGAAGTTGCCCACCTGATAGCCGCCGGGCCCCACGTCCCACGGCTCGGCGATCAGCTTGACCTGCGACACCACCGGATCCTGCTGCACGAGCTCGAAGAACGCGGCGAGGCGGTCGACGTCGTAGAACTCGCGGGCGAGCGTGGAGGCGAGGTCGAAGCGGAACCCGTCGACGTGCATCTCCGTGACCCAGTAGCGCAGCGAGTCCATGAGCAGCTGCAGGGCGTGCGGGTTGCCGGCGTTGAGGCTGTTCCCGGTGCCGGTGTAGTCGGTGTAGTAGCGGCGGTCCTCTTCCAGGCGGTAGTACGCCTCGTTGTCGATCCCGCGCATCGAGAGGGTGGGCCCGAGGTGGTTGCCCTCGGCGGTGTGGTTGTAGACCACGTCGAGGATGACCTCGATGCCGGCCTCGTGGAGGGTGCGCACCATGGCGCGGAACTCCTGCACCTGCTGGCCGTGCTGACCGGTCGCCGAATAGGCGTTGTGCGGGGCGAAGAACCCGAGGGTGTTGTAGCCCCAGTAGTTCGACAGACCCTTGTCCTGCAGCACCGAGTCGTTGACGAACTGGTGCACGGGCATGAGCTCCAGCGCGGTGACGCCGAGGCGCTGCAGGTGCTCGACGACGGCGGGGTGGGCGATGCCGGCGTAGGTGCCGCGCAGTTCCTCCGGGATCTCGGGGTGACGCTGGGTGAGGCCCTTCACGTGCGCCTCGTAGATCACGGTCTCGGCGTACGGGGTCTTGAGGCGACGGTCGCCCGCCCACTCGAAGAACGGGTTGATCACGACGCCCTTGACCATCGCGGCGGCGGAGTCGTCGTCGTTGCGGGAGTCGGGGTCGCCGAAGTCGTAGCCGAACAGCGACTGCCCCCAGTCGATGTCGCCGGCGACGGCCTTGGCGTAGGGGTCGAGCAGCAGCTTGTTCGGGTTGAAGCGCCGGCCCTGCGCGGGGTCGTGCGGGCCGTGCACGCGATACCCGTACAGCTGCCCCGGCTGCACGGTGGGCAGGTAGCCGTGCCACACGTACGCGTCGACCTCGGTGAGCGGCACCCGGGTCTCGGTGCCGTCGTCGTCGAACAGGCAGAGCTCCACGCTCTCCGCGCCCTCGCTGAAGAGGGCGAAGTTGGTGCCCTGTCCGTCGAACGTCGCGCCCAGCGGGTAGGCCTCGCCCGGCCAGATCTCGCGGCTCATCCGGCGAGGGTGTGGTGGCGCGAACCGGCGGCCATGGCGCTGACGATGCCGACGGCGTGGTCGAACTCGTAGACCTGCGCGACCTCGACGGCGCGCGCATAGGGGTGACCGAGGTAGCAGACGTAGAGGGGCGGCACGACGTCAATGTAACCCACGGGCGAGGCGGGGTCGACGACATATCTGTCGAAGTCGATCCGCTCGCAGGACTGCTCAGCGGCACCGGCGGACGGAGGCGTCTGCGTGCGCTGCGGGGAGCCAGTGGGGATGGGGGTCTCGACGTTCATGGCGTCTCTCCTGACTCGTGGGTGTGACCTCACGATAGGAAGCGGGACGGATTCGGAGAACGCCATTGCCAGGGCGGCCGGGAGGGGGTATGGGACCCGCCCTCCGGGCCGCCGGGCGCTCAGTTCTCGTGGCGCCTCTCGAACTCGGAGAACACGACGCCGGACTCGTACGCGGTCGTCTCCACGGCGTCGAACCGCTCTGGGCGATACGGGCGCTCTCCGAAGAGGGGGATGCCCGAGCCGAAGAGGAGCGGCTGGCGTTTGAGCACGAGCCGGTCGATCTCGTCGGCGAGGGTGGCCGCGAGGGCGCTGCCTCCGCACAGCCAGATCGCACCGCCGTCCTCCTGCTTGAGCCGGCGAACGACCTCGACCGGGTCTTCCGCCGTCACCTCCAGGTTCTCGGCCTCGGCCGTGTGCGCGCGGCTGAACACGATCTGGCGCAGGTGCCTGTACGGGCTCGGCAGGCCGCCCACCTGATAGGTGTTCCAGCCCATCAGCACGGTGTCGAACACGTCGTTGCGCTGCTCGATGCCCAGCGCCTCGGCGGCGACGGTGGGGATCGTGTCGGCGAACCGGGCGTTGATGCCGTCCATGTGGTCGCCCTCGACGAGGAAGGCGTCGAACTCTCCGCCCGGTCCGGCGATGAAGCCGTCGAGCGTGACGGCCACGTAGTACACGAGTTCTCGCATGATTCTCCAATCACTACATCTGTCGCGGTTGAGACTACAACAACCGTAGTGATTGCGCTAGGGTCGAGGCATGGTCAAGAACGAGTCGCGTCGCCGCGTGATCGCCGACGCCGGGCTGACGGTGCTGGCCCGCGAGGGCTCGCGCGGACTCACCCACCGGGCCGTCGACGTCGAGGCGCAGGTGCCCATGGGGACCACGTCGAACTACTTCCGCAGCCGCGAGGCCCTGATCGAAGGACTCGTCGACCGCATCGGGGAACGGCTCGCTCCGACCCCCGAGGATCTGGAGCGTCGCGCCGCCGGCACCCCCGGCCCCGCGCTGTTCGCCGACTACGTGCGCGACATCGTGCGTCGGCTCACCGGCGACCGCGACGTGACGCTCGCCCTGTTCGAGCTGCGCCTGGAGAGCGCCCGGCGCCCCGAGCTCGCGGCCGTGCTCGGCGCGTGGCAGCGCGCGGGCTTCGACGCCGACGTGGCCTTCAACACCGCGGCGGGCCTGCCCGGCGGACGCGCGGAGATCGCCCTGTTCCACTACGCGATCGACGGCCTCCTGCTCGACCGCCTCACCACCCCGATCGACCCTGACACCTCGACCGATGCCGTGATCGACGCCCTGGTCGCGGGCCTGCTCCGCTGAGCCTTCGAGCCCCTGCCCGGGAGGAGTCCCGCGGGGGCGCGAGGCGATATTCCGCCGCAGGTCCAACGCTCCTACACTGAGGGCACGCCCGTTCTCGACGAAGGAGATCGCGTGTCTGCACCGTGGCAGGGAACCCACGGGTCTCTCCCCGAGGCCCCGCGCCTGCTCGTCGAGCGTGCGCACGAGGAGCTGATCGCCGGGAACCTCGACGACCGCCGCCTGCAGGAGGTGCGCCCGCTCGTCCGGGAGTCGTGGGAGCGGTCATGGCGGGGTCGCGTCGGACCGGAAGGGCTTCCGCCGCTCGACCTGCACGCCGAGGAGCTGGAGGAGTACCGCCTCGCGCATCCGCTCGCCTCCGCGATGGACCTGATCCGTGCCCTGCTGCTGCCGGGCTCCTCGGAGGACTCCGGGGTCGTGATCGCCGTCGGCGACCAGGCCGGGCGGCTGCTGTGGATCGAGGGCGACGCGCAGCTGCGCTCGCTCACCGACGGCATGGGCTTCGTGGCGGGGGCGAACTGGTCGGAGGCCGCCGTGGGCACCAGCGCACCGGGCACCGCGCTCGCCCTCGGGCAGTCGGTGCAGATCCGCGGTGCCGAGCACTACAACCGGCTCGTGCACCCGTGGTCGTGCAGCGCGGCGCCCGTGCGCGACCCGGAGACCCAGCGGGTGCTCGGCGTGATCGACATCACCGGCGGCGCCGAGGTCGTCACCCCGCAGGCCCGGCTGCTCGTTGACGCGACCGCCCGTGCCGTCGAGTCCGAGCTGATGGTGGCCCGGCTGCGGCGGCGCGCCGAATCCCCGCGCGGCCGTCCCTCCCCGAAGCCCCGAGCGACGGCGACCGCCCGCGTGCGGCTGCACGTGCTCGGCCGCGACCGCGCGCGGCTGGAGACGGAGTCCGCGCACGAGGAGGCGGTGATCGAGCTGAGCGCGCGGCACGCCGCCATCCTCCTGATGCTCGCGGTGCACCGGCAGGGGCTCTCCGCCGAACGGCTGTGCGAGCTGGTGTACGGGCCCGACGTGTCGCCCGACACCCTGCGCCCGGAGATGGTGCGGCTGCGGAAGGTGCTGGAGCGCACGGCTCCCGACCTGGTGCCCGAGTCCCGCCCGTACCGGCTGCCCGTGCCGCTCGAGACCGACGCCCACGACGTGCTGTCGCTGCTCGACCGCGGCGCCCACCGCGTCGCGCTCACCGCCTACCGCGGTGCCGTGCTGCCCGAGTCGACCTCACCGGGCGTGGAGGAGTTCCGCGACACCGTGCGCGCCGCGCTCCGGGAGGCGATGCTGTCGGAGGCGAGTCTCGACGTGCTGCTCGCGTACGCGGACATCCCCGAGGGGCGGGAAGACGCGGAGGTGCTGCGGCTCGCGCTGGAGATGCTGCCCGCGCGCTCGCCGCGGCGGGCGGGCCTGGTCACCCGCATCGAACGCGCTGTCGGTGGCCCCGCGTAGCGTCCGGGCATGACCGAGATCCGTCCGTTCCGGGTGCACGTGTCCGACGAGGTGCTCGACGATCTGCGCGCCCGCCTTCGACGCGCGCGGCTGCTCGACGACTCGCCCCGGCGCATGCGCTCCGGCATGAACGCGGCCTGGCTGCGCGAGCTCGTGCAGTCCTGGGCGGAGTGGGACTGGCGGGCGCGGGAGGAGTGGCTCAACGGCTTCCCGCAGTTCCTCGCCGAGGTCGACGGCACCGACATCCACTTCGCGCACCTGCGCTCCGAGCGGCCCGACGCCCCGGCGCTGCTCCTCATGCACGGCTGGCCGCACACGTTCGCGCTGCAGCTCGACGCCGCGGCGCTCCTCGACGACGTCCACGTGGTGGTCGCCAGCCTGCCCGGTTTCGCGTTCTCGCAGCCCTACGCCGACGGTCCGGCCGACGAGCGGCGTTTCGCCGCCACGATGCACCGGCTGATGACCGAGGTGCTGGGCTACGACTCCTACGTCACCTACGGCGAAGACGTCTCGGCGAACGTGAGCGATCTGATCGCCGCGTCATACCCCGAGCAGGTGGCGGGCATCGTCGCGACCCATGCGCACTTCGGCACGCCGGAGGAGCGGGCGGCCAGCGACGACCCGGAGGTGCAGGCGTTCTTCGCCCGGCTCGACGCCGAGCACGGACCGAACGGGTCGTACGGGCACGTGCAGTGGGCGCGGCCCGACACGCTGGCCGCGGCGCTCAACGACTCCCCGGCGGGGCTGCTCGCGTGGATCGCCGAAAAGCTGTCGGAGTGGGCCGACACCGACGGCGACGACCCGGCGGCCGTGGAGGCCGTGATCTCGCGCGACCGCATCCTCACCGAGGCGATGATCTACTGGGTCACGCAGAGCATCGCGAGCTCCTTCCGGCCGTACTACGAGGGCGCCGACACTCCGGCTCCGATGCCGCCGGTCACGGTTCCCGCCGCGGTGTTCATCCAGCGCCACGAGCACGACTACCCCGAGGGGCTCGCCCGCGGCTACTACCGCGACCTGCGCGTGTTCGAGCGGCTCGAGCACGGCGGGCACTTCACGATCGCCGAGGTGCCGGGGGCGATGGCCGAGCGGTTCCGCGCCTTCCTCGCCGCGCTCCCCTGAGGCTGCAACCTCCTGCAACGTTGCGCACGGGGCTGCAACGGGGAGCCGCCTAGCGTCGGAGACAGCCGCTGAGCATCGAGGCCGCGGCCCACCCGTCGAAGGAGACCCCATGACCATCGTCGAAGAAGACGTGTCCCTCGCCTACGCCGCTCCGGGGCAGCCCGGTGCCGTGGCCACCTATCGCCCCCGCTACGGGCACTACATCGGCGGCGAGTTCGTCGAGCCCGTGAAGGGCCAGTACTTCGAGAACATCAGCCCGGTCAACGGCAAGCCCTTCACCGAGGTGGGCCGCGGCACGAGCGAAGACGTCGACCGCGCGGTCGACGTGGCGTGGAAGGCGTTCGCCACCTGGGGCAAGACCAGCCCCGCCGAGCGTTCGGTGCTGCTGAACCGCATCGCCGACCGGATGGAGCAGCACCTGGAGGCCATCGCGGTCGCCGAGACCTGGGAGAACGGCAAGCCCGTGCGGGAGACCCTCGCCGCCGACATCCCCCTCGCGATCGACCACTTCCGTTACTTCGCCGGGGTCCTGCGGGCGCAAGAGGGCGGCATCAGCCAGCTCGACGAGAACACCGTCGCGTACCACTTCCACGAGCCGCTGGGCGTGGTCGGACAGATCATCCCGTGGAACTTCCCGATCCTGATGGCCGTGTGGAAGCTGGCGCCGGCGCTCGCCGCGGGCAACTGCATCGTCATCAAGCCGGCCGAGCAGACCCCCGCCTCGATCCTGTTCCTGTTCGACCTGATCGGCGACCTCATCCCGGCCGGCGTCGTGAACATCGTGAACGGGTTCGGCATCGAGGCCGGGGCGCCGCTCGCGCAGCACAAGCGCATCCGCAAGGTGGCGTTCACGGGCGAGACCACGACCGGGCGGCTGATCATGCAGTACGCGTCGCAGAACCTCATCCCGGTGACGCTGGAACTGGGAGGCAAGAGCCCGAACGTGTTCTTCGAAGACGTCGCGCGCTCCACGACCGACCCGTTCTACGACAAGGCGCTCGAGGGGTTCACGATGTTCGCGCTGAACCAGGGCGAGGTGTGCACGTGCCCGTCGCGGGCGCTCATCCAGCGCTCGATCTACGACGGCTTCCTCGCCGACGGGCTGGAGCGGGTGAAGAAGGTCGTGCAGGGCAACCCGCTCGACCCGGCGACGATGATCGGCGCGCAGGCGTCGAACGACCAGCTGGAGAAGATCCTCAGCTACATCGACATCGGGAAGCAGGGCGGGGCGCGACTGCTCGCGGGCGGTGAGCGGGCCGACCTCGGCGGCGACCTGAGCGACGGGTTCTACGTGCAGCCGACCGTGTTCGAGGGCACGAACGACATGCGCATCTTCCAGGAGGAGATCTTCGGCCCTGTGCTGTCGGTCACCTCGTTCGACGACTTCGCCGACGCGATCTCGATCGCCAACGACACCCTGTACGGTCTCGGCGCCGGGGTGTGGAGCCGCAGCGGCGACACGGCCTACCGCGCCGGCCGGGCGATCGAGGCCGGCCGGGTGTGGACGAACACGTACCACCAGTACCCGGCGCACGCCGCGTTCGGCGGGTACAAGCAGTCCGGCGTCGGCCGGGAGAACCACAAGATGATGCTCGACCACTACCAGCAGACGAAGAATCTCCTGGTGTCGTACGCCGAGGGCCCGATGGGCTTCTTCTGATCCGCCTCCCGGGCGGGCGCGGCAGCGTCCGCCCGGGATACTCCGGTCGTCGAGCGAGCGACGCGCGAGCGGCGGGGTCTCGCTCGACGACCGGGCACCACGGAAGGACGAGCACATGACGGCGAGCACCCCCGAGCGGGTCGCGGTGACGGAGCCCGCGGCCGCACTCGTGCGTGAACTGACCGCGCAGCACGGTCCGCTCATGTTCCACCAGTCGGGCGGCTGCTGCGACGGCTCCGCGCCCATGTGCTACCCCGTGGGGATGTTCCTCACCGGTCCGGGCGACGTGCTGCTCGGACGGCTCGACGTGGGGCTGACCGAGCCCGTGGAGGTGTTCATGTCGGCGTCGCAGTTCGAGTACTGGAAGTACACGCACCTCACGATCGACGTGGTCCCCGGTCGCGGCGCCGGCTTCAGCGTGGAGGGCCCGACGGGTCTGCGGTTCCTCATCCGCTCGCGCATGCTCGACCCCGCCGAGCTCCTCTCCCTCGGGCTCGCCTGACCGTACGGTGATCTGCCGTACACTGGGGCGATGAGTACTCCCCTGAAGAACGCCCGCCTGGAGTTCCGAGTCACCTCGGAGCAAAAAGCGGCGATCGAGGAGGCGGCTGCCATCGAGGGTCGTACGGTGACCGACTTCTCCGCTGCGGCCCTCGTGGAGCGGGCGGAAGAGGTGATCCAGCGCGACCGCAGGATGCTCGTCGACATGGTGCGCTTCGACGCATTCATCGAGGTGATGGACCGCCCGGCGCGGTCCATCGACGGGCTGCGCACGCTCCTGGACCGGGAGTCCGTGTTCGTTGACTGAGTTCCTCACGCCGCGGCCGCTCGCCGTGGGCGACGCGGTCGCCGACTTCCGGTGCGGGGTGGAGAGCCTCGATATCTGGCTCCGCGGGCGCGCGCGTCGCAACGAGAAGAGCGGCGCATCGCGCACCATGGTCTCGGTCACGCGCGAGGGCCGGGTGGCCGGGTATTACTGTCTGTCCGCGAGTTCGCTCGACCGTGCCGAGGGTCCCCGTCCGGTGTCGGCAGGGATGCCGTGGTCCGTGCCGGTCGTGCTCCTCGGTCGGCTCGCCGTCGATCAGGAGTTCTCTGGGCTCGGGCTCGGGGCCTCGCTGCTGCAGCACGCGACCCTCCGTGCGCTGGAGGCCGCGGCCACGATCGGCATCCACGCCGTCCTGGTGCACGCGATCAGCGACGAGGTCGTGCCCTTCTACGAGCGCTTCGGCTTCACGAGCTTTCCCGGAGAGCGCCGCACGCTGTACCTGCTGACGAAGGACGCCCGCGCGACGCTCACGCGGTGAGGCCGTCGAGCATCGCCCGGGAGGCGCGGGTGCGGGCGCGCAGCGCGTCGGCGAGTGCGGCGACCGCGGGGAGCCGCAGCGACTCGGGCCGGGCGACCATGTAGTACGGCAGCTTCTCGGCGAACACCGACGGCAGCAGTCGCACCAGGTC
Organism: Microbacterium sp. NPDC060132; assembly: GCF_042729675.1. Lineage (NCBI taxonomy): Bacteria > Bacillati > Actinomycetota > Actinomycetes > Micrococcales > Microbacteriaceae > Microbacterium > Microbacterium sp. NPDC060132. The sequence goes on along the minus strand of NZ_JBHWXU010000001.1, from coordinate 1,039,100 downwards.
GTCGTGGCGGTCGGCGGCGAAGCACGGCAGCAGCCCGATGCCCGCGCCCGCCCTGGTCGCCTCCACGTGCACGAACACGTTCGTCGACGTGAGGCCGTCCTGCATCCCGGGCACGAGCCGGCGCGGGAGGTCGAGTGCGTCCACCTGCAGCATCGAGTCGACGAAGTACACCAGGCGATGCCGCTCCAGCTCCTCCCGCGTGGCCGGCGTGCCCGTGCGCGCGAGGTAGTCGCGCGAGGCGTACATGCCGAGCGTGTAGGTGCCGAGCTTCACCGCGTGGGCTCTACGGGTCTGGGGTGCGCCGACCACCACCTCCAGGTCGAGCCCGGCGCGGTGCTCGGCCGCCCGACGCGTCGCGGCGACGATCTCGACGGTCAGCCGCGGATGCTCGAGGCGCAGGTCGGCGATGGCGGGCGCCGCGATGTAGGCGCTGAAGCCGTCCGTGGCCGACATCCGCACGACGCCCGCGACCGGGTCGGGGGTGTCGCCGCCGCCATCGTCGAGCTGCGACAGTGCGGCCTCGATGCGTCCTCCGGTCTCGGCGGCGGTGCGCCCGAGGTCGGTGAGCTCCCATCCGGATGCGGACTGAGCCACGACCCGTCCGCCGAGGGCGTCTTCCAGGGCGGCGATGCGCCGGGCGACCGTGGTGTGGTCGAGGCCGAGGTGCGTCGCGGCGCTGGTGTAGCGACCGGTGCGGGCGACCGCGAGCAGCACGAGCAGGTCGTCAGCCCGGGGTCGCCTCGTCGCCTCCATTCTGCAATTATGCACAGGGGCTGCGCGTGACTGGGCATTGCTGCAGCCTTAGCGCCCGCCGACACTGGTCGGGAGGTGTCACCGTCGACACCCGAAGGAGAGACATGGCATCCCCCACTGCTGCATCCCCGACCGCCGCACCCCCGTCGAAGCTCAAGCGCGTCGTCGCGGCCTCCATGGCCGGCACCGTCGTCGAGTGGTACGAGTTCTTCCTCTACGCCACCGCCGCGAGCCTGGTGTTCGGCACCTACTTCTTCCCCGCGACCGGCTCCCCGCTCGACGGCATCATCGCCGCCTTCGTCACCTACGCGGTCGGCTTCATCGCGCGCCCGCTCGGCGGCATCGTGTTCGGGCAGATCGGCGACCGCTTCGGCCGCAAGCCCACCCTGCAGGCCACGATCATCATCGTCGGCGCCGCGACCTTCCTGATGGGCTGCCTGCCCGGGTTCCAGAGCATCGGCTACTGGGCCCCCGCGATGCTCGTGGCCCTGCGGTTCATCCAGGGCTTCGCGGTCGGCGGCGAGTGGGGCGGCGCGGTACTGCTGGTCGCGGAGCAGAGCCCCGACCGCTCGCGTGCGTTCTGGTCGAGCTGGCCGCAGGCCGCCGTCCCGGTGGGCAACCTGCTCGCCACGCTCGTGCTGCTCGTGAGCTCGTGGGTCATGAGCTCCGCCGCGTTCCTCGAGTGGGGCTGGCGCATCGCGTTCTGGCTGTCCGCCGTGATCGTCCTCGTCGGCTACTACATCCGCCGTCACGTGGAGGAGGCGCCGATCTTCCTGGAGGCGAAGGCCCAGGTCGAGACCGAGAAGGCCACCTCCTACGGCGTCGTCGAAGTGCTGCGCCGCTACCCGGTCGGCATCGTGCAGGCCATGGGCCTCCGGTTCGCGGAGAACATCGTCTACTACATCGTCGTCAGCTTCACGATCGTGTACCTCAAGTCCGTGCACGAGTACGACACCAGCCAGCTGCTGCTGGCGCTGCTGATCGCACACGTGGTGCACTTCGCGGTCATCCCGCAGCTCGGCCGGCTCGCCGACCGCTGGGGCCGCAAGCCCGTGTACCTGACCGGCGCGATCCTCAGCGCGACGTGGGCGTTCTTCGCCTTCCCGCTGTTCGACACCCTCAACCCGGTGCTGATCGTGCTGGCGGTGACGATCGGGCTCTGCTTCCACGCGTTCATGTACGCGCCGCAGCCGGCCGTGATGGCGGAGCTGTTCCCGACGCGCATGCGCTACTCGGGCGTCTCGCTGGGCTCGCAGGTGACGGCCATCCTCGCCGGCTCGCTCGCCCCGATCCTGGCGATCCAGTGGCTGCGCGACTTCGGCTCCTGGCTGCCGATCGCGATCTACATCGTGATCGCCTGCGTGGTCACGGCGATCGCCGTGCTGTCGCTGCGCGAGACCACCGGGATCTCCCTGCAGGCGATCGACGACGAGGACGCGGCGCGCACCGCGGCGCGGCTGGACGCGGAGAAGGCCACCGCATGACGGATCTGTCCGGACGCCGGGCCCTCGTGACGGGCGGAGCGAGCGGGATCGGCGCCGCGTGCGTGCGCGCGTTCGCCGCCGCGGGGGCCCGGGTGACCGTCGCCGACATCGACGGCGACGCGGCGCGGGCCCTCGCGGCGGAGGTGGGCGGGGAGGCGTGGCAGGTGGACCTGTCCGACGTCGCCGCGCTCGCCGAGGTGCGGATCGACACCGACATCCTTGTGAACAACGCGGGCGTGCAGCACGTCAGCCCCATCGAGGAGTTCGATCCGGAGCGGTTCTCGTTCCTCCTGCGGCTGATGCTGGAGGCGCCGTTCCTGCTGATCCGCGCCGCCCTCCCCGGCATGTACGAGCGAGGGTTCGGGCGGGTGCTGAACGTGTCGAGCGTGCACGGCCTGCGGGCCTCGCCGTTCAAGGCGGCGTATGTCGCGGCCAAGCACGGGCTGGAGGGCCTGTCGAAGGTCACGGCGCTGGAGGGCGCGGCCCACGGGGTGACGAGCAACTGCCTGAATCCGGGCTACGTGCGCACGCCGCTGGTGGAGAAGCAGATCGCGGATCAGGCGCGGCTGCACGGCATCGCGGAGGACGAGGTGCTGGAATCGGTGCTGCTCACCGAGTCCGCGATCAAGCGGCTGGTGGAACCGGAGGAGGTCGCGGCGCTCGCGCTGTGGCTCGCGGGCGACGCGGCGGGCATGATCACCGGAGCAAGCCACACGATGGATGGCGGCTGGTCGGCGCGCTGACGCGCAAGCGCGTCAGGGTCGTGTGACCTCGGCGAGCACCGTCGTGCGCAGCCAGTCGACGTAGCGGGCGGGCGTCCACCCGGACTGCGCGACCAGCTGCTGGTAGCTCTCGGGCGACAGCAGGAACGACAGGGCATCGGCGGTCGCGTCGGTGTCGGTGGCCGCGGGGGCGATGCCGCGCCGCACCAGCTCCGCCACGAACCCGCGGTAGTCCGCCGCCCGGTTGTCCAGGATGCGGCGGAGCGCTTCGTCGACGACGGGGTCGGACAGCGCGGCCCCGAGCAGGACGGTCCACAGGCCGTGCCCGCGCTGGTTGGCCGTGGTGATCTGGGTGAGCACGCCGTCGAGGAATGCGTCGTCGGGCAGGTCGAGCAGTCCGGAGGCGACCTCCGTCTCCACGAGTGACTCCGCGGCCTCCGACCCGGAGAACGTCACCTCGAACGCGGCGATCAGCAGCTCGGCCTTCGCCGCGGTGGTCTTCACGGTCTCGGCCGACACCCCGGCCTCGCGGGCGATGGCAGCGATCGTGGTCGCCTGGTACCCCTGCGACGCGAAGAGGCGGGCGGCCGCGGCGACGATGCGCGCTCGCGTCTCCTGGGCCTGGCGGGTGCGCAGGGCGGACGTGTAGGCACGCGGGGCGGCTTCAGCCATTGACTTTCCTCAGGGGGTGATGAATACTTCGACGGTACAGTCAATCCTAACCGAAGGCACGCCATGTCCAGCTACCTCCTCACCTGCACTCCCGCTCACGGTCACGTGCTGTCCCTCCTGCAGGTCGCCCGGCACCTGGTCGACGCCGGGCACGAGGTCGGATTCCTCACCAGCGCCCGCTACGCCGACCGGGTGCTGGCCAGCGGCGCCCGCTTCCTTCCGCTGCCGCCCGAGGCCGACGTCGACCTCGACGACGCCGACGGCGCGTTCCCCGAGCGTGCGGGTCTCACCGGCCCCGCAGCACTCCGGTTCGACATGAGCACGCTGTTCGTGCGGCCCGGTGCCGCCCAGCTCGCGGCCGTGCGCGCCGAGCTCGCCTCCCGTCGCATCGACGCCGTCCTCACCGAGCCGCTCTTCGTCGGGGGTGCGCTGCTGCAGCTCCTGCCCGCGGCCGAGCGGCCGCCCGTGATCGCGCTCGGGATCTTCCCCCTCGGAGCCCGCAGCGTCGACACCGCGCCGTTCGGGCTGGGCGTCACCCCGATGCGCGGGCCGCTGGGGCGCCTGCGCAACGCGGCCCTGCGGCTCGTCGCCGAGCGCGCGATCTTCGGCGGGGTGCAGCGGGATGCCGACGACATGGCGCGGCAGACCGTCGGCCGCGACCTCGGCGGCTTCGTGCTGGACTGGGCGGGACGCACCGACGCCTACGTGCAGTTCACGGTGCCCGAGTTCGAGTATCCGCGCGGTGACCTCCCCGACACGGTGCACTTCGCCGGACCGCTGCCCACGACCGCGTCCGACGCCCCGCTGCCGGACTGGTGGGACGACCTCGACGGCGACCGCCCGGTCGTGCACGTCACCCAGGGCACCATCGCCAACTCCGACTTCACCCAGCTCGTGCTGCCCGCGGTGCACGGGCTCGCGCCGTCCGACCTGCTCGTGGTGGTGACGACGGGCGGGCGCCCGAGGAACAGCCTTCCCGCCGACCTGCCGGAGAACGTGCGGGTGGCGGAGTACCTGCCGTACGACCGGCTGCTGCCGAAGATCGACGTGCTGGTCACCAACGGCGGGTACGGCGGCGTGCAGCAGGCCCTCGCCCACGGGGTGCCGATCGTCGTCGCCGGCCAGACGGAGGACAAGGTGGAGGTCTCGGCGCGCGTGGGCTGGTCGGGCGCCGGCGTAAACCTCCGCACCAACACCCCGGCGTCCGCCCAGATCGCCGCGGCCGTGCACCGCGTGCTGGCGCAGCCGTCGTTCCGCGTGGCGGCGGAGCGCATCGGCACGTCGATGCGCTCGGCCGATGCGTGGTCGACCCTGGATGGGGTGCTCGACCGGGTGACGCGGTCGTGGCCGGCGCGGGAGACCGTCGCGGAGAGCTGAACGAGCGGTCCATTCCGGCGCATGGACGCAACAGGACGCAACGTCGACCGGTATACCATCCTGGGTAGGCGCCTCCCGGTGTCAGTCCCCAGCTGACCTGGCGGGCGAGACGGCATCGCCGTCATGCGGAGGGAACGTCGGAATTCCTTTCGATCTCGAGGGGGGATGGGGTGGGAGTCGATCCCCAGACGACACCCACCCCCACTTCGCACGCGGTCAGTTCCAGCGCGTCAGCAACCAGAACGCCGCGAAGCCGATCACCACGATCAGGGGAAGCCACGTCCCGGTGCGCTTGAGGCGTCGTCCCTGCGGCGCGACGCCCGGCGGCGGAGTCAGCAGGCCGACCGGCGGAGCGAACGGCAGTGCGTGCCCGCCGGAGGATCCCGCCGTGACGGGCGGCGTCCCCTGCGCAGCCAGCCGATCGTCGCGCCATCGCGCCCACTGGTCGAACTTCGTCAGCAGCGCGCCGACCGCGCCGAACAGCCACGCCCACGTCGCCGGATCCAGCGTCGACGCCTTGCGCTGCGTGTACAGGAACAGCCAGTCGTCGACGATCTCCACGTCGAGCTGTGCGGCGTTGTCGATGAACCGCGCCATGATGTCGGGCGTGAAGAGGTAGAGCGCATCCTGCTCGTAGCCCTCGGGGCAGTACAGGGTGAAGTGCCGGTCGAAGTCGCCCTCGAGCGACAGCCGCTGCGCCCGCTGGAACGACGCCGGAAGGTTGGAGCCGAAGCCGTTGTTGCCCGTCGCGTCGAGCACGATGTTGGGCAGCGGCACGTCGAGCTTCACGGCCACGTAGCCCCAGCGGTAGGTCGTGGAGTTCTTCCCCGACTGCACCGTGTACTGGTAGTTGCCGAACTCCACGAACCGCGGGTGGCTGCCGCGCACCAGGTCCGTGGCGAGGCGCGACCGGCCCAGCTGGAAGATCATGCCGGGCAGCGGCGGGTCGTCCACGCGCGGCTCGTACGTCATGCCGTTGGCCTGGGCGAAGCGGTGCAGCCGGTAGCGGGTGGCCTGACCGTTGCGCACGGCCATCCAGATGAGCACGCCGACCGCGGCCGCGAGCAGCACGATCAGCACGAGCGGGATCGCGGCCGCGCCGGGGGATCCGGTGGATGCGGCCAGGCTCAGCACCACCGTGAACAGGATCGGCAGCATCACCAGCCCGGCGATCGACACGGCGACGATCGCGATGATGGAGGACACCGCCATGCCCGATGTGCGCCGCGACCGCAGCTCGGCGGCGAAGGCGCGCACGGCGGCCGGGTCGACCGGTTCCGTGAGGGGACGGGCGTCGAAGCTCGGCGCCGGAGCGGGCGCCGTCACCGGTTCACCTCGTCGGCGTCCCACGTGAGGTCGGCGCCCTCGCGCAGGGCCAGCGCCTCCAGGCGCTCGTCCGTGCAGATCGCGCGGACGAGCTCGGGCGAGCCCGCGACGATCGTCGAGTCGAAGTCGATCTCCGAGACCAGGACCCAGGCGCGGTCGTCGGGCCACAGCAGGCTCGGACTCTGCGCCGACGGCGGGAACCCGTGCTCCTCGGCGGCGAGGTCGCGCCACGGCGCCCGCAGGACCCAGTCCGGATCGGCGAACTCCGATGCTCCGGCGGTGAACGGCACGTGGTCGCGCTGGGGGAGCCGCAACCGGGGCCCCTCCGAGATCTCGCGCGACAGGATGCCCTCCTGCCAGGTGGGCTTGCGGAAGCCGTTGTTGAACGGATCGTGGGTGCTGCGCTCCAGCATCGCCCGGTGGTGGGGGTCGTCGTCGAACCCGAGGAACGCGCGCGACGGCGTCTGTCCGAAGAAGCCGACCAGCCCGCCCCATCCCTCCCACAGCGCCGCGACCCCCGCGTCGGGTGTCGCGGTGTGCGCGGCGAGGTGGCCCGCCAGCACGGACAGCAGGTCGGGGTCGAGCTCCCCCTCCGCAGGGGCGTTGTACTCGCGCCCGTCCGGGCCGATCCGGGTGCGCCAGTCGCCCTCGACCGGGGTGCGCACGATCCGCTGCCACTGTGCGAGTGCGTGCATCGTGGTGCCGAAGACCGCGGCGGTGTCGGCCCAGGTCACGCGCTCGCCGGAGAACTGTGCGTCGAGCCGGCGGCGCTCGGGTTCCGGCAGGCGCTCCCACTCGTCGGGGGTGGGGTACGGGCGGTCGGGCAGGGAGCGCACGACCCCCGGATGGAACACGCGCGCGTAGGCGGGGAACCCGCGCGGCACCACGCCGTGCATGCTCGCGGTCACGTCGTCGTCGAGGCGGTCGCGCAGCCAGGCGCCGGGGCTCGGGTCGGCCATCCACTCCATGCGACCCACGGTACCGGCCGGGCCCGGGCGCCCGGCCTCCCGCGCGGCGGCGTCTGCGGCATCCTCCATAATCGAGGGGTGACTGCGACTGCGACCCTTCCCTCCCTCGACGGCCGACGCTTCCGCATGGTGTCGTCCACCACCTCCGCCGTCGACCCCGACGCCCCCAGCATCTTCGAGTACTTCGAGCGCGACGGCGCCATCTGGGGCGGGTACGAGGGCGACACGGTCACGTTCGGCAAGTTCGTCGGAACCCGCACCGCCGACACCATCTGGGTGTCGTTCGTGCACGTGCTCAAGACCGACGGCACCGTCGTCACCGGCGACGGCGAGAGCGAGCTCGAGCTCACCGACGACGGCCGCATCCGCCTCGTCGAGCACTACGAGATGCACGGCCTGCCGCAGCTGAGCGTGGTCGAGGAGATCCCCGCCGCCTGACCCCGGGTCAGCGGGGCGGGAGGGTGTCGCGGCCGGGGGAGGCGGGCGTCCAGCGGGTCATGCCGAGCGGCACCTCGGTGTCGCGCTCCGGGAGGTCGGCGGGCAGCAGGTAGGGGCGGCGGACCACCTCGTCGAGCACCACGACGCTGACCACGGTGCGCACCTCGGGCAGCTGCGCGATCACCCCGGTGGAGAACTCGTGCACCCCGCTGACGTCGACCGCGCGGATCAGCAGCATCGCGTCGTGCTCGCCCGTGGTGATGGCGCACCACTCCACGTCGGGCATCTCGATGATGCGCTCCCGGAACGAGGCCCAGGCCTGCGGCATGACCGTGACGAACACGAGCGCGCCGATCGACAGTCCGGCCTTGGCGTGATCGACGCGGGCGCTGAAGCCGGTGATGACGCCGTCGTGCACCAGGGACTCGACCCGGGTGTACGCGCTGGCGCGGGAGATGCCGACCTTCTCGGCCAGTGCGGCGATCGAGACGCGACCGTTATCACGCAGCACATCGAGGATTCTGTACGCCGTCTCATCCAGTGGGGCGGCACTTCGTCCAGAAAGCTTCGACGGATCCGCATCCTTGCTGGACATATTGCTCCTGACATCCGAGGTTCTGGACAAAGCGTGCCGATGTGACCCGCACTTGCTGGACACATCGTCGCATATGATGCGAATCTGATCACCGGTCGTCCACATCGGACATCACCGGAACCCGAATGTACTCCTCGCCCTTGGAGGCCCTCATGTCGTCACGCCGTTTCACGCCGGTCATCGCGCTCGGAGCCGTCGCGCTCCTGGCGCTCGCGGGTTGCTCGGGAGGGAACTCGGCGAACAACTCCGACGCGTCCCAGGGCTCCGACTCGCTCGTCATCGACACCGCGTTCTCGATCGAGACCGCCGACCCTGGTCACACCTACGACCCGACCGGCAATATGATCGCGAAGGCCCTGTACGAGACCCTCGTCGACTTCGAGGGCTCCGACGTCTCCACGCCGGTCCCCGGTCTCGCCTCGTGGGAGCAGAACGACGCCGCGACCGAGTTCACCTTCACGCTCGAGGGCGACCGCGTCTTCTCCGACGGCTCGCCCGTCGAGGCGAAGGACGTCGTGTTCTCGCTGCAGCGCATCCAGGGCATGGAAGACGCCAAGCCCAACTTCCTGCTCGGCGGCCTCACCATCACCGAGGTCGACGACAAGACCATCCGGTTCACGTCCGAGACCCCGCTGCTGCAGCTCCCGGCCATCCTCGCGAACCCGGCCCTCGGCATCGTGAACTCCGACGTGGTGATCGAGAACGGCGGCGCGATCGACGGCACCGACTCGGCGCAGGAGTTCCTCGACGGCGAGTCCGCGGGCTCCGGGCCGTTCGTGCTCGACACGCTCGACCTCAGCTCGCAGGTGGTCCTGAAGAGCAACGACGAGTACAACGGCGACGAGAAGTCGGCCTACAGCCGCGTGGTCGTGCGCAACGTGTCGGAGAGCGCCACGCAGCTCGCCAACCTCAAGGGCGGCGACTCGATGGTCGCGATGGACCTCAACGGCGACCAGGTCGCGGGCCTCGGCGACGACATCACGGTCGACTCGGTCCCGTCGGGCCAGACCATCTTCCTGCTGCTGAACCAGTCGCCCGCCGTGGCCGGCGAGCTGGCCAACGTGAAGATCGCCGAGGCGATCCGCTACGCACTCGACTACGACGCCCTGCTCGAGCTCGCCGGTGCGGGCGCCGTGCAGGCGACGGGCGTGATCCCGCCCGGATTCGAGGGTGCGCTCGACGGCGGCGTGGAGCAGGACCTCGACAAGGCGAAGGCCGCGCTCGCCGAGGCCGGCTACACCGGCCAGACGCTGAAGCTGCAGTTCCCGAACGACTACCCGGTCGGCGGCGTGGAGTTCACCCCGCTCGCGGAGCGCGTGCAGGCGCAGCTCGAAGACGCCGGCATCACGGTCGAGCTCGCCCCGGCCCCGTTCGCGACCGAGCTCGACGCGTACGTCAACGGCACCGAGGGCTTCGGCCTGTGGTTCTGGGGTCCGGACTACGCCGACTCGGCGAACTTCCTCCCCTTCGCTCCCGGTCTGAAGGTCGGCCTGCGCGCCGGCTGGGCGGCCGAGGCCAACCCGGAGATCGCGGGCATCGCGGCGGGTGCCGCGAGCGCCACCGACCCCGCGCAGCGCGAGGCCGCGTTCACCGAGTTCGCCGAGGCGATGCAGGAGCAGGGTCCGTTCGTGCCGCTCATCGTCCCCGGCCGCAACATCTCCTCCGCGAGCGACGTGACCGGTGCCGTGTACAACTCCGTGTGGGAGATGGACATCGCCGAGATCGCCCCGGCCGGCTGAACGGACCTTCCATGACGACAGTGGCCGTGCAGAGGCAGGCGCAGCGGCGCCGTTCGCCTCTCGTCGGATACCTGCTGCGGCGGGCCGGGACCTCCCTGCTCCTGTTGGTGGGCGTGACGATCGTCACGTTCGCGCTCACCAACCTGGTGCCGGGAGACCCGGTCTCGGCCGCCCTCGGTGAGGGCGCGTCGCAGAACCCGGCGACCCGCGAGGCGTTCATCAAGGCGAACGGACTCGACCAGCCACTGTTCGTGCAGTACTTCATCTATATGGGGAACCTGCTCCGCGGGGACCTCGGCACGTCGCTGGTGACCGGACGCCCGGTCACCAGCGACCTCGCCACCGCGGTGCCCGCGACGATCGAGATCGCGATCGGGGCGATCATCGTCAGCCTCGCGGTCAGCATCGTGCTCGGCACGCTCGCCGCCTACCGCCGGGGCCTCGTCACCGACCAGGTCATCCGCGTGGTCACCCTCGTCGGCCTCAGCGTCCCCACCTTCTGGCTCGCGCTGGTCAGCTTCTACGTCTTCTTCCTGGAGCTGCGCATCGCGCCGGGCTCCGGTCGCATCTCGCCGTCGATCACCCCGCCGCCGCGCGTGACCGGGCTCTACACGGTCGACTACCTGCTCAACGGCGACGGCGTCGGCTTCTTCGATGCGCTCGCCCACCTCGCTCTTCCCGTCATGGTGCTCTCGCTCGTGACCATCGGCCTGCTCACCCGGTTCATCCGCACGTCGGTGCTGGAGGTGCTGGGCAGCGACTACGTGCGGGCCGCCCGCGCCAAGGGCCTCCCGGCCATGCGCGTCATCCTCGACTACGTGCTCCGTGGAGCCTCGCTGCCGATCCTCACCGTGGTGGGCGTCGCATTCGGGGCCCTGCTGTCGGGCACCGTGCTCGTGGAGTCGGTGTTCGCGTGGCCGGGCCTGGGCACGTACGCCTACAACTCCGCCGCGAACCTCGACCTGCCCGGCATCATGGGCGTCGGCCTGGTCGTCGGCGTCATCTACCTCCTCATCAACTTCATCGTCGACCTGCTCTACGGCGTGCTCGACCCGAGAGTGAGGATCGCATGAGCCGCATCGACGCCGCCGCCGGCCCCTGGCGCTTCCGCTTCCGCTGGCCCCGCGCCTGGCGCACCCCGCTCGGCATCATCGGCACCGTGATCGCGGCGGCCTGGATCGTCATCGCCTTCACGGCGCAGTGGTGGGTGCCGTACCCGCCGAACGCGCAGGTGCTGCCGCGACTGCAGGAGCCGGGCATCGACACGATCCTCGGCACCGACGGCAACGGCCGCGACATCTTCTCGCGACTCATGACCGGAGCGACCGTGAGCCTGCCGCTCGCGCTCATGCTCGTGATCGCGGCGATGATCATCGGCACGCTGATCGGCGCCGTCGCGGGCTACTTCGGCCGCGCGGTCGACGAGACGCTGATGCGCATCACCGACCTCTTCATGGCGTTCCCGACCGTGATCCTCGCGATGGTGGTCGCCGCGTCGCTCGGCCCGTCGCTGTTCAACGCGGTGATCGCGGCGATCGTGGTGTCGTGGCCGCAGTACGCCCGCGTCACCCGCAGCATCGTGCTCGGCCTGCGCGGACAGAACTACGTGATCGCCGGACGCCTGCTCGGCCACTCGCCGCTGCGGACCCTGTTCGTCGACATCCTCCCCAACATCGCCGGGCCCGTGCTCGTGCTCGCCACGCTCGACATCGGCGCCGCGATCCTGCTGCTCTCCGGCCTCTCCTTCCTCGGCCTCGGCGCGCAGCCGCCCACCGCCGAGTGGGGGTCGATGATCTCGGGGGCCATGCAGAACTTCGACGCCTGGTGGCTCGGGGTGTTCCCCGGTCTCGCGATCCTCACGGTCGTGCTGGCGTTCAACTTCCTCGGCGATGCGATGCGCGACGTGCTCGACCCCACCGCCGAGGTCACGCACGAGAAGGAGGCCGACCACCAGGCCTCCGCGACGGGGGTGCCCGCATGACCGCCGCGCTGAGCATCCGCGATCTCACGGTCGACATCGGCCGTCCGCTCGTGAAGGGCGTGTCGCTCGAGCTCGAGGCCGGGCGCATCCACGGCCTCGCGGGCGAGTCGGGCTCCGGCAAGACCCTCACCTCGCTCGCGGTGCTCGGGCTGCTGCCGCGGCAGGCCCGCACGGGCGGCTCGATCACCCTCGCGGGGGAGGAGCTGCTCGGCCTGAAGCGCCGCGGCCTCAACCGCATCCGCGGGAAGCGCATCGCGATGGTGTTCCAGGACCCGTCGGCGTCGCTGCACCCGCAGCTCCCGGTCGGCCGCCAGCTCACCGACCACATGCGCGTGCACCTCGGCCTCACGGGCGCCGCGGCGCGCGAGCGGGCGGTGGAGCTGCTGCAGACCGTGCAGGTGCCGAACCCGGCGGAGGCGCTGAAGCGCTACCCGCACCAGTTCTCGGGCGGGCAGCGGCAGCGCATCGCGATCGCGTGCGCCCTGGCGTGCGACCCCGAGGTGCTGCTGGCGGACGAGCCCACCACGGCGCTCGACGTCACGGTGCAGGCCGGCATCCTGCAGCTGCTGCGCGACCTCGCGATCGAACGGAACCTCGCCGTGCTGCTCGTGACGCACGACCTCGGCGTGATGAGCGCGATCGCCGACACCGTCGCGGTCATGAAGGACGGCCGCATCGTGGAACTCGCCGACCGCGAGACCCTGTTCCTGCACCCGCAGCACGAGTACACGCGGATGCTGCTCGCCGCCCTCCCCGGCTCGCGCATCGAGGCGCCCACGGTCGACGCGACGGACCAGGTCGATGCGGTCGACCCGATCGAGGAGGATGCGCATGAGTGAGGTCAGCGTCCTCGACGCGCGCGACATGGTCGTGCGCTACCCGGGCAATCCGCCGGTGATCGCCGTGAACGGGGTGTCGGTCCGCGTGGCCGCGGGGGAGACCGTCGCGCTGGTCGGCGAGTCGGGCAGCGGCAAGTCGAGCCTCGCCCGCGCCGTCGTCGGCATCGAGAAGACCGCCGCCGGCACGGTCGAGTTCCGCGGGGCCCCGGTCGCTCCGCTCGGCATCCGCCGCCGGTCGACCGCCCTGACCGGGATCCAGATGGTGTTCCAGGACCCGTCGACCTCGCTGAACCCTCGCCGACGCATCGGCGACCAGATCTCCGACGGCATCGCCACCGCCCGAGCGCGCGGTGCCGCCGGATCCACCGTGGAGGAGTGGCTCGAACGCGTCGGGCTGCCCGCGAACGTCCGCACCCGCTTCCCGCACCAGTTCTCGGGCGGGCAGAAGCAGCGCATCGCGATCGCCAGGGCCCTGGCCGCGCGGCCCTCGCTGCTCGTGGCGGACGAGCCCATCTCGGCGCTCGACGCCTCGACGCAGACGAGCGTGGCCGGACTGATGCGAGACCTGGTGGCCGAGTCCGGCGCCGGCATGCTCTTCATCTCGCACGACCTCGCCGTGGTGCGCCGCATCGCCGATCGCACCCTGGTCATGTTCGCGGGACGGGTGCTCGAGTCGGGCCCCACGGAGCAGCTGTGGTCCGCGCCGCAGCACCCCTACACGCAGGCCCTGCTCGCGGCCATCCCCGAGCCGGACGGCGCCGGCCGCATCCCCGACGCCCCCTCCACGGACGACCGCGCCGTGTGGGCCGAGGTCCCGCCCGTCGCCTACTGACGCCGGGCCGGACGACGAAGGGCCGGGGCGCATGCCCCGGCCCTTCGTGTCATCCCCGGATCACACCGGGGCGACGATGTCCTGCTTCACGTCCCACTCGGTGATCTCCATCGCGATCTCCAGCGACTGGCCCTCGACGGACGCGGTGCTCTTCGATGCGAGGTTGACGTAGTCGGCGGTGACCTCGAACGCCACGTCGACCGTCGTGCCCTGCTGGTCGACCGAACCGGTGATCAGGAACACCTTCTGGCCGAGGCGCTCGCCGGTGCCGCTCACGGCGAAGTCGCCCGCGAGGGCCTCGGCCGCGGCGGCGGGGTCCATGGCGGCGACGTCGGCCGCGCTCGTGCTGAGGCCCGCGATGATCGGGTCGCTGGAGTCCGGGTCGGCCGGCTGCCAGTCGCTCGACGGCGACTTGACCCACACGTCGTCGCCGATCGCGACGATCGAGCCCATCGGCGAGATCGACTCGAGGGCGTTCTCGGAGGGGTTCACGCGGGCGGTGCTCTCCATGCCCAGCACGCTCGTCTTGGCGGCGTAGCCCGCGGAGTCGGCCATCGCGTCGGCGATGCACGTGCCGAGCGCCGTGCCGTCGACGGTCGCGCCCTCGGCCAGCTCGGGGCAGTCCGTGGCCGGTGCGTCGGCCTCCTGCGATGCGGCCGTGCTCGGCTTCGCGTCGGCCGGCTTGTCCGATCCGCCCGCCGAGCATCCGGTGAGCATGACGGCGGCGGCGAGAACGACGCCGACCCCCCACTTGTTGACGCGCATGGCGCCCCCCTCCAGTCATGTGCCCGATGACGGTCATCGGGCACGCCCTCCAGCATGCCAAGCCGCGGGCCGATCGGTGGGAGGCGGCTCGGAGGAATGTCCGCTAGACTGTCGAGGTTGTCTGCCTTCCGGCACCCACTCGGGTTCCACGGGCGGGCACGTGCACACACCCTCCTGCTCCCGGGAAAGTCCCGAGAGCCGTTCTAGTCCGAAGGAGGTGGGTAAGTGACGCACCAGTACGAACTCATGGTCATTCTGACCCCCGAGATCGACGAGCGCCAGGTCGCCCCGACGCTCGACAAGTTCCTGAAGGTCATCACCAACGATGGTGGCTCGATCGAGAACGTCGACATCTGGGGCAAGCGCCGTCTGGCCTACGAGATCCAGAAGAAGACCGAGGGCATCTACGCCGTCGTCAACTTCACCGCGACCAGCGCCGCCACGCAGGAGCTCGACCGTCAGCTCAAGCTGAACGAGCAGATCATGCGCACCAAGGTCCTGCGCGCGGAAGAGGCTCAGGCGATGATCGCGTCCGAGGCCAAGCGCTCCGAAGAGAAGGCTGCCCGCAAGGCCGCCAAGGCTGCGAAGGCCTAAGTCTCATGGCCGGCGAAACCGTCATCACCGTGGTGGGAAACCTCACGGCCGACCCCGAGCTGCGGTACACGCAGAACGGGCTGCCGGTGGCGAACTTCACCATCGCATCGACGCCGCGCAACTTCGACCGTGCCGCGAACGAGTGGAAGGACGGCGAAGCGCTGTTCCTCCGCGCGTCGGTCTGGCGCGAGTTCGCGGAGCACGTGGCGGGCTCGCTGACCAAGGGCATGCGCGTGATCGCGCAGGGCCGTCTGCGTCAGCGTTCCTACCAGGACCGCGAGGGCAACCAGCGCACCGCGATCGAGCTGGAGGTCGACGAGATCGGCCCCTCGCTGCGGTACGCGACCGCGCAGGTCACCCGTGCGGCCTCGAGCGGTGGCGGTGGCGGGCAGTCCCGTCCGCAGCAGCAGCAGGTGTCGGAGGAGCCGTGGTCCACGCCCGGCTCGTCGACCAGCGCCGACGCCTGGAGCACTCCGGGCAGCTTCGGCGACGACACCCCGTTCTGATCAATTCTCCGGATGCGCGCGAGCGCGCAGCGTCCGATCATCATCACTAAGGAAGAGCAATGGCTGGAAAGTCGAGCGGCGACCGCCGCAAGCCGCGGAAGGGCGCGAAGAACGCCGCCCCCGCGAAGTCCATCCGGGTCGGTGTCATCGATTACAAGGATGTCGCCACCCTCCGCAAGTTCGTCTCGGAGCGCGGCAAGATCCGCGCCCGTCGCATCACCGGTGTGTCGGTGCAGGAGCAGCGTCTGATCGCCACGGCGATCAAGAACGCCCGCGAGATGGCGCTCCTGCCCTACGCTGGCGCCGGCCGGTAAGGGGTACTGAGATGGCAAAGCTGATTCTCACGAACGAGGTCGCCGGGCTGGGTAGCGCCGGTGACGTGGTCGAGGTCAAGAACGGGTACGCCCGCAACTACCTCATCCCGCAGGGTTTCGCGACCGCGTGGACGCGCGGTGGCGAGAAGCAGGTCGCGTCGATCCAGGCCGCACGCCAGGCGCGTGCGATCCACGACCGCGACGAGGCCGTGGCCCTGAAGAACTCGCTGGAGGCCGCCAAGGTGCGCCTCGCGGTCAAGGCCGGCAAGGAGGGTCGTCTCTTCGGCTCGGTCAAGACCGCCGACGTGGCCGACGCGGTCGAGGCCGCCGGTCTCGGTGCGATCGACAAGCGCAAGGTGCACATCACGTCGCCCATCAAGGCGACCGGTGAGCACGAGGCGACCGTGCGACTGCACGAGGACGTCACCGCGGTCATCACGCTGCAGGTCGTCGCCGCCAAGTAAGGCACGTCTGTCGAACGCCCTCCGTCCTCCGGGACGGGGGGCGTTCGTCGTTCTCCGGCCGCGACGCGTTCGGTGATCTTGGATCCAGAATGCAGAGTTTGAGGGCTTCGATCCGATAGCCTCTGACCCATGGTGAAGTCAGGGGACGCGGCCGCGTCTGCGAAGGATCGCGCCGATGCGCTGCAGAAGCTCGCCCAGCGACACGGGGCCGGGTATCGGTCGGTCGGCGCGATGGCGTACGACATCATCCGCGACGCGATCCTCGATGGCACGCTCCCGCCCGGAATGAAACTGCGCCAGGAGACCCTCGCCGAATCGATCGGCATCTCCCGCCTCCCGATCCGCTCCGCCCTCATCCAGCTCGAGGCCGACGGGCTCGTGGTGTTCCACGCCCGCCGCGGCGCGATGGTGCGGGCGCTGTCCACGGAGGAGGCCGGGGAGGTCTACCACCTGCGCATGCTGCTCGAGAAGGAGGCGCTGCGCCTGGCGATGGCGGAGATCACGCCCGAACGGGTCGAGCGCCTGCGGGAGCTCGCGAAGACCGCCGACGACATCTCCGAGGGCGGCGAGTTCGTCGAGGCGCGCACCGAGTTCTACGCCACCCTGTACGACGCGCAGGCCCGCCCGCTGCTGTGGGAGATGATCGAGCAGCTGCGGCTCAAGCTCGGGCGCTACGTGCTGGGGTGGCGGCTGGGGCCCGCGGGCTCGCACGATCATTCGCACACCGAGCTCGTCGACGTGGTCGCGGCCGGCGACGCGAAGAAGGCGCTGGGCGTGCTGGAGGCCCACCTGACCCAGGTGCGCGACGGCGTGATCGCCCTGCTCGACGACGCGGCCGCGGAGGGCGCGGACAACTCCTGACGCGGCGCACGACTCGCGGCGGGCGACTCCGCCGACACACCGCTCCGCGGGCGCAGGACAGCCCGGGGCTCAGGTGACGGTGCCGCGGCGCGCGAAGCGGGGCTCGCGCCACACCTCGGTCTCCAGCACGTCGTGCAGCACGTCGACCGCATCCCACACGTCGGCGTAGGAGGTGTAGAGCGGGGTGAACCCGAAGCGGATGAGGTCGGGCGCCCGGAAGTCGCCGATGACCCCGCGCTCGATCAGGGCCTGCATCACCGCATAGCCGTCGTCGTGGCGCAGGGACACCTGGCTGCCGCGGCGGGACGACTCGCGCGGTGTGACCGACACGATGCCCCAGCGCTCTGCGAGCCGGGCGTCGACGAGCGACAGGAACAGCTCGGTCAGCCGCAGGCTCTTCTCGCGCAGCAGCTCCAGGTCGACGTCGTCCCAGATGTCGAGGCTCGCCTCCAGTCCCGCGACCGACAGCAGCTGCGGTGTGCCGACGCGGAACCGCTCGATGCCGGGCGCCGGGGCGTAGTCCACCGTGAAGTCGAACGGACGGGCGTGGCCGTGCCAGCCGGTGAGCGCGGGCCGGGCGGCGGCGTGATGGCGGGACGCGGCCCACAGGAACGAGGGTGACCCCGGGCCGCCGTTGAGGTACTTGTAGGTGCAGCCCACCGCGAAGTCGGCCCCGGCGGCGTTCAGGTCGATCGGCAGCGCCCCGGCGCTGTGGCACAGGTCCCACACCACCAGCGCCCCGGCGGCCTGCACGCGGCGCGTGACCTCGGCCAGGTCGTGCAGCCGCCCGGTGCGGTAGTCGACCTGGGTGAGCACGACCACCGCCACGTGGTCGTCGAGCATGTCGTCGAGCGTGGGGCCGTCGTCGGCGATCAGCCGCCGCTCCAGGGGTTCGCCGCCGCCGAGCAGCTCCTGCACGGCCTCCAGCATGTACAGATCGGTGGGGAAGTTGCCGCGCTCGGCGACGATCACGCGCCGCCCCGGCCGCATGCGCACCGCCGCGACCACGGCCTGGAAGAGGCTCGCCGACGTGGAGTCGCCGAGCACGACCTCGCCCTCCGCGGCGCCGATCAGCGGGGCGATCCGGTCGCCGACCGTACGCGGCTTCGCGAACCAGCCCGCGTCGTTCCAGCTGCGGATGAGCCCGGTGCCCCACTCCTCGGTGATCACGCGCTGCACGTGCGCCGGGGTGTGCCGGGGGAGCGCGCCGAGGGAGTTGCCGTCGAGGTAGATCACGCCCTCCGGCAGCACGAAGCGGTCGCGGAACGACCCGAGCGGATCGGAGGCGTCGAGCGCCTCGCAGGTGGCGCGGTCGAGGGCGGGGCGGGTCGTGGCGCTGGGCGGGGTCGTGGTGCTCATGGGGCGGGTCCGTTCGGGTCGTGCGGTCAGCGGCCGAGGAAGCGCAGGGCGTTGTCGCGGAGGATGGCGGTCTTCTCGGCGTCGTCGAGGAAGGCGGAGCGGTGGACGACGTCGCCGACCGGTCGCTCGCCCAGGGGATACGGGTAGTCGCTGCCGACCATCACCTGCGAGGCGCCGAGCGTGTCGACGAGCAGGCGCAGCGCGGCCGGGTCGAACACGACGCTGTCGACACTGAACCGGTCGAGGTAGGCGGAGGGCGGCTGTGCGCTCACGCCGATCACGTCGGGCCGCTGCCGCCACGCGTTCTCGAAGCGGCCGAGCCAGAACGCGAACGAGCCGCCACCGTGCGCGAACGCGAGCCGCAGCGACGGCGGAACGCGGTCGAACACTCCGCCGAGGATCAGCGCGATGATCGACAGGTGCGTCTCGGCGGGCATGCCCGTGAGCCAGCGGGCCATCCAGCGATCGAGTCGCGGCGAGCCGGCCATGTCCCACGGATGCACGAACACGGGGATCCCGCGCTCGGCGCAGTGCTGGAGGAACGTGACGATGCCGGCGTCGTCGAGGTCGCGGTCACCGACGTGGTTGCCGATCTCGACGCCGGCGTGACCGGAGGCGATCGCGCGGTCGGCCTCGACGCACGCGGCATCCGGATCCTGCAGCGGCACCTGCGCGAACGGGATGAGCCGATCGGGTGCGGGGGCGCAGATCTCCAGCGCCAGGTCGTTGAAGAGGCGCGCGACCTTCACCGCCTCGTCTCCCGACTTGTCATAGGAGAAGAACAGCGGGGTGGGGGAGACCACCTGCATCTCCACCCCGTCAGCGTCCATGTCGGCCAGGCGCACCTCGGCATCCCAGCAGTCGTCGCCGATGCGACGGAACTCGGACTCGCCGAGCATGATCATCGCCTCGCGCTCGGAGTCCACGCGCAGGGTCGGCCAGAGCCCCGGCCCGACCTGCGTGGACAGGTCGGGCCAGGCGCTCGGCACGAAGTGCGTGTGGACGTCGATCGTGCCCAACGCCGCGTCAGCCCTTGCCGGGATGGACGGTGCCGCACTCGGGGCAGGTGCGCCCCTCCTCGCTGTCGTAGAACTCGCGGAACACCGGCGGCAGGTCCTCCACGATGTCGCGCACCTGCAGCTCGACCTCGTGCACCTTGGTGTTGCAGTTCGGGCAGAACCACGCGAACTTCTCCAGCGTGCCCTCCTCGCGGATGCGCTCGATCACGATGCCGATCGACCCCTCCTCGGGGCGCTGCGGGGAGTGGAACACGTTGCCGGGCAGCAGCCACATCTCGCCCTCGCGGATGTCGATGCGCTGCGGGCCGTCCTCCGTCTGGATGTTCACGTGCATGTTGCCGCGGTACTGGTAGAACCACTCCTCGTACGGATCGAAGTGGAAGTCGGTGCGCTGGTTGGGGCCGCCGACGACCTGCACGATGAAGTCGCCCATCGGCGTCCACGCGGCCTTGTTGTTGACCGGCGGCTTCAGGAGGTGCTCGTTCTCCGTGATCCAGGCGGCGAAGTCGATGACGGGTGGGATGGTGCTCATTTCTCCTCCTCGAGAGTGGCAGGGGTGGTGCGGTCGGGGCGCCTCGCGATCGCCTGGATCTCGAGGCGCAGGTGCGGATGCGGCAGGGCGTGCACGGCGACCGTGGTGCGGGCCGGGCCCTGCTCGTCGAAGTACTCGGCCCAGACGGCGTTGTAGGGGGCGAAGTCGTTCATGTCGACCAGGAACGTCGTGGCCTGCACGAGGTCGTCGAGGTCGCAGCCCGCGGCGGCCAGCACCGCGCGGATGTTCTCGATCACGGCGCGGGTCTGCACCGCGACGTCGAGCCGGGTCGCCCCGAACTCGTCGACCTCGGCGCCCGCGATCGTGTTGTCGGGGCGGCGGCTGGAGGTGCCCGACACGAACACGAGGTCGCCGCTGAGCTTGGCGTGCGGGAAGCGTCCGCGCGGGGTGGCCTTGCCCTCCACGAGGATGCCGCGGGACTCGGTCATGATGCTCCCTTCGGGCCGGACGACGCGGAACCGTCGTCCGTGCGGATCGTGACGCCGCCCAGACCGGTGACCGTCGCCTCGACCACACCGCGGTCGGGCAGGGGAACAGCGGCGGTCGCGGCCCCGGCGAGGAGCACCATGCCCGCCCGCAGCACGAAGCCGTGGCGGGCGCCGAGTCGAGCGGCCGCGAGGACGGCGCGACCGGGGTCGCCGAGGATCGCGGCGGTCGAGCCCGTCGCGGCGATGCGGCCGTCGACCTCGAGCCGCACGGCCCGGTTGTCGATGGCGCCCGCGCGGTCGAGCGGTGTCCAGGGGCCGATCGTGTAGGCCGCGGCGGAGGCGTTGTCGGCCACCACGTCGGCGAGGCTGAAGCGGAAGTCGCGGTACCGGGAGTCGATGATCTCCAGGGCGGGGGCGACCGCGGCCACCAGTTCCGACAGCGGCCGGTCGACCGCGGATGCGTCGAGGCCGGCGCGAAGGAGGTAGGCGACCTCGGGCTCGATGCGCGGGTGGATGGCGGACCGCCGCGCGAACACGCCGTCGTCGTCCAGGCGCATGGCATCGGTCAGGGTGCCCAGGATCACGTCGTGCACACCCATCTGCTGCGCCTTGGCCCGACTCGTGAATCCGAGCTTGACCCCGGTGATGTGCTCGCCGCGGGCGACCCGTCGGGCGATGAGGGCGTGCTGCGTGGCGTAGGCCGTGGCGAGGTCGACCTCCTCCGTGGGCGACAGCTGGTTGATGGGCGCGGCCGTGCGCTGGGCGGTGTCGAGGGCGGCGGCGTAGACCGCGTCGGTGCTCATGAGGCCGCCCCCGCGGAACGCGCGGCGACCAGGTCGAGCGCGACATCGACGATCATGTCCTCCTGGCCGCCCACCATGCGCCGTCGTCCGAGCTCGACCAGGATGTCCCGCGCGTCGAGGTCGTGCTTCGCGGCCGCGCGCTCGGCGTGCAGCAGGAAGCTGGAGTACACGCCGGCGTAGCCGAGGGTGAGCGTCTCGCGGTCGACGCGCACCGGACGGTGCTGCAGCGGACGCACGAGCTGCTCCGCGGCGTCCTGCAGGGCGAACAGGTCGCAGCCGTGCTCCCACCCGAGCAGATCCGCCACCGCGACGAACGCCTCGACGGGGCAGTTGCCCGCTCCGGCGCCCTGGCCCGCGAGGGAGGCATCGACGCGGTATGCGCCGTGCTCGACGGCGGTCACGCTGTTGGCGACGCTCAGCGAGAGGTTCTCGTGCGCGTGGATGCCGATCTGCGTCCCGGGGTCGAGCACGTCGCGATAGGCGTCCACGCGCGCGGCGACATCGTGCATCGTGAGGCGTCCGCCGGAGTCGGTCACGTACACGCAGTGCGCTCCCGCGTCCTGCATGATCCGCGCCTGCTCGGCGAGCCCGCGCGGATCGTTCAGGTGGCTCATCATCAGGAACCCCGACACGTCCATGCCGTGCTCGCGCGCCCACGTGATGTGCTGGATCGCGACGTCGGCCTCGGTGCAGTGGGTGGCGACCCGCACGCTCGCGACGCCGAGGTCGCGGGCGCGGGCGAGGTCGTCGATCGTGCCGATGCCGGGCAGGATCAGGGTCGTCAGCACCGCCCGGTCCAGGACCTCGGCGGCGGCCGCGATCCACTGCCAATCGGTGTGGGCGCCGTGCCCGTAGGCGACGCTGGATCCGCCCAGGCCGTCGCCGTGCGCGACCTCGATCGCATCCACGCCCGCCGCCTCCAGGGCCCGGGCGATGTCGCGAACCTGGTCGGTCGTGTAGCCGTGGCCGATGGCGTGCATGCCGTCGCGCAGCGTCACGTCCTGCACGTACACGCGCGGAGTCGAGCCGGTCATGCGGGAACCCCCGTCCGTCGGGCGACGAGTCGCTCGGCGGTGCGCAGGGCGGCCGAGGTCATGATGTCGAGATTGCCCGCGTACTCCGGAAGGTAGTGCCCGGCGCCGGTCACCTCCAGCAGCACGGTCACGCGCGTGCCGCGGAACGCCCGGTCGAGTGCCGGGACGTACCCCTCGTCGACCGCGTCGAACTGCACGTCCTGCGCGAGCCGGTAGCCGCCCACGTACCCCTGCACGGCGGCGACCATATCGGTCACCGAGGTGCGGACGGCGTCGCGGTCGAGCGTGGCGGGGTCGCCCTCGACCAGGCAGTACACGGTGTCGCGCATGATGAGCGGCGGGTCGGCGGGGTTCAGCACGATGATGGCCTTGCCCCGCTCGGCGCCCCCGATCACCTCCAGCGCGCGGGCCGTGGTCTCGGTGAACTCGTCGATGTTCGCGCGGGTGCCGGGTCCTGCGGACTTCGAGGCGATCGAGGCGACGATCTCGGCGTATGCGACCGGGGCCACGCGCGACACGGCGGCCACCATGGGCACGGTCGCCTGCCCGCCGCACGTGACCATGTTCAGGTTGGTGGCCCCGGCGTGCGCGTCGAGGTTCACCACGGGCACCACGTAGGGGCCGATCGCGGCGGGGGTGAGGTCGACCATGAGCCGTCCGGCGTTGCGCACGAGGGCGTCGTTGCGGGAGTGCGCGCCGGCCGAGGTCGCGTCGAACACCAGCTCGACATCGGCGAACTCGGGCAGGGCGAGCAGCCCGTCCACCCCCTCGTGCGTGGTGGCGACACCCAGGCGGCGGGCGCGCGCGAGGCCGTCCGAGTGCTCGTCGATCCCGGCCATCGCCACCACGTGCAGCGTGGTCGACAGCCGCTTCACCTTGATGAGCAGGTCCGTGCCGATGTTGCCGGAGCCGATGATGGCGATTCCCGTGGTCATGCCGCCGCCCCTTCCGTCGCCGTGCCGGAGGCCGTGCCGTGGAAGTCGGCGCGCACCTCTCCGAGTCCGTCGAGCCGGGCGCGGAACACGCCGGCCGTCGCGTCGACCATGGGCCCGAGCGCCCCGGACAGGATCACCTCGCCCGCGCGCAGCGGCTGTCCGCGCCGGGCGACCTCGCGCGCCAGCCAGGCCACCGCGATCACGGGGCTGCCCAGGCACGCGGCGCCGCTGCCGGTCGAGACGGGGCGCCCGTCGCGGTCGAGCGCCATGCCGAGCGCGGTCAGATCCAAGCCGTCGAGCCGGCGGGGGGTGGTGCCCAGCACGACCGCGCCGCTGGAGGCGTTGTCGGCGATGGTGTCGGTGAGGCGGATGTCCCATCCCGCCACCCGGGAGTCCACGACCTCGATCGCGGGCAGCACGAACTCCGTCGCCCGCAGCACGTCGGCGACGGTCGCGGTGGGGGAGTCGAGGTCGCGCCCGAGCACGAACGCCACCTCGGCCTCGGCGCGCGGCTGCAGGAAGCGCCCGAGGTCGAGCGGCTCCCGGTCGGCGTGGATCATGTCGTCGAGCAGCACACCGTAGTCGGGGCTGTCCACGCCGAGCTGCGCCTGCACGACCGGCGAGGTGAGGCCGATCTTGCGCCCCACGATGCGCCGGCCCCCGTCCACGCGACGGGCGATGCCGAGCGACTGCACGGCGTACGCGGCGTCCTGGTCGGTGTCGCCGAGCAGGTCGCGCACCGGAGCGCACGGGCGACCGGTCTCGGCCGCCCGCCGCAGCCGCTCGTCGGCGGCCCGCACGGCCTCGGTGTCGAGGACCCCGGTCACAGCTGCACGCACACGTTCGTCGGCTCGGTGTAGAACTCGAGCGAGTGGTGGCCGCCCTCGCGACCGATGCCGGAGAGCCCCACGCCGCCGAACGGGCTGCGCAGGTCGCGCAGGTACCAGGTGTTGACCCACGACATGCCGGTGCGCATCTGCTGGGCGACGCGGTGACCGCGGGTGAGATCGGTGGTCCAGGTGACGGCGGCGAGCCCGTAGTCGGTGTCGTTCGCGAGCCGGATCGCCTCCTCCTCGCTGTCGAACGGGATGAGGGCGGCGACCGGGCCGAACACCTCCTCGCGCACGGTGCGGTGGCTGTTGTCGAGCCCGGTCCACAGCGTCGGCTCGATCCAGGAGCCGCCGTCGAGTCCGTCGCCGAGGGTCGGCACCCCGCCGCCCGCGAGCACCATGGCGCCCTCCGACACCGCGAGGTCGAAGTACGACTGCACCTTCTGCCGGTGCGCCTGCGAGATCAGCGGGCCCGTGGTGGTCGCGGGGTCCTCCGGCCGACCGAGGCGCAGCCGCCCCGCGTGCTCGGCGAGCCCGGCCGCCACGTCGTCGAACACCGACCGCTCGACGTAGATGCGCTCGGTGCACAGGCACACCTGGCCCGTGTTGAGGTAGGTGCTGCGGGCGAGTCCGGCCACCGCGGCGTCGAGGTCGGCGTCGGCGAACACGAGCGCGGCGTTCTTGCCCCCGAGCTCGAACGACACCGGACGCACGCGTGGTGCGACGGCCCGCATGATCGCGGAGCCCGTGGACGATTCGCCCGTGAAGGTCACACCGTCGATGCCGGGGTGCTTCGTGAGGGCCTCGCCCGCGGAACCCGTGCCGAAGCCGTGCACCACGTTCACCACCCCGGCCGGCACCCCCGCCTCCGCGAGGATCTCGGCGAGCAGCGTGGCCGACGACGGCGTCTCCTCGGACGGCTTGATCACCACGGTGTTGCCGGTGGCGAGGGCCGGCGCGAGCTTCCACGTGAGCAGCAGCAGCGGCAGGTTCCACGGCACGATCACCGCGACCACGCCGAGGGGCTTGCGCACCGCGTAGTTGAGGGCGCGGCGGCCGTCGGGCAGCTCGGTGAGGAACGAGTCGAGCCCGGTGGCGGAGACCGTGTCGGCGAAGGAGCGGAAGTTCGCGGCGGCCCTGGCCACGTCGAGGTCGCGGGCGAGGGACTCGGGCTTGCCGGTGTCGCCGACCTCTGCGGCCACGAGCTCGTCGGCGCGGCGGTCGATCGCGTCGGCGACGCCCCGCAGCAGGCGGGCGCGCTCGGCCACCGTCATGCGACCCCACGGTCCGTCGAACGCGGCACGGGCGGCAGCCACGGCACGGTCGACCTGCTCGGCCCCGGCCTCGTGCACCTCGGCGATCAGCGTGCCGTCGATCGGGCTGATCTTGGCGAAGGAGCCGATGCCCTCGACGCGCTCGCCGGCGATCAGGTTGTGGATCGCGCGGGGCACCCGGCCCTGCTCGGCGGCAGGGCGGGGAGGCGTCATCGTCTCGGAAGGCATGCGCTCAGGCTAGGAACGTCGAAGGGATGCCGACAAATACTCTCTTGATGCACTGCCATGCCCCCACGGCTATAGTCCCGCTCATGGTCACCGATCGACTGCTCGACGGCCGGGTCAAGATCCGGCACCTCGTCCTCATCACCGCCATCGCCGACGAGGGCACGCTCGTGCGCGCGGCCGAGTCGCTGCACATCACCCAGCCCGTCGTCACGCGCGGACTGCGCGAGGTGGAGGAGGTGCTCGGGGTCGCACTGTTCGAGCGCCTGCCGCGCGGGGTCAGACCGACGCCGTACGGGCACGCGTTCATCGAGCGGGCCCGGTCCGTGCTCGCCGAGCTGCGGGCGGCGGGGGAGGAGGTGCGGCTGCTGCAGTCCGGACAGCTGGGCACGGTCACGGTCGGCACGCACCTGGCCGGGTCGAACCTGCTGCTGCCGCGGGCGATCGCGGGGCTGAAGGCCGAGCATCCCCGGCTCACGGTGGTGGTGCGCGAGGGCACGCCCGACACCCTGCAGCAGCTGCTGCTCGCGGGCGACCTCGACCTCACGGTGGGGCGGCTGTCGCCCACGGTGCCGGTGCGACTGGAGCAGGAGCGGCTGCACCTCGAGCCGATCCGCCTGGTCGCGCGGGCCGGGCATCCGGTGCTCGGTGGTGCCAAGGCGCACTCGCTCGCGGAGCTCATCTCCTACCCGTGGATCTTCCCCGTCGCCCAGACCGCCCTGCGCGCGGAGCTGGAGGCGGTGTTCTTCCACGAAGGGCTGCCCCTGCCTCCCGACCGCGTGGAGTGCACGTCGATGCTGACGCTGCGCACGCTGCTGATCTCGACCGACGTGATCGCGGCGCTGCCGATGTTCATCGCGGTCGACGACCGCGAGCTGCGGATCCTGCCCACGCCGCTCAGCTCGATCCGGCGTTCGGTCGGCGTCACGCTGCCCAAGGACCGGGCGCCCTCGCCCGCCGCGACCGCCCTGCTGACGCACCTGCGCGAGGAGGGCGCGCGGCTCGCGGCCCTGGAAAGCGAGTACACGGAGGGGGAGCCGCGACCGCTCGGCTGATATGCCCGGATGGTCATGGCTCTGACCCGTATGGATATTGGACAGCATCGCGGCACCGGGTGAATCTGAGGGGGACGACACGACGTCGTGACGATCCCACCCGATTCAGCCAATGGAGGCGACATGGCCGGCTCTCCCTACGTGCCCGATGCGAAGAAGTACCGTCCGGAGGACTTCGAGCGCGTCGCCGGAGAACCGGCCGATCCCGACCCCTCCACGTGGGGCATGCAGCCCGACGGCACGTTCCTGCCGCCCGCCCACACCCCCTCCGTCCCGCGCGACGTGTTCGTCGACTGGCCCGGTCAGCTCGACTACCGCGACCCGGAGACCTACACGCTCAACGCGAAGGCCGAGGCGTTCTACCCGATCGTGGTGAACACGAGCCACTCGTGGCAGTGCATCTACGACTGGGACGGGCGGCGGCTGATGCTGCACTACGGCGGCGGCAACCACTGGAAGCTGTACGACATCACCGACCCGCGCGACCTCACGATCGTCGACGAGGAGCAGTGGGGCTGGGGCGACCCCCGCCCGCAGTTCGGCGCGACCACCGTGCAGTGGAACCAGGAGCTCGGCGCGTACATCGCGATCCAGGCGAGCGAGACCCCGCGGTACTTCCTCCAGGGGCGCGTCGCCAACAAGTGGCTCGACGACACGGTCGAGGGGCAGCTGAAGGAGTGGGAGGGCCTGCGGGGCTTCCGCACCTGGCGGATGGACGGCCCGAGCCCGCGCGAGTGGACGCTGCTCACCGAGGTGTCGACCGACCCGAACCACTCGCCCGGCGAGATCCAGGAGGGCAACGGCGTGCTCGACCTCCCGGTGTACTACGGCGACAAGTACCTGTTCGTGGCCACCGCGCCCGACAACACCTTCACCAACCAGCCGTACCGCACCACACTGTGGACCGCGGGCCACGCGGCCTACGACGTGTCCGACCCCGCGAAGCCCGAGCTGCTGTCGACCTGGTGGGTGCCCGGCTCGCGGGCCGGCGAGGAGGACGACTCCCCGTACCTGGCCGACAACGACCGCTGGAACAACAAGACCTCCTGGTTCGGCTCGCGCATGGGCGTGTTCCTGCCCCGCTCGGTCGAGTCGGGCTGGAAGTACGGCTACGCGGCGCAGGGCGGCCAGGGCTTCTTCGTGCTCGACGTCTCCGACCCGACGGACATCCATCACGTGGGCTGGTGCCCGCTGCCGACGAGTGTCGCCGGCACCGAGGGCGACAACGTCGACACCACCCAGGTGGAGGAGACCGGGTACGTCTACGTCTCCGGCTACCCGATGAACACCGACTGCTACGAGCCCGCCAAGGAGATCTACCAGATCGACGTGAGCGACCCGACGAACCCGCGGGTCGTGCGCACGCTGCCCCGGCCCACGCCGCCCGCGGAGGCGGCCTTCACCGACTGGGCGCAGCGCCGCGGCTCGTTCGGTCCCAAGCGCTCCGGCTACTTCACCAACACCGGCACGCCGCACGGCGGGGTCATCCCGTACGCGTTCTACGCCGCCGGTCTGCAGATCTTCGACGTGCGCGACCCCGAGGACCCGAAGGTGGGCGCCTACTTCGTGCCGCCGATGGGACTGAAGGACGACGACGATCTCGCCGCACCCGTGCACGGCATCTTCGTCGAGTGGGACCGCAACCTCATCTGGCTGTTCGCGAACCACGGCATCTACGCCGTGTCGACGCCGCTGCTGGGGGAGCCCGTCACCGGGATCCCCTCCGCCGACGGCTGACCCCGGCCACCGGAACTCCGGCGTCCGTCCTGCACTCGGGGGCGAACAGGACGGACCCCGGACCACCCGCCCCCCCCGTGACGCCCCACCCGAAAGCAGCTCATGACGCAGACAGTCCGGCCGTGGCCCGCCCTGTGGGCCCTGTGCATCGGCTTCTTCATGATCCTCGTGGACACGACGATCGTGGCGATCGCCAACCCGGTCATCCTCGCGGCGTTCGACGCCGACCTCACGACGGTGATCTGGGTGACCAGCGCGTACCTGCTCGCCTACGCGGTGCCGCTGCTGATCACGGGCCGCCTCGGCGATCGGTTCGGCCCCAAGCGGGTGTACCTCACGGGACTCGTGCTGTTCACCCTCGCCTCCCTCGCGTGCGGCCTGTCCGGCAGCATCGAGATGCTGATCGCGGCGCGGGCCGTGCAGGGCTTCGGCGCCGCGCTGATGACGCCGCAGACCATGGCGATCATCGCCCGCGTCTTCCCGCCGCGCGGCCGGGGCCAGGCGATGGGGGCGTGGGGTGCCGTGGGCGGCCTCGCGACCCTCGTCGGGCCGATCCTGGGCGGCGTGCTCACCGACACGGTCGGCTGGGAGTGGATCTTCTTCGTGAACGTCCCGGTCGGCGTGGTGGCGTTCGTCGTCGCGTGGCGGCTGGTGCCGGATCTGGACGGCCACCCCCATCGGTTCGACCTGCTCGGCGTGATCCTCTCGGGTGCCGGGCTCTTCCTCCTGGTCTTCGGACTCCAGGAGGGGGAGGTGTACGACTGGGGTGTGATCGCCGGTCCGGTCACGGTGTGGGGGCTGATCGCCGCGGGCGTCGTGCTGCTGGTGCTGTTCGTGGTGTGGCAGCGCGTCAACCGCGCCGAGCCGCTGATGCCGCTGGCCCTGTTCCGCGACCGCAACTTCTCCGTCGCGAACGCCACGATCTTCCTGGTGGGGGTCGGCATCACCGCGATGCCCGTGCCGCTCGCCTTCTACTTTCAGGTCGCCCGGGGCCTCGACCCCACGCTCGCGGCCCTCATGCTCGCGCCGATGGCGGTGGTGTCCGGAGTGCTCGGGCCGTTCGTCGGAAAGCTCAGCGACCGGGTCGGACCGCGCTGGGTGACCTTCGCCGCGTTCACGATCTCGGCGGTCGCGATGGCCTGGTACGCCGCGACCATGACGCTCGATGCGCCGTTCTGGCTGCTGCTGCTGCCGTCGGCGCTGCTCGGGGTCGGGGTGTCTGGCATGTTCGGGCCGCTGGCCTCGACCGCCACGCGCAACCTGCCGCACACGCAGGCCGGGGCGGGCTCCGGGGTCTACTCGACGACGCGGCAGATGGGCTCCGTCATCGGTTCCGCCCTGCTGGCCGTGCTGATGAACGTGACCCTGGCGGCGCAGATCCGCGGGTTCGTGCCCGGTGCGATCCACCCCGGCAGTGTGCTGTCTGACGAGGACGGCGCGGGGCTGGCGCGGGCGATGGCGCAGTCGCTGCTGCTGTCGGCCGTGGCCTTCGGGGTGTGCGCGCTCGTGGTGCTGTTCTTCGTGAGGCCGCGGCCGTGGGGTGCACCCGCCGCCCCGCAGCCGGTGGCGGCGACGACGGGAGAGGGACGATGATGGCAGCGACGATTGTGGATCCAGAATCCAGAACAGACGCCCGAGAGAGGACGCCGATGACCGCGAACGCCGGGGGCGGACGACTCGTCGTCGACGCCCTGAAGAAGGACTACGAGCTCGACGGCGCCGCCGTCCCCGTCGTGAAGGACGTCACGTTCACGATCGAGCCCGGCACGTTCTACTCCCTCCTCGGGCCGTCGGGCTGCGGCAAGACCACGACCCTGCGCTGCGTCGCCGGGCTCGAGCGCAGCAACGGCGGAGTCATCTCGCTCGACGGGGGCGTGCTGTCCACCGGCACCCAGCACGTGTCGCCCGACAAGCGCGACATCGGCATGGTCTTCCAGAACTACGCCATCTGGCCGCACATGACCGTGTTCGCCAACGCGATCTTCCCCCTCCAGGTCGCCGGCTCCCGGCTGCCGAAGCAGGAGGCGAAGAAGCGCGCGATGGAGGCACTGGAGCTCGTGCAGCTCGACCACCTCGCGCAGCGCCCCGCCACCGCGCTGTCGGGCGGGCAGCAGCAGCGACTCGCCCTCGCCCGCGCGCTCGCGCACCGTCCGCGGCTGCTGCTGCTGGACGAGCCGCTGTCCAACCTCGACGCGAAGCTGCGCGACACCATGCGCAACGAGCTGCGCAGCCTGCAGCGCAGCCTCGGCATCAGCGCCCTGTACGTCACCCACGACCAGTCCGAGGCGCTGTCGATGTCCGACCGGGTGGCCGTGATGAACGGCGGCCGCATCGTGCAGGAGGCCGCCCCGCGCGAGCTCTACGACCAGCCGGCCGACCGGTTCGTGGCGGACTTCGTCGGCCGCGTGAACATGGTGCCCGCCCGTGTGGTCGACCGCGACGGCAGCGGTGACGCGGTGGTCGAGGCACTCGGCACCCGGCTGCACACGCCCGTCCCCGACGGGGTCACGACGGGCGACGAGGTCACGCTGACGCTGCGGCCCGAGGCCGTGCGCTGGCACGAGACCGCGGTCGAGCGCCCCAACGTCGTCCCCGTGCGCATCGTGCGGGTGGAGTTCCTCGGCGAGATCGTCGAGTACGAGGCCGAGGTGCTCGCCGGTGGCGAGACGGTCGGCACGATCGTCGGCCGCGGAGCTCCGCTGGCGACACCCCCCGAGGGCGGCAGGGTCTTCCTCGAACTGGTCCCGCACGCCTGCCGCGTGCTGGCCGCATGACGCAACCCGCACCACACCCGAGATCACGCACCTGATGTCAGAGAGGACATTCGGATCATGAAGAGAACACTGGGAGCCGTCGCCGGAGCGGCGGTCGTCGCACTCGCCCTGAGCGGCTGCGGCACGCAGGCCGAGGCGGGCGACGGCGAGAGCTCGCTGAAGGGCGACGCCGCCGCGGCCACGTGCGACGCGGTCGACGTCGGAGCCATCACGCGCTGCGAGAACTTCTACGACGACTACTGGCCCGAGATCGACAAGCAGCTCGACGCCCTCTACGAGCAGGCGAAGGAGGAGGACGGCGGCACCCTGGTCATCTGGGACTGGTACGAGCTGTCGCCCGACGTGATCGCGCAGTTCAACGAGCGCTTCCCCGACATCAAGGTCGAGACGCGGGGCCTCACCTACAACCTGTCGTCGGCGATCATCTCGGCCAAGGCCACCGGGTCGCGCAACACCGACGTCGTCTCCGGATCGATCACCTCGATGGCCGCGATGTACGACGAGGGCTTCTGGGAGAAGGTCGACTGGCAGAGCTTCGGCGTGCCGGAGGAGTACCTCACCCTCGGTGCCCCCGAGCTCATGCCCGACAGCATCAACGGGTCGCTGCTGCAGTACAACACCGACAAGATCGCGGAGGTCCCGGCGTCGCTCGACGGCCTGCTCGCCCCCGAGTACACCGGCAAGGTGTCGGTCGCCGGCTACAACGCGGTGGTCTTCGCGGGCTACGGCATGGCCGAGGGCGAAGACGCGATGCTCGACCTGATCGACGAGCTGATGTCGTCCGGCACCATGAAGCTGCTCGAAGACCAGGGTGCCCCGCTGTCGAGCGGAGACGTGCCGGTCGCGCTCAACCAGACCCTGTTCAACCCGAACCCGTCGCTGCAGGTGGCGCCGTTCGAGCACTCCGGGGTGTGGGCGCAGTTCTCGGGCGTCAACTCCGATGCGAAGAACAAGCCGGGCGCCGCGCTGTGGACCCTGTGGAACGCGTTCGACCCCGACTGGATCCACCTGCGCATGACCGACGAGCGCTTCGCCAGCACGCAGGTGCCGTTCGCCGGGCTCCCCGCCGCGACCTTCGGCGAGGCCACGGGCCTCATGAAGACGAACGCCGATGCGCTGCTGCTCGGCCTCGACAGCGGTGCCGAGACCGAGACGCAGGACACCCGCGACGACTGGCAGGCGATGATCAACGCGGCCGACAAGGCGCTGAACGGATAACCATGTTCCAGGCACGACGGACCACGGGGCGCCGGCGTCCCACCTCGATGACGATCGCGATGGTCGTCTCCGGGATCGTCATCTTCCTCCTGCTCGCGGTGCCGCTGATCGTTCAGGTGATCACCGCGTTCCGTGGTCCGTTCCTGCCCTTCGGGGTCTCGTCCGCCCAGTGGGGCGTCGAGAACTTCGTCACCCTGTGGCAGCTGCGCGAGGACTTCTGGGGCGTGCTCGGCGCGACCGGGGCCTTCGTCGGCGGCTCGACCCTGCTCACGCTGCTGATGGCGTTCGGCCTGGCCTGGGTCACCGTCCGCACCGACGCCCCGTGGCGCCGGCTCATCTCGGTGCTCGTGATCGTGCCGTACATCATCCCGCCGATCGTGAAGGCGCAGGCGTATCTGCTGATGCTGTCGCCCGAGTCGGGTGTGCTGAACCAGCTGCTGCGGCTGCTGCCGTTCGCGAGCGACGTGCCGATCGACCCGTATGCGTTCCCGACGATGATCGTCATCCAGGCGCTCACCAACGTGACCTTCCCGTACCTGATGATCGTGCCGATCCTGACGAACATGGACGGGTCGCTCGAGGAGTCGGCGCGGGTGTCGGGCGCGTCATGGCCGCAGACCCTGCGGCGGGTGACGCTGCCGATGCTGTGGCCGGGGCTGCTCGGGGTGACGGTGCTGACGTTCATCCTCGGCCTCGGCAGCCTGGAGGTGCCGCTGCTGTTCGGCCAGGAGTCGGGGCGCAGCATCTTCGCCCTGAAGCTGTGGACGCTGATCAGCTCGAACGCGGGGGAGCTGCCGCAGTACGGCCTCGCCGCCGCGTGGGGCCTGGTGTTCCTGGTGATCACCACGATCGCGTTCGCGGTGTACCTGAGGGCGACCAGGAACGCGGAGCGCCGCGCCTCCGTGTCGGGCAAGGGCTTCCGGCCGTCGACCATGCGGATGGGGCCGTGGAAGATCCCGGTCATGGTGCTGGTGGCCGTGTTCGTGCTGCTGACCGCGGTGCTGCCGCTGCTGGCGCTGCTGTGGGCGGCGATCACCCCGTACCCGGTGGCGTTCTCGATCGACGCGATGCTGAGCCGCACCGACTTCGGGGCGTTCGGGGTGGTGCTCGCCGACTCCGAGTTCTGGGTGTCGCTCGGGCGCACGGTGCTCATCGCGGGCGGGAGCGCCACGATCGCGGTGGTCTTCGCGACCGTGCTCGCGTACGGCATCGCCCGCAGCAAGAAGACCGGGTGGGTGAAGGCGCTCGACCTGTTCGCGTCGTCGTCGGTCGCGATCCCCGCGACCATCGCCGGCTTCGCGATGTTCCTCACCTTCATGGTGCTGAACCCCTACATCCCGCTCGCCGGGACGCTGTTCGCGCTCGTGATCGCCTACTCGTACCGGGTGTCGATCGCGTACCGCTCGTCGTACAGTGCGACGCTGCAGATCAGGCCCGAGCTGGAGGAGGCGGCGCTCACCAGCGGGGCCAGCAGGTTCCAGGGGTTCCGCCGCATCATCGCGCCGCTGCTGATGCCGACCGTGATGGCCGTGTGGATCCAGATGTTCATCCTCGGCACGAACGAGTTCACGCTGCCCGCGTTCCTGGCGACGCCGTCGTCTCGTCCGCTGTCGATGTACATCTACGCCATGATCAACCCGCGGTCGGCGCAGCTCTACGCGCCCGACCAGGGCGCGGCGATGGCGCTGATCTTCACCCTCATGGTGTTCGCGATCGGCTACGGCCTGCAGTGGGCGCTGTCGCGCCGAGCGATCGGCCGCACCCGCAAGACCGTCGCCGCCGGTCTCCCCGACCTCGCCGCCGCCGCACCCGCCCCCGCCGACTCCGCCACCGTGACCCTCGCCGTGCAGCGCCGTCGCCGCTGAGTGGGCGGTACAGGCGGGTCGGTCGCGTCGGCTGTCTCCTGGACGATCGGTCTTGCCGCCCTCCTCGGATGGCGGAGGGCGTGACTCCGAAAGAGGACGGGTCGAGTACCGCGGCCGCGTATCGGCCCGGCCTTCCGGGCATCGAGTTCGTGCTTAGTGCCGGAATACTGCTGAGCCTGCATCGACGAGCTCCTGCGGTTTGACGGGGAACTCTCTGCGGCGTCAGCCTCTCCTGAAGCCGAGTCCCCCGAACGGCGGACAGACAGGTTCGAATGCGCGTCATAGCTTGAGCTGCGGCGGGTCGGCTGCTCACGGTGAGCGCGATGGATGGAGAAACTGTGCGTGTACATCCGAATCGGCGGATTGCGCTTGGCGCGTGTGTGGCGGTGAGCCTGCTCGCGACCGGGTCGCTGGGCTACATCGCTGGCTCCGCTTCGGCCCGGCCGGCTTCGACCCTCAACGGGACTCTGACGTCCGAGGCCTCGAGCGGCATGGAGGCCGTATCAGCCGGCGGTGAGGCCTCGACTCTGACGGGTGAAGCCGCCGAAGCCTATGAGGAGAACACGACTCCTATCGACCAGACCGACGTGACGTTCGACGAGAACACGGCGTTGTCGAGGGCGGAAGTTGAGGAACGAAAAGATGCACTAGCCGACCACTATTCAGTGGGACAGCCACTGAGCGCTGAGGACCTTGAGTTCATGCGCGCGTACTTGATAGACGCGGAGCCTCCCGCAAGTGCCAGTTCACCCGCGATCGAGGCTGCGGCATACGGCGGTGCCGAAGCCCGCATCGTCCCCGCTGCGTTGTACAACCTCAATCAGTCGTTCAACGTGGCAAGATCGGGGGCTGGCGCCACAGCGAACGCTAGTGGCCGCATTACTGGTGGTATCAATCTCGTGGATGCCAACTGGGGCGTTTCGTGGACGACCAAGCGCACGGGTGGCAAAGCGCTGACCAAGATCACGAGTTCGATGAAGGCAGATGCATTCGGGGCGGTGGCTGCTTGGCCGTTTGTCGGACTGATCTACTCGAAGTCTTACAGCGCCACCTCACCAAGCGGGGCGAGTAGTTGGTCGTTCTCCCGGAACGGAAGAGTGACGGGCGCAGTAGCGTACATGCAGATGGATTGTCGGTCTTACGTATACACCACCTCCGGGTCGTTTGCGCTGCCGTAAGGAGTACGAAGATGGACGCGTCACTTTTCAGCTGGTCGGGGCTGATCATCAGCTTGCTGGTCGTCGCGGCGATTCTCGCTGTCGCCTTCATTCTCGTGCGCGGCGTTGTTCGTTTCATCCAGCGACGAACTCGGCATCGTGCGAATGGAGGCGCGTTGGACGAGGGGCTGTAGTTCGGTCAACGAATGACGAGGGTGTGGGTGGTGTGTTCAGGCACGCCACCCACGCTTTTGTGCTCGACGCCAAACGCATGGCGCCGACCCCGGGAGCAACAAATCTCAATCCCACAGCTAGCCGCTTGACTTTTGGATCCAGTATCCATTCAATGGAGACAGCGACGACGCGAGAGGAGGGGCCATGCACATCGGGTACGCCGCGATGCTGGAGCAGGTCCAGCCTTCCGCCGTCATCGAGAACTGCATCGCCGCCGAGGCCCACGGGTTCCGCGGCATCATGGCCACGGACCACTTCCAGCCGTGGCTCCCGCGACACCGGGCCTCCGCGCACGTGTGGACCATGCTCGGCGCGATCGGCGCGCACACCACGGGCGACCTGGGTCCCGGCGTCACGACCCCCGGGTTCCGCACGCACCCGGCCGTGGTCGCGCAGGCCGCCGCCACGCTGGCCACGCTGTACCCCGGCCGCGCGTGGCTCGGGGTCGGTTCCGGCGACGCGCTGAACGAGCACATCACGGGCGGCTACTGGCCCGAGCCCGCCGAGCGCATCGACCGCATGTTCGAGGCCGTCGACATCATCCGCAAGCTCTTCACCGCCTCGCTCGCGGGCCGCGACACCCGCCACCGCGGCGAGCACTTCCGCATGGAGTCCACCCGGCTGTGGACCATGCCCCCGGCCGCGCCCCCGGTGTTCGTCGCCACCGCGGGCCCCGTCACCGCGCGCCGCGCCGGCCGCAACGCCGACGGCCTCATCACGGTCGCGGCCGAGGTCGAGCGCCTCGCCCCGCTGCTGGCACGCTTCGCGGAGGGCGCGAGGGAGGCCGGGCGCGACGCCGACACTCTGCCGCGCGTGCTCCAGCTGCCGCTGTCGTGGGCGCCGACCGAGGAGCAGGCGCTCGCCCAGGCCCACGCCGAGTGGCCCATCGCGGCGCTGCGCATGCGGCGAGGCGACGTGCGCTCGCCCTACGACTTCGAGCAGCTCGTGCGCGGCGTGACTCCCGACGACATGCGCGCGTCGATGCTGATCTCCGCCGACCCCGACGTGCACCGCGCGCAGATCCAGCGCTATGCCGACCTCGGCTTCACCCGCATCTACCTGCACAACGTGGGGCCGAACCAGCGGGAGTGGCTCGAGGTCTTCGGGCGCGACGTGCTGCCGAAGGTGCGCGCATGACCGCCCCCGGCCTGCACGTGTTCGCCCTCCCCGGCATGGGCGAGGTGCGCCCGGGCGACGACCTGGTCGCGCTCATCCTCGCCACGGGCGTGGAACTGCTGCACGGCGACATCCTCGTCGTCACGTCGAAGATCGTGTCCAAGGCGGAGGGGCGCTACGTGCAGGCCGCCGACCGGGAGGCCGCGATCACGGCGGAGACCGTGCGCCTCGTCGCCTCCCGCACCCACGACGGCCACACCATGCGCATCGTCGAGAACCGCCTCGGCATGGTCGCCGCGGCCGCGGGCGTCGACGCCAGCAACACCCCCGACGGCTGGGTGCTGCTGCTGCCCGAAGACCCCGACCGCTCCGCCCGCGCGCTCGCCGCGGGGCTGCGCGCCGCGACCGGGGCCGAGGTCGGTGTGCTCCTCAGCGACACCCTCGGGCGGCCCTGGCGCGAAGGACAGACCGACGTCGCGATCGGCGGCGGCGGCGTGCACATGGTCGCCGACCTCCGCGGCACCACCGACCAGGCGGGCAAGGTGCTCAGCGTCACGACCCCGTGCGTCGCAGACGAGCTCGCCGCCGCCGCCGACCTCGTCAAGGGCAAGGCCAGCGGGAACCCGGTCGCCGTCGTGCGCGGCCGCGGCGACCTCGTGGGTCCGCTCGACCTGCCCGGCGCGTCGAGCATCGTGCGCGGCGCCGACCGCGACCTCTTCTGGCTGGGCACCGCCGAGGCGCTCGACCAGGGCTACCGCGACGGCTATGCGGCCGCGCGCGCCGAACTCTCCCCACCCGAACAGAAGGATGCGACATGACACTGACCCTCGGATACAAGGCCAGCGCCGAGCAGTTCGACCCGCGTGAGCTGGTCGAGATCTCGGTCGCGGCCGAGGCGCACGGCATGCAGTCCGTGTTCGCGAGCGACCACTTCCAGCCGTGGCGGCACACCGGCGGTCACGCGCCGTTCTCGC
The DNA here is from genome assembly GCF_042729675.1 of Microbacterium sp. NPDC060132. Taxonomy (NCBI): domain Bacteria; kingdom Bacillati; phylum Actinomycetota; class Actinomycetes; order Micrococcales; family Microbacteriaceae; genus Microbacterium; species Microbacterium sp. NPDC060132. Next base: position 1,001,280 of record NZ_JBHWXU010000001.1, on the reverse strand, counting down.
TCACCTGGATGGCGGCTGTCGGCGAGCGCACGTCGAGCATCCGCATCGGCACGTCCGTGCTCACCCCCACCTTCCGCTACAACCCGGCGGTACTCGCCCAGGCGTTCGCGAGCCTCGGCTGCCTGTACCCCGACCGGGTGATCCTGGGGGTCGGCTCCGGCGAGGCGCTCAACGAGATCGCCACCGGCTTCCGCGGCGCCGGTGAGCAGGACTGGCCCGAGTTCAAGGAGCGCTACGCCCGCCTGCGCGAGTCGGTGCGGCTCATGCGGGCGCTGTGGTCGGGCGACCGCGTGAGCTTCGACGGCGAGTACTACTCCACGCACGACGCCTCCATCTACGACCGGCCCGAGGGCGGCATCCCCATCTACATCGCCGCGGGCGGCCCGATGGTCGCCCGCTACGCCGGCCGCGCGGGCGACGGCTTCATCTGCACGTCGGGCAAGGGCCAGGAGCTCTACGTCGACCAGCTGCTGCCCGCCGTGAAGGAGGGCCTGGAGCAGTCCGAGCGCTCCTTCGACACGTACGACCGCATGATCGAGATCAAGCTGTCGTACGAGGAGACCAGGGAGGCGGCGCTGGAGAACACCCGGTTCTGGTCCCCGCTGTCGCTGTCGAAGGAGCAGAAGCACGACATCACCGACCCGGTCGAGATGGAGAAGGCCGCCGACGCGCTGCCCCTGGAGACCATCGCCAAGCGGTGGATCGTCGGCAACGACCCCGACGCGGTCGCCGCCGAGATCCAGCAGTACATCGACTGGGGCTTCAACCACCTCGTCTTCCACGCGCCCGGTCACGACCAGCGCCGGTTCCTGCAGCTGTTCGAGCGCGACATCGCGCCGCGGCTGCGCGGGTGAGGGCGCGGCCATGACGGGCGGTCTGCGTGCCGGGGCGTCACCGCACGCCCCGGCGCGGGAGTGGGTGGTCGTGATCCCGGTGAAGCGGGCGGAGTTCGGGAAGACGCGACTGCGGCTCCCGGGCGTCGACCGCGAGCCGCTCGCCAGGGCGATCGCGCTCGACACGGTCGAGGCCACCGCGCTGTGCCCGCGGGTCGCGGAGGTCGTGGTGGTCACGAGCGACGAGGTCACCGCGGCCGCCCTGCTCCCGGTGCCCCGCGTGCGGATCGTGCGCGACCGCGTCGAGGGGCTGACCGCGGCGATCGCGCAGGGGGTGTCTGCGGCGTCGACGCGGCTCCCGCGGGCCGTGCTGCTCGGCGACCTCCCGGCGCTGCTGCCCGACGAGCTCACCCGGGCGCTCGACTACGCCGCGGCCCACCCGCGGGCCTTCGTGCCCGACGCGGAGGGCACCGGCACCGTGCTCGCGACCGCCCGCGCCGACGTACCGCTGCGGCCCTGCTTCGGCGACGACTCGGCCGCCGCGCACCGCGCTGCCGGGTTCGCGGAGGTGGGGTTCCCCGTGCTGAGCGGGCTGCGCCGCGACCTCGACCACGCCGATCACCTCCGAGCCGCCCGACGGTGCGGTCTCGGTCCGCGCACGGCGGCGCTCCTCGCCCCACGTCTCGTGCTGGCATCATGACCGGGCCGGAGGACCCCGTCCCGTCCGGCGTCGGTGTCGGGCGGGCTGAGCCCGTCTCGTCCGCGACCCCGTCGGCGCGCGGGGATGCGGTCGCCGGAGCGGCCGCCTCGACCGACGTCGAACCCGGGCCCGAGGCCGCCCCGCGGATCGTCGTGCTCGCCGGGGGCGTCGGCGGCGCGAAGTTCACGGTGGGGGTGCGCGAGGCCGCACGGCGATGCTGGCCGGACGGCGCCGGGGGCACGCGCGCCCGGATCACCGTGATCGCGAACACCGGCGACGACCTGTGGCTGAGCGGCCTGCGACTCCAGCCCGACGTCGACTCGATGGTCTACGCGCTCGCCGGGGTCAACGACACCGCGCGGGGCTGGGGCCGGGCGGGCGAATCCGAACGCACCGCCGCCGAGCTGCACGCCTGGGGTGCCGGGTGGCCGTGGTTCACGCTCGGCGACCTCGACCTCGGCACGCACATCGCCCGCACCGGGTGGCTGCACGAGGGCGCGACCGTGACCGAGGTCGTCGCGCGGCTCGCGTCGCGCTGGCCGCTCGGGGTCGCGCTGCTGCCGATGACCGATACCGAGGTCGACACGCACGTGGACACGACCCTCGGGCGCATGCACTTCCAGGAGTGGTGGACGCGCCACCGGGCGACCGTCCCCGCGCAGCGCTTCGACAACCCGCGGATCGAGCGCGCGACCCCGGCGCCGGGCGTGGTCGAGGCCATCGCCGCGGCCGACGCCGTGCTCTTCGCCCCGTCGAACCCCGTCGTGTCGCTCGGGCCCATCCTGGCCGTGCCCGGGCTCGCCGCGGCCGTGCGGGCGGCCTCCGGTCGGGTGGTGGGGGTGTCGCCGATCATCGCGGGATCCCCCGTGCGGGGCATGGCCGATGCGTGCCTGGCCGCGGTCGGCCTTCCCCCCACGGCCGATGCGGTCGGACGGCACTACGGCCCCCGCGCCACGGGCGGCCTGCTCGACGCGTGGCTGATCGCCGAGGAAGACGCCCCTCTCGCGCCCGACCTCGAGGCGCAGGGGCTGCCCGCGCCCGTGCACCCGCTGTGGATGCGCGACCTCGACACCGCCGCCGCCCTCGCCGCGGCCGCTCTCGGGGAGGCACTCGGGGAATCACCCGGCTTATTTCCGGCCGTGCCGCGAGAGGCGCAGCGGCCCCGGCCCTAGCCTGGAGGCGCAGTCCCCGAGGCGAGGAGAGCGGCCATGAGCGAAGCGACCGAGACCACCGAAGTCCGTCACCCCGACGACGGCAGGAGACGGATCGTGAAGGTCGTCGGCGTGCTGGGCATCGTCGGCGGCATCGTGCTGATCGTCGCCGGCATCGTCGTCTGGATCATGGTGTCGTCGCAGCTGCGGGCGGAGAACATCACGATCCCCGACGACGCGATGGCCTTCCAGGGGCAGACGGTCGCCGGACCGCTCACCGCCTACGTGCAGGCCGACATCATCCAGCACCACGCGCTCGAGGCGTCCGACGGCAAGACCTACGCGGAGCTCGCGATGGACGACCCGGTGCGGGCCACCCTGATGAACGCCTCGTTCCTGCGGGCGTCCCTGTTCACCTCCGTGGTGTCGTTCGGCGTCGCGGCGTTCGCGATGGGCATCGGCGTGCTGTCGATCCTGTTCGGCTGGGCCCTGCGCTCGCTGGCGGTCCTCCGCCCGCGCTCCGCCTGAGCACACGCACGCGCGGGGTCACCGCAGCACGGCGGGCTCGGGGTCGAACACGATCAGCGGGCGGCCGCTGCCCGCGCGGGACAGCACCTGCGCGTCGACCTGCCAGACGCGGGCGATGAGCTCCCGCGTCAGCACGTCGCCCGGGGTTCCCGCGGCCTGAACCCGTCCGTCCGCGATCACCACGATGCGGTCGGCGAAGGCGGCGGCGTGGTTGAGGTCGTGCAGTGCGGCGAGCACGGTCAGGCCGTCGTCGGCGAGGTGACGGAGCAGTGCGAGCGCGTCGAGCTGGGCGCGGATGTCGAGGTGATTGGTCGGCTCGTCGCACAGCAGCAGCGACGGGCGCTGGGCGAGCGCCCTGGCGAGGTTCACGCGCTGGCGCTCGCCGCCGGAGAGCGTCGCGGCGTCGCGGTCGGCGACGGCGAGGGCCCCCGCGCGGACGAGGGCGTCGTGCACGGCCGCGGCGTCGCCCTCCTCGCCGTCGAAGGACAGCCATCCGCGGTGGGGCAGCAGCCCGAGCGCCACGATGTCGCGTCCGGTCAGCCCCTCGGCCGCCGACCACTCCTGCTCGACCAGGGCCACGCGTTGCGCACGGGCGCGGCGGCGCAGGTCGGGCAGCGACACCCCGTCGAGCGCGAGAGCCTCCACCTCGCCGCGGAGGGTGCCGGCGATCAGGCGCAGCAGCGTGCTCTTGCCGGAGCCGTTGGGGCCGAGAAGCGCCGTGACCGCACCGCCGGGCGCCGTGAGGGACAGGTCGTCGAGGATCGCCCGGTCGCCGTGGCCGAACCGGAGCCGCCGCGCGTCGAGGCCGTCGGTCTTCGGGCTCACGAGCGTGCCGTCCGTGGGCACCGCCGCGGAGCGGATGCGGGTCCGGCGCTCGGCGCGCTCAGCCCACCAGTCGCCCCGCTCATGCCCTGGCCTTCCGCATGCGCAGCATCAGGGCGGCGAACACGGGCCCGCCGATCAGCGCCGTGACGATGCCGACCGGCAGTTCGCGCGGATCGAACACGGTGCGGGCGATCGTGTCGGCCCAGATGAGGAACACGGCCCCCGCCAGGAACGACACCGGCAGCAGCACCCGGTGCCGTGAGCCGACGACCGCGCGCACCGCGTGGGGCAGGATCAGCCCGACGAAGCCGATCGATCCGCTCACGGCGACCAGGGCCCCGGTGAGCAGTGCCGTGCAGACGAACAGCAGCACGCGCAGCCGGGTGACCGGCAGGCCCAGCGCCTCGGCGGCGGTGTCGCCGAGCACGAGGCTGTCGAGCGGGCGGGCGGCCGCCAGCAGCGGCACGGCGCACACGAGCGCGGCGGTCCCGGCCAGCGCGACCGAGGACCAGTCGGCGCCGCCGAGGGAGCCGAGCAGCCAGCTGAGGATCTCGCGGTAGCTGTCGGTCGTCGCGCTCCAGAAGATCACGAGGCTGGTGAGCGCGCCGAGCACCGCCGACACGGCGAGTCCGGCCAGCACCACCGCGGTCGCGGACGAGGCGCCGGCGGCCCTGGCCAGCCCGAGGGTGAGCGCCAGGGCGAGCAGTGCACCGGCGAACGCCGCGAACGGCAGGGCCACGGCGGCGCCGAGCACGATCACGATCACGGCGCCGGTGGACGCTCCCGACGACAAGCCGAGCAGGTACGGGTCGGCGAGGGGGTTGCGGGTGAGGGCCTGCATGACCGCGCCGCACAGCGCGAGGCCGCCACCGACCGCCGCGGCCGTGAGAACCCGGGGCACCCGTCCCTCCCACACGATCGCGTCGCGGATCGGACTCAGCCCGCTCGCGGCCCCGGTCAGGTGCGACCATGCGCTCGCCAGCAGCTCGGACGGCGTGATGTCGGCGGGACCGATGGCGACCGCCGCCACGACCGACCCCGCGAGCGCGAGCAGCAGCACCGCGGTCGCCGAGGCCGCGCGCCCCCGTCGCCGTGCCGGGCGGACGACCGCGGCCGGGGCCGCCGTGCGCAGCGGCGCCGCGACGCTCACAGCTCTCCGAGCCGCGCGACGATCGCGGCCACCGCGTCGACGTTGCGGATCCCAGCCTCCGTCGCCGGGAAGTCCACGACCACGTACCGCTCGTTCCGCACGGCGTCGAGCTGGGCGGTCACCGGGTTCGACGCCAGCAGCTCCTGCTTCGACGCGGCGGTGTTCCACGCGGCGTCCACCAGCACGATCACGTCGGGGTCGGCCTCCGCGATCAGCTCCCACGAGGTCGAGGTCCAGGTGTCGTGCACCTCGGCGAACACGTTCTCCAGCCCCGCGGCCGCCATGATCATCTGCGGGGCGCCGATGCCCGCGCCGACGAAGGGCTGGTCGCTGCCCGACGAGTACCAGACGGCGGAGAGCCCGCGGTCGTCGGGGGCGATCGCGTCGAGGGCGGTCCGCTGTTCCGCGACGAGGGCCGCCGCGGCCCTCTGCTCGCCGAGCAGCTCGCCCGCCTCGGTGAAACCGTCGAACACGTCGTCGAACGTGAGCGGGTCGGGCATGTAGCCGGGCGCCTTGCACGCCGCCGGGGCGACGTAGGTGGCGATGCCCAGCTGCTGCAGGTCGTCGCGCTCGCCGGCGCCGTCGACCGAGAAGTTCGACTCCCATCCGGCGAACACCAGGTCGGGTTCGAGATCGAGCACGGCCTCCTTCGAGGGCACCTTGTCCGACACGGTGGGGATGCCGTCGGCCTCCGCCGCGAGCGCCTCGGGGAGCGGGCCGTCGGTGAAGGCGGAGCCGATGATGCGGTCGCCCGCGCCGAGGGCCAGGGCGAGTTCGAGGGTGGAGGACTTGACCGTGAGGATGCGCTGCGGCGGTCCGTCGAGGGTCACCTCGGTGCCGCAGTTGTCGAGGGTCGCACGGGGCCGGTCGGCGTCGGCGGCTGCGGGGGAGGCGGGGCCGCTCGCGCAGCCGCTGAGGCCCGCGGCGAGGAGGAGGGCGAGGACGGGGGTGGCGCCGAGCGCGCGGGCGGTGGGGGTCATGGTTCTCCGGAGGACGTGGGCGGGGAGGCGCGGGTGTGTGCGCGGTCGCAGTCCAGGTCGGGACCACCGGCGCCGGCCAATCGGGTCGGCGCGATGCGGTCATGCTAGCTCGGATTCTGGATCCAATCAATACTGGATTCTGGATCCAAAATGGGTCATGATGAAGAAGCCCACCGCCGCGGCGCACATCGCCCGATCGCGACGCCGCGTTCAGCCGAGAGGAATCCATGCAGACCACACCCGTCTCGTTCTTCAGCGAGGGCTCCCGCATCTCCGCGATCTGGCGGACCCCCGACCATGACGGCCCGTACCGCGCGATCGTGCAGGGGCCCGGCTGGCTCGGCCTCAAGGACGCCAAGCTCTACGTCCGCTACCACGAGGCCCTCGTCGCGGCCGGCTTCGCGGTGCTCGTGATCGACTACCGCGGCTTCGGCGACTCCGACGGCGACCGCGGCTACCTCTCGCCCGCCTGGCAGCTACAGGACCTCGTCAACGCCGTCACCTACCTCACCACGCGCGACGACGTGATCGCCGACGCCATCGGGGTGTTCGGCACCGGCGGCACCGGCGGTGGCAACGCGGTGCTGCTCGCCGACGTCGATCCGCGCGTCAAGGCCGCCGTCAGCCAGGTTCCCGTGGCCGACGGCGAGGACTGGCTGCACCGCATGCGCAGCGAGTACGAGTGGCTCGACTTCCAGAAGTCGCTCGACGACGACCGCCGCCGGCGCGTCACCACGGGGGAGGGCCGCATCGTGCACCCCCGCGAGGAGATCATGATCCCCACGGCCGAGCGTCGCGCCACCACCATCAAGGCCGACGTCGACGACCGCATCCCCTCCGCCGTGCCGCTCGCGTGCGCCGAGGGCATCATCGCCTACCGCCCCATCGACGCCGCGGCCCGCCTGACCACGCCGCTGCTCGTGATCGGCGTCGAGGGCGATGCGACCACGCCGACCGATCACGCCGAGGCGCTGTACGAGGCGGCGCGCGGCCCCAAGCAGCTCATCATGCAGCGGCACACCACGCACTACGCCGCCTACGACACGTACTGGGAGCAGACCACCCCGGTGATCGTCGGCTGGTTCGACACGCACGTGCGCCCCGCGCATCTCATCCACCGGACCACGCCGTCGCCCGCGATCGGCGAGTCCATCCAGACAGAATCCGTTCAGGAACAGGAGGTCGCGCGATGAGCGTCGATCTGAAGATCACCGGCGGCACCGTCGTCACCCCCGCAGGACCGGTCGTCGCCGACCTGCTCGTCGCCGACGGCCGGGTCGCCGGCATCGTCGCGGCCGACACCGACATCGACGCCGCGCGCACGATCGACGCCACCGGCAAGCTCGTGCTGCCCGGCATGGTCGACGTGCACGTGCACACCCGCGAGCCCGGCTACGAGCACAAGGACGACATCTACACGACCAGCCTCCAGGCCGCGGCCGGCGGTGTCACGACGATGTTCGGCATGCCCAACCTCAAGCCGCCCACGACCGACGTCGCCACCCTCACCGACGTGTTCCGGCGCTACGAGGAGTCGTCGATCGTCGACTGGAACCACAACCCCGCCCCGACGAAGTTCGACGAGATCGCGGGCATGAGCGACCTCGGCATCCGCGCCTACAAGATCTACATGGTCGTCGACACGGGCCGCGACTACCCGCACCCCTCCGGAACCGGCATCCACGACCACGGGCACCTGCTCGAGATCATGGACCACATCGCCCAGACCGGGAAGCGCTTCATCGTGCACCCGCACGACCAGGCGCTCATGGACTACATCGAGGGCGCCTACCTCGCCCGCGGCGAGAACACCCCGCAGGGCTACGCCTCCGCCTACGCCGCGCGCGAGGGCGTGATCTGGGACACCGCGATCGACGTGGTGCTGCGGCTCGCCGAGGCCTCCGGCTGCCCCGTGCACATCGCGCACATCCAGACCCGGCGCTCGATCGAGGCCGTGCGCCGCGCCAAGCAGAACGGCATCGACGTCACATGCGAGGTCAACCACTGGGCGCCGTTCCTGTCCACGTGGGACGACGTGGAGACCCTCGGTCCCTACGCCCTGAGCTACTGGGTGCCCGACGACAACCGCACCGCCGTGTGGGAGGGCATGCGGGACGGCACGATCGACATCGCCGCCAGCGACCACGCCCCGCACACCCGCGAGGAGAAGGAGGTCGGCTGGACCAAGATGTGGAGCTCGCACACGGGCACCCCGGGCATCCAGTACTACTACGAGCTCATGCTCGACGCCGTGAACAAGGGCGAGCTCGACCTGCAGCGTGCGATCGACATGGTCGCCCACATCCCCGCCGCGAAGTTCGGCCTGGAGGGCGTCAAGGGCTCCCTCACGATCGGCGCCGACGCCGACATCGTGATCGCCGACCTGGCCGACGAGTGGACCATCACGAACGACGACGTGCTGTCGAAGATCGGCTGGACCCCGTACGACGGGCGCACCATCAGCGCCCGCATCCAGCGCACGCTGGTGCGCGGAGAAGACGTGTACGTCGACCGCGAGGTCGTCGGCGACCCCGCCTTCGGAAAGCTCGCCGCCTCGGCGGAAGACAGGGCGGCACTGGCCGCAGAGAGGAACTGACATGAAATTCGGACTGCTGCTGCCGCACTTCGGCGAGGAGGCGAGCAAGGAGAAGCTCCTGGAGGGGTCGAAGCTCGCCGAGAGCTTCGGATTCGACTCCGTGTGGGTGCGCGACCACCTCGTGTTCGAGCCGCACGGCGAGATGGAGAAGCCCAACCGCACGTTCTACGACGCGCTCACCACGCTCACCGCCATCGGCGCGGTGACCGAGAAGATCGAGCTCGGCACCGGGTCGCTCATCCCGTTCCGGCACCCGCTCGTGACGGCGCTGATGGCCGGCACCATGACCCAGCTGCTCGGCCCGCGCCTGATCCTCGGCTTCGGCGCCGGCACGTTCGACCACGAGTTCGAGGCGATCGGCTGGGGCGACCTGGACCGTGTGGAGATGGTGCGCTCGAACGCCGAGATCCTGCGCCGCGTGTTCACCGAGAACGACGTCACCTACGACGACGGCATCTTCTCGTTCGAGAACGTCACCATCGAGCCCAAGCCCGTCGGCGGTCGCATCCCGTTCTGGTACTGCGGCGCGACCCCGCGGTCGGCCCGCCTCGCGGCGGAGTTCGCCGACGGCTGGATGCCCGGCCGCACCGGCCTCGCCACGATGGAGAAGCGCATCCAGACCATGCGCGAGATGACCGACGAGAACGGCCGGCCGATGCCGACCATCGCCGTGATCCCGCCCACCTCCATCGAGGACACCCGCGAGGAGGCGCTCAAGCACGTGAACATCCCCGGCCTGCTGGCGTGGGCGAACAAGGCGAAGTTCGCGGTGAAGCCGCCGTCCGGCAGCTTCGAGACCGTGGAAGACCTGGAGGGTCAGCTCATCGTCGGCAGCCCCGACGAGGCGGTCGATCAGATCCGCCGGTTCGAGGAGATCGGCACCGAGCACCTGGTGTTCGACTTCCGGTTCAAGTTCGATCGGTTCTTCGAGCAGATCGAGCTCCTCGGCACCGAGGTGCTTCCTAAGCTGCGATAAGCCGCGCACCCGAGCGCGGCGACAAGACGAGAGGTCGACGATGACTGACGTGAAAGACACCGCACCCTCCGCCACGGACCCGTTGATCTCGGTCACCGGACTCTCCGTGAGCTACGACGTGGCGCGCACGGGGAAGAAGCTGATCGCGATCGAGAACGTTGACCTCGACGTGTTCGAGGGCGAGTTCATCACGGTGCTCGGCCCGTCGGGGTGCGGCAAGACGACGTTCATGAACGTCATCGCCGGCCTCGTCGCGCCGAGCACCGGGTCCGTCCTGGTGGACGGCACGGAGGTCGACGGCCCGGGACCCGACCGGGCCGTCGTCTTCCAGGACTACGCGCTGCTGCCCTGGCGCACGGTGTTCGACAACGTGAAGTTCGGGCTCGAGATGCAGAAGGGCCTGCGCACGGCCGACTGGCGCGAGCGCGTGCAGGAGGCCATCGACATGGTGGGCCTCAAGGGCTTCGAGTCGTCGTACCCGCGGGAGCTGTCCGGCGGCATGCAGCAGCGGGTGGGTCTCGCCCGGGCGTTCGTCGCCGAGCCGCGCATCCTGCTGATGGACGAGCCGCTGGGCGCCGTCGACGCCCTCACCCGCGAGGTGATGCGCGACGAGATCGAGAAGCTGATCGAGAAGACCGGCAAGACCGTCCTGTTCATCACGCACTCGATCGAGGAGGCGATCCTCCTGGGCGACCGCATCGTGGTGTTCAAGAGTCACCCCGGCGCGATCAAGGAGATCATCACCACCGGGATCGAGCGGCCGCGCTCCGAGCGGTCGGTGCAGCACGATCCCCGCTTCCTCGAACTCCGCGACCACCTCTGGGAGGCGCTGGAGGGCGAGGCCACGGCGGCAGCGGTGTCGAAATGAGCGCGCTGCTCGCCACGGGACCGAACCTCGGACGCGGCGGGGTCGCCGCCTGGCTCGCGGGGCTGAGCACGCGCGGCAAGGCCGCGGTCATCGCGGTCGAGGTCGTCGTGCTCCTGCTGCTGTGGCAGCTCGTGGTCGGAGTCCTCGGCTGGATCAACCCGGTCTTCCTGCCGCCCCCGCTGTCGATCGCGCAGGGCTTCGGGGAGATCATCGCGAACGGGTCGCTCGCCGCGAACGCCGGGATCTCGGCGCAGGCGTGGCTGACCGGCTTCGCGCTCGCCGTGGTCGTGGGCATCCCGGTCGGCCTGCTGATGGGCTCGTCCCTCCCGGTCGACCGCGTGGTCGGTCCGATCGCCTGGACCATCTACGCCACCCCGTCGATCGCATACCAGCCGCTCGCGAAGGCCTGGTTCGGCTTCGGCATCGGACCGGTGATCTTCCTCGTCACGATCAGCGCGATCTTCCCGATCCTGCTGAACGTCGCCGCGGGCATGCGCACCACGAACCCGTCGATCATCCGCGCTGCCCGCGTGTACGGCGCGGGCCGCCTGCGGCTGTACCGCTCGGTGTACCTGCCGTCGACGATCCCGTTCCTGTTCGCCGGTCTCCGCCAGGCGGTCGTGCTCGCCACGATCGGCATGGTCGTGGCCGAGCTCGCCGGGTCGTCGAGCGGCATGGGCGCGCTCATCATCCGCGCCTCCAACACGTATCAGACGGATCAGGCGTTCGCGGCGATCGCGATCGTCGTGGTGTGGAGCGTGGGCATGACCCAGGTGGTCACCGCGATCGAGCGCGGCGTCGCGCCGTGGACGAGGAAGGGCAGGCGATGAGCGTCGTCTCGGCAACCGGCACCGTGCGGATCGTGCGGCCCCGGCGCGTGGTGCGTGCGGGCGAGGGCAGGTGGACGCTGCTGCTGATCGCGGTCGTTGCCGCCGTGCTGCTCGTGTGGGAGGCGGCGGTCACCTGGTTCCAGTGGGTGCCCGAGGCGTTCCTGCCCGCCCCCAGCGCGATCGCCGTGGCCTTCGGGCGGCTCATGGTCGACCCGGAGTTCTGGGGCGCATTCGGCTTCAGCGTCACGAACCTGCTCATCGGCCTCGCCATCGCGATCGTCGTGGGTGTGGTCGTGGGGCTCGCGGTCGGCTGGTCCCCGGTGCTGCGCTTCATGGTGGCCCCGTTCCTGTGGGTGCTGTACTCCACGCCCAAGGTCGCGCTCGCTCCGCTGTTCATCCTGGGCCTCGGGCTCGGCAGCGAGTCGAAGATCGCCCTCGTGATCCTGCTCGCGGTGTTCCCGATCCTGCTGAACACGATGGAGGGCGCGGTCACCGTGAACCCGTCGCTCGTGAACGCGGCACGCGTGTACGGCGCGAAGGGCATCGGGCTGGGGTGGAAGGTCATCTTCCCGGCGACGCTGCCCTACAGCCTGTCCGGCATCCAGCGCGGTGCAGCCCTCGGCTTCACGGGCGAGGTGCTCGGCGAGTTCCTCGGCGGCACCGGGGGCCTCGGTCACCTGCTGGAGTTCGCGGCGTATCAGTTCCGCATGGACGAGGCGATCGCGATGGTCGTGGTGATGGTGATCATCGCGAACCTGACGCTGTTCCTCATCTCGGTGCTGCGCCGCAGGCTGGCGCCCTGGTACGACGAGCGCAAGATCGTCGGCTGACGCCGCCCCCGACTCCCGGCCCCCGTCTCATGCGCGACGGGGGTCGGGTCCGCCTTCTCGCCTCGCCGAGTGGTACGCTTTTCTGTACCACTCAGGAGGTGACGAGATGACGGCGATCTCCGCAACCGAGGCGCGGAAGAGTCTCTTCGGTCTCATCCAGCAGGTGAACGACGACCATGCTCCGGTCGAGGTCGTGTCCCGCCGCGGCAACGCCGTGCTCATGTCGAAGGACGACTACGACGCGCTCACGGAGACGGCCTACCTGCTGCGCAACCCCGTCGGCGCGGAGCGGCTCCTCTCGGCACTCGAGCGCGCCCGCCGAGGTGAGTCCGAGCAGCACGACCTGATCGACGAGTGAGCAGGCGGCTCGCTTTCGACCCGCACGGGTGGGAGGACTACACCGACTGGCAGGGCCAGGACCGGAAGACGCTGCGACGGATCAATCAGTTGATCGCCGATGTCCTCCGTGACCCGTTCGAGGGCATCGGCAAGCCGGAGCCCCTGAAGCACGTGCTCTCCGGCGCCTGGTCCCGCCGCATCGACCAGACCCACCGCCTCGTGTACTACGTGAGCGACGAGCAGATCGTGATCCTCCAGGCCCGCGATCACTACTGACCCGCGGACGCGACGAGGCCCCACCGCCATGCGCAACGGTGGGGCCTCGTCCGGGGTCGTGCGGCTCAGGGGTAGGGGAGCGTCGCCGGTCCCTCGTTGTCGAGCCCGAGCAGCTCCTGCGCCTTGAACAGGTGCGCGAGCTGCGCGTCGTCGAACTCCAGCGGCTCGAGCTTCTGCGTCTCGATCGTGGTGTCCCAGGCGTCCGCGTCGAAGTACAGGTTCGGGCAGGCGAGGTGGCCGTCGAGGATCCAGACGCTGTCGGAGTCGCGGAGCTCCTGCACGTCGAAGTCGTTGGCCTCGTAGATGTCCAGCGCCTCCTCCGCGTTCTCCGGGAACTCGCCCGGTGCCGGGGCGGTCATGAAGTCGGTGGCCTTGAGTGTGGCGCGCAGGAACCGCACGAGCGAGTTCGGGTTCTCCTTCACCCAGGCCGTGCCGGCGATCTGCACGTCGTTGGCCCAGTTGCGCAGCGACTCCACGACGATGTTCGCGCCGTGCTCCTCGAGCGCCGCACGGTCGTCGGCGTAGAAGGGCTGCAGCGAGATGCGGTCGTTCACGAAGAACTCGGTCCACGATTCGGAGCCGGGTCCGGGGTAGACGACCTCGGCGTTGATGCTCTCGAGGTCCCAGCCCTCTTCCGCGAGCACCTGTGCCCGCTGGAACTCGGCCGGGTCGCCGGGGGTTCCGGCGAGGACGATCGAGGTGCCGTCGAGGTCTTCGACGCTCTCCACGTCGGACTGGGCCGCGAAGTCGAAGTTCTGGCGGCAGTAGTGGCCCGACACCAGGTCGATCTCCACGCCGCCGCGGATGGCGTCGATCACGGTGCCGGTGGACTCCACGCCGATGTCGGCGCTGCCGCTCGCGACCGCGGCGGTGACGTTGTCGGCGGTGATGACCTCGACGGTGAGGCCCTCCTCCTCGTAGTAGCCGAGGTCGGTGCCGAGGACGAACATCGAGTACATCGTGACGTCGGGGAAGGGGATGGCCACCGTGATGCTGGTGTCTTCGGCGGCGCCGGGTTCCCCGTCACCGAGGTCGACCGGGCCTTCGGGTGCGGGTGTCGGCGAGGTGCAGCCGGCGAGCAGCGTCAGTGCTGCTGCGCCTCCGGCCACGGCGAGGCCGAGCCTGGTTCTTGTCGTGCGCATGACTCTCCATTCGGGCAGTGCGTGCGCCCCTTCGTGAGGGGGGCGTCTCACGCGGATTTTGGGATACGGTATCCAATTTGGTATCGGCTGTCCATGCTTCGGCCGATATCGTGCTGACAACGGGGTCTGGACGACCACGATGAAAATTGGATACAGTATCCGAAACAGTCCCACGATGAAGAGGTGACCATGCGTGCCGCCGTGCTGAGCAGCCACGACCTGGACGGCCTGACCGTCACGGAGTCGGCGGTGCCGTCGGCCGCTCCGGGCGAAGTGCTGATCCGCGTCGAGACCGTGGGCATCAACCAGCTCGACCTCAACGTCATCGCCGGCGTCGGCCCCGGAGCGCACGCCCGGCTCCCGCGCATCCTCGGCATCGACCCGGCGGGGCAGATCGTCGCCGTCGGCTCCGGCGTCGACCCCGCGCGCCTCGGCCAGGCCGTGGTCGTCAAGCCCAACATCGCCTGCGGCACGTGCCCCCGCTGCCGCGAGGGAGACGAGGCCGACTGCCCATCGCAGACCGTCGTCGGCGTGCACCGCGACGGCGGCGCCGCCGAGTTCGTCGCGGTGCCCGCGCGCAACGCGATCGACCGCCACGGCCTGACCGCCGCCGACGCCACGGCCGTGGTGCACAGCGCCCCCATCGTGCTCAACGCCCTGCGGATCGCCGCGCTCGCCGCCGACGAGCGGATCCTCGTCACCGGTGCGGGCGGAACGCTCGGTCGCGCAGCCGTCGCGATCGCGCTCGCCCGGGGAGCCCGCGTGGTCGCCGCCTCCCGCCGGCCCCTGACGCCGGTCGGCGACGAGCGGCTCCTGCACGCGCCCGATCCCGCCGCCCTCACGGCCGCCCTCGCCGCGGAGGACGGCTTCGACGTGGTGCTCGACGTCTCCGGCCACGGCCCCACGCTGAGCGCCGGGGTCGCTGCGCTCGGCTGGGGTGGACGGGCCGTGTTCTGCTCGGCCTCGGTCGACCCCGACCTGCGGATCGATGCGCGCGACTTCTACCTGCGCCGCAAGCGCCTCGCGGGTGCCGCGAGCGCCCGGTACGACGACGTGGCGGAGGCCCTCGCCCTCGCCGCCGCCGGAGTGCTGCCGCCGCTCGCGGGCGCCCGGTACGCGCTCGACGACATCGCCACGGCCTACCGCGACTTCCCCCGCGCCGGCGACGGGAAGGTGATCGTGGATGTGCGCTGACCACGGGTATCGAAGAGGAGACCAGACGTGACGAGTACTGCACTGCCGGGCGCCGGGGCGCTCGCCGGGATCCGGGTGGTCGAGCTGGGCCAGTACATCTCCGGTCCCTTCGCGGCGAAGCTCCTGGCCGACCTCGGTGCCGAGGTGATCAAGGTCGAGTCGCCGGAGGGCGACCCGATGCGCCGGTGGGAGGGTCGAGCGACCATGAGTCCGCAGTTCGCCGCGTACAACCGGGGCAAGCGCGGGGTGGTGCTCGACCTGAAGAGTCCGCAGGGGCTGGCGGCGCTGTTCGCCCTGGTCGCCGACGCCGACATCGTGCTCGACAACTTCCGACCGGGCGTCGCCGAGCGGCTCGGCTTCGGTCCGGAGGCCCTGCACGCGCACAACCCGCGCGTCATCACCTGTTCCATCACCGGCTTCGGCCCCACGGGACCCTCGGCGAAGCGTCCCGCCTACGACACGGTGATCTCCGCGACCGGCGGCATGTACAGCCAGGTCGTCCCCGCCGACACGATCCGCCCGCTCGGCCCGGCGTTCTCCGATCTGCTGTCGGGGATGTCGGCGGTGCAGGCGGTGCTCGCGGCCCTCCACGCCCGCGACGTGAGCGGGGAGGGCGAGCACGTCGAGGTGTCGATGGTGGGTGCGCTGCTCGACTTCCTCACCGAGTCCGCCTCCGCGTTCCTGGAGACCGGGCAGGTGTCGTCGCCGGACTCGCGTCCGCGTCGCGCCCAGGCGTACGCGTGCCGCGGCTCCGACGGCAAGGCGTTCGTGATCCACATGTCGGTGCCGGAGAAGTTCTGGACCGGGCTGCTCGACGTGCTGGAGCGGCCCGACCTCGCCGACGACCCCCGGTTCGCGACCAGGGAGGGGCGCGTGCGGAACTACGACGAGCTCGACGCGGTGCTCAAGGAGATCGCCGCCACCCGTCCGCGCGCCGAGTGGCTGGAGCGCCTGGCCGCGCACGACATCCCGCACGGCCCGCTCAACACGATGGGCGACCTGTTCGACGACCCGCAGATCGCGAGCATGGGCCTGGTCGAGGAGATCGCGGGACCGGGCGGCGCGGTGCGCGTGCCGGTGCCGAGCACCCGGTTCCACCGCAGCGGCCGGCCCGAGCTGGTCTATGCGCCCGCGCTCGGGGCCGACACCGAGGAGCTGACCGGCCTGCGCATCGCGGCCGGAACCCTGAACGAAGGAGCGGCCTGATGCCCGGCATCGACGACCTGGTGGCGATCGACGTGCACACCCACCCGCAGACCGAGGAGTTCATCGCGGCGATGGGCACGCGGCACACGCAGATGGCCGCGCACTTCGGACGGGAGCGGCCGGTCGTGTCGTTCGCCGAGCAGGCCGACCAGTACCGCGACAGCAGGATGATGGCCGTGATCGTCAACTCCGACTCGGAGACGACCAGCGGGATCAAGGGCGCCCCCAACGACCTGCTGGGCCGGGCGCAGCGAGACCACCCCGACGTGTTCCTGGCCTTCGCGGGCATCGACCCGTGGAAGGGCGAGGCGGCGATCGCCGAGATCCGCCGCATGCACGACGAGTACGGCATCAAGGGCGTGGGCGAGCTGAACCCGTCGCGGCAGAGGTTCCTGGCGAACGACCGTCGGTTCTGGCCGATCTGGGAGACCTGCGCCGAGCTCGGGCTGGTGGTCATGTTCCACTCCGGGTTCCCCGGTGCGGGCGCCGGCACCCCGGGCGGCGGAGGGTACCGGCTGGAGAACGCCCGCCCCGTGCCCTACATCGACGACGTCGCGGCCGAGTTCCCCGAGCTGAACATCATCAGCGCGCACCCGGCGTGGCCGTGGCACCTGGAGAACCTGGCGATGGTGTGGCACAAGTCGAACGTGTACCTCGACCTCTCCGGCTGGGCTCCGAAGTACCTGCCGCCCGAGGTGGTGCGCTACGCGGACTCGCTCATCTCCGACCGGGTGCTGTTCGGCTCGGACTGGCCCGTGATGACCGCGGACCGGTGGATGGCGGAGTTCGACGAGCTCGGCTTCAAGGAGGAGTCGCGCCGCAAGATCCTGATCGACAACGCGCGGAAGCTGTTCCGGCTGTGACCGCGGAGAAGGGAGCCGACCGTGGCTGAACTGGTGCTGGCGGCGGCGACCCCGCACAACCCGCTGCTGTGGCGCGCGATGCGGGAGCCGTATCCGCCCGACCTGGTCGCGGTGGAGGCGAACTTCCGGCGCATCCGTGAGGCGATCGCCGAGGCCGAGGTCGACGCGCTGATCGTGCTCGGCACCGACCACGTGCGGCAGTTCTTCGCCGACAACTCGCCCGCGTTCATCGTCGGCAAAGCCGCGTCGTACCACGGCACGTACGAGAACGAGGTGCGCACGTTCGGCATGGAGTACGCCGAGCTCACCGGGCATCCCGAGCTCGCGGCGCAGATCGCCGGACGCGAGGTGCTGCCCGAGGCGATCGACTTCTCGGTGTCGCACGAGTGGCGGCTCGACCACAGCTTCGTGCTCCCGCTGCAGTACGTACGGCCCGAGCTCGACCTGCCGATCGTGCCCATCCACGCGAATGCCATCCTGCCGCCGCTGCCCTCGGCCGCGCGGTTCGCCGCCCTCGGACATCACCTGCGCGCCGCGGTCGAGTCGTGGGACGGCGGGGCCAGGGTGGCGCTGCTCACCTCGGGCCACATGGCCACCGACGTCGGAGGGCCGCGCACGTTCAACGGCTCGCCCGACCCCGCGTTCGACGCCGAGGCGGTCGGGTGGATGCGCGACGGCGACCTCGACGCCGCGATCGCCGGCTGCCGGTTCGACCGCATCATGGCGGCGGGCAACGTCACCTACCAGTACGTGAACATCGTCACGGCGCTCGCCGCGATGCAGGGCCGCCCGGCCGAGCTGGCGGAGGCCACCACGTCGCGTTTCGCCTCGAGCCCGTTCTTCCTGTGGAGGTCTGCATCGTGAGCAGGTACATGATCGGCAAGTTCATGCGGGCTGTCGAGATGAGCACGGCCAACGTGAACGCATACGTCGCCGATACCGAGGGCTTCGTCGACCGGTGGCTGGCGGGCGGCGCCGGGCCGGATGCGGTCGCCGACGACCGGGCGCTGACGCCGCAGGAGCGGGCGGCCTTCATCGCGCGCGACTACGGGGCGCTGTACGGCCTCGGGGCGCATCCGTACCTGCTGTGGCACTTCACGGAGGCGGTGTACGAGCACGAGTACACGGAGGGCTTCGGCTGGCGCGAGCTCGTGGAGCGCTACCGGGCGGCGATCATCCCGCACGGCGAGGTCGACGACATCCTCTGAGGCGGGCGGAGAAGATCCGCTCTTGACAGGATTTCCGCACGTGCTGTTTATTTAGCTACGTGCAAAAAAAACTATCCGAGGTCCGGCTCGACGCCGCGGCGATCCGCGCGCACCACCGTCGCGTGCTGCTGCAGCTGCTGCGCTCGCACGGCCCGCTGTCGCGTCGCGATCTGTCCCGCGCCTCGGGCCTGAGCGCCGCCGCCGTGATGAACGTGGTCGTGGAACTGGTCGACGCAGGCCTCGTGGCGGAGGAGATCCCCGCCACCCGGGAGGCCAGGGTCGGCCGCCCGAGCACCGACGTCGCCCTCACCGGCACCCACCACGTGCTCGCACTGCAGATCGGCGCCGGGTTCCTCCAGGCGGGAGTGGTCGAGCTCACCTCGCGCGTCGTGGCGTCCGAGCAGATCCGCTTCCCGGTCCCCACCGCGCCCGAGGCCGTGCTCGACCTCGCGGGCGAGCTGCTGCAGCGGGTGATGGACACGGCGGGCATCTCGCTGGAGCAGGTGCTCGGCCTCGGCGTCGGCGTGGCCGGCATCGTCGACGCGAGCCGCCGCGTGAACATCTCCGCCCCCACGCTCGGCTGGACCGACGTGCCGATCGCCGAGCACTTCGAACGCACCCTCGGGCTCGACGTCGTGCTCGACCACAACGTGCGCGCCATGGCCGCCGGCGAGTCCCGCTACGGCACCGGCCAGGGGCTCGAGAGCCTCGCCTTCGTCTACGTGCGCACCGGTGTCGGCGCCGGCCTGATCCTGGGCGGCGCCGAGTACCGCGGCGGCACGCACGGCGCGGTCGAGATCGGTCACCTGCGCGTCGAGCAGGACGGCCCCACCTGCACCTGCGGCGGCCGCGGCTGCCTGGAGACCGTGGTCAGCGATGGCGTGCTCCGGCGGCGCATGATCGACGCCGGGCTGCTCGACGACGACCGCGCTTCCGACGACCGCACCTGGACGGAGGACTTCGTCGCCGCCGTCGAGGCCGCCGACCCGCGGGCGCTGGAGGTGCGCGACGACCTCGTCCGGCACCTCAGCACCGCGCTGCTGAGCATGGTCAACCTCCTCAACCCGCAGCAGATCGTGCTGGGCGGACTGCTGTTCGACCTGGCCCCGGTCGTGATCGAACCCGTCAGGGCGGCCCTCGCGGAGCAGGTCATGCCCGTGCTGCGCGACGGCATCCGCGTCGAGCCGCCGCGCTTCGGTGCCGACGCGGGCATGATCGGCGCCGCCACCATCGCCCTGGACACCTTCGTGTTCGGGCCTCCCCTCCTTCCGACCGCCCCGGTCGGCTGACACCAACGGGCTCCCACGCAACGAAGGGAAAGAGCCATGATCGACGCCACACCCGAGACGGCGACCACGACGCTCTCGGTGCCGCGCGCCACGAGAGCGCGCCGCACGACCGTCCGCACCGAGAAACCGCTGACGCTGCTCTACCTCTCCACCCTGGTGCTCGGCATCGCGGTGTGGTGGATCATCGCGGTCGTCAGCGACAACCCGCTCGCCCCCACGCCGATCGCCGTGGTGCAGAGCTTCTGGGAGGGACTGCTCGACGGCAGCCTGCTGCTGAACACCGTGGCGAGCGTGCAGCGCGTCGTCATCGGCTTCCTCCTCGGCGTGATCGTCGCCGTCCCCGCCGGCTTCATCATGGGCTGGTATCGCTGGGGCCGCGGGCTGCTCGAGCCGTGGGTGCAGTTCTTCCGCACCGTGCCACCGCTCGCGCTCATCCCGCTCGTGATCGTGTTCCTCGGCATCGGGGAGCCGGCGAAGATCTTCGTCATCTTCCTCGCGTCGTTCCTCTCGTGCGTGCTCGCCACCTTCCAGGGCGTGCGCAACGTCGACACCACCCTCGTCAACGCGGCTCGCGTGCTCGGCGCGAGCGACGGCACGATCTTCCTCCGCGTGGTCGTCCCGGCCTCGCTGCCGTTCATCTTCGTCGGCACCCGCGTCGCCCTCGGCGCGGCCTGGGCCACGGTCGTCGCCTCGGAGCTCATCGCGGCGGCCTTCGGTCTCGGCCGCATGATGCAGGCCGCCTCGCAGTTCCTCGACACCCCGCGCATCGTCGTGGGCATCATCCTCATCGGCGCGCTCGGGTTCGCGATGGACCGTGCCCTGCTCTTCGCCGAGAACAAGCTCACCGCCTGGCAGGAGGTCCGGAAATGACCGCGATGATCTCGATCCGCGGGGTCTCGAAGCACTACGAGACCAGCCGCGGCACGGTCCGCAGCCTCGACGACGTCGACCTCGACGTGGCAGACGGGGAGTTCATCACCCTCGTCGGGCCGAGCGGCTGTGGCAAGAGCACCCTGCTGAACCTGATGGCGGGGCTCCTCGACCCCACCGAGGGGGAGGTGCTCGTGGGCGGCCGACCCGTCACAGGGCCCGGGCCCGACCGGGGCGTGATCTTCCAGCAGTATGCGCTCTTCCCGTGGCTCACGGCCCGGCAGAACGTCGAGTTCGGCCTGCGGATCCGCGGCATGAAGAAGGCCGAGCGCGAGCAGGTGGCCCAGCACTACCTCGACCTCGTGGGCCTGGGCGACTTCGCCGGCGCGCTGCCGAAGGAGCTCTCGGGCGGCATGAAGCAGCGCTGCGCGATCGCCCGCGCCTATGCCGCGCAGCCGTCGATCCTGCTGATGGACGAGCCGTTCGGCGCGCTCGACGCGCTGACCCGGGTGAGCATGCAGGAGAACCTGCTCGAGACGTGGCAGCAGGAGCGGCGCACCGCCGTGTTCATCACCCACGACGTGGACGAGGCCGTGTTCCTCGCCAACCGCGTGATCGTGATGAGCCCGCGGCCCGGACGGATCACCGAGGTGATCGACGTGCCGCTCGCCTACCCGCGCACCGAGGAGATGCGCCTGTCTCCCGAGTTCGCCGCCCTCCGCGCCCGCGTCTGGCGCGGCGTGCACCACCAGCCGGAACCCACCACCGCCTGACCCGGCGGATCCGCACCCGCACGACCCACCGCACTCCCACCCGATCACGTAAGGAACCCGATGATGCGCTTCCCCACCCGGACCCGTCGCGCGGCCGTCGCCGCCGCGGCCGTCACCGCACTCACGATCGCCCTGTCCGCCTGCACGGGCTCGGCCGAACCGGCCCCCTCGTCCGACGCCGGAGGCGAGGCCCGTGAGCCGGTCTCCCTGAACGTCGGCTACATCGACACGAGCATCAACGGCGTCGGCGTGATCGCCGCCGCGAACGAGCTGGGTCTGTGGGAGAAGTACGGGCTGGACGTGACGCTGACGCCGTTCACGAACGGCCCCACCCAGATCCAGGCGATGCAGGCCGGACAGATCGACGTCGGGTACATCGGCGCCGGGGCGACCTGGCTTCCGGCGACCGGACAGGCGACCGTGATCGTGCCCAGCGAGACCTCGCTCGGCGACGTGGTGCTCGCCCGCCCGGGCAGCGGCGTCGAGGATCCGAAAGACCTCAAGGGGCAGCGCGTCGGCGTGCCCGAGGGCGGGTCGGGGGAGATGATCCTCGCGCTCACGCTCCTGGAGGCCGGGCTCACGTTCGACGACGTCGAGCGCGTGGTGCTCGACCCGCCGAGCGTCGTCAGCGCCTACGTCGGCGGGCAGATCGACATCGCCGCGATCTTCTCGCCGCTGAGCGCGCAGATCCTCGACAGCGTGCCGGACACCGTGACGGTGGCCGACAACGCCTCGTTCCCGGAGACGTCGTTCCTCGGGTCGTGGGTCGCGTCGAACGAGGCCGTCGACGGCAAGGCCGACGCCCTGCAGCGCTTCCTCGAGGTGTACGCCGAGGTGAACGACTACCGCATCGACGACACGGAGCAGGTCGTCGAGTGGGCCTCCGCCGCGTCCGGTGCCCCGGTCGACCAGCTGACGCAGCAGGCGAGCATCTCCGGGTGGACGCCGTCCGACGAGATCCTCGCGAACAACGAGGACGGCACCACGTTCGAGCAGTACGAGTCGATCATGCGGGTGTTCGTCCAGTCCGGTCGCATGGAGGACATGACCGATCCGGCGTCGTTCGTCAACACCGAGCTGTTCGCCGCCGCCATGAAGGACCGCTCGTGACCGGTCCCGTCGGGCTCGGCATCGTCGGCTCCGGTTTCGTCGCCGAGTTCTACCTCCGGGCCCTGGCGGAGGTGCGCGACCACGAGGTCGTCGCCCTCGCCGCGCGCTCGCCCGAACGGGGCAGAGAGCTCGCCGGCCGGTTCGGCGTGCGCGACGTGGTCGCCAGCGTCGAGGAGCTGGCCGCCCTGGCCGATGTCGACATCGTGGTCGTGGCCGTGCCGCAGGACGCGCACCTCGACGCGGTGACGGCCGCGGCCGCCGCGGGCAAGGCCGTGATCTGCACCAAGCCGCTCGGGCGCAGCGGCCCGGAGGCCGCGGCGTGCCTCGCCGCCGTCACCGCCGCGGGCGTGTGGCACGGCTATGCGGAGACCGCGGTCTTCTCGCCCGCGGTCATGCATGCCAAGGCGATGGTCGACGCGGGCGGCATCGGTCGGGTGCTCACCGTGCGCGCCCGCGAGGCCCACGGCAGCCCGCACAAGCACGCCAGGGAGATCGCGCGCATGGGCGGAGGGCCGCTGCGCGGTCTCGGCTGCCACGGTGTCGCCGTCGGGCGCTGGTTCCTGGAGGGCGCGACCCCCGTGGAGGCCTTCGCGTGGGGGGACCGGCTCGACCGCGACGACGTGGACTCCGAGGACAACGCGGTCCTGCTCGTGCGGTTCGACGACGGTCGTGTCGCCCAGGTCGAGGCCGGCTGGACGCATCGCCCCGGGCTGGACAACCGGCGCGAGATCCACGGCTCGGACGGCTGGCTCGGCGTGGACGAGACCGGCCCCGGTGCCCTCGCGGCGTTCGCGGGACAGGAGCTCGGTTACGTGGGGGAGAAGGCCGGCTCGACCCGCGGCTGGCTGCGGCCCGTGCTCGACGAGCCGCGCACGTACGGGTACCACGGCCAGTTCGCGCACTTCATCGAGAGCTTCCGCGCGGGTGTCGCGCCGCGGCAGACCCTGGCCGACGGCGTCATCGACAACGCGGTGATCGACGCGGCCTATCGCTCCATGACGACCGGTCGCTGGGAGCCCATCGACCTCTCCGGGCTCACGGCCCCTCCCGCCGAGATCGTCACCGACGCGTACCACCGCCCCGCAGAGAGAGAAGCACGATGACCGCCCGGCGACCGAACATCCTCATGATCCTCACCGACGACCACGCCACGCATGCGATCGGCGCCTACGGGTCGGTGGTGAACACGACCCCGCGCATCGACGAGATCGCGCAGTCCGGTCGTCGCGTCGATCACTGCTACTGCACGAACTCGCTGTGCACCCCGAGCCGCGCCAGCATCCTGACCGGCACGTACAGCCATGTCAACGGCGTCTCGACCCTGGTGACCCCCATCGACGCGAGCCAGCCGACGTTCGTGTCGCAGCTCAAGGAGGCGGGCTACCGCACGGCCATCGTCGGCAAGTGGCACATGGGGGAGGGGCCCGGCCATGATCCGCAGGGCTTCGACTACTGGGCGGTGCTGCGCGATCAGGGCGAGTACTTCGATCCGCAGATCCTCACCGCCGACGGCGTGCACATCGAGAAGGGTTACGCGACCGACATCATCACCGACCTGTCGCTGCAGTGGCTCGAGTCGCTGGAGGGCGATGAGCCGTGGTGCCTGCTGATCCATCACAAGGCGCCGCACCGCGCGTGGGAGCCCGACGAGGCGCACGCCCACCTGTACAGCGACCCGATCCCCGTGCCGTCCACGTTCACGGACGACTACGCGGGCCGGGCGAGCGCGGCGAAGCATGCCACCATGCGCATCGCGGAGCACCTGACGCTGGACGACCTCAAGGTGGAGCCGCCGCAAGACCTGACGCCCGACGAGCTCGCGCTGTGGAAGTACCAGCGGTACATGGAGGACTACTTGCGCTGCGTGGCCTCGGTCGACGACAACGTCGGGCGGGTGATCGACTGGCTCGGCGCGCACGGCGTGCGGGATTCGACCCTCCTCACGTACAGCTCCGACCAGGGCTTCTTCCTCGGCGACCACGGGTGGTTCGACAAGCGCTTCATGTACGAGGAGTCGATCCGGATGCCGCTGCTCGTGTCGTGGCCGGAGCGGATCGCGCCCGCGGCCCCGATGGAGCAGATCGTGACGAACGTCGATTTCGCGCAGACCTTCCTGGATGCCGCCGGGGTCGATGCGCACGAGCGGATGCAGGGGAAGAGCTTCCTTCCGCAGCTGACCGGATCGGACGAGCCGACGCGCGACGCGTTCTACTACCGCTACTACGAGAACGACGACGAGAACCACCACGTGCTCGCGCACTACGGCATCCGCACGGAGGCCCACAAGCTCATCTACTTCTACAGCGACGGGATGGGTCTGCCCGGGTCGTCGCCGTTCCGGTTCGCGCCGGAGTGGGAGTTGTACGACCTGGAGGCCGACCCGGACGAGCTGGTGAACGTGTACCACGACCCCGCCTACGCGGAGGTGCGCGAGCAGCTCAAGGTGCGGCTGTGGGAGCTGCAGGCCGAGCTGGGCGACCAGCCCCACGCGAGTCAGCCGATACCCGCGCTGACGAGCTGAGCGCAGGCGTGAACGGATGCCCCGTGGCGGTTCGCCACGGGGCATCCGCGTGTCGCGCGGCCGTCGCGCTCGGCAGAGGAGGTGCGGGGGACGCACCGCACGAGCGGACGCTGCCGCGCACCGGCGGAGCCGTGTCTCCTCCCCCGAGGACACCGGCGCCGCCGGGGCTCAGCGCCTACGCCGTGCGACGGCGCAGCAGGCCCGCACCTCCCAGAAGCAGCAGGGCGGCGATCGCCCACAGCGCGGGCGACGGTGCACCGCCGGTCATGGCGAGACCGGTGGCCTCACCGGAGACGGCTGCGCCCGACGCCCAGGCCATCCCGGACGCGCCCGGAGTGGTGCCGGGGTTCGTTCCGGGGGTGGTGCCGGGGTCCGTGCCCGGGTCGGTTCCGGGGTCGGTTCCCGGGTCCGTACCCGGGTCCGTACCGGGGTCCGTGCCCGGGTCAGTTCCGGGGTCGGTTCCGGGCGTGGTGCCCGGGCCGGTCACGGTGCTCTCGCCCACGACCGAGATGGCGTTGCCGCCGATCGTGATCGGAAGCGTCACGGGCAGACCCAGCTGGGTGCCGCCGAGGATGCCGCCCTCACCGGTGGTGATCCCGCCGCCGGTCGCCGGAGCGGTCGGGGTGGTCCCGGTGCCGGTGGTCCCGCCGGCGACGGTGGCGTCGTCGAGCACGGAGATCGCGTTGCCCGTCACGCCGATGGGGGCGGTGACGGGTGCGGTGACCTGGGTGCCGCCGAGGATGCCGTCCTCACCGGTGGTGATCCCGCCGGCCGCGGGTGCGGTCGGGGCCGTGCCTGTGCCGGTGGTGCCGCCGGTGACGGTGGCGTCGTCGAGCACGGAGATCGCGTTGCCCGTTACGCCGATGGGGGCGGTGACGGGTGCGGTGACCTGGGTGCCGCTGGCGGTGCCGTCCTCACCGGTGGTGGTGCTGCCGCCGGCCGCAGGTGCGGTCGGGGCCGTCGTCCCGGTGCCGGTGGTGCCGCCGGTGACGGTGGCGTCGTCGAGCACGGAGATCGCGTTGCCCGTCACGCCGATGGGGGCGGTGACGGGCGCGGTGACCTGGGTGCCGCTGGCGGTGCCGTCCTCACCCGAGGTGGCGGGCATGCCGCCGGTGGCGGGTGCGGACGGGGTGCCGCCCGTGCCGGTGGTGCCGCTCGTGGCGTTGTCTCCCAGGAGCGAGATGGCGTTGCCGGTCACGGTCACGGGGGCCGTCACCGGGGCGACGACCTGGGTGCCGCTGGCGGTGCCGTCCTCACCCGAGGTGGCGGGGGCGCCGCCGTTCGCGGGTGCGGTCGGGGCCGTGGTCCCGGTACCGGTGGTGCCGCCGGTGACGGTGGCGTCGTCGAGCACGGAGATGGCATTGCCGGTCACGCCGATGGGGGCGGTGATGGGTGCGACGCCCTGCGAGCCGCCGACGACGCCGTCCTCACCCGAGGTGGCGGGGCTGCCGCCGTTCGCGGGTGCGGTGGGAGCCGTGCCGGTGCCGGTGCCGCCGGTGCTGGCGCTGTCGCCGAGCAGCGAGATGGCGTTGCCGGTCACGGTCACGGGAGCCGTCACGGGGGCGACGACCTGCGTGCCGCTGGCCGTGCCGTCCTCACCGCTGGTGCCCGCATCGACGCCGGTCGCGGGAGCCGGTGCTGCGGCCTCCGCGTCGGTCGAGGCCGACTCGCTGTCGCCCAGGAGCGACAGCGAGTTGCCCGACACGGTCACCGGGGCGTTCACCGCGAGCAGGGCCTGCGTGCCCGAGAGCACACCGTCCATGCCGTCGGTGTCGAGGGAAAGCACCCCGGCCGCGTCAGGGGCCTGGGGAGCCGCGCTCTGGGGTGGAGCGGCGGCCGGGGTGCTGGTCGTGGAGTCGTCGGTGAGGCTGATCGCGTTGCCCGACACGGTGACGGGCAGGTTCACGGTCACGACCGCCTGGGTTCCCGACGCGGTGCCCGAGCCGCCGTCCGTCTCCGCAGCGGGTGCGGGAGCCGGAGCGGGGGCCGGTGCCGGAGCGGGGGCCGGGGCCGGAGCCGGGGCCGGTGCGGGAGCCACCGCATCGCCGAGCACGGAGATCGCGTTGTCCACGACCGTGATCGGCGCCGTGATGGGTGCCACCGCCTGGGTGCCGGAGAGCAGTCCGTCGTCTCCGGATGTCTCGGCCGCATTGGCGGCCGTCGCGCCGAGCAGGGTGATCCCGCCGGCGAGGAGCGCGCCCCACAGGGCTCGCTTCGCGTAAGTACGCATGATGGTTCTCCTGACATGACTGGGGTGTCTGATGGGTGCACGCGATGAGGTGCGCGCGCAGCACGGCATCTGCCATCCGCGGGGATGGCGCGACGGTCAGTCAGTCAGGAGAGACGTCGGTGTCGGCGACGGGCGAGCCGGGGAGGGCATCGTCCGAGGCGCCGGCAACCCGCTCCCAGGCACGGAGCGGGAGCACGCCGTCGTCGCCGAGGCGAGCGTGGGCGTACGGGGTGCCTCCGCCGGAGGTGGCGGAGGAAGACGGGGCGGCGGGGGCACCGGGGGGTGCGTTGCCGGGCGTGGGGGTGTGATCGCCCTCGGCAGGGTCGGCGGGCGGCGTGGCCCCCTCGGCGCGTTCGTCGGAGGCGCCGGAGATCGCGGCGGACACGCCGGGCGTCGTCGCGCCGGGCAGCGCGGACGCGGGCGCGGAGGTGAGAGCCACCGCGGCGGCGGGGAGCGATCCGTCGCTCACCGGCGGAATTCCGGGCTGGAGGCCGTCGATCACGGGCGGCACGGTCTCGTCGACGGTGCCGCCGATCACGCCGGTCACGTCATCGACCACGCCCACCACCTCGGTCACGAGGTCGGACGCGCCGGAGTCCACGACGATCCCGCCGACGATCGGAAGGCGGCCGACGGCGTCGAGGATCGGTGCGGTCACGCGCGAGATGGGCGAGTCCGCGAGGAGGTCGGTGGTGGTGTCGACGACCGACGAGGTCGCGTCCGTCACCGTGCCGAGCACGGGCGCCGCGACCGACCCCACGACCGGCACGCTCTCGACCGTCTCCGTGACCGTCTCGACGACGGCGGGCGCGGCCTGCACGGGGGCGACCGCCTGCGAGACGACGGGGGCGACCACCTGCGTCACCACCGGGGCGACCACCTGCGTGACGACGGGCGCGGCCACCTGGGTCACGACCGGGGCGACGACCTCGTTCACGACGGGTGCCGTCACGGCGGTCACCGTCTGCGTGACCGCGGTGGTCAGGGAGTCGAGCGGGCCGGGCTTCTGCTCGTCCGCGTGAGCGGATCCGCCACCGGTGAGCACCGTGAGTGCGGCCCACGCGAGCGCGCCGAGGCCACCCCAGAGAACGACGGCGGGTACGCCGCGTCGGGTCGCTCGAGCGCTCACGTCGTCCTCCCCCTCTGAAGGCAACGCCATATCGATACGGGTGTGTCGATGGGGAGCAGAATACTCGCGGGGTCCCACCCTGTCCAGGCCCATTTACAACCGCGACGGGTGGTGTCAGATCGTGACGCGCCCGGCGGATTTCCGGCTTGACTTTCCCCAAGTTCTACACATGTCGCTCCGGCAGGGGAAACCTTCAACGCGCGATTTAAGCTCGTTTCCATCCACAGGGTGGGGAAACGAGAAATCCCAGTTCAAGCGTCATAAAAAAGTTCTTCTTCACCACACTCCACCGGGTTATCCACACCCGTTCTGCACAGACACTCCGCGTTTCTCCGCACGCTCTCCACATGGTTATCCACAGGCTGTGTTGCACCGTGTGGAGACCGCTCATAGCGTGGTCGAGCGACCGAATGTCGGGGGCCCCTGTTTGTCTGGAACCGGCCGCCGCGCGGGCGTGGAACCACCGACGACCACTCGTCATCCGCTGTCGGAGTTCCGCATCGGAACCGTCGCATCGAAGGGAACACTGTGTCGATCGCCGACATCTCGGAGGAGCGCCTGGGAGGGCAGCGTCCGCCCGAGCGCACCCCGCCGCACGACCTCCTCGCCGAGCAGAGCGCCCTGGGCGGCATGCTGCTGTCGAAGGACGCGGTGGCCGACGTGATCGAGACCCTCAAGGGCGCCGACTTCTACATCCCGAAGCACGAGCTGATCTTCGAGGCGATCCTGTCGCTCTACTCGCACGGCGAGCCGACCGACGTGGTCGCCGTCACCGACGAGCTCATCAAGACAGGCGAGCTGAGCAAGGCCGGCGGCGCCGACTACCTGCACACGCTCACCTCGATCGTGCCGACTGCCGCGAACGCAGGCTACTACGCGGGCATCGTGTCGGAGCGGGCCATCCTCCGCCGGCTGGTCGACGCGGGCACCCGCATCGTGCAGCTCGGCTACGACGGCCAGGGCGACGCGACCGACATCGTCAACAACGCGCAGGCCGAGATCTACTCCGTCACCGGTTCGGAGACCGCCGAGGACTACGTGCCGCTGACGGTCGCGGTCGACGCGGCGGTCGAGGAGATCGAGGCGGCGAACGGCCGCGACGGCTCCATGACGGGCATCCCGACCGGTTTCCGTGAGCTCGACGAGCTGACCAACGGCCTGCACGGCGGCCAGATGATCGTCGTCGCCGCCCGACCGGCCATGGGAAAGTCGACGCTCGCGCTCGACTTCGCGCGCGCCGCCTCCATCGGCCATGACTTCCCCTCCATCTTCTTCTCGCTCGAGATGGGCAAGAGCGAGATCGCGATGCGTCTGCTCAGCGCCGAGGGAGCCATCCCGCTGCAGAACATGCGCAAGGGAACGCTCGACCCGCGCGACTGGACCACGGTCGCCGCGACCCGCGGCCGCATCAACGACGCGCCCCTCTACATCGACGACAGCCCGAACATGACGCTCGTCGAGATCCGCGCCAAGTGCCGGCGGCTCAAGCAGCGTGCCGGGCTGCGCATGGTCATCATCGACTACCTGCAGCTGATGACCTCGGGCAAGCGCGTCGAGTCCCGTCAGCAGGAGGTCTCGGAGTTCTCGCGAAGCCTCAAGCTCATCGCCAAGGAACTGCAGGTGCCGGTGATCGCGCTGTCGCAGCTGAACCGTGGTCCCGAGCAGCGGCAGGACAAGAAGCCCGCCATCAGCGACCTGCGTGAGTCGGGCTCGATCGAGCAGGACGCCGACATGGTGATCCTGCTGCACCGCGACTCCGTGTACGACAAGGACGTGCGTCCGGGCGAGGCCGACCTGATCGTGGCCAAGCACCGTAACGGCCCGACGGCCACCATCACGGTCGCGTTCCAGGGCCACTACTCCCGCTTCGCCGACATGGCCCCCGGCGGCGACTTCAACTGATCTGCGCACGGAACGCCGGTCGCCCGGGCCCGTCGCGCTGGCGCGGGCGGGCGCATCCTGACAAGCTGACGGGATGAACCGCACCCGCGCCATCGTCGCCGTCGTCGCGGGGGTGGCGGTCGCCGGTGTCGCGGCCCTCGCCGTCCCGGCTGTCGTCTCCGCCGTCTCCGCGCCATCCGAGACGTTCACGCACGCGCCGGCACCGGCCCCCGCCGCGGTCGACGAGTCGGAGTCCGCACCGGGCGAGGGCGACCTGGTCGATCTCGGCGACGGCGTCTCCGTGCCCGCGGGCGGTCCGGGGGAGTGCACCACGAACTCGCTCATCAACATCGTCGCCCAGGACGGAGAGGCACCGCATGCGAAGCTGCTCGGCGACCTCGTCGAGATGGGGGCGTCCGACCTCGCGAACGGCACCCCCGTGCTCGGCGGCGACGGCACGGTCGTCGCCTACGAGGTCGCCCCGGGCGACAGCCTGATCGCGATCGGCCAGCGGTTCTGCATCGACTACGTCACCGTCTCGATGTACAACCACGTCGACGGCATGACCGTGCACCCGGGCGACGTGCTGATCCTCCGACCCGACCCCGCCC
The DNA here is from genome assembly GCF_042729675.1 of Microbacterium sp. NPDC060132. Lineage (NCBI taxonomy): Bacteria > Bacillati > Actinomycetota > Actinomycetes > Micrococcales > Microbacteriaceae > Microbacterium > Microbacterium sp. NPDC060132. The sequence goes on along the minus strand of NZ_JBHWXU010000001.1, from coordinate 970,371 downwards.
TCCCGTGGATCGACCAGTACGGGCCGTTCCAGGCGGAGGCTGGCACCTCCACCATCCCCTACGCCAACGCGTTCATCGAGTTCTCGAACGCGATCGCCGCGGGCGACCTGGGCGCGGCGCGCGTCGTGTGGCAGCGCCTCGGCCCCGACGTCTCGCCGGAGGGGCAGGCCGTGGTCACGCAGGCCCTCGCCGACGAGGACTGGGACGTGCTGCACCAGCTCTTCCCGTGACCTCGCGCCACAGGCCCTTGTGGCTCCCGCCCCGGCGGGTGTAAGACGGAGCCAGTCGATGGACTGGGGTTCGACATGGGGACGTGGACGCGCGCACGGCGTCGTGCGCTGGCGGTGGTCGGAGCGACCGTGATGCTGGTCGGCGCGCTCGTGCCCGCCGTCGCCTCCGCCGCCGACGAGACCTTCACGATCGTGGTGCTGCCCGACACACAGGGCTACACCGTGTCGAGCACGTACGAGCAGACCATGGCCGCGCAGACGCAGTGGATCGTCGACTCCCGCGCGCAGCTCAACACGAAGTTCGTGATCCAGGTGGGCGACCTCGTCGAGTCGTGGCCGAACGTGAACCACTGGGAGCGCGCGAGCCGGTACATGAAGACGCTCGACGACGCGGGCGTGCCGAACTCGGTGCTGCCGGGCAACCACGACCTCGACATCACGACCGGCGAGTCGAGCACGTACGACAGCTACTTCCCGCCGAGCCGGTACTCCGCCGCCTCGTGGAACAGCCCGACGGTGTCGTACGGCGGATACCTGGGGCAGAACCAGTTCGGGCCCGACGGCATCGACCGCAAGAACAAGGACAGCTACAGCCTGCTCACGGTCGGCGACACGAAGCTGCTGCTGCTGAGCCTCGAATTCGAGTCGCCCGCCTACACCCTCGCGTGGGCCCAGCGCGTGCTCGACGCCCACCCCGACCGCAAGGTCATCCTCGCCACGCACGGCTTCATCAACACGGGGGGCACGCGCGCCACGCACGTCATCCGCACCGACGTCACCCCGGTGTCCGCGGTGACGCTGTGGAACGACTTCGTGTCGCAGAACTGCTCCATCTTCCTTGTCGTCAACGGCCACTGGCACGACGGCGACATCGGCGAGGCGCGACGCACCGACCCGAACTCCTGCGGCACGCCCGTGCACCAGATCCTGTCGAACTACCAGAGCCGCGCGAACGGGGGCAACGGCTGGCTGCGGTACTACACGTTCGATCCCGCCGCGGGCACGGTCGACGCCTTCACCTACTCGCCGACCCTCCAGCAGTACGAGACCGACGCCGGGAGCCGCTTCACCCTCCCGGTCGACCTGGAACCCGGCACGGACGAGGTGCTGCTCGCGGGCGGGTCGACGTGGAAGTGGCGCAACTCGACGCAGGCGTGGCCGACGGGGTGGACGACCCTCGGCTTCGATGATTCCGGGTGGGGTTCGGGGAGGGCCCCACTCGGATGGGGCACCGGTGCCGTCACCTCGATCGACCTCGGGCCGCCGAGCACCAACCGCGCCCGCGCGATGCTCTTCCGCACCACCGTGACCCTCGCCGACATCGACGAGCTCAGTGGCGTGACCGTGAGCACCCGGGCCGACGACGGGGTGGCGGTGTGGGTCAACGGCACGCTGCTGGGCACCTCGCACCTGCAGTCGACCGCGCCGACCAGCGCGACCTATGCCGACGCGGTGCGCTCGACGAGTGTCGCGACCGCCGACCCCGCCGTGTTCGCGGTGCCGTCCGGACTGCTGCGCGAGGGGGCGAACGTGATCGCCGCCTCGGCCCACGTGAACTACCGCGGCACGCCGGACAGCACGTTCGACCTGGTGATGACCGCACGCCGCACGACCGTCGACCCCCCGCAGGACCCTCCGGGCGCCCCCGCGGCCACCGCGACCGCCACGTCTCCCACGAGCGTGGACATCGCGTGGTCGCCGGGCCCCGGAGGTGCGGTGAGCGGTGTGGAGGTGTCGCGCCCTGGAATGACGACGCTCACGGGGACAGGGGCGACGGGGGTGGTGACGGACGCGGCGGCACCGGCGGGGAGTGCGGTGTCGTACGCGGTGGTCGCGATCGGGCCGGACGGTGCGCGGTCCGCCGCGACCACGGTCTCCGTCACCACACCTCCCGCGGCGACGCCCGTGCCGGTCACGCTCGTACGCAGCGACGCCGCCTGGCGCTTCCGTTACGCGGCCGGAGCCTGGCCGACCGGATGGACCGGCGTCGCCTTTGACGACACGGCGTGGGGGCAGGGCGCCGCACCGCTGGGCTTCGGCAGCGGCATCACGACGGTCGTCGACGTGCCACCCCCCACCACGCAGCGCCCCATCAGCATGCTGTTCCGCACGTCGTTCACCGTCACCGACCCCGCGAAGCTCTCCGACCTGGTGCTCACGGCGCGCGCGGACGACGGGGCGGTGGTGACGGTCAACGGCGTCGAGGTCGGCCGGCTCCGCATGCCGACGACGGCCGTCACCTCGACCACGTACGCCACCGCGGCGCCGAACACGGCCGCCGCGGTCGCCTCACCGCTCGTGATCCCGATCCCCGCGTCGTCGCTGCGCGCCGGCGTCAACGTGATCGCCGTGTCGACGCACCTGAACTACCGCTCGACTCCCGGCGTCTCGTTCGTCGCGACGCTGGAGGGCAAGACCCTTCCCTGAGCCGCGTGCTCGCGCAGGGCGAGGTGCACGCGACAGGAATGCGCGTCGGTGAACGGCAGCACGCGATCGATCACGACCGGTCCGCCCGCGCGCTCCAGCAGTGAGCGCAGCAGCTCCTCGTGCACGCGGCAGGCGACCGGTCCGTCGTCGGCGAGCAGGGCGTGGAAGCGGCACGGTGCGAGCTCGATCGTCAGCGCCTCCTCGTCGACCTCGGGCTCCAGCCCCACCTCGTCCAGGTGGTGGTAGAGCGCGTCGAGCTGGTGCGTCGCGTCGGTCGGCAGGGTGGACTCGGTCGCCGGGAGCACCGCGCGCATGAGATCGCCGTGCCGGATCGCCTCACGCAGATGCCGCTCCGCGACCTCGTTGCGATCGGTCGCTGTCACCACCGCGAAGCGCAGCCGGGGTCGTCCACGGCGGCCGGTGTGCTCGACCTCGGAGCGCACGTGCCCCTCCTTCTCGAGGATCCGGAGGTGATCGCGGAGGGTGTTGACGTGCAGGCCGGTGATGGCGGACAACTCGGCGAGACCGATCCCCGGGGTGTCGAGCAGGGCGTCGAGGACCCGCAGGCGACTCGACTGGGCAAGACCGCGGTAGGCGTCGATAGGACGTGGCATGTTACCTATTATCCGCGCAGGTCGGAGAACCGACGAATTGCACGGCCCGCGTCTGCGCAGGCTCCCGGCCGCCTGGGTAGCGTGGGGCCATGACCGGCGGACGTCTGACCACAGCACTGCGACTGCTGCTGCCCGCGTTCCTGCTCGGCGCGATGGTCGCCATCTCGTTCCTCGAGGCGCCGCTCAAGTTCCTGGCGCCGGGCGTGACCATCCCGATCGGACTCGGCATCGGGCGCCTGGTCTTCACCGCGCTCAACGTGCTCGCGGGTGTCGTGCTCCTCGTGCTGACGGTCGTCACGGTGCGGGCGCGCGCCGGACGCACCGTCGGGGTGCTGCTCACCGCGATCTGGGTCGTGTTCGCCGTCGAGGTCGCGGTGATCCGTCCCGTGCTCAACCGCCGCAGTGATCTGGTGATCGCGGGGTCTGCCGCTCCCGGGACCGACGGGGCGCACTATGCCTACATCGCGGCCGACACGATCCTGGTCGTGCTGCTCGTGGCGCTCACGATCGTCACCGTGCGCTCGGTGCTGCCCGATCCTGCGGCGACGCCGGCTCCAGGAGCGTCCGTGCGCAGTCCCGGGCCACGAGGAACGGACCGTTGAACGTCCCCATCCCGACCGTGACGATCGCCCCTTCGTAGAGCAGCATCATCGCCTCGGCACGCCGGTCCGGATGGTCGAAGCCCGCCTCGGCGAGCAGCTCGTGGAACACCGACAGCAGCCACGTCTTCTGCCGCGACGCCTCGGCGAGCACGAGGCGCTCGTCGTCTCCGCCGTCGATCTCCGCGCGGGCGTTGATCGCGCTGCACCCCTTGGGGCTGTTCTCGTCGGACCAGGTGATGGCGGCATCGAACACGGCGAGCACGCGGTCGACGCCCGGCTCCGACACGCGGGCGAGGTGCGCGGCGACGTGATCGCGCCAGCGGGCGTCTCGGTGCTGGAGGTAGGAGACGACGAGCGCCTCCTTCGAGCCGAACCGGTCGTACAGCGTCTTCTTCGTCACTCCGGCGGCCGCCGCGATGGTGTCGACGCCGACGGTGTGGATCCCCCGTTCGTAGAACAGCCGGGACGCCGCGTCGAGCACGCGCTGTGCTCCCGGGGTGAGGGGAACGAGCTGCGGGGTCTCCTGGGGCATGACACGAGTATACCGCCCTGTATAGTCAGGATCATGATTAAACAGATCGGTATACTTCACGGGGCGTTGACCGTCGCCGCCGCCGTCGCCTTCGTCGCCACGTGGAGCTCGGGTTTCGTGATCGCCGCCTTCGCCACGGCCGATACCTCCGCCCTCACCCTTCTCGTCTGGCGGTTCGTCCTTCTCGCGATCGTGCTGCTCCTTCTCGTCGGCGCGACCCGGGCGGCACGGGGTGTCACGCCGCGCGAACTCGGCGTCCAGGCCGCGATCGGGTTGTTCGCGCAGTTCGGCTACTGCGCCGCCGTGTGGGGCGCCGTCGCGGCCGGCATCGCCACCGGGACGGTCGCCCTCATCGACGCCGTGCAGCCGCTCGTCGTCGCCGCCCTGGTCGGCCCCCTCCTCGGCCTGCGCGTGCGCGGCGCCCAGTGGGCGGGGCTCGGGGTGGGTGCCATCGGCGTGGCCCTCGTCGTGCACTCCCAGCTCGGCTCCGCCGCGGCCACTCCCGCGGCCTACCTGCTGCCCCTGGCGGCGATGGTGTGCCTCGTGATCGGGACGTTCCTGCAGCGGCGGTCGTCCGCGCACACGGGGGTCCTCGTGACCCTCGCCGTGCAGGTCACCGTCACGGCCGTCGTGCTGCTCGTGATCGCCCTGCTCGCCGGAGCGCTCGTCCCTCCGGCCACGGCGGGGTTCTGGATCTCGGTCGCGCTCGCCGCCGTGTTCCCGACGCTCGGCGCCTACGGCCTGTACTGGTGGCTGCTGCGTCGCGTGGGCATCACCGCACTGCAGGCCCTGCTGTTCCTCATCGCACCGGCCACCGCACTCGCCGGGGCACTGCTGCTGGGTGAGCCGTTGACCGTGCTCACCGTCGCCGGCTTCGTCCTGTGCGCCGGGGGTGTGACGCTCGTGCTCGCGGGCGAGCGGGAGGCGCGGACCGAGGGGGCGGAGGCTCAGGGCCGGACGCGCACCGCCCGGCCCTCGAACGCGACCACGTCGCCATCGTGCAGTTGACGACCGCGGCGGCGGTCGACCTCACCGTTCACGGTCACGAAGCCGTCGATGATGACCTCCTTCGCGTCGCCGCCCGAATCGAGCAGACCGGCGAACTTGAGGAACTGGCCGAGGCGGATGACCTCACCGCCGATGGAGACCTCGTCGATCGGATCGGAGTTCGTCATGCCTGCATCGTATCGGCCGCCCGCCGCGTCTCAGTCGTCGAGGTCCGTGCCGACCACGGCGAAGGAGGCATCGAACTCGATGTCGACCGAGCGGTTGTCAGCCGTGAGCACGGAGGCGTCGTAGGGGCTCACATCGTCGGCGTCGACGTCGAGGTCGGTGATCATGCCGTCGGCCTCGGCGAGCGCGGCCTCGACCAGCGCCCGGATGGTCTCGTCGTCGAGCGTGAGCGTCGGCCCCGTGTCGTCGTCGTCCGCCTTCTCGGTCGCCACGACGGACGCCTTCAGGTCGTCGTCCACGCGCACGTCGCTCTCGTCGCCCGTGGCCGCGGTCAGCTGCACCTCCCACGTGCCGTCGCGCTTCGCGTCGATCGAGGTCACCTCGCCGTCCGCGGCTCCACGCGCCGCCTCGGCGATGTCGAGCAGCTGGTCGATCGAGGCCGTGCCGATACCGGTCACCGGTCCACCCGCACCGGCCGGCCGGTCGTCGCGGTCGCCCTCGCGCGGACCGTCGTCGTCGCGGGGGCCGTGGTCGCCGTCGCGGTGGTCGCCGTGGCGCGGTCCCTCCATCGACGGGTGGTCGTCGTCGCCGAACTCATCGCCGATCGCCGCGCCGACAGCCACTCCGCCACCCGCGAGCAGCACGGCCGCGGCGATGCCACCGCCGATGAGCAAGGCGCGCTTGCGTCCGGGCTTCGCCGGGGGAGTCGCCTCGCCTGCGGGCGCCGTGGAAGCGGGGGCGGGCTGTGCGGCGGCGGGCGCGGTCGGCTCGACCGGAACGGTGGGGGCGTCGGCGGCTGGGGTCGCGTCGGGCTGCGCGGGGGCCGGGCTCTGCGCGGCGGCGGGCTGCTCCGGGGTGCCGGGCTGCTCCGGGGTGCCGGGCTGCTCCGGGGTGGGGTTCTCGGGGGTGGGGTTCTTGTCGTCCATGTCCCGATGGTCTCGCGGGGGCGCTGAAGCCACCCTGAAGCGTCCTGAAGCGCTCTTCAGGAATGCCGTGCGGCGTCTCAGTCCGCGGAGGGCAGGGTCACGACGAACCGCGCCCCGCCCCATCGCGAGTCGTCCACCGTGACGGTGCCGTGCGCCGCGGTCGCGATGCTGCGGGCGATCGCCAGGCCCAGACCGCTGCCGCCCGCATCGCGGCTGCGCGCCTCGTCGAGTCGCACGAACCGCTCGAAGATCCGCTCCCGCTCGGCCGCCGGCACGCCCGACCCGTCGTCCTCCACGGTCAGGAACACGTGCTGCTGCACCGTGGTGACCCCGATCGCCAGACGACCGCGGGCGTGGCGGGCGGCGTTGTCGGCGAGGTTGCGCACGAGCTGCGCGAGCAGCCGGGGGTCGCCCGACACCCGGGCGGCGCCGATGCCTGACCCGTCCACGTCGAGCCCCGCCGCGCGCAGGCGTCGCACCTCGGTGAGGGTGATGTCGTCGAGGTCCACCGGCTCCGCGGCACCCGCCACCCCCTCGTCGAGGCGGGCCAGCAGCAGGAGTGACTCGACGATGCCCTGCAGGCGCAGGCCCTCCTCCGACACCACGTCGGCGAGCTCGCGGATGCTCGTGACCTCGGGGTGCGACTGTGCCAGCTCGGCGTGCTGACGGATGGTCGCGAGCGGCGACCGCAGCTCGTGCGAGGCGTCGGACACGAAGCGGCGCTGGGCGGTCGCGGCGGCGTCGAGCCGGTCGAGCATGCCGTTCATCGTGGTCGCGAGGGACGCGATCTCGTCGCCCGTCTCGGGCACGGGCACGCGGCGGTCGAGGCGCTCCGCCGTGATGCCGTCGACCTCCGTGCGGATGCGCGAGACCGGACGCAGGGCCCGCCCCGTGACGAGCCAGGTGGTCGCGGCGACGAGCACCAGCAGGGCGGGGACGGCGACGGCCAACAGCGTCGCGACCGTGGCGAGCGTCTCCGCGTCGTCCTCCATCGGCACCGCCAGCACCAGGCTCTCACCGTCGTCGAGGTCGTCCGACACGACCACCATCCGCTCGCCGTCGATCACGAAGCTGCGCGGGTCGTCGTGCACGGGCAGCGACCCCGACCCGAGGAGCTCCTGCGCCTCCTCGCTCGCGCGACGCACGGTCCCGTCGCGTCCGATCAGCTGCACGATGTCGTCGTCGAGCAGCTCGGGACCGGGGCGCCCCGGACCCTCGAAGCGCTGCACCAGCTCCTCCAGGCGCTGCTCGGCGGCGCGCTCCCTGGCGCCGTGGATGCTCGCGCTGAGCACGCCGTAGAAGGAGAAGGCGCCGATCAGCAGGGCCACCGCCACCACCACCGTCGCGCCGAGCGTCGTCCGGCCGCGCACCGAACGGAGGAACCGGCTAGCCACCGTCGGCCGCCAGCCGGTAGCCCGCCCCGCGGATGGTCTCGATGGCCGCGCGCCCGAACGGCTTGTCCACCTTGCGCCGCAGATGGCCGACGTACACCTCGACGATGTTCGGGTCGCCGTCGAAGTCGTCGTCCCAGACCCCCGCGATCAGGTCGCGTTTGGAGAGCACCTGGCCGCGGTGCCGCATCAGGTGCTCGAGCACCGCGAACTCCCTGGCCGTGAGGCTGATCGGCGTGTCGCCGCGCCATACGTGATGCGCCGCGGGATCCAGGCGCAGATCCCCCGCCTCCAGCACGGTCGGACGGGCCACGGCCCCGCGGCGCACCAGGGCCCGCAGCCGTGCGACCAGGATCGCGAACGAGAACGGCTTCGTGACGTAGTCGTCGGCGCCGGTCTCGAGGGCCTCGACCTGATCCCACTCGCCGTCCTTCGCGGTGAGCATGAGCACGGGCGTCCAGTTCTCCTCCGCCCGCAGCGCCTCGCACACCTTCCAGCCGCTCATGCCGGGCATCATCAGGTCGAGCACGATCGCGTCGTACCGCGTCTCCCGTGCCCGCCACAGTCCGTCGACCCCGTTGTGTGCCACGTCGACCGCGAAGCCCTCGGCCTCGAGCCCCCGACGCACGCCCTCCGCCAGGCGCACCTCGTCGTCCACCACCAGGATCCGCATCACCCCAGTGTGGCGGCTCGACGCTGAATCGCCGCTGAAGCGCGGCGTGCAGCGGGGTCAGGCGAGTGCGGCCTGCACCCGCCGGATCACCGCGCCGAGGTCGCCCGCGGCCAGCAGCCCGGGGCCGAGCGGTCCGGCGGTGTCGGTGCCGACGAGTGGCAGGGAGCGCAGGGCCGAGGTGGCGGCGGGGGAGAGGAGGGCGAGCTGCTGCGTCACCTCCCGGTCGCGGGCGCGGGGGTCGTCGGGATGCGCGAGCCCCACGGCGACCGCGGCATACGCGGCCGCCCCGAGTGCATGCGCTCCCATGTGCGCCACCCCCGCGGCCTGGGCGGCGGCACGCGCGGCCGCTCGTCCGGCCGGGGTCGCGGCACTCCCCGCCGCCCGGCCCGCCACGAACCGCCGCCGGATCTCACCCGCGGCGGAGAGCTCCCCGCGCGCGAAGGCCCTGCTCCTGGCGATGGCGTCGCGCGGGCGGTCATCGCCGGGGGCCTCCGCCTCGAACAGCGGCAGCACGCGGTCGGCGCAGTCCGCGGCCCACACGGCGACGGTCCGGCGCTGCCCCTCGGTCATGCCCTGAGCGGTACCCACCGTCACCGCCCTCGGCCCCACGACAGCTCAGGGAACTCGCTTCCCGGCTGCGGTGTCATGGCGAGCGCGCCGTCGAACGATCGCACGGCCTCGACGATCTGCTGTCTGTCCATGCTTCAATGGTCCGGTTGCAGTGCCTATGGAGACTTGGCTGCGGAGAACAGGGGGTTACAGGTGAGCAACCCTCCAGAGCGGGTCAGGAGCACGGCGGAGATCGGCCGGAGCGTCGGCTACTCGGTGCAGCAGGTCCGCGACCTGGAGCGGCTCGGCATCATTCCCCCGGCGGTCCGCGCGGCGAACGGCTACCGGCGCTACGGTGCACGGCACGAGACCGCGGCGCGGGCGTACCGGCAGCTCGCCGCGGCCATCGGTCCGGTGGCGGCCCGCGCGCTCATGCCGATGCTCATCCGGTCGTCGGTCGAACGGGCCGCCGAGCGCATCGATGCCCTCCACGCCGACCTCGCCGACGAGCGCAGCCGGCTGCGGGAGGCGCTGCGCGGTCTGGAGGTCGCGGTGTCCGACGCCGACGACGTGTTCGACGACGCCGACGAGATGACGGTCGGTGAGCTCGCCCAGGCTCTCGGCGTGCGGACCTCGGCGCTGCGCCACTGGGAGCGCGAGGGGCTCATCCGCCCGATGCGCGACGGCAGGAGCGCCCGCCGCTACGGCTCGGGCGCGATCACCGAGGCCCGCGTGGTCGCCGCACTCCGGTCGGGCGGCTACGGGATCCCGGCCATCACCCGGATCCTGGAGGAGCTGCGGGCGCACGGCGAGAACGGAGGGCTGCAGAGCATCCTCGCCGCCCGGCTCGACGCCCTCACCCGCCGCAGCGTCGCGCTGCTGGCGGCGGCGGGCAGCCTGCATGCACTGCTCGCCGACACCGACCGCGCGGGCGGCGCGGACACCGCGACGCCCGCCGGAGCCGGCGGTCCGGGAGGGGAGGATCCCGCGGCCCGCGCCCCTAGGCTGGACGTATGACCAAGAACATCTGGACCGTGCTCGGCGTGATCCTCGCTGTCGTGATCGCGTGGTGGATCGTCAGCGCCCTGTTCTCGGTGCTGTGGTTCATCGCGAAGCTCGCGATCGTCGCGGTCGTGGCCGTCGTGGTGTTCCTCGTGCTGCGGAACCTGTTCTCCCGCGACGCCGACTGACGCCGCTCAGGCCCGCGCCGCCGCCCCCACGCGGTACTGCGCGGCGCGGTGCGTGTCCTGCACGCGGTCGCCGCGCCCGTGGAGCTTGTGGCGCAGCGTGCCGGGCGTGTACTCCTCGGGGTACGCGCCGCGCTCGCGCAGCACCGGGATCACGTGCTCGATCACGTCCTGCCACGTGCCGGGCGTGACCGCGTAGGCGAGGTTGAAGCCGTCGATGTCGGTCTGCTCCACCCACGACTGCAGTTCGTCGGCGATCTCCTCGCCCGAGCCGACGACCGTGGGTCCGAGTCCGCCGATGGCGTTGTGTCGCCCGAAGTCGCCGACCGTCCACTCCCGGCCGAGATCCGCCTCCTCCTTCAGGTGCTGGAGCACCGACTGGATCGCGTTGGACTCCACGTTCCCCACGGGTTCGTCTTCGCCGTACTGCGACAGGTCGACGCCCATCCAGCCCGACATGAACGTGAGGGCACCCTCGGGACTCGCATACGACAGGTACTCCGCGTGCTTCGCGGTCGCCTCCTCGCTCGTGGCCGCGGTGATCACGGTCAACAGCGTGTAGATGCGGGCGTCGTAGCGGTCGCGTCCCGCCGCCTCGAGGGCGTCGCGGATGCGCTTCACGGTGCCGGCCAGCACCTCCTTCGACGGGGCGGCGACGAAGATCGCCTCGGCGTTCTCGGCCGCGAACCGCACGCCGCGGGGGCTCGCACCGGCCTGGTAGATGACGGGGGTGCGCTGCGGCGACGGCTCGGAGATGTGAATGCCCGGCACGCGGAAGTGCGTGCCCTCGTGCCGGATCGGGTGCACCTTGGCGGGGTCGGTGAAGATGCCGCGCTCGCGGTCCTCGACCACGGCGTCGTCCTCCCACGACCCCTCCCACAGCTTGTACAGCACCTCGACGTACTCGTCGGCGTGGTCGTAGCGGTCGTCATGACCGAGCTGATCCTCCTGGCCCATGTTGCGGGCGGCGCTGGGCAGGTAGCCGGTGACGACGTTCCAGCCGATGCGGCCCTGCGTGAGGTGGTCGAGCGTGCTGAGCCGCCGTGCGAACGGGTAGGGGTGCTCGAACGCCGTGCCGGCCGTGATGCCGAAGCCGAGGTGCTCGGTCACCGCGGCCATCGCGCTCACGAGCAGGATCGGGTCGTTCACCGGCACCTGGGCGCCGTTGCGGATCGCGGCCTCGTTGGTGCCGCCGTACACGTCGTAGGTGCCGAGCACGTCGGCGATGAAGATGCCGTCGAAGGTCGCGCTCTCCAGCAGTGTCGCCAGCTCGGTCCAGTACGAGATCGTGTTGTACTGCCGCGACCGGTCGTCGGGGTGCCGCCACAGCCCGGACGACTGGTGGGCGACGCAGTTCATGTCGAAGGCGTTGAAGCGGATCTGTCGGGTCATGCGACCCATGAAACGGGACACACGGGGCCGCGGTCGAGCACCGCCGACACGCACCGAAACAATCGCGAGGGCGGCGGGCGGGGTCAGCGGTCGTAGACGTCGCGGCGGGTCAGGGGGCGTCCTCGTCGAGGCGTCGGGGGCTGGGGTCGGGAGGCAGGATCTCGATCCCGTGGTCGGCACGGCGCTGCGCCCGCCACCAGATCACGAACCCGACCGCGGTGAACACGCCGTAGAACACGTACATGAGGCCGGTCGCGTAGTAGCCGGAGCTGAACAGCAGCGGCACGCCGACCACGTCCACGGCGATCCAGATGAGCCAGAACTCCGTCCACCCCTTCGCCATGCCGTACGTGGCCAGGAGCGAGCCGACGAACGTCCAGGCGTCGGCCCACACCGGCTCCCACGACCCGAGCGCGCGGAACACCGGGGTGAGCGCGACCGTGCCGGCGATCATCACCAGCACGATTTCGACGCGGGCGCTCGTCGGCGCCCACCGCGGCACCACGCGGCCGCCCTCGGCGTTGCGCCAGCGGATCCAGCCGTACACCGCGACGGCGATGAACATGACCTGCCGGCCGGCCTGGCCGAGCAGGTGGGGGAGCGAGGGGTCGGGGCTGAGCGCCGAACCGAGGAACACGGTCAGCAGCAGCAGGTTGCCGACGATGCCGACCGGCCACGCCCACACCTTGCGCCGCATGCCGCCGAGCGCGCTCGCCAGCCCGAACGCGTTGCCCACCACTTCGCGCACCAGCAGGGTCTGCCCGCCCGGCAGCAGCCACTGCGAATTGAAGGCGTCGACGAGCCACTGCAGCAGGTCCACCGGCGTCAGTCCTCGGTGCCGGGGCGCGCGTCGGGCGAGGGGCGGTCGTCGAGCACGAGCTGCAGCATGCTGAGGTCGAGCCAGCGGCCGAACTTCGCGCCCACCTGCGGCATGCGTCCGACCTCGCGGAAGCCGAGGCGCTCGTGCAGGGCGATCGACGCCGCGTTCCCGCTCTCCACCCCGCCGATCATCACGTGCATCCCGGCGGTGCGCGCGTGTGCGATGAGCTCCTCCATGAGCGCTCGGCCGATGCCGCGGCCGCGCTGATCACCCCGCACGTAGACGGAGTGCTCGACCGTGAGCCGGTAGCCGCTGTGCGGCCGCCACTGCGCGTACGACGCGTAGCCGAGCACGCCGGTGTCGTCGGCGGCGACGATCACCGGGTATCCGCGGGCGGTCCGGTCGGCGAGCCACGCGGCGCGGTCGGCGCGGTCCACCGCCTCCTCGTTCCAGATCGCCGTGGTGTGCACGACGGCGTGGTTGTGGATCTCGGTGATCGTGTCGAGGTCGGCATCGTGGGCTGGCCTGAGCTGCACGGCGGTCATGGGGTGCTCACCAGCAGGGTCGAGACGGGGATGCAGTCACGTTCCGCACTCTATCGGGGGTGACCAGCGCATCGCGTCATGGACAGGGTGGGGAACAGGCCCGCGGGGTCGAGGCCGACCGATTCGGCGCGGCCCGCCGGGGGTTGAAGCGCAGCGCCCGGGCTGGTCGGGCGACCCGCCGTGGCCCCGGCGGTCAGCCGATGCGCTCGGAGTCGGACAGCGCAGCGCGGACGAGGATCGCGCGCCGCATGTCGGCCACGATCGGTTCCGAGAAGCGGGCGCGGTAGCGGCTCTCGCTCACGGCCGAGAACACGAACGGCAGCGCCGAGACGATGGCGACCAGCGTCGCCGCCTTGAGGAGGTTGACCGTGAGCGGAAGTGCCACGCCCTGCACCACGAGCGGCTGCACCACGAGCGCGTGCACCGACGTGGGATCACCCAGCCAGGTCTGCGCGAGATCCGGAGGAACGGCGATCGCCCCGATGAGAACGAGCAGCACGGCGAGCAGCAGAGCGAAGACGGCCGCCTGGACGAGGTGCGCGAGGGTCATCGCGAGCAGCATGTTGATCCGCTGCGGACGGCCGACGGTCGACGCCGGATCCGTCGACGCCGGGCGACCCTCGGCCGGTGTGCCCCGCAGCAGGTCGCGCTCCTCGTCGACGGTGAGCGCGAGCGTCGCCGGGTCGACCTCGGTCGCGCTCACCTGCAGCACGACCGCGCCGGCGAGCGCGGCCACCACCAGTGCCAGGAGCCCGAGCGCGGACCACGACAGCACGGATGCCATCTGCCAGACCTCGACCGAGAAGAACGCGAACAGCACGAGCATGAGGATGACGGGAAGTGCGATGGTCGCCATGTGCCCGATCGCGGCGAGGTTGCGGGCTGCGAGCCTCGTGGCCCACGACAGCAGCGCGCCGCCGCCGAACGCGACCAGCAGCACGCTCCCCGCGACGATCGAGAGGGCTTCCGCGACCGGCGCTGCGGGCGCGCCCTCGGTGACGCCTCCTTCGAGCATCACGCCGGCAGCGCAGAGAGCGATGACCACCATCGCGGCCGCCGTGCGTCGAACCCCGCGCAGGTGGCGGAGCGTGACGCGCACCACGGCGAACCCGGCCCAGGCGAGGACGAGACTGGTCAGCAGCGCGGCGAGGATCGCGAACGCGAGGCCCGTGCCGTCCTTGGTCTCCACGAGCAGGTGCAGGGCGAACGAGAAGTCGTCGATCCCGTCGCCCGCGAGGGTCCAGTAGACGGACGCGGCGGCGATGAGCGGCGCCGACCGCGGCACGATGTCATGGAACCAGCGACGCCAGGGCACGAAGGTCGGGAGCCCCTGCGCCCGGAACCACCGGTCTGCAGCGAAGGAGGTGACGGTGATCGGCGACGGCGGACGTGGGCGCATCGGTGAAATCTAACATTTCACCCCGGACATCCCCTGGCGCAACCGGTCTCCTCTGGTGCGATCGATCTCCCCGGGCGCGACGCGCTCAGGCGTGGACGTCGGCGGGGGAGGTCTCGCCCTCGTGGAAGCTCGGCTTCTTGCCGAAGAGGCGCGCGATGCCCAGCACGATCCCGACGATCACGAGGCCCCACACGAGGCCGGCGATCGCGGAGATGAGGGTGTCGACGATCCACACCACGACGCCGCCGAGGGGTTCGAGCGCGTGCTCGACCGCGTGCAGCAGATCGGCGGGGGCGTGCAGGCCGACCTCGCCGAGGTTGATCAGCACCAGGTGACCGCCGACCCAGAGCATCGCGACCGTGCCCAGCACGCTGATGAAGCGGAACACCGCCGGCATCGACCGCACGATCCGGGTGCCGGTGTGGCGCACCCGCTGCACCGGGTTCTTCGCCATCTTCAGCCCGATGTCGTCGATCTTCACCAGCAGCGCGACCACGCCGTACACGGCCACCGTCATCAGCAGCGCGATCACGGCGAGGATCGCCAGTGTCGACCAGACGTCGAGGCCCTTGTCGAGGCTGGCCAGCGAGATGAGCATGATCTCGGTCGACAGGATGAGGTCGGTGCGGATGGCGCCGAACACGAGCTTGCGCTCGTCGCGCGCGCCCTCGTCGGCATGACCGTGCTGCACCCCGAACCACTCGAGCACCTTCTCGGCACCCTCGAAGCACAGGTACGAGCCGCCCAGGATCAGCAGGTAGGGGAGCACCCACGGGGCGAATGCCGTGAGCAGCAGCGCGATCGGGATGATGATGACGAACTTGTTCACCAGCGACCCGAGCGCGATCTTCCCCACCACCGGGAGCTCACGCGCCGGCGTGATGCCCTGCACGTACTGCGGGGTGACGGCGGCGTCGTCGATCACGACGCCGGCGGCCTTGGCGGAGGCCTTCATGGCCGCGCTCAGGATGTCGTCGACGACGGCGAGCAGTCCAACGGACATGGCAGTCCTCTTTCCGGTGGGGGGAAGGTCAGACTACCGACTCCCTGGGTCAGGCTCGTGCGTCCTCCGCGGTGGCGAGCACGCGCTGCAGCGGCTGGTAGTGCTCGATCACGGCCCGGCGGTACCGCTCCACGTCGCCGGCGCGTGCCGCGTCGAGCATGTCGCCGTGCGCCTGGGCGGTCTGGGTGATGTCGTCGGGCTGGGCGATGCCGAGCTGCGGGAGCACCGCGGTGTGCACGTCCCAGAACGCGCCGACGAGCTGTCCGACCAGGCGGTTGTCGATCGCGCCGAACAGCCGCGTGTGGAAGGCCCTGTCCTCTTCGAGGAAGTACTCGCCGCGCCCGGCCTTGTCGACCATGTCGGCCACGAGCTCGTCCAGCTCCGGATCCTCCTGTGCCTGGGCGGCCTCGACCACGCGCTCGGCCATCGAGAGGTCGAGGGCGAGGCGCACCTCCACCACCTCACGCAGCGCCTGCAGCGACCCCTCGGGCGAGAGCACGCCGCGGAACACGAGCGCCTCCACCATCGGGTCGAGCGACATCGGGCCGACGTAGGTGCCGTGGCCGTGGCGGACGTCGACGATGTCGAGGGTGGAGAGCGTGCGGATGGCCTCGCGGACGGAGGAGCGCGACACGTCGAGCTCCTCGCACAGCTCGGCCTCGGTGGGCAGCGGGTCGCCGGGGGTGAGCCCGCGCGTGAGGATGAGCTGCTTGATCTGGTCGGCCGTCGTGGCACGGCGCATGCGCGATGCCCTCCCCGTGGTGGACTTCATGGGGCCCCTCTCGTGCCTGACGGAAAACGCTCCGATCATCTCACTCTTGTGATCTGATCGAACGTGTGTTTAGAGTACATCAGACATCAGATGTCCTCAAGATGTCCCCCCTTCACCCTGGAGCACACATGAACCGACACATCACCCGCCGCCGCGCGGGTCGATTCGCGATGGCGGTCGCCGGCACGGTCGCCGCGTCCCTCGCCCTCGCCGGCTGCGGCGGCGGCGCCGCCAGCACGCCGGACGAGAGCCCCGCCGCGAGCGAGGTCGACCCCGACGGCATCATCGAGGCCGGCATCTCCTACACGCTCAACGGCAGCTTCGACCCGATGGTCGCCTCCGGCGCCGTCACGGTCTCCGCCAACTGGCACATCTTCGAGGGCCTCGTCGACCTCGACCCGGTCACGCAGGAGGCCGCCCCCGCGCTCGCCGCCGACTTCCCGACCAAGGTCGACGACACCACGTACGAGATCGACCTCCGCGAGGGCGCCACGTTCCAGAACGGCGACCCGGTCACCGCCGACGACGTGGTCTTCAGCTACGAGCGCGTGCTCGACCCGGCCAACAACTCGCTGTTCCGCTCGTTCGTCGACTTCATCGACACCGTCACCGCCGTCGACGAGGACACGGTCCGCATCACCACCGACTACCCGTTCTCGCTGATCGACGACCGCCTCGGCGTCGTCAAGATCGTGCCGAAGGCCGTGGTCGAGGCCGACCCCGAGGACTTCGGTGCGAACCCCGTCGGGTCCGGCCCGTACTCCCTGGTCTCCGCGGTGCCCGAGGACAAGCTCGTCTTCGAGCGCTACGACGACTACAACGGCCCGCGCCCCGCGCTCGCCGCCGGCATGAACTGGAACCTGCTCGCCGACGCCTCCGCCCGCGTCACCGCGATGTCGACCGGCACCGTGCAGGCCATCGAGGACGTGCCCTACATCGACGCCGACGCGCTCGCCGCCTCCGCCGACGTGGAGAGCGTGCAGTCGTTCGGCCTGCTGTTCATGATGTTCAACACGAAGGCCGCGCCCTTCGACGACGTGCGCGTGCGCCAGGCGCTGCACTACGCGCTCGACATGGACAAGATCATCGAGACCGGCATGCTCGGCAACGCCACCCCCGCCACCTCGTTCCTGCCCGAGGACTACCCGAACTACCACGAGGCGTCCACCGTCTACACCTACGACCCCGACAAGGCGAAGGAGCTGCTCGACGAGGCCGGGGTCGCCGACCTCGCCATCACGCTCCGCATGACCGACACCGGCTGGGTCAAGGAGGTCGCCCCGCTCATCAAGGAGTCGCTCGACGCGATCGGCATCGACACCACGCTCGACATCAGCCAGTCCGCGTCGATGTACGAGAAGATCGACTCCGGCGACTACACCGTCGCCATCGCCCCCGGTGACCCGTCGGTGTTCGGCGTCGACCCCGACCTGCTCATGAACTGGTGGTACGGCGAGAACGTCTGGACCCAGACGCGCACCGCCTGGGCCGACTCGCCCGAGTACGCCGAGCTGCGCACGCTCCTCGACACCGCCGTGACCCAGGAGGGCGACGAGCAGCAGAAGACCTGGGACCAGGCGTTCGACCTGATCTCCGACCAGGCCGTGCTGTACCCGCTGTTCCACCGCAAGCTGCCCACCGCCTGGAGCAGCCAGGAGCTCGTCGGCTTCCAGCCCGTCCCCACCACCGGCCTCTCGTTCCTCGACGTCGGCGTGGCGGCGAAGTAGCCCCGGCCCCACCCCGCGGGGGCGCGCTCGCCCGAAGAGCGCGTCCCCGCCACCACCCCCACCCGGAAGGAGCGGCACGTGTCCAACACGCTCCGCCTCATCGGCCGGCGACTGCTGCAGCTGCCGCTGATGATCCTCGGCATCACGTTCCTGGTCTTCTTCGTGATGTCGTTCTCGCCCGTCGACCCGGCGCGCACCGCGCTCGGCGAGACCGCGTCCCCCGAAGCCCTCGAGGCCTACCGCGAAGAGCACGGACTGAACCTTCCGCTGTTCGTGCGCTACGTGAACTTCCTGTTCGGCCTCGTGCAGGGCGACCTCGGCACCTACTCCGCCCGCAGCCTGCCCGTGATCGACGAGGTGGCCCGCGCGTTCCCCGTGACCCTGGCGCTGACCTTCCTCGGCCTGCTCATCGCGGTGATCGTGGCGTTCGCGATCGGTGTGCTCGCCGCCGTCTACCGCGACCGCTGGCCCGACCAGGTCATCCGCGTGTTCGGCGTCGCCGCCCTCTCCACGCCCTCGTTCTGGCTCGCGATCCTGCTCATCCAGCTCTTCACGCTCGGGCTCGGACTGCTGCCGGCGTCCGGCCCCCTGCCCGACTTCTGGACCGATCCGTCGGGCTGGCTCGCCCGCATGACGCTCCCCGCCGTCGCCCTCGCCGTCCCCGTGATCGGCCAGCTCTCGCGCGTCGTACGCACCTCGATGGTCGAGGAGCTCGACCGCGACTACGTGCGCACCGCGCTCGGCGCCGGGATCCCCCGCGTGATCGTGGTCGGCCGCAATGTGCTGCGCAACGCCCTCATCACCCCCGTCACCGTGCTCGGCCTGCGCATCGGCTACCTGCTCGGCGGGGCCGTGGTGATCGAGATCATCTTCGCGATCCCCGGCATGGGAACGCTGATCCTCAACGGCGTCACCAACAACGAACCCAACCTCGTGCAGGGAGTGACGCTCGCGGTCGCCCTCGCGTTCGTCGTGATCAACATCATCGTCGACCTCCTGTACGTGCTCATCAATCCTCGAATCCGGGCGGTGTGACATGCGACGCAGACTCACGGAACGACTCTCCGTCCCCGGCCTCCGCTGGGGCCGCCTCTCCCTCGGCTCGATCATCTGCCTGACGGTGCTCGCGCTCATCGCGCTGGCCGCCGTCCTGGCGCCGCTGATCTCGCCCTACGACCCGCTGGCCTCGGGCACCCCCGTGCAGCCGCCGAGCCCCGAGCACTGGTTCGGCACCGACCGTCAGGGCCGCGACATCTTCTCGCGCCTGGTCTACGGCGCCCGCTACTCGCTCGTGATCGGCCTGGGCGCGACCCTCGTGGCCCTCGCCGTCGCCTGTGTGCTCGGCACGATCGCCGCGACCGCGCCCAAGTGGATCTCCGAGACGCTCATGCGCGTCATGGACGTCATCATGTCGTTCCCCGGCATCGCGCTCGCCGCCGTGTTCGTGGCCGTGTTCGGCAAGTCCCTCCCGGTGCTGGTCCTCACGATCGCGTTCCTCTACGTGCCCCAGCTGACCCGCATCGTGCGCGCCAACATCCTCGACCAGTACGGCGAGGACTACGTCTCCGCCGTGCGGGTGATGGGAGCGGGCACCCCGCGCATCATCGTGCGGCACGTCGCCCGCAACGCGATGGCCCCCGTGCTCGTGTTCGCCACGGTGCTCGTCGCCGACGCGATCGTGTTCGAGGCCTCGCTGTCGTTCCTCCAGGCCGGGGTGCCCGACCCCGAGCCGTCCTGGGGCAACGTGATCGCCGCCGGCCGCAACCTCCTCATGAGCGGTGCGTGGTGGGCGACCTTCTTCCCCGGCATCCTCATCATGATCACGGTCCTGTGCCTCAACATCCTGTCCGAGGGCATGACCGACGCGATGGTGTCGCCGCGCGCCCGAAAGGTCACCGCGGACGCCGCGAACACCGAGGAGTCGACGCACGAGCTGGAGGCCGCGGCCGCCCCCGACGACACGCACGTGATCCCCACCGTCGACACGTCCGTGAACCTGTCCGTGCCCAGCGGCGTGCCCGACGTGCTCGTACCCACCGCCGAGGCCGTGCCGCTCGCCGCGCGCCTGGCCGAGCTGCGCGCCCGCGAGCTGGACCGCACCGACCGCCTCGTCTACGCGGGCGACCAGGCCCCGCTGCTCGAGGTGCAGGACCTGTGCATCTCCTTCCCGCGCCACGGCGACGTGAACGTGGTCGACCACGTCAGCTTCACCGTGCGCCCCGGCGAGACCATGTCGCTCGTGGGCGAGTCGGGCTGCGGCAAGTCCATCACCTCGCTCGCGATCATGGGCCTGCTCGACCCGAAGGCCGACATCCGCGGACGCATCCTGTTCGACGGCAAGGACCTGCTGCAGATGTCCCCGAGGGAGCGCAACGGCCTCCGCGGACACGACATCGCGATGGTCTACCAGGACGCACTGAGCTCGCTGAACCCGGCGATGCTGATCCGCTCGCAGATGAAGCAGCTGACCTCGCGCGGCGGCACCCGCACCGCCGAGGAGCTGCTGGAGCTGGTCGGGCTCGACCCGCAGCGCACCCTCGCCTCGTACCCGCACGAGCTGTCGGGCGGTCAGCGGCAGCGCGTGCTGATCGCCATGGCCCTCACGCGCGACCCGCGCCTGGTGATCGCCGACGAGCCCACCACGGCCCTCGACGTGACCGTGCAGGCGCAGGTCGTGGAACTGCTGATGCGGCTGCAGCGCGAGCTCGGCTTCGCGCTCGTGTTCGTGTCGCACGACCTCGCCCTGGTCGCGGAGCTGTCGCACCGCATCACCGTCATGTACGCGGGGCAGGTGGTCGAGCAGGGCACCACGCGCGAGGTGCTCACGCAGCCGGTGCACGAGTACACGCAGGGCCTCCTGGGGGCCGTGCTGTCGATCGAGGCCGGATCCGACCGGCTGCACCAGGTGTCGGGCGTCGTGCCGTCGCCGCGCGACTTCCCCGCGGGCGACCGCTTCGCGCCGCGCTCGTCCGACCCCGCCCGGTACGCGGGTGTGGAGCCCGTGCGGCGGCACATCGAGGGCACAGAGCACTACTACTCCGCGCATCCCGACGATGCGCCCGTCGAGGCGATCGGAGCAGGACGATGAGCGACCCCGTCATCCAGCTGCAGGACGTGCACGTCCGCTACAAGACCCGGGCGTCGTCGCTGTTCCGGCCCCGCTACGTCGACGCGCTCGACGGCGTCTCCCTCACGGTGCGCCGCGGCCAGACCCTCGGCATCGTGGGCGAGTCCGGATCGGGCAAGTCGACCTCGGCGAAGGTGCTGATCGGACTCGAGAAGCCCACCAGCGGGCAGGTCGTGTTCGACGGCGAGCCCGTGCGCTCGTTCACCCCCGCCGTGCGCAAGCGCCTCGGACGCATCCTCTCGGTGGTGTTCCAAGACCCCGCGACCGCGCTGAACGCCCGCATGACGGTGCGCGACGCGCTGCTCGACCCGCTGCAGGTCCACCGCCTCGGCACCGCCGCGACCCGGTCGCGGAAGGTGCGCGACCTGGTCGGGCTCGTCGGGCTCCCCGCCTCCGCGCTCGACGCCCTGCCCAGTCAGCTCTCGGGCGGGCAGCGGCAGCGCGTCGCGATCGCCCGCGCGCTGGTGCTCGACCCGCAGGTGATCGTCGCGGACGAGCCCACCTCCGCGCTCGACGTGTCGGTGCGCGCGCAGATCCTGAACCTGCTCACCGACCTGAAGGAGCAGCTCGGCCTCGGCATGGTCTTCATCTCCCACGACATCCAGACCGTGCGCTACCTCTCCGACGAGATCGCCGTGATGAACAAGGGGAAGGTCGTCGAGTTCGGCGACGCGGCCCGCGTGTTCGACGATCCCGCCGATCCCTACACCAGAACGCTGCTGGGCGCCGCGCCCTCGCTGCTCGAACCCCACCACTGAAACGACCGGAACACACACATGTCCTCTGCTTCCCCCGCCCCTTCGTTCTCCGGCGTCGTCCCTCCCGTCGCCACCCCGCTCCTGCCGGACGGCACGATCGACCACGCCTCCCTCACCCGGCTCGTCGAACGGCTGATCGACGAGGGCGTCTCCGGCCTCTTCGCGCTCGGCTCGACCGGGGAGACCGCGTACTTCACCGACGACCAGCGCGTCGAGCTGCTGCGCACGATCGTCACCGCGAACGCCGGCCGGGTGCCGGTGATCGCGGGCGCCATCGAGCTGACCGCCCCGCGCATCATCGAGACCGCCCGCCGCCTGGTCGAGGCGGGTGCGCAGGCCATCGTCACCACCGCCCCGCTGTACACGCTCAACTCGGCCGCCGAGGTCGCCGACCACTTCCGCACCATCGCCGCGGCGATCGACGCCCCGCTGTGGGCCTATGACGTGCCCGTCCGGGTGCACACGAAGCTCGGGGTCGACCTGCTCGTGCAGCTGGGCACCGAGGGCGTGATCCAGGGCGTGAAGGACTCCTCGGGTGACGACGTGTCGTTCCGCCGCCTGGTCGCCGCGAACGAGGCGGCCGGCCGCCCGCTGCAGCTGCTCACCGGGCACGAGGTCGTGGTCGACGCGATGGCCCTGGTCGGCGCGGCCGGCGTGGTCCCGGGCCTCGCGAACGTCGAGGCTGCGGGCTACGTGCGCCTGTGGAACGCCGCGCAGCAGGGCGACTGGACGGCCGCCCGCGCCGAGCAGGAGCGCATCAACCGCCTGTTCGACATCGTGTTCCAGCCGCGGGGCCTCTCCGGCGACGCGACCGGGGTCGGCGCGTTCAAGGCGGCCATGCACGCCCGCGGCATCATCGACCACGCGACCATGGCCGACACGGTGCAGGCGCTCGACGCCGACGCGGTCGCCGGCATCCGCGCCATCCTCGACGAGCTCGGGCTGCTCCCGGTCGCGGTGTGATGGGCGAGGTCGTCCTCGCCGTCGACATCGGCGGCACCAAGACGGCCGCGGCGGTCGCCGACCGTTCGGACGTGCTGCTGCGCACCGAGGTGGCCCCCACGCCCGCCGCCGAGGGGCCGGCCGCGGTCGTCGCGACCGTGGCCGCGCTGGCCGAGCGGCTGCTCCCCGATGGCACGACGCTCGCGGGTGTCGGCATCGGCACGGCCGGGGTCGTCGACGCGTCGACGGGCACCATCGTGTCGGCCACCGACACGTTCGCCGACTGGCCGGGCACCCCGCTCGCCGCCCTCGTGCGCGCGGCCCTCGGTCCGCGGCTGCAGCCCGACGCCGTGGTCGCCGTGCAGAACGACGTCGACGCCCATGCCGCCGGGGAGCACCGCCACGGCGCGGCGTCCGGGGCCGCGAGCGCCCTGATCGTCGCGGTCGGCACGGGCGTCGGCGCCGGGCTGATCCTCGACGGCCGCGCGGCGCGCGGCGCCCATCACGTGGCGGGCGAGATCGCGCACCTCCCGACACCCGGGGCCGAGCATCTGCGCTGCCCCTGCGGTCGCCGCGGTCACCTGGAGGCGATCGGCTCCGGCATCGGCATGCACCGGCACTTCCTGTCGCTCGGTGGCGACCCCACGATCCGCGACGCCCGCGGTGTCGCGACCGCGGCCGCCGCCGGAGACCCCGTGGCCCGGCGCGCGCTCGAGGAGTCCGCGGCCGCCGTGGGCCGTGCGCTCGCGGGTGCCGCCACGATCCTCGACCCGGAGCGCTTCGTCGTCACCGGGGGCGTGCCGAACATCGGCGAGGCGTGGTGGGGTCCGATGCGCGCCGCGTACCGCGCCGAGGCCATCGACGCGCTGCAGTCCACCCCGATCCTGCCGGGTGCGCTCGGCGATGACGCACCGCTGCGGGGAGCCGCCGCATCGGCCTGGAGGAACTCATGAGATTCACCGACACCATCGACCGGCTGCGCGGCGGCCTGATCGTCTCGTGCCAGGCCTACCCCGGCGAGGCCATGCGCGACCCGCGCACCATGGCGCAGGTCGCCGCGGCCGCCCTCGCCGGCGGTGCTGCGGGCATCCGGGTGCAGGGCATCGACGACATCCGCGCGGTCGCCGACCTCCCGGTGCCGGTCGTCGGCCTGTGGAAGGACGGCGAGTCCGACGTCTTCATCACCCCGACCCTGGCACACGCGCGGGCCGTGGCGGATGCCGGGGCCGACATCGTCGCGATCGACGGCACCCGTCGCCCGCGGCCGGACGGCCTCACGCTCGCGCAGACGATCGCCGGGCTCCGCGCCCACACCGACGCGCTGATCATGGCCGACTGCGGCTCGCTCGACGACGCGGTCGCCGCGGAGGAGGCGGGGGCGGACATGCTCGGCACCACGCTCTCCGGGTACACGGGCGAGCGGCCGAAGACCGACGGGCCCGACCTGGAGCTGATCGAGCTGATCGCCGGGCGCTGCACCCGTCCGATCGTGGCGGAGGGCCGCGTGCACCGCCCGGAGCACGCCGCCGCGGCCCTCCGCGCCGGTGCCGCCTCCGTGTGCGTGGGCACCGCGATCACGCACCCGTCCACCCTCACGTCGTGGTTCGTCGACGGCATCGCGGAGGCCCGGGCGTGACCGCACCGCTGCTCGTCAGCGCCTACCCGCTCTCGCCCGCCCACGCCCAGTGGGATCCGGCGCTGGAGGCCGAGCTGCTGCCGGCGCTCTGCGCCCTCCCCGGGGTCGCGGGGCTCGAGGTGCCGTGGATGGGCGGCCTCCACCCGCACGACGACGACTGGTTCCTCGCGCACGTGCCCGGGGTGCCGCTCGCGGTCACGCCCGTGCCGTTCGTGATGCGCCGCGTGGGGGAGGACCCCCGCTACGGTCTCGCGTCGCCCGACGCCGAGGGCCGTGCGGCCGCGGTCGCCGATCTGCGCCGGGTGGCCGCCGACATCGTCCGGCTCCGCGACGAGAGCGCCGCCCACGTGGCCGTGGTCACGCTGCACACCGCGCCGCGCGCGACCGGAGACGCCGCCGCCCTCGCCCGGTCGCTCGACGAGGTGACCGCGCTCGACTGGTCCGGCGCCGTCCTGGCGATCGAGCACTGCGACGCGCACGTGCCGGACCGGACGCCCGAGAAGGGGTTCCTGCCCCTCGCGGACGAGATCGCCGCGATCCGCCTGGCCGACGTCCCGGTGGGGCTGTGGCTGAACTGGGGGCGCTCCGCGATCGAGCTCCGCGATGCCGACGCGGTCACCGCGCAGATCGCCGACGCCGCGGCGTCCGGCCTGCTGACCGGGCTCGCCCTCTCCGGTGCCGCCGCCGTGGAGAGCCCCTACGGGTACCCGTGGATCGACGCGCACCTCCCGATCGCGGAGACCCACCCCGCGTCGCGCTCTCTGCTCGACCGCGCCCACGTCGCGGCGGCCCTCACCGCCGCCGGCGACGTCGCGTGGCTCGGCCTGAAGGTCGCGCGCCGCCCCGACGACCGCACGGTCGCCGACATCCTCCGCACCGCCACCGCGAACCTGGACCTCGTGCGCGCCTCCGCCTGAGCCGTCGCGAAACTCACAGCCCGCTCCCAGTCCCGCGGGACCAAAACGGGGACGGTACGGGTTCTCCTCTATGACGCCGCAGCCAGCGGCGCCGGACAAGGAGCCACTCATGTCGAACGACTACGGCAAGACCCCCGAGGCGGTCAGCGCCCTGACGAACCTGCAGTACGAGGTGACGCAGCAGGACGCCACCGAGCCGCCCTTCCGCAACGCCTACTGGAACACCCACGACGACGGCATCTACGTCGACGTGGTCTCCGGGCAGCCGCTGTTCTCGTCCCGCGACAAGTACGACAGCGGCACCGGCTGGCCGAGCTTCACGCGCCCGATCGACGCCGAGGCCGTGACCACCAAGACCGACCGCACGCTGTGGATGACCCGCACCGAGGCCCGCTCGACCGGAGCCGACAGCCACCTGGGTCACGTGTTCGACGACGGACCGGCGGCCGAGGGCGGCCTGCGCTACTGCATGAACTCCGCGGCCCTGCGCTTCATCCCGGCTGACAGGCTGGAGGAGGAGGGGTACGGTCGCTACAGCCGCCTCTTCGCCGCGGACCCCACCACGACACCCGACACCCCCGACACCGCTGAGGAGCAGTCATGACCGACACCGGAACCATCACCCGCACCCCCGGGACCGAGACCGCCGTGCTGGCGGGCGGCTGCTTCTGGGGCATGGAAGACCTGATCCGCCGCCAGCCCGGGGTGCTCGACACCCGCGTGGGCTACACCGGTGGCGAGAACGACCACGCCACCTACCGCAACCACCCCGGTCACGCGGAGGCGGTCGAGATCGTGTTCGACCCGACCCAGACGACCTACCGCGACATCCTCGCGTTCTTCTTCCAGATCCACGACCCGTCGACGCTGAACCGTCAGGGCAACGACATCGGGTCGAGCTACCGCTCCGCGATCTTCCCGCTCACCCCCGAGCAGGAGCAGGTCGCGCGCGACACGATCGCCGACGTCGACGCCTCCGGGCTGTGGCCGGCGAAGGCCGTCACCACCATCGAGCCCGCCGGGCCGTTCTGGCAGGCCGAGGAAGAGCACCAGGACTACCTGATCAAGTACCCGAACGGCTACACGTGCCATTTCCCGCGCGCGGGCTGGGTGCTGCCGAAGCGTGAGGACGCCACCGCGAGCTGACCGCGGTCAGCCTTCGGCGAAGAAGGCGAGCGCGGCTTCCTTGAAGTCGCGCGAGCCCGGCGCGTTGAAGTGATGCCGGTTCGGGATCTCCACGAACCGGCCGTCGGGGGCCGCGGCCGCCAGTGCCCGCGAGCCCTCGATGATCGCGTCTTTCGACCCGGTCGCGAACAGGATCGGCCGGGTCGGGGCGTCGGCCGGGTCGGGGTCGATCGTGCCGGAGCCGCGCAGCCCCTCGGCCAGCGCGACCAGGGCCCGCAGGTCGTTGCCGGGCACGCGCTCGGTCAGGGCGATGTAGTTCTGGGTGGTGCGGTCGGTCACCGGCGTGCCGTCGGCGAGATACGCCCGCACCTCGTCCAGGTCGAGCCGGGCCAGGGGGATGCCGTCGGGAACCCCTCCGAGCACCGCCCGGCCGATCCGGTGCGGGAGCTCCCGCACGACCTCCCAGCCGACGCGCGCACCCAGCGAGTAGCCCAGGTAGAAGGCGTCGTCGACGAGGTAGGTGTCCATCACCGTCTCCACGTCGGTCGCCAGGGCGCGGATGGCGTAGGCGTCGGCCTCGTGCGGCTTGTCGCTCTGGCCGTGCCCCCGCTGGTCCAGAGCCAGCACGCGGTAGCCGGCCGCGGTGAGCTCGCGCACCCAGCCCGTGAGCACCCAGTTGTCGCGCGCGCTCGACGCGAAGCCGTGCACCGCCACCACGACCGGGGCATCGAGCTCACCCCACGTGTAGGTCGCCAGCCGGGTGCCGTCGGGGGCGTATACGTGCTGGGGAGCGGGCATCGCGGTCAGGTCGGAGAGGGGAACGGCCACCCCTCCATCCTGCTCCCTCTCGCGCGGCAACGGCCGCACCGACGACGAACCCCCTCCTGCGGGCACGGTGCAGAAGGGGGCGTTCGTCGGGGTCCCCGCCGGCGGCGCCCCTCCCCGGATGACGGAGGGAGGGGCGCCGACCCGGGTCAGACCCGGTCGCGGAGCGCGGCGCCGAGCTCGGCGTCCACGTTCGTCCAGTACTGGAAGAAGCGCTCGCGGATCGCGTCGATCGTGATCGAGCGGCCCTGGCCGGTCAGCGTCTCCAGGAAGCGGGCGCGCTGCTCCCCGTCGAACACCTCGCGGTAGAGCGTGCCGGCCTGGCCGAAGTCGTCGTCCTCGGCGTGCAGGGTCGCCGCGGAGCGCGTCAGCTCGCCGTCGGCCGCCCAGTTCGCCTCGACACCCTTCGCCGGGTCGGCCTCGGGGCCGCCGGCGGGGCCGAACGAGTTCGGCTGGTAGGTGCGGTGCGCGGCGTCGTTGTACTGGTAGCGCATCGAGCCCTCGTGCTGGTAGTTGCGCACCTCGGCCGCGTGCGGCTGGTTGACCGGCAGCTGGTTGTAGTTCGCGCCGATGCGGTGACGCTGCGCGTCGGGGTACGCGAAGATGCGGCCCATCAGCATCTTGTCCGGCGAGATGCCCGTGCCGGGCACCTGGTTGCCGGGCGCGAAGCCCGCCTGCTCGATCTGCGCGAAGAAGTTCTCCGGGTTGCGGTTCAGGGTCAGCGTGCCGACCTTGATGCGCGGGTAGTCCTTCTTCGAGATCGTCTTGGTCAGGTCGAACGGGTTGAAGCGGTAGTCCTTCGCCTCGTCGTACGGCATGATCTGCACGTACAGGTCCCACTTCGGGAAGTCGCCCTGGGCGATCGACTGGAACAGGTCGCGGCGGTAGTGGTCGGCGTCGGTGCCGGCGAGCTTCTCGGCCTCCTCCGGGCTCATCGCCTCGACACCCTGGTGTGCCAGGAAGTGGTACTTCACCCAGAACAGCTCGCCCGCGGCGTTCACCCACGAGTAGGTGTGCGAGCCGTAGCCGTTCATGTGGCGCCAGCTGCGGGGGAGCCCGCGGTCGCCCATGAGGTACGTGACCTGGTGGGCGGACTCGGGCGAGAGCGTCCAGAAGTCCCACTGCATGTCGGCGTCGCGCAGACCGGAGTCGCCCAGGCGCTTCTGCGAGTGGATGAAGTCGGGGAACTTGATGGCGTCGCGCAGGAAGAACGTGGGGGTGTTGTTGCCCACGATGTCGAGGTTGCCCTCGGTCGTGTAGAACCGCAGCGAGAAGCCGCGCACGTCGCGCCAGGTGTCGGGGGAGCCCTGCTCGCCCGCGACGGAGGAGAAGCGGATCAGCGTCTCGGACGTGGCACCGGGCTGGAACACCGCGGCCCTGGTGTACTGCGACACGTCCTCCGTGACGACGAACTCGCCGAACGCGCCACCGCCCTTGGCGTGCGGGTTGCGCTCCGGCACCCGCTCGCGGTTGAACGAGGCGATCTTCTCGACCAGGTGCTGGTCGTGCAGCACGGTGGGGCCGTCGGCACCGACCGTGAGGGAGTGGGTGTCGCTCGCGATGGGCGTACCCGTCTGCGTCGTGGTGGCCGGACGGTTCGACCCGATGGGGTTCGACATGGTGTTCTCCTTCTGCGCGCGGGCACGCCGAACAGCGCCGTCGGGGGACGGGCGGTCGGAGGCGGGCCTACGCGGCGTTCTGGCAGCTGGGGCACAGGCCCCAGAAGGTGACTTCGGCTGTCTGGACGGTGAATCCCCCCGTGGAGGAGGGGGTGAGGCACGGCGCCTCGCCGACGACGCAGTCCACGTCGCCGATCGCACCGCAGGAGGTGCACACGACGTGGTGGTGGTTGTCGCCGATGCGCCGTTCGTAGAGCGCCGCGGATCCTGCCGGTTCGATCCGGCGGATGAGCCCCGCCGTCGTCAGGTCCGCGAGGATGTTGTGCACCGACTGGATCGACGTGGTCGGCAGCGACTCGGAGACCGCGCGGTAGACGCGCTCCGCATCCGTGTGGGCCATGGAGCCGAGAGCCTCGAGAACGGCGACGCGGCCCGCGGTCGCACGCAGCCCGGCGCCTCGCAGCGCCGAGTCGAGGTCTGTCTCCATGTCCTCGACTCTACACGTTCTTTTGAGTGACTCAAAAAGAGCATGCCGGCATGGCGAGTCGCCCCGGCGGCCGCGGGCCTCAGCGCCGCGTCACCGTGAAGCCCCGCCCCCGCACGCGCACGCGGCCGCCCGGGGTGCCGTTCCCGCGCGGTGCTCCGCTCTCGTCGTAGGCCGTGCCCGCTCCGGGTGCCAGGGGTGCCACGCGCTGCTGCTCCGCGGTCGCGTTGGCGTACAGCACCGCCGCGCCGCCCGTGGTCGCGTACACCGCCGTGGTCACGCGGGGTTGCACCACCAGCGCGTCCAGGCGCAGGTCGCCGCGGCTGGTGCAGCGCACGGTCACGGGGCCGTCCGGGAGTCCGCCGCCGAGAAGCTGCGGCACGAGCATGCCGTCCGCCTCCGTGAGTCCGCGGTCGCCCGTGCCCCCGGCCGCTGTCTCGGAGCTCCACAGCCGCCGTCCGCCGCGCCGCGCCTCCCACACCGCGGTCCCGGCGTCCGCGGCCTGCCGCCACACGAGCCCGTGCAGCACCCCGCCGGGCTCGGTGAGGTCGAACTCGACCCACTCGCCCTCGGGCACCCGCACGAACGCGCCGCCCGCGAGGTTGCCCTCGCCGGTCCACGCGCCGTCCGCGGGACGCTCGACCGTGCACCCGGGCGAGAGCCGTGCGGCCTCGGCGTCGAGCGCCCGCAGTCCCGCGAACGACGACAGCCCCGTGATCGAGGTCGCCAGCCGTACCACGTCGGGGTTCGCGTCGAGCAG
The DNA here is from genome assembly GCF_042729675.1 of Microbacterium sp. NPDC060132. Lineage (NCBI taxonomy): Bacteria > Bacillati > Actinomycetota > Actinomycetes > Micrococcales > Microbacteriaceae > Microbacterium > Microbacterium sp. NPDC060132. The sequence goes on along the minus strand of NZ_JBHWXU010000001.1, from coordinate 940,216 downwards.
CTGCATCGTGAGCAGGCCGTGGATCGTCGACTCCGCGCCCGAGTTGCGGTTCACGCGGCCGTCGGTCTCGACGCCGTCGAAGGTCACGCCGGTCGCGGGGTCGTACACCGGCACGCCCGCGGTGTTGGCACCGAAGAACCATCCCGCCGCGAGCCCCGCGATCACCCGCAGTCCCTCGCCGCCCGCGCTCGCCGCCTGCAGCGCCCCGGCCACGCGGCCGTGTGCGCCGTAGGCGATCTGCGCCTCGGCGGGCAGCGGCGCCCACGCGTTGTGCGGTCCGCCCGAGGTCAGCACCTGCGGCGTGAAGCGGGCCGCGTCCGCCACGGCCGCGGCGGAGAGGTCGGGGCGTCGCAGCACGCCGCCCGCCCTGGCCAGCGCCTCGGGAGCCGCCGCGCCCCACGCGTGCCAGAACCCCAGCGAGCCCGTCCACGGCAGCACGGCCCCGAACGGCCAGCCCTGATCGGGGTCGGTCGCCATGGCCGCCACGCCCTCGGCGTACGTCTGCAGGGCCGTGCGGCTGCGGTCGTCTCCGGCCTCCGCGGCGGCGGCGAGCCCGAGCATCGCCTCCGCGGTGGCGTCGGCGCCGCCCGCGATGAGCCACGCCGGCAGGTCGCGTCCGTCGCTGCGGACCCACTGCCCTGCACGGCCGAGCGACTCGCGCGCCAGCGCGTCCAGGCACAGGTGCAGCCGCGCTCGCAGGAACTCCGCGAAGGCGGGATCCTCCGTGCGGTACGCGGCGTATCCCTCTCCGAAGGCCCACACGGTGCGGGCCAGCCAGTACGACTCCGCCGAGTCCGAGGGGTCGGGCAGCTCCACCGGGATCGCGCTCGGCGTGAGTGTGCCGTCCTCCTGCTGCCACAGCACCACGCGTCCGGCGTTCGGCCCCGACACGGTCTGGAGGAACGCGAGGGAGCGGAGCACGTCGCGGGCGTCGTCGCGGCTCTGCGGGTCGCCCGTGGCGCGCCAGTCCCGCAGGAACACCACCGCGGCGCGGGCGATGTCGTCGGCGTTGTACGCGCCCTGCGACCAGTAGCCGGTGGCGGCGTCGCGCGTGCCGCCGCCGACGGGACGGTAGCCGCCCGCGCCGTCGGTGTCGGCGTAGGTCCACGGCGCCCGCACGACGGGGCGCTCCGCGATGCCCTCGGTGGTGTGCGTGTCGCTCGCGACCACTGGCACGTCGGCCAGCAGGAACCGCAGGTGCGCGAGGTTCGTGAGGCGGCGACCGCGGGCGCTGGCCGGGCGGAGGGCCGATCCGGCCGCGGTGCCCTGGGCCACCGCGGCGTCGACGGGCAGCAGCGCCAGGGCGGACGTGGTCGCGGCGAGCGTCAGGAAGGTGCGGCGCGTGGTCTCCATGGCCTCACTCCTCGCCCTCGGCCTCGCGCAGCGCGCGGCCCCACGGCTCCGCGGGGTCGTGGATCGCGACGGCCAGGGTCGTGTCGGACTGGCCGTAGTACGCGAACCACTTCCCGTGGAACTTCACCAGTCCCTCCACGAAGGTCACGTTCGACACCAGGCCGTGCAGATCCTCGAAGCTCTGCGGGCGCAGCCACGGCTCCTGCATCCGGGCGATGACCTTCGTCGGCTCGTCCGGGTCGATGGCGATCTGCCCGCAGCGGTAGTCGACGTCGACCGTGCCGTCGTCGTGCACCGTGCGTGTGGCGCCGTTGGTGAGCATCACCAGCAGCCCGTTGTCGGTGACCACCGGCGAGGTGCCGATCTCCACCAGCGCCTCGTCCCAGGTGCCGGGCGTGGGCGTGTACATCGGCTCGGTGTCGGGGGTGCCGGGTGTCCAGTGGATGAGGTCGTCGCTGGTCGCCCAGTAGATGCCGCCCTCGCCGAAGTACATCCACCACTTGCCGTGCATCTTCTGCGGGACGATCACTCCGGCCTTCGACCAGTTGAACCCGCGCGGGTCCATGGTCTTGAAGGTGTCGAAGTCGTCGAACAGCGGGCCGTGCCTGGTCCAGGTGCGCAGGTCGGTCGAGGTCGCCAGGCACAGCTGCGCGCTGTGACGGTCCCAGCCGGTGTAGGTGAGGTAGTAGGTGCCGTCGATCAGCGCGATGCGCGGATCCTCGCAGCCGTAGCGCTCGTAGTCCTCGGCGGGGGAGAGGATCGGCGCGTCCTCGCGCGTGAACGTGACCCCGTCGCGGGAGCGGGCGAGCCCGATGTGCGACACGATGTCGTCGGCGTGCGCGCGGTACAGCAGCAGCACCTCGTCGCCGTCGACCAGGGCCGCCGGGTTGTAGAGGTTCGCCGACTCCCAGCTGTCGCCGCGCGGACGCAGGATCGGGTTCCCCTCGTAGGGGGTGAACGGACCGAGGGGGAAGGATGCTCCGGTGAACATGGATGCCCTTTCTGGCTAGCCCTTGACGGCCGCGCCGAGGTCGGTGGCCTTGAAGAAGCGCTGGAAGACGATGAACAGGATGACGACGGGGAATGCGAGTGCCGTGGCGCCCGCGAGGATCGCCCCGTTCGGGTTGGCGGTGGACTGCGCGACGTTGGAGATGTAGTTCGCGAGCGACACGGCGAGCGGCTGCAGCGACGCGTCCTTCGTGATGAGGAACGGCCACAGGAACTCGTTCCACGGGCCGATGAAGGTGACCAGCACCACGGTCACCAGCACGGGGCGGATGAGCGGGATCGCGACCGAGGTGAGCAGGCGGATCTCGCCCGCGCCGTCGATGCGCGCGGCTTCGAAGATCTCCGTGGGCAGCGCCCGGAAGAACTGCACGAAGATGAACACCGCGGTCGTGTTGATGAGGAACGGCAGGATCATGCCCAGGTACGAGTCGCCCAGACCGTAGTTGCGCGTGATCTGCACGTACAGCGGGATCATCAGCAGCTGGAACGGCACCATCTGCACGAGCAGCATCAGCACCCAGATCACGCCGCGGCCGCGGAAGTCGAGCCGGGCGATCGCATAGCCGGCGAGCAGCCCGAACACGACGGTGCCCAGCAGCACGCCGAGCGTGAAGATCATCGAGTTGACGAGCGAGCCGACCAGGTCGATGCGCGAGTCGATCGCGACGAAGTTGTCGACCGTCCACCCGCCCGTGGGGATGAGCTGGCTGGGCGAGTTCGTCGGGTTCTCCTGGAACGCGCCGACCAGCATGAAGTAGAACGGGAAGGCGAAGCCGATCGCCGCGATCGTGAGCGCGATCACGCTCAGCACGCGGGGCAGGGTGTTCTTCCGGCGCATCATCGCTCCCTCGTCGCGCGGTTGGCGGCCAGCGACAGCATCCCCACGAGCACCACCAGGATCATGCCGATCGCGGCCGCGGTGTCGGGGTTCTGCTGCTGGATGCCCAGCTGGTAGATGAGCAGCACCGGCGTGGTGGACGCGCCGTCCGGCCCGCCGCCGTTGGTGAGCAGGTACGGCTCGGTGAAGAGGTTCGCCCCGGTGATGATCGAGAGGATCAGCACGAGCGTGGTCGCACTGCGCACGCCGGGGACAGTCACGTTCCAGAACCGCGCGAGGGCGCCGGCGCCGTCGGTCTCCGCCGACTCGTACAGCTCCTTCGGCACGTTCTGCAGCGCCGCCAGGTACAGCAGGATGTAGAAGCCGAGCTGCTTCCAGGTGACGTAGAGCGCGATCATCGGCATGGCCAGCGCGCTGTTCACGAGCCACGACGGGTCGGGCGCGAGCGGCCCCAGGATCGTGTTGACGAGCCCGTTGCCCGAGAACAGCAGCATCCACACGCCCACCAGCGAGACGCTCGCGGTGAGGTACGGCACGTAGAAGGCCACGCGGTACGCGGCCACCCAGCGGATGCCGGTGTTCAGGGCGGCTGCGAGCACGAGCGCCAGCACCGCCGTGAGCGGCACGTTGATCACCAGGAACACGAGGGTGTTGCGGAACGCTCCGAGCACGCGCGGGTCGGTGAGCACCGTGACGAAGTTGTCGAAGCCGACGAAGGGCCGGTCGACCTCGGCGCCCGGCGCGGTGAAGAAGTAGTCGTGGAAGGCGATGTAGATGGCGAAACCGAGCGGATACGCGAAGATCGCGATCACGAACACGAGGTACGGCAGCGCGAAGAGGCCGCCGATCGGCTGCGCACCCAGCCACCGGGTGCGCAGCCGTCGGTTGTCGGTGGTCATGTCACTCGGCGACGAGCTCGTCGACCTTCGCGGCGGCGTTCTTCAGGAAGTCGGAGGTCGACTCCTTCGCGAAGATCACCGCGGACGAGTACTCGTCGCGGAACGCCTGCCAGGCCTCCACCGAGTTCGGGATGCTGGGCACGTCGGCCGTGTTCTCCGCCTGCTCCGCGAACGCCACATAGTCCGGGTTGGCGGAGAAGTAGTCGGCGTACGTGTCGGTGAGGTCCGTGCGCATCGGCATCTGGCCGGTCGCCTCGAGCAGCTGGCCGTCGGCCTCCTCGCTCGTGGAGAACTTCAGGAACTCCCACGCGGTCGCCTGGTTCTCGCAGGCGGTGAACATCGACACGCTCTTGGAGTCGGCGAACGTGGTGGGGTTCTCCCGGCCGTCGCTGGTCGGCACGGGCATGAAGCCCACGTCGACCGTCTCGGCGTACGACGGGATGGCCCAGGGGCCGGCGAGCTGCATGGCCGTGGTGCCGGCGGACATCGCGTCGTCGGTCGCCGCCTCGTTCGGCGCGAGCTTCTCCTCGTACACGGTGGCCCAGAAGTCGGCCACGGTCTTGCCGTCGTCCGAATCGAACGTGGCCTTGCCGTCCTCCACGAGCATGGTGCCGTCGGTCTCGGCGAGGTACAGCGGATAGAAGTCGAACCACGGCTGGTAGAACTCGCTCGTCGGCGCGGGCCAGATGGCGCTCTGCACGCCCGAGTCGACGATGGCGCGCGCCCCCTCCAGGAACGCGTCGTACGTGTTCATCTGCGGGTCCTCGGGGTCGAGCCCGGCGGCCTGGAACAGGGTCTTGTTGTACATGACCATGACCGGGTTCGACTTCCACGGCAGCTGGTAGTACTTGCCGTCCGTGGCGTAGGGCTCGACGTCGCCGCTGCGCTCGGTGATGTAGTCGCTGCCGCCGTCCATCGAGCTGAGGTCGACCAGGCCGCCCTGCTTGACCCAGCCCGACACGGCCGCCGGCGCGACGTTGTAGACCAGGCACGGCGCGGTCCCGGCGGTGATCGCCGCGGTGATGGCCTCCTCCGAGGACGAGCCTGCCGGGATCTCCTGCGCGGTGACCTTCTCGTCGGGGTGCTCCTCGTTCCAGGCGTCGACGACCGCCTGACCCCAGGCGACCTCCTGCTCGTTGTTCGACAGCCAGATGTCGATGGGGCCGGTGCCCTCGGCGGAGCCTTCGCCGCCTCCGCCGCCGGACGAGCATCCGGTGACGACGAGCGCGACGGCGCCCACGAGTGCTGCTGCGCGGATCTTCTTCATGGTGTCCTCCTTGACGCGATGGGTGGTGCGGGGGGCTCAGGAGCCGGTGCTCTCCCGGAAGTGCACGACGTTGCAGTCCACGACCTCGGTGCGCGGTTCGGCGCCGAGGATGCTCTCCTGCAGCAGCCGGGCGGCCGCGCGGCCCCGGGCGGCCGGGTCGGACGACACGCTCGTGAGCGCGGGGGAGAGGTGGGCGGAGAGGTGGTCGTCGTCGAAGCCGGAGATGGCCAGGTCGCGGGGGATGGCGAGACCCTGCGAGCGGGCGAGGGAGAGCCCGGCGATGGCCATGGTGTCGTTCGAGTAGAGGATCGCCGTGGGGCGGTCGGGCAGCGCGAGTAGTTCCTCGGTCACGTCGCGCCCGCTCGCGGCGGTGAAGTCGCCCTCGCGCAGCAGCTCGTCGGAGCCCGCGGCCTCGGTGTAGGCGGCGGCACGGGCGGCCGAGTGCACGTAGTCGAGCGGGCCGGACACATGGGCGATGCGCGTGTGCCCTGCGGCGCGGAGCCGGTCGAGGATCTCGCGCATCGGCGCGGCGTCGTCGGTGCGCACGCACGAGAACGGGCTGGGCTGGTCGTACGCGCCGACCAGCACGGTGGGCAGCCCGAGCTCGTCGAGGAAGGGCACGCGCCAGTCGTCGGTGCGCAGGTCGAGCAGCAGCGCGCCGTCGGCCCGGCCGCGGGCGAGCGTGCGGTATGCGCGCTCCTCGGCCTCGCGACCCTGCACCACCTGGAGCACGAGCGCGGTCTCGGTCTCGGCGAGCACCGACTCGACCCCGGCGATGAACGCGGGGAAGAACGAGTCGTTCGCGATGACCTCGGGGTCGCGCGCGAGGACGACGGCGATCGCGTTGGCGCGGCGCGTGGCGAGGGCTCTGGCGCTCTGGCTCGGAGCCCAGTCGAGCTTGCGGGCCGCGGCGAGCACCTTCGCCCTGGTCTCCTCGGAGATGGGGCGGTTGCCGCTGAGCGCGTGCGACACGGTGGCCTTGGTGACGCCGGCCTCGCGGGCGACGTCGGCGATCGTGGTGCGGCCCATGCCGCCTCCTCGCGGGTGTCGGGCTCACTCGGGTGCGTGAACCGGTTTGACGAGTGTAAACCGGTTTGACGAAAGGCGTCAAGAGCGGGATCGCGGACGAGCGGAGGGTCAGACGAACCGGACGGTCTGCTGCAGGCGCGTGCGCACGTCGAACAGCTCGTTGCCGCCGATCGCCCTGGCCCCCGGCACCCCCTGGCGCAGCACCATCGCCAGCGCACTGCGCCGCACCACCACGACCGGAACCCCGCGGCTGCTGCCGAGCGGGGTCACCGCCTGCGCCAGATCGTCGTCCGGCAGCACCACGATCGCGCCGCCGAACCTGACCTTCGCGGCCTTCGCCACCTGACGCATCCGGCCGAGCGCCGCCGTCACCGGAGCCCTGGTGCCCAGGCTCGGGCCGGTGATCTCGCCGCGGCGGAAGCCCACCACCCCGCCGAAGTCCTCCGACATGATGCCGTACAGGCCCGAGGGACTGAGCACCACGTGGTCGAGCTTGTCGTCGGGCGTCTGCCCGGCCGCGACGTCGTGCCACACGGTGAAGCCCATCCCGAGGTCGGACACCGTGCGCGCGGTCGCCTCCTCCGCGAGGGCGTCGGCCAGCATGCGCCGCAGCTCCCGCGGCGCGGCCCGCACGAGAGCCGGCGCGTACGGGTCGGGCACCTCCACCCCGTGGCCCGCCCACTCCCGGATGAGCGTGAGGTAGCGCTCGCGGCGCCAGCCGCCGGGCTGTCCGTACGACCGCGCCCGCGGACGGGTGTCGGTGCGCGCGGTCTGCGGTCGCCAGCCGCTCCACTCGGCGCCGTCGTCGGTCACGCCCGTGCGGCGGTCGTAGGCCGCGCGACCCTCCGCCGTGCCGATCAGCTCCCACGCCCGCTGCACCTGGATGAACACCGCGGCGTCGCCGCCCGTGTCGGGGTGCGTCTGGCGGAGGCGGAGGCGGTAGGCCCGGCGCAGCTCCGCGTCGTCGACGGACGGGTCGACCTCGAGGATCTCGTACGGCGAGGCCGAGAGCGGACTGTCGAACATCGCTCTCCTTCCGCGACCGCGGCGTCCAGGATAGCCGCCGCGCGTATGCGCCCGCCGGGAGTGCCGGTCAGGCGGGCACGTCGACCACGCGCTCGACGCCGGTCTCGAGGCGCACGGCTCCGGCCGACGCGGCGGCGAGGTCGTCGGACAGTCGCGGCAGCTCCTCCGCAGGAACCCACAGCTCCAGGCGCGCGGCCTCTCCGTAGTGCGGCGTGCCGAGGGTCGCGCCGTGCTGCAGCGCCCACTCCCGCAGCAGGTTGTCGTAGCGCCCGGCGTCGGCGTGGGGCACCTCGACCGTGGTCTGGGTCAACGCCCGTCGGTGCACGAGCGCCGCGCGGTCGAGGGTCTCCGACACCGCGGAGCCGTACGCGCGCACGAGCCCGCCCGCCCCGAGCTTCACCCCGCCGAAGTAGCGCGTCACGACCGCGACCACGTCGGTCAGTTCCCGCCGGCGCAGCACCTCCAGCATCGGCACTCCCGCGGTGCCCGACGGCTCGCCGTCGTCGGAGGAGCGGGCCTGATCGCCGCGCAGCCCCGTGACCATGGCCGTGCAGTTGTGGTTCGCGTCCCACGCGCGCTTGCGCACGGCCGCGATCACGGTCTCCGCCTCGGCCACCGACGCCACGGGCGCGACCAGCGTCAGGAAGCGCGACTTGCGGATCACGAGCTCGTGCTCCACCGGGGCCGCGATCGTCGCGGGGTAGGGGTGGGCGGCGGTCACGGCCTCACGATACCGAGGTCGTCCGCCGCCTCCGTCGAACGATGGACGCACGGGCGGGCCGTCGGGGGAAGAATGTGAGCATGTCGTCGCCAGAGCCCGCACCGCGCCCCGGCACCGGTCGGTGGTCGTGGGCGACACTGGTGGGCTCGATCCGCGTGGGTCAGGCGGTCATCACCGCGGTGCTGCTCGCGGTCGGCGTGGTCAGGGCGGCGATCGACGGCGTGCCGCTGCCGTGGGTGCTCGCCCTCGGACTGGTGTTCCTCGGGTGGTACGGCGGCGGGCTGCTGCTCGGCGAGCGCACGGCCGACCGGCGCCTCGCGACCTGGTGGCTGCTCGGCCTCACCCTCATCTGGCTCGGGGCCGTGGTCGTGTCGCCGGAGTTCGTGTGGCTGGCGTTCGCGCTGTGGCTGCTCGCCGGGTTCATCCTGCCGCTGCGGTGGGCGGTGCCCCTCAGCGTGCTCGTGCTCGCGGTGGTGATCCTCGCCCCGGTCGTGCACACCGGAGAGACGACGTACGCCAACGTGATCGGTCCTCTCGTGGGCGGGGTCTTCGCGCTCGGCATCTCCCGGGGCTACCTCGTGCTGGTGCGCGACGGCCGGGAGCGACGGCGGCTGATCGCCTCGCTCGTGGCCACGCAGGAGGAGATGGCCGCGGTGCAGGACGAGCTCGCCCGCATGCAGCGCGAGTCGGGGGCGAGCGCCGAACGCACCAGGGTGTCGCGCGACCTGCACGACACCGTCGCGCAGAGCCTGTCGTCGGTGGGGATGCTGTCACGCGCGGCGCTCGCGGGCGACGACCAGGAACAGCGCACCAGGGCGCTCGAGCAGATCGGTGCGCTCGCAGCCGAGGGGCTGGCCGACGCGCGGCGCATCGTGAACGACCTGATGCCGGCGGAGCTGGAGTCCACCGCGCTCGCCGACGCCCTCGCGCGGATGCTCGACCGCCTGTCGGACGAGACCGGCATCGACACGACCCTGCACGCCGACGACGAGCTGCCGCCGCTGGGCATCGACGCCGAGATCGCGCTGCTGCGGACGGCGCAGTCGGCCCTCGCGAACGTCCGCACGCACGCCGGCGCCTCCCGCGTCGTGGTGACCCTGGCGGATGCGGGCGACGCCGTGCGGCTCGACATCGTCGACGACGGGGCGGGTTTCGACGCGTCCCGGTGGGATGCGCGCGGCACGACGGGGGCGGGCGGCGGCTACGGGTTGCGCTCGATGCGGGCGCGGCTGCGGGAGCTCGGCGGAGGCCTCGACGTGGAGAGCGCCCCGGGCGACGGGACGGCCCTCTCGGCGCACGTGCCGCTGCGGACCGCGGGCCCCCGGGAGACGGGAGCGCTGCGGTGACCGCGGTGCGGGTGCTGCTCGTCGACGACCACCCCATCGTCCGCGCGGGGGTGCGGTCGCTGTTCGACCACCGCGACGACGTGGAGGTCGTGGGCGAGGCGGCGTCGGGGGAGGAGGCGGTCGCCCTCGCGCGGCACCTGCACCCCGACGTGGTGCTGTGCGACCTGCGGCTGGGCGCGGGCATGGACGGCGTGCAGACCACGGCGGCTTTGCGTGCGCAGGACCCCGCCCCCGCCGTGCTCATCCTGACCACGTTCGACCGCGACGCCGAGATCCTCGGGGCGGTCGAGGCGGGCGCCGCGGGCTACCTGCTGAAGGACATCGCCCCGGACGACATCGTGCGTGCGGTGCGTGCGGCCGCGTCGGGCGGGCTCGTCCTCACGCCGGAGCTCAGCGAGCGCGTCGGCCAGGTGCTGCGGGCACCCCGGGTGCGTCTGACCGACCGGGAGCTCGACGTGCTGCGGCTGCTCGCCACGGGCGCCTCGAACCGCGAGATCGCGAAGACCCTGTTCGTGACGGAGGCCACGGTCAAGACCCACCTCGTGCACGTGTTCGAGAAGCTCGGCGCGGACAGTCGCGCCAGGGCCGTGGCGATCGCGCGCGAGACGGGCGTGATCTGAGCCCCGCATCTCCACCGTTCGATGGATCCGCGGATTCCCGGCCCGACGGAGGCTGGGGGTGACCCGAAAGGAACACCCATGCGCCGACTCTTCTACGCCGCGTCCGCCTCCATGCTCGCCGGGGTCGCCTCCGGCCTCTTCTACCGCGAGTTCACCAAGCTCAACGACTTCCCCGAGGGCGCCCCGACGCAGCTCGGGCTCGTGCACACCCACCTGCTGGTGCTGGGCTTCGTGGTCTACCTGATCGTGCTGCTGCTGGAGCGGGCGTTCACGCTCTCCGCGAGCCGCCTGTTCGGCTGGTTCTTCTGGCTCTACACCGCCGGACTCGTGCTCACCTCGGCCATGCTGCTGTGGCACGGCTCCCTGACGGTGCTCGGCCTGGAGTCGTCCAAGATGATCGCCGGCATCGCCGGACTGGGCCACATGCTGCTCACGGCCGGGATGGTGCTGCTGTTCCTCGCTCTGCGCAAGCGCCTGCCCGCCGCGCGACCCGTCGCAGCACCCGTGTCCGCCACCGCGAGCGTCTGACCTCGCCGCAACTCCTCAGAACCGCGGCGTCACACGCGAATCGGCGGGCTCCCCTCCCGGGGGCCCGCCGATTCTGCGCAGTCGCGTGCGTCTAGTGTGCGTCGATGGTCTCGTCGCGCAGGTAGGCGATGTGCGCCTCGTGCCGGGCGATGTGATGGGGCGACTTGCGCACGAACACCCACGCGACGATGAGGATCGCGAACCAGATCGGCGTGACCAGGAGGGCCGTCAGCGTGTCGGGCTGGGTGGTGAGCGCCCACAGGATGAAGACGAAGAAGGCGAGCACCACGAACACCATGAACACGCCGCCGGGCATCTTGAACGCCGAGGCCGCGGCCTTCTCCGGACGAGTGCGCCGGTACTTCAGGTAGCTGCACAGGAAGATCGTCCACACGAACATGAAGCACACCGCCGACACCGTGGTCACCATGTCGAACGCGGTGCCGATGTCCTTGCCCGCGTAGAGCAGCACCACGCCCGACAGCAGCAGGATGCAGGAGAGGAACAGGGCGTTCTGCGGCACGCGACGCTTCGACAGGCGGGCGAACATTTGCGGCGCATCGCCGTCCTGCGCGAGGCCGAACACCATGCGCGAGGTCGAGTAGATGCCCGAGTTCGCGCTCGACATGGCCGAGGTGAGCACCACGAGGTTGACGACGGTCGCGGCGATGCCGAGGCCGGCGAGGGCGAACATCGCGATGAAGGGGCTCTCCCCGGCCACGTACTCGGTCCACGGGGTGACCGCCATCAGCACGATCAGCGCGCCGACGTAGAACAGCAGCACGCGGATCGGGATCGCGTTGATCGCCTTCGGGAGGTTGCGCTTCGGGTCTTTGGTCTCGGCGGCGGCGGTGCCCACGAGCTCGATCCCGACGAACGCGAACACCGCGATCTGGAAGCCCGCGACGAAGCCCATGAAGCCGTGCGGGAACATGCCGCCGTGCTCCCACAGGTTCGAGAAGCTCGCGGTGCCGGCGTCGTGCTGGAAGCCGGTGAACACCATCACCAGACCCGTCGCGATGAGAGCCACGATCGCCACGATCTTGATGAGCGCGAACCAGAACTCCATCTCGCCGAACGCGGCGACGGTCGGCAGGTTCAGCGCGAGCAGGATCACCACGACCAGCAGGCCGGGGATCCACAGCGGGACACCGGGGATGAGCGCATCCGTGTATCCGGCGATCGCGATCACGTCGGCGACACCGGTGACCACCCAGCAGAACCAGTAGGTCCAGCCGGTGAAGAACCCGGCCCAGGGCCCGAGCAGATCGCTCGCGAAGTCGCTGAACGACTTGTACTTGAGGTTCGACAGCAGCAGCTCGCCCATCGCCCGCATGACGAAGAACAGCATGAACCCGATGATCATGTAGACGAAGATCACCGAGGGCCCGGCGACCGAGATCGTCTTGCCGCTTCCCATGAACAGGCCGGTGCCGATGGCGCCGCCGATGGCCAGCAGCTGGATGTGCCGGTTGCTCAGTGCCCGCCGCAGGTGCTGCTCGCTCCCCGCATCGGCGGTGGCCCCCGTGCTGTTGATCGCCCCCGTGTCTTCCTTCGTCACGCTGTCTCCTCCGGTCTTCGTCGACACGCCGCGACACTCGCGTGCCGGCGACTGATGCAGAGTAACCACCGCGGTGCGCTCGCCCGAAATCGGCAGAGAAGCTCCGGCATTCCGCCCCCCCCCGGTGTTCCCTCGTCCCGAAACGATTCGATAAACTGGTCGCTCCCCGATCCGCCCTTCGTCTTCTGCGAGCCGCTCTTCATGGCCACCACCCTCACCACGGGCCGTCCGTGGCGTGTCATCCTCGCCTTCTCGATCCCCCTCCTGCTCGGCAACGTCGTGCAGCAGCTGTACCAGTTCGCCGACGCGATCGTGGTCGGGCGCCACCTCGGCGTCCAGTCGCTCGCGGCGGTCGGCGCGACCGGCAGCCTCCTGTTCCTGCTGCTCGGGTTCGCGTGGGGCCTGACGAGCGGTTTCGCGATCCCGGTCGCCCAGGCCTTCGGCGCCCGAGACGATGCCGCCGTGCGCCGCTCGGTCGCGACCGGGGTGCTGCTGAGCGGCATCACCAGCGTCATCCTCACCGTGGTCGCGCCGCTCATCGCCGGGCCGATCCTGGCGCTGCTGCAGACCCCGTCCGAGCTCATGCCCGAGGCGACGGTGTTCACGCAGATCAGCTTCCTCGGCGCGGGCGCGACCATGTTCTTCAACTACCTCTCCGCGATCATCCGCGCGATCGGCGACTCCAAGACCCCGCTGGTGTTCCTCACGGTGTCGTGCGCGCTCAACGTGGGGCTCGTCGTCCTGATGGTGGGGCCGCTGGAGTGGGGCGTCGCGGGGGCCGCCCTGGCGACCGTGGTCGCGCAGGCCGTGTCGGTGATCCTGTGCCTGGAGTTCGTGCGGCGCCGCCTGCCGATGCTGCACCTGCGCCGCGCCGACTGGCGCATCACCGGCTCCGACATCGCGGAGCATCTGCGTCTCGGCCTGCCGATGGGCTTCCAGGCGTCGATCATCGCGATCGGGACGCTCACGGTGCAGGTGGCACTGAACACCCTCGGCGCCGACGCGGTGGCGGCGTACACCACGGCCTCGCGCGTGGACAGCCTCGCGGTCGCCCTGCTCTCGTCGCTCGGGCTCGCCGTGTCGATGTATGCGGCGCAGAACCACGGCGGACGGCGGCCCGACCGCATCCGCCGCGGCGTGGTCGAGGCGACGTGGATGGCGGTGGCCGCCGCGATCGTGCTCGGCGGACTGCTCATCGCGTTCGGCGCTCCCATGGTGCGGCTGTTCGTCGGAGAGGGCTCCGACGGCGTGGTCGACATGGCGCACCGGATGCTCATCATCAACGGCTGCGGCTACTGGGCACTGGGCATGCTGTTCGTGCTCCGCGGTGCGCTCCAGGGGCTCGGGCACACGCTCGTGCCGACCGTGACGGGCGTGATCGAGCTGGTGATGCGCGTCGGGGCGGCCGTGGTGCTCGGGGCCATGATCGGCTTCGACGGCGTCGCGCTCAGCAACCCGCTCGCCTGGGTCGGGGCGATCCTGCTGCTGGTGCCCGCGTACGTCCGTGCCCACCGCGGTCTCGCGAAGCTCCCGGTCGCTCCGGCCGAGGCGACCGAGACCTCGGCGATCGCGATCGTCGGGCCCACCGACGGCTCGATGGTCGTCGACGCCGTGGTCACGCAACCGGTGCGGGTCGTGCGCCCTCGGCGCCTGCGCTGGCCCGTTCGCCGCTGACCGCATGCCTCCGGAGCGCCCCGCGGTCCTCGCCAGGGCCGCGGGGCGTTCGTGTGCGTTGCCGATCCAGCCGATATATCCCTCTGGAGGATGATGCGGATCGGACTTGAGACGGATGGCCCGGAGGGGACACACTTCTAGTGTCGAGAATGCGGGAATTCCGCAGACCGGGGGGTCAACATGACGACATTGAGGGTGGCCAGCGAGCTGGCAGCGGTCCTGATTCCGATCGGATACGTGGGCGCGGCGATCGCCGTGATCTGCGCGATCGTCGCCGGGATCGCGATCGCGCGGGGTGCCGGTGGTCTCACCGGCGGGGCCGTCGGGGTCTGGATCGTCGGGGCGCTGCTGAGCGTCACCGCGTCTTTCGGCAGCCAGTGGCTGCCGCTGATCATCTCGGGCTCCGCGCTCGTGCTGATGCTCACGATCGGCGGCGTCGTGCGCGGCATGGTGGGCGCCGCGGGGCTGACGCGCCGCAGCGAGGCGCCGGCCGAGGCGCTTCCGGTGGCCGCGGCTCCCGCGAAGACCGGGACGCCGAAGGTCGCCGCGGTCGTCAAGGCGGCGACGTCGTCGACGCCCACGTCGCCCGTCGCCGTCGTCTCCTGAGCGCTCAGCGGTAGTCGCGGTCGCGGTGCTGCCGTGAGTCGTCGCCCGACGCGACGCGCTCGGCCTCGCGCGCCCGCAGCTCCACGCGACGGATCTTGCCCGAGATGGTCTTCGGCAGCTCCGGCACGAACTCGATGATCCGCACCCACAGGTGCGACGACAGGCGCTCGTGCGCGTACGCGAACACGGATCGCGCCGCGGCCGTCTCGTCCGCCGCATCCGCGGTCAGGCACACGTACGCCTTCGGCACCGCGAGCCGCGTCGGGTCGGGGCTGGGGATCACGGCCGCCTCGACCACGAGCTCGTGCTCCAGGAGCACCGACTCGAGCTCGAACGGCGAGATCTTGTAGTCCGAGGCCTTGAACACGTCGTCGGAGCGCCCGATGTAGGTGAGGTAGCCGTCGTCGTCGCGCACCGCGATGTCGCCCGTGTGGTGGTAGCCGCCGGCGCGTGACTCCGCCGTCTTCTCCGGGTCGTCGTAGTACCCCGCCATGAGTCCGAGCGGCGCGCGCGACAGGTCGAGCGCGATTTCGCCCTCCCGCTCGACCACCGCGCCCGTGGCGGGGTCGAGCAGCACCACCGGGTATCCCGGCAACGGGCGGCCCATCGAGCCGATCTTCACCGGCTGCCCGGGGGAGTTGCCGATGCACGCCGTCATCTCGGTCTGGCCGAAACCGTCGCGGATGGTGCCGCCCCAGGCCTCCCGCACCCGGTCGATGACCTCGGGGTTCAAGGGCTCGCCGGCGCCCACCAGCTCGCGCGGAGGGTGCGTCAGGCGGCCCAGGTCGGCCTGGATGAGCATGCGCCACACGGTCGGCGGGGCGCAGAACGTCGACACGTGGTGGGTGTCCATGACCTGCATGAGCGTGTTCGCGTCGAACCGGGCGTAGTCGTAGACGAACACGGTGGCCTCGGCCAGGAACGGCGAATAGAAGCTCGACCACGCGTGCTTCGCCCACCCGGGCGACGAGATGTTGAGGTGCACGTCGTCGGGGCGGACCCCGAGCCACCACATGGTCGACAGGTGCCCGACCGGATACGAGACGTGGGTGTGCTGCACGAGCTTCGGCCGGTTCGTGGTGCCCGAGGTGAAGTACAGCAGTGCGGTGTCGGACGCGGGGGTCGGGCCGTCCGGCTCGAACGCGGCGGGCGCGGCGGCGGAGTCGGCGTAGCGGGCCCAGGCGGGCGGGGCCTCGCCGACGCCGATGCGGAGGATGTCGGGGCCGAGATCGTCGACCCGTTCGGCGAGAGTCCCGAGGGTGACGACGGCGCTGGCGCGGCCGTGCTCCACGCGATAGGCGAGGTCGGTGGCCGACAGCAGCGTGGACGTCGGGATCGACACCGCCCCGATCTTGGTGATCGCCAGCATCACCTCCCACAGCTCGATCGTGTTGTTGAGCATCACGATCACGTGGTCGCCGCGGCGGATGCCGAGCCCCGCGAGCCAGGATGCGACCTGGTCGGAGCGGGCGGAGAGCTCGCCATACGTCCACGACCGCAGGCGAAGGTCGGCGTCGACGATCTGCACGGCGGGGCGCTGCGGATTCTCGGCGGCCACCACGTCGAACCACTCCAGGGCGAAGTTGAACTCGTCGACCTGCGGCCACGCGAATCCCGCCCGCGCGGCGGCATAGTCCGTGGCGTGCTCGAACAGGAAGTCGCGCATCTCGCGGACGGCGTTCGTGGCGGCGGTGGCACTGCGGCTCATGGTGCTCCTTTGCTGGCGTGCACTCCATCTTTCCGCGTCGGCCCGCCGGACGGCACGCCCCGCGCCGCTGAGCTAGCGGGGGAGCAGGCCGGTGCCGTCGCGGAGCTCGAACACGAGCTGGGTCTCGGTGCCGCGCACGACCGGGTGGATCGTGATGTGTTCCAGCACGATGTCGCGCAGCGCCGTCGCATCCTCCACCGCGACGTGCACCAGGAAGTCGTCGACGCCCGCGACGTGGAACACCTGCAGCACGCGGGGCACCGCGACGAGGGCGTCGAAGAGCGCCGTCACCTTCGGCCCGGTGTGATTGGCGAGGCGCACCTTGATGATCGCCTGCAGCGGGTATCCGAGCGCCGCGCCGTCGACCCGCACACGGGTGTCGCGGATGATGCCGCGCTCGCGCAGTGCCCGCACGCGGTGCGCGCACGTGGACTCGGCCAACCCCAGCCGATGCGCGAGAGCCTTGTTCGTGATCTCCGCGTCGCGGGTCAGCGCCGCGAGCAGCTCCAGATCGGTCTCGTCGAGTTGCGCTTTCGCCAAGGTGCCGCCCTCCCACCCGCCGGATGTTGCACAGAATATCGAATGAGGCCTCCGTTCCCGCGGATGCTGTCGAATTCCGGCGATTCTCTCACGTTTCCGGCAACGTGGAGGCATGACCGCACCGCTGCATCCCGACACGATCGCCGTCCACAGCGGCCGCTCCGACCTGGAGGGGCTCGGCGTCCACGCGCTGCCGATCGACCTGTCCACCACCAACCCGCTGCCCGATGTCGAGCGCGGGGGCGACTCGTACGAGGCCATGGCCACCGGGGGCCGTCCGCCCGCCGACGGCAGCATGGTCTACGCCCGACTCTGGAACCCCACGGTCGCGCACTTCGAGGAGGCCCTCGCCGAGCTCGAGCACGCGGAGGCCGCGGTCGCGTTCGCGTCGGGCATGGCCGCCATGACCGCGGTGATCCTCGCCCGCACCGGTGCGACGGGCACCCGCCACGTGGTCGCGGTCCGTCCGCTGTACGGCGGCACCGACCACCTGCTGGGCTCGGGGCTGCTCGGCGTCGACACCACGTACTGCCGCCCCGAGGAGGTCGCCGCGTCGATCCGTCCCGACACCGGGCTCGTGGTCGTCGAGACGCCCGCCAACCCCACGCTCGACATCGCCGACATCGCCGACGTGGTGCGCCAGGCCGGCGGCGTCCCGGTCGTGGTCGACAACACGTTCGCCACCCCGGTGCTGCAGAACCCGATCGACCTGGGCGCGGCGATGTCGCTGCACAGCGCCACCAAGTACCTCGGCGGCCACGGCGACGTCATCGCCGGTGTCGTCGCCTGCGACGAGGAGACCGCAGAAGCGCTGCGCCGAGTGCGTGCGGTGACCGGGGGGCTGCTGCACCCGCTCGGCGCATATCTCCTCCACCGCGGGCTCACGACGCTGCCCGTGCGCGTGCGGCAGCAGCAGGACACTGCTCGCCGCCTCGTGCAGTGGCTGATCGACCGACCAGAGGTCGCCGAGGTCTTCTACCCGGGGCTCGACGGGGATCCCCGCGGGATCCTCGGCCGGCAGATGCGCGGCACGGGCGCCATGATCGCGATGCGGATGCGGGGCGGGTACGCGGCGGCGTCGGCGGTGGCGTCGGCGACCTCGCTGTTCACGCACGCCGTGTCGCTCGGGGGCGTGGACTCGCTGATCCAGCACCCTGCCGCTCTCACGCATCGTCCGGTGCCCCCGGAGGCACGACCCGCCGCCGACGTGCTGCGGCTGTCGATCGGCCTCGAGAATGCGGACGACCTGATCGCCGACCTGGACCGCGCGTTCGCGGTGCTCGCCGAGCGCTCGACGGGCGAGGGCGCCGGCCCGGTCGCGGTGGCCGGCCGCGGCGCCTCCCTGCCGGGCTAGCGGCGACGGCGCGGGGCGGCGTTCGCGGGGTGGGGGCGCGGACGCCGCTTTGTGCATCCACCACAAGAAACTGAGTCCCGCGTGCGCTGGGACTTGGTATCGTCCGGCAATTCCGGTGCGGCGGGGGACCGGGGCCCTACAGTCGCCCGTGGCAACGACGCCACACACCACCCGGGAGTCCTCAATGACGAGTGCAACACCCCACGCGCACGGCCTCGGCATGCGCATCGCCGTGATCGTGCTCAGCCTGCTGCTGGCCGCCATGATCCTGCTGTTCTTCGCCACCACGAGCAAGATCGCCGCCGGTGCCGCAGAGCTCGCCGACGGCACCACCGCCGCAGAAGACGGGTCGGCGCAGCTCGCGGCCGGTGCCGCCGAACTGTCCGACGGCGCGCAGACCCTCGCCGACGGCACGCAGGACCTCGCCGCGGGTGCCGCGAGCGCCGAGGACGGCTCGCAGAAGCTGAGCGACGGTGCCACCACCGCGGCGGCGGGAGCCACGGCCCTCGCTGCGGGTGCGGGCGACCTCGCCGCGGGCACCGCGGACGCCGAGGCCGGTGCGAGCCGCCTGAGCGGTGGCGCGCAGACCGCGCTCGCCGGATCGCAGGACCTCGCGGCCGGTGCCGCCGCAGCCGATGCGGGCGCGCAGCAGCTCGTCGCGGGCGCCACCCGGCTGTCGGCGGGCGTGACGGGCGCGCACCAGTACACGACCGGCGTGCTGGCGGGTGCCACCACGCTGAGCGACACCCTCCGCGCCGGAGTGACGACCTCGGTGCAGACGCTCGCCCATCCCGACACGAAGACCGCGCTGCAGAACGCCGCGACGGCCGCCCCCGGTCGATCGCAGCAACTCGCGGACAGCCTCGCCGGGATGCTCGCCGCCGACCCGACCAACGTGCAGCTGCAGCAGCTCGCGCAGCTCGCGGCCGGTGTCGATCAGGCCGTCGACGCCCTCGCGGCCCCGGCCGCCGCCGCACCGTCGCTCGCGCAGGGACTCATCGGCGCGGCCGACGGTGCCGCGCGCGTCACGGCCGGGGTCAACGCCATCGCCAACGGCGACCCCGCACTCGGCTGGCCAGGAACGGTCGCCCTGGTCGCCCCGGAGGGTGCCCCCGCGCTCGTCGCCGGCACGCAGGCGCTCCAGGCCGGAACCGCCCAGCTCAGCGCCGGAGCGACGAAGCTCACGCAGGGCCTCGGCACGCTCTCGACCGGTGCCTCCGCGCTGCACGCCGGCACCGTGCGACTCGACGACGGCGCCGGCCGGCTCGACGAGGGCGCCAGCACCCTGGCCACCGGCATCGGCACGCTGCAGTCCGGCGCGAGTGCCCTCCACACGGGCATGGGCGAGCTGAGCGCCGGAGCCGACGCGGTCGCGGACGGATCGGGCGACCTGGCCGCGGGCGGCGGGACGCTCGAAGCGGGCGCGGCCGACCTCGCCTCCGGCAACGGGCGCATCGCCGACGGCTCCGGCACGCTCGCCACCGCCACCGCGGGCGCCGCGCCGTCGATGCTCCCGTGGATCCTCGGGGTCGCGCTCGCCGGGCTCATCGCGATCGGGTTCTGGGTGGGGCACCGGATCACCCACCGCCGCGCGCTCGCCCTGGCCGCCTGACCCCTGACCCCTTCTCTTCTGAGCGGACGCCGTTCCCCCCGGCGGCGTCCGCTCAGAGCTTCGGCAGCCGGACCGTCCCGGTGGCGATGCGCTCCGTGGGCATGCGATCGCGGTTGTAGGTGATCTCGCGATAGCCGTGCGGGGTCGGCATCCCGTCCTCGTCCAAACTCACGAACACGATCTCGTCGATCGTGAGGATGCGCTTGCGGGTGATCATGTTGCGGGCGACCGCGCGCATCGTCAGCGACGTGGTGCCGAACCGCGTCGCCTGCAGGCCGATCTCGATCAGGTCGCCCTGCACCGCCGACGCCTCGAACGTGATCGCGGAGATGTGCTTCGTCACGGCGCGGTAGTTGCCCAGCTGCACGATCGCGTAGATCGCCGCCTCTTCATCGATCCACTTCAGCAGGCTGCCGCCGAACAGCGTGCCGTTCGCGTTGAGGTCTTCGGGGCGCACCCACTTGCGGGTGCGGAAGTTGATCCCGTCTTCCGACCACTGCCATTCCGGTGCCTTCTGTCTCGCCATGTGCTCGAGGCTAGGAGCGTCGTGAGTCGGGGGTGTTACGCGCGGCTTTCGGGCAGCGCACACGTCCTCCGCCCACGGCGGATCCGCCCACGGCGGAGACCGACCCACCGGCTCCCGGAGCGGCGGAGGCTGGGGTCATGAGCGACGAGAAACCCATACCCCAGTTCAGCCAGGAAGCCCGGCGCGCGCTCTTCCACGAGCGCGTGCTCGTGCTCGACGGCGCCCTCGACGACGACAACGGCACGCTGCTGATGACGCAGCTGCTCAGCCTCTCGGCAGAAGACCCCGTCGCCGACATCGCCCTGTGGATCCACTCTCCCGGCGGGTCCGTGCCGTCGATGCTCGCGATCCGCGACCTCATGCGGCTCGTGCCCAACGACGTCTCGACCCTCGCGCTCGGCCTCGCGTGCAGCGCCGGACAGTTCCTGCTGTCGGCGGGCACACCGGGCAAGCGTCGGGCGCTGCCGCACGCGCGCATCCTCATGCATCAGGGCTCAGCGGGAATCGGCGGATCCGCGGTCGAGATCGAAGCGCAGGCGGACGACCTCCGTCACATGCGCGACACCGTGCTCGGACTCATCGCCCACGACACCGGTCAGCCCGTGGAGCGGATCTTCGAGGACTCCCTGCACGACCGCTGGTACACCGCCACGCAGGCGCAGGAGTACGGCTTCATCGACCGGATCGTGGAGTCGACGGCCGACATCATGCCG
This sequence comes from Microbacterium sp. NPDC060132, assembly GCF_042729675.1. Lineage (NCBI taxonomy): Bacteria > Bacillati > Actinomycetota > Actinomycetes > Micrococcales > Microbacteriaceae > Microbacterium > Microbacterium sp. NPDC060132. The sequence goes on along the minus strand of NZ_JBHWXU010000001.1, from coordinate 919,287 downwards.
CGACGCCGCGCGCGCGTGGGACTGGGGGCGGACGCATGAGCAGCTACACGATCCCCAACGTGATCGCCCAGCACCCCCGCGGCGAGCGGGTCATGGACGTGTACTCGCACCTGCTGGCCGAACGCGTCATCTACCTCGGCACCGGCATCGACGCGGGCGTGGCGAACGCGCTCATCGCACAGCTGCTGCACCTCGACGCCGACAGCCCCGACTCCGCGGTGCAGTTCTACATCAACAGCGAGGGCGGCGATCCCGGGGCGGCGCTCGCGATCTACGACACGATGCAGCACATCCGTCCCCGCATCGCCACGACCTGCGTCGGCCAGGCCATCGGTCCAGCGGCGCTGCTCGTCGCGGCAGGGGCGCCGGGGGAGCGGGCCGCTCTCGCGCACGCGCGCATCGTGCTGCATCAGCCCGCCGGACAGTCGCGGGGTGCGATCCCCGACCTCATCCTCGCGGCCGACGAGGTGGTGCGGGTGCGGTCGGACATGGAGGCGATCCTGGCCAGGCACAGCGGTCGCACCCTCGAGGAGCTCCGCGTCGACACCGACCGCGACCGGGTGTTCACGGCCGTGGCGGCGAAGGAGTACGGCCTGATCGACACCGTGCTCGGGCCGCGCGACGCGGGGTGATGCCCGGACCCGGGGCCGGCGCCGCGGTGCCGCGTCGGCCCCGGGGCTCCACCGGGCGGCGCGTGCGGGCGGGACGTGCGGGCGGGGCGACGGCGACACCGGGCGCCGCCCGGTGGGGTCAGGCCGCGAGGGCAAACGCGCCGCGTGAGGCCGAGACCGCAGCCGATGCCGATGCCGGGGCCGCAGTCGCGCGCAGGTCGTCGGCCACGGCGCTGGTCAGCTCGACCAGGCTCGTGTCGAGGGCTCCGGCGATCGCGGCGATCATCTCGCTCGACGGCTCCTTGAGCCCGCGCTCGACCTCGGAGAGGTATTGCGGCGACACCCCGGCCTTCTCGGCGGTGGCGGTGAGGGTCTCCTCACGGTCGTGCCGCCGACGGCGGAGCTGGTCGCCCAGCAGCTGCCGCCACAGCGGCTCGGGGTCGCTCGGCTGGGGACGGGCGGGACGGGGAGCGCGGGGGAACGGGACGATGTCGGCCATGCCTCACGATAATCCGGGCGCTCGGCGGGGTTCGAGGCGTTCTGCTCAGAGCAGAACGCCTCAGAGCGCCGCGGTCACACGCGGGAGCAGCTTCGTGAGGATCGACTGGAGCTGTTCGCGTTCCGCGGGGGTGAGCGGGTCGAGCACCAGCTCGCGCACCTGCTCCACGTGCACGGGGGCGGCGGTGCGCAGCATCTCCCTGCCCGCGGGGGTGAGCGCGGCCGACAGCGTGCGCTTGTCAGTACTGCACGACGTGCGCTCGACCCACCCCCGCTCCTCCAGCGAGTCGAGCGCGTGACTCAGCCGCGAACGGCTCAGACCGGCGATGCGTGCGAGTTCCGTCATGGTCACCGCGCCGTCGTCGCGCCCCGCGAGCGTGACCATGATCGCGTAGCGTGCGTGGTTCAGGCCCACCTCGTCCTTGAGCGTGCGGTCGAGCACCTGGGGCAGCAGCTGCACGAAGCGGATGACGGGCAGCCACGTCGCCATCTCCGTGTCGTCGAGCCGCCGCTCCGAGCGCTGGGCCGTCATGGTGTCCTCCCCGCCGGTCACGCCGCCGACAGGTCGATCGTGTGCGCGGTGTGGTCGCGCTTGGCCTGCAGGTAGCGCGAGTTCGACTCCGACAGGTGCACGCCGGTGGGCACGCGCTCGGTCACGCGGATGCCCAGCGCCTCGAGCTGCACGGCCTTGTCGGGGTTGTTGCTCAGCAGACGGATGCCGTCGACCCCGACGCCGCGGAGCATCTGGGCGGCGACCGTGTAGTCGCGCTCGTCCTCGCCGTGACCCAGGGCGACGTTCGCCTCGTACGTGTCGAGACCGGCGTCCTGCAGCGCGTAGGCGTCGAGCTTGGCGTAGAGGCCGATGCCGCGACCCTCCTGGCGCAGATACAGCAGGAACCCGCCCTGCTCGGCGATCCGCTCGACCGCTTCGCGCAGCTGGGGGCCGCAGTCGCAGCGCTCGGAGCCGAACACGTCGCCGGTGAGGCACTCGCTGTGCGGGCGGACGAGCGGGGCATCGCCGCCCTCGGCCGCGCGTTCGAGCGCCGCGCGCCAGTCGCCGAGGCCGAGCAGCAGGTGCTCGCGTCCGTCGACCAGTCCGTCGAAGGTCACGACGTCGGCCGTGGTGGTGTACCCGTCGCCGAAGCGCAGCGGCACCCGCACGCGGGTCCGTTCGGTGGCGGCCGACGCGACGGTTGAACTTTCAATCATGCGGGGTGCAACGCCCGCCGCCCGCCTCTATTCCCGACGGGAGGAGGTCGTGTCGTCGGATGACGCGACGAACCGAAGACGCACGGGGAGTCGGTAGCCTCGCAGCATGAGCGACCTCGTCTCCGCGACCGAACTGCACGACCTCCTCGCCGGTGAGGCGCCCGTCCGCGTGATCGATGTGCGCTGGCGTCTCGATCGACCGGAGGCCGGGCACGCCGACTACCTCACCGGTCACATCCCCGGCGCGGTGTTCGCGGCTCTGGACACGGAGCTGTCCACGCACGGCGAGCCGGACGAGGGGCGCCACCCACTGCCGTCGACCGCCACGCTCCAGGCGGCCGCGCGCCGGTGGGGCGTGCGCGAGGGCGACACGGTCGTGGCGTACGACGACACGAAGGGGCTCGCGGCGGCTCGCGCGTGGTGGCTGCTCCGGCAGGCCGGTGTTCGTGTGCGCGTGCTCGACGGCGGGCTCCGCGCCTGGACGGCCGCCGGGTACGACACCGCGACCGACGACGTGATCCCGGAGCCGGGCGATGTGGTGCTCGACGAGATCGGCGACGACGCCCTCACGATCGACGAGGCCGCTGCGTTCCCGGAGTCGGGCGTGCTCCTCGACGTGCGCGCGCCCGAGCGCTACCGCGGCGAGACCGAGCCGCTCGACCCGGTGGCCGGACACATCCCCGGTGCCATCAACCTCCCGACCGGTTTGCATCTCGATGCGGACGGCCGGGTGCTCGACCGCGACACCGTGCTCGCCACGCTCGAAGGGGTCGGCGTCACCCGCGGCACCCCTGTTGCGGCGTACTGCGGCTCCGGCGTCACCGCGGCGCACACGGCGCTCGTGCTGCACGAGGTCGGCATCGACGCCCGGGTGTTCCCCGGCTCGTGGAGCCAGTGGTCGAACACCCCCGGTCGTCCGGTCGCGACGGGCGATCAGCCCGGCTGAACCTCCGCGTCCGCGGGCCCGTACCCCCAGCGCAGCTGGAGGGCGCCCGGGCCGAACGCGCGCCGCACCTGGTGCACGGAGGTGCCGCGGGTGAGCGGGACGGGCGAGACCGAGCGGCCGTCCGGGGTCTCCACGACCTCTTCGCACCAGTCGGGCACCGCGTCGGGGTGGAATCGCGTCCACACCAGCAGCTCCCGGCACTGGCGGCCCACCGCGTGCCCGGTGTCGCGCGACGGCGGCGACCCCGGCGGGTACTCCACCGACCACTCGACCATCGCCGTGTCGGGCGCCTCGAGCGGCACGTCCAGCTCGAACAGCGCGCCGTGCACCTCGCCGCCCGGGTGCGAGTAGTGGCGGGTGAAACGGCCGCCCGACACCGCCCGCAGGATGGGGGCGGGGGAGGGCAGCCCCGGCATGATCTCCAGGAACGGGATCGCGTGGATGGTGCCGGTCGTGGACTGCACGATGCTCCTGGTGGAGCAGAAGGACACGTTGCCTCGCTCGTCGACGTCGGTGACCGAGTGCGTGGTCAGCTCGCGTGACGTGTCGGGGTACGGGCTGCCCATCGCCGTGTAGGCGTCGATCACGGCCTGCTCGATCTCGCGGTGGTCGATGGGGAAGCCGCTCACCCCGAGCGGTCCGGTGCGGTTGGGGCGGAGCAGACTGCTGAGCGCGGCGTCCTCCAGCCCGAGCAGGTCCTCGATGTCGGCCAGGGCCGCGAGCGACTGCGCGCCCTCCGGCCGGCGAGACCCGGAGCGCCAGTAGCTCAGCGTGGCCATCGACACCCGGTTGCCGCGTGCCTTGAGCTGGCGTTGCAGCCAGGAGAGCGTCACGGGTCTCGCGTTGATCGCGTCGCGCAGTGCCCTGGCGAAGGCGCTGCGCCCGGGTGGGCGCGGCACGCCACCGTTCGTGTACTCCATCACAACCCCCCGTCCGGTATGTGAAGAACACTTCCCTAGAGTGAGCATAAGACCGCGCGAGCACGCTTCAGGGGACCGAGCGAGCACGTGGGTCACTGGGCTCTGACGTGTGGGGGAGGTGCCCGACCCCGCGACCGTCCGGCCCGACGCAGTGACGCCCCCCGTGCTGCGTATGTCGTGAAGCCCGGCAATCGATCTGGGGAGATCCGCCGGGCTTCACGCGCATCCGCCCGGCGCTGGCGTCTCCCGCCCCCGCGTAGACTGGGGGGAAACCCCGGAGGACTCTGCATGTCTGCCCCTGCTCGCGCGTTCACCATGCGCCACGTGCAACTGCTGCGCGCACTGTTCGCGGCCGTCGCCGCCCTCATGATCACCTTCTCGTCGGATCACTCCGCCCCGGTGGGGCTGTCGGTGTTCAGCGGGTTCGTGCTGGTGACGGCGCTCGTGCACGTGCTGGCCGCCTGGCTGGTGCTGCCCGCGGGTTCGCGCTGGTCCTCCATCCTGCTCGCCGTGGTGAGCGCCCTCGCCGGCATGGCGAGCGGCGTCCCCGCCTGGCGCACGGACGACGTGTTCTTCGTGGTGGTGATCTCGTGGGCGGTGCTCAGCGGCGGGATCGAGCTGCTCGCGGGCATCCGGGCGCGTCGCGTCGGCGGGATGCTCGCCCGCGACGCGATCACGGTCGGCGCGCTGACGCTCCTGCTGGCGGTGGTGATGCTGCTGATCCCGGCCGGGTTCGTGCAGGAGTACACGATCGACGCGGCGGGCACGTTCGTGCTCTCCGGCATCATCCTGGGCGTGGGCATGTTCGGCGGTTACGCGGCGATCGTCGCCGTCTTCCTCGGCATTGCGGGACTGACCCCGAAGCGCGCCGACGCGCCGGAGGTCCCCCACGACGACCAGAGCGAGCCGGTCCAGCACGGAGGAGAGCGATGAGCGACGAGAAGCCCACCCGGCGGGACATCCTGCGTCCGCTCCACCTGCTCGGCATCGCGCTGGGCTGCGGCGTGTTCGCGATGGTGGTCACGCTGGTGTCGACCGGTGCCTTCACCCTGCGCGTGAACACGGCCATCGCGAACGGCACGTACGAAGGGCTCACGCCGCTGGCCCTGAGCCTGGTCGTGGGTGGCTCCGCGTTCATCGTGACCCTGCTGATCCTCGCGATGCTGATCCTCGCGGTCGACCCGGCCGATGTGACCAAGACCATCGACCGGCCGGTGCTGTACGACGCCGAGCCGGGCGAGAAGCCCGACAGTGACGACCAGGCCCCCGGGCGCTCCGGCACCGCGAAGTGACGACCCTCGGCCGCCCGTCCGTCGGAATACTCCGGCGGGCGGGCGGCTTGTGCCTGACGTGAGCACCCCCATCGATCGCGCCTCCGTCGGACTCCGCTCGGAACGCGGACCGGTGCTCGCGGCGCTGATGCTCTCGACGGGTCTCATCGCGATCGACGCCACGATCCTGGCCACCGCCGTGCCCAGCATCGTGCGCGACCTCGGCAGTTACCAGCAGTTCCCGTGGCTCTTCTCGGTGTACCTGCTCGCCCAGGCCGTGAGCGTGCCCATCTACTCGCGCTTCGCGGACACGGTCGGACGCAAGCCCATCATCCTGCTCGGCATCGCCCTGTTCCTGCTCGGCTCGATCCTCTGCGGTCTCGCGTGGAGCATGCCGGCGCTCATCGCGTTCCGGGTGGTCCAGGGGCTCGGCGCCGGAGCCGTCGCCCCCATGTCGATGACGATCGTCGGCGACATCTACACGGTCGCCGAGCGCGCGAAGGTGCAGGGCTACATCGCCAGCGTGTGGGCGGTGTCGTCGGTGGTCGGACCGGCCCTCGGCGGCGTGTTCGCCCAGCTCGACGCGTGGCGCTGGATCTTCCTGATCAACATCCCCCTGTGCCTGCTCGCCGCGTGGGTGCTGCTGCGGAGGTACACGGAGCAGAAGCAGACGCAACGGCACCGCATCGACTACCTCGGGGCCGTGCTGCTGACGGTCGGCCTGACCGGGGTGATCCTCGGGCTGCTCGAGGGCGGCAACGCCTGGGAGTGGCTGTCGGCGCCGAGCGCGCTGTGCTTCGGGGCGGGGATCGCGGCCCTGGTGCTGTTCGCGCTGGTGGAGCGGCGGGCACCGGAGCCGATCGTCGACCTGCGGCTCGTCTCGCGCCGGCTCATCCTCACCACGACCCTCGTGTCGCTCGGCGTGGGGGCGCTCATGATCGGCGTGACCAGCTTCGCGCCCACCTACCTGGAGGGCTCGCTCGGCATCGTGCCGCTGCTGTCGGGCCTCGCCGTGGCCGCGCTCACGCTCGGGTGGCCCATCGCCGCGGCCAACGTGGGGCGGTTGTACCTGCGCATCGGCTTCCGCCGCACCACGCTGATCGGCATGAGCATCGCCTCGGTCGCGGCGATCGTCCTGGCCTCGGTCGCGTCGTGGCCGAACCCGTACGTGCTCGCCGTGATCGCGTTCGTGCTGGGCTTCGGCCTGGGGTGGAGCGCGGCGCCGACCCTGATCGCCGCGCAGTCGTCGGTGGAGTGGGGTGAGCGCGGTGCCGTGACCGGCATGAACGCGTTCGCCCGCTCGGCAGGCAGCGCGGTCGGGGTGGCCGTGTTCGGGGCGATCTCGAACGCGATCATCTCCCAGGGGGCAGGGCCGGACGACCCCGGCACGATCGTGCACGCGTCGGTCGGGGTGTTCATCGCGGTCGCCGTGACCGCGCTGCTCACCCTGCTCGCGGCGTCGTTCATGCCGCGCGACCGCGTGGAGTCGTACTCCGGCTGACCGCGCGCGGGCTCAGCGGGCGAGGCGCTCGGCGATACCCGTGTAGGTCGCGGGGGTCAGGGCGAGCAGGCGCTGCTTGGCGGCGTCGCCGATCTCCAGACCCTCGACGAATGCCGCGAGCTCGGCCGCGCCGACGCGGTGCCCGCGCGTGAGCTCCTTGAGCAGCGCGTACGGGTCGGTGATGGTGGAGCGCCCGGCGACCACCTCGGCCCGGATGACCGTCTGGATCGCCTCGGCCAGCACCTCCCAGTTGCCGTCGAGGTCGGCGAGCAGCACGTCGCGCGAGAGCGAGATCGCGTTGAGTCCCCGGCGCAGGTTGTCGAGCGCGAGCAGCGAGTGCCCGAACGCGACACCGATGTTGCGCTGCGTGGTGGAGTCGGTGAGGTCGCGCTGCAGGCGGCTCGTGACGAGGGTCTGCCCGAGCGACGCGAACAGGGCGCCGGAGATCTCCAGGTTCGCCTCGGCGTTCTCGAAGCGGATCGGGTTGATCTTGTGTGGCATGGTCGACGAGCCCGTGGCACCGGCGACCGGGATCTGCGCGAAGTAGCCGAGCGAGATGTACGTCCAGATGTCGGTGGCGAGGTTGTGCAGGATGCCACCGGCGTGCCGCACGCGGTCGTAGAGCTCGACCTGCCAGTCGTGCGACTCGATCTGCGTCGTCAGGAGGTTGAAGCCGAGCCCCAGGCCCTCGATGTACTCGCGGGCGATGGTGGGCCAGTCGGCGTCGGGGTCGGCGGACAGGTGTGCAGACCAGGTGCCGGTCGCGCCGGAGAACTTCGCGAGGTAGTCGGTGCCGGCGATCTGCGCACGGACGCGCTCCAGCCGCCACGCGAACACCGCGAGCTCCTTGCCCATGGTCGAGGGCGTGGCGGGCTGGCCGTGCGTGCGGGACAGCATCGCGGCGTCGGCGTGCTCGACCGCCAGCTCGCGCAGCTTCGCGATCACGGTGTCGAGGGCCGGGAGCCAGACCTCCTCGACCGCGCGCTTGACGGTGAGGGCGTAGGAGGCGGAGTTGATGTCCTCGCTCGTGCAGGCGAAGTGCGTGAGCTCGGCGATCGCGTCGAGTCCGAGCGTCGAGAGACGGTCGCGCACCAGGTACTCCACGGCCTTCACGTCGTGCTGCGTGACGGCCTCCTTCTCGGCGAGCCAGTCGATCTCGGCCTGGCCGAAGTCGCGGTACAGCGCGCGCAGGCGCTCCTTGTCGGCGTCCGACAGCGGGCTCGTCTCGAAGAGCGAGCGGTCGGTGAGCGCGATCAGCCATTCCACCTCGACCTCGACGCGCGCGCGGTTGAGCCCGGCTTCGGAGAGGAAGTCGGCGAGTCCGGTGACGGCACCGCGGTAGCGACCGTCGAGGGGGCTCAGGGGCTGCGGCGGGAGCGAGGGCTGGAAAGTCAGGGGAGTCCTCCTGATCGGGCCCCTCAGAGTCGGGGCGTGCGGGGCGGGCGCAGAGCGGGTTCGAGCTGGCGGAACAGCCCCCGCGTCGCGGTCTCAATCATACCGAGCACCGAATCGAACATCTCGGCGCCCGCGTAGTAGGGGTCCGGCACGTCGGGGCTCGGCGCGTTCGGGTCGAACGAGAGCAGGAGCGTGACCTTGCCCTCCTCGTCTTCGTCGCGCGCCCACTCCCGCAGGATGCGCTCGTGCGTGCGGTCGAGCGCGACCACGAGGTCGTTCTCCGCGAACGACGCGAACGTGAACTGCTTGGCGCGGTGCTGCGAGCCGTCGTAGCCGCGGCGCGCGAGCGAGTCGATCGTGCGGTGGTCGGCGCGCTCGCCCAGGTGCCAGTCGCCCGTGCCCGCGCTGCGCGAGACGATCCGCGCGCCGAGGCCCTGGCGTTCCGCGAGGTCGCGGAACACGACCTCGGCCATGGGGGAGCGGCAGATGTTGCCCGTGCAGACGAAGATCACGCGGAAGGGATCCTGGGCTGTCACGGTGACCATTCTGCCGGTCGGGGCGCCTCCTGCACAGCGGCGGCCTCGCGGGACCCGCCCTTCCTGCACGTCTGTGCATCCGCGCGATCTCTTCACGGGCGCTGCGAACCGGGTCGGGAGCCATGTCGGCGCTCGCGCAGGGTGGAGCCATGACCGCGTTCACCGCCACCACCTTCGACACTCCACCGCACGTCTGGGCCCGCATCCGCGCCTCGAGCCATCTGGGCGATGCGCTGCACGCGCTGAACGACGCCGTCGGCACGCTGCGCGCGGTGGTCGACGACACGGCGTGGGAGTCCGCAGCGCTCCGGGCGCTGCACGAGGGGATCGAGCGGCAGCACCACGCCGCGTCTGCCGAGGTCGAACGGCTCCGCGGTGTGCGCGACCACTGCCTGGGAGGCGACCGGTGGGCGGGCTGAGCATCGACCACGGCGGAGTGATCGCGGTCGACACCGAGGAGCTGCGGGCCGTGGCTGCGCGGATCGCCGCGGCCGCGGGGGCGTGCGGACGAGCGGCGACGGCGGTCGAGCAGGCCCGAGTCGCGGTGTCGTCCGATCCCGAGGCCTTCGAGGGGGTGCCGCTCCCCGCGCTGCGCGCCGCGGCCCAGGTGCTGCACGAGGTCGCCGCCGAGCTCGCACACGCGGCGGACGGAGCGCGACGCACGGCCGACGTGTTCGAGATCGTGGAGCTGCGGGCGAAGGTCGAGGCGCTCGCTCACACGGATGCGGGCGCGGCCACGGCGGCGCAGGCTCGGCTCGACCGTCTGCTCGCCGCCGACCCGGCTCTCGGCCTCGTCGCGACCGCGCTCGTGCTGCAGTGGACGACCCGTCCGCTCCTCGGCCCCGGGCTGCTCCTCGGCGGGCTCGGGCCGTCGGTGGCTCCGGCGGCGGCGGTGACCCAGTTGCTCGGCTCGACCACCGGTTTCGCGAAGGTGCAGCCGGGGGAGCGCCTCCGGGGTCACGCCGATCCGGTGCGCGTGACGGCGGTCGCCCGGTCCGCGCCGCGGGCTCCTGCCGACCTCACCGCGGCGCTGCGCCGTCTTCCGGAGAGCGGCGGCGCCCAGGTGGCCGTCGAGCGCTACACGATGAAGGACGGTGCGACCCGCTACGTGGCGTATCTCTCCGGCACGCGGTCGGTGTCGCTCGCGCCGACCGGGACGGAGCCGTGGGACATGCGCTCGAACGTGCAGCTGTACGCCGGTACGCGGTCGGCGTCGTACCAGGCGACCCTCGATGCGCTCGCCGCGTCCGGGGCGCAGCCCGGGGATCGTGTGGACGTCGTGGCGTACTCGCAGTCGGGCATGATCGCCGCGCACGTCGCGATGGAGAGCGACTTCGACGTGGAGCTGCAGATCACGGCGGGCAGTCCGTCGGAGCCGACGCTGGACGACGATCAGACGCTCGTGCAGCTGCGCCATGCCGACGATGTGGTCTCCCGGCTCGCGACGGGCGGCTCCGCTGAGGGCACGGGTTCGGCCGACAGCTTCACGGCCAGCAGGCTCGTCGAACCGCTGCCCGGCCCGGACGATCTGGGACTGGGGTCGCACGGGATCGAGGAGTACGAGGAGACCGCCCGCCTGGTGGACGCGTCGTCTGACCCGCGCGCCGAGGCCCTCGGCCGGTACTGGACCGAACTGGGCGAGGCCACCGAGGTGGAGCGTACGGAGTACCGTGCCGAACGCGTCGGATGAACTGCTGCGGTCCGCCACGGTGCGGCTAGGCGAACGCGAACGACTCCACGAGCGCGTACCCCTGGTCGTTCGACACCCGCACGGTGAAGTCCGTCTGCGGGGCGGGGTAGGGCAGGGCGCGCTCCTCGCCGGGCGCCAGCACCACGGTGTCCGTGGACTCGGGGCTGCCGTCGCTGCCCAGGTCGAACGCGACGGTCACGGTCATGGGCGCCGTCGAGTCGTTGCGCACGTGCACGGTCAGCACGCCGGAGCCGTCGTCCGGGTCGATCCGCGCGGTCAGTCCGAGCGGAGCGCAGTCGAGCTCCACGCGCTGCTGGAACCGGAGCCCCCCGTCGGTGCTCGCGCGGATCGTGTACCCGCCGTTGGGCACGAGCCTGAAGCCGAACGGGCGGGTCTCCCCCGGGGAGAGCAGGGGGCCGGGGCCCGCGTCCGGCTGAGCGCCGTCGGCGGTGAGCTCGAGGTACGTCTGGAGGGGATCCGCGGTGTCGTTGCGCAGCATGAGGGTGATGCGGTCGGCGGACTCGCACGCGGTCACGGTCCAGGCCGTCAGCTCCGGGGTCGCGCTCGCCGCGGCGACCGGGGCCGCGGCAACGGCCGCGACCACGGGAACACTCCAGGCCGCGGCGACCACGGCGCGCCGCGTCACGCCCGCCGCCGCATCTCGTCCCTGCCGCTCGCCGAGGGGCTGCGGCTCGAACGGCCCCACGTCAGTCGCGGCGCGAGCGCTTGCTCTGCGGACGCAGGATGGCGCCGAAGATCCCGTTGATGATCGAGATGATCAGGGCGGCCAGCACGCCCCACCAGAATGAGCCGACCGACAGCCCCCAGCCGAAGCTGCTCGTGATCCAGGCCGTCAGCCACAGCAGGAAGCCGTTGATCACGAAGCCGATGAGCCCGAGCGTGAGGATGTACAGCGGGAAGGCCACGACCTTCACGACCGTGCCGATGATGGTGTTCACCAGGGCGAAGATCGCGCCTACCGCGAGCAGCGTGAGCACGAGCTGCAGGGTCTCTCCCGGGGGGAAGGCGGTCACGGTCACCTGAAGGACCGGGATGAGGGTGACGACCCAGATGGCGAAGGCGTTGACGACGACGCGGATGATGAAGCGCATAGTCCGTTCAGTGTCCCACGGCGACCGTGAGCTGTCAGCCTAGACTCGACGCGTGACCGAGCCCATCCTGCCCCGCATCCGTCCCGCCATCGCCGCCCTCGCGCCGTATCGGCAGGGGAAGCAGGCGGGGCCCGAGGCCTTCAAGCTGTCCAGCAACGAGAACCCGTTCGAGCCGCTGCCCTCGGTCGTCGACGCGCTGCAGCGCACCACCCCGATCAACCGCTACCCGGACGCCACGGCCGGGCGGCTGCGGGAGCGTCTGGGGGCGCGCTACGGCGTGCGGCCCGACGAGGTGCACGTCGCCTCGGGGAGCGTGTCGATCCTGCACCAGCTGATCCTCGCGACCGCGTCGGCCGGCGACGAGGTGGTCTACGCGTGGCGGTCGTTCGAGGCGTACCCGAGCCTGCCGCTCGTGGCCGGGGCGACCGGCGTGCAGGTGCCGCTCACGGCCGATGCGCGGCACGACCTCGACGCGATGGCCGCGGCGGTGACCGACCGCACGCGCGCCATCATCCTGTGCACGCCCAACAACCCGACCGGCCCGATCATCACGGCGTCGGAGTTCGACCGCTTCATCGACCGCGTTCCGGCCGACGTGCTCGTGATCCTGGACGAGGCGTACGCCGAGTTCGTGACCGCACCCGACGCCGTCGACGGTCTCGCCGCCCGCGTGTTCGAGCGGCACCCGAACGTGGTCGTGCTCCGCACCTTCTCCAAGGCGTACGGCCTGGCCGGTCTCCGCGTGGGCTACGCGATCGGGCACGAGAAGGTGCTCGACGCGGCACGCACCACGGGTATCCCGCTGTCGGTCACGTCCGCCGCCGAGAGCGCCGCGATCGCCAGCCTCGACGCCGAGGATGAGCTGCTCGAGCGCGTCGCGGTCATCGTGGAGCGCCGTGAGCGCCTGGTGGCCGGGCTCCGCGCGCTCGGCTGGGACGTGCCCGACTCGCAGGCCAACTTCGTGTGGCTGCCCACCGGGGAGCGCACCGACGAGGTGGCCGCCGCTTTCGTGGCCGCCGACCTCATCGTGCGGCCTTTCTCGGGCGACGGGATCCGCATCTCGGTCGGCGAGGAGGAGTCGCTCGACCGCGTGCTGGAGGTCGCCGCAGCCCAGCGCTGACACCCCGGGATCCGCGCAATCTCGGGCTTCCGCGAAGATACGAGGGGGCCCTAGGTATGCGTGACCCGGAATGCCGGCACGGGTAGCGTGGGGCCCGTGAGCACCCCAGAGACCCCCCTCGTACGCGTGCTGGACGAGACCGGAAAGGTCGCGCCCACGGCGGAGGCCGAACAGTATCTGCCGCTCGTCGAGGCGATCCCCGACGCCGAGCTCGAGCAGTTCTACCGCGACATGGTGAGCATCCGGGCCATCGACACCCAGGCGACGAATCTGCAGCGCCAGGGGCAGCTCGCCCTCTGGCCCCCGAGCCGCGGCCAGGAGGCGGCGCAGGTCGGCTCCGGTCGCGCCGCCCGCGCGCAGGACACGATCTTCCCGTCGTACCGTGAGCACGCGGTCACGCGCATCCGCGGCGTCGACCCGCTCGACATCATCAAGCTGATGCGCGGTGTCTCGCACGGCGGCTGGGACCCCACCGACCCGAAGAACGGCAACACGCGGCTGTACACCCTGGTGCTGGGGTCGCAGGTGCTGCACGCGGCGGGCTACGCGATGGGGGTCGCGTTCGACGGACGCTCGGGCACCGGCGACCCCGAGCGGGACGAGGCCGTCATCGTCTACTACGGCGACGGAGCCTCCAGCCAGGGCGACGTGCACGAGGCCATGGTCTTCGCCGCGAGCTACCAGGCTCCGACGGTGTTCTTCCTGCAGAACAACCACTGGGCGATCTCGGTGCCCGTGACCACGCAGTCGCGCGTGCCGCTCGTGCAGCGCAGCGCCGGATACGGCATTCCCAGCGTGCGCGTCGACGGCAACGACGTGCTCGCCAGCTACGCGGTGTCCCGCGTGGCGCTCGACGAGGCACGCGCGGGCGGCGGTCCGCGCGCGATCGAGGCCGTGACCTACCGGCTGGGTGCGCACACCACGAGCGACGACCCCACCAAGTACCGCGGCAACGACGAAGAGCTGATGTGGGAGGGACGCGACCCGATCGTGCGCATGCGCGCGTTCCTGGAGAATCGCGGCGCCTCAGCGCGGTTCTTCGACGAGGTCGACGCGGAGGCGGCCGACGCCGCGGAGGATCTGCGCGCGCGCGCGGTGACCCTCGGCATGCCCGACCCCGACGAGATGTTCGACCACGTGTACAGCGACCCGCACCCGCTGATCGATCAGCAGAAGGCGTGGCGTGCGCAGTACGAGGCCTCGTTCGAAGGAGACGCCCGGTGACCCTGGAGACGATGCCGCTCGGCAAGGCGCTGAACGCGGGGCTGCGCAAGGCGATGGAGGACGACCCGAAGGTCCTCCTGATGGGTGAGGACATCGGGAAGCTCGGGGGCGTGTTCCGCATCACCGAGCACCTGCAGCGCGACTTCGGCGACCGGCGGGTGCTGGACACGCCGCTGGCGGAGTCGGGCATCGTCGGCACCGCGATCGGCCTGGCGATGGCCGGGTTCCGTCCGGTGGTCGAGATCCAGTTCGACGGGTTCGTGTTCCCGGCGTTCGACCAGATCACGACGCAGCTCGCGAAGCTCACTAACCGCCACGCGGGTTCGCTCAGCCTGCCGATCGTGATCCGCATTCCCTACGGCGGCCACATCGGCGCGGTCGAGCACCACCAGGAGAGTCCGGAGGCGTACTTCACGCATACCCCCGGTCTGCGCGTGGTGTCGCCGTCGACCGCGAACGACGCGTACTGGATGATCCAGGAGGCCATCGCGTCGAACGACCCGGTGATCTTCCTCGAACCCAAGAGCCGGTATTGGCCCAAGGGGGAGGTCGAGCTCGACGCGTCGGCCGTGCCGCTGCACTCGTCCCGGGTGGTCCGCACCGGCAGCGACGTCACCCTCGTGGGCCACGGCGCGATGGTCACCACGCTGCTGCAGGCCGCGGCGCTCGCGGAGGCCGAGGGCACGAGCTGCGAGGTCGTCGACGTGCGGTCGCTGTCGCCGGTCGACTACGACCCCATCCTGGGCTCGGTGCGCAAGACCGGCCGCATGGTCTACGCGCAGGAGGCTCCCGGTCACACGAGCCTCGGCAGCGAGATCGCGGCGACCGTGATGGAGCGCGCGTTCTATGCGCTCGAGGCGCCCGTGCTGCGGGTGTCGGGTTACGACACGCCGTTCCCTGCCGCCAAGCTGGAGGGCGCGTACCTGCCGGATGCCGACCGCATCCTCGAGGCCGTCGACCGCTCCCTCGCCTACTGAATCCGGTCCACGAGAGGATCACGCATGAGCACGCAGAACTTCCCCCTTCCCGATGTCGGTGAGGGTCTGACCGAGGCGGAGATCGTCGCGTGGAAGGTGGCACCGGGCGACCGGGTCGCCATCAACGATGTGATCTGCGAGATCGAGACCGCGAAGTCGCTGGTCGAGCTGCCCTCTCCGCACGCGGGCGTCGTGGGTGAGCTGCTCGTCGACGAGGGAGCGACGGTCGAGGTCGGGACCCCCATCATCACGTTCGTGACGGACGCCCGCGATGACGCCGGTCCCGGCGCCGTCGTCACGGCCGAAGCACCCGCTCCCGAGGAGGGTGGCGGCTCGGTGCTGGTCGGCTACGGTTCGGGCGGCGGGGCGACGTCGCGCCGCAAGCGTCCGGCCGAGCGCCCCGTGCGGTCGTCGGTGGGCGTGATCGCGAAGCCGCCCATCCGCAAGCTCGCCCGCGACCTCGGCGTCGACCTCACCACGGTCACCCCGACGGGTGCGGACGGCGAGGTCACCCGGGACGACGTGGTGAAGCACGCCTCGCAGGCCAGCGTGTTCCGCAACATCGAGACGCCCGAGTGGGGGAGTGTGCGCGAGGAGACGGTGCCCGCTCCGTCGGCGGCGCCGTCCGGGTTGGCGCGGGGCCTCACGGCCACCCGGCCCTCGGCGGCGGGCGACGACCGCACCGAATCGATCCCGGTGAAGGGCGTGCGCAAGGCCACGTCGTCGGCGATGGTGCAGAGTGCGTACTCGGCCCCGCACGTGACGGTGTGGAAGGAGGTCGACGCGACCCGCACGATGGAGCTCGTGAAGCGCCTCAAGGCGTCGCCGGACTACGCCGACATCAAGGTCTCGCCGCTGCTGCTCATGGCGCGCGCGGTGATCTGGGCGGTGCGACGCACCCCGATGGTGAACGCCGCGTGGATCGATACGGAGGCCGGGGCCGAGATCGCCGTCCGTCACTACGTGAACCTGGGCATCGCGGCCGCCACGCCGCGCGGCCTGCTCGTGCCGAACATCAAGGACGCCCAGGACCTCAGCATGAAGGAGCTCGCCCGAGCCCTGAACCGGCTGACGCTGACGGCGCGGGAGGGCAAGACGCCTCCGGCCGACCAGCAGGGCGGCACCATCACCATCACGAACATCGGTGTGTTCGGGATGGATGCGGGAACGCCGATCATCAACCCGGGCGAGGCGGGCATCGTGGCGATGGGCACGATCAGTCAGAAGCCGTGGGTCGTCGACGGTGAGGTGCGTCCGCGCTGGGTGACCACGGTCGCCGGCTCGTTCGACCACCGCGTGATCGACGGCGACGGCATGAGCCGCTTCGTCGCCGACGTCGCCTCCGTCCTGGAGGAGCCCGCGCTCCTCGTGGACTGATGTGGTTCGTCGGCCTTGTCATCGAGATCTTTGCGGTGCTCGCGTTCGCTGGAGTGGCGGTCGCTTCGAAGAAGGTGAGCCAGGTCGATGCGTGGAAGTACAGTGCATCGAAGCACGCCGCCCGCAAGGAGTTGCGGGAGCACGTCATTGCCACGCATGCGACCTCACGTACTCGCCGGGGAGCGGTAACTGTGTTCAGAGACGCGTTCGTTATAGCCCACGTGGGACTTATCCCACTTGGCATCGCTCATGTGACGCGATGGGCAACTCCAGTACCGGACGACCCGCCCGTTGTTGTCCGTGCGGTGGTTCCTTAGTCTGTCCGATGTGCCTGCTGGCAGGATCGACGATCTGGACGCTAGGCCCATGTCTTCGGCGCGGGCTACACCGGATCACATAGTTTGACGCTCCCGGCCGAACGGGGTTCTCAGCGACTCCAGTGTTTGCCTGGCTCAGATATGACGAATCTGGATCAGGACAAAGGCTGACCCATAACTGATGTTGGAGCGCCTTCGGAAGGCGACGGGCTCCGGCGCCAGCGCGGAACTCGAGTACGAAGCACGCGAGCTCGCGGACGCGTCTGTCAGTGCCGTCGCTTCTGCGGACGGCAAGGGGCCCCCGCGCGAGACATGCGAGCCTCGAAACACTGTATGGCTGCCGCGCTCAGGGCGTGTCGATCCGAATGTCATCGCAATGACCAACGCCTGGGACCGACTAGAAGAAACCACCCTGGACATCGACGAATGCTCGGGTTCAGCGACAACCACTCACGCAACGTCGCCGCGGTCGTCGAGGCCCTGAGCGAACGGGGCGTGGTGACCACTGAGGTGAGGAGAATTGCTCTCCACTTGCATAACCTGCAGAAGGAGCATCTTGGTCTCGGATGTACTGACGCTCCCTTCGCGCGCAATAGCAGAGAACTTCGTGCACGCCGCGGGCAACCTCTTTGAGCTTCTCGATGAAGTCAGGCAGGGATTGAAGGCGGAGTTGTATCCCGACAGCCAGGCCCCCACGTGTAGGGCCGCATCAGCAGGCAGGGCACGCTGGCCGCTGCACCCATATCGTTATATCAATTCACTGTGAAACGTCTGAGTCCGCCGCTACGTTGAAGGTGCCCGACTGGGCTTTGGGGGTTTCACGGGGGCCGCGGTCCCGCGCCATTCGCGCGCGCCCCCGCGAGAACACAGCCATAGGAGAATCATGACCAACGTCCCGCCCCCGGCCCCCGACCCGCAGCCCGCACCAGTCGCCCCCACGCACGGCCAGGCCCGGCACGATGCGCCAGCATACGTACAGCCCGCACCAGGCGTTGCCTACCCGCCGGCCCCCGTCAATCAGCGCAACGTCCTGGCGCTGATTGCTCTGATTGTGTCGGCCGTCGGCTTCGTCTTCGCCTGCATCCCGGGCGCTCTCATCGTCGGTTGGGTGCTCCTTCCCATCGGTTTCATTTTGGGGATCGTGTCCCTGTTCCTGAAGGGCAAGGTGAAGTGGCAGGGTGTCACTGCCATCATCGTGTCCATCGTGGGTACCATCGTCGGCGTCATCGTCTTCACCGTCGTCGTCGCGACGGCCTTCACGGACGCATTCGGCGGATCCGATGTCCAGGTCGGTGCACCGACCACCGTCACGGAGGAGACGGGTGCCGCGGCGGCTGAGGAAGAGAAGCCGGCCGAGGCTGGCACTCGCGAGAACCCGCTTCCGCTGGGTGTCCCGTTCTCCTCCGACGAATGGACCGTCATCGTGAACTCCGTCACGCTTGGTGCGACGGATCAAATCGTGAACGAGAACATGTTCAACGAGGCGCCCGACGCGGGTACCGAGTACATCCTCATCAACTACACGGTCACGTTCATCGGCGACGACCCCGAAGGCGGGATGCCGACGTTTGTCGGTATGGAGTACGTCACCGCCGCGGGCGTGACGGTGAATCCGTTCGACAAGCTCGTCGTCGCCCCCGACGCCCTCGACACCATGTCCACCCTCTACACGGGTGCTTCCGCGACGGGCAACAACGCCATCCAGGTGCCCACCCCTGCTGATGGCGTCCTCGCCATCAACCCCGGCATGTTCGCCGACACCGTCTTCGTCACGATTAAATGACGCGCGAGCAGGGGAGGGCCGGGTCGCACATGCCGGCACTCCCGCCCCAGCTACCCCTGGACCTAAGGAGCAACGGTGGTGGATGAGTCTTCGGGAGCAGGACCCGACAAGCAGGTACCCAGTGACGATCCGGAAGCACAAGCCACTGAACGCGGCACGCTCTTGCGCCGCATTCGTTCCCGGATCCGTAAGCGCTCGATCCTTATCGGCGGAGTTATCGTCGTAGGAGTGGTCGCGCTCGGGCTCGTCGCGTTAATCATCGTCGACCAAGTCACCCGGGTGTCGGTCCCCGTCGTCGAACAGCAAAGCCTCGCGGACGCGACGGCGGCGCTTGATGGCGTCGCGCTCCGG
The DNA here is from genome assembly GCF_042729675.1 of Microbacterium sp. NPDC060132. Lineage (NCBI taxonomy): Bacteria > Bacillati > Actinomycetota > Actinomycetes > Micrococcales > Microbacteriaceae > Microbacterium > Microbacterium sp. NPDC060132. The sequence goes on along the minus strand of NZ_JBHWXU010000001.1, from coordinate 900,449 downwards.
AGCGTCTTCCACTCGGACTCTTCGTTCTGCGAAGACGACGACCGCGGGCCGACGTTCTGCGTGGTGACTTCTCAAATCCCAGCCGGTGACGAGCGTGTTCATGCGGACCAGGTCATAACACTTGAGGTGGTTCCTTCCGAAGTGTCGATCCCGGACATGGAAGGGATGACCTATGGCGATGCGGTCGACGCAGGCGCCGAAGTCGCACTCGAGGTGCTCCCGTCTGACATCTCCGACACCGTCGTCGACGGACACGAGGACTGGACGGTCCTCACCCAAGCCGAGCGCGGAACCTCGACCGCCGGATCAAACGTTAAGGTCACACTCGAGCGCCCCCGCGTCGACGCCCCCGCGGTTATCGGTACTAACCTGCAGGGAGCGATGGACACGCTCACGGCCGCCGGGTTCCTGGCGGTGGTGACCTCTGACCCTGGCGACCCGTACGACCCCTCCTGGGTCGTGACGGCGACCGAACCGGAGATCATTGACGGCAAGCTTCCCGTGGCCAGTACGGTCACACTGTCCTGGGGGGTGCAGATACCGAGCGTCGTCGGGATGCCGGACCTCGCCGCGACCACTAAACTCTCGAACGCCAAGCTGACCGTGACTGGCTCGAAGTCCAGCTCGCAGGCGGTTGCGGGTCAAGACCCTGCCGCGGGCACCGTCGTCGAACCAGGCAGCACTGTGACCATCACACTCGAGCCACCGTCCACCGTGTACGAAGTTATTTCGAACGGGAGTCGCGGCACAGTCACCTGGGTTCCGCCGAACAGCTTTAGTATCAGCCAGGCGGGTGACACCCCACTTCCGTGGCGGATGTCTTGGCCGACGGCCTCAGGGTACCGAAACTTCAACGCGCAGATCATGGACGGCGACAGCATCACCTGCAACATCTACGTCAATGGCCAACTCGTAAAGACGGCGACGTCAACCGGCCGCTACGCGGTCGTCAGTTGCGGCTAGTCTGAGGCGCTGCTCTGATCGGCGAATGGTCTTCAGTTGCGGCGCCGGACGACGTTACCGCGTCGATCCCCGATTCTACTGTCCTGTTCGAGCTAGCTGAGCTGATGTTATCGGCGAGGCCGGTTGATTCTCACGTGAGGGGAGTGCCCGGCTCTTCTCCGAGAGCGTCGCTGGCCGGTTCGTGTTCGGCGGCTTCGTTGAGCCGCAGGGGCTGAGGGGCGCTTACTGACGAGGCAGAGGATGATGCGATCTCCGCCTGGGCAGCCATCGCGGCGCAGATCGTGACCCTGAGTCTCATCCCGGTAGTGATTCCGGATACCTAAGCGGTGGACTCCAGTGCCCCGAAGCGAGCAGGCGTCGCATCGGATCACTTAGTTTGACGATCCCGCCGACATGGTATTCCTGACGAGCTCAGTTTGCGCCTGGCGCAAATGCGACGGATCTGGATCAGGATTAGGGCCGACTCATAACTGAGTCAGGCCTCGGGTCTCCCGCCGGCGGGAGCGCTTTGCGCAGGAGCGCGGTGAGGAGGCCCTGCTCCTCGTCGGACAGTCGCGCGAGCGCCTCCCGTGCGAACGAGAAGGCACGCCCGAAGTCGCGGTCGAGAGCGTCGCCCTTCGGGGTGCGGGCCACCATCCGGACGCGCTTGTCCTCGGCGGCGGCCTCTCGGTAGGTGAGGCCCGCGCCGTCGAGGCGACGGACGATCTGCGTGATGTTCGATGCGTCGCACTCGAGCTCGACCGCGAGCCCGCCCATCGACCGGGATCGGGAGAGCCGCCCGAGGACGCAAGCCTGGGCAGCGCTGAGTCCGACGGATTCGGCGGCGCGGTCGAACGCCTGCTCGTACGCGTTCACCAGGTCGAGGAGAACCTCTTCTGCCTCCGTGGTCGCGGTCGCGACGCGGTGGGTGACTGCCATGCCCCGATCCTAAACGCTTGAGGTGATCAATCAATCGCGAAGCTCGGGAGCCTCCGCGGGCAGCAGTGGGCGCATGAAGGTGCGCTCGTAGCGGAGGACGCAGCCGCTCTCGTCGCGGATCCGGTCTGCGGCGATGAACTCCGGATCGACGCCGAAGCGCTCGCGGTAGACCTCGTAGGCTGCGAGCGAGGGGAACGTGAACAGCGCCAGCGCCTCGTCGCTCTTCCCCTCCGACGGCAGGAAGTACCCGTGGTGGATGCCGCCGTGGCGAGTCACGAGATCCATCCACGCGCGGGCGAACCTCTCGAATGCCTCGATGCGGGCGGGGTCGACCGTGTACGTCACGACGCAGGTGATCACGGACACACCTTACGGCCGACCCGCGACCGCCGGCGGGAGGAGCCCGTGGTCGCGGATGATCAGCGCCAGTTTGCCGACGTAGTGATCGCGGAGCGCGCGGTGGGCATCCCGCACCTGCGACAGCGGGAATCGCCGGGCGACGTGGGGCGTGAACGACCCCGACTCGATGACGGCGTTGAGGCGGTCGAGCGCGGCTCGCGAGCGGTCGCCGTCGAACGAGAGGATCGGCACGGCAGGCGCGGTGACGGGCAGCGGATGGACCCCGTGCGGCCACGCCACCCGCCCCGACGGCGCGAGGGCCTGCAGGGCGCGCTCCGCCATGGGGCCGCCCGCCGTGACCAGGGCGCCGTCGATGCCGTCCGGGGCGAACTCCTTCGCCGCGACCAGCACGTCCTCCGCGCGACCGTCGACGACCGCGTCGGCACCCTGCTCGCGCGAGAGGGCGACACCATCCGCGCCGGACGACGCCGCGAGCACACGCAGGCCACGCTGGCGTGCCAGCTGCACCGCCATGTGCCCCATGCCGCCGCTGGCGCCGAACACCAGGAGCGTCTGTCCGCGGTCGAGGTCGAGTGCATCGAGGCCGCTCTGCGCGGTGAGGGCGTCCCACGCCACCACGCCCGCCTGCTCGAGGGATAGACGCGCGGGTACGTGCGCGACGTGCTCTTCGTCGACGACGCCGTACTCTGCGTAGAAGCCCCCGCGCGGCACCGGGGTGGATGCCGCATAGACCCGATCGCCGACCGCGAAGCGCGTGACCTCGCTGCCGACCGCCGCCACGGTCCCCGCCGCGTCCCACCCGAGCACGTAGGGAAAGCGCGACGGGATGCCGAAGACTCCGTCGTAATCGCCGCGGCGCTCGAGGGCGTCCCACGAGGCCACGGCGGCGACGTGCACACGGAGGAGCACGTCGCTCGGGCCCATCTCGGGGACGGCGATCTCGCGCGACCGGAGTTCGTCCTCGTCTCCGAACTGGTCGAGCACGATCGCGTTCATGCGCGGGGGAACGGTCGGCGATGCGGGCATGGGTGCTCCTTTACTTGAGTGACTCAACTACATCAGAAGTGCTTTAGCCGATCAAGCACTAACGCCGACCCTTCGTGCGGGTCCGCCTGCCGGTGGATGTGCGTGCCCGCAGGCCCTCCCTACGGTGGAAGCACAGCGCACGACCACACGGCAGGGGATGATCGATGCAGCGCAGCGAGGGGTTCGCAGACCCGGCGACGGAGCTGGCGACGCTCGCCGGCTCGGCTGAGGCTTCCGTCGCGGCAGCCCTCCGCGGGAGCTCCGGGGAGTGGACGCAGGTGGCCTATCCGGTGGAGGCGACACGCGCGCGCTTCGAGATCGGCTCGGTGAGCAAGGCGCTCACGGGCTCCCTGTTCGGCGTGCTCCTCGCCGCCGGCGACGTGGACGCGGAGCAGCCGATCGACGACGCGCGCGGTGAGCCCCTTCCGTGGCGAGGGGCCGCGCCCACGCTGCTCGACCTGGCGACCCATCGCTCCGGACTGCCGAACACGCCGCGGCGGCTCGCGCGACGCGAACTCGCCACCGCGCTGGGGTTCAGCGTCAAGGACCCGTGGCGCGGTGTGGACGACGACCACTACCGCGAGCTGCTGTCGGCCAGCGCCGGACGCGCGCGTCGAGACGGCCGCTTCCGCTACTCCAGCATGGGCGTCGGGCTCCTGGGCGACGCACTCGCCGCCGTGACCGGGGTGCCGTTCGCGGAGCTGATGCGCGAGCGGCTCCTCGATCCGCTCGGCATGACCAGGACCGGACTCGATCGGCCGACCGCGGGTCCGGATGTGGTGGAGCGGCCCACGAACGGCAAGGGCGTCGGGCTGCCCTACCTGAAGGACGCGATGCCGGCCGCGGGCATGTACGCCTCCACGCTCGACGACCTGCAGCGGCTGGCGGACGCGTTGCTCGGCCCGGCGTCCGCGGAGGTCGCCGAGGGACTGCGCCTGGCCGTCACCCCGCACCACCGCCTCAAGGACGACCTGCAGCTCGGGCTCTGCTGGTTCCTGGTGGGCTCGGGTCCGGCGCCCGTGATCGAGCACACCGGGGGCACCTGGGGGTCGCAGGCTCAGTTCACGGTGCAGCCGGGCACCGGCCGGGCGGTCGTCGCGCTCACGGCCACCCCTCGCCGCATCGACTCCTTTGCCGCCCGCTACCTGGCCGCCGAGGCGTCGGCGGTCGAGTCGCGCGCGGACGAGACCGCCGAGGCGCACACTCCCGAGCCGCCGGAGGCGACGGCGGCGTCGCCCCGCACCCCGTGACCTGGGCGGTCGCGCTCTAGGCGGTCGTGCGCAGGCGCCGGGCCGCGAGCAGCGGCACGGCGTGCTCCCGGGCGGCGCGGCGGGCGGTCGCGACGGCGCCCACCGACACGACCTCTGCACCGAGCGACGACGCGAGGATCTCGGGCGCCGGCAGGTGCAGTTCCGCGGGGAGGATGCGGCGGGCGGCGGCGAGCACCGGCTCCACGCTCTCGGCCACCGCGCCGCACACGATCACGCGGGCGGGGTCGTACATGCTGCCGAGCACGCCGACCACACGGGCGACCGTGGCGCCCACCCGCTCGGCGACCCGCAGCGCGTCGGGGTCGCCGGAGGCGGCGAGGGTGAGCACGAGCCGTGGCTCCACGGGGCCGTCCGCCACGAGCCGTCCGAGGGAGCCGTCGGTCGCGGCCTCTCCCGACTCGACGGCGGCGCGTGCCTGGTCCTGCAGGGCATAGCGGAGCCCGAACGCCGAGCCGACGCCGACGATGTGGTCGAACACCACGCCCTCGCCCACGCCGCCGTGGGCCCCGTGCAGCACGTGCCCGTCGACGACGACTCCGCCGCCGAAGCGTTCGCTGGCGAGCAGGGCCACGTAGTCGCGGCAGTCCTGCGCGGCGCCGAGCGTGCCCTCGGCGATCGCGGCGAGCTGGGCGTCGTTCTTCACCTCGACCACGGGTGCCCAGTCGTGCAGGGCCGCGGCGAGGCCGGGGTTGGTGCGCTCCCAGAAACCCTGGGGGTGCGGCGGGGAGATGCCGTCGCGGTCGACCGGGGCGGCGACGCCGACGCACACCGCGAGCACGTGGTCCGCGTCGACCCCGGCCTCGCTGCGGGCGGCCTGCATCCGCTCGACGATCGTGGCCCGGCGGGCCTCGGCGCTCTGGGTCGGGTCGAGCTCGGTGCGGTGATGCACGAGCGTGCGGTCGAGCGGGTCGGCGACCGTGACCGCGAGGTGGGTGTCGCCCGCGTCGACGCCGATCACCACGCCGAGGTCGGGGGAGAGGGCGAACCGTCGGGCGGGGCGTCCGGCGCGGTAGTCGCCCGTGGCCCTGGCGTTGGGCAGCTCGCGCAGCACCTCGGCGCCCACGAGGGTGTCGATCGCGTCGATCGCGGTCGAGCGGGTGAGGGAGGTGCCGGCCATGGCCTCGGTGGCGGTGAACTCGCTGGCGGTCCAGGCGAAGTCGAGGACGGCGCCGACGCTCGCGCGCCCGGTGCCCAATCCCGCCGAGACCTCCGCCACTCCCCTTGACCTTTCTGTCGCCCAGATGAGACAGTACCTCCTGACGGACTAGATTCGCTCACTAGATTTAGTCCGCAGATCTACCGACGGAAGGACAACGGTGTCTGCACGACGAACACGCCCGCTGCGCGGGATCGCCGGAGCGCTCGGCCTGGTTCTCGCCGGTGTCGCGCTCACGAGCTGCGCGGCAGGGGACGGGCCGGAGACCATCCGCTTCACCTTCAGCAAGCGCGAGGCCATCCCGTTCATGACCGACCTGGTCGCGGACTACAACGCCTCCCAGAACGACGTCCGCGTCGAGATCGACACCTCGGGCGTCGACGTCGTCTCTGCCAGCTTCGTCCGTGGCAACCCGCCGGACATCATGCTCGCGAACTACAACTACGAGGTCGCCCGGTTCGTGCAGCGCTGCGCGCTCACCGACCTCTCCGACACCGAGACTGCGGCGGGCATCCGCGACGACCTGCAGCCGCTGATGGACCAGTACGGCTCGTGCGAGGGCCGAACGAGTGCCCTGCCGTACTCGGTCATGGCCGCCTCCGTCATCTACAACACGCAGATCTTCGACGAGCAGGGGCTCGAGGTGCCGCAGACCTGGGACGAGCTGATCGCCGTGTGCGACCAGCTGCGCGAGGCGGGCATCGACCCCTTCTACGGCACCTTCAAAGACGACTGGACCGTGGCGCAGGGCTGGTACGACTACGCGGTCGGCGGTTCCCTCGACGTGCTCGAATTCTTCGACGCCCTCGCCGCCGAGGGCACCGACGTCGGTCCCGACTCCGAGGTGTCGTTCCAGAAGGACTTCGCCGAGCCGATGGACAAGATGATGCAGCTCGCGAACGACTACACCAATGACGACGCCGCGAGTCGCGGCTACGGCGACGGCAACCTCGCCTTCGCGAAGGGCGAGGCGGCGATGTACCTGCAGGGGCCGTGGGCGTTCAGCGAGATCGCGAAGACCGCTCCCGATCTGCCCCTGGGCACCTTCCCGCTGCCCATGACCGACGATCCCGACGACCTCGCGGTGCGGGTGAACATGGACCTCGCGGCGATGATCCCCGTGGAGTCCCGGCACCAGGAGGCCGCCCGCGACTTCCTCGAGTACCTCTACCTCCCCGAGAACATCGAGGAGTACAACGCCTCGCAGCTCGGATTCACCCCGACGACCGACGCGGCAGCGCCGGACGACCCGCGCATCGAGGGCATGATCCCGTACTACGACGACGGCAAGATCTACCAGGGCCCGTCCGTGCTCGTTCCGAAGACCCTGCCGATCTTCAACTATGCGCAGGCCATGGTGCTCGGCGCCGCGCCGTCGTCGATCCTCCGCACGATGGACGCCGACTGGGCCCGTATCGCCTTCCGCGCTCCCATCCCGACCTCGCAGGATTCCGCATCGGCCGAGACAGAGGAGTCCGCGCCATGACCACCACCACCGCCACCGACACCGGTGCCAGCACCACCGCGATCGTGACGGGCGGCGAGCGGAAGCTCCGCCGGCACACCCGCCGCGTCGAGCCGATCTACTACCTCTTCCTGCTGCCGACCCTGGTGATCTTCACGCTCGCGATCACCGTCCCCGGCGTGATCGGCATCTTCTTCAGCTTCACCGACTCGATCGGCATCGGTGAATGGAGCTTCAACGGCCTCACCAACTACATCGCCCTGTTCAGCGATCCCGCGATCCTGCAGAGCTACCTGTTCACGTTCGGCTTCTCCATCGCGACCGTGATCGTGGTGAACGTGATCGCGTTCCTCCTCGCGGTCGGGCTCACCTCCCGCATCCGCTTCAAGACCGGGCTGCGGACGATCTTCGTGATCCCGATGGTGATCTCGGGCATCATCATCGCCTACGTCTTCAACTTCCTGTTCTCCAACTCGCTGCCCGCGGCGGGGGCCGCGACGGGGATCGAGTGGCTGCAGACCAGCCTGCTCGCCAACCCCGACCTCGCGTGGGTCGCGATCGTCATCGTCACCGCGTGGCAGGCCGTGCCCGGCACGCTGCTCATCTACATCGCCGGTCTGCTGTCGGTGCCGGGCGAGGTGTACGAGGCGGCCAGCATCGACGGGGCCAGCCGCACGCAGCAGCTCACCCGCATCACCATCCCGCTCGTCGCCGGGTATGTCGTGATCAACGTGATCCTCGGGTTCAAGGGCTTCCTCAACGCCTACGACATCATCGTCGGCCTCACGAACGGCGGACCGGGCACCGCCACCCGCAGCGTGGCCATGACGATCATCGCGGGCTTCAACGGCGGCGACTACGCCTACCAGATGGCCAACGCCACGATCTTCTTCATCGTGGCCGTGCTCATCTCGGTCTTCCAGCTCTCGCTGACCCGCGGAAGGAACACGTTCTGATGACCACGCAGACCCTCACCACGGCCCCGGCCGGCGGCCGGAAGAAGCGCGAGAAGATGGAGCGCGTCAACTGGTCGGGCACCATCATCCTGATCCTCTGCACCGCGACGGTCCTCATCCCGCTGTACGTCACGATCTCGATGGCGTTCAAGACCACCGGTCAGGCCGTCGACGGCAACGCGTTCTCGTTCCCCGCGCCGTTCAGCTTCGACGGATTCGTGCAGGCCTGGAACCTCACGAAGTTCCCCGTCGGTGCCGGCATCTCCCTGCTCGTCACGGCGGGAACGGTCGTCGCCACGATCGTGCTCGCGGCCTTCGCCTCGTACGCGATCGTGCGCAACTGGGACCGCCGGCTGTTCCGGTACTCCTTCTTCTACCTGCTCGCGGCGATGTTCATCCCCTTCCCGGTCGTGGCGCTGCCGCAGATCCAGCTCACCGGACGCGTCGGACTCGACAACCCGTTCGGCGTGATCATCCTCGCCACGATGTTCCAGCTGAGCTTCAGCGTGCTGCTGTTCACGGCGTTCCTGCGGTCGATCCCGATCGAGCTGGAGGAGAGCGCCCGCATCGACGGGGCGACCACGTGGCAGACCTTCTGGCGGCTGATCTTCCCGCTGCTCGCGCCCATGAGCGCGACCGTCGGCATCTTCGCGTTCCTCTACGCCTGGAACGACTTCATGATGCCGTCGCTCATCATCTCCGACCCGGCACTGCAGACGCTGCCGGTGCGGCAGAACCTCTTCCAGAACCAGTTCAGCAACAACTACAACGTCGCCTTCGCCTCGTACCTCATGGCGATGGCCCCCGCGATCGTCGCCTACCTCTTCACTCAGCGCTGGGTGATGGAGGGCGTCACGCAGGGTGCCGTCAAGGGCTGACACCGACCACCGCAAGAAAGCAAGGAGTTCCAACCCCTCATGACCGATTCGCTGCTCACCGAGACCCGCGAAGACGACAAGACCGCGACCTGGTGGCGCCAGGCCGCCGTCTACCAGATCTACCCTCGCAGCTTCGCCGACGCCGACGGCGACGGACTGGGCGACCTCCCCGGCATCGTCTCCCGTGCCGACTACCTCGCCGAGCTCGGCATCGACGCGGTGTGGCTGAGTCCCTTCTACCCGTCCGAACTCGCCGACGGCGGCTACGACGTGGCCGACTACCGCAACGTCGACCCGCGCCTGGGCACGCTGGCCGACTTCGACGCGATGGTGGAGGCGCTGCACGCGCGCGGCATCCGCGTCGTGGTCGACATCGTCCCCAACCACACCTCCGACCAGCATGCGTGGTTCCAGGAGGCGCTCGCCGCGGGGCGTGGGTCGGCCGCGCGGGAGCGCTACATCTTCCGGGAGGGCACGGGGCCCGACGGTGCGGAGCCGCCCACCGACTGGATCTCGATCTTCGGTGGCAGCGCCTGGGAGCGCGTAGCCGACGGTCAGTGGTACCTGCACAACTTCGCGGTCGAGCAGCCCGACCTCAACTGGGACCACCCCGAGGTGCGCGCGGACTTCCTGACGACACTGCGCTTCTGGTCGGACCGCGGCGTCGACGGGTTCCGCATCGACGTCGCCCACATGCTCACGAAGGACCTCACCGAGCCGCTGCCGTCGCGCGCCCAGCTCGACGCGATGGACCGCTCCTCGGGCACCCACCCGATGATCGACCGCGACGACGTGCACGAGATCTACGCCGAGTGGCGTCGGGTGTTCAACGAGTACGACCCGCCGCGCACCGCCGTCGCCGAGGCGTGGGTGGAGACGCCGGAGCGCCGGGCGAAGTACGCCTCCGCGGAGGGGCTGGGCCAGGCGTTCAACTTCGATCTGCTCGTGGCCGACTTCGATGCGGGCGACTTCCAGCGCATCATCGCCGACAACCTCGCCCAGGCGCACGCGGCAGGGTCGTCGACCACCTGGGTGCTGTCCAACCATGACGTGACCCGCCACGCCACGCGGTACGGCCTTCCTCCGCTGCGCGGTCGCGCGGTGAAGCAGGGCACGGAGTGGGTGCGTGCCGGCGGCCCGGAGGACGGACTCGACCGCGAGGGCGGACTGCGCCGGGCGCACGCCGCGACCCTGCTGCTGCTCGGCCTGCCCGGCAGCGCGTACCTGTATCAGGGCGAGGAGCTCGGGCTGCACGAGGTGGCCGACATCGCGCCGGAGCAGCGGCAGGACCCCGGGTTCTTCCGCGGGGCCGACTTCGATGGTCTCGGTCGCGACGGGTGCCGTGTGCCCCTGCCGTGGACGGCGTCGGGCAGCTCGTACGGGTTCGGCGAGGGCGGCGCGCATCTGCCTCAGCCCGCGTGGTTCGCCGCGGCTGCGGTCGAGGTGGAGGATGCCGACCCCGGTTCCACGCTCAACCTCTACCGCGAGGCTCTGCGGCTGCGGCGGTTGCTGCAGACCGGCGAGAGCCTGGAGTGGAGGGAGACGGGTCGTGCGGACGTGCTGCGGTTCCGTCGTCCGAACGGCTGGGAGGTCGTGACGAACTTCGGCACGGAGCCCTTCGAGCTCGGAGCGGCCGCGGAGGACGCGGTGCTGTCGACCGTGGCGCTGGACGGCTCCGCGCTGCCCGCGGAGGCGACCGCATGGATCGCGCCGCGGGGGCTCGTGGGGTGAGTCGGGGGTGACGAAAGGCGGAGGGCGTGGTCGCACGCTCTCCGCCTTTCCCGTCCGCGGAGCGTTCGATTTGATAATGGTTCTCATTAGCGTTTACGCTGGCATCATGAAGAAGCCCGCGCTCGCTCTCGCCCTCGCCTCCGTCGCCGCCCTCTCGCTGGCCGGATGCTCCAGCCCCGCCGCGTCGGGACAAGGCGACGACGGAACGATCACCGTCGTGGCGAGCACCAACGTCTACGGCGACATCGCCGCGCAGATCGGCGGCGACCGCGTCGACGTCGAGTCGATCATCACCTCCGCCTCCCAGGACCCGCACTCCTACGAGGCCAGCGCCCGCGACCGGCTCACGCTCCAGAAAGCCGACCTCGTCGTCGAGAACGGCGGCGGCTACGACGCCTTCATCGACAGCCTGCTGCAGGACGCCCAGGACCCGCACGTCGTCACCGCCGTCGAGTACTCCCACGACTTCCCCGGCAACGAGGGCCATGAGGAGGACGCCCACGCCGACGACGACGCCGCCGCCGAGTCGCACGACCACGAGCATGCCGAGGGCGAGGAGGCTCACGACCACGATGGCCACGACCACATCGAGGGCTTCAACGAGCACGTGTGGTTCGACCCGCACACGATGATCCACGTGGTCGAGGCCATCGCCGACGAGCTGACGGCGCTCGACCCCGACGGCGCGGACACGTTCGCGACCAACGCCGACGAGCTGGTCGCCGAGCTCGAGGGCTTCGAGTCCGACCTCGAGACGCTCAAGGCCTCCGCCGAGGGCAAGACGGTGTTCCTGACCGAGCCGCTGCCCGGCTACCTCGCCGCGGCCGCCGGTCTCACCGACGTGACGCCCGAGGGCTTCGCCGAGTCGGTCGAGGAGGGCAGCGACGTCGCGCCGGCGGTACTGCTCGAGTCGCTCGATGTGATCGCGTCCGGACAGGTGACCGCCCTGCTGACCAACGCCCAGACGGGCGGTGCCGAGACCGAGCGGGTCGAGAAGGCCGCGGACGACGCCCGAGTACCGGTGGTCGCCTTCACGGAGCTGCTGGAGGACGGATCGTCGTACTCTGAGTGGATGCGTGACGCGATCCAGAGCCTCGCCGCCGCCGTCCAGTCGTGAGCGGCGCGGTCGACCGCGCGGCGCCCGTGCTCGAGATCGCCGACGGGGCACTGCACCGCGGAGACCGCGAGCTCTGGTCGGGCCTCGATCTCACGGTGCAGCCGGGGGAGTTCATCGCCGTGCTCGGACCCTCCGGGTCGGGCAAGACGACACTCCTGCGCAGCATCCTCGGCCTCCAGCCCCTCTCCCGCGGCACGATCCGCGTGGCAGGTGAGCCCGTGCACCGCGGCAGCGCCCGCATCGGCTACATCCCGCAGCAGCGCGCGATCGCTCCCGACACCAGCATGCGTGCCAGGGATCTCGTGGCGCTCGGCGTGCAGGGCAGCCGGTTCGGCCTCCCGTTCCCGCACCGCGGCGACCGCGCGAAGGTCGATGCACTGCTCGACGCGGTCGGCGCCGTGCACTACGCCGACCGTCGGGTGGGGTTGCTGTCGGGCGGAGAGCAGCAGCGGCTCCGCGTGGGACAGGCGCTCGCCGACGAACCGGCCCTGCTGCTGTGCGACGAGCCGCTGTCGAACCTCGACCTCGCGAACCAGGTGGGCGTCACCGACATCATCGACCGCCAGCGGCGCGAGCGCGGTGCGGCGGTGCTGTTCGTGACGCACGACATCAACCCGATCCTCGGCCGGGTCGACCGCATCCTCTACATCGCCGGCGGGCGCTTCCTGCTCGGCACCCCGGACGAGGTGCTGCAGACGCGCGTGCTCAGCGACCTGTACGGCACACCCGTGTTCGTGCTCCGAGCGGGCGACCGGCTCGTGGTCGTGGGTGTCCCCGACGCCGAGCCCCACCACCTGCACGACGACCACGACCACGGAGGGACCGCATGACCGCCGCCGCCCTCCTCGTCCCTGCCGTCGGGTGGGACGACATCTTCTCCTTCCAGGACTACGGCGAGCTCGTCGCCCTGCTCGCGAACTCGATCATTGCCGGTGCGGTGCTCGGTATCGTCGGTGGCCTGATCGGCGTGTTCGTGATGCAGCGCGACCTCGCCTTCGCGGTCCACGGGGTCAGCGAGCTCTCCTTCGCCGGTGCCGCGGCCGCGTTGCTCTTCGGCGGCAGCGTGGTGTTCGGCTCACTCGGCGGGGCACTGGTCGCGGCGATCCTCATCGGCGTGCTCGGTGCGAAGGCGCGTGACCGCAACTCGATCGTCGGTGTGCTCATGCCGTTCGGCCTCGGCCTCGGCATCCTCTTCCTGTCGCTGTACGACGGACGCAGCGCCAACCGCTTCAGCCTCCTCACCGGTCAGATCGTGTCGGTGTCGAGCCCTGACCTGGGGTGGCTCATCGGCATCAGCCTCGTCGTGCTGCTCGGGCTGCTGGTGATGTGGAACCCGCTGCGGTTCGATTCGCTCGACCCGGAGTCGGCGGCGGCCCGCGGTGTGCCGACCCGCGCGGTGAGCCTGCTGTTCATGGTGCTGCTGGGCCTGATCGTCGCGGTGAGCGTGCACATCATCGGAGCTCTGCTGGTGATGGCGCTTCTGGTGACACCGGCCGCCGCGGCCATGCGGGTCACAGCGGGTCCGGTCGCGGTGCCGCTGCTGGCCGCGCTGTTCGGCTTCGTCTCGGCGGTCGGCGGCATCCTGCTCGCCCTCGCCGGCACCCTCCCGGTGAGCCCGTACATCACGACGCTGTCGTTCACGATCTACGTCGTGTGCTGGATCGTGCAGAAGACCCGGTCGCGCGTCCGTCGCGTCTCCGCCTGAGCCGTCGGCGAATGGTGCCGGGCCGTCGCCCTGACGGACGACGGCCCGGGCTGGAGTCACTCGTCGGACGGGGGCCGGTTGCGGCGCACGAGCCACCGTGTGACGTCGAACACGAGGCCACCGGCGAGGAAAGATCCCGCGATCAGCATCATCATGCGCAGTCCTTCGTCGGCGGTGGTGGCCGCGGTGCTGAAGGCCATCCACATGCCGATGGCGACGAACACCCACCCCGCGATGGAGCGCCCGGACGGGCGGCCGGAAGCGGCCTTGGGGTGCGTGTCCACGCTCTGTTTCGTCAGCATGCGAACTGCCCATCACTCGTGTACGTCTCTTGACTCATGGCGCCGAGGTATGCCCAGAGCAGGCCGGGGAAGGCCCACGGCGCAGTGACGCTCGAACCGATCACTCCGATGCCGCCGCCTACGACCCGCCCAGCCTGAGCCCAGCACGGGCCGAGGTCGCGAGCGGGCACGTTCATCGTGCTCATGATCGAGGTCGGCGGTGCCGAGGCGATTGCCGCGGCCGGTGATGCGATCAGCGCCGTGGCGAGTGCGGCGGTCAGCACAATAGGTGTCTTCATTGCTTCTCCTCTTGTACCCCGCTCGCCTCAAGCGTAGTCATATGACCCCAGATGCGCCTCGAGAGAGAACACATATGCCGATACAGGGCACGCCGACGCGGACCACGCTCTCGTTCACTCGCCGGGAGCCTCGGTGCGCGGGCGCTCCCAGCCCTCGCCAACCCCCTCCGGCCTAGAATCGAAGGCATGGCTCAGCGGAACACCTGGCAGCGCGAACGCGTGCGCGAAGCACTCGCCGACGCCCGCGGTTTCGTCAGCGCACAGAGCCTGCACGCCTCCCTCCGCGACGACAACACCGGCATCGGCCTCGCCACGGTCTACCGCGCACTGGCAGGGCTCGCCGCCTCCGGTGACGCCGACTCGCTGCAGAGCCCCGAGGGCGAGGCGCTGTACCGTGCCTGCTCCACGCAGGGGCACCACCACCACCTGATCTGCCGGTCGTGCGGGCTCACGGTCGAGATCGAGGCGAAGGACGTCGAGCAGTGGGCGCACCGCACCGCCGCTCTGCACGGGTTCACCGACGCCGCGCACGTCGTCGACATCTTCGGGCTGTGCACCCCGTGCGCCAACAAGCGCGAGGCCGGCAGGACAGCGACAGCGTGAGTTCCCCGGCACGAACGGCCTCCCGTCCGGGCCACACGCACCGACACGCGACACCGCCGCGGTCGCCCTGGATCGGCCTCGGTCTCGGCGCCGCGATCGTGGCGGCGCTGTTCCTGATCGACCTGCTGCTCCCGTCGCTGTACCCGGCATCGCTGCCGACCAGGGCGCAGGACGGCCTCACCCTGGCGCTCAGCGTGCTGATCGAAGCACTGCCGTTCGTGATCCTCGGCGTGCTGCTGTCGATCGTCGTGCAGGTGTGGCTGCCCGCCGACGTCATCCACCGCTGGCTGCCACGCCGCGCGTGGGCCCGGCGCGCGGTGCTGTCCCTCCTCGGGATGCTCATCCCGGTGTGCGAGTGCGGCAACGTCCCCTTCGCGCGCGGTCTGATGATGCGCGGCCTCGCCCCGGCGGAGGCCCTCACCTTCCTGATCGCCGCGCCCATCGTCAACCCGATCGTCATCCTCACCACGCACGCGGCCTTCGGTTGGGACGGCGGCATCCTCGTCGCGCGCCTGGTCGGCGGCTACCTGATCGCGAACCTGATCGGCTGGATCTACAGCCTGCACCCGTCGCCGGACTCGCTGCTCACCCAGCGCTTCGTCGACACGTGCGAGCGCGTGACGCACGAGCCGGGCACCCCGATCCGCCGCAGCCTCACGCAGTTCCTGGTCGAGCTGCGGGCGGTGATGCCGGCGCTCGTGATCGGCTCAGCGCTCGCGGGAGCCGTGCAGGTGCTGATCCCGCGCGACGTGCTGCTGGCGATCGGGTCGAACCCGGTGCTGTCGATCGTGGCGATGATGCTGCTCGCGATCGTGGTCGCCATCTGCTCCAACGTCGACGCGTTCTTCGCGCTGTCGTTCGCGTCCACCTTCTCGAGCGGGGCGATCGTGGCGTTCCTGCTGGTCGGACCGCTCGTCGACATCAAGATGCTGGCACTCATGCGTACGACCTTCACGGCGCGCACGCTCGTCGGGATCACCGCGGTCGTGCTGGCCGCGGCCTTCGCGATCGGGATCGGGGTGAACGTCTTTGTCTGAGCAGCAGACACCGCGCGCTCGAGCCGTCGCGACTCGATGGCTGGGCGTCGGACTGGCCTCCGCGGTCGCGGTCGTGACGCTCGGGCTCGCGGTCACCGGGCGCCTGACGCTCTACATCAGCCCCGAGTCGGTCTGGTTCGCGAGTGCGGCCGCCGTGGTCACGCTCGCCGGGGCGGTGTGGTCGTGCACCCTGCCGCTCGGGGCCGAGGACGACCACGGCCACGACCACGGCGACGCCACCGCGGAGCCCGAGCACGCGGACGACGAGGCGTCGCGCACGACCGTGACTCCCCGGCGGACCCTGGCCGGAGTCGGCGCGGTCGCGGGCGGTGTGGTCGCCACCGGGGTCGTGGCCGCAGCGCTCGTGCTGCCGCCCGCCTCGCTGTCGGTCGAGCTCGCGAT
Source organism: Microbacterium sp. NPDC060132 (assembly GCF_042729675.1). NCBI lineage: Bacteria > Bacillati > Actinomycetota > Actinomycetes > Micrococcales > Microbacteriaceae > Microbacterium > Microbacterium sp. NPDC060132. The sequence goes on along the minus strand of NZ_JBHWXU010000001.1, from coordinate 884,281 downwards.
GTCGCGTGCGGGGGAGCAGGCCACGCTGTTCGCCGGTGCGGACACCGTGGCCCTCGGCGTCGCGGACACCTCGACGTTCGGCATCGGCGACTGGGCCAGTGTCTTCGCGGGGGCCACGAACACCGCGGCGTACGACGGGGCCCCGGTCACGCTCACCGGCTTCGTCACCCCGGCGGGGAAGGGCGACGGCGTGAATCTCACCCGGCTCGTCATCACGCACTGCGTGATCGACGCGCAGACCGCGGCCCTGCCGACCGACGTCGACCCCGGTGAGTATGAGACGGGGCAGTGGGTCGAGGTGACGGGCACGGTGCGTGCCGACGCCGACGGCACGCTGCGCATCGAGCCGACGGACGTCGTCGCGATCGACGAGCCGAAGGACCCCTATGAGTACTGACGACGAGCGCCGCGAGACGCCCGCCGTCCCGCGCACGCGCGCCGAGCTGCGCGCCGCGCGGGAGGCGGCGGAGCGCGCGGCCGCCGAGTCGGTCTCCCTGGTCGAGGGGGAGGGCCCCGCCCCCGCCCCCGAGGCCCCTTCCGCCGAGCCGGATGCGCTCGCGTCGCCTGCGTCGACGGAGCCGTCTTCGATGGTGCCCGCGACTTCCCCCGCCGTGCCGGATACGCCCGCCGCTCCTTCCGCCGAGCCGGATGCGCCCGCCGCCGCGGTCCCGTCGACGCGATCCTCCGCGTCCGCCTCCGCGATCCCGTCCGCCGGATCGTCTGTGCCCGCGGTGCCGCTCGCCCCCGAACCCGTGTCCGCCGCCGCCGCGCCGCCCGCGACCCCGACGCCGCCCGCGGCCGAGTCGTCAGAGGGTGCCGCGCCGGGCTGGCGTCCCGCCGATGGCCCGCCCGCGGCGAGCGACCGCGCCGGTGCGGCGGCCGGGCCGCGGATGTCACGTCGGTTCCTGCTGACGATCGGTGCCGTGCTGGGTGTGCTGGTGCTGGTCGGCACCGGCTTCGGCGTCGTGAGCCTGCTGCAGGGTCCGCGCATCTCAGAGGTGCAGGTCGACGCGGCCCAGGCGATCGAATCGTCCGGCAGTCGCCTGATCCTCACCGCGAACCAGCCCCTCGCCGCGATCGAGGCGGACCAGGTGTCGGTCGAGCCGGTTGTGCCGTTCACGGTCGACGCGGCCGGCCGCGGGATCGGGGTGCGCTTCACGGTGCCGCTCGACGACGACACGACGTACACCGTGACGGTGTCCGATGCCGTCGGTGCGAGCGGTGGTCCGTCCGCCGAGCTCACGACGAGCTTCACCACGCCCGCTTCGACGATGTTCCTGCTGCGGCGCGACGTCGACGGCGACGACACGATCTTCCGCACCGACCTCAGCGGCGAGAAGGCGGTGCCGGTGTTCTCGCATCCGCGGATCAACGACTTCCGCGCCACCTCCACGCGCCTCGTGGCCTCGGTCGAGGAGGACGACGGCTCGCACCTGCTGGTGATGGACCGCGACGGTGAGGACCAGCGCGAGCTGACGCTGCCCGGCGACGGCTATGTCCGAGAGATCCAGGTCTCCGAGCGCGGCAACCTCGTCGGCTACAGCTACTCCGACCGCGAGCTCGGCGACAGCGAGGGCCGCGCGAGCGTGCTCGTGACCCAGTCGCTGAGCGGCGACGACGAGCCGCAGATCATCGAGGTCGCAGGGGAGGAGGCGAGCGTCTTCGTGTGGCAGTTCGTGCCGGACAGCGCCGCCGTGCTCTTCATCGACTTCGACGGCGCGCTCGCCCTCGTCGACCGTTCCGCCGACACGGGAGTGCAGTCGCTCGGGCTCGCCACCACCATTCAGGGCATCTCGCGCGGCACCTACACCGCGATCGTGGAGCGACTCGACGGCACCGTGGTCGAGCTGAACCTCACCGACGGCTCGGAGCAGCCGCTCGCGGCCTCGACGCCCGACTACGGCACGGCCACGACGATCACGCCGTTCCCCGGCGGCACGCTGCGGCACGTGGTGTCGCGCGACGACTCGGGACTGCCGATCGGGCAGGCGGTGGTCCGCGTGGACGACGACGGGGTCGCAGAACCCCTGGTCGAGGTGGGGTCGAGCGACGCCATCCTCCAGGCGTGCGCGTCGCCGAGCGGGCAGTACGCGGCCGTCGTGGTCGCCCCCGACATGGCGAACAACCCCTACGACGGCATGCTGCTGCCGCTTCCGGGGCGGCTGGAGACCCACCTGATCGACCTGGACTCCGGGAAGGAGCTCGTGGCCCTCACCGGCTTCGACGCCTCCTGGTGCCAGACGGCGCCGCGGTTCTGACGTGTCGGCCGTTCCGCTGCGACGCGTGACCCGCGACGACGTGATGCGCTCCGCCGTCGAGGTGGCGCCCACCCTGCTCGGCGCGGAACTGCGCACCGTGGTGATCGAGGGCGGTGTGCCGGTGGAGGTCCGCGTGCGCGTCACCGAGGTCGAGGCGTATCACGGGCAGGGCACGGGCGACCGCGTCGACCCCGGCTCGCACGCGCGCATGGGTCGCACCGCCCGCAACGCCACGATGTGGGGCGAGCCGGGCCACCTGTACGTCTACCTGAGCCACGGGATCCACTCGTGCGTGAACGTGGCGTGCGGTCCGGAGGGGCAGGGCGACGGGGTGCTGCTGCGCGCCGGAGAGGTGGTGGCCGGTGAGGACGCTGCGGCCGTCCGCCGCGGTGCCCCGCTCCCGCTGGGGCGAACGGCCCGACGCGACCTCGCCAGGGGGCCGGGGCGACTGGGCCAGGCGGTCGGCCTGCGCCACGCGCTGCACGACGGGATCGACGCGGTCACGGGCGCGGAGCACAACGGCGCCCGCGCGGAGCTGTGGCTCGGCGCGCCGGTCGCGGATGTGTCGCAGGGGCCGAGGGTCGGGGTCGCGGGGGTCGCGGGGACGGACGCCTTTCCGTGGCGGTTCTGGATCCCGGACGACCCGACCGTGTCGGCGTTCCGGTGGGGGCGCGGTGCCGCCGAGGCCGCGGCACTGGGGGCGACCCTGCCCGTGCTAGACTGACTCTTTGTCTGCGCACGCTCCTGTGCGTAGTTCGCATGCTTCCCCTTCCGCGGCCGAGAGATCGGCGGGTCGAGGTTGCGTGCAGACAAGGGATCTTGGGTGGGGCCGTCCGGCCTCACGGTAATGAAGGAGTCATCATCATGGCAGCAGTGTGCCAGGTGACCGGAGCTGTTCCCGGCTTCGGTCACAACGTCTCGCACTCGCACCGCCGGACGAAGCGCCGCTTCGACCCGAACGTGCAGAAGAAGACCTATTTCGTGCCCTCGCTCGGTCGTAAGATCACGCTCAACGTGTCCGCCAAGGGCATCAAGGTGATCGACGCGCGCGGCATCGAGAACGTCGTCAAGGACCTCCAGGCGAAGGGTGTGAAGCTCTAATGGCCAAGAAGGCTCAGGACGTCCGTCCGATCATCAAGCTGCGTTCCACGGCGGGTACGGGTTACACGTACGTGACCAAGAAGAACCGCCGCAACACCCCCGACCGCCTCGTGCTGAAGAAGTACGACCCGGTCATCCGTCAGCACGTCGAATTCCGAGAGGAGCGTTGATCCATGGCTAAGAAGAGCAAGATCGCGCGCAACGAGCAGCGTAAGGTCATCGTCGAGCGCTACGCCGAGCGTCGTGCCGAGCTGAAGAAGACCCTGGTCGACCCGAACGCCACCGACGAGGCCCGCGAGGCCGCTCGCGTCGGCCTGCAGAAGCTGCCGCGCAACGCGTCGCCGGCTCGCGTGCGTTCGCGCGACGTCATCGACGGTCGCCCCCGCGGTGTCCTCACGAAGTTCGGCATCTCGCGTGTCCGCTTCCGTGACATGGCACACCGTGGCGAGCTGCCCGGCGTGACCAAGTCGAGCTGGTAAATCACCGCCGTCGAAAGGGGCGAGGATCTTCGGATCCTCGCCCCTTTCGCGTACCCCCGCGTCTCCGTCGTCTCGCGGCCCGGGTGAGCGCCGACGCGCTCCGGTGATCGCGAGAGTGCCGCGAGATCGGGGCAGGCCGGCAGGGGTGGGTGGCGCTCGCGGACGCCGATCCCGTGATCGTCGGCGCCGTCCCGCGCGAGGGCATGAGCCTCCCGAATTCTGTGACACGTGTGACCAAAGTGGCGCGACACGCCGGGTAATTGGTCAAAACCCGCGAAATGACGCGGAAATCCGGGTGGTGGTTGGTACATTCAAGGCGGTCACTCGACCAACGGGAGGCACCCGCCTCTCGCACCCACAACGATGCGACGGTCCTTCGTCGCTGGAGGATGACATGGCTGACAAGTCCATCACCAAGACCGAGCTCGTCGCGAGCATCGCTTCCGCCACCGGCCAGAGCCAGGCCACCGTCTCCGGTGTCCTCGACTCGCTGTTCGCCACGGTCTCCGACGCTGTCGCCAAGGGCAGCAAGGTCTCGATCCCGGGCTGGATCTCCTTCGAGCAGGTCGACACCGCTGCTCGCACGGGCCGCAACCCGCAGACCGGCGCCGAGATCAAGATCCCCGCTGGCAAGCGCGTCAAGGTGACCGCCGGCTCCAAGCTCAAGGCTGCCGTCAAGTAAGACCGCACCCGTTCGAAGGCCGCTCCCGATCCGGGAGCGGCCTTCGTGCTTTCCCCCCGTCCAGCGCGCCTAGGCTGGAGGGGTGAGTTCCCGCACCGAGACGCCGAGCACGACGTCGGCGTATCGCGTCGCCGGCGTCGTCATCCTGCTGGCGGCGGGTCTCGTCGCCCTCGTGTGGGCGCTGCTCATCGGCGGCGGTGCCAAGCCGCCCCTGCTGCAGGACCCGGGGCCCGTGGTGCTGTGGGGCACACCGATCGCCAAGCTCGTGATGAACATCTCGGGCGCGCTCATGCTCGGGTCGCTCGTGCTCGCTCTGTTCGCACTCCGCGCGGGCGAGCGATCGTTCGACAGGGCCCTGAACATCGCGTCGATCGGCGCCGCGGTGTTCACGGTCTCGGCCGGTCTCGCCGGCTTCCTCGCGTTCATGGCGGCGTTCAACCCGAAGCTCAGCATCGAGCGGGAGTTCGGTGCACAGCTCGGACGGTTCCTGCTGGAGCTGCCGCTCGGACAGTCGTGGCTCATCACCACGATCCTCGGCGCCGTGATCACGGTGCTCGCGTTCGCCTGGCGGTCCTGGACGCCCACCCTGATCACGGCCCTGCTCGCCGCGGTGTCGTTCCTGCCGCTGGCGACCCAGGGCCATGCGGGCGACCTCGACGGCCACAACATGGCGGTCAACTCGATCCTGCTGCACACCATCGGGGCCGCGGTGTGGCTGGGCGGCCTGCTGCTGCTAGTGCTGCTGCGCGGAGAGCCCGGCATCGACCGCGCCCGCCTGGTGTCGCGCTACTCCTCGCTCGCCATCGCGGCCTTCGCGGTCGTGGCGCTCTCCGGCTTCACCCGGTCGATCGTCGCGGTGGGGTCCTGGGAGGCGGTGTGGTCGACGCCATACGGCACGATCGTGATCGTCAAGGCCGTGCTGCTGATCGGCATGGGCCTGCTCGGCGCCTGGTACCGCGCCCGACTCATCCCGAAGCTCGACGGTGACCGCGCCAACCGCTGGTTCTGGCTGCTGGTGCTGGGCGAGGTCGCGCTGATGGGGCTCGCCTCGGGCGCCGCGGCGGCCCTCGCGCGCACGCCTCCGCCCACGGGCGAGACCGCCGCGTTCGCGCAGACCCCGGCGCAGATCCTCACCGGCTCCCTGCTTCCCCCCGAGCTCACCCTGGCGCGGTGGTTCACGGCGTGGGACATCGACGTGCTGTGGCTGGTGGCTGCCGGGTTCGGGCTCTTCCTCTACCTCGCGGGCGTGCGGCGGCTGCGGCTGCGCGGCGACCGCTGGCCGATCCACCGCACCGTCTTCTGGGTGCTGGGCATGCTGATGCTGGTGTGGGTGACGGGCGGGCCCATCAACGCGTATCAGGAGTACCTGTTCAGCGTGCACATGCTCGGGCACATGATGCTCTCGATGGCGATCCCGCTGCTGCTCGTCTCGGGTGCACCCATCACCCTGGCGTTGCGCGCGATCCACAAGCGCGACGACGGCACCCGCGGCGGCCGCGAGTGGATCATGTGGGCCGTGCACTCGCCGTTCGCGCGCGTGGTGACCCACCCGTTCGTCGCGGCCGCGATCTTCATCGTCTCGCTGTGGGCGTTCTACTTCACCGACCTGGTGCGCTGGTCGATGTACGAGCACCTCGGGCACGAGTGGATGGTCATCCACTTCCTGATCTCGGGCTACCTGTTCGTGATGAGCCTGATCGGTGCCGACCCCGTGCCGTACCGGCTGCCGTACCCCGGCCGGCTCATCACCCTCATCGCCGTGATGGCCATGCACGCGTTCTTCGGCATGGCGATCATGATGCAGGAGGGGCTGATGGTCGCCGACTGGTTCGGCGCGATGGGCCGCGACTGGGGCGCCGATCCCATGACCGATCAGTACGTGGGCGGCGGCATCGCCTGGTCGATCGGGGAGATCCCCACGTTGATCCTCGCCATCACGGTCGCGATCCAGTGGAGCCGCAGCGACACCAAGCTGCAGAAGCGTCGCGACCGGCACGCCGACCGCACGGGCGACGCCGAGCTGGAGGAGTACAACGCGCGCCTCGCCGAGCTCGCGGCGCGGGACCAGCGCGCGGCGGAGCGCCAGGCCCAGCGCGACCGGCGCTGATCCCCGGCGTCAGTCCTCGGCGGGCTCGTCGGGAGAGCCGACCCTGATCGACGCGGAGCCGTCGGGGAGGATCGCGATGGTGCCGTTCACGCGGAACGGCACGTCTTCCGACACCGGCTCGACCGAGCCGTCGAACAGCGACTGGATCTCGACCTCGACGTGGGCCACCGCATCGGCCGGCGGGATCTGCCACTGACCGTCCTCGGCGGGGACGACCGCGATCTGGGGCTGACTCGTGATCGACCAGGTGGGCGGCGCGGAGATGCGGTTCGTCACGCGCAGGCCGAACGGGCACGCGGTGGGCTGCAGCACCTCCTGGGTCGTGCACTGCGTGAGGAACTCCTCGACGCGCTGCTGCACCACCGACACGAACTCGGGAGTCGGCTCGGTCTGCACGTCGAGCGGCGTGACGGCGAGCGGCTTGTCGGCGAGCACTCCGTGGCCGGACGACGTCGAGATCGCGGTGTCGACCGTGACGGAGTAGACGCCGGGGGTGAACACGAGCAGCGGCAGGGGGTCGAGCGGCTGGGCCTCGGCCCCCGCGACGGACACCTGCCGACGATCGACCTCGAACCCGTTCACGGCGAAGCGGTCGGAGCCGCGCACGGTGAGCTGGACCACCGCAAGAGGGCTCGTCGTGAACCGCCAGTCGGGGGTGACGCCGGCCCAGCCGTCCTGCTGCACCTGGAAGGTCGTGGTGCCGTGATGGCCACCGGCCGTATAGCCGACGGTGACGGCAGTGCCGTCGCCGGAGGGCCGTTCGGACTTCACCTCGATGTCGGTGAGGGGGCCGAGCGCGGAGCGCCGCAGCATCGCCTCCGAGGCGCGGGGGTCGATGCCGGCCTTCTCGAGCGTCTCGCGGTCGATGGCGACACCGGGCACCCGGAGCGCATCGGCCGCGCGGCCGGATGCGAGCAGGTCGAGGTAGCGCACCACGAACGCCGAGGGGCCGTAGAACTGCTGGTAGAGGGTCGCGCCGCCCGCCCCGATCGCGGCGAACAGCATCACGCCGACGACGGCGAGCATGGTCAGATCCACGCCCAGGCGCGCACGCCGGGGCGTGCTCCTCCCGGCCCGCTCCATGGCGTCAGTCTAGGAGGGAGTCCTGGGGGGACGCCGAGCGTCGGCGCCCCGCGACTCCCGGCGCGACGTAGCATGGGTGGGCGCCCCCGTCCGCCCCTGCAGCCCTGAGAGAACCGTGTCCCTTCCCGCCCTGTCCGAGGAGCAGCAGGAGCTGTTCCGCCTCATCGAGGACACCGGGGAGCACGTGTTCATCACCGGCCGCGCCGGCACCGGCAAGTCGACGCTCCTGCAGCACTTCGCCTGGAACACGAAGAAGCAGATCGCGATCTGCGCGCCCACCGGCGTCGCCGCGCTGAACGTCGAGGGGCAGACGATCCACTCGCTGTTCCGGCTCCCGATCGGGCTGATCGGCGACGCGGACATCGACCAGAACGATGCCACCCGGCGCATCCTGAACGCGATCGAGACCCTCGTGATCGACGAGATCTCGATGGTCAACGCCGACCTCATGGACGCGATCGACCGCTCGCTGCGGCAGGCCCGCGGGCACAGGGGCGAACCGTTCGGCGGTGTGCAGGTGGTGATGTTCGGCGACCCATACCAGCTCGCGCCGGTCCCGCCGCGCGGCGACGAGGCCCGCTACGTGAAGGACCACTACCGCTCCTTCTGGTTCTTCGACGCGAAGGTGTGGTCGGGCGGCTCCGGGCTCTCCGACCAGGAGGGCCTGTTCCAGGTCGACACCAGGGCCGAGCTGCACGTGCGGGAGCTGGTGCAGATCCACCGGCAGTCCGACGACGGGTTCAAGGCGATGCTCAACGCCGTGCGCTACGGCCGGGTGACCGCGGAGATCGCCGGGGTGCTGAACGCGCAGGGTGCCCGCACGCCGCCCGACCCCGAGCCGGGCGAGGTGCCGATGATCACCCTCGCGACGCGCAACGACATCGTGAACGGCATCAACGGCCGTCACCTCGCCGCCCTCCCCGGCAAGGAGCAGACCGCGCGCGCCGAGATCAACGGCGACTTCGGACGCGGCGAGGCCGCCCTGCCTGCCGAGTCGGAGCTCAAGCTCAAGGTCGGCGCGCAGGTGATGTTCCTCCGCAACGACACCGCCATGTCGGGCGAGCCGCCGCGCTGGGTCAACGGCACCATCGGCACCGTCACCCGCATTCTCGGCGGGGCCGTGCGGGTGGAGATCGACGGCGAGGAGGTGGAGGTCGAGCCGGCCGTGTGGGAACGATTCCGTTACGCCTACGACCCGAACACGAAGAAGCTGTCCCGCGACGTGGTGGCGGAGTTCACGCAGTTCCCGCTGCGGCTCGCGTGGGCCGTGACGATCCACAAGTCGCAGGGCAAGACCTATGACCGCGCGATCATCGACCTCGGCTCCGGGGCGTTCGCGCCGGGGCAGACCTATGTGGCGCTGAGCCGTCTGACCTCGCTCGACGGGCTGTACCTGTCGCGACCGTTGCGGCCGAGCGACATCCGGGTCGACGAGGACGTGCGGCGCTTCATGCGCGACGCGTGGCTGGCGGCGTCGACGCCGGAGCTTCCCACGGGCTGAACCGCGGTGGACGCCCTTCGTCTCGTGGTCGCTCGCTCAGGGACCGGTGAGGGCGCTCAGGCGGCGGCGCGGGCGCGGTCGAGGTCTTCGAACAGCTCTGTGTTGAACCGGTAGGCGAGCAGCACCTCGTCGATCACGCGCTCGCGCTCCGCCTCGTCCCACGGGGCGGCGTCGAGCTGTTCGCGGTACACGTCCTTGAAGGCGGACGGGTCGGCGATGTCGTCGAACAGGTAGAAGCCGACGCCGTTGGTCTCGAAGCCGAAGCGGCGGGACATGACGCGGCCGATGAAGATGCCGCCGGAGAGGTCGCCGAGGTAGCGCGTGTAGTGGTGGGCGACGAAGCCCCCGGCCCAGGTCGCGCCCACCTGGCGGATGCGCTCCACGTAGCGCTGCGTGGTGGGCAGCGGCGTGATCCGGTCGCGCCAGTCCGCGCCGAGCAGGAACTCGAGGTCGGCCTCGAGCGCGGGGAGGCGGGTGAGCTTGTCGCTGAGGAACACGGAGGCGACGGGGTCGGTGCGCATGCGGTCGCCCGCGCTCTCGAGGGCCTCGTAGATGAAGTAGTGCTGCGCGACGAGCGCGATGTAGTCCTCGCGGGAGCCCTCGCCCTTGAGCAGGTCGGACATGAAGCCGGCCGTCTCGCTGCGCGAGTGCGACCCGGAGGAGCGCTCGCGGAGGGCGGCGGAGAAGGAGAGGATCTCGGGCATGGCCCCAGTGTAAGGGCAGCCTAACCTTGGACGGAAGTCCGGGTCGGTGCGGAGTCAGTCGTGCGGCCGCGGCTCGACGCCCAGGCGCGCGCACGCCGCGTCGTACAGCGCCACGACCTCGCGCCGCACCTCGGGGCGCTCCGTGATCGGGCCGCCGGGCCACGGCACGCGCAGCGTCGAGGTGGAGCCGCCGCGGGTGACCTCCCACACGCCGGCCTCGCCGTCGAAGCCGGTCATGACGGACGCCGTCGGCTCCTGGTCGGCGGGCTCGGCGAAGGCGCGGGCGATCAGCAGGTTGTCGTCGGTGTGGTCGCCGTTCATGTGGCGGAGCACGGCGGCGATCACGTCGGGAGCGAAGTCGTGGGGCACCCTCACACCCTACGGGCCGCGATCGGCGCGGTCCCGCGAGGCGGACTTCCAGCATCCTCGCTCTAGACTCGGGAGATACGTCCTCGGGGGTTCCTTCACATGCAGCTTCTCTCGTCGCGCCGGTGGCGCGCCGCAGCGGCCACGGCCGTCGTGCTCGGGCTCGTCCTCACCGGTTGTTCGTCCGAGGACTCCTTCAGCTACACGCCGCCCGACCAGGTCGACGCCTCCCTGCCCGACGACACCGTCGCGGCGATGCAGACCGCGGTCGACAACGCGCTCACCGCGTCGGGTGCGTCCGGAGCCATCGTCGGCGTCTGGGTGCCGTGGAGCGGCAGCTGGGTCGCGGCGGCCGGCACGCAGGACAAGGAGGGCGGGGCCGAGCTGACGACGGACATGTCGTTCCGCATCGCCGACGTCACGCGCCTCATGACGTGCGACGTGCTGTACGCGCTCGCCGACGAGGGCACCGTGGAGCTCGACGCGAAGGTGCCCACCTACGTCTCCGGCGTCGCGGACATGACCGACGTGACCCTGCTCGACCTCTGCAACGGCACGAGCGGCGCCGGGTCGTCCGAGGAGACCGCCAAGGCCGCCTGGATCAACACCCCCGAGCGCGTGTGGGCTCCGCTCGAGCTCGCCGGCTACGGCCTCGGCCGCGCCAGGGTGGCCCCGCACACGACCTTCCGCGACTCCGACGCGGGCTACCTGCTGCTCGGCCTGGCGCTCGAGCGCGCCACCGGCATGACCGCGCGCGAGCTCATCGCGGAGTACGTCACCGAGCCCCTCGGCCTCACGCAGACCGAGCTGCCCACGCCGCAGGCCGCCCCGCCGGTGCCCGAGCCCGCCATGAACGGCCACTACATGTCGGCTGTCGAGGGCGGATTCAACTGCGCGGCCCCGGTCGACATCACCACCCTCTCGTCCAGCTCCGGCTTCACCGACTCCGGCGTCGTGTCGACCATCACCGACCTCGGCCGCTACGCCCAGGCGGAGGCCGCGCAGGCGCTGCGCACGAAGGAGGAGCCCGCGCGCTTCGGCTCGCCGCTGCCCGTGTCCGACACGGCCGCGTCGTGGTTCCAGGCCACCGGCGGTGCCTACCTCGTCGGCTCGATGGTCGGCCAGCACGGCTGGACCCCCGGCTATGCGACCGCCGCCTACTCCGACCCGGCCACCGGGTTCACGGTCGCCGTGGTGCTGAACGACTCCACCGCCGGGGCGCTGTTCGCCCAGCAGCTGTCGTGGGAGCTCGCGGCCATCGCGTCGAAGGCCCCCGCCGCGTCCGGGCAGACCGCCCCCGACTTCGGGCTGCCGTTCACCGCGGAGCAGTACCACCAGGCCACCACGGACGCCGCGCTCCCGTGCGTCGCGCCCGCGGAGGAGTGAGCACCGGCTGATCGGAAGGGGTCGTCGTGGCGATCGTCGACAACGCGATCTACGTGGACGGCGTCCGCACGGAGAACCCGCGGACCCTCAGCGAGACGTTCGAGCGCATGCGCGAGCGACGCGGCATGAGCTGGATCGGGCTGTACCGGCCGAGTCCGGAGGAGATCCGCGCCGTGGCCGACGAGTTCGCCCTCCACGAGCTCGTGGTGGAGGACGCGCTGTCCGGCCACCAGCGCTCCAAGCTCGAGCGCTACGGTGACGTGCTGTTCATGGTGCTGCGACCCGCCCGCTACCTCGACGACCTGGAGGAGGTCGAGTTCGGCGAGGTGCACGTGCTCGTCGGGCCGGACTTCGTGGTGACCATCCGCCACGCGGAGGCTCCGGATCTGGCGCGGGTGCGCCGCCGCCTCGAGGCCGACCCCGCGCTGCTCTCCCACGGGCCGGAGGCCGTGCTGTACGCGATCCTCGACGAGGTGGTCGACGAGTACGCCCCCGTGCTCGCCGGCCTCGAGAACGACATCGACGAGATCGAGAGCCAGCTCTTCGAGGAGGATGTGGACGCCACGCAGCGCATCTACGACCTGGGCCGCGAGGTGATCGACTTCCAGCGCGCCACCCAGCCGCTCGTCGGCATGCTCGAGGCGCTCCTGCGCGGTTCCGACAAGTACCGGGTGAGCGAGGAGCTGCAGCGGTACCTGCGCGACGTGCTCGACCACACCCTGCGCGTGAGCGACAGGGCGACCACGTTCCGCACCGTGCTCGACAACGCGCTCACGGTCGAGTCGACCATCGTCGCGCGCCGCCAGAACGAGGAGATGCGGCGCATGACCGAGCTCAGCATCCGGCAGAACGAAGAGGTGAAGAAGATCTCCGGCTGGGCGGCGATCCTGTTCGCCCCGACCCTGGTCGGCACGATCTACGGCATGAACTTCGACCACATGCCCGAGCTGCACTGGCTGCTCGGTTATCCGATGGCGCTCGCGCTCATGGTCGCGATGGGCCTCGGACTCTACGCGGCGTTCAAGAACAAGGGATGGCTCTGACGCCGTGGGATGATCGCAGGATGGAACTCGTGGCGGGAATCGACTCCTCGACCCAGTCCTGCAAGGTCGTCATCGCCGACGCCCTCTCCGGTCGGGTGATCCGCGAGGGGCGTGCGCCGCACCCGCCGGGCACCGAGGTCGACCCGGAGGAGTGGTGGCGGGCGCTGCAGGCCGCGATCGCCGCGGCGGGCGGGCTCGACGACGTGCGGGCCTGGGCGATCAGCGGACAGCAGCACGGCATGGTCGCGCTCGACGGCCGGGGACGGGTCGTGCGACCGGCCCTGCTGTGGAACGACCTGCGCTCGGCAGACGCGGCGGCCGCCCTGATCGCGGAGCACGGCGCCGCCGCCCTCGCCGAGCGCACGGGCCTGGTGCCCGTGCCGTCGTTCACGCTCACCAAGGTGCGGTGGCTGCGCGAGCACGAGCCGGAGCACGCCGCGCAGGTGCGAGCGGTCGCCCTGCCCCACGACTGGCTCACCTGGCGGTTGCGCGGCTTCGGACCGGACGCGCCGCGCGGAGCCGCCCTCGACGAGCTGGTCACCGACCGCTCCGAGGCCTCGGGCACCGGCTACTGGACCGACGCGGGCTACGACCGCGAGCTGTTCGGCGCCGCGCTCGGCCGCGACGCGATCCTGCCCCGCGTGCTCGCGCACGACGCGGCCGTGACCGATGCGGACGGGCGCCGCGTCGGCCCGGGGTCGGGCGACAACGCCGGTGCGGCGCTGGGGCTCGGCGCGGCCGTGGGCGACGTGGTGGTGTCGATCGGCACGAGCGGCACGGTGTTCGCCACGAGTGCCCACCGCACGATCGACCCGTCGGGCATGGTCGCGGGCTTCGCCGACGCGGCCGGGGGCCACCTGCCTCTCGTCGCGACCGTGAACGCGGCGCGCGTGCTCGACACGCTGGCCACGCTGCTCGCGGTGGACCACGTGGAGCTCGGGCGGCTCGCGCTCGCCGCCGACCCGGGTGCCGGGGGACTGGTGCTGGAGCCGTACTTCGAGGGGGAGCGCACGCCGAACCTGCCCGACGCCACGGGCACCCTGTTCGGCATGACCCTCGCGGCCACCACGCGCGAGAACCTGGCGCGTTCCGCGTTCGAGGGCGTGCTGGGCGGCCTGCGCTACGGCCTCGACGCGATCCGCGCGCTCGGGGTGCCGACGGCGCGGGGCATCCTGATCGGCGGCGGCGCCCGGTCGGCGGCGGTCAGGGAGATCGCGCCGCTCATCCTCGACATCCCGATGACGGCACCGCCCGCGGGTGAGTTCGTCGCCTGGGGCATGGCGCGTCAGGCCGCTCGCACGCTCGGGCACGAGCTGCCGCCCGCGGCCTGACCCGCGCGGCTCAGACGTCGGCGGCGGGCCGCAGCAGGTCGGACCACGCCGCGGTGCCGTCGAACACGAGGTCGGTGCCCACCACGGCCCAGTCGGCGCCGGCCGCGGACAGGGCCTCCGCGTGCTCACGGCGCACGCCGCCGTCCACGCCGAGGGGTCGTGCGGGCGCGGCATCGCGGAGGGCCGAGAGCTTCGCCAGCACCCGCTCGTCGAACGCGCTCCCTGCCTGCCCCGGCACGATCGACATGCACAGCACGGGCAGGTCGAGCGGCACGGCCGTCGCGGGCGTCTGCGGGGAGACGGCGAGCCCGGCGCGCATGCCCCGGCGTTCGATCCGCGCGACCGCATCCTTCCAGTCGTCGCTCTCGACGTGCACGATCACGAGGTCGCAGAAGTCGGCCCACGCGTCGACCTCGCGCGCGGAGCGGTGCGCCATCACGTGCGCCTCGGCCGCCATGCCCGTCTGCGCGGCCAGCGCGGCGGCGGCGTCCGGCGTGAAGCCCCCGGCCGCGGCGAACCGTCCGTCGGTGGTGTCCCAGTGCAGCCGGCTCAGGCCCGCGTCGCGCAGTCGCAGCGCGGTGTCGAGGCGGTCGTCCGGGGCCACGGACCACAGCGATCCGGCGATCCGCATCACTCGTCGTCCGCCAGCACGGCCTGGGCGAGGGCGTGGTCGGTGAACAGTTCGCTGATCAGTCCCACCCGCGACACGGTGCGGATCGCGTCGGCCTTCGCTGCTCCTCCCGCGACGGCGACCACGCGCGGCACTTTCTGGAGCTGCTCGTACGAGATGTTGATGCAGCGGTCCTGGAACTCCGTGTCGACGGGGGTCCCGTCGCTGCGGATGAGGATGCCGGCGATGTCGGCGACGCACCCCTTGCTGAGCGCGTTGGCGAGGTCGTCGATGGGCAGCACGTCGCGCACCTGCGACACGGGCGGGTCCCATGCTCCGACCGACAGCAGCGCCGTGGTGACCGAGGGGAAAAGGTCGATCGCCGAGCGGATGTCGGGGTGCCGGCGCAGGCTCATCGCGGTCTCGCGGTCGTCCACGATGAGCGGCGAGAAGATCGGGTACACCGCGCCTCCCGCGCGACGCGAGGTCTGTCGCACCACCTCGATCGGGGAGGAGGCGAGGTCGCCCGCCACGACACCGGTGAGCTGCACGATCGACAGGCGCGGCAGGTGCGCGAACTGGCTCGCGGTGGCGGTGAGCGTGCGGCCCCAGGTGACGCCGAGCACCTCGTCCTCCTGCAGCGTCTCGCTGAGCGCGCGGGCGGCGGCGGCGCCGATCTGGCGGCGCACGTCATCGTCGTCTCCGTGTGAGCGCACGACGAGGCAGCGCTCCAGGCCGAGCTTGTCCTGCAGGCGCTGGCTCAGCTCCACGTCGGGGAGACCCCAGTCGTGGATCTCGATCGTGACGATGCCCTCCTCCTTGGCGCGGCTGAGCAGGCGGGCGACCTTGAAGCGCGAGATGCCGAGGGCGTCGGAGATGTCGACGCGGGAGCGGTCCTCCAGGTAGTGCGCCCGGGCGACGGCCGCCATGAGGGCGCGATCCTGATCCACGCTCTTCGTCGCATCGCTCATTTGAGCGTTGAAATCACGAAACTGTGACATATGTGACGGCTGCCTTTCCTCCGGCTTGCGACGGTTCCTATGCTCAAACGTACATCCAAGCATCACAGATGAGCGCAGCATGTGCGAGGCGCGATCGAGGGAGAACGTGTTGAACGTCGATGACGACATCCTGGCGGTAGCGCGCGGGCGGCTCCAGGCCGAGGCCGAGGCCGTGCGCGCACTGATCGACACGATCGACGGCACCCTGGTCACCGCGGCCTCGATGATCCTGTCCGCCACGGGCAAGCTGTTCATCGGCGGCTCGGGCACCTCCGGCACGGTCGCCCGGCGCATGGCGCACATCCTGTCCGTCACCGGTACGCCGTCGCTGCCGTTCTCCCCGATGGACGGGCTGCACGGGGCCTCCGGCGCCATCACCGCCGACGACCTCGTGCTGCTGATCTCCAACGGCGGCGCCTCCGACGAGGTCGTGCAGCTCGCCCGCATCGCCCGCGGCCGCGGCGCCCGCGTGATCGCCCTCACCCGCAGCCACGACACCCCCCTCGCGCGGCTCGCCGACCACAGCGTCGCCGTGGCCGTGCAGCCCTCGGCCGACATCGGCGGCATCGTGGCCACCGGCATCACGATCGCGCAGTCCGCGTGGGGCGACGCGCTCGCCGAGGTGCTCATGCGCGGTCGCGGCTACACGTGGGCGGAGTTCATGACCACGCACCCCGCGGGCGCCGTCGGACGCCTCGAAGACCTCCCCGCCGACCCCTCCCGCCTCACCGTCCCCCCGTTCGAGAAGGTCGCGCGATGATCGACGTGGTCGCCGGAGTCGACAGCTCCACCCAGTCGTGCACGGTCGAGCTGCGCGACGCCGCCACCGGGGCGCTCGTCGCCACCGGGCGCGCCCCCCACCCCGTGACCCACCCGCCCGTCAGCGAGCAGGACCCCGAGGCGTGGTGGGCGGCCCTGGTCGCCGCGATGGCCGAGGCCCGCCGCGGCGCCGACGTGCGGATCGTCGCGGTCGGCGTCGGTGCGCAGTGCCACGGCCTCGTCGTGTCGGATGCCGACGGACGCGTCCTGCGCCCCGCGCGACTGTGGAACGACACCACCTCCGCCCCGCAGGCCGCGGCGCTGCTCGCGCGTCACCCCGCCGCCTGGTGGGCGCAGCAGATCGGGATCGTGCCGTCGGCGGCCATCACCGTGTCGAAGCTCGCGCTGCTGGCCGAGACCGAGCCGGAGACCCTCGCCCGCGCGCGTCACCTCTCCGTGCCGCACGACTGGCTCACGTACCGCCTCACCGGGCGCCGCGTGACCGACCGCTCCGACGCCTCGGGCACCGGCTACTACTCCGCCGCGACGGGACGGTGGCGCACCGACATCCTCGACGAGGCGGTGGGCGAGCGCGACTGGGCGCCGCTGCTGCCCGAGGTGCTCGGACCCGACGAGGCCGCCGGGCGCATCCTCCCCGCCGCGGCCGACGCGCTCGGCATCGACCGCGACGCGCAGGTCAGCGCGGGTGGCGGCGACCAGCACCTCGCCGCCCAGGGCATCGGCCTCGGCGAGGGCGACGTGGCGTACAGCCTCGGCACCTCGGGCGTCGTGTTCGCGACCACGCCCGACCCGGTCGCCGACGTGACCGGGGCCGTCGACGGTGTCGCCAACGTGACCGGCGGCTACCTGCCGCTCGTCTGCACGCTCAACGCCACCAAGGTGACCGACACGATCGCGCGGCTGCTCGGCGTCGACCACCGCGAGCTCACCGACCTCGCCCTCGCCGCCCCGCTCGACCCGGAACGACCCGTGCTGGCCGCCTACCTCGACGGGGAGCGCTCGCCCCGGCTCCCGTCCGCCCGGGGCATGCTCGCCGGACTCACCACCGCGACCGGACGCGAGCAGCTCGCCCTCGCCGCGTTCGAGGGCGTCGCGCTCGGACTCGTCCGCGGGGAGCGGGCCCTCGCGGCGCTCGGCATCCCCACCACGGGCCTCACCATCGCGATCGGCGGCGGCGCCCGCTCGCTCGCGTACCGGCAGGTGATCGCCGACCTCACGCAGCGGCCCGTGCACAGCGTCGACGCGCCGGAGGGCACCGCGCGCGGCGCCGCGATCCAGGCCGCCGCCGTGCACCGCGGCGAGACGGTCGCCGCCGTGACCGCGGCCTGGCGCCCCGCCACCACCTCGGTGACCGAGCCCGCCGCCGACCGCAGCGACGTGTGGGACCGCTACCTGCACCTCGCCGACCTGCAGGCCGAGCCAGCCGCGGCCCACCCGCTTTCCCCCAAGAGAGAGGACACTCATGTCTGAGATCCCGTCCACGATGACCGCCAGCGTGCTGCGGGGGGTGAAGGACCTGGTGCTCGAGGAGCGCCCCGTCCCCACGCCCGCCGCGGACGAGGTGCTCGTGGAGGTCGCGAGCGTCGGCGTCTGCGGATCCGACGTGCACTACTACGAGCACGGACGCATCGGACCCTACATCGTCGAGACCCCGCTGATCCTCGGCCACGAGGTGAGCGGCCGGATCGTCGCGGTCGGCGCCGACGTCGACCCCGCCCGCGTCGGGCAGCGCGTCGCCATCGAGCCGCAGCGCCCCTGCCGCCGGTGCGACTTCTGCCGCGCCGGCGACTACAACCTCTGCCCGCAGATGGAGTTCTACGCCACCCCGCCGATCGACGGCGCCTTCTGCGACTACGTGCTGATCCAGGACGACTTCGCCTACGAGGTGCCCGACGCCATCAGCGACAACGCCGCCGCGCTCATGGAGCCGCTGTCGGTGGGCATCGCCGCCGCGCAGAAGGGCGGCATCAAGGTGGGCGACACCGTGCTGATCGCCGGCGGCGGCCCCATCGGCATCATCGCCGCGCAGGTCGCGAAGGCGTTCGGCGCGGTCGACGTCGTGGTCGCCGACATCAACCCGGCCCGCCGCGAGCTCGCCGCCTCCTACGGCGCCCGCGTGGTCGACCCCGCCGCGGAGTCCACCGTCGAGCTGGCGGCGAACGTCTTCATCGACGCCTCGGGCGCCACCCCCGCGATCGTCAACGGCATCCGATCCACCCGCGCGGGCGGCACCGTGGTGCTGGTGGGCAGCGCCGACGAGTTCCCGCTCTCGGTGCCCGAGGTCGCGATGCGCGAGCTGAACGTCACCGGCATCTTCCGCTACACCGGCACCTGGCCCATCGCCCGCGCCCTGCTCGAGTCCGGCCAGGTCGAGCTCGACTCGCTCGTCACCCACGTGTACGGCATCGAGCAGGTCGAGGAGGCGCTGTCGGGCGAGGGGTCGATCGACTCGCTCAAGCGCATCGTCCTGCCCCGCACCCGGCGCGTGGACGAGCCGTCGGTCAAGGCGGCGTCATGAGCGAGACGCTGCTGTCGGTCGAGGGGGTGTCGAAGTCGTTCCCCGGGGTGAAGGCCCTCGACGACGTCTCCTTCGACGTGCGCCCCGGCACCGTGCACGCCCTGTGCGGCGAGAACGGCGCCGGCAAGTCGACGCTCATGAAGATCATCAACGGCATCTACCAGCCCGACGCCGGGACGATCCGGGTGCGCGGCGAGGAGGTGCGGATCAAGAACCCCATCGACGCCCGCGCCCGCGGCATCGCGATGATCTCGCAGGAGCTCAACTACGTGCCGGGCATGACGATCGCGGAGAGCTTCTTCCTCGGCCGGCTGCCGATGAAGTACGGCAAGGTCGACTGGCGGTTCATCCGCAGCGAGGCCCGCCGCATCCTCGCCGAGGAGGGCCTGGAGTTCTCGATCAACCGGCGCCTGGGCACCCTCACCGTGTCGGAGATCCAGACCCTGGAGATCCTGCGCGCGGTCTACCACAGCGCCGACGTGCTGATCATGGACGAGCCGACCTCGGCCATTGCGCACAAGGAGGTCGAGTCGCTGTTCGCGAAGATCCGCGACCTGCGCGCCCAGGGCAAGTCGATCATCTACATCTCGCACAAGATGGACGAGGTCTTCGAGCTCGCCGACGACATCAGCGTGCTGCGCGACGGCACCGTCGTCCGCTCGCAGCCCGCCGCGGACATCACCTCCAGTCAGGTGATCGCGCAGATGGTGGGCCGCGACCTCGACCACCAGTCCTACCCCAAGGAGCGGGTCGAGATCGGCGACACCGTGTTCCGCGCCACCGGGCTCTCCGCCGCGCACATGTTCGAGGACATCGACCTGCACATCCGCGCGGGCGAGATCGTCGGGCTCGCGGGGCTCATCGGCGCCGGACGCAGCGAGGTCATCCGTGCGGTGTTCGGGCTCGACAAGCTCGACGCGGGCGAGATCGAGGTCGACACGAAGACCGTGAAGATCAAGAACCCCACCCACGCGATCAAGGCCGGCGTCGCGATGCTCTCGGAGGACCGCCGCCTGGTCGGCATCGTCCCGCAGCTGAGCATCATGAAGAACGCCACGCTGGCGAGCCTGCGCAAGGTCATCCGCGGGGGCTTCGCGCGGCGCCGCGAGGAGGAGAAGCTCGTCACCGAGTACTTCCAGAAGATGAACGTCAAGGCGCCCAGCCTGCAGACGCGCATCGCGAACCTCAGCGGCGGCAACCAGCAGAAGGTGCTCCTCGCCCGCTGGCTGATCGCCGACCCGAAGGTGCTGCTGCTCGACGAGCCCACCCGCGGCATCGACGTCGGCGCCAAGTTCGAGATCTACAAGATCATGACCGAGCTCGCCCGCCAGGGCCGCGGCATCCTCATGATCTCCTCCGAGCTGCCCGAGCTCATCGGGATGTGCGACCGCATCTACGTGATGTCGGCCGGACGCCTCACCGCGGAGCTGACGCCCGATCAGTTCTCGCAGGAAACCATCCTCACCTACGCCATGAATGAAATCGAGGTGGCATGACAATGCTCCAGAACCTGAAGAGACTCGAGGTGAACCGCTTCTCGATCTACATCATCCTGCTGGTGGTGATCGTCGCGGCGAGCTTCCTGAGCCCGAACTTCCTGAGCTCCGACAACATCTTCAACGTGCTCCGCCAGGTCGCCGTGATCACGATCCTCGCGTTCGGCGCGATGACGCTCATCATCGGCGGCATGATCGACCTGTCGGCCGGTGCCGTCATGGCGTTCGCGGGCGTCGTGTCGGTGCTGGTCTACAAGTCGACGGGCAACCTGCTGCTCGCGATCCTCGCCGGCATCCTCATCGGCATGCTCTGCAACCTCGTCAACGCGTTCCTCGTGGCGACGCTGAAGACCCCCGCGTTCATCGTGACCCTCGGCATGATGCTGATGGCGCGCGGCGCGGTGCTCGAGCTCACGCAGGGGCAGAACGTGCTGCAGCTGGGCGACTTCATCCTCATCGGCCAGGGCAACCTCGGCTGGCTGCCCATCCCGGTGCTGGTGCTCATCGGCGTCACCATCGTGATCTGGTACCTGATGAACCAGACCCGCTACGGCCGCTCCGTCTACGCGGTCGGCGGCAACGAGGAGGCGGCTCGCGCTGCCGGCATCTCGGTCGAGCGGGTGAAGTACCAGGCGTTCCTCGTCAACGGCGCCCTGGTCGGCATCGCGGGCGTGATCTTCATGTCGCGCGTCAACGCCGGGCTCCCCAACGCGGGCGTCGGCTACGAGCTGCAGGCCATCACCGCCCCGATCATCGGCGGCACCAGCTTCTCGGGCGGCGTCGGCACGGTCATGGGCACCCTCGCGGGCGCGCTGATCGTCGGCATCCTCGGCAACATCATGAACCTCATCGGGATCGGCTCGTACATCCAGCAGATCGTGATGGGCGCCATCATCGTCGTCGCCGTCGCCTACGACGTCTTCAGCAAGCGCGGCAAGGCGAAGACCACCATCCTCAAGTCCGACGCGAAGGGTGACCCCTTCCCCGTCGGAGCCTCCTCGTCCGCATCCGATCCGGGAGGCGGCAGGACCTCGTCCTGACCCCTCCGTCCATCGCTTCACCCACCCACAGAAAACAGGAGAAGACAATGAAGAGTCTTACCCGCAGGATCATCGCGCTCGGCGCCGCTGCCGCCGCGGCGATCAGCCTCGCCGGCTGCGCCGTCACCACCGGGAACCCGGCCGGGAACGGCGGCGGAGGCGCCTCCGAGGACAAGGACGAGTACCGCGTCGCGTACATCGCCCGCGCCCAGGCCGACTCGTTCGCCGCGTGGCTCGCGAACGAGATGAAGCAGGAAGCCGGCAACTACGACGACATCACTCTCGAGGTGTTCGACGGCCAGGCCGACGACGAGATCGAGAACAAGATGATCGAGAACGCGATCGCCAACCGGTTCGACGCGATCATCATCCAGGCGAACAACGCCGACGCGCAGCTGCCGTACATCCAGCAGTCCATCGACGCGGGCATCGTGACCATCACCACGAACCCGCGCGTCGAGGGCCTGAGCGGCGGCAACTCGGTCGACGCCGACCCGTACAAGCAGGGCGCCGTGGTCGCCGAGCTCGCGGTCGAGCAGATCCCCGACGGCGCCAACGTCGTGGTGCTGAACGGCCCGGCGGGCAACTTCCACAGCACGGCCCGCCGTGACGCGTGGCAGAAGGAGTTCTTCGAGAAGCGCAGCGACGTGAACATCGTCGCGGAGGACATCGCGAACTGGAACAAGGACGAGGCCATGACCCTCATGGAGGACTGGTCGCTCGCGAACCCGCAGATCGACGCGATCATCTCGATGAACGACAACATGGCGTCGGGCGCGCTCGAGGCCGTGAAGGGCAAGAGCGGCTTCGACGGCATCCTCGCGTTCGGCGTGGACGGCACCCCCGAGGCCACGCTGCTCATCGAGGCGGGGACCATGACGGCGACCTCGCTGCAGAACGCCCGCGAGCTGGCGCAGCTGAACCTCAAGGCCGTGCATGACCTGCTCACGGGCGCCGAGGACGAGGTCAACGTCGACATCGGCAACCCGCTGATCACGAAGGACAACGTGCAGGAGTACATCGACCTGTACAAGGAGGCCGGTCTGCTGGACCAGTGACACCGCGTCGGGGGAGCGGGCGGCCGCCCGTTCCCCCGGCCCGTGCCCCCCACCCGTCCCTTCCCCGAAAGAACCCGATGCGCGCACTGACCGCCGCCGACGCCCCCGTCCGGGTGCGCGAGCTCTCCCGCGACGCACGTCCGTTCCTACTCGGCGTCGTCGGGCCGCCCGGCGCCGGCAAGTCCACGCTCGCCGCCGCCCTGGGGGAACCGGTGCTGCCGATGGACGGGTTCCACCTCGCCAACGAGCACCTCGACCGTCTCGGACTGCGCGACCGCAAGGGCGCCCCGGAGACCTTCGACGTGCACGGCTTCGCCGCCCTGCTCACCCGACTCCGCGCGGGCGAGGCCGTACTCGCCCCGCGTTTCGACCGCGACCTCGACGCCGCGGTCGCCGGCGCCCTCCCGCTCTCCGCCTCCGACCGCGTGATCGTGGTGGAGGGCAACTACCTGCTGCACGACGCGGGCGGCTGGGAGCGCGTGCGCCCGCTGCTCGACGAGGTCTGGTACCTCGACGTGCCCGACGGACTGCGCGTGCGCCGCCTCGTCGCCCGTCACGAGGCCCACGGCCGCTCCCACGACGACGCCGTCGCCTGGGCGACCCACGTCGACGGCCCCAACGCCGACCTCATCCGCGCGACCCGCCACCGGGCCGACGCGATCCTCACCCCGACCGAAGGAGACGACGCATGAGCGTCATGGACACATTCGCCCTCACCGACCGCACCGCCCTCGTCACCGGCGCCACGCGCGGCCTCGGACGGGAGTTCGCCCGCGCGCTCGCCGAGGCCGGAGCCGACGTGGTCGTGCACGGCCGCGACGAAGCGGCGGCACGCGAGACCGCGGCGGAGATCGAGGCCGTGGGGCGCCGGGCCTGGGTGGTGCTGGGCGACCTGACCGACCGTGCGTCGGTCGACCGCATCGCCGCCGAGGCCATCGACGCCGCGGGCGGACGCCTCGACATCCTCATCAACAACGCCGGGGCGTGCATCCACCGTCCGGCGCTCGAGGTGACCGACGACGAGTGGTCGCACGTGATCGACACGAACCTCACGGCCCTGTGGCGGATGTCGCAGACCGTCGGCGCGCACATGGTCGCCCGCGGCTCCGGGTCGATCGTGAACGTGGGCTCGATCTCGGCGCAGATCGTGAACCGTCCGCAGTTCCAGCCGGCGTACAACGCCTCCAAGGCCGCGGTGCACCACCTCACCAAGTCGCTCGCGGCGGAGTGGGCCCCGTCCGGCGTGCGGGTCAACGCCGTCGCGCCCGGATACATCAAGACCGACATGTCGCCGGTGGACGAGCCGCGCTTCCGCCGCTTCTGGATCGAGGACTCGGCTCAGCAGCGCTACGCCACGCCGAGCGAGGTCAGCCCGTCCGTCGTGTTCCTCGCCTCCGACGCGGCGAGCTTCATGTCGGGCACCGTGCTCGTGGTCGACGGCGGCTACACGCTGTTCTGATCGCGGCGCACACGCGAACGCCCGCTCCCGGGGGAGGAGAGCGGGCGTTCGTACGTTCGGGGTCAGTCCTCGCCGTCGGCCTCGGGCATGCCGGGGCCGGGGCCCGGGCGCACCTCGGCGTCGTCGCGGATGTCGACGCGCGTGGTGCCGTCGTGCTCGCTCACGTCGATGCGGGGGGCGGCGTCGGCCTCGGTCGCATCGGGAGCCGAGGTGAGCTGGTCGTGCCGGTTCTCCTCGAAGCTCTCGCGGTCGTCGCCGGTGCGGTCGTGGTCAGGCGTGCTCATGATGCTCCTTCTGGTCGTCGGTCGTCGAACGGGAACGCGTCCAGCGTGCCACGGCGTACAGCACCCCGCCCACCGCGAGCAGGATCGCGCCGAACA
Organism: Microbacterium sp. NPDC060132; assembly: GCF_042729675.1. Classification (NCBI taxonomy): domain Bacteria; kingdom Bacillati; phylum Actinomycetota; class Actinomycetes; order Micrococcales; family Microbacteriaceae; genus Microbacterium; species Microbacterium sp. NPDC060132. Next base: position 859,898 of record NZ_JBHWXU010000001.1, on the reverse strand, counting down.
GCCACACCTGCGCACGCTGCTGGGTGAGCAGCAGGATGCACGACCCGACGCCCAGCACCGGCACGAAGGTCCATACGCGGAAGTGGTCGTGCTCCACGCGGTCGCGCCGCAGCACCAGCACCGACACGTTCACGCTGAGGAACACGACGAGCAGCAGCAGCACCACGGTCTCGGCCAGAGTGGCCAGGTCGCCGACGAGCGTGAGGCCCATCGCGACGAGGGTCGTGGTGAGGATCGCGACCCACGGGGTCTTCCGCTTCGGCAGCACGCGTCCGAGCACGGACGGCAACAGGTTCTGCTCGGCCATGCCGTACGTGAGGCGGCTGACCATGATCATGGTCAACAGGGCGCCGTTGGCCACGGCGATGAGGGCGATCAGGCTGAACAGCCACGACGGCACGTTCATCCCGGTGGCCTCCACCACGGCGAGCAGCGGGCCGCTGGACTCCTGCAGTTCGGACGACGGGAGGGCGATCGCGCTCGCGAGCCCCACGAGCACGTACACGACGCCGGCGGTGATCAGGGCGGCGAAGAGCGCCCGCGGGTACGTGCGGCGCGGGTCCTTCACCTCTTCGATCATGTTCGCCGAGGTCTCGAACCCGACGAACGAGTAGTACGCGATCACGGCTCCGGAGAGCACGGCGATCGCCACGTTCGACCCCTCGGGCGCGGCCATCGCGCGCGACACGTCGCCACCGCCGCCGCCCACGAAGATCGCGACGACGACGATCACGATCACCAGACCGCTGAGCTCGATCGCGGTCATCACGAGGTTCGCGCCCATCGACTCGCGGATCCCCCGGGCGTTCAGCAGGCCGACGAGTGCGAGGAAGGCGATCGCGACGGGGATGGTCGGCAGGTCGACGAAGGTGCTGAGGTAATCACCGGCGAAGGCGATAGCCAGCCCCGCGGCACTGGTCACCCCGGCCGCGAGCATGCTGAAGCCCACCAGGAACGACACCAGCGGGCTGTGGAAGGCGCGCTCCGCGAACACCGCGGCCCCGCCCGCGCGCGGGTATTTGGTGACGAGCTCGGCGTAGGAGCCCGCCGTGAGCAGCGCCAGCAGCAGCGCCAGCACCAGGGGTGCCCACAGCAGGCCGCCGACCTTGCCCGACAGCACGCCCATGAGCGCGTAGATGCCCGCGCCCAGCACGTCGCCGAGGATGAAGGCGTAGAGCAGGGGGCCGGTGATGGCGCGCCGCAGCTTGGTGGGCGCCTCGGTCGCGGGCGCAGTCTGGGAGGTCATGCTCGCACGCTAGGGGGAGCGGACGGCCACGGGCGACGGGCTTGACAGGGGCGCGGGGCATGCGCGAAGCCTTCGGCCTTGCACCGTCCTCAGGTGCGACAGCGCCCCGTTCAGCGTTTTCCCAGAAAAGACCGCGCGGCTCCGCCTCCCGGCCCACCGCGGCCGCTATCCTCAGTGCCGCAAGGCGGGTCGTCGGCTACGAATTGCCGAGCGGACGGGGTGGCCGCCTTCGGTTCCACAGAAAAGGGCACACTCATGACCGGTACACCGCGGAAGGCCATCGCCGAAGCGATCGCCACCTTCCTCTTCGTCCTCGCGATCATCGCGGCCATCAACAGCGGCAGCCCGCTGACGCCGCTCGCGATCGGCTTCACACTGATGGTGCTCGTGTACTCCACGGGCCACATCTCCGGCGCTCACCTGAACCCCGCCGTCTCGCTCGGCGTCTTCCTCCGCGGCGGCCTCAGCGTCGCCGACTTCATCGCCTACCTGATCGCCCAGTTCGTGGGTGCCGCGCTCGCCGCCCTCGCCGCGCTCGCCGTCTGGCCCGCGGGCGACAAGGCCATGGTGATCGAGGTCGGCCCGGCGTTCCTGGTCGAGGCGCTGTTCACGCTCATCCTCGTGTGGGTCGTGCTGAACTCCGCCACGTCGAAGGACACCGCGGGCAACTCGTTCTACGGCCTCGCGATCGGCGCCACCGTGTTCATCGGCGCCGCGACCGTCGGCTCCATCTCGGGCGGCGGCTTCAACCCCGCCGTGGCCCTCGGCCTCTCGGTCAGCGGCCACTTCGCGTGGAGCTCGCTGTGGCTCTACATCGTGGCCCCGGCCGTCGGCGCGATCATCGCCGCGGTCCTGTTCCGCGTGCTCAACACCGACGACGCGAAGAAGATCGCCGCCGCCGAGTGACACCGTGACACCGGAGCGCCGCATCCCCTCGGGGGTGCGGCGCTTCTGTGTGTCAGGGGTCAGGGGTCAGGGGGGCGACCGTCCGGAGAATAATCAGCGAGCGATCAGGTGGGCTCTCTGACGCCGTGGCATCCTGCGGAGGCCGAGCGGGGGCCGGTCGAACGCGACCGGCGAAGATCGACCCGAGATAGGGGGACCCTCGCATGGGAACCGAAGGAATCAGCAGACGGACTTTCGCCAAGAGCGCGGCCTGGGTGGCCATGGCGGCGCTCGCCTCCACCGCCGCACCGGTGTCCGCGGCCGCGGACTCCGTCCCGGATGGAGTGACCGTGTCGTTCGTCGGCTTCGACTCGCCTCCGGCGGGGAGCGATCGCGACACCGGCGATCCGACATGGCCGGAGAACTACCTGCTGGAGGCGCGCTTCCGTCTGCAGCTGGCGCCCGGGGTCTCTCTTCCTGCGGGATCCCGCCTGTTCATCGGCGCGGACGCCGGGATCTTCCCGTCGGGCTTCGCCTTCTTCCGCGGTCCGGCCGTCGGAGCGAGCACCTCGGACGGCCTCTGGGTGCGAGACCCCGACGAGTACTACACGGAGAACTACAACCCGAACACCGGCTCGCGGAAGTTCGGGTACGCGGTCTACCGCCTCACGCGCGACCTCGCAGCGCCGGCGGACCTGACGTTCTCGGTGGCGGGGGTGAGCAACGCCGCCGTCCCGACGGGATGGAACGCGCAGACCGTGCTCGTGGCCGACCTGATGTCGGCCAGCTCGTTCAGCGCCGGTGCCGCGCATCACCGGGCGCTCTCATCGCCCTTCCGGATCGTGGACGTGCCCCCGGACCCGAAGGCCGACACGAACGGAACCGGAGTGCCCGGGCTCTACGCGTACCCCCGCGCGACGGCCGCGGGCCGAGTCGCCGAGTTCAGCACGCTGCTGCGGGTGATGCCGACGATGACCGCGAACATCTTCTGGAGCCACCAGTTCGGGATCTCTGGAACGTCGGGCGGCTACACCGGCGTGCAGACCTACGGGAACACGAACGGAAGGCAGTGGCTGTTCTCCCTCTGGGGGGCGACCGACGCCGAGGTCAATCCGAGCCTGCACGGGGTGATGGCCGGCGACACCGACGGTGCGCCCGGCCGATCCGTCCGGGTGTTCCGTCCGTGGACCACCGGTCGGACCTATGTCTTCCGAGTCGCGGAGATCCCCGGACGCCCCGGCTGGTGGAACTCGACGGTGACCGACACGGCCGACGGCACGAGCTTCTCGATCGGCAACCTGTTCGTGCCGCAGCAGGGTGCGCTCATCTCACCCCAGGCGTCGTGGGTCGAGTACTGGAACTGGAACGATTCCACAGCCCAGTGTCTCGATCAGGAGAACAGCGACGCCGTGTATGCACCGCTGAGGCTCGATGGCCTGCTCGTGCCGTACACGTCGGGCAGGTCCAACCCGCCGTGCTCGGGGGGCTCGGTGACGATCGCCCCCGACGGATCCGCTCGCCTGCGGGCCTACCCCGGCACCTGACGGCACCGACACCGGAGCGCCGCATCCCCTCGGGGTGCGGCGCTTCTGTGTGTCAGGCGGACGCGCGCTGGGTGCTCTCCCGCTCCACGAGGCGGAAGTCGACGGGGTCGGTACGGGCGTTCTCGCCGCGCACGAGAGCGACCGCTCGCTGCGCGATGCCGCGCTTGTCGGGCGCGATGGTCGTCAGACGAGGAATGGAGTACTGGCCTTCAGTGATGTCGTCGAATCCGGCGAGCGCGATGTCGGCCGGCACCCGCAGCCCGGCGTCGTGCAGCGCGCGGAGCACGCCGATGGCGACCTCGTCGGTCACGCAGAAGACGGCATCGATCTCCTCGCCCCCGGCGATGCGATCGGCGAGAGCCCGCCCGGCGTCGTACCCGTCCCGCGCCGTGAAGTCGGCGGCGTGGGCCTCGCGCACCGCGGGGAGTCCCGCGGCGCGCAGGGCGGCGGTGTACCCGGTCCTGCGCAGCTCGTTGAATCGCGGTGCGGGGCCGGCGACGCCGACGTAGGCGATCCTCGCGCATCCCGAGTGGATGAGGTGGCCGACCACGGCCTCGGAGGCGGCGATGTTGTCCACCGCGATCGAGCCGACGCCCGAGCCGGCGAAGTGCTCTCCGATCAACGCGAGGCCCACGCGGCCGCCGATGCTCCCGATGTCGGCGGAAGTGAGTTCGAGCGGGCTCACGATCAGCCCGTCGGGTTGGAGCGCGATGAGGCGTTCGATCTCGGCCATTTCGCGCTCGCGGATGCCGTGCGTCTGCGCCACGACGGTGCCGATGCCGTGCGCCGCCGCCTCCTCGACGATGAGCGTGCAGAGTTCCCCGAAGTAGCCGACCCCCATCTCCGGGACGACAAGCGCCACCACGCCGCTGTGTCCGGTCCGCAGCTGCTGCGCGGCGCGATTGGGCACGTATCCGAGCTCCGCGATCGCTTGCTGCACACGCGCGCGCACGTCGTCGCTGACGTACGGGAACCCGGTGACGACGTTCGAGACGGTTCGCCTCGCCACGCCCGCGCGGCGGGCGACGTCCATTTGAGTGACCACGGCACCTCCTCCGCCGCCGACAGTAGCAAGTCGCACGCCGACCACGGAAACCGCTATCGTGGCACCGTATTGCCACGTGGCAATACCAACTCCTGCTTCGAGAGGACTGACGATGACGTCACCCCGACCCCTCTCCGCCCCGCGCCCGTCGAGCCCGCGCCCCCAGCGCCTCGGCGTCCGCGTCTGGACCGCCCTCGTGGTCGTCGGCCTGGTCGGCCAGGTCGCGTGGACGGTGGAGAACATGTATCTCAACGTCTTCGTGTACGAGCGCATCACCCAGGACCCGACCGTGATCGCGATGATGGTCGCGCTGAGCGCCGTGGCCGCGACCGTCGCCACCCTTCTGATCGGAGCGTGGTCGGATCGCACGGGTCGTCGTCGCCTCTTCGTCGCCGTCGGATACGTCGCCTGGGGGGCCTGCACCGCGGCCTTCGGTCTGCTCTCACCCTCGGAAGGCGCCGTCGCCGCGCCCTTCGTGCTCCTCGCCGTGGTCGGGATCATCGCCCTCGACTGCGTCATGAGCATGATCGGCTCCGGAGCCAACAATGCGGCCTTCGGTGCCTGGGTCACGGATGTCACCACGCCCCGCACCCGCGGACGCGCGGACGCCGTGCTCGCAGCCCTGCCCCTCCTCGCCATGCTGGTCGTGTTCGGTGCTCTCGACGGACTCACTCGCGCTGGCGAGTGGCGGACCTTCTTCGCCGTCGTCGGGGGAGTGACGGCGGTCTCGGGGCTCCTCGCCTGGATGCTCCTGCGCGATGCGGCACCCGCCGCGACCCTCGATGTCGCACCCGTGGCCGTGCGGCTACTGCGCGGATTCCACCCCTCGACGGTCCGCGCGCACGCGCCGCTCTACCTGTCGCTCGCCATGCTCGCTGTGATCGGCACGGCGGCGCAGGTGTTCCTGCCCTACGTCATCATCTACCTGCAGTACGGGCTGCGCGTGGAGTCCTACGCGCTGATCCTCGGAGTGTCCCTGCTGGCGGCCGCGACCATCAGCGTGGTCGGCGGGATGCTCATGGATCGGCTCGGCAAGCGCCGCCTGCTCCTGCCAGCGACGCTGCTCTTCGCGGTCGGGCTCCTCCTGATGTTCTTCGCGCGGGACACGGTGAGCGTGATCGTGGCGGCGGCGCTCGCGCTCGGCGGGATGATGCTGGCGACCGCCTCGGCCTCTGCCACGGCTCGAGACGAGACCCCCGACGGGCAGGCCGGGATGGTCCAAGGTCTCCGGATGGTGACGGGCACGATGATCCCGATGATCGTCGGACCGTTCATCGGCGCCTGGGTGATCGTCGGCGACGGGCGCACCTACCTCGACCTCGGCGTCGAGCGGCCCGTGCCGGGGCCCGCGATGTTCCTCGCGGCCGCCGCGATCCTGGCCCTCGTCCCCGCCCTGGTCGCCTGGCGGACGCGGCGCGAGAGGACGCCCCGGTGACCTCGGACGCCCCGCTCGCCGCGTATCCGCGGCCGCAGCTCCGGCGCGACGGCCACCGGATCCTCAACGGCTGGTGGGAGTGCGCCTTCACCGATGCGGGCGCGGCGCCGACACGGTGGGATCGCCGCATCCTCGTGCCGTTCTCGCCGGAGACCCCGCGCTCGGGAGTCGGCCGCCAGCTTCAGTCGCACGAGTCGCTCTGGTACCGACGCCGCTTCACCCACGCCGCGAGGCCCGGCTACCGCACGATCCTCCACTTCGGGGCGGTCGACCAGTCGTGCCGGGTGCGGATCGACGGCGTCGAGGTCACGACGCACGTGGGCGGCTACCTGCCGTTCGCGGTCGATGTCACCGAGGCCCTGCGCGCCGACGACGACCACGAGATCGAGGTCGAGGTGCGTGATGTGAGCGACGGCTCGCACCACTCCGTCGGCAAGCAGCGCCTGAAGCGCGGAGGCATCTGGTACACCGCGCAGTCCGGCATCTGGCAGACGGTCTGGATGGAGGAGGTCCCACCGACGTACGTGACGGGGTTGCGGCTGAGGACTCCGGACGTGCGGGTCGGGATGGCGACAGCGACGCTGGAGGTGACGGTCGAGGCGTCGGCGCCCGGAGCTCCGGTGACCGTGGCCGTGCGCGCCGGAGAGACGGTCGTCGCGTCCGCGGAGGGGGTCGCCGGCACCGCACTGCCCCTTCGCCTCCCTCGACCGCGGCTGTGGAGTCCGGAGGATCCGTTCCTGTACGACCTCGACATCGCCGTCGGCGACGACCGGGTGGCGAGCTACGTCGGGGTGCGCAGCGTCGACGTCGACCGTGACGCCAGGGGGATGCCGCGGCTGCGCCTCAACGGCGAGCCGTACCCGCACATCGGCGTGCTCGACCAGGGGTACTGGGGAGACGACCTGTACACCGCGCCCGACGATGACGCCCTCGTGGCCGACATCGTCGCGATGAAGGAGCTCGGCTTCACGATGCTCCGCAAGCACATCAAGGTGGAGTCGCTCCGCTGGTATCACCACTGCGACCGGCTCGGCATGCTGGTCTGGCAGGACGCGGTCAACGGCGGGTCGACCTACCGCCCCTGGGTGATCACCGCCCCGGTAGCCTCCCCGCACATCCGCCTCGCCGATCGATGGCACCGGATCTTCGGACGCGCCGAGGCCGCGGGGCGGGAGGAGTTCCTCGACGAGCTCGACGAGATGGTGGACCTGCTGCGCAACTCGCCCTCCGTGGTCACCTGGGTGCCGTTCAACGAGGGCTGGGGGCAGTTCGACGCCGCCCGGGTCGTCGAGCACCTGCGGCGCCGTGACCCCGACCGGGTGATCGACCACGCGAGCGGGTGGCACGATCAGCGCTCGGGCGACCTGCGCAGCCTGCACGTCTACTTTCAGCCGATCCGGCCGGCGCGGTGGTGGGGTCGCGACGGCCGTGCCCTCGTCGTGTCCGAGTTCGGGGGGTACAGCCTGAGGCTCCCCGGCCACCGCTACCCCGCACGTGAGTTCGGCTACCGACGCCTGAGCTCTCGGGAAGACCTCACCCGCGCGTACGAACGACTGCACCGGCGCGAAGTGCTCCCGGCGATCCCGCGGGGGCTGTCGGCCACCGTGTACACCCAGCTCGCCGACGTGGAGGACGAATCGAACGGCCTCCTGACGGCCGATCGCACATCGCTGAAACCGGACGCCGCGACCGTGCGCGCCCTCAACACCGAGTTCCGGCGCGTCTTCGACGCCGCGACTCGAGAACGGAGCCCCGAATGATCGAGCGCGAGATCACCGAGCGTGTCGCCCTGACGACCCCGGACGGCCGCTTCCACCCCGCCGCCCTCGGATGGTCGCGCACCCCGCTGCACGACACGTCCGCACTCGGCAGGCGCGCCTGGGGCCGGAACAAGCGCTGGGAGTACTGGAACGTGATGACTCCGCAGCACATCCTCGCCCTGACCGTGTCCTGCATCGACTACCTGTCGCTGCATTCGATCTGGGTGCTCGACCGGACGACGGGCGTGTCGTCCGACATGACGGTGGTCGTACCCGGCGCCCGGAGCGCGACACTGCCACCGTCGCATGGCGAAGGGCCTGCACGCGCCCGCACGAGAAGACTGTCGCTCGACATCGACGACCTGGGCGCGGCGGGGACGCGCCTGCGCGGCACAGCACCCGGTGTCGAGTTCGACATCACGGCCTCCCGGCCGGACGGGCATGAGTCGCTCGGCGTCGTGGTTCCCTGGCACTCCGCGAAGGGCATCCGGCGCTTCCAGTACACGGTGAAGGACGTCGCCCGACCAGCGCACGGGTCCCTCACGGTGGATGGGGCGACCCACGCGATCGCCGAGAACGCGTGGGCGGTGCTCGACCACGGGCGCGGACGATGGCCGTACGACGTCAGCTGGAACTGGGCGGCCGGGAGCGGCACGGTGGACGGCCGGGTCGTCGGCCTGCAGCTCGGCTCCCAGTGGACCGACGGCTCCGGGGCCACCGAGAACGCGGTGGTGGTCGACGGGCACCTGTCCAAGATCAGCGAGGAGCTCGTGTGGGAGTACGACCGCACCTCCGATCGACGGCCCTGGCGCATCGGGGGCGAGAACGCCGACCTGACCTTCACCCCGTCGTACGCGAAGCGCTCCCGGACCCGCGCGCTGCTCATCTCGAGCCGCACCGATCAGCTGTTCGGGGTCTGGTCGGGGTGGGTGCTCGACGACCGCGGGGAGCGCGTGGTCGTCGACGGGACCGAAGGGTGGGCCGAGGACGTGCGGAACCGGTGGTGAGGCTGCTCCGCTCAGCGTTCGAGGAGCAGCGCCGTGCCCTGACCGACGCCCACACACATGGCCGCGGCGCCTCGGCGGACGTCGTCCGCCACCATCCGCGACAGCAGCGTGACCACAATCCGGGCTCCCGACGAGCCGAGCGGATGCCCGAGAGCGATCGCGCCGCCCCACGCGTTCACGAGGGCCGGGTCCCACTCGAGTCGGTCGCGGCAGGCGAGCGCCTGTGCGGCGAACGCCTCGTTCAGCTCCATCGCGCCCAGATCCTCCGAGCGCCAGCCTGCTCGGCGCAGTGCCGCGGTCGCCGCATCGACCGGGCCCATCCCCATGATCGACGGGTGGAGGGCCGACGCGGCGTGCGCGACGATCCGAGCCCGCGGGGTCAATCCGTGCGTCCGCACCGCGGCCTCGCTCGCGAGCAGTACGGCCGATGCCCCGTCGTTCAGGGTGCTGGCGTTGCCGGCCGTCACGATCCGTCCACCGGCGACCACGGGGCGCAGGCGCGCGAGGGCGGCGGCGTCGGTGTCCCGCCGCGGTCCTTCATCGGCCATGACGGGGCCGGTCGCGGTGTCGACGGCGACGATCTCCCCGTCGAACCGCCCGGCGTCGACCGCTGCGATCGCCCGACGGTGGCTTTCCAGGGCGAAGTCATCGGCCCGTTCGCGTCCGATCCCGAAGCGCTCGGCGACGAGCTCCGCCGTCTCGGGCATGCTCAGGGTGATGTCGTCGTCGTCGCGTTCGAGGTGCGGATTCACGAACCGCCAACCGATCGACGTGTCGAACTGCGCACCCGGGCCGGCGAACGCCCGGTGCGGCTTCGCCTGGACCCACGGCGCCCGCGACATCGACTCGACCCCTCCGGCGACCATCACCTCGGCCGCCCCGGAAGCGATCAGGGCATGCGCGGTGGTGATCGCCGTCATCCCCGACGCGCAGAGCCGGTTGACCGTGAAGGCGGGGAGGGAGACGGGGAGGCCAGCGAGCAGGACGGCCATCCGCGCCACATTGCGGTTGTCCTCGCCGGACTGGTTCGCCGCTCCCAGCACCACCTCGTCGATCGCGGAGGGGTCCACGCCGGACCGCTCGACCACCGCGCCCACCGTCAGGGCGGCGAGATCGTCGGGGCGCACGGATGACAGGCTCCCCCCGTAGCGGCCGACCGGCGTGCGGACGCCATCGACGATGTAGACGGCGGTCATCGCGCACCACCGTTGACGTACACGGTCTGGCCGGAGACATAGGCGGCGTCGTCGCTCGCGAGGAAGGCCACCACGGCGGCGACGTCGTCGGGGCGCCCCACTCGGCGCAGCGGGGTCACGGATGCGGCCTGCTCCTGATGAGCAGCCGCGTCCATCCCCACCCGTTCGGCGGTTCGCGCCGTCATCGGCGTCGCGATGTAGCCGGGCGCGACCGCATTCACGCGGATGCCCAGCGGGCCGAGCTCGATCGCCGCGGTCGCGGTGAGCCCCTGGATCCCCGCCTTCGCTGCGGAGTAGTTCGCCTGTCCCCGGTTGCCCAGGGCCGACCGGCTCGACAGGTTCACGATGGCTCCCGCGCGCGCGGGGACCATCTTCCGCTGCGCGGCGCGGAGGCCGAGAAAGGCCGTCGTGAGGTTCGTGCGGAGGACGAAGTCCCAATCGTCGACCGACATCCGGAACAGCAGGTCGTCGCGCGTGGCACCCGCGTTGTTGACGAACACGTCCAGGCGTCCCTCGGCATCGACGAACCCGTCGACCGCACGGGCGACGAGCTCGGCGTCGGTCATGTCCGCGGCGAGGGCCACGGCGCTCCCGCCGGAGTCCCTCGTCGCCCCGTCGTCGGAGATGGCGGCGGCCGCGTGGAGGGCGTCGCTGTGCACGAGATCGAGCACGCCCACGCGCGCCCCCTCCCGCGCGAGCCGAAGAGCGGTGGCGTGACCGATGCCTCTGGCGCCTCCCGTCACGATCGCCGTACGTCCGATGAACCGCATGCGGAACCTGCTTCCTGTCGTCGTTCTGTTGTGGGGGATGGGGGCGGTCGCGCGTCAGCGGAAGGCGGAGATGCCCGTGATCTCGCGTCCGATGAGCAGCGACTGCACGGTGTCGGTGCCCTCGTAGGTGTAGACGACCTCCATGTCTGTCAGATGGCGGGCGACGTGGTTCTCCAGCAGCAGTCCGTTTCCGCCGAGGATGTCGCGGGCCTCGGAGCACACCCAGCGCCCGCGATCCGCGGTGAACATCTTGGCGATCGACGCCATCGGCCCGGTCAGAGCGGACTCCGCGGACAGCTCGGCGAGGCGGAAGCACATGAGCTGCATGGCCGTGACCTCGGCGAGCATCTTGGCCAGTCGCTGCTGGATGATCTGGTGGGCGGCCAGCGGCTTGCCGAACTGCACCCGGGACCGCGCGTAGTCGACGGCGATGTCGTACGCCGCCATCGCATGTCCCGTCGCCTCCCACGATGCCCCGGAGCGGGTGCGGGCGAGGACCGCTCCGGCGTCGCGGAACGAGGTGGAGCCGGCGAGGAGGTTCGCGGCGGGCACGCGGACCGCATCGAGGGTGATGTCGGGCTGCAGGATCGCCCGCTTGCCGATCTTGCCGGTGATCACCTCGGCGCGATACCCGGCCGGGTGCCGTCCGTCCGCGCCCTTCTCGATGACGAACGCCTTGACCTGGCCGTCCGCGGTGTCCCGCGCCCACAGCACGACGACGTCGGCGCTGTGGCCGTTGCCGATCCAGCGCTTGGCTCCGGTGAGCACGAAGCTGTCGCCGTCCCTCGTCGCGCTCGTCTCGAGCGCGACGGAGTCGGAGCCGTGTCCTGGCTCGGTGAGGGCGAAGGCCCCGATCTTCTCCAGGCGCGCCATCGCGGGCAGCCACCGCTGCTTCTGCTCCTCGGAGCCGAGCAGGTCGATCGTGCCCATGCTCAGTCCCGACTGCACACCGAGGAAGGTGTTGATGCTTCCGTCACCGCGTGACATCTCGAGCGCGACGAGACCCGCCGCGAGCGGACTGAGCCCTGGGCAGCCGTACCCCCGGATGGTGGTGCCGATCACGCCGAGCTCGGCGATGCCGGGGATGAGGTCGGCGGGGAACTCGGCCCGCTCCCAGTGCTCGTTGATCGTGGGGAGCACGCGCTCGCGCACGAAATCCCGCACACGAGCCACGATCGCGCGCTCGTCCGTATCGAGCCGGTCGTACAGGCGGAGGAAGTCGGTTTCGGGGGGAGCGGTGGTCAGGAGGGTCATCGGTGGTTCCTTCGAGCTTGCCTTTTCAGTAGTTCGGTGTAATCCTTACACTAAATACGCCGCACGATTCCCATCCGGACAAATGTGCGCGGACCTGACGACTTCGACGAGGATGCGCATGACCACCACCTACGACGTGACGGCCCTCCCGGGTCTCGTCGGCACGGAGCTCGGCGTCAGCGCGTGGACCACCATCGACCAGGACCGCATCCAACGCTTTGCCAGCGCGACCGGCGACGAGCAGTGGCTGCACACAGACCCGGCGCGTGCGGCGCGAGGACCGTTCGGACGCACGGTCGCCCACGGCCTCCTGACGCTGTCCCTGCTTCCCGCGCTCGCCGCACAGGCCTACACCTTCTCCGGGGCGGTCGGTCGGGTCAACTACGGATACGAGCGCGTGCGCTTCCCGGCGCCGGTCGCGGCCGGCAGTCGCGTGCGCGACAGGATCGTGCTCGACGCCGTGACCGCCCTCGACGGCGCGGTCCGCGTGCACACCACGCACACCGTGGAGATCGACGACGATGGCGACCGTCCCGCCTGCGTCGCCCGCGCCATCACCCACCTCGTCCTCGGCGGTGCGCGATGACGAACCCCCTCGCCGACGAACGCCCCGGGCCGCTGCAGGGCATCGTCGTCGCAGACCTCTCTCGCATCCTCGCCGGCCCCTACTGCACCATGCTCCTCGCCGACATGGGCGCGACCGTCGTGAAGATCGAGAGCCCGGACGGCGACGACACCCGCCGGTTCGCGCCGCCGGTGCACGAGGGTGTCGCCACCTACTACCAGTCGGCGAACCGCAACAAGCGCTCCCTCGTACTCGATCTCGCCGACGACGGCGACCTCGCGATCGCCCGGGACGTCATCGCCCAGGCCGACGTGGTCGTCGAGAACTTCAAGGCCGGCGGGTTGCGGCGCTTCGGGCTCGACTACGCGACGCTCGCCGTCGATCGACCCGACCTCGTCTACGCCTCGATCACCGGATTCGGCACCGGGGCCGGGGCGCACCTCGCCGGCTACGACCTCATGGTCCAGGCGCTGAGCGGGTTCATGGACACCACTGGCGCGCAGCACGGCGAGCCGTTCCGAGGTGGTTTCGCACTGTTCGACGTGCTGACCGGACTCCACACGGCCGTCGGCATCCTCGCGGCGCTGCGGCATCGCGAGCGAACGGGACTCGGGCAGCTCGTGGAGACGAACCTCCTGTCGGCGGCGCTGTCGTCGATGGTGAACCAGACCCAGGCGTACGCCGCGGCGGGCCACGTGCCCCGCCGCATGGGCAACCAGCACCCCAGCCTCTACCCGTACGAGCCGTTTCCGACCGCTGACCTGCCGCTCGTGATCGCCGTGGGCAACGACGCGCAGTTCGAGCGCCTGTGCGCCGTGATCGGGCGCGACGACCTGGCGACCGACCCGCGCTTCGCCGCACCCCAGCTGCGCAACGCCCACCGCGACGCACTGCGCCCCGAGATCGTGGCCGCGCTTGCCGACCGCGGTGCCGCCGAGTGGTTCGACCTGCTGACCGGGGTCGGTGTGCCCAGCGCGCCGATCCAGACGATCGAAGACGGCATCCGCTTCGCCGAGCGGATCGGACTCGAACCCGTGGGCCTCGCGGGAGACGCCCTGCCGATCGTGCGCAACCCGCTCACGTTCTCGCACACACCCGTGGACTACCCGCTGGCCCCTCCGTCACTCGACGAAGGGGGAAGCGAGCTGCGGGAGCGGCTGTCCGCCGTCACGAGGGAGAAGACCCCATGAACCCATCCGCCTACGCGGCCGTCGACACACTGCTCGGCCTCGAGGAGCGTCTGAGCCCCGAGGACCGCGCCTGGGGTTCGCGCGCGGCCGCCGTCGCCGCAGACGTCGTCCTGCCGACGATCGACGCGGACTTCGAGGAGGCGCGGTTCCGCGCCGAGATCGTGCCCGCCTTCGCGGACGCCGGGCTGTTCGGCATGCACCTGGAGGCACCGGGGTGCGCCGGAGCGAGCCCCACCGCCTACGGCCTGGCGTGCGCGGCGATCGAGGCGGCCGACAGTGGATGGCGGACACTCGTCTCCGTCCAGGGCTCCCTCACGATGACGGCGATCGCGCGGTTCGGCTCCGACCGGCAGCGCGCGTCCCTGCTCCCGGAGATGGCCGCCGGCCGCCTGCTCGGATGCTTCGCGCTGACCGAGCCGCAGGGCGGGAGCGACCCCGGAGCGATGACGACCGTCGCCGAGCGCGACGGCGACGGGTGGGTGCTCTCGGGGGCGAAGCGCTGGATCGGCCTGGCCACCGTCGCCGACATCGCGATCGTGTGGGCCCGCACGTCGGACGGGGTGCGCGGATTCGTGGTCCCCACTGACGCTCCCGGCTTCACCGCGACACCGATCCTGCACAAGCACGCCATGCGCGCCTCGATCCAGTGCGACGTGACCCTGGACGAGGTCCGACTGCCGGGCGACGCGATCCTCGAGCGGGCGACAGGACTCGGCGCGCCGCTGACCTGCCTCAACGAGGCGCGGTTCGGAATCGCGTGGGGCGTCCTCGGCATCGCACGGGAGTGCCTCGCCCTCAGCGTCGACTACGCCGGCCGACGGACCTCGTTCGGCGGGGTGCTCGCCGGCAAGCAGCTCGTGCAGGCGCGACTGGCCGAGATGATGCTGGCCTACCAGGGCGGAATGCTCACCGCGCTGCACCTGGCGTCGCTGAAGTCGGAGGGGCGGATGCAGCCCGCACAGGTCAGCATCGCGAAGCTCGGCAACGTGCGCTCGGCGATCGCGATCGCCCGGTCGGCACGCGAGCTCCTCGGCGGGGACGGCGTCACGGCCGACTACCCCGTGATGCGGCACATGGCCAACCTCGAGGCCGTGCGCACGTACGAGGGCACCGACGACATCCACGCCCTCTCGATCGGGCGGGCGCTCACGGGCGTCTCCGCCTTCTAGGAGGGGCCATGGTCGAGATCGCCGATCGCACCAAGCTGGCGCTGCGCGCCGCCCAGCTCTACTACCTGCGCGACCTGAAGATGAAGGCCATCGCGGACTCGCTCCACATGAGCCGGTCCTCGGTGTCGCGACTGCTGTCCTACGCCAGGGACACCGGGCTGGTCGACATCCGCATCAAGCACCCGACCGACGGCATCTCCCGGCTCCAGCACGAGATCCGCCTGCACGACGGCGTCACCGCCTACATCATCCCCGCATCGACCGGGATGAGCGTGCGCGAACGCAGCGCCCAGGTCGCCCGCCACGCCGGACGCATCCTGTCGGCGATGGTGGAGTCGTCGTCGACTATCGGGGTCGCCTGGGGGAACACCATGGCGGCCGTCAGCCATCACCTCGTCGACCGCCCGCTCACCGACGTGACCGTCGTGCAGTTGAACGGCGCCGCCTACGGCGAGAATTTCGGGCTCGGGTACGTCGGCGACATTCTCCAGCGCTTCGCCGAGGCGTTCAACGCGCACGTCGAACCCCTCCCCGTACCGGCGTTCTTCGACGACCCGCTGACGAAGACCGTCCTCTGGCGCGAGCGGAGCGTGGCACGGATCCTCGCTCTGCAGCAGCGGATCGACATCGCCGTGTTCGGCGTCGGCGACCCGCACTCCACGATCCCCGGTCACGTGTACCGCAACGGCTACCTGAGTGACGCCGACCGCGAGGAGCTCGAGGCCGCCGAGGTCGTCGGGGACGTCGCGACCGTGTTCCTCCGCGGCGACGGCACGCACGCGGGCATCCGCCTCAACGAGCGCTCGAGCGGCCCCGACCTCGACACCCTCCGTCGCGCCCCCCGTCGCGTGTGCGTGGTCAGCGACCCCAGCCGCATCCCCGCTCTGCGCGGCGCGCTGGCCGCCGGCCTCGTGACCGATCTGATCATCGACGAGCACTCCGCCAGAGAGGTCGCCAGCACATATGTGCAGGGCGCTTGACGGTCGGAAGCGGCCGCCGCGAGCATGACCAGGCCTGTGACCACACCCCACAGGTGCCGCCCCCCGAAGGCGGAACCCGAGAGAAAGAGAATGCAATGATGCAACGACGCAGGCTGCGTTCGCGCCGCCCGATCACCCTGGCCGGCGGGGCGATGATCATCACCACGGTCCTCCTCGCCGGCTGCGCCGCCGGTGGCTCGGGGGAGGAGCCTTCCGCCGACGGTGGTGGGCTCGGTACCGATGACGAGCGGATCGATCTCAAGATCCTCGTCAACGACGCCTACGCCAGCCAGTGGCAGGACAACCTGATCCCCGAGTTCGCCAAGGACTACCCGAACATCGACGTCACGATCGACGGTGTGCCGTACAACGATCAGCTGGCCAAGACGATGCTCGAACTGACCAACACCGATGCCACGTACGACATCGTGATGGCGGACGACAACTGGACGCCGCAGCTCGCCTCGACGGGCGGGCTCATGGACCTGCGCGGCGACGAGCTGGAGCAGTGGACCGCCGACGACTACGACTGGGACGACTTCTACCCGGCGGCCCTGGCGGCCGGCGAGTTCGACGGCAAGCAGTACGCGGTACCCGCGCGGTCGAACATCCTCATGATGCTCTACAACAAGAGCCTCTACGAGTCGGCCGGCGTTCCGCTCCCGACCCCGGACCTGACCTGGGACGAGTACCTGGATCAGGCGCCCGACCTGGTGCAGGACACCGACGGCGACGGCACCGACGACGCCTGGGCCGTCGGCACGTACTTCGTGCGCGATGGGCTCACGCCGACCATCTGGCAGACGATCATGAACTCCAACGGCGGCCAGATCCTGAACGAGGACAACACGGAGGCCGTGCTCGGCGACGACGCCGTCGAGGCCATGGACATCCACCGCCAGCTGCTCGACGTCGCCCCTCCCGGGGCGGTGAGCTGGCAGTTCAACGAGCCGCTCGAGGCGTTCCGACAGGGGCGCCTGGCGACCCTGTTCACCTGGGGCTCGGTCTACCGCGGTTCGGCGGTCGACCCGGCCACGACCACGCTCACACCCGAGCAGGTCGGCATCCAGACCCTGCCCGCGGGCAGCGAGGGCCCCGGCGCGCACCGCGGGGTGTGGTCGATGGGCGTCAACTCCAAGACCGACGTCCCGGAGGCCGCCTGGACCTTCGTGCAGTGGCTGACCTCGAAGAAGGGTGAGCAGTGGCAGACCAACACGCTCGGCGTCTTCCCGGCGCGTGCCAGCACCCTGGAGACCACGCCGGAGCAGGAGTGGCTGTCGCCCGTCTACGAGGCCCTCGAGGTGGCGTGGCCCGCGATCGAGGCCGGACAGATGTGGCGCCCGCACATCGTCGAGTCCGACGCCGTGCAGCAAGTCCTGGCAACGGAGACCGGCGAGTTCATCCCCGGCAACATCACGGCGAAAGACGCCGTGAAGCGGATGAACGACGGCATCGACGATCTCCTCGAGTAAGACGGGAAGACGACTGGTGATGACAAGCGCCCGACGACGTATGAGCCGGTACGGTCTCATCGATCTCGCGAACAGGTGGACGTTCGTCCTGCCCGCCGTGATCCTGATGGCTGCCCTGCTCGGCTACCCCATCCTCTACACGCTGCAGATCAGCTTCTCGGAGCTCGATCTCGCCACCTTCACTCCCCGCGAGTGGGTCGGGTGGGAGCACTACGTCGAGGCGTTCACGGACGAGAAGTTCCACAACTCCCTCGTCGTGACGGGGATCTATCTGGTGTTCGCTCTTCCCATCCAGATGATCCTGGGCTTCGGCATCGCCTTCCTCGTCAACGCCGAGTGGAGAGGGCGCGGCCTCATTCGCGCCCTCTTCCTCGTGCCGCTCGCCGTCGCACCGGTCGTCGCGGGCGGCGTGTGGAAGATGCTGCTCGACCCGCTTTGGGGCGTCTTCAACTGGATCGGCGGCCTGTTCGGTCTGCCGGCGGTGGACTGGCTGGGTGACCCGACGATGGCGATGGCCACGGTCATCATCATCGACACCTGGCGCTGGACGCCGTTCATCATCCTGGTGGCGTCGGCCGCGCTGCTCACGCTCCCGAACGACGTGCTGGAGGCCGCCTCGGTCGACGGCGCGAACTGGTGGCACAAGCTGTGGCACGTGTCGCTCCCGCTGCTGGCGCCGATCATCGCCGCGACCTTCGTCGTGCGCTGGCTCGGAGCGATGAAGATGTTCGACATCGCGCTCGTGGCCACCCGCGGCGGCCCCGGCCAGGCGACCAACGTGGTGAACCTCTACATCTACGAGCAGGCGTTCCGCTCGCTGCACTTCGGCGAGTCCGCGGCCATGGCCGTGATCGTGCTGGTGATCACCATGATCCTGATGTTCGTGTTCCTCCGAGGGACCCGCAAGCTGGAGGAGAAGTTTTGAGCTCGTCGACCCTCACCCCCGCCCCGCTCGACACGGCGACCGCGATCGGCGCCGTGCGGCCGACACCCGCACGCCGGTCGCGACGCCGCCTGGGCCACCGCATTCGCATCATCGCCGGCATCGTCATCTGCCTGCTCTTCCTGCTGCCGGTGATCTGGATGATCCTCACGTCGTTCAAGCTTCCGCGCGATATCTTCACCACGCCGCCGACCCTCTTCACCGAGCCGACGCTGGACAACTACCTCAACCTCGCCAACTACGACATCCCGCGGCGGATGCTGAACACGGTGATCGTGTCGCTCGGCGCCGGGCTGCTCGCGGTGTTCGTCGGCTCCATGGCCGGATACGGCATCGCCCGGATGAAGCTCGCCGGCGGCGGGATGATCGGCGCCCTGATCCTCGCCACCCGCGGAGTGCCGCCGATCGCCCTGGCCGTTCCGCTGTTCCTCGTCGCGCGGAACCTGGGGATGACCGACCAGCACCTGACGCTCATCCTGGCCTACTCGACGTTCCTCATCCCGTACGTCATGTGGCTCATGCGCTCGTTCTTCCTCGCCATCCCGAAGGAGCTGGAGGAGTCGGCGATGATCGACGGCACCTCCCGACTCGGCGCGTACTTCCGCATCATCCTGCCGATCCTGACCCCTGCGCTCGTGTCATCGCTCATCTTCAGCGTGATGATGGCGTACGAGGAGCTGCTGTTCGCTCTGGTGCTCACCAACCGGAACGCCTCGACGATCCCGGTCGCGATCCAGGGCATGGCCGTGGATACCGAGAGCGGGGGCATGTGGGGCCTGCTCACCGCGGCGGGGACGGTGACCGTCGTCCCGGTCGTGATCTTCACGCTGCTCCTGCAGAAGTACCTGATCAAGGGTCTCGCCGACGGCGCGACGAAGGGCTGAGACGGTGACGGTGTTCCAGCGAGACGTGCCCAAGTCCGAACGCGAGCTGACCAGGAGGGTCGACCTGTGCCTGCCGGGCGGTCGGCTGAACCCGGCGGCGGTCGGGTGGTCGCGGTACCCGCATCTGCGTGCCAATCTGCGGTGGTGGGGCCGCCGGAAGCGGTTCGAGTACTGGGCGATCTCGACGCCCGAACTCGTCTTCGCGTTCAGCTTCTCGCACGCCGACTACCGTGCCGGGCTCGCGATCTACGCCCTCGACCTCGCGTCGGGCGCCGAGGTCGTCGACGGCGAGGCCGTGTGGTTCCCCGGCCGGGCGGACCTCCCCGAGACGAGCGGGGACACCCCGATGGGGAGGCGCACCGCCAGCACCGCCGTCGCCATCACCCCCACTGCCGAAGGGACCCTCCTCGAGGTGCGCGGCACCCGCGTCACCGCCCGGATCCAGGTGCTCGAGGAGAAGGGGCACGAGTCCATGGGCGTGGTCGTGCCGTGGACCTCGCGCCGATTCCAGTACACCCGCAAGGACAACTGTCTGCGCGCGAGCGGCTGGGTCGAGGTCGACGGCGTGCGACGCACGGTCAACCCGTCCGAGGCGTGGGCGGCGCTCGATCACGGTCGCGGGAAGTGGCCGGCGAAGGTGCTGTGGAACTGGGGGAGCGGTGCCGGGTACACCGACGGCCATGAGATCGGCATCCAGCTCGGTGCGAAGTGGACGAACGGCTCGCCGTCGACCGAGAACGCGCTGCGCGTGGACGGCGTGATCGAGAAGCTCAGCCACGACGTCGAGTGGACGTACGACACGGAGGACTTCCTGAAGCCGTGGACCTTCCGCGGCCCGCAGGTCGACCTCGTCTTCACGCCGGCGCACCACCGTCACTCGCTCACGAAGAAGCTGCTGTTCCTCAGCCGCGAGGATCAGTGCTTCGGCCGCTGGGACGGGGAGATCCGGCTCTCGTCGGGAAGCGTCTACCGTGTCGAGAACGTGTTCGGGTGGGCGGAGGAGGTCCAGCGCCGCTGGTGACACCTCGCGGCGAGGAGTCGTATTGGAACGGTCAGGTCCAGGAGGACGCGCGGATCACCGGCTTGTCGAGGTTGCCGCGCTCTTCGACGATGCGCTCGAACGCCTCGAGGTGGCGGTCCATCGCGCGCGCGGCGCCCTCCCCGTCGCGGGCGAGGATGCGCTGCACCACCTTGGTGTGCGCCGCCTTCGCGAACACGAGGTCGTGGTCGTCCAGACCCTCGTCCGGCGTGTGCCAGCCCGCGATCGAGACCACGATCTTCTGCGCGACGCGGAAGAACTCGTTGCCGGTGCATTCGGCGATGAGGTCGTGGAAGTCGATGACCTCGGAGAGCGGATGCGGTTGCTCCGCCACCGCTTCGCGCAGCCTCTCGCGTTGCGCGTCCGTGGCGTTGGCCGCGGCGAGTCGCGCGCACTCCCGTTCGATCAGGCGGCGGAACGCGAACGCGTCGCCGAGCGTCGCCTCGCTCATCGCGAGGTGTACGGCGATGGTGCGCACGGTCGACTGCAGGTCGAGCTGGCCGACGCGCAGCCCGCCTCCGGGTCCGCGGCGCGACACGATGAGGCCCTCGGCTTCGAGCAGCCGCAGCGCCTCCCGCACGGTCGCGCGGCTCAGGCCGGACGTCTCGATGATCTCGGCCTCGGACGGGAAAGGCGTGCCGGCGGTGAGCTTTCCGCGCACGATCGACGTGCGCAGTTCGTTCGCGAGGATGCTGCTGGCCTTCGGGACGGTCGTACGCGGGAGGTGATGGTCCGCGGAGGACGCTCCGCGTGCCACCGTCATGACAGCTCCGCCGGGAAGCCCGTCACGACCGTCTTCGGGTGCAGGTAGTGCTCGATGCCTTCCGTGCCGTTCTCGGCGCCGAGCCCGCTGAGCCCCACCCCGGAGAACGGCGCGACGGCCGTGCTGACGAGGAAGCTGTTGATGCCGAGCATCCCGGCCCGCACCCGCTCGCTGAGCAGCCGGGCGCGGTCGAGCCGCGTCGTGAAGATGTAGCCGGCCAGCCCATAGTCGGTGGAGTTCGCCACGCGCACCGCCTCGTCGAGGTCGTCGTAGGCGATGACCACGGCGACCGGCCCGAACGGCTCCTCGGTGCGGACCCGGGCGTCCTGCGGAACGTCGCGGAGCACGGTGGGCTCGTAGAAGTGTCCGCCCAGCTCCGGGGCCGAGCGCCCGCCCGTCTCGGCGACAGCGCCGCGAGCGAGCGCATCGTCGATCAGGGCCGCGAAGTCGTCGTGACGTCGACCACTGCACAGCGGCCCGACGTCGGTGCGCTCGTGCGTGCCGTCGCCGAGGGCGAGCTCCCGCGTGGCAGCCGTGAACGCATCGACGAACTCGTCGTGGATGCTCCGCGCCACCAGGAAGCGGGTGGGGGAGATGCACACCTGGCCGGCGTTGCGGAACTTGGTCTGCGCGCAGAGGCGGGCAACGGCGGGCACATCGACGTCGTCGCAGACGACGACCGGACCGTGGCCGCCGAGTTCGAGGGAGACGGCGGCCATGTTCTGGGCAGCGAGGGTCATCAGGTGCTGACCGACGCGCACGGACCCGGTGAGCGAGACCTTGCGGATGATCGGCGAGGCGATCAGGTGCGCGCTGATGGTCGCCGGATCGCCGGTGACCGCGGCGATGACTCCGGCGGGGAAGCCCGCGTCCTGCACGGCCCGCACCATCGCGAGACAGGCGGAGGGCGCCTCTTCGGCGGGCTTCAGGATGATCGGGCACCCGGCCGCCAGCGCCGGAGCGAGCTTGCGTGCGGCGAGCATCACCGGGAAGTTCCAGGGGGTGAAGGCCGCCACGGGGCCGATCGCCTCCTTGCGTACCTCGATGCGGATGGCGGCGGACGTGCCGTCCACGGTCCGGCCGTAGATGCGCCGCGCTTCGTCGGCGTACCACTCGAACTGCTCCGCTGCGGAGAGCACTTCCGCGCGCGACTCGCGCAGCGGTTTCCCCTGTTCGGCCGTCAGGAGCGCGGCGATGTCGTCCACGCGGTCGACGATGGTGCGGGCGGCGGTGCGCAACAGCGCCGAACGCTCCCAGGCCGGGGTGTCCGCCCACGCTTCGCGCGTACGGTCCGCCGCCGCGAGGGCCGCGTCGAGGTCGTCGGCCGTCACCATGGGGGCCGTCGCGACGATCGACAGATCGGCGGGGTTCTCCACCGTGAGCGTGCCGCCGTCGGAAGCGGCGCGCCAGGTGCCGTCGATCAGGATCGACTCGGATCGGATGGTGCTCATCGGACTCTCCTTCGGCCTACCTTCCCATTCAGCCACAGGGACACGGAGAACCGGTGGCCGGCTCCCTGCACGTGTGTGCAAGTCGTGCGCGGAGCCTCTGCGCAACACGGGCCGATTCCTAAACTTGCAGTGGCGTCCGGCCGGGGTCATCGAGAGCGCTGTGGAGGCGATTCCCCGATGTCCTCGTGAGCGGTTTACTGACCTTTCCCGTTCGCATCCGGCCGGACGTCTTCCTCTTTGTACCACCGTCGTGCCGCCGAGGCCGGGTGTGCGTGGTCAGCCGGAGGCCGCGTCGCGGGTGAGGCGGCGGCGCAGCGCGGCGGACACCACGGCGACCACGGTGCCGACCGCAACGCCGATGAGGGTCTCGAGCACGCGGTCGGTCAACAGCGCGTCGACCGGGGTCGGGGCCGCGAGGTGCACCATCAGCAGCGCGAGCGGGGTGACGAACACCATCGCGATGCCGTAGTTGCGGCCGATGAACAGCTCCGCGACTCCCTGCAGCACCACGACCAGGGCGATCACGGCGATCGGCGGAAGGTCGAGCGCCAGCACCCCGGCGGCGACGAGCACCCCGAGCAGTGTGCCGACCAGGCGCTGGATGCCGCGGATGATCCGGGCGTTGAGCTGTGCGCCGCTCACGGCCGCGACCGCACCGACCGCCGCCCAGTACCAGTGCGTGCCGCCGAGCAGAAGCCCCGCGATCCCGGCGCCCACGATGGCGACGGCGACCGAGACCGCCATCTCGACCGCGACGGGACCCACGGTGGGGCGCACCTTCGGCGCTCCCTCTCCCGTGGTCCGCGTGGCGACGGCGACGAGCGCGGTGAGAGCCAGGCCGAACAGCACGCTCGCCCCGCCCACCAGCAGCACGGAGCCGAACGAGCCGGCGGTGGCGGGGATGGTCGCGCACGCCCCGGTCGCGAACACCGTGAACAGCGGCCCTGGTGGGTGCCACTGCATCGTGTACGCCAGCAGGGTGACGGCGGCGGCGACGAGCGCGACCACGACCACGCTGACGACCGTCGGGGCGGCCAGGACCGACAGCGCCGTGCCGATCAGCATCGCCGCGAGCAGCACCCCGCCCGCGCTGGCCTGCATGCGGATGCGGTCGCGGAACCCGTCGTGGCGGCCGTAGAGCGCGGCGAAGGCGCCGAAGCTCGCGTAGATGCTGAGGTCGAGCCGGCCGAGCGCCCAGAGCACGAGCAGCGGGACGGCGACGCTCACGGCGGCTCGGATCGCGACGCGGTGGTCGCCGCGGTGCGGGCCGACGCGCAGGACCCCCGTCCACACCCGCCCCTGCGATTCCGCCACCGATCCAGCCTACGTCCGCGCCCGCGGCCCCCGCGCCGTGGGAGGCTGGACGGGTGACCGCCGCCCCGCCTCCTCACCGCACGCTGCTCGTCGGTTTCGGCAAGCTCGGCGCGCGGCTCGCCCCGCGGCTGGTGGCGGACGGGGGAGAGGTCGTCGCCCTCCGCCGCAGCGACGGGCCCCTGCCCCAGGGGGTGACCGGCGTCGTGGGTGATCTCGCCGCCCCGCTGCCCGAGCCCCTGCCCGCGGTCGATGCCGTGGTGGTCACGCTGCCGCCGGGCACGGGCGCCTCCGCGTACCCGTCCGTGCTCGCGCACCTCGCCGCGGCCCTGCCCTCCCGGCCCGCCCGCACGGTCTTCGTCTCGTCCACCGGGGTGTTCGACGGTGCGGGCAGCCCGACCCCGCTCACCGAGCGCGATGCCCCGGAGCCGGTCACCGACCGCGGTCGCGGGCTGCGGGAGGGTGAGCGCGCTGCGGTCGACCTCTTCGGCGCCGTGGTCGTGCGGCCCGCGGGCATCTACGGTCCGGGGCGCGACTTCCTGGTGCGCCGCGTGCGTGAGCAGGCACCCGTGAACCCCCGGCGCCGCACGAACCGCATCCACGAGACCGACCTCGTGCGCACGCTCGACCTGCTGCTGCGGATGCCCGAGCCGCCGTCGCTCGTGCACGCGGTGGACGCGGCTCCCGCCCCGCTGGGCGACGTCGTGGCGTTCCTCGCCGCGCGCCTCGGGCTGCCGGTGCCGCCCGACGACGGCGGCAGCGTGAGCGGCTTCGTCTACGACGGCGCTCTGCTTCGTTCGCTGCTCGGCCACCTGGACTACCCGTCGTTCGAGGACGGCTACGCCGACATGCTCGAGCGCGGCGCCTGACCCCCGCCACATCGGGGCTCTGGGGTGTGGACCGGCCGGGAGGCCGACCCCAGGACGCGCCAGGGTGACCGTCTGGTGCTAGCACAGAACGGTCACCACCCGCCGTGATCGAGCGATCTCCGTGCGCTCGGATTGACTTGTCTGACGTCTGATATCTAGCGTCGGAGTGTCCGAGCTATGCACCAGCAACAAAGGAGTTCCTCATGGCTTTCCCCTACCCCGATAAGGGAACGCGCGCCCGCCTGCGCACCATGACCCTCGCCGCGGCCACCGCGGTGAGCGTCATGACTCTCGCCTCCTGCGCCGGCACGAGCCCCGACTCCGATACATCAGCAGGAGACGGCGAGCTCAGCGGCGACGTGGTCTTCTGGCACAGCTTCACGCAGGGCCCGCGCGCCGAGTACATGGAGCGGATGGCCGAGGAGTTCGAGGCCGAGCACCCCGACGTCGACATCACCATCGAGACCTTCAGCTGGGGCGAGTTCCAGACCAAGTGGACCACCGGCCTCGCCGCCGGGCAGGTGCCCGACCTGTCGACCGCCCAGCCCAACCAGGTCGTGCAGATGATCGACGTGGGCGCTCTCGCCCCGGTCGACGACGTGATCGACGCGATCGGGCGCGACCGGTTCACCGAGGCGGCGCTCGGCGAAGGCACCCTCGACGGTGTCTCCTACTCGCTGCCGATCTACTCGCACGCCCAGGTCATGTGGTACCGCGCCGACCTGCTCGAAGCGGCCGGCCTCGACGTCCCGGAGACCTGGGACGAGCTGAAGGAGGCGGCCGTCGCGCTCACCACCGGTCCCGACCAGTACGGGCTCGCGGTCCCGATGGGCACGAACGACCTGATGGGCACGCGCTTCCTCAACTTCTACCTGCAGTCGGCGGGCGAGAGCCTGCTGAACGAGGACGGCCGCGCCAACCTCACCTCCGACGCGGCCATCGACGGCATCGAGTACTGGGTCGACATGTACGAGAAGACCTCGCCGGAGGGCAGCGTCAACTACAACGTGCTCGACCAGGCGACGCTGTTCTACCAGGGCAAGACCGCCTTCGACTTCAACTCCGGGTTCCAGATCTCCGGCGTCGTCGGCACCTCGCCGCAGCTGGAGTCGGTGATCAAGGCCGCCCCCCTGCCGCGCCTGAAGGCCGGTGACGAGGTGTACGGCGGAGAGACCTCCAACATCGCCACCGTCGTCTGGGAGAAGAGCGACGTGCAGGAGGAGGCGAAGGCGTTCCTGGAGTTCCTCTACCGCGACGAGGACTACATCGACTTCCTCCACTCGGTGCCGGGCGGCATGCTGCCGTCCCTGCAGGACATCGCGGAGAACGAGGGCTACCTCGACGACGAGACCCTGCAGCGGCACGCCGACAGCGTCGCCGTGATCAGCGAGGCCGTGCCGGCCGGGACCGCCATCGGCATGGAGACGGGTCCGCTCGTGCAGTCCGGCATCCTCACCAGCCAGGCCGTCATCGAGAAGATGCTGCAGGACATCGTCCTCAACGGCACCGACGTCGAGACCGCGGCGAAGGCGGCGGAGGATCAGCTCAACCAGCTGTTCGTCTCGTCCGGTGTTTCGTTCTGAGCCCCGCCCCGGGTCCGGTCGCCCCGCGCGACCGGACCCCGGGTCCTCCGTGATCATGCGCTCCCGCCGCACCGTCCATCTCACCGGCGTGCTGTTCGTCGCGCCGTCGCTGCTGATCGTCGTCCTGCTGCTCTTCTACCCGGTGGTGTCGAGCGTCGTCTACAGCTTCACCAACCGCCACCTGCTGCGCCCCGCCGTCGACTTCGTCGGCATCGACAACTTCGTCGCCGTGCTGCAGAGCGAGCAGTTCTGGAACGCCTTCCGGGTGTCGTTGCTGTGGACCGTCGCGTCGATCGCCGGGCAACTCCTCGTGGGGTTCGTCGCCGCGATCGCCCTCAACCGCATCCGCCACCTCACCGGCCTGTTCCGCACGCTGCTGATCATCCCGTGGGCGTTCCCGGCCATCGTGATCGCGTTCGGCTGGCGCTGGATCCTCAACGACGTGTACGGCTTCCTGCCCAACCTGCTCACGCGGCTCGGCCTCACCGCGCAGAACGTGAGCTTCCTGTCCAACCCCGACGCGGTGATGCTGACCGTGCTCGCCATCAACATCTGGTTCGGGGCGCCCCTGTTCATGGTGAACATCCTCGCGGCGCTCAAGACCGTGCCGGCGGAGCAGTTCGAGGCCGCCACCGTCGACGGCGCGAACGCCTGGCAGCGGTTCGCGTTCATCACCCTCCCGCACGTGAAGAAGGTGGTCGGACTGCTCGTGATCCTCCGCAGCATCTGGGTGTTCAACAACTTCGAGCTGCTGTTCCTGCTCACCGGCGGCGGCCCCGCCGGGCTCACCGAGACCCTGCCGATCTTCGCGTACCGCACCGGCTGGGGGCTGCAGCAGCTCGGCGTCGCCTCCGCCATCACCGTGCTGCTGCTCGTGTTCCTGCTGCTCCTCGGAGGCCTGGCCTTCCGACTGCTCAACCGCTGGGACCGGAAGGACGCCTGATGTCGACGAGAACCCTGCGGCGCCTGTCCGCCGCCCCCGCCTATCTGTTCCTCACCGTGCTCGCGGTCGTGTCGGTGTTCCCGCTCGTGTGGATCATCACATCGAGCTTCAAGAGCTCGGGGGAGCTGGCCACCGACCCGATCGGCTTCTGGCCCGACTCGTTCACGATCGACCACTACACCCGCGTGCTGTTCGACCTGGGCATCCTGAACAACCTCGGCAACAGCCTGTTCATCGCCCTGTCGACCACCGTCGTCACGATCGCGGTGAGCTCGACGTGCGCCTACGGCATCGTGCGCTTCTTCCCGCGCGTCGGGCAGAAGCTCACGCAGATCCTCATCAGCACCTACATGTTCCCGCCGATCCTGCTGGCGGTGCCGTACACGCTGATCATGATCTCGCTCGGCCTGATCAACACGTATGCCGGGCTCGTGCTCGCCTACCTCTCCTTCTCGATCCCGTACGCGGTGTGGATGCTGACCGCGTTCTACCAGACCGTCCCGGTCGAGATCGAGGAGGCCGCGCAGGTCGACGGTGCCGGAAGGTTCCGCGTGTTCGCGACCATCGCCACGCCCATCGTCGCGCCCGGCATCGTCGCCACCGCGATCTACACGTTCATCAACTCGTTCAACGAGTTCCTGTTCGCGCTGCTGTTCATCAACAGCAGCGACCGCATGCCCATCACGGTCGCCCTGTACTCCCTCAGCGGCTCCGAGGTGCTCGACTGGGGCGCCATGCTCGCGGCGTCCGTGGTCGTGGTCGTGCCGTCCGTCGTCTTCTTCCTCGTCATCCAACGCCACATCGCCGCCGGGCTCTCGGAGGGGTCCGTCAAATGAACACATCCGTCGCATCGTCCACCGCCCGCCCCGAGCCCCGCGAGGAGGTGCGCTACGGCCTGGTCGGCTCCGGCTACTTCGGGCTCGCGCTCGGCCGTGGCTTCGACCGCCTCCCGGGCGCCTCGATCACCCGCGTCTTCGACCCGGAGAACGCCGCCGGGGCCGTGCGGGCGTTCGGCGCGGTCGCCACCGCGAGCATCGAGGAGCTGTGCCGCAGCGACGACGTGGACGCGGTGATCGTCGCGTCGCCGAACTGGGCGCACCGCGAGGCCGTGGTCGCGGCGGCGGAGGCCGGCAAGCCGATCTTCTGCGAGAAGCCGATGGCGCTGTCGTTCGAGGACTGCTCGGCGATGGTCGACGCGGCGGACGCGGCCGGCGTGCTGCTCATGTCGGGCCACGTGATGAACTTCATGAACGGCGTGCGCCGGGTCAAGCGGCTCGTCGCCGACGGGGTGCTGGGGGACATCGTGTACTGCCGCGCCGCGCGCAACGGGTGGGAGGAGCCGCAGCCGTCCATCTCGTGGAAGAAGCGGCGCGAGCTGTCGGGCGGACACCTCTACCACCACATCCACGAGCTCGACGTGGTGCAGTTCCTCCTGGGCGTCCCCGAGACGGCGACCATGGTGGGCGGCAACGTGGCGCACCGCGGCGAGCAGTTCGGCGACGAGGACGATCTGCTCCTCATCACGCTCGAGTTCCCCGGCGGCGCGTTCGCCACGCTGGAGTACGGCTCCGCGTTCCGCTGGCCCGAGCACTACCTGCTGGTGCAGGGCACGCTCGGCGCCGCCCGCATCGACATGACCGACACGGGTGTGACGGTGCGGCACTCCGGCCGGGAGGAGCGCTTCCTGCTGCACCGCAGCGAGGAGGAGGACGCACAGCGCACGGCGATCTACGCCTCCAGCTCGACCGACGGCGGCATCATGTACGGCAACCCGGAGACCACGCCGCCGCTGTGGTTGAGCGGCATCGTCGAGGAGGAGACCGCATACTTCCACGGGCTGCTCACCGGTGCCGCACCGGAGCCCGAGTTCGCCGCGCTCACCGACGGCTCCGCGGCGCGGTCGTCGATCGCCACCGCCGACGCCCTCACGCTGTCGCTCGCCCAGGACCGCAAGGTGCGCATCGCCGAGATCCTGGAGGGCGCCCGTGCGCACGCGTGACCTGCCGGCCCGATACGATCGCGACATCGAGGTGGGGTCGGCGGCGTGACGGAGTCGGCCTGGTCGTCGCTCGGAGCGGCTGCCGCGGAAAGGGTGACGGTGGGAGCGATCCGGCTCAGCGTGCTGCACGCCGAGGCGTTCCGTTTCCCCGCTCCCTGGACGTTCCCGCCGTCGGAGCTGCCGTACTCGATCCTGCGGCTGGTCCACTCCGGCACGGGGGAGATCGCGTTCGACGGGGCGCGGCACAGCGTGTCCGCCGGTGACCTGGTGTTCATCCACGAGGGTGCCGTGCTGAGCTGCCGTGCCACGTCGTCGGACTTCGCGTTCGGCTCGATCCGGTTCTCCGCCTCGCTCGACGCGCAGGGCAGCGTCGCGGTCGGCATCGCGGTGCCGGCGGTGTCGGACGCGGGGGCGCACCCCGTCGTGCGCGCGAACTTCGACGCCGTGATCGACGCGTGGGAGGGGGCGTCCGCGGGCCGGGCGCTGCTCGCCTCGGGTCACCTGGCCGTCGTGCTCGGCACCACGGCGGAGCTGATGGCCGACCGGGGCGTGACGGTCGCGCCCCCGTCGCGTCGCCGCGGGGTGCGGGCGCCCGTCCGCGCCAGGGATCCGCGCATCGCCCGCGTGGTCGACCACCTGCTGC
The DNA here is from genome assembly GCF_042729675.1 of Microbacterium sp. NPDC060132. Taxonomy (NCBI): domain Bacteria; kingdom Bacillati; phylum Actinomycetota; class Actinomycetes; order Micrococcales; family Microbacteriaceae; genus Microbacterium; species Microbacterium sp. NPDC060132. The sequence continues at coordinate 829,952 of NZ_JBHWXU010000001.1, read as the reverse complement.
TGGACGTGCGCCGCACGCCCGACGTCGCGACCCTGTGCGCGCTGGCCCACATGAGCGAGTCCACGCTGCGCCGCACGTTCAAGGAGCAGACGGGGAAGACGATCGTCGCGTTCCTGCGCGAGGCGCGCATCTCGATCGCCGCGCGGCGGCTCGCGTTCGGCGACGACCCCATCGCGCGCGTCGCGGAAGACGTCGGCCTGCCCGACGCCAACTACTTCTCCCGCAGTTTCCGCGAGGTGCTGCGGGTCACCCCGACCGAGTATCGCCGCCTGACCGCGCAGACCTGATCCCGCCCGCGCGAGGCGAACTAGCCTGGGGTGATGACGAGCTCGAGCGCCCGTGCGGCGGTGGACGTGGTCGACTGGCGGCGGCGGGTGTTCGCCCTGTACGAGGCCGTGCGCCGCGCGGACTCCCCGGAGGAGGCGCACGAGCTGTGGCGCATCGAACGCGATGAGCTCATGCTGCACCACCTGGCCACCCCGCTGCTGCCGGAGGATCGGGTGCTGTTCGAGGGGCTGCCCATCGCGCCGTACGACCCGCAGTGGCGGTTCGCACTGCCGATCCTGGAGGCGGAGCCGGCGGCGTTCGAGTTCGCGACGGGTACCGACGGCCTGGTGCCGTTCGAGCGCGTCGGTGTGGTCGAGGTCCCCGACGCCGGAACCCTCGACGTGTGGCGGCTGCGCTCGTACGGCGGCGGGCTGTTCGTGCCGGTGCGCGATGCATCAGCCGGGCATCCGGGCGGCACGTACGGCGGTGGGCGCTACCTGCTCGACACGATCAAGGGTGCCGACCTGGGCGGGGATGCCGCGCGCGGCACGATCGTGCTCGACTTCAACTTCGCGTACAACCCCTCGTGCGCGTACGACCCGGCGTGGGCCTGCCCGCTCGCACCTCCGGGGAACGTGCTGCCCGTGGCCGTTCCGGTGGGGGAGCGGTACGACGGGGCATAGACCGCGCCCGCGTCAGCCGAGGAACAGCGGCACGAACGAGCCGATCAGCCCGAGCACCCCGACCGCGGTGAACACGATCCCGAGCGTGCGCACGACGCGCCGGGCGTGCGGCGGTTCGCCCACCCGTGCCCTGGCGGGGTTGTGGCTGCTGACGACGCCCGTGGTGAAGCCGTCGTCCGCGGTCGAGGATTCGCCGTGGCGCAGTGGTCGCTCGTGGAAGTCGCCGCCCGCGAACCACCGGGCGATCGTGGCGCCGTCGCGCTCGATGATCGCGATGTCGACCGGGAGCCACGGGCCCTCGGCCAGCCGCATGAGCAGGGCGATCAGCAGCAGCGGCACCCCCACGCCGAGCCCGATCCAGGACAGCACCTCGCCGACGAGGGCGAGGGTGTCGACGGGCGGCATGATCCCATCGTAGGGACGCCGGACCGCGGGAGCGTGCGCGCCGCGGTCAGCTCACGTTGTCCCTGAGCCACGGCAGCGGGTCGATCGCGACCGTGTTGATGTGCACCTCGAAGTGCAGGCACGAGCCGAACACGTAGCCGGTCGAGCCGACGTCGCCGAGGTACTGGCCGGCCTCGACGCAGTCACCGACCTCGACGGCGCGCGTGCCGTTCTTCATGTGCGAGTACACGGTGCTGACCGCCTGGCCGTTCACGATGCTCTCGACCTGGATCGTGACGCCGTAGCCCTGATAGCTCTCCGTGGAGCGCGAGACGCAGCCCTTCATGGCGGCGTTGATGGGGGTGCCGATGCCGGCGGCGAAGTCCTGACCCAGATGCGACCGGCCCGGTCGGGCGGCCCCGAAGCCATCGGTGAACGAGTACGAGCCATCGGCCATCGGCATCACGACCCGGTCGGCGATCGGGATGTCCATCGCGCTGCTGAGCGGCATGCCCGCGGCGATGGCGGCTGCGGCCGCGCGGGCGTGGGTCTCCTTGATCTCCTCCGGCGTGGTCGCCGCGAAGGAGCCGCGCGCGGAGATGGTGGCGCGGATGGCATCGGTGGCCGTGTACGACTGGGCGGCGTCCTTCAGCGCTGCCGCACCGGCGACGGTCGCCACGGCGTGGTCGCCCCCGGGGGCGAGCACCGGAAGGGCGGCCCCGGTGACCATGACGCCGACGGCGAGGACGGCACCGAGCGCCTTGATCTTCGATGCGCCCCGGCCCCGCGGGCGGTCCGTCCGCCGCGGACGCCGCGAGACCCGCGGGATCCGTGGGGTGCGGGCGGTGCGGGATCCGGTCGGTGCGGGGGTGGTCGGCTCGGCGGTGGTGTCAGGCTCGGCGGTGGTGTCAGGCTCGGCGGCCGTGTCAGGCTCGGCGGTCGTGTCAGGCTCGGCGGCGGCGGCGGCGGCGGCGGTCGGCTCGGCGGCGATGGCAGGCTCGGTGGTAGCGGTCGGCTCGGCGGCGGTGGTCGGCTCGCTGGCGACGGAAGTCTCTGCGGGGGAGGCGGGCGCGTCGGCTGCGGCGAGGGTCGGCTCTGCTCCGGCGGCGACCGGAGTCGCTGCTGCGGCGCGGGTGGGGTCTGCGGCAGCAACGGTCCGCGCGGCGGCGGTGGCAACGGTCGGTGCACCCTGCGGCTCGGGACGGAGGGCCCGGGAGCGGATGGCGGCCCGAGTGGCGGGCGGGGACGGGGTCGGCGTCACGGTCGCCGCGGGGGTCGGCTCCTCCGGCGGGGTCGGAGCGGACGTGCGACGTCGGTCGCGGCGCAGCAGGGGCCGGGGGTCGATCGCGGATGCTGCGGGGTCGAGCGGGGCGTTCTCGAGCGAACGTCCGGAGGGCAGAGCAGTCGTGACGGGGTCCTTCCGCGAGCAGATGATCTCGGGTCACGGCCCCTTCGGGAGGACCGTTACCGTCCCGTAACCTACGTTGCCGTTCGGGGAGGCGTCAAATCCTCCGTGCCGGAATTCCTGCTGCGCAGGCTCCCGATGTCGTTGCGCCGCCTGGGCCCGTGGACGAGGGCGGAGTCGTCGCGGAGCATCAGAGTGGCATCGACGAGATCGCACCGGAGGGCGACACCGTGCCGGTGCCGATCGTGCGAAGGGTGGTGGAGGGTGTCACTTCCAAAACTACTCCGGACTGCCGAGCCGCCCTGGTAGTGCTTCTCGGACTGGTGTTTTTGCCGAATCCTGAAGGTCGCGGAGAGGCGCTTTCCATAGCTACTTCAGACAAACGGTTAGCTTAAATCCCAGTTCAATCGAGATTTAAGTCGGGGGTTCTTGAGCTTGAGATCCGCTCTGTGTCGTTGGCTCGGCGAATCGCCCAGTGGCGTCGGAGAGAGCTCTCTGCCCTCGAGGGGGACGGGAGTACGCGCTTCGTGCGGCGCCGCGAGGCTATCCTCCTACTCAGTCCGGCCGATGTACCGCCAGCCGCCGCTCAACATGCAGGTCCCGGTCAGTCTGTCGTTCGAAACCACTCGGAGAATGAAGGAGAGTTGTCGCTACGTTCCCCGGGACGGGTGCTCGTCATCCATTCAAAGTTGGGGCGCCGATGCCCATAGAGGTCGCCGAGAGCTTGAAGAGCCTCAGAAAAAGCGTGGGGCGCAACGCCGGCCTTGACCCGCTCTAGAATCTCGGCGATCTCACGATCCGAGGCGTCCCCCCAGTTGGATGCCCCGACGGGCGGCGTCAATGCACTTCGCTCGAGAAGGCTCCTCGCAGTGTCTACCTGGTCCTTCGAGACGACCGTCCCATCAGATGCACGGCGGCAGCGCGATGGTCTTCAAGTACCACGGCAGCCGTCACCCGCCATCAACCGCGCCTGGGCTGAGGCGCTCGCTTTCACCGCGAACTCTCCCGGGGGCCTGTACCTCGTCCCCGAACCGGCTGACGTCCCGGTCGCGGAGCCCGTCAGTTCGTAACTGCTTCCTGATCCGGTGACTCCGGAAGGGCGGCGATGGCCGGCCACAGGGCGGACGCCACTCGTTCGGGGAGGTCGGCGGGGACGTCGCCGCCGAATCGGTTGAAGTCGGCGAAGTAGCTGCCGAAACACAGGCTGACGATGGTGTCGACATCGATGTCCGCACGCACAGCTCCGCGCTGCTGCAGGTCCTGGAGTACGTCGGTGAGTTCCTGGCAGCGGGGTTGGTTTCCTTGCGCTCTCATCTGCTCGAGCAGGCCCGGCTCCCGTTCGGCCTCGGCCATGAAGTTCCCGTGCAGCGTCATCGCTCGGGGGTTGTGGTAGCGCGGATCGAGGCGGTGGATGGCTTCGACGAACGCGTCCCGGGGGGTGAGCGTGTCGAGATCGAACGGCGGGTATGCCTCCCGCTGTTTGCGCAGCCCGTACTGCAGCGCTTCGACGGCCAGTTCGTACTTGTTCGGCCACCGCCGGTAGAGGGTGGGGCGGGTGACGCCGGCCTGGGCCACGATGTCCCCGATGGTCAGGGCTGAGTAGCCCTTGGTGGCCAGCAACAGTCGGGTGGCGTCGATGATTGCCTCTTCGATGGCGGGGTCTCGTGGACGCCCGCCGTGCGCTGATGTCGGTCGTTCTGACTCGCCGGTTCGCCGCGGCGTCTTCGGGGACATGCTGTTTCCTTTCGGTTACACAACTTGACTGTAACCCAAAGATGCCGCTAGCGTCCCGTTCAGGTTGTTTCGTTACAGCCACTTACTGTAAATATTGCGGTGAATCGTATACCGCGCCTATCGAAGGAACTCATCATGACCGCAACATCCGATGGCTACGTGACCGTGCTGTGGGACGCGACGGCGAAGCCGGGACGGGAGAGCGAGCTGCGAGCGTTCATCACCGCCGCCGTCACGCCCTCGCGCAACGACGCCGGCAACATCGACTACGAAGCCCATGAAGTGGAGGGAGCGCCTGGAGCGTTCGTCATCTATGAGCGGTGGGAGACTCGGGAGCTGCTGGATGCGCATCTCTCCGCACCCCGGATGGTGGCTCTGGTGCCGGAGATGCTCGAACTCATCGATGGTTCCATCGAAGACGGGATCCGCATCCTGCGTCCGTTCCGGCCGGCGGCGTGAGGACGGTGCAGGAGGGAGGTTCTCGGATGACGACGACACTCATCACCGGTGGCAACAGGGGGCTCGGCTACGAGGTGGCCCGTCGCCTGATCGCGGCCGGGCAGAACGTGTGGATCAGCGCGCGAGACTCCACCTCCGGCCGTGAGGCCGCGGAGCGACTCCGTGCCCGTTACGTCCGCATGAACGTGACCGATGACGCGTCGGTGGAGGAGGCGGCGGCTACCATCCGGGACCAGGTGGGGCATCTGGACATCCTCATCAACAATGCCGGGATCCTCGGTGAGGTCGCCGCACCCGACGTGATGACCGCCGACCAGGTGCGTGACGTATACGAGACGAATGTCTTCGGGGTCGTGCGTGTCACCCGCGCGTTCCTGCCGCTGCTCCGCGAGGGAACGGACCCGTCGGTGATCAACGTGACCAGCGGTATGGGGTCGTTCACCCTCACCCAGGATCCGAACCGTGTCGAGTCGCAGTACGTGCTCGCCGCCTACGGGTCCTCCAAGAGCGCCGTGACGATGTTGACCACGCAATATGCGAAGACAATCCCCGAGGTGCGCTTCAACGCGGTGGACCCCGGGCAGACCGCCACGGACTTCACCGGCAACGTCGGGCAGACCGTGGTGGAAGGAGCCGAAGCGGCGGTCCGGATCGCCACAATGGGCTCCGCGACGCCCACCGGAACCGTCACCGATAAGGACGGCACCCTACCGTGGTGAATGAGCAGCTCCGGCGTCGTGAGGGCGCTGCGCTCCAGCGTGCGGCGACGCTGGAGCTGTTCTACGATCTCGTGTTCGTCTTCTCGATCACACAGATCTCCCATCTCCTCCTCGACGAGCTCACCTGGGCGGGGGCCGGGCGCGCCGTGATCGTGCTGCTCGCCGTGTGGTGGTCATGGAACTACACCACCTGGGCGACCAACGAACTCAACTCCGAGACGAATCCCGTCAGGCTTCTGCTGATCGTTCTGATGCTGGGCAGCCTGCTGATGGCCATCGCCCTGCCGCACGCGTTCGAGGAGCGGGGGCTGCTCTTCGCCGCTGCATATGTGGCGATACAGCTACTACGTCACGGGTTCCTCACCGTCGTCGCCGCCCGACGCGGAAGCGTCGAACGGCAACAGGCCGGCCGAATCATGACCTGGTTCCTCCTCGCCGGTGTGTTCTGGATCGCAGGGGGCCTCACCGATCCCTCCGTCCGAATGTGGTGGTGGACCGTCGCGCTCTGCGTGGACTACCTCGCGCCAATCCTCCTGTACCCGATACCCGGACGCCCGCGACTGATGCCCACCACGTGGCACATCGCAACCACGCACTTCTCCGAGAGGTTCGGACTGTTCGTGATCGCCGCTCTCGGCGAGACCGTCATCCTCACCGGCGTCACGGCAACATCACACGACCTTAACGCGGCGACGGTGGCGGCGCTGATCATCGCGTTCATCAGCACCGCGGCGATGTGGTGGCTGTACTTCCTCACGACCAGCAAGATCGGCGAACATGCCCTGCGAGGCGACGACACCCGAACGCGGCGGGCCCGAGACGTCTACACCTACGGTCACATCCTAGTGATCGCCGGCATCATCCTCTCTGCTGTCGGAGACGAACTCGTCATCGCCCGCCCCCTCCACCCTCTCGCCACCGCCGAGCGGGTCGCCGTGACCGCAGGCCCGATCCTCTTCCTCCTTGCGCAACTGCTCATCGAGCTCAGGGCCACCGGCCGCATGACACCGGCGCGACCGCTCGCGATCCTCATATGCGCTGCGGTCGCAGTTCTGGGCGCGAGCCTGCCCGGCCTGACCATCAGCACCACCATGGCGGGGATCCTCGTCCTCGTCGCCATCACCGACGACCGCACCGCACGGCGCCCGCAGAGGTGCTGAGGTCTGGATTCTGCCAGGTGTGGCCAGTGCTGCCAAGGTCACCTGGGCTGGAGTTTGCCATACTCCCGACTGGGATCCGAGGGCTCTGCCCAGGTTGCCAAGTTGTAGTGAGTATTCATAAGGGAAAAGTAAGTAAGTAGTAAAAGGGGCCAACTTCGCTCTCATCCCCCTACAGGGGTACGTTCCGCACTTGGCAACCTGGGCAGATCGCGCCGATCCCTTCTCCCGGCAGGGATCGAGGCCCCTCCCCGCCTGGGCAGGGGGTGGGCAATGCACCAAATGTGCGCAGTTTCCCCGCAGTCTGCTCGATTCGCCGCAGGGTAGTAGGCGAGAGAGAGTCGCGGGAAGCACCCCCCGGTCGAGCAGCCCACGGTTGCCGAGCGTGCCGCGGCCGATGCAGGGAGGGCGAGTCGTCGGGACCGAGCTCGTTGCGCTTCGAGCCAAGCCCCTTGCGCATCTTGCGGAAGAGCTTCGTGCCGTCTATGAGCTGTACCCGGCCCGTGCGCTCGGCGCTTTTCTTGGCCGAGAGCACCCAGACGTAGGTGGCGATGCCGGTGTTGTAGAACATGTCGGTGGGTAGCGCGATGATTGCTTCGAGCAGATCGCACTCGAGCACCCACGTGCGAATGTTGGACTCGCCTGACCCTGCTCCACCGGTGAACAGCGGGCTGCCATTGAGGACGATGGCAGCCCGCCCGCCTTCATCCGAGGCGGAGCGCATTTTCGAGATGAGGTGCATGAGGAACAACATCGATCCATCCGAGACGCGCGGCAGGCCAGGTCCGAACCGTCCCGCGAATCCGCGCTGAGTATGTTCGTCCGTGACGGCCTTCTGCTGCTACTTCCAATCGACGCCGAACGGCGGATTAGAGAGACCGTAACTGAACGTCGCGCCAGCGTGGCTGTCCTTGATGAGGGTGTCGCCGAAGAAGATGGGGCATCGACCGACTGGCCTTTGACGGTCATGTCGGCCTTGCAGATCGCGTACGACTGCGGGTTGATCTCCTGCCCGGCGAGCGTCAGCGTCGGCGGAGGGAGTGAGGCGGCCTCTCTCGATCCCCGAGATGACAGCTTGAGAAACGTTGGATCGTTCGGCGAGCTCCACTTGGCCCACGTGCTGACTGACGCGAACGTTCCACAGCATCAAGTTCGCGTCGCCCATGGCTCCACCGTTGATGCACCCGCACCGGATCTGCCAAAAATATTTCGGCAGATCTAGTGCGGGTGGACCTGTGGTAGACGAAAACGACAACTGCTGACCAAGGGCACCTTGGCTGGAGTTTCCCCAGTGATTCCAAGGGATCGGGGGCTGTTAGCAAGGTTGCCAAGTAGTAGGTAGTTCATATGAGAGATCAAGAGTAAGTAAGTAGTAAAGGGGGCCCTAGCTACCCTCTGAAATCCCTACAGGGCTACGTTATGCACTCGGTCACCTTGGCAGATCGAGGTGGTCCCCTACTCTCGACTGGCGAAACGGCTCATTCCGGCCTTGGCAGAGTCCTTGGACTGACCGTGACATCAAGATTTTCTGGCGGATCTGCAGCAATCGCCCCGGACTCGCCGCAGGGTAGTCGGTGAGAGAGAGTCGCGGAGAACATATCCCCGGTCGAAGCAACCCATTGGGCTGCCGAGCGGCCGCGACCGTAGCAGGGGGAGGAGTCCTCGCGCCGGGGCCTGTGTTCGACATCTGACAAGTCCACAGCGAACCGCGGCACGCCTGCCGCCCGAGCACGTTCGAGATCCGGCGGAGCTCGAGGTGAGAGCCTGCCTAGCTGCTGCGACCTTCCTCACGGTCGCCACATCCATCATCCGCGGCTGACGACCGCGTAGCGACGGTCGATGTCGCTGTCTGCAGGAGTTGGCCGTTGAGGCAGATGTTGTAGATGGTCGTGCCACTTCAGAGCGTGCTTGCGCATCGCTCATTCGCAAGCGACGCCGTCTCCGTCTCGGTCAAGCTTCCGGCTGTATCCAGGCGAGCCGGCGTAGAGGGGCGAAGCGCCTGCCGCGCGCACCGCATCGCAGTTCGCGTAGAACGTGTTCGCGGGTGGCGCCGGAGCGGGTACCGGCTCTACCGGAGCGGGTGCGGGCTGGATGGGTGCTGGTGCCGGGACCGGCGCTGGATCTGGCTCGACGGGCGCTGGTTCCGATGTCGGCTGCGGAGCGGGTGCAGCGAAAGCTGAGCTAGGTGCGGGCTCGTCCGGGCAGGTCACCAGCACGCGATCCATAGCGTCGTACTCGGCCTGCGTCACCCACAGACCGTAGGTGGCCTTCACCGCTACCTGCCGCGCGACGTAGGCACAGCGAAAGTCTCGGTTCGAGGGCAACCATGTCGCCGCGTCGCCGTCGCCCTTCTGCGCGTTAGCCGAGCCATCGACCGCGAGGAGGTTCAGCGGATCGTTTGCGAAGGTCGCGCGCTGATCTGCAGTGAGCTGTTGAGCGCCCTTCTGCCAGGCGTCGGACAGTGACACGACGTGGTCGATCTGCACCAGCTCGGACGTGCCCTGTCCGCGGGAGAACGCAATCTCGGTTCCGGTAAAGGGATCGGCGAGCGACCCGGAGATCACGCGGCACGGACCCGACCGTGTGGCGTCGGCGAGGTCGCGGGCGAGGATGTCGTTCCGGGTGTCACAGCCGTTGCGGTCGATGTCGAGCCATCGCTGGCCGAACTCGTCTCGGTCGTATCCGGTTTTCGGGGCGCGACCCTTCACCTCGAGGGTGGCGAGAACTGCGAGAGCAGTTTGGTTAGCCGTCGCCGATGCATCCTTCGCAGTGCCGGCCAGACCCGCGAAGGCCTGCACCTCTGACGCGTCATCCGCGAACGGCGTCGCGGATGGAGTGGGCGTTGGACTCGCGGTCGTTGTCGAGACGACATCAGCAGGCGCCTCAACAGCGGTGCTCTCGTCCGTCGGGTAGAGCGCGGTGCTGATGCTTCCGACGACGAAGAAGACCACGGCGGACGCGATGGTCCAGATCACTGCTCGTCGGCGCGAGGTGAAGCGCAGCCAAGTCGGGGTGTTGCGGACAAGGGCGACCACACCGGTGATCGTGACGATCAGCGCGATCAGCGCGACGAGCGGGGAGAGGAAGACTGTTACGAGCACGGCGGCTAGCCCGCCGATAATCCACAGCCAAGTGGGTATCTTTCGCTTCGCTGCTGCGGTCGCGAAGGTTGTCGCGGGCGGAGGAAGCATGCCGGTCGGTGGGGGCGGCGCGGTCTGCGCGCTCCATTGCTGTCCGTCCCACCAGCGGGTCTGCTTGGGATTCTCAGGGTCGGGGAACCAGCCGGCGGGAGGGGTGCTCACGCGCTCACCGCGGCGAGCATCTCGGTGAGTCCGGGATAGGCGGCGTTGTCCGCCAGTACCCGCTCGTAGTCCTTGCGGGCCATGGCCTTCTTCCCTTCGGCGAGATAGGTGTGCCCTCGTGCGACAAGCGCGAGGTGTCGCAGCTCGACGGGGCGCGAACGCACGCGTAGCGCTTCCTTCAGCGCTTCGCGAGCGGCCTCGAAGTACCCCTGTTCACGCAGCGCCGTGCCGCGCTGGATGAGGAGGAACGTCGCTGCGACGTCCTCGTTGGTGAGACCGTTGGTCAGGTCGATGATGTCTGCCCATCTTTCCTGCTCCGCGTAGAGCTCGGCGAGGGACACGGCAGCAACTGTTGTCGGCTCCAGTGCTTCGACGATGGATATGGCTCGCTCGGGATCGCCGGCGGCCTGCTCTAGCTCGGCGGCCAGCAGGCCGAGGGCCTGACGGTCCCACTTCATCATCGCCGTCACGCCGGTCGCAACCGGGATGCTGACTTCGGCTGTATCCACGTACTTGGTGATGAACGGGTCGCTGGTGGGGTCGTATCCAGAGTCGAAAAGCCACCCAAGCAGTACGCGAGCCCGTGCGTCATCGCGGTTCGGAGCAGCCACCCGCAGCACCTCGACCATTGCGGCCGTTGGCGCGGCCGCGGGGGTCTGCTGACCAACCGCATGGATTACCGATGCGTCACCGGGTCCGCTGAGCTGCTTGAACAGTTGCTTCTCCCACGCCGGGGCAGTGAGACCCGGCTTGATCTTCTTCGGCTTCGGTGGAGCTGTCGGTTGTGGTTGCTGCCGCGGACGGGATGCAGGACGCTTCGCGCTGATACTCGACGACTGTGTGTGCGAGATGCCGGTGCCCGGGATCCCGACCGTACGCGTCATGCGCCCGTTGGTGTTCACGCTGACGCGGGCGCCCCGGACACCCGCCGATACACCGATGTTCTTGCTGGATACACTCAGTCGCACGCCGGGCGCGATCTTGATGGACTTGCGGACCTTGAACCCCATAGTTCAGCCTCTCTCGACAACCTCCCTGATTCTATTCATGCGCAAGGAACGCTGCGCCTTGGTGGAGGCCAAGCCGAACCCGGCCGGTAAGCACACCTGGTCGGCGATACGTTGGCTCCTGCAAGAATCCCATCTGTAGGGGAAGAGCTGAACGACGACCACTCCTTCTTCTCATGCCGATGTGGTCACGGCGCTATCCCGGGCGCCCGAGGAACGGAACTGGCGGTCGGCCGTCGCCCTCATCGGCGAGCATTGGCCGACCTTGCTCGATGAGCCCGGCAACATTCTGGATGATGCGTTGCGGGCTGTTCCGCTCGATGCTTTCCGTGGTGAACCGCGAGCGACGGCGGTCCCATCCTGGCTGATGCGCCCTGAGATCTACCCAGTGAACACACGAGTCAGATCGGCGCCCAAGAGGACGGTCCCCATTAGAAGTCGACGCGGCCCTCGCGGTCGATGTCCAGAGCTGTGCAGTCTTTCGCCCACTCCTCGAGCGCGGAGTCAAGTTGCTGCCGCAACCAGTCGCGGGTCTGTTCGGTCTTCGGGGTGACCGACAGCTGCCAGAGGCGCTGGTCGACGGAGCCGGTGAGATTGGCGGCGGGTGATGTCTTCATGGTGTCCCCGGTTCTTGACGTCAGTTGCGGACGGGTGTGTAGTCGGCGGCGTGGAGAAGGCGGCGGAGTTTAATGAGGAGGTCCTCGTCGACGGTCTTCTCCCGAGGAGGCGACACGATGATGGTCTCGGTGCCGACCGTGACCTTCACTTTGCTGTTGTGCTCGACGGTGACCTCCCCAACGGCTCGGAGCAGTGACAGGACGTCGTGCCACTGGACGTTGCTGCTCGTCGGGTGCTCGGAGATCTGGCGGAGTGTATTGCGGTGGTTCTCACCCAGGTGCGAGGACATGTCGGCCTACTTTCGGTGGTCTCGGTAAACACCACCGTAGGTTCGCGAAGCCGGGTGCCAGTCAGACCGTTGTCGAGTCCCGCATCGACACCGCGTAGACCGACGGGTGTCGATAGGACATTCGACAGTCGTCGTGCGCCGTTCGACAGGCGCTCTTCTACGTTCAACAGCATGGAGTTGGAGATGACCTCGACGCGGAGTGCAGCGGCCGTGCCGTACATGCTCGTCTTCGCCGGAGGAGCAGCAGGCACGAGTATCCGGATTCTCCTCGGTACATGGTGGGCGAGCAGCTCCTCGTTCCCCTGGCCGACGTTCATCATCAACGTGTCGGGCGCAATCTTGCTCGGCGCGCTCTACGGCGCATCTCGCGGGGCGGCGACGGGTCGGATGCGCTTGCTGCTCGACACCGGAGTTCTCGGCGGGTATACGACGTACAGCACGTTCGCGGTCGGCTCCGACGGGCTGATCCTGACGGACCACCTGCTCCTCGGTGTCCTCTACGTGGTGCCGACCGTCGTCCTCGGGATCGCCGGCGGGTTCGCAGCCCAGCGCCTCACCGCTCCGAGGAAGGTACGAGCATGACGGGGCTCGTCGTCGTTCTTGCGTCCTTGGCCGGCGGTCTGGGCGCAGTCGCACGGTACGCTCTCGACACGCGAGTCACGCGTCGTGTGGGCGGCCCGTTCCCGTGGGGCACGGTCATCATCAACGTGAGCGGATCCTTCGCTCTCGGTCTCGTCACCGGGCTCGCTGACGCTCACGTCCTCGATGCATCGGGCGCGCTGATCCTGGGCGCCGGCTTCCTCGGCGGGTACACCACGTTCAGCACGGCCAGCGTGCAGGCGGCAGAGCTGTTCGCTCGTCGTCGAACGCTTCTCGGGGTCTCCTATGCCGGAGGCATGCTGAGCGCCGCTCTCCTCGCGGCGGCCGCCGGACTGGCGCTGTCTTACGCCTGGGGGCCCGCGTGAGTGCTCAGCGAGTGAAACAGATCGGCGATGGTCTCCAGCTCACGCGCGTTCCGGGCTTCGACGCGGATCGCGTTCTCCTCCAGCGGTGGCTCGAAGCTCGCTCGGTGCTCGGCCATCACCCTGTCCACGACATCGGGCCGGGCGGCAGCGGACCGGTTCGCTTGCAGCCGATGTCGCTGGGTGACCGGGTCGATGTCCAACCAGATGATCTGGAACCGCACCTTGCCCTGGGCCGCGACCTCGCGCCAGGTGTCACGCAGGAACCGGTGGGAAGCGGTGTCGTCGACGATGACGCTAACGCCCAGTTCACTGGTTCTTTCTCTTGGCCGAGGCAAGGTCGTGACGTTTGTTTCGACCGTTCTCAGCCGGAGCGGTAATCGGCGTCGGATGCGAGCGGGTCGACTGGGGCGGTCAGCCGCCCCCGGGTCACTCGTTTCAGTTGCGGCTGCCGGGCCCACGGGTGTTGAAGGCCAGTGGGTTCGGGCCGGTCCCAGCGACATTCCCGCCATTCATTGCTGGAGGTTGCATACGTTCGTTGCTAGGCGTCGAGTTGGAACGACCGAGATCGCCCTCGAGCAGGTGGGACGTCATCGTCCTACGAGTCGGTTGTCGAAGTCCCTTCGGCTCCCCGACTGTCGGCAGGGGCTGCCTCATCTGACAACGCAATCAGATCATCGACGATGTGAGAAGCAAAGCGTGGCTCGCGAAGAGTGATGCCGTCGCGGCTCGAGTGCTTCTCAACGTCGCCGCTGACATCGTGACCAACCTTCCCTACCACGCACACCACGATTGAACCCTTCGGCAGACCGTTGATAGTCGCTTTGAGGTTGCGGGCGCGTTTGTTCTTCTCGCTCGCTATCCAATGGATGTGACCAGCCGGAATCCCGAGCTGTTCGGTCATAGCCTCGACAACCCTGAGTTCGATCTGGCCTCCGACGATAAGGATGCGGCGATCTTTGAAGTGACGAGCAGTCGCCGTCCTTCGTTCCTCAAGAGACGGCAAGTTAGGTTCGAGGTGCACTGCGACGTCTGCTGGCGGCGGTGGAACGCAGGCTACCGTCGTTGGCGTTTCGCCCCAGAGGCTTTCGTGCGTCCCGAGGAAAAACTCACCGTCACGTGCCGAGGTGCCTACAAGGTCGTCGACGAGTAACCGGTGGGTCAGCGGCGCCCCGCGGTATTCGGGGGCTGCTAAAGCTGTCGATCCATGAACGGCATGCTTGATTGGTGACCTAGACAGCAGCGTACCGATGCCTTCGTGCGCCATCTTCGCGAGCACTCGTGGCACATCGAGGGAGCCAGTTGAGTAGATTTCCACTAGATGATTCCAGGCCCGAGACCCGAGCTTCACTCGATGGTCCGCTGTCCACGTAAGAAGCCTGGACAAGCTCTGCTCATCTTTGGCTTCGAGGGCAATCGCGGGATCGAGGAGAACCGTGGCGGTCAACTCTCTTCCTTCGCAACCCGCGCGGCTAGGGCCCGAATGATGAATCGGGTGTCAACCTCCTGCGCATCGAAGAACCCATCTGGCCACTCGTCAAAATCTCCACCCGCGGTCAAGGAGAGAGAGCGCACCTGAGTCGCTCCCCCGACTCGCTCTGCGAACATCACCTCCACGTGGGAGGGGGTTGTCACCTCTTCTGCGATACGACGCCGAATTCGAGTCACGAGGTACTCGCTGTGCGTCTCCACAATGAAGCGGACGTCGGGGCGAGCGAAGAGGAAGAAGTCTGCAAGCCTCGATTGGACGGACGGATGGAGATGTAGCTCGGGCTGTTCAATCAAGATGATGGTGCCAGCTTCAGCGGCGAGACTCGCGACAAGGATTGGGAGCAGCTGGCTCGCGCCCACACCAATCTGCGTTAGGTCCCGTGAGAACCCGTCCACCTGCAGTTCGACGCCCCGACCGAGCTTTCCGTGGTCGTGGACTTCGATCTTGTCGCCGATCCCAAAGTACTCGCACCAGAGCGCGACTGCATCCGGAAGTGCCGCGACGCGGGGTGTCCCGTCCCAGTCTTGGAAGTTGATCTTGCTGTTTCTCTCGCGCGTGAGAATCTCTGCGGTGAGCTCGCCTCGGATGCCGACCGGTAGCGCAGGAACCCGCTCATCCCATGCGCCTTGCACCACCCGTGGCTCGTCGCGGAGAGGACCTAGGTACTGAATCCGATTCCCGAAGATCTCCAACGCCGATGCGAAAGCGCCCATATACGTGAGGCTCGTCGCGTGTTCCTCGGCGAGAGTTGTTTCGATTGCTCCACCATCGAAGTAGTAGTGCCGCATGCGCTGAGGATGGCCGAAAAAAGACAAACCAGGACCGATGACGGCCCACTCATGCTCGGCTCTACGTTCGACCAATCGTCGGACGAGAGTCTTGAGCACCTCCGGCTCCAGCGCGTTGAAGTCCCGCATCGTCCAGAGGGCCGACATGCTCTGCGCCTGACGGCTTGAGTTTCCCGGCGGGGTCTTCTCGATGCCGAACTCTTTGAAGAACTTCTTCTTTGACACTAGCTGCGTCAACTCGGAGGCCACGTCGATGTTGAGACGGTCTGTCGCAAGGATGTTGTCGAGTAGTGCTCCCATCTGTCGACGAATCACGCCGGGGTCGATATGACGGGCGAGAAGCATCGGGACCAGTCCGACGAAGCCGACGTACATGCGGTTGGGTGCCTTGCGGCCGTCGATGATCTTGAGCTTCAGAAACGACAGGTCCTGATTGGAGAAGGAGTGGGAGAACGCTTCGATGTCAGCTGCTCGCATGCGCTCAGACGTGGCAGACACGATGAGTTTGCCGTAAGCGTCGATGACCTCGAATGACGAGGGCGACATTGAGGTGCCGTCGTCGGCGGGGACGAGGGAGACCGCCACGTTGAACTTCGCGGCGCGGGGCGGTTCGGCGGTTGCCGCGAGTCCTCCGTGCGCGACTTCGAACCGGAACTCGACCGCGGACTGGCCCTCTCTGATGACGTGCGACGGTTCACCGAGACGGACCAATTGCCCGTTCATCACAATTCGTCCGCCTCGAGTCATCGACTGCGCGAGGAGCAGCATGGATTGCAGCACTGACGACTTCCCGGAGCTGTTAGCTCCAGCAAGAACAGTCAGACGCGGGAGCCTAAGCGTGGCGGCGCCGAGTGACTTGAAGTCCGCAACGCTCCATGAGCCGATTGTCGCCATCCATTGCCCCCACTCGATCTGTGACTTGCGATTACCCTATCGGGCGGACGATGTGCCGATATGCCGGAGGGGATGGTCGCCTGATGGCCGCTGGCGCGCGTCGAGCGCGACGTGTCGGTGTTGCCCAGTAGCATCTCGGTATGACGCTCGCGAACCGCACCGGTAGCGATTCGCGCTGTTGTATTGAGAGCGGGGCTCCGTACGAATGGATCCACGCTGAGGATCCAACGCATGTGCAGATGGTTGAAGTGGAAGAATGGCTCGCCGGCCTCAACGCGTTCTCCCGGGCCCACGAAGAGGGCGAGATCGACGAACTCTTCGAGGCGGCTTCCGAAGGCAAGCTCGAAGACACCGGCGACAACCACACCAAGATCAAGCCCGTCACGCACAAACCCGAGATCTATGAACTTCGCCTCAAGTCAGGTCTGAAGCGCCCTTACACGTATCTTCGCTTCTACCACTCTGAGCCCGCGGTCAGGCCGAAGAACCTCATCGCGCTTCACCGACACATCAAGTCGAGCGGGGACGCGCAGACGGACGGACTCGCCCAGGCGATCTCCATCCATGAGCTGGGTGAGTCGATAAACTGGGCGTAACGCCCCTACTCAACCTCCAGGTTGTGTGCGTATGATGTCGACATGAGCAACATTTTCCCCATGCTCGCCAAGTCCGTCTCGCCCATGAAGCTGGTGCGCTCGCGTGCGAAGGTTCTCGCACGCGAAGATCGTGACATGCGCGCCGAGCTTGTCCGCATCCGCCGCAAGGCGAATCTCACGCAGAAGAAGGTCGCGGAGCAGCTCGGAATCACCGCCCAGGCAGTTGCCAAGATTGAGCGGTACGACGCCGACCCCAAGCTTTCGACGTTGCGACGGTACGCCAATGCCGTCGGAGCGATTGTCGAGCACCGAGTCACCGCTGACTGCGGGCAGTCCATATATATGGCCAGTTCCTCCAGGTGGGAGTCCAATGCTGTGCCTGGTGTGCAGGTTACGACTTGGCGGTTTGCCACAGCTGGAGTGCCAGCGCACGCGCCGACGAGTACGGCAGAGTGGTCCGAGACCAAGCGGTCCGAGTTCGCGCTGGGTGCCTAGTGGCCGGTGAGCTCAGCGATGCTGACCGTACCCGCGTTCACGATCTAATCTCGAACTCGGAGCTCGGCGGAATCTTCTTCCACGAGCAGAGCGTGCGTCGGCATGAAGAGACGCCTGAGGGCATGCCGACTGACTTCTCGAACGCGGAGGTCGGTATCCAGTTCAGGCTCTCTGACGAAGACTTTGGGGTCCGGCTGATGGCGGAGATCCAGAACACCATTGGCATCGCCACAGTGGTCGTCTCTGGCGAATACAACCTCACCGGCGGTTTCAAGCCCACGCGACGCGACGTCATGATGTTCGCGAACGAGGTCGCCGCGATGACGATCTACCCATACCTCCGCGAGGGAGTCAGTACCGCGACCGCCAAGGTTCTCGGCGAGGGTGTGCTCTTACCAATCGCGCCGCGCGGAGCCATCGCTTTCGAGATCGAGGATGAACCGGGTCAGGACGAGATCGAGTAGTTCGAGTGCGGCGAAGGGCGGTCAGTTTTCTGGACCGCCTTCGCTGTGCAGCGACTAGCCTGCCACGGCCTGCAGCTTCTTCTTGTTCCCCGGCCGTTCGTGCCACGGACAGTCCACGCAGCCGCCGGACAGGCGCCGGTTTGGGATGCTCTGCTCGGTCTCGTGGCCGTCCTTGCACCTCCAGTGGTGCTTGTCGTTCGACCCGCGCATCACCTCGTTCGGGTACTTGCGGTTTCGGTAGGAGTGCCAGTCGCTGGTGAGTTCCGGGTCCGTAGTGGCGAAGTCGTTGAAACCGGCGAGGATGAGGCGGCCGGCGCAGTACGGGCAGTCGGAGCCTCGAGTGCGTGCTTCGAGCCGCATGGGAAAGGTGTGCGTGTGCCGGCTCTTGCTGCACAGCCAGATGACCTCGAGCTTCGAGCCCTTCGTGTAGTCCGCGGGCTCGCGTCCTTGGTTGAGTTCCGGCAGCCAGCTCGGGACCAGGTGCGGGTGAGTGTCTACGATGCCGCGTCCGGAGATGCGGGTGCGCTGCTTCTTGCACTCAGGGCAGCTCTTGCCGCGTACGCGCTGCTTCACCGAGGCCCGGTACGGGTGGTCCTTCGAGCAGAGCCAGTCGCGCGTCTTCGGGTCCGCGGCGTTCAGCTGCGTGGCGGTCTTGGCGTAGCCGTTCTTCGGGTGCAGCTCTCGCGCGATACGAGGATGCGTGGTCGCGAGGTCGTTCACGCCGACCAGCGTCACGCGGTTGAGGCATACGGCGCAGCCGGCGTCGTTGAGCGTCCGGTTGAAGGGCATCGCCCGAAAAGGGTGACCCTTCTCAGGGCACATCCACCAGACCACCGTGTGACTCCGTGCCGTGATGCCTGCGGCGGTCAGGTTCCCGTTCAGGGTGGGGTGGAGTTGTGCCCCGATGAGAGGCGACACGGTCGCGAGGTCGTTCACACCCCGCTCTACGTGCACCCCGGTGCAGGTCGGGCACGGAGTCTCAACGTCATCTTCGTCCGCCGTGCGGACCTCGATGTAGAGGTGGCCCCGCGCACAGTGGATAGTGCGGAACTGCGGTTCCGTCACCGTCGGTGCTTCGTCGCTGTCTCGGGCGAGGCGTGCGAGCGCCGAGAGGTTGTCGTCCCCGGTGCACGCGAGGTACTCCCGTGTGCTCTGCAGGGCCGAGGGGTGGGGGTACCAGCTGGTGATGTCGTCGGGCAGCTGGAAGTCGTGGGCGTTGCCGGCGCGGTACCCGGCGTAGCCACGAAGCGCCGTGTTCAGCGCGAGTTGTGCGGGCCACAGATGCAGCCAGACCGCTCGCGCGACGGCCGGGGTCGAGTGCGCGACGATGTTGGCCATGGCCTCTCGGAGCCAGGCGAATGTGGTGGCGTACGGGACGGTGGGGTCGAACAGGCGGTGCACCGTCTCGTCCCGCTGGACCCAGTCGACGATGGCGACGGCATGACGGAAGACGTTGGCCGTCGGCTGGTCAAGGTCACCCTCGAGTGCGCTGAGGACTCCGAAGAACAGGTGGAGGTCGAGACCGCCACCATGACGGAGGCGCTGGAACCGGCGGTGGGCGGCGACCTCGGCGGGTGTCACCGCGGTCTGTGTCTCCGCGGTCGTGCCCGGGCCAGTCCATCGCTCGTGGCGCTCGCAGACGAGGTCGTCGAGGTGAGGGTGCTGCTGGATGTGCTCACCGTGGCTGCAGAGCAGGCACGCCCATCGTTGGGTGGTCTGCGACCGGCACGACTCGCAGTCGTCCAGCCCTGCGTCGTCGAGGGGCGGGGCCTCGATGAGCCTGTCGAGCGGGCGCCGGACCTTGGTGCTGAGGAGTGCCTCCCAGGTTGCGTCGGCGTCGTGTGCCTTGGCGAGCGTGACGAGGTGACGCGGGAGCGAGGTGCTTTCGCCGTTGACGATGAGGGTGCGGCGTGTGAACGAGTCGAGGGTCTCGCGGTGTCCGGGTCGCACGGTGAATGGGAATCGGCGGTAGAGGGCGGTGGGGGTCATGCCATCACCTTCTCGATAGCGGTCTTGCCCTTCGACGCGTTCTTGGCGAGGACCCTGCGGTAGAACGTCTCGGCGGTGAGGTCGAGCGTGTAGGCGTCGAGCAGATTCTTGTCGAGGAGCTCAACCTTCGCCTTGTTCTGGATGAGGTCGATGGCGGCACCGGTGAGTAGCCGGCTGAGGGAGCCGATGGAGCCGCCGGTGCGCTGGTAAAGGTATTCGGCGAGCGTATTGAGGGTCCCCACCGGATGGTTACGCAGCTGGAGCTGGGATTCGAACGTTCGGATGAGCTGCTTCCATTCCTTGCGGTGGTCGGCGCTGGACCACTTGTATGACTCGAGCTCGACGACCGCGAACCGGCTCATTAGCTGCTGTCCTCGGGCGCCGTGCATGAGGGTGGAGTTGGTTACGTCGAGCCCGCAGTAGAGGAATGTGGCGGAGACGTCGTTGTGGAGACCCTTGAGGAGGTCGACGGCTTCTCCGAGCCCGGATGCGCGGCCGGAGAGGTTGTGGAGTTCATCGACGACGATGAGCTGGGTGCGTGCACGCCGGATGGCAGCGACGACCTTGGTCCGCAGGTCTGCGGTTGTGTCGCGGGACAGGACGGAGAGGCCGTAGAAGTCGCAGAACTCGCGGAGCAGGTCCTTAGCGTTGCTGCCGGAGGGCACCTCGACGTACATCACCGGGATGTGCTCGTCCTGCTCCCAGTGCGGGACCTGCCTGGTGTACTCCTCGAGCACCCACCGCATCAGTCGCTTGGCGGTCGTGGTCTTGCCGAGAGCGGAGTCCCCGGAAAGCATGACACCGGCGTGGCCGGAGTTCCGCGACCGGTTCGCCTGGAAGGCGCGGGTCAGCAGGAGTCTTCCCTGGGCGACGGTCGAGGTGAGGAGCACGATGCCACCGGAGAGATAGTCCATCCGCTGCTGGTCGTGCTCGTAGCGGCTGACGGTCGAGTTGGTGTCGAGCGGCGCCGGCGCGGTGAGCGGGTGCTGCAGGTAGTGGAGCAGCGACTCCCAGCGGTTGAGCGCTGTCTTGTCGGAGTCGTGGCTGGTGAAGGAGAGCATTGTGTTCCGTTTCAGAAGGTGGGGAGGATGTCGTCGTCGTCGAGGTCCTCCTCGGTGACGGTGAACTCGGGAAGGGCCGTCGGCCGCTTGGGCTGCGGAAAAGGCGTGCCGGTGAGTTCCGCGTCGGCCTGGGCGGTGAGGATTCGGTAGTCATCCTCGACCGGCGCGAAGTCGGGCTCGAACCGCCGCATTTCAGCACCGCGCTCCAGGCACTCGATGAGCTCGCCTTCTCCGCCGATGACCCACACGGCTTCGGGGTTGTAGGGGTCGACCTTCACTTCCCATTTGCCCTTGTGGCGAGGCATGTCTGACAGCGTGTTGCGGAGCATGTTGAGTTCCGGAGAGTCGTATTCGCGCGTGTCGACCTTGATGCCTGTGGCCGTGATACGGCGGAACTTGCTGGGCAGCATGAGGATGAAGTTGTCCTCGGTGAGTGGAAGGTGGAGTTGCGCGACGCTCAGTGCTGCCTGGCCGGCCTTCTTATTCGGGGTGAGGTGTCGAGTCGGGTGCAGGCGGTCGCGGAGGCTGCTGTGAGGTGCGTTCTGCCACACGCTGATGACCCAGTCCTCGAACAGCTCGCGAAGCGCCTCGAGGGTGAGCAGCTTCTCGGTCGGGACTTTCCCGCCTTTGTGCTCGGGGCTGCGGCCGACGTATCCCTCGAGGTGCTGGACGAACATCGTATTGATGGTGTGGAACTGGCGCTCGACGTGGGGCTTGCTCGTCGGCGTGTACGGTGCGGACAGGACTACGCTCCCGCCGCGCTGCTCCACCGCGTTGCGGAACGTCGGGGAGATGTAGTCCGTACCGCGGTCCACAGTGATGTTGGCCGGGTAGATGTAAGGGTGCTCCGCAGCGTGACGCCCGTACTCCTCGTCGGAGAGGAGCGGCAGGCGCGGGTGCTTCCGACGAAGAGCCTCGCGGTACTCCGAGCGGGAGGGGCGGTTGGCCCGCGGGGTCAGGGCCTGGGCGAGCAGCATGGTGTGGTCGACGCCCTTGGTACCCTCCAGGCGGAACGTGTAAGCCATGATGGTGCGCGAGTGCACGTCCAGCATGAGGGACAAGCGCGGGCGCTTGCGCTCGCCCTTCGGGGTCTGGACCTCCAGGTCCATCGTGTTGGTGTCCACCTCAACCAGCGAGCCGGGGAGGAAGGGCTCGCTCTTCCCCATCATGCGGTCTTTCGGTCGGTTGGCGAGAGACTTTCGGGTCTTCGCGCTGCCGGTGACGTGCTTGCCGTGCCCGATTCGGTCGATGAGCAGGTACCACGCGGACTTGCTCGGGAGCTTGATGCCCGGGTGCACCGCCTGAACGGACTTCGTCGTCTGCTCGATGATGCGCTTCTTCGTGCCGGTGGACCACGTGACCTGGTCGTTGATGGTCTTGATGAGGTGATTGATGACGGCCGCCTCGACCTTTTCGTTCGGGATGTAGTTCCTAATAGCTCGCCCGTCGATGAGGCCGACGAGTCCGTCTCGCTGGTACTTCATGAGCTTGTTGAAGAACGTGGACCGAGCCATGCCGCGCCCGGTGCGCTCCAGGTCGACGAGCTTGCGGGCGATGCGCTGCTCCTGGCTGGTGGTCTCCAGGTCATACTCCGGCCAACACTTGCCGTTGCGGCCTTCACCGGTGAGAACCTCTTCGATGTCCGCGGCCAGGATGCTCGCCGCGTGCAGGACGTGGGAGGGGACGTGGTCGAGCAGGCGGGGCGACCGCTGTTCTTCGCTGGGGACGATGTTTGCGAGCTCGGCGTGGGTCACGGTGCGGCTGTCGCCCGTGACCCGGTGAATGAGGGTCACGCCCTTGGTGGTGGCGGCTTCGAGCTCGTAAACGTCCCCGTCGATAGCTACGGCAACGGGGACGTTAGGCGTGGGCATGGGGGAACTCCTGACGGTGAGATGCGGGGGCGACGAGACGGGTGCCGTTGGAGAGGAGGGCGTTCATGTCGACGGACAGGGCGCCGGTCCAGATGAGGTGGAAGACGTGGCTTCGGGCGAGGGGCGTGCTCTTCGCGGCAATGAGCCTGATGGCGTCGCCGACCGTCGAATCGGAGCCGAGCGCGGCGAGCAACTCCCCTTCTGCGTCCGCGCCGGGATGGTGTCCGGGGTGGCGAAACTGGGCGAGCCAGGTGAGGTTTACCCGGTGCTGGTGCGGGAGCTCGGTGAGGATGCGATAGTTCCAGCCGACGGTCTCGCAGACGGTGCGGGTCCACTCGAACTGGGCGAGCGCCTTGGCGTTGAGCCGACCGTATGGCTTCACGTCGTAGACGGTCTGCTCGCCGCGGGCGTCGAGGGCGATGAAGTCCGGGTAATGGTAGACACCGTCTCCGTTCACGAGCAGCATCGGCTGCGACGCGATGGCGACGACGTCCGCCGTGTGGTCGAGCCACATCAGCGAGTCACGCTCCAGCAGCGACTCATGCCAAACATGCCTCTGAGTCGCGGCCATCCAGTAATAGCCGTGGTAGTTCCGCTGGTGCGGATACGCGTTTCCGACTCGAACCGGGTCGGCGACGTAGAGCTCCTGCGCGAGAAAGCCCGCGTCGAGCGGCGCGGACTGGGTGACTCCGTCTCGAATCCAGGTCGCAGCGCCGGTTTCGGGGGTTGTGATCTCTGTCATATCCAGACATTGAGGACGTGTTGAACCAGTCGGCGTGACACACGAGAAAATCCCAGCTCAAAATGGAGAAGAACTCGACGACGCGGTCGAAATGCTCCCATATAAGATCGTTTGCACGATGCGATATGAGAAGCGGGAGATCACCGCAGGTGAAGTGGCGAGCATGCTGGCGGTGAGTGAGAGGCATGCCGAGGCACTGCTGAAGGACAGGCTCATCGCCGGACGTCAGCTGCGCTCGGGTGTGTGGCTCACCAGCAAGGCGTCCGTCGAGCGCTACCGAGCTACGGCACAGCGCGGGACCGGACGAGTCCTCGGTGCCTCAACCGCCTGGGGCTTGCTGTGGGAGCTCTCTGGGCGAACCCCCACCTGGCTTCCGACCAGCACGTTGGCGCGCGTGCGTCAACGGATCGCAACGTCATCTCCCGAGGACATCGTGCGAGCCACATCAGGACGCACCCGCGTGCACTTCTACACACGCGCAGATGGGGCCCCGCCGGTTTCTTGGAGTCCGCTCATCGAGACTGGACGACCCGCTGCTCGACGCCTCGGAGTGAGATACAAGCGAGTGTTCAACTACGGGGCGGCTTACGTTCGCGACGGAACGATCTCCGAGTTCGCCGAACGGAATCAGCTGTTCGAAGACTATGAAGGCAAGAACCTGCTGTTCGAGAACACGCTTCCGACTGCATACGAGCGGGCGACGATGCCGACTGCGGTCGTTGCCGTGGATCTGGCCGTCGGAGGCAGTGTTTACGAACTCGAGCAAGGATGCAGGATCTTGATGAACCTGCAGTCGGCATGGCGCGAGGCTCACGACGGTTAGTGATCGCGCGCGACCAGCTCGTACGTGCCGTCGACAGGTTTCCGTCATGGGCTAGCACCATAATCCAGGTTTACCGGGATTACTAGAGGCGAGCCCAGAATCCGGAATTAGACCTTGTACCGTTGGACACGTCCAACGGGGCGCTTTCGCGGCTGACCGCACCGCCCCCCCTGTCAAGGCGTGGTGTGCGATGTGGGGTCCTGAAGCGGCTGAAAGGTTCGGCGGTGTGGTCCGTGCGCTTCGGCAGGAGTCGGGCCTGACGCAGGAGATGCTCGCCGCTCGGGTGGGCATCACGAAGAACCAGCTTCAGCTCATCGAAGCCGGACGGTCGGCGAGCGGCAAGCAGGACGCCGGGCCGTCGAATCCTCGCATGACGACGTTGGTCGGTATCGCTGACGCTTTCGGGTTGTCGGTCGAACAGCTCATGGCGGAGTCGCGTCTTTAGCGTGCGCTTTGCAGGCGCGAGCGGCGGACGCTGACAAGGCTCCGGTCTGCAGGTGGCCAGCCTGGTAGCCCTCCTCGGGATGGATGTCTCGTCGTGGAAGTGTCGTGGCGCGTTCTTATACTCGGCTGAAGTAAAAGAACGCGCCACGGCGTTCTCCCGGCATGGGGGCGCGGCGAGCATCCCCCAGCTGTTCGGTGAGCGCGGATGTCGTCGTGGATCGAGCGAACGGCGTCGATCCCCTAGCCTGCCGAGTTCTCGAACTCGGTCATGACTCCTCCTCCATGTTGCGGGTGTGGCGGCGCCGGACGTCTTCGATGATCTCCTCGAGGGTGCGTGTTCCGTCGATGTAGTCCTGGGCGTCACGTCGAGCTTGAGCCGTTGGTCGAAGGCCGTCCAGGACAGCGGAGTGCATGGCTTCCGCAGTGGTCTTGATCCGCTGCTCGCGTGTCAAGGGAGGACGGTTGTCATCGCTGCCGTATCTGCGGAGGAGTGTCAGACTTGGGGTCACCATCCGAAGGTTGCTCATGTCGAGGATCCCGAGGTTCCCCTCGTCGTCATCGCGCCCGAGGCTCGCCACACGGCGGCCGTCCGCGGTCTGTCCGCCTGCCCCGACGTGCATGTGGCCGTGCGCGAGTAGCTCGGGGCGCACGGCACCCCAGGCTTTGCCGACTCGCGCGCGTGATGCCGCGGATGCCTCCAACGCCGCCTTCGTGAACCGATGCGGGTTGGTCCGCAGGATCTCACGGACAGCGCGCACAGGTGTGTCTGCCGGAGACTCGTGTGTGAGCATCAGGACCGCGGGGCCTCCGGCGATGGCTTCGGCGAGCTGGGTGTCGGTGATGGCCTCGTCCGGCCACCACGTCACTCCTTCTTGCCTGGACTCGCGGTCGACGGATGAGGCGCCGCCGAGCGACAGCACGGAGCGCCCGCCGATGGTGAGCCGTGCCGGCCGCGGGAGTATCCAGGTGAGCTCGGAGACCTGCACGGCTTCGCCGGGGTGCTCTTCAAGGAGCGGGGTGATCTCGTCCCACTGCTCGTGGTTCCCAAGCGTGACGTAGAAGCGGGCGATGGAAGTCTCAGCGAAGATCTCGTCGACGGCATGGGGTGGCATCCACCAGTCGCCGAGATGCAACAGCGTCGTCACGTCAGGCGCCAGATAGGGCAGCGCCCGGGAGATCATCCGAGCCCACCGCAGGTTCCCGTGCCAATCTCCGCAGACCGCCACTCGCTGGTCGGGCAGGTCGATGTCTCTCGTGTGGTCGCGTGCTTGCATGATGCCTCCCGATCCAGGTATACCGGGTTTAGTGTCGGGGCGAAACGATGCGTTGCGTGTCGCGCTGGTCTCAGTGCCCTCGCTGGTGCGCTTGCATGGGGTGGCTATCGATCAACCGCTGCTTCGACCACTTGCCGGCGATTGTCAAAGCACTGACGAGCTAGGGCTCATCCTGTCCTGCAAGCGGCAGGCCGCCCCTCTGCCGAAGCTGTCCACTTCCCGTTGAAGCCGCTGAAACCATGCTCCTTCTCGTGACTACCTCCTCCTGCACGCTTCAAGGGTCGCCATCATCGAAATCCGGCTGCCGGACATGAGCGCGCTGTGATCCGCTCAATGGTTGACACGCGACGCTGCTCGCGGTAAGAATCAATCGACCATTTACTAAAGGGTAGTTTGTTAATCGCCCCTGGCGTTCGAGGAGGAACCCTATGGCCGAGACATTAGCTAGGCGCGGGAAGAAGGCGCTAGCGATAGCCGTTTCCGCTGTCGGACTGGCCGCTGCATTCGTGGCGCCCACCGCGCCGGCATACGCAGCCGACCCGCCGCTGAGACACCCCTTCTCCCGCGAGGATCCGCTGATCATCCTGGGTTACTACCCTGGGACCGCCGAAACTGAAGGCGGCACAACGATGGCGCAGACCTGGGCTCAGGTGCCCACTGACCTGCGTGACAACGTCGTTGTGAATCTCATTCCTGACAACGTCTATCCCGGGGACACTCAGGGGTTCAAGGACTTCGTGACGTCGAATCTCCAGATCTGTCAGGCGAACAGCATCCCATGCTCGGTGCAAGCCTTGCACGGTGGATCGAGCTCAGTGGCACCCGCCTCGTTCTGGAGTCAGACCGCGGCCACGTATAGCTCCTTCGTAGGGATCAATATCGCCGAGCTGTATTGGGGAAACGTCAGCTCCAATGGACCGCGTGTTGCGACGCTGATCAACGCAGCCGGCGACAACGGACTCATCTTCAGCTGGACAGATTCAAATCACGGCAACATCGTCAACTACTTGGAGAACACGACTACCGGCGTCTTGGCCGCGATGCGCGCGCACTCTGACAACGTCGTGCTGATGAATAAGGAGACCGAAGCAAACATCAGCACTGACAACCTCTTCCATGGGCTCTGGCTCGCGGGCATCGCTGGCAACTGGGGCTCGGCGACAGACCAGTGGCACTGGGCTGAGCAGCGCCATCGTCAGGTATACGGCCCCAACGTCGGCAGTCGTACCTGGAAAGACAACATGCAGAACCCCGAGGCGCTGATGGCTCAAAGCATCCAGCGCGCCGCGAGCCAAGGAGCGACTGCGTACGCACCTGAGGCGGGGTTCCTGATGTTCTCGACGAACAGCCTTCGGACCGCCCCCTTCCAGTACGGGCTCATTCCACTGTTCCGCGATCTCGATAGTGGTGCAGTGCCTGTGCCTACGCGCCAGGATGTGCTCGCAACGACAAAGGTCGTGTACAAGGGAGCCTCAGGTTTCAACCCACCGACTTACGACCTCAGTGCCTCTAACGTTCACCCAAACACGGGTCAGTTCGGAATTATCCCGCTCGTTCCCAACAACCTGACGACCGCAGAGATGTCGGTGTTCCCGGAGGTCGTCCCCGCGGGCGCTCGCTTTCCGTACTTCGCTTCCCGGTATCCGCAGGAGTTCCTCACGAGCAACACCTTCCTGGCGCGCGCCGGTAACGCCTGGTACTGGAACAACTACAAGGAAAACGTCAATCAGACGCTAACTAGCAGTTTCAAACCTCGTCAGTCGGGCGCGAGCGCAATCAGCATCGCTGCGGGTCCACACACGTACGCCACGATGATCGAGAGCAGCAACCGTGTTTCGATCCGGATGAACAACTACCGGAGTAATCGCAACCACCTCTGGACCGACACTGTGCTGGGAGTTCCTGCCTCGCAGGACTTCAATCGAGCTCAGACGCTTCAGTACATTCACGAGTACCTGACCGTGCAGCGGGATGCTGCGGGGAACGTCGTTAAGAACGCGGCGGGCAACATCCTGACTGGTACGGGTCGGGTAGTGGACGACAGGAGTGCCCGTGACATCCGTACGACGACGGTAACCGTAGATGGCACGTGGCAAGGTGGCGCTCCCCGTGTGACGTTCGAGGCGATGGATTCGCAGACGGGACGGCCCTATACGCAAACGCAGACGTGGGATGCAGCCAACCAGCGGTTGACGATTGCGGTTACCCATAACGGGCAGGTGAACTTCACAGTTGATACGGATGGTGCCGGTGCGAGTGTGTCGAATCTTGCTGCGGGTAAGAGTGCGACCCAGAGCTCGACCTACACAGGTGGGGATGGGACGGGTCCCGCCTCGAAGGCTGTGGATGGCAACACGAACGGTGACTTCACCCAGGGGAGCGTCACCCATACGCTCTCGGATGCGAACGCCTGGTGGCGCGTGGACCTGGGTGCCAACGTGGCTGTTGGCGACATCGAAGTCTGGAACCGCACCGACACAACCGGCTCTGACTTGGATCGGCTGACCAACTACACCGTCAGCGTCCGGGACGCTGCGGGTAACGTCGTGTGGTCGTCCGTGCAAGGCGAGCGACCCTGGCCGAGCACACTTCTGAATGCGGGCGGTGCCGTCGGCCGCTACGTGCAGGTGCAACTAAACGGAACGAACTTCCTCAGCCTGGCAGAGGTGAAGGTCCGTCCATTCCGGAAAAATCTCGCTCAAGCAGGGAATGCCACGCAGAGTTCGACGCTCTACGGGGCTCAAGCCGCTCGCGCCATCGATGGGAACACTAACGGGAACTACTCCGCAGGGTCAGTGACCCACACGGATACTCAGGCGGGGGCGTGGTGGCAGGTGGATCTTGGCTCCACGCGTCGAATTGAGTCCGTGGAGCTGTGGAATCGAACTGATTGCTGCGGCGAGCGGTTGAGCAATTTCACTGTCAGCGTCATCGATGCAGCGGGCGCGACGGCATGGTCCACGACCCAGGCCGGAACTCCCAACCCCCGTCTAGTGCTCACTCTCCCCCCGAATATCGAAGGGGAGGCGGTCCGAGTGCAACTCAATGCGACGAACTATCTATCCCTCGCCGAAGTGAAGGTGTTCGGCTCCTAGGCCACGTCGGAAGGCATCTCGCCCACGAAAGGGTGAGATGCCTTCCGCTTCGCTTGACGGTGTCTCTCAGGGTCCCTCCGTGTTCGCGCGACTGAAGGGGAAGCACTGACCATCGAGCAAGCGCCGGTCATCGTGCGCACGTACGAGGCCGAGTCGGCGACGAATACCCTCCAGGGCAACGCCCGAGTGGGTACGCTCGCCGGAGCGTCCGGCGTCAAGTTCGTCGGCGAGCTCGGCCCGGGCCCTGGCCACGCCATGGCTTCTTTACGAAGTTACGGCTGAGGCTGCGGGAGCGGTCACGCTGCGCATCGCGGCAATCTCCGGCGAAAACCGCAGCTTCGGGCTTTCGGTCAACGGCGCAGCACCGATCACGGTCCCTGTTCCGGGTCGCAGCTGGACCGAGCCGCAGGTCGTCGAGGTTGAGGTGCAGCTGGCTGAGGGTGCCAACACGTTGCGGTTCGGCAGCTCGTCGAGTGGATACGCTCCGTCTGTCGATGCCTTGACCGTGCTCGAGCCGAAGAGCTAAGCCAACGGCGCGACGAAATCGCCGCGGGCGGCCGGACACCCGGCCGCCCGCGGTGGTGCTGATGCGAGCTCACATGAGAGATGCTGGAACTCGCACGTGCGCTCCGTCGAACGTTGCCACACTTGCCGGTCATCACAGAATGGAGCCGAGATGGTCCTCGCTGAGCCGATGTCGAACGAGGATCGTCTGGAGCTCGTGCGTCTGCAGAACTTGGAAAGCTGCTTCATCTCGCTGCGAGACTCCGGGCCCTCGACCGTTGCGGATATCGCCGCCGAGACTGGCCTGTCGCGTCCGACGATCAAAGACCGCCTCCAGGACCTCATCGCGCTTGGCCTTGTCGCCGAAGTCGGGCGGGTGGTCCGGCGCGGGCAGAGCTCTGGGCGGCCGGCATCACGATTCGCAGTAAGCCCGCGCGCGGGATACGTGATCGGGCTCGAACTCGGAAAGCATCACGAGCGCATCGTGGTCGCCGACATGGCGAACGTCGTCCGAGCCCGCTACGTGTTCACGGCTGATGACAGGACGAGCGTAACCGACAGGATGCGCTCCCTCGTCACGCGGGTAGCCGACATCCGCAGTGCGCATGCCGATCTGGGTCCGCTGCTGAGAGTCGGCGCGGCCGTCCCGGGCGCACTCGCCCCGGACGGCCTCATGACTCGTTCACCGATTTTCAAGGAGTGGACAGGGCAGAACGTCGCAGACGCTTTCGCCAGCGTCTTCGACGTGCCCGTCGTGCTCCAGAACGACCTGAACGCCGCAGCACTGGCAGAACACCGGCATGGGGCCGCCGCCGATGCGTCCGACGTTGTCCTTGCGCTCGTATGGCACCAGGTGTCCGCGGGACTCATCATCGACGGTGACGTACGCGTCGGCCGTCATGCCCGAGCGGGCGAGATGAGTCAGCTGGTCGCGTCGGCGGATGACCAGATGCTGCAGCGATGGCCATCAATGCCCGACTTCCTCGAAACGCTGAGCGCCGCCGAAGCGGGAGACCAGCGCTCGCGCGAGCTGGTCGAGGAGTTCGCTCTCGCGGCAGGAGCACAGATCGCCACTCTGCTGATCGCCGTCGACCCCGACGTAGTCGTCTTGTACGGCCCGGCATCAGCCAACGACTATGTCGCCGAGCTCGTGGCGAACGCCGTGCATACGGCTGTCTCGCCGCCGGAGGACACTCCTCTGCTTCAAGCACAGCTCGGAGCAGACGCCGCTGCGACGGGGGTGCTCATCGCCGCTCTGGAGTCGGCCCACACTCAGTTCTTCGGTGAAGCGGGCACGCCGATCCAGCAGCTGATCGAGGCTGGCGCCCCCGCGACACGGTGATCCTCCTCCCGTTGTCGATGCATCCGGATCGTCGGGCTTGACAACGGGGCAGACATCGGATGAAATGCTCCAAGCGGACTTATCGAATAGTCTTTCTTTAATCAGGTCCGCTCGGGTGCGATAACGCGACCCGACCCGACCCGACCCGAGCATCACATTTCAATGAGGAGATCAGCATGAACCGCAGGAAGGCACTGACGCTGAGCCTGACCGGCATCGTCGCGACCGGAGCACTCGCGCTCACCGGGTGCGCCGCCGGCGACGGCGCGAACGCGGACGGCAAGGACGGGCAGAAGGTCGTGTACGTCGTTCCGTCCAGCTGGGCGCAGACCGGCGCATTCGCCGACAACGTCAAGGCGTGGGAGAAGGAGAGCGGCAACACCGTCGAGATCCAGGCGATCCCCGACGAGCAGTACGACGACACTGTCCGCGCCCGCCTGCAGGGCGGCGAAGGCATCGACATCTACGCCGGCCAGGATAACGTTGACGACCCGTCCGCCATCATGCGTGAAGTGGACGAGTCCGAATTCGCTGACCGAATGGCCGAGAGCGTGCTCGAGTCGATGCGCGCCGAAGACGGCAAGATCTACGGATACCCGGCCGCCGACGGCCTGAGCTCCTTCGGAGTCATCTACAACAAGGATGTCTTCGAATCGGCCGGCGCGGCAGTGCCCAAGACGCTGGACGAGTTCACCTCCGCACTCGAGAAGGTCAAGGCCGAAGGGACCACCCCGCTATACCTCTCAGGCGCTGACGGATGGACGCTGCTGCAGCATCGCAACTCGGTCAACGCCAACCTGCTCGGCCAGGATCCTGAACTGGCAGAGAAGCTCGCTACCAACGAGACCACCTGGGGTGACGTCTCCGAAATGGAGCCGCAGTACACCGCACTCGCTGAGTGGGCCTCCGCGGGCCTCACCAACAGTGACGTGCTCACTGCCAAGTACGAGACCGCGATCAAGTCCGTCGCCGACGGAAGCGCTGGTGCGATCATCAACGGCTCCTGGGCTATCGGCGAGATCCGCAAGGCGAACGCCGACGCGAACATCGGCTTCTTCGCGCTTCCCACCGAGGCCGGTGAGAACCAGGTTGCGCTGTCGCGTCCGAACATCCTGCACATCGCCGCGGCGAGCAAGGTCGAAGACGCCGCCGCGGATCTGCTGCAGTTCCTGATCACTCCCGAGAATGTCGCAGCGCACCTGGCTGCCGCGCCCGGGATCCCCGCCTTCACCGATGTCGAGCTCGAGAACCCGGATGCCGCGATTGCAGACATTCAGACGTACGTGGAGAACGGCCAGTCGGGCTCTGCGTTCGACACGGCGACGGGATTCCCCACGCCTGAAAGCGAGCTGATCGCGGCCTACCAGGAGCTCGTTGGTGGCCGTGTTGACGCCGCCGGCTTCATCAACAAGGTTGACGCAGCCTGGCAGGGCGCCGGCAAGACCGCTGGCATCAAGGGCTTCTGAGCCATGGGGCGGGGAGTAGTGCAGAAACGTGCCAAGAGCAGAACCGCGGCCACGGCGTACCCGTACTGGTTCGGGGCGCCCGCGACTCTGATCTTCAGCGTCTTCTTCGTGCTCCCCGCCGCACTCGGCCTCTGGCTGAGCTTCACAAACGCGTCAACCATGTCGCAGCGCCAGGATTTCATCGGACTGGCGAACTTTCAGCTGCTGTTCGGCACGCACGGTGAAGCATTCCTCGGCGCGATGGGAAACCAGTTCGTCTACGCGCTGATCACCACCGTCGGAAAGACTGGCATCGGTGTCCTGCTCGCGTTCTTCCTGAACCGTGCTTTCCTCGGACGCAACGTGCTACGCGCGGTCGTCTACATGCCGATCATGTTCTCGACCATCGTCGTGGGCATCGTGTTCGGGTTCATCCTCTCGTACGAAGGTCTACTCAACTCGTTCCTTCGCAACATCGGGCTCGGCTTCATTGCCCAGGACTGGCTCGGTGATTTCGACCTCGCCCTGTTCTCCGTGACGGCAATCGACATCTGGATGGGCGTCGGCTGGACCGTGGTACTGGTGCTCGCCGCTCTGCAGGGCGTGCCTGCAGAGCTGCTCGAATCCGCAGAGGTCGACGGCGCGGGGCGCTTCAAACGGGCGATCCACGTCAGCCTCCCCACCGTCGCGCCAACCATCAGCCTGGCTGCGCTGCTCACCCTTATCTCGGGTTTGAAGTCGTTCGAGATCATCTATGCGACCACCGGCGGCGGACCGGGAAACGCCACCGAGGTGATGACCACCTTCCTGGCGAAGGCTCTGGGTACGACCAACCTCGGCTACGCCTCCGCGATCAGCTTCGTGCAGTTCGCCGTCATCACCATCATCGCGATGATCATCCACCTGATCAGCCGCCGGATTGAAGCGAGGATGTCATGAAAGAGCGACTGAGCCGGAATGCGGCGACCTATGTCGTCGCCCTCGCCGTCGGCATCCTCTTCGTCGTCCCCATGGTGCTCGTGCTGCTGAACTCGTTCAAGTCACAGACCGAAGCATCCGGATTCACCCTCACACTGCCGACCGAATGGCGCTTCGACAACTACGTCACTGTGCTCTCCGACCCCAGCGTCGCTCTAGGTCTGGTCAACAGCGCGATCATCACCATTGGAGTGACAGGCGGCACGATCACGGTCTGCGCGCTTGCTGGCTTCCTCATCGCCCGCCGCACGAGCCGCGTCACCTCCAGTCTGTACATGTACCTGATCGCTGGTCTAATCGCCCCGTTCTCGTTCATCCCCGCCATCCGGGTGCTGCAATGGCTCGGCCTCTACAACACGCATCTCGGTCTGATCCTCTCGGACATCGCCACCCAGATCCCGTTCATGGTGCTGATCTTCGTCAGCTTCGTCCGGCAGATCCCCCGGGAGATTGACGAGGCGGCCATCATCGATGGCGCGGGTTCGCTGCGCATGTTCTTCACTGTGATTTTCCCGCTCATGAAGCCGGTGACGTTCACTGCGTTGGTGCTGCTCTTCACCTATGCGTGGAACGAATTCCAGAACGTGCTGTTTCTCACCTCCAGCTCGAAGACGTGGACGATGCCCATGACCGTCTACAACTTCCAGGGGCTGCACACCTACGATTACGCGCTGGTCAGCGCGAACCTCGTGATCACGATTATCCCCGTCCTCGTCGTATACCTGATCGCGCAGCGCTACATCCTCTCGGGGATGGTGGCGGGCGCGGTCAAGGGCTGATCCACGATGGGTGCAACACCGAAAGTAGTCATGCTCGAAACGCAATTGTCCACAGTCGCAAACGACCGGCACGCACGAACGAACTGGTTCCGGGCCGACCGATTCGGCATGTTCATCCACTGGGGAGCCTTCTCCGTCCATGGCCGGGGAGAATGGCTGCGCTCCTGGGAGAATATCTCGATGGAGGAGTACCAACCCTTCATCGACGCGTTCACCCCGGATGCGTTCGACGCCGACGAGTGGGCGCGCACGGCAGTCGCGGCTGGCATGAGGTACGCCGTGCTGACCGCGAAGCATCACGACGGCTTCTGCTTGTTCGACAGCGCGCACTCCACCTATACCTCCATGCACAACGGCTTTGGGCGAGACGTGGTTGCCGAGTATGTCGAGGCGTTCCGCCGTCACGGGCTGAAGGTCGGCCTGTACTTCTCGTTGATCGACTGGTCGCATCCGGACTTCCCGGTCTTCGGCGACGCGCATCATCCTCACCGTAACGACCCCGCGTACGAAGGCATCGAGCACGACTTCGACCGCTACCTCGATTTCATGCACGCTCAGGTGCGCGAGCTCGCCACAAACTACGGCCAGATCGACCTGATGTGGTTCGACTTCTCGTACGACGACCTGACCGGTGAGGCGTGGCGCGCCGGCGAACTCGTCGAGATGGTCCGCGAACTCCAGCCCGGGATCCTGCTCGACAACCGCCTCGAGGCCAACGGCGGCAGCTTCGGCTCGATCATCACTGACTCGCCTCTGCCGTGGTCCGGCGACTTCGTCTCGCCCGAGCAGCTGATCCCCGCCGAGGGCATTCTCGACCTTCAGGGTCAGCCCGTGCCGTGGGAGGCGTGCATCACGCTCAACAACCATTGGACGCATTTCTTCGGCGACGAAGACTACAAGTCGCCTCGGATGCTGATCAGGAAGCTCGTCGAGATCGTCAGTAAGGGCGGCAACCTGTTGCTCAATGTCGGGCCGCACCCCGATGGCCACATCCTCACGGAAGAGCAGCGGATCCTCGCCGAGGTGGGGGCATGGCTTTCCCGCAACGGCGATAGCATCTATGGCGCACGCGCTGCCGATCTGCCGAAGCCGGAGTGGGGATACTACACGCGCAAGGGAGACGTGCTCTATGCGCACGTGTTCGAGCCGCCGGTCGGGCCTCTTGCACTTGTCGGTGTCGACGCGTCCCGCATCGACTCGCTCGAGATCAGCGGCAAGCGGGTTGAGCGGGCGGAGTCCTGGCTCATCGAGGCGTATCCCGATACGGCATTCGTCAGCTTCGGCGAGGGCGACCCGGCGCTGACATATCCGTTGCCCGACGACGTCGACACGGTGATCACGATTCGTCTGACACCACAGTCAATTCCGTACGGCTCGTGAGCTCTCAGGTGCTGCTGCTGCGCAGCGCTGGCGTCGCGCTCATCGTCGACTGCCGACACCAGCGGGCTCGAGTGGTGCACTGGGGTCCGGATCTCGGCGCCCTCGATGATCGTGCCCTCCTAGCGCTGTGTGACGCTGCTGTCCCAGCTCGTCTGAACGCGACACCCGACGACCCGCTGCTGTTCGGTGTGCTTCCCACCGAGGATGACGCGTGGACCGGTCGCCCCGCCGTTGTGCTCTCCCGGTCCGGCATCGCGACGACCCCGCGGCCGCGACTGATCTCGGCGAACATAGAGGATGCGGCAGCCCGGCTGGTTCTGCGAGATGAAGCGTCGCTCGCCGAGATCACCCTTGAGCTCGCACTGGATCCGCACGGCGTCCTCGAGCACCGGCGCACCGTGCGCAATATCGGCCAAGAAGCGCTCACCGTGGACGGACTGGATGCGGTGCTCCCGCTGCCGGTGCGCGCCGACGAGATCCTCGATTTCACCGGCGCATGGATCGGAGAACGGATGCCGCAACGGCATCCCGTCTCCTTTGCGGTCCATGCCCGAGAGCATCGTCGTGGACGTCCGGGCCATGACGCCGCCTTCGTTACCCTGGTCGGCACCGCAGGGTTCACGAATCGCCGAGGCGAACTGTGGGCGATGCACGTCGCGTGGAGTGGCGACCATGGCAGCTATGTTGAGCGCTCAGCCGACGGCGCCGGTGACCTCTCCGTCGCTCTCAGCGGCGGAGAGCTGCTTAGGCGCGGTGAAGTGATACTCGATCCGGGCACCTCGTACTCGGCACCAGCGGTGTTGTTCACGTGGTCCGATGCCGGCATCGACGGCATTTCA
The DNA here is from genome assembly GCF_042729675.1 of Microbacterium sp. NPDC060132. Lineage (NCBI taxonomy): Bacteria > Bacillati > Actinomycetota > Actinomycetes > Micrococcales > Microbacteriaceae > Microbacterium > Microbacterium sp. NPDC060132. The sequence continues at coordinate 793,671 of NZ_JBHWXU010000001.1, read as the reverse complement.
GATCGGTTCCACGACCGTCTGCGTGCCAGGCCACAGCACCCGCAGACGCCACGGCCTCTCGTGCTGAGTACCTGGGAAGCGGTGTATCTCGACCATGACGTCAGCACGCTCCGGTCGCTCGCAGAACGCGCCGCTGACGTCGGAGTCGAGCGGTTCGTGCTCGATGACGGCTGGTTTCGCGGCCGCACTACCGACACTGCAGGGCTCGGGGACTGGTATGTCGACGAAGGCTTCTGGCCGGAGGGTTTGCACCCCTTGGTGGACCTGGTGCGCTCTCTCGGTATGCAGTTCGGGCTGTGGGTGGAGCCGGAAATGGTCAACCTCGATTCGGACGTCGCGCGTAAACATCCAGAGTGGTTGCTGACACCCGCTGACGGCTGGCCATCTCGCGCACAGTACGTACTCGACGTGGCGCAGCCCGCGGTTTACGACTACCTCCTCGAGCGACTAGACGCGCTGATATCCGAGTACCGGATCGACTTCCTAAAGTGGGACCACAATCGCGATCTGCTCGAGGCACCCAGCCACACGCAGACGCGAGCCGTGTACGCCCTCATGGATGCCTTGCGTCAGCGGCATCCTCAGCTGGAGATTGAGTCGTGCGCCTCGGGTGGAGCGCGCGTGGACCTCGGCATTCTGCAGCGCACAGACCGGGTGTGGCCGTCTGACACGTTGGATCCGCTCGAGCGCGAGCGCATCCAACGTTGGACATCGCTGTTGCTTCCCCTGGAGCTCATCGGCTCGCACATTGGCGCCGCGACCGCGCATACCACCGGCCGGAGGATAAACGGGACCCTGCCTTTGATCACCGCGCTGTTCGCTCACGCCGGTATAGAGATGAACCTGCTCAAGGTGAATGAGGCGGAGCGTGACGCACTAACGCAGTTCGCCGAACTCTATCGAGAGACGCGTGCGCTGATTGCGTCCGGGCGTCTGGTGAACGCGGACGTGTTCGACCCAGCAGCCCGTCTCTTCGGGGTGGTGAGTCCAGATCGGAGCCGGGCGCTTTTCGCTGTCGTCCAGATCGGGATGACCGCCGGGCGCCCCGCGCGAGTCCAGATCCCCGGGCTCGACGAGAGCGCGGGGTATGACGTCCGTGTGCGCTCGGAGCTCGGAGTGCCGGATCGGGGCATGAGCACCGGGCCGGCCTGGTTCGACGCAGCGTTGAACGCACCGCTCCGCTTGGCAGGCTCCATGCTCGCGCGCTCGGGACTCTCGCTTCCCCCTCTGCGCCCCGAGACTGCCGCCCTGATCGAGCTGACCCGCGTGACCGAGGAGACATCCGATGACCACTGACCTTCGTATCGGCATCGTCGGCTTCGGTCACCGAGCTCAGCTGACTGACCAGGTGCAACGCCCGGGCGGGGGCTCGTTTGTCTCGGCCGTGCTTGATACAGCCGAGCGCGGCCGAGCAGACGCTCGCGAGAAGCTGCCGAATGCCTTCGTGACCGACTCGCTTCGCGACTTCATCAGCGCCGGTGTGGACGCCGCGTTGGTGCTCACTCCCGATGATCAGCACACCGATGTGACCGTGGCACTGCTGGAGGCGGGTGTTCCGGTGTTCTGCGAGAAGCCGTTGGCGACGAAGATCTCGGACGCGGATGCCATCCTTAAAGCAGCGCACCGCACCGGAACCCGTTTGTACGTCGGCCACAACATGAGGCACATGCCGGTGATCGTGCTGATGCGACAGTTGATCCTCGACGGGCGTATCGGTGAGGTCAAGGCGATCTGGTGTCGCCACTTCGTCGGTCACGGCGGCGACTACTACTTCAAGGACTGGCACGCCGACCGCCGACGCACCACGGGACTGCTCTTGCAGAAGGGTGCGCATGACATCGACATCCTGCACTGGCTGGGCGGCGCCCGCACGATGAGCGTGAATGCGATGGGGACGCTGGCCGTCTACGGCGACATCACAGATCGCAGTGACCATGCCGGTGAGCGAATGCAGGACTGGTTCAGCCTCAACAACTGGCCGCCGACCGCGCAGACCGGCATGGCGCCGATCCTCGACGTTGAAGACCTCTCACAGGTGAATATGACATTGTCCAACGGCGTCCTCGCCTCGTACCAGCAGTGCCACTTCACGCCCGACTACTGGCGCAACTACACGGTTATCGGCACCGAGGGCCGGCTGGAGAACTTCGGAGATGAGATCGGTGCAGAGGTGCGGATCTGGCGTCGACGCACACACGGTGCAGGAGAGCCCGATGAGGTTCACCGCGTAACCGAGCTCGCCGAGGGAGCCAGCGTGATCCACGGAGGAGCTGATGATCTCCTGATCGCCGAGTTCCTCCGATTCGTGCGGCACGGTGGCCGTACCGACACGTCTCCCGTCGCCGCGAGGGACGCTGTGGCTACGGGGATCGCGGCGACCGAGTCGATTCGATCAGGTGGTCACGTGCAGAACGTGCCGCCCCTCTCACCGGAGCTGGTCGCGTACTTCGAGGGCGGTCAGAGTCGATCTGTATCGGACGCGAGGACGGCCTCGTGACGCAGCACGCGGCCCTGCTCGATCTCGAAGCCGTCGAACGCGACGAGCCAGTGCCATGGGAGCTCGTCGACAGGCTCGAAGCGCTGATCCGCCGCACTGAAGGGGTGCCCCACCCCATCGATGCTGGGGCCTCGGACGTCGCTGTGGCTCGCGCCCTGGTCGAGCTCGTACCCGTCGCACTTGAGCGCCACCGCGAAGCCAAAGTCCCCGCCGACGTGACACGCGAGACGCTGGTCGACGTCGGACGGAAGCATCGACTGTACGGCGCCGCGGCGATTGCGCCATGGATGCTCGAGCTGATGCGAGCGGACGTGCTCAGCGCCGGGCGGCTTCAGGTCTCAATGCGCGAGAGCGAGCACGGTCACCACCTGCACGTCCCTGAACTCGGACCACTGTTGCCAGCTGGTGTCGATGCCTCACTGGCGTGCGCCTCTGAGCTGACCGGGAGCGGGCGATTCGCCTGTACAAGCTGGCTGCTCGATCCCCGACTGTCATCGGCGCTAGCCGGGTCGAACATCGCGGCATTCGCCGAGCGGTTCGAGATCGTCTCCGACGAGGAGGAGACGCCGCTGGCCAGCGAGGAGGCTGCGAGGTTCGTTTTCCGTCGCCCGCTAATCGAGGTAATAGACCCAGCGCTGCCGACGAAGTCGCGGCTCGAGCGAGTGGTCGCCTCAACGCTGCGTGACGGTCGGAATTGGACGATGCCAACGGGAGTGCTGAAGGTGGGATCCTCCCGCTGACTCCACGGGGTGTCCGCCGCGCGAGTACAGCCGCCGGTCTCACATCCTGATAGTGCTTCACTTTTGCCATACAGGCTGAGAAGGCATCGTCGATCTCGCCGTCTTCGGTGTATCGAGCGACTTCGGTGTCGAGGGCAGGGGGGGGATCCAGGCCTCGACATTCGCTCGCACCTTCAGGGCTCACGCCGAGCGGTTGTGTATCTGGAGGCCGCGGGCGGTCGTGACAACAGCCGCTGTCTCCGTTCTGCGTCTGTCCGTTCCCACTCCTCCTGTTCGCGAAGCGTCACATGGCGATTCGCCGTCAACTCGCAGCCACGCTAGCGCAGCCGAGGGCTTCTACACGAGACGTGCGGGCGTTCGTCACTTCGAGTCAATGAGTGCCGGCCTCGAAAACGCATCTGGCGCGGTGCACTGCGAAAATTCCAGTCTGGAGTAGCTCAAGAATGTCCGGAGTAGCTTTGGAAGTCACAGAGGGGCTGACGGGAATCGAACCCGCGCTGTCTGCTTGGGAAGCAGAAGTTCTACCATTGAACTACAGCCCCGAACCCGCCCGAGAGCAGGTGAGGGCAAGCCTACCCGTCTCCGGGGCGATGGCCAAAGCGTGAACCGCGGCGTCAGGCCGTGGCGTCCGCCGTCGCGGGGGTGTCGCGCTGCTGCCCCGCGTACATCGTGCCCCACCGCGTGAGCGCGTCGACGAGCGGGGTCGCGGTCGCACCCAGCTCGCTCAGCCGGTACTCCACCTTGGGCGGGACCTCGCGGTAGACCGTGCGGGTGATCAGGCCGTCCGCCTCCAGCTCGCGCAGCTGCCGGGTGAGCACGCGCGACGTGGGGTCCTGCAGCAGGCGCCCGAGCTCACCGAAGCGCAGCACGCCGTGCTCGGCGAGCAGCGACAGGATGCTCGGCTTCCACGCGCCGCCGAGCACGGCGATCGAAACCTCCGCGTCGCAGGTCTCGGTCCACTCGCGGACGATCCTGGCCGTCTTCTCGCGCATCGTGCCTCCACAGTATCCAAACGGTAAGTACGTGACGACAATGTCGGTACTTGTGGCCTTTGCCTGTACTTTACAGACTGAGTCCGTGACCACCAGCCCCGTCGTCGTCCCCGTCCGCTCCTCTCTCCGGCTCTGGATGGCGATGGTGCCGCTCCTGCTCGGCGTGCTCATCGGCGCCCTCGCCATCAGCAGCGTGTCCACGGCGCTGCCCGCGATCCGCGACGACCTCGCGCTGACTGACACCGAGGGTCTCTGGCTCGTCGACGTCTACGCGCTGTCGCTCGCGGCGACGCTGATCCTGGCGGCGCGGATCGGCGACGCGTTCGGGCGCAAGACCATCGTCGTGATCGGGCTCGTCGGATTCGCGGTGCTCAACGGCATCGGCGGCGTCGCCACCAGTGGCCTGCTGCTCATCGTGATCCGGGCTCTGCTCGGCGTTGCGGAGGCCTTCGTGGTCGCGGGTGTCGTGGCCACGATCGGTGCGACCTTCCAGGCGAGGGAGCGCGTGCTCGCGTACGGGCTCTGGACTGCCACCTTCGGCACGGGCAGCGCCCTCGGACCCGTGCTCGGCGGGCTCCTCGCGGAGGGGCCCGGCTGGCGATGGTTGCTGCTGGGCAGTGTGCCGCTCGCGGTGGCCGCCGCCCTGCTCGCCCTGTGGCTCGTGCCGGACTCGCGCAGCACGCAGCCGCCGTCGTGGGACGTGCCGAGCATCCTGTCGTCGATCGTCGCGCTCGGCGCCCTCGTTTTCGCGCTGCACGAGGTGCTGGCCGCTCCCGTGTCGGCCGCGGTGGCCGCGGTCGTGTCGGTCGCCAGCCTCGTGTTCTTCGTGCGGCGGCAGCGTCGGCTGCCCCTCCCGCTGCTCGACCTGGCGCTGTTCCGGGTGCCGGGATTCAGCCCGGCGATCGTGCGCATCATCGTCAGCAGCGGGGCGTCGTCGGCGTCGGTGCTCCTGGTGAGCCTGCACCTGCAGGATGCGCGGGGACAGAGTGCCGCCGAGGCGGGCATCGCGCTGCTGCCGCAGGCCGCGGCGATCGCGATCGGCGGGGTGCTGGCGCCGCTCGCGCTGCGCTGGCTGTCGGCGAACGCACTCACCGTGCTGGTGCTGCTGCTGCAGGCGCTCGGGCTCGTGTGGCTCGCGTTCGACCCCGGCATCGTGGCGCTGCCCCTCGTGCTGGTCGGGCTCGGGTTCGGCATCGCGGGGACCCTCGCCGCCGCGACGCTGTTCGAGGTGACGACCGAGGATCAGGCGGGACAGGTCGGGGCGGTGCAGGAGGTGGGCTTCGCCCTGGGCGGCGGACTCGGCATCGCGGTGTTCGGCACGATCGCGGCCGTGCTCGTGACGGGCGGCTTCCCGGTGGCGGTGGTCGCGGCGGCGGTGACCGTGACGGCGGCCGCGCTGCTCCCGTTGCTCTCGCGTCGCAGTGCCCCGGCCCTGTGACGCGGATGCCGCAGGTCGCGTGAGGCGCGACCCGTGCGGTGACTAGGCTGAGGCCGTGCTTCTCAGCGATCGCGACATCAGGGCAGAACTCGCGTCGGGCCGTGTCGGCCTGGCTCCGCACGAGCCGGAGATGATCCAGCCGTCCAGCATCGACGTGCGCCTGGACCGCTACTTCCGCCTCTTCGACAACCACAAGTACCCCTTCATCGATCCGTCGGTGGATCAGCCCGAGCTCACCCGGCTCATCGAGGTCGATCCCGACGAGCCGTTCATCCTCCACCCCGGCGAGTTCGCGCTCGGGGCGACGTTCGAGCAGGTGACGCTGCCGGACGACATCGCCGCGCGTCTCGAGGGCAAGTCCTCGCTCGGGCGCCTCGGCCTGATCACGCACTCCACGGCCGGGTTCATCGACCCCGGGTTCACGGGTCATGTGACGCTGGAGCTGGCGAACGTCGCGACCCTGCCGATCAAGCTGTGGCCGGGGATGAAGATCGGGCAGCTGTGCTTCTTCCGGCTCACCTCGCCCGCCGAGAACCCCTACGGCTCCGGCCCCTACGGCAACCGGTACCAGGGGCAGCGCGGGCCCACCGCGTCGCGGTCGTTCCAGAACTTCCACCGCACCGACGTGGGCGTGACCGATGTGGGAGCGATCGGAGGCTGACATGAGCGACGGCGACGGGCGGACCCCGGAGGAGCCCGGAACCCCGGGTGGACCTGTGGCCGCGGACGGCCCGGTGCCGCCCGAGCCCCTGCTGCCTCATGAGCCCGCGGCCCCGGACGAGCCGGTGGCCCCGGATGACCCGGGTGCCGCCGGTGCGGCCGTCCCGACGGAGTCCGCGGCGATCCGCCCGGCCGACGACGTGATCCCCCCGGCCCCGCCGGAGACCCCGATCCCGGACGGCCTGCTCGACCCGCCGCCCGCCGACATCCCGCCCGCGAACGCCGTGCTCCCGCCGCCTCCGCCGCCCACGCGCCGCTCGGAGCGCGAGCGCCCGACGCCCGCGATCCTCGAGGGGGAGCCGCCCGCTGCGGCGGCCGACGACTGGTCGCAGCCGTCGCTCGCTCCGGAGGTGCCGGAGGGCGGCAGCTACCGCGTGCTCGCCGGCCTCATCTTCGTGTTCCTGTTCCTGCTGCTCGTCGCCGCCGTGGTCGCGCTCGTGGTCCTGGTGAATGCCGGGTTCCCGACCCTCGCCGACGCGGCGGCCGCGCTGACTCCGCTGCGGGTCTGACGCCGGATCTTCGGGCTCGCCGCACTCCGGCGCCATCGGATCGGTGTCCCGGTCTGCGTGCGGTCGCCCGCGGTGTCGGTCGAGGGCCTGGACTCAGGCGCGGGCGGCGGACTCCGCGGTCGAGTGTGCGGCGTGCGACGGCTCGGAGGTCGGGTGTGCGGCGTGAGCTGACCCGGGGGTGGGATGTGCGGCGTGCGTGGACTGCGCCGTGGGGCCCGGGGCGTGCGCGGGCTCTGCGTCATCGGCCACGTGCGACCGCGTCGGCGGCGTCGCTGCCGTGGCGGTGCCGAGGGCATCGACCGCGGGCAGCCCGCCCGTGACGAGAGCCACGACCGCGTCGAGGGTGGGGTCGGCCGAGAGCACCTTCGTGTGACCGAGGCCCACCGTGCGCAGCATCCGCGAGCGGCCGGGGTGCGCGGCGTGCAGGCGCAGGGCGTCACGGTCGGGCAGGCGGCGGTCGCCGCGGTCGTGCACCACGAGCAGTGCGGTGCCGTCGGGCAACGGGTGTCGTCCGGCGTCGAAGCGCTCGGCCGCCGCGGCCTCGTCGATCGCGAGGCGGCGGTGGAACCGCTCGCGGAGGTTCTGCGCGGTGGGCTCGTCGAGGCGCAGGTCGCTGGCGAACTGGGCGAGGAAGGCCTCGGGCGCCGCGGCGCCGGCGAGCACGGCCACCGCGGGCACCGGCACGGTCGTGCGGGCGGCGGTGAGGGCGCCCAGCGCGCCGAAGGAGTGGCTGATCAGCGCCTCGAACGGGCCGTGCTCGGCCTGCAGTCGCTCGGCGACCGTCACCCAGTCGCGCACGTCGGTCGCGCGGCCGCCGGACGATCCGTGTGCCGGCCCGTCGAAGGCGAGCACGCGGAACCCCTCGGCCACCAGCTCGCGCACGAGCGGCGCGAACTGCGACGCCCGGCCGCGCCAGCCGTGCAGGAGCAGCACGGTGCGCGGCCCGCGACCCCACTCGTACGTGGTGACCTCGATGCCGCGCACCGTGACGGTGCCGCGGCGGGCGTCGCTGTGGGTCGGCGCATCGGCGGGGCGCACGCGCATGCGGGGCCCGGTGGTGAAGAACAGGCGGAGCGCCACGGCGCCCGCCAGCCGTGGCGAGACGCGGGCGAGCAGGGGGACGGTACGGGCGAGCAGGACGGGCAGGGACGGCATCGTGACTCCTTCGCCGGAACAATACGAACGATCATACGTATACTAGGCGAACGATCGTTCGTATACTAGGGGGATGTCCGAGAGCCCGATCCTGGACGGCCGACGGGTACGGGGTGATGCCTCCCGCCGCGTCGTGCTCCACAGCGCCACGAACCTGGCGTCGGTCGAGGGTCTCGACGGCCTGACGATCGGTCGGCTCGCTGCGGCGTCCGGATCGAGCAAGAGCAGCATCGCCACGCTCTTCCGCAGCAAAGAGGGGTTGCAGCTCGCCACGATCGAAGCCGCCAGGGAGATCTTCCTCGCACGGATCGTCGAGCCCGCCCGTGCCGAGCCCCGCGGCGTGCGACGCCTCGCGGCGCTGCTGCGCCACTCGCTGCTCTATTCGAAGGACCGCGTGTTCACCGGAGGCTGCTTCTTCGCCGCGACCTCCGCCGACGTCGACTCCAAGACCGGGCCGGTGACCGACGCCGTGCGCGCGGCCCTGACCGACTGGCACGGGTACATCGAGGCCCAGCTGCGTCACGCCATCGCGGTCGGAGAGATCGCGGTCGACGACGTGGACGTGCTGGCGTTCGAACTCGTCGCGCTGAACGAGGAAGCCAACTCGCGCTCGCTGCTCCTCGACGACGAACGGCCCTATGCCCTCGCCGCGGCGGCGATGCGCGGACGCCTCCGTGCTGTCGGCGCCCCCGACGACGCCGTGGCGCTCCTCGACCTCGAGATGTAGAGCCCCGCCGCACCACAGGGCGCCTTCCCAGACGGGAGGGCGCCCTGTGGTGCGGCGGTCAGGCGGCGCGACCGCGGCGGAACCCGGCGTCGTAGCCGCGCTCGAACGCGTGACGTGCGCGGCGCTCGCCCGGGTGGCCGTGACCGCACGGCCCCTCCGGCATCGCGTGGCCGTCGTGGCCGTGGCCGTGCCCACGGCTGTGGAAGCCGTGGCGGCCGTCGGCCTCGTGACGGTCGTCGAACGCGTGGCGTTCGCGTTCGCCGAAGCCGTTGCCGCGCTCGAACCCACGGGGACCGAAGCCCCGTGGACCGAAGCCGTGGAGACCGAAGCCGTGGTGGCCGAACGGGGCGCGGAAACCGTGACCGTGCCGGTGGCCCCGCGGGCCGCGGTGCGTGCGGGGGAGGGGCGTGCCCTCCTCCCACCCGAACGCGCGGGCGATGGCCTCGAGCGATGCGAGCGTCGTGGCGAGGTCGTCCGTGGGGACGGCGTCGACGACCTTGGCGCGGATGTCGTCGACCAGGGCGCCGAGGCGCTCCTTCGCGGCGCGGCCGTCGTCGGTGAGGGACCAGCCCTCGCCGTCGGTGACGACCCACCCGCGGTCGATCAGGCGGCGCAGCTTGTGCGCACGGAGCGGGCGTTCGCGCTCGACCGAGCCGTCGACGACGTTGAGCAGGCGCCAGTCGCGCCGGGTGATGCCCTCGTCGTCGAACGCGGCGGCGAACTCGGCCGCCATGAGGCGGTCGACGGCCTTGAGCCAGTAGCCGAAGGGGCGCGGCGGCTGCGGAGTCTCTGTGGTGTCTGTGGTGGTGTTCATGGGGTTGTCCTCTGTTCAGGGGCGGCTGGTGGGCCGCGGTGGTGGCCGGTGGATGTCAGGTGACATATCCATGTGATCCGGCATGTACATGTAGTGTGACATGCAGATCTAAAGCATGTCAAGTCGCATGTAAAATCGAGGTATGGCCACCCGTTCCCGCGACTCCGAACCGCACGACCCCGCCGAGGCGATCGCCCAGGCGCTGTCTCGTCTCCGCGGGCGTCGGCCCGGTCAGCGCGAGCACGGACCGCGCGGACGCGGTGGACCCCACGGCTGGCCCGGCGGAGGTCACGACGGCCCGCACGCCGACGGTGCCCACGAGCACTTCGGCCATCACCGCGGGCACCCCGGGATGCCGCCGTGGATGGCCGACCCCTCCGGACGCCTCGGCGGCCCCGCCCGCATGCGGATGCTCGAGGCGCTGGCCTCGGCGCCCGAACCGCTGAGCGTGAGCGCGCTCGGCCAGGCGATCGGCGTGGATCAGCCCCGCGCGTCGCGCCTCGTGCAGCAGGGCGTGCAGGGCGGCTTCGTGCGTCGTGAGGCCGACCCGGACGACGCGCGCCGCACCCGGATCGCGCTGACCGACGAGGGCCGCCGGCTCGCGCGCGGTCTGCGCGGGGAGAGGAGGGAGCTGCTCACCCAGGCGCTCGCGCCCTTCACCGACGACGAGCGCACCGAACTCGCGCGTCTGCTCACCAAGCTCGCCGACAACTGGCCGCGCTGACGCCGCGACGATTCCTGCTCCGCCGGTCTCGCTCCGCCGGCCTCGCGCCTCCGACCTCGCTCCGCGGGTCTCGCTCCGCGGGTCTCGCTCCGCGACTCAGGCGCGCGCGAAGTCGAGCGAGGGCTCGTCGTCCACCGAGAGGGACAGCACGACCGCCTCGATCGCGTCGTGCGCCTCGATCCGCCGCTCCACCTCGCGCAGCCGACGCGCCACGTCGTGCTCGCGCGCGTCGCCCGACAGGTCGACCTCGGCCACGAGGAACAGCCGGTTCGGCCCCACGTACTCGATGTGCAGGTAGGTCACCCGTTCGATGTCGTCCAGCCCCAGCAGAGCCGTGCCGACCCGCGAGCGCAGGGTGGGGGAGACGCTCGTGCCGACGAGGAATGCGATGTTGCGTCCGATCAGGATCACCGCGACCACCCCGAGCAGCACGCCCACCAGGATCGAGCCGATCGCGTCCCAGGCGGCCACGCCGGTGAGCTGGTGCAGCAGGATCGAGCCGCCCGCGAGGACCAGGCCGACGAGGGCTGCCGAGTCCTCGAAGAACACGGCGCGGAGGGTCGTGTCGCTCGTCTCCAGCACGAAGTCCCACGTGGAGCTGCCGCGCTCGCGCGCCAGGCGGCGGGAGCGGATCATCGCCTGCGTGAACGACGCCCCCTCGAGCACGAACGCGATACCGAGGACGACGTAGGCGACGACCGGGCTCTCCACCGGGCCGGTGTCGGACAGCTCCTGGAGGCCGTGCATGATCGACACGATCGAGCCCGCGGTGAAGATGCCGAACGCGGCGATCAGCGACCACACGAAGGCGTTGCGGCCGTAGCCGAGCGGATGCCGCGCGTCTTTGGTCTTCGCGCCGCGCCGGTCGGCGATCAGCAGGAACACCTCGTTGCCCGCGTCCGCCCAGGAGTGCGCGGCCTCGGCGACCATCGACGCGGACGAGGTGATGACCGCGGCCACCGTCTTCGCGATCGCGACGAGCACGTTGGCGAGGAAGGCGAGCAGCACGGTCACCCCGGTCACGCTACTCCTGCCCCGCGGGGCGGTCGCTGCTCTAGCGCGGAGCCTTCACCGGCAGCAGCAGGAGGAACCCGGCGATCAGCACGATCACGATGCCGAGGATGCCGAAGGCCGTCTGCGCGGTCAGGGCGATCAGCACCGTCCAGGCGGCGGAGGCCATCCAGCTCGCCGCCCGTCCCGTCGTCGCGTAGAGGCCGAAGATCTCGCCCTCGCGGCCGGCCGGGGTGACGCGGGCCAGGAAGGACCGCGCGGCGGCCTGCGCCGGTCCGACGAACGCGCACAGGATGAGTCCGCCCACCCAGAACACGATCGCGCCGGCGTCGCGCAGCAGGAAGACCGCGAGCCCCGCGACGATCATGGCCGCGATCGAGCCGAGGATGATGCGCTTCGGGCCGAGGCGGTCGTCGAGTCGTCCGGCCAGGATCGTCGACACCCCCGCGACGAGGTTCGCCGCGATGCCGAACACGATGATGTCCTGCGTGCCGAACCGGAACACGGCCGTGCCGATGATCGCGCCGAACGCGAAGACGCCGCCCAGGCCGTCGCGGAACACCGCGCTGGCGAGCAGGTACCAGAAGGTCGAGCGGGTCTCCGGGTCGCGGTACAGCCCCACGACGTCCTGCACCAGCAGCACGTACGACCGGAAGAAGCCGACCTTCCGCTCCGGGCGGCCGAGCGACGGTTCCGGCACGTTGAGGAAGATCGGGATGGCGAACACGATCGCCCAGACCGCGCAGCCGACCGCGATCAGGCGGTACGCGAGTCCGTTGTCGGTCGGCATCCCGAACCAGTCGAAGGTGTCGAGCACCACCACGATCACGAGCGCGATGATGCCGCCGAGGTACCCGAAGCCCCAGCCGAGGCCTGAGATGCGTCCGACGTTCTTGGGGTTCGCGATGCCGATCAGCATGGCGTTGGAGTTGACCGCTGCGATCTCGCCGAACACCGACCCGGCGGAGATCAGCGCCACGCCCACCCAGAACAGGGCGGGGACCGGCTCGACGAACCACAGCCCGAACATGCAGAGGATCAGCGCGCCCGTGCCGATGCCCAGCCACAGCTTCTGGCGTCCGGCGGCATCCGCCCGCTGACCGAGCACCGGGGCGAGCAGGAGGATGCCGAAGGCGGCGACCGTGAGGCCGAGACCGAGGCCGGACGCGAGGTCGGCCTCCGCGGCGATCCGTACCGGGTCGTTCTCGTCGAGCGCGGCGACCTCGGGCGGCAGGAACGAGGGGCTTACGAGGTAGAGCGCCGTGAACACGAACGTGAGGATCACCGTGTTGAACGGCTGGGTCGCCCAGTCCCACAGGGCCCACGAGTACACCTGCTTCTTCGGGGCGGGGGTCTCGCCGCGCAGGTCGAGGCCGACCACGGCGACGGCTCCGCTGTTCGCGGTCGCTGCGGGCTCCGGTGCGCCGCTGCGGGAATCGGGTTCGCTCATGCTCGCAGTCTGGCGGGGCCCGGTGAACGCCCGGTGACGGCGCGCCGTGTCCCGCGCGGCACCCCGGCTCGACCCACTCCGCCCGGGTCAGAGGGCGGGGCCGCGGCGGATGCGTACCGGGCCGCGCGCGGAGGCGATGTCGACCGGCTCGCCCTTCTGGGTCACCACGACCTCGTCCCGGTCGGCGAGCGCGGCGGTCACGCGGCGCACCTCGTCCATCCGGTTGCGCCAGGCCTCCCCGCCGACGGCTCTGGCGACGTCGCTCGGGCAGATCGACGACCCCTCCCTCTTGCGGGTGAGGGTGCGGATGGCGGCCGCGATGCGCTCCGCGGACTCCTCGGGCGTCGGCTGCTCCCACCACGGGGCGCCGCGTTCGCCGAGGGCGGTCTTCGCATCGTGCACGCGGCGCCGCGCCTCGGGCTCCGCCGCCTTGACGGCGCGCCGCGCGGCCATCAGCTCGTCGACCAGCTCCTGGCGCAGCTTGTCGGGGATCGCCGGGTCGGTCGCCCGCCACCGGCGTCCGTTCACGACGATGTGGTGGCCATCGGGCGTGCGCTCCGGTGCCGTGGCCGCGTCCGGCTCGTCGGGCTGCTCCATGTCGGCAGTGTGCCGCGGCGGGCCCTCCAACGGCAGACCCTTGACGCGCGGCCCTCCGCGTCGGGTGCGGTCGAAGCGCGACGGACACCGGGTGCGTAGGGTCGAGGGATGGCGGCGAGTGCGGGGCGAGGGGGCGGCACGGTCGTGCTGTTCGAGGGGGCGAGCGACCGGCTCGCGTTCCTCGCCGCGGCGCAGCGCCTCGGCGAGACGCTCGACGACCTCGACCTGGTCGACCTCGACGGCATCACGAACCTCCGTTCCCGGCTCGCGGCCCTCCGCGCGGTCGAGCCTGCCGTGCGGGTGCTCGGCCTCTACGACGCGGCGGAGGGCGCGTACGTGACCCGGGTCCTGCGCGACGACGGCGCGATCGGCGCCACGGGCGTGCCCGCCGATGCGGGGTTCTTCGGCTGCGAGCGCGACCTGGAAGACGAGGTCATCCGTGCCGCCGGGGTTCCGTTGGTGGAGCAGGCGCTGGCGGCGCGGGGCGAGCTCGGGCGGTTCCGCGTGTTCCAGGGGCAGCCGGCGCAGCGGGGCAGGGTCGTGGAGGATCAGCTGCATCGCTTCGCGGGGACGGCCGCGGGCCGCAAGGCGCGGTTCGCCGCGGACATCGTCGGCCTGCTCCCGCTCGACCGGATGCCGCCCGCGCTGTCGGCCCTGCTCGACGCGGTCCGCCCCGCCGCCTGACGCGGGCTCGACGCGGTGCATGCCGCGTGACCCCGACCCGGGCGACTCGCGCTCACTCCGTGCGGAGCGGGCGGAGCGTGCGGGCGTAGTCCTCCTTGAGCACCGCGAGGTGGAGCCAGGCCTCGATCCGGGTCACTCCGGGCAGCGCGCGCAGGCGCTCCAGGCTCGCGTACAGGGCGCCGGCCGAGGGCTCAACGAGTGTCGCGACCGCGTCGAAGCGGCCGAGCGTGCGGGCGGCGAAGTCGACACCGCGACCGCGGCGCAGCTCCTCGATCACGGCCTCGTCGTCGTCGCCGAGGGTCATGCCCACGCCCATCGACAGCTGCCGGTGCGCGAGGCCGCGTGCCTCGACCGCGCTGATCTTGATGACGCCCGCGTCGATGAGCCGCTGCACCCGGGTCGCGACGGCGCTGGGGGAGAGGCGCACCTCTTCGCCGAGCGCGCGGAAGCTCATGCGGCCATCGGCCTGCAGGTGCTCCACGAGGGCTTCGTCGATCGCGTCGAGCGTGACCCCGCCGTGGTACTCCGACACGAAGAACCCCTTGATCACGGTCGAGTAGATGATGGTGTTGATGTCGAGCACGCCTGCGCTGCCGCGGATGCGGGCGAGCAGGTCGTGCAGTTCCGACATCGACCCGACGCGCACCTCGGTCACGATGTCGTGCGCGCCGCCGACGGCCGACACGAGCACGGTCTCGCTCATGTCGCGCAGGTGCTCGGCCACGACCTCGACGGCGCCGTCGGTGCGGATCGACACGTGCGCGAGGACGTGCTGGCCGAGGAAGACCGGGTCCACCGCGGCGACCACGCGCACCGTGCGGTCGGCCAGCAGCGTGCGCAGTCGTGCGGCCACCGCGGCCCTGGACTGCCCGAGGCGCTCGGCCAGGGCGCGGATGCTCGCGCGCCCGTCCTCCTGGAGCGCGCGGATGAGTTCGGCGTCGAAATCCATGGCTGCGTCCCGATCCGTCAGTTTCCCCGGTCTGCACGACGACGCGCGCAGAACCTCAGCGTAACCCCGCGTGCGACCGGCGGGAAGGCCCGCTTTGCGTGCCCAAGGGACCAGAAGTCCAGTGAATCCCCGTTCTCGCTGGAGTTCTGCCCTTGCCGCCGGGTCGTCGCGTCCCTAGCATCGTTCGCTATCCGACACCATCCGCGAAGGAGCGGGTCCATGACCACCACCCCCACCCCCCGAAGCGGCGTCCACAGCCGCGCACGCCGCGCCGGCATCGCCGCCTTCGTCGGCACCACGATCGAGTGGTACGACTTCTACGTCTACGCCACGGCCGCCGCCCTCGTCTTCGGCCCGCTGTTCTTCCCGAGCGACGACCCCCTCGCCGAGACCGCCGCGGCGTTCGCGACGTTCGCGGTCGCCTTCCTCGTCCGTCCCCTCGGCGGCATCGTCTTCGGCCACATCGGCGACAAGCTCGGCCGCCGCGTCTCGCTCGTCATCACCCTGCTGCTGATGGGCGCCGCGACCGTCCTCGTCGGCTGCCTCCCCACCTACGAGAACATCGGCATCCTCGCGCCGATCCTCCTGATCCTGCTGCGCGCCATCCAGGGCCTCGCGGTCGGTGGCGAGTGGGGTGGCGCCGTGCTCATGAGCGTCGAGCACGCCCCGGAGAAGTCGAAGACGTTCTACGGCGGCTTCACCCAGCTCGGCAACCCCGCCGGTGCGCTGCTCGCCTCGGGCATCTTCGCGATCATGGCTCGCGGCGGCGACACGTTCATCATCGACGGCGGCTGGCGCATCCCGTTCCTGCTGTCGATCGTGCTGATCGCCGTCGGCCTGTGGGTCCGCTACCGCGTGGAGGAGTCGCCGGTCTTCGAGGAGAAGATCGAGGGCCGCAAGCAGTCCATGCCCCTCGCCTTCGCGCTGCGCGTCAACTGGAAGCCGATCCTGCTCGGCATCGGCATCCTGCCCATCTCCACGGGCGGCTACTACCTGGCCACGACATTCGCCACCGCCTACGCGACCGGCGAGCCCATCGCGATCAGCGAGCAGGTGATCCTCGACGCCATGACGATCGCCTCGTTCGTGGAGTTCGTGGTCACGCTGCCGGTCGCCTGGCTCGGCGACAAGTGGGGCCGCAAGAACGTGATGTACATCGGCCTGATCACCTCGGTGCTGACGTTCGCGCCGTTCCTGCTGGTGATGCCGGGACGGGTCGAGCCGCTCATCTTCCTGCTCGCCTCGCTGGTGCGCATCGCGATGAGCGCGACCTACGCCCCGATCGCCGCGATCCTCGCGCAGATGTTCCGCCCGCAGGCGCGGTACACCTCGATCGCCCTCTCCTACGGCGTGGGCGCCGCGATCTGGGCCGGCTTCTCGCCCTGGTTCGCGACGCAGCTGATCGCCTGGACCGGCAGCGTCTGGTCGGTGATCGCGATGTTCGTCGGCATGGCCGTGATCGCCGGGATCTGCACGCGCCTCGCGCCGCAGCACTCCGACGAGGCACCGGTCACGGCCTCGTTCACCGCCCGGACCGATACCACGGCGAACCGCCTGCCCTGATCGGCTCCGCTCCCCACCCGCAAGACCCCACCGCGAACAGGCTCCTCATGCGCAAGCTCACCCCCTTCGACCGCTCGGCCCAGGCCGCCCCCGCCCTCGTCACCGCCCGCGCCATCCACACCGCGGACGCGGCGGACACCACCGCGACCGCGATGCTCACCGACCGGGGGCGCATCGTCGCCCTCGGCACGGTCGCGGAGTGCGAGGACGTGGCGGCCAGGGCCGGGCTGACCCCGGAGCGCGTCGAGCTCGGCGACGCGGTCGTGGTGCCCGGGTTCGTCGACGCGCACGCGCACCCGCTCATGTTCGGGCAGATGATGACGTGGGTGGACTGCGGGCCGGAGAAGGCGGGCAGCATCCCCGAGATCGTCGCCCTGCTGAAGGCCGCGGCGGCCGGGCTCCCCGCCGGTCGCCCGGTGCGCGGATACGGCTACGAGCAGCGCAACCTCGCCGAGAAGCGCCACCCCACCCGGTTCGAGCTCGACGAGGTCGCGTCCGATCGGGAGGTGTACCTCATGAACGCCTCGGGTCACGGCGGCGTCGTGAACTCGTACACGCTCGACATCAACGGCGTGGACCGCGACACCCCGAACCCGGACGGCGGGGAGTTCTTCCGCGACGCCGACGGCGAGCTCACCGGGGAGCTGTCCGACGCGGCGTGCAACATCCTGACGGGCGTGCACGGGGTGAAGATCGGCCACCACGGCCCGAACTTCCACCTGGCCGATGAGCCGGAGGAGCACCTGCGGCAGCTCGACGCCGCGACGCAGCGGTTCCTTGCGGGCGGTGTCACCTCGATCGGCGACTGCCAGGTCACGCGCCGCGAGTTCGACATGTACCTGCGGCTCGCGGAGGCCGGGCGGCTGGAGCTGCGCGTGTCGATGTACCTGCTGTCGCATCTGCTCGACGAGGCGCTCGAGATGGGGCTCGTCGGACAGTTCGGCAACGCGCACCTGAGCTTCGCCGGCATCAAGTTCTACGCCGACGGCACCCTCGGCGGCTGGACCGCGTACTTCCCCGACGGCTACGTGGGCGACCCGTGCCGCACGGGCCAGCTGTACCACGAGCCCGCCGACTACGCCGAGCTGATCCGCAAGGCGCACGCCGCGGGGCTCCAGACCGCGACGCACGCGCAGTCGCCCACCGCGATCGAGATGGTCGTGTCGGCGATCGAGGCCGCGCTCGCCGAACGTCCAGATGCGGACGCCCGGCACCGCATCGAGCACTGCGGCCTGCCCACGCCCGAGCAGATCGCGCGCATGGCGACCGCCGGCATCCGTCCCGTCAACCAGACCCAGCACTACTTCAACTGGGGCGAGGGCGTGGAGGAGGCCATCGGCACCCCGGGCGAGCGGTTCAACCCGCTCGGCGAGTTCGAGCGGGCGGGCGTGCCCATGACGATCTCCTCCGACGCCCCGGTCGCCGAGCCGATCCCGCTGGAGGCCATCCAGACGGCGGTCACCCGCGTCACCCGCCGCGGCCACCGACTCGGGCCCGACGACCTGCGCATCTCCGCGCTCGCCGCACTGCGCGCCCACACGATCGAGGGGGCCGTGTCGATCGGGCGGGAAGACGACCTGGGCTCGCTGGAAGTGGGCAAGCTCGCCGACTTCGCGGTGCTCTCGGACGACCCGCTGGCCGTGCCCGCCGAGGAGATCGCGGCCATCGAGGTACGCGAGACCTGGGTCGACGGCGTGCGCCGCCACGTCGCCGCCCGCACCACGGCCGCCGTCTGAACGAGGATACGAGCATGAGCGCCGACGCGAACCCCACCGCCCCGTACGCCGACACGGCGGGCCGCGCGGTGCTGGAGACCATCCGCGGCTACGGGGTGACGGCGGTGTTCGGCATCCCCGGCACCCACAACCTGGAGCTGTACCGCCCCCTGGCCGACCTCGGCATCCGCGCCGTCACCAACCGGCACGAGCAGGGCTCCGGCTACGGCGCCGACGGCTGGGCGCAGCAGACCGGGCTCCCCGGCGTCGTGATCACCACGTCGGGCCCCGGGCTGCAGAACGCCCTGAGCGCGATCGGCACCGCGTTCTGCGAGTCGCGTCCGCTGATCGTGCTGTCGCCCGGGGT
This sequence comes from Microbacterium sp. NPDC060132, assembly GCF_042729675.1. NCBI lineage: Bacteria > Bacillati > Actinomycetota > Actinomycetes > Micrococcales > Microbacteriaceae > Microbacterium > Microbacterium sp. NPDC060132. The sequence goes on along the minus strand of NZ_JBHWXU010000001.1, from coordinate 775,019 downwards.
GCCGCTCGGCGCGGAGTTCGCCGACGTGGGCACCCTGCACGAGACGAAGGACGCCACGGCCATGGTCGGCGCGATCGCGGAGTGGTCGCGCCGGGTGACCACGGCGGCCGAGGGGGTGGAGGCCGTGCACGACGCCTTCCACCTCTTCCGCACCGGGCGCCCGCGCCCCGTGCACATCGAGATCCCGCTCGACGTGCTGGAGGCCCCGGCCGACGTGCCCGCCGCCGCCCGGGCGCCCCGTCCGATGCCCGAGCGCGTGGCCGGAGACCCGGTCGCGCTCGCCGAGGCCGCCCGGCTGCTGTCGGCCGCGCGCACCCCGGTGATCGTCGCCGGCGGGGGAGCCGTGGACGCGGTGCATCAGGTGACCGCGATCGCCGAACGCCTGGGCGCCCCCGTGCTCACCACCCTGAACGGCAAGGGCGTGCTCGACGAGGGCCACCCGCTGTCGCTCGGCTCGAACCTGCGCCTCGCCGCCGCGCGAGCCGTCGCCGAGGCCGCGGACGTGCTGCTCGTGGTCGGCTCGAAGCTCGGGGAGGCGGAGCTGTGGGCCCCGCGCCTCGAGGCCCGCGGCGCTGTGATCCGCATCGACATCTCCCCGGCGCAGCGCGACAAGAACCTCACCGCGACCGTCGGGATCACGGGCGACGCGGCCGCGGTGACCGATGCCCTGCTGCCGCTGCTGCCCGACACGGCCCCGACGCCGCGCGACCTGTCGGCCGAACGGGCCGCGATCGAGGACGAGTCCCGCGCCACGGCCCCCGAGACGGTGGCGCTCGCGGAGGTGATCGCCGCGGCACTGCCCGACGACGCGATCGTGGCGGGCGACTCGTCGCAGATCGTGTACATGGCGCTGGGCAGCGTGCTGCGACAGGAGCATCCGCACTCCCTGCTCTACACGCCCACCTATGCCACGCTCGGCTACGGGCTGCCGGCCGCGATCGGCGCCGCGGTCGCGCAGACCGAGCGCCCCGTGGTCACGGTGATCGGCGACGGCGCGCTCATGTTCTGCGTGAACGAGCTCGTCACCGCGGTCGAGCAGCGCCTCGACCTCACGGTCGTGTGCGTCGACAACGGCGGTTACGCCGAGATCCGCCAGAACGAGGTCGACCGCGGCATGGCCCCGATCGGCGTGGATCTGGTGCAGCCCGACTGGGCCGCGCTCGCCACCGCGTTCGGCGCGACCGGGCATCGTGTCGAGAGACGCGACGACATCGCCCCGAGCATCCGCGCCGCCATCGCCGCGGGCGGCGTGCAGCTCGTGCACCTGCCGCAGCACGCCCTCTGAGCCCTTCGACACCCCGAACGAACAGGAACGAGAAATGACCGACACCATCGGCCCCGTCGACGCCTCCGTGAACCCGCGGTACTCCGGCATCGCCACCTTCGCCCGCCTGCCCCGCATCGAAGACGTGCCGCGCGCCGACATCGCCGTGGTGGGGATCCCGTTCGACTCCGGTGTGAGCTACCGCCCCGGCACGCGGTTCGGTCCGTCGCACGTGCGGGAGTCGTCGCGTCTGCTGCGCCCGTACAACCCGGCGCAGGACGTGTCGCCCTTCCAGCTCGCGCAGGTCGTCGACGCGGGCGACATCCCCGTGAACCCCTTCGACCTCACCGAGGCCGTGACCGAGGTCGAGCGCGCGGCGACGGCGCTCGGCGAGCAGGTGCAGCGCATCGTGACGATCGGCGGCGACCACACCGTGGCCCTGCCGCTGCTGCGCGCCGTGGCCGCGAAGCACGGGCCGGTCGCGGTGCTGCACTTCGACGCGCACCTCGACACGTGGGACACCTACTTCGGCGCGCCCATCACGCACGGCACGCCCTTCCGCCGCGCGAGCGAGGAGGGGCTGATCGACCTCACCGCCAGCTGCCACGTGGGCACGCGCGGACCCCTCTACTCCAAGCAGGACCTGGAGGACGACGAGCGCCTGGGGTTCTCGATCGTGTCGAGCGAGTACATCGAGGAGCACGGCGTCGAAGCCGCGATCGACCGGATCCTCACGCGCATCGGCGACAAGCCGCTGTACGTGTCGATCGACATCGACGTGCTCGACCCCGCGCACGCCCCCGGCACCGGGACCCCCGAGGCGGGAGGACTCACGAGCCGTGAGCTGCTGCGCATCCTCCGCGCGCTGCGCGACCGTGACATCGTGGGCGCCGACGTCGTGGAGGTGTCGCCCGCCTACGACCACGCGCAGATGACCGGGATCGCCGCGAGCCACGTGGTGTACGAGCTCGTGACGCTGCTGGCCGCCCGCCTGGCCTCCTGACACGACGGGTCAGTACAGCGCCGCGAGCAGGTCGGCGAACAGCTCCTCGGCGTCGCACTCCACGCGGCGCCGCGCGAACCAGTCGCACACGTTCACGCAGTCGCGGTGCAGCAGGTCGAGCCCCTGCGGGTTCGCGATCACGTCCACGATCTGCGGCAGGTCGATCACCCGCACCCGCCCCTGGTGCACGAGCAGGTTGTACGCGGACAGGTCGCCGTGCGCGAAACCCGCCGCGGCGAACACCCGCATGAGGTCGACCACCTGCGCGTAGTGCTCCTGCAGGGTGTCGCGGTCGGCGCGCACCTGCGCGAGGCGCGGGGCTGCGGTGCCGTCGTCATCGCCGAGGAACTCCATGAGCACCTCGGTCCCGCTCACCTGCACGGGGTAGGGCACCGGGGCGCCGAGCTGCCACAGGCGGCACAGCGCCTCGAACTCCGCGAACGACCACTGCGCCGCAGCCACCGCGCGCCCGTGCTCCGACTTGCGGGCCAGGGCCCTGGTGTCGCGGGTGTTCCGGGTGCTGCGGCCCTCCGTGTACACGGCGGAGCGGTGGAAGCTCCGGTTCTCCTCGCCGCGGTAGCGCTTCGCCGCCAGCAGCGTGCGCTGCGCGGGGTCGTCGGGAACGGCGCGTTCGAGCAGGAACACGTCGGCCTCCTTGCCCGTCTTGAGGATGCCGAGCTCGGTGTCGAGCGCGCCCGCCGAGGTCACGACCCACGCGGGCCGCGGCTCGGGGCCGCGTTCGGTCGGGGTGGCGGACGGCCAGGTGGTCCAGCGCTGCCCGTCACCGGGTTCGACGTCGGCGAAGAACAGGGAGGTCTCGAGGGAATCGAAGGGGGAGGCGTCGAAGGACGCGGCTTCCGGGGAAGCGGAGGGATCGGTCACGGTGTGGCTCCGGGAAGGGAGGCCGCACGGCGATCAGGAGCGGGCGGCCTCGAGGGGAAGGTGGTCGGCGAAGGGCGCGACGACGACGGTGTTCATCTCATCGCCTCCTTCCGCTCGGGCTTCCCGGGCGACTCCCGGTGCGACGACGAGCCTACGGGGGTGCGCGGGCGCGTGTCCAGGGTCGGACGATCGGTCGGACGCGGCGGACGACCGGTCGGGCGCGGACGCACGGTCGCCGGGAGGGTGGAAGCATGACCACGACTGCCCCCGTCCCCACCGCGGCGCCCACCCGGGCCGACCGCATCCGCTACGGCGGACTCATCGCGCTCATGATCATGGGCTTCCTGCTCGTGACCGCCGAGTTCCTCCCCAACGGTGTCCTCACCGAGATGGCCGAGGGCCTCGGGGTCACCCCGGGTCAGGCGGGGCAGACGATCACGGTCACGGCGCTGGTGGGACTCGTCGTCGCGCCCACGATCGGGCTGATGTTCCCGCGCCTCGACCGCCGGTCGCTGCTGGTGTGGATGGCGCTCGCCGCGGCCGTGTCGAACCTCGTGGTCGCGATCGCGCCGAACCTGCTGCTCGTGCTCGCCGCCCGGTTCCTGCTGGGCGCGGCGATCAGCGCCTACTGGACCATGTCGATCACGGTCGCCGCACGGCTCGCGGGGCCGGAGCACCTGGGCCGCGGGGTCATGTTCACCTCGGCCGGGGTGTCGCTGGCCACGGTCGCCGGGGTGCCGATCGGCGTGATGCTCAGCGAGGTCGTCGACTGGCGGATGGTGTTCGCGCTCGCGGGAGTGCTGATGGTGGTGCTCGCGGTCGCACTGCGCTGGGCGCTGCCGTCGGTCCCGGCCGAGCGGGCGTCGAGCCTGCGGCTGCTCGTCGACACGGTCCGCCGCCCCGGTATCGGGCTGGGCATGGTCGGGCACGTCCTCGTGGTGCTCGGGCACTTCCTCGCCTACACGTACGTGCGGCTGGCGCTCGAGCGCATCCCCGACGTCGACGCCTCGACCATCGTGGTGCTGCTGGCGCTGTTCGGCGTCGGCGGTCTCCTCGGCAACATCTCGATCGGGCTGGTGATCGACCGGTCGTTCGCGTTCTTCGCCGTGTTCGCGCCGCTCGTGATCGCCGCCGCGGTCATCTCGATGATCCTCTTCTCCGGGTCGATCATCGGCGTCGGCGTGGTCGTGCTCGTCTGGGGCTTCGTCTTCTCGTCGTGGCTGATCGTGATCAACACGTGGGTCGGGCACCGCATGCCGGATCGCCTGGAGGCGGGCGGCAGCCTCGTGGTCGTCGGGTTCCAGGGTGCGATCACTCTCGCCGCGGGTCTGGGCGGGCTGCTCGTCGACACGCTGAGCGTGGAGCTCGCCTACGTGATCGGCGCGGTGTCGCTGCTCGCGGGCGCGGTGCTGTTCGGCCTGTCGAACCGGCTCAGCACGCGGGGCTGACGGGCCACAGGGCGGCGCCGCCTCCCGCGCGGTTCACAACTCCGCAGTTTCCCGGCGATGTGTCGCCTGCCCGTAGCCCGAGCAGTCGCATCGCCGCGGATCTGCGGAGTCGTGGGCAGGCCGCCATCGAGATCGGGCTGAGACGCGATCGGTCACCGGGACGTCGGCGGCGGGGGTCGAGGCTCAGACCAGGGCGGGAGTGCGGGCGGCGGAACGCCAGGACGACGGGGTCATACCCGTGCGGCGGCGGAACGCGCGGCTGAAGCCCTCGTCGGACGCGTAGCCGAGCTCGCGCGACACGTCCGACACGGAGCGCCCGGCGTCGAGCAGGCGCTTGGCCGCGTCGATGCGCACCTCCGTGACGTAGTCGGCGGGGGAGCGGCCGACCGCGACGCGGAACCGCTCGGCGAAGGTGGAGCGCGACATGGCTCCGATGGCCGCGAGGCGCTCGACCGTCCAGTCGCGTCCCGGCTCCTCGTGGATGGCGTCGACCACGCGGTCGAGGAACGGGTCGTTGGACAGCGAGGGCCAGCCCGCGGGCGCGCAGCCGTTGGCGGCCCAGGCGCGGATGACCGACATCAGCACGGTCTTCGCCATCATGCGGCAGATCACGGGGTCGCCCTGCCGGGCGGGGGAGGCCGTGGGGTCGACGAGGCCCATGTTCTCGGCGAGCGCGGCGGCCGCGGGCTCGAGCGCGTCGAATCCGGTGACGGTGAGGAACGGCGGCAGGAGGGCGGGCAGCGGGGAGGTCGCGTCGGCGAACTCCAGGTCGACCACCATGAGCGTGGTGTCGCGGTCGGCTTCCAGCACGAACGCGGTCCGGCCGAGGGTGAGGAACGCGTCACCGGCGACCAGGTGGTCGCGGCGCTCGCGGGTCTCGAGGGTGAGGCGGCGGGAGTCGGGGTCGACGCCGAGGCGGCAGCCGTCGCCGAGGGGCGGATGCCCCTGCACGCTGCCCGATGCGAGGTAGACGAGCGTCGTGGGCCCGGCCGGGATCGGGAGCAGCCCTCCGGCGGCGAGCGGGATGCGCCGCGCCACGCCGACCCGCAGCTCCACGGCGTCGAGCACGTGCGAGAGCGCGTCCGCGTCCACTGTCACCATGCCTTCGGCAACGCCCCTCCCTCGTCCGGTATTCCGGTGGGAACGGCGGGTGCTGCGATTCGGCGCCCGCGGACGGCGCGGATACTCTGGAGGGGTACCCCACCCGAGGAGTCCCGTGTTCCGCACCCCTGGCCGTCTGTACCGTGTCCTGGCGATCGCGGAGGCGATCACCTGGACGATCCTGATCGCCGCGATCATCGCCAGGGCGGTCGGCGCCCCCGGGGTCGTGGTCACGGTCGGCGGCGGCATCCACGGCTTCGTGTTCCTCGCCTATGCCGCCACCGCCGTCCTGGTCGCGCTCAATCAGCGCTGGCACCCGGGCGTCGGCGTACTGGCGGTGGCGAGCGCCGTGATCCCCTACGCCACCATCCCGATGGAGATCTGGCTGCACCGCTCCGATCGGCTGCGCGGCGACTGGCGGCTCGACCCCACCGACGACCCCCGCGACCGCCGCTGGTACGACCGGCTGATGCGCTGGTTCCTCCGCCGCCCGTGGGTGCTCGCGGTGCTGCTGGTCGTGGGCATCGTCGCGCTCTACGTGATCCTGCTGCTGATCGGTCCTCCCGGCGGCAAGTGAGCCGGATCCGGACTGGTTCCGGATCCTCTCCCTCCGGCCCCATGGGGGTCCGGACACTCCGTCGACCCCGGCGATACAAAGTTGAGCCGAGCCATATCAAGTTTGTTTGACACGGTCGCGGGCCGGGAGTACACTTGAGCCATCGCGACTCAGGTTTCCCTGATCGCCGCAGGTTTTCCGAACCACAACAGACTTCCCAACAAAGGAGAGAACACATGGCACGTGCTGTCGGTATCGACCTCGGAACCACCAACTCCGTCGTCAGCGTCCTCGAGGGCGGCGAGCCCAAGGTCATCGCCAATGCCGAAGGCTTCCGCACGACCCCCTCGGTCGTGGCCTTCACCAAGGATGGGGAGGTGCTCGTCGGCGAGACCGCGAAGCGCCAGGCCGTCACCAACGTCGACCGGACCATCGCCTCGGTCAAGCGCCACATGGGCACGGACTGGACCTTCGAGGTCGACGGCAAGAAGTGGACGCCGCAGGAGATCTCCGCGCGCATCCTCCAGAAGCTCAAGCGCGACGCCGAGTCGTACCTGGGCGACACCGTGACCGACGCGGTCATCACCGTCCCCGCGTACTTCAACGACGCCGAGCGCCAGGCCACCAAGGAGGCCGGTGAGATCGCGGGCCTCAACGTGCTCCGCATCATCAACGAGCCGACCGCGGCGGCCCTCGCCTACGGCCTCGACAAGGGTAAGGAAGACGAGCTCATCCTCGTCTTCGACCTCGGTGGCGGAACGTTCGACGTCTCCCTCCTCGAGGTGGGCAAGGACGACGACTTCTCCACGATCCAGGTGCGCGCCACCGCCGGGGACAACCGCCTCGGTGGAGACGACTGGGACCAGCGCCTCGTCGACTACCTGATCAAGCAGTTCAAGGAGACCACGGGCGTCGACGTCTCGGGCGACAAGATCGCGCTGCAGCGCCTCAAGGAGGCCGCGGAGCAGGCCAAGAAGGAGCTCTCCAGCTCCACCTCGACCAGCATCAACCTGCCGTACCTGTCGCTGACCGAGTCCGGCCCGGTGTCGCTGAGCGAGACCATCACCCGCGCGAAGTTCGAGGACCTCACGAAGGACCTGCTCGACCGCACCAAGAAGCCGTTCGAGGACGTGATCCGCGAGGCCGGCATCAAGGTGTCCGACATCGACCACATCGTGCTCGTGGGTGGATCGACCCGCATGCCCGCCGTCGCCGAGCTCGTCAAGCGCGAGACCGGCAAGGAGGCCAACAAGGGCGTGAACCCCGACGAGGTCGTGGCCGTCGGTGCGGCTCTGCAGGCCGGTGTGCTGAAGGGCGAGCGCAAGGACGTCCTGCTCATCGACGTGACCCCGCTCTCCCTCGGCATCGAGACCAAGGGCGGCATGATGACCAAGCTCATCGAGCGCAACACGGCCATCCCGACGAAGCGCAGCGAGACCTTCACCACGGCCGACGACAACCAGCCGTCCGTCGCGATCCAGGTCTTCCAGGGCGAGCGCGACTTCACGCGCGACAACAAGCCGCTCGGCACGTTCGAGCTGACCGGCATCGCCCCGGCGCCCCGCGGCATCCCGCAGATCGAGGTCACGTTCGACATCGACGCCAACGGCATCGTGCACGTGTCCGCGAAGGACAAGGGCACCGGCACCGAGAAGTCGATCGTCATCTCCGGCGGCTCGTCGCTGTCGAAGGAAGACATCGAGCGCATGGTGCGCGAGGCCGAGGAGCACGCCGCCGAGGATAAGGCGCGCCGTGAGGCCGCCGAGACCCGCAACCAGGCCGAGACCCTGGCGTACTCCATCGAGAAGCTGATCTCCGAGAACGAGGACAAGCTCCCCGACGACGTCAAGACCGAGGTCAAGGGCGATGTCGATGCCCTCAAGACGGCCCTGGCCGGCGACGACGACGAGGCCGTGAAGACCGCGTTCGAGAAGCTCAACCAGTCGCAGTCCAAGCTCGGCGAGGCGATCTACGCCTCCTCGCAGGCGGATGCCGCCGCCAGCGCTTCGGCTGACGGCGAGGCCCCGGCCGGTGACGCCCCCTCCTCCGAGGAAGACGTCATCGACGCCGAGGTCGTCGACGACGAGGACGAGAAGAAGTAACCATGACCGACAAGAACTTCGACGAGAACCAGAATCCTGAGTCCGCCGAAGGTCGCAGCGAGGGGTCGGACGCTCAGGCGTCCGGCCCCGCGCCGCAGAACCCGGACTCCCGCGAGGCGCAGGCCGCCGAAGGGTCGGACGAGACGCCGGTCGACGGCGCCCCCGACGACCTGACGGTGGACGACATCCTGGGCGCGACGCAGACCGGCGAGGCCGCGGCGGAAGACGCCGTGCTCGCCGACCTCGAGTCGACGCTGCTGAACGACCTCAAGCGCCTGCAGGCCGAGTACGCCAACTACCGCCGCCGCACCGAGGAACAGCGCCAGATCGAGATCGAGCGCGCCAAGGGCGAGGCCGCCAAGGGCCTCATCCCCGTGCTCGACGACCTGGGCCGCGCCGAACAGCACGGCGACCTGGTGGAGGGCACCCCCTTCGCCGTGATCGCCGACAAGGTGCGCGCCGTGGTGGAGCGTCTCGGAGTCGTGGCCTACGGCGACAAGGGCGAGGAATTCGACCCGCAGCGCCACGAGGCCATCTTCCAGCAGCCGACCCCCGGCGTCGAGAAGGCCACGGTGCTCGAGGTCGTCGAGGTGGGGTACCGCCTGGGCGACGTCGAGCTGCGTCCCGCGAAGGTCGTCGTCGCCGTCCCTGCGGAGTAGGTGATCGATGGCCAGCCAGGATTGGTTCGACAAGGACTTCTACAAGACCCTCGGGGTCACGAAGGACGTCAGCGACGCTGACCTCAAGAAGACGTACCGCAAGCTCGCGCGCAAGTATCACCCCGACTCCAATCAGGGCGATGCGAAGGCCGAGGCCAAGTTCAAGGAGATCAGCGAGGCCTACTCGGTGCTCTCCGACCCCGAGCAGCGCAAGGAGTACGACGAGATCCGCGCCATGGGCTCGGGCGCCCGCTTCACGGCCAGCGGCTCCGGGGCGGGCGGGTTCGAAGACGTCTTCAGCCGGTTCGGACAGCAGGGGCGAGGCCAGAGCGCCGACTTCGAGGACATCTTCGCGATGTTCAACCAGGGGCAGGGCAGCGGCTTCGGCGGCGGCCGGTTCGGTCAGCCGAGCGGCGGGTTCCGCGGCTTCGGCGGACCGCAGCGCGGCGCCGACGTGACCGCCCGCACCACGCTCGACTTCACCACTGCCGTGCAGGGTGAGACCATCACGCTGCAGGGTGAGGACGGCAAGCCGTTCAAGGTGAAGATCCCCGCGGGCGTCGCCGACGGGCAGAAGATCCGGCTGCGTGGCCGGGGTCGTCCGTCGCCGGACGGCGGAGAGAGCGGTGACATCGTGGTGCAGATCACGGTGCGACCGCACCCCGTGTTCACGCGCGACGGCCTCAACCTCCGCGTGGTCGTGCCGGTCACGTTCACCGAGGCCACGCTCGGTGCCACCATCGAGGTGCCGACGCTCGGCGGCGACGTGGTCAAGCTGCGCGTCGCCCCTGGCACTCCGTCCGGGCGCGTGCTGCGCGTCAAGGGCCGCGGTGTCGCGACCTCCAAGGGCACGGGCGACCTGCTCGCCGAGCTCCAGGTCGCGGTGCCGACGCACCTCGACGACGCCGCGCGTGAGGCGCTGGAGAAGTTCCAGCAGCTGGAGCCGCAGGAGAACCCGCGGGCGGAGTTGATGGCGAAGGCCCGCCGATGAGTGCGAACGCCGAGGGACGGGGGTGGAGTGCGTGATGGACGCCGACACCCCCGTCTTCGCGATCGCCGCGGCCGCCGAGCTGTCGGGCCTGCACCCGCAGACCCTCCGCCAGTACGACCGCATCGGGCTCGTGGTGCCCGGCCGCACGCCGGGCGGCTCCCGGCGGTATTCGTCGCGGAACATCGAGCAGCTGCGGGAGGTCGCGCAGCTCTCCTCCGAGGGGATGAGCCTGCCCGCGATCGCCAAGCTCCTCGACCTGGAGGACGAGAACCGGATGCTGCGCGGGCGCGTCGTCGCGCTCGAGGCCGCGCTGCGCGCCGAGCGGGAGAACCGCCCGGGCGTGCGGGTGTTCGCGGCCGGCTCGTCCGGCGTGGTCCCGATGCCCGGTGGACGACGGCTGCGTCGCTCGACCGAGCTGGTGCTGTGGCACCCGCGCGGCTCGGCGTGACCTGCGCCCGACACGTTCAGGGGATGGAAAGCCGCTGTTTCTAGCGTGGAGGCAGGGAACCCCGTGGTCCGCGCCGCGCGCGGGTGTCCTGCCACGACGGAAGAACTCCTCATGACGAACACCACTGCCCACCGCCCCGCCCCCTCGCTGGGACTCCTGATCCTCCGGGTCGTCACCGGTGCGATCTTCGCCGCCCACGGCGCCCAGAAGATCTTCGAGTACACGATCCCCGGAACCATCGGCAGCTTCGCCGGCATGGGTGTGCCGTTCGCGGAGATCGCCGCGCCCGTGGTCTCCTTCGTCGAGCTGATCGGCGGCATCCTGCTGATGCTCGGGCTGTTCACCCGCCCGGTCGGCGTGGTGCTCGCGATCGACATGCTGGTCGCGCTCGTGCTCGTGCACCTGCCCGCCGGTCTCTGGGTGGGCGAGGGCGGCTACGAGTTCGTGGCCGTGCTGGGCGCGGCCGCTCTGGCCCTCGCGCTCACCGGTGCCGGGCGCTTCTCGATCGACGGGGCCGTGCTGCGGGGCCGAGCTCCCGCCTGGCTCGCCTGACCGCTCAGCCCTCGCCCCGGTCGACGCCGACCCGCCGCACCAGCACCCACGTGTTTCCGGCGTCGCCCGGCACGTGCCGGAACTCGTCGAGCGCGGCCTGCGACAGCGCCAGGCCGCGCCCGCTCTCGCTGTCCTCGCCCGGCATGGACACGGTGTCCCAGTCGATCGGGGCGGGCGGCGCGGTGTCGCGGATGTAGGCGCGCAGCTCGTCCGCCGAGACACGCACGTCGACGCTGAACACCACGTCGGTGCGCTCGTTGTGCTGCGCGATGTTGGTGGTCACTTCGCTGACGGCCAGCGCGAACAGCACCTGGTCCTCGGCGGGGATCTCCGGACCATCGGCCCAGAGCCGGTCGAGCGCGTCGAGCGCGCTGTCGACCAGGGCGAGCCCGGCGGGCCCGTCGACGTGGAACGCCCGGACCTCAGCGGCCATCGAACGCCGATTCCGGCGTCGGGTAGTCGCGCAGCACGCGATCCAGGTTGGTCAGGTGGAGCACCGTGCGCACGGCCTCCGGCACGGCCGCGATCCGCAGGTCGCCCCCGGCCACGCGGGCGCTCTTGAGCCCGCCGACGAGGGCGCCGAGGCCCGAGGAGTCGACGAACTCGGTGCCGCTGAGGTCGATCGCGATGCGCGGCTGCCCCGCGGCGACGAGGTCGCTCACGGCGTTGCGCAGCAGGGGTGCGCCAGACGCGGTGAGGCGCCCCGTGATGGCGACGACGGCGTAGCCGTCCCTGGTGTCAGTGCTGACGTTCATTCGACTCCTTCTCGAGGATGGCCGCGGCGGGACCGCGGTACCGGGCGGCCTGGATGATGACGCTGAGCACGACGAGGTCGTACAGCACCCAGGCGGTGTTGACGAGGGTGCCCGTGCCGTCGGCCGTGCCGAGGAACACCCGCACCACCCCGATCACGAGCGCGACGGCGAGCACGATCATGGCGGTGAGCTGCGGCCAGATCTCGCCCCACGGCACGCCGCGCGGGTCGCGGCCGTCCTTGCGGGTGACGGCGAACGACAGCGGCCGGCCGAGAACGACGTTCGCGAAGGCCGTCCAGCAGGCACGGATCCACACCGGGAACAGGGCGAGCGAATACTGCTGGCCGCGCCAGGTCTTCACGCCCTTCGCGACCACGAGGAACAGCGCCTGGTTGATGAGGAAGTACGGCAGGAACCGCGCGAAGAAGTCCACCGACCACGCGGTCACCGGGAGCACCCCGAAGACCAGGTAGATCACGGGCGCGGCGAGGTAGACGATCGCCGCGAAGCCCGACAGGTAGCTCCACATCGTGGCGAAGTACATCAGCCGCTGCCCGACCGAGAGGCCGCGCTTGGCGAGCGGGTTGTCGCGCAGCATCACCTGCAACGTGCCCTGTGCCCACCGCAGGCGCTGCGTGAGCATGGTGCGCAGGTCTTCCGGGGCGAGCCCGTGGGCCAGGATCTCGTGGTGGTAGACGCTGCGCCAGCCGAGGGCGTGCAACTGCATCGCGGTCGCCATGTCTTCCGTGACCGAGATCGTGGCGAGCGGGAGGATCGGCTGCGCCTCGTCACCGCGGTCGAGCCGCAGCGTGTCGAGCAGTCCGCGCACGGCCTCCACCGCGGTGATGGGCGACAGGTCCGACGCCGCCAGGGCGTCGAGCCCGGCCTCGTCGACCACGACGAGCCTGAGCTCGGCATCGTGCTGCATCGGCAGCGCGCCGATCTCGGCCAGGTCGGCGCGGATGCCGTCCAGGTCGTGCGCGACCAGGATGCGGGAGGCGTTGTCGACGGCGTCGCCCACGCGTGCCGCCACCTCGGCGACCGACTCCCCGGCGGCGAGGTCTTTCCGGCCGCGCGAGATCGCGATGCGCAGCGCCCCGAGTTCGGTCGCCAGGGCGGGGTCGGTCGCGGCCTCCGCCTCCTTCGCGATCAGGGTCTCGGAGGTCTTGAGCGCCTTCGCGGCCGACTCCGTCACCTCGCGCACGTAGCCGACGATGCCGAGCTGCATGAGCGCCTCACGCCGCAGCACGGCGTTGGAGCCGCAGAAGAACGCGGCGTTCCAGCCGTCCTTGCCCTGCTGGATGGGGCCGTAGAACAGCGGTGCCTGACTGCCGAGCGGGTCGGCCTCGTCGACGTTCACGAACCACTGCGGCGTCTGCACGAGCGCGACCTCGGGGTCGTCGGCGAAGTAGCCGAGCGTGCGGTGCAGGATCAGCGGGTCGGGCACCTGGTCGGCGTCGAGGATGAGCAGGAACTCGCCGTCGGTCTGGAACAGGGCGCTGTTGAGGTTGCCGGCCTTCGCGTGCCGGGGTTTTCCCGTCCAGTCCTCCGAGCGGGTGAGGTAGGCGACACCGGCGGCGCGGGCCTCGGCCTCCAGTTCGGGGCGCGCCCCGTCGTCGAGGATCCACGTCGTGTGCGGGTAGGCGATGCGCTTCGCCGCCCGCGCGGTGGTCATCACGAGCTCGATCGGCTCGTCGTACGTGGTGATGAACACGTCGACCGTGCCCTGCGGCGGCGACACCGGGGCCGGGCGCTCCTTGGCGCGCCACATCGTCAGGCAGAACAGGAACGTGTCGATGAGGCTGTAGGTCTCGGCGATCACGAGCGGCACGGCGATCCACCACGCCGACCAGTTCACCGACTCCAGCCAGCGCCAGGCGACGTAGTTGACGCCGAGCAGCACCGACAGCAGCGCGAGGATGCGGATGGTCGCGAACCGGGCGGTCACGAGTCCCTCCGCACCACCACGACGGTGATGTCGTCGGTGGCGCGCTCGTCCGAGTTCGCCAGCCGCAGCGCCTCCTGCACCGCGCCGTCGGGGCCGAGTGCGGCGAGCACGCGGTCGACGTGTGCGAAGGGGTCGTCCTCGTCGAGCACGTCGAGCAGGCCGTCGCTGCAGCAGATGAAGGTGTCGCCCGCCTCCAGCGTCGTCGTGATCGGCTCCCGCGGGTCGGCGACGCCCATGCCCATGCCCAGCGGCAGGTTGGTGGAGCGCAGCGGGGTCCAGGAGCGGTCGGCGCGGATCACGAACGCGAGACTGTGGCCCGCATCGATCACCTGCAGCTCCCCGGTCGAGGGCTGCAGCTCGGCGACCACCGCGGTGACGAACATCGACGTGTCGGCGAGGTCGTCCTCCAGGAGCCGGTCGACGTCGGCGACGGCCGTGGTGAGCGGACGCTCCGGGGCCGTGCGCAACGACGCGCGCACCGTGGCCGCCACGAGCGCGGGCCCGGTGCCCTTGCCCATCGCATCGGCCAGGGTCACGCGCAGGGCGTCGCCGTGCCGCGAGAAGTCGAAGTAGTCGCCGGCGAGCATGCCGCGCGGGGCCGCGCCGGCCGCGATCGTGTAGCCCTCGACCTCGGGGAGCACGCGGGGCCGCAACGCCTGCTGCACGACCGCGGCGTGGTCGATGTCGGCGTCTTGCGCGAGCTCGGTCTGCACCCAGAACGCGAGGTCGCGGAGCAGATCCTGCTGCGAGTCGGTGAGCACGTGCGGCTCGGTGTCGAGCACGCACAGGGTGCCGATGGGCTCTCCGCCCGGGGCGTGCAGCGGGTGCCCGGCGTAGAACCGCAGGTGCGGGTCGCCCGTGACGAACGGGTTCTCGGCGAACAGGTCGGTGGCGCTCGCGTCTTCCACCACCACCGTCCGGTCCTGCGACACGGTGTAGTCGCAGAACGAGTCCTCGCGCGGGGCCTCGTTCCCCCCGAGGCCGATCTGCGCCTTGCGCCATTGCCTGTCCCGGTCGATCAGCGAGACGCTGACCATCGGTACCCCGAACATTTCTTTCGCCAGTCGCGCCACCCGGTCCACTCGCTCGTCCGGTGGTGTGTCAAGGATCCCCAGTTCCTCGAGCGCTGCCTGGCGCCGTCGCTCGTCGAACATCGCCCGCCCCTCCTACGGTCACTTCCGGTCATCCTAGGCGGAATATCGGCGGCGTGGTGCGGCCGTCGAAGGCGCGTCCAGGTGAACCACAGGAAACGGTTCTGCGCAAGCCCCGTGGCGAAACGCTTCTCCGGTCCTACTGTCCGATTCAAGGCTCGGACCGCCGACTGCGCCTCCCCCCGTCGCGCAGCACGGGCGGCCCCGATCCGGCATCGCGCGTGCCCGGCAGCCCGGGCACCACGGTCTCTCCGGCGTGCCCCCGTACGCCGGATCATCGCAGGGAAGGAGCGGGTGGATGGCACGGACGCCACGCAAGCGCGATCGCTACAACCGCCGCGAGGCCCTCGCGGGGTACCTGTTCATCTCGCCCTGGATCATCGGGTTCCTGGTGTTCACGGCCGGCGCGATGATCTACAGCCTCTACATCTCGTTCAGCAGCTACAACCTGGCCACGAACACCGCCCGCCCGATCGGCATCGACAACTACGCCAACCTGTTCGACGACCCGCGGGTGGGGGTCTCGCTCGCGAACACCCTCTTCTACGTGGTGATGGCCGTGCCGCTGGAGATCGTGTTCGCGCTGGTGCTGGCGATGCTGCTCAACCGTGTCGGCCGGGGCGCCGGGTTCTTCCGGGTGCTGTACTACCTGCCGAAGATGACCCCGGCGGTCGCGACGGCGGCGGTGTTCTTCCTGCTGCTCAACGGCAACTCCGGCGCGGTGAACCAGTTCCTCCGGCTGTTCGGCATCGAGGGGCCGCAGTGGCTGGTCGACCCGGCGTGGGTGAAGCCGAGCATCGTGATGATGACGCTGTGGACGGTCGCGGGGACGATGGTGATCTTCCTCGCGGCGCTGAAGAACGTGCCGGTCGAGCTGTACGAGGTGGCGTCGCTCGACGGAGCGGGGCCCGTCCGCAAGTTCTTCTCGATCACCCTGCCGATGATCTCCGGGGCGATGTTCTTCAACGTGATCGTGCTGTCGATCGCCGCGTTCCAGATCTTCGACCAGGCGTACCTGCTGTTCTGGCGCGACCAGAGCAACTCCTCGCCGGAGGCGTCGCTGTTCTACGCCATCTACCTGTTCCAGCAGGCGTTCCGGCAGTTCAACTTCGGATTCGCGGCGGCGATGGCGTGGCTGCTGTTCGTGATCATCATGCTGATCACCCTGATCCAGGTGAAGGTCGGCAACCGCTTCGTCTACTACGAGGGAGACCGCTGATGTCGCAGACACTGCGCCCGGAACCCGTCGAGGTCGAGCGGGAGAAGAGCCCCGGCACGTTCACCACCACGGTCCCCACGCGCGGGCGCTGGCGCCGCCGGCTCCACCAGCCGAAGAGCCTCGCCGGCCGGATCGTGCTGAACGTGATCCTCGTGCTGTTCGGGCTGCTGTTCCTCTACCCGTTCGTGTGGCTGATCGCGGCGAGCCTCAAGCCGCGCGGCGAGGTGTTCGACAACGCCCTCATCCCGAAGACGTTCGTGCCGGAGAACTACGTCGAGGTGTGGAACCAGCTGCCGCTGCTGAGCTGGATGGGCAACAGCATCGCCATCGCCCTGCTGGCCGCGGGGACCGTGGCGATCTCCAGCTCGATCGTGGCGTTCGGCTTCGCGTACTTCCGCTTCCCCGGCCGCGGCCTGCTGTTCGGCCTCGTGCTCGCGACCATGATGTTGCCCGGCGCGGTGACCATGATCCCGATCTACCTGATCTGGAAGGAGACCGGGCTGCTGGGCACGTGGGTGCCGCTGTGGGGCATGAACCTGTTCGGGTCGGCATTCTACATCTTCCTGCAGCGGCAGTTCTTCCTCGGGCTCCCGCGGGAGCTGTTCGAGGCGGCGCGGCTCGACGGGGCGAGCGCGTGGGGGCTGTTCTGGCGGATCGCGATGCCGCTGTCGATCCCGTCGTTTGTGATCGTGTTCCTGTTCGAGTTCCAGGCCAGCTGGAACAACCTGCAGGCCGCCCTCATCTACCTCAACGCCGGGTCGGTCGACCAGTTCACCGCCCCGCTCGGCATCGCCTACGCCATGACCAAGTACAGCCCCACAGCGGGAGGCCACGGCGACTACCAGTACGTCATGGTCGCGTCGCTGCTGGTGACGCTGCCCATGCTCATCCTCTTCGCCTTCGGGCAGCGCTCCTTCATCGAGGGCGTCGCCACCCAGGGGCGCAAGGGCTGACAACGCACCACCGATCGAAAAGGAGCAGTCATGCGCACACGCATGTGGGGAATCACCGCGGTCACCGCCGCATCCGTCCTCGTCCTCGCCGGCTGCGGCGGGGGAGGAGGGGGAGACCAGGCCGCCGACGCCGACTTCGGTGCGGAGCCGAGCGGCACGCTGAAGGCGTGGGGGTTCGAGAACGCCGACGACGTCGGCACCTCGCGCATGGACTATGCGGCAGAGCAGCTGAGCGACGTGAAGGTCGACCTCGACGCGACGGCCTTCGACGCGCAGAAGTTCACCACCCGCATTGCGAGCGGTGACGTGCCCGACGTGGTGCAGATGGACCGCCGCTACGTCACGACCTACGCCGCGCAAGACCTCATCATGCCGCTCGACGAGTGCTTCGCCGCGCAGGACGTGACGCCGCGCGACCACTGGTACCCGTTCGTGGTCGACGATGTGACCTACGAGGATGCGGTGTGGGCCGTGCCGCAGTTCTACCAGCCGCCGGCGATCCTGCTGAACAAGGCCGTGCTCGACGAGGCCGGGGTGACCGCGGAGGAGATCGACACCTCGCAGCCCGACGTGCTGCTCGGCGCGATCGCGAAGATGTACCAGGAGTCGGGCGGCGTGCCGTCCCGGCTCGGCTTCGACCCGGTCGCCACCGGACAGGCGGGGCTGTGGATCCTCGGCATGGGCGGTCAGCTCAACGACGCCGACGGCGCTCCCACCCTGGACGACCCGAGCAACGTCGCGGGCATCGAGATGCTCAAGCAGATCACCGACGCGCAGGGCGGCTTCGCGGCGGTGAAGAGCTTCACCGACTCGTTCGACGCGTTCGGCGACCAGAACCAGTTCGTGGCCAAGCAGGTCGGCTCGCAGGTGAACGCCCAGTGGTACCCCAACGTGCTCAGCCCCTACGCCGACCAGATCCAGTTGGAGGCGGTGCCGTTCCTCAACAGCGACGGGGAGCCGTTCTCGGTCGCGTCCGGCACGGCGTTCGTGATCCCTGTCGGGGCGAAGAACCCCGCGGCAGCGTGCGCGTGGATGGTGAACCTCACCTCGGACGACGCGTGGATGGCGGCGGGCGACGCGCGGGCGAAGACCATCGAGGAGGAGGGTGGCATCAACACCGGGCTGTTCACCGGCTCGCCCTCGGCCGACCAGGCCATCCGCGAGAAGTTCGTGACCGAGAGCGGCAACGCCGGCTTCGACCAGGTGATCTCCACGTTCTACGACGTCGTGGACTATGGGAAGTCGTTCGGCTCGTCGCCCGCGGGGCAGGAGATCCAGAACGAGCTGAACAACGCCATCACCGCGGCGCTGCTCGGCGACAAGTCGCCGGAGGACGCTCTGAAGGAGGCGCAGGACGCCGCGATGCGCGCCTACGAGAACGCCACGGCGGGCTGAATCCCGGAGGGGCGTGGGTGGGGGCGGCTTCGCCCCCACCCACGGTTGTGATGGTGATCGCTAGGAGTGCCCGACAACGGTGACGACGATCTGCACGATCCCGAACACGATGAATCCGGCGCCGCCGACGATGATCCCCTTCTCTCCGCGATGCTCGAACGTGTCGGCCACGGGCTGACCGTAGAACCGTCGGAACCACCGCAGGGCGAACCGCAAGAACGCGTGCCTGGCGAGAAGAAGTGCGACTCCGACCGTCACGATCACGAGCCCGATAACAACGCCGAGGATCATTCGACGGTGAGTCCTTTCACCTATGTTGCCGTGAGTAGCAAATGGATCTTGTGCGGAGGAAGCGTGGCCATCTGCGAAAGGGGAGCGAATCTCCCGCTGCGGACGTCGGAACCAAGGAAGGGGCGAAGGAGTCCTCGAGCGATGACGAGATTGACGTTCGTCTCGTACCAGCAGATCGATTGCCGAAGTGTGGCTCTCTGAAGCCACGAGTGGACGCACAGCCACGAGAGGGCTGCGAAGGGGACGAGGATCCACAGCAGAACCCCGCGAATCGTGAGGAAGAGGAACCACCCGAGCGTGCGCATGGATTCTTACCGATCTCCCGCATCCTCGTTCTTCGTCCTCAACCGTCGACGGAGACGGCTGACAACGACGATAGCCATCAGCAGCCCGACGACGAAGACAGCGATCAACGCGGAGGCACGATCCCCCGGAACGACGAACACGGCGAGAAGGGACCCGACGATGTACCAGAAGAAGAGCCCGGTCTGGACTCTCTCTCGGAAGAACGCGATCACCCACGAGCCGATGGAGTGCTTTTCCGCCACCGTGTCACCATCCATCTGCCGCGTTCTCGCTCCACCGGTCGACGTCATCGTCCCTGCCCAGGGCCAGGACTGAGACCTCGTCGAGGGTGACTCTCCACGCGCGCCATAATCCCGGCGGCGGCGGGGGCCGCGGCCGTCGCCGACACCCGCTCCCACCCATCGATTGAGGGCCTCCGCGATTCGCCGGGCATCAGCGATCCCGCAGACGGTCGCGCGCAACGGTATTCGGGTTCCGTTACGAAGCTCTACCTCGACCATGCCGCTCGCCAACCACCCGGTGTCGCTCGGCCACGCCAGGTAGAAGAACAGTCCGCTGTACTCGACGTGACGAAACCGAAGAATGCTCGCCCGGTCGTACTCTCGTCGTGAGAACCAGGACCGAACAACGACGGACCGCTCCGTCGGAATCACCCCGGTGAAAGGCAGTCGCACCCACAGCCACACGGTCAGCACCATGCTCCCGAGCAGCAGCACGGTCACGGGAAGGGGTGCGTGCAGCGGCATCGGCCCGACCAGAGCGAGAGCGGGGAGAGCCAGCGTGAACACGCTGGCGACCGCGAGTCGACCTGCCCGCCCCGCCCGGCCCGTGGGCGCCTCGTACTCTCGCTCACCGAGCCAGCCCGGCCGCACTCGCGCGACAGGATCGAGCGGCATCACGACGAGGAGTCCTGTCCGCCGGCGGCGCGGTGGTTCGCCTCTGTCGCTCGCGTCGGATACTCCGGGTCGAACGAGAGCAGGTCGCGGTAGCGGCGGTTGGTGAGGAGGCCCGGGTGCCGTCCCTCCACTTCCGCGCGTAGTCGAGAGAACATCTGATCCGATGCCTCGACCAGTTCCTGTGCCGAGACGAAGGCCGGCCGTTCGCTGTCGTCGGCGACGATCTCGATCCGAGTGCCTCGCGGGGCGAAGTGGAGGCACCGCTCCGATCCGAGGATCTCCAGCGTGTGCGGTTCACCGCGCTGGATCACGTGGGCCGCGTTCGTCATCTGGAGCGCGAAGCCGAGTATCGGCAACCAGCCCCACCGCATGCTGTGGTCTGCGTCGTCCGTCGTGAGCACGATGTCACCGAGGAAACGCCAGTAGCCCAGCGACACGTCGTCGATCCGATCCCACGCCACGTCGTCTGCGCTCGCGTCCCGGTGTACCCGGTAGTCGAGGGTCAGCATGGTTCCCTTCCTTTCACGACGGCGAGGCAGTCGGTCATGCGATGGTCGAGAAGAGAAAGAGCACGCCGCCCACGAAGACCACCACGCCGACCAGGAGAAGGCCACTCCCGCCGTAGAGCAGGCGGCGGTCGAGATGCGGAAGCCCTGACAGGCCGCGATCGGTGTGCCACGTCGCGCGGTGCGACCAGCACCGGCTCAACAGGAGTGCACCAGTGATGCAGGTGGCGAGACCGACTGCGACCACGCCGGCGGTCAATACCTCACCCCACGGCGGCCCTATCTCCACGAGACGCACGAGTGATGCCTCTCCTCGGCCATCGCCCAGCCGTCGAGGCAGAGAGACGGCGAGAAGGAAGCAGCCGATCGCCACGAGGAACTGGATCAGGCTCACGCCCAGACCGACCGTGGA
Organism: Microbacterium sp. NPDC060132; assembly: GCF_042729675.1. Taxonomy (NCBI): domain Bacteria; kingdom Bacillati; phylum Actinomycetota; class Actinomycetes; order Micrococcales; family Microbacteriaceae; genus Microbacterium; species Microbacterium sp. NPDC060132. Next base: position 754,181 of record NZ_JBHWXU010000001.1, on the reverse strand, counting down.
TGCAGGCAGCGCGAGCCGCCCCGCCATCCCCGCGGCTTTCACATTCCGCCCCACGCGTTCGCGATGAACTGCGACGACGGTAGCGGAGGCCACCAGAAGCGCACCCATTGTCAGGAAGGCGACCGTCAGGACCGTGGACATTCGTCCGGCCTGATCGTTCGATCGATGGTGAGCACCGGCGCCGAGGATTCTGTCCTCGCGATGTGAATCTCGCCCGGAATCACACCGCGCAGGATGACGGAGCCCGGACGCTGCGTCACGCGGTCCAGCACGATCGTGCCGAGTCCGTCCGGATCGTGGACGTGGAAGTGGCTGGCGCCGGTGATCGTCACGGTGAAGGGAAATCGCTCCCAGCTTGCCCCCCGAAACGAGGGGAATTTGCGTCCGCCGGTCTTCCTCGCTTCGTAGAGAAGTCGTCCGCCCTGAAGATCCGCGCAGCCCGCCACCTCGAAGACGCCGGCGTTGACGCGCGCCGTATGAAGGTCGAGGACGGGCTCGTCGACGTCGTCGAGGGTGATTGTCTCCACGACCCCATCATTCCCGACCGTGAGGTCGGTCAACCAGTGGCAACGGCCTGCGGGCTTCCGGGAGGGAGAAGCACGCATTCCTTCCCGCGCCGGGGTGTTCGTCGCCGGCACACCGCTGAGGTCAATGGATACTCAGGCCCAGCGCCGCGCGCATCGTCCTCGCGAGCCGGAGGACGCCGTTCCGCCTGCCGATGGTCGAGGGTAGCCACACGCGCCGACCGCTCGTCATCTCGACCTCGATCATCCGGACGGACCCGACGACAGGCAGCCATCCGACGGAGGCACCGCCCATGCCGAAGTAGGGGACCAGCTCCACAGCCGACACCTCGCCTGCCCTGAAGCGCTGCGTACGGAACCAGGAGACCACCTTCACCGCTCCAGGCGAGACCCAGACGCCGAGCCAGGCGGAACGCACGAGCGCGGCGGCGACGAATGCGTAGACGGGAAGCCCGATCCACCACATGCTGCTCTCGTGCCCCAGCAGCACGAACAGTCCGGTCGCCGTTGCTCCCCACAGAAGTGCCCCGATCCGTGCTCCGGTCGATGCGCTCTGTGCATCAGCCGCCTCCGCGGGCGCGGACGAGAACGACGCGATCATCATGACGGCCCGCCCGTCAGTCCAAGGGCGACGGTCGCCCATCGAACGGGCGAGTCGATGGAGTTCTCTGGAGCGTTCCTCGTTGCCCCGCTGCTGCAACAGCACCGCGAGATTGTGGGCCGCTGTGCGCGTCACCGGTGGCGATCCCGCGCCAGTACGCCGCTTCGGCCGCGTCGGTGCTGTCCGGCGTTTCGCTCAGGAGGTTGCCGAGGAGGAGCGCCGCTCCGTATACCTCGGCCTCGCCGGCCCACTCCGTCCATGCCCGCCCCTCCTCGACCAGCCCCTCACTCAGCAGGAGCCGCGCCAACGGAAGCGCGAACTCCGGAGACTCCTGGAGGCCCGCCGTGAGGAGGCGCTCGATCTCTCGTGGATCGCCGGGTTCCGTAGTGAGGACCAGGCTCTCCCCGAGTAGACCCTCCAGCCGTGCGTGACCGTCCGGGCGAAGATCGAGTGCGGCTCGAAGGTGCACCACCGCCTGGTCGTGATCACCCAGCCAGTTCTCGCCCTCGCCGAGAGCAGCGAGGGCATCCCACGACCCGGCGCTCGCGGCCTCACGGAACATCGACAGCGCCAGACGTTCATCGACATCCCAGACGATCGCTGCCAGGTGAAAGAGACCATCCGCGTTGGGGTCGATCCGTTCGGGAAGGTGATCGATACTGAGGTCCGGAATCGGTGCCCGGAGAAGCTCACGATCGACGTCACCGGAAGGGCGCGCGTTGTCGCGAAGGAAAGACAGGAAGCCGCGCTCGCCGAATCCCTGTGCCCCGTACATCCGTCGACGTGTCACAGGACGATGTTCTGGATCGCGCCGGCAACTCCGGCTGCCGTCATCGCCAGTCCGATACAGATGATGCCGACCCCGACCGTGCCCATCATCCACGGCGTCTGCCGACCTGCCGACGCCCGCGCATACCGCTCGCCGAGCATCGACTTCTGCGCGGAGAACATGAACCCGTTGAGACGGGCGCGGTGACGAATCACCACAATGCCCAACACGATCACCAGCACTCCGACCAGCAGATTCGGAACGACGGTATCGACACCGATGTCGGGCATTCTCACCGCTCCTGTCGATGGTGGCGTTTCTTCCGACACTGTGGCATAAATCCGCTCATGCGGGAAAGGTCCGACGGGGAGCATCCAACATCCGCTCCGGTGCGGAATACACCTCGCGGCGTGACGCCACATACCGTTCCCAGTGGCGCATCAGAGCATCGATCCCCACTTCCTCTCCTTCCGGTGGCGGCATCCACCTCACCATTCCGGAGATCTCGGGCGGAAACTCCAGATCTGCGGCCAGAAGTTCGACGATGCCGAGCACGTCGGCGAATCTGTCTCGATTGTCGTAGAGCCACGCCATGAAAAGGTAGGTCCAGATACCCAGGGCACTTCGGTCGCTTTCCTCCGTGGGCGTGGGGACGAGTCGGCTCACCTTCTCCGCGAAGTTCCACTCGTCGGCCGCTGTCAACTCGAAAACCTCGGGTCGCATACGCTGATCCTCGCGAATCGCCTGATCCACGAGCCGTATCCCCTCGGAAGGGCGGACCCACCCCTTCCGCAAGCCGAGATCCAACTCGGGCAGCGTCATCCGCGACCGGCGTGAGATGTCATCGCCATCCAGATCGATGCTGAGGAGGTCCTCGCTCATGGCACTCCAATCAATCTCTGCGGTCATGCCAGCACTCGAAACAACCCCAGGGTCAACAGGGCGCCACCGAAGAGCAGGAACCCGGTCGCGATGACGATGATGGCGCGCATTCGGGGCATTCTCCGTGAGACCTCCCGCGGGGAGAGCTGGTCCTCGCTCAGAACAACGGCGTAGCGTGCGCGTACGAACCTCAGCAGGCGCTTTCGTGCCAGGAGCATGGTGGATCCCGCCAGGAGGATGGCGATGCCACTGGCGATACACGCCACCGCGAACGTGTGCATTCCCTCACACCCGCACGAACACGCCCGCGAGGAGTGCGATGACCCCGAATGCGATCATCGCGATGCCGCACGCGCCCACCCACGCGGCGCTGCCACGTTTGGCGACCTCGCGGCCCGGGGCGCCACCGAGGGCGCGATTGGCGTCCGCGGTGATATCGAAGAGCCTTTGACGGTGGCGCACCACGAGCGGGCCGAAAACAAGGAGGACGACCCCCAATCCGAGCGAGAAGTAGTTATCCGCAGACATCAGGCCCCCTTGCTATCGACCAGGAGTGGCTCCAATTGAGATTCAAGATCCCACAGCACGGTAGCGCTGGCATCATCGAGGCCGGGTAGGCCTCTCTCATGGGTCGACGCCAACCAATCGTAAAGAACCAGTGCTTCGCTCGAGCTCAGGTAGAGCTTCAGTTCCCTTCCGGCATTGCGTACCTTTCACTCAACGGGGAGCCCTGCCGGGTCCCAGCGCCAACGGTGTCGTACGGACGACGCGGGCGGCGGAGTCCCACCGTGGGGACATGCTGCGCACCTCCTGATCCGTATGCGAGCCGAAGTCGGGAATCTCTCCGAGCGCCGCCACGTCGAGCGAGTGGAAGACAGCGCTCCTCCCACGGACCCGGAGATCTGCCCCCGGAGTCAATGCGAGATGAAGTTCCAGTCCCGCGTCGAGTGACCGGGCCGAAGAGCCCACCACTTTCCACGACGTCCTGTGACGGTCGGTGACACCGGACCACTCCAGCAGACCCACGCCTCTCAGAACGAGAAGCCCCGTGTTCGTTTCGTCGAGCTGTAGAGCGGTCCGCAGATCGCACAGGATGCCCAGAGTGGCGGTGATGGCGTCGAAGTGCACGGCATTCACCTGGGCTTCGAGAAACGCATCCTCTTCGGAAATGAAGGGGTCTTCGTCCTTCGTGTCTTCTGGAGCGTCGGCGAAAAGCAGCTCACTGAGCGTGATCACGGGGAAGCGATCGGTGCGACGGAGTGTGAGTGCGGTGTCAGATGCTCGGAGAAGGGCGCGACCGCCTGCCCGTGTCTGGTCATCGAATGCGTAGCCCTTCGGGTGAGGACGCCGCCACGTCGTCGTCGGCGGCCAGGTTCGGACTGAGGTCAAGCGCGGATCCAGGATCGGCGAACCTGGACGGGGAGATTATGTCATGCCCCCGCGGCGGCTGGTGGAGCCGCGACGCCGCTGACCGTGCACGATGCGCTCCGCCCCCCGAACAGAAGCCCTGGTGCACTGAAATCGATTTCGGTATCGTCGGCCCCCACACCCCTGTCGCTCGCCGAGGAGCCGCATGTCTGCCACCCGTGCCCGTCGCTCGACCGCCCTGCTCGCCGCCGCCGCTCTGGCGGTGAGCCTCGCCGCGTGCGCCGGGGGAGGGGCACCGGTGGAACTCGACCCCGACCCCGACAAGCCGTTCGTGCTGACTGGGATCTCCGGGCTCACCGAGGTCGCGCAGCTGACCGGACCGGCGGGCATCAACGACACCGAGGCGGTCGGCGTCGCGGGCACCGATCTGGGCTCGATGACCACCGTGGGCGACCGCACCTGGTTCTTCTTCGGCGACACGTTCGGCGAGCGCGCACCGGGAACGACCGGCGGTCAGGGCGGGCAGTGGCGCTCCAACGTGGCCGCCTGGACGACCGACGACGACCCGACCGACGGCATCTTCTTCGACGGCTGGGTGGCCGACGGGATCGGGCTCGCGGCCCCGCTGATCGAGGGTGACCACGGCCCCAACGACGGCTCCGGCGAGGTCACCAAGATCCCCACCGCGGGCTTCGCGATCGGCGACACGATCTACGTCTCCTACATGTCGGTGAGCTACTGGGGCGACCCCGGCGCGTGGGATGCCAACCGCTCCGCCCTCGTCGTCTCGCGGGATGACGGGCAGACCTGGGCTCCCGTCGAGGGCATCGAGTGGCCAGGTGACTCCGGTTTCGTGCAGTTCGCGACAGCCCCCGTCACCGCCGACGGCGAGGACTGGATCTACCTGTGGGCGATCCCCTCCGGGCGGTTCGGGGAGGTGCGGCTGATGCGGGTGCCGGCCACCGAGGAGGCTGTGGAGGACCAGGGCTCCTACTCGTACTTCGCGGACCTCGACGGCGACGAACCGGTGTGGTCGGACGACCTGGACGACGCGCAGGTCGTGGTCGAGGGCACGATCGGCGAGCTGTCGGTGATGTGGTCGACGTACCTGGAGCGCTGGATCATGACCTACTCCGACGCAGGCAACGCCTACATCCGGGAGGGCATCACCCCGTGGGGCCCCTGGGGCGAGCCGATCGAGCTCGTGCCCGGCGACGAGTACCCGGGGCTCTACGGCCCCTACCTCGACCCGCGGTACGTCTCGGACGACGGTCGGCGCATCTACTTCACGCTCTCGCTCTGGGATCCGTACAACGTGTTCTGGTTCGCCGCCAACCTCGACCGCGCCGACGGATGAGCAGCCCGCCGCCGACTATTGCACATGAAATCGATTTCGCCTAACCTGGCGCATACCCGATCAGAGTGGATCGACGCGAGCTGGTCGGCACCCCCACCCGGCGGCAGCCGGGACACAGCATGACTCGAAGACGAGTGACGTCCTGAGGAGGACCAATGCGCAAGACACGCAGTCGCATGTGGAAGGTCGCAGCATCCGTGGTGGTGGCGGGCATCGCCCTCAGCGGATGCTCCGGGGGCGGCGGCGGGGGCGGAGGCGCCGGAGCCGAGGGGGAGCCGGACAGCGGCGAGCTCAACTTCGTCTACATGGGAGACGCCGACCAGCAGAAGGCGTTCAACGCGCTGTTCGCCGAGTTCAACAAGCAGTACCCCGACATCAAGCTCAAGGCCGTCGGCATCCCCAGCGGCAACTGGGCCACGTTCTCCACCACGGTCGCGACGCGTCTCGCCGGCGGACAGAAGATCGACATCATCCAGGTTGCCACCGAGGGGCAGCGGCTGTTCGCCTCGAAGGGCATCCTCGCCGACCTCGCGCCCTACATCGAGCAGGACCAAGACGTCGTCGACGACTACTGGGACGACATCAGCCCCAACCTGCAGAAGTTCAACGAGGAGTTCGCGGCGGGCCCCGACGGCGAGACCGTGTTCATCCCCGGCGGGTTCAACACCATGGCCATGTACCTCAACAAGGACGTGTTCGAGAAGGCCGGAGTCGCCATCCCCGAAGACGGCAACTGGACGTGGGACGAGTTCGTCGCGGCCGGGAAGCAGATCAAGGAGAAGACCGGCGCCTACCTCGTCGGCGCGGGCTCCGGCTACTTCGTCGACGTGATGCCGTGGCTCACCACCAACGGCGGCAGCACGTTCAACGCCGACTGGAGCGAGCCCACCTACAACTCCCCGGAGGCGGTCGAGTCGGCCGAGTTCGCCCGCAGCCTCGTCGAGATGGGCCTGGCACCGAAGCCCGGCGGCCAGTTCGACGGCAACACCGCGTTCAAGCAGGGCAAGCTCGCGATCCTCAGCGGCGGACGCTGGCCCGTGCTCGGTGTGCGCGAGCTCGACATGGTCGACAACACCGTGGTCGTGAACTGGCCCACCAAGACCGGCAACGGCTCGCCGGTCGGCTGGGACGCCTGGAACATCGCCAAGAACAGCGACAACAAGCAGGCCGCGTGGACCTTCATCAAGTTCCTCATGTCGGAGGAGGCCGGCAGCTACTTCGCCGAGATCGGCGGCACCATCGTGCCGGCGCGGGAGTCGGTCGCGAACTCGCCCGCCTTCACCGACAACGCCCCCGAGGGCACCATCCGGCTGAGCGAGGCGATGGACTTCGCCACCCCGATCCCCTCGATCGACCAGGGCGCCGAGGCGCAGAAGGTCATCGAGGAGGCGTGGGGCACGATCATCGCCGGTCAGGGCGAGGCGCAGAAGACCCTCGACGCGGCGCAGGCGGAGCTGGAGCAGCTGGTCGGTGAGTAGCATCGCCGCCGCCCCCACGGTGCGGCGCCCGGGAGCAGAGCTCCTGCGGCGTCGCACCGCGACCGCGGGCTGGATGTTCGTCAGTCCCGCGCTGCTGCTGTTCCTCGTCTTCGTCGCCGGGCCGTTCGTGTTCGCGATCGCCCTGGCGTTCCTGAAGTGGGACATGCTGACCACCCCGGAGTTCGTCGGCGCCGACAACTTCGTGCGCCTGTTCTCCGACCCGATCCTGCCGCAGGTGCTGCTGAACACGTTCGTGTTCGCGTTCGCCTCGATCGTCACCCACCTGGTGTTCGGGCTGCTGCTCGCCCTCGCGGTCAACCGGGTCGCGAGCCGCGTGCTCGGCTACTTCGCCCGCGTCGCGATCTTCTTCCCGTTCCTGATCTCCTGGGCCGCGGTCGCCCTGCTGTGGAAGTACGTGCTCGACCCGACGTTCGGCTACGTGGCGCAGTACGCGGCGACGTTCGGCATCGAGCTGCCCAACTTCTTCGCCGACCCGGCCTGGGCCATGCCCGCGATCATCTTCATCGACCTGTGGCACACGGTCGGCTTCACGTTCATCATCATGCTCGCCGGGCTCCAGACCGTGCCCACCGAGCTCGTCGAGGCCGCCCGCACCGACGGCGCGACCTCGTGGCAGATCTTCTGGAACGTGACGCTGCCGCTCATGTCGCCCACCATGTTCTTCGCCACGATCATCACGTTCATCGGTGCGTTCCAGATCTTCGACCCGATCCAGATCATCACCAAGGGCGGACCGCAGAACTCCACCACGACGATCATCATGTACCTCTACGAGAAGGGCTTCCAGGCCTTCGACATGGGGTACGCCGCCGCGGTCGCCCTGCTCGTGTTCGTCATCATCATGGGCGTCACCGTGCTGCAGTTCCTCGGCCGACGGAAGTGGGTGCACGAATCATGACCGTTCTTCCCCCCACCGTGGAGCCGCGGACCGACGTGCTCACCCGCGTCGAACGACAGCGCCGCCGCCGCCGTCACCGCCCCACCGTCGGCGGCGTGATCGTCGACGTGGTGCTCGTCGTGTTCGGCATCCTGATGCTGTCGCCGCTGTTCTGGCTGATCGTGCAGAGCTTCACCGAGCCGGAGTTCGCGTTCGCCGACCCGCCGCGCTGGCTGCCGATCCCGTTCACCACGCAGAACTTCGCCGACGTGTTCGAGTACATGCCGTTCTTCCAGCAGTTCGGCAACTCGCTCGCGCTGGCGCTCATCTCCACCGTCGGAGCGCTGTTCTTCTCGGTGCTCGCCGCCTACGCGTTCGCGCGCATCGACTTCCGCGGCAGCCGCGTGCTGCTGGTCGTGATGCTGTCGGCGCTCATGGTGCCGGGACAGCTCGTCATCATCCCGATCTTCATCATGATGCGGCAGCTCGGGCTCGTCGACACCCTCGCGTCGCTGTGGCTGCCCGCGCTGATCAACGTGTTCCAGATCTTCTTCCTGTCGCAGTACTTCAAGACGATCCCGCGCGAGCTCGACGAGGCCGCGCGGCTCGACGGTGCCGGACACCTGTGGATCCTGTTCCGGATGCTCATCCCGCTCTCGGCCCCCGCGGTCGCGGCCCTCGCGATCCTCGGGTTCGAGGCCTCGTGGAACGGGTACTTCGGGCCGCTCATCTTCCTGTCCAGCCCGGAGAACATGACCCTGCCCCTCGGGCTCGTCACGCTGCAGAACGGCTTCGGCGCCGCACCCGCGGTGATCGTGTTCGCCGCCATCACCATGGTCGTGGCGCCGCTGCTCGTGGTGTTCCTGGCGTTCCAGCGGCAGATCGTGGAGAGCGTCGCATCGACGGGGCTGAAGGGATGAGTGCCGTGGACGCGACGGCGGCCGCGCGTGCCGCCGGTTCCGCTCCCGCTGCGGTCGACCCGGTGCTGCTGCGCCTTCCGGCCGCGGCGTGGCGGGCCCTCGGGCCGCTCGGGGTGACCGGAGCCGCGGCGCTCGCGGCCTGGGCGTTCGGGGCGGCACTGCTCGGGCCGGCGTCGCCGCTGGTGCCGCTGCTCGTGGTCGCCGCGTGCGCGGTTCCGGCCGCGTGGGCCCTCGGCGCGCTGCACGACCGGATCTTCGACCACGCGGCCGTGCGCCTCCGCCGCCGCGTGCTCGCGGTCGCGGTCGGTGCCGGTGCGCCCGCGGTGCTGCTGGCGTGGTCGCAGGTCACGAGCGCGATCGCCGCCTCCGCCGCGGTGCCCCTGTTCGCCGTGCTCGCGTTCGCGGCGCTGCTGCTGTCCGCCGCGGTCGCCCTCGTCGCCGTGGTCGCGGTGCCCGTCGCCGCCCTCCGCGACGACGTGGGGCTGCGCACGGTCGCGGTCGTCTGCGCCGTCGCGGCGGTGCGTCGCCCGCTCGGACCGCTGGCCGCGCTCGCCGCGTCGGCCGCGGTCGCGTGGCTCGGGCTCACCTGGTTCGGCGGGCTGCTGCTGCTCGCGGCACCCCTGCTCGTGCTGCTGTCCGTCGCCGCGGCCTGGCCGGTCGCCGCGGCATCCGGAGTGGCGCTGCCGCCGCTCGTCCCCGGCCGTCGACCCGCACGAGGAGAATCATGACCGACCGCCTGTCCCCGTCCCGTCCCCACACCGAGGCCCCCGCGCTCGCGATGCCCTTGGGTGGCATCGGCACCGGCGGCTTCGCGGTGAACGCCGACGGGTCGCTGCGCCAGTGGCAGCTGCAGGGCATGCCGAACCACCTGGGCGCTCTCCCCGGCACCGGCTTCTGGCTGCGGGTCACGCAGGTCGAGCCGCCGCTCAACGTCATCTCGATGGTGCAGGGCACCCCGGTCCCGGATCCGCAGGCCTCGCTCACGACCGACGGCTTCGTGCCCGAGTGGATGACCGCGGCGGCCGAGAGCTTCAGCACGTTCGAGAGCGCCGCGTTCCGGGGCACCTACCCGGTGGCCGAGGTCGAGCTGACCGATCCGCGCCATCCGGTCGAGGTGCGCATGCGCGTGCTCAACCCGATGGCCCCGCGCGACGTCGAGCTCAGCTCGATCCCGACCGGGATGTTCGAGTTCACGCTCACCAACACCGGCCCGATCGGGGTGCACGGCACGCTTGCGGGGTCGCTGCTCAACGCGATCGGGTGGGACGGCATCACGCCCATCGCCGACAGCACCCCGGGGCTGGGCGGCAACGTCAACCGCCTGCGCCGCGGCGCGGGCTGGTCGCGCGTGGTCATGGACAACCCGGGCCTGGACGAGAGCGACCGCCTCGCCGGGCAGCTCGTGCTCGCCGCCGACGACGAGACAGCGGCCGTGCTCACGCGGTGCAGCGGTCTGGAGCACCTCGACGCGTTCCTCCGCTCCCGCGCCGGGAACGACGGACGCTCCCGGCTCGCGCTCGCCCCCACGATCGGCGACCCGCAGCTCAACGCCCCGCAGGGCGGGTCGGGCCCCAGCCCGCAGGGACGGTCGTGGCTCGGGGTGGTCGGCGTGCCCTTCGCCCTCGCCCCCGGTGCCTCGCGCACGATCCGCTTCTCGATCTCGTGGCACCTGCCCAATCGGTTCGTCGACATCGAGCAGTTCGGGGCGCCGCACCCGGAATGGGGAGCGTCCACCTTCTACCTCGGCAACGCGTACGGCGTGCGCTACCTCGACGCGCTCGACGTGCAGGCCACGGTCGAGCGCCGGTGGGACGAGCTCGTCGAGCGCACGCTCCGGTGGACCGGCACCCTCGCGGGGTCGAGCCTCGACGCGCGGGAGGTCGAGCACCTCGCCGCCCAGGCCGCATACGTGCGCAGCCCCACGTGCTTCATCGGCGCCGACGGCCGGTTCTACGGCTACGAGGGCTCGCTCGGCGACTCGACCTGGATGTGGTCGGGCGTCTTCGGCGGCTCCTGCCCGCTCAACTGCACGCACGTGTGGCAGTACGAGGCCGCGCTCGCCGGGCTGTGGCCGAGCCTGGAACGGAACATGCGCGACACCGAGTTCGACGTGATGCAGGCGGCCGACGGGTCGATCCCGCACCGCTTGCGCGTGCCCACGTATCTGCATCAGATGACGGACGAGTTCATCGGCGGACCGGAGGAGCCCGCGCTCGACGGCATGCTCGCCACGATCCTCAAGTCGCTGCGCGACGTGCAGCGCGGGGCGGGATCGGAGTGGCTCGAACGCCGCTGGCCGCAGCTCGTGCGGTTGTACACGCACATCCGGGAGAAGTGGGACGCGGACGGTGATGGCGTGCTGCGCGGCATCCAGCCCAGCACGCACGACATCGACCTTGCCGGGGGCAACCCGTTCATGGGCACGCTGTGGCTCGCGGCGCTGCGGGCGTACGAGGAGCTCGCGCGGCGGGTGGGCGACACCGAGGCCGCGGCGGAGGCGGCCGAGAGGTTCCGCTCCGGCTCGGCGGGGTACGACGAGCTGCTGTTCGACGGCACCCACTACGTCCAGGTGCTCGACGAGGGCGACCCGGAGGACTTCCAGTGGCGCACGGGCGTGCTGTCCGACCAGGTGATCGGGCAGTGGTGGGCGCATCAGCTCGGGCTCGGGCCGATCCTGCCGCCCGAGCACGTGCGCAGCGCCCTCCGGCACGTGGTCGCCTCGAATCTGCGGCACGGCTTCGCGGACTTCGCGCACCCGTATCGCGTCTATGCCGACACGGCCGACGACGTCGGGTTGCTGATGTGCACGTGGCCCGAGGGCGGACGACCCGAGGTGCCCACGCGCTACGCCGACGAGGTGTGGACGGGCATCGAGTGGCAGGTCGCGGCGCACTGCTTCTTCGAGGGGCTGGAGGAGGAGGGCCGTGCGGTGCTCGAAGGACTGTGGGACCGGCACGACGGCCGCCGCCGCAACCCCTACAACGAGATCGAGTGCGGCGATCACTACGCCAGGGCCATGGCGGGGTGGACGCTGCTGCAGGCGCGCTCCGGCGTGCGCGTGGACGAGGGGACGGGCGAGCTGCACGTCGGTGCCGAGGGCCGCTGGCCGTGGGTGAGCGCGGCGGGCTACGGCACCGTCACCGTGGGGGAGCAGGTGGAGGTCGACGTGGTGGAGGGCGACTGCCCGTTCACCGTGGTGCGCGCCGACTGAACGCACCGAAGGGCGCCCGCGGGAAGCGGGCGCCCTTCGTCGTGCTCGGTGTCAGCCCTGCGGCGGGCGCGACGGGGAGGCGCCGATGTCGGGCACGGCCGCGCTGCCCAGGTGCACCTCCAGATCGTCGGCGCTCGGTGTGCGCGGGCGGCGCGCGGTCGGCCGGTCGAGGTAGAACAGCGCGGTGGAGGCGATGTCGTCCCGCAGCGGCAGGTATCGCCATCCGCTGCGCCAGCCGAGCGCCTGGATGTCGACCCGCGGGATGCCGGTGGCGAAGTGGATCGGGTCGAGCACGTGCCAGCGGTACATGCCGAAGCGCTGCTGCGACACGTAGAGGCCGTCGGGCCGGATCACCTGCGGCATCCCCAGATACGGGGTGGAGAAGGCGGTGTAGCCCTGGCCGGGGATGTCGAAGTTCCACGCGCCGCCGAAGTAGTCCTCGGTGCCGGTGCCGCAGATCGTGGGGTGGTCGGTGTCGTCGTCGAGGTAGAACTTGATCTCGCCCTCACCCCACCAGCCGTTGGAGTTCACGCCCCACGCGATGTAGGTGCCGACGTACTGCCCGCGCCCCTCGATGCCCTCCAGCAGGACGTGCGGGGTGCGGTCCTCCAGCGGGTTCGAGCGCCGCCACTGCGCGTGGAAGTAGGCGTCGTCGGAGTGATCGCCCCCGACCTCGTAGGTCACCTGGTAGTAGACGCGCACGTCGACGGTCGACGTGTTCTCGAGCGTGAGCCGGGCGCCGTCGCGGAACGGCATCGGCCAGTAGGAGTTGAAGCCGCCGTGCGGGTTCGCGGCGATGGTCTGCGAGTTCACCTGGGCGAACACGCCCCATCCGTTGCAGAAGAAGTCGCCGTAGGGCACCTCGACCGCGGGTTCCGCGGCGCCGTCCCAGTACGCGCGCAGCAGCAGGGTGCGCCAGTTGTCGGTGTGGGTGGTGATCCAGATGTGGGTGATCTTGCCCGGACCGTCGATCGCGGCGAGTTCGAAGGTCTCTCCGGCCGGGATGTCGACGCTGGGGGAGATCTTCCAGCCGGGGCCGAGGTCGCGCGCGCTCGCCGCACCGGTGCCCTCGGTGGCGCGGCCGCCGCCGCCCGGCGAGCCGTCGAAGTTCTCGGGGGAGATGGACCGGGTCTGCACGGTGCGCAGCGCTGCGAGCGTGGACAGAGAGGAGGGGGCAGGCGTCATGGCCGCCAATGTAATCGATTTCAGATCGATGCACCAGAGACCTCGCGAGCGCGCGATACTGTTGCTTCACGTCCGGGGTCACCGGACAGGCAGTGAGGGTGCATGGCCACGATCTACGACGTCGCGGAGCTCGCGGGGGTCTCGCCCGCGACGGTCTCCCGCGTGTTCAACGGCACGAGCGTCTCGGAGGAGAAGGTGGCCGCGGTGCGCGAGGCCGCCGCCCAGCTGCACTTCACGCCGAACCGCGCGGCCCGCACCCTGCGCACCCAGAGCTCCGAGGTCATCGCGCTCGTCATCCCCGACATCGAGAACCCGTACTTCACCGAGATGGCGCGCGGCGTGGAAGACGTCGCCTCCGAGGCCGGGTACTCGGTGGTGCTGTGCAACTCCGACGCCCAGCTCGAGAAGGAGGCCACGTACCTGCGCATCGCGATCGCCGAGCACATGTCGGGCGTCATCATCGCGACGGCCGATGAGCACAGCGATCTGAGCGGCATCCTCGCCACCGGGCGACCCGTCGTCGCGGTCGACCGCAGCACCACGTACGACATCGACGGCGTGGTGATGGCCAACCGGGCCGCCGGCACCTCCGCCACGCAAGACCTCATCGCCGCGGGCTACCGTCGCATCGCCTACATCGGCGGGCCCGAGCACATCGACACCGCGGCCGAGCGCGCGGCCGGCTGGCGCTCCGCGCTCTCCGCCGCAGAGCCCGACCTCGATCTGGACGAGCTCGTGCGCTTCGCGACGTTCCGGGTCGACGGCGGCCGCGCGGCCATGGAGGAGCTGCTGGCGCTGCCCGAGCCGCCCGATGCGGTGGTCGCGGGCAACAACCTCATCGGGGTCGGCGCCCTGCAGGTGCTCACCGAGCGGGGGCTCACGCCGCCCGCGGTCGGGGTCGCGGTGATCGGATCGCTGCCCTTCACCACGCTCTCGCCCACGGCGGTCACCGTCGTCCGGCTCCCGGCGCGGCACATGGGGGTCACGGCGGCGCGCATGCTGCTGGAGCGGATCAAGGGCGACACCCAGCCCGCGCGCACGGTGGTGCTGCGCAACGAGGTGCAGTCCGCGAGCACGCCCCGCGCCTGACGCTCCTGCGGACGGGCGGGGCTCTTTCGGTGAAACGCCCACGCATCGGCTTGCGGCTTGAAATCGATTTCGCTTACCATGGCGAAAGGTCGGATCACCGGCCGCCCTGCGTCGAGGAGGACCATGCGCTGCACCATCGGTGTCGACATCGGCACGTCCAGCAGCAAGGGCGTGCTCGTCGACGAGGCGGGGACGATCCTCGCGACCGCGACGCGCGCGCACGAGGTGAGCCGCCCCCGCACCGGCTGGGTCGAGATGGACGGCGACGTCTGGTGGGACGAGCTCGTCGGCCTGGCCCGTGAGCTCCTGGCCGCAGTGCCGGAGGCCGAGGTGGCCGGGGTCGGCGTCAGCGGCATGGGTCCCTGCATCCTGCTCGCCGACGAGCACGACCACCCCGTCCGTCCCGCCATCCTCTACGGCGTCGACACCCGCTCCACCGCGCAGATCGCACGGATGACCGCGGAGCTGGGCGACGAAGACATCACCCGCGTGGGCGGCTCGACGCTCACGTCGCAGGCCGGCGGCCCCAAGCTCGCCTGGGTCGCCGACGAGGAACCCGAGGCGTGGTCGCGCGCCCGCCGCCTCTACATGCCCGCGTCCTGGCTCGCCCGCAGGCTGACCGGCGCCTACGTGCTCGACCACCAGTCCGCCAGTCAGGTGTCGCCCCTGTACGACATCGAGCACGAGCGCTGGCACGAGCCGTGGTGGCAGCGCTACGCGGGCACGATCGAGGCCCCGGAGCTGCGGTGGGCGGGCGACGTGGCGGGCACCGTGACCGACGCGGCCGCCGCCGCCACCGGCATCCCCGCAGGCACCCCCGTGATCACCGGCACCATCGACGCCTGGACCGAGGCCGTCAGCGTGGGCGCGCACGAGCTCGGCGACCTGATGCTGATGTACGGCACCACGATGTTCCTCGTCGCGACCGGTGCCGAGACCCTGCGCACGCCCTCGATGTGGACGACCGCCGGCGCCTTCGCCGGCACGCGCAACCTCGCCGGCGGACTCTCGACCTCCGGCGCGCTCACCGCCTGGCTGAAGGACCTCACCGGCGCGGACTACCCGGAGCTGCTCGGCGAGGCCGCCACGTCCGGCCCCGGCGCCCGCGGGCTCCTGATGCTGCCGTACTTCGCGGGCGAGCGCACGCCCATCCAGGACCCGGATGCGCGGGGCGTGATCGCCGGCCTCACGCTGGAGCACACCCGCGGCGACCTGTACCGCGCGGCGCTCGAGGCCACGGCACTCGGCGTGCGCCACAACGTCGAGACCATGCGGGCCGCCGGCGCCGACATCCGCCGCATCGTCGCGGTCGGCGGCGGCACCCAGGGGCGCCTGTGGCTCCAGATCGTGTCCGACGTCACGGGACTCGTGCAGGAGGTGCCCGAGACGACCATCGGCGCGAGCTACGGCGCCGCGTTCCTCGCCGCCGGAGCCACCGCGACCCCGGGTGCTGCTCCCGCCATCGACGACTGGAACCCGATCGCCGAGACCGTGCGGCCCGACGCGGCGCTGCGCCCCTTCTACGACGCCCTGTTCGACCGCTACGTCCGGCTGTACGAGGGGACCACATCCGTCGTCCACGACCTCGCCGCGGACCAGCGCGACGCGACCCCGACCACCCCGACCCCGGAGGCACCATGACCACGTACACCCTGCCCGCGCCCGCCGCGCGCCCGACCGCGGCACCGAAGACCGCGTACCTCATCACCTCGGGCGATCTGCGCGAGTCGGCGAACGTCGCCGGGTGGCCGACCCAGGTGGAGCTCGAAGCGGGTGTGACGGGCGTGCTGAACGACCTCGGCTGGGAGGTGATCCGGCCGTTCGGCGTCGACCCCGAGACCGGTCACGGCTTCATCTCCAGCCAGCGCATGGGCCTCGAGGTGTTCCGCGACATCCCGACCGATGCCCCGCTGGTGGTCGCGATCGCCAACTGGCAGTACTCGCACCACGTGCTCGCCGGGCTGCGCACGCACGAGGGCCCGATCCTCACGGTCGCCAACTTCGCCGGTGACTGGCCGGGGCTGGTCGGTCTGCTCGGCCTGAACGCCGGGCTCACGAAGATGGGCAAGCCCTACGCCACCACCTGGTCGGTCGACTACACCGACGACTGGTTCATCGACGGCATCCGCGAGTGGACCGAGACCGGCGCGATCACGCACGACCAGTCGCACGTGCGTCCGCTGCCCGCGCTGCCGGACAGCCCGGAGAAGCAGCTCGGTGAGGCCCTGGCCGCGCAGCTGCGCGCCGACAAGGCCATCATCGGCGTGTTCGACGAGGGCTGCATGGGCATGTACAACGCGATCTTCGACGACGAACTGCTCAACCACACCGGCATCTACAAGGAGCGGCTGTCGCAGTCGGCGCTGTACGCCGAGATGCTGACCGTGACGGAGGACGAGGCCGACGCCGCGTACGACTGGCTGATCGACCACGGCATGACCTTCCGCTACGGCGACGACGCGGCGACCGAGCTCACGCGCGAGCAGGTGCAGTGGCAGCTCAAGATGTACATCGCCGCGCTGCGCATCGCCGACGACTTCGGGCTCGACGCCGTCGGCATCCAGTACCAGCAGGGTCTCAAAGACCTGGTGCCCGCGTCCGACCTCGCCGAGGGCATCCTCAACACCACGGAGCGCCCGCCGGTCACGTCGCGCGACGGCTCCCGCGTGCTGCACGAGGGCCGAGCGTTCCCGCACTTCAACGAGGCCGACGAGGGCGTCGCGGTCGACGCACTCGTGACCGACCGGGTCTGGCGGGCGATGGGCCTCGTGCCGGACAACACGCTGCACGACGTGCGCTGGGGCGAGGACTTCGACGGGCAGTTCGTGTGGGTGTACGAGATCTCGGGCTCCGTGCCTGCCTCGCACCTCGGCGGCTGGGGGCACGCGGAGGGCTGGCGCCAGGGCCACGTGTTCTTCCCCGCGGGCGGCGCCACCATCAACGGCGTCTCGAAGCCCGGCGAGGTCGTGCTGTCGCGCGTGTTCATCGCGGACGGTGTGCTGCAGGCCGACATCTTCCGCGCCTCGGTCGTCGAGCTGCCGGAGGAGGAGACGCAGCGCCGCAAGGACGCCACCAACCCGGAGTGGCCGATCGCCCACGTGGTGCTGCACGGCATCTCGCGCGACCAGTTCATGGCGCGGCACAAGGCCAACCACGCGCAGCTCGTCTATGCGCCCGACGCCGAGACCGCGGACCGGGCCCTCATCGCGAAGGCCGCCATGTTCGACGGGATGGGGATCCGGGTGAACCTCGTGGGGGACGTGCGCGTCTGAGCCGGGCGCGGAGCGTCACTGCGAGCGCCAGAACCGCACGGCGAGGTTCGTGAGCTCCTTGTCGAGGTCTTCCACCTTCGACTCGATCCGACCGAGGCGGGCGTCGATCCCGTCGATGCGGGCCGAGAGGGTGCCTTCGACGCGGTCGATGCGGGCGGAGAGGGTGCCTTCGACGCGACCGACCTCGGAGCGGATGACACGACTGAGCTGCGTCGTCAGGAGGGTCATCCCGCCGAGCATCACGGCGGCGAAGACGCCGAGCAGCGTCCAGATCTGCGGGTCGTTCACGGGCATGCCTCCAGTGTCTGCCAGGACGTCCACGGTGTCACGGTATTCCGCAGGCGCCCGCGCGCGAAGACCCCATCGGTGCGGTGACCGTCGTCGGACGGCGTCGTGGAGGAGGGGTGAGCGCGCCGGTCAGCGGCCGGGCGCGGGCGTCGCGGCGACCGCAGGGACCGCGTCCGCACCCGTGCCGTCGGCACCGGGGCGCAGTCCGCTCGGCGGACCGCTCAGCGCGCGGAGGGCGTAGAGGATCGTGGCGAGGTCGACGAGCTCCTGCACGAGCGCCCCGGCGACCGCGGGGATCAGGCCCGTCATCGCCACGACCATGAGCCCGACGCTCAACCCGATGCCGATCCAGATCGCCGTGAGCGCGACGCGCAGGGTGTGCCGGCCGATGGCGACCGCGTCGACGACCTTCGCGAGCGAGTCGACGAGGATCACCACGTCGGCCGCGTCGCCCGCCGCGGTCGCCCCCTTGGCGCCCATCGCGATGCCGATGTCGGCCGCCGCGAGCACCGGGGCGTCGTTGACGCCGTCGCCGACCATCAGCACGGGCCGGGGTTCGAGCTCGGCCGCGAGCCGCACCTTCTCCGGCGGGAGCAGTTCGGCGTGGACCTCCTCGATGCCCAGCTGGTGCGCCACCGACTCCGCTGTCGACCGCACGTCGCCGGTGAGCATCGCGACCCGTTCCACCTCGTGCAGCCGCAGCCACGAGACGACCGCGGCGGCCTCCGGCCGCGCCGCATCGGCGAGCAGGAGCGCTCCGGCGAAGCGTCCGTCCACCGCGACGTAGGCGGCCGCCTCGCCCGTGCCCAGCTCGGCGCGCACGGTGTCGGGCGCCAGCGACGCGACGTAGGCGGGCTTGCCGACCACGACCGTGCGGCCCCGGATCGTCGCGGAGACGCCGTTGGTTGCGGTCTCGCTCGCCTCCGCGGCCGCCTCGAGGGGCAGCCCCCGCGCCTCGGCGGCGGTGCGGATGCCCGCGGCCAGCACGTGCGACGAGTACTGCTCGGCCGAGGCGGCGAGCTGCAGCACCTCGTCCGCGTCGAAGCCGGGCGCCGGTCGCACCTCGACCAGCTCCGGGCGGCCCTGCGTGAGCGTGCCGGTCTTGTCGAACGCGGCCGACCGGACGCGCGCGATCTGCTCGACCACGGCCCCGCTCTTCATGATCACGCCCGACTTCGCGGCCCGGGACAGGCCGCCGAGGAACGCCACGGGTGCCGCGATCAGCAGCGGGCACGGGGTGGCGAGCACGAGCACCTCCGCGAAGCGCGTCGCATCGCCCGACAGCGCCCACGCGGTGCCGGCCAGGACGAGCGCGACGGCCGTGAAGGGGATCGCGAACCGGTCGGCGAGACGGACGATGGGCGCGTGCGAGGACTCGGCCTGATGCACGAGGGCGACGATCTGCTGGTACTGGCTGTCGGCTCCGGTGCGCAGGGCGCGGAGGCGGATCGCCCGGCTGCCGTTGATCGCGCCGGACAGCACCTCCTCGCCCGCGTGTCGCGAGACCGGCAGGCTCTCACCGGTGAGCGAGGACTCGTCGAACTCGCCCTCGGTCGTCAGCAGCGTGCCGTCGACCGGCACGATCTCGGCCGGACGCACCAGCAGCACATCACCGACCGCGACCTCGTCGACCGGCACGTCGTGCGCCTCGTCCGACTGCGCGTCGCCGGGGTCGTGCAGCACGTGGGAGATGCGCGGCGACCGGTCGAGCAGGGCCGACAGGTCGCGGCGGGCGCGGCGGCCGGCGAAGTCCTCCAGCGCCTCCCCGCCCGACAGCATCAGCACGATGATGAGCGCCGCGATGTACTCGCCGACGGCGAGCGTCGCGACCATCGCCACGACCGCGAGGATGTCGAGGCCGACGTGGCCGCGGAGCACGTCGCGCACCATCCCGATCAGGGTCCACACCACGACCGCGGCGACGTACACCGTCGCGATCCAGCGCCCGACCTGCTGCTGATCGACCGCGTGCAGCACGCCCACCAGGGCGAACGCCAGCACGGTGAGGGTGATGACCGGATACCGCCACAGCAGACTGAGCGAACGCATGCCCCCAGCATCCCGCGGAACGGCGGCGGCGGCCAAGGGCGGATCGTCCACTCTTTCACCCGCAGAACTTAAGCGATATAGTCGGCCGCGAGTCGTGCCGATGCGGCTCGCGCTCGACAACGATGCCGAAGGAGACGAACCCCCATGTATCCGTCCTCATCCAGAAGTCACCGCCATCGGCGCGCCTTCACGGCCGCCCTCTCCGCCGCTGCGGTGGCCCTCACCGCGGTCGCCGCGACGGGCCCGGCCGCTGCGGACGCCACCGTCGACGAGGCGAAGCTGGCGGTCTACGTCGAGGTCAACTCGAACGATTTAGCGAACGTCGCCGACTACACCCTGGCCGATTCGGGTCGCCCCGCCGTGGATCTCGCGATGATCTTCGCCGCGAACATCAACTACGACGGCCAGCAGGCGTACCTGCACTTGAACGAGCGGGTGACCGAGACCCTGCAGGATGCGGAGAACCAGATCCGGCCGCTGCAGGCGCAGGGCACGAAGGTGCTGCTGTCCGTGCTCGGCAACCACCAGGGGGCCGGGTTCGCGAACTTCACCTCGTTCGCCGCCGCCGACGCCTTCGCCGCGCAGCTCGCGGACGCGGTGACCACGTACGGCCTCGACGGCATCGACTTCGACGACGAGTGGACGGAGTACGGCGCCAACGGCACACCGCAGCCCAATACCCAGTCGTTCGGGTGGCTGGCGACCGCGCTGCGCGACCGGCTCGGCCCCGACAAGCTCATCACGCTCTACGCGATCGGCCCGTCGTACACCACCACCGACTTCACGCAGTTCGACGTCGACGGGGTGCTCGACCACGCCTGGAACCCGTACTACCCGACGTACGACGCCCCGACCGTGCCGGGCCTGGACGATCGCGCGCGGCTCGGCGCCGCGGCGATCGACCTGTCGAACACGAGCGCCGCCACCGCGGCAGACTTCGCGCAGCGCACGGTCGCCGACGGGTACGGCGTCTACGTCGCCTACAACCTCACGGCGACCGACCAGTCCGCCTACCTGTCCGGGATCACGCAGGCGTTGAAGGGCGAGGCCACGGTCTTCCAGGCGCCTCCGGCCGACACGACCGCGCCCACCGTGACGTTCAAGAGCGGCGCGCAGTTCACCAAGCAGAAGGACGACGGCTACAAGCGGGTGAGCTTCCGGCTGCACGACGAGGGGCTCATCGACCGGATCGTGCTGAACGGCGTGCCGACCGACCTGGAGAACGGGGAGTCCCGCGACCTCGACGTGCTGAAGCCCGGCGTGCTCGGTGCCGTCCTCGGGGTCAACACGCTGCAGGTGGTCGACGTCGCCGGCAACAGCACCGAGGTGACCTTCACGCTGACGAAGTGACCGGCGCGAGGGCGAACAGCTCGAGCTGACGGATCGTGACCTCGGCATCCGCGCACAGGCGGATCGCCGGGGTCACGGTCCGTGCGGCCAGGGTGAACGGGGTCGTGCGATCCGGCCGCAGCGCCTCGGCATGGGTCGCGGCCACCCGCTCCCACCGGCCGTCCGCCCGCTCGACCTCCCAGTGCCACCCGGACGCGGGCGTCGCGGTGACCGCGGTCACGCTCACGTCGGTGATGTCGCGCGCCGCGGGGAAGCGCCACCCCACCCACTCGCCCGGCCGCAGGCTCACGCCGTCGGCCCCCGCGGGGTCGCCGTCGTCGAACAGTCGCGCCGCGTGGTCGAGGCCCCGGGAGGCGATCGACTCGCCCGCCTCCGAGGTCAGGTCCGGGTGCCACGGCTCGACGGCGACGTCGGGCGCCGCGGCCTCCAGCGCCTCCGCGGGGTCGAGCGTGAAGGTCAGGTCGAGCACCGCATCGCCGGTCAGTCGTTCCACGGGCAGGTCGGCCGTGGGGAGGGGGTCGCCGTCGAGCAGCGCCGACCGGAGCACGTGGGCGCCCGGCTCGCTCCGCTGCACGCGGATCCGCAGCGTCGACCCGTCACCGCGATCGACACGGACGTCGTCGAACAGCGGGGAGCCGATGCGCAGCCGCCCGGAGGCGAGCTCGAGCGGATACAGGCCCAGCGCCGCCCACAGCCACCAGGCGCTCATCTCGCCGTTGTCCTCGTCGCCGGGGAAGCCCTGCCCGATGTGCGCGCCGGCGAACAGACGCCCCGCGAGGTCGTGCACGATCGCAGCGCCCGCCCACGGGCGGTCGGTGAACGCGTAGAGGAAGGGGATGTGGTGGGCGGGCTGGTTCGAGATCGCGCACATGCCGGAGCGCAGCGCGCGGGCCTCCCGCTGCTCGTGGATGACCGTGCCGTAGGCGCCGCCGAAGCGTTCGTCGGCGGTCTCCGGCTCGGCGAACAGCGCGTCGAGGTGGCGGCCGAGACCGGCCGGGCCGCCGTACAGCGTCGCGAGCGCCGGGCCGTCGTGCACCGCGCCGACCGACATCCCCCACGCGTTGGTCTCCACGTTGTCGCCACCCCACACCCGGGGGTCGAAGCCGGGCGCGAACGCCCCGTGCGCGTCGCGGCCGCGGAAGAATCCCGAGTCGGGATCGAACAGGGTGCGGTACGACCGGGCGCGGTTGGCGAGGTAGCGGGCGAACGCGCGGTAGCGGGCGGCGTCCGTGGCGGTGGCGGCGTCATCGGCGAGCTGCCGCGCGAACCGCCCGAGGGCCGCGTCGCTCACGGCGTTCTCGATGCTCCAGCTCATGCCCTCCGGCACGTCGGAGGAGATGTACCCGGTGAAGCGCCCGCGACCGATGCCCTTGCGGCCGCGACGGGCGTCCGGCCCCGGCTCGCACGCGTGGCGCCAGCCGCTCTCGAACGCGGCCTCCCGGTCGAACGTCACACCCCAGCGCGCGGCGTCGGCGAAGATCTGGTCGCTCGACGTGCCCACCATGCTGTCGACGTACCCCGGGGCGCTCCACCGCGCCATCCACCCGCCCCGCCGGAACTGGGCGAGCTGGCCGTCCAGCAGCTGCCCCGTCAGGGCGGGGTCGAGCAGCGCCAGCGCGGGCCACTCCGTGCGGTAGGTGTCCCAGTAGCCGTTGTTCACCACGAGCTCGCCCTCGGCCACGGGCGCACTGGTCTCGGTCTCCCCGAACGGCGCGCGCGGCGCGAACACGTCGGCGAAGCGGTGGTCGGGCGCGGTGGTGGTGCCCGCGTTCTCGCTCGCCGTGTTCGGGTACAGGTGCATGCGGTGCAGGGCCGCCGCGATCCGGGCGCGATGCTCCTCGTCGGCGAGACCGCGGTACGGCCGCTGCCGCGGGTCGAGCGGAGGGAGAGTCACACGGCCAAGCAGGCGGTCCCACGCGGCGGCTGCGGCGGCGCGCAGCTCCTCGAAGGACCGGGACGGCGGAGCCTCCTGGGCGAGGCTGCGCCGGGCCTGCGCGATCGACAGGAACGACACCGCGATGCGGACCTCCAGGCTGCCGCGCCCGTCGAGGTGCCCGGCGACGCGCCCGCGCCCGTCGTCGTCGAGCCGGCCGCGCGCCTCGGTCGCGCCGACCGTCGCCCCGGCGAAGTAGCAGCGGGGCGCGTTGCCCCAGTCCTCCGCGCCCTCCGGGATCCAGCCCTCGAACTCGCCGTCGTCCGTCCAGGTCAGGCGGCCGTCGCCGGCGAGCTGATCGATCACGAAGCCGACGGTGGCCGTGGGGTCGTCGGCGGCCACCCGGAACGCCGCCGCGTGCGAGGTCGCGGTCATCGCCACGTGCAGTCCGTCGCCGAGGTCGGCGGCGTACTCGTGGGGGCGCGCCCGTTCGCTGCCCGGCACGATCCACCGTCGCCGTGCCGCGCGCTCCGAGCGGGCGCGGCCGAGGAACGGCATGAGCTGCAGCACCGAGCGATCACCGATCCACGGGCTCGGCTGGTGCGAGAACTGCAGGGCCTCCAGGCGGCGCCCCTGCGGATCGTCGTGCACGAACGGGCGGTACGGCCAGCGGGCGTCTGCGGCGTCGGTCGCCGGCGTGACGAACGTGAAGCCGTGCGGCACCGCCACCGCCGGGATCGTGTTGCCGCGCGAGAACCGCGGTCCGGGGTGCGTGCCGCGGCGGGTGTCGACGCGCTCGACCGGCGGCAGGTCGGGGTCCGCCGGTCGGCGTTCCTCCACACGGACCTGCACGAATCCGGTCGCGCGGGCGGGCAGACCCTCCGCGCCCGTGAGCGACGGCGCGCCCAGCACCAGCTCGACCGTGGCCCGCACCGCGCCTCCGGTCGACAGAGGGGCGAGCGCGACCGTATCAGCGTTCCACTGCTCCGGGAGGCTCCAGCGGGCGGCGAACTGCGCCTCGGGCGTGAGCGGCACGTCGTAGCGGTCGCGGACGGCGGCGTGGTCGCTCAGCCGCGTCCCGTCCGCCGTTCGCACGTCCACCGTCACCGCGAGCGCCGCGTGCGGAGCCAGGGTCGCGTCCGCCCCGTCGGCGTAGAACGCCCAGTGCAGCACGGTCTCGGGAGTGACGGTGAGGTCGGAGAGCGCCGGCACGTCCAGCCGCTGCGACCCCAGGGCGGGATCGAAAGCGAACGCGAACACGTCGCCGGGGAGCACCCCGGCGTGCGGGCGCGACGACGGGGGATCGGCCGGACCGGCGGCCGGGGTCAACGGCGCCGCGGTCACCCCTTCAGCGCACCCTCCTGCACGCCCTTGAAGAAGAACCGCTGCGTGAAGGAGAACATGATGATGATCGGCACGAGGGCGATCATGGTGCCCGCGGCGATCAGGCGCGGGTCGACCGAGAAGCTGCTGTTCAGGTACGCCATGCCGACCGTGAGCGTGTACTTCGCGGGGTCGGAGAGCACGATCAGCGGCCACAGGTAGTCGTCCCACGCGCCGATGAACGCGAAGATCGCGACGACCGACACCATGCCGCGGATGTTGGGCCACACGATGTGCCGGATGCGCTGCCACGTGGTCGCGCCGTCGACGGTCGCCGCGTCGAGCACGTCCTTCGGGATCATGCGGCACGCGGTGGCCACGAGCAGCACGTTCATGGCGCTGATCGCTCCGGGCAGGAACACGCCCCACAGCGTGTCCGCGAGCCCGAGGGCGCGGATGGTGAGGAAGTTGCTGGTCACGGTCACCTCGCCGGGGAACAGCAGGGTGGAGAGCAGGATGCCCATCACGATCCACTTGCCGCGGAACCGCATGCAGCCCAGCGCGTAGCCCGCGAAGGTCGCCAGGATCACGTTGCTCAGCACCGTGCCGAGCGAGACGAGCAGGGAGTGCCACGCGTACAGGTACACGGGCACGATGTCGGCGACGCGCGTGTAGTTCTGCAGGGTGGGGTCGCGCGGGATCAGCTCCGGCGGGAACGAGTAGATGTTCTCCTGCGGACCCTTGAACGACGTGGACAGCTGCCACACGAACGGCCCGATCACCAGGAAGAGCACCAGGAGCAGCAGCGCGTAGCGGCCGATCAGCCCGCCGAGAGTCGGCTTGCTGAAGTCGCCGGAGCCGCGGTGCCGGAAGATGCGCTCGCGCGCGGGGCGGACCGGGGCGTCGTCGGCGCGGTCGTCGGCGCGCGGTGGGGTGAGCGTGGTCATGCGGAGACCTTCGCCTTCTTCTCGCGGTTCATGAACGCGATCGCGGCCAGGGGCACGAGCGTCAGGAGGAACAGGGCCACGCTGATCGCGGAGGCGTAGCCGATGTTGCCGTTGAGTCCGGAGCCCACCTGGCGGATCAGCATCACGAGCGACATGTCGTAGCCGCCGGGGCCGCCGGTGCTCTTGGAGAGCACGTCGAGCTCGGCGAACACGCGCATGGCCGACACCGCGATCAGCACCGAGATGAGGAGCATGGCGCCGCGCACGGACGGGATCGTCACCGAGAGGAAGCGACGGAACGAGCCGGCACCGTCGAGCATCGCGGCCTCGTGCAGCTCCTTGCCCACGTTCCCCAGCGCCGCGAGGTACACGACCATGTAGTAGCCCAGGCCCTTCCAGACCGTGAGCAGGATGGCGCAGCCCAGCAGCAGCCAGCGGTCGACGAGGAACGCCATCGGCTTGTCGATCAGACCGAGGAACTCCAGGGTCTGGTTGATGATGCCGCGACTGTCGAACAGCCAGGTCCAGATGAGGGCGACCACCACGACCGAGGCGATCACGGGGAAGTAGAAGGTGGTGCGGAAGAACGAGATGCCCGGCAGCTTCTTCTGCACCAGCAGGGCGAGCAGCAGCGGCAGGATCGTGAGCAGCGGCACGCACACGACCACATAGATGAGGCACGTCGTCAGCGCGTTCCAGAACATCTCGTCGCCGAACATGCGCTCGTAGTTCGCGCCGCCCACGAACTCGGGGGTGCGCAGCGGGCGGGCGTTCGTGAAGCTGAGGACGACGGTGTTGAGGAACGGCCACAGCGCGAACACCAGCACCCAGATCACGGCGGGGGCGAGGAGCAGCCACGGGGTGAACCACCGGTGGGACCTCATCGTCGTCCTTCGCTGCCGGGTGCCGGTGCTCGCGCTCATGGTCACTGGTCCACGCGGTTCGCGTTGGCGTACTCGACGATCTTGTCGAGCTGGGCCTTCGGGTCGGCCTCGCCGTTGACCGCGAGCGCGATCTGCTGCGTCATGTAGGTCGCCATGTCCGACGTCCACTGGAACGGCAGGGCCTTGGCGTCCTTCATCGCGCCGAACACCGTGTCGATCGCGGCGAGCTGCTTCTCGTCGGTGACGGAGGAGGCGATGTTCTCGACGACCTGGTCGCCGCCCTCGGCCGTTCCGGGTGCGGTCCCGACCGCGAGCGACGAGAACGCCACCTGGTTCTCCTGGTTCGTCGCGAACTCGGCGAACGCGAGCGCGGCTTCCTTGTTGTCGGAGTCGGCGGAGACGTTCAGGCCCTGCACGTAGAGCGGCGCGATGCCGAGGCGCGGGGTGGCGACGGTGTTCGCCAGCAGCGACGGGGCGTCCTTCTGCAGATCGGTCGTGAAGCCGGTGCCGCCGGTCGTGAAGGCGACCTTCTCCTGGATGTAGGCCTCGGCGTTGCCGCCGTAGTCGCCGGTGAGGGCCTCGGCGGGCATGGCGCCCGCGGCGTACGCGTCGGCGTACTTCTGGATGATCGCGGCGGCCTCGTCGGTGTTGAAGTCGAACTCGCCCTTGTCGTTGATGACCTCCATGCCAGCGGCCGTGAACGTGTCGAGCGCGGGGATCGAGGAGAGCAGCTGCACCTTGCCGCCCGACTCGGTGGCCACGTCGGTGGCGAGCGTGAGCAGCTCGTCGACCGTGGTCGGCAGGTTCTGCTCCGTGACGCCGTAGGGGGCGAGCTGGGCCAGGTTCCACCACGACGCATCGCTCGACAGGTACCACGGCAGACCATAGGTGCCGTCGACGCCCGGGTACTGGCTGTAGGCCTCCCACGCGCCCGTGTTGTACGCCGACTTCAGGTCGGGGTCGGCCGTGTCGAGGTCGACCAGCTTGCCCGCGGCGACCAGCGGGTAGGCGATGTCGGGCGGCAGGTTGAGCACGTCGGGCAGGGTGTCGGCGTTGGCCTGGCTGAGGATCTTCTCCTGGTAGCCGTCGCCGGGCTGGTCGAGCCACTCGACCTTCACGTCGGGGTGCTCCTTCTCGAACGCGTCGATCAGGTCTTCGAAGTACGGCGTGAACTTCTCGTTCTTGAGCGACCAGGTCTGGAACTGGATCGTGCCGCTCAGGTCGCCGGAGGTGTCGATCGGCCCGGCGTCTCCGGCGCCGGCGCCACCGCCGGTGCAGCCGGCGAGCGCGAGGGCGCCGATCGTGAAGGTTGCCAGTGCAGCCATGCGTGCGGGAACTCTCATCGTGCTTCTTCCTCGAGGCGGGCGATTCGGCGCGGGTCCGACAGGACGGGACTACAGCGCTTTAGCTGATGAAACCATCCGAATCCATCGGTGTCAAGAGAGGGCGCGGGGAGCGCAGGCGGCGAGCGGAATCTCGTGCCGCGGTCTAGCTGCTCAAGCGTTATAGTGGTGCGATCCGCCCTCGTCGGGGGGCTCTGTCCGAAAGGTGCGAACACATGACGCAGCGTGGCGCTCTCGACGCTCCCCTGAGGTTCGGGGCGAACTACACGCCGTCGAAGGACTGGATGCACTCCTGGCTCGACTTCACGCCCGACGACGTGCGCCGCGACTTCGCCGCCCTCGCCGAACTGGGCCTCGACCACGTGCGCGTGTTCCCGCTGTGGACCGTGCTGCAGCCGAACCGCACCCTCATCCGCCCGAAGGCTCTCGACGACGTGCGGGCGATGGTCGACATCGCCGCCGAGTTCGAGCTCGACGCGGGCGTCGACGTGATCCAGGGCCACCTGTCGAGCTTCGACTTCGTGCCCGCCTGGCTGTACACCTGGCACGACCGCAACATGTTCACCGATCCGAGGGCGCTCGACGGGCAGGTCGCCCTGGTGCAGCGGCTCGCGGAGGCGCTGCGCGATGCCCCGAACTTCCTCGGCCTCACGCTCGGCAACGAGGTCAACCAGTTCTCGGCGCACACGCACCCCGCGCCGTGGCCGGTCACGGTCGACGAGGCCGGGGCGTGGATCGAGACCCTGCTCGCGGCCGCGGGGGAGGCCGCACCCGGACTCCCTCACGTGCACAGCGAGTACGACGCGGTCTGGTACATGGACGAGCACGGGTTCACCCCGGCGCACGCCTCGCGCCTGGGCGCCATGACCACGATCCACTCGTGGATCTTCAACGGCACGGCGCAGCGCTACGGCGGTCGCTCCGTCGCCGCCGACCGGCACGCCGAGTATCTGATCGAGCTGTCGCGGGCGTTCGCGACCGACCCGCAGCGCCCGGTGTGGCTGCAGGAGGTGGGGGCGCCGTCGAACTGTCTGGAGGCCGACGAGATGCCCGGGTTCCTGGAGGCGACGCTGCGCTCCTCGGCGCGGACCGAGAACCTCTGGGGCGTCACGTGGTGGTGCTCCCACGACGTGAGCCGCGACCTGGGCGACTTCCCCGACCTGGAGTATTCGCTCGGCCTGGTCGACCAGTCCGGCGCGGCCAAGCCGATCGGCCGGCGGTTCGCGGAGCTGATCCCCGAGCTGCGCGCGCGCACGGCTGCCCCGGCGCGGCCGACCGGGATCGTGGTCGAGGTGGACGAGCGCGACGTGCCGGTGAGCCGGGCCGCGCTGAGCCCGGGAGGGGCGGTGTTCCAGGCGTGGGTCGATGCGTGCACCGCGGGACTCGATCCGGCCCTGGTCACCTCGGCCGACGCGGCAGACCCCGCGGCGCTGGAGGGCCGGGGCATCCGTGAGCTGATCCGCCCCGACCTCGCGGGCGACGCGGTCGGCCGCTACGGCTCGGTCAACACCGTCGTCGACGCCTGACACCATCCGTCGGCGCGCGTCAGGACGCGGGCGGCGCCGTGCTCTCGCGCGCCGTGAGGGTGGGGGTGGGACCGGCGACGCTGGGCAGGGTCGCGCCCGCCTCGATCTGCTGCAGCAGGAGGGTGGCCGCCTGCTCGCCGAGCTCGAACGTGTCGCGCGTCATGGCGGTGATGGACGGGTTGATGAGCCCGGCGATCACCGAGTCGTCGAAGGAGGCGAGGGACACGTCGCGCGGCACGGTGCGCCCCATCTCCTGGGCGACGCGGAGTCCGGCGACCGCCATCACGTCGTTGTCGTAGACGATCGCGGTCGGGCGCTGCTTGCCGGAGAGCAGAGTGCGCGTGACCGCCGAGGCGCGTGCGGGGGAGAAGTCGGTCGCGATGACCTCGCCCGCGATGCCGTCCGCCGCCAGGCGCTCCAGCACCTCGGCGCGCAGGCGCGTGTGCTCGAGCTCGGCGGGTCCGGCGACGTAGGCGATGCGGGTGTGCCCGAGGGCCGCGAGGTAGGAGAACAGCGTCTCGGCCACCTCCTCGTCGCCGATCCAGACGCTCGGCACGTCGCCCTCCGCGGACGGCTCCGACCCGATCATCACGGCGCGGGCGTCCAGCGACGCGATGTTCGCCGCGCGCGGGTCGTCGTCGCGCGGATCGATGTAGATGATGCCGTCGACCTGATTCGACGACCGCCACTGGCGGTGCACCTCCATCTCCTCGTCGATGTCGGCGACCAGGCGCAGCTGCAGGCTGACCTTGCTCTCCGACAGCCGCGATTCGATGCCGGCGATCAGATCGGTGAAGAAGGCCTCGGAGCCCAGCGAGCGGGCGGGGCGGGCGAGTGCGAAGCCGACCGCGTTGGCACGGGCGCCGACCAGGGCGCGTGCCGCGGAACTGGGCTGCCAGTGGTGCTCCTCGATGATCGCGAGGATGCGCTGCCTGGTCTCCTCGCTCACGCCGGGGCGACCGTTCAGGGCGAAGGAGACGGCCCCGGGGGAGACGCCGGCCAGACGCGCGATGTCCGCGATCGTGACGCGTTTCCCCGAGGCCATAGGCATCACCCTACTTGATCGGTTTAGCCTCGCGGGAGCGTCGTGGGTGTGCCGTAGACTCGAATCGCTAGATCGTTTTAGTAAATCGGATAGCATCAGAACGCCCCCTCACCGTCGAGCCCGGAGAACAGCCATGCATGACGACACCTCGCTCACCGTCGGCCGCGTCAAGCGCGTGCTGGAGGAACGGATCCGTCCCGCGATCCACTCGGCCTCCGTGCCGCTGACCGTCGAGCTGCACGAACTGCCCGGGGAGCCGATCCCGCCGGCCGAGGGGCTGGCGCTCGACTTCGCGCCGGGCGCGGTCGGGTCGCTGTGGGGCCCGGCGTGGGGCACCACGTGGTTCAAGCTCACGGGGCGCGTGCCGGCCGACTGGAAGGGGCGCCGCGTCGAGGCGCTGATCGACCTCGGCTTCGACGTGAACATGACCGGCTTCCAGTGCGAGGCCCTCGCGTACCGCCCCGACGGCACCCCGATCAAGAGCATCAACCCGCGCAACCAGTGGGTGCCGATCGCCGAGAACGCCCACGGCGGCGAGCCCGTCGAGCTGTACCTCGAGGGGGCGTCGAACCCGGTGCTGCTCGACTACCACCCCTTCCTTCCGACGCAGGAGGGCGACATCCTCACCTCGTCGAAGGAGCCGCTGTACCGCCTGCGCCGCATGGACCTCGCGGTGTTCGAGCCCGAGGTGTTCGACCTGTCCCTCGACATCGAGGTGCTGTTCGAGCTGCAGGCCGAGCTGCCGGCGACCTCGCCGCGGCGCATGCGCATCCTCCAGGCGCTCGACGACGCCCTCGACGTGCTCGACCTCCAGCGCATCGTCGAGACGGCCGCCGACGCCCGCGCCCGACTCGCCGACGTGCTCGCGGCCCCGGCCGAGGCGAGCGCGCACCGCATCTCGGCGGTCGGCCACGCGCACATCGACTCCGCATGGCTGTGGCCCGTGCGCGAGACCATCCGCAAGGTCGCCCGCACCACCTCGTCCATGACCACGCTCATCGAGGAGCAGCCCGAGTTCCAGTACGGCATGTCCAGCGCGCAGCAGTACGCCTGGATCAAGGAGCACCGCCCCGAGGTGTGGGAGCGGGTCAGAGCCGCGGTCGCCGCGGGGCGCTTCCTGCCCCTGGGCGGCATGTGGGTCGAGTCCGACACCGTCATGCCCACCGGCGAGTCGCTCGTGCGGCAGTTCTCGCACGGCCAGCGCTTCTTCGAGCGCGAGTTCGGCATCCGGTCGAAGGGCGTGTGGCTGCCCGACAGCTTCGGCTACTCGCCCGCGCTGCCGCAGCTCATGCGCCGCGCCGGGTTCGAGTGGTTCTTCACGCAGAAGATCTCGTGGAACCAGCAGAACGTCTTCCCGCACCACTCGTTCCTGTGGGAGGGCATCGATGGCTCGCAGGTGTTCACGCACTTCCCGTCGATGGACACCTACAACTCGCAGCTCAGCGGCATGGAGGTCGCCAAGGCCGCGCGGCAGTTCAAGGAGAACCGCGTCACGTCGCGGTCGATCGCCCCGGTCGGCTGGGGTGACGGCGGTGGCGGCACGACCCGGGAGATGACGGGCAAGGCCGCGCGCCTGCGCGACCTCGAGGGCAGCGCGCAGGTCGTCTGGGAGCACCCGGACGACTTCTTCGACGCCGCGAAGGCCGAGCTGCCGCACCCCGCCGTGTGGGTGGGCGAGCTGTACCTCGAGCTGCACCGCGGCACCCTCACCAGCCAGCACGCCACGAAGGCGCTGCACCGCTGGGCCGAGCACGCGCTGGTCGAGGCGGAGCTGTGGGCCGCGACCGACGCCGTGCGCACGGGGGCCGCGTACCCGCAGGCGGAGCTCGACCGGCTCTGGCAGGCCGTGCTGCTGCACGAGTTCCACGACATCCTCCCCGGCACCTCGATCGCCTGGGTGCACCGCGAGGCCGTCGCCGTGCTCTCCGACGTGCTGTCCGATGCGCAGGACATCGCGGATCGGGCCCGGCGGTCGCTCGCGGGCGACGGGGACCGCGCGCTGCGGTTCGAGCCGACCTCGCTCGCGGGCGGACGGGCGCTGGGCGCGGCGTTCGTCGGGGAGTCGACCGCGAGCCCGGTGACGCTCACCGACGCGGACGGCGGCTGGCGCCTGGAGAACGAGCTCGTGTCGGTCGTGGTGTCGGGGGAGGGCCTCATCGTGTCGGCGGTCGACAGGGCGTCCGGCCGCGAGACGGTCGCGCCGGGCAGGGCCGCGAACCTGTTCCAGCTGCACCAGGACTTCCCGAACATGTGGGACGCGTGGGACATCGACCGCTACTACCGCAACAGCGTCGAGGACCTCACCGCGGTGTCGTCGATCGAGGCCTCGGTGGTGCACGGCGTCGCGACCATCGTGGTCGAGCGGCGGTTCTCGGAGTCGACGATCACGCAGACGATCCTCCTCGCGCCCGACTCGCGCACCGTGGTACTGCGCAACGAGGTCGACTGGCACGAGACCGAGAAGCTGCTCAAGCTCGCCTTCCCGCTCGACATCCAGGCGTCGCACACCGAGGCCGAGACCCAGTTCGGCTACCAGGCCCGCGTCACCCACACGAACACGAGCTGGGAGGCCGCGAAGTTCGAGACCTCGATGCACCGCTTCGTGCTGGTGCGCGAGCAGGACTTCGGCGCCGCGCTCGTCAACGACTCGATCTACGGCTACGACACCTCGCGCGAGGTCGGTGACGACGGGGTGACCACGACCGTGCGGCTCTCGCTGCTGCGCGCTCCGCGGTTCCCCGACCCCGACACCGACCACGGGCACCACGCCATCGAGGTCGGCTTCGTGATCGGCGCGGACGCCGCGATCGCCACGGCCGAGGGAATCCGGTTCAACGCGCTGCCCACCGTCGTGCGCGGTGCCCGCGAGGTCGAGCCCCTGGTGAGCGTGTCGGGCGAGGGCATCGTGGTGTCGGCGGTCAAGCTCGCCGACGACGGCTCGGGCGACGTGATCGTGCGCGTGTACGAAGCTCTCGGGCGTCGGACCACGGGCGAGCTGGCGGTCGGCTTCGAGCATCGCGAGGTGCGCGAGGTGAGCCTGATCGAGGACGACCTCGACGACGCGCGGACGGGTGGAGCGCTGCACCTGCGTCCGTTCGAGGTGCGCACCCTCCGCATCGCGCGCTGACCCCCGCGCGGGCCCGGGCGTTGTGCGCGGGCGGGGCGTGCGGGAGCATGACGGGATGGCGACGATCGACGACGTGCGGCGGATCGCGCTCGGGCTGCCCGGGGTCACCGAGGCCGTCAACGGTCACACGGGTCTGCCCGGGTGGCGCGTGACGCAGGGGCAGTTCGCGGGGCTGCGCGGCCCGACCGGCGCCGATCTGCGCCAGCTGGCCGAGCTCGGTCGGCAGTGGCCCGACGGCGAGGTGCTGTCGGTGCGCGTGGCGGATCAGGGCGAGAAGGAGGCGCTGCTGGCCGCGGAGCCGGAGGCGCTGTTCTCGATCCCGCACTTCGACGGCTACCCGGCGCTGCTCGTACGCCTGGACGTGGTGGACGCGGACCGGCTGGCGGAGCTCGTCACCGACGCCTGGCTCGCGCGTGTCCCGGCCTCCGTCGCGAAGGACTGGCTCGCCGCGCACGGCCTCGCGTGAGTCCTCCCCGCACCCGGCGGTGGACGTCGAGGGTGTCAGGCCGGAGGCAGCCGCAGCACGTCGGGCGACTCGCCGCCGGTGAGGTCGTCGGCGATGCGGATGCTCCGGGCGAGGTCGTCGAGCGCGGTGCCGAGCGTGCCGAAGCGCTCCCGGTCGGCGCACACCGCCGTCAGCGTGATCAGGTGCGTGCCGGTGTCCCACGTGTACGTCGTGAACGGGGGCGTCGCGGGCGAGGGCGGCATCGCGACCACCAGCTTCTCGCCGACCCCGAGCCGCGTCGGGAACGAGGTGGTGTCGTCGTACTCCATGGGCATCGATGCCCGGGCGATGCGCACATCGGGCGTCAGCACCTGGGCGGTCGCCATCGCCACCACCAGCTCGGGCTCGGCCTTCCACGTCCACACCAGCACGCGGCCGTCGGCCTTCTTCATGAGCATCGGGGCGGCCTGGCTCATGGCCCACGCGCCGAAGCGCGATCCAGGGCGCTCGGTCGCCCCCACCGCCGCGTTCACCTGTCCCAGCAGCATGCGGATCGCGGCCTTCCGGTGCCGGCGCCCCTTCCAACCGAGGGAGTCGGTGACGGGGATCCACAGCTGGGGGTCGGCGTCGGCAGTCAGTCGCATGCGCCAACGCTAACG
Source organism: Microbacterium sp. NPDC060132 (assembly GCF_042729675.1). Classification (NCBI taxonomy): domain Bacteria; kingdom Bacillati; phylum Actinomycetota; class Actinomycetes; order Micrococcales; family Microbacteriaceae; genus Microbacterium; species Microbacterium sp. NPDC060132. Next base: position 719,768 of record NZ_JBHWXU010000001.1, on the reverse strand, counting down.
GCTCCGGCTGGGCGGATGCCGGTATGCCTCGGCGGCCCGGCCAGGGCCCTCGGGTAGAGTTGCGTGCGCCCGACCAGGGCTTTCCCTTGGCCGCCCCATCGTAAGGCAGCATGTCTGTGACCCCCTCCGACGATCCGACCGAGGCGTCCCCCGACGCCGCCGAAGCCCCCCGCCCGCTGAAGATCCTGATCGGCTGCGACACCTTCGCGCCCGACATCAACGGTGCCGCCCGCTTCGCCGAGCGTCTCGCGGCCGGCCTCGTCCAGCGCGGACACGACGTGCACGTGGTCGCCCCTAACCAGGCGTACCGCCGCTCGGCGCCTCACACCGAGGTGATCGAGGGCGAGCCGATGACGCTGCACCGGCTGCCGTCCGTGCGCTGGGCCCCGCACGACTGGCTGCGTTTCGTGTGGCCGTGGCGCTCCAAGCACTACGCGCGGAAGGTGCTCGACCGCGTGCAGCCCGACGTCGTGCACATCCAGTCGCACATCGTGATCGGACGCGGCCTCGCGCGCATCGCGAAGCAGCGCGGCATCCCGGTCATCGCGACCAACCACGTGATGGCCGAGAACATCCTCGATCACACGACCATGCCGAAGTTCATCGACGACCTGGTGCTGAAGTTCGCCTGGGCCGATGCGAAGCGCACGTTCGACCTCACCCGCGCCATCACGACCCCGACGCGCCGCGCCGCCGACTTCCTCGAGAAGACGGTCGAGGTACGCAACGTCATCCCGGTGAGCTGCGGCATCGACCGCTCGCAGTACACGCCGGTGATCGCGCCGCGCGAGGAGAACCGCCTGGTGTTCGTCGGGCGCCTCACGGCCGAGAAGCAGGTCGAGGTCATCCTCAAGGCGATGACGAAGCTCGACCCCGCGTTGAACACGACGTTCGACATCGTCGGCGGCGGAGATCAGCGCAAGCAGCTCGAGAGCCTCACCGCGCAGCTCGGTCTCGCCGACCGGGTCACGTTCCACGGCCGCACGACCGACGAGGAGCTGCGCGCCCTGCTGTCGCGCGCGAGCCTGTTCGTGATCGCATCGATCGCCGAGCTGCAGTCGATCGCGACCATGGAGGCCATGGCGTCGGCGCTGCCGATCGTCGCCGCGGACGCGGTGGCCCTGCCGCACCTGGTGCACGACGGCGAGAACGGCCACCTGTTCGAGCCGGGCAACGTCGACGAGCTCGCCGCGCGACTGACCGATGTCCTCACCGCCTCGCCGGGCGAGTACGAGCGGATGCAGCACGCCTCGCTCGACGGCGTCGCGATCCACGACATCAACCGCACGCTCGACACCTTCGAGGCGCTGTACCGCGACGAGCCGCTGCCGGAGTAACCGCATGCACATCGTCTTCTTCGGCGATCAGCACCTGGACTCCCTCGGTGGCGCGCAGGTGTCGATGCGGCTGCAGCGGACCTTTCTGGAGAGGGCGGGGCACACCGTGACGGTGGTCGCGCCGCGCATGCACGCGCACCGCGTTCCCGAGGGTGACGTGCCGGCCGGTGCCTACGTCGACCTCCCGTCCGTCCCGATCACACTCGACCGCGAGTACGCGATGAGCTGGCCGGGCCGCGCCACCGACCGCGCCCTCGACCGCGCCATGACGCAGCGCCCTCCCGTCGACCTCGTGCACGTGCAGGCCGACTTCTGGGGGGCGTTCATCGGACACCGCTACGCCCAGCGGCACGGGCTCCCCGTGGTGCACACCATGCACAACCGCGTCGATGTGGGCCTCGCGGCGGTCACCCCGCTGCACCGTCCCGTGCTCGCGGTGCTCAACGCGTGGCGCCGCCGCGCGTTGCGGGGCATCGGGATCCGCGTGGGGGGCAGTGACGGCTGGTCGTACCTGCGCGGGCTCGCGGCCGGGGCCTCGGCGGTCACCGCGCCCTCCGGTCACTTCGCCCGGCGTCTGGAGCAGAACGGCGTGTTCCCGCACGTCGACGTGATCTGGAACGGCATCGACGACGACGTGCGGGCGAGCACCCTCGCCGCGGCGCCCGCCGAGCGCCGCCCGGGGCGTCCGCGCTTCGTGTGGCTCGGACGGATGAGCCCGGAGAAGCGCCTGCTGCCGTTCCTGGAGGCGTTCGTGGCCTCGGGCGTCGACGCCGACCTGGAGGTCATCGGGGGCGGCGCGCAGCGCGCGGCCGCGGAACGGATCGTCGCCGGTCGCGACGGCGTGACCTTCGCGGGGCGCCTCACCTACGCGCAGACGCTCGCGCGCATCGCCGACGCCGACGCGCTCGTCCAGACCTCCATCGGCTTCGAGACGCAGGGCATGACCCCGTTTGAGGCCGCGACGCTCGGCACGCCCTCGGTGGTGTGCGACCCCGACATCGCGGCCGAGCTCGAGGGCGGGCTGTGGGCCGTACCGGAGGCGGACCCCACCGCGTCGGAGCGCGAGCGCGAGGCGCAGCGGACCGCGGCCCTCGCGGAGACGTTGCGTCGTGCCGCCGCCGACATCGCCGCGGGCGCCGCTCCGTCCCCCGTTCCGGCGGTCGCCGAGGCGTTCCGCCAGTCGTCGCGCACCGCCGCCATGGTCGCGGTGTACGAGCGCGTGCGGGACGGCCGGTGAGCGGGACCCTCGGCGTCGATCAGACGAAGCGGTAGAACATCGAGGCCAGCCAGACGGTGACGATCCCGAGCAGTCCGGCGCCGGAGATGCCGATCGCGATCCCCGCGAACAGCCGGGAGCCGGGGCGGCGCGCGGCGACGATGCCCAGCACGAGCGCGACCGCGTAGCCCAGGAAGCCGACGACGGACGACGCGCCCTCGACGAATCCGATCAGCGAGTAGACGCGGTCGCCCATGTAGAGGAACGGGCGCCCGAGGATCAAAAGCAGGTCGAGGGCGAACACCACGACCGCGACGATGAACGCCACCCGGCCGAGCGAGCTGCCACGGTCGGCGGCGGTGCGGGGCGGGGCGCCGACCGGGAACTGCGGGTACCCGGGGCCTCCCGGCGTGACGGCCGTGGGGTACGCGGGCGGGTAGGGGGTGCCGTCCGGGGCCGCGGACGGGGCGGTGGCGTACGGGTTCGCGGTCGGGCCGGTCGCACCGGGAGCCGCGGTCGTCGAGGCGGGGGCGGCCGGCGATGCGGCGGGGTGGGGGAAGGAGGGCGCGGCGCTCGGGTACCCCGGGGGCGGCGCGGCGGGGTAGCGCGGCTCGGCCGTGAGGGGAGGGGCGGGGGGCGGTGGCACGGGTGCGGACTCGGCGGGCTGCTGGGGGTCGCTCATGCCCCGAGCGTAGCCGCGCCGCCGTGGCGCGACGAGGGGGTTGTGCGACGGTCAGCGGTAGCCGTGACCCGGCTCGGCCTGCTGGTACACGTCGCGACCGGAGACCCGGCTCCAGTCGGTCGGGGTGGGGCGGTAGCCGTCGCGGCGCAGTTCGATGATCGTGGCGACGACCGCCCACCCGGCGATGGCGAGAAGCGCGATGATGAGTATCATGGCAGAAAAGCTACGCGCAGCGGGTTACGGCCACGAGTGGCAGAAACGACCCTCTACGACAGAAAACTGCCAACCGGGAGAGTGCATGAAGACGGTCGCCTGCGTCATCCAGGACGGATTCGCCCCCTTCGAGTTCGGTGTCGCGTGCGAGGCGTTCGGCCTCGACCGCTCGGACGACGGCGTGCCGAACTTCGACTTCCGCATCGTCGCGCCGGAGCCCGGGGTCGTGCGCTCCAAGATCGGCTTTTCCGTCAACGTCGAGCACGACCTGACCTTCGCCGACGAAGCCGACCTCGTGGTGTTCTGCCCCGTGCCCCGCTCGACCTGGGGTCGTATCGACGAGCGTCTGACCGATCTCGCCCGCGCCGCGGTCGACCGGGGGGCCTGGGTCATGAGCGTGTGCAGCGGATCGTTCATCCTCGCGGCGGCCGGGGTGCTCGACGGGCGCCGTGCCACGACCCACTGGATGTACGCGCACACCATGGCCGAGATGTACCCGCGGATCGACATCGACCCCGACGTGCTGTTCGTGCAGGACGACCGCATCATCACCAGTGCCGGGACGGCCGCGGGCATCGACGCGTGCCTGCACCTGCTGCGCCAGGAGCTCGGGGCCGAGATCACCAACCGCATCGCCCGCCGCATGGTCGTGCCGCCGCAGCGCGACGGCGGTCAGGCGCAGTTCATCGACCGCCCCATCCCGGTGGCGCCGTCGGACTCCCTAGCCGCGGTCGCCGACTGGGCTGTGGAGAACCTGCGCGAGGAGCTCAGCGTCGACCACCTCGCCGGCCGGGCGCTCATGTCGCCCCGCACGTTCGCGCGGCGCTTCAAGGCCGAGTACGGTGCGACACCCGCCGCGTGGCTCGCCCGGCAGCGCATCATCCACGCGCAGCGTCTGCTGGAGCGCACCGACCTGCCGCTCGAGCACATCGCCGGCGAGTGCGGCTTCGGCTCGGCGGCCGTGCTGCGGCAGAACTTCGCCAGGGTGCTCGGCGTGACGCCCACGGCCTATCGAGCGCGGTTCTCCTGCGCGGACGACGCGGTGCCCGCGGCCTGAGTCGCGGGCGCGCCGGGTCGGTGCCGGGCGGTGCGGGGTGGATAACGGGCCGGGGGAGGCGCGGGAAGGCGCGGTTTCGATCCGGAAGGCCAGGGCGCCGCGGGCCAGGGCGCCGTGGGTCAGGGCGCCGGGGGTCAGGCGGTCCAGTGCGCGGGGGACGGGAGGGTGACGTCGCGCACCTCGACCCCCGCGGGGGTGACCGCGGCCACGGCGTACAGCAGTGACTGCGTCGGATACCCGTGCGGACGGTTGTCGCGGATGATCGCGCGGTCGTCCTCGGGTGACAGCTCCGCGGAGGCCCCGAGCAGCGCCGTCCACTCCGCGACCCAGTCGGCGCTCGCCGCGGCGGGCCCGAGGGCGCGGAACTCCGGCAGCCACGCGGTGATGCGCGGCGTCTGCTCGTCGTCGAGGTCGTCGTGCGCGATCATGTGGGTTCCGGGCGTCACCGGGGTCTCGCGCAGCGTCGCGCCGTCCCACGACACCACCCGCGCGCCGTCGGGCCCGACCTCGAGCAGGTTGAACCCGTGCATGCGGGGGAGGCCCTGCGGCGAACGGCCCGACACCGATTCGAGCGGCAGCGATCCGCGCGATGCCGCGGGGCCGGGGAGGTCGTTCACGTCGGCACGGTTGAGCAGCACCGCGAGGCGGCGCTCCTGCGGGTTCACCGCGAGCCAGGCCCCGCCCGCCCGGCGGTCGCGGATGCCGATCACCCCCGGATACTGCTCCGGCCACCACGGGCCGAGCGCGTCCCACTCGCGGTGGGGATCCTCGTCTCGCACGGCCAGGAGCCGTGCCGAACCGGCAGTCTCGACATCGATCACGACCGTGCACACTCTCCCGAGTCTAGGTCGCCCGCGCGCGCCGGGGCCCTCCCGGCGCGGCGTCGACGACGTGCGCGGGGCCGGCGTCCCCGGCCCCGCTGCGATCCTGCAGGCCCGGGCGGGGGCGGGCTGGGGCAGAATCGAGACGTGAACATCGTGGTGGGGGTCACGGGCGGCATCGCCGCCTACAAGACGGTGCACCTGGTGCGCCTGCTGACGAAGGCGGGTCACGACGTGACAGTGGTGCCCACGGCGGACGCCCTGCGTTTCGTGGGGCTGCCGACGTGGGAGGCGATCAGCAGGCACCCGGTCACCACGAGCGTGCACGACGATGTGGCGAAGGTGCGCCACGTCGCGCTCGGGCAGGCCGCGGAGCTCGTGGTGGTGGCGCCCGCGACCGCCAACACGCTCGCGAAGATGGCCGCCGGGCTGGCCGACGACCTCCTGGGCACCACCCTGCTCGCGACCGAGGCGCCGGTGCTGGTGGCCCCGGCGATGCACGCGGAGATGTGGCGGCACCCCGCCACGCAGGCGAACATGGGAACGCTCCGTGAGCGCGGCGTGCACGTGGTCGGTCCGGCCGACGGCGAGCTGGCGGGTGGCGACAGCGGTCCGGGGCGGATGGCGGAGCCGGAGGAGGTGTTCGCGGTGGCGCAGACCCTCCTCACGCCGGGCGACCTCGCCGGCGTCCGGGTGGTGGTGTCGGCGGGTGGCACGCGCGAGCCGATCGATCCGGTGCGCTTCCTCGGCAACCGTTCCAGCGGGCGGCAGGGGGTCGCCCTGGCCGCCGAAGCCGCCGCCCGCGGAGCCGAGGTGACCCTGGTGGCGGCGAACGTGTCGGGCGACGTGTGCGAGGCCGCGCGGCATCCGGGCATCCGGGTGGTCACGGTCGGCACGGCCGCGGAGCTGTCCGCCGCGATGGCCGAGGCGGCCGCGGACGCCCAGGTCGTGGTCATGGCGGCGGCGGTGGCCGACTACCGCCCGGTCGAGGTGTCGGCGCGCAAGCTCACGAAGGACACCGGGGGCGTGCCGCCGATCGAGCTCGTGGAGAACGAGGACATCGTCGCCGGGCTCGCGGCCGCTCGGCGCGCGGGGCAGCTCGTGATCGCGTTCGCCGCGGAGACGCCGGAGGACGAGGCCGAGATGCTCGACCGCGCCCGCGCGAAGCAGCAGCGCAAGGGGGTCGACCTGCTGGTGGTGAACGAGGTCGGCTGGGACCGCGGCTTCGAGCGCGCGGAGAACACCGTGCACATCCTCGGTCCTGGCGGTACCGCGGCCGGCACCGCGTCGGGGTCGAAGCGCGAGGTCGCCGCCGCGGTCTGGGATGCCATCGTCCGGGAGGGGTGACGACGGGCTGGAGGCGCGACCCCCGGAATGGTAAACTTGAGTCAACACGGCTCAACTTTTCATCCCGTCCCCGGACTTCGGCGGCGGGGCCGACCAGAAGGAGTACCTCCAGGAGGAGCGCATGACCACCCCGCAGACCGGATCCCCGAACCAGGAACAGCAGTCCGCCCTCGAGCAGTTCGGCATCAACCTGACCGACCGCGCCCGCGAGGGCAAGCTCGACCCCGTCATCGGACGGGACAGCGAGATCCGACGCGTCAGCCAGGTCCTCACGCGTCGCACCAAGAACAACCCGGTGCTGATCGGCGAGCCCGGCGTCGGCAAGACGGCCGTCGTCGAAGGGCTCGCGCAGCGCATCGTCGCGGGCGACGTGGCCGAGTCGCTGAAGGACAAGGAGCTCGTCACCCTCGACATCTCCGCCCTCGTGGCCGGTGCCATGTACCGCGGGCAGTTCGAGGAGCGGCTGAAGCAGGTGCTCAAGGAGATCACCGAATCGGACGGGCGCGTCATCACCTTCATCGACGAGCTGCACGTGCTCATGGGCGCGGGCGGCGGGGAGGGCTCCGTCGCGGCCTCCAACATGCTCAAGCCGATGCTGGCCCGCGGCGAGCTGCGGCTCATCGGCGCGACCACGCTCAACGAGTACCGCGAGTTCATCGAGAAGGACGCGGCCCTGGAGCGCCGGTTCCAGCAGGTGTACGTGGGAGAGCCCTCGGTCGAGGACACGATCGCGATCCTCCGCGGCCTCAAGGGTCGCTACGAGGCGCACCACGGGGTGACGATCTCGGACAGCGCCCTCGTGGCGGCCGCCGCCCTGTCCAACCGGTACCTGCCCGCTCGGCAGCTCCCGGACAAGGCCATCGACCTGATCGACGAGTCGATGTCGCGGCTCAAGATGGAGATCGACTCCTCCCCGGTCGAGATCGACCAGCTCAAGCGTCAGGTCGACCGGCTCAAGCTGGAGGAGCTGGCCCTCAAGCGCGAGAAGGATGCCGCCTCGAAGGAGCGCCTCGGCGCGCTGCGCGAGCACCTGGTCGAGCTGGAGAAGGAGCTCGCCGGCCTCGAGGCCCGCTGGGCGCGCGAGCGTCAGGGGCTTAACCGCGTCGGCGAGCTGAAGAAGCAGCTCGACGACGCCGTCACCCAGCGCGACCTCGCGATGCGCAACGCCGACTACACGAAGGCGTCCAAGCTCGAGTACGAGACCATCAAGCGGCTGGAGCGCGAGATCGCCGAAGCGGAGCAGGCGGAGGCGACCACCTCGACCGAGCCGCGCATGGTGAACGAGCAGGTGACCGAGGAGGACATCGCCGCGGTGATCGCCGCCTGGACGGGCATCCCCGTCGGGCGTCTGCTCCAGGGCGAGAGCGAGAAGCTGCTGCACCTGGAGAACGAGCTCGGCAAGCGGCTGATCGGCCAGAAGGACGCCGTGAAGGCCGTGTCCGACGCGGTGCGCCGCTCCCGTGCGGGCATCAGCGACCCCGGCCGTCCGACCGGATCGTTCCTGTTCCTCGGGCCGACCGGTGTCGGAAAGACCGAGCTGGCCAAGGCGCTCGCCGCGTTCCTCTTCGACGACGAGCACGCCATGGTGCGCATCGACATGTCGGAGTACGGCGAGAAGCACTCGGTCTCCCGGCTCGTCGGCGCCCCTCCCGGGTACGTCGGCTACGAGCAGGGCGGCCAGCTCACCGAGGCCGTGCGGCGGCGCCCGTACAGCGTGGTGCTGCTCGACGAGGTGGAGAAAGCGCACCCCGAGGTGTTCGACGTGCTGCTGCAGGTGCTCGACGACGGCCGCCTCACCGACGGTCAGGGTCGCACGGTCGACTTCTCGAACGTGATCCTGATCCTCACCTCGAACCTCGGCTCGCCGATCCTCATCGACCCCGTGCTCTCGCCCGACGAGAAGCGCGAGCAGGTGATGGCGCTGGTGCGGCAGGCGTTCCGCCCGGAGTTCCTCAACCGGCTCGACGACATCGTGATGTTCAGCGCGCTGAGCGAGGACGACCTCGCGCAGATCGTGGAGCTGTCGGTCGATCAGCTGCACGACCGGCTCAAGGACCGCCGGCTCACGCTCGCCGTCACCCCGGACGCCCGGGCGTGGCTCGCCGAACGCGGCTACGACCCGATGTTCGGTGCGCGGCCGCTGCGCCGGCTCATCCAGACCGAGGTGCAGAACAAGCTGGCCACGGCGCTGCTCTCGGGTGGCGTGCGCGACGGCGACACCGTCCGCGTGGACGTGGCGGCCGACGGCTCGGGACTCGTGCTCACGTCGACGACCCCCGAGCCCGAGCCCGCGGAGGACGACGACGACGTGATCGAGGCCGAGCTGCTCGATGACTGAGACTCCGTCGCCACACGAGAGCCCCGTCCCGGAAACCCGGGGCGGGGCTCTTCGCCGTCAGTCCGACGGCCGGCTGCGGAGGCCGCCGAGGGCGTCGCGCTCCAGCTCCCGGCCGATCAGCGAGTGCCGGCGGGAGTAGGCGAAGTAGATCACCAGGCCCAGCGCGAGCCAGATCGCGAACCGCACCCAGGTCTCGGTGCTGAGGTTCAGCATCAGCCAGAAGCAGGCGATCGCGGAGATCCACGGGAGCCAGGGCGACAGCGGCACCGTGAACGGCCGCTCCAGGTCGGGGCGGCTCTTGCGCAGGATCGGCACCCCGATGCTCACGAGCACGAACGCCGAGAGGGTGCCGATGTTGATCATGTCGCCCAGCACCTGCACGTCGGTGAATCCGGCGATGATCGCGATCACCACCCCGACGATCAGCTGGATGCGGATGGGGGTGCCGCGCTTGGCGTCGGTCACGCTGAGCGAGCGGGGCAGCAGGCCGTCACGGCTCATCGCGAAGACCACGCGCGCCAGACCCATGAGCAGCACCATGACCACCGTGGTGAGCCCCACGAGGCTGCCGATCGCGATCACCTGCGCCGCCCACGTCGCCCCGACCAGCTCGAACGCACTGGACAGCGACGGCTCGTCGAGCTTGGCCAGCTCGGTGTACGACACCATCCCGGTGATGACGATTGCGACCAGCACGTAGAGCACGGTCACGATCACGAGCCCGAGGATGATGCCACGCGGCACGGTGCGCTTGGGGTCCTTCGTCTCCTCGGCGCTGGTGGCGACGACGTCGAACCCGATGAACGCGAAGAACACCAGGGCCGCGCCGCTGAGGATCCCGAACACGCCGTAGATCGACGGGTCGGCGCCGGTCATGAAGGAGAACAGCGACTGCGTCCAGGCGCTCTCCGAGGCGACGCCCTGCTGCGCCGGCGGCACGAACGGGGTGTAGTTGGCGCCGTTGATGAAGAACAGCCCCACGACGATGACGAACAGCACGATCGCGACCTTGATGACCGTGAACACGCTGTTGACGCGGCTGGACAGCCGCGTGCCGAGCGCGAGCAGCACGGTGAAGATCGCCACGATCACGACGGGACCCCAGTCGAAGCTGAGCGGGCCGAGCTGCAGCGTCATCGGGATCTGCAGGTCGAACAGCGACACGGCGTCGCCCAGGTAGACGCCCCAGTACTTGGCGATCACCGCGGAGGCCATCAGCATCTCGAGGATGAGATCCCAGCCGATGATCCAGGCCAGGAACTCGCCCAACGTCGAGTACGTGAACGTGTATGCGGACCCGGCCACCGGGATGGAGGAGGCGAACTCCGCGTAGCAGAGGATCGCGAGACCGCAGACGGCCGCCGCGATGATGAACGAGATGATGACGGCCGGGCCCGCGTGTCGCGCGGAGGCCTCGGCGCCGACGGAGAAGATGCCGGCGCCGACCGCGACCGCGACACCCATGACGGCGAGATCCCACACGCCGAGGGATCGCTTCAGCGATCTCTGCTCGTCGTGGGTCTCGGCGATCGACTGCTCGACGGACTTGACCCTGCGCTGGAATGCCATGCCGACGATTGTAGGTGCGGGGGGTCGTGCCGCACCCCTCACAAAAGGCCGCCCGATACGGCGAGGCCCGGCCCCGTGCGGGGACCGGGCCTTGTCGCGGCGGAGCGCCGGCGTGCGCGCGACTCAGGCGCTGAGGAGCACGGTCTCCGCGATCGGGCGACGCACGCGCGGGGCGACCTCGCGCTCCTGCAGCGGCTCCGGCAGCGCAGCGATGTCGCCCAGCTCGCCGAGCGCGATGACGGTGGTGGGGGTGAAGCGCGGCTCCAGGTCGGCGAACTCGCGCACGACCTCCGGGTCGAAGCCGCTCATCTGGTGCACGACGAGGCCGTCATGGTGCGCCTGCACGGAGAGGTGGGCCACGGCCTGGCCGAGGTCGTACAGGGCGTGGGTGAGCGGGGTGCCGTCGGCGGTCTCGGTCTCGGCGATCGCGACGATCAGCGCCGCGGCGTTGCCGGCCCACGCCTGGTTGAAGCCCATCAGCGCGTCGACGATCTGCGCGTGGAGGGCGGTGCCGCGACGGGCGACCAGGAAGCGCCAGGGCTGGGTGTTGTTGGCGGAGGGGCTCCAGCGGGCGGCCTCCAGGGCGGTGGCGAGCTTGTCCTCGTCGATCGCGTTCTGCGCGTCGTAGGCGCGGGGGCTCCAGCGGCCGGCGAGGACGTCGAGGACGGGGTGCTCGGTCGGGGCGGTGCGGTCGATGACGGGAGTGCTCACGGAAGTGCCTTTCGGACGGCGGGATGGATCGGACGCCGTCGTCCGGGCTACTCCCCACCCAACTCATACATGCGCATGCATATTCCCGCGCGTCAGCGGCGGATGCTCAGCGGCCGAGCGCCCACCGGGCCCGGCGCCGCACCACGCCCGCGAGTCGCCGCGCCCGCACGCCCATCGGCGCCTCCCGTGCGGCCGTCAGCAGCTTCGCGTCGTACGCGGCCCGGAGTTCGCGCGCCCACCGCCGGGTGATCGCCCGGTCGGAGAACTCGGCCGCCCTGGCCCGCGCCTTCCTCCGCATGCCCTCGACCCGCCCGGGCGGCATCGCGGCGAGCCCCGCGATCCGCCGGGCGAGCCCGTCCACGTCGCCCTCGGGGAGCAGGAAGCCGTTCACCCCGTCGCGGATCATGTCGGCCGGGCCGTAGCGGATGTCGTAGGCGAGCGGGATGCACCCGGCCGCCATGCTCTCCACGAGCACGAGGGGCAGCCCCTCCGACGTCGACGTGAGCAGGCTGAACCCGGCGGTCGCGAACTCCTCCCGTGCGTGCGGGTCGAAGCCGCGCAACCGGATCCACTCCTCGGCGCGGAGATCGCGGATGCGCGCCGCGAGCGTCGGCTCGTCCGGACCCTCGCCGATGACGTCGGCCTCGATCCGGGCGTCCGCCGCATGGGCCTTCGCGAGCGCCTCGATCGCGTGGCCCAGGCGCTTGCGCTTGTCCAGCGACGCGACCACCACGCCGCGCGTGGCCGGACGGGGTGCGGAGACCGCGGGCGGCAGCGTCACCTCGTTCGGGATCGTGCGCACGCGGGCCTGCACGCCCAGGGCCGCCAGGTCTTCCACGAGGTCGCTGCGCTGCCGCTCGGTCAGCACCACGATCTCGTCGAAGTCTCCCGCGCGCCGCAGGACGCCCTCCCGGGAGGCGCGGAGCGTCCGCGGGCGTCCGGCCACCCGGTGCGAGGCGTGCACGACGTGCAGGGTCGTCACGTGGTCACGGCGGTATCCCGCGACCGGTCGCGCGGCGGTCTTCGAGTCGACCAGCAGGAAGCTCGCGCGCCCCGCCGTCAGGCGGTCGAACCACCAGCGGTACAGCCCCCAGCTGGTGCGCCAGGAGCGCAGCGGGGTCCCGTCGACGCCGTAGACGACCACGCGCCGCTCCGCCCCCTCGCGCTCGGTCGCCAGGAGGGAGCCGTCGCGGCGGAACCGGTCGACCGACAGGTGTCCGTCCCCGTCTCGGCGTGCGCGGCTGAGCACCACGCCGTCGTGCTCGCGCACGGTGTCGTCGTCTTCCGGGGCCAGCAGCGGCGGCAGCGTCGGGATGACGCCCCGGGGTGCGGGCGGGGTGGCGCGCAGCTCGTCCCACAGGTTGCGGATGCGCAGCCCGTCGATCAGCTCGCCCTTCGCCCGCAGCCGCTCCGAGAGCTCGGGGTAGTCGGGGCCGTCGTCGAGCGTCAGCAGGTCGACGTCGACGCCCCCGATCCGGCGGAACGAGCGGGACCGGCGCAGCATCGCGCTCGTCATCCCCCCGTACTGCTCCGTGATGCCCCAGGTGAGGGCGAAGTGCCGGGCGGCCGGGAGGCGGGGAGGGAAGAGCGACATCTTGCCGAGGATAGCCCGGGGCTCTCCGGGGCGCGTCCTCCTCGCGGATGACCGGGCGGATCAGTCGAGGAGGTTGTGCGAGGCGGCGTCGGCGAGGGCGGCCCGCACGGCGCGGATCGACGGGGCGGCGGCCGACACCCGTCGCGCGGAGGAGAAGATCTCGCGGCGCGGGGAGCGCGGCAGCGGGGAGAGGTCGACGGTCGGGGTGTCGCCCGCCCACACCAGCTCGGGGAGCAGCCCGACGGCCAGCCCGGCGTGGATCAGGCGGATGTGCGCCGTGAGGTCGGCGAGCTCGAAGCGCACGTCCGGTTCGAACCCCGCGGTGCGGCACAGCTGCTCGGCCCAGGCGCGCGAGGCGGTGCCCGCCGGCTCCAGCACCCAGGGGGCCGTGCTGGTCGACCGGAGTGTCGTCGCGGGGTCGCCGTGCGCGGGGGAACCGGGGCGCCGGGCGAGCGCGATCGCGTCGTGCGCGAGCGCCACCCGGTCGAGATCGGCGTGGATCGGACGGCTGTGCCCCGGATACTGCTCGGCGAGGATGAGGTCGTCCTCCCGGCCGGAGACCGCGTCGAGGGCGGACTCCGGGTCGCGCTCGGTCACCTCGACCCGGAGGGCGGGGTGACGTTCCGCGAGCGCGGCGAGGGCGCGGGGCAGGAGCGAGTGGGCGGTGGACTGGAACACGGCCAGACGCACGGTCCCCGTCACCTCGGTGAGCGATTCCGCGACCGCGACCCTGGCGTGCTCGAGCTGGTCGAGGATGCCGATCGCCTCGGTCACCAGCACGGTGCCCTGCGGGGTGAGCTGCACGCCGCGCCCCACCCGGCGCAGCAGGGGGACGCCCACGTCGCGCTCGAGGGCCGCGAGCTGCTGCGACACCGAGGCCTTGCTGTAGGACAGTGCGTCGGCGACCGCGGAGAGCGTGCCACGACGCGACAGCTCCACGAGCATGCGCAGGCGGGTGATGTCGAGCACGGGGCCTCGCGTCCGTTAAGTCTGAGTGAACAGAATCCACTCGAATCGGTTGATAGACGGAGCCTACCGAGCGGCTGGACAATGATCCAGCCGCACACGTCACCCGGGTGTGCGCTGCCGAGGAAGGTAACCCCGCCCATGACCGTCATCGACGACACCACGCCCCGCACGGAAGAGGTCGCCGCACTCGTGCAGCGCTGGCTCGCCGAGAGCGAGACCCACCCCGTCGAGCCCGCCGCTCAGCGCCTCTCCGAGGTGCTCAAAGACCCGAACGGTCTCGACTTCACGGTCGGCTTCGTCGACGGCGTCATGCGTCCGGAAGACCTCCGCGTCGCCGGCCGCAAGCTCGCCGAGCTCAGCGACATCACCCCCACGCTGCTGCCCGGCTACCTGCGTGCCGCGATCAAGGCCGGCGGCTTCTGGGCGCCCAAGCTCCCCGGCGTCGTCGTCCCCATCTCGCGTCGCGTGCTGCGGGCGATGGTGGGCCACCTCGTGCTCGACGCCACCCCGTCGAAGCTCGGGCCCGCGATCGCGAAGCTGCGCAAGACCGGCAACCGCCTGAACCTCAACCTGCTCGGCGAGGCCGTGCTGGGCGAGCGCGAGGCCGGCCGCCGCCTGCAGGGCACGTACGACTTCCTCGCCCGCCCCGACGTCGACTACGTGTCGATCAAGGTGTCGAGCGTCGTCAGCCAGCTGTCGATGTGGTCGTTCGACGAGGCCGTCGCCGACGTGGTCGAGAAGCTCACGCCGCTCTACCGGCTCGCCGCGAAGGCGGAGGCTGCGGGCAAGGCCAAGTTCATCAACCTCGACATGGAGGAGTACCGCGACCTCGACCTGACGATCGCGGCCTTCACGAGCATCCTCGACCAGCCCGGGCTGGAGGACCTCGAGGCCGGCATCGTGCTGCAGGCCTACCTGCCCGACGCGCTCGGTGCCATGCAGCGCCTGCAGGAGTGGGCCACCGCCCGCCGGGCCAAGGGCGGGGCGCCCATCAAGGTCCGCGTCGTCAAGGGCGCCAACCTCGCGATGGAAGAGGTCGACGCGACCGTGCACGGGTGGCCGCTCGCGACCTACGGCACCAAGCAGGACTCCGACACGAACTACAAGCGGGTGCTCGACTGGGCCATGACCCCCGAGCGCCTCGACGCGGTGCGCATCGGCGTCGCCGGACACAACCTGTTCGACATCGCCTACACCTGGCTCCTCGCGAAGGCGCGCGGCGTGACCGACGCGGTCGAGTACGAGATGCTGCTGGGCATGGCGACCGGTCAGGCCGAGGCCGTGCGCAAGGACGTCGGCCGCCTGCTGCTCTACACGCCGGTCGTGAACCCCGCCGAGTTCGACGTCGCGATCGCCTACCTCGTGCGCCGCCTGGAGGAGAACGCGAGCCCGGAGAACTTCATGTCGGCCGTGTTCGAACTCGCGTCGAACCCGACCCTGCTCACGCGTGAGCGCGAGCGGTTCGAGCGCTCCCTCGCCGCCCTCGCCGCCGACGCCGGGCTGCCGGAGTCGCAGCGGGTTCCGGCACCGCACCGCACGCAGAACCGGGCGGACGAGCGCCCCGCCGGCGTGACCGAGGGCTTCGCGAACCAGCCGGACAGCGACCCCGCGCTCGCCGCGAACCGCGCCTGGGGTCGCGACATCCTGCGCCGCTCCGTCTCCACGACGCTGGGGCGTGACGCGATCGCCGCCGCCCGCATCGAGACCGAGGCCGAGCTCGACGCGGTCTTCACCGCCGCGACCGCCGCCGCCGAGCGGTGGGCGGCGCTGCCGGCCGCCGAGCGTGCCGCCGTGCTGCACCGCGCGGGCGACGAGCTCGCCGCGCGCCGGGGACAGCTCATCGAGATCATGGCCAACGAGGCGGGCAAGACCATCGCCGAGGCCGACCCCGAGGTGAGCGAGGCCATCGACTTCGCCCACTACTACGCCGAGCGCGCGAAGGACCTGGAGGCCGTGACGGGCGCGGAGTTCGTGCCGTCGAAGGTCACCGTGGTCACACCGCCCTGGAACTTCCCCGTCGCGATCCCCGCGGGCGGCGTGCTGGCCGGCCTCGCGTCGGGCTCCGGTGTGATCATCAAGCCCGCCAAGCTCACGCAGCGCTGCGGTGCCGTGATGGTGGAGGCGCTGTGGGCCGCTGGTGTGCCGCGCGACCTCCTCGCCCTCGTCGACCTGGCCTCGCGCGACCTCGGCACCCGCCTGGTCGCCAGCCCGCAGGTCGACCGGGTCATCCTCACCGGCGCCTACGAGACCGCGCAGCTGTTCCGCTCGTTCCGGGCCGACCTGCCGCTGCTCGCCGAGACCAGCGGCAAGAACGCGATCATCGTCACACCCTCCGCCGACCTCGACCTGGCCGCCGCCGACGTCGCCCGCAGCGCCTTCGGCCACGCGGGACAGAAGTGCTCCGCCGCCTCCCTCGCGATCCTCGTGGGCTCGGTCGCGGACTCGAAGCGGTTCGAGCGGCAGCTCGTCGACGCCGTGACCTCGATGCGCGTGGGGCTCCCCGACGACCCCGCCACGCAGATGGGCCCGATCATCGAACCCGCGAACGGCAAGCTGCTCACGGCGCTCACCACGCTCGACAAGGGCGAGCGCTGGCTGGTCGAGCCCTGCAAGCTCGACGACGAGGGGAAGCAGTGGACCCCCGGCGTGAAGACCGGTGTGCGCGAGGGCTCGTACTTCCACCTCACGGAGTTCTTCGGCCCCGTGCTCGGCATCATGCACGCGAAGGACCTCGACGAGGCCATCCGCCTGCAGAACGCCGTGGACTACGGCCTCACCGCCGGCCTGCACTCGCTCGACTCCGCCGAGGTCGCCACCTGGCTCGACCGGGTCGAGGCGGGCAACCTGTACGTGAACCGCGGCATCACCGGCGCGATCGTGCAGCGGCAGCCGTTCGGCGGGTGGAAGCGCTCGGCCGTGGGCGCCGGCGCCAAGGCGGGCGGCCCGAACTACCTGTTCGGCCTCGGCGAGTGGCGGGCGGCCGAACTGCCCGCCGCCGCGCCCGGTGCCGCCATGACCCCCGCGGTGTCGGGGCTGCTCGAGGCCGCCGCGCCCGAGCTCGACCCGGCCGCGATCGAGTGGCTGCACCGCGCGGCCGCCTCCGACGAGCGCGCCTGGGTGGACGAGTTCGGGGCGGTCAGCGACAAGTCCGGCCTCGGGGTCGAGCGCAACGTGTTCCGCTACCGCCCGGTCGCCGTCGACGTGCGCCTCGCGGAGGGCGCGACGCTCGTCGACGGTGTGCGTGTGCTCGCGGCCGCCCTGCGCAGCGGCAGCCCGTTCACCGTGTCGGCCGCGGCGCTGCCGTCGCGCGTGGCGAAGGCCCTCTCCGGCGCCGGGGTCGCCGTGAAGACGGAGTCCGACGCGGCCTGGACCAAGCGCTACGCGAAGGGCGCCCGGTCGTGGCAGCGCGTGCGGCTCGTGGGCGGCGACGCCACGGCGCTGTACCAGGCGCTCGAGGGCTCGCCCGATGTGGCCGTGTGGTCGCACGCGGTGACGGGTGCGGGTCGCGTGGAGATCCTGCCGTTCCTGCACGAGCAGGCCGTGTCGATCACCAACCACCGCTTCGGCAACCCGACCTCGCTGTCCGACGGCGTCATCTGACCCGCCGCCGCACACACGCCGAAGCCCCCTGCACCTCCGCGGTGCAGGGGGCTTCCTCGTGCGGGATCAGCCGCGCAGGGCCTCGGAGAGCTTGACGCGCGAGCCCATTCGCAGCAGCGAGTTCTCGTAGATCTTCGCGCCGATCACGATCGCGGCCACGCAGCTCGCGAGCAGGATCACGAGGCTCAGCAGCGGCTCCCACCACTGCGCCTCGCCGACGAACAGCCGCATGGGCATGCCGACCGGGGCGGAGAACGGCACGTACGACATGATCGTCAGCACCAGCGGGTTGTCGTTGAACACGATCACCAGGATGTACGGCGCCATGATCAGCATCGTGATCGGGGTGGTCGTGGAGCCGATGTCCTCCTGGCGCGACACCATCGAGGCCGCCGCGGCGAACATCGCCGCGAGCAGGATGAACCCGAACAGGAAGAACACCGCGAACCAGAGGATCGGGGCACCGAGCGTGGTCAGCACCTCGCGTTGACCCGTGACGATCAGGCCGATCGTCGCCACGGCCGCCAGCGCGAGGATCTGCCCCATCGCCAGCACCGTGTTGCCGACCACCTTGCCGGCCAGCAGGGTGCGCGCGGGGATGGCCGACAGCAGCACCTCCACCACGCGGGTCTGCTTCTCCTCGACGACGCTCTGCGCGATCGTGCCGCCGAACGTCGCCGCGGCCATCATGAACACCAGGCCGAACGCGATCGCGATGAAGTACCGCAGCAGCGGGTTGGTGGTGACCGGTTCCAGGATCACGACCTCGGGCGACAGCGACAGTGCCGACACCAGCGAGCCGGGAGCATCCTGCAGGGCGACGATCGAGTAACCCGTGTGACCCTCGGTGCCGCTCGCCGGGAGCACGGCCGCGTCGACCTTCTCCGCGCGGACCAGTTCCTCCGCCTCGGCCTCGTCGGCGACCGTGGTGACCTCGACGTTCGGGATCGCCGAGACGACCGAGGCGGTGTCGGCCGTCGCCGCGACCGGCATGGTTTCGGTGTTCTTGCTCGCGAAACCGCCGAACAGGACACCCGCGAGGGCGAGCACGAGCAGGATCCCGGTGGAGATCAGGAACGCCTTGCTGCGCAGCTTCGAGCCGATCTCACGCTCCGCGACGAGCCAGATGCCGCTGGGCGTGCGCGTGGGGGAGGGGGTGGGGGCGCTCACTGGATGACCTCCTTGAAGATCTGGGCGAGGGACGGGTGCTTGGGGGCGAAGCTCGCGACGTCGCCCCGGGCGACCGCCGACTGCAGCACGCGCTGCGCCGTCTCCGGACCGTCGGCGTCGAACAGGGCGTAGCCGCCCTCGAAGTCGATCACGGTGACACCCGGCTCGGTGCGCAGCCAGCCCGCGTCACCCGCCGACACCAGCTCGTAGCGGTCGCGGGCGTGCTCGGCGCGCAGGGCGTCACGCGACCCCGCGGCGCGGATCGTGCCACCGGCGAGGATCACGAGGTCGTCGCACAGGCGTTCCACCACGTCGAGCTGATGGGAGGAGAACAGGATCGAGGCGCCCTTCGCGGCGCTCGACTGCAGCACACCGGCGACCACGTCGACCGCGAGCGGGTCGAGCCCGGAGAACGGCTCGTCGAGGATCAGCACCTCGGGGTCGTGCACGAGGGAGGCGGCGATCTGCGCGCGCTGCTGGTTGCCGAGCGACAGCGACTCGATCGTGTCGTTCAGCCGCTCCCCGAGCCCGAGCTCCGTGAGCAGCGCGGTCGCGCGCGCGGTGGCATCCTGCTTGGCGAAGCCGTGCAGTCGCGCGAGATACACGATCTGCTCCAGCACCTTCATCTTCGGGTACAGGCCGCGCTCCTCGGGCATGTAGCCGAAGCGGCGGCGGTCCGCGGTGGTGAGCGGGGCGCCATCGAGGTCGACGCGGCCGCCGTCCGACGACAGCAGTCCGAGGACGATCCGCATGGTGGTGGTCTTGCCGGCGCCGTTGCCGCCGACGAAGCCCGTCAGGCGCCCGGGGGCGACCGTGAAGGAGACGTCGTCGAGCACGCGCCGAGAGCCGTAGCTCTTGGTGATGCCGGAGAGTTCGAGCAGTCCTGTCATGCCCCTCACGCTACGGAGCCCCGTGTTCCAGGGCATCCCCCGTGCGGCGGACCTTCCCTCCTCAGCCGTGGGGCGGAGGGGATCAGCGGTGGAAGGCGTGCAGCACGGTGCGCACCAGGAGGCCGGCGACCAGTGCCCAGAACGCGGCGCTCACACCCAGCACCGCGATGCCCGACGCGGCGACGAGGAACGTGACGACGGCGGGCAGGCGCTCGCCGGGGTCGTCGATCGCCTGCTGCACGGCCGAGCCGAACGCGGCGAACAGCGCCAGCCCGGCCACGGCGGGGATCACGGCCTGGGGGGCCAGCACCACGAGCGTCGCGAAGGCCGCCGAGAACCCGCCGAGCACCAGGTACGACACCCCGGTCGACACCCCGGCGACCCAGCGGCGCCGCGCATCGGGATCGGCATCGGGGGAGGCCGCGAGGGCCGCGCTGATCGCGGCGAGGTTGATCGCGTGTCCGCCCGCGGTGGCGCCGAGCGCCGTGCCGAGCCCGGTCACGAGCATCGCGGGACGCCACGGCACCTCGTACCCGAAGCTGCGCATGATCGCGATGCCCGGCACGTTCTGCGAGGCCATGGTCACGATGAACAGCGGCAGCGCGACGCCCACGAGCGCCCCGACCGTGAACACCGGAGCGGTCAGCTCCACCCGGGGCAGCAGCACCGCGGGGTCGACCGCGTCGCCCTCCGCCACCAGGGTCACCGCGACCACCGCGGCCGCGGCGAGGAACGCGAACGGCACCGCCCAGCGCGGCGCGAGGCGCGCGAACACCAGCCACGTGAGCACGACCGGGACCACGCCCCACGGGTTCGCGACGACGCCCGTGATCGGTGCGAGGCACAGCGGCAGCAGCACCCCGGCGAGCATGGCCTGCGCGATCGACGGAGGGATGCGGGCGATCAGGGCGCCGAGCGCGGGCCACAGCGCCGTGAGCAGGATCAGGGCCGCGGTGACCAGGAACGCCCCGACGGCCGCCGGCCATCCGCCCTCGATCGCCCCGGTGGAGGCCAGCAGCGCGGCGCCGGGGGTCGACCACGCGACCGTGATCGGCATCCGGTAGCGCCACGCCAGCACCACGCACGCGATGCCCATGGTCACCGTCACCGCCAGCAGCCCGCTGGCCGCCTGCGCCGCGGTCGCGCCCATCGCGTCGAGTCCCGCGAGCACCACGGCGAACGAACTCGTGAAACCGACCAGTGCCGTGACCACCCCGGCCAGGATCGGGCGCGACAGGGGAGCGGTTTCCGGCATGGCTCAGAGGCTATCGCGGAGCCCGGTCCCCGGCCGCGTCAGGCGAGCCCGAGCCGGTGCGCGAGCACCACGGCCTGCACCCGGTCGCGCGCGCCGAGCTTCTGCAGGATGCGCGACACGTGCGTCTTCACGGTCGCCTCGCCGATGTACAGCGCCCGCGCGATCTCGCCGTTGCTGCGGGCATCCGCGAGCAGCGCGAGCACCTCGGCCTCCCGCTCGGTGAGCGGCTCGGCGAGCGCGGGGTTCGTGCGTGCGGAGCTCGGCACCGGCGCGGGCGACGCGGGGGCCGGCGCGGGCACCGCGGAGAACCGGGCGAGCACGCGCCGCGTCACCTCGGGCGCCAGCATGCCGTCACCCGCGGCGAGGGCGCGGACCGCGGCGATCAGGTCCTCCGCCCCGGCGTTCTTCAGCAGGAAGCCGCTGGCCCCGGCATCCAGCGCGCGGTACAGGTAGTCGTCGCGGTCGAACGTCGTGATGATCGCGATGGCCGCGCGGACCGCCGGATCCGCGACGATCCGCTCGGTGGCCTCGATGCCGTCCATGTCGGGCATCTGCACGTCCATCGTGATGACGTCGGGGAGCAGGGCGGACGCCTGGGCCACGGCCTCCGCTCCGGTCGAGGCCTCGCCCACCACCGTGATGTCGGGCTGTGTCTCCAGGATCGTGCGGAACCCGGTGCGCAGCAGCGCATGGTCGTCCACGAGCAGCACGCGGATGGCGCCGGCGCTCATCGGCTCGCTCCCGCCGCGACCGGGGCGAGGGGCACCCGGGCCCGCACGCGCAGCCCGCCGGACGGCCGCGGCGCCACCTCCAGCGTGCCCCCCGAGGCCGTCGCGCGCTCCCGCATCCCGAGCTGCCCGAGGCCCGGTCGCAACTGGGCGATCGCGCGGCCGGTGTTCACGACCTCCACCTCGACGCCGTCGTCGTCGTAGCGCACCCGCACATCGGCCGTGGCTCCCGGTCCTGCGTGACGGCGGGCGTTCGTGAGCGACTCCTGGGCGATGCGGTAGAGGTTCACGGCGACCACCGAGGGCACCGCGGTCGGAGTGCCGACGACCGTGTACGCGGTGGGGAGTCCCGCGGCCGTCGAGGCCTCCGCGAGTTCGGCGATGTCGTCGAGCCCGAGCGTCGAGGCGCCGTCCGCGGTCTCACCGCCGGGCGTGCGCAGCGTCTCCAGCAGCTGCCGCAGCTCGTGGATCGCGTCGCGCGCCGAGCCCTCGACGCCCGACAGGATCTCGGCGGCCCGCGCGGGGTCCTGGGCCAGCACCAGGCGCGCCGCGCCGGCCTGCACGCCCATGACCGAGACGTGGTGGGCGACCACGTCGTGCAGCTCGCGGGCGATGCGCACCCGGTCGAGGGCGACGGCCTGCGCCGCCGTCACCTCGCGCTCGCGCTCCAGCTCGGTCGTGCGCTGCTCCAGCACCGACCGCTGCTCGGCGGCGGCCCAGGACCGTTCGCCGAAGTAGTAGGCCCCGCCGAAGTAGAGCCCATTGAGCAGGATCTGGATCAGCATGAAGGCGACGTAGGGCGACATCGCCCCGGCCACCACCTCGGCCTTGTCCGCCTCGCTGATCGCGTCGCGGTACATCGTGAGGAGCAGCCACACGAACATCCCGACGATGATCGCCACGCGCACGATGAGGGCGCGGCGCCGGTCGTTCATCCACGCGCCGACGGTGTAGAGGCCGATGAACATCGCGATGTTGCCGACGTAGATCTCCGGTACCCGGATCGTGACGGCCGCGAAGTAGGCGACGGATACGACCACGGCCACGGTGCCGGGCCAGCGTCGACGGAACGCGAGCGGACCGGACACCACGACGGCGTAGAGGAGGGCGGTCCACAGCGGGGCCTGCTCGTCGCCGTACACCTGGGCGATGGAGGAGAGCGCGGCGCTCAGGATCGCGCCGACGAACAGCACCCCGGCGAGCAGCAGGTCGCCGCGGCGGTCGCGCTCGGTCGGCGTGCGGGTGAAGGGCATCCCTCCACCGTAGGGCGGCGTTCGGCGGGGCCGCATCCCCCGGACGGCGGAGGCGGCGCGGAGGGGTCTTGACCGCGCACTTGTTTTTTGCAAGTATCACCGCATGAGCCTCTTCCTCACCTGCCCGGTCGAGAGCGTCGAACGCGCGACCGCCTTCTACACGGCCATCGGCTGGACCCTCAACGAGGAGATGTCCGACCACAACGTGTCGTGCTTCGCCATCGCGCCCGGGCAGTACGTCATGCTCGGCAGCCGCGAGATGTACGCCAGCGTCGGCGGCGTCGACGAGCTCGTCGGCGGCCCCGACACCCCGTCCAAGGTCACCGTCTCGTTCGACCTCGGCAGCCGCGAGGCGGTCGACGAGCTGGTCGAGCGCGCGAGAGCGGCGGGCGGCCGCATCGGCGAGACCGACGACTACCCCTTCATGTACCAGCGCCAGTTCGACGACCCCGACGGCTACCACTACTCGCCGTTCTGGATGAAGCCGGACGCCGACGCCGACGCGTGAGCGACCTCGGTGCCGCGCTCGGCGTGGTCGGGGCGCGCTGGGCGCTGCTGATCGTGGAGCGGCTGCTCGACGGACCCCAGCGCTACGGCGATCTGCAGCGCGACCTCGGAGTCCCTACGAACATCCTCGCCACGCGCCTGCGCGAGCTGGAGGCCGCCGGGGTGCTCGCGCGACTGCCGCTCCGGCACAACACCCGGGCGTACGCGCTCACCGACCGCGGGCTCGCACTGCGGGAGGCGATCGAGGCGCTGCGGGCGTGGGGTGCCGCGGAGGAGGATGAAGTTCCCTCGACGAGAACGGAGAAGTGACATGAGCGAAGACGCACCCGGTCGCATCCTGATCGACCTGTTCAGCACCCTCGACGGCGTGGCCCAGGGCCCCGGCGGCGTGGGGGAGGACACCTCGGGCGGATTCCGGTTCAGCGGATGGCAGGCCGGTTACCCCTCACCCGGCATGGGCGCCGAGGTCGACGCGGGGATGCGGGGCCTCGACGCGCTGCTGCTCGGCCGCCGCACCTACGACATCTTCGCCTCGTACTGGCCGCAGCACACCGATGGCGAGGAGGGTCACATCGGCCGGCTCTTCGACGCGGTGCCGAAGTACGTGGCGTCGCGGAACCCCGACCTCGCGCTCGACTGGCAGGGCAGCTCGCGCGTGGGCGACGACCTGGCCGCCGAGATCGCCCGCCTGCGCGCGACCCACCGCGAGGTGCACGTGATCGGCAGCATCGACTTCGTGCACACCCTGCTCGCCGAGGGGCTGTTCGATCAGCTCAACCTGTGGGTGTACCCGCTGCTGCTCGGCACGGGGAAGAAGGTGTTCGACGACGCAGCGCTCCCGTCGGTGCTGCGACTGCTCGAACCGCCGGTCGTCGACGACGCGGGCGTGATGCTCCTCCGCTACGGCCGCACCGATCGCACCCCGGAGGTCGGCACGTTCGGCGCCTGAGGCGGGTCAGCCCAGCAGTCGCTCGATCACGCGCGCGACGCCGTCCTCGTCGTTGGTCGCGGTGACCTCGTCGGCGGCGTCCCGCACCACGGGCTCCGCGTGCGCCATCGCCACCCCGCGCCCCGCCCAGCGGAGCATCTCGACGTCGTTCAGCGCGTCGCCGAACGCGACGACCTCGGCGCGGTCGATGTCCAGGTGCGCGCACAGCCGCGCGAGCCCGGTCGCCTTCGTCACGCCCTCGGCCATCACCTCCACGAACGGCGCACCGGACAGGGTGGCTTCGAAGCCGGTGAGCCCGAGCGAGCGCAGCGTGTCGAACAGTGCGGCGGGTGCGAGCTCCGGGTGGCGGATCACGAGCTTCAGGCTCGGCGCCGCGAGCACCTGCTCCAGCGGCACGCCGCCCATCGTCGCCGGATCGCGCTTGTGGTCGGACAGGCTCGCGATCGCCGCGTAGCCGTCCTGCGCGACGAAGGTCTCGCCGCCCTCGCGCACGCTCGCGAACAGCAGCCCGGGGATGCTCGCGCGGAGGGCATCGGCGAGCGTGCGGATCGTGTCGGACGGCAGCTCCTCGGCGAACAGCATCCGTCCGTCGCCGAGGTGCACCGCGTAGGCGCCGTTGCTGCACAGCGCCCACCCGTCGAATCCGGCGTCGGCGGCGATCGCGCGCAGTCCGATCGGCTGGCGCGCGGTGACGGGCACCACGGGGATGCCCCGCTCCCGCGCCGCGTCGAGCGCCGCGCGGGTGCGCGGTGTCACGGAGGAGGAGGGGTCGAGCAGCGTGCCGTCGAGATCGGTCGCGATCAGTCGCACGTCGTCGCGCTCCGTCAGGAGAAGATCATCGGCAGGTCGTCGTCGGCGTCTGCTCCGCCGAAGTCGAGGTCCACCACCACGGGCACGTGGTCGCTGGGCTGCTCGCCCTTGCGCTCGTTGCGATGGATCGACGCGCCGGTGACCGCGTCGGCCAGCGTCTTCGAACCGAGGATGAAGTCGATGCGGATGCCCTCGTTGCGCGGGAACTTGAGCCGCTGGTAGTCCCAGTAGGTGTAGCCCTCGGGCAGCAGCGGGCGCACCACATCGGTGACACCGGCATCGGCCAGGGCGAAGAACGCCTCACGCTCGGCGGGCGAGACGTGCGTCGAGCGGCCCACCACGATGTCGGGGTCGCCGTTGTCGTGGTCGAACGGGATGATGTTGAAGTCGCCGACGAGGGCGAGCGGCAGGTCGGGGTTCGCCGACAGCTCGGCCGCGGTGGACTGCCTCAGCTGCTCGAGCCAGTGCAGCTTGTACGCGTAGTGCGGGTCGTCGAGGGAGCGCCCGTTCGGCACGTACAGGCTCCATACGCGCACGCCGTCGACCATCACCCCGAGCGCGCGCGCCTCCTGCGGAGCGTCGGGGCCCTCGTGACCCTTGGCGAAACCGGGCATGCCGTCGAACGCGGTGCGCACGTCGGTGATGGGCAGGCGGCTGGCGATCGCGACGCCGTTCCACTGGTTCAGGCCGTGCACCTCGACGTGGTAGCCGGCCTCCTCGAAGGGGGCGAAGGGGAACTGCTCCGGCTTGCACTTCACCTCCTGCATCGCGAGCACGTCGATGTCTTCACGGACGGCGAACTCGACGGTGCGGGCGACACGGGTGCGGATGGAGTTGACGTTCCAGGTGGCCAAGCGCATGCGTCCAGCCTAGTTGCGGCCTCCTACACTGGATGCCGTGACCGCACTCGACGCAGACCGCCAGACCCTCCTCGACCTCATCACCGACGAGGCGGTGTTCCACGGCGACTTCACCCTCTCCAGCGGCAAGAAGGCCACCTACTACGTCGACATGCGCAAGCTCACGCTCGACCACCGCGCCGCTCCCGCCATCGGCCGGATCATGCTCGACCTGATCGCCGACCTCGACGTCGTCGCGGTCGGCGGTCTCACGCTCGGCGCCGACCCCATCGCGAACTCCGTGCTGCACGCCTCGGTCGGCACCGACCGTCCGCTCGACGCGTTCGTCGTGCGCAAGGAGCCCAAGGACCACGGCCGCGGCCGTCAGATCGAGGGCGCCGACGTGAAGGGCAAGCGCGTGGTCGTGCTGGAGGACACGTCGACCACCGGGCAGTCGGCGCTCAAGGCCGTCGAGGCGCTGCGCACGGAGGGCGCCGAGGTCGTGGCCGTCGCCGTGATCGTCGACCGCAAGACCGGAGCGCAGGCGGCCATCGAAGCCGAGGGGCTGGAGTGGCGCGCCGCGTTCGACCTCGACGACCTCGGGCTCGACCCGCAGTGACCCGCTACGCCCTGGCCGTCGACGTCGGCGGCACCAAGATGGAGGCCGCCCTCGTCTCGGCGGACGGCGTGCTCGTCGAAGGCAGCCGCAGCCGGCAGCCCACCGGGCGCGCGGCCACGCCCCCGGCCCTCGCCGCCGCGGTCGACGCGATCGTGCGGCATGCCCTGGCCGCACTGCCGGCCGGCGCGGAACTCGTCGGGGCGGGGATCGGCAGCGCCGGTCCGGTGGATCGCGTCGCGGGCACCATCGAGCCGGTGAACATGCCGCTCGCGCACGGCTTCGCCCTCGCGGCGGCGGTGCGGGACGCGGCGACGGCGGTGCTCGGCCGCGACCTTCCCACGACGCTGGGCCACGACGGGGGTGCCCTCGCCCTGGCGGAGTCGTGGCTCGGGGCGACCCGTGACGCGGGGGCCTCGCTGTCGATCGTGGTGTCGACGGGCGTCGGCGGCGGCTTCGTGGTGAACGGCGCCTACATCCCGGGAGCCACCGGCAACGCGGGTCACCTCGGTCAGGTGCGCCGCGAGGGAGGGCTCACGCTCGAGGAGATCGCCTCCGGCCCCGCGAGCGCCGCCTGGGCGCAGGAGCAGGGGTGGACCGGCGCGACGGGGGAGGACCTCGCGCGCGACGCGGCAGCCGGAGACGCGATCGCCCGCGCGGCCATCGAGCGCTCGGCCCGCGCGGTCGGCGAAGCGCTCGCGGACGCCGCGACCCTGGTCGACCTCGACGTGGTGGCCATCGGCGGCGGGTTCTCGCGGGTGTCGTCCGACTACATCGACCTCGTGCAGCAGGCGCTCACCGCGCACGCCGTGCACCCGTACTCCCGGCGTACCCGGGCCGTGCGCTCGGGCCTCGGCGACGAAGGGCCCCTCATCGGCGCCGCCGCCCTCGCGCTCCGTTGAACCCTCACGCGCACGCCCTCAGCGCGCGGCGGTCAGCAGGTGGCGGGGTGGTCCCTCGAGGCGGGCGACGGCGATCTTGAGGTCGGTGACGTCGGCGCCGACGGCGTCGAGGCGGGTGGTGAGCTTCTCCTCGACGGTGTCGATGCGGGTGGTGAGCTTGTCCTCGACGCTGTCGATACGGGTGGTGAGCTTCTCGTCGACGGCGTCGATGCGGGTGGTGAGCTTCGCGTCGACGGCATCGATGCGGCGCACGACCCAGGCCATGGCGGCGAACATGCCGGTGCCGAGGGTGAGCACGATGCCGATCGCGCTGATGACGACCGTCAGGCTGTCGGTGGACACGGATGCTCTCCTCGGGTGCGGTGTGTCTTCGACGATACGTCGCCGCGGGTGTGGCGACTCCCGGAATCCCGGCATCTGTGAGGAAGGGGAGAGAGGCGCGGATGGGGGAGGAGGAGCGCCTCAGCCGGTCGCCGACACGCGCCGTCCGGAGCGCGACGTCACGAGCATCAGGACCGGGACGACAGCGCACAGCACGGCCGAGACGACGAAGGTCGCAGGAGCCGCCGGATCCCGACCGATGAGCAGGATCAGCGTGGGCACGAAGGTGCCGCCCACCGCGCCGCAGGCGACCAGGGCTCCGGTCACGGCGGCGCTCCGTGCGGGGTCGAGGCGGTCGAGGGCGAGACCGAGGATCAGGCCGTAGCTCGGCGCGAGCAGCACGACCACCGCCGCCAGGGCCACGAGCGCTCCCACCGGCTGAGGGCCCACGAGCGCGCCGGCCACGCCCATCAGCACGGCCGCGCCCGCCGTGGCCGCGACCAGGATCGCGAGCGGGGGCACCGACGCGCGGCGCAGGGCCGCTGCCCCGAAACGGCCCGCCGCCATCAGGCCCCAGAACGCGGAGGTGCCGAGCGCGGCCGCGGCCGGTTCGAGCGTGAGCACGCGCTCCGGGATCACGGCCGACCAGCCGGAGAGCACGGTCTCGACCCCCACGTAGAGCGGCAGGGCGAGCGCGAACGGCAGCAGCACCGCGAGCGACCGCACGTCACGCGGCGCCGGGGCTTTCGCGGCGACCGTCGGCACGGGCGCGATGAGCACCGACACGGTCACCAGCGGCACCGCGGCGAGAAGGGCCAGCAGCGGACGGGTGTGCGCTCCCAGCACCACCGCGAGCGGGGTGGCCGCGGCGCACACGGCGACCGTGCCCATCAGCGCACTCAGCAGCCCGGTCGCGCTGCGCGTGCTCGCGGCCTTCGCGGCCACCGAGCCCGAGGCCTCCACGAGCCCGAAGCCGAACCCGGCGACGGCGGCGGCGGCGATGAACACGACCGCATCGCCCGCCCACGCGGCGGCGACGAGCGCCACGGCCTGCAGGGCGCTGCCGAGCAGCAGTGTCGTGCGCGGGGGCTTCCGCGTCAGCAGCGGACCCGAGGCCAGCACGCCCACCAGCAGCCCGGCGAAGAGCACGGGCACCGCGGCGCTGAGGTCGGCGCCGATGTCCCGCTGCGCCGAGGGCAGCACGGCGGGGACGAACGCCGCGGTCACGCCGAGTCCCGCGAACGCGCTGAACAGGCCGAGGCGGATCCGGCCGTCCGCGCCCGTCATGCGCCGTTGGCGCGCACGTGGTGCACGGCCGCGAACGTGTCGCGCAGCGCCTCCATCGAGCGGTCGTAGTTCGACTGGGCGACCCCGATGAAGATGCAGTCGACGACCATGAGCTGGGCGATGCGGCTGCCGAGCGCGCCGGAGCGGAACCCGGTCTCGCGCGCGGCGGTCGTCAGCACGATGTCGGCCTGCCCGGCCAGCGGCGCGCCCGCATGGTTGGTGATAGCGATCGTGGTGGCCCCCGCCTTGCGGGCCAGGAGCAGGAACTCGATGGTGTCGGTGGTCGCGCCGCTGTGCGACACCGCGATGGCGACGTTGCCGGGGCCGAGGGTGGCGGCGGAGGTCCAGGCGGCGTGCGGATCGGACCACTCCAGGGCCGTGCGCCCGATCCGGGTGAGCTTGCGCTGGAGGTCGAGGCCGACGATCGAGCTGGCCCCGACGCCGAAGATGTCGACGCGGCTCGACGACGTGATCGCCTCGACCGCGGCGCGCAGCGACTCGGTGTCGAGCACCTTGGCGGTGTCGGCGAGCGACAGCGTCTCGGCGAGGGACACCTTCGCCACGATGTCGGCGAGCGTGTCGTTGCGGTCGATGTCGCCCGACACGGCGGGGAGCGCGGCGGTGTCGTACGTCTCGCGCTCCACCTCGCGCAGCACGTGGTTGCGCAGCTCGCGCACGTGCTCGTATCCCAGGCGCTTGCAGAAGCGGACGACGGAGGTGGTGGAGGTGTCGCAGCGGTGGGCGAGCTCGGCGACCGAGAGGCCGGCGGTGGCGGCCGGGTCGGCGAGGAAGAGATCGGCGATGCGCTGCTCGCTCGGGCGGAGCTCGGGGCGGATCGCCCGCATGCGCACCAGCACGGGGGGAGCGCCGGCGTCGTCGCGGGCGGCGTCGTGGGACATGTGTTCTCCGATCGGTGTTCATAACAGTAGAGGAACTTCTGTTACACCGACAGCGACCTTCGTGTACTTTTGGTACCACCCAGACCGACGATGTTCACGGGACGTCAGGCAGCATCGCCTGAACCCAGCCAGGGCGACGCGGTCCCAGCCAGGAGGAAACAGCATGAGCACAGTACGGCGGGCGTCATTCGGCGCTCTCTCCGCCGCGGGCGTCGCGATGGCGCTCGTCATCACCGGGTGTTCCGCGCCGGCGTCGAACCCCTCGCCCTCCGAGGGCGGCACCGCGGGCGGCGACCTCGTCATCGGCGTCACCAGCGACCCGGACACCCTCTTCCCGTGGAAGGCCACGCAGTTCCAGGCGGTCAACGTCCTGCAGAACCTGTACGGCACGCTCACCGAGTTCGACGAGGACCTGAACGTGGTGCCCGGCCTCGCCGAGTCGTGGGACGTCTCGGAAGACGGCCTCACCGTCACCTTCCACCTCCGCGAGGGCGTCACCTTCGCCGACGGCAGCACGTTCGGCTCCGAAGACGTGAAGTACTCCCTCGACGCGATCGCCGCCGAGGCCACCGCGGCCGTCGCGCGCAGCTCGCTGGCGTCCGTCACCGCGGTCGAGGCGACCGACGAGACCACCGTCACCCTCACCCTCAGCGCCCCCGACGCGGCCCTGCCCGCCAACCTCGCCGTGATCAACATGGCCATGCTCTCCTCCGACGACACCGAGGAAGCGCTCAACACCACCCCGAACGGCACCGGCCCGTTCGTGCTCGAGGACCGCACCGCCAGCCAGTCGCTCACGCTCGCCAAGAACGACGACTACTGGGGCGACAAGGCGCTGCTCGACACGGTCGAGTTCCGCGTGATCCCCGACGAGTCGTCGATCGTATCGGCCATGCAGTCCGGCAACGTGCAGCTCGCGGTGTTCGACGACCCGCTGGTCGCCCAGACCGCCGAGGGCGCGAACGTCGAGGTCGCCACGACCCCGCAGCTCAGCTACCACGCCCTTCAGCTCAACGCCACGCGCGGCGACCTGGCCGACGTGAACGTGCGGCTCGCGATCCAGTGCGCGATCGACCGCGAGGAGGTGCTGGAGACCGCCGCGCTCGGCGAGGGCGAGGTCACCGGGCCCATCACGTCGCCGGCGTTCAAGTCCGACCCCGACGCGCGCCCGTGCCCCGAGCGCGACCTCGACAAGGCGGCCGAGTACCTGAAGAAGGCCGGCAAGGAGGACGGCGTCACGATCAAGACGATCGTGTCGCAGGGCGAGTACGCCACCTCCGTCAACGAGGCGCAGAACCTGAAGGCGCAGCTCGCCGACGCCGACATCACGCTCGACCTCGAGGTGCTCGAGTCCGGCGCGTTCGTCGACCGCTGGATCGCCGCCGACTTCGACGCCGCGGTCGCCCTCAACGGCGGACGCCCCGACCCCGACGGCATGTACGGGCGCTACTTCACCAGCACCGGCAACCTGAACAAGGTCGCGGGGTACTCCTCGCCCGAGCTCGACGCGCTGTTCGCCGAGGGCCGCCAGACCGCCGACACCGAGAAGCGCAAGGAGATCTACGCCGAGGTCTCCGAGAACCTCGAGGACAACGCCGCCTGGATCTGGCTGTTCACCAGCTACACCTACACGGCCACTGCCACCAGCGTGGACGGCTTCACCCCGATGGCGAACGGCTCGCTGCAGTACCTGCGGACCACCTCCATCCAGTAGCGGACCGGAGGGGGCGCGGCCGCCCGCGCCCCCTCCGTCCCCCTCCGACGACAGGCACCCTCACACGCGCATGTTCAGACAGCTCCTCCGCAACAGCGTGCTGCGACGCATCCTCGCAGCCCTCGGCACCCTCTTCGGGGTCGCCGTGTTCGTCTTCCTGATGCTGCGCGCCATCCCCGGCGACCAGATCAGCTCGGGACTCGGCACCGAGGCCGCCGCGCTCACCCCGGCGCAGCGTGAGGCTCTCGAGGCCTACTACGGCCTGGACCAGCCGCTGTTCGTGCAGTTCTTCTCCTGGCTGGGCAACATCTTCACCGGCAACCTCGGCTTCTCGTCGCGGGCGCAGACGAGCGTGCTCGACCTCACCGCGGCCGCCCTGCCCGTCACGTTCGAGCTCGCGATCCTCTCGATCGTGATCGCCCTCGCGATCGGCATCCCGCTCGGCATGCTGTCGGCCTCCAAGCCGGACTCGCTCCGCGACGGCGTCGGCCAGGTCGTGGGACTCGCGGGCCTCTCCATCCCGGCGTTCCTGCTCGGCACGGCACTGCTGGCGATCCTGGCGCAGTCGCTCGGCTTCAACCCCAACGGCCAGGGCTACGCGCGGCTGTTCGACGACCCGCTGCTGAACCTGCAGCAGATGCTGCTCCCGTCGATCGTGCTCGGCTTCGGCATCGCGGCGCCCATCATGCGCACGACCCGCACCGCCGTGCTCGAGATCCGCGCGAACGACTTCATCCGCACGGCCCGGGCGAAGGGCGTGCCGCCGCGCCGCCTCCAGGTGCGCCACGTGCTCGGCAACGCGCTGGTCCCGATCGTCACCATGACCGGCCTGCAGTTCGGCTACCTGCTCGGCGGCGCCGTCGTGGTGGAGCAGATCTTCTCGCTCCCCGGCATCGGCCGTCAGGTGCTGCTCGGCATCCAGCAGAAGGAGTACGCGCTCGTGCAGAGCACCGTGCTGGTGATCGCGCTCGCCTTCGTCATCGTCAACCTGCTCACCGACCTGCTGTACCGGGTCATCGATCCCCGGGTGCGTGCCGCATGACCGACATCTCTCAGACCCCGGCCCTCGCCCCCGGCGGAGGGCGCACCATGGAGCGCGTGCGTCTCCTGCTGCGCAGCCGCAGCGGGCTCGCCGGCCTCATCATCGTGTTCCTGCTGGCGGTGCTCAGCGTCGTGTCGGCGTTCGGCCTGCTGCCCTTCGACCCGCTGGCGCAGGATCCGCCCTCGCGCCTGCAGCCGCCGTCGGCCGTGCACTGGTTCGGCACCGACCAGTTCGGCCGCGACGTGTTCTCGCGCGTGGCCGCCGGCGTCGCGAACTCGGCGCTGATCTCGGTCGTCGCGGTGGCGTTCGCGACCGTGGTCGGCACGGTCTGCGGCCTCATCGCCGGCTTCTACCGCGGCATCTCCGACGGTGCGATCACCGCGGTCACCAACGTCCTGTTCGCGTTCCCGCCGCTGCTGCTGGCGCTGTCGCTCGCCTCGGTGTTCGACCGCAACTGGTTCACGATCGCGGTCGCCATCGCGATCGTCTACGTGCCGATCTTCATCCGCGTCACGCGCGGCCCGGTGCTGTCGCTGCGCGAGGTCGAGTACGTCAAGGCCGCCAAGAGCACGGGGCAGGGCCGCATGGCCACGATGTTCCGGCACGTGCTGCCCAACATCACGTCGATCATCATCGTGCAGGTCACGCTGTCGCTGTCGTGGGCCGTGCTGACCGAGGCGTCGCTGAGCTTCCTCGGCCTCGGCACGCCGCCGCCCGCGCCGTCGCTCGGCTCGATGATCTTCGAGGCGCGCACGCTCGTCACCATCGCGCCGTGGACCATGATCGCGCCCGGCGTGGTCGTGGTGCTGCTCGTGGTCGGGCTCAACCTGCTGGGCGACGGGCTGCGCGACAGCCTCGACCCGCGGAACCGGGGGAAGCGATGACCCTGGAGGATCTCGGCGCCCTCGCCACCGAGGCCAGCGACCCCCGCTACGCGCGACTCGACCAGATGAGCGTGGCGGAGCTCGCCCAGACCATGAACGACGCCGACGCCACGGTGCCCGCGGCCGTGCGGCGCGCACTGCCGCAGATCGTCCCGGCCATCGAGGCCACCGCGGAGCGCATGGCGCGGGGCGGACGGCTCGTCTACGTCGGGGCAGGGACGCCCGGTCGCATCGGGGTGCTCGACGCCTCGGAGTGCCCGCCCACGTTCAGCACGCCGCCCGAGCTGGTGTTCGCCATCATGGCCGGCGGGCCCGGCGCGATCGTGAACCCGGTCGAGGGCGCGGAGGACGACGCCGAGGCCGGAGCCGCCGCGATCGACGCCGCCGGCATCGGCCCGCTCGACACCGTGATCGGCATCGCCTCGAGCGGCCGCACCCCGTACGTGGTCGCGGCCGTCCGCCGGGCGCGCGAGCGCGGGGCGCTGGGCATCGGGCTGTCGTGCAACGCGGACACCCCGCTGAGCGCCGTCGCCGAGCACGGCATCGAGGTCGAGGTCGGCCCCGAGGTGCTGTCGGGTTCCACCCGCCTCAAGTCGGGCACGGCGCAGAAGCTCGTGCTCAACATGTTCTCGACCATCTCGATGGTGCGAGACGGCAAGGCCTACGGCAACCTGATGGTCGACGTGAAGGCCACGAACCACAAGCTCCGCGAGCGCGCGATCCGCATGGTGCGCACGATCGCCGAGGTCGATCGCGACACCGCGGTCGCGGCGCTGGAGACCGCCGCCTGGGACGTGAAGCTCGCGTCGATCATGATCCGCCGCGGCGAGGACCTCGCCGCGGCCACCACCCGACTCACCGCGGCAGGCGGACGCCTGCGCACGGCACTGGAGGAGAACTGATGCGCGTCCTCGGACTGATCTCCGGCACCTCGCACGACGGGATCGATGCCGCCGTCGTCGACTTCGCGACCAGCGGGGGCTTCACCGACCACGGCGTCGACCTGACCGGCACCGTGCTCGCGGCCACGAGCGTGCCGTACGCGCCGGAGCTGCGCGCCCGGCTGATCGCCGCCCTCCCGCCCGCGCCGACCACGCTCGCCGAGGTCGCGGAGCTCGACACCCTCATCGGCCAGGCGTTCGCCGACGTCGCGGCCGACATCGCCGCGCAGGTCGGCGGGGTCGACGCGATCTGCTCCCACGGGCAGACCGTGTACCACTGGGTCGACGGCGCCCACGCCCTGGGGACCCTGCAGATCGGGCAGCCCGCCTGGATCGCGGAGAGGGTCGGGGTGCCCGTGGTGTCGGACATCCGCATCCGCGACATCACCGCGGGCGGCCACGGCGCCCCGCTGGTGTCGTTCCTCGACGAGCTGCTGCTGCGCGGACGAGCCGGGGTCACGGCGGCCCTCAACCTCGGCGGCATCTCGAACATGACGGTCGTGCGCCAGGACGGCCTGGTCGCCTACGACATCGGTCCCGCGAACGCGCTGGTCGACGCGGTCATCGTGGAGCACGGGCTCAACCCGCTCGGCTACGACGACGATGCGGCCGTGGCGCGCACCGGCCGCGTGGACGAGGCGCTGCTGTCGGCCCTCCTCGACGACCCGTACTATGCGCTGAAGCCGCCGAAGAGCACCGGCAAGGAGCACTTCCACCTCGGCTACGTGCACGAGCACCTGGCCGCGCAGGGCCGCGACATCCCGGTCGCCGATGTCGTGCGCACGCTCACCGAGCTCACGGTCCGCACGGTCGCCCGCGACGTCGCCGCGGCGGGCATCGGCTTCCTCGCGGTCTCGGGCGGCGGGTGCCGCAACCCGCTGATCCTCGAGGGTCTGCGCGCCGCGCTGCCGGAGACCGAGGTCGTGCTGGCCGACGAGCTGGGGGCTCCCGCCGACAGCAAGGAGGCGATCCTGCTCGCGCTCATCGGCTGGTCCACGATGCACGGCGTCCCCGCCATCGTCCCCGGCGGCACGGGCGCCCGCGAGCCCCGCATCCTCGGCACGATCACGCCCGGCGCCGGCCCGCTGCACATGCCGGAGCCGGTCGCGGCGATCGATTCGCTCACGCTCGGGGAGGCGACGGCGTCGTGAGCGGCCACGGAGCAGGCCAGGTGCGCGGCGCGAGCGCTGCGGGGGCCGTCGCGGCGGTGATGCGCGGCGACACCGCCCCCCGCGCGGTGGTCGCCGGGGTGGTCACGCGCACCTCGCGTGACGTCGCGGTGGGTGGCCTCGCGGACCTTGCGGGAACCCCGGTCACGCGCGACACCGCCTTCGACCTCGCCTCGGTGTCGAAGGTCGCGGCCACCACCACGGCTCTGCTGCGCCTGGTGAGCACGGGCGACCTCGGCGTCGACGACCCGGTCGACCGCTTCCTCCCGGGCACCGCGTGCGCTCCCGGCACCACGGTGCGCCACCTGCTGCAGCACCGCGCCGGACTGTGGGAGTGGCAGCCGCTGTACCTCGACCCCGCCCCCGCCGACGCGGTCGTGGACGCCCTGCCGCTGCGCTACGGCCTCGACGAGGGGCGGCACTACTCCGACCTGGGCTTCATCCTGCTCGGGCGCCTCATCACCGCGGTGACCGGCCTTCCGCTCGACGCCGCCGTGCGGGAGCTCGTCACCGCGCCGCTGGGACTCGCGCACACGGGCTACGGCCCCGTCGGCCCTCCCGTCGCGTCCTCCGGCATCGGCGACGCCGCCGAGCGCCGCATGGTGGCTACGGGCGACCCCTACCCGATCCTCACGTCGCGCCGGCACTTCCCGTGGCGGGAGGACGAGATCGCCGGCAGCGTCAACGACGGCAACTGCTTCCACGCGCTCGGCGGCGTCTCAGGACACGCGGGCCTGTTCGGCACGGTCGACGACCTGCTCACGCTCGGCGCCGCGCTCGCCGACGCCGACCGGCACACCGACCTCTGGCACCCCGACGCGGTCGCCGACTTCTTCCGCGACGGCCCGGACGCCGGACAAGCCCTGGGCTGGCGCAGCGACACCGTGCCGGTCGACGGCCGCCCCACCCGTCTGCTGTGGCACCCGGGCTACACCGGCTGCGCGCTCGGCCTCGTGCCGGCGACGGGGACCGCGGCCGTGCTGCTGAGCACCCGTCTCCTCGCGGCCGAGATCGCCCCGACCGAGACCCTGTGGCGTGCGGCGCTGCCCGCCCTCCTGGACCCCGAAGGAACGAGTACCCCATGAGCACCACCCCGCCCGTGCTGAGCATCGACGGCCTCGCCGTCGCCTTCCGGACCGGTTCCGAGCTGATCACCGCGATCAGCGACGTGAACATCGACATCGCCGCGGGCGAGACCGTCGCGGTGGTCGGCGAGTCCGGCTCGGGGAAGTCCACGACCGCCGCCGCCGTCAACCGCCTGCTCCCCGAGAACGGCGTGATCACGGCGGGCAGCATCCGCTTCGACGGGCGCGAGCTGACCGAGCTGCCCGAGAGCGCGATGATCTCGCTGCGCGGCGCCGGGATCGGCCTCGTGCCGCAGGACCCGATGTCGAACCTCAACCCGCTCATGCGCGTGGGGGAGCAGATCGGCGAGGCGCTGGAGGTGCACGGTCACACCAGCGGCGAGGCGACGAAGGTCCGCGTGGTCGAGCTGCTGGAGATGGTGGGCATCGCCGACGCCGCCCGGCGCGCACGGCAGTACCCGCACGAGTTCTCCGGCGGGATGCGCCAGCGCGTGCTGATCGCGATGGGGCTCGCGTGCAAGCCGCGGCTGCTGATCGCCGACGAGCCCACCTCGGCCCTCGACGTCACGGTGCAGCGCCGCATCCTCGACCAGCTCGAC
Organism: Microbacterium sp. NPDC060132; assembly: GCF_042729675.1. Taxonomy (NCBI): domain Bacteria; kingdom Bacillati; phylum Actinomycetota; class Actinomycetes; order Micrococcales; family Microbacteriaceae; genus Microbacterium; species Microbacterium sp. NPDC060132. Next base: position 682,454 of record NZ_JBHWXU010000001.1, on the reverse strand, counting down.
CAGCTCACCGACGAGCTCGGGACCGCGGTCTTCCTCATCACGCACGACCTGGCGCTCGCGGCCGAGCGCGCCGACCGCATCGTGGTCATGTTCCGGGGCCGCGTGGTCGAGGAGGGCACGTCCGCCCAGGTGCTGGGCAACCCGCAGCACGAGTACACCAGGCAGCTGCTGGCCGCGGCGCCGAGCCTCTCCTCCCGGCGTGACGCCCTGCCCGCGCGCACGGCCGCGACCGACGCCGTGCCGTTCGTGGAGATCCGCGACCTGCGCAAGGAGTTCCCGGTGCGCGGCGCCAAGGCCGGGGAGCCGCAGACCTTCACGGCGGTCGACGGTGTGAGCCTCACGATCCGCCGCGGCACGACCGTGTCGATCGTGGGGGAGTCCGGGTCGGGCAAGTCCACGACCGCGAACATGGTGCTGGGGCTGGAGGACGCCACCTCCGGATCGATCCTGTTCGACGGGCTCGACCCCACCACGCTGCGCCGCAAGGAGCTGTTCGCCCTGCGCCGCCGCGTGCAGCCGGTGTTCCAGAACCCCTACGCCTCGCTCGACCCGCGGTTCACCGTGGAGCAGTCGATCGCGGAACCGCTGCGCGTGCACCGCATCGGCACCGCGGCCTCGCGTCACGCCCGCGTCCTGGAGCTGCTGGAGCAGGTGGCGCTGCCGGCCGCGATGGCCGAGCGGCTGCCGCACGAGCTCTCCGGCGGGCAGCGGCAGCGCGTGGCGATCGCGCGGGCGCTGGCGCTCGAACCCGAGCTGGTGGTGCTCGACGAAGCCGTGTCGGCGCTCGACGTGCTGGTGCAGGCGCAGATCCTCGATCTGCTGGCGGAGCTGCAGACGCGCCTCGGCCTCAGCTACCTCTTCATCAGCCACGACCTCGCGGTCGTGCGGATGATCTCCGACGAGGTGCACGTGATGCAGCGCGGGGTCGTGGTCGAGAGCGGCACACCGGAGCGCATCTTCGACGCTCCGCAGCACCCGTACACGCGGGAGCTGCTGGCCGCGATCCCCGGGGCCTCGCTGGCGTCCTGACCGCGGCCGGGGCGACGGCCGCGGGCTCAGCGCTTGCGGTCGTCGTCGTCCCAGGGGCCTTCCCACCAGCCGGCACGACCGTCGTCCGAGCCGCGGCCGCGACGGGAGCGCACGAACTGCACGATGATCACGGTGAGCGACGTGAGCCCGATCAGGATCAGCACGAGGAACAGCAGGTCGTTCTGGGTCATGGGCGTTTCCCCTCCGCGGCGTCCGCCACGATCTTCGCGATGCGGGCGGCCTTCGTCTCCGGTCGCTTGGCCATCGCGATGTGCGTGAGCCCGAACTTCTTCACCGACTTCGGGAACGCGTCCCAGTTCTCACGGGCGGCGGGGTCCGCGTCGAGTGCGGCCGTGAGCTCGGGCGGCTCGATGCCCGCCTCCGGTCCGTCGAGCAGGGTCCACGAGCCGTTGGCCTTCGCGACCTCCAGGGCCCGGACGCCCGCGGGGGCCAGCAGCCCGGCGGCCTCCAGCTCGGCGATGCGCGCCTTGTTCGTCGCCGCCCACCCGCTGCCGGGCCGCCGCGGCGAGAACCACTGGCCGTTCGTCTGGTCGTCGAAGCTGCGCACCGGGCCGTCGATCCACCCGAAGCACAGCGCCTGCCGCACCGCGTCCTCATAGCCGACGCCGACGGCGGAGCGGCCGCGCACGCTCAGCAGCCACACGCCCGCGGTGCGCTCGTGGTGCTCCTCGAGCCAGGCGCGCCAGGCCGCGGCGTCGGCCGCCGCGATCCGCTCGCCGTCGTCGAGGGCGCCCACCTCAGTCCTCGTCCAGCGTGGGGATCGATGCGGTGATGGTCGGCAGCAGGTCGGCGACGGAGTCGACGATCTCGTCGGGCCGGAACGGGTACTGCTCGATGCTGCGCCGATCGCTGATGCCGGTCATCACGAGCACGGTGTGCAGGCCGGCCTCGATGCCGGCGACGATGTCGGTGTCCATGCGGTCGCCGATCATGCCCGTCTTCTTGGAGTGCGCGCCGATCTTGTTCAGCGCCGAGCGGAACATCATCGGGTTGGGCTTGCCGACCACGTAGGGCTCCTTGCCGGTCGCCTTCGTGATGAGTGCGGCGATCGCGCCGGTGGCCGGCAGCACGCCGTCGATGCTCGGCCCCGTCGCGTCGGGGTTGGTGACGATGAACCGCGAGCCGTTGATGATGTGACGGATGGCCTTGGTGATCGCCTCGAACGAGTAGTTGCGGGTCTCGCCGACCACCACGAAGTCGGGGTTCGTCTCGGTCATGATGAAGCCCGCCTCGTGCAGGGCCGTGAGGATGCCGGCCTCGCCGATCACGAAGGCGGAGCCGCCGGGCAGCTGCTGGGCCAGGAAGTCGGCCGTCGCGAGCGCCGAGGTCCAGATGCGCTCCTCCGGAACGACCAGGCCGCTCTGCCGCAGGCGGGCGGAGAGGTCGCGGGCGGTGAAGATCGAGTTGTTCGTCAGCACCAGGTAGGGGATGTCGTTGCGCTCCCACCCGGCGAGCAGTTCGGAGGCCCCGGGGATGGCGTCGTTCTCATGGACGAGCACGCCGTCCATGTCGGTGAGCCAGCATTCGATGTCGTCACGGTGTGCCATGTGCTCAGCCTAGAGGCCGCGTGTTTCCGGCAGGTCTCAGGCGGTGATCCACACGACGCCGGCGCTTCCGTCGGGAAGGGCTCGCTCGACGCCGTCCAGGCGCACGCCGTCGGCGAGGACCTCGACGGTGCTGCCGACCGTGAGCCCCTCCGCCTCCAAAGCCCGCAGCAGGTCGGAGTCGCGGTCGTCGACCCGCAGCACGCGACCGCTGTGCCCCTCCGCGGCGTCGGCGAGCAGCACGAACGGCTCCCGCTCGATGTGCCCGTCGGCGTCGGGGATCGCGTCGCCGTGCGGGTCGAAGCGCGGGCGGCCCAGGCGGGCGTCGATGCCCTCGAGCAGCCGGTCGCTGATGGTGTGCTCCAGCACCTCGGCCTCGTCGTGCACCTCGTCCCACCCGTAGCCGAACTCCTGCACGAGCCAGGTCTCGATGAGGCGGTGGCGCCGCACCATCGCGAGGGCTCTGGTCGTCCCGGCCTCGGTCAACCGCACGGCACCGTAGGGCACGTGCGACACGAGCCCCGCGGCGGCGAGCTTCTTCACCATCTCGGTGACCGACGACGGGGCGATGCCGAGCTTGGCCGCCAGCACCGACGGGGTGATCGGGGCGTCCTGCCATTCGGTGTGGGCGTAGACGGTCTTGAGGTAGTCGTCAGCTGCGGGGGAGGCCACCCGTCCAGCCTACGCGGTGGCGTCGGAGGCTCTTTCGGCGCGCGCCCACGCGGTGAGGCCGTGGATGAGGGCGCGCACGCCGATCTCGAACGTGCGGCGGGCGGGGTCGGAGCTGAGGCGGGCGCGAGCGCGCTCGGCCTCGGCGAAGGTCGGGTAGGCGGGGGCGAGGTCGCCGGGGGACATGTTGTCCGCCGGGGCGAGGGCGTCGAGGGCGGATCCGATGATGAAGGACTCCAGGGCGACGATCGCGTCGACGATGGTGTCGGTGGGCCAGCCGTCGTCGGCGAGCAGGCGGGCGATCTGCTCGTAGTCGGCGAACGAGCCCTCGTCGGCGTCGATGGGGGAGGTGGCGAGCATGACCATCGTCTGGGGTGCGGCGATCGTGGCGTCGCGGTAGCTGTGCGCCCACGCGAGGAGCGCGTCCTCCAGTGGCAGGGTCCCGGGCTCGGGGGTGGCGAGGTCGCGGCTGATCCGCCCGCGCATCGCCCGGATCACGGCGTCGCGGCTCTCGAAGTGGTGGTAGAGCGCCGAGGTGCGCACGCCCAGGGACTCCGCGAGCGCCGTCATCGTGAACTGCCGTGGTGTGCGCTCGGCGCTGAGCCGGAACGCCGCCGTGAGGATCCGCTCCTCGGTGAGCACCCTGGTCGACGGGCGGCCCACGCTGCGCGGGGATGTCGTCATCGTGGCTCACTCCTGCTCGGTGTCTGCTACTTTATTGAAACTCTTTCAATTCGCTCGAGGAAGAACGCCATGACGGGTTTCGACGCCGACACTATCGTCACCGGCGCGCGCGTCGTGACCATGGACCCCCGCCGCCCGGAGGCCTCGGCGTTCGCCGTGCGCGACGGCCGCTTCCTCGCGGTGGGCGACGACGCGCTCGTGCGGGAACTGCGCGGCCCGCGCACCGTCGTCCACGACCTCGCGGGAGCCGCGGTCACCCCGGGGCTCATCGACGCCCACCTCCACCCGCTGCAGGGGCTCGAGCTCACCGCCGGGGTCGACCTCGGCGGCATCACCACCGGCACCGGCTTCCTGGCGGCTCTGCGCGCCGAGGCCGACCGCGCGCTGCGCGACGACCGCGACCCCTGGGTGCGCGGCTGGAACCTCGACTACAACGTCTTCCACGAGCTCCCCATGACCGCCGATGCGATCGACGACGCCGTGCGCGGGCTCCCCGCCCTGTTCATCGTGTTCGACGGGCACACCGCGCTCGCCAGTCACGAGGGTCTCCGCCGCGCCGGCATCACCGGGCCCCGCGAGACCGACGACTCCTCGTGCATCGTCGTCGACGGCGACGGGCGGCCGACCGGGGAGCTGCGCGAGCTCGCGGCGTACGAGCCCGTGCGCCTCGCCGCCCCCGCCCTCGACCGCACGCAGACCCTCGCGGCGGGCCACGAGCTGCTGCGCGGACTGCGGGACTCCGGCCTCACGGGCGGCACCATCATGGACGGCGGCTTCGCCACGCTCGACCTGCTCGACGGTCTCGAGCACGGCCCGGGTCTGCCCCTCCGCATCGTGTCCGCGATCGACCACGAGCCCGGGTTCGACGCCGACCGCACGGCGGAGAACCTGCGGATGCGCGACCGCCGCGGCGAGCGGTGGCGCGGCGGCGTCGTGAAGCTGTACGCCGACGGGGTCGTCGAGACGGGCACCGCGTGGCTGTACGAACCCGATACGGCCGGCGGCGGCACGGAGCCCTTCTGGAAGGACGCTGCCGCCTACGCCCGCACCGTGCGGCGCTACGCCGACGCCGGCTTCCAGGTCGCGACCCACGCGATCGGCGACCGCGCGGTCGGCGAGGTCGTCGACGCCTACCTCGCCGCGGGCGCGCGCTGCGCCACCGGAGCCCCGCACCGCATCGAGCACCTGGAGACCACGACCGACCGCGACGTCGCCCGCATCGCCGCCGCCGGCATCACCGCATCGATGCAGCCGCTGCACCTGCAGTGGCGCAAGGCCGACGCCTCCGACGACTGGTCGCGGCGCCTCGGCCCCGCCCGGGCCGCCCGGGCCTGGCGCGTGCGCGACTACTGGGACGCGGGTGCCCCGGTCGCCCTCGGGTCGGACTGGCCCATCGCGCAGAACGACGCCCGGATCGGCCTCGCGTGGGCCATGCTGCGCCGCCGCCCCGGCGACCGCGACGCCCCGGTGTTCGAGCCCCACCAGGTGCTCACCCCCTACCAGGCGCTGCACGGCTACACCGTGGGCGCTGCGCGGGCGCAGGGCGACGGCGACCTCGGTCGCATCGCCCCCGGCTACCGCGCCGACTACGCCGTGTGGGCGGAGAACCCGCTGCACGTCGCACCCGACGACCTCCCCGACCTGCCCGTACAGCGGACGGTCGTCGGCGGCGTCGAGCCCTGACCCCCGGCTCGACCACCCCCTCCCTTTCCTTTCACACCGAGGTGAACCCCATGCCCGAATTCGGCGCCCTCGCGCTCCTGCCCATCGCGGTGATCCTCGTGGTCGCCGTCGCCACCCGCCGCACCCTCTTCGCGCTCCTCTGCGGCACCGTCGCCGGAGCTCTGATCCTCGGCGGCTGGGGCGGCTTCGACGTCTGGGTCGAGTACACCGGCAAGGCCCTGTCGAACGAGACGGCGCAGTGGCTGCTGCTGATCGTCGCCCTGTTCGGCATCCTGATGATGCTGTTCGAGAAGTCGGGCATCGTCACCGACTTCGCCCGCTGGGTCGAGCGGTTCGTGACCTCGCGGCGGAAGTCGACCCTGCTCACGTTCCTGCTCTCGATCGTGCTGTTCGTCGACGACTACCTCAACGTGCTCACCACCGGCACGTCGATGAAGCAGGTGACCGACCGCTACCGGGTTCCGCGCACCCAGCTCGGCGCGATCATGAAGATGACCGCTGCCCCGATCGCCGTGCTCGTCCCCGTGTCGACGTGGGCACTGTTCTTCTCGGGCCTGTTCGAGGCGCAGGGGGTCACCGTCGGCGGCAGCGGCTTCGGGGCCTACCTGCAGTCCATCCCGTTCATCTTCTTCGGCTGGGCGGCCATCGCGGTGGCGCTGCTGATGAGCATCGGCTGGCTGCCGAAGCTCGGCCTGATCAAGAAGGACGCGCTGCGCGCCGAGCGCGACGGCGACGTCTTCCCGCTCGGCACGACAGACGCCGAACGCCGGGCCGAGGGCGCGGCGCTGCTCTCCGAGCTCCGCGCGGACGACGCGGACGGTTCGACCGCGCAGCGCGTCGCCGTGGCGCTCGAGACGACCACGGACACCGCGCGCAAGCCGCAGCCGTGGTCGTTCCTGATCGCGATGGCCGTGCTGGTCGGCGTCACGATCGCGACGGACGCCAACGTGGTCGCCGGTACCGCGGCGGCCCTCGCGGTCACGGTCGTGCTGGTGCTCGTGCAGCGTCGGCTCTCGGTGCGCGGCGTGCTGGACGCGGCGCTCGAGGGCATCGAGAGCATGCTCTTCGTGATGGTGCTCACCGTGCTCGCGTTCATGGTGCAGGAGATGAACATCGCCCTGCAGCTCGCCGAGTTCGTGATCCAGGTGACCGAGCCCGTGCTCACCCCCGCCCTGCTGCCGGCGATCGTGTTCGCCGTGTGCGGCGTCTACGCCTACGCGACCGGGTCGTTCTGGGACCTCGCGGCCGTCATCACCCCGGTCGTGCTGCCGCTGGCGCTCGCTCTCGGTGCCGACCCGATCCTGGCCGGTGCCGCGGTGTTCTCGGGCGCCGCGCTCGGCAGCACCACGTGCCTGTACGGCGACGGCATCATCCTGGCCTCGCGTTCGATCGGCATCAAGCCGATCAACCTCATGCTGGCGATCCTGCCCTACGCGGGGATCGCGGCCGGGCTCTCGCTCGTGCTCTATCTGGTGACGGGGTTCGTCGCGGCCTGAGTCACGGATTCGCGACGGCGACCAGCAGGCCGAACGCGACCTGCCCCGCGAAGAACACCACGAGGAAGCCGAGGAGGGCGGCGGCGAGCGACAGGCGCCCGTCGAAGCCCTCCACCTCGGCGATCCCGACCTTGCGCGCGCGGAAGGCGAGCACGAGCGTGGCGATGCCGAGGGCGAGCTGCAGCCACGGTCCGAGCGGGCCGACGACCTTCGGGAACGCGATCAGCACGGCCCCGATCACCCCGGTCGCGATTCCGATCCAGGTGAGGATGCGGACGGTGCGGCGGGCGTTCTCGGCGGGCATGGTGTCGAGCCTATCCGGGCTCATGCCCCCGTCAGGACCAGCCAGAGCAGCGCGGCGTTGAGGGCGATGAGCAGCACCGAGGCGACGACCCCGGCGATGGTGGTCCACGCGCGGTTGGCCCACACCCCGAGCGTGCGCCGCTGCGCGGTCAGCGCCACCAGCGGGATGAGCGCGAACGGGATGCCGAACGACAGCACGACCTGGCTCAGCACGAGCGCGAGAGTGGGGTCGACGCCGAGGCCGAGGATCGCGAGGGCGGGGATCAGGGTCACCAGCCGCCGTGCGAGCAGCGGGATGCGCACGTGCAGCAGCCCGTGCATGATCTCGGCGCCCGCGTAGGCGCCGACCGAGGTGGACGCCAGGCCGGACGCGAGCAACCCCACCGCGAAGAACGTGGCGACGACCGGGCCGAGACCGGCGGCCAGGGCGGCGTGCGCGCCCTCCAGGGAGTCGGTGCCCTCGACCCCGGCGAGGTTCGCCGCGGCCAGCAGGAGGATGCCGAGGTTGACCGACCCTGCGATGACCATCGCGATCGACACGTCCCAGCGCGTGGCGGTGAGCAGGCGGCGGATGCGGGAGGCCTCGGTCCGCGTGGCCTCCTCGTGGGGCAGACCCGCGCTCCCGAAGCGGTCGCGGGCGAGCGAGGAGTGCGCATAGATCGCGTGCGGCATGATCGTGGCGCCGAGGATGGAGGCCGCGAGCAGCACCGACCCGGTGCCCTCGAAGCGGGGCACGAGTCCGCCGATGACACCCGCGGGGTCGGGCGGGGCGAGGAACAGGCCGGCCAGGAAGCCGACCGTGATGACGAGCATCAGTCCGATGATCACGAACTCGAAGGGGCGGGCGCCGCGGCGGCTCTGCACGGTGAGCAGGATCATCGACACGGCCCCGGTGATCAGGCCGCCGAGGAGCAGCGGCACGTCGAACAGCAGGTACAGTGCGACGGCGCCGCCGATCACCTCGGCGAGGTCGGTCGCCATGGCCACCAGTTCGGCCTGGAGCCAGTACGCGCGTCGCGCCCATGGGCGCTTCAGGCGTGCACCGAGCACCTCCGGCAGGCTCTGCCCCGTGACCACGCCGAGCTTGGCGGAGAGGTACTGGATGAGCCAGGCCATGACGTTTCCCGCGATGACCACCCACACCAGGAGGTAGCCGTATTGCGCGCCGGCGGTCATGTTGCTGGCGACGTTGCCCGGGTCGAGATACGCGACACCGGCCACGAGGGCGGGGCCGAGCAGCCACAGGCTGCGCGGGGCGGTGGCGGCGGACGGTGTCACGGGGGCGACGAGATTTTTCGGCACACCGAAACCGTAGCGCATTTTTCGGCTTGCCTAAATATCCGGATCTGGGCCACCTCGGTGACGACGATCGCTCCGCCGAGACAGGCGGCAGTGGGGCGGCGATAGCCTGGCGGGATGGATGCACGCACGCCCGAGAGCCCGGCGACGGACGACTCCGCGGCCCCGGTCCCGGACGGCGCGGGCGGGTCCCTCGCCCAGCCCGGCTACGGCGTCGGCCCGTGGCCGGGAGGACGGGACGCCTGGCCCGAAGGGGAGCAGTACGACCCGGAGCTGCTCGCCAACGGCGACACCCGCAACGTGATCGACCGCTACCGCTACTGGCGGATGGAGCGGATCGTGGCCGACCTGGACACGCGGCGGCACCCGTTCCACGTCGCGATCGAGAACTGGCAGCACGACATGAACATCGGTTCGATCGTGCGCAGCGCCAACGCGTTCCTCGCCGACACCGTGCACATCATCGGGCGCCGCCGCTGGAACAAGCGCGGCGCCATGGTCACCGACCGCTACCAGCACGTCGTGCATCACGAGGACGTGGCGTCGTTCGCCGCCTGGGCCGCGGCGGAGGGGCTGCCCGTGATCGCGGTCGACAACGTCGAGGGCGCCGTCCCCGTCGACCGGGCGGACCTGCCGCGTGCGTGCGTGCTGCTGTTCGGGCAGGAGGGTCCGGGGCTCTCGGACGAGGCGCTCGCCGCGGCCTCCGCGCACGTGGAGATCACGCAGTACGGCTCGACCCGCTCCATCAACGCCAGCGCCGCGGCCGCCGTGATCATGTACGAGTGGTGTCGCCGCCACGCCGCGGACTGAGGCGCGCGTGTTCGGCCCGCCGCGCCGCGACGGTCAGGCGGCGGCGGAGAGCCAGCGTCCCGACCGCACCCGCCAGCCGAGCGTGCCGAGCCGCGCGAGCAGGTATACGCCGAAGAAGGCCACCGCGAGCCAGATCAGGCCCGCCGCGCCGTCCACTCCCGTCGCCGCGATGATCCACAGCACGGGCAGGAACGGCACCAGGTTCAGGCCGCCCGCGATCGCGAGGTAGCGCGCATCGTTCGCGCCCATCAGCACACCGTCGAGCACGAACACGACACCGGCGATCGGCTGGGCGACCGCGAGCACCAGCAGCGCCGGCTGCACGAGTGCCGCGACGTGCGGGTCGCCCGTGAACACGATCCCGAGCACGCCCGACAGTGCGGCGATGACAGCGCCGACCGCCACGCCGAACCACGCGCCCCAGGCGACCGTCCGGCCGAGGACGCGCTGCACCTGCTGCTCGTCTCCGGCGCCCAGCTCCTTGCCGATCAGCGCCTGCGCGGCGATGGCCAGGGCGTCGAGGGCGAAGGCGGCCGCGGAGAAGATGGTGAACACGATCTGCCACCCGGCGAGCTCGTCGGTGCCGACCCCGGTCGCGACCGCCACGGTCGCCATCAGTGCCACGCGGAGGCTGACCGTGCGCAGGAACAGCCATCCGCCCGAGGTGGCGGTGTTGCGCAGGCCGTCGCGCTGCGCCCGGAGCGAGGCGCTGTGGCGGGAGGCGAGCCGCTGCACCACCAGCACGTACGCGGCGACCATGCCCCACTGCGCGGCGACCGTGCCGGCCGCGGACCCGGCGATGCCCCAGCCGAAGCCGTAGATGAAGAGCCAGTTGAGCAGCGCGTTGGCACCGAAGCCGAGGCCGGCGATCCAGAGCGGGGTCATCGTGTCCTGCATGCCGCGCAGCAGCCCGGTCGCCGCGAAGACGATGAGCATCGCCGGCAGCCCCCACATCGAGATCACCAGGTACTCGTCGGCCTGGGCGGCCACGGCCTCGCTCGCGCCGAACAGCGACACGAGCCACGGTGACGACACCGCACCGATCACGGCCAGCACGGCCCCGAGGCCCAGGGCCAGCCACATGCCGTTGATCCCGACCGACACGGCCTCGCCCGGCTGCCCGGCGCCGAAGCGCCGCGCGACCGCCGGGGTGGTCGAGTACGCGAGGAACACCATCAGGCCCACGATGGTCTGCAGCACGGCGCCGGCGATGCCGAGCCCCGCGAGCGGCGTGGTGCCGAGGTGGCCGACGAGCGCGGCGTCGACGATGAGGAACGCCGGCTCGGCGATCAGCGCACCGAGTGCCGGAACCGCCAGTCGCAGGATCTCTCGGTTGAGGGAGGTGCGCGCGGCCATCCTCCGAGCCTATGACCTCGCGCCGACACCCGTGCCGTGCCCCCGGACCGCACGTAGGCTGGAGGAGAGCAGGATGCGGCGGAGGTGCATCATGTCCGATCCCCGAGACGAGGCGGCGCGGTACCTCGGGCGCCGCCGGTCGCAGGGCGACGGTGCCGACGACGAGACGACCGTCTCCTCGACGCCTGGTGCGGCGGCGGCCGTGGATCGGGCGGCGTTCATCGAGAGCGCGATCCAGGTGGCGATCCGCCGCGGCGACTTCGACGACCTCCCCGGTGCCGGCAAGCCCATCGAGGGGCTCGGCACCCACCACGACCCTGACTGGTGGATCCGGCGCAAGATCGAGACCGAGAACCTCACCGGGCTCGGGCCGCCCGCGCTGCTGCTGCGCACGGAGGACCGCGAGCTCGACGGACAGCTCGACCTCCTCGGACGAGAGTCCGACGTGCGGGCGGTGCTCGAGGACTTCAACCGCCGCGTGATCGAGGCCAGGCGGCAGCTGCAGGGCGGCCCGCCCGTGGTCACGGCGCCGCGGGACGTGGAGGCCGAGGTCGCCGCGTGGCGCGAGCGCCGCTCCGCCCGCGGGGTCGCATCGTCGGCAGAGGCCGCCCCCGCGCGTCCGCGTCGCCGGCTGTTCGGGCGACGGCCGCGCTGATCCGTGTCGGGGCGTGTCCGCCCTCGACACCGTGGGGGACCCCCGTCATAGGCTGGAGCGCATGACCGACGCGCTTCCCGTGGGCCTCGCCCTCGACGAGTTCAGCCCCGACATCCGCCCGCAGGACGACCTGTACCGTCACGTGAACGGCGCCTGGATCTCCCGCACCGAGATCCCCGGCGACAAGGCGCGCTGGGGCTCCTTCCACCTGCTGGCCGAGCAGGCGGAGAAAGACGTCCGCACGATCATCGAGGAGTCGCAGGACGCCGAGGAGGGCACGCTCGCCCGCAAGATCGGCGACCTGTTCGCGAGCTTCATGGACACCGACCGCATCGCGGCCGCCGGGGTCGAGCCGCTCGCGGAGACCCTCGCCGAGATCGACGCGATCGCCGACATCCCCGGCTTCCTGCGCACCGTGGGGGCGTACGACCGTGACGGGCGCGCCGCGGTGATCGGCCTCTACGTCGACGGCGACCCGGGAGACCCGGAGCGCTACATCCCGGTGCTCGTGCAGGCCGGGCTGTCGCTGCCGGACGAGAGCTACTTCCGCCTCGACACCTTCGCCGACACGCGCGCCGCGTACCGCGCCCACCTCGAGCGCCTGCTGTCCCTGGCGGGCATCGCCGACGCCGCGGACCAGGCCGAACGCTCCATCGCCCTGGAGACCGAGCTCGCGGGCCACCACTGGGACAACGTGCGCAGCCGCGACGCGGTCGCCACCTACAACCTCAAGACCTGGGACGAGCTGCAGGAGCTCGCGGGCGTCGACCTCGCACCGTGGCGCGAGGCCGTCACGCCGTCGAACCCCTCCGCGTTCGACGAGGTGGTCGTGTCGCAGCCCAGCTTCTTCGAGGGGCTGGGTGCGCTGCTCACCGCCGAGCGCCTCGACGACTGGAAGGCCTGGCTGCGCGCCAAGGTCGTGCACGCCGCCGCGCCCTACCTGACCGACGACCTGGTGCTGGAGAACTTCTCGTTCTACGGCACCGAGCTCACCGGCGTCCCCACGATCCGGGAGCGCTGGAAGCGCGGCGTCTCGGTCACCGAGGGCGCGCTCGGCGAGGCGATCGGCAAGGTGTACGTCGAGCGGCACTACCCGCCGACGGCGAAGGCCGCGATGGACGAGCTCGTCGGCAACCTCATCGAGGCGTACCGGCAGAGCATCGAGACGCTGGAGTGGATGACGGCGGAGACCCGGCAGCGTGCGCTCGCCAAGCTCGACGCGTTCACGCCCAAGATCGGCCACCCCGAGGTGTGGCGCGACTACTCCAGCCTCGTGATCGACCGCGAGGATCTGCTCGGCAACGTGCGTCGCGCGGCGACCTTCGAGCACGACCGCAACATCGACAAGGTCGGCAGGCCCATCGACCGCACCGAGTGGCACATGCCGCCGCAGATGGTCAACGCGTACTACAACCCGTCGATGAACGAGATCGTCTTCCCCGCCGCGATCCTGCAGTATCCGTTCTTCGACGCGGGTCGCGACGCGGCGGCGAACTACGGCGGCATCGGCGCGGTCATCGGACACGAGATCGGTCACGGGTTCGACGACCAGGGCAGCCGCTACGACGGCGACGGACGTCTGCAGGACTGGTGGACCGACGCCGACCGCGCCGCGTTCGAGGAGCGCACCAAGGCGCTGATCGCCCAGTACGACGAGCTCGTCCCTGAGGGGCTGGACGCGGAGCATCACGTGAACGGCGCCCTCACGATCGGCGAGAACATCGGCGACCTCGGCGGTCTGGGCATCGCGCTCCAGGCGTACGAGCTGTCGCTGGGTGGGCAGGAGGCGCCGGTCATCGACGGCTACACGGGCGTGCAGCGGCTGCTGCTGTCGTGGGCGCAGGTCTGGCAGCAGAAGAGCCGGGAGGCGGAGACGCTGCGGCTGCTCACGATCGACCCGCACTCGCCCAACGAGTTCCGTTGCAACCAGATCGTGCGCAACATCGACGCGTTCTACGAGGCCTTCGACGTGACGCCGGACGATGCCCTGTGGCTGCCCGAGGCGTCGCGGGTGACCATCTGGTGACCATTCTCCTCAGGCTGTGAGGTGTCCCCCGGCGGTGGGGTTACGATAGCCCTGCCGCTGGGGAGCGACTCCCTTGGCATGCCGATCAGCCCCCTCCCGAAGGATCACGCGTGGCCGCACTCGAGCCTGGCGACGGGTTCCGGAACTCCCCGGTCCCCGAGTCGATGGGAGGCGCGTCCGCGTCATCGAGCGGGCGCCGTTCGCAGCAGCGCACGAGCCGTCGTCTGCCCCGTCGGGCCGCCCTCGGCCGCCGATCGTTCACGGCCACGCTCAAGGCTCTCGAGGGCCTGGCCGATGCGGGCGCCCAGGTGTCGGTGCACGTGGTCGACCTCGACTCGCACGTGCATGTCCTGGCGGGCGACGACCACGTCACCATGCCCGTCGGCGGCCTCGGGGTCGTCCCGCTGCTGATCGAGGTCGCGGCGGCGTTCGAGTCCGGAGCGCTCGACCCGCTCGAGATCGTGGAGCGCGCGAGCGTCGACGCGGTCGAGTCGTCCGGGTTGTGGCGGCACCTGCGGGCTCCCGCGCTGCCGCTGGAAGATCTGGCGGTGCTGGCCGCGACCGCGGGCGACCCCATCGCGGTCAACATCCTGTTGGAGAAGGTCGGGCACGACCGGGTGCGCGAGCGCATCGAGGGGCTCGGCCTGCGCCGCACCGCGCTGCTCGACCGGTTCCGCGACCGCCGTGGCCCCGACGACGCGCCGCAGGTGGCGGTGGGGTCGGCGCGCGAGTTCGCCGGGCTGTTCTCCGCGCTCGTCAACTCCCAGGTGGTCGACGCCGCGGTGAGCGCGCAGGTGGCCGAGTGGCTGAGCCTCAACCAGGACCTGAGTCTGGTGGCCTCCGCGACCGGGCTCGACCCGTTCGCGCACGACCACGACGCGCACGGGCTGCTGTTCGTGAACAAGACCGGCCGCGACCGCGGTGTCCGCGCCGAGGCGGGCGTGCTGGCGGGACCGCGCGCGGGCGTCGGCTACGCGCTCATCGTGTGCTTCGACGACCTGTCGATCACGCACCGCCTGCGTGCGCACGACGCGTTCCGCGTGCTGGGCGTCGAGCTCATGGAGTACACCCACTGAGGCGACCGGCAGGGCAGCTCTCGACGAACCAGCCACTCATGTCCTCCGAAAGGTGGACAGACATGTGACGCATGACGTGTAACACTCTACAGGTCCACTGCGCTCACCCTTCGTCCAAACTCGATGCGGGTACGCCCGAAGAGTTCAAGGAGATCAGCATGCGCTCAACGGATTTCGGGGTCCCGGGATCGAGCGGGAAGGTCGACCAATGAGGCGGGGTTTGCAGATGTTCCTCGGCGCTGCCGTCGTACTTTGCACGGCACTCGCGACGGTGTCGCCCGCCAGCGCGCGAGAAGACGTGGCGGCGACGCCGAAAACGAGCGGTAGCGTCGCAGGTGCCCCTCCCGCAGGAGCGGTGGGCGGGGACGCATCGATCAATGCGCTTGTATCGCGGATCAATCAACTCGTGGCCGCCTACGACCACGACGCGCACCGGTTTGATCTCGCTGCAGTGCCGAGCGAGGTCTTGAACAGCGACGAAGGGCAGGCGTTCCTCGCGGTTGTGTCTCTGGGAGAGGCTGGCGCAAGCCCCGCCGAACTGAGTGAGGCATTTGCAGAGTTGCGCGACGGACTCCGAGAAACGAACGCACCCTCGTCGGTGGAGATCGATCGCAATGGCGTCGTCTCCACCTATGAGCTCGCGCCCGGGATGACCATCGTCTTTCCGACGGCTCTGGCCGCGGGAAGTGCGGTCCGCGGCCTCATGAGGGCGGCGGTGGTTGGCGGTGCTGACCCCTGGCCGTACATTCAGCTCACGAATGCCGAGCAACAGGCAATGGTGACCGGCGCATCTGGTGCGTTGGTCGCAGCGATCTGTGCGCTGCTCGCGCCGACCACCGCCGGTGTCGGTTGCGGCGTCGGTGCCGCTGTGATCGCAATGATCGTGGGAATCATCGTCGCCAATGGGGTATGCCCGTACAACCGACAGATGAGGATCTATCCGCTGGTCGGGCCGACTGGATTCAGTTGCCAGCGATGAAACGGAGACGAATGAGGCCGGCGCTGTTCGCGACACTTGTCATCGCACCGATCGTCGTCCTTCAGGGATTCTTCGTTGCGGTAGGGCTCTGGGCTGCATCGATCGAGTTGCTGTCCGTGCTCGCAATCGATGCCGGATTCTGGGTTGTGACCTACGTCCTCTGGTCTCAATCGGGTCGCATTCGCCATTGATCCGGCCCGCCCGCAGCGCACAGACTGGAGAGGCTCGCGCACGACGCGTTCCGCGTGCTGGGCGTCGAGCTCATGGAGTACACCCACTGACGCGTCGCGCCGAGGGCGTCACTCGGGCAGCGACGGATGCTGCTCGGCGGCGCGGCGCCGCGGGATGAACAGCGACAGCACGACCGCGAGCACCCCGGCCGCGATCGCGAGCCAGAAGCACACCTCGAACGCGCTGCGCGTAGGGACGGCCACCCCGTCGACGTCGATGCTCATGGCGGCGAGGACGCCGCCCATCACGGCCGAGGCGGTCGAGGTGCCCACCGAGCGGAACAGCGCGTTGAGCCCGTTCGAGGCGCCGGTCTCGTTCGCCGGCACCGAGCGCATGATGATCATCGGCATCGCGGCGAACGTGAAGCCGATGCCGATGCCGATGAAGATGTTCGCGACGAACACGTGCCACACGGCCGTGGACCACAGCAGCACGAACACGTAGGCGAGCACGATCGCGATCGCGCCCACGGTGAACAGGGGGCGCGGTCCGACGGTGCGCTCCAGCCAGCCGGACAGCGGGGAGATCACCATCATCACCAGGCCGGCCGGCATGATCACGAGCGAGGCCGCGACCATGTCGAGCCCGAAGCCGCCGCCGACCACCGGCATCTCCAGCATCTGCGGGAACGTGACGTTCGACGCGAACAGGGCGAAGCCCATCCCGATCGCGGCGATGTTGGTGAACAGCACGGCGGGCCGCGCGGCCACGCGCAGGTCGAGCAGCGGATCCCTCGTCCTGAGCTGGTACCAGCCCCACACCAGCAGCACGGCGACGCCGCCGATCACGCACGCGAGGGTCACGGGCGACGTCCAGCCCCACTCGGCGCCGCGCGACACGAAGAGCAGCAGCCCGGTGAGGCCGATCGCGAGGCCGACGGCGCCGAGCACGTCGAGCCGACCGGGGGAGCGGAGCACGTCTTCCGGCACGACCGCGAGCACGAGCGCGAGTCCGGCGACGCCGAGCGCTGCGGCGAGCCAGAAGAGCATGTGCCAGTCAGCATTCTCGGCGAGCAGGGCAGCCACGGGCATGCCGATCGCGCCGCCCACGCCCATGGTCGCGCTCATGAGGGCGACCGCGGTGCCCAGGCGCTCGGGCGGGAGCACGTCGCGCATGATCGCGATGCCCAGCGGCACCACGCCCGTCACGGCACCCTGCAGGGCGCGGCCGATGATCACGCCGACGATCGAGCCGGACACGGCGGCGATCACGGAGCCGAGGATCAGGATCGCGAGCAGCACGATGACCACGCGGCGCTTGCCGTACATGTCGCCGAGGCGGCCCGAGATCGGGGTGGCGACGGCGGCGACGAGCAGCGTGATCGTGACGACCCACGTGGTGTCTTCGCGCGAGGCGTTCAGCAGCTGCGGCAGCTCGGCCTGCAGCGGCACGACGAGCGTGAACATGAACGACGAACACAGGCCCGCGAAGGCCAGCACCGCGATGATCGCCCACCGGGGCGGGGTGCGGGAGAGGCGCTTCCTGGCTCTGTCGTCGCTCGCACCCACCGGCCCAGGCTATCGGCCCGTGCGCGGTGCGGGGCCGTTCGGCCGTGGCTAGCATGTGGTCATGGTCACGAGCAGCGTCGCTCCGGACGATCCCGCCGCCCACCGCGGCATCTCCCGGCGTACCCAGTCCGACATCTATCGCGCCGGGATCAGCGGCACCCGACCGGCCGTCCCGGTCGCCCCGGCCGCGCTGGAGGAGGCGGCGCGGAAGACGCTGAGCGCCGAGGCCTTCGCGTACATCGCCGGGGGTGCGGGAGCGGAGCACACGGTGACGGCGAACCGGGCGGCGTTCGATCGATGGCAGGTCTGGCCGCGGCCGCTGCGCGACGTCAGCGAACGCGACCTCGGCGTCGAGTTCCTCGGGACACGACGGACGAGCCCGCTGATCCTCGCGCCGCTCGGGGTCATGGAGCTCGCGCACCCCGACGCCGACCGCGCGGTCGCCCGCGCCGCCGCCTCCCTCGGCGTCCCGTACACGCTGTCGAACCAGGCGTCGCTCCCGATGGAGCACGTGGCCGCCGCCGCGCCATCCGGATCACGCCTGTTCCAGCTGTACTGGTCGTCGTCGGACGACCTGAACCGTTCCCTGCTCGCCCGCGCCGCGGCGTCCGGCTGCGAGGCGATCGTCGTCACGCTCGACACGCACCTGCTGGGGTGGCGCACGCGGGACCTCGACCTCGCCTACCTGCCGTTCACCCGCGGCCTGGGCATCGCGCAGTACACCAGCGATCCCGTGTTCCGCGAGCTCGTGCGACAGCGGGCGGCCGCCCCGAAGAGCGACGCCTCCGCGGTGAAGGTCACCCCGACAGCAGTCGCCGCCGCGCTCAGCATCGCCAGGAAGGGCGCGGCCCTCACCGAGGGCGGACGCCTGCGCGACAACCTGCGCTCGCCGTTGCCGCGGGCGGCCGTCGAGACGTTCCTCGACGTGTTCTCCACCCCCGCGCTCACGTGGGACGACCTCGCGAAGGCGCGCGAGTGGACCACGCTGCCGATCATCCTCAAGGGCATCGTGCACCCGGACGATGCGCAGCGCGCGCTGGACGCGGGCGTGGACGGCATCTGGATCTCCAACCACGGCGGACGCCAGATCGACCGGTCCGTGCCCACCCTCGACGTGCTGCCGACGATCGCGGAGCAGGTGGCCGGGCGGGTGCCGATCGTGTTCGACTCCGGGGTGCGCGGCGGCGCCGATGTCGCGATCGCCCTCGCGCTCGGCGCCACGGTGGTCGCGCTCGGCCGGCCCTACGCGTACGGCCTCGGCATCGCGGGCGAGCAGGGGGTGCGCGAGGTGGTGCGGAACGTGCTCGCCGAGCTCGACATCACCCTCGGCCTCGCCGGGCTGACCGCGGTCGCGCAGCTCGACCGCGACGCCCTGCGCGCCGTGTGACCGGGTGGGCCGCGCCGTGGTTGCATGAACGGATGAGCGACGACGCCCCACCCACGCAGCACCCGGCCGATTCCCCGTTCCACCGCCGACTGCCGATCGGAGAGGTGCTCGACGCCTCGGCGCTCGCCGACGGTCTGCCGTGGGCCTTCGAGACGGTGACGATGCGACCGCTCGAGCCGATGCTGGTGCCGGAGGAGCCGAGGGCGGGGGAGCTCGACCCGCGCGAGTGCGGGCACTGCGGTCCGAGCCCGCACACGATCTGGCACGACGACCTCTGGCAGGTGCGCGCCGGCTGGGACGTCGGCGGCCTGCCGTTCATCGGCGGCGTCGCCCCGCGCGAGCACTGGCTGCTCGAGGACGCCCCGCATGACGTTCTCGCGGCGCTGGGCCCGCTGCTGCAGCGGGTGTCGCAGGCGGTGAAGAGCGTCCCCGGGGTCGCCCGCTGTCACTTCGGACGCTGGAACGATGGTTCCGCGCACTTCCACATGTGGGCGATGGGGCGCCCCGCCGGCATGATGCAGGGGCGCGGCGCGGTGCTCGCGTTCTGGGACGAGATCCTGCCCCCGCTGCCGCCCGAGATGGCGTCGGAGCACCTCCGCATCGTCGCCGATGCGCTCGCCGCGGGCGGGGGAGAGGCGTTCCCGCACCGCTGAGGCCCGCCCGGGTTTCCGCGAACCCGCCGTGGAGGGGCAGACTGGAGCCGTGCGTACCATCCGTGACCTCGACACCGTTGAACTCATCCTCGACGCGCAGGGCCTGCTCGACTCCATCCGGGGTCCGCAGCGCGTGGTCGATGCCGGCACCCTCCGCGCCCTGCAGCAGTCGGGCAACTACGTCGTCGGGTTCTTCGACGGCGAGGGCGATGAGGAGCGCATGGTGGGCGCGTCCATCGCGTTCTTCGGCGAACCGGCCCGCCGGGCGATGCACTCGCACATCACGGCGCTGCTGCCGGAGTACCGGGGCCGCGGCTGGGGTCGCGAGCTGAAGGAGCACCAGCGGCAGTGGGCGTTCTCGCGCGACGTCGGCCGCATCACGTGGGTGTTCGACCCGCTCGTGGCCCGCAACGCGCACTTCTTCTTCTCGGTGCTCGGGGCCCGCGCCACCGGCTACTCCGTGAACCGCTACGGCATCTTCGGCGGCGGTGACGCGGGCGATGAGAGCGACCGGCTCGATGTCGAGTGGGCGCTGGCCGACATCGCCAAGCCCCCGGCCGATGGTGATGTCGTGGAGACCCTGGAGATCCCGGACGACATCGAGGCGATGCGGGTCTCCGACCCGGCGGCCGCGCACGAGTGGCGGCTGCGGCTGCGCGCGCAGATGGAGGGTCTGCTCGGCAGCGGGCTGCGGATCGCCGGTTTCGAGTCGGGGCGCGGCTACCTGTTCACCGCCTGAGCCCCTCGCCGGGTGACGGCGCGGCTCAGCGCACGCCGCGCATGAGGCGCAGCACCGGCTTCACGCTCAGCAGCATCCCGACGCCGACGAGGATCGCGATCCCGCCGAGGATCGAGAAGAACGGCACCTCGTTCTCGGGGTCGTAGAACTGCACGAGCCACCCGGCGATCGCCGTGCCCAGCGCCACCGACAGGAAGAACAGCGCCACCATCTGCGTGTGGAACACCGCGGGGGCGAGCTTGGTCGAGGCGGAGAGCCCGACGGGGGACAGCAGCAGCTCGGCGACCGTGAACACGAAGAGGATGCCGACGATCGCCAGCAGCGGCGTGGAGTTCTCGCCGCCCCCGGAGAACGGCAGGAACAGCAGGAACGCCGCGCCCATGATGATGGCGGCGAGCCCGAACTTCACCGGCGTCGACGGCTGCCGGGTGCCGAGCTTGGTCCAGATCGCGGCGAAGACGCCCGACAGGATGATGATGAACACCGGGTTGATGGACTGCACCCACGACACCGGCATCTCCCACCCGAACAGGTTCCGGTCCAGGCGCTTGTCGGAGTAGACGGTCAGCACGGTGAACTGCTGCTGGTACAACGACCAGAACGCCACGCTGGTGAGGAACAGCGGGACGAAGCTCCAGACGCGCGAGCGCTCGGTGGCGTCGATGCGGTGGCTGGACAGGATGACCGCGAAGTAGGCGATCGCCGCGACGATCGTGCCGATGATCACGATGAGTGCGAGGTTGTCGGCGTGGATCAGCCCGGTGAGCACGCACACGGCGATGACGAGCACGGCGCCGCCCGCGATGATCCCCACCAGCGGGTAGCGCGAGCGGGGCAGCGGGTTGGGCACCTCGCGCGCCGTGTCCGGGAGCCCGCGCCGTCCGAACGCGTACTGCACGAGGCCGAGCGTCATCCCGAGCGCGGCGAGTCCGAAGCCCCAGTGGAACCCGAGCGTGGACTGGAGCAGACCGGTGAGGATCGGCCCGAGGAAGGCGCCGAGGTTGATGCCCAGATAGAACAGCGAGAACCCGGCGTCGCGGCGCACGTCGTCCGGGGCGTAGAGGGTGCCGACGACCGCGGTCGCGTTGGCCTTGAGGCCGCCGGAGCCGAGCGCCACGAGCACGAGTCCGACCCCGACGCCCACGAAGCCCGGCAGCAGGGCGAGCGCGAGGTGCCCGGCGACGATCACCATCGCGCTCACGAACAGCACGCGCTCCGAGCCGAACAGCCGGTCGGCGAGCCAGGCGCCGAGGATCGTCGCGAGGTAGACCGAGCCGCCGTACGCGCCGAGGATCCCGCCGGCCGTGGCCTCGGGCAGACCGAGACCGCCCTGCGTGACCGAGTGGTAGAGGTAGATGAGCAGGATGCCCTGCATGCCATAGAAGCTGAAGCGCTCCCACATCTCGACGCCGAAGACGTGCACGAGGGGCCAGGGCTGCCCGAAGAAGCGGGTGTCCTCGTCGCGGGAAGCGGGCTGTCGCTCGGTGGTGCTCATGCGTGGGACGGTACTCTCCGGCGGCGACCGCGGCCAGGGGGCGCGCTGCGACCACCGATAGAATGGGGATGCCCGTGCTCACGGGCGTTCTCCGCATCCGACCATTGGAGCCACCGTGGCCGAACAGTCCCGTCTTGACAAGGTCATCGCCCTCGCCCGCCACCGCGGGTTCGTGTTCCAGGCGGGTGAGATCTACGGCGGTTCCCGGTCGGCCTGGGACTACGGACCCCTCGGCACCGAGCTCAAGGAGAACATCCGTCGCCAGTGGTGGCAGACGTTCGTGCGCGGCCGTGGCGACATGGTCGGCCTCGACTCCAGCATCATCCTGCCCAAGCGCGTGTGGGAGGCGTCGGGTCACGTCGCCACCTTCACCGACCCGCTGGTGGAGTGCCTGCAGTGCCACAAGCGCTTCCGCGCCGACAACCTGATCGAGGACTTCGAGGCGCGCAAGGGCCGCAAGGCCGAGAACGGTCTCGCCGACATCCCGTGCCCGAACTGCGGCACCAAGGGCCAGTACACCGAGCCCAAGGCGTTCTCCGGTCTGGTGAAGACGTACCTCGGCGTGGTCGATGACGAGTCCGGCCTGTACTACCTGCGTCCCGAGACCGCGCAGGGCATCTTCGTCAACTTCTCCAACGTGCTCACCGCGAGCCGCAAGAAGCCGCCGTTCGGCATCGGCCAGGTCGGCAAGGCGTTCCGCAACGAGATCACCCCCGGCAACTTCATCTTCCGTACGCGCGAGTTCGAGCAGATGGAGATCGAGTTCTTCACGCCGCCCGCCGAGGCCCCGCAGTGGTTCGACCACTGGGTCGAGGCGTGCTGGAACTGGTTCATCGACCTCGGCATCGACCCGGAGAACATGCGGCAGTTCGACGTGCCCGAGGAGGACCGCGCGCACTACTCCGCCGGCACGATCGACGTGGAGTACCGCTTCGGTTTCGCGGGCAAGGAGTGGGGCGAGCTCATGGGCGTCGCCAACCGCACCGACTACGACCTCTCCAGTCACAGCGAGGCGTCCGGCCAGAGCCTGACCTACTTCGACCAGGCGACGGGCGAGCGCTACACGCCGTACGTGATCGAGCCGTCGTTCGGCCTCACGCGAGCCATGATGGCGTTCCTCGTCGACGCGTATGTGGAGGAGCAGGTGCCCAACGCCAAGGGCGGCACCGACACCCGCACGGTGCTCAAGCTCGACCCGCGTCTGGCTCCCGTCAAGGCCGCGGTGCTGCCGCTCAGCCGCAACGAGAACCTGTCGCCGCTCGCGCGCGAGGTTGCCGACACCCTGCGCGGCTCGTGGGCCGTGGACTTCGACGACGCCGGCGCGATCGGTCGCCGCTACCGTCGTCAGGACGAGATCGGCACCCCGTTCTGCGTGACGGTCGACTTCGACTCGCTCGACGACCGGGCTGTCACGGTGCGCGACCGCGACACGATGGCGCAGGAGCGGGTGCCGATCGACGGCCTGCACGCGTACCTCGCGGAGCGCCTGCGCGGGGCCTGAGCTCCGGGTCAGGAGCCCGCGACGGCCCTGGCATACCGCTCCGACAGCAGCTGGAGTCGGGGCAGCAGTTCGGGCGGCGACTCGACCGTGAAGTCCATCATCAGCATCCCGATGTAGGCGGCGATCGTGTCGAGGCTGTCGGCGCCGGTGACGAGGATGCAGTGTTCCTCGTCGACCGGCTCGACCACGCCGACCGCGGCGTGGATGCGGTCGAGCACGGCCTCGGCGGGCGCGTCGATGCGCAGTCGCGCGTGCACCTGCCAGCCGCTCACGGCGATGGTGCGCATGGCGAACGCGGTGTAGTCGCCCCCGGGCAACGGCTGCGGGTCGAAGCGGCGGCGCGTCGGCATCCGCGGCTCCATCCAGTCCACGCGGTACGTGCCCCATTCGCTCGTCTGCGGGTCGCGGGCCACGAGGTACCAGCGTCGCACCCAGGTGAGCAGGCGGTACGGCTCGACCAGCACGGGGCGGCCGTCGTAGTCGAAGCGCAGCCACTCCTGGTCGCGGATCGCTCCCGCGACGGCCCGCAGCACGGCAGCGTCGACCTCCGGGTCTGGCGCGTCGGTGTCGTTGTTCTCCGGCGCGCGGTCGACGCTCGTGCGCAGTGCGTCGACGGTGGGGCGCAGGTGCGAGGGGAGGACCTGTTCGAGCTTGGCGAGCGCTCTCGCGCCGGAGTCGGCGATGCCCGCGATGCCGGCGGCGGCGCGCAGGCCGACGGTCACCGCCACCGCCTCCTCGTCGTCGAGCAGCAGCGGGGGGAGCTTGCCGCCCGCCCCGAGCCGGTAGCCGCCGGTGGAGCCGCGACGGGCGTCGACCGGGTATCCGAGTTCGCGGAGGCGCTCGACGTCGTGGCGCACGGTGCGGGGTGAGACGCGGAGCCGCTGCGCGAGCTCGCTGCCGGATCGCTCCGAACCCGTCTGCAGCAGGGCGAGCAGCGCCAGGAGCCGTGCGGTCGGGTCCGCCATGAGGCCTCCGAAAGTCGCCGAATCATTAGGAACGTATCCAGCCTAATGGGCTTCTATCGTCGGAGACATGAACACCACGACCCTCGCCTTCCGCCCCTTCTCCGTCGACGTCTTCGACGCCGAGGTCGCCGACCTCCGCGACCGCCTCGCCCGCACGCGCCTGCCCCGCACCGCGCCCGTCGACGACTGGGACGCCGGCACCCCGAACCACTTCCTGCGCGAGGCGCTGACCGCGTGGCGGGAGTTCGACTGGGCTGCCGCGCAGGAGCGGCTCAACGCCCACCCGCAGTTCACCACCGAGATCGACGGCCAGACGATCCGCTTCCTCCACATCCGCTCGCGGCACGAGAACGCGACCCCGCTGCTGCTCGCACATACCTACCCTGGTTCCTCCGTCGACTACCTCGACCTCATCGACCGGCTCACCGACCCCGAGGCGCACGGCGGTCGCGCGGAGGAGGCGTTCCACCTCGTGATCCCGGATGCCCCCGGCTACGGTTTCTCGCAGCCGCTCGCCTCCGCCGGGTGGACGGTGGCGAAGGTCGCCGCCGCGTACGACCGGCTCATGCGCGGCCTCGGCTACGACAGCTACGGCATCCACGGCTCCGACAACGGCGCGATGGTCGCGCGCGAGCTCGGGCTGCTGGCGCCGGAGGGCTTCCTCGGGCTGCACGTGCTGCAGCTGTTCTCGTTCCCGTCGGGCGACCCCGCGGAGTTCGAGAAGCTCGAGCCGCAGGACTACGCGGGATTGGAGCACATGCAGTGGTTCCAGTCGGTGGGCGGCTACAACGCGATGAACGCCTCCCGTCCGCAGACCGTCGCGGTGGGCCTGAGCGATTCCCCGGTCGGGCTCCTCGCCTACAGTGAGCTGTTCACCTCCTTCGGCAACGGCACCTCGCTCGTGCCGCTGGAGAGCATCCTGCTGGAGGTGAGCGTGAACTGGTTCGCGAACGCCGCCTCGGGCATGAGCCGCAGCTACCTGGAGAACGCGCGCGCCGAGGCCGAGCCGCAGGTCAACCACGCGCGGACCGGGGTCGCGGTGTTCGCGGACGACTTCCAGACCATCCGGGTCTTCGCCGAGCGCGACAACGACAACATCGTGCACTGGAGCCGTTTCGACGAGGGCGGGCACTTCGCCGCGCTGGAGCGCCCCGATCTGCTCGCCGCCGACCTCCGGGTCTTCTTCGCCGACCCGCGCTGAGCTCGTGCCATCATCGCCCCCGCGCCCCCACGCGCGGGGGCGATCGCGTGCCGACCCTGGCGTCGGGAGCCCGGGGCTGCTACGGTCTCTCTCCGTGGGTACTCTGATTCGCTAGATCGGGACACTGCGTCGAGACGTCTTCTCCGCGGTGGGTCCTGAGCGAACGCGTCCTCTTGTGACGCGATCGAGGTCCGTTTCCCTGCGTCGTCCGACGCGTATCCGCGGTGCCGTCCGCACCGCAGCGAGGACCCCTCATGTTCCCTGTACTCCCTTCCCCTTCTCCCTCCACCGTCCCGGCGATCCGTCCGCACCGCGTGTGTGAACTGCGCGCGGCCGGCGTGCGCTTCGCCGCGCACCGGGTGCTCGACGGGATCGATCTCGTCGTCGGTCCCGCGGATCGTCTGGCGATCATCGGCGACAACGGCGCCGGCAAGTCCACGCTGCTCGAGCTGCTCGCCGGAACGCTCGCACCGACCGCCGGGGAGGCGCGGCTGCACCTCCCGGGCGGTGTGGCCCACGCCCTCCAGAATCCGGAGTTCCCGCCGGGGGCGACGGTCTCCGCGGCGATCGACGACCTGCTGGGCGACCTGCGCGCGCTGGAACGCGAGCTCGCGCGGGCCTACGAGCAGCTCGCCTCGGCCCTTCCCGCCGAGCAGGCGCAGCGCCTGGCAGCCGTATCCGACCTGCAGGACCGTTTCGAGACCAGGGCCGGCTATGACGTCGACCACCGCATCGACGTCGCGCTCGACCAGCTCGGCGTCGGAACCCTGGACCGCACGCGTCCCGTGGCCGCGCTGTCCGGCGGGGAACGTGCCCGGCTCGCGCTCGCGGTGGCACTGTCCTCCCGCGCCGAGCTGCTGCTGCTCGACGAGCCGACCAACGATCTCGACGAGCACGCGCTCGCCTGGGTCGAGGAGCGGATCGCCGCGCATCGCGGGGCCCTGGTCGTGGTGACCCACGACCGCGACTTCCTCGACCGCTTCGCGACCGCGGTCGTGCACGTGAGTGACGGCGGCATCCGCCGCTACGGCGACGGCTACGCGGGGTTCCTGCGGGCGCGGGAGACCGAGCGACGACGACTCGCGGAGCGACACGAGGCGTGGAAGGCCGAGGTCGCCCGCACCGAGGAGCTGCTCGCGACGAACGCGTTCCGCCTGGACGCGATCCCGCGCAAGCTCGAGCTCGACGGCTTCGGTCACGGCGCCTTCCGCGCCCGCAGCCGCGACCACGGCGCGGTCGGCCGCATCCGCATGGCGAAGGAGCGACTGTCTCGGCTGCGGGAGGATCCGGCGCCGCCCCCACCCGAGCCGCTGCGGTTCGTGCTGCCGGACGGCCCGGCTCCGGACGCGGAGTCGTCCGGCGAGGACGACGCCCTCGTCACGCTGCACGATGTCGTGTTCCAGGAGCCGGGCCGCCGGCTCACCGTGACCGCGTGGACCGTGACGCCGGGTGACCGCTGGCTCGTGACCGGTCCGAACGGGGCAGGCAAGACCACGCTGCTCGACCTCCTCGCGGGCGAGCTGAGCGCCGCATCGGGTTCGATCGACCGGCGCCCGGGACTCCGTGTCGCCCGGCTGCGGCAAGACGTGGGGGCGGCCGCACGCGGCTCCGCGGTGGAGGTGTTCGCGCGACGGGCGGCGGTGCCCCCGAGCGATGCCCGTGCGGCTCTGCTCGCCCACGGCCTGTTTCGCGAGGACGAGATCGAGCGCCCGGCGCGGGCCCTGTCGGTCGGGCAGCGGCGCCGGCTCGACCTCGCGATCGCGCTGGCCTCCACGTTCGACGTGCTGCTGCTCGACGAGCCGACCAACCACCTCGACCCGGAGCTGGTCGAGCAGCTGGAGCGGGCGCTCGACGACCACCCGGCCGCGGTCGTCACGGTCACCCACGACCGGCGGTGGCTGCGGCGGGCGCGCCAGCAGGGTGCCGCGGCGGTCCGTGTGACGGAGGGTGCGGCCGTGGTGGCGTCGTGACCCGGCGGCCGCGGGGGCGTGCGGTCAGCCGGTGACGGTGACCGTCGCGCCCACGTCGCCGCCCGCTTCGGCCCAGGCGAGCGAGTGCTCCAGGATCCCGCGCAGCACCGTCAGGTCCACCTGCTCCAGGTCGGAGAGGTAGAGGCAGCCGACGCCGGTGGTGTGCGGCCCGAGCCGTGCCAGGTCGTCCGCGTGCGCATCCGTCCCCTCGAAGAGGTAGATCGTGGTGGCGGCTCGGCGCGGCGCGAAGCCGAGGAGCGGGCTGTCGCCCTCGGTACCGGTCGGGTAGCGGTAGTGGCAGGAGCCGAAGCCGATGATGGTGCCCCAGGTCTGCGGCTCGCGGCCGGTGATCTCCTGCATGAGCGCGGTGAGCGTCTCCGCGTCTCGGCGCCGAGCGGCGGGGGAGGAGCGGGCGATGAGCCCGGCGACGTCGTTCCCCGTGGGCTTCACTTCGCCGCCTTGGCCGCGGCCTTCATCGCCTTCTTGTACTCGCGCACCTTCGTGAGCGACTCGGGGGAGACGATGTCGGCGACGCTGCGGTACGAGCCGTCCTCGCCGTAGGGCGCCGAGGCCTCGCGCCAGCCCTCGCCCGTGAAGCCGTACTGCTTGCCGAGCAGCGCCAGGAAGATCTTGGCCTTCTGCTCACCGAAGCCGGGCAGTGCCTTCAGGCGCTTCAGCACCTCCGCACCGTCCGGGTCGCCCGCGGTCCACAGCGCTGAGGCGTCGCCACCCCACTCGTCGACGATCGCCTGGCACAGCGTCTGCACGCGGGCGGCCATCGACCCGGGGAACCGGTGCACGGCGGGCGTCTGGCGGAACGCCTCGAGGAACTCCTCGGGTGCCATCCCCGCGATGGCCGCGGCATCGGCCGCACCGGTGCGCTGTTCGATCTTGAGCGGACCGGCGAAAGCGGTCTCCATGGGCACCTGCTGGTCGAGCAGCATCCCCACGAGCAGCGCGAGCGGGTTCTCGGTCAGCAGGGTGTCGGCGGCGGTGTCTCCGGTGATGTGAAGGGCCATGCCCCCAGTGTCCCATCCCGGGCGGATGCCGCGGGGGCGGTGGCAGGACCGTGCAGTGCAACGTCAGCGCGTATGACGCGATGTACCTCGTGCTCGCGCGCGCGGCGCAGTGCTCATTGCTGACTCTCGATGCTCGTCTCGCGGCATCCGCTGCGGATTGCGCACTGCTGCCGTAGTTCTTCGCGCATGACTGGCGTCGCCGCCTCCGGCTGAGCGGCTACGCGCTGATCCCGGGCGACCGTGCCGTCAGGCGGAGGCGGCGTCCTCGGCGGCGGGGGCCTCGGGGCTGAGGCCGTACAGGGCGGACAGCGCGGCGGCGAACTCGTCGGCCCTGCCCTCCGCGGCGAGCTCGTGGGCGCGGACGGTCGGGGTGTGCAGCAGCACGCCGACGAGGTGCCGCAGCGCCTGCTCGACCTTGCCGTCCTCGTCGCCGCGCGCACGGGCCCGGTCGATCTCGGTGTCGAGCAGCGAGAAGATGTGCGACCGCAGGGCCACGACGGAGGGGGTCACGCTCTGGCGGGCACCCACGACGTGGAAGGTGTCCGCGGCCTCACGAACGACGGTGCGGGCGGCGTCGGTCGCCTGCAGCTCCTCGAGCGGCGCGTGCAGGCGGATGGTCTCGAGGTCGAGCAGCGCCACGCCCTCCAGGGTCGCGACAGCGGGGTCGACGTTGCGCGGCATCCCGAGGTCGACCACGAGCCGGCTGTGCGAGCCCACCGGGCACCCGGCCGCGGCGAGACCGACGGGGAGCTGCAGGTGCTCCGGTCCCAGCACCGGTTCGGTGGCGGACGTGCAGGTGATGAGCAGGCTGGAGTGTGCGGCTGTGCGGGCGTAGTCCGCGGCTGCGACCGCGCGGATGCCGTGCTTCGCCGCGAAGATCTCGGCCCGACCGGAGGGCGAGTACACGGAGATGTCGACCGCGCCGCGCTCGCGTAGCGTCGCGAGGGTCACGGCCGCATAGGCGCCGGTGCCCACCAGGAGCACGCGCTCGGCGGACCAGTCGGCGATGCGGCTGTCGGCCAGTTCGAGTGCCAGGCGCACGAGCGAGCGACCGGCGCGCCCGAGCGCGGTGACGTTCTTGACCTTGCGCTGCGCCTGGCTCGCGCGCTGGAAGAGGCGCTCGAGCTCGGGGGAGGTGGTGCCGTCCTTGCGGGCCGACTTCAGGGCCCGGCGCACCTGGCCGGCGATCTCGCCCTCACCCGACACGACCGACTCGAGGCCGGAGGCGACGGAGAACAGGTGCTCGGCCACCCGGCGCCCGGCGTGGACGGTATAGGCGCCGTCGAGCTCGGCGGCCGGGATGCCCGTGGCGGACTCGACGGCTTCGAGCACGGCCTCGACGCCGATCGCGCCCGCGGCGGTCATCGGCTCGTCCATCTCGACGTACGCCTCGAACCGGTTGCACGTCGCCAGCACCACGGCACCCTGCACGCACGGCGTCATGCCCACCAGGGTGGGGGCGACGTCGTCGGGGGTGCGGCTCAGGCGTTCGAGCAGTTCGAAGGAGGCGGTCTTGTGACTCGCCGTCACACACAGCAGCACCCCTCGATTGTACCGGAGCGTTCGGACAGGCGGACTCGGCGGCCCCATAACCGGGCAATGGGAGGATGGGGGCATGGCCCTTTCCGACGCTCCGCTGCTGCGCGCCCTCACGGGTGACCGCCCCGACACGACGCCCGTCTGGTTCATGCGGCAGGCCGGCCGCTCGCTGCCCGAGTACCGGGAGCTGCGGGTGGGCACACGGATGCTCGACGCCTGCCTCACGCCCGACCTCGCGGCGGAGATCACCCTGCAGCCGGTGCGGCGGCACGGTGTGGACGCGGCGGTGTTCTTCAGCGACATCGTGATCCCGCTGCGCCTCGCCGGCGTCGAGGTGGAGATCGAGCCGGGGCGCGGGCCGGTGTTCGCGAACCCCGTGCGCACGAGGGCCGATGTCGAGCGGATCACCGCGATCGACCCGGAGTCGCTCGACGGCACGGCGATCGCGGAGGCGGTGGGCATCGTCGCGGCGGAGCTCGGCGACACCCCGGTGATCGGCTTCGCCGGCGCGCCCTTCACGCTCGCGGCCTACCTCGTCGAGGGCGGCCCGTCGAAGGAGCACCTGCGGGCACGCGGCATGATGCACGCGGACCCCGACGCCTGGCAACGTCTGGCGGGGTGGCTCGCCCGCGTCTCCCGACGATTCCTGGAGACGCAGCGCGACGCGGGTGCCGGGGTCGTGCAGCTCTTCGACAGCTGGGCCGGCTCGCTCAGCCCCGCCGACTACCGCACGTTCGTGGCGCCGCATTCGACCGCCGCGCTCGACGGCATCGGTGTCCCCACCATCCACTTCGGCGTCGGCACCGGCCCGTTCCTCGCCGACATGCGCCTGGGCGGCATCGCCGACGGGGTCGGCGTGGACTGGCGTCTTCCGCTCGACGAGGCCGCGGCGATCCTCGGACCGGACACGAGCGTGCAGGGCAACATCGACCCCGCGCTGCTCGCGGCGCCGTGGCCCGTGCTGGAGGCGCACGTGCGCGACGTCCTGGAGCGCGGTCGTGCGGCCCGCGGGCACATCGTCAACCTCGGTCACGGGGTGCCGCCCGAGACCGACCCCGACCAGCTGACGCGCATCGTCGAGCTGGTGCACGGCGCCTGAGCACGCGTCGCCCTCGGGCGCGGTGGAAGGATGGACGGCATGAGCCCTGACCCCTCCGGTGCACACCCGTCCGCGGCCGAGCCGGCCGACCTGGCCGCACGCGCCGCGGAGAAGCACGTCGTCGTGATCGGCGGGGGCATGAGTGGTCTCGTCGCCGCCCGCGAGTGCGCCAAGGTCGGCATGCGGGTCACGGTGCTGGAGGCTGCCGAGGCGCTGGGCGGTGCCCTGCGTCGCGTGGAGCTCGACGGTGTGACGCTCGATGCGGGCGCCGAGAGCTACGCGACCAGGGGCGGCCTCGTCCGCGCCCTGGTCGACGAGCTCGGACTCGCGGATCGGGTCGTGCCCCCTCGCGCGGGCGGCGCCTGGCTCTCCGGCATCCCCGGCACGGGTGCGGCTCCCCTCCCGGTGGGCGGGGTCCTCGGCATTCCCGGCAACCCGTTCCAGGACGACGTGCGGCGCATCATCGGATGGTCGGGGGCATGGCGCGCCTACCTCGACCGCGTGCGGCCGCCGCTGACCATCGGCCACGAGCTGAGCCTCGGGCGGCTCGTCGCCTCCCGCATGGGCCCGAAGGTGCGCGACCGCCTGGTCGCCCCGGTCACGACGGGCGTGTACTCCGCGTCGCCCGACGACGTGGACATCGACGTGGCCGCCCCGGGGCTGAACGCCGCCCTGACCCGCGTCGGCTCGCTGTCCGGCGCGGTGCTGGCGCTGCGCGGGAACGGCGGCTCCGGTGGGGCGAAGGCTCCGGGCGCCGCGGTGGAAGGCCTCCGTGGCGGCATGACCGTGCTGGTGGACGCGATCGCCGACGACCTCGCCCAGCTCGGGGCGACCGTGCGCACGGGAGTGCGGGTGCTCTCGGTCGTGTCGGAGGACGGCGGTTGGCGGGTCACGGCCGCGACGCAGCTCGACGCCCCGACGCAGACGCCGGAGCCGTGGGTTGCCGAGTCGGAGCCTCTGGCCGACGTCGTCGCGGTGACGGACGAGCCGGTGGAGGAGCTTCTCCGTGCGGACGCCGTGATCGTCGCGACCGCGGAGTCCGTGGCGCGGGAGCTGCTCGCCGACGCGGTGCCGGCGCTCGCTCTGGCCGAAGCGGCTGCGTCCCCGGAGATCGAGATCGTCACGCTGCTGCTGGATGCCCCGGCTCTGCGCAGCGTGCCGCGTGGCACCGGGGTGCTCACGGTGCCCGGGAGCCACACGGCCAAGGCGCTCACCCACTCGACGGCGAAGTGGGAGTGGGTGCGGGAGGCCGCGGGCGACAGGGAGGTCGTGCGGGTGTCGTTCGGCGCGCAGGGGGAGCCCGCGGCCACCGCCGCCCTCGACGACGCGGCGGCGATCGACCTCGCGCGGCGGGAGGCGGCCGCGCTGCTCGGCGTACCGCTGGAGCCGACCCAGGTGATCGCAGGGCACCGCGGACGGTTCGTGCAGTCGCAGCCCGCGTCGCTCCTCGGATCGGGGGCGCGGCGTCAGGCTGCGCGCGATGCGATCCAGGCGATCCCCGGCCTGGCGGTGGTCGGAGCCTGGGTGGCCGGGACCGGCCTCGCACAGGTGGTCCCGGATGCCACGGAGGCGTCCGATCGCCTCCGTCGCGCGCTCCTGTGGGACTGATCGGGCGACCTCCGCGCACCACGAAGCGCACAAGCGTGAGTGACGAAGGGCCCGCTGTCAACCCTCGCCGGGATTGATGCCGAAATCGGCATACGGGGTTACGCTGGGTACCTGATCGCGGCGGAGACGTCGGCGATCGGCGTCCGAACCGGACGACCACCGCCGGAACAACGTGAGGAGACCCCATGAAGGGGAAGATCGGACTCGTCGTCGGACTCGGCGTCGGCTATGTGCTGGGCACCCGTGCCGGACGCGAGCGTTACGAGCAGATCCGGACGCAGTGGCTCAAGGTCTGGAACACGGATCCCGTCCAGGACCAGGTGGAGAAGGTCAAGGACTTCGTCGGCGACAAGGCCGCGGCCGTCCCGGGTGCCGTGTGGACGGGCGCGGTGAAGATCGTGAAGTCGGTCACGGGCAACGGCACTCCCGGCCAGAAGCTCGACGCCGTGATCGCGTCGGGCAAGGAGGCCGCCGAGGAGGTCTCGGAGGCGGCGGAGGACGCGGTCGACGAGGTCAAGGAGCGTGCCGCTGCGGCTGACAAGCCCGCTGCGAAGAAGCCCGCGACGAAGCCGGCAGCGCAGAAGTCCGGCGACTGACATGCCCCGCGGATACCGGGATCGCGCCGACGACAGTCTGCTGACCCTGCTCGGGGATCTGCCCGAGCTGGTCACCAACCTCGTGAAGGCGGAGATCGACGCCGCCAAGGCGTGGGTCTCGCGCACGGCAAAGGATGCGGGGATCGGCTCGGTCTGGTTCCTCGTCGCCCTGTTCTTCCTGTTCTGGGCCGTGCCGGTGATCCTCGTGTTCGCGATCGCCGGCCTGTCGTCGTGGTGGCCCGTGTGGCTGTCGGCGATCGCCGTGTTCGGCATCCTGATCCTCGCCGTGCTGCTGTTCGCGCTGCTCGGCATCCTCAAGTTCCGCAAGGTGCTCAAGCGCCAGAACCCGGCGCAGGCCGTGGCCGAGGACATCCGAATCGTGAAGGAGGCCGGCGATGAGCACCCCTGAGTCGCTGCCGCGCACCGCCGTCCCCGCGGGCATCGTCGATCCCGTGACGTCGGCCCGCGCCGAGCTGAAGGCGGCGCTCGCCGCGATCGAGATCAAGGGCAACATCCCGCGCCGGGTGGAGAAGGCGTCGGCGCGTGCCGCGGTCAAGGCACGCGCGTTCGCCGATCGGAACCCGGTGGGCGCGGTCGCCGCGGCCGTCGGGATCGCCGCCGTCGTCGGCGGCGCCGTGTGGGCGATCGCTCGGGCCATCGCACGCTGACGGTCGGCCGTTCCTCGCGGTATTCCCCTGATTAGGGGCTTCTCCGTGAAAGGGGCAGACTGGGATCATGTCCGAAGTGCGCGAAGAGAACCCGTCCGGCTTCACCCTCTGGGCTGTGTGGCGACGCAATCCCGATGCTCCCGTCACCGAGAACGACGCCACGGAGCTCGAGTCGATCGTCTCGCACATCGAGGACTCCGGCGTCACCGTCCGTGGCTTCTACGACGTCTCCGGGCTGAAGGCTGACGCCGATCTGATGGTGTGGCTGCACGGCGACACCGCCGAGGAGCTGCAGAAGGCGCTGCGCCGCCTCCGTCGCACGGAGCTGCTGCGCTCGCTGCTGCCGGTGTGGAACGTGATGGGCGTGCACCGCGACGCGGAGTTCAACCGCTCGCACGTGCCGGGGTTCCTCCGCGGCGTCGCACCGAAGGACTGGCTCTGCCTGTACCCGTTCGTCCGCACCCCGGAGTGGTACCTGGCGCCGGAGGCTGACCGCCGCGCGATGCTCGCCGACCACGGGCGCAAGGGCGCTGCGTTCACGGGCGTCATCGCGAACACCGTCGCCGCGTTCGCGCTGGGTGACTACGAGTGGCTGCTGCCGATGGAGGCCGACGACGTGACCGACCTGGTCGACATGATGCGCGACCTCCGTTACACCGAGGCGCGGATGTTCGTGAAGGAGGAGGTGCCCTTCTACACGGGGCGCCGTCTGCGCTTCGACGAGATCGCCGACGTGCTGCAGTAACCGCACCATGAGCACCCCCATCCGTCTCGGCACCCGACGCAGCGCGCTCGCGCAGGCGCAGTCGGGCCATGTCGCCGCCGCACTCGAGAAGGTCACGGGGCGTGCCGTCGAGCTCGTCCCGATCACCAGCGAGGGCGACACCAATCGGGCGTCGCTGTCGGAGATCGGCGGTCTGGGCGTCTTCGCGACCCGGCTGCGCGAGGCTCTGCTCGCCGGCCGTTGCGACTTCCTCGTGCACTCCCTCAAAGACCTCCCGACCGCCGTGCCGGAGGGTCTCGTGATCGCCGCGACGCCCCGCCGAGAGGATGCCAGGGACGTGGTTCTCACGCGTCACGGCGCGCCCCTGCACGAGCTCGGCTCGGGCAGCACCGTCGGCACGGGCTCGCCGCGACGCATCGCCCAGGTCCGGCGCCGGGCACCGCAGGCGGAGGTCGTGGACATCCGCGGCAACGTCGATTCCCGGCTCGCGCGGGTGGCCTCGGGCGAGCTCGACGCCGTGATCCTCGCGGCCGCCGGCCTGTCGCGTCTGGGGACCGACTCGCCGCTGAAGCGCGAAGAGCTCGGGCTCGCGGAGTGGCCGACCGCGCCGGGACAGGGGTCGCTCGCGGTGGAGACCAGGGCGGACGCCCCGGAGGAGCTGCGGGAGGCGCTCTCCGCCCTCGACGATCACGACACCCGACTGGCCGTCACGGTCGAGCGCGCCATTCTCGAGGGACTCGATGCCGGGTGTCAAGCCCCCATGGCGGCGCACGCACGCGTCGAGGGCGCCGAGATCCGCATCAGGACGGTCGTGTACGCCCCGGACGGGGGTCGGCGGATCGGGCTCGACGTCACGGAAGCCCTGAACGGGGAGTATATTCATCGGAACGGCAGTGGCAATG
Source organism: Microbacterium sp. NPDC060132 (assembly GCF_042729675.1). Taxonomy (NCBI): domain Bacteria; kingdom Bacillati; phylum Actinomycetota; class Actinomycetes; order Micrococcales; family Microbacteriaceae; genus Microbacterium; species Microbacterium sp. NPDC060132. The sequence continues at coordinate 647,019 of NZ_JBHWXU010000001.1, read as the reverse complement.
GAGCGGATGCTGCCGATGGTGCAGGCCCGATGCACGCAGCGCGCGAGCTCGGGCTCGCTGTTGCCCGTCGGCTGCTCGATCAAGGGGCGGCCGACCTCGTCCCCCGAGAGCACCCCGATTTCTCATGACCACATCCGAAACCAAGCAGGACCGACCGCTGGACGGCTGGCGCATCCTCGTGCCCCGTGGCGGGCCCTGGGGCGACAGTGTCGCCGCGAGCCTGCGTGCCCTGGGCGCCGTGCCGGTCGTCGCCCCGCTCATCAACTTCGCCCCCACGACCGATCAGGACACGCTCGACCGCGCGCTGGAGCAGCTGGCCGCCGGTGAGTTCGACTGGCTGACGGTGACGAGTGCGACCACGGTCGACGTGCTGTTCGCGCATCGCGCGGTCGTGCCCAAGTCCACGAAGATCGCGGCGGTGGGCGAGACCACGGCCGCAGCGCTCCAGGCCGTGGGCTACGAGGTGGCGCTGGTTCCCGAGCAGGACAACTCGGCGCAGGGCATGGCTCAGCAGCTGATCGCGCTCGAGCAGGAGCCCCGGCGCATCCTGGCGCTGCGCAGCGAGATCGCGAAGCCGGTGCTGAGCATCATGCTGTCCGAGGCCGGGCACGACGTGCACGGTGTGGTCGCCTACCGCACGGTGGGCGTGCCGGTCACGGAGCGCATCCGTCGCGATGTGGAGAACGGCCGCATCAACGCCATCCTCATCACGAGCGGTTCGGTGGCGGAGCAGGTGCGCGAGCAGTTCCCCGACATCCCGGACGAGACCCTGCTCGCCGCGATCGGCCCGCGCACCGCGAAGGATGCCGAGCGTGCCGGTCTGCCGGTGTCGGTGGTGGCCGATCGGCAGACCATCGACGCGTTGATCGATGCCGTGTCCCAGTTCACGCTTCCGCACGCGGCAGACGAGTTCGCGCCGTGAGCTTCCCCGACATCCGCCTCCGTCGGCTGCGCCAGTCCCGCGCTGTCCGCGACCTCGTGCGCGAGACCTCGCTCGAGCCCCGTCAGCTCGTGCTTCCGCTCTTCGTGCGCGAGGGACTGACCGAGCCGGCGCCCATCGGCTCGATGCCCGGCGTGGCGCAGCACTCGCTCGACTCGTTGCGCGCCGCCGCCGTCGAGGCGGCCGAGGCCGGCGTCGGCGGGGTCATGCTGTTCGGCGTCCCGGCGGTGCGCGATGCGGTCGGCTCCGGAGCGGACGATCCGCGCGGCATCCTGAACGTCGCGACCGAGGCCCTCGCGGCCGAGGTGGGCGATGCGCTCGTGGTGCAGACCGACCTCTGCCTCGACGAGTTCACCGATCACGGGCACTGCGGGGTGCTCGCGGCGGACGGCTCGGTCGACAACGACGCGACCCTCGAGCGCTACACCTCGATGGCGTTGGCACAGGCGCGGGCCGGGTCGCAGCTGCTCGGGCTGTCCGGCATGATGGACGGCCAGGTCGCGGTGATCCGCCGGGCGCTCGACGCCGAGGGCTTCACCGACACGCTGATCCTGGCGTACGCGGCCAAGTACGCGAGCGCCTTCTACGGCCCGTTCCGTGAGGCCGTGGACTCCCAGCTGACCGGCGACCGGCGCACGTATCAGCTCGATCCGGGCAACCGCCGCGAGGGCGTGCGGGAGGCGCTGGTCGACGAGCAGGAGGGCGCCGACATCGTCATGGTCAAGCCGGCGATGGCGTTCCTCGACGTGCTGCGCGAGGTGCGCGACGCCGTGACCGTGCCCGTGTGGGCGTATCAGGTGTCCGGCGAGTACGCGATGGTCGAGGCCGCCGCGGCCAACGGCTGGATCGACCGCCGGGCGGCGATCCTCGAGTCGCTGCTGTCGATCCGGCGCGCGGGCGCCGACGCCGTGCTGACCTACTGGGCGACCGACGCCGCCCGCTGGCTTCGCGGCTGACCGCCCCGCGGCGTCACCGCGCGGACTCCGGCGTCGGTACGGCGGGTTAGCCTGGAAGGGATGCCCGGGAGAGCTCCGCGCATCACCGAGGAGCTGCCATGACCGACCGCAATGACGACCTGTTCTCCGCTGCCCGCGCTGTGATCCCGGGTGGGGTGAACTCGCCGGTGCGCGCCTACGGCTCGGTGGGCGGGACGCCGCGGTTCCTCGCTTCGGCGAAGGGAGCGACCGTCACCGACGCCGCCGGCCGGGAGTACGTCGACCTGGTGGCCTCGTGGGGCCCGGCGCTGCTGGGCCACGCGCAGCCCGAGGTGGTCGCCGCCGTGCAGGACGCCGCAGCGCGGGGTCTGTCGTTCGGTGCCCCGACCGAGGGCGAGGTCGAGCTGGCCGCGCTGATCGCCGACCGGGTGCGTTTCGGCGACATCCGACCCATCGAGCGCGTGCGCCTGGTGTCCACGGGGACCGAGGCGACCATGACCGCGATCCGACTCGCCCGTGGCGCGACCGGTCGCGACCTGCTGGTGAAGTTCGCCGGGCACTACCACGGCCACTCCGACGGGCTGCTGGCCGAGGCGGGGTCGGGCGTCGCCACGCTCGCGCTGCCCGGATCCGCCGGGGTGCCGGCACCCATCGCCGCACAGACGCTCGTCATCCGCTACAACGACCCCGAGGCGCTCGACGCGGTGTTCGCCGAGCATGGCCAGCGCATCGCCGCCGTGATCGTCGAGGCGTCCGCGGCGAACATGGGGGTGGTCCCCCCGCGGCCCGGATTCAACCGCCTGATCGCCGACACCGCACACGCTCACGGCGCGCTCATGATCCTGGACGAGGTGCTGACGGGCTTCCGCGTGCACCCGGCGGGGTTCTGGGGTCTGCAGGCCGCGGCGGGCGAGGACTACCTCCCCGACATCATCACGTTCGGCAAGGTCGTGGGCGGTGGCATGCCGCTGGCCGCGCTCGGCGGTCGCGCCGAGGTCATGGACCTGCTGGCTCCGCTCGGCCCGGTGTACCAGGCGGGCACGCTGTCGGGGAACCCGCTGTCGGTCGCCGCGGGTCTGGCCACGCTGCGCCTCGCGACGCCCGAGGTCTACGCCACGGTCGACGCCGCGGCGACCCGGGTGGCGACCGCGCTCGACACCGCCCTCAGCGACGCGGGCGTGACGCACGCGGTGGCGTCGGCCGGCAACCTGTTCAGCGCCTCGTTCCGCGCCTCGATCCCGCGCGACTACGCCGAGGCGCAGGCGCAGCAGTCGTTCCGCTACTCGGCGTTCTTCCACGCCATGCGCGAGCACGGTGTCGCGCTTCCGCCGAGCGTCTTCGAGGCGTGGTTCCTCACGGCGGCGCACGGTGAGGACGAGTTGCAGCGCATCGAGGCGGCGCTGGCGTTCGCGGCCCAGGCCGCGGCAGACGCCCGGCCCTGATGTATCCGTGCCCACAACGGATCGTTGCTTTCCTGTGAGCAACTTCCAGCCAACCGGGAGCGCCGCGCTGGCAGACTAAGGGGCATGGTGACGTTGCTGCTGGACCAGACGCAACTCGAAGTCGTGCTCTCGCCCATCGAACGTGCCGCCACCTTCCACCGTGAGAACGTGCGGATCCCGCGCGACACCATCACCAAGGTGCAGCTGACAGACGACGCCTGGACCTGGCTCCGCGGTGTGCCGAACCCCGGGACCCACATTCCGACCGTGCTCGCCGCCGGCAGTTGGAAGGCCGCCGGAACCCTCGACTTCGTGCTCATCCGGCGGCGTCGCCCGAGCGTCGTGATCGACCTCGAGGGCGACCCGCAGTACAACCGGCTGATCCTCACCACGCGGCACGGCCTCGCACTCACGCAGGCGCTGCGGCTCGAGGTGTCGGACGAGCCGGCGAGCGTCGAGGAGATCGTCGCCACCGCACCGACGCCCGTGTCGAAGGGCAGCCGTCGTCCGGTCATCCGCCCGCGGCCGGCCTAGCAGCCCCACGAACGACAGACGCCCTCCCGGCCGTAGCCGGGAGGGCGTCTCGTGTCTCGGGCTCAGCCGCGGTGCTCGTCGCCGTCGGTGTGCTGCTCGCGATCGTGCCCGTCGTGATCGTGCGCGTCGCTCTGCCCGTCGTCGTGACCGGGGCCTTCGCTCTGCCCGTCGTCGAGTCCGTGGCCTTCGCGGTCACGGTCGTCGTCGCTGTGCTCGTCGCTGTTCTCGCCGTCGTGATCGCCGCTGTGCTCGCCGTCGTGCTCGTCGCTGTTCTCGCCGCTGTGCTCGCCGCTGTGCGCTTCGCTGTGCTCGTCGCTGTTCTCGCCGTCGTGCTCGTCGTCGTGCTCGCCGTCGTGCTCGTCGCTGTGCTCGGGCACCGCGTGCCCCTCGCTCTCGTGCCCCTCGCCGTCCTGCACCTCGGCGACACCGTCGTGGGGCTGGTGGTGCGGGTCGGCGGTGCCGTGGTCGTCCTGACCATCGGTCGCGGTGTCGCGCGCCAGCGGGACCGTGTCGATCACGCCGGTGGTCGCGACGCTCCAGTGGGCCCCGGCGTCGTGCGGCTCTCCCGGCGCGCCGGTCGCGGGCACGCTGTCGGCGGTGCTCAGCGGGTAGTCCCGCGGCTCGTCCTCGTAGTACGCGCGTGCGGCGGCGGAGAGCAGGGAGCTGACGGCGGCCGCGCGGGGGTCTTCGTCCTCGTCCGGGGTTTCGGCTCCGTCCGTGCCGACCGCCTCGAGCGGAGCCTCCTCGGCATCGCGGTCGCCGTGGTCGCCGTGGTCGGCCTCGTCGGTCTCGTCCGCCTCCTCGGCGTCGTCCAGCTCGGCGAAGAACTCGATGCCCGCGGGGTCTTCCTCGATGGACTCGTCATCGGCGGTGCTCACCGGCTCGTCGTCCGCCGGAACCGGATCTGCGGCGGGCTCGTCGGACGCGATCCCGGTGTCGTCCGCCGGCGCCTCATCCGCCGGGCTCTCGCTGTCGTGGGCGTCATCGACGGAATCCAGCGCGGACCCCTGATCGTCGGCGAGGGGCTCGTGGTCCGCGGGCTCGTCTACCGGAGTTCCGTCTGCCCCGGTTGCGTTCTCCGGAGTCTCGTCTGCCTCGGCTCCGTTCTCCGGGGCCTCGTCCGCCCCCTCCTCGGTCGGTGCGGAACCGGTGCTCCACGCCGAACCGCCCGTTGACTCCGCGTCGTCCGAGCCGATCGGAACATCACCCTCGGAGTCCTGCTCGTCGCTGGACACATGCTCCGGGGACGCGCTGTGGTCGTCGTCGGCGGACTCCGGCGTCGTCGCGAACAGCTGCGCGAGGCTGCGTCGGGTGGGCCGCTCGGTCGGCTCCTCCTCCTGGACCGGCGCGGTGCCGCCGAACAGGATCTCATCGAACGAGGTCGCCGTCTCCGCGCGCGACTCGGACAGGGAATCGCCATCGCCGATCCGCGCCGCGTCCTCCATCGTCACGGGACGCACGTCTTCTTCCACCGGGACGACCGCGACCGGGCCCGTGATCGCCGTGACCTCCGCCACGGTCTCGATCACGTCGGAGTCCTCCGTGTCGGCGGCGACGAGGTCTTCCGACGCGGGCTCCGCGTCGGTCGACTGCTCGTCCACGTCGTCGGCTCCCGCCGTGGCGTCCGTCGGCTCGGGCACGGTCTCGGTGGTGAGGTCGTCCGCGAGAGCGGCCGCACCACCGGCAGCCAGAGCCGATGCGGCCGCACCGGCGCCCGCTGTCGCCACGTCGGCGGAGGAATCGCTCGCCTCATGGTTCGTATCGGTCGCTGCCGTCTCGCCCGGCGCCGCCCCGCCCGCAGCGGCCGCGGTCGTGTCCGCCGCTGTGCCGAAGCGACCACCGCGCATCAGATCGATGAAGACGTCTTCCAGCGTGGGCCCGCGCTGCACGAGGGTGCTGAGGGCGATGCCGGCCTCAGCGGCCACGGCACCCACCGTGCTCGCGTCGGCTCCGCGCACGGTCAGCCCGGAGCGCAGCACCTCGATGTCGAAGCCCGCCGCCACCAGCGCCGTCGTGAGGCCGGGACGATCCACGGAATCCACGATGACAGAGCCGCCGGCCGGGTCCGCCAGGGTCTCGATGCCGCTGGACAGCACCAGCCGTCCCTTCGACAGCACCAGCACGTGGTCGGCCACCTGCTCGATCTCGCTGAGCACGTGCGACGACACCAGGACCGTGCGCCCCTCGTCCGCGAGACGGCGCATGAGCAGACGCATCCAGCGGATGCCCTCCGGGTCGAGGCCGTTCGCCGGCTCGTCGAAGACCAGGGCACCGGGGTCGCCGAGCAGCGCGTGCGCGACGCTCAGCCGCTGCCGCATGCCGAGGGAGAAGCCGCCGATGCGGGAATCGGCCTCGCTCTCCAGGCCCACGAGCGACAGGACCTCGTCGACGCGGGACAGGCGGATGCCGTTGGCCTTCGCGGCGATGGTCAGCTGCCGGCTGGCCGTGCGGCGAGGGCGGTAGACCGTCTCCTCCAGCACGGAGCCGATCGTGCGCAGCGGCTGGCGCAGCTCCGGATACGCGACGCCGCCGATCGTGGCGGTTCCCGACGTGGCACGCACCTGACCGAGCAGGATGCGGAGAGTCGTGGTCTTTCCGGCGCCGTTGGGACCGAGGAAGGCGGTCACGGCCCCGGGCTCGACGCGGGCGGAGAAGTCCGAGACGGCGGTCACCTCGTTGAAGCGCTTCGTCACATTCGTGAACTCGAGCACCTGTCCTTCAGGCATCCGGCACCTCTCGTCGCGATGAACAGTTCCCCCTATCCTGCCGGAAAACCGCCCCGGAACCCGCATTCCGTGCGGAATTCCACCCCTGGTGAGAAGGTAGCCTGGCACCCGTGACCGATACCTCTGCCGCCCCCCGTGTCCTCGTCCGCACGGAAGGAGCGCTCGGACGGCTCACCCTCAATCGCCCCGAGGCGATCAACGCGCTCGACGAGGACATGATCGCCGAGATCACCCGGGCGCTGGTGGCGTGGCGTGACGACTCCGACGTGCAGATCGTGCTGATCGACGGCGAGGGCGAGCGCGGCATGTGCGCGGGCGGCGATGTGCGCCGCCTGCACGAGCAGATCGTGTCCGGTCACCCCGAGCGGTCGGCCGAGTTCTTCCGCGCCGAGTACGCGATGAACGCGATGATCGCCGAGTACCCCAAGCCGGTCGTGGCGCTGGCCGACGGCATCACGATGGGCGGCGGCATCGGGCTCGCCGGGCACGCGGCCATCCGGATCGTCACCGAGCGGTCGAAGCTCGCGATGCCGGAGACCCGCATCGGCTTCACTCCCGACGTCGGTGGCACGTGGCTGCTCGGGCGGGCGCCGGGACGGTTCGGCGAGTACTTCGGGCTGACCGGGGCGACCATGAGCGCCGCCGACGCGGTGTACCTCGGGTTCGCCGACCACGTGGTGCCCTCCGACCGCCTCGACGCCCTGCGCGACGCGCTCGCGCACCGCGCCGACCCGACGAGCCCCAGCGAGATCGTGCTGCTGTTCGACGAGACGCCGGAGCCGTCGGCCCTCCCGGCATCGCGCGCCTGGATCGACGAGGCGTTCTCCGCGCCGACCGTGCCCGAGATCCTGGAGCGGCTGCACGCGCAGGGCACGACAGAGGCCGCAGCCGTGGCCGATCTCCTTGAGGGGCTCGCGCCGACCGGGCTGGTCGTGACGCTCGACGCCGTGCGTGAGGCGCGGGAGCTGCCGGGACTGCGCGCCGCGCTCGAGGGGGAGTACCGACGGGTGCTGTGGTTCGTCAACGAGCACCCGGACCTCGTGGAGGGCATCCGCGCGCAGCTGGTCGACAAGGACCGCAACCCGAAGTGGCAGCCGGCGACCCTCGCCGAGCTGCCGGCGGACGCGGGTGCACCGGCCCGCGACTACACGCCGCAGCCGCCGCTGTTCTGAGGGGCAGTCCGCTCGCTGACGCGGGCGGCGATCGCGCAGGCTTCCGGCGGGCCCTTCTTCGTCACCGTGCAGAAAAGTGCTGATCGCACGGGATGCGGTTCGCTGTGAGCGAAGGTCCGCCCCCAGGGGGATACGAATGTCCCCGCTTCGTGGCACGCTGTCCTATGGCCGGTCGTCGGTCGGCATCCGTCTGCCGGGAGATCCGCCGCCTCCTCCTTCCTAGAAAGTCCGCCTGTGCTGGGAAAAATCCTCCTCCGCTATCTGTCCCGATATAAGTGGCTCCTCGTGGCCGTGCTGGTCTTCCAGTTCGCCAGCGCGGCTGCCACCCTCTACCTGCCCCGCCTCAACGCCGACATCATCGACAAGGGCGTCGCGCAGGGCGACACCGCCTACATCTGGCGCACCGGTCTGTTCATGCTCGCGGTCTCCCTGGGCCAGATCGTCGCCTCCGTGATCGCGACCTTCTTCGCCGCGCGCGCGGCGATGGGCGCGGGTCGCGACATCCGTGCCGACGTGTTCGGCAAGGTCAGCGGCTTCTCCGAGCGCGAGGTGTCGCAGTTCGGCGCCGGCTCCCTCATCACGCGCAACACCAACGACGTGCAGCAGGTGCAGATGCTGGCGATGATGGGCGCGACCATGCTCGTCACCGCGCCGCTGCTCGCGATCGGCGGCATCATCTTCGCCGTGCAGACCAACGCCGGGCTCAGCTGGCTCATCGCCGTGTCGGTCCCCGTGCTCCTGCTCCTGGCCGCGCTCGTGATCGGCCGCATGGTGCCGCTGTTCCGCAGCTACCAGGGCAAGCTCGACAACGTCAACCGCATCATGCGCGAGCAGCTCACCGGCGTGCGCGTCGTCCGCGCGTTCGTGCGCGAGCGCATCGAAGAGGAGCGCTTCCGCGGAGCCAACACCGACATCATGGTCGTCGGCCGCAAGGTCGGCTCGCTGTTCGTGCTGCTGTTCCCGCTGTTCATGCTCATCCTCAACGTGACCGTGGTCGCCGTGATCTGGTTCGGCGGCATCGAGGTCAACAACGGCACCGTGCAGGTGGGCACGCTGTTCGCCTTCATGCAGTACATCGGCCAGATCATGGGCGGCGTCATCATGGCCAGCTTCATGGCGATGATGATCCCGCGCGCCGCCGTCTCGGCCGAGCGCATCGGCGAGGTGCTCAACACCGAGTCGACCATGACGCGCCCCGCGAACGGCGTCACCGAGTTCCCGACGCCGGGTGCGGTCGCGTTCGACGACGTCGCCTTCACCTACCCGGGCGCCGACGCGCCCGTGCTGACCGGCATCAGCTTCGCGGCGCAGCCGGGTGAGACGGTCGCGATCGTGGGTTCCACGGGTGCGGGCAAGACCACGCTGGTCTCTCTCATCCCGCGTCTGTTCGACGTCTCGAGCGGCTCGGTGCACGTGGGCGGCACCGACGTGCGCGAGGCCGACGTGGAGGCGCTGTGGGACAGCATCGGTCTGGTGCCGCAGCGTCCGTTCCTCTTCACCGGCACCGTCGCGTCGAACCTGCGCTACGGCCGGGAGGACGCGACCGATGAGGAGCTGTGGCACGCGCTCGAGATCGCCCAGGGGCGTGACTTCGTGGAGGAGATGCCCGACGGGCTCGAGTCCCGCATCGCCCAGGGCGGCACGAACGTGTCGGGCGGCCAGCGCCAGCGCCTCGCGATCGCGCGGGCCATCGTGCACCAGCCGAAGGTGCTCGTGTTCGACGACTCCTTCTCGGCGCTCGACCTGACCACGGACGCGCGACTGCGGCAGGCGCTGTGGCGCGAGCTGCCGCACGTCACGAAGATCGTGGTCGCCCAGCGTGTCTCCACCATCACCGACGCCGACCGCATCGTGGTGCTCGAGGGCGGCACGATGGTGGGCGTCGGCACGCACGAGGAGCTGCTGGAGACCAGCGGCACCTATCGAGAGATCGTCGAGTCGCAGCTGGGGGTGGACGCATGAGCGCGCAGGACGACAAGCGCACCGCCGCGCCGAAGCGCGGACGGGGGAAGGCCCCGGTGCAGACCGAGGAGCGCGAGCTCACGGCGGAAGAGCAGTACGAGGCCGAGCTCGCGGAGCAGGCACGGCAGAACGGCGGCGGCTGGGACAGCGTCGCGCCGGGCAAGGCCGACAACTTCGGCCCGAGCTTCGCCCGCATGATCGGACTGCTCAAGCCCTCGGCCGTGTGGTTCGTGTTCGTGTCGATCCTCGGAGCCCTGGGCGTCGTGCTGACGGTCGCAGCTCCCAAGGTCCTGGCCGAGGCGACCAACATCGTCTACCGCGGCTTCATCTCCATCCAGCTCGGCCAGCCGAACGGCGACTTCCCCGGGTTCCCCGCCGGAACGTCGCAGGACGTGGTGGTCGATGCGCTGCGCGGAGCGGGACAGGACGACTTCGCCAACCAGGTCGGCGCCCTCGGCGACTTCCGGGTCGGCGACGGCATCGACTTCGATGCTCTGCGCTGGGTCATCGCCGCCGTCCTCGCGATCTACGTGGTGGCCGCGTTCCTGAGCTGGCTGCAGGGATACGTGATCAACGTCATCATGGTGCGCACCATGTGGCGTCTCCGCGAGGCCGTCGAGGCGAAGATCAACCGGCTGCCGCTGTCGTACTTCGACAGGGTGCAGCGCGGCGAGCTGATCTCCCGCGTCACGAACGACATCGACAACATCACCCAGACGATGCAGCAGTCCCTCTCCGGGGCCCTGACCGCCGTGCTCACCGTGGTCGGCGTGCTGGTGATGATGTTCTCGATCTCGTGGCAGCTGGCACTGGTGGCCCTGGTCGCGCTGCCGCTCATGGGCGTGATCTTCGGCGTCATCGGCCCGCGCTCGCAGAAGGCCTTCGGCACCCAGTGGCGCAAGGTCGGCCGTCTCAACGCCCGCGTCGAGGAGGCCTTCTCCGGGCACGCGCTCGTGAAGGTGTTCGGTCGGGAGCAGGACGCGCTCGACAAGTTCAAGGCCGAGAACGAGGAGCTGTTCCAGGCGAGCTTCAAGGCGCAGTTCCTGTCGGGCATCATCATGCCCGCCATGACCTTCGTCGGCAGCCTCACCTACGTCGGCATCGCGGTGCTCGGCGGCCTCATGGTCGCGAGCGGGCAGCTGCGCCTCGGCGACGTGCAGGCGTTCATCCAGTACTCGCAGCAGTTCACGCAGCCGCTGTCGGAGCTGGGCGGCATGGCAGCGGTCGTGCAGTCCGGCACGGCGTCGGCCGAGCGGGTGTTCGACCTGCTCGACGCCGACGAGCAGGAGCCCGACGAGGCCGACGCCCCGCCGCTCGGCGACGGCAAGGGCGTGATCGAGTTCGAGAACGTGTCCTTCTCCTACACGCCGGAGCGACCGCTGATCACCGACCTGTCGTTCCGGGTGGAGCCGGGCCAGACGGTCGCGATCGTCGGGCCGACCGGCGCGGGCAAGACCACGCTGGTCAACCTGATCATGCGGTTCTACGAGCTCAGCGGCGGGCGCATCACGCTCGACGGTCAGGACATCTCGCAGATCACGCGCGACGACCTGCGCTCGCGCACCGGCATGGTGCTGCAGGACCCGTGGCTGTTCGCCGGGAGCATCCGCGAGAACATCCGCTACGGTCGCTCGACCGCGACCGACGAGGAAGTGCTCACCGCCGCCAAGGCCACGTACGTCGACCGGTTCGTGCACGCCCTCCCCGAGGGCTACGACACCGTGCTCGACGAGGATGCGTCCAACGTGTCGGCCGGTGAGCGGCAGCTGATCACAATCGCGCGCGCGTTCGTCGCCCAGCCGTCGATCCTCATCCTGGATGAGGCCACCTCGGCCGTCGACACCCGCACCGAGCTGCTGCTGCAGCACGCGATGGCCGCGCTCCGCCAGGGGCGCACGTCGTTCGTGATCGCGCACCGCCTGTCCACCATCCGCGACGCCGACCTCATCCTCGTGATGGAGCACGGCGACATCGTGGAGAAGGGCACGCACGACGAGCTCATCGCCGCGCAGGGCGCCTACTGGCGGCTTTACCAGTCGCAGTTCGAGCAGGCCGCGACCGACCTCGACGCGGAGGAGGCCCTCACGGGCTCCACGCCCGTGGTCGTCACGGGGGAGGCCGCCGACGAGACGGCACGGGAGCAGGCCGACGACGCGATCGCCGGAGCCTCGGTCGGGGCGAACGTCCCGGCCGCGGAGGCCGCGGCCGCACGAGCTCTGCTCGATGACGGCGCCGAGGGCGCGGGGCCCCGCGACTGACGCCTCGGCGGTCCCGCACCAACGACACGACGCCCCGCTCCGGATCCTCGGAGCGGGGCGTCGTCGTCTGCGCGGCCGGTGAACGGCGGCGCCTGGCTCAGTCGGTGTGGACGGTGATGCCCAGCAGATCGAGCGGGTGCGTCAGGCGCCACCAGGGACTGGGGCCCTCCACGTCTTCGCGCAGCACGAGGGCCGTGTCCGCCGTGTCGAGCGGCCCGGTGGTGGTCAGCGTGCCCACGCGGTCGTCGGCCTCTCGTCGCTCGCCCAGGTCGAACGCGGCGGTCGCGGTCGCGGCGGCACCGTTCCACAGCACGACGTCCGCGTCCTCCGCGGTGACCACATCCACCTCCTCGCCCCACATCGTGGTGACGCGACCGACCACCGTGCCCGCGGCGACGGCCGGTTCCTCCGTCTGCAGCTCCGCCTCCGCCTGACTGAACAGCGCGCGGGTGGCCGCGAGCCGCGACTCGTCGTCGGCCTGATCCAGCACTGCCGCGAACAGCCGCACGGTCGTGTCGCCCACCTCCACATCCTTCGCGGTGAGGAGGTTCCACCCGACCAGGGTCCCGGTCTTGATGCCGACGACGCCCGGATCGGCCAGCATGCCGTTGGTGTTCACGACCGTCCCCGCGCCCGGAAGCTCGACCGAGGCGGTGCCGACGATCTCCGCGAACACCGGGTTGCGCATCGCCAGCTCGCCCAGCGCGATCAGCGCCTCCGGCGTCGCGACGTTGCGCTCATCGAAACCCGACGGCGTCACCACCGTGATCCCGGTCAGACCACGCTCGCTCAGCCACTCCTCGGCCGCCCTGGCGAACTCGGAGTTCGACCCCCAGATCTCCGAGGCCAGCCGATCGATGTAGTTGTTCGCCGAGCCGAGCAGCGTGCCCTGCAACAGCTGATACTCCGTGAGCACACCGTTGACCGGGACGTCGAGCGCCGACTGATCCTGGCGTCGATAGTCCCAGTAGCGCACGCTGTCGCCGCGGGTGAAACGGAACTCCGGTCCCTGCTCACCCGGCGCGAGCGGCATCCGATCCAGCACCATCAGGCTGCTGACGACCTTCGTGATGCTCGCGATGCTCACCGCATCCGGGATCGACGCCGACGTGGTCATGCCGGCAACCCCCACGGCCGCGCTGCCCTCCGCAGGCCACGTGAGCTCGGCGGCCGTGGCGGGCGTCGTCTCGAACTGCACCGCCTCCACCGCCGGGGGCACCTCGTGCAGCGGCCACAGCAGCGTCGTGCCCGAATAGGCCAGGACGAGCCCGGCCAGCACCCCCAACGGCACCAGCAGGCCGGGGCGCGCGATGGCCGGACGCAACCGGGCCCCGCGGAACAGCCCCTCGGCGGTCTGCGCCTCCGGCTCGGCATCGAGCGAGACGGCGGGAGCGTGGGCCGCGACATCGGCCGGATCCACCCAGGTCAGCGCGGTCGCCGGGGTCGCGTCGTCCGCCCACTGCGCGGCCGTACCGGACAGGAGGGCGACCGCTGCATCGTCGTCTTCGGCCGGGGGAGCCGGCTCCGAGACCCTCGCGCGGAACGGCGGCTTGGTCAGCGGCGGCGTCGCTGCCGTGATCGTCGAGGACGCGGAGTCCGCGGCGGGCGGGGCCGACGCGACGGACGCGATCGCGGGATCAGCGGAGGGGGAGGTCTCGGCCGCGGGGCGGTCCGTGCTCCCGTCCGCGTCGCCTCCGGTGGCGACGCCGTTCGCGGAGGCATCGGTCGCGGTCGCGGTGCGCGCACGGTCGCCGAACAGCGCGCCGAGACCGGAGGTCGACACGGCGGAGGCGGCGGGAACCCGCGCCGGGGGTCGCGCGGCGTCGTCGCCCGCGTCATCGCTCCCGGTCGGTGGGGTGGTGGTCACCCGCGCCCGCGAGCGCAGCGCGGACGTGGGGGCGTCGTCGGAGGGGGCAGCAGTCGGAGCGGGGCCGTTGCCGCCGATGCCCGTCGCCTCGCCGGCGGGATCGGATGCGGTCACCCGCTTACGGTACCGAATCCGGCCGGGAATCGGCCGCGCCGGGGCGGCGACGCGCCAACCGGCGGACCGGGTAGGATCGTCAGCACAACCACGGGAGTCCGGCGAGCCGGGCTGAGAGGGAGCGAATCGCGCTTCGACCGTCGAACCTGATCTGGGTCATGCCAGCGCAGGGAGGAGTTCCTATGAGTACGTCCACGTCCACGTCCGCATCCGCGAAGACCTCGACGGCGGCCGCGCCGCGCAGCTACCTGCGCTGGCGCATCGTCGACATCGTCGTCGCCAGTGTCCTCGGTGTCGCCGCCGGCCTGATCTTCCTCGCCTGGAACGTCGGCTACCTCGGCCCCAAGGCCCTCCTCGAACCGCTGCTCCCCGGGCTGCAGGGCCTGCTCGACGGCCCCTGGCTGTTCGCGGGCGTGCTCGGCGGACTCATCATCCGCAAGGCCGGAGCCGCGATCTACGTCGAACTGCTCGCCGCCGTCGTCTCGGCGCTCATCGGCAACCAGTGGGGCGGCTTCCTCACCCTGGAGGCCGGGCTCGTGCAGGGGCTCGGCGCCGAGCTCGTCTTCCTGCTGTTCTTCTACCGTCGCTGGTCGCTGCCCGTCGCGATCCTCGCCGGTGCGGGCGCCGCGCTCGCGGGCGGCATCAACAACCTCGTGCTCTGGTACGCCGGATCCGGCCCGGCGTTCACGACGATCTACCTGCTCAGCACCGTCGTCTCCGGCGCGGTGATCGCGGGGGCGCTGTCGTGGGTTCTGGCCAGGGGCATCGCGGCGACCGGCGCGCTCGACCGGTTCGGCTCCGGCCGCGAGGCGCGCGTCCGCGTCTGATGGGGGCCGAGCAGGCCACCCCCGCCGCCGTCGAGGCCCGAGGGTGGGGGTGGCGTCACGCGAGTCGCCTCGCCTGGGCCCTGCGCGACGTGTCGTTCCGCATCGAGCCGGGCGAGCGCGTGCTCGTGCTCGGCGCATCCGGCGCGGGCAAGTCGACGCTGCTGCACGGGCTCGCCGGTGTGCTGGGCGGCGAGGAGGAGGGCGAGAGCGAGGGCCGGCTGCTCGTCGACGGCGCCGCGGCGACCGCCACCCGGGGTCGCGCGGGACTGGTGCTGCAAGACCCCGACTCGCAGGTGATCCTGGCACGCGTGGGCGACGACGTCGCCTTCGGCTGCGAGAACCTGGGCATCCCGCGCGCCGAGATCTGGCCACGCGTCACCGCCGCCCTGGAGGCCGTGGGGCTCGACGTGCCGCTCGACCACCCCACCAAGGCGCTGTCGGGCGGGCAGAAGCAGCGCCTCGCGCTCGCGGGACTCCTCGCCATGCGCCCCGGACTGCTGCTGCTCGACGAGCCCACCGCGAACCTCGACCCGCACGGGGTGGCGGAGGTGCGCGACGCGGTGTCGCGCCTGCTCGACACCCACCCCGCCACGCTCGTGGTCGTGGAGCACCGGCTCGACGTGTGGCTGCCCCTCATGACCCGCGTGATCGTGATCGGCGAGGGCGGCGTGGTCGCCGACGGCCCCCCGCACGAGGTGCTCGGGGCTCAGGGGCAGCGGCTCGCCGACGACGGGGTGTGGGTCCCCGGGTATCCGCCCGCGTTCCCGCCGCCGCCGCGCACGGCCCCCCGCGAGGTGCTGCTCTCGGCGCGCGGGCTCGCGGTCGCCCGGGTGAAGGGTCGCCCGGTCGCCACGGGCATCGACCTCGACGTCCACGCGGGAGAGGCCGTCGCGGTCACCGGGCCCAACGGCGCCGGCAAGTCGACGCTCGGCCTCACGCTCGCGGGACTCCTTCCGCCCGCGGGGGGAGCAGTGGTCGCCGCGCCCGAGCTCGCGGACGGCGCCGACCCCGCGCCCATCCGGTGGAGCTCGCGCGACCTGCTCACCCGCGTCGGCATGGTGTTCCAGGAGCCGGAGCATCAGCTGCTCGCCACGACCGTGCGCGACGAGCTCGCCGTCGGCCCCCGCGCGCTCGGCCTCCCCGAGGACGAGATCGCCGCGCGCACCGACGAGCTCCTCTCCCGCCTGCGCCTCGACCGTCTCGCGGCCGCGAACCCGTACACGCTGTCCGGCGGGGAGAAGCGGCGCCTCACGGTCGCGGCCGCGATCGCCACACGCCCCCGGGTGCTCGTGCTGGACGAGCCCACGTTCGGGCAGGACGCGCGTACGTGGGCGGAGCTGGTCGCGCTGCTCGCGGCCTTGCGCGACGAGGGGTCGGCCGTGGTCGCGATCACGCACGACCTCGACGTGGCCAGAGCCCTCCACGCCACCCGGTTCGACCTGGGCGGCATGCCGTGACCCTGCTCGACGCGAAGGCCCGCACCGGCGCGGTGGCCCGCATCAACCCGGTCGCCAAGCTCGGCGTGAGCGCGCTGATCGCCGTGCCGCTCATCCTCACGCTCGACCCGGTCTCGGCCGCGGTGGCCCTGGCGCTCGAGTTCGTGCTGTTCCTGTTCGCGGGCATCGGCTGGCGGGAGTTCTGGGTGCGCACGTGGCCGGTGTGGCTCGCGGCGCCGCTCACCGGGCTCACGATCGCGCTGTACGGCGAGACCTCCGGCACCGTGTACGTGGACTGGTTCGTGCTGCGCATCAGCGAGGGCTCGCTCGCCCTCGCCGTGGCGACGATGCTGCGCGTGCTCGCGATCGCCCTGCCGTCCGTGGTGCTGTTCGTGACCGTCGACCCCACCGACCTCGCCGACGGGCTCGGGCAGATCCTCCGCCTCCCCGCCCGGTTCGTGCTGGGTGCGCTCGCGGGCCTGCGCATGGTCGGACTGTTCCTCGACGACTGGCGGGCGCTCGAACTGGCGCGGCGCGCACGCGGGGTGGCCGACCGCGGACGCCTCCGCCGTTTCTTCGGGATGGCGTTCGCGCTGCTGGTGCTGTCGATCCGCCGCGGTGCCAAGCTCGCCACGGCCATGGAAGCGCGAGGGTTCGGAGCGCCGGGGCGCCGCACGTGGGCGCGCGAGTCGCGGTTCGGGGCGGCGGAGTGGCTGCTGCTCGCGGTCGGCGCGGCCATCTCCGGCATCGCGGTCGCGGCGGCCGTGCTCACCGGAGCCTGGAACTTCATCCTCGGTCCCGGCGCCTGAGCCTCACCCCGTTTACGCGAGGGGCGGGAGATACGTCAACGCGCCGTGGCTAGCGTGACGAACGGAGTGAGAAGCCGACTCAGCCGAAAGGACTCCGCACATGAGCACTGCACCCACCGACGGTCAGCCGATCTTCACCCGGCCGGGGGAGGCCACGGTCGCACCGCGACACGTGATCCCCGACGCCGAGTCGCTCCCGTCGACCGCGAAGCAGATCGTCGAGGACGAGACCATCCTCGACGGCAACGCCCGTCTGAACCTCGCGACGTTCGTGAGCACCTGGATGGACGACGAGGCCAAGCAGGTGTACATGGCCTCGTTCGACAAGAACATGATCGACAAGGACGAGTATCCGCAGACCGCCGCGATCGAGGACAACTGCTGGCACATGCTCGCGAACCTCTGGCATGCGCCGGATGCCGCCCGCAGCATCGGCACGTCCACCATCGGCTCGTCCGAGGCGTGCATGCTCGGCGGGCTCGCGTTCAAGCGCCGGTGGCAGCAGGCGCGTCGCGCCGCGGGGAAGGACGCCTCCTCGCCGAACCTCGTGATGTCGAGCGCCGTGCAGGTGTGCTGGGAGAAGTTCTGCAACTACTTCGACGTGGAGCCGCGCTTCGTGCCGATCAGCGAGGAGCACAAGACGCTCGACGGGCACGAGCTGGAGAAGTACGTCGACGAGAACACGATCGGGGTCGTGGCGATCATGGGCGTCACCTACACCGGCATGTACGAGCCGGTCGCGCAGATCGCGGCGGCGCTCGACGAGATCCAGAAGAACACGGGGCTCGACATCCCGATCCACGTGGACGGCGCCTCCGGGGCGATGATCGCCCCGTTCCTGCAGCCCGACCTGGAGTGGGACTTCCGCCTGGAGCGGGTGCACTCCATCAGCACCTCCGGCCACAAGTACGGGCTCGTGTACCCCGGACTCGGGTGGGTCGTGTGGCGCGACGCCCAGTGGCTGCCGGAGGACCTCGTGTTCCAGGTCAGCTACCTCGGCGGGGAGATGCCCACGTTCGCACTGAACTTCTCGCGCCCCGGCGCACAGGTGCTGCTGCAGTACTACCTGTTCCTCCGCCTCGGCTTCGAGGGGTACCGGGCGGTGCAGCAGGCGTCGCAGGACGTGGCGAAGTTCCTGTCGGCGGGCATCGCGAAGCTCGACGCGTTCGAGCTGTGGAACGACGGCAGCGACATCCCCGTGTTCGCGTGGCGGTTGAAGCAGGGGCATACCGACAACTGGACCCTGTACGACCTGCAGGATCGGTTGCGCATGCGCGGCTGGCTCGTGCCCGCCTACCCGATGCCCGCCGACCTGGAGGAGCTCACGGTGCAGCGCATCGTGGTGCGCAACGGCCTCAGCATGGACCTGGCCGCCGAACTGCTCGACGCGATCACCGCCGAGGTCGCGCACCTCGACGCCCTCACCGCGCCGATGCCGGGCGACCACCCCGACTCGGCGTTCCACCACTGAGGCGCGGGTCATGTCTGCACACGGTGCCGAACACGCCCCCCGTCCCGCCGTCACCCCGTCGACCCGCGTCTCCCGGCCCGCGGTGGCCGTGCTGGGGGTGGGGCAGCTCGCCCTGCTGACGCTCGTCGTGGTGGCGAGCCTGCGCTCCCTGCCGGCGATGGCGGTCTACGGCCTCGGGAGCATCATGCTCTACCTCATCCCGGCGATCCTGTTCCTGGTGCCCACGGCGCTGGTGGCGGCCGAGCTCGCGACCGGGTGGAAGGGCGGCGTCTACGTCTGGGTGCGCGAAGCCCTCGGCAACCGCTGGGGGTTCACCGCGGTGTGGCTCCAGTGGATCCAGAACGTGGTGTGGTTCCCCACCCAGCTCGCCTTCGTGGCGGGCGCGCTCGCGTTCGTCTTCCTGGATCCGTCGCTGTCGAGCTCGGGCTTCTTCACCGCGGTCGTGATCATCGTCTGCTACTGGGGTGCGACGCTGGTCACCCTCCGCGGCGGCGACCTGTTCGCCAAGCTCGGCTCATGGGGCGGCATCCTCGGCACGCTGCTGCCCGCCGTGCTGCTGATCGTGTTCGGCGCGGTCTGGGTGTTCAGCGGCGAGAAGAGCCAGGTCCCCCTCGAGGCGTCGGCGATGATCCCGCCGTTCACCGGGCTCGCCTCGATCGTGCTGATCGTGTCGAACGTGCTGGCCTACGCCGGTATGGAGGTGAACGCGGTGCACGTGAACCAGATGAAGGACCCCGGCCGCGGCTACCCCCGCTCGGTGTTCCTCGCGGCGGCGCTCATCCTGCTCGTGTTCATCCTGCCGACCCTCGCGATCGCGGTCGCGGTGCCGCCGAAGGAGCTCGGTCTCACGAACGGCATCATGCTCGCGTTCGGGGAGTACTTCGACCACTGGAGCATGGGCTGGGCCACCGCGGTGGTGTCGGCCCTGATCGCCGCGGGCGCCCTCGCCTCGGTCGTCACCTGGGTCGCCGGCCCGTCGAAGGGCGTGCTGGCCGCCGCGGAGACGGGGCTGCTGCCGCCGCTGCTGCAGAAGAGGAACAAGGCGGGCGTGCAGTCGGGCATCCTGATGCTGCAGGGCACGATCGTGACGGTGCTCGCGGCGATCTTCATCATCGTGCCGAACGTCAGCGCGGCCTTCGTCGCGCTGATCGACATGGCCGCCGCGCTGTACCTCGTCATGTACATGCTGATGTTCGCCTCGGCCCTCGTGCTGCGGCGGAAGGCGCCGGACGTGAAGCGCGCGTACCGGGTGAAGGGGCTGCCGCTGGTCGCCGGCGTGGGCTTCGTCGCCTGCCTGGCCGCGTTCCTCCTCGCGTTCATCCCGCCGGACGGCTTCACCGCGTTCCCGCCCGCGGCCTACCCGTGGATCGTGGGGGCGGTGATCGTGGTGCTGGGTGCTCCGCCCCTGGTGTTCTACGCGGTGCGCCGTCCGTCGTGGGACCGCCGGCCGGCGGACGGCAGCCTGCCCAGCGACGCCCACCCGGAGGCCTGAGCGCCCGGAACCGACGCCGACCCGCCGCCCGTCACAGGGGCAGCGGGTCGGCGCCGTCTTCGCGGGAGCCGTACCCCCAGCGGAGCGCGATCAGCCCCGGCGCGAACCCCGAGCGCACGGTGGTGGCCGTACGGTTCGCGGGAGGCAGCGGCACGATCTCCTCCTCGCCGCCGACCATCGTGACCTCTTCGATCCAGGTGGGCGACGGCGACCGCGCGAAGTCCACGTGCAGGAGCAGCTCGGGCGTGCGGTACATGCTCGCGTAGGTCACGAGCCGGTCGCGCGGGTAGGGGAGCGGGTAGTGCAGGGTGAACTCGATGAGCGCGGACTGCCGCTGCTCGGGCGGATCGTCGACGGCGAGGAGCATGCCGAACGCCATGCGGGAGGAGTGCGCGTGGCGCTGCACCACGCGGCACCCGGTCACCGCGGTCAGCTCGGGCCACACGTCGGTCGGCACCCCGGGAAGGTCGATGTACGGGATGAGGCCGGCCCGTCCGCTGGGGGGCCGGAGGATCGCGCGGTAGTGGATGGTGTCGACGAGGCCGTGCGCGTCGGTGGTGCAGACCGCGTGGACGGAGTGGGTGTTGAACGACGCCGCGGGGTCGATGCCGAGCGCGCGGAACGTGTCGAGGATCGGCCCCTCCCGCGTCCAGTCCTCGCAGGGTGCCCGCGGCTTGGGCGGACGTCCGGCGCGGCGGCTGTGTCCGATGCGTCGCTGCAGGGTGCCGCTGTCGAGCAGGAGCAGCGTCTCGAGCTCCTCGACCGCCGCGAGCGAGCAGACCCCCTCGGGTTGCCGCGTGCCGTTCTGCCAGCAGCTGAGGGTGGCGATCGAGACGGGGTTCCCGTGTCGTCGGAGCCGATCGCTCAGCTGCGCGAGGGACGTGCCGCGGGCCGCGATGGCCTCCCGCAGTGTCTCGGCGAACCCGGCGACGGGAGCGGGTGGCGACGGATCGAGGTGCATGAGGCCTCCTGGGGGTCGTCCCACCCATGACACCAGATCAGACATCAGATGTCGAGAGTTCGTTGCCGCATCCCGACCTGCGCGCCGCCGGCCGGGAGGGTCAGGTGGCGTTCCACAGGTCGCGGTAGTACGCCATCCGCTCCCGGTCGGGTTCGAGGCCGTACGCCTCGACGAGGGCGTCTTCCCACCCCGGGCCGTAGTTCCACCCGGTGCTCATGGCGGCCACGGCGATGTCGGCCCAACGGTCGGCGACGCCCAGCTGCGCGAGGTCCACGTGCGCGAGCCACCGGCCGTCCGTGCCGATCAGGGTGTTCGGGCAGCAGGCGTCGCCGTGGCTCACCACTGCGCGGTCGATCGGCGGCGGAGTGCGCAGCGACTCCGGCACCACGATGCCCCGGCGCTCCGCGTTCGCGATGCGCGACGGCACGCTCCACTCCCACGGGCACTCGGCCACGGGCAGCGCGTCGTGCAGCGCCCGCAGCGCCTCGCCCACCGCGCGCACGGCGGTCGCGGGCTCGGCCGTCCACCGGGGATCCACGGCGCTCAGGCCGTCGAGGGCCGCCGTCACCAGCCACTCGTGCGTCTCGTCCTCGCCGCTGTCCAGCACGGTCGGCGCGCTGATCCACCGCGCGGCCCAGCGCATCCGCTCGGCCTCGTCGCGCAGCGTGGACTCGAGGTTGCGCGGACCCCACTTGATGTAGAACGGCTCGCCGACGCCGGTCGCGCGGAACGTGAGACCGCCGTCGTCGTTCCGCCAGACGCAGACGAGGTCTGCTCCGCGGGACAGCTCGCGCACCCGGTCGGGGACGACGACGGACTCGGCGGGGATCGTCATGCTCCCATCCTGCCGGACGGGCGGACGCTCAGGGCCGACCGGTCGCGCGAGGAGCGGACGCCGTCTCCGGACGGGCGGTGTCGTAGGCTCGCCTCGACGCCGTCCCCTCACGCCCGGTCGCACCGGCACCACCGCGGCCCGGGTTCGTCCTGGAACCAGGAACCACCTAGGCTGGGACTGCGTTTCAGGCATGTCGCACGACGTTCGAAGGAGAACCTCACATGCAGATCAGCGGACAGGGCGCCCTCGTCACCGGAGGGGCGTCGGGCCTCGGGCTCGCCACCGCGCGTCGCCTCGCGGCGGCCGGAGCCCACGTCACGATCATCGACCTCCCCTCCTCGGTGGGTGCCGAGATCGCGGAGGAGCTGGGCGGGATCTTCGTGCCCGCCGACGTCACGAGCGTCGACGAGGTCGCGGCCGCGGTCGCCGCCGCACAGGCCGCCGCCCCGCTGCGCGTGGTGATCAACTGCGCCGGTATCGCCCCGCCCGCCAAGGTGCTCGATCGCGAGGGCAACCCCGCGGTGCTCGCCGACTTCGAGCGGATCGTGCGCATCAACCTCGTCGGCACCTTCAACGTCATCTCGCAGGCCGCGGCCGTGATCGCGAAGAACGAACTGCACGACGAGGAGCGCGGCGTCATCGTCAACACCGCCAGCGTCGCGGCGTTCGACGGTCAGATCGGGCAGCCCGCGTACTCCGCGTCGAAGGGCGGCGTGCACGCCATGACCCTCCCGATCGCTCGCGAACTCGCCCGACACGGCATCCGCGTGTGCACCATCGCCCCCGGCATCATGGAGACCCCGATGCTGATGGGGCTGCCGCAGGAGGCGCAGGACTCGCTCGGCCAGCAGGTGCCGTTCCCCGCCCGCCTCGGCCGACCGGACGAGTACGCCGCCCTCGCGCAGCAGATCGTCGAGAACGGCTACCTCAACGGCGAGACCATCCGCCTCGACGGCGCCATCCGCATGGCACCGCGCTGACCACCCGCCCCGAAGGAGAACCCATGTCACTCGCCGGCAAGACCATCCTCATGTCGGGCGGCAGCCGCGGCATCGGCCTCGCGATCGCGCTGCGCGCCGCCGCCGACGGCGCCAACATCGCCATGCTCGCCAAGACCGACACCCCGCATCCGAAGCTCGAGGGCACCGTGCACACCGCGGCCGAGCAGATCCGCGCGGCCGGCGGCCAGGCGCTGCCGATCGTCGGCGACGTGCGCGAGGACGACGACATCACCGAAGCGGTCATGAAGACGCAGGGCGAGTTCGGCGGCATCGACATCGTGATCAACAACGCCAGCGTGATCGACCTGTCGCGCTCGCTCGACCTCTCGGCGAAGAAGTACGACCTGATGCAGGACGTCAACGTGCGCGGGACGTTCATGCTGTCGCGGGCGGCCGTGCCGATCCTGAAGGACGCCGAGAACCCGCACATCCTGTCGCTCTCGCCGCCGCTGAACCCCAGCCCGAAGTGGCTCGGGGCGCACACGGGCTACACGCTCGCGAAGTTCGGCATGACCATGGTCACGCTCGGGCTCGCGGCCGAGTTCGCGCGCGACGGCATCGCCGCCAACACGCTGTGGCCCCGCACGACCATCGCGACCGCCGCCGTGCAGAACCTCCTCGGGGGCGACAGGGTGATGGCCGCGAGCCGCACGGCCGACATCTACGCCGACGCCGCCTACGCGGTGCTGTGCCGGCCGGCCGCGACCACCACGGGGCAGTCGCTCATCGTGGAGGACGTGCTGGAGGCCGAGGGCGTGACCGACTTCTCGCGCTACGCCGCCGTGCCCGGCACCCCCGACAGCGCCCTGTTCCCGGACATCTTCCTCGACTGACCCGGTCCGCGCGGGATCAGAAGAGCAGGTAGAGCGCGCCCAGGATCGTGAGCGCGATCACGATGCGGTCGAACACCCGTTGATCGAGCCGTCGTGCCACGCGCAGTCCGAGGAGGGCGCCGAGCACCACCAGCGGCGCGAGCAGCGCGTCCGTCAGCAGCACCGGCGCGGTGAACAGTCCGATGCCGGCGAGGAACGGCACCTTGATCACGTTGATGATCGCGAAGAACCAGGCCGAGGTGCCCAGGAACACCTGGATCGGGGTGCGCGTCGCCAGGAAGTACATCGACATCACGGGTCCGCCGGCGTTGGCGACCATCGTCGTGAAGCCGCCCAGGGTGCCGTAGGCGCCGGCGAGCACGAGTCCGCCGCGGGGCGTGACCGTCGTGTCGACGCGCGACTGCCGCCATCGTCGCCACAGGGTGACGGCG
The DNA here is from genome assembly GCF_042729675.1 of Microbacterium sp. NPDC060132. Lineage (NCBI taxonomy): Bacteria > Bacillati > Actinomycetota > Actinomycetes > Micrococcales > Microbacteriaceae > Microbacterium > Microbacterium sp. NPDC060132. The sequence continues at coordinate 622,973 of NZ_JBHWXU010000001.1, read as the reverse complement.
ATCATCAGCAGCAGGATCACGCCGATCGCGCGCCGCACCACGTCGTCGCCCGTCAGGGCGAGGAAGGCGAAGCCGAGCAGCAGTCCGGCGATGACGGCGGGGGCGAGTCGCAGCAGTGTCGGCCAGTGGGCGTGCCGACGGTAGGCGAGGAGCGCGAACACGTCGCCCACCATGAGCAGCAGCAGCGTGGCAGCGGTCGAGGTGCGGGCGGGCAGCACCGCGGCGAACAGCGCGATCGCGAGGATGCTGCCGCCGGGCAGCGCGGTCTTGGAGATGCCGATCACGACCGCGGCCAGGCCGAGCGCCGCCCAGGCCCACGCGTCGAGCGCCATCACCGGCGCAGCTCGTCCGCGATGTCTTCGAAGCCGCGGGCGGTCGCGAGGTCGAGCGGCAGCACGCCGTCGCCGTCGCGGATGGTCGGGTCGGCGCCGCCGTCGAGCAGGGCGCGCACCACGGCGACGTAGCGCCCCGAGCCGTCACCGAGCACGATCGCCTCGTGCAGCGCCGTCCACCCCAGGTTGTTCACGTGGTCGGGGTCGGCGCCCGCATCGAGCAGGATCTGCACGGTGTCGAGCAGTCCGCGCTCCGACGCGGGGATGAGGGCGGTGCCGCCGAAGCGGTTGGTGCTGGTCAGGTCGGCGCCGTTGTCGAGGGTGAGGCGCAGGATCTCGTCGTGACCGCGGGCACCCGCGTACAGATAGGCCGAGTCCTGGATGTCGTCTTTCGCATTCACGTCGGCACCCGCGGAGATCAGCGCGCGGGCGGCCTCGACGTGGTTCGCCTTGGTGGCCGCGACCAGTGCGGTCATGCCGCCCTCGCCGCGGGCCTCGATGTCGGCACCGGCGTCGAGCGCAACCCGGACGTCGGCGGCGTCACCGCGGGCGGCGGCGTCGAGCAGGGCGGACGTGGCGTCGCGCGGGGCGGGCGTGGTATCGGTCATCGGAGCCTCCGTGGTGGGTGCGGTCGGGTGCGTGGCGGTGGTCGCCGTGCACGCCGAGGGGAGCAGGGCGACCCCCGCGAGGGCCGCCCAGAGCACGCCCCGCCGCATCCGCATACCTCTGGTATACCAAACGGCCCGGAGGTGGGGGAGCGTCAGTCCCGGACGGAGGCGAGCGCGGCGGCGAACCGGGCGGCGCGCTGCTCCAGGTCGGCCCAGTCGGACGCCGCGATCGAGGCGCCGTTGGCGAGGTCGCCGCCGGCGCCCACCGCGACTGCACCCGCGGCGTACCAGTCGGCGAGGTTGTCGGGCTTGACGCCGCCGGTGGGCATGAGCGGGGCGTCGGGGAACGGGCCGCGGAGAGCGCCGAGGTAGGCCGGGCCACCGAGCGAGGCGGGGAAGATCTTCACGACGTCGACGCCGAGCTCCAGCGCGCCCATGACCTCGGTGGGCGTGAGGGCGCCGGTCATCACGACGCGGCCGGTGTCGAGCATCGCGCGGGTGAGGGCCGGGAGCGTGCCGGGGCTCACCAGGAACTCGGCCCCGGCGTCGGCGGCCTGTGCGGCCTGCGCGGGGGTCGTCACGGTTCCGGCGCCGATGTAGGCGGCGTCACCGTGGCGGGCGATCAGCTCGCGGATCACGGCCGGGGCGTCTGGTGTGGAGTAGGTGACCTCGATGCCGGTCACTCCACCCCGGATGATCGCCTCCGAGGCCTCCAGGGCGAGTTCGGGCGAGGGGGCGCGGAGGACGGCGAGGACGCCGGTGGTGCGGGCGCGGGCGAGACGGTCGGACATGGCGCTCCTTGATCGAGGGATGCGTCCATTCTTCCGCACCACAACTTGTCATTACAAGTTGTGCTACTTGGCGACGAGCGTCGTCTCGAAGCTGTAGAGGTCGGGGCGGTAGCAGTGGTGGCCGAACTCGATCGCGGCGCCGGACTGGTCGAACGAGATGCGCTCCATTGTGAGCACGGGGCCGCCCGCCTCGATCTCCAGCAGCTCCGGCTCGTCGTCTTCCGCGCGGCGGGCGCCGATCTTCTGCTTCGCGATGCGGATCGCGACGCCCCGGGCGCGGAGTACCTGATAGAGGCCGCGCGACTCCAGCTGCTCGGTCGAGATGTCGGCCAGCTCGCGAGGGAGGTAGTTCTCGAGCACCGCGACCGCGACGCCGTCGGTGCTTCGTCTGCGGCGCAGATGCAGCACCTCGGTGCCCGGCTCGAGCCCGAGCGCGAGGGCCACCTCGTCGGTCGCGGGGATGATCTCGTGGGTCAGCACCTGCGTGCCCGGCTCGTGGTTCGCGCTCTGCAGGTCTTCGTACAGGCTGGTCAGCTCGACCTGCCGCGTGACCGAGCCCTGCACCACCTGGGTGCCGATGCCGCGGCGGCGCACGAGCAGGCCCTTGTCGACGAGCTCCTGGATGGCGCGACGGATCGTGGGGCGGGAGAGTCCGAGCTGCTCCGCGATCGAGACCTCGTTCTCCAGGCGGGCGCCCGCGGGGATCGCGCCGGACTGGATCGCGCTCTGGAGTCGTGTGGACACCTGGAAGTAGAGCGGGACGGGCCCCGTGCGGTCGATGTCCGCGAAGAGCTCGTGGGGCCAGGGGGTGACGACATCGGCCATGGATGCTCCGCTCTGGGTTGGGGAGTCACATTGTAGCGACAATCATACGAGCGTCTCCAGACGGCGTCGAGGCGCAGTATTCCGCGGATCCCGGCCGCGCCCGCGCAGGATGGCACCGCGGGTGACCTCCGAGATGCTTAAAGTGCTATTGTGCTGACATGACGGGAGCAGCGTGAGCTTCGGGTGGGATCCCCACCTGCTCGTCGAGCTCGGGCTCCTCGGGCTGGCGTTCGTGCTCTCGCTGGCCGTGGGTGTCGAGCGCTCCCGCAAGCAGAAGAACGCCGGGCTGCGCACGCACGTGCTGGTGGGCCTGGGCTCGGCCATCTTCACCCTCATCTCGGCCTACGGCTTCGAGGGCGTGCTCGGGCCGGAGGTGGCCGTCGATCCCTCGCGCATCGCGGCGCAGGTGGTGTCGGGGATCGGGTTCCTCGGCGCCGGCGTGATCTTCGTGCGCAACAACGCCGTGTCCGGGCTCACCTCGGCCGCGACCATCTGGGTGGTCGCGGCGATCGGCATGGCCTGCGGGGCGAACATGCCCCTGCTCGCGATCGCGGGCACGGGTCTTCATCTCCTCACGGTCGGCCCGCTGTCGCGGCTGCGCGACCGCGTGCGCCCCGAGCCCGAGCGCCTGCGCGTGACCCTGCAGTACGAGGCCGACCGCGGCGCGCTGCGCGAGGTGCTGGCGGCGGCCGAGCGGCGGGGGCTGCCCGCCACACTGCTCGGTGCTGCGCGCATCCACGGTGAGGCGGACATGCGGGCGACGCTCGAGTTCGCGGAGGCCGAGCCGGGGTCGCGCTCCGAGCTGATCGACGCGATCGCCCGCCTCGACGGGGTGCGCTCGGTCGTGGTGCAGGGCTTCTCCGAGGACGATTGATGCATATGTCATGACCTGCTAACATTCGAGACGAACCCAGGGTTCGACCATTCAATGGAGAAAGGACAACGCGTGATCCGCATCGCGAACGCGCCGGTGAGCTACGGAGTCTTCGAACTCGCTCGACCGGACCTCGTGGCCCTCCCCGACGGGGAGCAGCTCGCCCGCTGGATCAGCGAAGCCGGATACCAGGGCATCGACCTGGGCCCCGTCGGTCTCCTCGGCCAGGGCGCCGAGCTCGACGAGCGCCTCTCCCGCCACGGCCTCGACCTCGCCGGCGGCTGGGTCGACCTGCCGTTCGCGGGCGAGGACGAGGAGTTCGCCGCCGCGCTGGCAGGCCTCGACCGCACGCTCGACGTGTTCGTCACCGCCGCCGAGCGCGGCCAGGACCTCGCACCGCTGCCCACCCTCGCCGACTCCGGCAGCCCCGCCCGCAAGGCCCGCCCGGGCGGCGCCCCCGAGCTCACGCTCCGCGGTGCCGCGTGGGAACGGTTCGCCGACCGGGTCAACCGCGCCGCCGCGCGCGTGCGCGACCGGGGCCTCGAGCCCACCTTCCACCACCACGCGTGCACGCACGTCGAGACGCCGGAGGAGATCGACGCGCTACTCGCCTCCACCGACGTCGACCTCACGTTCGACTCCGGTCACCTGCTGATCGGCGGCGGCGACCCCCTGCCCGACTACCGGCGCTGGCGCGAGCGGATCAACCACCTGCACCTGAAGGACGCCCGCACCGCCCTGCTGCACGACGCCCTGGCCGCCGACGACCCCATGCGCTCGGTGTGGGAGAAGCGCGTGTTCGTACCCCTCGGGGAGGGCGACCTCGCCGTCGACGCCCTGCTCGACGAGATCGTCGCGAGCGGGTACTCCGGATGGCTGATCGTCGAGCAGGACGTGGTGCCGCGCTCGACCGCCGACGTGGAGCGCGCCGTGGCCGAGCAGGCCGCCAACCGCGAGGCCCTGCGGCGGTGGTTCGCATGAGCGCCGCCGTCACCCGCGTCGCCGTGATCGGACTCGGCGCGATCAGCCAGAGCGTGCACCTGCCGCTGCTGCGCCGCAACGCCGAGGCCTTCGCGATCGCCGCGCTCGTCGACCTGTCCGCCGCGCGCACCGCCGACATGGGCGCCCGCTACGGCGTGCCGTCCGCCCGGCAGTTCACCTCGGTCGACGAGCTCGTGGCCGCGACGGCCGCCGGCGACCTCGACGTGGACGCCGCCATCCTCGCCACCACCGGCTCGCACGCGGGAGACACCCTGCGGCTCGTGCGGGCGGGCATCCGGGTGCTCGCCGAGAAGCCGCTCGCCTACTCGCTCGCCGAGCTGGACGAGCTCACGGCGTACGGGCGCGAGGCCGGCGTCGACCTGCGCGACTGGGTGCGCGTCGGCTACATGAAGGAGTACGACACCGCGTCGCTGCGCGCGAAGGAACTGCTCGCCGACGTGACCCTGCGCGCGATCGACGTGCAGGTCATGCACCCGCTCGACGGCTCGCAGCTCGCCTACGCGCGGCTCGCCGCTCCCACGGGCGACGTGCCCCGCGACACCATCGAGCCCCTGATCGCCGCCACAGCCGCCATCGTCGACGGTGCCGTCGGGTCAGACCTCCCCGTCGACCTCCGCACGCTGTACACCAACGTCGTGCTCGGCTCGATCGTGCACGACGTGGGGCTGCTCCGGTCGCTCGTCGGTGGTCTCGGCGAGGTCGCGTTCGCGCAGCACTGGGGCCCGAAGATGCCGGGCTCCGTGCACGTGCGCGGCACCCTCGCCCGCGACGAGACGCCGTGGACCGTCGACTGGCACTACATCGACGGCTACCCCGACTACCAGGAGACCGTCACGTTCCACCACGAGGCCGGATCGATCGAGCTCGTGTTCGGCGTGCCCTACGTGACGAACCTCCCCACCATCCTCCGCGTGACCGAGAGTCACCCGGAGCTCGGCATCCGCGTGAGCGAATCGCGGTGGATGCAACAGGAAGCATTCGAGAACGAGCTGTACGCGCTCGCGGCCCTGGTCCGCGGCGAACGCCCCGACGGGGCGAGCGTCGAGGAGTCGGTCGCCGACGTGCGCGTCGGGCAGCGGATCATCCGCGCGCTCGCGGTCTCGAAGGGCCACGCGCTCGACCCGGGCGCCGAAGCCGCGCAGTAGCCATCCCGCAACACCCGAATCCGAGCGCCACCGCTCGGCGATCAACGACAAGAAAGGTCGGAAATGGTCACGCAAGGAAAGCGCCGCCTGCTCGCGGCGTTCGCCCTCACCACCGTCGGTGCGGTCGTGCTGGCCGGCTGCTCCGGAGGATCGGAGCCCGAGGCCGAGGAGTCGACGGGGCCCGTCACCCTGACGCTCACCACCAACTCCATCACGGGAGGCAAGAACGCCGCCGAGGCCGACTGGATCGCGGACTGGGTCGTCCCCGAGTTCGAGAAGGCCATGAAGGAGGACGGCAAGGACGTCACCGTCGAGTTCCAGCCGCAGGGCGTCGACGACGAGGACTACAAGACGAAGATCGCCCTCGACCTGCAGTCCGGCAAGGGCGCCGACATCATCGGCATGGACGGCATCTGGGTCGGCGAGTTCGCCGAGGCCGGCTACATCAAGCCGCTCGCCGAGGTCGGCGGCGACGCCGTGGACGACTGGGACGGCTGGGGACAGATCCCCGACGCCGTGCAGAGCGCGCTGTCGTTCGACGGCGACCGCTACGGGGTGCCCCAGGGCGCGGACGGCCGGGTGCTCTACTACAACAAGGACCTGTTCGCGCAGGCCGGCCTCGACGAGGACTGGGCGCCGGAGAGCTGGGACGACATCCTCGATGCCGCGAAGGACCTCAAGAAGATCGACGGCGTGACCCCGATCCAGCTCAACGCCGGCACCGCGATGGGCGAGGCCACGACCATGCAGGGCCTGCTCCCGATGCTCGTCGGCACCGGCGAGCAGGTGTACGAGGACGGCAAGTGGATCGGCGCCACCGACGGCATGCAGGAGGTGCTCGACCTCTACAAGACGATCTACGTCGATGAGGGCCTGGGCGACCCCGTGCTGCAGCAGGAGGCCTCCGGCCGCGACACGTCGTTCCAGCTGTTCGCCGAGGGCAAGATCGGCATCCTCCTGGAGGGCGACTACTTCTGGCGCTCCGTGATCAACCCCGCGGAGGGTGTGGGCACCGCGCCCATGGCCAACCGCGACGAGGTCGTCGGCTACGCCAAGATCCCCGCGGTCGAGCCTGGCGAGGGCATCAAGGGCCAGGACTTCGTGTCGATGTCGGGCGGCACCGGCCGCGTGCTCAACCCGAACTCGAAGCACGCCGAGCTGGCGTGGGAGCTGCTCGCGTTCATGAACTCGCCCGAGGCATACGAGGCCCGTGCCGCCGGCACGCTCGCGATCTCGCCGCGCGACGACGTGAACGAGAAGCTGCTGTCGTCCGACCCGATGCTGACGTTCGTGAGCCAGGAGGTGCTGCCCATCACGGCGTACCGCCCCGGTCTCGCCGCGTACCCGCAGGTGTCGGTGCTGCTGCAGCAGGCCACGCTCGACGTCGCCACCGGAACCTCGGTCGACGATGCGCTGAAGACCTACGTCCGTGGTCTCGAAGGCGTCGTGGGACCGGACGCGATCTCCGAGTGACCATGACGAATGCAACGATGCCGGCGGGGAGCGTCCGCGCTCCCCGCCGGCGCCGCGCGGAGGACGTCGCCGGTCTGGGGCGCGCCAGGGCGACGCTGTTCGCGGCCCCCGGGCTCCTCCTGATCGGCCTGTTCCTCCTCTTCCCCGCGATCTGGACGGTCTACTTGGGGATGACGAACTACCGGCTCACCGGCTTCGCGGCCGCCAACCCGCAGTTCGTCGGCCTGGACAACTTCTCCACCGCACTGAACGACCCGCGGTTCTGGAACTCCCTGTGGCTCACGCTCGTGTTCGTGCTCGTCTCGGGCATCATCGGGCAGACCGTGCTCGGGTTCGCGCTGGCGTGGATGTTGCGCAACGTCCGTCCCGGCATCAAGACCTTCATCGAGACGCTCGTGCTCGCGGCCTGGGTCATCCCGGCCTCGGTCGCCTCGTTCCTGTGGCTCGCGCTGCTCGACCGCCGCACCGGCACGCTCAACGCCCTGCTCGGCACCGAGGGTGCCGCCTGGCTGATCGAGCATCCGATGGAGTGCATCATCATCTTCAACATCTGGGTCGGGACCGCGTTCTCGATGCAGCTGTTCTCGTCCGCCATCAGCGCCGTGCCGCCGTCGCAGCTGGAGAGCGCCCGCATGGTCGGCGCCAACACGTGGCAGCAGCTGCGCGACGTGATCCTGCCCAACATCAAGGGGCACCTGCTCACCAACACGCTGCTGATCACGCTGTGGACGTTCAACACGTTCACGCCGTACCTGCTGACCGCGGGCGGCCCCAACGGGCAGACCGACATCCTCTCGGTGTACATCTACCAGACCGCGATCCCGGGCGGACAGCTCGGCCTCGGTGCGGCGATCTCGCTCATCATGCTCCTGATCAACCTCGTGATCGCGCTGATGTACACGCGCGTCTCCCGGGGTGCGAATCCGAAGAAGAAGAAGGTGCGCTCATGATGTCGACCATCAAGACCGTCGCGCGCGACCGGTCCGTGACCCACTTCGTCTCGCGGATCCTGTTCACGCTCGTGCTCGTGATCGTGTCGCTGTTCTTCGCGCTGCCGATGGTCTGGCTGATCCTCGCACCGTTCGACGCGACCCCGTCGCTGACGGTGTCGTGGCCGGACTGGACGCTCGACAACTTCGCGCGCCTGGCGGAGAACCCCTACGCGCTGAAGTCGATCCTGAACTCGCTGATCCTCGGCGTGGGCACGATGGCGCTGGTGATCGTGCTGGGCGCGCTGGCGTCGTACGCCATGAGCCGCATCAACATCCCCGGCCGCGACGGCATCCTCTACGGGCTGCTGCTGCTGTCGTCGATCGTGACGGGGACCGCGGCCATGGTGCCCACGTTCCAGCTCATCAACCAGCTGCAGCTCATCAACACGCACGTCGGGGTGATCCTCGTGCTCGCCGGCGGCATCCTGCCCACCGTGATCTTCATCCTCAAGGACTTCATGGACTCGATCCCGAAGTCGTACGAGGAGTCGGCGCGACTGTACGGCGCAGGGCCCTTCCGCATCCTGAAGGACGTGGTCGTGCCGATCGCCCGGCCCGGGCTCGCGTTCATCGCGATCTGGACCATCGTGCAGGTGTGGGGCAACTTCCTCGTCCCGTTCCTGCTGCTGCGCACGCCCGACATGCAGCCGGCCGCCGTGCTCATGTACACGTTCTACACCGAGAGCGGCCAGGCCGACCTGCGGCTCATCTCCGCGTTCTCGCTGGTCTTCTCGGTGCCCGTCCTCCTCATCTACTTCTTCGTCAACCGCCGCTACGGCTTCCGCTTCCACGGAGGGATCAAGTCCTGATGGCCGCCATCACTGCAACCCAACTCGTCAAGGAGTACCCCGGCGGGGTGCGCGGCGTCGACAGCGTCGACGTCGAGATCGCCGACGGCGAGTTCTTCGCCCTCCTCGGTCCCTCCGGCTGCGGCAAGACCACGCTGCTCCGCTCGATCGCCGGCCTGGAGAGCATCACGTCCGGCCGCCTCACGATCGGCGACAAGGACGTCACGAACGCCGAGCCGGGTGAGCGCGGCGTGGCCATGGTGTTCCAGGACTACGCGCTGTTCCCGCACATGGACGTGGCCGACAACATCGCCTACCCGCTGCGCATCCGCCGCGTCGCGAAGAACGAGCGCCGCACCACGGCCGAGTCGGTCGCGAACGGCCTGTCGCTGAACGGCCTCATCGAGCGTCGCCCCGGCCAGCTCTCGGGCGGGCAGCAGCAGCGCGTGGCCCTCGCCCGCGCGGTCGCCACGCGGCCCGACGTGCTGCTCCTGGACGAGCCGCTGTCGAACCTCGACGCCCGGCTGCGGCTCGAGGCGCGCACGTTCCTCAAGGAGCTGCAGCGCGACCTCGGCGTGACCACCGTGTTCGTGACGCACGACCAGGCCGAGGCGCTCGCGCTCGCCGACCGGATCGCGGTCATGAAGGCCGGGAAGCTGCAGCAGATCGGCTCGCCGCGGGAGATCTTCCACCGCCCCAACAACACGTTCGTCGCGGGGTTCATCGGCTCCGTGCCCATGAACCTGCTGGAGACCACGGTCACCGGCGGCCACGTGCGCATCGGCGACACCGACGTGCCCGTGCCCGCCGAGGCTGCCGCGGACGTGCGCGACGGGCAGGCCGTGAGCTGGGGCATCCGCCCGGAGTACGTGCGCTGGTCGACCGAGCCCGTCGCCGACGGCATCGCCGCAGAGGTCGTGGTGACCGAGACCCTCGGTGCGACCAGCCTCGTGCTGGTGAGCTCCGGCGACCACAAGCTGCAGGTCGTCGTGCCCGAGGAGCTCGAGCCGCAGCCGGGCGACCGCGGCTGGATCGTGCCGCAGCGCAACCGCGCCCTGCTGTTCGACACCGAGACCACCGAGCGGATCGGCTGATGGCCGCGATCCGCACCACCCTGCGCCTCACGCACGAGATCCAGAACGCGGACCGCTACGTGCGCGTGCCGTTCGAGGTGCCGCCCGGCACGGACTCGCTCGAGGTGCGCCTGTCGTACGACACCGAGGCGGCCGTGATCGACCTCGGCTGCGAGGGTGCGGCGGGGTGGCGCGGATGGTCGGGCGGCTCGCGGCAGGACTTCGTGATCCGCGCCGACGACGCCACGCCCGGCTACCTCCCCGGTCGCCCGGAGGAGGGGGAGTGGCACGTGATCCTCGGCGTGCACCGGCTCCCCGCGGGCGGGACCGACGCGACCGTGGAGGTGCTGCTCCCCGCGGAGTCGGGCATCGACCACGGCCCGGTGCCCGCGCGGATCGACGGGGTGCCCCGGGGGAGCAGCCGCGAGCTGCCCGCGGACGCCGGACTGCGGTGGTACGCGGGTGACTTCCACGCGCACACCCTGCACTCCGACGGGCACGAGAGCATCGCGGGGCTCGCGTCGCTCGGGGTGCGGGCGGGCCTGGACTTCCTGTCCGTGACCGACCACAACACCACCAGCCACCACGCGCACCTCCCGGTCGTGGGTGCGCAGCAGGGCATCACGCTGCTGCCCGGCCAGGAGGTCACGACCCACCGCGGTCACGCGAACGCGTTCGGCGACATCGGCTGGATCGACTTCCGCCGTCCGGCCCAGGAGTGGGTCGACGAGGTCGAGCGCCGGGGCGGTGTCCTCAGCGTGAACCACCCGATCTCGGGCGACTGCTCGTGGCTGCACCCGCTGGAGCGCACGCCCCGGGCGATCGAGCTGTGGCACTCCACCTGGTACCGCGAGCTGATCGCCACCTCGCCCCTCGCGTTCCACGAGCGCTGGGACAAGGGGGCCGTGCTGCTGGGAGGCGCCGACTTCCACATGCGGAGTCAGGGTGTCGGCCCGGGCACGCCCACCACGTGGGTCGCGGCGGAGGACGACTCGGCCGAGGCGATCCTCGCCGGGGTCGCCGCCGGCCGCACCGCGATCATGGGCGGCGTCGCCGTGCGCGACGGCCTCACCGTGCCCGAGCTGTTCACCGCGCCCGTGCTGCTGCGCGTGGACGGCGACCTGCTCGCGATCGACGCCGACGGGCTCATCCTCGTCGACGGTGCGGGCGAGCGTCGTGCCGTGCACGGCGACCGCGCCTCCTTCTCCGGCGATCCCGCCGCCGGCCCGTACTACCTGCTGCACCCCGACCGCAGCATCGCCGCCCTGTGCGCCTGAGCGCCGCCCGAACCCCCCGAGATACAGGAGTCCCCGCCCGTGAGCAGTGAGATCGTCGTCGTCCCCCACACCCACTGGGACCGCGAGTGGTACGAGCCGCACGACGTGTTCCGCCTGCGGCTCGTGCACATGCTCGACCGCCTGATCGGCATCCTCGAGGCGGAGCCGTCGTACCGGTTCACGCTCGACGGGCAGGCCGCGGCCATCGAGGACTACCTGGAGATGCGCCCGGACATGCGCGACCGCGTGGTGGCACTCGTCGAGAGCGGGCAGCTGAGCATCGGCCCCTTCCTGATCCTGCTCGACGAGTTCGGCTGCGACGGCGAGACCATCGTGCGCAACCTGGAGCTGGGCCGCGCCGCGAGCGCCCGCCTCGGCCGCACCATGCCCGTCGGCTACCTGCCCGACATGTTCGGCCACGCGGCGCAGATGCCGCAGATCCTGGCGGGCTTCGGCATCCGGCACAGCGCCCTGTGGCGCGGCGTGCCCGGTGACGTGCAGGAGCACGCGTTCTCCTGGGTCGCGCCCAACGGCGACGCGGTGCGCTGCGAGTACCTGTTCGACGGCTACGGCAACGGCCTCGACATGTTCGCCCTGCCCGGTCAGCTCCCCGCGCTCGCCCCCGACTACGCCGCCCGCACCGCGTCGTGGTACGGCGACGACCCCGTGCTGGCGATGCTCGGCACCGACCACTCCGCGCCCCCGGAGGACCTGGCCGAGGTGATCCGCGACTACGACGCGGCCGGCGGTGAGCCCCGTCTGTCGATCGCGACGCTCGACGAGCACCTCGCGCGCTACGCGACCGACGCGGACGCGCTCGCCGCGCTGCCCCAGGTGCGCGGGGAGATGCGCTCGCACGCCCGCGGCAACCTGCTGCCCGGCGTCTTCTCGATCCGCACGAACCTCAAGCGCGAGATGGCCCGCTCGGAGCAGGCGCTCGCCGCGGCCGAACGGCTCGACCTGCTGTACGGCACGCGCGACCACCGCTCGTTCTTCGACACGGCGTGGTACCGCCTCGTGGAGAGCACCGCGCACGACTCGGTCACCGGCTGCGGCGTCGACAGCACCGCGGAGCAGGTGGGCACCCGCATCCACACCGCCGGGCACATCGCCCGCGGCGTGATCGACAGCGTGCTGCGCGACCTCGCGGTGTCGGTGAGCCCCGCTCAGCACCTGGTGTTCAACCCGTCCGGCTTCGCCCGGCGCGCGCAGGTGGAGGTCACGCTGCACGGTGTGGATCCCGCCACCCTCGCCCCCGGCGTGCAGGTGCTCGACCCGCTGCCCACGGTGCTGGGCGACGAGCAGTTGCGCACGGCCGACCTGCCCAAGCTCCTGCGCCGCATCCACGGGCGCGAGCTGTTCGGGCAGCAGATCAACGGCTACGCGTGGGGCGAGCGGTCGCTGCGCTTCGAGGTGGCCGAGAGCCCCCGCGGGGTGTGGGATCTGGCCGCGTTCACGGTCGAGCTGGAGGAGCGCGTGGCCGCCGATGCCGCGGGCGAGGACCTGTGGCACGTGGAGACCATCGCGGATCCGCGGCACCGGGCGCTGCTCGCGGTCGACCTCGACGGTGTCGCGCTCGCGGCCGTGTCGGAGACCTCGGCCCCCGCGCCCCTCGACCCCGTGCGGGTGAGCGCGACCTCGCTGTCGAACGCGGCGCTGACCGCGACCGTGAACCCCGACGGCACGGTGCGCATCGACGGCGCGGACGGCTCCGCGATCGACGGCGCCCTGGCCCTGGTCGACGAGGGCGACTGCGGTGACTCGTACAATTACGGGCCGGTCGACCCCGCCTCCGCCGTGACCGCCCCGGCATCGGTCGAGGTGACGGTGGTCGAGGAGGGGCCGCTGCGCGGGCGACTGCGCATCCGCCGCGTGTACGACCTGCCGGAGCGCCTGGACGCCGACCGTCGTCGCGGCGCCGCGACCGTGCCGCTGGTGACCGAGACCACGGTCGAGCTGCGCGAGGGCGAGGGCTTCCTCCGGGTGGGCATCGACTACGTCAACACCGCGTCCGACCACCGGCTGCGGGTGCTCGTGCCCACCGGGGCCGCGGGGCTGGAGTCGTCGCGCAGCGCTGGTCAGTACGGGCTCACGGTGCGCGGGCGCGAGGCCGAGGGCGGCTGGGGCGAGTTCCCGCTGCCGACCTACCCCGCGTACCGGTTCGCCGCGGCGGGCTCGACGGCGGTGCTGGTGCAGAAGCTGTCGGAGTACGAGCTCGTCTCGACCGCGGGGGAGCAGGACGCCCTCGCGGTGACGCTGTCGCGCTCGGTGGGCATGATGAGCGTGAACCTGCACCCGCTGCGCGATGAGCCGGCCGGCTCCGAGATCCCGGTGCCGGGCGCGCAGTACCTCGGGGTGCCGGTGCACACCGAGCTGGCGATCCTGGTCGGTGCCGACGATGCGACGGCGGTGCGGGCGTCCGACCTGTTCCGGCACGAGCCGCTCGTGGTGCGGGGCACCGGAGAGACGGACGGGCCGCTGCCGGAGCCCGCGTTCCGTGCGGAGCTGTCGGGTGACGTGGTGCTCGAGTCGGCGCGACGCGTGGACGACGAGGCCGAGCTGCGCTTCGTGAACTACCTCGACGGCGAGCGCGACCTGGCGTTCGCGGCCGAGGGTGCGTGGGCGCGTACCGATCTGCGCGGTGAGGTGCAGGAGGACGCCCTGGACACCCGCGGTGCGCGAGTGGCGGGCGGCGGCGTGGTCAGCCTGCGGCGCGCGATCCGGTGACGGCCGCACGGGTGGGAGCGCAATAGTGCTAATGTTAGGACAAATGCAGCGAGAGGAGGCGGGGCGATGAGCGAGCGACCACGGGCGACCGAGATCCTCAGCATCGGACGCCTCGGCGTCGACCTGTACCCGCTGCAGGACGGCGTGGGGCTCGGCGAGGTCACGAGCTTCGGCAAGTACCTCGGCGGCAGCGCCGCCAACGTCGCGGTCGCCGCCGCCCGGTACGGCCACGACACCGCGCTGTTCTCCCGTGTGGGCGACGACCCGTTCGGGCAGTACCTGCGCGACGAGCTGGAGCGCCTCGGGGTGTCGAGCCGGTTCGTCGCCACCGACCCCGATTACAAGACCCCGATCACGTTCTGCGAGATCTTCCCGCCCGACGACTTCCCGCTCTACTTCTACCGCGAGCCGTCGGCGCCCGACCTCCAGCTCCGGTCGGACGACGTCGACGCCGACACCGTGCGCGACACGGCCCTGGTGTGGTTCACCGCGACCGGTCTCAGCGAGGACCCCAGCCGCACGACCCACCTGGAGCTGCTGGAACAGCGCGGCCGCCGGGCGCACACCGTGTTCGACCTCGACTACCGCCCGATGTTCTGGGAGTCGGCCGAGGCCGCACGCCCGTGGGTCCAGCGGGCGCTGGGCTTCGCCACGGTCGCCGTCGGCAACCGCGAGGAGTGCGAGGTCGCCGTCGGCGAGACCGATCCCGAGCGCGCCGCCGACGCCCTGCTCGACCGCGGCGTGGAGCTCGCGATCGTGAAGCAGGGCCCCCGCGGCGTGCTCGCCAAGACCGCCACGGAGCGCGTCGAGATTCCGGCGCGACAGGTCGCCGTGGTCAACGGCCTCGGGGCGGGCGACGCGTTCGGCGGTGCGCTGTGCCACGGGCTGCTCGCCGGGTGGCCGCTGGAGAAGACCCTGACGTGGGCCAACGTGGCGGGCGGCATCGTCGCCGGCCGCCGCGAGTGCTCCACGGCGATGCCGACCGAGCGCGAGATCGCGGAGGTCGTGAACGGAGATGCGTGACATGACAGCACTGACGCAAGAGGACTTCGAGCGACTGCGCACCGTGCGGGCCGAGTCCCCCCGGGCGATCCGCGAGCTGCTGGCCGCGCGCCGCCGCCGCGACATCATCCGCGGCGACGGACGGCTGTTCATCATCGCGGCCGACCATCCCGCACGCGGAGCCCTCGCAGTGGGCGCGGAGCCCTACGCCATGGCCGACCGCTACGAGCTGCTCGACCGCCTCGCGATCGCGCTGCGCCACCCGGGCGTCGACGGGGTGCTCGGCACGCCCGACATCATCGACGACCTGGCCGTGCTCGGCCTGCTCGACGACAAGATCGTGGTCGGCTCGATGAACCGCGGTGGGCTGCGGGGTGCGAGCTTCGAGATGGACGACCGCTACACCGGGTACGACGTGCCGGCGATGGTGGACTCGGGCATCGACTTCGCCAAGGCGCTGCTGCGCGTGAACCTCGACGACGACGGCACGGCGCCGACCCTGGCCTCCACGGCCGACGCGGTGACCGCGGCGGCCCGCGCCGACCTGCCGATCATGCTCGAGCCGTTCCTGAGCCGCCGCGTCGACGGCCGTATCGTCAACGACCTCAGCCCCGACGCCGTGATGCTGTCGATCGCCATCGCGAGCGGTCTGGGCGCCAGCAGCGCGAGCACGTGGCTCAAGCTGCCCGTGGTCGACGACATGGAGCGCGTGCTCGCCGCGACCACCCTGCCCGTGCTGCTGCTCGGCGGCGACGCGGGTGCCGACCCCGACGACACGTTCTCCTCGTGGGAGGACGCCCTGTCGCTCCCCGGCGTGCGCGGCCTCACGGTCGGCCGCACGCTGCTGTACTCCGCCGACATCGACGTGGCCGCGGCCATCGACGTCGCCGCCTCCCTCGTCCACCCCGGCCTGTCGGCCTGATCCCGAAGGACCCGCATGAGCTCCGACACCCCCGTCATCGGCCACTGGATCGACGGTGCCCCGCACGCCTCGACCAGCGGGCGGACCGCCCCCGTGTTCAACCCCGCCACGGGCGCCGAGACCGCCAGGGTCGCGCTCGCCGACGAGGCCGAGATCGCCGCGGCCCTCGCGTCCGCGGAGCGCGGTTTCGCGGAGTGGAGCACGTGGTCGATCGCGAAGCGGCAGGGCGTGCTGTTCGCGTTCCGGGAGCTGCTGAACGCCCGCAAGGGCGAGCTCGCCGCGATCATCACCGCCGAGCACGGCAAGGTGCTCTCCGACGCGATGGGCGAGATCCTGCGCGGACAGGAGGTCGTGGAGCTGGCGACCGGGTTCCCGCACCTGATCAAGGGCGCCTACTCGGAGAACGCCTCGACCGGGATCGACGTGTACTCGCTCAAGCAGCCCCTGGGTGTCGTGGGCATCATCTCGCCGTTCAACTTCCCGGCGATGGTGCCGATGTGGTTCTTCCCCGTGGCGATCGCGGCGGGCAACGCGGTGGTCCTCAAGCCGAGCGAGAAGGACCCGTCCGCCGCGCTGTGGCTGGCCGAGCTGTGGGCCGAGGCGG
This sequence comes from Microbacterium sp. NPDC060132, assembly GCF_042729675.1. Taxonomy (NCBI): domain Bacteria; kingdom Bacillati; phylum Actinomycetota; class Actinomycetes; order Micrococcales; family Microbacteriaceae; genus Microbacterium; species Microbacterium sp. NPDC060132. The sequence continues at coordinate 606,538 of NZ_JBHWXU010000001.1, read as the reverse complement.
GGCTGCCCGCCGGGGTGTTCACGGTCCTGCAGGGCGACAAGCAGGCGGTCGACGGGCTGCTGCACAGCGACATCGTGCAGTCGATCTCGTTCGTGGGATCGACGCCCATCGCGCAGTACATCTACGAGACGGCGTCGCGCACCGGCAAGCGCGTGCAGGCCCTCGGCGGTGCGAAGAACCACATGCTGGTGCTGCCGGACGCCGACCTCGACCTGGTCGCGGATCAGGCCGTGAACGCGGGCTTCGGTGCCGCGGGCGAGCGCTGCATGGCCGTGTCGGTCGTGCTGGCGGTGGAGCCCGTCGCGGACGAGCTCATCGCGAAGATCACCGAGCGGATCGCGACGCTGCGGGTGGGCGACGGCGCGGGCGACGGCACCGGCGAGCCCGACATGGGCCCGCTGATCAGCGCGGAGCACCGGGCGAAGGTCTCCGGTTACGTCGACATCGCGGAGGCCGACGGCGCCCGCATCGTGGTGGACGGCCGTGGCCTGACGGTGGACGGGCGCGAGGACGGCTTCTTCTTCGGCCCCACCCTGATCGACGACATCCCCACCGACTCCCGCGCCTACACGGAGGAGATCTTCGGCCCGGTGCTCTCGGTCGTGCGGGTCGAGACGTTCCAGGAGGGCGTCGACCTGATCAACTCCGGGCGCTTCGGCAACGGCACCGCGATCTTCACGAACGACGGGGGAGCGGCCCGCCGCTTCCAGCACGAGGTGCAGGTGGGCATGATCGGCATCAACGTGCCCATCCCGGTACCCGTCGCCTACCACTCGTTCGGCGGGTGGAAGGCGTCGCTGTTCGGCGACGCCAAGGCGTACGGTGTGCACGGGTTCGACTTCTTCACCCGCGAGAAGGCCGTCACCAGCCGCTGGCTCGACCCCGCCACCCACGGCGGCATCGACCTCGGCTTCCCGCAGAACCGCTGACGACACCGACCATCCGATCGACACCGACAGGAGGCGCCATGACCGCGAACGATCCGTGGTTCCACCCGCGCGGTGCCCTCGGCCGCGACGGCTGGGAGAGCGTGGTCGACGAGGCGCTGCCGGGGTGGGCGCACACGGGCCTGCGCGTGGGCGTGCTCGCGGACGGGGAGAGCCTCGCGCTCGCCGAGACCGGGGTCGAGCGCATCGTCGTCCCGCTCTCCGGCTCCTTCACGGTGACGCACACCGAGGGCGGCGCGACGACGGAGACGACCCTCGCCGGACGGACCTCCGTGTTCCACGGTCCCACCGACGTGCTGTACCTCTCGTGCGCCGCGACCGCCGTGATCCGCGGGACCGGACGGGTCGCGGTGGCCTCCGCCCCGACGACGGTCGTGCATCCCACCAGGCACCTCCGCGCCGATGAGACCCCGGTCGAGCTGCGCGGGGCGGGGCGGTCGAGCCGGCAGGTGCACAACTTCGGCACCCCGGCGACCCTCGACGCGGAGCGCCTGATCGTGTGCGAGGTGCTCACTCCCGCGGAGAACTGGTCGTCGTACCCGCCGCACAAGCACGACGCCCGGGTGCCGGGGCGGGAGTCGCGCCTGGAGGAGATCTACTACTTCGAGGCCGCGCCCACGCGTGACGGCGGGCAGGCGGCGTCGGCCGACGCGGCGTTCGGGATGTTCGCCACCTACTCCTCGGACGCGGGCGACATCGACGTCTCGGCGATGGTGCGCACGGGCGATGTCGCGCTCGTGCCCTACGGCTATCACGGGCCAGCGGTCGCCGCCCCCGGCTACGACCTCTACTACCTGAACGTGATGGCGGGCCCCGACCCGGAGCGCTCGTGGCTCATCACCGACGACCCCGCGCACGCGTGGGTGCGCGACAGCTGGAGCGGGCAGGACATCGACCCGCGGCTTCCCTATCGAGCAGAAGGAGCGCAGTGATGCGGACGAGGCGGATGACGGTCGGCCAGGCGCTGGTGGAGTTCCTGGCGCAGCAGTGGACGGTCGACGGCGAGCACCGCGAGCGCACGATCCCCGGCATGTTCGGCATCTTCGGCCACGGCAACGTCGCCGGTCTCGGGCAGGCGCTGCAGCAGTACCACCTCGAGCAGCCGGAGCTGATGCCGTACCACCAGGCGCGCAACGAGCAGGCGATGGTGCACCAGGCCGTCGGGTTCGCACGGATGCACCGCCGCCGCGCGACGTTCGCCAGCACGGCCTCGGTGGGCCCCGGCGCCACGAACATGCTCACCGGTGCGGCCCTGGCGACCACCAACCGCCTGCCCGCGCTGCTGCTCCCCAGCGACACCTTCGCCACGCGCGTCGCCGACCCGGTGCTGCAGCAGCTGGAGCGACCGCACGACATCGGGCTCACCGTCAACGACGCCTTCCGCCCGGTGTCGGTGTTCTTCGACAGGGTGCAGCGGCCGGAGCAGCTGTTCTCCGTGGCGCTCGCCGCGCTGCGGGTGCTCACGGATCCGGCCGAGACCGGGGCCGTGACGATCGCGCTGCCGGAAGACGTGCAGGCCGAGGCGCTGGACGTGCCGGTCGAGTTCCTGCAGGAGCGGGAGTGGCACGTGCGCCGGCCCCTCCCCGAGCGCGGACCCCTGGCCAGGGCGGTCGCCGCGATCCGCGGGGCGCGGCGGCCGTTCCTCATCGCGGGCGGCGGTGTGCTGTACTCCGAGGCGGAGGGCGCGCTGCGCGACTTCGTCGAGGCGACCGGCATCCCCGTCGGCACGACCCAGGCGGGCGGCGGCGCGCTGCCATGGGATCACCCGCAGTATCTGGGCGGGGTCGGCGCCACCGGCTCCACGGCCGCGAACCGGCTCGCGGCCCAGGCCGACGTGATCATCGGCGTCGGAACGCGGTACAGCGACTTCACGACGGCGTCGAGGTCGGCCTTCCAGCACCCCGACGCGGTGTTCGTGAACGTGAACGTCGCCCCGTTCGACGCCTACAAGCACGGCACGCAGCTGCCGGTGATCGCCGACGCCCGGGAGGCGCTGGAGGCGCTGACCGCCGAGCTGCGCGGCACCCGCGTGCGCACGGAGCTCGCCGACGAGGCCGCCGCGCAGAAGCGGGAGTGGGACGCGACGGTCGACGCCGCCCTCGCCCCGACCGGCCGCGACCTGCCGGGGCAGCCCGAGATCATCGGGGCGGTGCGGGCCGAGGTCGCGGACCGGGATGTGATCGTGCAGGCCGCGGGTTCGCTGCCCGGCGACCTGCACAAGCTGTGGCGCGTCAGCGACCCGCTCGGCTACCACGTGGAGTACGCCTTCTCCACGATGGGCTACGAGATCGCGGGCGGGCTGGGCGTCAAGCGCGGCCTGGAGGCGGCGGGCGACGACCGCGACGTGGTGGTGATGGTCGGCGACGGCTCCTACCTCATGCTCAGCTCCGAGCTCGCGACGGCGGTGGCGGAGGGCATCAAGCTCATCGTGGTGCTCATCCAGAACCAGGGCTTCGCGTCGATCGGGCACCTGTCCGAGACGGTCGGGTCGGAGCGCTTCGGCACGAAATACCGCCGGTACGACGCGCAGGCCCGCAGCTTCCAGCACGGCGACGTGCTGCCGGTCGACCTCGCCATGAACGCGCGCAGCTACGGCGTCGACGTGATCGAGGTCGCCCCCGGTCCCTCCGCGATCGAGGACCTGCGGGCGGCGGTGCGCGCGGCGAAGGCGGCGGAGCGCACGACCGTGATCCACGTGGAGAGCGACCCCACGGTCTATGCGCCGGACGGCGAGGGCTGGTGGGACGTGCCGGTCGCCGAGGTCGCGTCGACCGACAGCGCCCGGCGGGCCCGCGCGGAGTACGAGCAGCAGCGCACGGCGCAGCGCCCGCTGCTCGGCTGATCCGGCCCAGCCGCCTCCCACCCGGCCCCCGGTATCCTGGAAGGATGACTGAGAACCCCCGCACGCGCGAGACGCGCCCCCAGGCAGCGCCCGCGTCGTCCCGCTCGGGGGCGATCCGTGAGACCCGTGCCCCCCAGGTGCGCCCGGCGACCGAGGGCTGGACGCAGAAGAAAGACGCCGAGGGCCGTCCGCTGCTGCAGTTCGCGAGCCCCAAGCGCGGCAAGCCGCCGGTGCACCTGGCCGACCTCACCCCGGCCGAGCGCATCTCGAAGGTGAAGGAGCTCGGGCTGCCCGGCTTCCGCGCCAAGCAGCTCGCCACCCACTACTTCCGCCACTACACGTCCGACCCGGCCGAGATGACCGACCTCCCCGCCGGGATCCGCGACGAGCTGGTCGCGGGCATGCTCCCGCCGCTGATGACCGAGGTGCGCCGGCTGGAGACCGACCGTGGCGACACGATCAAGTTCCTGTGGCGCCTGCACGACGGCGCTCTCGTCGAGTCGGTGCTCATGCGCTACCCCGGCCGCATCACCCTGTGCGTGTCGAGCCAGGCCGGCTGCGGCATGAACTGCCCGTTCTGCGCGACCGGCCAGGCCGGGCTGACCCGCAACATGTCGACCGCCGAGATCATCGAGCAGATCGTGCGGGCCAACCGGGCGATCGCGAACGGCGAGCTGGGCGGCAAGAAGCGCGACGACCACTCGATGGAGCGCGTGTCGAACATCGTCTTCATGGGCATGGGCGAGCCTCTCGCGAACTACAAGCGCGTGATGGATGCGGTGCGCATCATGGTCGCGCCGCAGCCCGACGGCCTGGGCATGAGCGCCCGCGGCATCACGGTCTCCACGGTCGGCCTCGTGCCCGCGATCAGGAAGCTCGCCGACGAGAACATCCCGGTCACCTTCGCGCTGTCGCTGCACGCGCCCGACGACCACCTGCGCGACGAGCTCATCCCGGTGAACTCGCGGTGGAAGGTCGACGAGGCCCTCGACGCCGCCTACGACTACTACGCCAAGACCGGCCGCCGCGTGTCGATCGAGTACGCGCTCATCAAGGACATGAACGACCACGCCTGGCGCGCCGACCTGCTGGCCGAGAAGCTCAACCAGCGCGGTCGCGGCTGGGTGCACGTCAACCCGATCCCGCTGAACCCGACGCCCGGGTCGATCTGGACCTCGTCCGAGCGTGACGTGACCGACGAGTTCGTGCGCCGCCTCAACGACGCCGGCATCCCGACCACCCTCCGCGACACCCGCGGCAAGGAGATCGACGGGGCGTGCGGTCAGCTCGTCGCCACCACCGAGGACGAGGCCGCCGCCGCCGCGATGGCCTGAACAGGGCTTTCCTGAGAGCGACTCCAAGGCGGGCTTCGTACCCTGTCCGGATGCCCTATTCCGCCCATCGCCCGGGTCGCTTCGACTCGCAGGGTCGGATCATCCTCGACGGCGACCCGAACGCCGAGACGGATGACCTCGACTTCCTGCGCGAGTTCGAGCCGACGGGACCCGACCCCGACCCCTTCGTCGACGCTCCGGAGCGTGCCGAGTCCGTGCGGACGACGGAGGACGCCGACGCCGATGCCGCAACCGAGGAGCAGCCGGCCCGCGCGCGTCGCGCCCGCCCGCCCCGTCGTCGCCGCACGGCCGCCGAGCGACTCCGCGCCCTCGCGATCCTCGGCGGCGCGGAGGGCGAGATCCTCGACCGCGTGCCCGGCGAGACGCCCCGCTTCGTGCAGATGTTCTTCGTGCTCGCCGGCACCGCACTGGTGTCCGCGATCTCGATGCTGTTCGCGCTGACCACGGGTGTGCAGGCCGCGATCTGGCTCGCGGTGCCGCTCGCGGTGGTGTGGGCGCTCATCATCTTCAACCTCGACCGGTTCCTCACCTCGACCATGACGTCGACCAGGAACGTGTGGAAGCTCATCGGGCTGGCGATCCCGCGGGTGATCATGGCGGCCATCATCGGCTTCGTCGTGGCGGAGCCGCTCGTGCTGCAGATCTTCCACAACGACATCTCTCGCGAGGTCGCCGCGACCAACATCGTCCAGGCGCAGTCCGATCAGGAGGCGCTCGAATCGGGCCCGGAGCGCAAGGCCCTCGACGCCGCCTCCGAGCGGGTCTCGGAGCTGGAGAACCAGGCGGCGACCGGGATCGTCGCGGGCACCGACTCGTCGTCCGCCAGCGAGTCGGCCGCGCAGGCCACGGTCGACGACCTCACCGCGAAGATGACCGCGCAGCAGGCCGTGATCGACCAGGCGCGCGTGCTCTACCAGTGCGAGCTGACGGGCGAGGGCGCTGGCACCGTCCCCGGGTGCACCGGGGTGAACGGCGAGGGCGCGAGCTCGCAGGCCGCGCAGGCCCAGCTCGCCGAGGCGCAGCAGACCTACGACGCGCTGGCCGCCCAGCTGCGCACGGCCAACGACGAGCTCGCGGCCGCCGGCACCGCCGCCAAGGAGAACACCTCGACCTCCGAGACGCAGAACCGCCAGCAGGCGAAGGACGAGCTTCCGGCCGCGCGCGAGACGTATGACCAGGCGCTCGCCGCGTACAACGCCCGCGCGGATGCCGTCGCGCAGGGCAACGCGGGTGCGGTGGGGCTGCTCAGCCAGATCAGCGGACTCAACCGGCTCAGCGAGAAGGAGCCGGCCATCCTGTGGGCGCACATCCTGATCGCCGCGCTGTTCTTCATGATCGAGCTGCTGCCGGTGCTGGTGAAGGTGCTCACGAGCTACGGCGACCCGAGCCTGTACGAGAAGGCCGTCGCGATCCGCAAGCAGGTGGCGCTCGACCGGGTGACGGCCGAGGGCTTCCGCGACCGCGCCGACATCGTCACGACCCCGGGCGCTCAGGCCACCTGACGCTCGCGGCCGCTCGCGCGCCCCGCGCTGGCTGAGGGATCCGCGTCCCGCACGGGGGTCCGTGCGCCGGCGGGGGAGCCCGGTGCCGTGAACGGCCCCGCGGTGCCCGTGTCCGCGGCAGCGGCGGGGCGATGCGCGGGGGCGACGTGCGGGGCCCGGGCGTCGCGCGGCACCCCGGCACCCCGCGTGCGGGCGGACGTGAGCACGTCGTGCAGGGTCCGCGCGCGGAGGGCCGGCGTCGCGGCGACGGCGAGGACCAGGGAGCGGACGAGCACGATCGCGGCGAGCGGCCGCCCGCCGTCGCTCCCCGTGATCGCGGCGTCGAGGCGGCGCAGGGGGCCGACCAGCGCGGGGTCGTCGAGCGCACGGTCGTCGGCGAGGTGAGCGAGCAACCGGTCGATGGTCCAATCCGCGGGGATTGGCCCCAGATCCGGCGTGAGAGTAGTGGTGGAGGTGTCCATTGGTCCAGAATCGGGTCACATGGACACGGACGACAGGGCCAATGCGGCGCCGATGGACCACGGATCGGCCCCGGGTCGCGCGACTCCGCTGGTGCGAGCGGGCGAGGTGTCGACCGAGGGGCTGGCCGCTCGGCTCGGCCGCTGGACCCACGGCGACGGAACGCTGGCGACCCGGCTCGCGCGCGGCATCTCGGCGCTGATCGCGGGTGGCGAGCTCCGCGCGGGCGACCGGCTGCCGGCCGAGCGCTCCCTGGCGTCCGCCGTGTCGGTGTCGCGCGGCACGGTCGTCTCCGCCTACGCCGTGCTCGCGGAGCAGGAGCTCGTGGAGCGGCGGCAGGGGAGCGGCACCCGCGTGGCGGGGACCGGTGCCCCCTCGGCCCCTGCGCGTCCCGGTCGCGGCGAGGCCCTGTTCTCCGCGGTGCCGAACACGATCGACCTGCTGCGCACGGTGCCGCAGATCCCGGAGCTCGGCGTGCAGCTGATCCGCGACCATCAGCCGCGTCTCGACCTCGCGCTGCTGCCCGAGACCGACCCCGCAGGGCTCCCGGTGCTGCGCGAGCTGATCGCCGAGATGTACCGCGCGGAGGGCACGCCCACCACGCCCGAGCAGATCCTGGTGACGCACGGCGCGCAGCAGGCGATCAGCCTCGTGGTGAACGCGCTCGTCGAGCCGGGCGACATCGTGCTCGCGGAGGAGATCACCTGGCCCGGGGTGACCGACAGCGTGGGGCTGCGCGGCGGCACCGTCCAGGGGGTGCCGATGGGCACGGACGGCCTCGACGTGGTCGCGCTGGAGCAGGCGATGGCCCGGCTGCGCCCCGTGCTGGTGGCGCTCAACCCCCACCACCAGAACCCCACGGGCACGCGCCTGCCCGCCGCGGCCCGGCACCGCGTGGCCGAGCTCGCCGCGCAGTACGGTGTGCCGGTGATCGAGGACCGCGTCGTCGCGGGGATCTCGTTCGACGGGGTCGTGCCGCCCACGCTCGCCTCGGAACGACCGGACGCCCCCGTGATGGTCGTCGAGTCGGTGTCGAAGTGGGCGTGGGCGGGGCTGCGGATCGGGTGGCTGCGTGCCGACCCGGTGCTGGTGCGGCGTCTGCGCGGCGCCCGGCAGCTCGCCGACCAGTCCACGAGCGTGCCCGGTCAGCTGCTCGCGCTCGACCTCATCGCGCACGCCGACGAGCTGCGGCGGGCCAACAGCCGCGTGCACCGGGAGCGGCTGCGGCTGCTGGAGCACCTGATGGCCGAGCACCTGCCCGACTGGACGTACGTGGCGCCGCGGGGCGGACTGGCGCTGTGGGCCGCGCTGCCCCGGGGGGCCGCGTCGGCTCTCGCCCGCGTCGCGGCGACCCACGGCGTCTCGATCGCCGGCACCGCCGCCTTCGCCGCGTCCCCCACAGCCCCCGACGACCACGTGCGCCTGCCCTTCACGGCGCCCGATGACGTGCTCGCGGAAGGGGTGCACCGCCTGGGCGCGGCGTGGGGCGAGTATCGGGAATCCCTCGGCCGACCGGCCTGAGCGTCCGCCGCCGGGACTAGCGTTGATCCATGGTCAACTATCGCTATCTCGGCAACAGTGGTCTCAAGGTCTCGGAGATCACCTACGGCAACTGGGTCACGCACGCCTCGCAGGTCGAAGACGACGCGGCCGTCAAGACCGTCCATGCGGCGCTCGACGCCGGCATCACCACGTTCGACACCGCCGACACCTACGCCAACACGGCGGCCGAGGTCGTGCTCGGCAAGGCGCTCGAGGGCCAGCGCCGCGAAGGGCTCGAGATCTTCACGAAGGTCTACTTCCCGACCGGCCCGAAGGGCCCGAACGACACCGGGCTGAGCCGCAAGCACATCATGGAGTCGATCAACGGCTCGCTGAAGCGCCTCGGCACCGACTACGTCGACCTGTACCAGGCGCACCGCTTCGACTACGAGACCCCGCTGGAGGAGACGTTCCAGGCGTTCGCCGACGTCGTGCGGCAGGGCAAGGCGCTCTACATCGGCGTCTCGGAGTGGACGGCCGAGCAGTTGCGCGAGGGTCACGCGCTGGCGACGCAGCTCGGCATCCAGCTCATCTCGAACCAGCCGCAGTACTCGATGCTGTGGCGCGTGATCGAGGGCAAGGTCGTGCCCGCGTCGGAGGAGCTGGGCATCTCGCAGATCGTGTGGTCGCCGATGGCGCAGGGTGTGCTCAGCGGCAAGTACCTGCCGGGGCAGCCGGTGCCGGAGGGCTCGCGCGCGACCGATCAGAACTCCGGGGCCGGGTTCATCCAGAGCTTCCTGCAGGACGACATCCTCACCGCGGTGCAGCGTCTCAAGCCGATCGCCGAGCAGGCGGGGCTCACGATGCCGCAGCTCGCGATCGCGTGGGTGCTGCAGAACCCCAACGTGGCGGCGGCCCTGGTGGGCGCCTCCCGGCCCGAGCAGCTCGCCGACACCGTCAAGGCCTCGGGCGTGACGCTCGACGCCGACACGCTGTCCGCGATCGACGAGGCCCTGGGCGACACGGTGAACCGCGACGCCGAGCACACGTACTCCGTGTCCCCGAAGTCCCGCCTGGTCTGACCGGGGCAGGCGAAGGCCCCCTCCCGCGATGGGCGAGAGGGGGCCTTCGTCCGCGCGCGGGCTACTCCTTCACGGCGCCGGCCGTCAGGCCCTGCACGATCCAGCGGCTGGCGAGGGCGAACATCACCATGGTCGGCAGGATCGTCAGCACGGCCGCGGCCGACATGGAGCCCCAGTCGATGTTGAACGTGGAGATGAAGCCGTTCAGCGCCGAGGGCACGGTGCGGTTCGCGTCGGTGTTCATCAGCACGACCGACAGGAACAGCTCGTTCCAGCAGTTGACGAAGTTGAAGATGAACGCCGCGATGATGCCGGGCGTCATGACCGGCACCAGCACCCGGAACAGGGCTCCCAGGCGCGAGCAGCCGTCGATCATCGCCGCCTCCTCCAGCGCGTCGGGCACGTTCTCGAAGAAGCCGCGCAGCATCACGGTGGAGAACGGGATGCAGATCGCGATGTAGACGAGGATGAGTCCGGGCTTGGTGTCGACGAGGCCCAGGTCGGTCATCATCGAGTACAGCGGGCCGAGGGCGATGAACGCGGGGATCATCTGCGTCAGCAGGAACGCGATGAGGATCGCCCCCTTGCCGCGGAACTCGAAGCGCGCGAGCACGTAGGCGCTGAGCAGGGCGATGAGCGTCGCGACGGCTCCGGCCGACACCGCCACGATCGCCGAGTTGGCCAGGAAGACCCCGAACGAGCTCTTCTCGAACAGGCTCGTGAAGTTGTCGAACGAGGGCTCGCTCGGCCAGTACTCGATCGGGAAGCGGTTGATGGTCCCCGGCGACTTGAACGCGGTGAGCGTGATCCAGTACAGCGGGAACAGCGTGATCAGGAGCCACAGGGCCAGCCCGACCACGCGCACGACACCGCCGACGGTCACCCGCGGCCTCGGTCGCGGAGCGGCCTTCGGGTCGGGCACCGTGATCCGACGGGTCTCGGTGATCGAGGAACCGGTCCGGGTGGTCGAGGTGATGGTCATCGCTGCACCCTCCGCATCGCCATCAGGTAGAAGGCGCAGAACACCATGAGGAACGCCACGACGATGAGCCCGATGGCGCTCGCGATGCCGTAGTTGCCCTGCTGCGTGTAGTTGATCATCCACGTCGTGATGATGTGGGTCTGGTTGGCCGGGCCGCCGTTCGTCATCGCGTAGATGATGTCGGGGAAGTTGAAGATCCAGATCACGCGCAGCAGGATCGTCAGCAGCAGCGTCATCGAGATGTACGGGATGATGATCGAGAACAGCTGCCGCACCTTGCCGGCGCCGTCGAGGCTCGCCGCCTCCAGCATCTCGTCGGGCACCGACTGGAGTGCCGCGAGGATCATGATCGCGAAGAACGTCACGCCGTACCAGATGTTCGCGACGATGACGGCGAACATCGCCAGCTTCGGGTCGGCCAGCCAGGGCAGGGGGGCGTCGATGAGGCCGGCCTTCATGAGCAGGTCGTTGACCACGCCGAACTCGGCGTTGAACATCCAGCGGAACAGCATGCCGATGAGGAAGCCCGACACCGCCCACGGGAAGAACACCAGCGCCTGGTAGAGCCCGCGGAAGCGGAACCGCTTGCGCAGGGCCAGCGCGATGAGGAAGCCGATGACGAGCTGGGGCACGAGCGAGCCGACCACCCACAGCACGGAGTTCCACGCCACGGTCGGGAACGCCGGGTCGCGGAACACGGCGAGGAAGTTGTCGAAGCCGACGAACGGGGTCGACGTGAGGTCCCACAGGTTCCAGTCGTGGAACGCCATGCGGGCGCCCTGCAGCATGGGCCAGTAGGTGAACCAGCAGACGAACACGATCGCCGGGGCGAGGAACGCCAGCAGCGTCAGGGCGTGACGGCCGCGGAACGGCCGACGCCGTCCGCGTGCCGGGGAGGCCCCGCCGGCAGTGCCGACGGAGCCCCCTTCACGGATGGTGCGGGCCACGGGTCAGCCCTTCTCCGCGGCGTACTTCTCGGTCCAGAACGCATCCCACGAGGCGAGCAGGTCCTTCGTCGACATGTTGCCGAGCAGCACGCTCTGCACGTCCTGGTCGGACTTCTGGATCCACTCGGTCCACCAGCTCACGCCGCGCGGCTGGCGCACGTTGACGTAGGTGTCCGGGTCCTCGGTCATGGTGACGTAGCTGGTCCAGGGGCCCGTGGAGTAGAACTCGTCGTCGGCCGCGGCGGCGATGATCGGCACGAGGCTGTTGGCCTGGGCGAACTCGGTCGCGGGCTCGGCCGACGACAGGAACTCGACCAGCTTCACGGCCGCCTCGGTGTGCTCGCTGTTCTTCGCGACACCCCAGCCGGCGACGGCGAGCGGCTGCGCGGCCTTGCCCGACGGGCCGACGAGCAGCGGAGCGGTGTCCCACTGGTCTTCGGTGAGGGAGGAGTCCTGCACGGTCGCGATCACCTCGGGGTCCTGCAGCAGGAAGGCCGTGGTGCCGTTGGTGAAGCCGGCGACCATCTCGGGGTAGCCCCAGGAGACGGCGGACGGCGGCGACGCCTCCTTGAAGAGGTCGAAGTAGTCGTCGACCGCCTCCTGCGCCTCGGGAGCGGCGAAGATCGTCGAGCCGTCCTCCATGAGGAACGCATCTTCCGTGTCGAGCCCGTCGATCGTGTAGGCCTCGATCGCGGCGACCACGTTGCTGTTGGCGTTCTGGCCGCCGCGGAACGCGTAGCCGTAGATGTTGTTCGACGGATCCTGGATCGCGGACGCCTGCTCCAGCAGGTCCTTCCAGCTGTGCGGGGGACCGTCGAAGCCCGCCTCCTCCACGAGGTCGGTGCGGTAGAACAGCGACAGGCCGTAGAAGCCGTACGGGACGAAGTAGCTCTTGCCGTCCTCGGCGACGCCGGCGGACTTGGCGTTGTCGGTCAGCGCGTCCCAGCCGTCCCACTTCTTCAGGTCGGGGCCGAGGTCGTACAGCCAGCCGTTGTTGGCGAACGGACCGACCGTGATGTCGCGCACCTCGAGCACGTCGACGCCCTTGCCGGACTGGAGCATCTGCTGGATCTTCTGGTCGGCCTGCTCGGTGGGCGGCGAGACCAGGTTCACCGTGATGTCGGGGTTCTCCTTCTCGAAGTCGTCGAGGAGCCCGCGGATGAGCTCGGTGCGCGCCGGGTTCGTCAGGCTCTCGACCATCTGGAGGGTGACGTCTCCGTCGCCGCCGGACGAGCCGGAGCCTCCGGAGCAGCCGGTGAGTGCGAGGACGGCGACGGTGCCGACTCCCGCTGCGGTCGTCAAGATCTTGTTCTTCACGATGTGCCTCTCGGTGGGGGATGGGTGGGTGTGTTTCGGGTGGGTCGGGTCGTGCGGGTGGTCAGGGGAGGATGAGGGCGTCGGCGGGGCGGATGCCGGCGCGGCGCAGGATCGCGGGGATGCAGCGCTCGACGAACGCCTCGACGTCGGAGGCCTCGGTGTAGAGGTGCGCGGAGAGGCGGAAGTAGCCGACCCCGCGGAAGCTCGTGAAGGCGGTCTCCACGCCGACCTCGTCGAGCAGGTCCATGCGCAGCGCGTCGGCCTCCTCGCGCGTCGCGCCGAGCCCGAGCGGCAGGCGGATCAGGCGCATGGACGGCACGGGGGAGGGCAGCGGGGTGAGCGGATCCTCGTCGCCGTACGGGCGCAGCGCCTCGGCGATCAGCTCGGCCCCGGCGTCGGCGCGCTCGGCCATCGCGGCGCGGGCGTGCTCCCACCCGAACTCGGCCTCGATGAACTCGACCGCGGTGGGGGTGGCCAGGTACGTCGTGGCGTCGATCGTGCCCTGGGTGTCGAAGCGCCCGGGGTAGGGCTCGCGGGCGGCCCACGAGTCGATCAGCGGCCACAGCTCGTCGCGGTCGGGTGCTGCCGTGACGAGCAGGGCCGAGCCGCGGGGGGCGCAGGGCCACTTGTGCAGGTTGCCGAACCACCAGTCGCCGCCCGCGACCGCGGCGGCGTCGGCGATCAGGCCGGGGGCGTGGGCGCCGTCGACGAGGGTGCGCACGCCGCGCTCGGCCGCGAGGTCGGCGATGCGGCGCGTGGGCAGCAGGCGGGCGGTGGGCGAGGTGATCTGGTCGACGACGATCAGCCGGGTGCGCGGGGTGAGGGCGTCGGCGAACAGCTGCACGATCTCGTCGTCGGGCGCGAGCAGCGGGAGGGCGACGGTGCGGACGGTCGCCCCGAAGCGGCGGGCGAGGCGTTCCGCCCCCATGGTGATCGCGCCGTAGCCCTGATCCGTCACCAGGATCTCGTCGCCGTGCTCGAGTCGCAGCGCGTTGTACACGACGGTCGCCGCGGCGGAGGCGTTGGGCACGAAGACGCTGTCGTCCGCCCGGGCGCCGACGAACGGAGCGGTGCGCTCCCTGGCGTCCTGCACGCGCTCGGCGATGCGGGGGAACCACTCGACCGGGCTGAGGTCGGCGCGGCGACGCAGGGCGTCCTGGTGTGCGACCACGACCGACGGCACCGCGCCGAACGACCCGTGGTTGAGGTGCACGACCGCGGGGTCGAGAGGCCAGGCGTCGCGTGCTCGCAGGCCGGAGTTCAGCGTGAGCGGAGCGGGGAACAGCGGAGCGGGCATCGGACCTCATCGATGAGTGGGGGCGAGTTGTTGCACAACTTTGCCACAAGGCCCCGATTTTGGCTACGAATCCGCGAAGATGAAACATAGTTGTCATACGAGTTTGTCGCGTGGAGCGGTTCCGACAGACTGCACGAGGGGCGGGGGTGTCAGGGAGGATGACGATGAGCGCACTCGACACGGCGTTGCACGGCCTGCGGGCGCTGATCGCCGACGGTGCGCTGCGCCCCGGCGACCGCCTGCCCAGCGAGGGGGAGCTGTGCGAACGGCTCGGCGTCTCCCGCGGATCGCTGCGCGAGGCCATCCGCACGCTCGCGGCGCTGGGCGTGCTGGAGACGCGCCACGGCTCGGGTAGCTACGTCAGCGAGCTGCGCGCGGCCGACCTCATCGGCAGTCTGTCGCTCACCGTCGGGCTGCTGCCCATGGCGGGAGTGCTGGAGCTGACCGAGCTGCGCCGGGTGCTCGAACCCCACGCCGCCGCACTCGCGGCCGCCCGCATCGACGCGGACACCGTGGCCGCGCTCGCCGCGGTGCTGGACGAGATCGAGGCCACGACCGACTTCGAGGCGCAGTCACGCCTCGACCACGAGTTCCACATGCGCATCTCCGCGGTCGCGGGCAACGAGGCCCTCACCAGCCTGATCGACGTGCTGCGCTCCCGCTCCCGGGCGTACCGCATCTCGGAGCCCGACGACGCCGCGGAGCTCAAGGTGCACTCCGACGCCGGGCACCGCGCGATCCTGCGGGGACTCGCCGCCGCCGATCCCGTCGCCGCGTCGGCCGCGGCATCCGCGCACGTCGCGTACACCGAGTACTGGGTGCGGCGGTACTCCGGGCTCGACGACGTCCCGACCGCGGAGACGCCGTCCGCCTGAGTGCGCGCCGGCGGGGTCCGCTCAGCCGAGGGTGATGTCGACCTGGATCTCGGTCGCGAGTCGCTCCAGGTCGGCCCGCAGTGCGTCGAGGTCGACCGTCGGCGGCACCTTCGCGATCACCGACGCCTCGAACAGCCGTCCGCCCGCCATCGCCGCATCGCGGGTCTCGGTCGCGAGCTCCTCGATGCTCAGCGCGTGCGCGTTCAGCACGGCCGACACCTCCCGCACGATCCCGGGATGGTCGTTGCCGAGCACCTGCATCACCAGCAGCCGCTCCTCGTCCTCCTCCGCCACGCCGCGGGTCCCGGTGAGCACCGACAGCGTCAAGAGCCCCTGACCCTGGATCGCCCGGAGCGCGGTCTCCAGGTCGCCCGCGCGGTCGGTCGGCACCGACACCTCGATCACGCCCGCGAACGTTCCCGCGAGCTCGGTCAGCGAGCTGTTCTCCCAGTTGCCGCCGTGGGCGTCGACGACGTCGGCGACCGCCGCGACGAGTCCCGGCCGGTCGGCACCCGCGACAGTGAGGATGAGTGTGGTCATGGCCTCAGCGTAGGGGGCGTTCGGCGTTCGGGACATGCCCTTGACGCGGGCGTCGTGCGCTCCGCTCAGCTGAAGTCGAGCGTGCCGCGCACGATGGAGTTCCCCGAGTGGGCGGGGTCGCCGTCGACGGGTTCGAACGAGATGTCGACGAGGTCGTACTCGTCGAGGTCGACGTTGGCGGGGATGGCGAATGCGCCGGTCGCGGCGTCGAGCACGCCGAGGCTGATGAGCGCCTTCCCGTCGTTGCGGATGAGCCAGACCTCCCGGTAGTCCTCCGACCCGACCTCGCCGTCGAGCGACACCGTGAGGGTGCGCGCGCCGTCGCGGTCCTCGTCCACCTCTGCCGTGCCGATCGCATCGGGGTGGTCGGGGAACGGGTCGAGCGTCGCCGTGGCGACCGTGACCGGCCGGAGCGCGGCCGAGATCGCCGTCCACGTGCTCACGCCCACGGTGACGACGAGGACCGTGACGGCGGCGAGCACCCACCAGCGGGCGGCGGTTCTGCGCTGCGGGCGCGGAGCGGAGGGCGGCTCGCCCGCTGTCGGTTCCGCCGGGCGGAGAGGGTCGGCCCGGAGCCGCTCCGGCAGGCCCAGCTCGTCGTGCATGCGCGCCCACACGTCGGCGGGCGGCGACTCCAGCTCCGCGTCGGCGACGGTCGACCGCGCGACACCCGCCGCGTGGGCGAGGTCGGCGATCTCGGCAGCGCACGCCCGGCACTGGTCGAGGTGCGCGCGCTCGCGCTCGGAGGCGACCGGCTCGCCGAGTGCGAGCAGGGCAAGCTGCTCGGGGTCAAGGTGCGACACGGTTGACCTCCAATCGGTCGCGCATTCGGGAGAGACTCCGGCGGATGTGGCTCTTCACGGTACCCAGAGGCATGTCCAGCCGCCGGGCGATCTCCTCGTGCGTCAGGTCGTCGAAGAACGCCAGCCGCATGACCTCGCGCGCCTCGGGTCGCAGCTGCCGCATCTCGTTCGCGATCAGGATGGACTGCGACAGGTCGACCGGTGCGCTGACGAGATCGTCGGGAGAGGTGACGCGCATCATCTCCTCCTGCAGCCGCTGGATGCGGGCCCGCGACTCGTGCATGTCGGCGATGCGGCGCCGGGCGATGGTCACCAGCCACGTGCTCAGGCGCGCCTTCGACGGGTCGTACCCCGTTCTCGACGTCCAGGCCGACACGAACGTGCGCTGGGTCACGTCGGCGGCGTCGGCGCGATCGCCGAGGGAGCGCAACGCGAGCGTGAACACCACCGGCGACCACCGCCGATACAGCTCGGCGAGGGCATCCTCGTCGCCCCGGACGAAGCGCTCGTTGAGCTGCGTCTCGTCGTCGGGGTCGTCCGCGGAGGTCATGCGCGCCTCCCTTCCGTTCGGGGCGTCGGGTGCGGGTGGTCAGGCGGGCCGTGCGATGGCGACGACATTATCGCGGTAGTGACCGGTCGTGCTGTCGAAGGGTCCTCCGCACGTGATGAGGACCAGGCCGGGCGGGCCCTCCCTGGCGAACAGCTCCCCGGTGGGGAGAGCCGCCTTCTCGTAGAAGGCCAGCGACTCCACCGCGTAGGTCCGGGGCACGCCGTTCGCGTCGGTCACCTCGACGGTCGCTCCGGCGCCGAGCTCGCGCAACCGGGAGAGCGGGCCGATGGGGTATCCGACGGCGTCCACGTGCGCGGCCAGCACGACGAGTCCGGCCGTGCTGGCGGCATCGGCGCCGTACCGGTACCACCCCGCCACCGCCGGGTCCTCCGGGAGCTGCATCTGCCCTGTCGGCTCCACTCCCACGTCGACCACGGTCATGTCGACGCCGAGGTCGGGGATCCGCAGCCGGGTCGGAGGGGTCGTGGGCTGCGGTGCGGGCAGCTCGGCGGAGTGCGTCTCCGGGCGCAGCGTCGAGGTGGGGGCGGGCGACGGCGAGCGTGGGGGGTCGGAGGGGGGATCCGACGTCATCACCTCGCCCGCCCCCACGGGGGTGCAGGCGATCAGGAGCGCCGCGCACGCGGCACCGCATCCGGCGAGGAGTCCTCGCCGGATGCGGCGGCGCAGCGCCCCCGGTCTCATCGGCGCGCGATCCGCTGACGGCGCACGGCGACGGTCGCACCCGCAGCCGCGATCATCGCCAGGCCGATCAGTGCCGTCGCCAGGACGATGGCGGTGTCGGCGTCCCGCTGCGCCGCGTAGCCCGCGGTGCCGGAGGGCACGCCGCCGGGGTTGGTGTGCAGTCCCGAGACCGTCTGTGCGGCGATGGCGAGGGTGCCCTCCTCGGCGCTGCCCCACGCGTACAGGATCGTGAGCACGCCGTCCTGCACCGCCACGTCCTGCGGGCCGAGCACGGGGTCGGTGGTGCCGGCGAGGGCGACGGCGGCCGAGACGTTCCCGGCGGGCAGGTTCAGCGTCGCCTCGTTCGGGTTGGTCAGATCCTCG
This sequence comes from Microbacterium sp. NPDC060132, assembly GCF_042729675.1. NCBI lineage: Bacteria > Bacillati > Actinomycetota > Actinomycetes > Micrococcales > Microbacteriaceae > Microbacterium > Microbacterium sp. NPDC060132. The sequence continues at coordinate 588,493 of NZ_JBHWXU010000001.1, read as the reverse complement.
ACCACCGGTGAGCCGCCGGCGAGGATGTCGACGGCGGGCGCGGCCGCGACGTGACGGACCGTGAGCCGCCCCTGGCCGGGTGCGGTGGGGGACGTGTCGTTCGTGAAGAGGTTCAGCCCGGGGTCGCCCGCCTCGGTGAGGTGCGCGACGGCGGTGTAGTTGGCACCGGCCGTGAGGGTCAGCGTCGCCGGGCCGAGCACGGGCGCACTCGCGTCGGCCGCGTCCGGCGCGGTCAGCGCGACCTCGTAGCTGCCGGCGGGGAGTTCCAGCGGACCGGCCAGTGAGCCGGGCTGGAAGTCGTCGATGGTGCGCTCGCCGTTGACGTACACGTCGACCGGGGTGTTCGGGATGGCGTGCAGCACCGAGAGCTGGGCGCTGCCGGTGGTCGCGGCGGTCGCGGGCGTGGCCAGGGCCGCTGCGGCCAGTAGTCCGACGACGAGGCCGGCTGTGGTGATTCTTCGCACGATGCTCCTCCTTGAACAGGGGCGGCGGTCGCCACCCATTGCCCCCTTATTCCGGGCCAGGGCGGTCGGCGGATGCACCCGAACCCGATCTTGTCCACACTCTCCGGTTCCGGTGGTGCTTTTTTAGACGGTGCCCAGAAACTGATGGACTTCGACCGGGACCGCGCGCATAATCGCATCCACACACCCGGACCCGGCAAAGGAGCACGCCATGAGCGACACGAACCACCCCGCCGAACTGTTCTCGTCTTCCACCGGCCCGACCGGCGCCTCCATCACCGACTGGACCGATCTCGGCCGGGAGATGTGGGCGTACCTGACCGGCCGAGGAGCGGCGGTGAACTACACCTTCGAGGACATGACCGTCGAGGTGCCGCGCGACATCGGCCCCGACGCGCCCCGCGCCACCTGGAAGTTCAACGGCACCCTGCGGGTGACCACGAGCGACCGCGCCACCGACGGACCGCACGCCGCCTGAGCGGATACGACCATGATCCGCCTCGACATCGACCTGGAGGTCGAGCACCGCGGCCCGGACGACGACAGCCCCACGCGGTTCACCGTGCACGCGGCGGGACGCGAGGTCGTCGTCACGATCGCGGACACGTCCACCCTCGGCGGCATGGGTCGCCGCGACCTCGCGCAGCTCGCCCCCGTCGCGGACGGCCTCGCGCGCCGCGGCATCCGGGTGCGGGTGGAGGGACCGCGCGGCACCCTGGTGGAGTTCGGCGACGTGCGGTCGGGACCCGTGGGCCGCGCGGTCGCGGGATCACCGCACATCCGGCTCGGCCACCTCACCACGCTGCTGACGGAACTGCAGCGCCGCGACCGCGACCGCGACCGCGGCGGCGGCGGCGGCTCGCTGCTCTCCATCCCGCCCGGCACGCTGTTCCCGCTCGTGCCCACCGTGGTGCGCCACGTCCGCCGTCGCGTGACCACGACGCACTACCTGCCCGGCTCGGGACGCCCGCGCCTGATCTTCTCGGTCGGCTCGGGCGACTGGGACCGCAGTCGTCCGCGCGAGTTCGACCTGCTGCCCGACCGGACCGTGATCGGCTCGAGTCCCGACGCTGATCTGCGGCTCGACGGACTCGAAGCGGTGCACGCCGAGATCCGGCACAACGAGGACGACGAGTACGTGCTGTACCCGCACGCCCCCACCGGCGGCGGGTGGCCGAACCTGCCGCACAGCTCGGACGGCGCGCGCATCCTCCGCACGGGCTCGCGGATCGAGCTGGGTACCTGGCGCCTCGCCTACTACCGGGAGGAGTTCGCCGACCACGGTCGTCCGTTCGGAGGGCGCCAGGGCGGGGAATACGAGTTCCAGAAGCAGCAGCCGGTGCGACCCTACGGCTCCGGCGAGCTCGGCTGACCCGGCACCGCGAGCGTCAGTCCGCCCAGACCCCGGTCGCGAGGAAGTGCTCCAGGCGGGCGCGGTGCGGGGCGAGGTCCCACCCCTGCTGCGCGACCCACTCGTCGGAGTAGTAGGTGTTGGCGTAGCGCACGCCGCTGTCGCAGATGAGGGTCACGACGCTGCCGGTCTCGCCCGCGGCACGCATGCGGGCGATGAGCTGGAACGCACCGGAGAGGTTGGTGCCGGTGGAGCCGCCCGCCCAGTGCAGTGTGCGCTCGCGCAGCAGGCGGATCGCGGCGATCGAGCCCGCGTCGGGCACCTGGATCATCTCGTCGATCACGGTCGGGACGAAGGATGCCTCCACGCGGGGGCGGCCGATGCCCTCGATGCGGCTCGGGCGCCCGGCGGGCGGGTCGACGGTCCCGGCCCAGCCGTCGTAGAAGGCGGAGCCCTCGGGGTCGACCACCGCGATCCGGGTGTCGTGCCGGCGGTAGCGCACGTAGCGGCCGAAGGTCGCGCTCGTGCCGCCGGTGCCCGCACCCATGACGATCCACCGCGGGATCGGATGCCGCTCCTGGGCGAGCTGGCTGAACACGCTCTCCGCGATGTTGTTGTTGCCGCGCCAGTCGGTCGCGCGCTCCGCGAACGTGAACTGGTCGAGGTAGTGGCCGCCGCACACCGACGCCAGGCGCTGGGCCTCCGGCGACATGTCCTCCGCGCGGTCCACGAAGTGACAGGTCCCGCCGTAGAACTCGATCAGGTCGATCTTCTCCTGCACGGTCGACCGGGGTACCACGGTGATGAACGGCAGACCGAGCATCCGCGCGAAGTACGCCTCGGACACGGCGGTCGACCCGCTCGACGACTCCACCAGCGTCGTGTCCTCGCGGATGCGCCCGTTCACCAGCCCGTACAGCAGCAGCGACCGCGCCAGCCGGTGCTTGAGCGAGCCCGTCGGGTGCACCGACTCGTCCTTCAGGTACAGGTCGATGCCCCACTCGGCCGGGAGCGGGAACAGGTGCAGGTGCGTGTCGGCGCTGCGGTTCGCGTCGGCTTCCAGCAGGGCGATCGCGGTGCTGGTCCAGTCGCTCATGTCTTCGAGCGTAGTGGGGCTGCCCTCAGCCGACGGTACCCGCGGGCGAGGCCCCGCCGTCGCCGTCGACGTGCAGCAGCGACGCCTGCGACTGCTCCTGCTGCAACTGGAACTCGAAGCGCGAACGGTCGCCGCGGTGGTAGGCGATGAAGTACTCGATGGGCGTGCCGTCCTCGCTGCGGCTGACGCTGCGCAGCCGGAGCAGGGCCGAGCCGGCGCTGACGCCCAGGTGCTGCGCCTGCTCGTGCGTGGCGACGGTCGCCTCCGCGGAGCGCACGCCGTGCGTCGCCACGATGCCGTGCATCGCCAGCAGCCGGTACAGCGACCCCTCGGTCAGGTCGGCGCCGAGCGTGACCCCGCCGACGGCCTCGGGCATCCACGTGGTCGACAGCGACCAGGGCTCCCCGTCGACGTGCCGCAGCCGCTCGAGCGCCACCACGGGCGACCCGACCGGCACTTCCAGCGCCAGCGCGACCTCCTCGTCGGCCACGGTCTGCTCGTGCCGCAGCACGTCGCTGTGCACGTGCCCGCCGCGACGCTCCACGTCGTCGTACAGGCCGACGAGGGTGTGCACCAGGCTCTCGCTCGTGCGCGGGCGGGAGACGAACGTGCCCTTGCCCTTCACCCGCTCGACCAGCCCCTCGTGCTCGAGCTGCGCGAGCGCTTGGCGCACGACCGTGCGCGAGATGCCGTAGCGCTCGCACAGGCGGTGCTCGCCGGGCAGCGGGTCGCCGGGCTGCAGGCCGTCGCGGGCGATGCCGTCGATGATCAGCTGCCGCAGCTGGTCGTACATGGGGGCGGCGGAGTGGCGGTCGATCGCGTCCTCGACGGTGGTCATCAGTACGCCACCCCCGCGTGCAGGATCACGTTCGCATACGGGGTGAACTCGCCGGAGCGCACGAACGCCCGTGCCGTGCGGGTGCGCTGCTTGAACTCGACGTGCGGCACCAGCTCGATCTCGAAGCCCATCCCGGCGAAGCGCTCGCGCAGGGCGTCCAGCACCTCGGGGCTCTTCTCCGCGACCTCCGCGGATACCGTGGCGCCCTCCACCACAAGCTCGGCGAGCACGGTGTCGAGCACGTCGAGGAAGGCGGGGGCGCCCGGGCGGTAGGCCAGGTCGATGCGCTCCGACCCCGGGGGGATGGGAAGGCCGGCGTCGGTCACGACGATCGTGTCGGTGTGGCCGGTCTCGCTGATCACCCGGGACAGGGCGGGGTTGATCGTGGTGGACGTCTTGCGCATCGGTGCTCCTGGCTGGTCAGTTCGCGACGGGGGCGGTCTCGCGCTCGGTGAGGAACGCGTCGACCTCGGCGCGGTGCGGAAGGCTCGGCGACGCGCCCTGCTTCGTGACGGCGAGGGCGCCGGCGGCGGTCGCCAGGCGCACGGCGTCGGTGAGGGTGCTGCCGCTCGCGAGGGCGGCACCGAGGTAGCCCGCGTAGGCGTCGCCCGCGGCCGTGGTGTCGACGGCCTCGACAGGGAACGGCGGGACGACCGTCGCGCCCTCCGCGGTGACCACGCACGACCCCTGGCCGGCGAGCGTGACGACCGCGGCGCCCACGCCCTGGGCGAGGAACCAGCGGCCCGCGCGCTCGGCCGACGCCGCGTCGGTCACCTCGATGCCGCTGATGAGCGACGCCTCGGTCTCGTTGGGCGTGACGATGTCGATGCTGCGCCAGAGGGCGGGCGGGAGCTCCGCGGCGGGGGCGGGGTCGAGGATCACGGTCATGCCGTGCTCCCGGCCGCGGGCCGTGATGTGGGCGGTCAGCGCCGACGGCGTCTCCAGCTGGGTCAGCAGGACGGAGGTGGTGGGGGCGAGGGCGGTGAGCGCCTCGTCGATCTGCGCGGTGCTGAGCGCGGCGTTCGCGAGCGGCACCATCACGATGTCGTTCTGCGCCGACGCGTCGACGCGGATGTGCGCGATGCCCGTGGGGCCGGGGACCGTGCGCAGGTGGGTGAGGTCGACGCCGGCGGCCGTGAGCCCGTCCACCACGAGGTCGTGGAACAGGTCGTCTCCCACGCAGCCGACGAAGCTCGTGCGTGCACCGGAGCGTCCGGCCGCGACCGCCTGGTTCGCCCCCTTGCCGCCGAGCATGAGCGTGAACTCGTCGCCCAGGATGGTCTCGCCGCGGGCCGGCAGCCGACCGGAGAAGGTGGTGACGTCGGCCGTGACGCTGCCGACGATGACGACGCCGGTGCGGTCGCCGGGGTGTGCGGGTGTCATCTCGCTCCTGATCCTCCTCGACAGCGCGGGCGCTCCGGTGGCGTTGACTAGGCTCGGAGCTGTCATTACATTAGCCGAAACCGAACCTGTAACGACAGGTTCCCGCGAGGAGACCCCGATGACCCCGATCGCGCCCCGCCTGTACGTCGACAGCGCCGACGTCGACCGCGTCTCCCGGCTGCTCGCCGCGGGCGTGGTCTACGGGGTCACCACCAACCCCACGATCCTCGAACGGGGCGGCCGCACCGCCGCGGAGATCCCCGACCTCTACGCCCGATGGGTCGAGGAGGGTGCCCGCGAGGTGTTCTTCCAGACCTGGGGTGGCGACACCGCCTCCTTCCTGCGCAACGCCGAGGGCATCCGGGCGCTGGGCGACCGGGTCGCGGTGAAGGTCCCCGCCACGCCCGACGGCTTCGCGGCCGCGTCCGCCCTCGTGCGCGACGGGGCGACCGTGCTCGTCACGGCCGTGTACTCCGTGGCACAGGCCCTCGCGGGCGCCGCGATCGGCGCCCGGTACCTCGCCCCCTACCTCGGCCGGATGCGCGACGCGGGCGTCGACGGCGAGGTCGTGATCGCGCGGATGCAGGAGATGTGCGCGGGGACCGACTCGAACGTGCTCGCCGCGTCGCTGCGGTCGGCGGAGGATCTGGTCGGCCTCCGACGCGCCGGCGTGCCCTACTTCACCGCCGCCCCCGACGTGCTCGACCAGGTGCTGTCCAATCCGGTCAGCGACACCTCCGCCGCCGAGTTCGACGCGGCCATGGTGCGCCTGGGAGCCTGACCCGCCCCGCTCGCTCCGTCGCGGTGCGGCTCAGGCGGTCGCGGCCTGCCGCAGCCAGCGCTCCACGCCCGCGATGTGGGCCGTGGCGAGCGACGTGGCGAGAGCGGAGTCGCGCTGGGCGATGGCGTCGGCGATCGCGCGGTGCTCCGACAGCGTGCGCTCGACCGCGCCGCCCTCGGTGAGCCCTCGCCACACGCGAGCCCGCACGGTCTGGCTGCTGAGGTGCTCGATCAGGCTGGCCAGATAGGCGTTGCCCGCCATCGCCACGATGTCGCGGTGGAAGCGGATGTCGTGGTCGACGAGCTCCTCGATGCTCACGCCGGCGTCGATGCCGGCGACCTCCTCCTGCACGGCCGCGATCGCCTCCTCGCTGCCGAGCGTCGCGGCGAGCCCGGTCGCCTGCGACTCGAGCATCCGCCGCACCGCGAACATCTCCAGCATCGAGTCGTCGTCGTGCATGTCGACCACGAACGCGATCGCCTCGAGCAGCAGATGCGGCTCCAGGCTCGTGACGTAGGTGCCGTCGCCGCGGCGCACGTCGAGCACGCGGATCACCTCGAGCGCCTTGACCGCCTCGCGCATCGAGTTGCGCGAGAGCCCGAGTCGTTCGGACAGCTCCTTCTCCGGGGGCAGGCGATCGCCGGGCGCCAGTTCGCCCGACACGATCATCGCCTTGATCTTCTCGATCGCCTCGTCAGTGACAGCCATGGCGTCATCCTTGCACAGTGATCGGATGTCTACGGCAGGATGGGGGCATGCGCACCCTCGACTCGCACCTGCACCTGTGGGACCCGGAGGTTCTGACCTACTCGTGGCTGGAGGGGCCCCTCGCCGGGCGGTTCGCCGCGGAGGAGATCGAGAGCGCCCGCATCGACGGGTCGACCGAGGAGCGCGCGATCTTCGTGCAGGCGGGCACCGCGGTCGACGACGAGCTCGACGAGGTGCGGTGGGTCGCGGGACAGGCCGAGCGGCTCGGGGTGGTCGGCATCGTCGCGGGTGCCCGACTCGACCGCGGCACCGACACGACCGTGCACCTGGAGAGCCTCACGGCGGAGCCGCTGGTGGTGGGCGTGCGGCACATCCTGCAGGACGAGCCGGATGCGGTGGCGCTGTCGTCCGCGTTCGTGACGGGCGCGCGAGAGGTCGCGGCCCACGGCTGGGCGTTCGACGCGTGCGTGCGGTCGTGGCAGCTGCCCGACGTCGCGCGGCTGTCCGCCGCGATCCCCGAGCTGCGCATGGTGCTGGATCACCTCGGCAAGCCCGCGGTCGGCACCGCGCACGCTCCGCTGGCCCCGACCGCGGAGTGGGAGCGTGACCTCGCCGAGCTCGCACGCCACCCGCAGGTGTACTGCAAGGTGTCGGGCCTTCCGGCGGAGGCGGGTGGTGACTGGAGCCTCGCGCAGCTCGAGCCGTTCCTGGACACCGCGGCCGACGTCTTCGGGCCGGAGCGCCTGATGTGGGGTACCGACTGGCCGGTCTCCGCGGTCGGCCCCGCCGGGACGGACGCCGCCCCGGACGCCGCCTCGGACGCCCCGTCGACGTATCAGCCGACCGCCCGCAGCCGCTGGGCCGACGCGGTCTCGACGTGGGCGGACTCCCGCGGCATCGACCGGACCGCCCTCTTCCACGACACCGCCGCCGCGTTCTATCGCCTCTGACCCCCCGCCCCGTCCGCCCCATCCCGTCGCGCGGTGCGCGTGCGATATGTCACCCCCGAAGCCCCTGCGCGGCACGTTTTCGATCCCGCACCGACTCCGCACCTCAGGCCGCACGCGAGAGGGCCCGGCGTCTCAGGGAGTCGCCGGGCCCTCTCGTCGAGGAGGGTGCGAGGTCACTCGGGGCGGAGCCGCAGCTGCGCCATCCCGCCGTCCACCTCGAGGAACGTGCCCGTGGTCGAGCCCGCGCCCGGTCCCACCAGGTAGGCGACGGCCGCGGCGACCTCGTCCGGGCTGACGAGCCGTCCGTGGGGCTGTCGTGCTTCGAGGGCGGCGCGCTCGGCCTCGGGGTCGGCGGCGGAGTCGAGCAGCCGCCCGACCCAGGGGGTGTCGGCGGTGCCGGGGTTCACGGCGTTGACGCGGATGCCCTCGCGCAGGTGATCGGCGGCCATCGCGCGGGTGAGGGCCGACACGGCGCCCTTCGACGCGGAGTAGAGCGCGCGCTGCGGGAGGCCGGTGGTGGAGGCGATCGACGCGGTGTTGCACACGGCGGCGGCGGGCGACTTCCGCAGCCACGGCAGTGCCGCCGAGGTCACGCGGGCGATGCCGGTCACGTTGATCGAGAGCACGCGCGCCCACTCGTCGTCGTCGTTCGCGGCGATGTCGCCCTGCGCGCCGATGCCGGCGTTGTTGACCACGATGTCGATGCGGCCGAAGCGCTCGGCGACCGCGGCCACGGCCGCGTCGACGCTCGCGCGGTCGGACACGTCGGCCGTGAACGCGGCGAAGCTCTCGTCGGCGTTCGTCGTGTCACGGTCGAGCACGGCGATCGTGGCGCCGTCGTCGTGCAGTCGGCGGGCGATCGCCGCGCCGATGCCGGAGGCTCCGCCCGTGACGATCGCCACCAGGCCGTCCATCGTTCCGCTCACTTCTGCGCCTCCCATGCCACGAACTCCTGTCGCTGCCGGCCGAGGCCGTCGATCTCGATCTCCACCACGTCGCCCGGGGCGAGATAGGGGTACTTGCCCGACAGGGCCACGCCCTGCGGGGTGCCGGTGAGGATCAGGTCGCCGGGCTCCAGCGTCACGTACTGCGACAGGTGGTGCACGATCTGCTCGACCGGGAAGATCATGTCGCTCGTGTTCGAGTCCTGCCGCGGCTCGCCGTTGACGAAGCTGCGGAGGCCGAGGGCCCGGTGGTCCACCTCGTCGGGCGTGACCAGCCACGGTCCGGTGGGGTTGAAGCCGAACGCGATCTTGCCCTTCGACCACTGCCCGCCCGACACCGCGATCTGGAAGTCGCGCTCCGACACGTCGTTCGCGGCGACGAAGCCGGCGACGTGCGCCATCGCCTCGTCGGGGGAGTCGAGGTAGGCGGCGCGGGCGCCGATCACGATGCCGAGCTCGACCTCCCAGTCGGTCTTCTCGCTGCCGCGCGGAATCGTGACGGTGTCGTTCGGGCCGACCACGGTGTTCGGGGTCTTGAGGAAGATGATCGGGATGGTCGGCGGCTCGGAGCCGGACTCGGCCGCGTGCGCGGCGTAGTTCATGCCGATGCAGATGACCGCGCTGGGGCGGGCGATGGGGGCGCCGACGCGCATCCCCGCAGCGTCGGGCAGCTCGGGGAGCTCTCCGGCGTCGCGCGCGGCGGCGACGCGGGCGGCGACGTCTCCGGCGAGGAAGTCGCCGTTGACATCGGATGTCAGTGGGCGGAGGTCGAGGTAGCGGTCACCCTCCACGAGGACGGGGATCTCCGCCCCAGGGGTGCCGAGCCGCGCGAACTTCATGATTCTCCTGATCGTTCGGGAAGCCGCTCTGCGGCGGCCGGTCTCGTTGACAGTATAGACATCGGATGTTTACACTCCAAGGGATCCGCACGGAAGAAGTCCCGTGCATGGAGAGGAATCCCGTGAGCCGTATCGTCGCCCTCGACACCACCGACATCCGCTTCCCTACGTCCCTGAGCCTGGACGGGTCGGACGCGATGAACCCCGACCCCGACTACTCCGCCGCGTACGTCATCGTGCGCACGGATGCGGAGGACGACATCGAGGGGCACGCGTTCGTGTTCACGATCGGACGGGGCAACGACGTGCAGGTGGCTGCGATCGACGCCCTCGCGGGGCACCTGGTCGGCCGGGAGCTCGAGCCGCTGCTCGACGACATGGGCGGCACCTTCCGCGAGATCATCGGCGACTCGCAGCTGCGCTGGCTCGGGCCGGAGAAGGGCGTCATGCACATGGCCATCGGCGCCGTGATCAACGCGCTGTGGGATATCAAGGCCAAGCGCGCGGGCCTGCCGCTGTGGCAGCTCCTCGCCCGGATGACGCCGGAGGAGCTGGTCGACCTGGTCGACTTCCGCTACCTCACCAACGCCCTCACCCGCGACGAGGCGCTCGACATCCTCCGCGCCGCCGAGCCCGGTCGCGCCGAGCGGGAGCAGCAGCTGCTCGCCACCGGCTACCCCGGCTACACCACCAGCCCGGGGTGGCTGGGCTACTCCGACGAGAAGCTCGAACGCCTGGCGCGCGAGGCGATGGCCGACGGCTTCACGCAGATCAAGCTCAAGGTCGGCGCCGACCTGCAGGACGACATCCGCCGCTTCCGCAAGGCGCGCGAGGTCTGCGGCCCCGACTTCCCGATCGCGATCGATGCCAACCAGCGCTGGGAGGTATCGGAGGCGATCGAGTGGGTGAACGCCCTCGCCGAGTTCCACCCCGCCTGGATCGAGGAGCCCACGAGCCCCGACGACATCCTCGGGCACGCCGAGATCGCCCGCGGGGTGGCGCCCATCCGCGTCGCCACCGGCGAGCACGCGCAGAACCGCATGATCTTCAAGCAGCTGCTGCAGGCCGACGCGATCTCCGTCATGCAGATCGACGCCGTGCGCGTGGCCGGGGTCAACGAGAACATCGCGAACCTGCTGCTCGCCGCGAAGTTCGACGTGCCGGTCTGCCCGCACGCCGGCGGCGTCGGGCTGTGCGAGGCCGTGCAGCACCTGTCGATGTTCGACTTCGTCGCCGTCTCGGGCACGCGCGAGGGCCGGCTGATCGAGTTCGTCGACCACCTGCACGAGCACTTCGTCGTGCCGACCGACATCCAGGGCGGCTCGTACATGGCGCCCACCGCGCCGGGTACCGGCATGGAGATGAAGACCGACAGCATCGCCGAGTACACCTGGACGGGTGCGCATGTCGGTGCCTGACCGCCTGGCCGTCCCGACGCTCGGCTACGGTGCCGCGAACGTCGGCAACCTGTTCCGGGAGCTGTCCGACGACGACGCCTGGGCCGTGCTGGATGCGGCGTGGGAGAGCGGCATCCGCTTCTACGACACCGCGCCGCACTACGGGCTCGGGCTGTCCGAGCGTCGTCTCGGAGCCTTCCTGCGCACGAAGCCCCGCGACGAGTACGTGCTGTCCACCAAGGTCGGACGGCTGCTGCGCCCCAACCCCGACCACGCGGGCGGTCTCGACACCGCGAACGACTTCCATGTGCCCGACACCCTGCAGCGCGTGTGGGACTTCTCGGCGGAGGGCATCCGCACGAGCCTCGACGAGTCGCGCGAACGCCTCGGCATCGAGCGCATCGACCTGCTCTACCTGCACGACCCCGAGCGCCACGACCTCGACCTCGCGCTGGCGGAGGCCCTCCCCGCGCTGGAGCAGGTGCGTGCGGACGGCGAGGTGACCGCGATCGGCATCGGCTCGATGGTGTCGGAGGCGCTCGCCGCGTCGGTGCGGGCCGCGGACCTCGACCTGGTCATGGTCGCCGGGCGGTACACGCTGCTCGAACAGCCCGCCGCGGTCGACGTGCTGCCGGCGTGCCGCGAGACCTCGACCGGCATCGTGGCGGCCTCGGTGTTCAACTCCGGGCTGCTCGCGTCGAACGAGCCGCGGCGCGACGGACGCTACGAGTACGGGCAGCTGCCGGACGAGCTGTGGGACCGGCTGGTGCGCATCGCCGCGGTGTGCGCCGACCACGGGGTGCCGCTGCCCGCGGCCGCGATCCAGTTCCCGCTGCAGTCCGACGTGGTGCGCTCGGTGGTCGTGGGCGGCAGTCGCCCCGCACAGCTGACGCAGAACGCCGAGTACGCTGCGCGGGAGATCCCGTCCGCACTGTGGGAGAACCTCGCCGCCGAGGGTCTCATCCCCGCCTGACCCGAGAGGAGCCCTCGTGCTCGAAGGAATCCACCCGCTGCTGACCGGCGAACTGCTGCTGCACCTCGACCGCATGGGGCACTCCGACGCCGTGGTCGTCGCCGATGCGCACTTCCCCGCGTGGGGGCTGGGCGCCCGGGTGGTCGACCTCCCCGGCACGACGACGCCCGAGGTCGTCGCGGCGATCCGCACGGTGCTGCCCCTCGACGATGCGCCCGGCCTCGACCTGATGGCGTCGGCCGACGGCGAGGTGCTCGACGTGCAGCGCGAGCTCATGGACGCGGCGGGCACGGCGGTCGACACGACCCGGTTCGTGGAGCGCTTCGCGTACTACGACGTCGCGAAGGACGCGTATCTCCTGGTGCGCACGGGCGAGACCCGCAAGTACGGCAACGCGCTGCTCCGCAAGGGCGTCGTCGGCCACCCCTCCGCCTGACGATCGGCTCACAACTCAGGGGAACAGCGGGGACACCCGGCCTCCCGCGCGCTACCGGCGCCGGACGCGCCCCTTCTCCGGAGGTGTGACCCGGATCCGGCGCCCACGGTGCGTGCGGTGTGATGCGGGTCAGCGGCCGCGGGTGGATTCGCGGATGATGAGCTCGGCGGGGAACGGCGGGGTCGCGGGCGGGGGAGCCGCGGGGTCGGCGAGCTGAGCCAGCAGCGCTGCACCGGCCGCGCGACCGATCTCGTAGCCGGGCTGGCGGACGCTCGTGAGCGGCACGACGCTCTGGTGCGCCTCGGCCACGTCGTCGAAGCCGACCAGCGCGATGTCCTCCGGCACGCGGATGCCGTGCCGCAGCAGCTGTGTCAGCACGCCGAGCGCCACCATGTCGTTCGCGGCGAAGATCGCGTCGGGCCGTTCGTCCGCGGGTTGCGCCACGATCTCTGCCCCCGCGGTCAGTCCGTCCTCGGTGGCGAGGTGCCCGACCTCCCGCACCTCGACCTCCGCGCCCGTGCCCGCCGTGGCGTCGCGCAGTCCCGCCAGGCGGTCGTTCGACTCGGTCACCGCGGGGTTGCCCAGGAAGAGGATGCGCCGCCGCCCGAGGTCGACGAGGTGCTCGCCGGCGAGCAGTCCGCCCGCGCGGTCGTCGAACAGCACGGAGGCGACGGTGGCGGATTCGCGGATCGGCCCGACCACGACGGAGCGGATGCCGCGATCGGCGAGTCGCTCCAGGCGCGGCACCACGTCGCCGAGCGGGTAGATGACGATGCCCTGCACGCGATGCGCCTCGAACATGTCGATGTTGCGCTGCTCGCGGTCGGCATCCCGGTCGCTGTTGCTGAAGAAGAGCGACCAGCCGCCCTCGCGCGCCACGTCGTCGACACCGCGGGACAGCTCGTGGAAGTACGGCAGCCACGCGTCGAGGAGGATCAGCGCCAGGGCCTTGCTCGACCCCGCCCGCAGCTGCCGTGCCGATTCGTTCGGTACGAAGCCCAGCTGCTCGATGGCCGCCCGCACCTTCTCCCGGCTGCCCTCCCCGAGCACGTGGGGGTGGTTGAGGTAGTTGGAGACCGTCGAGGAGGAGACGCCGGCGAGGGCGGCCACGTCTTTCACGCTGGCGGGCATCGGTCTCCTTCGTCGATACGGGCCGAGGCGACCCCGGCGGCGACACCAGGCTAGCCGAGGGATTGCAACGTGCCAAGAAAGTTCTTGACAGGCCGTCGCCGTCGGACCTAACGTGTGTCGAACCCGGAATTGGAACGTGCCAAGTCCGGACGGCGACGGTGCCGCACACCCGCCGGGAGAGGTCTCATGAACATCGGCTGTCACGGACTCGTCTGGACCGGAACCTTCGACGCCGACGGCATCCGCCTCGCGGTGGAGAAGACGAAGCAGGCCGGGTTCGACCTGATCGAGTTCCCGCTGATGGACCCGTTCACGTTCGACGTCGCGGCGGCGAAGGGCGCCCTCGCCGAGCACGGTCTCGCGGTCAGTGCCTCCCTCGGGCTCTCCGCGGAGACCGACGTCACGAGCTCCGACCCGGATGTGGTCGCGGCCGGTGAGGCGCTGCTGCTGCGCGCGGTCGACGTGCTGGCCGAGCTGGGCGGGACCCACTTCTGCGGCGTGATCTACAGCGCCATGCAGAAGTACATGGACCCGGTGACACCGGAGGGGCTCGCGTCGAGCCGTCGCACGATCGCCCGGGTCGCCGACCACGCCGCCGAGCGCGGGGTCTCGGTGTCGCTCGAGGTGGTGAACCGCTATGAGACCAACGTGCTCAACACCGCGCGGCAGGCCCTGGCGTACCTGGCGGAGGTGGACCGCCCGAACCTCGGCGTGCACCTGGACACGTACCACATGAACATCGAGGAGTCGGACATGTTCGCCCCGGTGCTCGACGCGGCTCCGGCGCTGCGGTACGTGCACATCGGCGAGAGTCACCGCGGGTATCTGGGCACCGGCACGGTCGACTTCGACACGTTCTTCAAGGCGCTCGGCCGCATCGGCTACGACGGGCCGATCGTCTTCGAGTCGTTCTCGTCGGCGGTGGTCGCTCCCGACCTCAGTCGCATGCTGGGCATCTGGCGCAACCTCTGGACCGACAACGACGAGCTCGGCGCGCACGCCAACGCCTATATCCGCGACAAGCTCGTGGCGGTCGACTCGATCCGGCTGCACTGAGCCGGGTCAGCGGCGACGGGATCCTCGGTCGAGATCAAGATGTTATTACAGGTCTTCCCGATCGAATGATCTTTAGATACATTTAGATACAACTTGCACCAGCCCGGGTGCAGGACGCAGAATTGATCCGATGTTTACGGCGGAATGATCCGCCAATCGCGAGACGACCTCCAAGGAAGCAGGTGAGCGCATGAGTGGACCCATCCTCAGGGTCGAGGGGATCAGCAAGGGATTCCCCGGCGTGCAGGCGCTGAAGGATGTGCACCTCGAGGTGCGCGAGGGCGAGGTGCTCGTGCTCGTGGGAGAGAACGGCGCCGGCAAGTCCACGCTGATGAAGATCCTCTCCGGCATCTACACCAAGGACGAGGGCACCATCACGTTCGAGGACCGCGAGGTCGAGCTCACCAGCCCGCTGCAGGCGCAGGAGCTCGGCATCACGATCATCCATCAGGAGCTCAACCTGATGCCCGACCTCACCGTCGCCCAGAACATCTATGTCGGCCGCGAGCCCACGACCGGCCCGTTCCTGTCGGAGCGCAAGCTCAACACGCAGACGGCGGAGCTGCTCCAGCGCCTCGGCATCCACCTCAACCCGCGACAGCTCGTCGGCGAGCTCACGGTGGCCGAGCAGCAGATGGTCGAGATCGCCAAGGCACTGTCGTTCAACGCCAAGGTGCTCATCATGGACGAGCCCACCTCGGCCCTCACCGACAGCGAGGTCGAGACGCTGTTCGTGCTGATCGAGCAGCTCAAGGCGCGCGGCACCGGCATCGTCTACATCTCACACCGGATGGACGAGCTGCGGCGCCTCGCCGACCGCGTGACCGTCCTCCGCGACGGCACATACATCGGATCACTCGACAAGGCGGAGATCACGATCCCGAAGATCATCGAGATGATGGTCGGCCGCGTGATCGACGAGGGGACCCGCCCGCAGGCCCGCGAGCACCTGAACGACCCGGTCGTGCTCGACGTGCAGGGGCTGTCGACGAAGACCCTCCTGAAAGACGTGTCGTTCCAGCTGCACAAGGGCGAGATCCTCGGGTTCGCCGGCCTCATGGGCGCGGGACGCACCGAGACCGCCCGTGCCGTGATCGGCGCCGACCACCGCGACGGCGGCACCATCACCATCGGCGGGCGCCAGGCGCGCATCGCCCAGCCCGCCGACGCGGTCAAGCACGGCGTGGGCTACCTCTCCGAAGACCGCAAGCTGCTCGGGCTCATGCTCGAACAGGACGTCACGTTCAACACCGTGCTCGCCTCGCTCGGCAGCTACGCCAACGGCATCGGCTGGATGGGCGACGGCAAGGCCAAGAACCGCACCAAGGAGTACGTGCAGCAGCTGCGCGTGAAGACCCCCTCGGTCAACCAGGTCGTCAAGCTGCTCTCCGGAGGGAACCAGCAGAAGGTCGTCATCGCCCGGTGGCTGATGCGCGACTGCGACATCCTCATCTTCGACGAGCCGACGCGAGGCATCGACGTCGGCGCGAAGGAGGAGATCTACCGCCTCATGCAGCAGCTCGCCGACAGCGGCAAGTCCATCATCGTCATCTCGTCGGAGCTCCCCGAGATCCTGCGCGTCGCGAACCGCATCGCCGTGTTCGCGAACGGGCGCATCACCGGGACGCTCCGCAACGAGGAAGCCAGCCAGGAGAAGATCATGCAACTCGCAGCCCACGGGGAGGAAGACTGATGAGCACCCCACAGCAGCCCGGAGGGTCGACGACGACCATCATCCAGACGGCCGTGAACGAGAACACCGACAAGCGCGACATCGGCGGATTCCTGAAGCGCCAGTTCCAGCAGTCGCTGGCCTTCGGCACCCTGATCGTGCTGGTCATCTTCTTCTCGATCGCCAGCCCCAACTTCTTCACCTTCAGCAACATCGCCACCGTGCTGCTGTCGACCGCGGTCATCGGCATCCTCGCCCTCGGCACCACGTTCGTCATCATCACGGGCGGCATCGACCTGTCGATCGGCACCGGCATGGCCCTGTGCGCCGTGATGACCGGCGTGATCGTCACCAACCTCGGCCTCCCCGTCTGGCTGGGCGTGATCGGCGGCATCGCGACCGGGGTGCTGATGGGCCTCATCAACGGCGTGAACATCACGTTCCTCCGCCTTCCCCCGTTCATCGCCACGCTCGCGATGATGATGATCGCCGGCGGCCTCGCCCTCGTCATCTCGAACGTCGCGCCGATCTACTTCTCGACCTCGGCGCCCGACTTCAAGAAGATCGCGCTCGGCGTGATCATCCCCGGCATCCCCAACGCCGTGCTGATCACCGCCGCCCTCGCGATCGTCGCCTACCTCGTGCTGTCGAAGACGCTCCTCGGCCGCTACACCTTCGCGATCGGCTCGAACGAGGAGGCCACCCGCCTCTCCGGTGTGAACACGCGCCGCTGGACGATCCTCATCTACATGTTCGCCGGGGCCTTCACCGGAGTCGCGGGCATCGTGATCGCCTCGCGCCTCGACTCCGCCCAGCCGCAGATCGGCACCGGGTACGAGCTGCAGGCCATCGCGGCCGTCATCATCGGCGGCACCTCGCTCCTCGGCGGACGCGGCTCGATCCTCGGCACCGTGATCGGCGCGCTGATCATGAGCGTGCTCGTGAACGGACTGCGCATCATGTCGATCCAGACCGAGTGGCAGAACATCGTCGTCGGCGTGGTCGTGCTGCTGGCGGTCTTCCTCGACTCGCTGCGCAACCGGCAGCGCACCTGAGACCAGGGCGGCGGCGAAACCCGTGCCCGCCGCCGCCCCACCCGGCCCCGGCCGGACCCGCGGAGTCCCTCCGCACAGGCACCAGGAATGTCCCACAGTCGGCCCTGGCCGGCATCACACAGAACCATCCGGCTCGTACTCAAACAATGGAGTTTTCATGAAATTCGGGAAGAAGACCGCCTTCGCAGCCCTCGTGGCCGCTTCCGCGCTCGTGTTCGCCGGCTGTGCCGGCGGTGGCGGCGACGTCATCGAGGAAGGCTCCGGCTCCGGCAGCGGCAGCGGCGACGGCGAGATGTACATCGCGCTCGTCTCGAAGGGCTTCCAGCACCAGTTCTGGCAGGCCGTGAAGAAGGGTGCGGAGCAGAAGGCCGAGGAGCTCGGCGTGAAGATCACGTTCGAGGGCCCCGCCGCGGAGACCGAGATCGCGCAGCAGCTCGAGATGCTGACCGCCGCGATCGACAAGAACCCCGACGCCATCGCCTACGCCGCGCTCGACCCCGAGGCGTGCGTCGCCCCGCTCGAGCAGGCGAAGTCGAAGGACATCCCGGTGGTCTACTTCGACGCCCCGTGCGACGGCGACGTGGGCCTGAGCCTCTCCGCGACCGACAGCAAGGTCGCCGGTGCGCTCGCGGCCGAGCACATGGCCGAGCTGATCGGCGGCGAGGGGCAGGTCGCGATCGTCGGCCACTCGCAGATCAACTCGACCGGTGTCGAGCGTCGCGACGGCTTCGTCGAGAAGATCGAGTCGGACTACCCCGACATCGAGATCGTCGACATCCAGTACGGTGACGGCGACCACCTCAAGTCGGCCGACATCGCCAAGACGCTGATCGCCGCCCACCCCGACCTCAAGGGCATCTACGGCACCAACGAGGGCTCCGCGATCGGTGTCGTGAACGCCGTCAACGAGCTGGGCCTGGAGAAGGGCAAGATCACCATCGTCGGCTTCGACTCCGGCGCCGCGCAGATCAACGCGATCAAGGACGGCACCATGGCCGGCGCCATCACGCAGGACCCGATCGGCATCGGCGCGCAGGTCGTGCAGGCCGCATACGACGCCGCGAACGGCGACGACGTCGAGGAGTTCTACGACACCGGTTCCTACTGGTACGACAAGAACAACATCGACGACGACAAGATCGCCGCGGTGCTCTACGAGTGACAACCCGCTGAACCACGGAGCCCCTCGCCTTGCGGCGGGGGGCTTCGTGTTTCCGGGACGGGAGGATCATCAGGACAGGATCTGACCGCGGTGCACGGCATCCTGTGCGGAACGAAAGGATGCACCATGCCCACACCTGCTCCCGTTCCTGCCGGGTCGAACACCGTCAACCCCTTCCTCCTGACCGACGATGCCGCCCGCATCATCGATTTCGTGATCGAGGTCTTCGATGCCTCGGATGTGCCCCAGGCGCGAACGCTCGACACCGACGGCCTGATCCTGCATTCCGAGCTGCGCATCGGGGACTCGATGATCACGGTCGCCGACCGCAAGCCGGACTGGCCGTTCACCCCCGGGTTCCTCCAGGTGTACGTCGTCGACGTGGAGGCGACGCTGGCGCGGGCCGTCGCCCTCGGCGCCCGCGTCGTGACCACACCGACCGACTTCTTCGGTGACACGCTTGCGCGGTTCGTCGACCCCTCGGGCAACCTCTGGTGGGTCTACCGGCACGCCGCCCAGGAGCAGACCGACGACACGAGCGGTGAAGACGAGGCCTGGTCCACGGATGGCGCCGACACCGCCGAGGACTGGTCGAGCTTCACATCGCCGGAGTTGGACTACATCCACGAGAGCCTGGTCCAGGCGATCGCATCGCTCCGGGACCCGCGACTGCCGAGCTGACGGGATTGCAACCGTGTTGTTGATCCGCGCGCACACGCCCGTCGCCGACTCGACCTGAGCAGGGGAGGCCGGAGGACACCCCGGCGGTCTCCGTCGACGCCCCCCCTGCGGCGGCGACGGGACGGGAGGATCAGCAGCCGGCTGCGGTGGGCTGCTCGTCGCATGTGTAGCGGACGAGAGCGGACGTGGCCTCGTAGATGCGGATGCCCTGGGCGGGCCCGGCGACCGACAGCTCTCCCGCGACGGGGAACCAGCCGTTGCCCAGGTCGACCTCTGCCGTGTAGCGGACCGTGGTGACGGCGGTGTAGGTGCCGCGGTCGCGGTAGACGTGGCTCGTCGGAGTCGGGGTGAACTGCGGCTGGTGGGCGGCGGCCCAGGTGCGGCCCCCGGTGGCGGTGGTGGCGCTGGTGCCGTCGCCGAACGTGGTGTCGAACGCGACGGGGGTGAAGCGCACCGTGACGGCCAGGTCGAGGATGGTGCCCTGCTGCGTGTGCGCGGTCGCGGCGGTGACGAAGTTCGTCGGAAGCCCCGCGACCCCGACCCCACCCGGCTCGGCCGCCGTGGCGACCGGCTCGGGAGCGAACCGGGCGAGATCCGAGATGGTGAGCGGGTCGCCGTCGGCGCTGGTGACACGGACACCGTAGATCCCGCACGAAGCCTTGTACGGGTACGGCACAGTGGCGCACGGGTCGGCCGGCTTCGGCGCGGCGCTGCCGTTCTTCCGACCGCGGGGAGCGCTGTCGCCGCGCGGTGCGGGGGTGGTCTGGGTTGCGGTGACGGTGAGGCTGGACGTACCGACGGTCGATAGCCAGGCTGATTCTTCACCGCCACCCGGGGGTGGCGATGTCGGCGGAACGGTGGTCGTCAGAGAAAGCAGGGCAAGCAGCGCCACTGTCGACGTCAGCATTCGAGCTCCTTGGTTGCATCACTCGAAACGATCGCCAATCCTGTGCTCGTCAGCGCAGGCTTCAATTGCAATTCCAGTGCCTGCCGAGGCTGCCGGTCGGTCGACACGACGGACGCTCCGGTGGAATCCAAGACATCAACGTGCGACACGTCAATGCACAGTCTGGCGGTCACGTCCTCGCCGTCGTAGGAGATGGGGGTGAAGTGATCGAAGGTGGTCTCGCCGACCCGCCTCCATCCCTCTGCGTCGTAGTAGCTGTACGCCTTCTTGGCAGAGGAAAGCGCGTCTGCTCGCAACCACTTGTAGACGTCCTCGAATGTCCTCGCGTCGGTCAGTACGGTCGCATTGCCGGCGTCGTTGTAGGCGCGATACGTGGCCTCGGCGGCGGCGAAGGCGTCCTTCTTCGAGGCGAACAGCGGGGTCGGCGTCGGAGACGGGGAGGGTTTCGGATCGGCAGTGCAGCCGGTGAGCAGGACGAGGGAGACGGCGAGGGCGGCGAGGGAGCGCGTCGAAAGGGAGTGGGGACGAGTCACCGGGCCACGGTACGTGCAACGCCGGCGCGTCGGTCCGGGTTGTCCACAGGAGCCCGCGCGCGCACCTCGGACAGGGGCTCAGACGCGGCGGAGGAAGGTGAGGATCGAGGCCGGCTCGACGATCAGCTCCTGCAGCGCGGCGTTGAACGGGACCCCGGCGGACGCCGCGAGGTGCTCCTGGAACGCGGCCTCGTCGCGGTACACCTCGTATACGAAGAAGCGGTCGGGGTCGTCGACGAGTCGCGTGGCGTCGAACACCACGTTGCCCTCCTCGGCGCGGACGATCTCGGCGAACTCTCGCAGGAGTGCGGCGACCCGGTCGGCTGCCCCGGGCTTCGCGGTGAAGACGGCGTGCAGGATGGTGGGTTCGGTCATGGGGGCTCCTCGGGTGGAGGCGACGAGACGGCGTCGGGCGGCGCGGTCTCAGTGGTCGAGGGTGAGCAGTCGTGCGGGCGTGTGCACGAGCATACGCTGCACGGCCGCATCGCCGACCGCGTCGCGCAGTCGCGGCAGGTACCGGTCGCCGAGGTAGGCGAGCCCGGGCATCCCGCCGTAGGCGATGTACCGCGTGCGCCGGGCGACGTCGCCGCCGAGCACGATGCGGTCGCCCGCGCCGCGTTCCACCACGGCGGCGGTCAGGGCCAGCAGCTCCGCGTCGGATCGGGTGCGCGGACGGGCGAAGCCGTCGTAGCCGAGGTGGGCGCCGCGCTCCGCGAGCGACACGTGAAGTCCGGGGTCGGGGTCGCGGTCGGCGTGGGCGAGCACCACCCGATCGCTCGCCACGCCCTCGGCCGCGAGCAGATCGAGCACCTCGTGCGCCGCCGTGCAGAACTCCAGGTGCACCATGACGGGGGCACCGGTCTCGCGGTGCGCGGCCGCCACCGCGTCGAGGGTCGTGCGCTCGAACGGGCTGATGCGCCAATAGTCGATGCCCGCCTTGAGCATCCCCGCGCGCACCGGGGCGCCCGCGGGCGAGGTCGCGACGGGCACGTCGGGTGCGGCGAACACCGCGTCGTCGGAGGCGGGCATGCCGCGGGTGAGGTCCGCCACGAACAGTGCGGACAGCCGCTCCGCGTCCCACACCTGCATCGGGTGGTCGTCGCCGTAGTGGGCTTCGCGGTGCCGCCCCGTGGTCGCGACGATGCCCAGTCCGGTCGCCGCGCTGATGCGGGCCACGGCCTCCGGGTTCCGGGCGAGCCCGAACGGCGTGGCGTCGACCATCGCGTCGAAGCCGCTCGTCTGCAGCGCCGCCGCCTCGTCGCCCGACGCCTGCTCGTCGTCGAGCTCGTCGCCCGGCAGCAGCGGCGACACCTGGAACAGGTGCTCGTGGTAGTTCACGCGCCCGAGCTCCGACGCGTCGACGTCGCCGAGCACCGTGCGCACGACGGGCATCAGCGCACCGACTCCGCTGCCGCGGCCAGCCGCTCCACGGTCTCGGGCGTCAGCTCCAGCTCGAACACATCGGCCACCACCTGCGACCAGCCGTGGATGAAGTAGCGCCAGCCGTCGACCACGTGCAGGTCGCGCGACGCGCGCTGCGCCTCGGCCTGGTGCAGGAACTCCAGCGACCCGCGGTAGTTGAACTCCCACGCGTACGCGCCCGCGGGGAACACGACCGCGTCGCTGAGCGGCGAGCCGGGACGGTCCTTGCCGAGCCCCGTGGCGTTCGCGATCACGGAACCCGCGGGCGCCGCCGCCACCAGCGCATCGGCCTCCTCCGGCGTCTCCGTCACCACGTAGCGCAGCAGGTCGTCGGGGGTGCCGTGCTGGCGGTGCACCTCGCGCAGGTGGTCGAGCTTGTCCTGCGTGCGCGCGGTCACCGTGATGCGGGCGGGGGCGTCGGTGCGCTCCGCGAGGGCCCAGCTGAGCGCGGTGCCCGAGCCGCCCGCACCCAGGATGACGACCTCCGCCCCGGTGCGGGCGAAGTGGTCGGCGGGCAGGAAGTCGTTCAGGGCGAGGTCGACCGTGATCGGATCCTTCGCGCGGCCCGACAGGCGCGAGCCCCGCTTGGCGATGCTGGAGATCTCGGAGCACGACACCGCGAACGGGTCGAGCTCGTCGAACAGGTCGGACGCCGCCGCGTACACATTCATCTTGTGCGTGGTCACCAGGGCGCCCCGGTGGTGGGGGTCGTCGCGGATCTGCTCCACCATCGCGCGGTACTGCGCGGGGTCGGCGTCCATCGGCAGGTCGTGGCCCACGAGCCTGCGGGTCGGGAGGTCGAGGATGTCGGCCCACAGCGGGAACACCTTCATGATCGACGACGAGGCGGTGGTCACGCCCACGAACCCCATGTAGTCGGCGGTGGCGGTGTCCGCGGCGGGTGCCGCGGTGTCGGCGGTGGTGGTCATCGCATCTCCTGGGGAACGGGCACGGGGTGGGCGGGCTCGGCGCCGCGCAGCACGGCGATCACGTCGTCGAGCGACAGGGAGCCCATGTTGTCGACGGCCTGGGTGGTCTGCGCGCCGAGGTGGGGGGTGACGATCACGCGGTCGACGAGATCGGCCGCGAGCAGCGGGCTGTCGTGGGCGGCGGTGTCGCCGTCGAGTGTGTCGGCCGCATAGCCGGCGAGCGTGCCGTCGCGCAGGGCCTCGGCCACCGCCTGTTCGTCGACCAGGTCGCCGCGGGCCGTGTTCACCAGCACCGTGCCGCGGCGCATGTCCGCGAGGCGCTCGGCGTCGACCAGCCGCTGTCCGCCCGGGGCGTGCAGGGTGATCACGTCGGCCGCGCGGAACAGCTCGTCGAACGGGACCGGCTCCGCGCCCTGCGCCCGCACGAGCTCGACGGGAAGGAACGGGTCGGCCGCGAGCACCCGGGAGCCGAAGCCGCTCAGGCGCCGCGCGACACCCTGGCCGATACGGCCGAAGCCCACGATGCCCACGGTCGCGGCGCCGAGCTCGCGGCCGCGCCGCACACCCCAGTCGCCCGCTCGCACCCGGCGGTCGCCGTCTGGCACGAACCGGAGTGCCGCGAGCATGAGTCCCACCGCGTGGTCGGCGACCGCGTCGGCGTTGGCGCCCGGGGTGTTCGTGACGGGGATGCCGCGCTCCCGGGCCGCCGCGAGATCGACGGCCTCGGTGCCCACGCCGTAGCGCGCCACCACCTTGAGCTTCGGTGCCGCGGCGAGGTGCGCCTCGGTCA
The DNA here is from genome assembly GCF_042729675.1 of Microbacterium sp. NPDC060132. Lineage (NCBI taxonomy): Bacteria > Bacillati > Actinomycetota > Actinomycetes > Micrococcales > Microbacteriaceae > Microbacterium > Microbacterium sp. NPDC060132. The sequence continues at coordinate 564,995 of NZ_JBHWXU010000001.1, read as the reverse complement.
CGGGACCGGTGCCCGCGATCCACGCGTCGGCGCCGTGCAGCAGCGACCGCAGCTCGTCGAGGTCGTGATGCGCGGGCCCGCGGAGGATGCGGTGCCCCGCCCGCGCCGCGCGCTCCACCAGGTCGAGGTCGCCGTCGGAGAACGAGCGACTGGTGACGAGGATGACGCCCATCAGCGTGGCCGTCCGGCGAACCAGGGCGCGAGCGCGGTGTAGGCGTCGGCGAACCGGGCATGCCGTTCGGCGTACACCGCGTGCCGGGCGGGGTCGGGCGTGAACTCGGCTGTGACCTCGCTCAGCGCCCGCGCCGCCGAGAAGTCGGTGAGCCCGAGACCCACGGCTCCGGTGACCGCCGCGCCGAGGCTGTTCGCCTCTTCCACGATCGTGCGCCGCCGCACGGGCACGCCCCACACGTCCGCGAGCACGGAGAGGTACACGTCGCTCTGGGCCCCGCCGCCCACCGCGTCGATGCGGCCGATCACGGCGCCCGACTCCCGGAACGCCTGGATGCACGTGAGCAGGTTGAACGCGGTGCCCTCCAGTACGGCCCGCACCAGGTGCGCCCGGCCGTGATGGCGCGCGAGACCCACGAACGCCCCGCGGGCGTCCGGGTCCCACAGCGGAGAGCGCTCGCCGAGCAGATAGGGGAGGAAGTAGAGGTCGTCGGTGTCGACGTCGGCCGAGGCCTCGGCGGTCAGGCGCCCGGTCTCGGGGTGCGCGGGATCGGGCGACAGCGCCTCCGCGATCCACTGCACCGACGCGCCGCCCGCCTGCATGGTGGCCGTCGGGACGAACGAGCCGGGCACGACGTTGTCGAACGTGAAGGTGCGCATGGCCGGGTCGTGCAGCGGGGCGTCCGCCGCGAACGAGATCCACGACGAGGTGCCCAGGCAGACATAGGCGCCGTCCTCGGGGGCCACGACGCCGGAGCCGACCGCGGCCAGGGGTCCGTCGCCGCCGCCCATCACCACGCGCACGCCGGTGTGCAGGCCCAGGGCCTCGGCCGCCGCGGGGGTGAGGGGACCTGCGATCTGCGTCGACTCCAGGATCTCGGGGAACAGGGCCGGGTCGAGCCGAGCGGCTGCCAGCACCTCGCTCGACCACGTGCCGGCGGCCTGGTCGTAGGCGTTCATGCCCGAGGCGTCGGAGCGGTCGGTGGCCAGGCGCCCGGTGAGCCGCAGCACGATGAAGTCCTTCGCGACGCACACCCGGCGCACGCGCGACCACACGTCGGGCTCGTTGTCGCGCACCCACATGATCTTCTCGACCGAGTAGGTGGGGTTCAGGCGGTGGCCGAGGATGCCGTACGCCCGCTCGGCGCCGAGCACGGCCTCGAGCTCGCGCTGCTGCGCACCGGCGCGGGTGTCGGCCCAGATGATGGCGGGACGCGCGGGCTCGCCGTCGCCGTCGAGCAGCACGGCGCCCATCATCTGTCCGCTCACCACGAGCCCCGCGACGTCGGAGGGTGCGGTGGCCGTGCGTGCGAGCAGGTTGCGGGTGGCGGCGACGACCGCGTTCCACCAGTCGTCGGGGTTCTGCTCGGCGATCCCGCCCGCGGCGAAGTGTGCGGGATACGGCACCGTGACCGCGGCGATCAGGCGGCCGTCGTCATGGTGCAGCGAGGCCTTGTTGCCGGTGGTGCCGAGGTCGTGCGCGATCAGCATGGCCGGAGCCTATTCCGCGTACGGGCGCAGGTCGACGCCGGACTCCGCACGGTAGGCGCGCGAGCCCATGCCGTGCTCCAGCACCCACCCGTAGTCGTGCCCCGCGCCGCCCGGGTAGACGGCGAGGAAGGCGTAGGGCTCGTCGCCGGTGTTGACCGAGCGGTGCGCCCAGCCCGGGGGGATGTAGCCGATGGTGCCGGGGAGCATGTCGAGCCACTCGGTGCGCTCGCCGTCGAACATGAGCAGTCCGCCGCGGCCCTTCAGCGCCAGGTAGATCTCGCCCTGGTGGTCGGGGTGCTGGTGGCCCTTCGTCATCCACAGCTCGCCCGACGTGTCGCCGGGCATGATCGTCGTGATCGACTGCGGCAGCTCGCGGTCGACCTCGGGCACGGGGGAGCTGACGACGGTGTAGACCACCGGGTCGTCGCCCGATGCGGAGGCGGCCCAGGCGTCGTGATCCCGGAACAGGCCCTCGAGGTCGGACATCCGCCGCGTGAGCGTGGGGCCCTCGGGGGAGAGCGTCAGCTTCTCGGCGTCGAAGGTGATGGCCATCGGCGGGATCGGCGGGGTCTGGTACTCGGGCATCGATGCTCCTCGGACGGGATGCTGCGGCGCTGCGCAACCTGTAATGACAAGCTCACTGTACCTGTTATGACAGGTTGCGTCCAGTGCTCGCGTGCGCGGACCCGCGTGCGCGCCTGCGGCATCTCCGGGCGCTCACCGGGCGAGCACGCGCTCCAGATGTTCCCGGCCCTCGCGGATCGCCGCCGCCGTGACGGCCGCCCACCCGGGGTACTCGGCGTGCCCGGCTGGGAGTACGGCGAGCTCGACCTCGCGGGCACCGGCGGCCACGGCGAACTGCCCCTGCGGCGGCACGTACTGGTCCCACAGGGCGGCCTCCACGCGCACCGGCATGCGCGCGAAGCCGATGCTCGTGGAGGAGTCGAACCAGCGCAGCACCTCCCGCGCCTCGGGGTGGCGGCGCACGTGCTGCCGCACGGTCTCGCCGCTGCCGAGGCACCGCACGGCGAGGCGCTCGTCGTACTGCCCGAAGCTCGGCACGATGAGCGTCGCGCCCACGAAGCGCTCGTCCCAGGGCAGCGCCAGCGCACCGATGCCGCCGCCGAAGCTCTCACCGACGTAGTACAGCGGCAGCTCCCCGACGAGGGCGGACAGGGCGTCGGCCGCCAACCACAGGTCGCGCGCGCAGAGGCCGAGCACGTAGCGCTCCGGGTCGTCGATGCCGGCGAGCACGTGCTCCGCGGTCGACTCGGGTGCGCCCACCCCGGCGTTGAGGGCGCCGAGGCCGCGGGCGACCGGGAAGATCGCCGCGAGGCCCTCGGGCACGCGCGCGAGGTCGACCTCCTCGCGGCCGCCGTAGCCGTGGCTGTGGACGACGCCGGCCCGCGGTCGCCCGTCGAGGGGCTCCACGACCCAGGCCCGCAGACGCACGCCGTCGACGCCGCTGTGCTCGACCACCGACACCCTCCGCCCGTGCTCGACCGCCGACGACAGCACGACGGGAGCCGCGTCCACCGCGGCGGCCTCACGGCGCCAGCGCCGCCACCGCTCCGCGAAACCCGGCGGGGCGGGCGCGGGCGGGACCGCGCGCAGGTCGGCCTCGGTGCGTCCGTAGCGGCCGTCGAACGCGGCAGCGGGGAACCAGGTGGCGTAGGGCTCGGGGAGGGTCATGCGACGTCGGGGATCCTGTTCCGGGAGTGGGGCGGGCGGGGGTGGGTCGACCGCGGCGGGCCGTGGGGGCGCGTGGCAGACTGGAGGCCCCACCGGAAGGAGACCGCGTGCTGGTCACGGAGCGACGCGAGCGCATCCTCGCCCTCACCCGCGACCGCGGTACGGCCTCCATCGGCGAACTCGCCGCCACGCTGCAGGTGAGCGAGATGACGGTGCGGCGCGACATCGACCAGCTCGCCGAGGAAGGCGCCGTCGAGCGCATCCGCGGGGGTGTGCGCGTGCGCGGCCCGCAGCGGCTGCTCCCGGCTCCCGCGATCTCGGACGAGCGGCGCGCGATCGTCGCCGCGGCCGCCGCGCTCGTGGAGCCCGGCATGGCCGTCGGCATCTCCGGGGGAGCCACCGCGCTCGCCCTCGCGCGCGCGCTCGTGCAGGTCCCCGAGCTCACGGTCGTCACCAACGCGCTCCCGGTGTCCGACCTCTTCTCGCCGCCCGAACGCGCCGACGCGCCCTACACGCAGACCGTCGTGCTCACCGGGGGCGTCCGCACGCCGTCGCAGGCCCTCGTCGGCCCCGTGGCCGTGCGCGCGCTCGAGCACCTGCACTGCGACCTCGTCTTCCTCGACGCGCACGGCCTCGACGTGCAGGCGGGCATGACCACGATGAACCTGCTCGAGGCCGAGACGAACCGCGCGCTCATGGCCGCCGGCCGCGAGGTCGTGGTGCTCGCCGAGCACGACCGCTGGGGCGTGGTCGGTCTCACGACGGTGGCCGACCTCAGCGACATCGACCGTCTCATCACCGACGACGGGCTCGACGACGCGGCCAGGGAGGCGCTCGACGCCCACGTCGGAACCCTGCACCTCGCGCCGCGCGACGCCGGCGACGAGCGGGCGCTCGCCACGGCCCTGGCGGACTGAGTCCGCGACGGTCATCGAGCCGTGCTCGCCCGACGGACGAGCCGGGCATCGACGGTCACGTGCCGCACCGGGAGGTCGGCTCCGGGCGGGGCGGCGATCTGACGCTCCAGCTCGGTGAACGCGGCATCGACGAGCTTCTCGTGGTCGGGGGCGATCGTCGTGAGCGCGGGGACCGCGAAGCGCGCGGCGCGGATGTCGTCGATCCCCACCACCGCGACATCGGCCGGCACCCGTCGCCCCCGCCCCTGCAGGGCAGCGAGAGCGCCGAGGGCCACCGAGTCGTTCGAGCACACGAGGCCGTCGAGGTCGGAGATCGCGGCGGCCATGGCGCCCGCCACCCGCTCGCCCTCCTCCGCCGTGAACGCATCGACCTGCGCGGTGAGGACGGGGTCGGCGGGAAGCCCCGCGGCCGCGAGGGCCTCCAGGTATCCGGTGTGCCGCCGGTCCGCCGCATCCGAGGGGCGCGCGTCGCGGCGCCCGACGAAGCCGATGCGACGACAGCCGACCGCCAGGAGATGCTCGGTGGCCGTGAACGCCGCCGCGCGGTTGTCGATCGTCACGTGCGTGAACGGGCTCACCTGGATGTGCTCGCCCAGCAGCACGAGCGGGCCCGGCGACGTGCGGCGGGTGAGGTCGGCCACCGTGAGGGAGCGCGGGATGTGGATGAGACCGTCGATCGGCGGGAGCCCCACACCGTTCGCGACGTCGATCTCGCGGCCGTGGTCGCCCTCGGTCTGGACGATGAGCACGGCGAGACCGCGCTCATCGGCGGCGCGCACGATGCGCGACCCCAGCTCGGCGAAGTAGGGCTCCTCCAGGTGCGGCACCGCGAGCGCGATGAGGCCCGTGCGGGTGGCGCGCGCGGCGGGGAGCACGCGGCCGCCGGGCGAGGTGGTCACCTGCGGCCTCCTGGAGGGACGACGGTCGCCGCCGTGCCGGCGGATGCCCTTCACGTTAGCGCTCTCCGTCACGATTGCACCCGGAACGCGACGACCCTGGCCTCCGCGGCCCCGTTCGTGCGCTCCACCACGAGGCGCGCCGCGGTGAACGGCCCGAGGTCGGCGGGGAGCGGGTGCACCCGCAGTCGATGGCGGTTGTCGTGCTCCTCGGCGACCACGCGCCACTCGCCCGCACCGGGCGCCTGCACCTCGACGCGGTAGTCGCGCACGAGCGGGGGCATCACCTCGTCGGGGCTGCGGTGGTGGTGCAGCGTGTTGAGCTCGAGGTCGACGTCGTCGTCGAACACCAGACGCACCTCCGCGGCCTCGACGGGGTGCTCCCAGTCCAGCCGGAGCCAGGCGGGCCCGTCCGCCGCGGGGTCCGACGCCCACAGGTGGGGTCCGCCGAAGGGCCGGTTGTACCCCGACGTCGCCCGCTCCGGGGCCAGCGCCTCCGAGGGCGGGCTCGTGCGGAACACGGGGCTGCGTCCGCGCAGGGGCTTCGTCGGCCACTGCACCAGCAGGCCGTCGCGGTCGACCTCGACGTTGCGGTCGTCGTTGTCGACGCGGTGCACCAGCGTGAGCACGCCGGGCGGCAGCGGAGACGTCAGGTGCGCGTGCACGCCGGGGGCGGCCCTCACCACGACGATCGCGTTCTGGGGCTCGTCCGGGGCGAACGGGGTGTCCGCGCGCACCCACGAGGGTCCGCCGGCCGGAACCTCCACCACGGTGCGGTGCTCGAGCCGCGCGGGCACGACGTTCTGCGGGCGACCCGTCGACCACACCTCGACGGTGACCTGCGTGTTGGCCTCGGCGGAGAGCAGGAGCTCGGTCGTCTCCAGTCGCGGATGCACCGGAACCACGATGCCGAGGTCTTCGACGAGCGCGTGCGGGACGGCGTCCGCGGTGGCGCTCGCCGCGGTGCCGATGGTGCGCAGCGTGCTGGAGGCGGTCACGGCCGCGGTGCGGGCGAGGTCGGAGTCGTCCTCGTTGGCGACGCCGATGAGGCTGGCGTCGGCGCGCAGCAGCGTCTGGCGCAGCTCCGCGCGGTGCTGCTCGTACAGCTCGCGCGGGGTGGCGTCGAACGCATAGCAGAGGGCGGCGGCGGTGCCCGCGGCCTCACCCATCGCGGCGCAGGTGGCCATGACCCGCGCGGCACCGAACGCGATGTGCGTCGCGGAGATGTCGCGACCGGCCATGAGCAGGTTGTCGACGTTGACGGAGTACAGCGACCGGAACGGGATCTCGAACACCCCGTCGGAGAAGCGCTGCACCGCGCCGGCGCCCGTCGCGTACATGCCCTCGGCGGGGTGCAGGTCGATGGACCAGCCGCCGAACGCGATGCCGTCGTCGAACGACGTCTGCTCCAGGATGTCCTGCTGGCGCAGCGTGTAGTCGCCGATGAAGCGGCGGTACTCGCGCTTGCCGGGGATGTTCCCGATCCACTCCAGGGTGAGGGTGTCGGCGTCGAACTCGCCGGAGTTCTTGATGTGGTCCCAGATGCCCAGGATCACCGAGCGCAGCTCGTCGCGGATCGCCTCGTTGTCGTCGACGATGTCGAGCGTGCCACCCCATTCGATCCACCAGTAGTGGGCGCCGCTGTCGCCGCTGCGGATGATGCGGGAGGACGGGATCGGCGTCGTCGAGATGTCCTTCGCGCTCTCGGGGGCGACGTACTTGACCGGGTGCCCGAGGTCCTTCGTGTAGAACAGCAGCGTCGAGCCGAGGAACTCCCGCACCGGCTGCTCGGGGGCCCAGTCCTCGCCGAACTCGCTCCTGCTCTCCTTGCCGAGCCGGTGCCGCGCACCGACCAGGCGCCCCACCAGGCCGTCGCCCGTGCAGTCGATGAACAGCGGTGCACGGAACACCGTGCGGATCTCCGAGCCCATCGTCCACCCGGTGACCGACCGGACCCGACGGGCGTCGTCGGGTCCGGTGGCCTCGGCCTCGAGCACCTCGGTGTTGAGGAAGAGGGTGAGGTGGGGCTCCCGGCGCACGATGTCGAGCACCACGTCGTCCCAGTACACCGGGTTGCCCTCGGGGTTGCGGTACTGGTTTTCGCGGTACATCTCGCCGATGATCCCGGTCTCGCGCGCCCAGCGCTGATTGCCGTGCGCGGTCGCCCCGCACACCCACACCCGCACCTCCGACGAGGAGTTGCCGCCGAGCACCGGCCGGTTGTTGATCAGCACGGTACGTCGGCCGAGGCGGGCGGCCGCGACGGCGGCGCTCACTCCGGCGAGGCCGCCGCCGACGACGATGATGTCGGCTTCGACGGTCTGGGTGCGCATGGGGGTCCTTTCGGGGGTGGGGAGAGGGGTGCCGCTCAGAGGGCGGCTGCGGAGGCGGCGGTGGTCACGAGCCCGTGTCCGTGCAGCCGCCGGCGTCGCCGCGCAGGGCGGACACGATCGCGGCGAGGGAGGTGCCGCCCTGCTGCCCGTCGCGCGGCACCTCGGCGTGGCGGAGGGTGCCGCCGCCCGGAACCGCGGGTGCGCTCAGGTACACCACATCGGTGCCGTCATCGCGCGTGGCCGCCCGGAGGCGCTGCTGCCCGGTGACCGGGTCGCCGACGGCCTCGACCGCCCAGCCTGACGCGCCGGACGTGTGCGACAGCAGCACCGTCTGCGTGCGGGTCACTCCGCAGTCCTGCACCGACACCACGGCGTAGACACGGGTCTCGGAGCCCGCGGTCGTGGTGTCCAGCGCGGCGATCGTCTGCACGCCGCTGCCGAGGGCGCCGGTGTCCACGAGGGTCTCGCTCGTCCAGGCCGAGCCGTTCCAGGTGGCCCAGCGCACGTCGAAGTCGTTCTCGGTCGTGTCGGCGTAGCGGTACGTGACACCGACCAGCGCGCCGTCGGCGATCGCCATCTTCGCGGTCTGCACGGCGGGCACGGCGTCGCCGATGGTCTCGCCCTGCTCGTACCCGCGCCACACGACCGCCCCGGGGGTGTCCGGACGGATCGGGGTGGGCAGGGCCTGGCCGGCGACGTCGCGGAAGCCGCCCGTGGCCGGGTCGTACACCGCGTACGAGCCGAGGTGACGGTAGGGGTCGGCGGGCCAGGGCCCCCACTCCCACAGCACGTGCACCCTGCCGTCGGCATCGACCTCGAGGTCGTCCGGGTAGAAGGAGTGGTTGACGGCGGCGGCGATCACGGTCTCGCGGGCCCACGTGCCGACGGCGGGATCGTAGTGGTACAGCACGCCGTCCCTGCGGGCCTGCGGGTCGGCGCCGACGCGGACCATGAGCCATACGTCCCCGTCCGCGCCCTGGGCGGTCACCGGGTACGAGATCGCGGCACCGGCGTCGGGCATCTCGGCGCTGACGTCGACGAGCGAGGTGACGTCGAACGGCGTCGTGGAGCGGAAGTACTTCCAGGGCTCGTGGTGCATCGACACGAACGCGTGGATGTGTCCGTCCCCGTCGACGGCGAGCGACGGCTGGTTGTGGCCGTTGTCGTCGTCGTACTCGGCGCAGACGCCCGTGGCGAGCTTCAGGCACCCCGAGGTCCACGTGCCGTCCGCGGTGCGCACGGCGACGTTCACCCGGTGCTTCGCGGCGACCGAGCCCGGCACGTTGTAGGCGAAGAAGGTGCGGTCGCCGACGACGACGAGCGGGTTCCACCAGCCGGACTGGTTGGAGCTGTCGACCGTGACGGGCAGGGTCTCGACGGTGGTGGTCGTGACGTCGGCCTGTGCGGGCACGGCGAGCGCGACGGCGGCGACCACGGCGGCGACGGCGGCGCCGGTCTTCGAGCGGAAGGACATGGCGGCGGCCTCAGCCCAGCAGCTTCTGCGCTTCGTCGCCGGCCTGGGACATGGCGTCCTTGGCGCTCTGCTGGCCCACGAGCACGGCCTGCACGCGGTCGGCGATGGCGGTCTCGATCTGCGCGTACTGGGGGAACTGCCAGAACGGGTTGGTGGTGGCGGTCGCGGTGATCTTCTCCGCGAAGCGGGCACCGAACGCATCGGACGAGACGACCTCGGACGTCTGGGCCTCTTCGGTCACGGGCGGCAGGCCCCGCAGCTCGTAGTCGCCGAGCACGGCGTCGAGGTCGCTCGTGGCCCACTGCCCGAAGTCGGCGGCGGTGCGCGCGCTGTCGCCCTCGCCTCCGCCGACGATCGCGATCGCGCCGCCCCAGACGAGCGCGCGCGGGGTGTCGCCCTTCTTCAGGACCGGCCGCGACTCGGGCACGAGCTTGGACGCGAGGTCCGGGTCCGGCGAGTCCTTGGTGACGGAGCCGCGGCCCACCGGGGCGTCGTCGTAGATGGCGGCACGCCCCTGCGCGAACAGGGAGCGGGCGTCGAAGCGGTCGACGTCGGCGGCGATGAGGCCCTGGTCGTACAGCGACTTGTACCAGGACACCGCCTCGATGCTCGCGTCGTCGCCGATCGTGACCTCGCCGTCCTTGACGAGGTCGCTGCCGAAGGTCTGCATCCAGATGAGGATGTCCTTGAGCTGGGCGGCCTTGGTGGAGGCGGCGTAGGGGATGAGCCCGCCGCCGAGGCCCTTGAGCTTCTTCAGCGACGACTCGAAGTCGTCGACCGTGGTCGGGAACTGCGAGATGCCGGCCTTGTCGAGGATCTCAGAGTTGGTGATGAGGCCGATCGCGCCGATGGTCCACGGGAACGCGTACTGCACGCCGTCGAGCTGAGTGGCCTCGAGGCTGGAGGCCGTGTAGCCGCGGTCCTTCGTGAGCGCCGAGACGTCTTCGAGCTTGCCGAGGGCGGCGAGGGAGGCGAGCCAGGCGACGTCGACGTGGGCGGCGCCCGTGAACTGCCCGCCGCGCACCTGCAGCATGAGCTGCTTGAAGTACTCGTTGTAGGGGAACGACACCTCGGTGATGCCGACCTTCTGGGCGCTGGTGTAGCCCTCCAGCAGGGCGCGGGTGGCCGGGGCCGCGGCCTCTTCGGTGAGCGACCAGCTCGAGAACGAGAAGTCGGTGGCGGTGAAGTCGCCGGTGCCGAAGGCGGAGCCGGCGGACGACGCGGGGCTGGTGGAGCCGCTGCCGCCGCCGCTCGGCATGCAGCCGGCGAGCAGGAGGCCGGCGGCGCCGAGCCCGGCGAACTGGAGGAGCTGGCGACGGGAGACGGTGGTGTTCTCGGACATGGGGGTGCTCTCTCTTCTTCGAGGGACTGCGGGTGAGGGGTGGTGCGGGTCAGCCCTTGACCGCGCCGGCGGTGAGACCGCCGACGAGGAAGCGCTGCAGGGCGATGAACGCGATGGCCACGGGGAGCGAGACCACGAGCGAGGCCGCCATGAGCTCCGGCCAGGCGGTCGACGCCTCGCCGATGAACGTGTTGACGAGGCCGGGCGGCAGGGTCTGCTTGTCGGGTCCGGCCAGGGTGAGGGCGAAGATGAAGTCGTTCCAGCCGCGGACGAACGCGAACAGTCCGGCGGCGATGAGGCCGGGGGCCGCGAGCGGCAGGACGATCGAGTGGATGATGCGCATCCGGGAGGCGCCGTCGACGCGGGCGGCCTCGATGAGCTCGTCCGGGATCGTGTCGAAGAAGCCCTTCAGCATCCACACGCACAGCGGCAGCGTGAACGTGGTGAACGACAGCACCAGCGCCGTGTAGGTGTTCAGCAGCCCGTAGGCCGAGAACACCGCGTAGAGGGTGATGAGCAGCAGCGCCTGCGGGAACATCTGCGATGCCAGCACGAAGTACATGAGGCTGCGGCGCCCGCGGTAGCGGAACTTCGAGAACGCGTAGCCCATGTAGGCGGAGACCAGCACCGAGAGGATCGCGGTGATGACCGAGACCACGATGCTGTTGCGGAGGTAGCCGAACAGCGCGGGGTTGTTCGCGAGCGCGGCATAGGCCTCGAAGGTGATCTCCGTGGGGAAGAGCTTGGGCGGGTAGCTGAACACCTCGGTGCGCGGGGTGAGGGAGGTCGCGAGCAGCCAGTACACGGGCAGCAGCGCGAACCCGCCGAACACGACCACGGCGATCCAGGCACTGATGGTGGAGGCGCGGCGGTCGGCGCGGGCGCGGCGGCGCCGCGGGGGAGCGGGCGGGGCGGCGACGGCGGTCACCGTCTCCTCGGTCAGCACGGCGGTCATCGCTTCTCTCCCTTTTCGGACAGGCGGACGTAGACGACGACGAGCGCCATCAGCAGGACCATCCAGAGGAGCCCGATCGCGCCGGCGTGACCGAGGTCGAAGCCGTCGAACGCGGTCTCGTACACCGCCGTGGCGAAGGTCTGGGTGGAGCCGGCGGGGCCGCCGCCGGTGAGGACGTAGATGATGTCGAAGTGCTGGAAGTTCCAGATGAACTCCAGCAGGATCACGAGCCCGATGATGCCGCTCATCTGCGGGACCGTGATGGAGAAGAAGCGGCGGATGGTCCCGGCGCCGTCGATCTCCGCGGCCTCGTGCAGTTCGATCGGGACGGTCTGCAGGCCGGCGAGGAGCATGACCATCATCCAGGGGAACGACTGCCAGGTCTTCGCGACGATGACGGCGATCATGGCGGTGGTGGGGTTCGCGAGCCACGCCTGCGGGGAGTCGATGAGTCCCACGGTCTCCAGGGCCGCGTTGAGCACGCCGTAGTTGGCGTTGAAGATCCACATCCACAGGAACGACACGACCACGCCGGGGATCAGCCAGGGGATGAGCATGAGGCCGCGCAGCACCTTGGCACCGCGGATGCGCGTGTTGAGGGCGAGCGCGAGACCGAAGCCGATGACGAACGGCGCGATGGTCGTGCCGAGCGTGAAGACGAGGGTCTGCACGAGGAGCTGGACGAACTCCCCGGTGAGGACGTCGACGATGTTCTGGAAGCCGACGAACTCGCGTCCCGGTTCGACGAGGCTCTGCTTGTAGAACGCGGTGATCAGCGCGGTGATGAGCGGGTACACGACGACCGCGGCGAGGAGCGCGAGGCCGGGGGCCGTGAGGAGGAGCGCGAACATCCCGTCGGAGAGGCGACGGGGGCGGCGACCTGTTCCTATCTGTGAGGAAATGGTCTGTTCTGTCATCTAGGTCATCCTTGGCCTGGGGTGATGTGTCCGCACGCTCGCGGTGCGGTCTCGGGCTTCCTCAGTATTTCCGGCAGATTACGGGCTCGTCAACCGGAGAGCCCAAGAGTGATGAATTGGTATGAACTGTGAAATCTGTGAAGCGCTGCACATGCTTAAGAATCGATCCTTGATAGTCGATTATCGATTGGGTAGGGTCCTGTGCAGCCGCCCGCTGCGGCACCGCGCGAGCTCTTCGCGCGGGAATCGAGAGTTCGGAGACGCAATGAAGCGTGTGCTGGCAGGACTGGCCCTGGCCGCCGTGTTCGGATCCGCCCTCGGCGTCGCCCCCGCGGCGTCGGCCGCGGTCGACGACGACGCCCTCTACATCGCACCGGGGGGTGACGACGACGCCGCCGGAACCAAGGACGACCCGCTCGCCACCCTCGAGGGAGCCAGGGACCGCATCCGGGCACTCAAAGCCGACGAGCAGATCCCCGCAGACGGCCTCACGGTCTACCTCCGCGAGGGCGAGTACCCGCGCAGCGCCTCGTTCGAGATCGGCGAGCAGGACTCCGGTACCGCCGACGCTCCGATCACCTACCGCTCCTATCCGGGCGAGACCGCCACGCTCACCGGCGGTCGCGCGCTGCCCCGCGACGAGTTCGCGCCCGTCGAGGACGCCGCCGTCACCGACCGGATCATCGACCCCGCCGCCCGCGACCAGGTGGTCGCGGTCGACCTCGCCGGCCTCGGCATCACCGACTACGGCCAGCTCAGCCGCCACGGCTACTGGAAGGCCAACGACGTCAGCACCACCCCGCCGATGGAGCTCTTCATCGACGGGCAGGGCATGACGCTCGCGCGCTGGCCCAACGCCGACGCCGCCACCCCCACCGTGCAGATGGGCGACATCATCGACGTCGGCCCCGACCGCAACGACCCGGATCTGCAGAACCGCGGCGGCACCTTCACGTACGGCTACGACCGGCCCCAGTACTGGACCCAGGCCGACGACGTGTGGCTGGACGGCATCTTCGGCTACAGCTGGGAGTGGTCGTACAACAAGATCGAGAGCATCGACACCGCGGCGAAGACGATCACCCTCCGCTACGGCGAGATGTCCGGGATCATGAAGAGCTGGTTCCCCGACTTCCACTTCGCGCAGAACCTGCTGGAGGAGCTCGACGCACCGGGCGAGTACTACATCGACCGCGCGGCGGGGAAGCTCTACCTCATCCCCAACGCCGCCTTCACGTCCGGACGCGGCGACGTCACCGTCACCACGCTCGACGAGCCGATGCTGCGCGCCGACGGGGCGTCGTACGTCAACTTCGACGACCTCGTCCTGGAGTACGGCCGCGCCACCGCCGCCGTGATCCTCGGCGGCTCCCACGTCACGATCTCGCACAGCGACATCCGCAACTTCACCGACGGCGGCGTGCTCATCAACTCGCCGGGGCGCTACACCTACGACGGCATCCCGGTGAACCGCGGCGGCCGCGACCACGCCGTCACCGACAGCCGGCTCACGCACGTCGGCGGCGTCGGCGTGGTGCTCCAGGGCGGCGACAAGACCACCCTCGAGCCGGGCCGCAACCGGGTCGAGAACTCCGAGATCGCCGACTTCGCCTACTACCACAAGGCCTACAACCCCGGTGTGATGTTCGACGGGGTCGGCAACGTCGCCAAGAACAACGAGATCCACGACGCGCCGCACCCCGGCATCATCGTGCACGGCAACGACCACCTCTTCGAGCGCAACGAGGTGTACGACGTCTGCAAGCAGTTCCACGACCTCGGCGCGATCTACATGAACTCCGGCAAGACGCCGCAGCAGCGCGGACACGTCTTCCGGGAGAACTACTTCCACGACATCGGCGCCGGCATGGCGGGCGTCGAGGGCATCTACGCCGACAACTTCACGTGGGACCTCACGATCGAGAAGAACGTGTTCGTCAACATGGGCAACGGCGCCATCAAGAGCGGATCCGCCGACTACATCGAGGCGCGCAACAACGTCTTCGTCGACGCCTACGCGCCCTACGACAACTACGAGCAGTGGATGGGCGACCACGAGGGCAACGTCGTCGACAAGGACTACATGCCCGCCTGGCAGCAGGTGTTCGCCGACAACAACGACTTCGTCGGCACGCCGTATCTGGAGAAGTACCCCGAGCTCGGGCACTTCTTCGAGGACGACCACTACTTCCCGAACCACAGCACGTTCGCCGAGAACGTGGTCTGGAACCCGAACCGCCCCCGCATGGCGGGCGTCAACGAGCACGGCGCCAAGGACGGCAAGAACCTGCTGAACTACGAGGACAACTGGGTGGCCGACGCCGACCCCGGGTTCGTCGACGCCGCCGGCGGCGACTACACGCTGAAGGCCGACGCCGCCGTGTTCGACCAGATCCCCGGCTTCGAGGCGATCGCGTTCGGTGAGATCGGGGTCGACGGACACATCGGCCAGACGCAGCAGCCGCAGTCCGTCCCGCTGGAGGACATCGCGTTCGACAGCGACTCGGTCACGATCGACGCCGGCGACCAGGTGCGCGTGCGCGCCGTGCCGCTGCCCTGGAACGCCGACGACACCGCGGTGACCTACGCCTCCGCCGACGCCGCCGCCGCGACCGTGGAGGACACGGGCGTCGTGCTGGGCATGGGCCCCGGCACCACGACCATCACGGCGACCGCGAAGGCCGACGCCGCCAAGACCGCGACCATCGAGGTGATCGTGGAGGAGGGCGACGGCGTGCTGCACTTCACCGACTTCGAGTCGGGATCGAACGGCTGGGCGACCGACCCCAACCGCAGCATCCAGGCCGACGCCACGGGTGACAAGGTCTACCGGATCCTCAAGGGCGCGAACAGCATCCTGCCGCGCGACTTCACCGAGTTCGTGCTCGACTTCGACGTGACGACACCGGCGACGACGCCCACCAACGCGGGGCTCATCGTGTACGACCGCAACGGCAAGGGCGGCGGTTACATCCGCTTCCGTCAGGCCGCGGCCGGCCCGACCTGGACCATCTTCGACGACGCCTGGCAGGTGGTCGCCGAGAAGGTCGTGCCCGCCGAGCAGGGCCTCGTCCCCGGTGCGACCTCGCACGTGCGCATCGCGGTCCAGGACGGGCGGATCCGCATCTCCGTCAACGGCGCGATCGCCCTCGAGGGGGCCGATCCCGCGCCGGGTGCGGCCGGTCGCGTGGGCTTCTACGTCGAGAACTACCCGTCGCTGGACTTCGACGACATCGGGTTCTCCCTCTCCGGGGTGCCCGTGACCGGGGTCACCCTCGACGCCGACGCGGTGGCGCTCTCGGTGGGGGAGCGGCGGACGGTCGCCGCGACGGTCGCCCCGCAGGACGCCAGCGACGCCAGGGTGACCTGGACCAGCGACGCCCCCGCGGTCGCCACGGTGGCGGACGGCCGCATCGCCGCCGTCGCCGCGGGCACCGCGACCATCACGGCCACCTCGGTCGCGGACCCCGCGTTCAGCGACACCCTGACGGTCACCGTCGCCGACGCGGAGTACCCGACGACCCGGCTCGACGCGCAGCTGAAGGACCCCGCGGCCTGGAGCACATCCGACCACATCGCCGTTGACGACGCGGGCGTGGTGATCAGCGGCGAGGGGGTGCACGGCTACGAGGGCGAGCGCTTCGGCGATACGCTCCTGCAGTTCGACGCGGACTTCGGTGCCTTCTCCGGAGGGTGGTACGGCTTCCAGGCGCGGTCCGACCAGACCGGTGTGCCCGCGTGGCAGAACTCCAACACCGGGTACCTCGTGGTGATCAAGCAGGACACGATCGAGTTCCAGAGCTGGACCCCCGGTCAGACGATGCTCGACGCGATCCCCAACACCGTCATCGCCCCCGACACCTCGCACCGCATCGAGTTCGGCGCGCTCGCGGAGGGCGAGGGCACGCGCATCGTGTTCCGGGTGGACGGCGTGACCGTGTGGAGCATGGTCGATGCGCGGGAGAACCTGCGCATCGGAGCGGAGGGCTTCTTCAACGTGTACCACTACGGCAAGACGACGGCCCTCGCCGTGCGCCCCACGCCGCCGCCCGCGAGCGTGACCGGCATCTGCTGGGCCGCGGAGGCCGACCCCAAGACCCGCTACCTGCGCGGCGAGGAGCTCGACGTCACCGGGATGATCCTCGGGGTGCGCTGGAGCGACGGCACCCTCACGACGCAGCAGGTCACGGCCGATATGGTGAGCGGGTTCGACAGCAGCAAGGTGCGTCCGCACCAGACGCTGACCGTGACCTACGCGGGCGCGACGGTCGAACTGGAGACCTCGGTCAAGCCCAAGCTCAAGGACGATGAGGAAGAGGTGCCCCGGTGCGAGTGACGTTCATCGGAGACTCCATCACGGATGCGGGGCGCGACCGTGCCGACCCCGACTCCCTCGGTGACGGCTACGTGGCCCTCCTCGCCCCGGAGCTGCGGGCGGCCGGCGCGACCGTGCGGAACCGCGGCATCGCCGGGAACCGTGCGCGCGACCTGGCCGCCCGGTGGGACTCCGAGCTCCTGCCGACCGCGCCGGAGCTGCTGACCGTGTACGTCGGCGTGAACGACATGTGGCGGCGGTTCGACAGCGACGACCCGACGTCGGCGGAGGAGTTCCGGGCGACGCTCGACCCGCTGCTGGCCGGCGTCGCCGGGGAGCGGGGCCCCCGCCTGATCCTCATGGAGCCGTACTTCCTTCCGGTGACGGAGGAGCAGCGCGAGTGGCTCGACGACCTCGACGGCAAGCGGGCGGTCGTGCGCGACCTGGCCGCGTCGCATGGCGCCGCCTTCGTGCCGCTCCACGAGGTGCTCACGGCCGCCGCCACACGGCAGCCGGTGGCGGAGCTCGCCCCGGACGGCGTGCATCCGACGCCGCGCGGATCGGCGCTGATCGCCGAGGCCTGGCGCACGGCCGCGTCCATTAGCGATAGTCGATAATGGACGTAGACTGATGGTCATGACGGATGCTCTGGGCACAGCGGGACTGCAGCGAGGACTGCTGTCGGATCAGATCTACGCGATGATCAAGGCGATGATCAAGGAGTCGACCCTCGCCCCGGGCGAGCAGCTCGTCGAGTCCCAGCTCGCGCGACAGCTCCAGGTGAGCCAGGCTCCCGTGCGCGACGCCCTCAAGCGCCTCGCGCACGAGGGGCTCGTGTCGCATGTGCGGCACCAGGGCAACTTCGTCGCGAGCTACTCCGCCGAGGAGGCCGAGCAGGCCAAGGTCGCCCGGGTCGAGCTCGAGGGCCTGGCCGGCCGGCTCGCGTGTGGCGCGCTCGACGCCGCCCGCCGCGACGAGCTCGTGTCGCTCATCGCGCAGATGCATGAGGCGGCCGAATCCGCCGACCTCGCCCGTTTCCGCGAGCTCGACTTCACGTTCCACCGCGCCGTGATCGAGGCGAGCGGCAACGTGTACCTGCCGCGGATGTGGGATCTGCTCGAGCCGAGCCTGCGGGTGATGCACGTGCTGGGCGACCCGACGTTCACCGGCGACTGGCACGAGGTGGCCGACTGGCACAAGGGGCTGCTCGACGTGCTCGACGCGGGCGATGTCGAGGCCGCGTCCGCGCTGTTCCGTCGCCACGCCGCCGGCACCCTCCTCGACGACGCCTGACCCTCCCGCGCCGTCCCGCGACTCCGTGCCAGCCGCCGCGCGACGAGACAGACGGCGGGGGTCAGGCGCCCGTGGGGTAGAGGCGGTCGGCGGTCGCGGACCAGAACGCCCGTTCCTCGGCGCCGGAAAGGCGGGGCAGCGCCGCGCGCGTCGCGGCGAGCACGTCCGCATAGCCGATGCTCCGCGTCGACATCGGCCAGTCGCTGCCGAACGCCAGCCGCTCCGCGCCGAAGAGGTCGAACGCCAGCCGCAGCAGGCCGCGCGATTCCTCCGCGCCGCGGGCCGAGAGGTCGAGCCCGGAGACCTTCGCCGACACCCCCGGCGCCGACGCGGCCTCGTCCAGTGCTGCCCGCCACGTGCCGTCGGGCGTCCGCGCCCCGAGGCCCAGGTGGCACACCACGATCGCGGTGCCCGGGTGCCGGCGGGAGAGGGTGGCGGCGGCGGGCAGTTGCTCCGGCCGGATCAGCAGCTCGAGCGCACGGCCGGTCGCGCCGAGGTGGTCGGCGAGCGCGTCGAGGCCGTCCACGTCGGACAGGTCGGCGGCGAACTGGGGCACCGCCGCCCGCACGCCGACGACCGCGGGGGTGACGGCGACGCCGGTCGCACCGGCCGCTCTTCCGGGCGCGGGGGAGTACTGCAGCACCACGCGCCGCAGGAACGGGTCGCGCGCGGCGGTCGCGGTCAGCCACTCCGCCTCCGCCACGGAGTCCGCGGCCTGCACCGCGATCGCGGAGGCGACACCGGCCGCGGTCAGCTCCCGTCCGAGCCCGACGGCGGAGGCGTGCCGCGGGAGGTCGAGGGCGTCGCGGAACCAGGGGATCGGCACGGCGTCCACATCCCAGACGTGCACGTGGGCATCGACGATCCGCATGTCAGGTCCCGTGCGGCGCCATCAGGCGGCGACCGCGACGACGGCGGCGCCCGCGGCACGGGGGAGCCGCCGTCGCCGCCCGCTCACACGGCCTCCGCGTCGAGTGCATCCCACAGCGCCGCGGGGAGCGCGGCGTCGAGGCCGTCGACGAACGCGTGCACCTCGGTCGGCGTCCGCGCGCCCACGACCACCGCGTCGGCGCCGTGGCGCAGCGGGAACTGCACGGCCGCGTCGGCCAGCCGCACGTCGTGTGCCGCACACACGGCCTGCAGTCGCAGCGCCCTCTCCTGCAGCGCGGCGGGCGCCGGCTTGTATTCGTAGAACGGCGAGCCGACCGGGTCGACGAGGATGCCGGAGTTGAACACCGCCGCCGCCAGGACACCGATGCCCCGTGCGCGAGCGGTGGGGACGAGGCGGTCGAGCGCCGTGCGGTCGAGCAGCGTGAGCCGCCCGGCCTCCATCACCACGTCGAGCGGCACCTCGGCCACATAGCGCTCCAGCGGGTCGAGGCGCCCGAGACCGACGCTGATCGCCCGCACCACGCCCTGGTCCCGCAGGTCGAGGAGGGCCGGGAAGGCCGTCGCGAACGCGGCCTCCACATCGAGGGGGTCGTGCAGGTGCAGCACGTCCACCCGGTCCACGCCGAGGCGGGCGAGGCTGCCGTCGAGGCTGCGGAGGATGCCGTCGCGGCTGAGGTCGACCACGGAATCGTGCCCGCTCGCCGCACCGCGCACCGGGGCGCCTTCGGCGTCGACGAGCACCCGTCCCACCTTGGTCGCCAGCACGTAGTCGTCGCGGGGCACGCCGCGCAGGGCGAGGCCGAGCTTGCGCTCGCTCTCTCCCGAGCCGTACAGCGGCGCCGTGTCGAAGAACCGCACGTCGCGGGCGAGGGCCGCGTGCACGGTGTCGACGGCATCCGCGTCCGGCACCGGCGCGAACAGGTTGCCGATCGGGGCGCAGCCGAGCCCGGCGTCGCCGCGGGCGGCGGCGGCCGGGTTCAGAGGACGGAGCTGCGGACGGAACGCCATGCCTCGTACTCCTCGCGGCTGTCGGGGGTCAGGGGGTAGTAGTCGCTCAGCCGGGCGCCCTCGTCGAGGCGCTTGCGGCTGAACACCTCCCACTCCTCATGATCCTGCGCGTCCTCGACCACCTGGGGCGCCATCGCCTGCGGAACTACGACCGGTCCGTCGTCGTCGGCCACGACCAGGTCGCCGGGCATGCACAGCGCACCGCCCACCGCCACGGGCACGTCGAACGCCCACGGCACGAGCTCCGACTGCGAGGCGTAGTGCGGGGTCGTGCCGGTCGACCACACGGGAATCCCGAGCTCGCGGATGCGGCCGGCGTCGCGGATGCGCCCGTCCACGACGATGCCCGCGCCGCCCTTGCGGGCGAAGTAGCGCGCGAGGATGTCGCCGACGCAGCCGGAGAAGCGGCTGCCGTACGCCTGGATCACCAGCACGTCCCCCGGCTGCACCGCTTCGAGCACGTGCCACAGGGCCGTGTGCCGTTCGGCGTACTCCTGGCCGTCGCCCGAGGCCATGTCCTCCCGCTGCGGCATGAACTGCAGCGTCAGGGCGGAGCCGACCATGCGCTGGCCGAGGCTCAGCGGCTCCGGTCCCTCGATGTAGCTGCGGCGGATCCCGAGGCCGTGGAGCTTGGCGCAGGCGGTCGCCGCGGAGATCGCGTCGAAGGAGTCGAGCACGTCGCGCGACGGCCGCTGGTACGCCGCCCCCCGCACGGGCAGGGGGAAGTCGGGTCGGATCAGGTCGCTCATGCGGCTCCTTCGGGGAAGAGGTGGCGCGGCGAGCCGGTCGCGCGCGCGATGGTCAGGTCGAGGTCGGCGAGGTGCGCCGGTGGCAGGGTCAAGACGAGGTCGTCGTCGCAGGTGAGGGTGTGCGTGACGATCTCGCCCTCCGGTCCGGCGTACGTGCCGGAGGCGCCGGGCCAGCCCGAGGCGTCCTCCGCGGTCGCGGTCACCTCCACGATGCGGTCGAGGCCGAAGCGGCCGCCGCGCAGCCGCACGGTGCGGGTGTGCACGGCCGACGTGTTCACGAGCTGCACGCCGATCCCGCGGTCGTCGAGGCGGTGCACGAGCGCGGCGACGTCGGGCGGGAGCCCCGGCCGGCCGCGGTCGGCGTCCTCGTAGCGGAGCGCGGTGAACCCGAGCCCGCCGTTGTAGAGCACCTGCGGGGCCCCGGCGACGAGCTGCGTGAGCACCTCGGTCACGACGGGGTTGACGCGCTGCCAGAAGTGCAGGTGTGCGGCATCCGGATCGCGGTCGTCGGCGAGCATCATGGCCGTGCGCCGCGCGACCTGACCGAGCGCCATCTCCAGCGCCCGCACCGGGTACTCCGGCAGCTCTCCGCGGAGATAGGCGAACCATCCCGCCTCGTGCCCCGCCTCCTCCTTGTCGCGGAAGGGCGCGACGGGGTCGGCGGAGGAGGGGAGTCCCGCGATCGCGCGCTCCAGGCGGCTGCGGTCAGCGGTCGAGCGCGACCACCACCACAGCCACAGCGGCAGGTCGAGCTGCAGCGGACCGAAGTCGAACCACCCGTCGGGTCCGTGGCGGTAGGGCACGAGGACCCCGGGCTGCGTGGCTGCGGCTCCGAGCCGGGCCATCCAGCCGCCGCGCAGGCTGTAGGTCGAGTCGGCGACGGTGCCCGTGCGGCCCTCCGCGAGCACGGTGTCGAGCATCGTGCGCACGAGGTCGAGGGCGGCATCGTCGCCGGTGACGAGCGCGTGGTTGAGGGCGCCGATGAGGGCGCTCATGCCGACGGAGTGCAGTCCGTGCGGCCACGCCCATCCGTAGTGGCCGCCCCACCAGCGCCCGTCGTGGAGCTCGCCCACCGTGCCGCCGGGGCCGACGTTGTCGGGGAGCAGCCCGCCGTCGGCCCGTGTCCGCCACCCGTCGACGTACTGCTCGATCCAGTCGGCCGCGGCGGCGTCGCCGTCGTACAGCCACCGGTTCGCCGCGAGCGAGGTGGCGGCGAGGTTCACGGCGATGTCGCCCGCGGCGCGACGCTGCATCTCCTCGGCCATGCGGTGCGCGTTGTCCGGGTCGGCGAGGTCGTCCCAGGTGCGGATGCCGTCGAGCCCGTGCAGGGGCAGACCGTAGGGTCGCATCTCGGCCCGGTCGGCCACATACGGCACGATCTTCTCGTCCAGGCCCGGTCGAGCGCCCAGGGCACCGTTGTGCGGTGCGCGGATGATGGTGTGCTCCGGGTCGTAGTTGCCCTTCGCGGGATCGGTGAAGAGCGCGGAGAACCGGGCGGCGCGCGCCGCGAACGCCGTGTCGGCCGGGTCGGCCTGGCAGATGCCCGCGAACAGCAGCAGCGACTCGCCCTGGTGGAACCAGTCGTAGCCGTTGTCGTACTCGTCGGCGAGCATGCCCGCCTCCGCGAGCTGCACCGTCACGCCCTCCCAGTGCCGCTTGGCGTCGGCCAGCACCTCGTCGGGCCCGCCGAGCAGGTAGAAGGCCGGCCAGTTGAAGAACGGCTCGTAGAGGTCGTCGACCCCGTCGCGGTCCACGAACTCGGCGACGCCGCGGAGGCGGCCGTCGGGGAGCGTGTACCGGTCGCGGAAGACGCGGCGGGCCTCCTCGATCTCGGCGAAGAGGCGCCGCTGCAGCACGGCCCAGGCCGGGATCGCCCGCAGGGGGCGGGTGAGCGGATGCGCGGGCACGGTCATCCCTTCGTCGCGCCGGCCACGAGGCCGCCGATGATGTGGCGCTGCATGACGATGAAGAACACCATCGCGGGCAGCACGGCGAGCAGCAGGGTCGGGAACACCTGCGTGTAGTCGGTGGAGAACTGCCCGACGGCGGCGTACACACCCGTGGTGACGGTGTAGATGCCGGAGCTGGGGCCGAGGATGATCTGCGGACTCACGAAGTCGTTCCACACGCCGATCGAGTTCAGCACCACCGCCGTCGCCACGACCGGCTTCATGATCGGGAAGACGCACGCCCAGAAGGCGCGGATCGGACCGGCGCCGTCGAGGGACGCGGCCTCGTCGATGTCGCGCGGCACGCTGCGCAGGTACGCGGTGAACAGGAAGATCGTCACGGGGAGCGTCGCCGCCGTCTCGAAGAGGATGAAGCCCGGGATCGTGTTGATCAGTCCGAGCACCCGCAGCACGAACACGACGGGGATCAGCGTGACCTGCCCCGGGATGAACAGGCCGGAGACGAACAGCAGCAGCAGCCCCAGGTGCCACTTGGAGCGGCCGCGGGCGATCACGTAGGCGACCGGTGCGGCCAGGGCGATGCAGCAGAGGTTCACGAGCACGACGAACAGGAGCGTGATGCCGTAGGCCGCGATCACGTTGAACTTGCTGCTCGTGATCGCCTCCCACAGGTACTCGAACGTGAACATCTGCGGCGTGATCAGGAGCGGGTTCTCGATGATCTCCGCCTGCGGCTTGAAGGCGTTGATGACCATCGTGTACATCGGGATCAGCATGGTGATCGCCACGACGCCGAGGACGATCCAGCGGATCGCGCTCACCGCGAGCGCCGGCCGGTTGCGGGTCTGCTTCATCAGTCGGTCGCCTTCTTCTCGGAGCGGCGTCGCACCAGCGTGACGGCGAGACCGATGACCGCGGTGACGATGAGGAGGATCATGGACTGCGCGGCGCCGAACCCGAGGGCCGAGTTCGCGAACGAGTCCTTGAGGATCTGGTAGACGATCGTCTGGGTGGAGCCCGCCGGGCCGCCGTCGGTGAGGGAGAGCACCACGTCGTAGGCCTTGAGGAGCCCGACGAGGGTCAGCACCAGGTTCACGGTGAACACCGGCGCGATGAGCGGCAGGGTGATGGAGCGGAACTGCTGCCAGCGCGAGGCGCCGTCCACGGTCGCGGCCTCGTAGTACTCGGCGGGCACCGACTTGATGCCGGCGAGGAACAGGATCATGTTGAAGCCGAAGTGCGACCACACGATCGTGAAGATCACGCTCGCCTTCGCGAAGGTGGGGTCGGTGAGGAAGGGCATCGCGGGCAGGCCGACGGTGGTGAGGAACCCGTTGACGGCGCCGCTGGGGGAGAGCATCGCCGACCACAGGAACCCGATGATGAGGGCGCTGATGACGTACGGGTAGAAGAAGATCGTGCGCAGGATCGTGTTCGAGCGGCCGGGACCGGCGATGAGCGCGGCGATCGCGAGGCCGATGGCGTTGCAGAGGATCGTGCCGACCACGGCGATGATGCCGGTGAAGATCGCGGCCTGGGTGGAGCGGGGGCTGCGGAACGCCTTGATGTAGTTCTCCCAGCCGACGAACGTGAAGTTGAGGCTGTACCCGTTCCAGTCCGTGAAGCTCAGCACCGCGGCGAGGATCATCGGGATGACGAACATCGCCAGGAAGACGGCCACGGCGGGCCCTCCCATGAGGATGCCGGGGAGGCGGTGCCGCCACCGCTGCAGCGCGGAGCGCTTGCGGGGGGCGGGGGTCGAGCTCATCGGCGTCGATGGTCCTGTCGGGGCGGTCGCCGCGGCCGGGGGCGGCGCGGTCGTGGTGGGCGGAGTCATGGCGGCACTCTCGTTCTCGGTGGCGCGTTGGTGGGGGTGGCGCGGATGCGGCGCCGGGGAGGCGCCAGGGACGGATGCGGTCCCTGGCGCCTCGAGCGGTCAGCCGGCGTTCGCGGCGAACCAGTCGTCCATGGCCTTCAGCACCTGCTCGGCGGAGGCGCCGCCGATGAGGGCCTGGGTCTGGGTGTTGATCTCGCCCGGGTAGCCGTCGGGGAGCGTGCGCTCGCCGTAGCCGCCGCCGGTGGGGGTGTAGGCCTCGGCGGGCGTGTCGGCGACGATCTGCAGCAGCTCTTCGCCCAGCGGCGTCATGTCGTACTCGTAGCCGTCGCGGAAGTTGCCGTCGACCGCCAGCTGGTCGCTGACCGCGGTCTGGTCGGTGGTGAGGAACTCGACGAGCTTCGCCGCGGCGTCCTGGTGCTCGCTGGACTTGAGGATCGAGTACGGGCTGGCGATGTTGGCACCCATCGCGGGCTGCTCGTCGCCTTCGAACGACGGGGCGCGGAAGACCCCGATGTCGGCCGACTCGGCGGCCTTGGCCTGCGTGCCGGCGAACCAGCTGCCCATCGAGTACACGGCGGTCTTGCCCGACAGGAACGCCTGCTCGGCGTCGGGGTACTTGATGCCGAGCGCGTCGGTGGGGATGTAGCCCTCGGACACCCACTCCGCGTAGGTCTCGACCGCGTCGCCGTAGGTCTCGCTGAAGGTGTCCTCGCCGGACGACATCTTCTGGAACCATTCCGGGTCCTCGGCGATGATCGTCGGCAGGCCGAGGGCCTGCAGCGTGTGGCTGCTCATCCAGTCGCCGCCGGTCTGGATCGGGGTCCACCCCGCCGCCTTCAGCTTGCCGAGGGCCTCGGTGAGCTCGTCGACGGTGGTGGGCAGCTCGGTGATGCCGGCCTCCTCGAACGCGGTCTTGTTGTAGAAGAACAGGCTCTGCAGCTGCACGCCGATCCCGGCCATGTAGTTCTTGCCGTCGATCGAGTACTGGTCGGCGAGGGGACCGGACGAGGCCCACTCGTACCCGGACAGGTCGACGAGCTCGGGCGCGAGCTTCGTCGTCGGGGCGATCGACTGCACGACGTCGGGGGCGTCGCCGGCCGCGAGCAGGCGGGGCACGGCGGCCTCCACGCCCTCCGCGCCGGGGTTCTGGATGACGACGTCGATGTTCGGGTTGGCCTCCTCGAACGGGGCGACGAGGTCGTTCCAGAACTCCTCGGTCAGGTTCGGGGTGACGTTGACGAGCATGCGCACCTCGACGTCCTCCGAGGAGGAGCCGCCGTCGTCTCCGGCGGGGGTGGAGCAGCTGGCGAGGGCGAGCGCGGACACTGCCGCGATGCCGACGAGGGGGAGGAGTCGGGCCTTGATCATCGTTGATCCTTTCCTGATGCATGAGGGAGGGCCGCTGGCGACATTACACTAATCGATAATCGTTTGTGAAGAGCGCAGTCGATCCGCGAATGAGCGCAGCGGGACGAAGGACGGTCGCTGTTCAGGGGCCGTGGAACGAGATGGGCTCACTCGCTCAGGAGTTGCGCGAGACGGGCGCGGGCGACCGGCGAGGCGTCGGTGTCAGGCGTGTGCGCGCCGAGCGCGGTAGGCCGCGACCGCGTTGCGGTTCGCGCACGTCGTGGAGCAGTACCGCTTGGAGCGGTTGCGGGAGAGGTCGAGTGCGATCGCCTGGCAGGTGTCGTCCTCGCAGACCGTGAGGCGCGAGCCCTCGTCCGCGCGGATCACGTCGATGAGCGCCATCACCGTCTCGACGAGCACGCGCTCGGCGAGCGGCCGCTCGTCGTGCACCGCATGGAGGTGCCAGTCCGCTCCGTTGTGCCGCACCAGCCGCGGAGTGAGCTGCAGCTCGGCGAGGGCATCGTTCACGTGTGCGGCCATCTCGTCGCGCGGGGCGAGCAGCATCGCTCGCAGCCGCGGGCGGAGGGCGCGCAGGTCGTCGAGTTCCACGCCGTCGCGGTCGAGCCTCCCGGTGTAGGGGAACACCTCGAGGAACGTCTTCTCGTCGTCGATGTCGACGAGGGTGTCGGGCTCTTCGGCGGAGTTCGCGAGCCAGACCGCCGCGCGCAGCGCATCCTCGGTGTCATCGGTGAAGACCATGTTGACATCTTACTCCGTCCGCGAGTAGCGTCATCGTCCATGAGCACCGTGGCGGATGACAGGAACCGCACGCGGAGCGATGTGCGTCTCGGGCTCCCGCTGGCCGTCGCCGCCGCGTTCGCGTTCGGCTCCTCCGGGGCGTGGGCGCGCGGACTCATCGACGCGGGGTGGACGCCCGGCGCGGCCGTCACCGTACGGGTGGGGGTCGCCGCGCTCGTCCTGCTGCTCCCGACCCTCCTGGCGCTGCGGGGGCGGTGGCGCGCCCTCCGCCGGAACGCCGGGATGGTCCTCGCCTACGGGCTGCTCGCCGTGGCGGCCACTCAGCTCTGCTACTTCCAGGCCGTCGCCGTCATGGATGTCGGGATCGCGCTGCTCATCGAGTACACGGCTCCGGTCGCGGTGCTGCTCTGGCTGTGGCTGCGCCGCGGCGAGCGACCGACACGGCGCAGCGTGCTCGGGGCGGGGATCGCCTTCGTCGGACTCGTGCTGATGCTCGACATCGTCACCGGTGCGCAGGTGAACGTGGTCGGCGTGCTCTGGGCGCTGGGGGCGATGGTGGGGGCGGCGAGCTACTTCGTGCTCTCGGCGAAGGCCGACACCGGACTCCCGCCGATCGCGCTCGCCGGGAGCGGGCTCCTGCTCGGTGCCGTCGGTCTGGCCCTCGCCGGTCTGGTCGGGGTGCTGCCGTTCGCGTGGACGACGGCCGATGTCGCGTACCGCTTCGGCACGGTTCCCTGGTTCGTGCCCGTCGTCGCGATCGGGCTCATCGCGACGGCGCTCGCCTACGTGCTCGGCATCGTGTCCACGAGGATGCTCGGCTCGCGTCTCGCCTCGTTCGTCGCGCTCGCCGAGGTCGTGGCCGCCCTGCTGTTCGGGTGGCTGCTGCTCGACCAGCTCCCCGGCCCGCTGCAGGCGCTGGGGGGCGTGCTCGTGCTCGCCGGCGTGGTCGTGGTGAAGCTCGGCGAGCCGCGGGTCGCCGCGCCCGAGCCTATGTATACGAATACAGCCTGAACGTGGCCGCCCGCCCACCTCGAGCGGGTTTATGTATACACTGAGGGCATGGTTCTCCCTGTCGAGCGCACGTCCGCGAGCGATCGCGCCTATGCGGCCCTCCTCGACGGCATCCAGTCGGGCGCCCTCCCCGCGGGGTTCGTGCTGGGCGAGGTCGAGCAGGCCGAGCGCCTCGGCGTCAGCCGCACCCCGATGCGCGAAGCCCTCCGCCGCCTCGCCGCCGACGGACTGGTGGTGCAGCAGTCCCCCCGGGTCACGGTGGTGGCCGCCCTCGACGCCGACGACATCCGCTCGCTGTTCGAGATCCGCCGCGCGCTGGAGGAGACCTCGGCCCGCCTCGCCGCCGCCCGGGGTGACGCCGATCTCTTCGCCGCCCTCGCCGACGAGTTCTCCCACGTCGACCTGACGCGGGCCGCGGGCCGCGACGCCTACTACGCCCTGATCGCCCGCTTCGACGCGGCCCTCGACGACGCCGTCGACAACGACTACATCGCCGCGGCCCTGCGCACCGTGCGCACGCACCTGGTGCGGGTGCGGCGCATGGCCAAGGACAAGCCCGCCCGGCTCGCCGCGTCGGCCGCCGAGCACCGCACGATCGCGCAGGCGCTCGCCGCGCGCGACGGCGACCTGGCCGCCCATGCCACGCACGTGCACCTGCACAACGCGCTCACCGGCATCCTCGACTCCCTCCCCGACAGCGAAGGACACTCATGACCGTCACCCACCACGTCCGCGTGCACGCCAGCTCCGAGAACCTCGCCCGCGAGGACCAGCTCGCGTGGAAGATCGCCGAGGTCGCCGTCGACCGGGTCGAGGTCGAGCAGCCCGTCGTCGACATGATCGTCAACCGCATCATCGACAACGCCGCCGTCGCCGCGGCCTCGCTCACCCGCGCCCCCATCGTGGCCGCCCGCGCGCAGGCGTTCAGCCACCCGGTGTCGACCGGGGGTGCCGGGGCGAACCTGTTCGGCGCCGCGCTCGACCACCGCACCAGCCCGGAGTGGGCGGCGTGGGCGAACGGTGTCGCCGTGCGCGAGCTCGACTACCACGACACGTTCCTCGCCGCCGAGTACTCGCACCCCGGTGACAACATCCCGCCGATCCTCGCGGTCGCCCAGCACGCGGGCAAGGACGGCCGGGCGCTCGTGCGCGGCATCGCCACCGGCTACGAGATCCAGATGGACCTGGTGCGCGCGATCTGCCTGCACCGGCACAAGATCGACCACGTCGCCCACCTCGGCCCGTCGGCCGCGGCCGGCATCGGCACCCTGCTCGACCTCGACGTCGAGACCATCTACCAGGCGGTCGGCCAGGCGCTGCACACCACCACCGCGACCCGGCAGAGCCGCAAGGGCGAGATCTCCACGTGGAAGGCGCACGCCCCGGCCTTCGCGGGCAAGATGGCCGTCGAGGCGGTCGACCGGGCGATGCGCGGACAGACCAGCCCGGCACCGATCTACGAGGGCGAGGACGGCGTGATCGCCTGGATGCTCGACGGCAAGGACGCCGCGTACGACGTGCCGCTGCCCGCCGCGGGTGAGCCGAAGCGCGCGATCCTCGACTCGTACACGAAGGAGCACTCCGCGGAGTACCAGGCGCAGGCGCTGATCGACCTCGCCCGCCGCCTCGGCCTCGCGAACCCGGCCCTCCGCGACCCCGCGAACATCGAGTCCATCGTCATCCACACCAGCCACCACACGCACAACGTGATCGGCTCCGGCGCGAACGACCCGCAGAAGTACGACCCCACCGCGTCGCGCGAGACCCTCGACCACTCGGTGCCGTACATCTTCGCGGTCGCGCTGCAGGACGGCGGCTGGCACCACGTCGACTCGTACGCCCCGGAGCGCGCGGGCCGCGCCGACACGGTCGCCCTGTGGCACAAGATCACCACGGCCGAGGACCCGGAGTGGACGCGCCGCTACCACTCGGAGGATCCGGACGAGAAGGCGTTCGGCGGTCGCGTCGAGATCCGCCTCACCGACGGCAGCACCGTGGTCGACGAGATCGCCGTGGCCGATGCGCACCCGCTCGGCGCGCGACCGTTCGCCCGCGCCGACTACATCGCGAAGTTCCGTCTGCTCGCGGAGCCCGTGCTGGAGCCGGCCGAGATCGACCGGTTCCTGGAGCTCGTGCAGCGCCTCCCCGAGCTCACGGCCGCCGAGGTCGCCGAGCTGTCGATCGTCGCGAAGCCCGGTGTGCTCGACGCCGCCCCGGCTCCCCGAGGCCTGTTCTGATGCTGTACTCCACCGTCACGCCCGCCGAGAAGCGGCGGCTGTTCCGGGAGCGCCTGTCCTCGGGCGAGCTGCTGCGGTTCCCCGGCGCGTTCAACCCGCTCAGCGCCCGGCTGATCGAGCAGAAGGGGTTCGACGGCGTGTACATCTCGGGCGCGGTGCTCTCCGCCGACCTGGGGCTGCCCGACATCGGCCTCACGACGCTGACCGAGGTCGCCGGACGCGCCAAGCAGATCGCGCGCATGACCGACCTGCCCGCGATCGTCGACGCCGACACCGGCTTCGGCGAGCCCATGAACGTGGCCCGCACCATTCAGGAGCTGGAGGACGCGGGACTCGCCGGCACCCACATCGAGGACCAGATCAACCCGAAGCGCTGCGGTCACCTCGACGGCAAGAGCGTGGTCGATCAGGACACCGCGATCAAGCGGATCCGTGCCGCCGCCGACGCCCGCCGCGACGAGAACTTCCTGATCATGGCGCGCACCGACATCCGGGCGATCGAGGGACTGGACGCCGCGATCGACCGCGCGAAGGCCCTGGTCGACGCGGGTGCCGATGCGATCTTCCCCGAGGCGATGCGCACGCTCGACGAGTTCGAGGCGATGGCGGAGGCGCTCGACGTGCCGATCCTCGCGAACATGACCGAGTTCGGCAAGAGCGAGCTGTTCTCGGTCGACCAGCTCCGCAGCGCCGGGGTGCGGATGGTGATCTGGCCGGTGTCGCTGCTGCGGATCGCGATGGGCGCCGCGGGCCGTGCGCTCGATACGCTGAACGACGAGGGGCATCTGACCTCGACGCTCGGCGAGATGCAGCACCGCGCCGATCTCTACGACCTGATCGACTACGAGTCGTACAACCACTTCGACTCCGGGGTCTTCAACTTCACCATCACGAAGGAGTGAGCATGACCGAGCCGGACATCAAGAAGGGCCTCGCGGGGGTCGTCGTCGACACGACCGCGATCTCGAAGGTCAACCCCGAGACGAACAGCCTGCTGTACCGCGGCTACCCGGTGCAGGAACTCGCCGACACGCAGCCGTTCGAGGCCGTCGCGTATCTGCTGTGGAACGGCGAGCTGCCCACGGGGGACGAGCTCGCGGCGTTCCGGCTGGAGGAGCGGCGGCACCGCGCCCTCACGCCCGAGGTGAAGGATGCGATCGACCGGCTGCCGCTGGACGCCCACCCGATGGACGAGGTCCGCACGGCGGTGAGCGTGATCGGCGCGGTCGAGACGGCCGGCATCCGCAACGTGCTCGATGCGGTCGGCACGCCCGAGGTCAACCTGGAGCGCAGCCTGCGCCTGTTCGCGGCCCTTCCGGCGATCGTCGCCTACGGGCAGCGGCGGCGGCGGGACCTGCCGGCGGTCGAGCCGCGGGACGACCTGGACTACGCGGCGAACTTCCTCTGGATGACGTTCGGCGAGGAGCAGGACCCGGTGGTGGTCGATGCGTTCAACCGCTCGATGACGCTCTACGCGGAGCACTCCTTCAACGCGTCCACCTTCACGGCGCGCGTGATCACCTCGACGCTCAGCGACCTGTACTCCGCGGTCGTCGGGGCGATCGGGGCGCTCAAGGGCCCGCTGCACGGCGGTGCGAACGAGGCCGTGATGCACATCTTCGACGAGATCGGCGCGGCCGACCGCGTGACCGAGTGGCTCGACAAGGCGCTGGCCGAGAAGCGCAAGATCATGGGGTTCGGTCACCGCGTCTACAAGCGCGGCGACTCGCGGGTGCCCACCATGAAGGCCGCGCTCGACACCCTGGTGCGCCACTACGACCGCCCGGAGGTGGCCGAGCTCTACGAGCGTCTGGAGGGCGAGTTCGTGGAGCGCAAGGGCATCTACCCGAACCTGGACTACCCGTCGGGCCCCGCCTACAACCTGATCGGCTTCGACACCCTGACCTTCACGCCGCTGTTCGTCGCGGCGCGGATCACGGGGTGGACGGCGCACATCCTGGAGCAGCAGTCGTCGAACGCCCTGATCCGGCCGCTCTCGGCGTACGTCGGAGCCGAGGAGCGGCACGTCGAGGGGTACACGCCGGACACCGCCGCGATCGAGGTGCAGGAGCGCCCCGAGGAGGCGTCGGCCTGACCGCCGCGAGCAGGATCTGACAGCGCCGCCGAGGGCTCTCGGCGGCGCTGTAGCGTGATGGAGCCCTCGGGGTCAAGGCGATGCGGCGAATTCCCGGGCGGAGTAGAACCGGATGCGGGCCGTTCGCGCCCCGCACGAAGGAGGGTTCATGTCCGCATCCGAGGTCACCGTCAAGGAGGTCCGGTCGCTCGTCCCGGCGCGCATGGACCGGCTGCCGTGGTCGCGCTTCCACTGGATGATCGTCGTCGGCCTCGGCTTCTCGTGGATCCTCGACGGGCTCGAGGTGCAGATCGTCGCCGCGAACGGCTATGCCGAGACCCTCGGCATGGGCCCGGCCGAGGTGGGTCTCGCCGGCACGTGCTACCTGCTGGGCCAGGTGTTCGGGGCGCTGGTGTTCGGCCGCCTCGCCGATCGCCTCGGCCGCAAGAACCTCTTCCTGATCTCGCTGGCGGTCTACCTCGTGGGCTCCGCGGTGGCCGGTCTCGCGTTCGCCCCGTGGTTCTTCTACATCTGGCGGTTCGTCGCCGGCGCGGGCATCGGCGGCGAGTACGCCGCCATCAACTCCGCGATCGACGAGATCATCCCGGCGAAGTACCGCGGCCGTGTCGACATCGCGATCAACGGCACCTACTGGGGCGGTGCGGCCCTGGGTGCCGTGGCGAACATGTTCTTCCTCAACACCGACCTCCTGCCCGCCGACCTGGGCTGGCGGCTCAGCTTCTTCGTCGGTCCGATCCTCGGCCTGCTGATCATCTGGCTGCGTCGGCACATCCCGGAGAGCCCGCGCTGGCAGATGACGCACGGCCGTGAGGAGGAGGCGGAGCGCAACGTCGACGCGATCGAGGAGCGCATCCGCAAGGAGGGCAAGACGATCGACCCGGTCGACGAGGACAAGGCGATCACGGTCAAGGAGTACGGCAGCGTGCCGTTCCTGGTGATCGCGAAGGTGCTGTTCCAGAAGTACCCGCGTCGCACGCTGGTCGGCATCACGATGATGGTGACGCAGTCGTTCCTCTACAACGCGATCTTCTTCACCTACGCGCTGGTGCTCGAGAACTTCTACGACACCCCGCCCGCCTCCGCCTCGCAGTACTTCATCGTCTTCGCGGTCGGCAACCTCGCCGGCGCCCTCATCCTCGGCCACTTCTTCGACACGTGGGGCCGGCGCCGCATGCTGTTCGGCACGTACGTGCTCGCCGGGCTGATCCTGCTGGTCAGCGCCTTCCTGTTCAACGCGGGCGTTCTGAACGCGGCGACGCACACGGCGTTCTGGTGCGCCTCGTTCTTCTTCGCCTCCGCCGGTGCGTCCGCCGCGTACCTGACGGTGAGCGAGATCTTCCCGCTGGAGCTGCGCAGTCAGGTGATCTCGTACGTCTTCTCCATCGGCCAGCTCGTCGGCGCGATCGCGCCGGTGCTCTACGGGGCGCTGATCGGGGCGAGCGCCGAGTCCGGCGACCGCGGCCCGCTCTTCTGGGGCTACGTGCTCGGTGCCGCGATCATGATGTTCGGCGGCGTGGTCTGCGGGGTGTTCGGGGTGAGCGCGGCGGGCAAGTCGCTGGAGGACATCGCGGATCCGCTGTCGCTCGTCGAGCCGGGGAAGAAGAATGTCACGCCGGACGGCGCGTGAGCGTCAGCGGGCGAGCCAGCCACGCAGCGAGCGGGTGACCCAGGGGAGCACCCAGTAGGTCATGATCGGCGTGAGCACGAGCGTGGTCGCGAGAACGCGCAGCCAGATCGGCAGGCCGTCCCATCCCGGCACCGGGCTCATGGCGTACGTGAAGGCGAGGTTGACGGGGAAGAAGCCGAGCCAGATCGACACCGCCTGCTTCCAGCGCGGCGGTGCGGGGGCCACCGCGACCGTGGTCGTGCCGTCGGGCTCGACCACGGGGATGGAGCCCGTGGACGGCTCGTCGAACCACCCCTCGATGCCGGTGCGGCGCTTGGAGCGCTCGCTGCGCACGAAGCCCTCGCCCATGGAGAGCCACCAGGTGCGCTCGCCCGACTGCTCCCAGGCAGTCAGCGACTCCTCGCTCGCGAAGCGGTAGAGCATGTGCCACACCTGCGAGTCCTCGCCCGCGCGCACCCACCCCGAGCCGAGGAAGCCCGGGTACTTCGTCGCCAGGTTCACGCCGGTCTGCACCCAGGCGGTCGCCTCGGCGATGCGCTCGGGGTCGACCTCGCGGCGGATGGAGACGGTGACGGGCTCGGACACGGGGGCGGTTGCGGACATGGTGCGGTCCTCGGGGGTGGGGGCATCGGGGTGCGGACGCCGGGTGGGGTGGGGGCGCCAGGGTCGCGGCGCCAGCACGATTCTATTTCGCCGGAGCGCGGCGGCGTCCGCACGGAGAAGACCCCCGCCGACCCGATTCGGCGGGGGTCACGCGGCGTTGGGGGCCGCGACGGGAGCGAGAGCGCTCACCGTGCGCACGGAGGACGCGATTACCCGATCCGGTCTGAGTCACTGTCCGTGCACCTGCAGTTGTAATCGGCCGAGGTGACGCGCGGGTGAACGGGGTGCGAACGGCGCCGCTCGGGGTGGGGACCGGCCGTGCGCGGAGATACAAGGACGTCCTCGTATTTTCACGGACGCCGGAGTAAACTTGCGATGTGCCAACGACGGCACGGAGGGATGTCACACAATGACCCGTACGATCCCGCACTTCGTGGGCGGAACGCTTCTCACCCCCGACGACGGACGCTTCGCCGACGTCTTCGATCCGAGCACCGGCGCGGTGCAGGCGCGCGTGCCGCTCGCCTCCGCCGAGGAGGTGCGCCGCGTGATCGCCACCGCCGAGGAGGCGCAGGCCGCCTGGGCCGCGACCAATCCGCAGAAGCGCGCGCGGGTGCTGCTGCGGTTCCTCGACCTGGCGCAGCGCGAGATGCAGTCGCTCGCCGAACTGCTGGCGAGCGAGCACGGCAAGACCGTCGACGACGCGAAGGGCGACATCCAGCGCGGCCTCGAGGTGATCGAGTTCTCCGCCGGAGCGCCCCACCTGCTCAAGGGGGAGTACTCCACCGGCGCGGGCGCGGGCATCGACGTGTACTCGATGCGACAGCCCCTGGGTGTCGTCGCCGCCATCACCCCCTTCAACTTCCCGGCCATGATCCCGCTGTGGAAGGCCGGGCCCGCGCTCGCCGCCGGCAACGCCGTGGTGCTCAAGCCCAGCGAGCGCGACCCCTCGGTGCCCGTCCGGCTGGCGGAGCTGTTCCTCGAAGCCGGGCTCCCGGCGGGGGTGCTCAACGTGGTGCACGGCGACAAGGAGGCGGTCGACACGCTGCTGAGCGACGACCGGATCCGCGCGGTCGGCTTCGTGGGCTCGACGCCCATCGCCGAGTACATCTACGCCACCGCGGCCGCGCACGGCAAGCGGGCGCAGTGCTTCGGCGGGGCCAAGAACCACATGATCGTGATGCCCGACGCCGACCTCGACCAGGCGGTGGACGCGCTGATCGGCGCGGGCTACGGCTCGGCGGGCGAGCGCTGCATGGCGATCTCGGTCGCGGTGCCCGTGGGGGAGGAGACGGCGGACGCGCTCGCGGCCAAGCTCGTCGAGCGGGTCGCCCAGCTGCGGGTCGGGCCCTCGCTCGCGGCCGACGTCGACTACGGCCCGCTGGTCTCGCGCGACGCCGTGGACCGCGTCACCGGCTACATCCAGCAGGGCGTGGACGAGGGGGCGACGCTCCTCGCCGACGGCCGCGGCTTCACGGTGCCAGGGCACGAGGAGGGGTTCTACCTCGGGCCGACGCTGTTCGACCACGTGACGACCGACATGGCGATCTACCGTGAGGAGATCTTCGGTCCCGTGCTCGTGATCGCGAGGGCCGCGGACTACGAGGAGGCGCTGCGGATGGCGTCGGAGCACGAGTACGGCAACGGTGTCGCGATCTTCACGCGCGACGGCGACGCGGCCCGCGACTTCGCCGCCCGTGTGGAGGTCGGCATGGTCGGGGTGAACGTGCCGATCCCGGTGCCCATCGCGTATTACACCTTCGGCGGCTGGAAGCGCAGCGGCTTCGGCGACCTCAACCAGCACGGCGCCGATGCCTTCCGCTTCTACACCAAGACCAAGACGGTGACGAGTCGCTGGCCCAGCGGCATCCGCGACGGCGCCAGCTTCGTCATCCCCACCATGCACTGATCGCCCGAGGAACCGACATGACCATGACCAGCGTCACCACCACCGCCGAGGAGCGCGAGGCCATCCTCGACGCCGTCCGCGAGTTCGCCGAGACCGAGCTCGCCCCGCAGGCCGCCGAGCGCGACGAGAAGCACCTGTTCCCACGGGAGTCGCTCAACCGCGGCGGCGAGCTCGGGCTCGGCGGCATCTACGTGAGCGAGGAGTACGGCGGCACCGGCCTGTCACGCGTCGACACCGTCGCGATCTTCGAGGAGCTCGCCAAGGCCGACCCCGCGGTCGCCGCCTACATCTCCATCCACAACATGGTGGTGTGGATGATCGACACCTACGGCGACGACACCCAGCGTGCCGCCTGGCTGCCGCAGCTCACGGCCATGCAGGAGTTCGGCGGCTACTGCCTCACCGAGCCGGGGGTCGGATCCGACGCCGCCAACGTGGCGACCAGCGCCGTGCGCGACGGCGACGACTACCTGCTCACCGGCGTCAAGCAGTTCATCTCGGGGGCGGGCGAGGCGGCCGTGTACGTCGTGATGGCGCGGACGGGCGAGCCGGGAGCGCGCGGCATCAGCGCCTTCCTCGTGCCGGGCGACGCCGAGGGGCTGAGCTTCGGCGCCCCGGAGAAGAAGATGGGCTGGCACGCGCAGCCCACCCGGCAGGTGATCCTCGACGGCGTGCGGGTGCCCGCGGCCGCGATGCTCGGCGACGAGGGTCGCGGGTTCGCGATCGCGATGTCGGCGCTCAACGGCGGGCGCCTCAACATCGCCGCCTGCTCGCTCGGCGGAGCCCAGGCGGCCCTCGACCGCGCCGTGCAGTACGTGCACGAGCGGGTGGCGTTCGGGGAGCCGCTGGCCGAGAAGCAGTCGATCCTGTTCGCGATCGCCGACATGCGCACCGACCTCCAGGCCGCGCGGCTCATGGTGCGCGACGGTGCGGAGGCGGTGGACGCGAAGGCGCCGGACGCCACGATGCGCTGCGCCATGGCGAAGCGGTTCGCCACCGACGCCGGCTTCGACGTCGCCAACCGCGCGCTGCAGCTGCACGGCGGCTACGGCTACCTGCAGGACTACGGCATCGAGAAGATCGTCCGCGACCTGCGCGTGCACCAGATCCTCGAGGGCACCAACGAGATCATGCGACTCATCGTCGGCCGGGAGATGCTGCGGCCGGCGGGGTCGGCGTCGATGCGGAGCGCCTCATGACCCGCGTGGCCTTCCTCGGCCTCGGCCACATGGGCCTGCCGATGGCGAAGAACCTCGTCGCGGCGGGACACGAGGTGCACGGCTTCGACCTCGTGCCCGCGGCCGTGGAGGCGGCGCGGGCGGCCGGGATCCTGGTGGCGGCCAGCGGCGCGGAGGCCGTGACCGACGCGGAGGTCGTGATCACGATGTTCCCCGCCGGGAAGCACGTGATCGAGGCGTATCGCACCGAGCTGCTGGCGGCGGCGCGCCCCGGCACCCTGTTCATCGAGTCGTCCACGATCGCGGTCGACGAGGCCCGCGCCGCGCACGCGCTCGCGCTCGCCGCCGGTCACCGCAACATCGACGCCCCGGTGTCCGGCGGGGTCGTGGGCGCCGAGGCCGGGACGCTGGCGTTCATGGTGGGCGGCTCGGACGAGGACTACGCGGCGGCACTGCCGCTGCTCGAGGTCATGGGCAAGCGGATCGTGCACTGCGGTGGCTCGGGTCTCGGCCAGGCGGCGAAGGTCTGCAACAACATGGTGCTCGCGGTGTCGCAGATCGCCGTGGCGGAGGCGTTCGTGCTCGGCGAGCGGCTGGGGCTCGAGCACCAGGCGCTGTTCGACGTGGTGTCGCAGGCGTCGGGGCAGTGCTGGTCGATCACGACGAACTGCCCCGTGCCCGGTCCGGTGCCCACGAGCCCCGCCAACCGCGACTATCAGCCCGGCTTCGCGGGGGCGCTCATGGCGAAGGATCTCGGGCTCGCGCTGCAGGCGATCGAGCAGACCTCCACCGACGCGAAGATGGGCCGGCTCGCGCAGCAGCTCTACGCCGCGTACGCCGCGGGCGACGGGGCCACGCGCGACTTCTCCGGCATCATCACCGACATCCGCGACGACCGCGTGTAGCACCCCCGTCGCGGAGCGCGGAGCGCCGGCGACCGGACGACCGGTGCCCGAGCGGGAGCGCCGGCGACGGGGCGACCGACGCGACGGGCGATACTGAAGCAGAACCACGACGGAGAGGGAGACAGATGACCGAGTACGAGACGATCCTGGTGGAGCAGCGCGGACGGGTCGGATGGATCACCCTGAACCGCCCGCAGGCCCTCAACGCGCTGAACAGCACCGTCGCCGAGGAGGTCACGGCCGCCGCGCTCGCC
The DNA here is from genome assembly GCF_042729675.1 of Microbacterium sp. NPDC060132. Classification (NCBI taxonomy): domain Bacteria; kingdom Bacillati; phylum Actinomycetota; class Actinomycetes; order Micrococcales; family Microbacteriaceae; genus Microbacterium; species Microbacterium sp. NPDC060132. The sequence goes on along the minus strand of NZ_JBHWXU010000001.1, from coordinate 526,879 downwards.
TTCGACGCCGACGACGGCATCGGCGCGATCGTCGTCACGGGTTCGGAGAAGGCGTTCGCCGCCGGAGCCGACATCAAGGAGATGGAGGGGATGTCGGCGGCGCAGATGCGCGAGACGGATCACTTCGGGGCGTGGCGGGACTTCGCCGCCGTGCGCACCCCGGTCATCGCCGCGGTGTCGGGCTTCGCGCTCGGCGGGGGGTGCGAGCTGGCCATGATGTGCGACATCATTCTCGCGGCCGACACCGCGCAGTTCGGACAGCCCGAGATCAACCTCGGGGTCATCCCGGGCATGGGCGGCACGCAGCGGCTCATCCGCGCGGTCGGCTACTACAAGGCGGCCGAGCTCGTGCTGTCCGGCCGCTTCCTCGGCGCGGAGGAGGCCGAGCGGGCGGGACTGGTGTCGCGCGTCGTGCCCGCGGCGGAGCTGCTGGCCGAGGCGACCGCGCTCGCGGACGGCATCGCGGCGAAGTCGCTGCCGTCGGTGTACGCCGCCAAGGCCGCCCTCGATGCGGCCATGGAGACCACGCTCGCGGAGGGCCTCGCTCATGAGAAGGAGGCGTTTGCGGCGCTGTTCGACACGGCCGACCAGAAGGAGGGCATGGCCGCGTTCCGCGAGAAGCGCAAGCCCGACTTCCAGAACCGCTGACCCTGGTTCACGGCTCCTCAGAGACGCGGGACTGTTGCGCGCACCGCGCGGTGTGGCGCCGGTTCGCCCGGGGTCCTGAGGGCTGTGAACGGTCAGCCGCGGAGACCGTCGAGGATCTTCGCGATCCGGCGGTCGCGCGTCGCCGGCTGCTTGGCCTCGGCGACCGCGCGCGCGTGCTCCTTGCGGGCGCTGGGGGAGAGGGCGTCGAAGGCCGCCCGCAGGGCGGGGTCGGCGTCGAGCGCCTCGGCCAGCGCGGGCGGCACGTCGACGGTGCGCTCGGCGGTGTCGAGGCGGATCACGGCGTCGACCTCCTGGTCGATCTCCACCCCGAGGTCGGCGCGAACCGCCTTGCTGAAGCCGATGAGGTTCTCGCCGCCCATGCGGGCCAGCCGCAGTCGCGCGGTGCGGCCGCCGATGGTGACGGCGACGGGGAAGCTCTTGCCGGCCCCGAACGAGGCGACCTGCTCGTCGGTGAGCTGGATCGCCGCGGCGGGACCGCGACCGGTGAGGACGGTGTGCAGGCGCAGTTCGCTCATGCCCAGAGGTTACGCCCGCCGCCCCTCGATCGCAGCGACCAGGGCGTCGTTGCGCTCGCGGATGAGCCGTTCCATGTAGCGGCCGAGCACCAGGGCGTCGACGAGGCGGCCGAGCGGCCCGAGGGGCGAGTGGAACGCGATGGTGTCGCGCATGAGGGTGCCGCGCGGATGCGGTTCGAAGACGTGCTCGTGCCGGAGGTCGCCGAACGGCCCGCGGAGCTGGCGGTCGGTGAACCGGGACGGCGCCTCGATGTCGAAGACCACGGAGCGCAGCCGGAAGGGGATGCCGAAGTGCCGCGCGCGCCAGGTCACCGTCGACCCCTCGGAGAAGCGGCCGCCCGCGGGTTCCTCGATCATCGTCTCGCCGTAGCGGGCCATCGACGCGAGGTGCAGGGCCGGGTCGAGCGCGGCGTCGAACACCTCCTGCGGGGGCGCGGCGACGACGGTCTCGATCACGAACCGGGGCATCAGAGGGGCTCGGGGAGGGGGCGGGGGTCGATGAAGTCCCCGGCGTCGCGGCGCATGCGGGCGACGATCGCGACCAGTTCGGCGGCGTCGTCGTGGCTCAGGCCGGGGTCGGCGAACACGTCGGCGTTGAGCGCGGCGGTGGCACGCTCGACCAGGTCGCGTCCCTCCGCGGTCAGTGCGAGCATCGCGGCCCGGCCGTCGTGCGGGTGCGGCTCGCGCACGACGAGGCCGTCGCGGACCAGGCGCTCGGCGGTGCTGGTGACCGTGGTCGCATGCACCTGGAGGCGCGCGACGACGCTCGACAGCGGAAGCCGCCCGGTGCGGCTGAACGCGAGCAGCCGCAGCACCTCATACCGCGCGAAGCTCAGCGCGAAGGGCTTGAGGGCCGCGTCGACCCGGGCGAGCAGCAGCTGCTGCGCGCGCATGACCGAGGTGACGACCGTCATGCCGTCGGCCGCGTCGGTCCAGCCGTGCGCCACCCACTGCCGCTTGGCTTCGGCGAGCGGATCGACGGGGAGAGGGCGAGGGCGGACCACGTCTCTACGGTACCGGCGTGTCGCGGGTTGCCTCGGACGCGGTCGCGCAGGGCGTGGCTGTCGGTTATGTATACATTCACCGCGGATTCGCGGGCCGCAGCCGGGGGTTTCCTCGGTTTTTGGCTACATAGACCGCCATGCCGATAGACTCGCCGTGTCGTGAGGAGCATTCGATGAAGATCTTCGTCCTGGTCAAAGAGGTGCCGGACACCTATGGCGATCGCAAGCTGGATCTCGAGACGGGGCTCGCGGATCGTGCGGCCGGAGACGTCGTGCTCGACGAGATCACGGAGCGGGCCCTCGAAGTGGCCCTGAGCTACGCCGACAAGAACGAGGGCACCGAGGTCGTCGCCGTCGCCATGGCACCCGAGGGGTCAACCGCGTCCGTGCGCCGCGCGCTCGCGATCGGTGCCGGTTCGGCCATCCACATCGCGGACGAGCAGCTCGCCGGTGCCGACCTGGGGCTCACCGCGGAGGTCCTCGCCGCGGCCATCCGTCGTGGCGCCCCCGACCTCGTCATCACGGGCAACCTCTCGACCGACGGCTCCGGCGGCGTGATTCCCGCCATGCTCGCCGAGCACCTGGGCTGGGCGCAGGCCACCGCACTCACGTCCGTGGAGATCACGGCGGACGGCGTCTCGGGCACCCGCGGTGCGGACTTCGGCGGACAGCAGGTCACGGCACCGCTGCCCGCGGTCATCTCGATCACCGAGGCGCTTCCCGACGCCCGGTTCCCGAACTTCAAGGGCATCATGGCGGCGAAGAAGAAGCCGCTGGAGGTGGTGACCCTCGCCGACCTCGACGTGTCGGCCGACCCCGCCGCGGCGCCCCGCACCATCATGACCGCGGTCGCGGAGAAGCCGCCGCGCGCCGCGGGCGTCAAGATCACCGACGAGGGCGATGCCGCCGACAAGCTCGTCGACTTCCTCGTGCAGAACAGGCTGGTGTGACATGGCGTACCCCGAGAACCCGATCCTCGTCCTGGTCGACCTCGACCCGTCGGGCAACGCCGCCAGCAGCACCGCCGCTCTGTTGGGGGCTGCGGCCGGTATCGGCACCCCCGTGGCTCTCGTCGTGGGCGGCGGGAAGGAGGCCGTGGATCAGGCCGCGGCCGCCGGTGCCGCCGTCGTGCTGACCGCCGAGGGCGATGCGACCGCGCTCACCGTGCCGCTCGTCGACGCCCTGCAGGCCGCGGTCGCACAGGTGCAGCCCGATGCGGTGCTCGTGTCGAACTCGATCTCCGGACGCGACGTCGCCGGTCGCCTCGCGGTGCGCCTCCCCGGTGCGCTCGCCGTCGACGCCGTGGGGGTCTCCCGCGACGAGGAGGGCGTCGTGGCCCACCACTCGGTGTACGGCGGGGCCTACCTCGTCGATGCGGCCGCGACCTACGGCACGCTCGTGGTCACGGTGCGGCAGGGCGCGGTCGACGCGCGGGCCGAGGCCGTCGCCTCCCCGCAGGTCGAGCAGCTGACGGTCGCCCCGTCGGGTGCGGTCGCGGCGACCGCCGGTCCGGTCGAAGCCGTCGAGGCCACGTCGACCCGGCCCGAGCTGCGCGGGGCGACCCGTGTCGTCTCCGGCGGGCGCGGTCTGGCGTCGAAGGAGAAGTTCGTGCTCGTCGAGGAGCTCGCCGACGCCCTCGGTGCGGCGGTCGGCGCCTCGCGCGCGGCCGTCGACGCGGGCTACATCCCCCAGTCGCACCAGGTCGGGCAGACGGGTGTCTCGGTGTCGCCGCAGCTGTACGTCGCGCTCGGCATCTCCGGCGCGATCCAGCACCGGGCAGGCATGCAGACGTCGAAGAACATCGTGGCGATCAACAAAGACCCGGAGGCGCCGATCTTCGACGTCGCGGACTTCGGCATCGTCGGCGACGTGTTCACGATCGTGCCGCAGGTGATCGCCGCGCTCGAGGCGCGGAAGAAGTAGTCATGGCCACGCGGATGCTGCGACGCGGTCTGCCGCGTGTGCCCGGTGGCGAGCCGTGGCCGCCGGCCGACGTGTCCGTCGAGGTCGCGGATGCGGCCTCCGTCGGTGCGGATGAGGCGTCGGTGGCCCTCTCCGCCTCGCAGGCGCAGTCCGGGGCCGCTGTCGGTTCCGCGGCCGCGGAGGAAGGCGCGAGCGGTGTCGGCGTCGCGGCCGCATCGCCCGTGATCGAGACCAGCGCCGAGACGACCCCGCCGGCCGAGCCGAGCACGAGCTCCGCGGCCTCCTCTGTCGCCGCGCCGGCTCCCGCGACGGCCGCATCCGGGCCGTCGCGTCTTCGTCGAGGCCTGCCGCGCGTTCCGGGCGGAGAGCCCTGGCCGCCCGCGTCGGCCTCCGCCGGGCTCGGATCTGCGACCGGCGCCGAGCCCGCCCCCGTTCCCGAGGCCGCTTCGGTGACGGCTGCGCCCGGTGCCGCTGCTTCGGTGACGGCTGCGCCCGGTGCCGTCACACCCGGGATCGCTGCACCCGGTGCCGCGGCACCCGCGGTCGCCTTGCCCGCCGAGGGTGCCGCGACTGATGCGCCCGGAGCCTCGATCGCGGGCGGCGCGCCGTCCGCCCCCGCGACCACACCCGGCGCCGCGACGGTGCGCCGGGGTCTGCCGCGCGTCGCCGGTGGCGAGCCATGGCCGCCCGCCGGGACCGTGCCGTCGTCCGCCGGGACCGTGCCGTCGCCCGCCACTGCTGCTGCCGCTCCCGCCGCTGCTGCCGCTCCCGCCGCCACTGCTGCTGCCGCTCCCGCCGCTGCTGCCGCTCCCGCCGCCGCCGCTGCTGCAGCTTCCGCTGCCGCTCCCGCCGCTGCCGCCGCTCCCGCCGCCACCGCTGCCGCCGCCACCGCTCCCGCCGCCACCGCTCCCGCTGCCGCTGCCGTTCCCGCCGCCGCGACGCCGAGCACGACGGAGATCGTGCCGGCCGCCGACCTCGCGACGCCGCTGCCGTGGACGCGGACGGTGTGGAACGGCCGTGCGCCGCGTCACCTCACGACCTCTCCGGACACGGGTCGCCGCCGCCCGACCTGGACGCAGGCGATCGCGGGGCTCTTCGGTGCCGCGGCCCTGGGCGTGCTGGCCGGCGCGGCCGTCGCGCTGGTGCGGGCACTGCTGAGCGCCCCGTTCATGCAGGACTTCCTGGCAGCGTTCCCCGGCGAGTACGAGCCGGCGATCCCGGTCGAGCCGGGCTTCGCGCCGTGGGTCAACTGGGCGCATTTCTTCAACATGTTCCTGATCGTGCTGATAATCCGCTCGGGTCTGCAGGTGCGCACCGAGAAGCGGCCGACCGTGTTCTGGACGCCGCGGAACAACCCCAAGGGAAAGATCAGCCTGAACCTCTGGTTCCACCAGGCGCTCGACATCCTGTGGCTCGTGAACGGCGTGGCCTTCGTGGTGCTGCTCTTCGTCACCGGGCACTGGGTGCGCATCGTGCCGACGAGCTGGGAGGTCTTCCCGAACGCGCTGTCGGCGGCCCTGCAGTACGTCTCGCTCGACTGGCCGCACGAGAACGGCTGGAACAACTACAACAGCCTGCAGCAGCTCGCCTACTTCGTGACCGTCTTCGTGGCGGCGCCGCTCGCCGCCGCCACCGGTTTCCGCATGTCGGGGCTGTGGCCGAAGAGGGCGGAGCGGCTGTCGAAGGCGTACCCGGTGGAGTGGGCACGCGCGCTGCACTTCCCGATCATGCTGTACTTCGTGGCGTTCATCGTCGTGCACGTGGCACTCGTGATGCTCACCGGGTTCCAGCGCAACCTCAACCACATGTTCGCGGCGCAGGATGCGGCGACCTGGACCGGGTTCTGGGTGTTCGTGCTCTCGCTCGTCGTGATCGCGGGCGCATGGGCGGCGGCGCGTCCGCTCGTGCTCGCCCCGATCGCGAAGCTCTTCGGCAAGGTCTCCGGTCGCTGATCGCCCAAGGTGAGCGGGTGTTGACAGGTCACCAAGCAAACGCTTGACTGGGGCGTGTCGCTGCCTCTCGCCTTCTTCTCCTTCGTCCGTCTCGACGACCGCTCACAGCACGCCGAGTACAACCGCTGGCATCAGCTCGACCACCGGCCCGAGAACCTCGCCCTGCCCGGCGTCGCAGGGGGAGACCGGTGGGAAGTGCGACCGACGGGTGATGGTCTGGCCACAGGGTCACTCGCCGGCGCTGTGGACTTCGTCGCCATGTACTGGTTCCGCGACCCGGTCGACGAGTCCGTCGCCGCGTGGGATGCGCTCGGGGAGGCCTCGTTCCAGTGGGGTCGCGGGCCGCTGCTCCCGGGCATCCAGCGCCCCCTGCTCGCGTTCTTCCGTCCGGTGAAGGGCTATGCCGCCCCGCGCGCTCTGGTGTCGCCCGACGTGCTGCCCTACCGCCCGAACCGCGGACTGCACCTCACCGCCACCCGCTTCGCCGAGCCGCATGGCCACAAGGCCCACGAGGCGCATCGGCGAGAGGACCGCGAACTCATCCCGGCCCTGCTCGACGTGGACGGCGTCGCCGGCGCCTGGACCTTCTCGTACAGCCACCCGCAGCGGCACTCCTCCCTGCCGTTCGACGAGAGCCCGGCCGATGAGCCGGGGTCCCTGCGCCTCCGCCTGCTCTATCTGGAGGACGATCCCGACCTCGTGACCCCGGCTCTGCGCGCCGTGGAAGAGCGGTTCCCCGGGGCGGGCGAGGTCGTGCTGTCGACCCCGGTGCACACGATCATCCCGTGGCAGGACTGGTGAGCGCCGATCTCGAACGGCGGCTGCGGGCGCTCGAGGACCGCGCAGAGATCGCCGAGCTGATCGCGCGGTACGGGCCCGCCGTGGACAGCGCGGACGCCGCCGAGGTCTCGGCGCTCTGGGCGGCGGATGGCACCTACCGCTTCGACGACACGGTTCTGGACGCGGACGGCATCCGGACCCTGGTCGACCTGCCGTCGCACCGCGAGTATCTGCGCCGCGGCTGCGCGCACGTACTCTCCGCCCCTCGGATCGAGATCGACGGGGACACGGCGGTGGCCGTGACGCACTCCGTGGTGCTGCTGCGCGACGGCGACCACTGGGAAGCGGAGCGGGTCAGCGCCAACCGGTGGGAGCTGGTGCGAACGACGAACGGATGGCGCGTGCGGGAGCGCCGCAATCACCTGCTCGACGGGGATGCGGTCGCCAGAGAGCTGCTCGCTCCCTGAGTGCTCGGGCTCCGGCTCAGCCCTCGAAGCGCGAGAGCGGGGTCTCACCCGCGGCGGCGAGCCGGGCGAGCGTCCGCGCGCGCGGACCGAGGGCGCTGCCGAACCGCACGTCCCATCCCTCGTGGCTGTCGTCGCCGAGCGCCGCGCGCGCGTGATGCGGCCAGTTGGGGTCGTCGAGCGCCTCCCGGCCGAGCAGCACGAGATCGGCGTCGCCGTGGTCGAGCAGTCGATCGGCCTGCACGGGGTCCACGATCAGGCCCACCGTCGCGGTCGGCACCCCGGCCTCGTCGCGGATGCGGCGGGAGAAGTCGGCGTGGAAGGCGAAGCCGCGGCGGACCCTGGTGTCCGTCGAGCGGTCGGTGGTGATGCCCCCGGACGAGGTGTCGATGAGGTCCACGCCCTCCGCGGCGAGGGCGCGCGCGATGCCGACCGTGTCGTCGATGCCCAGTCCGTCCGCGGCGCCGTCGACCGCGGACAGCCGGAACGACAGCGGGATGCCGTCGCCGATCGCCGACCGCACGGCGGTGACCACCTCGCGCGGGTAGCGGAGCCGGTTCTGCGGACTGCCGCCGTACGCGTCGGTGCGACGGTTCGACACGGGGGAGAGGAACGAGTGCAGCAGGTAGCCGTGGGCGCCGTGCAGCTCGACGAAGCGGAACCCCGCGGCGACCGCCCGCACCGCGGCGTCGTGCCAGTCCTGCACGGAGCGGGCGATGTCGGCCGCGGTGACCGCCGCGGGCACGGCGTGGCCCGGTCCTGCCGCCAGGGCGCTCGGGGCGTCGAGGGGCCAGGGGCCGTGGCCGACCGCGGCGTCGGTCTCGTCCAGGGGTGCACCGGCCCGCCACGGCTCGCGCACCGCTGCCCGCCGCCCCGCGTGACCCAGCTGCACCCCGGGAACGGCGCCCGCGGCACCCACGACCTCGGCGACCCGACCCCACCCCGGCACCTGCTCGTCGCTCCACAGTCCCGCGTCGAACGGCGAGATGCGGCCCCGCGGATGCACGGCCGTCGCCTCGGCGATCACGAGCCCCGCACCACCCAGGGCGAAGCGTCCGAGATGCGCGACGTGGAAGTCGGTCACGAAGCCCTCGCGGGACGCGTACATGCACATGGGGGAGATCCCGATGCGGTTGGGCAGCGTCACGGAGCGCAGGGTCAGTGGCGAGAACAGGGTCATGGCGACTCCGGGAGACGGGGGAGGCGGAGGACGGTGGCGAGCACGGCGGTCACGGCACCGCACAGCGCTGCGGCGCCGAAGCACAGCAGAAGCGCCTGCTCGGACAGGAAGGACGGATCGGCGGCCGAGGGCAGGGCGGTGATCGCGAACGCGAAGAGAGCGGCGACGACCGCGCCGGACAGCGTGCGGATGACCGAGTTCACACCGTTCGCGGTGGCGACCTCGTCTGGAGGGACCGAGGCGGTGATGAGCGACGGCATCGCCGCGAACGCGAACGCCACCCCCGCGCCGACCAGTGCCGAGCCGAGCAGGACGGGCAGGGCCGCGCCGTGGAACAGCATCCGCAGCAGGAACGCCGCGGCCATGAGCGACGACCCCAGCAGCAGTGCGCGCTGCCCGCCGAAGCGGCTGATCACACGGGCGGCGAGGGGCGCGAGGGCGATCATCGTCACGGCGGACGGCAGCAGGAAGAGCCCGGCGGCGGCGGTCGTGGTGGCCAGGCCGTAGCCGGTCGCGGCGGGTGCCAGGGCCTCCTGGGTGGTGAGCAGGTGGTTGGCGTACATGCCGGCCGTCGCGAAGAACGAGGCCACGTTGATCGGCAGGATCGGTGCGCGCAGGCTCGTGCGCACGTCGATCAGCGGTGCCGGGTGCCGTCGCTCCCACAGCAGCCAGGCGAGCAGTGCCGCGGCCGCGAGTGCCGCGAGTCCGAGCGTCGGCACGCTGGCCCATCCCCAGTACTGACCCCGCGAGATGGCGAGCAGCAGGGCCGTGAGCCCGAGCGCGAGCAGCACGGCCCCGATGCCGTCGAATCCCCGCACGGGTCGCGTGGGGGCTTCATCGATGCGCAGCCGGATGAGCACGCAGAACACGGCGCCCACGATGGCGGAGCACCAGAACACGGCCGGCAGTCCGCCCCACGCGAGCAGCGGCCCGGCGAGCACGAGGCCCAGCGCGGAGCCCATGCCGAGCGTGCCGCTCATGAGGGCGATGCCGAGCACGGCGCGGCGGCGGGAGACGAGGGCGCTCAGGAGGGCGATGCCGATCGGCACCACGGCGGTGCCGAATCCCTGGAGCGCCCGGCCGATGAGCACCGCGAGGAATCCGGGCACGACGGCCGCGATGACCGATCCGGCGACGAGCAGCGACATGGCCACGAGCAGCATCCGCCGGCGGCCGTGCAGGTCGGCGAGCCGCGTCACCACCGGTGTGCCGACCACCCCGGTGAGCAGGGTGACCGTGATGAGCCAGGACGCATCGGCGGCCGTGGTGCCGAGCAGGGCGGGCATGAGCGGCAGGATGGGCACGATGAGCGTGAACTGCAGGGAGGTCAGCATGCCGCATGCGGCGAGCAGTGCGACCACTGCGCGCTCGTGGCGCTCTCGTCCCGACTCCACTGTCACCGTCCCGCTCGCGGGACCGCGTCCCAGGCGTCAGGCTAGCCGGATCTCGTGAAATGAACAAGCGATTGCTAGGGTGATGTCATGAACGCGGTAGCGGACGACGTGGTCCCCGTCGACGAGGCGGAGCGGACGGCGTGGGATCGCGGCGAACTGCGCCCGCCCGCCGAGATCGCCCCCGGCCTGTGGTGCATCCCGGTCGAGATCCCCGAGGGTACGCTGCCCGGCACGCTCGCCTACGCCGTGCTCGGCGGCGACGGCGTGCACCTGATCGATCCGGGGTGGGACACCCCGGGCAACCTGTCCCGCATCGAGGAAGCGCTCGCCGCCGCCGGCCGCGCGCTGTCCGAGCTCGCGACGGTCGTCGTGACCCACCACCACCCCGACCACCTCGGGCTCGCCGCACGGCTCCGCGACCGCACGGGAGCCCGCATCGCGATGTCGTCCGCCGAGCGACGGGTGCTGGGTGTCGTGGTCGATCCCGCGGCCACCGACCCCGCGGCCTACCGCCATACGGTCGAGCGCTGGGGCGTCCCCCGCGATCGCCACGCCGAGCTCCTGGCGTCGTTCACGCGTCCGTCCCTCACCGGCGACGTGGAGCCCGACGTGCTGCTCGCCCACGGCGACGTGCTCGACCTCGGCGGGCGGCGCCTCGAGGTCGTCGCGACCCCGGGGCACACGGGCGGTCACGTCTGCCTCGCCGACCGAGAGGCGCGACTGCTGTTCACGGGCGATCACGTGCTGCCGCGCATCTACTCGGGTGTCGGCATCGGCGTGCTGCCGGGCGATGAGCCCCTGGGCGACCTGCTCGACTCGCTCGACCGCCTGGCGCCGTTCGACGCCTTCACGGTGCTGCCCGGCCACGAGTTCCGGTTCACCGGGCTGAGGGAACGGCGGGCTCGGATCGCGGCCCACCATCTGCGTCGCACGGCCGAGGTGGCAGCGCTGGTCGACGAGCTCGGCGACAGCCCGGTGTGGGAGTACGCGCAGCGCCTCACGTGGACCGCGGGATGGCAGGGGCTCGACGGATTCTGGCTGCACTCCGCGCTGCGGCAGACCGAGATGCACCGCGAGCTCGTACGCAGCGGCCGGGCCCGCGCGTGGCTCAGCCCCGGCTGATCACGCGTCGCCGCAGCAGCCAGCGGTCGCCGTCGCGCACGAACTCGTCGGCGTACACCCCCATCGCCGCGAGCACCGGCGCCCCGTCGGTGCCGCGGTAGTAGCGGAAGTAGGCGCGCGACCGCGCCCGGTCGCCGTCCACCTCGACCGCGATGCTCGACACGTCGTGCCGCGTGTGGGTGCCCGGGCCCTGGATGCCGGCCGCACGGCGCTCGTGCACGCCCGCGAGCAGCGCCGCCCTCCCGGAGATCGTCTGCACGTCCATCGGCAGGTCGGTCGCGTCGGTGAGGTCCCAGACCGCGTCCGGAGTGAAGCACCGCACGTACTCCGCGGGGTCTCCCGCGTCGGCCAGGTGGGCGATGCGGGCGAGCAGCATCGCGATCTCCTGACGGTCGCCGATCGTGCGCAGGTCGACGCTCATGCGGCGCCCCGTCCCGCCCAGCGCTCCAGGTGCGCGCGCAGGTCGGCGGGGATGCGCACGGGCTCCTGCGCGGGGGAGACCGTCACGACCGTGTTCTCGGCGCGCGCGACCGGCACGTCGTCGTCGAGTCGGGTCATGCGGAACGCGAACCGGAATGACGAGGCGCCGATGCGTCCCAGACGCAGGTCGATGCGCACCTCGTCGAACAGGCGGGCTGCGGCAAGGTACTCGCACGTCGTGGCGCGTGACACCGTCCACCACCCGAAGCGCTCGACCAGCGTGTCCTGCCGTAGCCCCTGCAGATAGAGGAACTCCGACTGCAGCGCCTCCATCTTCGGGAACCAGGCGGCGTAGTAGAGGATCCCCGCGGGGTCGGTGTCCGCGTAGCTGAGGCGGGTCGTGTGGGAGTGCAGCACCGGGCGCTCGGGCTCCGCGCTCACTGGGTGACCGTCCAGCCCCCGTCGACCGGGAGGAAGACGCCGTTGACGTAGCCCGCGAGCGGCGAGAGCAGGAACAGTGTGGCCCAGGCGATGTCGTCGGGCGTGGCCATGCGCTTCAGCGGAATGCGCGTGAGGACACGCTGTCCGGTCTCGCTGCTCGCGAACCCGGCGAGCCGCGGGGTGTCGGTCATCCCGGGCGCGACGCCGTTGGAGCGGAACTCGTGGGCGCGGTGGGCGGCGAGGTGGCGGACGTAGCCCATGATGGCGGCCTTCGCGGCGGAGTACCACGCGCTGTCGGTGCCCACGAGGTTGCCGGCGACCGAGGTGGTGGCGACCATCGCGGCGCCGGTGCCGGGACCGGCCGCCGCCCAGGCGTCGGTCACACGGCGCACGCTGCCCACGCAGATCTCCAGGGCACGGTCGAAGGGGAGTGTGGAAGCAGACGCGGGGCCGGCGTTGTTGTGCAGGTAGCGCACCGGGCCGAGGGTGGCGGCGGCGTCGGCGAAACCCGCGGACACGGCGGCATCGTCCGACACGTCGGCCACCCAGGTGTGCACCGCGGGGGCGATCGCGCGCACCTGCGTCGCGGTCTCCTCGAGTCCCTCGGGGTTCAGATCCCACAGGCTCAGGGCCAGTCCGAGCTCGGCCGCGCGCACGGCGGTCGCCCGGCCGATGCCGCTGCCCGCGCCGGTGATGAGCACCGCGTCTCCCGTGGTGAATCCGAGGTCGATGGCACTCATCCCGCGCTCCTTTGCCCAAGCATTTGCTTGTTTGACTCTAGCGGCGAGGTCGTCCGAAGGCCAGCCAGACTGCGCGATCAGCGCGACGACAGCACGAAACCGCGGAATCCGGCGGCGGCGACCTCCTCGCACCGGTCGATGTAGGCCTTGAAGCCGCCGATGTACGGCAGGAAGCCGCGAGCCTTCCCCGCGATGTTGGCGCCGGTGTACCACGAGGGTGCGGAGCCGAACAGCGTGCGGTCGGCGAGCTCGAGGGAGTGCGCCGTCCACGCCTCCGCCGCATCCGCGCGCGCCTCGATCGACGTGAACCCGCGGTCACGGCAGTGCGCGATCATCCGCAGCGCCAGGTCGCCCTGCTGCTCCGACGTCAGCGCCATGTTCGACAGCACGCTGGGGCTGCCCGGGCCGTTCAGCACCAGCAGGTTCGGGTACCCGGGCAGTCCGATACCGAGGTAGGTGGAGGGAAAGCCGCTCCAGTCCTCGCGCAGCGAGTGGCCCTCGCGGCCCCGGATGTCGATCGCCGTCAGGGCCCCGGTCATGGCGTCGAAGCCCGTGGCGTACACGATCACGTCGTGCTCGCGGTGCCGGGCGGCCGTGCGGATGCCGGTCGGGGTGACCTCGGCGAGAGGCTCCGTGCGCAGATCCACGAGCGTCACGTGCGGGGCGTTGAACGTCTCGTAGTAGCCCGAGTCCGTGCAGATGCGTTTGGTGCCCACGGGGTGATCGCGCGGGGTCAGCGTCGCGCGCACCTCGGGATCATGCACCCGCTCGGCGAGCTTCTCCTCGAAGAACAACCGCGCGGCGTCGTTGATCACCGGGTCGACCGTGAGGCCCTGAAACGCCTTCGCGAACAGCACGCCGCCGCGGGTCCAGCTCTCCTCGAACACCGCCCGCCGCTCCTCCTCGCCGGTCTCCGCGAAGGGCACGGGATGACTCGTCCACGGCGAGCCCGCGGCACCGTTCCACGACAGCTCGCGCCGTCGCGGCAGGGCCCGCTGCTGCTGTGCCCACTCCTCGTCGTCGATCGGACGGTTGAACGCGGGCACGCTGTAGTTGGCGCTGCGCTGATACACCGTGAGCTCGGACGCCTGCTCCGCGAGCAGCGGGATGGCCTGCACACCGGACGACCCCGTGCCGATCACGGCCACGCGCCGCCCCCGCAGGTCGACCGGGCCCTCGGGCCAGGCGGAGGTCTGCAGCACGGTGCCGGCGAAGGTGTCGCGCCCGGGGAGATCGGGCAGCTGCGGCTTCGAGAGCCCGCCCGTCGCCATCACCAGCCACCGCGCGGTCGCCGTCAGCCCGGTCTCCGTGCGCACCTCCCAGTGCTGCAGCCCCTCGTCCCAGGTCGCGGCGGACAGGCGCTGCCCGAACCGGTAGTGGCGGCGCACGTCGAAGCGGTCGGCCACGTGGTTCAGGTAGCGCAGGATCTCGGGCTGTGTCGCATAGCGCTCGGTCCATCGCCATTCGCGCTGCAGCTCGTCGTCGAACGAGAACGAGTAGTCGATGCTCTCCACGTCGCACCGCGCACCGGGGTAGCGGTTCCAGTACCAGGTGCCTCCCACGTCGTCGCCGGCCTCCAGCCCGAGCACGTCGAGCCCGGCCCGTTCGGCGTGGATCGTGGTGTACAGCCCGGCGAGGCCGGCGCCGACGACGAGGAGGTCGTGCTGGGTGGTCATGTCTGCTCCTTCGCAGGGGTGGGGGTGAGCGCGCGCACGTCGCTCCAGAGGAGGGCCGCGGCGGACGCGGCGGGGCCGTAGCCGGGGATCGTGAGGAATCCGTGGAACTGGTCGGGATGGTGTCGCTCGACCACGGGCACCCCGGCGGCGCGGAGACGCCGGGCGTACAGCGCCCCCTCGTCGCACAGCGGGTCGAGCCCGGCGGTCACGACGACGGCGGGCGGCAGATCGCCCAGGTCGTCGACCGCGAGCGGCGTGACGTCGGGGTGGACCCGGTCGGCGGTGTCACCGAGGAAGGTGCGCCAGTAGTGGGCGAGCAGCTCGGCGGTCACGAAGTACCCCGCGGCTCGCGTGCGATGGCTCTCCGTGGCCATGGCCGGGTCCAGGAACGGGTACAGCAGCACCTGGCCGACGACGGGGCTGTGGCCGCGGTCGCGGAGGGCGATCGCGGCGCCGGCGGCGATGTTGCCCCCCGAGCTGTCCCCTGCGGGGAGCAGCCCGTGCGGCGCGAGGCCCGCCGCCACCGCCCAGTCCGCGGCGGCCACGAGGTCGTCCCGGGCGGCGCCGGGTCCTGCCTCCGGCGCGAGCCGGTAGTCGACCGACACGACGATCGACTCCGTCTCCCGCGCCCAGCGCCGGCAGAAGCCGTCGTGTCCGGCGATCGAGCCGTGCAGAAAGCCGCCGCCGTGCGCGTACACGGTGGTGGGCGCGCCATCGCGGATCGTCGCGGGGCGGTACACGCGGATCGGGATCGGGTGCGTGCCGCGCGCGACCACCGCGTCCTCCGCGTCGGCGTCGTCGAGGTTCGCGGCGGGGCGGATGCGCGCATCCACGGCGGCGCGTCCCGCCAGCGGGTCCATCGTCCAGATCGGCGGGAACGTCGCGTTGAGCAGGTCCAGCATCCGGGTCGTCTCGTCCACCTGATCTCCTTCGATCGGCGTCGGTATGACTGTTAGTCATAGTACGATCAGGAATATCTCACTCAACGACGAGGAGGTCAAGTGACCGATCACGAGAACACCCCGGAGCTGCCGGAGCTGCCCGCCACGAGCTGGGCCGTCCTGGGCATCCTGTCGTTCGACACCGAGCTGTCGGGCTACGACGTCAAGCAGTGGGCCGACCAGAGCCTCGCGTTCTTCTACTGGGCTCCGTCGCAGAGCCAGATCTACACCGAGCTGCGCCGGCTGGAGGACCTCGGCCTCGCGGTCTCCCGGGTGGAGCAGACGCACGCCGCGAAGAGCCGGCGCCTGTACGCGATCACCCCGCTCGGACGCGACCACATGCGGCGCTGGACCGACGACGTGCCGCCCGAGCCGGTGGTGCTCAAGCACCCGCAGATCCTGCGCCTGTGGGCCGCGCACAACGGCGATCTCGACCGCCTGCGCGCCGCGCTCACCGCCTACCGCGACGAGGCACTGCGGACCGCTGAGGACGCGGGGGCGCACGCCAGGGGAGCCGAGCGCGAAGAGGCGTGGCGGTTCTCCGGGGTCGCCCTGGAGTGGGCGGAGCGGTTCAACCGCGACGAGGCCGCCCGCATCGACTGGCTGCTCGAGCGCCTGCAGGGCATGCGATGACGCCGGGCCGCGCGTGACCGTCCCCGGGGCTCAGAGCCCGAAGCCCCCGTCGACGTCGAGCTTCTGCCCCGTGATGAACCCGGCCGCGGGCGACGCGAGGAAAGAGACCGCCGCGGCGATGTCGTCCGCGGTGCCGAAGCGGCGCATCGGGATGTTGGCCATGGCCACGTCGAGCGCCCGCTGGTCGAGGTCGCCCGAGGCCATGAGGCGGGCCGACATGCCGTCCCACAGCATCCCGGGGCCCACGGCGTTCACGCGCACGCCGAAGCGGCCCTCCTCCGCGGCGAGCCCGCGCGCCAGTGCTTCCACCCCGCCCTTCGGGGCCACCGAGAGCCCGTCGCGGACGGGGTATCGGCGGGTGCCGGCGCTGGTCACGACCGTGAGCGAGCCGGACGCCTGGCGCAGGGCGGGCAGGAATGCCGAAGCGATCGTGAAGAAGCCCACGAGGTCGTCGTCCACCTGGCGGGCGAACTGCGCTACGGGGACCTTCGACAGGTGCACCATCGGCACGTGGGGACCGGCGGCGTGCACCACCGTGTGGATCGCACCGTGGCGCGCCACGAGGTCGTCCGCGAGGGCGCGGGCGGCCTCCTCGTCGCGCACGTCCAGGCGGTGCAGCTCGATGTCGGCACCCAGGGCCGTGCGCACCTCGGGGGCGGGCACGGAGCGGTGGGTGACGACCACGCGCATGCCCGCCGCGGCCAGGCTGCGCGCGATCGCCGAGCCGATCCCTCCGGTGCCTCCCGTCACCACGGCGACGCCGTCGAGGGGGGAGGGCTGGCGGGCGTCGATGCTCTGCTGAGTGTCCATGAGCGGCGAATCTAACAGCAGTTCCGTCATCAACCAAGCAATTGACCGGTTGGGCATTGTCCGGGTGATCCGAGTGTGATTTACTAAGCAAGCGTTTGGTCGCTCTAACTCAACGATGAGAGAGGTTCGGAAATGCGATTCAAGAGGCTCGCGGCAGTCGCCGCAGGGATCGTGGTGTCGTCCATGGCGCTCGCCGGCTGCTCCGGCGGCGATGCGGACGCCGACAACAGCGGCGGCGGGGACGCCGGGGGCGACCCGATCAAGATCGTGGTGCTGGGCGGCATGGGCGCGGAGGGCATCCTGGCGGACAACGCCACCACCGCCGTCACGGCAGCCCTCGCCTCCGTCGACGCCGTCAACGACATGGGCGGCATCCTCGACCGCGAGGTCGAGATCACGCATCTGGAGGACAACGCCGACCCGACCGTCGCCGTCACCAAGCTGCGCGAGTACATCGCCACCGAGGGCAAGCCCGCCCTCGTGATGAACTCCGGCCCTTCCACCATCACCGAGGCGATGCTGCCGATCCTCACGCAGAACCAGATCGTGTCGTTCAACATCGGCCCGACCACCGGCTCCGGCGACCCCTCGGTCAACCCCTACAGCTTCGACCTGAGCGCGTCC
Source organism: Microbacterium sp. NPDC060132 (assembly GCF_042729675.1). Classification (NCBI taxonomy): domain Bacteria; kingdom Bacillati; phylum Actinomycetota; class Actinomycetes; order Micrococcales; family Microbacteriaceae; genus Microbacterium; species Microbacterium sp. NPDC060132. Next base: position 509,591 of record NZ_JBHWXU010000001.1, on the reverse strand, counting down.
GTGCCCGACTACCTCGGCTCGTTCGTCGCCGAGATGGAGGATCGCGGCTACGAGGACGTGGCCATCCTGCACGGCTCCAGCGCCTACGGCGAGCTGTTCGGACAGCTCGGTGAGACCACCTTCGCCGACGCGGGCTTCACCGTCACCGGCAACGAGGGCTTCGACAACGCCGCGCTCGACATGACCCCGCAGCTGTCGGCGCTCCAGCAGGGCGACCCCGACGTGCTCGTTCTCGACGCCTACGGCGCCCCGCTCGGCTACGTGCTGCAGAGCCTCGAGAAGCTCGGCTGGGACGTGCCGGTGATGGGCAACTCCTCCGTCGCCGCGACCGGTCTGATCGCCACGCCCGCCCCCGACGGCGTGCTCGGCACCGATCAGGTGAAGAACCTCACCATGCAGGTGTACTCCAGCACCCAGTACAACCCCGACGACACCAAGGTCAACGACGCCGTGGAGCGCATGCTCGCCGCGGGCGACATCAAGTCGTCGCTGATCCTCGCGTACAACTACGACTCGGCGCTGCTGTTCAAGGCCGCCGCGGAGAAGGCCGGTGGCATCGACGACCCCGACGCCCTGGTCGAGGCGCTCATCGACCCCGAGGTGCAGAAGGCGGCCGAGACGGCGATCCTCGCCAACTACGCGTTCGAGAAGGACGCGCACAGCCCGCACGTGAGCCCGGACCAGTTCGCGTTCATCCCGCCGGGCGAGCTCGTCAACGGTCAGTTCCAGCCCTGACCCGGCCGGCGAGCGACCACGGCCGGCGGCTCGGATCCCCCGCGGATCCGAGCCGTCGGCACACGGAGCCCGCCGCCTCGAAGCCACAATGATGGAAGGACCCGACCGCAATGACCATCATCTGGTCCGGCCTCGCGCTCGGTGCGATCTACGCACTGGTGGCGATCGGCTACAACATCGTCTTCCTCTCCCAGAAGACCTTCAACTTCGCCCAGGCGGCGCTCATGATGCTCGGTGCGTTCCTCGCGTACGTCGGCATCGTCGTCTGGGGTCTGCCCTGGTGGCTCGTCGCGATCGGCGCGGCCGTGATCGTCGGCGGGATCGCCGCGCTGGAGGAGCGCGTCGCCATCCGACCGGTGAAAGACCCGCACAACCTGCTCGTCACCACGCTCGGCGCGTCGATCATCATGGAAGGCGTCGCACAGGTGATCTGGGGCGGTGAGCCCAAGCGTGTCCCCTTCTTCATGGGCGACCAGGTGCTCGAGTTCCTCGGCGGCCGCGTGTACCCCGTCGAGATCGCCCTGATCGTGCTCGTGATCGTGCTCGTGGTGGTGCTCACCCAGTTCGCGAAGCGGAGCATGACCGGCATCGCCCTGCTCGGCATGAGCGAGAACCGGGAGGCGGCCCAGCTGCGCGGCGTGAACGTGCGGCGCTTCGCCCTGCTGGCCTTCATCTTCACGGGGGTGCTCGCCGGGTTCCTCGGCGTCTTCGTCGGGCCCAAGACCTACGCGGTCGCGACCCTCGGCGCCTCGCTCGCGCTCAAGGGCTTCGTGGTGCTCGCCATCGGCGGCTTCGGGTCGCTGGGCGGCGTGCTGGTCGGGGGGCTGATCGTCGGACTCGCCGAGGCCCTCGCCACGCGCTACATCGGCGCGGACTACGCGGGGCTGACGGTGTTCTTCATCCTGATCGTGATCCTGATGGTCAAACCGACGGGGCTCTTCACCCGTCGCGTGGAACGGACGGTGTGACCATGGCCGCTCTCTGGCTGAAACTGCGTGCCGTCCCCGGGTGGCTCTGGCCGCTCGCCATCGGCGCGGTGCTGCTCGTGCTGCCCTTCCTGGGGCTCAACTACGGCGCGACCCGGCAGATCGAGCTCACGCTCATCCTCGCCCTCATCGTGCTCGGCCTGAACCTCTCGCTCGGCTACGCCGGCGAGCTCGCGATGGGTCAGGTCGCCATGTACGCCGCCGGTGCCTACGCGGCGGGTCTCGCCAACAAGGCCGGCGTGACCGACATCTGGCTGCAACTGCTGATCGGCGGAGGGGCCGCCCTGATCGTCGGCCTGATCTCCGGCATCCCCGGGCTCCGGCTCGGCAGCTGGTCGCTCGCGATGACCTCGTTCTTCCTGATCCTGATCGTCCCCGACGTGCTGTCGATCTTCAAGGAGGAGACCGGCGGTCGCAACGGCCTGGCCGGCATCATGCCCGCGACCTCCTTCGGGCAGATGATCGACGGGCGGACGTACTACGTGCTGATCGTCGCGATCGCGATCGTCGTGTTCGCCCTCATCCGCAACCTCGTCGTGTCCGACCACGGCACCGCCCTGCGCGTGCTCAAGCAGAGCCCCGTGCTGGCGTCGTCCATGGGCATCTCGGTCTTCCGCGCCAAGCTCACCGCGTACGCGATCGGCGCGGTGCCGGCCGGCATCGCGGGCGTGCTGTTCGCCAACCTCGACCTGTTCATCTCGCCGGAGGCGTTCGCGTTCTCCTTCGCGATGACGGTGCTCGCGGCGTCGATCTTCGGCGGATCCGCAAGCATCTACGGGGCGCTCATCGGCGCGGCCGTGCTGCAGTTCGGCATGAACCAGTCGACGAACTTCAGCAAGTTCGGCCTCATCATCTCCGGTGCGTTCCTGCTCATCGGAGGGGTCGCATTCACCGGCGGTCTCTCCGGGCTCGTGCGCAGCCTCGTGCGCAAGGCCGACATCGCTGCGAAGCGCAGGGTCGGCATCGAGCCCGTGCCCGCAGCCCCGGCCGACGTCGAGAGGCTCGACGGCGCCCTGCTGCGCACCGACGGTGTCTCGAAGGCGTTCGGTGGCAACCAGGCGCTCTCGAAGGTCTCGATCGAGGCGGCGCCGGGCGCGGTCACCGCGATCATCGGGCCCAACGGCTCGGGCAAGACCACGCTGCTGAACATGATCTCGGGGTTCTACCGCACCGACGCCGGCACGATCGAGCTCGACGGGCGGCCCATCCAGGGGCTCTCGTCGTATCGGGTCGCGCGGGCCGGAGTGTCGCGCACGTTCCAGACCCCCAACATCCCCGAGAAGCTCACCGTGTTCGAAGCCGTGCAGGCCGGGTGCTACGCGACCGAGCGCGCCAGCGTGTTCGCGTCGGTGCTGCGCCTGCCGTCGTTCTGGCGGGCGCGTCGGGAGAACCGCGCGGCGGCCGAACGTGCCCTGGCACTGGTCGGGCTGAGCGCGCAGCGCGACGAGCCGGCCGACTCCCTCCCGCTCGGCAACCGCCGCCTGCTGGAGGTCGCCCGCAGCCTCGCGGCCTCGCCCCAGGTCGTGCTGCTCGACGAGGTCGCCTCCGGCCTCGACGAGGACGAGCTGGAGGTGCTGGAGAGCCTGGTGCGCCGGCTGCGCGACGCCGGGATGACCGTGATCCTCGTGGAGCACAACTTCCAGCTGGTGCTGCGTCTCGCCGACGACATCTACGTGCTCGCCCAGGGCGCGGTTATGGCGCACGGCACACCGGAGCAGATCGAGAGCAACCCGCGCGTGATGGAGGAGTACCTCGGCGTCACGGCGGAGACCAACGCGGCGGGAGGCGGCGACCATGAGTGACGTGCTGCTGGAGGTGTCGGCGCTGCAGACCGGCTACGGCGACCTGACCGTGGTGCGCGACGTGTCGCTCACGGTGCGGTCGGGAGAGATCACGGTGCTGCTCGGTCGCAACGGCGCCGGCAAGACCACCACGCTGCGTGCCATCACCGGATTGAACCGGGTCACGGGCGGGTCCGTCTCCTACCTGGGGGCGCCCCTCGCCGACGCGCCGCACAAGCGGGTCGCGCGCGGGATCTCCTACGTGCAGGAGGGCAAGAAGGTCTTCCGTGAGCTGACGATCGAGCAGAACCTGATCCTCGGCGGCTTCTCGCGACGCCTCGGCAAGCGCGGCCTCGCCTCCTCGGTCGACGAGATCTACCAGCTGTTCCCGATCCTCGGCAGCAAGCGGGCCCTCCCGGCTGCGAGCATGTCGGGCGGACAGCAGCAGATGCTCGCGATCGGGCAGGCGCTCATGGCGAAGCCGAAACTGCTGATCCTCGATGAGCCGAGCCAGGGCCTGGCCCCCGTGATCGTGAAGGAGGTCATGGAGCGGGTGCACGAGCTGAAGGCGACCGGCATCGGCATCCTCCTCGTCGAACAGGCGGTGCAGGAGTCCGTCGCGATCGCCGACGAGGTGGCCGTGATAGAGATGGGCCGCACGACGCTCGCGGGCGCCGCGGCCGACGTGTCCCTGGAGGATCTGCAGCGGGCGTACTTCGGCGCGGTCGCGTGACGGCAGGCGGTCCCGGGGGTGTCCGCCGCTAGTCTGGGCGGGTGGATGACGGTGCGGGGATCGAGCAGTACTGGCGCGACGCGAGGGCGGCGCTGCCGCACCTTCCCGAAGCGGTGCCGGAGGCATGGGCGTTCGGTGCCACCCCGGCGCACGCCGACGAGCTGCTCGCGCTGGTGCTCGCCGGTGTGAAGGTCGGCACCGCGTCGTCGCTGTGGGACTACGAGGCAACCGGCGACCCGCTGCCCGAGGTGGGCGAGTTCAGCATCATCCTCGACGGACGCGGGGAGCCGCGCGCCGTGATCGAGACGACCGCGCTCGAGGTCGTGCCGTTCGACCGGGTCGATGCCGCGCACGCCTTCGCCGAGGGGGAGGGCGACCGCACGCTGGAGCACTGGCGCGAGGTGCACGAGCGCTACTGGCGCACCCACTCCGAGAACCCGCGTGGCTACGCCCCGGACATGCCCGTGCTCTGCGAGCGGTTCCGGCTCGTCCTCCCCGTCTGACAGGGGCCACGCCTGACCGTGATCTCGCCCGACCTCCGCTCGGATCAATCCGGCAGCACGGCCGCGGGCGGATAGCCGAGCACCGTTGTCTGTTCGCGTCCGAACGCCGTGGTGACGCGGTGGGCGATGCGCCAGCGACCGTCCACCCGGCGATACGCCACGTCGTAGTACCCGCGCATCGCCACGCGGGGTGCGCCCGGGTCTGCCGGGTGGTCGCCGTGGAACTCGAGGTGCACGCGGGCGGTCGCCCGGTCGCCGTCGAACCGCAGCTGCGGCAGGTGCAGGAAGTGGATGCCCGAGAACGGGGCGTCGCGGCAGAACGCCTCCAGCGCAACACGACCCTGTACGAACGTGACGGGCGGCGCGTCGCCTACGGGCCGGGACTGGTACACCCCGTCGTCCGTGAAGAGCGCGCTCCACGCGGCGCCGTCGCGTTCGTCGAACGAGCGCGCGTACGTCGCCTCCAGGTCGATGAGCTCCAGGCGGTCCTCCAGCAGCCGCAGCCGCCGTTCGATGTCCGCGGTCATGTCATCCTCCTCGCGCTCTCGGCTGTCGTCCGCACCCGCTCCCGGAACGCGGTGGAGGGGTCGTCCGGTCCTCGCCGTCCGCGTGGGCCGTCGCCCTCGGGATCGCGCAGGCGCCCGGCATCGGACCGGGTCCAGTCGCGCACCGCGAGGCGCTCGACGATCCGCCAGCCGTCCGGGTCGCGGCGCAGGTGGTCGAGGTAGCGGAAGCCGCTCGTGAAGTTGCGGGTCTCGTCTTCGGCCGGGGATCCCCAGTGCACAGCGGTGCCGGAGGTCTCCGCGTACGCGTGGTCGCCGAGCAGCTCGACCGTGTGGTTGGCGGTGAGGTGCGCAGTGCCGTCGAAGACCGCGGTCCGTTCGCGCAACCAGGCCACGTAGGCGTCGGCGTCACCGGAGAAACCGGTGTGGTGGTCGACGCCGTCCGTGGCATACACCGCACGCACCGCGCCCCAATCCGCCCGGTCGACCGCAGCACAGTAGCGGAGCACGAGGGCGTGGATCTCCTGACGATCGACCAGCTCCGCGAGGTTCATGCTCGATCCGGCAGGTTGGTCCAGCCGCGGCCCTCCGCGCGGCCGTACCAGCCGGAGGCGGCGAGCGTGCCGCCGTCGACCGGAATGGTGTGTCCGGTCACGAAGGCGGCGTCGTCGGAGGCGAGGAACGCCACCACGCCCGCGAAGTCCTCCGGTCGACCGAAGCGCCCGGCAGGGAGCCAGGAGCGCAGCAGAGCGGGGTCGCGTCCGGCGAGCATCAGCTCGGCCGGTGTCTGAGGGGTGTCGGCGAGGTCGGGGGCGATCGCGTTGACGCGGATGCCGGAGGGGCCGAGCTCGACCGCCAGGCTCTTGGTGAAGGCGGACACGCCGGCGTTGTAGGCGGAGTACACCGCGTTGCCGGGGATGCCGCGGAAGGCCTCCACGGTGGACACGTTCACGATGCTGCCGCGGCCGGCCGCGATCATTCCGGGCAGCAGGGCGTGCGTCACCGCGAACACGTGCCAGAGGTTCAGCTCGTGCAACCGCTGCCACTGCTCCGGTGGGCTCTTGGCGAAGAATGACTTCGCGGGGCGGAAGTCGCCGACGTTGTTGACGAGCACCTCCGCATGACCGTGCTGCTCCTGAACGTGGGCCGCCAGGCGGGCGACCGTGTCGTCCCGGGTGATGTCGCCGACGAGCGCGGTGCAGCTCCCGCCGTCTTCCTCGATCTCCGACGCTGTCGCCTCAGCGGCGTCGGCGTCGATGTCGACCAGCACCACGTGGTCGCCCTCAGCGGCGAAGCGGCGGCTGATGCCGCCACCGATGCCGAGCGCACCGCCGGTGACGACGATCGTGCGCGGAGAGCGGGGAGGTACGTCTTCGTGACCCATGCAACAAACCTAGCATTTGGTTGGTAGCATGGACAGGCCGTCGCACCGGAGCGCGGTACGGAGGAGTGCGCAGTGAGTCTGGTCATCGATTTCGCGGGGAAGGTCGTCGCGGTCACCGGCGGCGGTCGCGGTGTCGGCCGGGGCGTGGTCGACGCGTTCCTGGACGCCGGGGCCGAGGTCGAGTTCTGCGGGCGCTCCGAGCCCGACGGGGTTCCCGAGCGCGACGGGCGCCGCGCTTCCTTCCGCCCCGTCGACGTGCGCGACGCGGCGCAGAACGAGGCGTGGATCCGCGACGTGGCCGAGCGCCACGGACGGCTCGACGTACTCGTCAACAACGTCGGCGGCTCCCCCTTCGGCCGGTTCGAGGCGGGCTCGCCCCGCTACTTCCAGGCGATCACCGAGATCAACTTCCTCTCGGCCGCCGTCGCCACGCGCGCCGCGTTCGAGCCTCTGCGCGCAGCGAAGGGCAGTGTCGTCAACATCACCTCGATCAGTGCGCGCCGTCCGAGTCCGGGCACCGCCGTCTACGGGGCGGCCAAGGCGGCACTGGAGAGCCTGACCCGCAGCCTCGCCGTCGAGTGGGCCCCCGAGATCCGCGTCAACGCGGTCAGCAGCGGGCTCGTGCACACCGAGAGCGCCGCCGATCACTACGGCACGCCCGAGCAATACGCCGAGATCGCGCGCACCATCCCGCGCGGACGTCTCGCCGACCCCGCCGAACTCGGGGCCGTGTGCGTCGTGCTCGCCTCCCCCCTCTCCGCGCACCTCACCGGTGCCGTGATCCCGGTCGACGGCGGCGGCGAATGGCCGGCCTTCCTCGCCCACACCCCGAACGCCGACATCGTGCGGCAGGCCGACAGCCTGCCCGACTCTGGAGGAACCCCCTCATGACCGAAGCCGTCATCGTCTCCGCCGTGCGCTCGCCCATCGGCCGCGCGTTCAAGGGCAGCCTGAAGGACATGCGCGGCGACGACCTCGCGACGCAGATGGTGCGCGCCGCCGTGGAAGCCGTGCCGGGACTCGACCCCGCCGAGATCGACGACCTGATGATGGGGTGTGCGCAGCCGGCCGGTCAGCAGGGGTACAACATCGGCCGCATGGTCGCGCTGCAGCTCGGGTGGGACGGCGTGCCCGGCGCCACCGTCAACCGCTACTGCGCGTCCTCGCTGCAGACCACTCGCATGGCCTTCCACGCGATCAAGGCAGGCGAGGGCGACGTGTTCGTGTCGGCCGGGGTCGAGGCGGTGTCGCAGTTCGGGTCCGGCAAGGCCGACGGCATGCCCGACACCAAGAACCCGCGGTGGGCCGACGCCGCTGCCCGCACCGCCCGGGACGCGCAGGACCCGGAGTTCGTGTGGTCCGACCCGCGCGCGCGCGGCGAGCTCGCCGACATCTACATCGCGATGGGCGAGACCGCCGAGAACGTGGCCTCGTTCCGCGGCGTCTCCCGGCGCGACCAGGACGAGTGGGCCGTGCTCAGCCAGAACCGTGCCGAGGCCGCGGCCGCCCGCGGCTTCTGGCAGAAGGACATCACTCCCGTGCGTCTGACCGACGGCACGCTAGTCTCGGCCGACGACGGCCCCCGCGCGGGGGTGACCCTGGACGGCATCAGCGGGATGCAGCCCGTGTTCCGCCCGCACGGCACCGTGACGGCCGCGAACTGCTGCGCGCTGAACGATGGGGCGGCGGCGCTCGTGGTCATGAGCGACACCCGAGCCGCCGAGCTGGGGCTGACCCCGCTCGCTCGCATCGTGTCGACCGGGGTGTCGGCGCTGTCGGCCGAGATCATGGGGCTCGGTCCCGTGCAGGCCGTCGAGCGGGCGCTCGCCCACGCCCGCATGAGCATCGGCGACATCGACCTCCTGGAGATCAACGAGGCGTTCGCGGCCCAGGTCGTGCCGTCCATCGCGGACATCGGCATCGATCCGGAGCGCGTGAACGTCAACGGCGGCGCGATCGCCCTCGGCCACCCCTACGGCATGACGGGTGCGCGCATCACGACCACGGCGATCAACGCGCTGCGGGAGCGAGACGAGCAGTTCGCGGTCGAGACCATGTGCACCGCGGGTGGCCAGGGCATGGCGATGGTGCTCGAGCGCCTGAGCTGAAGCCCCGGATCCCGGTCAGGCCTCTTCGGCCTGGAACACGAGGCTGTGATCCTCGCTGCCGCCGTCGCGCAGCACCGTGAGGGTGAGCGTGGTGGGCCACGCCGCGGCGACCGGGAATCCCTGCACCCCCGCCGCGATGGTGGCGGACGAGCCGGGCGGGACCGTCGTCGAGCCCGTGGTGGGCCCGGTAATCCAGTCCAGCTCGGGTGACACCGCGACCGACCACGTCACGGTGATCGGCGTCGTCCCAGGGTTGCCGACCACCGCTCCCGGCCAGGTGAAGGTCGCGCGGTCGATGGTGACGGGCAGCATCTGCACCGCCGGGCGCGCGGTGGACGCCGCCGCCAGTGGCGCCGCGCAGGTCACCGCCACCACCGGTACCGTCCACACCGCCGCCCGCATCGCCGTGCGTCGCGTGATCCCCGCCGATCGGTCGTGTCCCCGCATCCCCGTCCTTCCCCGTGGCCGACCTCGAAGGCTACCGGCCGGGGGTCGCGCGGGCCAATCGACCGCGGCGGGTCAGGCGCGGTCGCGGAGCTCGGACTTGAGGATCTTGCCGGTGGCGTTGCGGGGGAAGTCCTCCACGAGCACGAACTCGCGCGGCACTTTGAAGTTCGCCAGGTGCCGGCGGCAGAAGGTCTCGAGTTCGGCGGCGTCGGGGCGCGGTTCCGCGTTGTGCAGCAGCAGCACGTAGGCGCGGCCGACGGTGCCGAGCCGGTCGTCGTCCACACCGATCACGGCCGACTCGTTCACCGCCGGGTGCTTGCGCAGCGCGTTCTCGACCTCGGCGGGGTACACGTTGAAGCCGCCGACGATGAACATGTCCTTCAGGCGGTCGGTGATCTTGAGGCAGCCGTGCTCGTCGAGACGGCCGACGTCGCCGGTGTGGAACCAGCCGTCCGCGTCGAGCACGGCGTCGGTCGCGGCCGGGTCCTCGAAGTAGCCGAGCATCACATTGGGGCCGCGCAGCAGGATCTCGCCGTCCACGTCGACCCCCGCGTCGTTCCCCTTCTCGTCCACGACCCGGATCTCCACGCCCTCGACCGCGGGTCCGGTGGTCTGGGCCGTGTGCTCCAGCGACTCGCCGGGGCGGGAGAGGGTGGCGACGACGCACTCGGTGAGGCCGTACGCCTGGGCCACGGTCTCGAAGCCGAGCACGTTCACCATGTCGTGGAAGAGCGTCGCGGGGGCGGCCGTGGCCCCGGCGATCGCGAACCGCAGCGACGACAGGTCGTACTCGCTGAGGCGGGGGTGGTCGAGCAGCGATGTGAAGATGGTGGGCACGCCGGGCAGCACGCTGATGCGGGCGGACTGCACGAGGTCGAGCAGGCGGTCGGCGTCGAACACGGCCAGGGGGTAGATCGTGGTGCCGGCCATGAGCGACGTGATCATGCCCGCCTTGTAGCCGAAGCCGTGGAAGAAGGGGTTCACGACGGCGTAGCGGTCCTCCGGCGTGAGGCGGGCTCCGAGGCCCCAGGCGCGCGCGACCGACAGGGTCTGCCGGTGCGCGCTGAGCACGCCCTTGGGCACGCCCGTGGTGCCCGAGGTGAACAGCACGTCCATGATGTCGTCCGGACCGACCGCCGCGGCAGCTTCGGCCACCCGTGACGGTGCCACGGCTCCACCGCCGGCGAGGAAGGCGTCCCACGACAGCAGCCCGCCGGCACCGTCGCCGTCCAGGCAGACCACGGTGCGGAGGTGCGGGAGCCCGGGGAACACCGGGCCGTCCCCGCCGCGCTCGGCCGCTGCATCGCGCAGCATCTCGCTGTAGGACTTGCCGAGGAAGCCGTCCGCCAGCACGAGCGCGGTGGCGCGGGAGCGGGCGAGGATCTCGGCGGCTTCGTGACCCGTGAAGCGGGTGTTCAACGGCACGACCGCGATCCCGACCAGCTGGGCGCCGAGCATCGCGAGGATGAACTCGTACCGGTTGGGCGCCCAGAGACCGATGCGGTCGCCGGGCGCCACGCCCTGCGCCAGGTAGGCGCGGGCGACGTCCTCCACGCGGTCCCGCAGCTCGGCGTAGCCGATCGTCACGTCGCCGTCGACGATGGCGGGGTGATCGCCGAGCGCCGCCATCTCCGTGAGGAGGGCGGGGACCGTGGTGGCTTCCGAGACTGTCATGGACGTCCTTTCCCAGATCATGCGTACACTCCGAAGGGATGTTTCGGGAAACCGCTCGCATGCGGCACACTTGAGCAAGCGCTTGTGAGATTTTCTGTGAAGGAGCAGCAATGGCAACGACCAAAAGCGGAGGCCGCCAGGAGCAGAGCTCCGAGCGGCGCGATCAGATCCTCTCGATCGCCGCGCGCCTGATCGCCAAGCGCGGGTACTCCGCGACCACGGTCCGCGACATCGCCGACGAGGCCGGCATCCTCTCCGGAAGCCTCTACCATCACTTCTCCTCCAAGGAGGCGATCCTCCAGGAGATCCTGGGCAGCTTCATGACCGGGCTGCTCGATCGGTTCGAGGAGATCGTGGCCGAGGGCGGCAGCCCCCGCGACATCCTCGACAAGCTCATCGCGCACGCCTTCACGACGATCGAGAGCCAGCCCGACGCGGTCGGCCTCTACCAGAACGAGCTGTCGTTCCTCGGCCGCCAGCCCGGCTTCGAGTTCCTGCGCGAGAACAGCGAGCGCATCGAGGAGCTGTGGCTGTCGCAGATCCGTGAAGGGCAGAAGGTCGGCGTGTTCCGCGACTCCATCGACGCGCCCATCGCCTACCGCTTCATCCGCGACGCCGTGTGGTCCACGGTCGCGTGGTACCGGCCCGGCCGCGGGCACACCGCCGCCAGCCTGACCGACAACTTCCTCGACCTGCTGCACAAGGGCCTCCTCTCCGACTGAGCGGAGCCCGCGTCAGTCTGCGACCTCGCGGCTGCGGGTGCCGCGCGGGTCGAGCACGTCGCGGATCAGCCGCAGCTCCTCCGCGTCGGGCGTGCGCGTGAGGGGTGCGGCGCTCGCATCCAGCGCGAAGCCGGTGCTGTCCGCCACGAGCTGCGGGTCGACGCCGGGGTGCACCGAGAGCACCGTCACGATGCCGTCCGCGTCGAAGCCGAGCACGGCGAGGTTGGTGACGATCACGCCGAGGCGGTGGTGCTCCAGCCCGGCTTCGGCCGCACGGTCGGTGCCGACACCCGACACCATGTCCACCGACTCCACGAACACGCGGGGGCTGTGCCGGGCCACCCAGTAGTCCACACGGTGGTTGGCCGTGTTGCCCGGAGCCCCGCGCACGCCGATCAGCTGCTTGGTGGGGCGGTCCCAGTCGCCGATGAGCGAGATGTTCTGGTTGCCGTGCCGGTCGATCTGGCTGGCGCCCATCATGCTCTGGCGTCGGCCGGTCGCGAGGATGTCGAAGATGCGGCGGAACGGCGCCCACCCCTCGATCGTCGGTGCGGGGGCTGCGGTGTCGCCGGGCATCGGCGGACCGCTGAGGAAGAAGGCCTCGCCGTCGCTGAGCACCAGGTCGGGCGCCGTGGTGAGCTTGGCCAGACGGGCGCCGAGGGACGGGATGATCCCGACGGCGTGGGCGAGCACCTCGCCGGAGTCGCGGTAGGTGTCGGCGCAGGCCGCGACGCAGACCTCGGCGGTGGTGGCGACGGTCGCGGGCGTGGGGGCGACGGTGGTCATGACTCTCCTCGGTCGGCGTGGAAGCGGGCGACGGCGGCGTGGTACCCCGCCTCGTCGCTGTGCAGGTACGTGCGCGCGAACTCCGCCCACGCGTCGGGGTCCTTGGCGGATGCGGCGTAGTGCTTCTGGAACGCCTCGTCGCGGTCGTAGTCGGGCGCGCACGTGGTGAAGTGCGCCCCGCGTGGTGCCTCGACCACGGCGGAGGCGTAGAGGCGGCTGAACAGCAGCGTGTGGAACGAGCCCTCGTCGAGCAGTGCGGCGGTCGGCACGACCTTCTCGGCCGAGACGATCGTGCGCTGCGCGGCCATCGCGAACAGGTCGTCGAAGTACGGGTCGGGGCCGAGGTACTGCGCGTTGCCCTGCGGGTCGGCGCGGTTCACGTGCACGAGGGCGACATCGAGGGGGAGCGCCGGCATCGCGACGTACTCGGCGTCGGAGTAGGGGGAGCGGACGGTGCGCAGCCGAGGGTTCGCCGGGAGCACGTCGGAGCCGAGGCCCGCGCGGATCGGGAGGAAGTCGAGGCGGGCGTTCGAGGCACGCAGCCCCGCGACGAACATCCCCTCGTCGTACTCCTCGACCTCGATCGCCCCGCGCTCGCGCGCCCGCGTGAACAGCGGATCGAGCGGGATGCTGTCGAGCGACACGAAGCCGTAGACGAGGCGACGGATGCGCCCGGCCTCGGCGAGCAGCCCCACGTCGGGGCCGCCGAAGGCCACCACGGTGAGGTCGGTGATGTCGCGGCGCAGGATCTCGCGCACCAGGGCCATGGGCTTGCGCCGCGACCCCCACCCGCCGATGCCGACCGTCATCCCGCTCTCGAGGGTGCCGATCGCCTCCTCGATGCTGACCTGCTTGTCCGCCATTCCCGCTCCTTCGCGCGACCGACGCTAAACCTAGCGCTTGTTTGGGAATCACAGTAGCATGCCCGGGAGGGCGAGCAGCGAGGGAGCTGGATGATGCCGGAGCAGGCGCAGGATCGACCCGCCGACCACGTCGTGGTCACCGGGGGAGCGAGCGGGATCGGCGACGCGGTGGTGCGGCTGCTCCGCGAGCGCGGACTCACCGTGACGGTGTTCGACCTGAGCCCGAGCGCCCACGACGACGTGAGCTCCGAGGCGGTCGACCTGCGTGACGAGGCGGCGGTCGAGGCCGCGATGGAACGCGCCTGGCAACGCGCGCCCGTGGGCGGCGTGGTCGTGTGCCACGGAATCCGCGGGGCGTACATGCCCGCGCTGGAGATCGGCCTCGACCGGCTGCGGCTGCTGTACGACGTGCACGTCGTCGGGGCGCTCGCCGTGTCGCGGGCCCTCGTGCGGCGTCTCGATGGAGAACCAGGGTCGATCGTGATGGTGTCGTCGACCACGGCCTATCGCGGCTGGGCGAACCAGGCCGACTACGGTCCGGCGAAGGCGGCGGAGCGGCAGCTGATGGAGAACCTCGCGGTCGAGTGGGCGCCGCTCGGCGTGCGCGTGAACGCGGTCGCCCCCGGCCACACGCTCACCCCGATGGTGCAGGAGCTGGTGGCCGGCGGCTACGACCTCGCCGCGGTCGAGCGCCGCACGCCGCGCGGCCGTCTCGCCGATCCCGAGGAGATCGCCGCCGCGATCATCTGGCTGCTGCGCGATGCCACGCACGTGATCGGCCAGTGCCTGCCGGTGGATGGTGGCTGGACGGTCGTGGGCCGATGATGCCGCAGCGCGCGCTCGGCGACCTGCGGGTCTCGGCGCTCGGGATGGGCGCGATGACGCTCACGCAGACCCCGGAGTCGGATGTCGAGCGGGGCGTCCGCGCCGTGCACGCCGCGGTCGATGCCGGCATCACGCTGTTCGACACCGCCGACTCGTACGGACCGTCGAGCGAGATGGGCGTGAACGAGCGCGCCCTCGCCGCGGCGCTGCGCCGGCACCCCGACGCGAGGGACCGCGTGGTCGTCGCCACGAAGGGCGGCCACACGCGCGGGCCCGCCGCGACGTGGTGGGTGGACGGCACGCCCGCGCATCTCGCCGCCGCCGCGCGTGCCTCGGCGCGGCGTCTCGGACTCGACGCGCTCCCGCTCTACCAGCACCACCGGCCCGACGTGCGCGTGCCCTATGCGGACTCGATGGGGGCCCTGCGGCAGCTGGTGGACGACGGGGTCGTGGTGCGGGTCGGGGTGTCGAACGTCGACGTTGCGCAGCTCGACCTCGCCCGGGGCGTCCTCGGCGACGCGCTCGTGAGCGTGCAGAACGAGTACAGCTTCCTGGAGCGGTCGAGCGAGCCCGTGCTGCGGCGCTGCGAGGAGCACGGCCTGGCGTTCCTCGCGTGGGGTCCGCTCGGCGGCATGCGCCAGGCGAAGGCGCTCGGCGGGGCGGCGGCGCCCGTGGCCGAGGTGGCGGCGCGCTCCGACGTCAGCCCGCAGCGCGTGGTGCTGGCGTGGCTGCTCGCACGATCGCCCGTGCTGATCCCGATCCCCGGTGCGAGCCGGCCGGAGAGCGTGCGGGATTCCGTCGCGGCGGTCGAGCTGACGCTGGACCCCGCCGACCTGCGGCTGCTCGACGGCGCCGGTCAGGCGGTGCCGGGATGAGGCTCCTGCAGCAGCTCGACCCGCACGTCGTCGGGCCCGAGCACGTACACGTAGCGGAAGCCGTCGAGCGGTCCGGCCGTCGCGGTCATGACCGCCGAGAGCGGGTGGTGGCCGAGCTCCGCCAGCCGCGCGAGGCTCTGCGCGATGTCGGGCACCGTGATCGCGGGGTGGGCAGCGCCGATGTGGCCGTTGTGCGGGTCGATGCGCGCAGCGTCGACCCCGCGGTACTCCGCGAGCTCCAGGAAGACGCCGTCGTCGAGCCGCACGAACGTGAGCAGGATCTCGGCACCGGGGCGTCCGGTTGCGGCCTCGACCGCGGGGCCGCTCTTGACCAGGGGGCCGGTCACCGTGCCGCCCGTCGCGGCGGCGTAGAACGCGGCGGCCGCCGCCGTGTCGCTCACGGTGATGCCCATGTGGTGCAGGCGCGGCATGCCGTCTCCCATCTCTCAAGCAAACGTTTGTTCGATCACTATCGCGGAGGAACCCCATGAGTGCAACACCCGTCATCGACCTGACCGGACGCGTCGCCGTCATCACCGGCGCCGCCGGAGGGCAGGGCCGCTCGCACGCCGCTCTGTTCCACGAGCTCGGCGCCGACCTGGTGCTGACCGACCTCGACGGGGCGGCCGTGCAGGAGGTCGCGACCGCGTACGGCGATCGCGCGATCGGCCTCGCGCACGACGTCTCCTCCGCCGACGCGTGGGGCGCGGTCGCCGAGGCTGCGCGCGAGCGGTTCGGCCACGTGGACGTGCTGGTGAACAACGCCGGGTTCTGCCCCGAAGGACCGCTCGCGGAAACGGCCGAGCGCGTCATCCGTCTCACGCTCGACGTGAACCTCATCGGCCCCATGCTCGGCGTGCAGGCGCTGCTCCCGCTCCTGGGCGACGGCGGCTCGATCATCAACATCGCCTCGACGGCCGGGGTCGCCGGCTACGCCAACCGCGTGCCCTACTCGGCGTCGAAATGGGGGCTGCGGGGGGTCTCCCACGCGCTGGCCCGCGAGCTGGCGGGCAGCGGCATCCGCGTGAACACCGTGTGTCCCGGCGCCGTCGACACGCCCATGATCACCGAGGACACCCGGGCGGGGGTCGGGTTCATCTCACGCATCCCCATCCCGCGCGCGGGCCGGCCCGAGGAGATCTCGGCACTCGTCGCCTACCTCGCGAGCCCGGCCAGCAGCTACTGCACCGGACAGGACTTCGTCATCGACGGCGGTCAGGTCGCCTGATGCCGTCGTACGCGTTCGACGGCGTGGTGCCGGTGGTCGACCCGACCGCGTTCGTGCACGAGACCGCGAGCCTGATCGGTGACGTCGTGATCGGTCGCGGCTGCTACATCGGACCCTTCGCGAGCCTGCGCGGAGACTTCGGTCGCATCGTCGTGGGGGAGGGGTCGAACGTGCAGGACTCGTGCGTCATCCACGCGTTCCCCGGTGCGGACGCGGTGCTCGACCCGCACAGCCACGTCGGCCACGGTGCGGTGCTGCACGGCTGCCGCATCGGGTCGTTCGCGCTGATCGGCATCGGGGCCACCGTGCTCGACGGCGCCGAGATCGGGGCGGACGCGCTGCTGGGCGCAGGTGCCGTGGTCACCGCGGGCACCGTGATCCCGCCCGGGTCGAAGGCGCTTGGAGCCCCGGCGCGGGTGGTCGGGCTCCTCGACGACGACGCGCAGGAGTGGAAGCGGAACGGCGTGCGCATCTACCAGGAGCTCGCCCGGCGCAGCCGTGAGACCCTGGTGGCGGTGGAGCCGCTGCCGGCTGCGGAGCCTGACCGCCGACGCACCACCTGGGCCGCGGACGCCGCGACACCGCTGCACCGTCGACGCGCGGAGGGACCCCGGTGAGCACGGCCGAGTTCGCGGACTGGCTCGACATCACCCGCACGATCCTGCGGTACGGGCGCTACGCCGATCAGCGGAGGTTCGCCGACATGGCGTCGT
Source organism: Microbacterium sp. NPDC060132 (assembly GCF_042729675.1). Taxonomy (NCBI): domain Bacteria; kingdom Bacillati; phylum Actinomycetota; class Actinomycetes; order Micrococcales; family Microbacteriaceae; genus Microbacterium; species Microbacterium sp. NPDC060132. The sequence continues at coordinate 492,725 of NZ_JBHWXU010000001.1, read as the reverse complement.
TGTTCGTGCCGGACGGGCGGATGCTCCTGTATCGGCCGCGTGCCGATCACCCGGCCGAGACGCCGCGGGGGACGGCGGAGCTGGTCGCGGCGTTCGAGGCCCTCACGGCCTTCGTGGCGACCAGTCACGCGCTGTCTCCGAGCGATGTGGAGGTGCGAGGCGACACCGCCCGGGTGCATACGGCCTGCCTGTCGCACCACATCCGCGAGACCTCGGAGGGACGCATCCGCTTCACCCTCGCCGACCGCTACGACGACGACCTCGTGCGGGTGGACGGCCGCTGGCTGTTCCGCGAGCGCCGCAAGTACACCGACTGGACCGAGACCACCCCGCTCCGCCGCTGAGGCCGCCGCCAGGGCTGCGGTCAGAGGCGTGCGAGGGCCCAGGGCTCGGCGGCGGCGCGGAGCTCGCGCGGGGTGCCGAACAGGGTGCCGAGGGCGTGCGCGCGCTTGAACACCAGGTGCGCGTCGTGCTCCCACGTGATCGCGATCCCGCCGTGCAGCTGGATCATCTCTCCCGCGACCCGGGTGAGCGCTTCCGAGCACACGGCCTTCGCGATCGTGGCCAGCTCCGCGCGGTCGGGGGCGCCGGACGCGAGGGCGTCGGCGGCCGCGCGCGACGCGGTGCGCGCCACCTCCACCCGCACGTGCAGGTCGGCCATGCGGTGCTTGAGCGCCTGGAACGAGCCGATGGGTCGTCCGAACTGCACCCGCTGCTGCGCGTAGGCCACGGTGTCGTCGAGGGCCCGCGCCGCTGTGCCCGCCTGCACCGCCGCGACCGCCGCGAGCGCGAGCGCCCGCACGTCGTCGAGCACGGCGGGATCGCCGTCGCCGAGCGGACGGGCAGGGACCCCGTCGAACCGGAGGGTCGCGAGCCGCAGGGTCTGGTCCATCGTCGGGTCGTCCTCGCGCGCGACCGCCGCGACGTCGAGCACCTCGAACAGACGCGGGCCGTCGGCGGTGCGGGCCACCGCGACCAGCACGTCGGCGGGCAGCCCGTCCAGCACGAAGCCCGCCGTGCCGGTGAGCGTCCACGCCTCCCCGTCGGCCTCGGCGTGCACGTCGATGCGGTCGGGGGCGAAGCGTCCGGACGGGTTGGCCCACACGAGCGCCGCCGCCGACGATCCCTCCGCGATGCCGGGCAACAGTCGGGCGGACGCCTCCGCATCGCCCGCGGCCAGGATCGCCTGCGCCGCGATCGCGACCGAGCCGAGGTACGGCGACGGCGCGAGCGCGTAGCCGATCTCCTCCAGCGCCAGCTGCGCCTCCCGCAGTGTGAAGCCGGCGCCGCCGTGCTCCTCGGGGACGGCCATGCCGGCGATGCCGATCTCCTCGCAGAGCAGACGCCACAGGTCGGCGTCGAACCGTTGGTCCGACTCCAGGGCCCGACGCGTCGCCGCACTGTCGGCGCGTTGGCTCAGGATCCCGCGCACGAGGGCGACGAGCTCCTGCTGATCCTCATCGGGTTCGAAAGACATCACCGCTCCTTCGGAAGGATGTCGCGGGCGATGCGCGCCCGATGGAAATCCGGCGTGCCCCACGCCGCGGACAGCGCGGGCGCGAGGCCCAGCCAGATCCGCAGCGTGTGCTCGGCCGTGTAGCCGATCGCGCCGTGCACCTGCAGCGAGGTGCGCGCGGCGCGCAGCGCGGCGTCGCCCGCGGCGACCTTGGCGGCCGACACCGCCCGGTCCTCGTCGGGCTCGTCGGCGCGCAGTGCCGCGTTCCACACGAGCGGCCGCGCGAAGCTCAGCGCGATCCGCGCATCCGCCAGCTGGTGCTTGAGCGCCTGGAACTCCCCGATCGGACGGCCGAACTGTTCGCGCACCTTCGCGTACGACACGGCCTCCGCGAGCAGCCGCTCTCCCGCGCCCACGAGCAGCGCGGCGGCGGCGAGGGCTGCTTCGTTCAGGGCCGCGTCGAGGGCGCCGGGCACGAGCGGGGTCGAGGCTCCCGTGGGGGAGAGCCGGGCGAGACGCCGGGTGGGCGCGACCGAGGTCAGCTCTGCGCCCGGCTCGCCCTCGTGCAGCGCGTCACCGCGGACGAGGTAGCGGTGCGTGGCCACGGCGGCGTCCACGGCGGCGGGAGCGACACCGTCGACCGCCGCGGTGGCGATGGCTCCCGCGGCGAGGGCCTGCCGCGTCCCGTCGTCCACCAGGGAGGGCAGCAGCGCGACCGTCTCCAGGTAGGGGCCGGGCACGCCGTGGTAGCCGAGCCGCTCGAACACCACCACCAGGTCGCCGAGGGTGCCGCCGAAGCCGCCCGCCTCCTCGCTCACCCGCAGCCCCAGCAGCCCGAGCTCGGCGAACTGCGCCCACAGGGCGAGCCCGGGGGCGGTGTCGCCGTCGGCCCAGGCACGTGCGACGTCGGCGCCGCCCGCGCCCTCCACGATCTCGTCGATGGCCTCCGCGAACGCGGTCTGTTCTTCCGTGGGCAGGAACCGCATCAGGCGCGCCTTCCGTCTCCGCCGCGGGGGAGTCCGAGGATCCGCTCCGCGATGATGTTCCGCTGCACCTCGTTGGTGCCCGCGTAGATGGGACCGGCGAGCGCGAACTGGTAGTCGTCGACCCAGCGCCCGCCGTCGACCGCCGACTCCCCGCGCAGCTCGGACTCCGGTCCCAGGATGCGCAGCGCGGTCTCGTGGATGTGCACGTCGAGCTCCGACCAGAACACCTTGTTGATGCTGCCCTCCGCGCCGACCGCACCACCGTCGAGCAGGGTGCTCACGGTCTGCCACGTGAACAGCCGGTAGGCCTCCGCGCCGATCCAGGCGTCCACCACGGCGTCATCCTCGCCGGTCGCGCCCCGCTCGGACTGCAGTGCGATCAGGCGGTCGGTCGCGGCGAGGAACCGTCCCGGCGCCCGCAGCGACAGTCCGCGCTCGTTGCCCGCGGTGCTCATGGCCACGCGCCATCCGTCGCCGGGAGCGCCCAGCACGTCCTCATCGGGCACGAACACGTCGTCGAAGAAGATCTCGGCGAACCCGGTCGTGCCGTCGAGCTGGGCGATCGCCCGCACCGTGATGCCCTCGGCGTCCATCGGGAACAGGAAGTACGTCAGGCCGCGGTGCCGCTGCGCTTCGGGGTCGGACCGGAACAGGCCGAACCCGCGGTCGGCCCACACCGCGCGCGAGCTCCAGATCTTCTGGCCGTTGAGCACCCATCCGCCGCGGTCGTCGTCGCGGCGGGCGGTGCTGCGGATCGCGGCGAGGTCGCTGCCCGCTCCGGGCTCCGACCACGCCTGCGCCCAGATCAGCGAGCCGTCGGTCATGGCGCGCAGGTACCGCTCGTGCTGATCCGGGGTGCCGTGCTCGAACAGGATCGGCGCGAGCAGGGAGATGCCGTTCTGCGCCACCCGGGTCGGGGCGCCCGCGCGGTAGTACTCCTCCTCGAACAGCACCCACTCCGTGATTCCGGCGTCGCGGCCGCCGTACTGCTCGGGCCAGGAGACGACGGACCAGCGGCCCTCCGCCAGCTCGGCCTCCCACGCGCGGTGCGCCGCGAAGCCCTCGGCCGTGTCCATCGAGGGCAGCGGTGTGGACGGCACGTGCTCGGTGAGCCAGGCGCGCGCCTCCGCGGCGAAGGCCTCCTGCGCGGGGGTGAGGTCGAGGTTCATCGGGATGCTCCGTCCGCGGTGTCGGCCTTGATGGTGCGCACGTCCACGCCGCCGAGGGAGTCGCCGCCCACCTCGGCGTTGTGCGCGTGGGCGGCGTGGTGCAGCCCGAACACGGAGTCCATGCCGGGGCGCAGGCCCTGCAGATCCTCCGCCTGGTTCACGGCCTTCTTCGCGAGGGCGAGCCCGAGTCGGGGCATGCGGCCGATGCGCTCGGCGAGCTCGAGCGTGCGCTGCTCCAGCTCGGACGACGGGACGACGTGGTTGACCATGCCGAGTTCGTGCGCGCGGGCGGCGGGCATCCGGTCGCCGGTGTACAGCATCTCCTTGGCCGCGCGGGGGTTGGTCACCCAGGGGTGTGCGAAGTACTCGACGCCGGGGATGCCCATCGCGACGACCGGGTCCTGGAAGAACGCGTCGTCGGAGGCGACGATGAAGTCGCACGACCAGGCGAGCATGAGCCCTCCGGCGATGCAGGCACCCTGCACCATCGCGATCACGGGCTTGGGGATCTCGCGCCAGCGGCGGCACATCCCCAGGTAGACCTCGGACTCGCGGGCGAAGCGGGAGTCGACGCCCTGGGCTCCGACGTGGTCCCACCAGATGACGGCCCTGCGCTCGAAGCTCTGGTCGATGTCGCGCTCGGGGGTGCCGATGTCGTGCCCGGCGCAGAAGTGCTTCCCGTTCCCGCCGAGCACGATGACCTTCACGGCGTCGTCGTCCACGGCGCGGGTGAACGCGGCGTCGAGGGCGTAGGTGACCTTCGAGTTCTGGGCGTTGCGATACTGGGGGCGGTTCAGCCGGATGATCGCGGTCGCGCCGCGCACCTCGTAGGTGACCACGGCGTCCGAGTCGTCGGTCATGGCGGGTTCCTCTCTGAACTCCCGGGAGCGAAACCAAACAATCGCTTGGTTTAGTTTGATACTATACGGGAACGGTCCGCCGAAGACCACGACTCGATGAGGAGCACAGATGGACGCGACGCAGCACGACGCGGACGAGCGATTCCGCGCCGAGATCCGCGGCTGGCTGGAAGAGAACCTCACCGGTCGCTTCGCCGCGCTGCGCGGCCGCGGCGGCTCCGGTCGCGAGCACGAGGACTTCGAGGCGCGCCTGGAGTGGAACCGGCACCTGGCCGCTGCGGGGTGGACGTGCGTGGGCTGGCCGGTCGAGCACGGCGGCCGCGGACTCAGCATCGCGCAGCAGGTCATCTTCCACGAGGAGTACGCCCGCGCCGACGCCCCCGCCCGCGTGAACCATCTGGGGGAGGAGCTGCTCGGCCCCACCCTCATCGCGCATGGCACGCCCGCGCAGCAGGCCCGCTTCCTGCCGCGCATCGTCGCGGTCGAGGAGCTGTGGTGCCAGGGCTACTCGGAGCCGGGCGCCGGATCCGACCTCGCCGCGGTGGCGACCAAGGCTCAGCGCACGGGCGACGAGTGGTCCGTCACGGGGCAGAAGGTGTGGACGTCCCTCGCGCAGCACGCCGACTGGTGCTTCGTGATCGCCCGCACCGAACCGGGATCGAGCCGCCACCAGGGTCTGTCGTATCTGCTCGTGCCGATGGACCAGCCCGGCGTCGAGGTGCGCCCGATCCTGCAGCTCACCGCGACCAGCGAGTTCAACGAGGTGTTCTTCGACGACGCCCGCACCGATGCCGACCTCGTCGTAGGCGGCGAGGGGAACGGCTTCCGCGTCGCGATGGCGACCCTCGGCTTCGAGCGCGGCGTCTCCACCCTCGCGCAGCAGATCGCGTTCCGTCGCGAGCTCGACGCCGTGATCGAGACGGCGCAGCGCACCGGCGCGATCGACGATGCCGTGATCCGCGACCGCCTCGTGCGCGCCCGCATGGACCTGGAGGTGATCCGCCAGCACGCCCTCCGCACGCTCGGCGGTGCCCAGGGCGACGGCGCCTCCGTCGCGAAGCTGCTGTGGTCGAACTGGCACCGCGCGCTCGGCGAGCTCGCGATGGAGGTCGCCGGACCCGAGGCCCTGCGGGTCGGCGCGGACTACGCGCTGGACGACCTGCAGACGCTGTTCCTGTTCAGCCGCGCCGACACGATCTACGGCGGTTCCGACGAGATCCAGCGCACCGTCATCGCCGAGCGCGTGCTCGGCCTACCCCGAGAGGCCCGCCCATGAGCTCTTCCGCCCCCGCCTACGTCCCCGGTCACGGCCTGCTCGACGGGAAGCGCGTCGTCATCACGGCCGCCGCCGGAGCCGGCATCGGTCAGGCCGCCGCGGTCCGCTGCCTGGAGGAGGGCGCGGCGCTCGTGGTGCTCGGCGACACGCACGCCGGCCGCCTCGCCGAGACGCAGAGCGAGCTGGGTGACCGTTTCGGCGCCGACCGCGTGCGCACCGCCGTGTGCGACGTGACCGTCGAGGACCAGGTCGCCGCCCTCCTCGACCTCGCGGAGGACGGCGGCGCGATCGACGTGATGATCAACAACGCCGGGCTCGGCGGGTCGGTGTCGATCCTCGACATGACCGACGAGCAGTGGGACAGGGTGATCGACGTGACCCTCACCGGCACGTTCCGGTGCCTGCGCGCGGTCGGCCGCCGCATGGTCGCGGCGGGCACGGCCGGCGTCATCGTCAACAACGCGTCCGTGATCGGCTGGCGCGCGCAGGTGGAGCAGGCCCACTACGCCGCCGCGAAGGCCGGCGTGATGGCGCTCACCCGCAGCGCGGCGATGGATTTCGCGCCGCACGGCATCCGCGTGAACGCCGTGTCACCGAGCCTCGCGATGCACCCGTTCCTGGAGAAGGTCACCTCGCCCGAGCTGCTGGAGCAGCTGAAAGCGCGCGAGGCGTTCGGCCGGGCCGCGGAACCCTGGGAGGTCGCCAACGTCATGGTGTTCCTCGCCAGCGCATACTCCTCTTATATGACCGGCGAGGTCGTCGCCGTCAGCAGTCAGCACGCGTGAACCCGGAGAGAAGGAACACCATGGCAGAGGCATACATCGTCGACGCGGTCCGCTCGCCCGTCGGGAAGCGGGGCGGCTCGCTGTCCGGCATCCACCCGGCCGACCTCGGCGCGCACAGCCTGAAGGCGCTCGTGGAGCGGACGGGCATCGACCCTGGCGCGCTCGACGACGTGATCATCGGCGCGACCGACACGATCGGAGGACAGGCGGGCAACGTGGGTCGCTCCGCCGTGCTCGTCGCGGGTTTCCCCGAGCACGTGCCCGGCGTCACGATCGACCGGCAGTGCGGTTCGAGCCAGCAGGCCGTGCACTTCGCCGCGCAGGCCGTGATGAGCGGGACCAGCGACCTGGTGATCGCCGGCGGTCTGCAGAACATGTCGCAGCTGCCGATCTCCTCGGCCATGGTGGCCGGCGAGGCATACGGCTTCACCACGCCGTTCGCCGAGTCGCCGGGCTGGCAGGAGCGCTACCCCGGGCAGGAGATCTCGCAGTTCGTCGGCGCGGAGATGATCGCCGAGAAGTGGGACATCACGCGCGAGGAGATGGAGCGGTTCGCGCTGGAGAGCCATCAGCGGGCGGCCAGAGCGCAGGACGAGGGTCGGTTCGACGGCGAGATCGCCCCGCTGAACGGGCTCGACCGCGACGAGGGCGTGCGCCGCGACACCTCGCTCGAGCGTATGGCGGGCCTGCAGACGCTCACCCCCGGCGGACGGCTCACGGCTGCCGTGGCCTCGCAGATCAGCGACGCCTCCAGCGCGGTGCTCGTCGCGAGCGCGCAGGCGGTGAAGGACCACGGGCTCACGCCCCGCGCGCGCATCCACCACCTGTCGGTGCGCGGCGACAGCCCGGTGTTCATGCTCACCGCGCCGATCCCCGCCACGCGGTACGCGATGGAGCGCACGGGCATGAGCCTCGACGACATCGACCTGTTCGAGGTGAACGAGGCCTTCGCGTCGGTCGTTCTCGCCTGGATGCGCGAGACCGGGGTGCCGCACGAGAAGGTGAACGTGAACGGGGGCGGCATCGCCCTCGGTCACCCGATCGGCGCGACGGGCACCCGTCTCATGACGACGCTGCTGAACGAGCTCGAACGCACCGGCGGTCGCTACGGTCTGCAGACCATGTGCGAGGGCGGCGGTCTCGCCAACGTCACCATCATCGAGCGCCTCTGAGGCTGCGCATCCGGGCCTGACGACGGACGACCCGCGGATGGCGTGCGTCCGGGCCCCGGGGGGCGCGGCTCCCCGGGGCTCAGGCGAGGACGCAGGAGGCGGCGGCGCGGAGGTGGGCCACGGCGTCGCGCACCACGCGGTCGACGAGCTCCTCGCAGCTGGGGAGGTCGTCGATCAGCCCCACCACCTGGCCGGCGGCGAGCATGCCCGCGGAGGTGTCGCCGTCGACGAGCCCGGCCTTCAGCAGCATCGGAGTGTTCGCGGCGAGGGTCATCTGCGTCCAGGAGCGCCCGGTCGCCTTCTTCATCGACACCGCATCCCGCACCAGCTGCGGCCAGCTCAGGCCGCTCAGCTTCTTGAACTCCCACGACCGGCGCAGCGTCGGCAGCAGGCGGGACACCCCGCTTCCGCCCTCCAGTCCCTCCACGAACTCGGTGCGCAGCAGGCGGTGGGGCATGCCGTCGGCCTTCGTGGTGACGACCGTGCCGTCCAGCCCGAAGTCGAGGTATCGCCGCTTCACGGCCTCGGGCACCGAACTGTCGCTCGTGAGCAGGAACCGCGTGCCCATCCCGACCCCCGCGGCGCCGTACGCGAGCGCGGCGGCGAGACCCCGTCCGTCGTGGAAGCCGCCGGCCGCGATCACGGGGATGTCGACGGCCGCGACCACCGAGGGCAGCAGGATCGAGGTGGGCACGGCACCGGTGTGACCGCCGCCCTCACCGCCCTGCACCATCACGGCGTCCGCACCCCACGCCGCGACCTTCTCGGCGTGCCGCACGGCCCCGATCGAGGGGATCACGACCACGCCGTGGTCCTTGAGTCGCTCGATCAGCTCGCGTCGTGGGGCGAGAGCGAAGCTGGCGACCTTCACGCCGTGCCGGATGAGCAGTTCGACGCGCTCGGTGGCATCCCCGGCGTCGGCGCGCAGGTTCACGCCGAAGGGCCGGTCGGTGCGCTCGGTCACCTCGATGATCTGCCGTTCGAGCTCGTCGATGGTCATGGTGGCGGAGGCGAGGATGCCCAGCGCTCCGGCCTGCGCGGTGGCGGTGACCAGGCGGGCGCCGGCGACCCAGCCCATGCCGGTCTGCACGATCGGATGGTCGACGCCGGTCAGGCGCGTGAGCGGCGTGGAGAGCTGCGGGGGCGTGGTCATGATGCGATCACCTCTCGGTCGCGGAGTCCGCGGGGGTCGAGACGCTCGCGCACCAGGCGCAGCTCCTCGGCGGTGGGCTGCCGGGTCTCGGGGACGACGGCGGGGATGTGCAGCGGGAAGCCGGTGGCCGCGACCACCCGGTCGAGGGTCACGCCGGGGTGCAGGCTGACGAGGGCGACCGTGGCGCCGGGGCCGGTCAGGTCGAGCACCGCGAGGTCGGTGACGATGCGGCGCACGTCGTGGAAGCGGTGGGCCCCGGCCGTGCGCGCCCTGGCCGGCCCGACGCCCGTGACCACGTCCACCCGGTCCACGAACACGCGCGGGCTGTGGCGGGCGACCCAGTAGCTGGTCGCGTGGTTGACGGTGTTCGTGGCGGCGGCCCTGGCGCCGAGCAGCTGCCGGGTGGGACGGTCGCGGTCGCCGATCGCGGACAGGTTCTGGTCGCCGTGGCGGTCGAGCTGTGCGGCCCCCATGATCACGTGGCGGCGACCGCGGGCGATCAGCTCGAACAGCTGCGCGTAGGGGAGCGGCGCCTCCGGCTCGCGGAACGGCTCGTCGACGGCGGGGGTGTCGGCGTACAGGGTGGCTTCGCCGTCGCTGAGCAGCAGGCCGGGCGCGTGCGTGAGCCGCGCGAGCCGCACCCCGACGGTGGGCACGATGCCGACGGGGCTCGCGAGGATCGTGCCCGCGCCGCGGAAGAGGTCGCTGCACGCGGCGATCGCGACCTCGGCGCGCGTGGCCGTCATTGTGTCGCCGCCTCACTCGTCCGCGGGGCGAGCTCGCCCGCCCGGAACCGGGTCAGATACGCCTCACGGTCCGCGGGCGAGGCGGCCGCGGCGGCGTAGGCGCGCTGCCCCTCCTCGTCGCGGTCGTGATGGGGCGGATGCGCCGTGAACCCGGCTCCGCCCGGGGCATGCACGATCCGGTCGGTGAGCGTGCGGTCGAGGAAGCGCGCCGTGGGGCCGAGCCCCGTCCACAGCGCGGCGGTGTCCACCACCTCCTCCACGCTCACCACGGTGTGCGCCGCCGCGCCCGCGAACAGGTCGTCGAAGAACAGGTCCGGCCCGAGGCACACGGCGGTGCCGGCGGCGTCGGCCCGGTCGAGGTGGAGCAGGGCGAGGTCGAGGGGCACGGCGGGCATCGCCACCAGCACCTCGGCGTCGGCGTAGGGCGATGTGATCGTGCGGATCTGGGGGTTGCGGCTGACGGCGTCCGAGCCCGCCCCCGCCCGGGTGGCCTCGAAGGGCAGGCGCCGGGCGGCGGCGCGGAGTCCGGCGACCAGCATCGCCTCGTCGTACTCCACGCTGCGCACCGCGCCGGACTGCCGGGCGTCCGCGAAGTAAGGGTCGATCGCGATGCTGTCGAGCGAGACGAACCCGTGCACGATCTCGGACGCCTGGCCAGTGGCGCAGAGCAGGCCCACGTCCGGTCCGCCGAAGCTGACGATGCGCAGGTCGCGCGCCCCGGAGAGCACGATCTGCCGCACGAGGGCCATCGGCTTACGCCGTGAACCCCAGCCGCCGACGCCGATCGTCATGCCGTCGCGGATCAGCGGCGCGAGATCGGCGGCGGATCCGGCGGTGGTCATGTCGTCAGGTTCTCGCCGGTCGCGACGAACGCGTCGCGGTGCTGGTCGGCGACGCCGGCGAGGTTGAGCTCGAACGTGAAGCCCTGCTCGAACCGGTAGCTGCGGTTGACGTCGATCGGGTCGATGCCGTTCAGCGCCTCCTTGGCGGCGCGGATGACGCGCGGGTCCTTCGCGGCGATCTCCTCCGCGAGCGCGAGCGCGGTCGCGTCGAGGTCGGCGCGTGGCACCACCGCGTCGACGGATCCGAACTCCGCGAGACGCTGCGCCGTCACCGTGCGGCTCGTGAAGTACAGCGAGCGCAGCAGATGCTGCGGCACGAGGCGGGCCAGGTGGGTGGCGGCGCCGAGCGCGCCGCGGTCCACTTCGGGCACGCCGAAGGTCGCGTCGTCGGAGGCGACGATCACGTCGCTGTTGCCGACGAGGCCGATCCCGCCGCCCAGGCAGAAACCGTTGACGGCGGCGATGACCGGAACGGCGCACTCGTAGATGGCCTTGAACGCCTCGTAACAGCCGCGGTTGGCGCCGAGGATGCCGGAGAAGCCCTCGATGCGCTGCATCTCCTTGATGTCGACGCCCGCGTTGAACCCGCGGCCCTCGGCGCGGAGGATGACGACGCGGGTCTCGGCGTCGGCCGTGGCCTCGCGCATCGCGGCGGCCACGTCGAACCACCCGGCGACGGGGAGTGCGTTCACCGGCGGGTAGTCCATCGTGACGGTGCGGACGCCGCGAGGGTGCAGGGCGGAAGTGATCGTCATCGGACACCTAACCTAACGTTTGCTCAAGCACCCTAGCAGTTGCTTGGTTATCGACGGAACCCTCACCGTGCATTTGCCCTAGCAATTGCTTGGTTGGTATGCTCGGGCGCATCCCACCCGCGTCCGCCGACGCCGCTCGAAGGAGAGTCGACCATGGCAGGAATACTCGAAGGCCGCGTGGCCATCGTCACCGGTGCTGGTCGCGGCCTCGGCCGAGAGCACGCGCTGGAGCTCGCGCGCCAGGGGGCGAAGGTGGTCGTGAATGACCTCGGCACGACCCTCGACGGTGACGGCGTCTCGGTCGGTCCGGCGCAGGAGGTCGTCGAGCTCATCGAGGCCGCCGGGGGAGAGGCGATCGCGAACGGCGCCGACATCGCCGACTTCGCGCAGGCCGGGGCCCTCGTCGAGCAGGCGCTCACGGCGTTCGGACGACTGGACATCCTCGTGAACAACGCCGGGTTCGTGCGCGACCGCATGCTGGTCAACGCCGGCGAGGACGAGTGGGACGCGGTGATCCGCGTGCACCTCAAGGGGCACTTCGCGCCGCTGCGCCACGCGAGCGCGCACTGGCGTGCCGAGGCCAAGGCCGGGCGGCAGCCGGTCGCCCGCGTCGTGAACACCTCGTCCGGCGCCGGGCTCCAGGGCAGCATCGGGCAGGCGGCCTACTCCGCCGCGAAGGGCGGCATCGCCTCCCTCACCCTCGTGGCCGCCGCCGAGCTGCAGCGGTACGGCGTGCACGTCAACGCGATCGCCCCATCCGCCCGCACGCGCATGACCGAGGGGCCCTTCGCCGACGCGATGGCCGCGCCCGCGGACGGCTTCGATCGCATGGACCCGGCGAACGTCTCGCCCGTGGTCGCCTGGCTCGCCAGCGCGGACTGCGACGTCACCGGCCGCGTGCTGGAGATCGAGGGCGGCCGCCTCTGCCTGGAAGAGGGATGGCGGCACGGGCCCCGGCGTGACCGGGATCGGCGGTGGGACGCGGCCGAGGTCGGCGAGGCGGTGCGGGCCCTGGTCGCCGAAGCTGCTGCCCCCGAGCCGGTGTACGGCGCATGAGCGCGGGCGACTGGGCCGGGCGCGACCTCGGCGAGCGGACAGTCGGCTACGACGAGCGCGACGCGATCCTCTACGCGCTGTCGGTCGGGGCCGCCGCGACCGACCTCGATCTCGTGTTCGAGGACCGTCTGCGCGTGCTCCCGTCGTTCGGGCTGACGCTCGCGCAGTGGGCGCCCGACGTGCTCGCCGAGGCGGGGGCGTTCGACGACCGCGCCGTGCACGGCTCGCAGACGCTGGAGGTGCACCGGCCGCTGCCGCGCTCGGGCGAGCTGCGGCTGTCCGCCCGCGTTGGCGACGTGTGGGACAAGGGTTCCGCGGCCGTGTTCGACGTGATCGTGGAGTGCGCCGAGTTCACCGCGACCTGGTCACTGTTCGCGCCCGGTGCGGGCGGGTTCGGTGGGGGACGGGGCCCGGCGCGGGCTGCCACCGACGAGCGACCGGTGGGTGCGACGGCCGCCGTGACGACGTTCCCGACGCAGGCCGCCCTGTACCGGCTGACCGGCGACCGCCACCACATCCACATCGATCCCGCGGCGTCCGCGCGGATCGGGCAGACCGTGCCGATCCTCCAGGGGCTGTGCACGCTCGCCGCCACCACCCTCGTCCTCGCTTCCGAGCAGGGCGCGCATCCGGCCGACCTCCGCTCGCTACGGGGCCGGTTCAGCGGTCCGGTCATCCCGGGCGATGTGCTCGAGGTCGAGTCGTGGCACGGCGGCGACTTCGAGTTGCGGCGCGACGGGACGCCCGTGATCTCCGACGGCCGGGCGGTGTTCGCATGAGCCGGGTGCTGGTGGTCGGCGCGACCGGGATGATCGGCAGTCACGTCGCCGCCGACCTCGCCGCGCGCGGTGACGCGGTGACCGTGATGGCGCGGCGCGAGCCGTCCGAGCGCGACCCCCGGGCCATCGCCGGGATGCCGCGCCTCCGGGGCGACTACACCGACGCCGGGTCCGCCGCGCTGCTCGACGGTTTCGACGCGGTCGTGTTCGCGGCGGGCAACGACATCCGCCACGTGCCCGCCGCGCAGGAGGACGACGCGTTCTGGGAGCGCACGCAGAGCGTCGGGGTGCCGCGCTTCGCCGCGCTCGCGAAGACCGCGGGCGTCGGCCGGTTCGTGCAGATCGGCAGCTACTACCACCAGCTGCACCCGGAGTGGGCGGAGCGGATCCCCTACGTGGCGGCGCGGCGCGACGCCGACGAGCGCACCCGCGCCCTGAGCGACGACGGTTTCGCGGCGATCACCCTGAACCCGCCGTCGATCGTCGGCGCCGATGAGCGCGGCCTGCGGCGGTTCGCCCGCATGATCGCGTGGACGCGCGGCGAGCTCGACGAACCCGCGCTGTTCGCCCCGCCGGGCGGCACCAACTACCTGTCGGTGCGCTCGCTCTCGCAGGCCGTGCAGGGCGCGCTCGATGCGGGCGAGGGCGGGCGGGCCTACCTGGTGGGCGACGCGAACCTCACGTATCGCGACTACTTCCAGCTGCTCGCCGACGCCGCCGGCAGCGCGCACACGATCGAGGAGCGCGACGAGGAGCATCCGTTCCAGCCCGACCGCTTCATCGTGCAGGGCCGCGGCGCGGTGATCGCGTACGAGCCGGACCCCGTGGAGACCGCCCTGCTCGGCTACGACCGGGGCGATGTCGAGCGCGCGCTGGCGGAGATCGTCACCGCGGCGGACGCGCAGCGCTGAGCCGCTCCCACAGCACGGCCGTCGCGGCGAGAGTGTCGGCGAGGGTGCCGTCCGTGCGCAGCACCTCGTCGGCGATCGCGATCCGGTCGGCCTCGGCGCCCTGTGCGCGGAGCCGCCGCTCGGCCTCGGCCGCATCGTGCCCCCGCTCCTCCCGCAACCGGCGCAGGCGCATGGCCTCGGCGGCCTCGACCGTCACGACCCGGTCGTACGTCCAGGGCAGGGGGGCGGTGGTGCGGCTGAGCAGCGGGATCTCGTGCACCACGACACCCGGTTCGCGGCGGGCCTCGGCGATGCGCGCAGCCACCTCGGCCAGCAGAGCCGGGCGCAGCAGGGCGTTGTAGCGGGAGAGGAGGGCGGGATCGTCGAACACGCGTGCCGCGACCGCCGCCCGGTCGAGAGACCCGTCCGCCGTGCGGACCTCGGCCCCGAGCAGCGCCGTGATCCGGTCGAGCAGCGCCGCGCCGTCCGTGGTGCCGGGATCGACGATGGCACGGGCGGCCGCGTCACCGTCCACGATGCGGGCACCGTGCGCGGCCAGGGCGCGCGCGACCGTGCTCTTCCCCGCGGCGATCCCGCCCGTGAGTCCGACCAGGATCGCCGCCGTCACGAGGGTTCTCCCGGTCGAAACGCGTCAGGGACGGACGAAGCGGACCTCGGTGAGCGTCTCGCCGAGGAAGGGCTCGGTGTGCGAGGCGCCGTCGAGGTGGAAGCCGTTGCGCGTGTAGAAGCGGTGCGCACGGGGGTTGTCCTCCGCGACCCACAGGTAGAGCGGCTCGTCCTTCTCGACTGCGGCGTCGAACAGCTTCTGGCCGATGCCGGTGGAGTGGTACGCGTCGAGCAGGTAGATGAAGTAGAGCTCCCGGAAGGCGGGGGCGTCCTTGTCGCGGGCGGGGCCGGAGCCGACGAAGCCGACGATCTCGCCGTCGACGAGGGCCGCGTTCATCTTGAAGTCGGGGCCCTGGGCGGCCCAGTGCGTCCACAGCTCGGCCATGCGGCGGGGCGAGACCTTCTCCAGCGCGGCCTTGCTGATCAGGTGATCGTAGGTCTCGTGCCAGCACTGCGCGTGCACGCGACCGAGGGCTTCGGCATCCACATCACGGACCGGACGGACGATGACTTCGGGCTGGGCTTCGGCGCTCATGCGGTGACTCTACGCGCGGCCCGTGAAAACTCGAAATCGGCGCGGAGCGGGGTGACGCGCGGGTGAACGGCCTGGAGGAACCGCACAACGATATTCACGGTTCGTGCGCCGCTGGCTACGATCGTCCCTCGTGAACGTGATCTGGCGGACCCTCCTCGTGATCCTCGGCGCGCGGCGTCGCGTGCGGCAGGGGAAGACCCTCGACCCGACCGCGGTGAGCAGCGTCACCGTCACGACCCTCCCCACCGACCTCGACATCCTCCGGCACATGAACAACGGCCGCTATCTGTCGCTGTTCGACCTCGGCCGCTGGGATCACCTGATCCGCACCGGGCTGTTCGACGTGATGAAGCAGCGCGGCTGGTACGCGGTCGTCTCGAGCGAGACCATCACGTTCCGCAAGTCGCTGCAGCTGTGGCAGCGCTTCGAGGTGCAGTCGCGGTTCATCGGCCACGACGACAGGGCGCTGTTCCTGGAGCACCGGGCCGTGGTCGACGGCGAGGTGTACGCCAGGGCCATCGTGCGGGCGCGCGTGCTGCGGCGCACGGGCGGCACCGTGAGCAACGAGGAGCTGTTCGCCGCGGTCGGCAAGCCGGAGGGCGTGCCGGAGATCGACGCCTGGGTGCACGACTGGGCGGCGGCGTCCGCCCTCCCGCCCGTGCGCACGCCCGCCCCCAGCGTCTGGAACTGATCAGGCGCGCGGCGGGCGCACTGCCGATATATTGACGCTGTGCTGGCCATCCTGACGACCGCCGGGCGCGTGCTGCTGCGGCACTGGCCCGCGCTCATGGCGTGGTACCTGGCCGGGGTCCTCGTGCACTACGTGATCACCGAGATCGCCGGTTTCGTGGGTGCCACCTCGGCCACGCTGGGCTTCTTGGTGCTGCCCATCGCGATCCTCGCCCGGCTCGTCAGCCTGGTGGCCATGTTCCTGGTGCTGCGCGACGGGCTGCGCAACCTGCAGGAGGTCGCCCCGCTCCCGGAGTCCGCCGCCGACCGGCGCCGGACGTTCCTCACCGCGCTGCTCGCCGGGATCCTCCCCTTCTTCGCCGTGTACTGGGCGCAGGGCCTGCTCGGCGAGGACGTGCGCACCTACTCGGCCCGTGCCCTCGAGGTGCGCTCCGGGATCATCTGGACGGCGAGCGTCAACGGCGAACCGGCCGTCGGCTCCGAGGACACGGTGCTCAACCTGCCCCTCAACGTCTGGACGATCGCGATCATCGTCGTCGCGTTCGCCGGGCGATGGGCGTGGTCGAAGTGGTCGCCGAAACTCGCCGCCTGGCTCTCGCCCGTGGCGGTGTACTTCGAGGTCGTCTGGGTGTTCTTCTCGGTCATGGTGCTCGGCGACGTGTTCGACGCGATCAAGGCCTGGGTCGACAGCCGAGCCGCGATGGCGGTCCTGGAAGACGTGCGCGAGGGACTGCTGGACGCGGTCGCGCCGCTGCGGTGGCTGTGGGACGGGGTCGGCTGGGTGCTGTCGGAGGCCGGTCCGGTGCTGCTGGCGCCGCTGGCGTGGCTCACGATCGCCGGCGTCGTGTTCGGGCAGGCGATCGTGGCCGAGAAGCTGCGCGTCGAGAGCCGGTTCCTGTCGCGGTTCCGTCAGCACGCCGAGGCCATCCCCAACCCGCTCGTGCGCCGGCTCAGAGACCTCGGCGACGAACTCGGCGCCCGGTTCCGCCCGATCGGTCGCGCGCTGCTGCTGATGTGGCGGGCCGGCCCGCTCCTGGTCGCGTCCTACGCCCTGCTGTACGTGGTGGTGAAGGCGCTCGAGTCGTACCTGGCCTTCGGTCTCACCCGCCTGATCGGTCCGCACGACTTCGTCTTCTGGGCGGTCGCGACGCCCCTCGTGTCCCTCGTCCCGATGCTGCTGATCGAGCCCGTGCGCATCGCCGTGATCAGCGGCGCGTACGACGCCACGCTCGGGCGACTGCGACGCAAGCAGCAGGAGCGCTCCGACACCACCACCGGTTCCGCGGCCGAGGCGGAGATGCGCGCCGTCGCCGATGCCGCGGGGCTGCTGCCCTCCTCGGTCGACGCGGTCGCCGCGGCCGTCGTCGCCGCCCCGCCGCGCGATGCCGTGGGGGGTCAGAGTTCGAACGCGAACCTGAGGAACGAGCCGCCCGCGTCGTAGGGTCGCACGTCCACCCAGAACGGGCCCTCCGCGTCGTCCGGCACCACGAACGGCACGACCAGCTCGTACTCCCCGGCCTCTGCGCTCAGGCACGTCTCCGGCTCGTCCGGGTCGGACAGCAGCCCGATCTCCAGACGCACGGGGCGCCACTCGCGGCCCGTCGCCCGCTCCACCAGCTTCGGGGTCTCGCAGCCGATGCCCGCGGTGCTCGCGTCGACCGGCACCGCCACGGCGATCAGCCGCGTGCCGTCGGGGACGTCGAGGCCGCTCACGTCGTCGATCTCGCCCCCGCGCACCGGACCCCACTCGGCTCCGGCGAGGTCGGCCGAGGCGTCTTCGTCGACCGTGATCGCGGTGACCGCCCTGGCCCCGAACCCGAAGTACTGATACCACTCCTGCCAGCCGACGGCCGCAGCGGTGACCGGGGCGAGCACCGCGAGGGCGACGAGCGCGACGGCGTTGCGACGCCACCACGACGGCCGACGCGGCACCGGTGCGGGCTCGACCGTGGGCGCGGGCGGGAGCGGCGGAGGCGGGATCGTCATCCGCGGGCCCACCCGTTCTCGTCGAGGAGGATGGCGGCCTCGACCGGGAGGTCGGCGAGGTCGAGCGGCAGGTCGACGACCCCGTCGAGCAGGACCTCGCCGATGCCGGCGCCCGCGACCCCGAGGCGCAGGGTGGCGCGGTCGTCCGTGACGTCGTCTGGCAGCTCGAACGCCAGACTCCCCGCGCGGGGGACGCCGGTCACCAGCCGCTGCTGCGCGAACGTCGTCCCGCGATCGGTGGCGCTGAACGTGCGGTCGCCGATGGTGAGCTGCGCGAGCGAGAGGGTGCTGAGGTCCTGCGTCACGGCGGACGCGGCCTCCAGGTCGACCACCAGCCAGGTGCCGTCGGCCGACCAGCCGTCCGCGTCTTCGACCCGGTCGGCCAGGCGCACGTCGGTGATCGTCACGACGAGGTTGCGCACGGCGGCCTCCTCGCCGATCCGCGTGACCCGGGGGAACGCGGCCGTCGCGGCGTCGTCCGGAAGCGTGACCTTCGACACCACCCACGCGCCGGCGAGCAGCGCCGCGGTGAGCAGCCACACGAGGACGTGCTTCTTCACGGTGCCGTCTCCTCCCCGATCCGCGCCGTGAGGGTCGCGCCGACCCGCACGTCGGTCCAGTAGTCCCCGCGGATCACCCGCGAGCCGACCGCGTGCGTGGAGTCCGGCAGGGTGAGCGTGAGCTCCTCGCCCTCCCGGTAGTCGTCCGGCCCCACGAGCCAGGCGAGCAGCAGTCGTGCGGGGACGTCGGGCTGCAGCGTCGGGGCCCCGCGTCCGTCGTCGGCCCGCGACACCTGCCCCTTCTCGTCGAGGCCCTCGATGCGGATGCCGTCGACCACCGCCGACTCGGGGACGCCCGAGGTCGAGCCGCGCGGGGCGTGGAAGGTGTTCACCGCGTCGACCGTGACCACCAGCACGCGCTCGCCCTTCTCCTCCTCGGGGAACACCCACGTCTGCCCGCGGTCGTCGCGCAGCTCCACCGCCACGACCGTCAGCTCCAGGTCGGACCCCGCGTACGTCTCACCCACCGCGACCTCGGGGATCGGGTCGACCGCGGCCGCCTCCAGCCCGCCGAACACCGCGGTGCCGGCGAGGAGCAGCGCCCCCGCGCCGGTGAGCAGCCACGGGGTCGGGATCAGGTCGATGCTGCGCCGCGCCCACCCCAGCACCCTGGCCCGGGCGGCGGACGCGTCGCTGCGGCCCTGCGGCGCCGTCCCCTCCGGCGGTGTCGTGGTCACGGCAACAGCATAGGGGCGAGGTCGTGCGGCCCGGGCTCCCGCCGAAACAGGGGCCCGGTCATAGGCTGAGGATCATGGCCGAGCTCCCGCCGGATGCCGCGTCGTCCGCCCCCCTCTCCGACCGTGCGATCGACCTCGCGCGCCGCTGGGTGATCGAGGCCGCGGCGGCCGACGTCGACCCCGCGGCCGCACGCCTGGCCGGGGTGCTGCGCGACGCGAACGGCCTGCCCTTCACGCTCGGCTTCGTCGACGGGGTGATGCGCCCGGAGAGCCTGACCGCGGCCGCCGCCCGCCTGCACCGCATCGCGCCGATCGTGCCCGAGTTCCTGCCCTGGTACCTGCGCTCGGCCGTGCGTCTGGGCGGGGGTGTCGCGCCCGTGCTGCCGACCCCGGTCGTGCCGATCGCGCGGCGGGCGCTGCGCGACATGGTCGGGCACCTCGTGGTCGACGCGCGTCCCGCCAAGCTCGGCCCCGCGATCGAGCGGCTGCGTGCCTCGGGTTCGCGGCTCAACCTCAATCTGCTGGGCGAGGCGGTGCTGGGCGAGGCCGAGGCGCAGCGCCGGCTCGACGGCATCCACGAGCTCATCCGCCGCGCCGACGTGGACTACGTGTCGGTCAAGGTGTCGGCCATCATGAGCCGCATCTCGATGTGGGGGTTCGACGCCGTCGTCGACCGCGTGGTGCAGCGTCTGCTGCCGCTGTACCTGACCGCGGCGGACGACGGCACCTTCATCAACCTCGACATGGAGGAGTACCGCGACCTCGACCTCACGATCGCGGTGTTCACGCGGCTGCTGGAGGATCCGCGGCTGGCGCGGCTGGAGGCCGGCATCGTGCTGCAGGCCTACCTGCCCGACGCGCTGCCCGCGCTGCAGGAGCTGACCGCGTGGGCGCAGGACCGCGTGGCCCACGGGGGTGCCCGCATCAAGGTGCGGCTCGTGAAGGGCGCGAACCTCGCCATGGAGCACGTCGAGGCGCGGCTGCACGGCTGGACCCCCGCGACCTACGACACCAAGCTCGACACCGACGCGAACTACCTCCGCTGCCTGGACTGGGCGCTCACGCCCGCGCACACCTCCGCCGTGAAGCTGGGGATCGCCGGGCACAACCTGTTCGGCATCGCCTACGCCTGGCTGCTCGCGGGCGAGCGCGGCGTGCGCGACGCGATCGAGTTCGAGATGCTGCTCGGGATGGCGCAGGGCCAGGTGCGGGCCGTGTCGCGCGAGGTCGGGGCGGTGCTCCTGTACGTGCCCGTGGTCGCCCCGGCCGAGTTCGACGTGGCCATCAGCTACCTGGTGCGGCGGCTGGAGGAGAACGCGTCGTCCGACAACTTCCTGTCCGCGGCCTTCCGGCTACACGAGGACGAGGGGCTGTTCGCCCGGGAGCGCGACCGGTTCCTCGACGCCCTCGACCGCTCCACGGACGCGACCCTGCTCCGCGGACCGCGCCGCACGCAGGACCGGCTCGCACCCGTGCACGAGTCGGTCCGCCCGACCGCCGCGGCCCCGATCCCCGAGGCCGACCTGACGCAGGCGGTGCTGGGCATCGCCCGCGGCACCGACGGCGCGGACACCGGGGCCTTCCTGGAGACGGCGGTGTACGCGGCCCGCGAGCGCGGTGAGGACACGGGCGGCGCTCCGGGCTTCGCCAACGCGCAGGACACCGACCTCGCGCTGCCCGCCAACCGGGAATGGGCCGACGGGATCCGCGGTCGCCTGGCCGACTCGACCGTGGGGGAGGCCGTGCTCGCCGCCGCCCGCGTGGACGACGCCGACGAGCTCGGGCGCCTCGTGCGGGGCGTGCGCGCCGCGGCCGCGTCGTGGGGCTCGCGTCCGGCGGCGGAGCGCGCGGAGGTGCTGCTGCGGGCCGCCGCCGCGCTCGACGGTCGGCGCGGGGAGCTGATCGAGGTGGCCGCGGCGGAGACCGGAAAGGTGTTCGCCGAGGCCGACGTGGAGGTCAGCGAGGCCGTCGACTTCGCCCGCTACTACGCCTCCACGTGCCGCGAGCTCGACGCGATCTCCGGTGCGGTGTTCGAGCCGGCGCGCGTGACCGTGGTCGCGCCGCCCTGGAACTTCCCGCTGGCGATCCCGGCCGGAGGAGTGCTCGCCGCGCTCGCCGCCGGCTCGGGCGTCGTGCTCAAGCCCGCCCCGCAGGCGCGACGCTGCGCCGCCGCGCTCGCCGAGGCCCTGTGGGAGGGCGGCGTGCCGCGCGAGGTGCTCGCCCTGGTCGACATCGAGGAGGGCGAGCTCGGACGGGCGCTGATCACCGACGAGGCCGTGGACCGCGTGATCCTCACCGGCTCGTGGGAGACGGCGGCGCTGTTCCGCTCGTGGCGCCCCGACCTGCCGCTGCTCGCCGAGACCAGCGGCAAGAACGCCATGATCATCACGCCGTCCGCCGACCTCGACCTGGCCGTCGCCGACCTGGTCAAGAGCGCCTTCGGGCATGCGGGGCAGAAGTGCTCCGCCGCCTCCCTCGCGATCCTCGTCGGCCCGGTCGGCCGTTCGCAGCGCTTCGCCCGGCAGCTCGCCGACGCGGTCCGCTCCCTGCGCGTGGGCTGGCCGGCGGATCCGTCGGCCGAGGTGGGCCCCGTGATCGAGCAGCCGCAGGGCAAGCTCGCCTGGGCGCTCACCGAGCTGGAGGGCGACGAGCGGTGGCTGATCGAGCCCGCCCCCGTGGACGGCGACGAGAGCGGACGACTGTGGCGGCCCGGCGTGCGCGTGGGCGTGCAGCCGGGGTCGCGCTTCCACCTCGAGGAGTTCTTCGGCCCGGTGCTCGGCATCATGCACGCGCCCACGCTCGCGCGCGCGATCGAGCTGCAGAACGCGGTCGCGTACGGCCTCACGGCCGGGCTCCACACGCAGGACCCCGACGACCTGTCGCTCTGGCTCGACCGGGTGCAGGCGGGCAACCTCTACGTCAACCGCGGCACCACGGGGGCGATCGTGCAGCGGCAGCCCTTCGGCGGCTGGAAGCGGTCGTCGGTCGGCCCCGGTGCGAAGCCGGGCGGCCCGAACCACCTGATCGGCCTCGGCACGTGGCGCTCGCAGCCCGGGGGCGCGGCATCGAGCACCCTGCACCTGCGGGGACTCGACTCGCGCATCACGGCGCTCATCGAGTCGGCGCAGCCGTCGCTGGCGTACGAGGCCTTCGAGTGGCTGCGGCGCGCGGCCCTGTCGGATGCCCTGGCCTGGGACCGCGAGTTCGGGCGGGTGCGCGACGTGTCGCGGCTGGAGGTGGAGCGCAACCTGTTCCGCTACCGCCCGGGGCACGTGGAGATCAGGGCGACCGAGGACGCACGCCTGCAGGACGTGCTGCGGGTCGTGATCGCGGGGGTCCGCGCGGGGGCGGGCTTCGTGCTCTCCACCCCGGTGGGGCTCCCGGCCGGGGTGCGGCACGCGCTGGGCGACCTCGACGCGGTGGTCTTCCTGGAGTCGGACGAGGAGTGGATGCAGCGCCTGCTGCCCGCGGAGGAGGAGCCGGCGGAGGGCGCGAGCGCGGGCGCGCGGTACGACCGGGTGCGTCTGGTGGGCGGCCGGGAGGCGGTCGCGACGCTGCGGGCGTCGCTGGCGGCGGCGACCGCGGGCGACCCCGACCTGGCGGTGTACGACGCGGAGGTGACCGCGGCCGCCCGCATCGAGCTGCTCCCGTTCGTGCACGAGCAGTCGATCTCCATCACGGCGCACCGCTACGGCAACCTCGACCCCTGGAGTGCTCCCGTCATCTGACCCCGCCCCCGCCCGCCGCGCCCACCGGCGCGGGGTCGAAAAGGTGCGTTCCGCGGGCGTGTCCGGCGCGTCTTCGATCCGGCACCGCCGGGTGTGTAAAAGATTCTTGACACGAGCACCCGCCGGGCGTAGCCTCATGTCAAGAATCCTTTACATTCGGAGGGCGTCATGGTCTACGAGGAACGCAATGTCTGGGCGGGGCTCATCATCAGCCCGATCGTGCTCGTCGCCTACGTGGTGCTCGTGCTGCAGCAGGCGGCGGGCGGGCCGCTCACCGCGGTCGACTGGTTCCCGCTCATGCTCTGGAGCATCGGCGGCGGCATCGTCGGCACCATCCTGCTCAGCGTCGCCTGGGGCATCCTGGCTGGGATGCGCGACCCCGACGGCGTCGGCCGCTCCGACATCCGCGACCGCGACATCGGCCGCATGGGCGCCCGCGTGGAGCAGGCGTTCGTGGCGATCGCCGGACTCGGCGTGATCGTGCTGTGCGGGATCGGAGCCGACGTCTTCTGGATCGCGAACACGATGTTCCTCGGGTTCTTCGTGGCCGCGGTGGTCGGCGGCATCGCCCGGGTGATCGCCTACCGGCGGGGGCTCGTGTGATGGTCAAGCCCACCCTCGTCTCCAACAGCATCCGCGCCCACCGCGAGCGGGCAGGGCTCACCCAGGCCGAGCTCGCCAAGACCGTCGGTGTGACGCGCCAGACGCTCATCGCGATCGAGCAGCAGAAATACTCGCCCACGCTCGAGCTCGCGTTCCAGATCGCTCGCGCCTTCGGCGTCGGGCTCGACGAGCTGTTCTCCTATCCGAGCGCCCCCGGAGGTTCCGCATGACCGCCCGCATGGCTGCCTGGCGTCGCGAGACCTACGGCCCCGCCGACGGAGTCGCGCTCGAACGCCTCCCCCTGCCGCAGCCGCACCACGGCGAGGTGCTGCTCCGCGTGCGGGCCACCGCGCTCAATGCGGGCGACGTGCGGCTGCTGCTCGGCGATCCGCTGCTCGTGCGACCGGCGTTCGGGCTCACCCGGCCGAAGCATCCCGTGCGCGGCATGGAGGTCGTCGGCACGGTCGTGGGTGTCGGGCCCGACGTGGTGGGCGCCGAGCTCGACGAGCACGTGGTCGGCGAGCTCGTGGGCGGCGGAGGTCTCGCGGAGTACGTGCGGGTGCCGGCCGCCCGGCTCGTGCCGCTGCCGCCGGGCGTGGAGCCCGAGGTCGCCGCCACGCTCCCGGTCGCCGGGGGCACGGCGTGGCAGGCGCTCGACCTCGGCGGGGTCGGACTGCACGGCGGCACCCCGCGGGTGCTGGTGATCGGGGCGTCGGGCGGGGTCGGCACGTTCGCGGTGCAGCTCGCCGCGCTGCGCGGGGCCGAGGTGTGGGCGTCGTGCCGCGACCGCAACCAGCCGCTGATCGAACGCCTCGGGGCCGTGCGCACGTTCGACCACCGGGTCACGCCCCTGCGCGAGCTGCCCGCGGGGCACTTCGACGCGATCATCGACGTCGCGGGCGGCATCCCGCTGCGGCAGCTGCAGCGACTGGTGGTGCCCGGCGGCCGCGTGGTGCTGGTCACCGGCGACGGCGGGCCCGTGCTGGGTCCGATCCCGCGCATGCTGAGGGCGGTCGTGCTGTCGCTCGGGTCGCGGCGCATCCGCCCGCTCGCGGCGACGCCCCGGCCCGAGGTGCTCGCCCGGCTGCTCGAGCTCGTGGCGGATGGCAGCCTCGTGCCGGTGATCGCCGAGACCTACGACTTCGCCGGGGCCGGGGCCGCGCTCGCCCGGCTGCAGGAGGGGCACGTGGTCGGAAAGCTGGTCGTGCGCGGCACCTGAGCGCGGCGGCGCGGGATCTGGCGGGCGGTCAGGCGCGGGTGGCACAATGGTCACCGGCGTGCCCGAGTCGCATCTTCCCCGCACCCGCTCCCGCGCGAGCGACGGGTCGAAGGACCGCCGGGCCCCTGGACAGCGTCCGCCGCGCCCGTTCACACGAGGAGCATCCATGTCGACGCCGGAGACCGCCGTCACCACCGCCCCTGCGCGCACCGCGCACCGCCGCCACTACCTGATGTGCCGTCCAGAGCACTTCACGGTGAACTACTCGATCAACCCGTGGATGGAGCCGGCCAAGCCGACCGACACGGCCCGTGCGGTCGAGCAGTGGCAGAAGCTGTACGACCTGTACGTCGAGCTGGGCCACGAGGTCGAGCTGATCGAGCCGCTCGCCGGATACCCCGACATGGTCTACACGGCCAACGGCGGCTTCCTGATCGACGGCCGCGCGTACGTGCCCGAGTTCCGCTTCGTCGAGCGTCAGGGCGAGGCCCCGGCGTTCGCCGACTGGTTCCGCGCCAACGGCTACGACACGGTGCTGCCCGAAGAGGTCAACGAGGGTGAGGGCGACTTCCTGCTGGTGGGTGACGTGATTCTCGCCGGCACCGGTTTCCGCTCCACAGGCGACAGCCACCGCGAGGTGGGTGAGGTGTTCGGCCGCGAGGTCGTGTCGCTCAACCTCGTCGACCCGCGCTTCTACCACCTCGACACCGCCATCGCGGTGCTCGACCCGGTGCAGGGTGTGGAGAACGGCGGCCCGGAGCGCGCCAACATCGCCTACCTGCCCGGTGCCTTCGACGACGCCAGCCGGGCCGAGCTCGAGCGGCGCTTCCCGGACGCGATCCTGGTGTCCGACGAGGACGGCGCGGTGTTCGGCCTCAACTCGTCCAGCGACGGCTACAACGTGATCATCTCCCCGCGCGCGAAGGGCTTCGAGCAGCAGCTGCGCGAGCGCGGCTACAACCCGATCACGGTCGACCTGTCCGAGCTGCTGCTCGGCGGCGGCGGCATCAAGTGCTGCACGCTCGAACTGCGCGGTGCGAAGTGACCGCGGTCGAGCCGGTGACCGCGGCGGCCGCTGAGGTCACGGCGCACGCGGAGCCGCACGTCGCGCACAACTACCACCCGCTGCCGGTCATGATCGCGCGGGGCGAGGGCGCGTGGGTCACCGACGTGGAGGGCAAGCGCTACCTCGACCTGCTCGCCGCCTACTCGGCCGTGAACTTCGGTCACCGCCACCCCGCCCTGGTCGCCGCCCTCACGGAGCAGCTCGGCCGCGTGACCCTGGTGAGCCGGGCGTTCCAGAGCGACACGCTCGAGCCCTTCGCCGCGGCGCTCGCCGAGCTGTGCGGCAAGGAGCTCGTGCTCCCGATGAACACCGGCGCCGAGGCCGTGGAGACCGGCATCAAGGTCGCCCGCGCGTGGGGCTACCGCGTGAAGGGCATCCCCGAGGGTGAGGCGCGCATCGTGGTGGCCAACGGCAACTTCCACGGGCGCACGACCACCATCGTGAGCTTCAGCGACGACGAGACCGCGCACGACGACTTCGGCCCCTACACGCCGGGCTTCGACCGGGTGCCGTTCGCCGACGCCGACGCCATCGAGGCCGCGATCACGGAGAACACCGCGGCCGTGCTGGTCGAGCCGATCCAGGGCGAGGCCGGGGTCGTGATCCCGCCGGAGGGCTACCTGCGCCGCATCCGCGAGATCTGCGACGCGAAGAACGTGCTGTTCATCGCCGACGAGATCCAGGCGGGACTGGGCCGCGTGGGCGAGACGTTCGCGTGCGACCGCGAGGGCGTCGTGCCCGACCTGTACCTGCTCGGCAAGGCGCTCGGCGGCGGCATCCTCCCGGTGTCGGCCGTGGTGGGCGACCGCGACGTGCTGGGCGTGATCCGCCCGGGCGAGCACGGATCGACGTTCGGCGGCAACCCGCTCGCGGCGGCGGTCGGGCTGCGCGTGGTGGAGATGATGCAGACGGGCGAGTTCCAGGAGCGCGCACGGGCTCTGGGTGCGCACCTGGAGGCCGCGCTGCAGCCGCTCATCGGCCACGGCGTGACTGCGGTGCGCATCGCGGGGCTGTGGGCCGGCGTCGACATCGACCCGGCGATCGGGACGGGCCGCGCGGTCGCGGAGAAGCTGTCCGAGCGGGGTGTGCTCGTGAAGGACACGCACGGCCAGACCATCCGCATCGCCCCGCCGCTCGTGATCCGCGCGACCGAGCTCGACTGGGCGGTCGAGCAGCTCAAGCTCGTGCTGGCGGGCTGAGCGCCTCACACGCACGCGAAGGATCCGCGGGCGGGCACCGGTCTCCGGTCGTCCCGTCCGCGGTTCCGTGTGCGGGAGCGCTCAGGCCGGCGGGTTGTCCGGGTCGAGCGTCTTCAGGGTGTCCTCCTCGGCGGGGTTGTCCGCGTCGAGGCCGTCCTCCGTGTTCTCCGAGCCGCCGAGCGGGGCGTGACCGGGGCCGGAGCTGCCCTGGATCGCGCCGCCGGTCGACTCGCCGCGGGAGCTGTCGCCCTGGATCGCGCCGCCGGTGCCGTCGCCCTGGCCGTCCTCCTGGGGCACGTCGACGTCGGGCGCGCCCTCGGCCGGGTCCTGGGGGTGGGGGGTGCTCATGTTGTCGTCCATGGCCCGACCGTACGGCGTGGGGCGGATGACGCGGAGGGCGTTGACAAAACGCCGCGGTCGTCACTCGCCGTCGTCGCGGCGCACCGTGCGGATCGGCGTGGTCACGGTCGCCTTCTCGGTGAAGTCGACCGGTTCGACGGGCTGCACGACCCGCAGCGGCCGCGTCTCGTCGAGGGTGAGCAGGAAGCGGCTGGTCTCGTGCCGGTGCAGGCGCCCGGAGGTGAGCACCCACAGCACGCCGATGGCGCACGCGACGAAGCCCGCCGTGCCGCCCAGCATGATCGCGGCGCGGGGGCCGAACGTGTCGGCGACCCACCCGGCGATCGGCGCGCCGACCGGGGTCGAACCCATGATCACGGCCATGTACAGCGCCAGCACGCGTCCGCGCAGCGCCGGGTCGGTCGTGATCTGCACGTACCCGTTCGCCGTGGTCAGCAGCGTCACGATCATGAAGCCCGTGAAGGTGAGGGTCACGGCATAGGCGAGGTAGCTCGGCATGGCGGCCGACACGAACGCGGCGATGCCGAACCCGCCCGCGGCGAGGATCACGACCCGCACGCGCGCGGTGTCGCGGCGGGCGGCGAGCAGCGCGCCGATCAGCGAGCCGATCGCGAGCACCGAGCTGAGCACCCCGTAGCCGTCGGCTCCCGCACCGAACTCGAGGGCCATGGTGGAGGCGAAGATCGGGAAGTTCATGCCGAACGCGCCGATCAGGAACACCGTCACGAACACGACCTTGAGGTCGCTGCGCGCCCACACGTAGCGGAAGCCCTCGGCCAGCCCGCCCCGGTTGCGGTGCTTGGGCCGCGGGGCGAGCAGGTTCGCGCGCATCAGCAGCAGGGCCAGGATCATCGCGAGGAAGGTGGCGGCGTTGGCGATGAACACCCACCCGGAGCCGATCGCGACGATGAGGAGGCCGCCCACGGCCGGGCCCACCATGCGGGCGAGGTTGAACGAGGCGGAGTTGAGGGCGACCGCGTTCGAGGTGTCGGCGGCGGAGACCATGTCGGACACGAAGGCCTGGCGGGCCGGGGCGTCGAACGCGTTGACGATGCCGAAGCCGAGCGCGAAGGCGAACATCATCGGCAGCGTCATGACGCCGGCCAGCAGCAGCGAGCCGACGGCGATCGCCAGCGCGAGCAGCGAGCCCTGCGTGGCGAGCAGGATGCGGCGGCGGTCGAAGCGGTCGGCCACCCAGCCGGTGAGGCTCACGAGCACGAGGGGCGGCCCGAACTGGAGGGCCATCGTGATGCCCATCGCGGTCGCGTCGTTGTCGGTGAGCTCGGTCAGCACGACCCAGTCCTGCGCGGTGGCCTGCATCCAGCCGCCGACGTTGGAGACCAGGGCGCCCGCGAACCAGATGCGGTAGTTGATGTTCGCGAACGAGCGGAACATGGCGCTCATCGTTCGACCACCCTCCGCATCAGGGCGCTCGCATCGCGCAGGATCGCGAGCTCGGCCTCGGTGTAGTCGACCTCGCGGAGCATGTCGGCCAGCAGCTCGTCGCGGCGGCGGATGGTCTCGACCACGATCTCGGCGCCGGCGGGCGTGATGTCGACCTGCACGCGCCGGCGGTCGTCCTCGTCGGGCGTGCGGGCGACGTAGCCCTGCTCCTCGAGCCCGTTGACGATGCTGGTCATGGAGGGGGCGGTCACGCGCTCGCGCTCGGCGAGGGTGGAGATCGTGCGCCGGCCGTTCATGCGCAGATCGGCGAGCACGGCGAGCTGGGTGTCGCTCATGGTGTCGGCGGCGCGGGCGCAGCGGAGGCGGCGGGCGAGCCGGAACGTGGCCAGGCGCAGGTCTGTGGCGGTGAGGGCGAGGAGATCATCGGGCGCAGACATACTTAGTTAGTCTATCTAATATTCGGGCGTCGTGGGCGGGCCGTCGCGCATCCACCCGGCAGAATGGACGGGTGACCCGTACCCTCGCTCTCGAACTCGCCGTCCAGGACCCCGCCGGAGTGCGCATCGCCGCAGAGATCGGCGCCGCCCGTGTCGAGCTCGCCACGGCCCTCGCGCTCGGCGGCCTCACCCCCTCGCCCGGGACCGTGGAGCTCGCGCTCGCCGCCGCCGCGGACGGGCCGGAGGTGCACGTGCTGATCCGTCCGCGCGCCGGCGACTTCCACTACGACGCCGACGAGCTCGCGGTCGCCGAGCGCGACGTGCGCCACGCGATCGCCGCGGGGGCCGCGGGCGTCGTGATCGGCGTGCTCGACGCCGCCGGCCGCCTCGACCGCGACGCCGTCGCCCGTCTCCGCGACGCCGCCGGGGGAGCACCCGTCACGCTGCACCGCGCCATCGACGTGACCGCCGACCCGGTCGCCACGCTCCGCAGCGCGCGCGAGCTCGGGCTGCGCCGCGTGCTCACCTCGGGCGGAGCGTCCGCCGCGATCGACGGCATCGACACGCTGCGCGCCCTGGTCGCCGCGGCCGAGGGCGCGATCGAGGTCATGGCCGGCAGCGGCGTCGACGTCGCGAGTGCCCCCGTGCTCGCCGAGACCGGCATCGACGCGCTCCACTTCTCCGCCAAGCGCACGGTCGTCGCCGAGGGCGGCGTGCGCATGGGCTCGGCGTCCGACGGCGTGGGCGGCTACGAGGTCACCGACCGCGACATCGCGGTCGCGATCAGGGACGCGCTCGCGGGGCGCGACCGGTAGGGTCGCAGCGTGACCGACACCCGCGAGTTCACCGATTCCCACGGCATCGCCATCGTCTACGACGTCTACCCGGCTGCGGGCGAGCCCCGCGGCGTCGTGCAGCTGCTGCACGGCGTGGGCGAGCACGCCGGCCGCTATCCCGCGCTGATCGCCGCGCTCACCGGCGCGGGCTTCCACGTGTACGCCGACGACCACCGCGGCCACGGGCGCACCGGTCTGCGTCAGCACGGCGACCCCGAGAAGCTGGGGCGGCTCGGCCCCGGCGGACTCCGGGCGGCGAAGGACGCGATCTGGCAGCTCACCGGCATCATCCGCGACGAGAACCCCGGCCTGCCGCTCGTGCTCCTCGGGCACTCGTGGGGGTCGTTCCTGGCGCAGATGCTCGTGAACGAGCACGCCGAGGCGTACGACGCGGTGATCCTCTCCGGCTCGGCACTGCGGACCCCGCGGTCGCTGAACCCCGCGCCGCTGAACGCCGCGTGGGCCGCCGACGACGCGACCGGATACGAGTGGCTGAGCCGCGACCCCGCGGTGTGGAAGTCCTTCGAGGAGGACCCGCTCACCACGGGCGTGCCCCTGCTGAAGCTCTTCGGTCCGCTCGACGCGGCGCGACTCTACGGGCGTCCGGCGAAGCACCTCGCCCGCGACCTGCCGATGCTCCTCCTGGTCGGCCGCGACGACCCGGTCGGCGGTCCGCGCAGCGTCCACAAGCTCGCCGACGAGTACCGCCGCCGTTCGGGCCTCACCGACGTCACGACCCTCGTGTACCCCGACGCCCGCCACGAGATCTTCAACGAGCAGCAGCAGGACGAGGTGCGCGCCGACGTGCTCGCGTGGCTCGACGCGCACATCCCCGCCCGCTGACACCCCCGCTGCCGGGCGGCGACCCCGGTGCGAGGTCGTTATCGGCCCTCCGCCCGGCCTCGTGGGCCCCTTTTCGCACCCGCACCGGCCCGTCCGCACCCGGACCCGCACGCGACCGAGGCGGACTGTGACGCGGGATGACGCGCGGTGAAGGAGTGTGACGCGAGCGCGCCGCGCCCGGCGTCGGCGACCTAGATTCGGGCTCATCCGCAGCAGGGACGGGAGGGCGCGCGGCGATGGGTTTCCGGAGCGACTGGCACGAATGGCATGCGGCGCGCGAGCGCTACGCCGGCGCGGAGTACGGGCCGTCCGCGCTCGAGTCCACGAACTGGCTCATCAGCGAGCCCGCGGCCGTCGACGGCATCCCCGGGCTCTGGGCCCTCGCCGGCGACGATGGCATCCGCGGCACCGAGCTCGGTCAGGCGGGGTCGAGCGTCACCCTCCGTGGCACCCAGACCCTGCGTCTGGGTCGCCGCGAGCTGCGCGTGTTCGACCGCAACGGAGCGATCGCGCTGCGCGTGTGGAACCCCGCGCGCCCGCAGCGGGAGTGGTTCACGGCGATCGACGCCTACGCCCCGGACGAGCGGTGGCGGCTGCCAGCCACGTTCGAGCCGACGCCGGGCGAGCGGATCCTGGTGACCTCGGTCGACGGCGCCTCGCGCGAGACGGACGTGGCGGGGCGCCTGCACTTCACGCTCGCCGCAGCCCCGCACACCCTCACGGTCACCCGCACCGGTCAGGGCACGCTGAGCGCGGTGTTCTCCGACGGCACCAGCGGCCTGGAGACGTACCGGTTCCGTTTCCTCCCGATCGACGAGCCCGCCGAGGACGGGACGGCGGTGCTCGACTTCACGCGCGCCTACCTGCCGCCGTGCGCGTTCTCCGACCAGTTCGTGTGCCCGCTGCCGCCACCGGGCAACCGCTACTCCACGCCCATCCGCGCGGGGGAGCGCGTGGTGGTGCTCGGCGGCTGACCCGCGCGGCACGGCGCGCCTTAAGCTGGAGTCGTGCACGGTGAATACAAGGTCCCTGGGGGCAAGCTCGTCGTCGTCGACCTCGAGGTGGAGAACGACCGGATCGCGCGGTTCCGGCTCGCCGGCGACTTCTTCCTGGAACCGGACTCGGCGCTCGACGACATCAATGCGGCGGTCGAGGGTCTGCCCGTGGAGTCCGACGCCTCCGCGATCGCGGCCGCCGTCCGCGGGGCCCTCCCCGAGGGGGCGCAGCTGCTCGGCTTCACGCCGGAGGCGGTCGGCACCGCCGTGCGACGTGCCCTGGTCACCGCGCCGGGCTGGCGCGACTTCGACTGGGAGATCGTGCACGACAGGGCCGTCTCCCCGCGCATGAACCTCGCGCTCGACGAGGTGCTCACGTCGCGCGTGGGCGAGGGGCGTCGTCGTCCCACGCTGCGCATCTGGGAGTGGGACGAGTCGGCGGTCGTGATCGGCTCGTTCCAGTCGTACCGCAACGAGGTCGACCCGGAGGGCGCGGCCCGGCACGGGTTCGACGTGGTGCGCCGCATCTCCGGCGGCGGGGCCATGCTCATGGCGGCCGGCCAGATCATCACCTACTCGCTGTACGTGCCGGCGTCGCTCGTGGCGGGCATGACCTTCGCCGACTCCTACGCGTTCCTGGACGACTGGGTGCTGCAGGCCCTGCGCTCGCTCGGCATCGACGCGGTGTACCAGCCGCTCAACGACATCGCGAGCCCCACCGGCAAGATCGGCGGCGCCGCGCAGAAGCGTCTCGCCAACGGCGGGGTGCTGCACCACGCGACGCTGTCGTACGACATCGACGGTCAGGTGATGACCGAGGTGCTGCGCATCGGCCGCGAGAAGCTCAGCGACAAGGGCACCACGTCGGCGGCGAAGCGCGTCGACCCGCTGCGCAGCCAGACCGGGCTCGAGCGGGCGGAGATCATCGACCGGTTCGTGGAGACGTTCCGCTCGCTCACGTCCGCCGAAGACGGCACGATCACGCCGGAGGAGTACGCCGACGCCGAGGCTCTGGTGGAGTCGAAGTTCTCCACCGACGCGTGGCTGCACCGGGTGCCGTGACGACCTCGGACGCGGGCGCGGGCCGTCCCGTCGCCGCGGAGGGGGCGCCGCGGGGTGCGGTCGAGATCGTGGAGGGCGACAACCTCGCCGTCGCCGCGACCCTGCCGTCCGGATCGTTCACGCTGGTGTACCTCGATCCGCCGTTCAACACCGGGCGGGCGCGCGAGCGGCAGGTCGTGACCGCACGGCGGACGTTCACGACTCCTCACGACCCCGCCGACCCGGAGGCCCCCGGTGCCGACGGGCCTGATGCGGAGGCAGATCCGCGGACTTCCGAACCCGCGGCGGCGGAGGCCGAGGTGCGGCACGGGTTCCACGGCCACGCGTACGAGCGGGTGCGGGGCATGCTCCGCGCGTACGACGACAGCTTCGACGACTACGGCGCCTTCCTGATGCCGCGGCTGGAGGAGGCGTGGCGGCTCCTGGGCGACGACGGCACGCTGTATCTGCACCTCGACTACCGGGAGGCGCACTACGCCAAGGTGATGCTCGACGCGGTGTTCGGGCGGGACTGCTTCCTCAACGAGCTGATCTGGGCCTACGACTACGGGGCGAAGTCGCGGCGGCGCTGGCCCACCAAGCACGACACGATCCTGGTGTACGTGAAGAACCCGCGCACGTACGTGTTCAACTCCGACGACGTCGACCGCGAGCCGTACATGGCTCCCGGTCTGGTCACGGCGGAGAAGGCGGCGCGCGGCAAGCTCCCCACCGACGTGTGGTGGCACACCATCGTCCCCACCACGGGTCGCGAGAAGACGGGCTATCCGACGCAGAAGCCCGAGGGGATCCTGCGGCGCATCGTCACGGCGTCGAGCCGTCCGGGCGATCGCGTGCTCGACCTCTTCGCGGGCAGCGGCACGACCGGGGCGGTGGCGTCGGCGCTGGGCCGTGACGCGGTGCTGGTCGACGACAATCCAGAGGCGGTGCGGATCATGGCGGAGCGCATGCCGCACGCCGAGGTCCGTCGCGGTTGAGGCTCAGACCGCGAGGGAGACCTTTCGCAGCGTCTCGGTCACCGTCCACACCGTGCGCATGCCGGCCGACAGGCGCATCACCGACCCGGGCCCGACCTCGACAGACGGCAGCGCGGGCTCGGTGAACTCGATGGTCGCGCGGCCAGACAGCACCACGAACACCTCGTCCTCCTCGGTGTCGCTCGCGGCGCCCGGCGTCATCTCCCAGACGCCGATCTCCGTCCCGTCCGTGGCGTCGAGCACGGCGTACGCCGCGGTCGGCGCTCCGTCGCGCACCTCGTCCGCGGGCAGGGGCTCGTGCGCGAGGGCGACGGCGCGCGCGTCCACGGGCGTGCCCGGTGTCAGCGCGGTCACGAGTCGAACCCCATGCCGAGGGCGTCGAGCGTCTTCAGGAACGGGCCGCGTCGTCCCCCGTCGTGGTCGGCGCGGTCCATCGCGGCGCGCACCAGGTTGATGCCGATCGAGGCGGCGGGCTCGGGCGGGAACGGGATCGGCTTCTCGCGCACCATGCGCAGGTCCGTGCGCTCGGTCTCCTCCCCGGCGAGCTTGTCGAGCATCACGTCGGCGGCGAACCGGGCGGCGCCCACCCCGAGCCCGGTGAATCCCGTGGCGTAGGCCACGCGTCCGCGGCGGGCCGTGCCGAAGAACGCGCAGAACCGGCTGGAGGAGTCGATCGCCCCCGCCCAGCGGTGCGTGAAGCGGAGCCCGGCGAGCTGCGGGAACGTGGTGAAGAAGTGGGAGGCGAGGCGTCGGTGGCTCTCCATCCGGTCTTCGTACGCGGGGCGCACCTTGCCGCCGAAGTGGTAGACCGCGTCGTAGCCGCCGAACAGGATCCGGTCGTCGGCGGTGAGCCGGTAGTAGTGGAACTGGTTGGCGCTGTCGGCGAGGCCCTGGCGGTTGCGCCAGCCGATCGCGTCGAGCTGCTCCGCCGACAGCGGCTCGGTCATCAGCACGTAGTCGTACACGGGCACCGTCATGAGCCGGTTGCGCTTCAGCAGCGAAGGGAACACGTTCGTGGCGAGGGCGATGTTCTCCGCGGTCACCCGTCCGCCGTCGGTCACGAGGGTGACCGGGCCGGCGTCGGGTCCCTCGATGCGGCGCACCATCGTGTGCTCGTGGATCTGCACGCCGAGCTCGACGGCCAGGCGCGCGAGCTCCAGGCCGAGCTTGGCGGGGTGCACGAGGGCCGTGCTCTCCCGATCCCACGCGCCCGCGAGGAACGTGGGGGAGTGCACCTCGGCCTGCACCGCGTCGCGGTCGAGGAAGCCCTCCTCCTCGCGCAGCCACTCCACCTGGTGCGGCTCCACGGCCACGGCCAGCTGGCCCGTGCGCTCGAACTCGGCGTCGAGGGCGTACCGGCGCACGGTGTCCTCGATGCCGTCGAGGTTCTGCCGCCCCAGCTCCTCGAGCCGGTCGATCTCCTCCGGCCACCGGTTCACGCCGTTCTCGTGGCCGTGCGTGATGCTGGCCTCGCAGAAGCCGCCGTTGCGCCCCGACGCGGCCCAGACGACGCGCGAGGCCTCGAGCAGCACGACCGTGCGCCCGGGGTCGCGCTCCTTCGCCCTGATCGCGGTCCACAGCCCGGTGTAGCCGCCGCCGACGATCGCGAGGTCGGCGTGCGCCGTCCCGCGCAGCGGAGGATGCGTCGGGCGGTCGACGTCGTCGAGCCAGAAGACCGACAGGGCGGTGTCGCGCAGGGACTCGTCGATGACGGACGGCGCGGGACGCCGGCGTTCGAAGACCGTGGTGCCCATGTTCACTCCCGGGTGCGGGGACGCGTCAGCGCGTTCCCCAGTTGTAGAGGTCTTTGTACAGTCCGGCGTAGAGCAGGCTCTCGGTCTGCACGATGCCGGGGATGGTGCGGATGCGGGTGGCGATGAGGTCGATCAGGTGGTCGTCGTCCTCGCACACCGCCTCGACGAGGATGTCGAAGGTGCCGAGCGTGACGACGACGTACGCGAGCTCGGTGATCGCGGTCAGCTCCTCGGCGATCGCGCGGGGGTCGCCGGAGACGCGGATGCCGATCATCGACATGCGCCGGAAGCCGAGCCGGAGCGGATCGGTGACGGCGACGATCTGGATGATCCCGGCCTCGGTCATGCGCTGCACCCGCTGGCGGGCGGCGGCCTCGCTGAGTCCGACCTCGCGCGCGATCTCGGAGTAGGGACGGCGGCCGTCATCCTGCAGCAGCTCGACGATGCGCTTGGAGATGTCGTCGAGGGGCGGCTGCGGCGTCGTAGTCATGTACCGATAGTGACATTCTCAGGGGGCTGTCGCAACTGATTCCGTCGTTCGACCCTCGTCATCCTTCAGATTCCGCGTTCGAGTGGCTACCATGGCGCCATGCACACCCCGTCGACGACGACCGAGCCCCTGCACAACTTCCTCGGCGGCCGCGCCGTGCCCGCGCACGGACCGGGACGGCTGCCGCTGATCGACCCGGCGACCGAGGAGCCGTACGGCGAGATCCCCCTGTCCGACACCGCCGACGTGGACGCGGCCGTCGCCGCCGCGGCCGCCGCGTTCCCCGAGTGGCGTGACACCACGCCCGCGCAGCGCCAGCTCGCCCTGTTCCGCATCGCCGACGAGATGGCCGAGCGGGCGGAGGAGTTCGCCGACCTGGAGTCCCGCGACACCGGCAAGCCCCGCGCCACGCTGGTCGCCGACGAGATCGAGCAGTCCATCGACCAGCTGCGCTTCTTCGCGGGTGCCGCGCGCAGCCTCGAGGGGCGGGCCGCCGCGGAGTACGTCGCCGGACACACGTCGTTCGTGCGCCGCGAGCCGATCGGGGTGATCGCGCAGGTCACCCCGTGGAACTATCCGCTCAACATGGCGGTGTGGAAGATCGCGCCGGCGCTCGCCGCGGGCAACACCGTGGTGCTCAAGCCCGCGGAGGCGACGCCGCTCACCACGCTGCTGCTCGCCGAGATCGTCGCGGGGCACACCCCGCCCGGCGTGTTCAACGTGGTGCTGGGCGACCGCGACACCGGCGCCGCGCTGATCGCCCACCCGGTGCCGCAGATGGTCGCGATCACCGGCTCGGTGCGCGCGGGCATGGCGGTCGCCCGATCGGCCGCCGACGACGTGAAGCGCGTGCACCTGGAGCTCGGCGGCAAGGCCCCCGCACTGGTGTTCGCCGACGCGGCGCTCGACCGCGCCGTGGAGGGCATCGTCGCCGGAGCGTTCTTCAACGCAGGGCAGGACTGCACGGCCGCCACCCGGGTGCTCGTGCACGCGTCCAAGCACGACGAGCTCGTGGCGGCCCTGGTCGCCCGCGCCCGCACGCACGCGCGCACCGGCGGCCCGCACGACCGGGGCGTGCTCTACGGACCGCTCAGCAGCGCCGCCCAGCTCGCCCAGGTGCAGGGCTTCATCGACCGCCTCCCCGCGCACGCCACCGTGGCCACCGGCGGCCGCCGGCAGGGCGACCGCGGCTACTTCTGGGAGGCGACGATCGTGACCGGTGTGCGGCAGGACGACGAGGTCGTGCAGGGCGAGATCTTCGGACCCGTGCTCACCGTGCAGTCGTTCGAGACCGAGGAGGAGGCGCTGGCCCTCGCCAACGGCGTGCCGTACGCGCTCGCGGCATCGGTGTGGACCACGGATCACGCCAGGGCGATGCGGTTCTCGCGCGACCTCGACTTCGGGTGCGTGTGGATCAACACCCACCTGCCGTTCGTGTCGGACATGCCGCACGGGGGCTTCAAGCACTCCGGCTACGGCAAGGACCTGTCCCAGTACGGCTTCGACGACTACACCCGCCTCAAGCACGTCATGAGCGCGATCGACTGACGGGCGGCCCCGGGCCGTCCGGGCTCAGCGCGGGCCGAGGAGCTTGACGCGGCGGTGCTCGCGGAGCGTGAACTGCGGGCGCTGGTCGATCTTGGTCGCCCCGTCGAGCTCCCACCCGTGCCGGGCGTAGAACCCGTCGGCGCGGTCGTTGCCGTCGAGCACCCACAGGTAGCCGCGCGTGTGCCCGACCTCGATCATGCGGGCCTCCGCGGCTTCGAGCAGCGCATGACCCGCGCCCGTCGACCACGTGTCCGGGTCGGCGTAGATGCCGTACAGCTCGGCGTCGTCGAGACCGTCGGGGTCGCGCCCCGAGCCGAACGACGCCCACGCGATCACCGCGCCGTCGCGCACCGCCACCAGCGTGCCCAGGCTCGTGGGCAGCGGGTCGGCGAAGATCCGCCGCCACCCCTCGGCGCGCTCCGAGACCGAGAGCCCGTCGAGCACCTCCTGGTCGATCAGGCCGCGGTAGGCGGTCTGCCACGAGCGCACGTGCACTCGGGCCACGGCATCGGCGTCGTCGGCGCGGGCGTCGCGGATCACGAAGGACGTCATCCCTCCACCCTACGTGCGTGCGGCGACGGCGGAATCGGGGTGGACGCACGCGGCCGGATGTAGCATGCTGGCCGGGCACCCGAGCCGAACCACGAGCATCGACACCTCCGAGGATCAGCCGCATGTCACGACCCCTTGCCGGACCGCAGAGCCTGCTCCGGTCGCTCAACGGCCGCGCGATCCTGGAGCGGCTCGCCGACAGCGGTCCGCAGACGCGCGCGGAGCTGATGGCGGCGACCGGGCTGTCGCGCACGGCCGTGACCCAGGTGCTGCGGATGCTGGAGGCGGGAGGTGCGGTGGCGGCCGCCGGCGTCGACCGCGGTGCGCGGGGTCCCGCCGCGGGGCGCGTGGCCCTGCACCCGCTGCTCGGGGTCGCCGCCGCGGTGCACGTGGACCATCATGCCGCCCACGTCGTGCTGGTCGATGCGACCGGGACCGTGCGGGCCGAACAGCACGCGCCGTTCCCCTCGTCCGGGGACCGGGTCGGGCACATCGCCGGGCTCGTGGCATCGTGCCGTGAGTCCACGCGCGGCCCGCTGCACCTCGCGGTGGTCGGGGTGCCCGGCATCGTGACGGCCGACGGAGGCATCCGCGACGACCAGGGCCCGGACGGCGGTGCGTTCCGCTCGGCGCTGCAGACGGCGCTCGGGTGCCCCGTGCAGGTGGAGAACGACGTGAACCTGGCCGCGCTCGCGGAGCTGACGGCGGGGGCGGGGGCCGAGCTGAGCAGCTTCGCCCTGTTCCTGCTCGACGACGACCTCGGCGCGGGCATCGTGATCGAGGGGCTGCTGCACCGGGGCTTCTCGGGTGTCGCGGGCGAGATCATGTACCTGCCGCAGTCGCCGCTGCCGATCGGCGCCCCCGTCGTGGGGGAGGAGGTGGTGCACGACCTCGCGCTCGGTCTGGGTCTCGACGTGCGGGCGCCGCTGCTGGCCCACCTCGAAGCCGCGCAGCAGGGCGACGAGAAGGCGCGCGAGCTGGTGGCCGAGATCGGCCGGCGCCTGGTGGTGGCGGCGGGCACCGTGGCGCTCGTGCTCGACCCCGAAGCGTTCATCCTCGGCGGCGAGGCCGCGCACCCCGCGCTCGTGGAGGCGGTCGACCGCGTCGCGGAGGAGTTCGCCGCGCAGCTGCCGCTCCGGTTCCTCGTCTCGGCGTTCGGCCCGGAGGCTCCGCTCGTCGGGGTCGTGGGCGAGGCGGCCTCCGCCCTGCGCGCGCTCGTCTTCTCCCGTCTCCTCACCCCCGCGGCCGCCACCCCGCGACCCGGCCGCTGACCACGACAGGACCCGCCATGACCACTCCGCCCCCGCTCGCCGACCGGCTCGGCCTCCCGTCCGGTGCCAGGGCGATCATCCTCAACGCCGACGACTTCGGCATGTGCCACGCGGCGAACACGGCGATCGGGAGCCTCCTCGAGCGGGGCCGCATCGACAGCGCGACCGTCATGGTCCCGTGCGCCTGGGCGCCCGAGGCGCTCGCGTTCGCCGCCGGTCGACGCGACCTCGATGTGGGCGTGCACCTCGTGCTCACCAGCGAGTGGCGGCGCTACCGGTGGCGTCCGCTCACCGGCCCCGGCACCACCCTCGTCGACGGCGACGGCTTCTTCCCGAACGAGGTCGCCGCGGTCGAGCAGGGGGCATCCGAGGCCGACGTGGCCGCCGAGCTGGCGGCGCAGGTGCAGGCCGCGCTCGACGCCGGAGTCGACGTCACACACCTCGACAACCACATGGGCTCGGTCTACGGACTGCAGAGCGGGCGTGACTTCCTGCGGCCGGTGTTCGAGCTCGCCGCCCGGCTCGGCCTGCCGTTCCGGCTTCCGCGGTACCGGGAGGGCGCGGAAGCCGACCAGGAGCTGCAGGCGAAGCTCGCGGAGGCCACGGCCGCCGCCGATGCGCTCGGCGTGGAGATCATCGACCGGCTGTGGACGCACCCGTTCGAGCTGGCCGGTGAGGGCACGGCGCAGGAGGAGACGTACGAGCGGGTGCGCGACGGGTTCCTCGACGTGCTGCGGGCCGTGCCGCCCGGCGTGACCGAGATCTACCTGCACCCGATGACCGACGGCGCCGAGCTGCGCGCCGCCGTCGACTTCGGGGCGGCCAAGCGCGGCTACGAGCTGCGGCTGCTCGACGACCCGCTCGTGGAGCAGACGATCGACGACGAGGGCCTCGTGCGGGTCGGCTGGCGCGACCTGCGCGACCTGCAGCGCGGGGCGGCCCGGTGACGGCGCTCGCGGACCGGCTGCGCGACCGTCGCCTCGACGCGGCCCCGACGCGGGCGCAGTCGATCGCGTTCGGGGCGTCCGGGTTCCCCACGCAGCTGATGACGCAGACGTTCTCCGCGTTCGTCGTCTACTTCTACGTGTCGCACCTCGCGGTGCCCGCCACCTGGGTGGCCGTCGCGATGGTCGCACACGGCATCCTGAACGCGGCGCTCAACCCGCTGGTGGGCGCGCTGTCCGACCGGATCCGCACGCCGTGGGGCCGCCGCATCCCGTGGATCGGCCTCGGCATCGTGCCGCTGGTGGTGGCGTTCGCGCTGGTGTGGATGCCGCCCGACCTGCCCGCGGACGGCCTCATCGCCTGGTTCCTGGTGGTGGTCGCGGTCTACGACATCGCGTTCGTGGTGGTGGTGCTCAACATCTCGGCGCTGTTCCCGGAGATCTTCCGCACGACGGAGGAGCGCGCGCGGGGCAACGTGCCGCGGCAGATCTTCGCGATCCTCGGCATGGTGCTCGGCACGGCGGGCGCCCCGGCACTGTACGACGCGATCGGCTGGCCGGGCATGGCGCTCGTGCTGTCCGGGGTGTGCCTCGTGCTGCTGGCGTGGTCGTTCTTCGGCGGCATGATCGAGCGGCGCGTGCCGGAGGCGGCGTCGGAGGCGATGCGCTGGCGCGACCAGCTCACCTACACGTTCCGCAATCGGGCGTTCGTGCCGTACGTGCTGGGGTCGCTGTGCGTGCAGACCTCGATCGCGGTGATCCTCGCGTCGGTCCCGTTCTACGTGCGGTACTCGCTGGGTGCGGCGGAGGGGGAGGGCAGCCTGCTGCTCGGCGCGATCTTCGTGACCGCGATCCCGTCGATCGTGCTGTGGAGCACGGTGGTCCGCCGCACCTCCCCCCGCACGGCCCTGCTGTGGAGCGTGGCGGTGTTCGGGGTCGCGGTGCTCGGGTATCTGATCCCCACGTCGGTGCTCGGAGCGGCTCTCGTCGGCGTCGCGGTGGGTGTGGGCGTGGGCGGGCTGCTGCAACTGCTCGAGGTCGTGCTGGCGCAGATCATCGACGACGACGCGACGCGCACGGGGCATCGGCGGGAGGGCGCGTACTTCGGCGTCAACGGCTTCGTCGTCCGCGGCTCCGTCGTGCTGCAGGCGATCGTCGCGGCGGTCGTGCTCACGGCGTCGGGGTTCGACGCGACGCTCGGCGAGGCGCAGCCCGACACGGTCGACGGCGCCATCCGGCTCATGCTGGCCGTGATCCCGCTGGGGTTCACCGCGCTCGCGTGGCTGTGCTTCTGGCTCTACCCCATCCGCACCCGCGACGTGTGAGGCTCAGGCGCCGGCGGCCCGCCGTGCTTCCCAGCCCGTGCGCACCATCTCGTCGACCGTGTACCGCATGCGCCAGTCGAGGTCGCGCGCTGCGAGCTCTCCGGTGGCCACGATGCGGTCGGGGTCGCCCGGGCGCCGAGGGCCGACCTCGGGC
The DNA here is from genome assembly GCF_042729675.1 of Microbacterium sp. NPDC060132. Classification (NCBI taxonomy): domain Bacteria; kingdom Bacillati; phylum Actinomycetota; class Actinomycetes; order Micrococcales; family Microbacteriaceae; genus Microbacterium; species Microbacterium sp. NPDC060132. The sequence continues at coordinate 450,958 of NZ_JBHWXU010000001.1, read as the reverse complement.
GTGAAGTCGATGCCCGTGACCCGGGCGACCGCGTCCATGATCTGCGCCACGCTGAGGCCGTCGCCCGAGCCGAGGTTGTACGCCGGCTCGATGGGTTCGCCCGCCGCGAGGCGCTGCGCGGCTGCCACGTGCGCGGCGGCGATGTCTCCCACGTGCACGTAGTCGCGCACGTTCGTGCCGTCGGGGGTGTCGTAGTCGTCGCCGAAGATCTTCGGGGTGCGGCCCTCCAGCAGCGCCTCGAACACGATCGGGAAGAGGTTGTGCGGGCTCACGTCGTACACCGCGGGGTCGGCCGAGCCGACGACGTTGAAGTAGCGCAGCGAGGTGTGCCGGAGCGGCCGCTCGCTGTCGGCGGTGGCGATGGCCTGGTCGCGCAGCAGCCACTCGCCGATCAGCTTCGACTCCCCGTAGGGGCTCGCCGGCTTCTTGGCGGTGTCCTCCACCACGAGCGGCACGTCGGGCGTGCCGAACACGGCGGCCGAGGAGGAGAACACGATGTTCGCGACGCCGGCGGGCTGCATGGCCTCCAGGATCACGCGGGTGCCCTCGACGTTCTGCGCGTAGGTGTGCAGCGGGCGCTGCACGGAGACCCCCGCGTACTTGTACCCGGCCACGTGGATCACGCCGTCGGCGTCGTGGTCGCGCAGGGCCTTCTCGACCAGGTCGCGGTCGAGGATGCTGCCCTGCACGAACGGCACGCCCTCCGGCACGAACGAGGCGACGCCGCTGGACAGGTCGTCGAGCACGACCGGGGTGAGACCCGCCTCCGCGAGAGCGCGGACCACGTGGGCGCCGATGTAGCCGGCGCCGCCGGTGACGATCCAGGACATGCGTTCCTCTCCTGCCGCGACCGTGGCGGCTCGACCACTCATTGTGTCAGGCGTCGCGGCGCGGACCTGCGGACGGGCTGACGGTGAACACGTGCGGCTCGGCGTATCCGGCCTCGGCGAACCGGGCGCGCACGGCGGTCGTCACCGCCTCGACCTCGTCGCGCGGCACGAGCGCGATCGCCGCGCCCCCGAAGCCGCCGCCCGTCATGCGCGCCCCCAGGGCACCGGCGGCGAGCGCGGCGTCGACCGCGGCGTCGAGCTCGGGGGTGGAGATCTCGAAGTCGTCGCGCATCGAGGCGTGCGAGGCGACGAGCAGGCCGCCGATGGCCCGCGCGCCCTCCGCCCGCAGCACGGTGACGGTGTCGCGCACGCGCTGGTTCTCGGTGACGATGTGGCGCACGCGGCGGAAGGTCTCGTCGTCGAGCAGCTCCTGCGCGCGGGCGAGGTCCGCCACCGCGACGTCGCGCAGCGCGGGCACCCCGAGCGCCGCGGCGCCGCGCTCGCACGACTCGCGGCGCGCGCGGTAGCCGCCCGTCGAGTGGGCGTGCTTCACGCGGGTGTCGATCACCAGCACGGACAGCCCGGCCGCGGCCATGCCCAGAGGCACGACCTCGGCCTCCAGCGAGCGGCAGTCGAGGAAGATCGCGGCGTCGGGCTCGCCGAGCATCGACGACATCTGGTCCATGATCCCGGTGGGGGCGCCGACCGCCTCGTTCTCGGCCGTGCGACCGATGCGCGCGAGGGCCACCGCGTCGAGCCCGGTGCCCCACAGCTCGTTCAGCGCGGACGACGTGGCGCCCTCGATCGCGGCCGACGACGACAGCCCGGCGCCCACCGGCACGGTCGACGCGATCGCGATGTCGGCGCCGTGGCCCGGCACCCCCGTCGCCCGGCGCAGCGCCCACGCCACCCCGAGCGGGTACGCGGCCCACTCCGGCACCGCGGGGCGGCTCCCGGGCGCGGTGGGGAACAGGCGGTCGAGGTCGTCGAGGGCGACCTCCACGGGCTCGTCCGCGAACGTGGAGGTGACGCGGAGCCGACCGTCGTCGCGCCCGCCGACCGCCGCAGCCGTGCGCTGCGGGATCGCGAACGGCAGCACGAAGCCGTCGTTGTAGTCGGTGTGCTCGCCGATCAGGTTCACGCGACCGGGAGCCGACCACACGCCGTCCGGCCCGTGCCCGGTCAGGGTCGCGAACTGGGCCTCGGCCTCCCGCACCGCGGTCATGCGGAGACTCCGTCCACGGCGTCCGTGCGGGCGATGGCGTCGCGGAGGCGCTCGGCCCCCTGCTCCGGCGTGACCTCGGCGGCCCACGCCCACATCGCCGCTTCGGAGCCGGCGAGGTACTTGAGCCGGTCGGCGGCGCGGCGGGGGCTCGTCAGCTGCAGGTGCAGGCGCACGCTGTCGCGGCCCACGCGCACGGGAGCCTGATGCCACGCGGCGATGTAGGGCGTCGGGGTGTCGTACAGCGCGTCGACCCCGCGCAGCAGGCGCAGGTAGAGCGGGGCGAGCTCGTCGCGCTCGGCGTCGGTGGTCGCGGCGAGGTCGGGCACGTGGCGGTGCGGCATCAGATGCACCTCCAGCGGCCAGCGGGCGGCGAAGGGCACGAACGCGGTCCAGTGCTCGCCGCGGAGCACGACGCGCTCGGACCTCTGCTCGGTGTCGAGGATGCGGGCGAACAGGTCGGGCGCGGTGCGGTCGATCATGTCGAGCGTGCGGGTCGTGCGCGGCGTCACGTACGGGTAGGCGTAGATCTGGCCGTGCGGGTGGGGCAGCGTGACCCCGATCTCGGCGCCGCGGTTCTCGAACGGGAACACCTGCTGGATCCCGGGCAGCGCGGAGAGGGCTTCGGTGCGGTCGGCCCACGCCTCGATCACGGTCCGGGCGCGCGTGACGGTCTGGGTGCCGAACGATCCCGCGGGCTCGGGGCTGAAGCACACGACCTCGCAGCGTCCGACCGCGGTGCGGGTGCGGCCGAGGCCCGGGGCGTCGAGGTCGTCGAGCCCGCGCGGGGCGTCGGCGGCGGCGGGGGCGGCGCCCACGGCCTCGGCGAGCGCGGGGCCGAACGCGGGGGAGCGGTTCTCGAACACGGCGACGTCGTAGCGCGACGGCACCTCGGACGGGTTGCCCGGGGTCTGCGGGGCGAGCGGGTCGGCGTCGGCGCTCGGCATCATCACGCGGTTCTGCCGATTCGCGGCGACCGTGATCCAGTCGCCCGTCAGCACGTCGAGCCGCATGGTCGCGGTGTCGGGTCGCGGGGCGAGGGTGCGGGCGTCGACGGCTCGCTCCGCGCCGAGGGCGGTGCCGGGGTCGTCGTAGTAGAAGAGGTCGCGGCCGTCGGCGAGGGTCGTGGCGCGGCGGACGACGCCGGCACCGAGGACCTGCGTCCGCATCTCAGGGGAATCGGGCGTGTTCACGTCAACATGGTAGGTCTCCGCGCGTGATAACGTCAACATGACGGAGTTGTGAACGGAGGACGCGTGGCACGAGACACCCCCGCCTCCGCATCCGCCGCGCCGGACGCCGCCCGCGTCTCCATGGCCCAGGTCGCCGCGCGCGCCGGAGTCTCGGGCCAGACGGTGTCGCGCGTCGTCAACGGCAGCCCGCGGGTCGATCCGGCCACGCGTGCCCGCGTCGAGGCGGCGATGGCAGAGCTCGGCTACCGGCCGCACCGCGCCGCGCGAGCCCTGCGCACGGGCCGCTCGCACACGATCGGCCTCGTCGTCACCACCCTCGCGACGATCGGCAACTCCCGCATGCTGCAGGCCACGGCCGAGGCGGCGGCCGAACGCGGTTACGCCCTCACCGTGGTCACCGCGTCCGAGGGCGTCGAGGCGGCGTTCGCCCAGCTCGCGGACCAGGGCGTCGACGGCGCGGTCGTCCTCAACGAGGCCTCCGCGCTCGTGCCGTCCGCCCCGCGGCCTCCGGGTCTGCGGCTCGTGGTGGTCGACGCGCCCGCCGAGACCGGGGCGATCGTCGTGCACAGCGATCACGCGGGAGGGGCGGCCGCGGCCACGGCGCACCTGCTGAGCCTCGGACACGCCACCGTGCACCATCTCGCCGGGCCCGCCGACTCCTTCGCCGCCGCCGAGCGCGAGCGGGGATGGCGGGAGGCGCTCGCCGCGGGCGGGATCGCGGCGCCCGCGGTGGTCCGCGGCGACTGGACCTCGCGGTCGGGATTCGCGGCAGGCGCCGCGCTGGCTCCCGCGACGGCCGTGTTCTGCGCGAACGACCAGATGGCTCTCGGTCTGCTGCGGGCCCTGGCGGAGTCCGGACGCCGTGTGCCCGCGGACGTGAGCGTGGTGGGGTTCGACGACGTGCCGGATGCCGCGGACTACCTGCCGCCCCTCACCACCATCCGCCAGGACTTCTCCGCTCTCGCACAGCGGGCGGTGGGGGCCCTCGTCGCGGCGATCGAGGGAGCGGACCCGGCGGCGGACGGCGACCGTGCGATCGTGCCCACCCGGCTGCTCGTGCGCGACAGCACCGCGCACCGCTGAGGTCAGCCGGGCGGCAGCAGCTCCTCCGCGTCGAACGCGGTCGTCGACCCGTCCGCCCACACGACCAGCCACCCGCCCTCCTGCGGGGTGAGCTGCGGCGACGCCGAGGCCACGCCGAGCAGCACCCCCACCGCCACCCAGGCCCCCGGGCGCGCCGGAACGGTGAGCCACGGTGTCGCCGTCCGCGGGGCCAGGGGCGTCACGTCGGACTCGACCCGCACGCCCGAGGCCGCCCCGTCCGTGCCGTGCAGCTCCACGAGGCGGCTGTGCCGCGCGGGCGCGCGACCGCCGGGCCGCCCGCTGCCGTGCGACGCGTTCCCCGCCTCGGCTCCGGCGGACACGCTCCCCGGGCCGTCCTCGACGAGATCCTCTCCCGACAGCGCCCATCCCCCGACGCGCAGCTGGTCGCCCTCCCGCACCCGCGTCGCGGCCGCCTCCCCCTCCGCGTCGCGGACACGCACCAGCCGCACCTCCCAGGCGCCGCGCACGACCGACACGACGTCGAGCACCGGCCCCGTCTCGGTGACGCGCGCCGCCGCACCGCCGCCCACGTCGAACGCCGACACGAACTCCTGGTGCCAGTGCACCCGCCCCGACGACCCGCCGAGCAGCGTGCCCTCGTGCTCGCAGAGCGTCCCGGTCGAGAAGCCGGAGCGGTGACTCGGGCGACCGTCCCGCACCAGGGCGGCGGTGCCGTCGAGCGGCTCCGTCAGTCCGGGCGTGCGGAGCACGGGCGCGGTCGCCGTCGAGTAGCCGAGCTTCGCGTAGAGCGGCGCGTCCGGATGCCGCTCTCCCGGAACGCCGTGGTCGGTGCCGTGGTTGACGATGCGCACGACACCGTCCTCCTGGGTGCCGCTCGCGAGCCACCCGGGCGCGGCGAGTACCCGCGCGAACGATCCCGCATCGATGGGCAACGGTTCTTCCACGGCCGTCCATACCGGATGGGCGGCGGGCAGCGCGAGCACGAACAGCCCCTTCGCCGCCCAGGACGGCGACCCCGGGCCCGAGTAGTCCTGCGCGAGCGCCCGCCACGCGCCGTGCCAGCCCAGCGGGAGCACGCCGGACGCGTCCGGGGTCCCGCGGTCGACGAAGTGCCGCACCTGGGCGCTGATGGCGCGGCGCAGCAGGCCAGGGCCGTGCCGCGATCCGCCCGTGAAGGCCGCAGCGCCCGCCGCCGCCGCCGACGCGAACCGGTACGTGAGGCTGCGGCCCTGGATCAGAGGTCCGCCGTCGGCGCCGACGAGGTGCAGGGCGTCGTCGAGGTAGTCGTCGAGGCGGGCGCGGGAGCGGGCGATCCGGGCGCTGTGCCGCGGATCGTCGGCGACCATGTCGGCCCAGATCGCGGGATAGAAGGACAGCGCCCAGCCCGCGTAGTGGTCGAACGAGCGCGCGGCGCCGTCGGAGGTCCAGCCGTGGGCCCGCTCGAACCCGTCGAGCAGGGCGAAGTCGGCCCCGCGGTCCTCGGTCGAGAACGGGCCGCCCACGCTCTCCAGGAACTGCTCGACGAGGATGCGGAACCAGGCCCAGTTGTTCGGCGGGTACGAGCCTCCGATGAACCCGGCGAGGTAGTCGATCGTGCGGGTGCGTGCCGTGTCGTCGAGTCGAGCCCAGACGGTGTCCCGCGTGAGGTGGAGCCCGACGGCGAGGGCTGCGGCCTCCACCTTCGCCTGATCGACCTCGTCGGGCCGGGGCCAGCGCTCCGGGTTCCCCCGGTCCACTCCGGCGGCGAGTCCGCGCGCATACCGCGCGGCCAGGTCGCCGGTGCCGTCGGGGTCTCCGGCGATGCGGAACGCGGCGAGCAGGAAGGTGCGGCTGAAGCCCTCCAGGGCGTCGACCGCGGGGCCGAACCCGCCAGGGCGGCCCGGATAGCGCACACCGGCGCCCGTGGGGCTCGCGTGCCGGGCGGCCCCGTCGAGGATGGCGTCGGCGACCGTCTGGAGGTGCGCGCGACCCCAGCCGGTGTACGGCGACAGGTCGCGGTCCTCCGGAGGGAGGGGGAGAGTGCTCACGCGCCGTGCTCCAGGTCGGCCGGGCGCACGGGGTGGAGCGGGGGAGCCCCGGCGATCCAGGCCTCCAGCTCGTCGAGGGCCGCATCGGCGAGCCGCCGCGTCTCGCTGCCGAGCGAGCCGGCGAGGTGCGGGGTGACCGCGACGTTCGGCAGCTGCAGCAGCCGCGAGTCCACGGGCAGGGGCTCGGGTTCCGTCACGTCGAGCACGGCGTCGAGTCGTCCGTCCGCGCACTCGTCGGCGAGGGCGTCGTGGTCGAGGAGCGCTCCGCGGGCCGTGTTGATGATGGTCGTGCCATCGCGGAGGGCGGCGAGCTGTGCGCGTCCGATCATGCCGCGGGTCGCCGGGAGCGCCGGAGCGTGCAGCGACAGCACGTCCACGCGGGGGAGCAGCGTCGCCAGCGGCACGAGCTCGGCGCCCGCGGCCCGGACCTCGGCCGCATCGGCGAACGGATCCGCGACGAGCACCTCGATGCCGGGGAACGGCCGGAGCAGCTCCACCACGCGCCGGCCGATGCGCGAGAACCCGACGATGCCGACCGTCCGGTCGAGGTTGCCGATGCGACCGCCGACGCGGGCGCCGGTGCGGAGGTCGTGCTGCGGGTCGGCCGTCCGCAGGGGCACGAGGGCTCGCTTGCCGGCGAGGAGGATCATCGCGAGGGTGTACTCGGCGACGGGGGCCGCGTTGGCGTCGGCGGCGGAGGTGACGAGGATGCCGCGGTGCCACAGTGCCTCGGACACGAGGCCGCGGACGCTCCCGGCGGCATGGAACACCGCGCGCAGCCGGGGGAGCCGGGCCAGGGCCGCCTCGTCGAGCGCGGGCGCGCCCCACCCCGTGACGAGCGCCTCCACCCGGGCCAGGCGCTCCTGCGGGGCGGCGGCGTCGACGGCGGTGACGGGAACGGGGTCGTCGATCAGGGCGAGAGCCGCGAGCCGGTTGCGACGGGGGCCGTCGAACAGGAGGTCCCAGGCATCGGGGGACATCGCGACGAGGACGGTGGGGCGGGCGGACATGGTCTCCTCGGGGCCTGCGCGACGGACGTCGGCGCCGCTCCAGTGAAGGACGGCGGGGCGGTGCGCGCAACGGAAACGAACACGGTCTGTCATGATCGAACACACTCGAACAAGGAGTCCCGATGCCGATCCCACACCGCGCCCGCTCGGCCGAGCGGTGCCGTGCATCCACGACGCACGGGGAGGCCGCGACGTGAGCGGCGGGGAGGAGGCGCCGCGCTTCGGCATCTCCCGCCGCGAGCGGATCCTCGACGAGCTGCGGCGCGCGGGGGCCGTGCGGGTGTCGGCGCTCGCCCGCGACCTGGGCGTGGCCGAGCTGACGATCCGCCGCGATATCGCCGACCTCGCGGAGCGGGGGCTCCTCACGCGCGTGCACGGCGGCGCCACGCTCCGCAGCACCCTCGACCCGGCCGCGACTCGGCCGCTGTCCGCTCCGCGACGGTTCGGCATGGTGGTGCCGTCGCTGAGCTACTACTGGCCGCAGGTGGTGGAGGGCGCCCGCGTGGCGGGGATCGAGACCGACACGCAGATCGTGCTCCGGGGGGCGAGCTATGCGGCCGCCGACCAGCGCCGACAGATCTCCGCCCTGGTCGCGTCGGGGACGGTCCACGGGCTGATCGTGGCTCCCGAGACCGCGGGCGCGGACGGTCATGCCCTCCTCGCCTGGCTGGATGCGCTGCCCCTGCCCGTCGTACTCGTCGAGCGTCGCGCGCCCGACGTGCTCGCGCTGACGCGTCTCGAGAGCGTCGTCACCGATCATGCGTTCGGGGGAGCGCTCGCCGCGAGTCATCTCGCCGGCCTCGGCCATCGGCGGGTCGGCATCCTCACCTCGCCCCAGTCGCCGACCTCCGCCGCCCTGCGCCGCGGGTGGGGCCGTGCGGTCGAGGAGCTCGGTCTCGAGCCGGGGGTCGACCGCGAGGTCGCCCTCGACCGCATGGGTCGATCGGCGGTGGGGCCCTTCGTCGCCGCGCTCCTCGACGAGATCCGGGCGACGGCGACGACCGCGCTGCTCGTGCACTCCGACCCGCAGGCGCTCCTGCTGCAGCAGCACCTGGTGGATGCGGGGTGGCGGGTGCCGGGCGACGTGTCGCTCCTCGCCTACGACGATGAGATCGCGATGAACGGGGCCCCGCCCCTCACCGCGCTGCGCCCGCCGAAGCCGCAGGTGGGCCGCCGCGCCGTGGAGCTGCTCCGCGACCGCCTGCGCGACGGCATCGATCGCCCGGCGGAGCGGGTGGCGCTGGCCCCGGCTCTGCACGTGCGCGCCAGCACGGGGTCGCCGCCGGAAGCGTGACCCGGCGGGCGGCGCGGTGATGCGGCCGGCCGTGCGCGCCCGAGGTCCGCCGCGGTTGCGGGGTGGACGTTCTCGTGCCATGATCTCGGAAAGCGCTTACCCGCATCCTCGAATCCGGGCCGCGCATCCCCCTCCACCGAAAGGAACGGACCGAGATGGCACAGGCCACGACCCGCGAGATCGGGATCATCATGAACGGCGTCTCCGGGCGCATGGGGTACCGGCAGCACCTGGTGCGCTCGATCCTCGCGATCCGCGACCAGGGCGGCATCGAGCTCGCTGACGGCACGCGGGTCACCGTGAAGCCGATCCTCGTCGGCCGCAGCGAGGCCAAGCTGGCGGAACTCGCCGCAGCCCACGGCATCGCCGACTGGACGACCGACCTCGACGCCGCGCTGGCCGACCCGCAGTGGGAGATCTACGCCGACTTCCTCGTGACGAAGGCCAGGGCCTCCGCGATCCGCAAAGCCATCGCCGCGGGCATGGCGATCTACACCGAGAAGCCCACCGCCGAGTCGCTGGAGGAGGCGCTGGAGCTGGCCCGGCTCGCCCGCGACGCCGGCGTGAAGACCGGCGTCGTGCACGACAAGCTCTACCTCCCCGGCCTGCAGAAGCTCAAGCGCCTCATCGACTCCGGATTCTTCGGGCGCATCCTGTCGGTGCGTGGCGAGTTCGGCTACTGGGTGTTCGAGGGCGACTGGCAGCCCGCGCAGCGACCGAGCTGGAACTACCGCACGGAAGACGGCGGCGGCATCATCACCGACATGTTCCCGCACTGGAACTATGTGCTCGAGAACCTCTTCGGCGAGGTCACGAGCGTCTACGCCCAGGCGGCCGTGCACATCGCCGACCGCTGGGACGAGAAGGGCGAGCAGTACACCGCGACGGCCGAGGATGCGGCGTACGGCATCTTCGAGCTGGCGGGCGGCGTCGTCGCCGAGATCAACTCCTCGTGGACGGTCCGCGTCAACCGCGACGAGCTCGTGGAGTTCCAGGTCGACGGCACGCACGGCTCCGCGGTGGTCGGACTCTTCGGCGCGAAGATCCAGCCCCGCAACGCCACCCCCAAGCCGGTGTGGAACCCCGACCTGGAGGACGACCACGACTACGACGCCGACTGGCAGCAGGTGCCCGCCAACCAGGTCTTCCAGAACGGCTTCCGGCAGCAGTGGGAGGAGTACCTGGTGTCCTACGTCGAAGGCACCGACTACCCGTTCGACCTGCTGGCGGGGGCCCGCGGCGTGCAGTTCGCGGAAGCCGGCCTGGCGTCCAGCGCCGAGGGCCGCAAGATCGTGCTCGAACCGCTGACGCTGGACCGGGCATGAGCGCCCTCCGTCTGCTCGCCGCCGACGGGCGCACCTCCGGCGTCGAGCTGCGTGCGCCCGACGCCGTGACCCGGCCGGACGGACCACTGCGCAGCCGGGTGGCGTACGCGGCGGCCCACGTGGTGCCGAAGCCGCACGCCGACAACACCCCCGGACGCCCCGCCGACATCGACTGGGACGCGACGCTCGCGTTCCGCCGCAACGTGTACTCGTGGGGGCTCGGCGTCGCGGATGCGATGGACACCGCGCAGCGCAACATGGGGCTCGACGCGGTCGCGACGCGCGAGCTCATCGCCCGCAGCGCCGAGGTCGCCCGCGAGGAGGGCGGGTCGGTCGTGGTCGGGGTCAACACCGATCAGGTCGACGACGCGCACATCCCGCTCGATCGCATCGTCGACGCGTACGTCGAGCAGCTGCACTTCGCCGAGGAGCAGGGAGCGGGGCCGGTGCTCATGGCGTCGCGACACCTCGCCAGGGCGGCCGAGAGCGCCGACGACTACCGCCGCGTGTACCGGGATGTGCTGTCCCGCGCGTCCGCGCCCGTGGTGCTGCACTGGCTCGGCACCGCGTTCGACCCCGAGCTGGCCGGGTACTTCGCGCCGACGGCGGCCGCGGACGGCTCGGCCGGATGGGAAGAAGCGGCACGAGTGCTGCTCGACATCATCGCCGAGCACCCCGACGCGATCGCCGGGGTGAAGATGAGCCTGCTCGACGCCGACTCCGAGGTCTGGGTGCGCGACCGGCTCCCCGCGGGCGTGCGGATGTTCACGGGCGACGACTTCCACTACGTCGGCCTCATCGGCGGCGACAGCCTGGGCTCCGGCAGTGCGACGCCGGCCTCGCACGGGCACTCGGATGCGCTGCTCGGGGCCTTCGCCGCGATCGCCCCCGTGGCGTCGGCGGCGATCCAGGCGCTGGATGCGGACGACCCCGACCGCTACCTCGCACTGCTCGGGCCCACCGAGGAGCTCAGCCGGCAGGTGTTCGCCGCGCCGACCTACTACTACAAGACGGGCGTGGCCTTCCTGTCGTGGCTCAACGGCCATCAGCCGGCGTTCCAGATGGTGGGCGGACTCCACTCCGCCCGGAGCCTCCCGCACCTCAGTCGCGTCGTGGAGCTCGCGAACGCGGCGCTCGCCCTGGAGCGGCCGGAGCTCGCCCGTGAGCGGTGGCACGGCCTCCTCCGGCTGAACGGCGTCGACGCATGACCGCCCCGTTCCCCGACCCGCGTCTCTCCCTCAACCAGGCCACGATCAAGCACGCCGACCTCGCCACGGCGCTGCAGGTCACGGCCGAGGCCGGGCTCCCGGCGATCGGCCTCTGGCGGGAGCCCGTGCAGGACGTGGGCCTCGCGGGGGCGGCGCGCATGCTCGCCGACTCCGGGCTGCGTTTCAGCACGCACTGCCGGGGCGGCTTCTTCACGCTCCCGGCCGGCCCCGCGCGCGAGGCCGCGCTCGACGACAACCGGCGGGCGATCGAGGAGACCGCGACGCTCGCGGCGGCGGGGGCCGAGGGGTCGACGGCGGTTTTGGTGCTCGTCGCGGGAGGGCTGCCCGAGGGGTCGCGCGACCTCGTCGGCGCCAGGGAGCGCGTGCGTGACGCGATCGGAGCTCTCGCCGACGATGCCCGCGGCGCCGGCGTGACCCTGGCGATCGAGCCGCTGCATCCCCTCTACGCGTCGGACCGCGCCGTGGTGTCGACGCTCGGACAGGCGCTCGACATCGCCGCCGACTTCGACCCGGCCGTGGTGGGGGTCGCCGTGGACACCTTCCACATCTGGTGGGACCCGCAGGTGCTCGATCAGATCGCGCGCGCCGGGCGCGAGGGCCGCATCGCCACGTACCAGGTGTGCGACTGGAAGACGCCGCTCGCCGCCGACCCGCTGCTGTCGCGGCACTATCCGGGCGAGGGGGTGATCGACTTCGGCGTGCTCACCCGCGCGGTGCGGGCGACCGGCTACGACCGGGACATCGAGGTCGAGATCTTCCGCGCGGACGTCTGGGCCGCCGATCCGCGCGCCGTGGTCCGGCGCACGGCCGAGTCGTTCGCCGCGACCGTCTCCCCGCACCTGCGATGACCGCCGGTCGTGCCACCGTGACCGGGTCCCGTCGACGAGGGGGATTGAGATGATGAGGCCATGACGGGGATGCGCCCAGGGTTGTGCTCGGTGACGTTCCGCGCGCTCGAGCCCGCCCGGATCGTCGCCCTCGCGGCAGCCGCGGGCCTGGAGGTGATCGAGTGGGGCGGTGACGTGCACGTGCCGCCCGGCGATGTCGCGCGTGCCGAAGAGGTGGCGCGGCTCACGGCCGACGCCGGGCTCGCGGTCGCGTCCTACGGGTCGTACTTCCGTGCGGGGTCGGCCGAGCCTCTCACGGCCGTGCTCGACAGCGCCGCCGCGCTCGGGGCCGACCGTGTGCGCGTGTGGGCGGGCTCGACCGGAGCCGCCGCGGCGACGCCTCGCGAGCGCGCCGAGGTGGTCACGCGCCTCCGCGCCGCCGCGGTCGAGGCGGCCGCCCGCGGGATCGGGCTCGCCCTCGAGTTCCACTCCGGCACCCTCGCCGACACGGCCGAGGCCGCCCTCCGGGTGCTCGCCGAGGTCGGCCATCCGGCGCTGTCGAGCTACTGGCAGCCGACGGTCGGGGCTCCCGATGCCGAGGCGCTCGAGGAGTACCGGCGGCTCGCCGCCCACGTGAGCGCCGTGCACGTGTTCTCCTGGTGGCCGCGCACCGAGCGGCACCCGCTGCGCACCCGGGAGGCGCTGTGGACGCGCGTCGCCGCGGAGGCGGCTGCGGCGGAGCGACCGCCCCGCGACGCCCTGCTCGAGTTCGTCCCGGACGACGACCCCGCGCACCTCGCGGGGGAGGCCGCCGCCCTCCGCGCCTACCTCGGCCGGCCCGCATGACCCCGGCCGAGGGGCCCGAGGCGCCCGCCGGTAGGCTCTGGGCATGACCACGCCAGCCGCCCCGGCGGAGCCGCCGACCGCGCGTCGTCCTCGCCACGCCCGCGGTCCGGCGCCCACCCTGCACGACGTCGCCCTCGAGGCCGGCGTCTCGCTCGCGACGGCCTCGCGGGTGCTCAACGGGTCAGAGCGCAAGGTCGCTGCCGCGTTCCGCGAGAGGGTGGAGGCCGCCGCCGCGACCCTCGGCTACACGGCCAACGTCTCGGCCCAAGCGACCGCACGGGGGCGCTCGCCGGTGATCGCCCTCCTCGTGGCCGACATCGCCGATCCCTACTTCGGTCTCATCGCCTCGGGCGTCGCGCGCGGCGCCGACGAGCAGGGTCTCGTCGTCACCGTGGCGATCACGGAGCGCGATCCCGCCCGCGAGGCGCGGATCGTGCGGGCTCTGCGCGGGCAGCGGCCGCAGGGCCTCATCCTCGCCGCGTCACGCACGCAGGAGGAGGGGCAGGCCGAGACGGCCCGAGAGCTCGCGGAGTTCATCCGACTCGGCGGACGTGTCGTGGCCTTCGGCGCGGAGGCCGAGGGAGCGCGCCGCGTCGAGATCGACAACCGCGCCGGTGCCACGGCCCTCGGCCGCCGGATGGCACAGCTCGGGTACCGCTCGGCCGTTCTCGTGGGGGCGGCGGAGGGCGTGCGCACCTCGGACGACCGCCTCGCCGGGTTCCGCGCGGGCTTCGAGGAGGGCGGCGGCGCGGTGGCGCAGACCGTCCGCGGCGACTTCCGACGCGAGTCCGCCGCGGCGGCGATGACCGCGGCCCTCGATGCGGGCGTGCCGACGGGCACGGTCGTGTTCGGGATCAGCGACGTGGTGGCCATCGGTGCGATGGCGGCGATCCGTGCGGCGCAGCGCGAGGTCGGCGCGGACATCGCGGTGTGCGGCTTCGACGACGTGCCGTCCAGCCGGGATGTGACCCCCGCGCTCACCACGGTCCGGGTGCCGCTCAGCGACGCCGGGTACGAGGCCTTCCGGGCGATCGTCGACGACGACTGGACCCAGCCGCCGCTCGCGCTCGAGGTGGTCGTGCGCGACAGCACCCCGGGAGCGGCGTGACCCGGGTCGTCCTCGCGCCCGACAGCTTCAAGGGCAGCATCACCGCGGCTGCGGCGGCGCAGGCACTCGCCGAGGGGTGGGCGGAGGTCGAGCCCGACGCAGAGTTCGTGCATCGCCCGATGGCCGATGGCGGGGAGGGCACGGTGGCGGCGTTCGCGGCGGCCGTCCCCGGGGCGCGGCGCATGCCCGTGCGCGTCACCGGTCCCGCCGGCGACGCGCACGACACGTCCTGGCTCCTCCTGCCGCCCGACGACGGTGCGCCGCACGGCACCGGAGTGGTCGACATCGCCTCCACGTCGGGCATCGAGCTGCTCGCCGCGCCGCGTCCGTGGGACGCGGACACCACGGGCTTCGGGCAGGCCATCGTCGCCGCGCTCGACCACGGCGTCTCGCGGCTGGTGCTCGGCATCGGCTCCAGCGCGTCGACCGACGGCGGCATCGGCATGCTCACCGCTCTGGGCGCCCGCTTCCTCGACGGCGCGGGACGCCCGGTCGCGCCCGGAGCCCGGGGCCTGGACGACGTCGCGGCCGTCGACCTCGACGGCCTGCGGGCGGCTCCCGAGGTGCGGGTGCTCACCGATGTGACGAATCCGCTCACGGGCGCACGCGGCGCCGCGGCGGTCTTCGGTCCGCAGAAGGGCCTGGCCGATCCGGGCGACATCTCCCGTGTCGACGCGGCGCTCGCCCGGCTCGCGTCGCTGCTGGACGTGGACGCGGAGCACCAGGGCGCCGGAGCGGCGGGCGGCACCGGGGCGGCCCTCGTGCGCTGGGGTGCTGTCCTCGCCCCGGGGGCTGCCGAGGTGGCGGAGCTCATCGGCCTCGCCGACGCCGTCCGGGGCGCCGACGTGGTAGTCACGGGCGAGGGGTCGTACGACGGCCAGTCCGGCGACGGGAAGGTGCCGTCGTTCCTCGCGGGGATGGCGGCCGCGGCGGGCGCACGCCCCCTGCTCGCGGCGGGGCGCATCACGCCCGACGCCGACGTCGGGATCTTCGCCGCGACCGTCTCCCTCACGGTCCTCGCCGGCTCGGGGGAGAGCGCCCTCGCGGACCCCGCCCGCTGGCTCCGCGTCGCCGGCGCCGCCCTCGCGCGCTCCCGGTGACCGCACGCCCGTCGGGGATCCCCGAGCTCACGCGCCTCGACGAACCGCGCGCGTTGACACGAGCGAACCGGCGGCATAGACTCGCAACATCGCTCGGGAATGCGCTTTCCCGAATCCTTCACGAAGATGTCGAGGACCACATGTCGTCTGCCCCCAACGCGACCATGACCCTGGCGCTGGCCGCCGACCGACCCGAGCCCGCGGGCATCGTCCGCTGGTGGAGCCGCCACTGGCACCCGCTCGTCTTCGTGCTCGCGGTCATCGCCCTGTGGTGGGTCTCGACGAGCCTCGGGTGGGTGCCGGCGTTCATCATCCCGTCGCCCGCCGACACCTGGGCGGCCTTCACCGACAACGCGGCCTACCTGGCGCAGAACACCTGGGTCACGACCTACGAGACCGTGATCGGATTCGTCATCGCGGTCGTCGTCGGCGTCCTCGTGGCGGTGCTCATGGTCTACTCCCGCGGCCTGGAGCAGACGCTCTACCCGGTGATCCTGTTCGCCCAGGTCATCCCGAAGATCGCGATCGCGCCGCTGTTCGTCGTGTGGCTCGGGTTCGGCGCCGAGCCCAAGATCCTCGTCGCCGTGCTCATGGCGTTCTTCCCCGTCGTCATCTCGGGCCTCGCAGGTCTGCGCACCGTCGATCCCGAGATCCTCCAGCTCACGTCGACCATGGGAGCGAGCCGCTTCAAGACCTTCCTCAAGGTGCGGCTGCCCGCCGCTCTCCCCGAGCTCCTGTCCGGACTGAAGGTCGCCGCCACGCTCGCGGTGACCGGCGCGGTGGTCGGCGAGTTCGTCGGCGCGAACGAGGGGCTCGGCTACGTCATCCTGCAGGCCAACGGCAACCTCGACACCGCGATGCTCTTCGCGGCGCTGATCATCATGTCGCTTCTCGGCGTGATCCTCTTCGGCATCATCCAGGTCGCCGAGCGCTTCCTCATCCCGTGGCACGCGTCCAAGCGCGACGTCGCCGCGGCCACCGTCCGACTCTGACCCCCCTCGCACCCACGAAAGAAGGCACTGATGAAGAAGTCAGGCACCATCCTCAGCTCCATCGCCCTCGCGTCCGCGGCGGTGCTCGCCCTCTCCGGGTGCGGCGGCTCCTCGGCCCCGGCGGGCGAGGGCGGCGACGACACCGACGCGCTCACCCCGGTCACGCTCATGCTCAACTGGTACCCCTACGGCGAGCACGCCGCGTTCTACTACGGGGTCGACCAGGGCATCTTCGAGGAGCACGGGATCGACCTCACGATCAAGGCGGGGCAGGGCTCGACCAAGACCGCCCAGGCCGTGGGACAGGGCCAGGTCGACTTCGGCTGGGCCGACACCCCCGCCGTCCTCGCGAACATCGACAAGGGCGTCGGGATCAAAAGCGTCGGCGTCTTCCTCCAGACGACGCCGTCGGCCGTGCAGGTCTTCGCTGACTCCGGCATCTCCGGTCCGGAGGACCTGAAGGGCAAGACCATCGCGGTCTCCGCCGGCGACGCTCCGACCACGACGTTCCCGATGTACCTCGAGGCGGTCGGGCTCGACGAGGGCGACGTGACCCAGCAGAACCTCGACGCCGCGGGCAAGATCGCCGCGATGCTCTCCGGCCAGGTGGACGGGCTCATCGGGTTCGCCCACGACCAGGGGCCGACCATCGCCGACAAGAGCGGCAAGGACGTCGAGTACCTGCGCTACTCCGACGCGGGGCTGAACTTCTTCAGCAACGGCCTCATCGCCCCGAACGACACGATCGAGAACGACCCGGAACTCGTCGAGGCGCTGGTCGCCGCGACCTCGGAGGCGTTCGAGGCCGCGCAGGAGGACCCGGAGGCCGCGGTCGCCGCGATGGAGGGCAAGGACCCGCAGATGCCGGCCCAGAAGGTGCTGCTGCACCAGTGGGAGGAGACCATCGAGCTGCTGCACACCGACGCCACCGAGGGGCAGGCTCCCGGAGCGAATGCCGCCGAGGACTGGGAGGCCACGCTCGAGGTGCTGTCGAAGGCGGGCCTCATCTCCGGCGACGGTGACGTCGAGACCTACTACGACGACGCGTTCACCCCCGGGAAGTGAGGTCGGATCTCATGCTCACCCACGATCAGCAGGCGCGCGCCACGGCGGGCACGCCCACCGGCCCCGCGCTGGAGGTCTCCGACCTGGCGATCACGTTCGCCTCCAAGCGCCGTCAGGTCACCGCGCTCGAGGGGGTCGACCTGCGCGTCGAGGAGGGCGAGTTCCTCTCCATCGCCGGCCCGTCCGGATGCGGCAAGTCGACGCTGCTCAAAGCCGTGGCGGGACTCACCGCTCCCAGCCGCGGCAGCATCCGCCTCCGCGGGGACGAGGTCCGCGGTCCCCGGCAGGACATCGGGTACGTCTTCCAGCGCGCGGCGCTCCTCGAATGGCGCAGCGTCCGCGGCAACATCCTCCTCCAGGCCGAGATGCGCGGGATGGACATGCGCAAGGCCCAGGCCCGTGCCGACGAGCTCATCGAGATGACCGGTCTCACCGGCTTCGAGAAGTCGCTGCCGCACGAGCTCTCGGGCGGGATGCAGCAGCGCGTCTCGCTGTGCCGCGCGCTGCTGCACGAGCCGCGGGTGCTGCTCATGGATGAGCCGTTCGGTGCGCTCGACGCCCTGACGCGCGAGCGCATGAACGTGGAGCTGAACCGCATCTGGAGCGCCACCGGGACCACCGTCCTGCTCGTGACGCACTCGGTCGCCGAGGCGGTCTACCTCGCGAGCCGCGTCATCGTGATGAGTCCGCGTCCCGGCCGGATCCTGGAGGAGCACCGGGTCGACCTCCCGGCCCGCCGCGGGTACGCCGAGGTGCTGGAGACGCCGGAGTTCCACCGGGTGTCGAGTCGCGTGCGCGAGCTGCTCGGCTCCTCCACCGACGCGGACTGAACCGCCCCGCCCTCCGGTCCCACCCCTGCGCGGGATCGCGAACGTCCCCACCCGCGTCCGGGGCCGTTCCGATCCCGCCGGGGTCGCCCGGGTGTCAGTCGCCGAGAGCGGCGGACACCACGGCGCGGGCCTCCTCCTGCACCTCGGCGAGGTGCTCCGGGCCGCGCAGGCTCTCGGCGTAGAGCTTGTAGACGTCTTCCGTGCCCGACGGGCGGGCGGCGAACCACGCGTGCTCGGTCTGCACCTTGAGCCCGCCGATCGCCGCACCGTTGCCTGGGGCGTGCGACAGCTTCGCCGTGATGTCCTCGCCGGCCAGCGTGGTCGCGGTGACCGACTCCGGCGCCAGCTTGCCCAGCGTGGCCTTCTGCTCCGGCGTCGCCGGGGCGTCGACGCGCTGATACGCCGAGGCGCCGAACGCCTGCTCCAGCTCGGCGTAGCGCTCCGACGGGGTCTTGCCCGTGACCGCGATGATCTCCGCCGCGAGCAGGCACAGCAGAATGCCGTCCTTGTCGGTCGACCACACGGAGCCGTCGCGGCGCAGGAACGACGCACCGGCCGACTCCTCGCCGCCGAACGCGACCGTGCCGTCGAGCAGCCCGGGCACGAACCACTTGAACCCGACCGGCACCTCCAGCAGACGGCGGCCTAGCGACTCCGCCACCCGGTCGATGATCATCGACGACACGAGGGTCTTGCCGACTGCGGCGTCGCGCGGCCACTGCTCGCGGTGGGAGAAGAGGTAGTCGATCGCGACGGCGAGGTAGTGGTTGGGGTTCATGAGCCCCGCATCCGGGGTCACGATGCCGTGCCGGTCGGCATCGGCGTCGTTCCCGGTGAGCACGTCGTAGTCGCCCTTGCGGGCGACCAGGGACGCCATCGCCGACGGAGACGACGGATCCATCCGGATCTTCTCGTCCCAGTCCAGGGTCATGAAACGCCAGGTCGGGTCGACCTCGGGGTTCACCACGTCGAGGTCGAGGTCGTGCATCTCGGCGATCAGCGCCCAGTACTCCACCGACGCCCCGCCGAGGGGGTCGGCGCCGATGCGCACGCCCGCGCTGCGGATCGCGTCGAGATCGATGATCGACGGCAGGTCGCGCACGTACGCGTCGCGGAAGTCGTACCCGGTGATCGCGTCCCAGTCGACGTCGGCGAACCGCTCGCGCTTCACCTCGGTGAGGCCGTCGGCGATGAGCTGGTTCGCGCGGTCGGCGATCCAGCCCGTGGCGTCGGTGTCGGCGGGACCACCGTGCGGCGGGTTGTACTTGAAGCCGCCGTCGCGGGGCGGGTTGTGCGACGGGGTGACCACGATGCCGTCGGCCCGGCCGGGGTCGTCGGTCGCGCGACCCCTGTTGTACGTGAGGATCGCGTGGCTCAGGGCGGGCGTCGGCACCCAGGAGTCGCGGGCGTCGACGCGCACGTCCACGCCGTTCGCGAGCAGCACCTCGATCGCGCTGCGCTCGGCAGGCAGCGACAGGGCGTGCGTGTCGCGGCCGAGGAACAGCGGCCCTGTGATGCCCTGCGCGGCGCGGTAGTCGACGATCGCCTGCGTCGTGGCGAGGATGTGGTTCTCGTTGAAGCTCTTCGTCAGCGAGGAGCCGCGGTGGCCGCTGGTGCCGAACACGACCCGTTCGGCCGGGACCGTCGGGTCGGGCACGCGGTCGTAGTAGGCGGCGATCAGCTCGTCGACGTCGATCAGGTCACTTTCCTCCGCGGGGAGGCCGGCACGACTGCTCATCCTCTCAGTCTGCCCCGTGATCCGGATGCGCGCATCCGCTTGACATCCGGGAGGCCGGTGCGCGAGCGAGGGCTAGGCTGAACGCCGTGACCGATCGCCGCACCTACAGCTATCTCGGACCAGCCGGAACCTTCACCGAGGCGGCACTCGACCAGGTGGCGGAGGCCAGGGGGCAGGTGTGGCGTCCCGTGCACAACGTCGGCGAGGCGCTCGACGACGTGCTGGAGGGCCGCAGCGACGCCGCGATGATCGCGATCGAGAACTCGATCGAGGGCGGCGTCTCCACCACGCAAGACGCGTTGGCGACGCTCCCCGGGCTGCGCATCATCGGCGAGTACCTGGTGCGGGTCAACTTCGTCCTGGTCGCCCCGCGCGGCACCACGCTCGACCAGGTGGAGGTGATCGCGGCGCACCCCGTGGCGTACGCGCAGTGCCACGGCTGGCTCGGCGAGCACCTGCCGCGGCACTCACACGTGCCGGCGGCGAGCAACGTGGCCTCGGCGATCGGCGTGCTCGACGGTTCGCTGCCCGCCCAGGCGGCGATCGCGGCCCCCGGCATCGTGCAGCACTACGACGTGGACGTGCTCGCAGAGGGCATCGGCGACAACGCGGCCGCCGTCACGCGCTTCGTGCTGGTCACCCGCACGACGCGCTCCCCGGAGCCGACCGGGGCCGACAAGACCTCCCTCATCGTGGAGCTGCCCCACGACCACCCCGGCTCGCTGCTGGAGATGCTGGAGCAGTTCTCCACCCGCGGCATCAACCTCTCGCTCATCGAGTCCCGCCCGATCGGCGACGAGCTCGGCCGCTACCGCTTTGTGATCGACGCCGACGGTCACATCGAGCACGAGCGCATGGCCGACGCCCTGCTCGGCATCCGCCGCTTCAGCCCGCGCGTGGTGTTCCTCGGGTCGTACCCGCGTGCCGACCGGCAGATCGTGCAGTACCCCGACCGCTACTCCGACGACGTGTTCATCGAGGCACGCGACTGGCTGCGCGGCATCCTCTCCGGCGAGCCCGAGTCCTGACACCCGTCCCCGGGCTTCGGGGCTCGAGCACGTGCCGGGACCGAGGGCCCCGGCGCGTCTCGAGCGACGGTCGCGGTGGTCAGTGCTCCTGGAACAGCGGCCACGCGCTGCCGGGAGCCATGCGCGCATGCAGTGCCCCCTTCGCCGACGCGAGGCTCGGGTAGGTCCCGGCCACGGCGTCCGCCCCGGCCATCGTGACCGCGTACCCCTCGTCGTCATGGCGGATGCTGCCGACCACGCCGTTCGGGCCGTAGGCGACCCACAGTGCGAGTGTCCTGGTGCTCATCGTCGAACCCCTCTCTCTGCCGCTGAGGCTACGCCTCGGAGTCGGCCGGGGCCAGCCCCTCGCGCCGGGTTCAGGCGGTCGCGATGAGCTCGAGCGTCTGCGTGCGTCCGGGCGAGGTGTCGGCGGGCTCGGCCTCGAACGCTCCGGCGACGGGCGAGAGCATGACCTCGTCCACGCCGTGCTGCGTGGCGAAGGCCCGCACCTCTGCGGCGACGGACTCGCCCGTGCCGACGAACCACCGCGACCGGGCGGCCTGCACGACCTGGTCGGTCGCGGCGTCGGAGGCCGCGGCGAGTGCCTGCTCCACGGTCTCCAGCGCCACCAGGGGCTGGTTGAGCCGCAGCCGGGCCATCATCCGCAGCTGGGGGAGGGCGCGCTGCTCGGCCTCGTCCGCGGTGGGGGCGGCGACCGCGTTGACGGTGAGGAACGTGCGCGGCTCCGGGTGCTCCTCGCTGGGGCGGTAGTTCGTGCGGTACAGGTCGAGCGCGCGCTCCAGCCCCTGGCCGGAGAAGTGGTTGGCGAACACGTAGGGCAGTCCGTGCGAGGCGGCGAGCTGCGCGGAGTAGTCGCTCGACCCGAGCAGCCACACCTCGGGCACGCCGGTCGCGGCGGGGGTGGCCCGCACGGTGTACTCGCCGCCCGACGTGAAGCGCACCGTGGCACCGTCGGCGGAGAAGAGCGCCGCGATGTCCTGCACGTGACGCGGGAACTGCTCGACGTCGCTGGTGGTGCCGCTGCCGCGCAGCAGCTGCGTGATGACGGGGTCGCTGCCGGGCGCGCGGCCGAGACCGAGGTCGATGCGTCCCGGCGCGATGGCCTCGAGCGCCGCGAACTGCTCGGCGACGATGAGGGGTGCGTGGTTCGGCAGCATCACGCCACCCGAGCCCAGGCGCAGCCGTCGGGTGCGCGCGGCCGCCGCGGCGATCAGCACCGGGGGCGTGGTCGAGGCCACCGCGGGCATGTTGTGGTGCTCCGCGAACCAGTAGCGGCGGTAGCCGAGACGGTCGGCGGTCTCGGCGAGCGAGAGGGAGGCGGCGATGGCCTCGGCGCTGGTCTGGCCGGAGCGGACCGGCACGAGGTCGAGGACGGAGAGGGCGACGTCGTTCATCCCCGGGTGCAACCCGAGACGTCGCGCGCGCATTCCCGGCCTCGCACCGGTGCGTCCGTGACGCGACCGCGCGGGTGCGGGCTCAGGCGGCCCGGGCGGCGGGGGTCAGCGACTCGCGGAGCGCGGCGCGGGCCAGGCGGTAGCGGATGTGCCAGGCGGCGCTGTAACTCTGCTCGGGGAGGGTGCGCAGCACGGCACGGTCGTCGGCGTCGAGTCCGTCGCGGGTGGCCTCGCGCAGCAGGTCGTCGCGCGTCGCCGGGTACTCCATGCCGGCGAGGAAGCGATCGAGGGTGGGGGAGAGGGCCATGGGTCGTCCTTTCTGCGGGGAGGAGGAAAGGGAAGGACGGGGGCGGCGCGTGGGCGCCGCCCCCGCGGGTCAGGCGTCGATGGCCTGGCGCTGCTCGCCGGACTCCACGACGATCTTGCGCGGCTTGGCGCGCTCGCTCACCGGGATCACGACCGACAGCACCCCGCTCTCGTAGGAGGCGCTGATGCTGTCGAGGTCGACGCCGTCGCCGAGCGAGAACTGGCGCAGGAACGAGCCGGCGCCGCGTTCGCGGGCGAGCCACCGCACGCCCTCGCGCGTGTCGGCGGTGCGCTGGGCGCGGATGGTGAGCTGACCGCCGTCGAGGTCGACGTCGATCGAGCCCGGGTCGGCGCCGGGGAGGTCGGCGTGCAGGATGTAGCGGTCACCGTCGCGGTACAGGTCCACCGGCATCGACCGGGGTGCGCGAACGGAGTCCAGCACGCTCGCGGCGAAGCGATCGAGCTGGCTGAAGGGATCGAAGGTCAGTGCCATGAGGTTCTCCTTTCGTGCGGCCCGTATGGGCTGAGGTGGTGTGCAGATTATCTGCACGTGGGGTATAGATTTGTTATAGAACGAGATGACCGATCTCGCAACCCCGATCCGAGGACACGTCAGGATGACCGCACGCGACTCGCGCACACCCGTCTACGGCATCGCCGTGGCTGCCCAGCTCGTCGACCTGCCGGAGGCGACCATCCGCCTCTTCGAGAGCAAGGGGCTGCTCGTCCCCGCCCGCAGCGACGGTGGCACGCGCCGCTACAGCGACGACGACATCGAGCGGCTGCGACGCGCGGCCGAGCTCCGCGGCGACGGGCTCAACATCGCCGGTATCGCCCGTGTGCTCGACCTGCAGGACGAGAATGCCGGACTCCGCGACGCGCTCGACGCGGAGACCGCCCGCACGCCCGCGCGGCGTCGCCCCGCCCGCTGACCCGTCCTCGGACGACGCTACGCTTCCCCCATGGAAGCCGGGATCTTCTACGTCCTCGTCGGAGCCGTCGCCGTGGCCGCGTTCGCGCGCTGGCGCGGGTGGCCGGCGCCGCTGCTGGTGACGGTGGTCGCGCTCGCCGCCTCGTTCCTGCCGATCGTGCCCGACCTGTCCATCGACGGGCACCTGCTGCTTGGCCTGGTGCTGCCGCCGCTGCTGTACTCCGCCGCGCTGGATGTGTCGTTCGTCGGCTTCAAGCGCAGCCTGCCGCAGATCCGACGGCTCGGCATCTGGCTCGTCCTGCTCACCGCGCTCGCGGTCGGCCTCGTGGCGTGGTGGATCCTGCCGTCGCTGACCCTCCCCGGTGCGCTGCTGCTCGGGGCGATCGTCGCACCGCCCGATGCCGTGTCCGCCGCCGCGATCGGCCGCCGTCTCGGGCTCCCGCGGCGCATCATGACGGTGCTGTCGGGCGAGAGCCTCATCAACGACGCCACCTCGCTCACGCTGTACCGCGTATTCGCCGCGATCCTCGCCGGAGCCACCCTGACGGTGTGGGACGGGGTCTGGCAGTTCCTGGTCGCGGTGGGCGTCGGCGTCGCGGTCGGGCTCGTGTTCGGGATCGTGCTCCACCAGCTGCGCATGCGCATCAGCGACCCCGTCGTGATCGGCACGTTCGGGCTGCTCGCGCCGTTCGGGGCGTACGGCATCGCCGAGCACCTCCTGGGCTCCGGTGTGCTCGCGGTCGTGGCGATGGGACTGTACGTGGGGTTCAACGCCCCGCGCACCGACTACACGACCAGGCAGCAGGAGGCGCCACTGTGGCTGTCGGCCGACCTGCTGCTGGAGAGCTTCGTGTTCGCGTACATCGGGCTGCAGTTCCCGCGGGTGCTCCGCGACCTGAGCAGCGAGTCCGTGGGGCGCATCCTGCTGCTGTCCCTCGCCGTGCTGGTGGTGGTGCTGCTCGTGCGGCCCCTGTACATCTACCCCACCAGCGCGTGGGCGAACTTCCAGGACCGTCGTCGGCTCGCGCGCATGGACCGGGGGATCGCCTCGGGGGAGTTCGACGAGCGTCGGCGGCGGTCGCGGCGCTGGCGGCAGTACAGCGCGGACGAGCTGCGCACGCAGATCGTGCGGGAGCGCATGGCCGGACTCCAGCTCACGTGGAAGGACAACGCCGTGATCTCCTGGGCGGGGATGCGCGGCGTGGTCACGCTCGCGATCGCGGTGGCCGCGGCCGACCTCGCGACGCTCGACACCGAGGCCTCGCACGCGATCGTCGTCGTGGCGTTCATCGTGACGGTGGGCACGCTGCTGCTGCAGGGGCTGACGCTGCCGCTGCTCATCCGGCGGCTCGGGATCCGGGGCGACGCCGAGCACGCGAAGGACGAGGCCGCGCTCGAGGCGGTCAAGGCCAAGAGCCGGGAGGCGGGCAAGGAGTACCTGGCGCAGAAGCGCGTCGAGTGGGAGCAGAAGCACGGTGCGGTCGACCTGAGCGTGTTCGACGCCTTCACGAAGCGCATGACCAGGGTGGAGAAGGACACCGACGAGGCGCAGCGGGTGGAGGACACCTCGAGCCGTCCGTCGTTCGACGACCTGGTCGCGCTGTCGAAGGGGTGGTTGCAGGTGCGGAGGGAGATCCTGGTCGCCGAGCGCGACGCGGGCAACCTCGACGAGGAGGTCATGCGGGAGCTGCTGACCGCGATGGATGCGGAGGAGCTGGCGATGGACACGCGCGGCGCCACGCGTCAGCAGGGCCGCGTCTGACGCGGTCGCCTCGCACCCCGCACACGAGAACGCCCCGCCTCCCGGAGGAGACGGGGCGTTCCGGCGTGACGGGTCAGCGGGCGCCGGCCGGCTCCGGCGCGCTGTCCGAGGCGGCGTCGGCCTCGGGGGCGTCGTCGTCGGACGAGTCATCGGCGAACGGCAGGCCCTCGCGCGGCGCGTTGTAGAGCTCCTCGTTGAGGATGCCCTCGCGCTTGGCGACGATGGTCGGGATCAGCGCCTGGCCCGCGACGTTGACCGCGGTGCGGCCCATGTCGAGGATCGGGTCGATCGCGAGCAGCAGACCAACGCCCTCGAGCGGCAGACCCAGGGTTGACAGCGTGAGCGTGAGCATGACGACCGCGCCCGTGGTGCCGGCGGTGGCGGCGGAGCCCACGACCGAGACGATCACGATCAGCAGGTACTGCACGAAGTTCAGCTCGATGCCGAAGAACTGGGCGACGAAGATCGCGGCGATGGCCGGGTAGATCGCGGCGCAGCCGTCCATCTTCGTGGTCGCGCCGAGCGGCACCGCGAACGAGGCGTACGAGCGGGGCACGCCGAGGTTGCGCTCGGTCACGCGCTCCGTGAGCGGCAGCGTTCCGATGGAGGAGCGGCTCACGAACGCGAGCTGCACCGCGGGCCAGACGCCCGAGAAGTACTGCTTGATCGACAGGCCGTGCGTGCGCACGAGGATCGGGTAGACCACGAACAGCACGAGAGCGAGGCCGATGTAGATCGCGGCGGCGAACCAGCCGAGCGACGCGAGCTTCTCCCAGCCGTACTTGATGACGGCGGAGCCGATGAGGCCGAACGTGCCGATCGGGGCGATGCGGATGATCCACCACAGCACGCGCTGGATGACCTTGAGCAGCGACTCGGTGAAGACGAGGAACGGCTCGGCCTTCTTGCCCGCCTTGAGAGCGGCGATGCCGACGACCGCGGCGACGACGATCACCTGCAGGATGTTGAAGCCCACCGTGGAGGTGAACGCGCCCTCGGTCGCGCCGGGGGAGGTGCTGACCGTGAGGCCGAGGAAGTTCTGGGGGATTAGGCCGAGGAGGAAGTTCCACCACGTGCCGACCGTGTAGGGGTCGCCGGGCTCGAGGCCCTCGCCGGCGCGGTTGCCCGGCCGGATCACGAGGCCGAGCCCGATGCCGATGATGACGGCGATGAACGCGGTGATCGCGAACCACAGGATGGTCTGACCGGCCAGGCGTGCCGCGTTCTGCACGCGGCGCAGGTTGGAGATGCTCGCGACGATCGCGGTGAAGATCAGCGGGACGACCGCCGCGCGCAGCAGCGTGACGTAGGAGCTGCCGATCGTGTCGAGCGTGGCGGACAGGCCGGTGGGGTTCTCGGCTGTGGCGCCGAGCTGACGGCCGATCAGGCCGGCGGCGATGCCGAGGACGAGGGCGGCGATGATCTGGAAGCCGAACGAGGTCAGCAGCTTCCGGACCGGCCCGCGGGTGTCTGGCGCCTTCTGGGCGCGTGCGGTGGTGCTCATCGAGGTGGGGACTCCAGAGATCGCGGCGCGCCGGGATGCGCGCCATGAGGCTCAACGCTAGAGCTGGCTGGGAATTCCCTGGGCGGATATGACGAAGCATGACGGCCGCCCCTCCGCAGCCGTCATGCTCCGGGTTCGGGGGGTCAGGGCGCGACGCACTCGTTCAGGTTGTCGGTGATGATCTGCGTCGTGAGCGCCTTGTCGGCTTCGTCCTTCTGCTTGTCTTCGCCGTTGGCGATGTAGGTGAGCGTCTCGTCGCTCAGCTCGGAGTCGACCAGGGCGTCGGCGAGGCAGCTGGCGGCCTCGTCGGTCATCGCCTGCTCCTGGCTCGTGCCGGCGAACACCTTCTGGATCCCCTCGGCCACCTCGTCGGACGACGGGCGGGCCGGTCCGCCGCACGCGGCGAGGGACAGGGCGAGCGCGACGGCGGGCACGAGGGCAGCGAGGCGGGCGGCCGGGCGGGCCGCGGGTGCTGGCTTCTTCATGCGGACGACGCTAGTGCGCCACAGCAGATTCATAGAAGGGGCTTGCGTGCGGAGGCGCATCCATGCTCCGCGTCAGCGGGCCGCGAGCACGAGCAGGTCGCCCACGTCGCACTCCAGCGCCTCGCAGATCGCCCGCAGCGTGGAGTAACGGATCGCGCGGGCACGGTCGTTCTTGAGCACGGACAGGTTGACGATGCTCACGCCGACCGCGGCGCTCAGCTCGGTGAGGGTCATGCCGCGCTCGGCGAGCAGCTCGTCCAGGCGGCAGTGGATGCCGGTGAACTCCTCGTCGCTCTCGGCCGGGCTCACACCAGCCCCTCCGTCTCCTTCTCCAGGGCGGCACGCTGCTGCTCCAGGCGCATGCCCTGCCGGAACACGGCGGCGAGGGCGAGCAGGCCGAGCGCGGCGGCGAACGGCAGCGGCGTCACGGTGAGCTGATACGCCGCGGGGTACCACGGGCTGCCGATCGGGAGGGCCTCCCGCAGGCCCGCCGTGGCGGCGATCCCGTTCAACAGGTCGGATGCCACGCCGAGCACCACGAGCGCGACCGCGCCGCCGACGAGGGCACGGGTCACGACCAGGGAGAACGCGCGCCCGCGCAGCGTGTGGAAGCAGATGAGGGCGAGGACCACGGCGGGCACCGTGGCGAGCGCCAGGCTGCTGAGCTGTGCCGCCGCGGCGAGGAGGCGGAGTCCGAGCGAGGCGTTGCCCACGGTGAAGTCCGTCAGTTCCGTGCCGCCGCAGGTGAGGGCGGTGTGCGCACCGTCGCCGAACTCGGAGCAGGGGAGGGCGGCGGGCCAGTCGAGGAAGACGACGGTCCGCCCGTGCAGCTCTGCCCAGTCGACCGCGAACGCCTTGACGACGACCGCGATCGCGCCGAGTGCCGACAGGATCACCCACCATCCCGACAGCGTGAGCGCCGCATCGAGGGTGACCGTGCGGCTGCCGCGCCGGCGGCTGTTCCAGACGACGAGGGCGACGACGGCGGCGCCGACGGCGAGGGCGATCGCGATGTTGAGCAGCGAGGGCCAGACGGCCTCCGAGCCGAACGTGATCATCAGACCAGCCCCTCCGTGTCGCGCTGCAGGCGGCGGCCGACGGCGAACACGCCCGCCACGAGGGCCAGGGCGAACGCCCACCCCACGGGTGCCAGGTCGAACTGCACGAGCAGCGTCCACAGCACGTCTTCGACGCCGGGTTCGGTCGCGGCCAGATCCTTCACGATCTCGGCCCGGCCGATGCCGCCGGCGAACTGCCCGAGCAGCGTGCCGGCCATCAGCAGGCAGGCGGCGACCGCGAACATCCACCCGAGCGAGGCGCGGAACGGGCGGGAGCGGATGAGGGACACGCCCAGCCACCAGACCACCGCGCACAGGGCGACCGTGGCGAGCGCGGGCAGCGCCGTCTCCAGCAGCAGCAGCCAGCGGGCGGCGGTGGGCGGCGCGGTGAGGGTGACGAGTGCGGAGTCGACGGTGGCGCCCTCGATCCCGGCCACGCCGTCGAGGGCGATGAGGTCGACGTCGTGCACGGGCATCGCGATCGTCGGCGACGGCGAGAACAGGGTGGCGGCGGCCTGGGCGACGGCGACGATCGCACCGATTCCGACGCTCACGGCTCCGGTCGCGATCAGTCCGAGGGCGATGCCGTCGGCGAGCGAGGGTCGTCTGTCCGTGGCGAGCATGGGCTCCTCCTGGAGATCGGGGGGTTATCGACTTTCGTTAACATAACGACTGTCGATAAACGGGTCAAGCCCCCGCTATGCCCACGGCGAACACGGGCATACCCGGCATTCCTGGTCGTTACTCTCGATGTACAAGCGCTTCATGCGTCTTCGCCCCGTGCGAATAAGGAGTCAACATGTTCGAGAGATTCACGGACCGAGCCCGTCGAGTGGTCGTCCTCGCCCAAGAAGAGGCGAAGATGCTCAACCACAACTACATCGGCACCGAGCACATCCTGCTCGGCCTCATCCACGAGGGCGAGGGCGTCGCAGCCAAGGCGCTGGAGTCGCTCGGCATCTCCCTCGACGCCGTGCGCGAGCAGGTGCAGGACATCATCGGCCAGGGTCAGCAGCAGCCGACCGGCCACATCCCGTTCACGCCGCGCGCCAAGAAGGTGCTCGAGCTCAGCCTCCGCGAGGCCCTGCAGCTCGGCCACAACTACATCGGCACCGAGCACATCCTCCTCGGCCTCATCCGTGAGGGCGAGGGCGTGGCCGCCCAGGTGCTGGTCAAGCTCGGCGCCGACCTCAACAAGGTGCGCCAGCAGGTCATCCAGCTGCTGTCCGGCGCTCCGGGCCGCGAGCCCGCGTCGGTCGGCGCGCAGACCAACGACTCGCCCGCCGGCGCCCAGGGTGGCTCCGCGGTGCTCGACCAGTTCGGTCGCAACCTCACCCAGGCCGCGCGCGACAACAAGCTCGACCCGGTGATCGGGCGCGAGAAGGAGGCGGAGCGGGTCATGCAGATCCTCTCCCGCCGCTCCAAGAACAACCCCGTCCTGATCGGTGAGCCCGGCGTCGGCAAGACCGCCGTCGTCGAGGGCCTGGCGCAGGCGATCGTCAAGGGCGATGTGCCCGAGACGCTGAAGGACAAGCAGCTCTACTCGCTCGACCTCGGCTCGCTCATCGCCGGTTCCCGCTACCGCGGCGACTTCGAGGAGCGCCTGAAGAAGGTCACCAAGGAGATCCGCACGCGCGGCGACATCATCGTCTTCATCGACGAGATCCACACCCTCGTGGGTGCGGGTGCCGCCGAGGGCGCGATCGACGCGGCCAGCATCCTCAAGCCGCTGCTCGCCCGCGGTGAGCTCCAGACGATCGGCGCCACCACGCTCGACGAGTACCGCAAGCACTTCGAGAAGGACGCCGCTCTCGAGCGCCGCTTCCAGCCGGTGCAGGTGAACGAGCCGACGCTGCCGCACGCGATCAACATCCTCAAGGGGCTGCGCGACCGCTACGAGGCGCACCACAAGGTGCAGATCACCGACGGCGCGATCGTGGCCGCGGCGAACCTCGCCGACCGCTACGTCTCCGACCGGTTCCTTCCCGACAAGGCGATCGACCTGATCGACGAGGCCGGCGCGCGCCTGCGTCTGTCGATCCTGTCGAGCCCGCCCGAGCTGCGGGAGTTCGACGAGAAGATCGCCGCCGTGCGCGAGCAGAAGGAGCTCGCCTCCGAGGAGCAGGACTTCGAGAAGGCCGCGTCGCTGCGCGACGAGGAGAAGAGCCTGCTCGCCGAGCGGCTGCGCCTCGAGAAGCAGTGGCGTGCGGGCGACGTCGCGACCCAGGCGGTCGTCGACGAGGGCCTGATCGCCGAGGTGCTCGCGCAGGCCACGGGCATCCCCGTGTTCAAGCTGACCGAGGAGGAGTCCAGCCGACTCGTCTTCATGGAGAAGGCGCTGCACCAGCGCGTCATCGGTCAGGAGGAGGCCATCGCGGCCCTCTCCAAGACCATCCGTCGTCAGCGTGCGGGCCTCAAGGACCCGAAGCGCCCCTCCGGTTCGTTCATCTTCGCCGGCCCCACGGGCGTCGGAAAGACGGAGCTGGCCAAGGCGCTCGCGGAGTTCCTGTTCGACGACGAGGCCGCGCTCATCTCGCTCGACATGAGCGAGTTCGGCGAGAAGCACACCGTCTCGCGGCTGTTCGGTGCCCCTCCCGGGTTCGTCGGCTTCGAAGAGGGCGGTCAGCTCACCGAGAAGGTGCGGCGCAAGCCGTTCAGCGTGGTGCTGTTCGACGAGATCGAGAAGGCCCACCCCGACATCTTCAACTCGCTGCTGCAGATCCTTGAAGAGGGTCGCCTCACCGACGGTCAGGGTCGGATCGTGGACTTCAAGAACACGGTCATCATCATGACCACCAACCTCGGTGCACGCGACATCGCCGGCGGTCCCGTGGGCTTCCAGATCGAGGGCAACAACGCCACCAGCTACGAGCGGATGAAGGGCAAGGTCAACGAAGAGCTCAAGCGGCACTTCAAGCCCGAGTTCCTCAACCGTGTCGACGACATCATCGTCTTCCCGCAGCTGAGCAAGGACGAGCTGGTGCAGATCGTGGATCTGTTCACGAAGCGCCTCGGCGAGCGTCTGCTCGACCGCGACATGACGATCGAGCTGTCGCAGGCCGCCAAGGAGCGTCTGATCGAGATCGGCTTCGACCCGGCTCTGGGCGCCCGGCCGCTGCGTCGCGCGATGCAGCACGAGATCGAGGACCGTCTGTCGGAGAAGATCCTGCACGGCGAGCTCGACTCGGGCGATCACGTGAAGGTCGACGCGAAGGACGGGGAGTTCCTGTTCGAGCACGGTCCGCGCGGCGAGAAGGTTGCGGTCGGTGTCAACACCGGCGGCGGCGCGATCGCCGGCACGCCCGACCTGGCGATCACCGGCAACGACTGATCCCACCCGGGTCGTGAGCCCGGACGTGAAGGGGCGGATGCTGCGGCATCCGCCCCTTCCTCGTGTCTGGGAGGCGCACGGAGGGTGCGGTTCTAGGCTGGTCGGGTGAGCGACTACATCGTCCGGCCCGCCCGCAGCGCCGATATCGTCAGCATCCGCAACCTGCTCCAGCCGCTCGTGGAGCAGCGCATCCTGCTCGGCAAAGACCTGGCGGTGCTGTACGGCGCGGTGCAGGAGTTCGTGGTGGCGGAGGCCGACGGCGAGCTGATCGGCTGCGGCGCCCTGCACGTCATCTGGGAGGACCTCGGCGAGGTGCGCACCCTGCTCGTGCGCGACGACTGGCTGCACCACGGCATCGGTCGCGCGATCGTCGAGCGCCTGGAGGAGAACGCGCGCGCACTCGGACTGACGCGCCTGTTCTGCCTCACGTTCGAGGTGGATTTCTTCGGCCGCCGCGGCTTCACCCCCATCGGCGAGCAGGTCGTCGATCCCGACGTGTACTCGCAGCTGCTGCGCAGTGGAGACGCGGGTGTCGAGGAGTTCCTCGACCTGGCGCACGTCAAGCCGAACACGCTCGGCAACACCCGGATGCTCAAGGTGCTCTGAGGCCCGACGGGCGCACGACGCCTCCCAGGATCGCGGGGCTCGATCGCTTAACCTGGAACCATGCCCCGTCGTTCCGCCGCCGTCTACCGTCGTCGGCGTCTGGTGGTGCTGCTCGGGCTGATCCTGGTCCTCGCGGTGATCGGGGTGTCGGTGTGGCTGCTGGTCGCGCGCCCCTGGGCCGCCGCGACCGATGCGACCCCGGCGCCGACGTCCTCCTCGACGACCGAGACGCCGCCGCCGCCCACGGGTTCCGCGAGCCCGGCGCCCACTCCGAGCGCCTCCGAGACGCCCGCTGTCGTGGCCTGCCAGGCGAAGAACATCGAGGTCACGGCTGTCACCGACGCCGACACCTACGCGGCGGGCGTCACCCCGCGCCTGTCGATCTCGCTGACGAACAAGGGCACCACGGACTGCACGATCGACGTGGGGTCGAGCACCCAGGTGTTCACGGTGTCGAGCGGCGCGGACGTGTGGTGGCGGTCGACGGACTGCCAGGAGAACCCGAGCAGCATGATCGCGACGCTCACCGCCGGATCGACCGTGGTGAGCAAGGAGCCCGTGGTGTGGGACCGCACCCGGTCGAGCGTGGAGACGTGCGCGCAGGAGAACCGGCAGCGGGCGCCCGGTGGCGGCGCGTCGTACCATGTGGCCGTGTCGATCGGCGGCTTCCCCAGCGCCACGACGGCGCAGTTCCTGCTCTACTGATCGCACGCTACGGCTTTGCGGGCGATCCGGCCGTGCGGCTTCGGATTGCTTCGTCTGCTGCGGCAACCGATCCGAATTGCGGCGACCTTCGCGTCGGAGGGCCTCTTGTGCTGACACGAGTCGTTCTTTGGGATACCATAGACATGACTCTCCGCCTATGCGGCATAAGCCATCCCCAGTGGCGTCGAACTACAGCGTCCCCAGCGCTTCGACACCGCCGCTCGAGAGTCCGAGGGCCCTCTCGAGTACCCCAGTCCCCAATGGAGGACTCGAGAGGGCCCCAATCTTTTTCCCGCGCCGGCCGGAGGTCGCCGTGGAGCCGCGCTCGTCGTGTCGATGCCTAAGCTGGAGACATGGCTGCGAAGAAGGCGAAGTCCGGCAAGAAGAAGCCCGCACCCGAGGACTTCCGGTCCGAGGCGCTGGCGGTGGCCCTGGAGAAGCAGGACGTGGCTGCGGTCGCCCTGGCCCTGCGGCACGGCACGACCGTCGTCCCGCTCATCAAGCCCGGTGCGCGCGACAACCCGCTCGACGGCGGCGAGGTGTGGACGTACCGCGACCCGAACACGGGCGACCTGGCGTTGCTGCTCTTCAGCGACGCGAAGAACAAGCCGGCCAACCTGCCGCCCGGTGTGGGCATCTACGACGCGGCCTGGCTGCGGCGATTCCTCTCCGCCCACCCCATCACGACCGTGTTCCTCGACATCGCCGGTCCCCATCCCATGCAGGCGGATCCGGTCGAGCTGCTCAAGGCGCTCGACGCCTGATCGCGGCGCCGCGGCTCAGAACGGCGGGATGTCGCGGTCGGGACGCCGGGCCGCGTTCCGCGAGCGGATGTCGCCCAGGGCGGCGCGCAGCGTCTTCGACCGGTCGTCGACCACCTGTTCGTAGCCCAGTCGCGCCGCCTCCGTCCGGCGCTGCGCGGCCTGCGTGACCGGCCGCACCTCGCCCGCCAGGCTGAGCTCGCCCACCGCGGCGACCGTGCGCGGCACCGAGATCATCTGGATGGACCCCGCCACCGCGATCGCGATCGCGAGGTCGGCCGCGGGCTCGGTGAACCGCACGCCGCCCACCGTGGAGACGTAGACGTCGAGGCTGCCCGTGGGCACCCCGGCCCGGCGCTCCAGGATGGCCAGCACCATCGCGACGCGCGACGCGTCGAGGCCGTGCACGATGCGCCGGGGGTTCGGGGCGTTGCTGGGCACCGTGAGCGCCTGCACCTCCACCGGCAGCGCGCGGCGGCCCTCCAGCGAGATCGCGACGCACGTGCCGGGCTCGGACGCCCCCTGAGACAGGAAGAGCCCGGACGGATCCGGCACCTCGGCGATGCCGTCGCCGGTCATCTCGAAGCACCCCACCTCGTCGGTCGGCCCGAAGCGGTTCTTGAGCGCGCGGATGAAGCGCAGCGACGTCTGCCGGTCGCCCTCGAAGTGGCACACCACGTCGACCAGGTGCTCCAGCACGCGGGGGCCGGCGACCTGCCCGTCTTTCGTGACGTGACCGACGATGATGATCGGCAGGTCCCGCTCCTTGGCGACGCGGATGAGGGTCGCGGCGACCTCGCGCACCTGGCTGGGCTGTCCCGCCGCGCCGTCGGTGAGCGACGACGACACCGTCTGCACGGAGTCGACGATCACGAGCTGCGGCTGCACCTCGTCGATGTGACCGAGGATCGTGGCGAGGTCGGTCTCGCTCGCCAGGTACAGCTCGTCGTGCAGCGCACCGGTGCGCTCGGCGCGCAGCCGCACCTGAGCGGGGGACTCCTCGGCGCTCGCGTACAGCACCCGCCGCCCGGCACGTGCCGCCTGCGCGGCGACCTCGAGCAGCAGCGTGGACTTGCCGACGCCCGGCTCGCCGCTGAGCAGGATGGCGGCGCCGGGCACGATGCCGCCGCCCAGCACGCGGTCGAACTCGCCGACCCCGCTCGTGCGCCGGGGTGCGTCCTGTGTCGTGATCTGCGTGATCGGTCGGGCGGCGCGATCGGCGGTGGGTGCGAGGGCGTTCACGCGTCGGAGGATGCCGGTCTGGGCGGCCTGCTCCTGCACGGTTCCCCACTGCTGGCACTCGCCGCAGCGGCCGACCCATTTCGCCGTCGTCCACCCGCACTCCGTGCACACGTACGCAGGGGGAGCGGGTTTCCGGGTGGCCATGCCCCCAGGCTATCGGCGGGATCAGACATCCCTATCGCCCGGGTGATTATTCACGGCCCGGTGCCCCAACAGGGGTGTGGATCGCCAGAATAATGGAGACATGTCCAACGGCGGGTCCGTCTGCGGACCGATCTCGAGCTACTCCCGGGTGCGCATCCTGCACCTG
Organism: Microbacterium sp. NPDC060132; assembly: GCF_042729675.1. Taxonomy (NCBI): domain Bacteria; kingdom Bacillati; phylum Actinomycetota; class Actinomycetes; order Micrococcales; family Microbacteriaceae; genus Microbacterium; species Microbacterium sp. NPDC060132. The sequence continues at coordinate 415,834 of NZ_JBHWXU010000001.1, read as the reverse complement.
CTCTTCGAGGCGGGGGTGACCGGTGCGTCCCGGCACCTCACGATCGGCGAACTGTGCGCGGCCACCGGCCTGCACGCCAACACCGTCCGCGAGCATCTGCAGCGCCTCATCGAGGGCGGCTACGTGATCCCCGAGGTGGAGCACCGCACCACCCGCGGCCGCCCGCGCACGCTCTACCGCGCCGCGACCGGTGCGTCCGACGCATCGAGCCCGGTCGCCAGGGACAAGGCCAAGGCGGCGGCCCGTCGCGGCGACCTGCTGCGCAGCGTGGTGCCCTCCGCGGCCCCGAGCGCCCTCGGCCGTGACGCCGTGCACCAGCTCGACGCCCTGGTCGAGCACCTGGAGGAGAGCGGCTTCGAACCGGTCGTCGACGACCGGGTGCTGACGGTCGACCTGAGCCCGTGCCCGCACGCCGCCGGCCGTCCCGAAGACCGCCCGCTCCTGTGCCAGGTGCACCTGGGCCTCATGCAGAGCGTGCTGACCGAGGCCGGGGGACCGCTCGTCGCCGCGTGCGTGCGCGACGCTCAGAGCCCATCGGAGTGCACGGTGCAGCTGCGCGACACCACGACGCAGCAGTCCGACAGAAGAGGAGTCGCGCATGGAATGGCTTGATCCGCTCGTCCTGTCCCGATGGCAGTTCGGGCTGACGACCGTCTACCACTACCTCTTCGTGCCGCTGACGATCGGCATGGCCCTGGTGGCCGCGATCTTCCAGACGGCGTGGGTGCGCACCGGCAAGGTGCAGTATCTCCACCTCACCCGCTTCTTCGGCAAGATCTTCCTGATCAACTTCGCCATGGGCGTGGTCACCGGCATCGTGCAGGAGTTCCAGTTCGGCATGAACTGGTCGGACTACTCCCGCTTCGTCGGCGACGTGTTCGGAGCCCCGCTGGCCTTCGAGGGTCTCCTCGCCTTCTTCTTCGAGGCGACCTTCATCGGCCTGTGGATCTTCGGCTGGGACAAGCTGCCGCAGAAGCTGCACCTCGCGACCATCTGGTGCGTCTCGATCGGCAGCATCCTGTCGGCGTACTTCATCATCGCGGCGAACGCGTTCATGCAGAACCCGGTCGGCTACACGTTCAACGAGGCGACCAACCGTGCCGAGCTCACCGACTTCTGGGCGTTGCTGACCAACCCCGTGGCGCTCGCCGCCTTCCCGCACACCATCTTCGGCGCGCTCATGTTCGCCGCCGGTGTCGTCATCTCGGTCTCGGCCTGGCACCTGGCGCGGGGCCAGCACTTCGACACCATGCGCGTCTCGCTCAAGTTCGGGCTGTGGGCCATGATCTTCTCCACCGCGGGCGTGGTGCTCACCGGCGACCAGCTGGGCCTGGCGATGTACGCCGCGCAACCCATGAAGATGGCCGCCGCCGAGGCGACGTTCAACACCGTGTGCGGACCGGACGCCTCGTTCAGCCTGTTCACGCTCGGCACGCCGGACGGCAGCTCCGAGCTGTTCTCCATCCGCGTCCCATACCTGCTGTCGCTGCTGTCGACGCACACGCTCGACGCGTGCGTGCACGGCATCAACGACCTCAACGCCGAGTACGCCCAGACCTACGCCGCCACGGGCCTGACCGACTTCGCCCCGATCCTGTGGGTCACGTACTGGTCGTTCCGCTGGATGATCGGCCTCGGCATGGCCGCCGCCCTCGTCGCGGTCGCCGGCCTCTGGGTCACCCGCAAGAACGCCAAGAAGCCGGTCGCCCCGTGGATGTGGAAGGTCGCGATCTGGTCGTTCCCGCTCGCGCTCGCCGCCAACATCATGGGCTGGGTGTTCACCGAGATGGGCCGGCAGCCGTGGATCGTGTTCGGGCTGATGTCCACGCGAGACGGCGTCTCGCCCGGTGTCAGCGGTGTCGAGGTGCTCATCTCGCTGATCGCCTTCACCGCGATCTACGCCGCCCTCGCGGTGGTCGAGGTGCGGTTGATCGTGAAGGCCGCCCAGAAGGGGCCGGACACCGATGAACAGCCCCATGAGGAGACGGCTCAGCTGCCGTCGGTCGTGTACTGAGAGGAAGGAGCATCATGGATCTCGCAACGCTCTGGTTCTGGATCGTCGCCTTCCTCTTCGTGGGGTACTTCGTGCTCGACGGATTCGACTTCGGCGTCGGCATGTCGCTGCCGTTCCTCGGCAAGGACGACGTCTCCCGCCGGCAGGTCATCAACACGATCGGCCCGGTGTGGGACCTCAACGAGACGTGGGTCATCGTCGCCGGCGCCTCGCTGTTCGCGTCGTTCCCCGAGTGGTACGCCACCCTGTTCAGCGGGTTCTACCTGCCGCTGCTGCTCATCCTGCTCGCGCTCATCCTGCGCGGCGTCTCGTTCGAGTACCGCCATCAGCGGGAGAGCAGGAAGTGGAAGCAGGGCTTCGACCGGATGATCGTGATCGGCTCCGTCGTGCCCGCGCTGCTGTGGGGCGTCGCCTTCGGCAACATCGTGCAGGGCGTCGCGATCGACGAGAACCACATCTACGTCGGCGGCTTCTTCTCGCTGCTCAACCCGTACGCGCTGCTGGTCGGCGTGACCACCCTGCTGCTGTTCTTCCTGCACGGCGTGCTGTTCGTGGCGCTCAAGACCGACGGGCAGGTGCACGCCGATGCCCGGAAGCTCGCCGCCCGCGCGGCCGTGCCCACCGTGATCGCCGCCGCCGCGACGGTGCTGTGGACCTACTTCCTCGCCGCGGGGCGGGAGGCGCCGCTGCTGTGGCTGGTCGCGGGTGCCGGTGCCATCGCCGCGGTGTCGCTCCTCGCCGCGATCGTGCTGTCGCTGCGGGGCCGAGACGGCCAGGCCTTCACCGCGGGCATCGTCACGGTGCTGACGGCCGTGGTGATGCTGTTCGCCGCGCTGTTCCCGTTCGTCATGCCGTCGACCATCGACCCGGCGTTCAGCCTGACGATCGCGAATGCGTCGAGCACCCCGTACACGCTGCAGATCATGACCTGGACCGCGCTGATCGCGCTGCCGCTCGTCATCGCGTACCAGACCTGGACATACTGGGTGTTCCGCAAGCGCGTCACCCGCAGCTCGATCGAGGGGGCGCCGGCCCACGCGTGACCCTGCCCCGCCCCCGATGATCGCCCCCGCATGAACCCCGTCGACCCGAGACTGCTGCGCTACGCGGCCGCCGCCCGTGGGTACCTCGCGGCCTCCGCGGTGATCGGCGTCGCCCAGACCGCGGTCACGATCGCGTTCGCCTGGCTGCTGACCGAGGCCATCACGGGAGCGATCGCCGGCCGAGACGTCACCGTGGTGCTGCTCACGCTGCTCGCGACGGCCCTGGTGCGCGGGGTGCTGATCGCCGCATCCGACGCCGCGGGCACACGGGCGGCCGCGCGCACGGGCATGCAGCTGCGCTCCGCGCTCGTGGCGGCCGTCGGGCGCCTCGGGCCGGGGTGGCTGGCGCAGCGGAACCAGACGGCGCTCGCGGTGACCGCGGGGCACGGGCTGGAGGCGCTCGACGCCTACTTCGCCCGGTACATCCCGCAGCTGGTGCTCACGGCGATCGCGACACCCGTGCTGGTCGCGGTCATGTGGTGGCAGGACTGGCCGAGCGGGCTCACGGCCCTCATCACCCTGCCGCTCATCCCGCTATTCCTCATCCTGATCGGCATCGCCACCCGCACCGTGCAGAAGCGGCAGTGGCAGACGCTGCAGCGACTGGCCGCCCGGTTCGCCGACACCGTGCAGGGACTGTCGACGCTGCGCCTGTTCGGCCGCGACGCCCGAGCGGCCGACCGCATCGAGGCCACCGCCGACGACTACCGTCGCGAGACCATGAAGGTGCTGCGGTTCTCGTTCCTGTCGGGCTTCTCCATGGAGCTGCTGTCGTCGCTGGCGGTGGCGCTCATCGCGGTCGCGGTGGGGTTCCGGCTGCTGTCGGGCGAGCTCACGCTCGAGGTCGGGCTGTTCGTGCTGCTGCTGGCGCCCGAGGCCTTCCTCCCCATCCGGCAGGTGGGCGTGCAGTTCCACGCGGCGGCGGAGGGGGTCGCCGCAACCGAGGACGTGTTCGCGGTGCTCGACGAGGCGCGGGGCGACGGCTCCGGCGTACACGACTCGGGAGCGCCTGCCGCGGTGAGCGCCTCCGGCGCGGTCCCCGGCGCAGCCGCCGTCCGTTCTCCGGAGTCGCGAACCCCCACGGACGGCGCCCTCGTCGTGGAGCAGCTGCGCGTGCGCGACCTGCCGCCCGTGTCGTTCACCGCCGAGCGCGGCACCATCACCCTCATCGAGGGGCCGAGCGGCGCGGGCAAGTCGAGTCTGCTGGCGGCCCTGCGGGGCGCGGTGCCGTTCGCGGGCGAGGCGACGTGGTCCGGGCGTGACGTCCGCGGCCTCGCGTCGTCGGAGTGGCTGGCGTGGGCGGGCCAGACGCCCGGGCTCATCCGCGGCACGGTGGCGGACAACGTCGCCCTCGGCGACCCGGAGCCCGATGCCGAGCGGGTGCGGAGGGCGCTCGACGCCGCCTGCGCCGAGGGGATCGACCCCGCGCGAGAGCTCGGCGTGCAGGGCAGCGGACTGTCGGGCGGGCAGGCGCAGCGGGTCGCGGTGGCGCGGGCGCTCTACCGCCAGGCGGGGATGCCGCACGCCGTACTCGCGCTCGACGAACCCTCCAGCGCGCTCGACCCCGCCACGGAGGAGCGGCTGTGGTCCTCGCTGCGCGCGCGGGCGGACGCCGGAGCGACCGTGGTGCTGGTCTCCCACCGCCGGTCGGCGCGCGACATCGCCGACCGCGTGGTCGCCCTGGGGGTGAGCGCATGAGCGAGACCACCAGGGCCCGGCGGGTGCGCGAGGTGCTCCGCCTGGCGCAGCCGCCCGTCGCGCGGTTCCTGCCCGGCCTGATCTGGGGCGTGCTGTCGGCGGGCGCGGCCGTGAGCCTGCTCGCGGTGAGCGGCTGGCTGATCGTGAGCGCCTCGATCGTGGACTCGCTCGTGCCGCTGTCGGTGGCCGTGGTCGGGGTGCGGTTCTTCGCCGTGACCCGCGCCGTGACCCGCTACCTCGAGCGGCTCAGCGGGCACGATGCGGCGCTGCGGCAGCTGGCCTCGACGCGCTCCGACCTGGTGCGCCGCCTCATCCCGCTCTCTCCCGCGGGGCTCGGCGCGACCGACCGGGGACAGGTGCTCACGGCGCTCGTCGACGACGTGGAGAATCTGCAGAACCTGCCGTTGCGGGTGGTGCAGCCGCTCGCGGTGTCGGCGCTCGTCGCCGTGGGGGCTGTGGGGTTCCTCGCCTTCGTGTCGCCCGCGGCCGCGCTGACCCTCGCCGTGTGCCTGGTCGTCGCCGCGCTCGCCGCGATCGGGCTCGGGTGGGTGTTCGGCTCCCGGGCCGAGTCGGCCGTGTCTGCCCGTCGCGCCGAGGTGTCGGCGGCACTGGTCGACTACCTCGGCAGTCTCGACGTGCTGCTCGCCTACGCGGCGGAGGGCCAGGCGCGCGAGCGCATCCGGGTGGCCGACGCCGCCCTGCGCCGGGTCGTGAGCAGGGCCTCGGTCGCCCAGGCCGTCGCCGCGGGCACCGTGTCGCTCGTGGCGGGGGCTGCGTCGGTGTGGGCGCTCGCGGCGGCCGCGCCGGGACTCGCGACCGGGGCGATCGATGCGCCGTGGCTCGCGGTCGCGGTGCTCGTGCCGATGGTGGTGTTCGAGGTGTTCGGGGCCGTGCCGATCGCCGCGGCCTCGTGGCGCAGCGTGCGGGCGAGCGCCGAGCGCATCGTGGACGTGCTGCCGGAGCGCATGCCGTCGGAGCTGCGGACGGACGCGGGGGAGGATGTCGCGTTCGACGGCACACCGCGGGTCACGCTCCGCGGGGTCGCGGCGCACTGGCCCGGAGGGGTTCCGGCACTGCGCGGCGTCGACCTCGACCTCCGGCCCGGGGAGCGCGTGCTCGTGACCGGTCCGAGCGGTGCGGGCAAGAGCTCGCTCGCGGCCGCCCTGGTCGGGTTCCTCCGCGTGACAGGGGAGTACCGCATCGACGGGCGCGACGCCGCGGCACTGTCGGGTCCGGCGCTGCGCCGCACGATCGGCCTGTGCGAGCAGCACCCGCAGCTGTTCGACGAGGATCTGCGGCAGAACCTCCTGTTCGCCAGGGACACCGCGACCGACGCGGAGCTCCTCGACGCGCTCGGCCGCGTGGGGCTCGGGGCGTGGGCGCGCGAGCGCGGGGGCCTCGACGCCAGGGTGGGCGACCGCGGGGCGCTGGTGTCGGGCGGCCAGGCGCAGCGCATCGCCCTCGCCCGCGCGCTGCTCCGGGGGTTCCCGGTGCTGGTGCTCGACGAGCCGACCGCTGGCGTGGACCCCGACGCCTCGGACGCCCTGCTGCGCGACCTGCTCGACGCCGCGGGCGCCCAGACGGTGCTGCTGATCTCGCACGTGGATCCCCCCGCGGGAACGGTGGACCGGGTGGTGCGGCTCGACGGCGGTCGCACGCTCTGAGGCGTCGCGCGACCGGCGTCGCGGCGGGACATCGAGGTCAGACGCTCATGTCGACGGGCGGCTCCATCACGATGCCCTGCGCCTCGAACGCGCGGCGGCGCTCCTCGATGCGGCGGTGCATCTCCACCTGCGCGGCCTCGACCAGGCGCGGGTCGAGCTCGACGGTGGGCGGGTGCGGGTCTCCGTGGTGCGCGGCGATGTAGGCGTCGAGCTCGGGGCCGCTGGTCCACGACGTGATGAGGGCGTACCGCGGGGCCGCGCCGCGGTGCCACACGGCGTGCCAGAACTGCTGCGTGTCGATCACGATGCGGGAGCCGGCGTGCAGGGCCAGACGCACCTCGGTCGCGGGGTCGAAGCGGTCGGAACGGAGGATGAGCATCGACTCCGTGTCGTCGGTGAGGTTGACGTAGCCGCGCACCACCCAGCCCGTGCCCGGTTCGTTGAGCCGGTTGTTGTCGTCCTGGTGCAGGTTGTAGATCGCGTCGGCGTAGTCGTTGGGCTGCAGCTCGATCACGCGGCACCGGCCGATGCCCGCGCCCGGCTCCAGCGCCCGGCTCTGCAGCGTCGGCGCGATCGCGACCTGCGCGTCGATCCACACGCCGTCCTTGTCGGTGCGGGGAGGCGTGCGGTTCCAGAAGCCGTTGCAGTCGATGTCGCCCGCGTAGCTGGTGAGCGGGGCGAAGCGGGTGATGCCGGACGAGCGCCAGCCGACGTACTCCAGGTCGCGCCACTCGGCGGGATCGATGGGGCTCGTGTCGTCGTCGAGGACGACGTAGCCGGTGTCGGCGAGAGCCTCCGAGGTGATGAATGCCATGCTGCTGTCCTTCCCGTCGATGCCACCCCAAGACGGCGGGTTCTTAGGCAATCCTAACCGGCTGGTGCGGAGGTGCCGGGCGCCACGACCGGGCAAAAGGCGCGGGCGGTCGCGCCGCACCCCACCGATATCCTGGGGCGATGACGCAGCCCCAGGGTGCCCTTCTCGTGGGCAGTGTGAACTACGACGACGCCGAGACCACCATGCGCACGGCGGCGGAGCTGCTGGGCGACAGGCTGCGCCGCCTCCCCGACGGCGAGGTCGGCAAGCGGTTCCACTGGATCATGTTCCAGCCCGACGTGATCGGCCGGGCCGACGGCATCGAGCGGATCGGCGACGAGCCCATCCCTTTCCCGGCCGGCATCGACGCGCGGGGGCTCCGCCTCGCCGAGGGCGTCGACCCCGCGCGCATCGAGCTGCCCCCGCTCGGGTATGCCGAGGCGGCTCTCGAGTCGTATGCCCTGTTCACCCGGCTCCGCGAGGAGGGTGCCGTGGCGCCGGGCACCCGGTTCCAGGTGTCGCTGCCCACGCCGCTCGCCGTGATCTCCTCGTTCTTCCACGGCGACGACCGCGCGGCGATCGAGCCGGTGTACACCGCGGCCATCCTGCGCGAGCTCGATGAGATCCTCGCCGGGATCCCGCACCACGACCTCGCCGTGCAGTGGGACGTGGCCAGCGAGATGGGCATCATCGAACGCGCGTCGGGCTACGGCGCGGTCATGGAGGCGTGGTGGCCGGGCGACCCGTTCGACGGGCTGGTGTCGCGCCTCGCCGCCCTCGTCGACGCGGTGCCCGCCGACGTCGAGGTGGGGGTGCACCTCTGCTACGGCGACGCGGGGGAGAAGCACTTCTTCGAGCCGTCCGACGCCGGGAACCTCGTGCGCTACGCGAACGCCGTGGCCGCCGCGAGCTCCCGACCGCTCACGTGGCTGCACCTCCCGGTGCCGATCGCCCACGACGACGCGGCCTACTTCGCCCCGCTCGCACAGCTCGAGCCCGTGGACGAGCTGTACCTCGGCCTCGTGCACCGGGAGGACGGCGAGGAGGGCGCGCGTCGACGGATCGCCGCAGCGGCCCCGTACGTGCCGGCGTTCGGCGTCGCCACCGAGTGCGGCATCGGTCGCGCCCCCGCCGGCTCGACCGAGGGCATCCTCCGCACCCACGCCGCGGTCGCCGCGGCCTGGTGACCGCTCGATTCGCGCGGCCGCCCCGTGTGTCGTAAACTGATCCGCGGTGACGTGTCCGAGCGGCCGAAGGTGCAACTCTCGAAAAGTTGTGTAGGGTAACCCCCTACCGTGGGTTCAAATCCCACCGTCACCGCCACCACGAAGGCCCCGACTCCTCTGGATGCGGGGCCTTCGTCCTGTCCGGGGTGACGGTTCCGGTAATGCGCCGGTGCTGAGCGGATCGATCTGTCGTTCGCCGGTCGCCATTCCGGGCGATGGCGGCTCAGCGCACGCTGGTCTGTACCGGCTCGAGAAGGAAGAGCTGACCGTCGATCGAGCCGACGCGAGCGATGACGTGGAGGTTGTCGCCGACGCCGATCGTGTCCGGCGCGTCATCGGTCAGGTGCAGGTCGTTCGTGATGTTGACGTCGCGGAACTGGAAACTCGGACCACCGTTCGAATGGGTCTCGCTGTAGTCGCCGTTCGCGATGAGGATGTCGTAGCGGGTCGTGAAGCCCTCATGCGGGTTCATCGCCCCGATCGCGCCGTCGAACTCGATCAGCTGGCCCGCGTACTGCGCGGCGAAGGCCTCAACGGTCGGGCCGTCCTGGGGACCCGTGAGCAGCGCCGCGAGGTCGGCGTTGTTCTCGATCGTCAGCGGAGTCTCCTCGGCGGGAGCCGTCACGGTGGGCTCCTCGGGCTCCGTCGACGGCTCGTCTCGCGGCGCGACGGCTTCGGAGCTGGGAGTGTCTGCCGGTGCCGGGCTGCCCTCTTTGTCATCGCCGGTGACCGCGACCATGATCCCGATGAAGATGCCGAGGACCACCAGCGCGCCGCCGATGATCGCGAGCGGCTTCCACGGAAACGGCGGCTTGGGGCGGCGGAAGACGAGCTCGGTGCGGATCCTGCCGGTCTTCTGGGTGACGAGCTCCCAGCCGTCCTTCTCCCACTTCGCGGTCATGAGCTTCTCGGTGCCGCGGACCGTCTGAACGCTCCTGGTCTCGTACTTCACCGTCTCGGCGGCAGCTTCAGGGCGCACCTCAGCGTTCGTCATCATCGGGCTCTCCTCCCAGATCCCGGGAGGACAGCGCACTGCCGGGTCATCGCGAGCATATCGGGTGCTGCCCGACCCCAGACGGAACGCGAGCACGCGGATGGCCTCCGCTACTCTCAGCTGAGAGAGACCCCACGAAGGAGAAGACATGGGCCTGTTCGACAAGGTGAAGGATGCCGCCTCGCAGGCGGCCCAGGCGGGCATGGACAAGGCGCGCGCCGCGGTCCCTGGGGTGTCACCCGCTGCGTCCGTGGCCCCGGCTGAAACTGTGATGACGGTAGCCGCAGAGCCGCGGCCGATCATCGAGCTGGAGAGCCACATTGACGGCCGGAACGCGAAGGTGCGCCTGTGGGCGGACCGGCTCGAGTGGGAGCGCCCGCGCGGGGTTTCCGGCGGCAAGATCACTGCCGGAGTGCTCACCGGTGGCGTCTCGCTGCTGGCGACCGGGGTGAAGGGCGGCAAGGACGAGCACGACATGGTTCTGCTCAAGCACGTCACCAATGTCACGAGCCGCAAGGACGGCCTGAAGTACTACGCCGTCGACGTGCAGACCTCGGCGGGTGCCGCGGTGAACACGATCACCTTCCGAGTGAGCAGGGACGAGGCGGCGCAGTTCCGCTCGGTGATCCTCGGCGCAATGCAGGAGCAGGAGGCGAAGGCCTCGGCACCGGTGGTCGTTCAGGCGCCGATGTCCGCCGCTCCCGCGCCGGCGGCCGCTGCGCCGGATCTCACCGCTCAGCTGCAGCAGCTCGCGGCGCTCCGTGACGCCGGCGTGCTGACGGAGGAGGAGTTTGCGGCGAAGAAGGCGGACATCCTGGCGAGGATCTAGGGGTCAGAGCCCACGTTTCTCCCGGGGCATCGCTCATGCGAGATGGACGACACGGTGAACACTCACGACCGGCACGACGAGATCGACCCCGAAGAGGCCGTTGAGCTTCGGCGGGAGCTGGAGGAGATCCGCATCGAACTCGAGAGCATCTCGCGCGATCGAATGCGATGGCCGGAGGGGTCCCCCCTCCACCTGCAGGATCGCTCGGAAGAGCTCGAGGCCAAGGCAGACGCGATCCGAGCGCGGCTGGGCATGCCACCGGCGACCGGCAGGCCCCCGAAGGGGAGTTGGTGCGGATGGCCCGCGTTGATCGGGGTCACTGCGGCGATCTTGGCCGGTGTCCTCTTGTTCACGCGCTGATGATGCGTGGCCCAGGACGGGGGTCACAGCCCACCGTCACCCTCGTCCCGTCCTGGGGTCAACGCTCGTCCTGCTTCTCCCGGGGGAAAGGCCGGGGCGCCCGGTCGTGCCCGTGGCTGGTGATGCCGTAGAACACGGGGATGGCGAGGAAGATCACGGACGCGACCAGCGGATGCACGAGGACTCCGAGCAGCCCGGCGGCGAGGTAGAGGGCGACGCCGATGAGCGCGCGCGGTCGCTCGTGCGCGAAGTACGAGTCCTCCACGTCGTCGTTCGTGAGGTCGGGATGCCGCGCCAGATGCGAGAAGAAGACGAGCCAGGCCGAGCACAGCAGGGCTCCGATGAGGGCATACAGCGCGACCGCGATCCGCTCGTCGGTGAGGTTGCCCGTCCGCGCCGTCTCGGCGATCACCGCGGTGGGCCACGGGATCAGGGCCAGGGCTGCGAGGATGCCGAGGTTCGCCCACTGCAGACCGCGGTCCATCTCGCGGATGCGGGTGAAGGCGGCCTTGTGATTCAGCCAGATGACGGCGAGGTAGGCGTATGACGCCGCATAGGCCAGGTAGGTCGGCCACTCCTCGAGCAGCGCGGTCAGCAGCTCGCCCGGCTCCGCTCGGGGTGGTCGGAGGTCGAGCACGAGGAGGGTGATGACGATCGCGATGATCGCGTCGCTGAACGCCACGGCGCGTCCGGGTTCCGCGCGCGTGCTGCGGCCCTTCTGCGGTCGGGGCTCCGGTGCGCCGCTCGTCGCCATCGCCTCACCCTCCTGTTCGACTCCTGCTGCGACTCAGTCCCGGTCCGTCACGCCGCGTCCGGTGCCTGGTCGGGGTGGAGGACGACCTTCGTCCAGCCGTCGTCGCGCTTGTCGAAGTGCTCGTACGCCTCCGGGGCCTCTTCGAGGGAGAGGTCGTGGCTGACGATCCGTGACGGCGTCGCCTTCTCTCCGGCGATGAGGTCGCGCAGCGCCCGGTTGTACTTCTTCACCGGGCACTGGCCGCTGCCGAGCTTCTGGCCGCGGAACCAGAACTCCCCGAAGTCGAAGGCGAGCTTGCCCTGTTTCGCCAGCTCGTCCGAGGCGCCGGGGTCCTGCGGGATGAACACCCCGACCACGCCGATCTCACCGGTGAACCGCACCGACTTCACGAGCCGGTTCAGCGTGAGGGTGGGATCCTCGGCGCCGCCGGGGTCGTGGGCCTGATAGCCGACGCACTCGCATCCGTTGTCCGCGCCGAGCCCCATCGTCATCTCGGTGACCGCCTCGACCGGATCCACCGCCGAGTCGTCGATCGCGATCGCTCCGTTCTCCTCGATCTTCCGCAGGCGGTCGGGGTGCCGGTCGACGACCATGACCTTGCCGGCGCCCTTGATGATCGCCGAGTATGCCGCCATGAATCCGACGGGCCCCGCTCCGTAGATGACCGTCTGGTCGCCGGGCTTCACGTGCGCGAGCTCGGTGGCGTGGTAGCCGGTGGGGAAGATGTCGGCGAGCATCACGTAGTCGTTCTGCTTCTCCTCGGCATCCTCTCCCAGTCGCAGGCAGTTGAAGTCCCCCCACGGCACGCGCAGGAGTTCGGCCTGCCCGCCCGCCCACGGACCCATGTCGGCGAAGCCGTACGCGGCACCCGCCCATTCGGGCACCGGCTGCGCGGTCAGACAGTAGTTGGTGAAGCCGCGCTCGCAGTTCTTGCAGTGCCCGCAGGCGACGTTGAAGGGGATCGCGACGTAGTCGCCCACCCTCACCTTGTCGACTCCGTCGCCGACCTCGATCACCTGGCCCAGGTTCTCGTGACCGAACCATCGGCCGGTCTCGAAGCTCGTGCGGCCTTCGTACATGTGCAGGTCCGACCCGCAGATGTTCGTGGTGGTGATCCGGACGAGTACGTCCGTCGGACGTTCGATCCGTGCGTCCGGTACGTCGGTGACGTTGACCGAGCGCGGACCCTCGTAGACGACTGCTCTCATTTCCTCTTCCTTTCAGCGATGTGAAACGTCGATGGGGTGTCGCAGTGAATCGGGGTCGGGCTGATCACCTCGCTTCGTCCGTGTCGTGACGTGGCTCTCGGGGCTGCGGAGAGCCCGGCCAGCGTGGCCCCGCACCCGGGGGCGAACTGAGGGCCTTTCCAGATCCGCGCCGACGGAGGACAATGCAGGCGCGGGTCAGGGCCGTCCGTAGCGGGCGAGGAACGCGTCCACCGCGCGGGGCGCTGGGCCGCCCGTCTCGTCGACCCCCAGCAGTTGCGCGTTCAGGGCGGGCCCGATCACGAGCCACGTGAACTCGGAGGCCGCGGCGTGCGCATCGTCGATCTGCAGCCCGCGGTCGACGGGGAGCTGCGCGAGCGTGTCGGCGAGGTTCTGGATGTTCCGGTTCCAGCTCTCCTCGAGGTAGAGCCGCGCGACCTCGGGGTGGGCCGGGGCCTCGGCGATCACGAGGCGTCGCATCCGCAGCACGGGCTCGCTCAGGATCCCCGCGCGCATGGTCTCCGCGAGCTCGGTGAGGCCGCGGCGCACATCGTCGTCGGCGGCGAGCCGTTCGAGCGCCGGGCGCATCGCGTCGCGGCCCGCGGCCGCCCACTGCCGCACGACCGCGGTGTACAGCTCGGTCTTGGAGGAGTGGTCACGGTAGAGCGAGGCCTTGGAGATGCGGGCCCGTCGGGCGACCTCCTCCATGGACGCCCCGGCATATCCGTGCTCCAGGAACACGTCGCGCGCGGTGGCGAGGAGGGCGTCGCCGGTGAGTCCGGGCGGGCGGCCGGGGCCGGAGGCGCGCGAGGTCATACCGCCCACTTTAGTACTTGACAGTTCTCTATGCCGAGCGTAGTTTCGTACCAATCGGTACTAAAGGAGCCGCTCATGATCGTCCTCGGCATCGCCCTCGCCACGGTGGCCTCGTTCCTCGCCAGCGCCGCGCTCTACGCCATCCCCGCGGTCTCGACGCTCATCGCACGGACCAGCACCCCGCGCCCCGGGCTCCCCGTCGCCGTGCAGATGCTCACGGTCGTCGTCCGCAGCCTGCTCGCCGCCGGGCTGATCGCCGGGCTCATGGCGACCGCGGGGTGGCACGGCGCCGGAGCCGGAGCGCTGCTCGGGCTCGCGCTCTCCGTGCTTCCCCTCACCCTGCTCTCGGGCGGCGTGATCCACGAGAACACGGCCGTGCCCGCGGCCGGTGTCCACCTGCTCGACTGGGTCGTGAAGCTCGTGCTCACCGGCGCCATCGTCGGGCTCTTCCTCTGAACTGCACGGGAGCGATCATGACGAACAGCACTCCGCTCGACATCACCTTCACCGCGACGCTCGGCAAGGTCCGCGACGGCGACACCTGGACGTGCGTGCAACTGCCCGACTCCGCGACGGTGTTCGGAACGCGCGGCCTCGTGAAGGTCGCGGGAACGGTCGACGGCGAACCCTTCCGCGGCGCGTTCATGGCCCTCGGCGACGGCACGCACAAGCTCCCCGTCGCGGCCGCCGTCCGCCGGCGCATCGGCAAGACCGACGGCGACAGTGTCACGGTGCACCTGACGGAGCGCCTGAGCTGACCGCGGCCGGGTCTCGGCACGCTCGGCACGGCCCGCACCGGTGGTCCTAGTACCGGTGGCGCCAGCGGCGCACGCAGAGCCCGATCAGGACGACCGCGGTCCCCAGTGCGAGACCGGGCGTGACGGCGATCATCGCGGTCGCGGCGCCCGCGAGCCCCGCGAGCAGCACCCCCTGGAGCGCCCAGGCGAAGCGCACGGCGCCGCCGAGGTCGCCCATCGGCGTCGGCATCGGCGCGAGCAGCGCGGGCGGAAGCGGCCCCTGGAGTGCGGTCGCCAGCCGCGTGAGGACCCCGAGCAGTCCGAGGAGCAGCACTCCGAGGACCGGTGGCCAGACGGTCGACCCCGTCGCGGCCGCGCACACGGCCGCCACCACGAGCAGCACGGCGGTCGAGACGGACACCGGGAAGAGGGCGTGTCCGGCGAGGAGTCGTTCGTCGCTCATCCCATAGAGCGGCAGATCGGCGGCCGCGGCCACGGCGTGCCGGATCCCGTCGGTGAGGGGACCGAGCCCGGCGAACAGGAGCACGCCGGCCGCCGCACCCCAGGCCCACTGCTGCCCCGACGCGCCCACGGCGAACGCGCCCAGCACGCCGGCGCCGGCAACGGCGACCACACCGAGGAGGAGCCGACCGGGCGTGCGCACGGCTCCGATCGCGTCGCTGCGCAGCACCACGACCGCGGACCATCGGTGCGGCCGCACGGCACGAAGCCGTCGACCGAACCGCGGGGGAGTCCGGTAGACCGCGGCCGCGGCCCCGAAGTCCATCCCCGTCGCCCGCACGGTCGCCGAGTCCCAGCGCAGCGACTGGGCGAGCAGCTCGGTGAGCTCCAACCGATCCAGCAGCATCGGCACCGTCGTGGACAGCGCGGTGGCCAGCGCGCTCAGCGCGACCAGCGCGGCGAGCGCGGAAAGTGCGTCGCCGGCGGGGAACGCGAGCCCGGCCCAGCCCCAGGGCGTGAACGGCCGCAGACCCGGTGTGACCGTGGTCGCGGCGCCGAGGGCGACGACCGCCGCCGCACCCGGCAACGCCGCGCGAGGAAACACCTGGCCGATCAGCCACAGGATCGTCGCGATGACGCCGACCAGCGCGCCCGCCACGACGAACACGGTGACATCGAGCATCCCGGTTCCATGGCTCGCGGCCACGGCAAGGCCCACCATCGCCGCCGACGCGGTGGTCAGGGTCGCGACGACGACGCCGGCCCGCAGCACCGGACCACGGAACACGTCCGTCCTGCCGAGCTCGGCGGAGGCGAGGGCATGCGTCAGGAACGGTGCCCGCAGTGCCGGTCCCCTCTTCGGGCCACAGAGCAGGGCCCCGCCCCACAGCCCGGCGACGATCGCGACGGTCGCGCCAGGCGCTTCGCCCGAGGTGAGCGCGAGCGTCGCCTGCGGACCGGTCAGACCCAGCCACGCTGCGCGGACGAGGGGGACGACCGCCACCAGCGCCACCAGCAGCCCGAGGTACGCTGCGTACGCGTGGTCGGCACGGGTGCGGGCGCTCCGAGAACGCCAGACCCGCACGGCCGCGGTGACGCGGGTGCTCACGCTGCCGCGTCCAGCCAGAGCGTCTGGTCGGCGATCGCCTCCGCGAGCGTGGGGCTGTGCGTCGACACGACCACGGCGGCACCGTCGGCGCGGCGCGCCCGCAGCACGCCGATCATCGTCTCCAGATGCTCAGGGTCGAGGCGCTGCTCCGGCTCGTCGAGGATCAGCACCTCGAACGGCCGCGCGAGCACGAGCGCGATGCCGAACAGCTGCGTCTGACCGGACGACAGCTCGTGGGGGAAACGTTGCTCGAGGGGGGTGAGCCCGAGCTCGGCGAGCACGCGCCGCGCCTGCTCCGCGGCGCCGGCGGCATCGGCCGTCCACGTCGTCGCCACCAGGAGGGCGTGCTCGAACACCGTGAGGTCGGGCGCGGTCGGCGGCAGGCCGATCATCGCGGCGACGCGGCGGCGGAACCCGGGATCACGCGGCGCCACCGGCTCTCCGCCGATGCGGACACGGCCGTGCGAGGGCATGCGGGTGCCCGCCAGCACACGCAGCAGCGTCGACTTGCCCGAGCCGTTCGCCCCGCGGATCACCAGCGCGGAGCCCCGCTGCGCGGACACCGTGACGGCCGGGAGGAGGGTCAGGTCGCCCGTGCGCACCGTGACACCGTCCACCTCGATCATGGACACATCCTTTCAGCTGCCCGCCCCCCGAGCGGGGTCCGGGCGGGTCGGCGACGGCGGCGCGCTGAGCCGGCGCGACTCCCGCAGCAGTGTCCGGATCTCGCGGGGGCGGTAGCGCAGGAAGATCCGCTGCGGTCGGGTGCCCCGCGTCAGGGCATCGGTCCCGCCGTCACAGTAGATGACCTGGCCGGTCAGAAAGCGGTTCTCGGCGGACACGGCATGGGCGAGCAGGGCGGCGACGGATGCGACCGGCCCCGGTGCCCCCAGCGGCTGCGGCAGCGCCGTCTCCAGCAGGCGCCGCTCGCGCTCCCAGTTCCGCATCACCAGTTCCGTGGCGATGATCCCCGGTGCGACCGCGTTCACGACGATGCCGCGACCCGCCCACTCCGGCCGCACGGAGGCGGTCCGGATCCACTGGTTGAGAGCGATCTTGCTGGAGCGGTAGAGCTGGCTGCCGCGGCGCGTGCGGATGAGCCTTGCGGCCACGCGCCGCGCGGTCGCCTCATCGCCCCGCAGGCACGCCCGCACCAGTGCCCCGCTCCCGCGGTTCAGCGTCGACGACGAGGACACGACGGCGGCGGCGGGGGCGGCTGACCGGGCGAGAAGCGGCCGCAGGTCCTCCAGGACGGCGACGGCGCCGAAGTAGTTGAGGGCCACGGTCTCCACCCGCGGTGCGCCGATGCCGGCCGCCGCGACGACGCCGTCCACGCGGCCGCCGCTGCGCGCGTCGACCTCGATGCGCAGCCGCGCGCGGCCCTCGGGCGTCGCCAGGTCGGCACGGACGTCGACCGTGTCGCCGATGCCGCACGTGATCACCCGGCCCTGAGCGGAGAGCCGGTCGGCGACGGCGCGGCCGAGGCCGGAGTCCGCTCCGGTGACCACGTACAGGCGGGGGTCGGCATCCATGATCACAGCATGGACGAAAGATTGCAGATCTGCAAACTTATGGCGGGGCGACGCTAGGCTCGACCCATGCGAGAGGCGCACGAGAACGGGCACGAGGCCCGACGCCGGCGGACCAGACAGGCC
Organism: Microbacterium sp. NPDC060132; assembly: GCF_042729675.1. Lineage (NCBI taxonomy): Bacteria > Bacillati > Actinomycetota > Actinomycetes > Micrococcales > Microbacteriaceae > Microbacterium > Microbacterium sp. NPDC060132. The sequence goes on along the minus strand of NZ_JBHWXU010000001.1, from coordinate 398,455 downwards.
GTGCTGGCCAGCGCGTCCGAGCTCTTCCACGCCCAGGGGTACGACGCCACGACGGTCGCCCAGATCGCGCGCCACGCGAACGTCTCGGAGCGCACCTTCTACGTGCACTTCCCCGCGAAGGAGGACGTGCTCTTCGCCCACGTGCACGACTTCACGGCGCTCGCCCTGGGCGCCGCCCACGACAGTGCCTCACCGCACGCCGCCGACCGCGTGCAGGAGGCCCTGCGAGTGCTCATCGACGCCTCCACCACCGACGAGGCGCTCGCTCGGCAGGCATCGATCCGCGCGGCCCTCGGGGCTCGCGGCGAGTTCCCGCGCGCCCTCGCCACTCAGCTCCTGGCGCTGGCGCGCGCGCTCACCCGGGAGATCTCGGCGCGCACCGACGCGGGCGCCGCCGACGTCGCGCCGATGGTGGGAGCGGCGCTGGGAGCGGTCGAGGGCGCCGGAATCGACGCCGCTCTCCGCGGCGTCGACGGTGAGGGGAGGCGCACCGCGATGCGCGGGGCGCTGGACGCGGCCCTCCGCGGGTTCCGCCCATCCGCCGCGACACCGGGTGGGCACGGCGGCGGAGGCCGCGGAACTCACCCGTCCGGGTGAGCCGCGCGAGCCCGCGGGATGGAAGCATGAGGACGATGAGGTCGGACACCAGGGCGGTCGAGTCGACGGGGCGCGCCTGGGTGCGCGTGGACCTCCTCGTCGCCGTGATCGCCGCAATCGTGCTGCTGCCATCGAGCCTCGCCGTGCTGGGGGACCCGGCGTTCCGCCCCGAGCCGTTCGCGTTCGCCATCGTCGTCACCCTCTGCCTGCTCGTGCATGCCGCGACCTTCGTCGCGATCCGTCATCCCCTCGCCGCCCTCGCCGCCGCCGACGCGGTCATGCTCGTCCTCGTCCTCCTGTCGCAGACCGCCGCCGTCCCCACCGCCTTCCTGCCGTCGGCCGCGGCCTACCTGCTGGTGGTCGGCCAGGTGGCCGCGCGCTCGCGTCGGCCGTTCCCGATGCTGGCGCTGGCGGGCGGCATCGGCGGCGCCGCCCTCATCGCGGTGGTCGAACCGCACCTCGGCGACTTCCGGCTCGGCACGTTCGTCGGCCTCTGCGGCGCGATCGCGGCCGCCTGGGCGCTCGGCCTCGTCGTCCGCGTGCGCAGGGATCAGACGGAGGAGCGCGCCACGGCCCGCGTCGCGCGTGCGATCACGGATGAGCGCGCCCGCATCAGCCGGGACCTGCACGACGTCGTCGCCCACGCCGTGACCGTCATGATCGCCCAGGCGGAGGTCGCTCGGCTGACGCGCGACGACGATCCCGCCCGCAGCGACGCCTCCCTCGCGATCGTCGTCGACACCGGCCGGGAGGCGCTGCGCAGCATGCGGTCGACCGTGGCACCGGAGGCGCCGCGTGAACCGCTGCCCACGGTCGACTCCCTCGCGGCCCTCGTGGAGAGCGTGCGCACTCCGTCGGTGCGGGCGCTGCTCGAGGAGTCGGGCGAGCGGGGTCCGCTGCGCGCCGACGCCGCCCTCGCGCTGCATCACGCCGTGCGGGAGGCGCTCACCAACGCCCTGCGGCACACGTCGGCCCCGGTCGTGATCGACGTGCGCCTCCGCTGGCTCCCCGGCCGGCTGCGGGCGACGGTGACCGACGACGGCGGCACTGGTCCTGCCGAGTCCGACCTCGGCAGCGGCATCGGGCTGATCGGGATCGCCGAACGCGTGCGGCTGGCGGGTGGCACGCTCACCGCACGACCCCGGAGTCCCGCGGGCTGGTGCGTGCAGGTCGACCTCCCTGTGACGCGGAGCGCGGCATGAGTGTGCGGGTGTTGCTCGTGGACGACCAGGAGCTGCTGCGCACCGCGATCGCGCTGGCCCTCGAACGGGACGCGCGCATCGCGGAGGTCGTCGCCGTCGCGTCGGGCGAGGCCGCCGTCGAGCACGTCCGCGCCCACGCCGTCGACGTGGTCCTGATGGACATCCGCATGCCCGGGATGGACGGGATCGCCGCGACGCGCGAGATCCTGCGCATCCGTCCCCGCCTCCGCGTGCTGATCCTCACCACGTTCGACCTCGACGAGTACGTGTACGCCGCGATCCGCGAGGGCGCGAGCGGCTTCCTCACGAAGGATGCGACACCGCAGGCGCTCGCCGACGCCGCGGTCACGGTGGCCGAGGAGGGGTCCGTGCTGTCGCCGCGCGCGACGGCGGCGCTGCTGGGGTTCGTGCGTGACGGGGCACCCACCGACGGTCGATCCGGCCGAGGTGCTGGCACAGCTCAGCCCGCGGGAGCGGGAGGTGGCGCGCGCGCTGGCCACCGGCGCCTCGAACGACGACATCGCGCGTCGGCTCTTCCTGTCGGCGAACACCGTGAAGACGCATGTCAAGGCGGTGCTCGCCAAGCTCGACGTGCCCGACCGCGTGCACGTCGTCATCTGGGCGTACGAGAACGGGCTGTTGCGTCCGCGCGGGTGACCGGGCGGGCCCGGAAGGATCACCCGGACGGGTGAGGGTGACGCCTCCTGCGGGCGAGGTCGGGGGATCCGCGGATTCCTAGCGTGGAGGCATGTCACCTCTGAGTCGCCCCGTCACTCTCTGCACTCTCGTCGCCGTGGCCGCCGGCGCCCTGGCCGTCGCCGCCTTCACCCTGGCGACGATGGTCGTCCCGGGCATCGATCCGCTGCCTTCCAGTCTCGCGGGCCACCTCGGCGCCGGGGTCGAACGCGCCCTCTCGCTCATCGGTGCGCTGGCCGCGCTCGTCCTCTCGGTCGGTGCGCTGGTCGCCAGGGCGGTGTTCCGCAGTGTTCCTCCGTGGCTCGTCCGCACGGCGGCGCTGGTCGCCGCGCTGCTGCTTGCACTGACGACGCCCGGCGGCATCATCCCGGCTGCGGGGTACGCCTTCGCGGTGAGCGTGGTCGGGGGAATCGTCGCCCTGGTGGTGTTGGTGGCGCTTCGCCGTCCCTGGAGGGGGCTTCTGCTCGGGGCTGGGCTGATCGGTGTCGCCGCGGCGGCGCTCGCGACCGGATCGGGCGAGCTCGTGCCGCGGGTCGCGGAGGCACTCGGTGCGATGCTCCCGGGCGCCGCCGTCCCGCTCGTCCACGTCGTCGCGTCCGCCGGTCTCTTGATCTGGACCATCGGCGAGGCCGCTGGTGCCCGGGGGCGGCTGGCCATCGCGGTGCTCCGACACCGCCGGTCGCTCACGGTCGCCGCGGGGGCCTGCGCCCTGCCCTATGTCGTCGCGCGGGCAAGCTGGCTGACGCCGTGGCCGCTCTTCGGGGGGAGCGCGGAACTCTTCGCCGCAGAGCCCACCGTCCGGGTGGTGGGTCTCGTGCTCGGTGCGGGGATGCTGGCGGGCGGTGTGCTCACGCTGGGCCTCATCCGTCCGTGGGGTCTCCGGTTCCCGCGCAGCCTCGCCGGCCTCGGAGGGCGACGGGTCCCGCCCGCGCTGGCCATCATCCCCGCGAGCGTCGTGAGCGTCCTGTTCACGGCTGCCGGGCTGCAGTTCGCGGTCGAGGGGACGGGATCGATCGGTGAGACCGGTTATCTGCTGCTCATGTTCCCGTTCTGGCTCTGGGGTCCGCTGCTCGGTCTCGCGACGTGGGGATACGCGATGGTCAGGGCCACGCGACCGGCCCGTCAGCCTGCGACGGCGTCCGCCGGCTGAGGCGACGGGGCCTGCGTGAGCCGGGACAGGGAGCGCAGGAAGGGCTCCCTGTCCTCTTCCGGGAGGCGGTCGAGCAGCGACGAATAGAGGTCGTCGAGGGCGCCGGCGGTGGACGACACGATCGCGTGCCCTCGGTCGGTGACCTCCACGATCCGCACACGGCGGTCCTCCGCCAGGACGCGCCGCTCGGCCAGTCCCGCGCGTTCGAGGGCATCGAGGGTGTTCACCATCGTCGACTTGTCGAGGCAGGCCAGTTCCGCGAGTTCCTTCTGCGTCTTCTCGCCGGCTGCGGCGCAGAGGAGGACGCTCACCGTGCGCAGCGTGGTGTCCTGCGTCTCCAACTGCGCGGTGGCCTGCTGTTCGATCGACCGGGTCAGCAGCTGCAGCTGCACCACGAGGTCGCTCACCGTGCGCGCGATCATGTCGACAGAATAGCATCGCACTTATATCGTCTAGAAATAGATCATCTGCTACTGTCTGACCACCTCACTTCCCTATCGAAGGGCCACCACCATGAATTCCGCCCGCGCCCGCTGGACGGCGCTCAGCGTCCTCTGCATCGGCACCCTGATGACGGTCCTCGACGAGACCATCGTCAACGTCGCGCTGCCGGTGATGCAGCGCGAACTCGGGTTCACCCAGGCCGGGGTGTCCTGGGTGATCAACGCCTACCTCCTCGCGTACGGCGGTCTGCTGATCTTCGCCGGACGCCTCGGCGACCTGATCGGGCATCGGCGCGTGCTGCTGATCGGCGTGTCCGTCTTCACCGTCGCCTCGGTGTCGGCGGGGCTGTCGTCGAACGCCACGATGCTCGTGATCTCGCGCTTCGCCCAGGGCGGCGGCGCTGCGATGATCACCGCGGTCACCCTGGCCCTGATCGTGACCATGTTCACCGGCCAGCGGGAACAGACGCGGGCCATCGGGTTCTACAGCTTCACGTTCGCCGGGGGCGGTGCGCTCGGGCTCCTCGTGGGCGGGGTGCTGATGCAGCTGACCAGCTGGCAGTGGCTGTTCTTCATCAACCTCCCGATCGGACTGCTCAGCCTCGTCGTCGGTTGGCGTCTGCTGCCCCGCGGTCGCGGCCCCGGTCTGACCGCCGGACTCGACATCCTCGGTGCCGGTCTGCTCGTGTCGGCGGTGTCGCTGTCGGTCTACGGCGTCATCACGGCCGAGCACCTCGGCTGGGGCGGCCAGACCCTCGTTGCCCTCGGCGTCGCCGTCGTCCTGCTGATCGCGTTCGTCGTGCGGCAGCGCACCGCGCGGGTGCCACTGCTCGCCCTGCGCATCCTGAAGGATCGCGACGTCGCGGGAGCGAACGTCGTGCAGTTCCTGGTCACCGGCGCCCTCTACGGCTCCTTCTTCCTCGCGACCCTGCTTCTGCAGCAGGTGCTCGGATACGCCCCGATGCAGATGGCGCTGTCGTTCGTTCCGCTGACGGTCGTCACCGCGATCGCCTCGATCCTCCTCGCCCCGTTCGTCACGGCGCGCTTCGGCGAGCGGATCGCGCTCGTCCTGGGACTCCTGGTCTTCCTGGCGGGTGCGCTGCTGCTCTCGCACGTGCCCGTCGACGGGGGCTACCTGGCGGACGTGCTCGTTCCGCTGCTCCTGCTGGGCCTCGGCATCGGCACCGTGCTCCCGCCGATCATGGGCCTCGCGATGTCCGGCGCCGCGCCGGACCAGGTCGGCGTGGTGTCAGGGCTCGCCAACTCGACCGGGATGATCGGCGGTGCGGTCTGGACGGCGGTCGTCGCGTCTCTCAGCGGGGCGGTCACGTCGACGCTCGTCGCTGCCGGCGCCGACGAGCGGGTCGCACTCCGCGACGGGCTCGCGGTCGGAGCCCTCGCGATCGCGGGCGTCCTCGGCGTCGCGCTCGTCGTCGCGGGGGTCGTGCTGCGGCGACGGATCCCGGAGGAGGCCCAGGGGTCCGCGGACCGGGATCGACGCGACGTGCCGACCGCGCTGTGATGGACTGGCGAGCATGACCAACGAGGACCGACTCGCTCTTCCGCGTCCGATCCGCGAGCGGTTCGAGGCCGGCGACGCCGCGACCAGGGAGTGGGTGAGCGCCGTCCCCGCGGTCGCGCGCGAGCTCTTCCAGCGGTGGGCGCTGCGACCCGACGGCGAGGTGCGGGCGGGGGAGGCGGGCATCGTCGTGCCGGTGCGCGGCGAGGAGGGCGCCCCGGCCGCGCTCAAGCTGCAGGTGCCGCGCCCCGAGACCACGGCGGCGATCCTCGGTCTCACCCGCTGGGACGGACGGGGTGCCGTCCGCCTTCTGGACAGCGACGAAACCCGGGGTGCCATGCTGCTCGAGCGCCTGGATGCCGAGCGACCACTCGCCGCGATCGACGACGACGACGAGGTCGTCCGGGTCATCGGCGACCTGCTGCGGCAGCTGCATCGCGCACCCGCCCCCGAGGGTCTTCCGCGCCTCGGGGTGGTCGCGGCGGAGATGATCGAGGCGGCGCCGGCCGCGGCGCGGGTGCTCGACGGCGACGACCGCACGCGGCTCGACCGGTGGGTGCGCACCGTCGCGGAGGTGCAGCCCGAGCCCGGAGATCGCCTCCTGCACTGGGACCTGCACGACGGCAACGTGCTCGCCGCCGACCGTGCGCCGTGGCTGGCGATCGACCCCGAGCCGCTCGTGGGCGATCCCGGATTCGACCTCTGGCCCGCCCTGGACAGCCGGTGGAGTGCCGGCGGGGCGGCCGACGCCGTGGGTCTCGTGCGCCGCCGCTTCGACATCCTGACCGAGATGCTCGACCTGGATCGCCGCCGCGCCGCCGCGTGGACGCGCGCGCGGCTGCTGCAGAACACGCTGTGGGACATCGAAGACGGTCACACCGCCATCGGTGTCCCGGCGAAGGTCGTGGACGAGGCGCTCGCCTCTTTCGGCGTCGGCGAAGGGTCTTGACGGGAGAGGCACCCCGCCTAATACTTAGGTATATGCCTAAGTATCCCGACGACCTCGACGCCGTGCTCCGCGCCCTCGCGGACCCCACGCGCCGGGCGATCGTCGAGAGGCTCGCCTCATCGCCCGCCATCGTCTCGGAGCTCGCGGCGCCGTTCACGATGACGCTGCCCTCGCTGCTGCAGCACCTCGGAGTCCTGGAGGCCGCGGGGGTGATCACGTCGGAGAAGCAGGGCAGGGTCCGCACCGTCACCCTGCGCCCCGGCGGCCTCGACGTGCTCCACCTCTGGCTCGGCCAGCAGCGCACACCGGCCGAGCACAGCGCCGACCGGCTGGGCATCCACCTCGCCCGCACCGCCCCGAAGGAGCACTGACATGACCCGCGTCCGCATGGACCTGTTCGCCTCCCTGGACGGCTACACGCCCTCCGACCTCACACCCGACAGCCCCATGGGGGAGGACTGGGGGCGCCTCACCGCGGCCTACGCGGGCACCCGCACGTTCCGCGAGAGGATCTTCGGCGACACCAGCGGCACCGGAACCACCGGTGTCGACGACCGCTACGCCCGCGCCTTCTTCCAGGGCGTCGGCGCCGAGATCATGGGCGCGGGGATGTTCGGCCTCCACTCCCACCCCGACGACCCCGACTGGAAGGGCTGGTGGGGCGACACCCCGCCATTCGGCACCCCCGTGTACGTGCTCACCCGCACCGCCCCCCGCCCATCGATCCCGATGGACGGCGGCACCACGTTCCACTTCCGCGACGCCGCGATCGAGGACGTGCTCGCCGAGGCGTCCGACGCCGCCGGCGACCTCGACGTGCGGATCGGCGGCGGGTACCGCACGGCGCAGGCGTTCCTGCGCGCGGGACTCGTCGACGACCTGCACCTCCTGGTCGCGCCGCTCTTCCTCGGCCGCGGATACCGCCTGTGGGACGACCTGACCGGCTTCGAGAACACCTACACCGTGACGACGGAAGCGGCCGAGAGCGGCGTCGTCCACGTCACCCTGACGCGATAGGGCACCGCGATGACGACGGAGCACCGGCTCGCGCACTCCGGATTCACCCTCACCCGCGACTACCCCGCTCCACTCGACCGGGTGTGGGCCGCGTTCGCGGACGAGGACCAGAAACGCGGATGGTGGGGCGACGCGGACGCCATCGAGGAGCGGGAGTGGGCGTTCGACTTCCGTGTCGGCGGGCGCGACGTCCACGAGGGGCGGTTCCACGACGGACCCGTGTCGCGGTACGTGGCCACCTACACCGACATCGTCGACCGGGTGCGGATCGTCACCGCGTACGACATGTGGCTGGACGGGGAGCACATGTCGACCTCGGTCGCATCCCTGGAGTTCGAGGCGGTCGACCTCGGCACGCGCTTCACCCACACCGAGCACGGTGTCTTCCTCGACCGGTTCTGGGACGACGGACCAGGGCGCGAGGCCGGGACGCGCGGGCTCCTCGACGCGCTCGGCTCCTTCCTCGCCTGAGCCCGAGGCCACCCAGGCCGCCTGAACGCCGTCCCGTGTTGGTAGCATCCCGCACATGAGCTCGCCGGAACCCGCCCCCTCTCGGCCGCCGCGCGACGAGGCCGTCGAGCGGGCCGCGCTCAAGGAGCGCGTGTACGCCACCTTCACCGGGCTCGCCATCGTGCTCGTGCAGAACGCGAACGCGGAGCACACCAGCGCCGCGCGGGCCACGGTCACCCTGCTGGTCGGCATCGTGGCGATCGCCCTCGCCGGGTTCGCGGCCGACCTGATCGCGCACCTCGCGACCCACGGCCGCTTCCCGCGCGGGGCCGAGCTGACGGAGCTGCTCCGGCTCACCGGCACCGCCATCGGCTCTGCCGCGATCCCGCTGCTCGTCCTGCTGGCGGCGGTGCTCGACTGGATCGAGCTGCAGACCGCGCTCACCATCGCGTCGGTGGTGTACCTGGCGATCCTGGGAGTCATCGGCTACGTCGCGGTCCGCCGCACGGGCCTGAGCGGATGGAAGCAGCTGATCGCGATGGGGATCCTCGTGGGGCTCGGCGCTCTCGTCGTCGTCGTGCAGCAGCTCGCACACGGCCACTGAGCGACGGTCGCGGCGCCGGCCCCGTCGGGGCGCGGTCAGCCCTTGACCGCGCCGCCCAGTCCCGCGGAGCGCAGGAACACCGACTGGAACAGCAGGAACATCGCGATCGGGATGAGCGTCGCGATCGCGAGGGCCGCGAGGAACACGTCGAGCTCGGTCTGCGACTGCACCGCCGGGAGCCGCACCGACAGCGGCTGCACCGCGGGGTCGGGCAGCACCAGCATCGGCCACAGGTAGTCCTTCCACGCCGCGATGATCGCGAACACCGACACCACGCCGAGGATGGGCTTCGACATCGGCAGCACGATCGACCAGAACAGCCGGAACGGCCCGGCACCGTCGGTGCGTGCCGCCTCGAACACCTCGCGCGGCAGCGAGTCGAAGAAGCGCTTCACCAGCAGGATGTTGAACGCGTTCGCCCCCATCGGCAGCCACACCGCGAGGTAGTTGTTGAGCAGGTTCACGTCGCCGGGCAGCGGCGGGTTCACGATCGTCAGGTACAGCGGCACCAGCAGCACGATCCCGGGGATGAACAGCGTCGCCAGTACGAGCGCGTTCAGGATCGGCGCGTAGCGGGGTCGCAGCACCGACAGCGCGTACCCGGCCGTGGTCGCGACGAACAGCTGCACGAACCACGCGCCGAGCGCGATCACCACCGTGTTCAGGAAGTACTGGTCGATGTGGATGTCGTTCCAGGCGGTCTCCAGGTTCGCCCAGTCGATGCCGTTCGGCCACAGCGCGAACGGCTGCTGCAGGGTGTCCTGGGTGGGGGTCACGGCGGACTTCGCGAGCCACAGGATCGGCCCGAGACCGGCCACCACGAGACCCACCGCGAGGAACACGTGCGTGAGGGTGAGGCCGACGCGGATGCCGGGGCGCCGACGCTCGGAGGCGGAGATCACGGTGCGGTCGCCCACGGCGTCGGCGGCTCGGGCGGCCGCTCGTTCCGCGGCGCGGGAGGACAGGCGGGTGGTGAGGCTCACGTCGTGCTCCAGCGGTCGGTCAGTCGGAAGTAGAGCCAGGACAGGACGGCCAGCACGATCGCCAGCAGCACCGAGACCGCCGTGGCCTCGCCGTAGTCGCCGCCCAGGCTGTTCCGGAACGCCTTGTCGTAGATGTAGAGGAGCACGGTCTTGGTCGCGCCCGCCGGCCCGCCGCCCGTGAACAGGAACGGCTCGAGGAACACCTGCGCGGTGGCGATCACCTGCAGGATCAGCATGATGAAGAGGATGCCGCGCAGCTGCGGCAGCGTGACGTGCCACACCTTCTTCGCGATGCCGGCGCCGTCGACCTCTGCCGCGTCGTACAGCTCAGGCGGCACGCCGAGCAGCGCGGCCAGGTAGATGATGATCGATCCGCCGGCCCCGGCCCAGGTGGCCTCCAGCACGAGAGACGGCATCGCCTGCACCGCGTCCTGGATCCACGGCTGCGGCGGGATGCCCACCCACCCGAGCACGGTGTTGAACACGCCGGACGGGTCGGCGCTGTAGAAGAACTTCCACAGCAGCACCGCGACGACGGGCGGGATCACGACGGGGAGGTAGGCGAGGGCGGAGTAGATGCCCTTGCCGCGCCGCACCTCGCTCATCAGCACGGCCATCAGCAGCGGCAGCGGGAAGCCGAACAGCAGCGCGAGCACCGCGAACCAGAGCGTGTTGAGCACGGCACGGCCGAGCTCCGGGTCGCCGATCACCGCGAGGTAGTTGTCGAACCCGACCCACTCGGAGACGATCAGGTTCGTCTTCTGCAGGCTCATGATCACGGACTGCACGATCGGCGACCACGAGAAGAACACGAACACGAACAGCATCGGCAGCACGAACACGAGGTTCGCGAGCCCGCCGCCGCGCAGCCACGTGAGCGGCGAGCGGCGACGGGTCGGGCGCACAGCGGGCGGCGGAGGGGTGTCCGCCGCCGCCCGCTGCTCGGGGAGCGTCATCGTCATGGAGCGTTACTCGTCGAGCTTCGCCTGGGCGTCGGTCTGCGCCTGGGCGAGCAGGGCGTCGATGTCGGCGTCCTGCTGGGTGAGCACGGTCTGCACCACCGCGTCGAGCAGCGCGTAGACCTCCTGGGTCTTCACCTTCGGCTCGCCCACGGGCGTCTGGTCCCAGATGCGGTCGCTGAACGGCTTCATCTGGTCGACCGGAACGTTGATGTAGTCCGCGATCCACACCTGCGACTCGTCGTACAGCTCACGGCTGAGCACCGGCAGCAGCGGGGTACCAACGGCCTGCCCCGACTCGTCGAGGGTCTTCGCGTCCTGCACGGCCGCGTCCTCGTCCATCAGCTTCTGCATGTAGTACCAGTCGATCCAGGTGACAGCGGCGTCCTTGGTGGCGTCGTCGACCGTGGGGCTGATCACCGCGATGTCGCCGCCGCCGAGCGTGCCGGGGTCGTCGCCCTCCATCGGCACGACCGTCATGCCGTAGATCTCCGAGTCCATGCCGAAGTCGCGCACGAGGGCGGTGTAGATGTCGGAGCCCGAGGTGTACATGCCGATGTTGCCCGCGGCGAACTCCTGGTTGATGGTGCCCCAGTCGAGGTCGACCTTGGAGCCGAACGACCCGTCCTCCCACTTCACGTCGTGGAGGAACTGGAGGGCGGCCTTGGTGGCGTCGTTGTCGATCGTGGACTCGGCGGTGCCGTCGCCGTTGTCGGTCTGCGTGCGGCCGCCGCGCGCGACGGTCTGCGAGGTGAGCTGCCAGCCGCCGGTGTTGTTGATCGCCATCTGCGCGTAGCCGGCCTTACCGGTGGCGTCGGTGATGGCCTTGGCGGCCTCGCGGATCTCGTCCCACGTCTGCGGCGGGTCGTCGGGGTCGAGTCCGGCCTGCTCGAACAGGTCGCGGTTGTAGTGCAGCGCGGCGGCGTAGGCCTGGCGGGGGAAGCCGTAGATCTTGCCGTCGTCGCCCGTGACGCCCTCGAGGATGATCGGGTTGAACTTGTCGGTGTACCCGAGCTCGTCGATCGCGTCGGTCACGTCCATGAGCTGGCCGTTCTCCAGCAGCGTCTTGGAGTCGGTGAACGGCACGGTGAACACATCGGGGAGGCTGCCGCCCGCGAGCTGCACGGCGAACGTCGGGCCCTCCCACTCGTACTCGACACCGATGATGTCGATGTCGGGGTGCTCCTTCTCGAACTGCTTCTCCTGGGCGGCGAACGCGTCGTACGCGGCGGCGTCGGCGCCGGGCGGGAACGTCGCGACGCGCAGCTCGAGCCTGCCGTCGGAGCCGGAACCGGTGTCGTTCGCGGAGCATCCGGCCAGTGCGCCCGCCGTGGCGAGCACGGCGATCCCGGCGACAAGGGCCTTCTTCGGTGACTTCATCGTCTGTCCTTCCATGTGATGCGGATCGGGTGGTGCGGGTCAGTGGGGCGCGCGACCGGTGCGCGCCGGGCGCAGCGTGAGCCACGCGGTGGCGTCGGCCGGCAGGGTGCCGTCGAGGGGCGTGCTGGACAGCAGCACCGCGTGGTGGGCGGGGAGCGGGATCGGCGTCGCACCGAGGTTGGTGATGCTGACGGTGTCGTCGCCGCGGCGGAACGCGAGCACGTCGGATCCGAGCTCGAGCCACGACAGCTCGCCGTTCGCCAGGTCGCGCACCTCGCGGCGCAGCCGGATGGCCGCGCGGTAGAGGTGCAGGGTGGAGGCGGGCTCGAGCTCCTGCGCGTCGACCGTGAGCCCGGCCCAGTCGGCGGGCTGCGGCAGCCACGGGGCACCGCCGAATCCGTACGGGCTCGCGTCGCCCGCCCACGGCAGCGGCACCCGGCACCCGTCGCGGCCGGGGTCGACGCCGTGCGACCGGAAGTGCATCGGGTCTTCGATCGCGTCGAGCGGCAGCTCCACCTCGGGCAGCCCCAGCTCGTCGCCCTGGTACACGTACAGGCTGCCGGGCAGCGCCGCCACGAGGAGGGCTGCGGCGCGCGCTCGCCGCAGCCCGCGCGCGGTGTCGGTCGCGGTGCCGAAGCGCTTGCGCTCGAACGCGAACGACGAGTCGGCCTGCCCGTAGCGGGTGACGGGGCGCGTGACGTCGTGGTTCGACAGCACCCAGGTGGCGGGGGCGCCGACCGGTGCGTGCTCGGCGAGGGTGCGGGTGATGGAGGCGCGCATGGCCGCGGCGTCCCAGGGCTGGGTCATGAACCCGAAGTTGAACGCCGTGTGCATCTCGCCGGGTCGCAGGTACCGCGCGAAGCGCTCGGCGTCGTCGAGCCACACCTCGCCGACGAGCACGCGCTCTCCGGCGTAGTCGTCGGCCACGGCCCGCCACTCGCGGTAGATGTCGTGCAGCTCGTCGCGGTCGATGTGCGGGTGGTTTTCCGCGGGGGCGGAGCCTGCGGGCAGGTCGGGCAGCGCGGGGTCCTTCACCGGCAGGGCGGCGGAGTCGATGCGCACACCGGCGGCGCCGCGGTCGAACCAGAAGCGCAGCACCTCCTCGTGCTCGCGGCGCACGTCGGGGTGGTTCCAGTTGAGGTCGGGCTGCTGCGGCGTGAACAGGTGCAGGTACCACTCGCCCGGTGTGCCGTCGGCGTTGCGCGTGCGCGTCCAGGTCTCGCCCTGGAAGCTCGACACCCAGTTGGTGGGGATGCCGGAGCCGTCGGCGCCGCGGCCGGGGTGGAACCAGAACCGTTCCCGCTCCGGGCTGCCGGGGCCGGCGGCCAGTGCCTGCCGGAACCACTCGTGGCGGTCGGAGATGTGGTTGGGCACGATATCGACGATGGTGCGGATGCCGAGCTCGAGTGCCTCGGCGATCAGCAGCTCGGCCTCCTCCAGGGTGCCGAAGCGCGGGTCGATGGCGCGGTAGTCCTGCACGTCGTAGCCGCCGTCGGCGAGGGGGCTGCGGTACCAGGGGGTGAACCAGAGGGCGTCCACGCCGAGGCTCTTCAGATACCCGAGGCGGGAGCGGACGCCGGCGAGGTCGCCGATGCCGTCGCCGTTCCCGTCGGCGAAGCTGCGCACGTAGATCTGGTAGATCACCGCGGTGCGCCACCAGCCCTCGTCCGTCGGGGGGACGGGCCGGGAAGCGGGGGCGGTGCTGCGCAGAACGTCGGTGTCCACGGGTCTCCTCATCGACGGTGATGAGTTGAATGTAGCTTTCCGAAGAGATTAACGCAAGAACCGGACAAAAGAATGAAAAACAGAAAGGACTCGAGGGCGTGCGAAAGCCCCCGGGGGAGCCCGCGGGGGAGGAGCGGCGGAACGCCGCCGATTCAGTGCAGCGGACCGGTGGAGGCGCGCAGCACGAGCTCGGGCTCGAACAGCAGCTCGTCGGCGGCCTGCGGCGTGCCCGCGATCTGCGCGAGGAGCAGCTCGATCACGGCCCGGCCCATCGACTCGATCGGCTGGCGCACGGTGGTCAGCGGCGGCTCGGTGCAGCTCATCAGCGCCGAGTCGTCGAAGCCGACCACGCTCACGTCGCCCGGCACGGACAGCCCGGCTCGGCGGGCGGCGCGCACGGCCCCGAGCGCCATCGGGTCGCTCGCGCACACCAGGGCCGTGGCTCCGGCGGCGAACAGTCGCGCGGCCCCCGCCTGGCCCGACTCGAGCGAGTAGAGGCCGCGCGCCACGAGCTCGTCGCTGAGCGGAGAGCCGAGCTGGTCGAGCAGTCGGCGGGCGGCGTCGAGTTTGCGGCGCGAGGGGATGTGGTCGTCCGGCCCGAGCAGCAGACCGATGCGCCGGTGCCCGAGCTGATGCACGTGGAGCACGGCCTGCTCCGCGGCGGCGACATCGTCGGTGGAGACGGTGGGGAACGGCAGCTCCGGCACGCGCGCGTTCACGAGCACGGTCGGCAGGTTCACCGCCCGCAGGCGCTCGTAGTGCTGGTGTGCGGCGTCGGCCTGGGTGTAGTTGCCGCCGAGGAACACCACGCCCGAGACCTGCTGGGCGAGCAGCAGGTCCACGTAGTCGGACTCGGTGACCCCGCCGGCGTTCTGCGTGCAGAGCAGGGGCGTGTAGCCGTTCTGGGTGAGCGCACCGCCGACGATCTCGGCGAACGCGGGGAAGATCGGGTTCTGCAGCTCCGGCAGCACGAGACCGACCAGGCGCGCCCGCTCGCCGCGCAGCTTCGTGGGCCGCTCGTAGCCCAGCACGTCCAGCGCCGTGAGCACGGCCTGCCGGGTGGCGTCCGAGACGCCGGGCTTATCGTTGAGCACGCGGCTGACCGTCGCCTCGCTCACGCCGACCTTGCGGGCCACCTCTGCCAGACGCTTCGACATGCGCTCAGTGTACGCAAGTCCTTGCAAGATCGCGCAAGCCGGTTGCGCTCACCCGCCGGGGCTCGCGCTCACTCCGACGTTGCGCCCGCGGACGTTCCGCTCTCGCTGCCGTTGGACGGTTCCCCCGCGAACGCGATCGCGCCCAGGAAGTTGTCGCTCGGGTCGCAGAACTTCAGGAACCGCGCGAAGCCCAGGTCCTCGATGCTGGCGATCTGCGTGTCGGACGCCCGCAGCCGCGCGGCCAGGTCGTCGAAGCGCTCCGTCTTGAGGAAGAGGGCCGGCTTCGTGTCGCCGTCCACGGTGACCCGCATCGGCGTGTACTCCGCCGCCTCCCAGAGCATGAGGTCGAGGCCGGGGTCCAGGCGCAGCATGGCGTAGGTCCCGTAGTGCGTGAGCACGCGGAAACCGAGCACGTCCGAGTACCAGCCGATGGCCTCGTCCAGGTTCTTCGCGGGCAGCTGGACATGGTCGAGGGCGGTGACGACGGGGGTCATGGGTGTCCTTCCGGGTGGGACTCCCAACCTATCCGCGGCCGCCGTGGGGAATGCCGCGTCCGATACCCGCCAGAACCTCGGGCGGCGGACTGCTGGCTGAGGGGATGCACCCGCGATCCCCCCGCCCTCCGCTGCCTCCGGCGTTCACGCGACTGTCCTGGTCGAGCGTCCTCACCCAGTTCGCCGAGCAGATCCCCTTGGTGGCCGTCCCGCTCACTGCCGTGCTGCTGCTGGGCGCCGACGCCGCGGGCACGGCGCTGCTCCAGGTCGCGCAGACCCTCCCGTTCCTGCTGCTCGCCATCCCGTTCGGGCTCCTCGTCGACCGTTCGTCTCCGCGCCGGCTCCTCCTGCTGTCCGAGGCGCTGCGCGCGAGCACGCTCGTGGCGGTGATCGTCCTCCTCGCCCTCGACGCCCTGCGCTTCGAGTCGTTGCTGGCCCTCGGTTTCGCGGGAGCCGTGGGCACCATGGGCATCAGCGTCGCGGTGCCCGCCGCCGTTCCGCGCACCGTCTCGCGCGATCGCCTGGTCGACGCGAACCGGTGGCTGGAGCTCGGGCGCAGTGCGGCGTTCATCGGGGGGCCGGCCGTCGCCGGTGCCATCGTGTCGCTGGGCGGCGCCGACACCGCGTTCGTCGTGGCGACCGTCGCCTGCCTGGCCGCGCTGGCCGTGCTCGCGCGCACCGACATCCCCGCCCGCGTGGCCGCACCCCGCACGACACCCTGGCGCGACATCGGCGAGGGACTGCGCTTCGCGTTCTCGCATGCGCTGCTGCGGCCGATGATCGTGACCTCCTTCGTGTTCAACGTGGGGTGGTTTCTGCTGCAGTCGGTGTTCGTGGTCTACACGCTCGACCGCCTCGGCATGACCCCCGCGACGGTCGGCGCCGCGATGGCCGTGTACGGCGGCGGCATGGTGATCGGCGCACTGCTCGCCCCGGTGCTGTCGCGACGGTTCGCGCTCGGCGCTCTGACGATGCTGGGGCCGCTCGGCGGGTTCGCCGCCGCGCTCCTGATGGCTGCGACGCTGTGGGTGCCGGCGCCGGCGTTCGCGTTCGCGGCGTATCTGCTGTTCGGGCTCGGGCCGGTGCTGTGGACCATCGGCACGACGTCGCTGCGTCAGGCGGTGACCCCGGTGTCGATGATCGGCCGGGTGTCGTCGGTGCTGGTCGTCGCCACGTACGGGGCCCGCCCGGTCGGCGCGGCGCTCGGGGCCGTGGTCGCCGCCGGGGTAGGAGTCGACGCGTGCATCGTGCTGTGCACCGGGGTGTTCGCCGCGCAGCTCGGCTATGTCCTGCTCTCGGCGCTGCGCCGGGTGCGGGAGATCCCCGCCGACGCCGCGGACGCTGCGGTCGGGGCGACACCGCCGGACGAGTCCGCGGGCGGACGGACGGCACCCTCCGCCCGGGGGTCCGCGTCCGAGTAGTTCCGCGTCAGACCCGACCCGATGGCGTGCGCAGCGCCCTGGCCTCGGCCCGGGTGATGCGCGCCTGGACCACGGAGGCGACGCCCAGCGCGGCGCTCACCACCACCAGCCCCGCGACCACGAGGAACAGCACGTTCGCGTCGATCGTGTCGGACTGCCAGCGCGACAGATCGGCCGGGAGGGGTGCGGGCTCGCCGAGGATCGACGTGATCGCCGGATCGAGCACGAGCGTCGCGACCGCGCCGATCGCCGTGACGATCGCGGCGATCCCGAGTCCGTTCAGCGGGAGGTAGCGGATGACCAGCGCCGCGATCCAGACCGGGATCAGCGCGATCGCGGCGATCGGGACGGCGACGGTCGCCCAGCGGTCGGCCCGACCGAGCGCCGCGAGCAGGATGAGCAGGAACAGGAGGATCGCGACGGTGCCCACGACCAGCGTGAGCAGCACGTTCAGCTGCCGGACCGCCGCCGTCCCGCGGCGGTGCTCGGCGACGAAGTCACCGAAGTCCTGCTTGGCGCTGTGTGTCATGACGCCGAGTCAAGCGCGCGGGCGGCGTGCGGTTCAACATCCCGGAGGAAGTGCGGACTCGACCGTTCGGCCAGTCCCGGAATCACGCGGGTGTGCGCCCGCCCGTCGCTCTATCGGACGACAGCCGCGGCTCGCCGATGCCGGAGGCGGTGAGGGCACCGAGGGTCTCGTCGAGCCACGCGATGCTCTCGGGAACCCAGCTCCGGGCGCGCGGCGAGAGGGGGCGCGGGTTCAGGTGCGCCGCCCCGGTCGAGAAACCGTGGGCACCGTACGAGTAGACGTGGGCCTCGAAGGGCACTCCGGCTCCGGCCAGCGCGGAGGCGAAGGCGAGCGTGTTCTCCACGACCGTCACGTCGTCGTCGCGCGTGTGGAAGAGGAAGGTGGGGGCGGTGTCGGCCGTGACGTGCTCCGCCGGGTAGGGCATGCCCGGTCGGCAGCGGTCGGCGATCTCCGGCAGGATCACCGGGTAGCCGAGGATCGCGGCGGCGGGCCGGTGCTCGGCCATGGTCGCCGCGACCGCCGCGAGGTGCCCGCCGGCGGAGAACCCGATGACGGCGATCTTCGTCGGGTCGAGGTGCCACGCCTCGGCGTTCGCCGTGAGCTGTGCCATCGCCTGCTCGTAGTCGTCGAGCGGGCGCGGCCAGGCTCCCTGATCGCCGACCGAATAGCGCAGCACGAACGCCTGATACCCCGCCGCGAGGAACGGGTAGGCGACGGGATCCGCCTCCCGGTCGCTGCAGTACTGGTAGCCGCCGCCGGGGAGGATCAGCACGGCCGGGCGCGCCGTGACCCCGGCGAACTCGCCGTCGACGGGCTGCACGTAGCAGGTGAGCGTGACGCCGCGCTCGGCGTTCAGGGTGACGGTCTCGCCGAGCATCGGGGCGGCCTTTCGGGGTCGGGTCGGGGTGGTCGTCAGGCTACCAAGCGCGGGACATCGCCGGGGGAGCGCGGCGCTCACGCGCGCAGATACGGGTCGACGAGGAGCGGGCCCCGGATCTCGCGGAGCCGCTCGACGAGCCGATCGATCGCCGCCCGGCCGAGCCCCGTGAGCTGCACGTCGTACGGGCCGAGGGGTTCGAGCGGACCGGTGCGCAGCCGCACGACCTCCCAGCCGGCGCCCCGCACCGCGCGGTCCTTGCGGCGGTCGGCCTCCTCGCGCTTGCCGACGTGCTCGAGCCCGTGACGGCCGACGGAGTCGTACTCGATCGCGACCCGCAGCTCGGGCAGCAGGATGTCGGGCCACACCTCGGCGTGCCGGAAGAACGGCCACACGACCTTGATCGCGTTGAGGCCATCGGTGAACTCCAGCCGGTCGCGCAGCATCGCGCGCAGCTTCGCCTCGGCCGCCGACGCGGGCTTCGGCGCGCACGCGCTGAGGAACGGGGTGCCCTTCGGCAGGTCGGGGGTCTTCGTGCACAGCGCGGGGGCGGGCTTCTTCGGGCGGGCGGGCAGCGCGCGAGCCTCGCCCAGCACCACCGGCTGCGGGCGGGCGAGCGCGGAGCACTCCGGACACCACGACGAACGCCGCCGCACGCGCCCCGGTCGTTCGCGCTGCTCGGTCGGGGTGGCCGCGAACCGGTGCCCGAGCGGACACTCCCAGCACAGCAGCACGTCGGCGGCCAGCGGCACCTGCGACAGCGCGATGCCGTGGTTCAGCTCCGGGTGGTACTGGCGGACGAGCTCGGGATACGCCGACCACGCCGACCGGTAGGTGCCCACCGCGTAGGGCACGGCGGCACCGCGCGAGAACTGGCGTCTCGCCCACCACGTCGGCACGGGATCTGGCATGCGGGAGACGGTAGGCGCGACCTCCGACATCGGTCGCGGATGTCGGAGGTCGACGGCAGACTCCCCGCATGGACACCCTCGCCCTGCGGCCGTGGTCGCCCGCCGACCTGCCGCTGCTGCACGCCGCCAACACCCCGGAGATGACCGCGCATCTCAACGGACCGGAGAGCGAGGCGGAGATCCTGGCGCGTCACGAGCGGTACCTCCGGCTGCAGCGCGACGGCGAGGCGCGGATGTTCGCGATCGTCGACGAGAGCGGTACGCCGCTCGGCTCGATCGGGCGGTGGAAGGTCGAGGGAAGCGCGGGCCCCTCATGGGAGACCGGGTGGTTCGTGCTGCCCGCGGCGCAGGGGCGGAGGGTCGCTGCGCGGGCGCTGTCCCTCCTCGTCGCGGAGGCGCGCGAGCACCACGAGGGCCGGAGGCTGCTGCTCGCGTTCCCCGCGGTCGACAACCCGGCCTCCAACGCGGTGTGCCGCCGCGGCGGGTTCGAGCTCGTGGGCGTGGCGACCGAGCGGTTCCGCGGGGCCGACCTCACCGTGAACGAGTGGGCGCTCGACCTCACCGCGACCCCTCGCGCGACCTGAGCCGCCGCGCCCGCGTCAGCGCCGCACGCGCGCCCTGGTTTTCGCGACGCCCGCGAGGGTCGCCCGCACGGGGGTGCCGAGGTAGAGGCCGAGGGAGGCGCCGGAGGCGAGCGCGATGCCGATCACCGCGGCGTCGATGAGCGAGCCGCCCGTGGCGAGCATCCCGGCGGAAGTGCCCGCCGCGTGCACCATCTCCAGCAGCCCCTGGAACACCGCGACCCCGGGCACGAGCGGCACGATCGCGGCCGTCGTCACCGCGACCGACGGCACGTGCAGGTTGTGCGCGATCAGCATGCCGACGAAGCTCGCCAGCAGCGCGCCGACCGCGCTCGCCGCCGCGGGGTGGAGGTGCAGCGCCACGGTGCCCGCGTACCCGGCGAGCGTCAGGGCGCTCAGCAGCGCGCTCACCAGGATGATCCGCAGTCCCGCGCCGTTGAACACCGCCACGGCGACCGCGATGATGACGGCACCGGCGAACTGGTTCAGCAGCGGCCCGAACGGGGCGGGGTCGTCGGGCAGCCCCATCGTGAAGCCGAGCACGCCGCCCAGCTCCAGTCCGACGAGGATGCCGATCACGACCCCGAGGGTCTGCATCGTGAGGTCGAGGATGCGACCGCCCGCGGTGAGCGCGAAACCGTCGATCGCGTCCTGCGCTGCACCGACCACGGTGAGTCCGGCGAGCATGAGCACGATGCCGGACGCGACGATGATCGACGGCCGGATGCCCACGAAGGGCTCGACGCCGGCGCTGCCCAGCGCGGACACCGCGACCGCGACGACCGTCGTCACGAACCCGCCCGCGATCTGGCTGAAGAACAGGGGCACCCGCAGCCGCGCGAGCCCGGCCTGGGTGAGCGCGGCGCACAGGGCCGCGACGAACGTGAGCCCGACGATGATCGGGGAGGCGCCCAGCATGATGCTCACGCCCACCGCGAGCAGCGCACGGGCCACGATCACGACCGGCTGCTGGTAGCGGAACGGCATCCGCCGGATCACGCGGAAGGCGGTGCGGGCCGACTCCAGGTCGAGCCCGGCGTCGATGTCGGCGACCAGGGCCTGCACGCGCTGCAGCTTGGCGTGGTCGGGGGCGGCGACCCGCACCACGCGCACCAGGGTCTCCGGCCACACCTCCCCGCTGAGGTGGAACGACACCGTGATCGAGTTGTAGGTGACGTCGACCTGCACGCCCTTGAGCCCGTAGGCCTCGCACACGCGGGTGATCGCGAGGGTCACCTCGTGCGCGGACGCCCCCACCGCGAACATCGACTCGCCGATGCGGGTCGCGAGGTCGAGCACGCGCGGCACGGTGCGCTCGTCGATGACGGGCAGGGCCTCGGTGTGCGCGACGCTCGACGGGTCGGTGTGCAGCAGCCGGCGGACCGAGGAGAGCAGTCGCTGGGGAGAACGCGCGGACATGGAGTCCATTCTCCCGCGCCGCGAGGGCGCCCCCGGTCGGCCGGCGGCGGTCAGGCGCGGCGCAGCTGGGCGGCGGCGGGGCAGTCGAACGGGTCGCGCGCGGCGAGCCCCACCCGGTTGAGGTAGTCGATCACGATCGCGTAGGAGCGCACGAGGCTCGTCTCGGTGTACGCGATGCCGTTGGCGGCACAGTAGTCGCGCACGATCTCCCGCGCCTTCGCCAGGTGCAGGCGCGACATGTTGGGGAACAGGTGGTGCTCGACCTGGTGGTTCAGGCCGCCCATGAGCCAGGTGACCCAGCGGCCGCCGTGGATGTTGCGCGAGGTGCGCACCTGCTTGGAGAAGAAGTCGAGCTTGGCGTCGGGCGCGATGATCGGCATGCCCTTGTGGTTGGGGGCGAACGACGCGCCCATGTACACGCCGAACACCGCGAGCTGCACCCCGAGGAACGCGAACGCCATCCCGAGCGGCAGCATCAGGAACACCGGGATCAGGATGATCGCGAACCGGGCGACGATGAGCGACAGCTCGATCCAGCGGCCCTTCACGTTCTTGCGGGTGAGCAGGTGCTTGAGGCCGATGTAGTGCAGGTTGAGGCCCTCGAGCGTGAGCAGCGGGAAGAACAGCCAGCCCTGCTTGCGGGTGATCAGCCGCACGAGGCCGCGGGACTGCGCGGCATCGGTCTCGAGGAAGGAGATCGTGTCGACCTCGATGTCGGGGTCACGGCCGACCTGGTTCGGGTTGCCGTGGTGGCGGGTGTGCTTCGAGTCCCACCAGTGGTAGCTCATGCCGACGATCCCGGCGAGGATGCGCGCGAGGCGGAAGTTCGCGGGACCGGACGACAGGATTTGCCGGTGCGCCGCCTCGTGCGCGAGGAACGCGATCTGCGTGAAGACGATGCCTAGCGCCGCCGCGATGAGCAGCTGGAACCAGCTGTCGCCGAGCAGCAGGAAGCCGGTGACGCACCCGGCGAGGGCCAGCAGCAGGGCGCCGCCGACGAGCGAGTAGAACACGGGGGTGCGCTGCAGCAGCCCGGTCTCCTTCACCACCTGCTGCACGTCGCGGTACGCCCGTGTCATCGGGGGGAATTCGGCGGTGCCCGCGTAGGTCTGGCGGACGGGGCCGAGGGTGGAGGCGGGGGAGGCGGTTCGGGTGAGAGAGATGATGCTCTCCTGTCGATCGGGAGCCCTTGAGCTGTGGAAGCCAAGGGCGGATGCCGATCGCTGTCCTCAGGCTAACCCGGCCCGCATACGCCGCACGGCATGCGTCGAAGCGGCTCCGCAGACGACGAGAGCGGGGTGGCCGGATGGCCACCCCGCTCCCGTCGAGCACCGTCGACTACTCGGCGTTCATGTCGCTCCGACGACGGCGGGCGACGACGTACACGCCGCTGCCGACCAGCAGGAGCAGGAGCGCGATCGGCACCGACCACACCGGCAGCTCGCCACCGGTGGTGGCCAGGCCCGGCATCGGCGGCACGTCGTGCTCGGTGCGGCACGGCTCGTTGGCCGCGCAGCCGCCGCGCGGGTCGTCGGTGGTGACGACGTTGTCGATGTCGCCATCGCCGTTGCCCGTGACGGTCACCGAGTAGGTGATCGTCACCACGTCACCCGCGACGAGGTCGCCGGTCCAGGTGAGGTCCACGCCGTCACGGGTCACGGTCCCCGCGGACGCGACCGCATCGTCGTTGTACGTGGCGTCGTCGAGCACCGCGGTCAGATCGTCGAGGATCCGCGCACCGGGGATCGGTCCGACGCCGGTGTGGCGCACCGTCAGGGTGTAGTCGATCACGTCGCCGCGGTCGACCCGTCCCGGTGCGGGGTCCGATGTCTTCTCGAAGGTGTACGCGCCGACCTGGTGCACCGTGGCGCAGTCGGTCTCGCTCTGGCAGCCCGGGCTCGTGACCACGTTGGGCAGCTGCCCGTCACCCGATCCGATCGCCCCGACGGTCACGGAGTACGTGATCGTCGCGATCTCGCCGGGCGCGAGCGTCGCGTTCCAGGTGAGGTTCGCGCCGTCCATCGCCACCGTGCCGAGGCTCGCCGCCACGTCGCCGTTGTACGACGCGTCGTCGAAGACACCGGTCAGGTCGTCCGACAGCAGTGCGGCCACCGATCCGGCACCGTCCTGCGTGACCGTGATCGTGTAGTCGATCACCTGGCCGGCCGCGACCGTCGTGCCCGACACCGGGTCCGAGCTCTTCACGACGGCGTAGGTGCCGGTGTAGTGCTCGGTGGTGCACACCGACTCGGATTCGCAGCCGGGGCTGGTCACGACGTTGGTGAGCGTCGTGTCGCCACCCTCGACGACGGTGACCGAGTAGGTGATCGTCACCACGGCGCCGGGAACCAGGTCGCCCGTCCAGGCGAGCTGTGCCGTCGCCGGGTCGAACGTCGCGGCACCGCTGGTGGCGGTGGTCGTGTCGTCCCACGTGGCGTCGTCCAGCACCTCGGACAGGTCGTCCGTGAGCGTCGCGCCCGTCACGGCGGCGAGGCCCGACTGGGTGACGGTCACGGTGTAGGTGATCGTGTCACCCGTGGCGACGTCGGTGCCCGGGGCGGGATCGGAGTCCTTCACGACGGAGTAGGAACCCGCGAGGTGGTTCGTCGTGCAGTCCTCCGGCGTGAGGCAGCCCGGGCTGGTGACCGTGTTGGTCAGGCTGGTGTCGCCCGCGGCGGTCACGGTCACCGAGTAGGTGATCGTGACGACGTCGCCCACGGCCAGGTCGCCGGTCCAGCTCAGCTCCTGCGTGTCCTCGTCGTAGTCGAGGTCACCCGCGGAGACCTCCGCGTCGTCGTTCCAGGTGGCGTCGTCGAGCACCTCGGGCAGCTCATCGGTGAGGACGGCGTCCTGCACCGCCCCGCTGCCGGTCTGCGTCACCGTCACCGTGTAGGTGATGACGTCCCCCGGCTCGACGGCCGTCCCCGGTGCGGGGTCGGACGTCTTGACCACGGAGTACGCCCCGACGAAGTGCTCCGTGGAGCAGACGTCGGCGGTGGCACAGCCCGGGCTGGTGACGACGTTGAGCAGGTCGGTGTCTCCGGCGCCGCTGACCCCGACCGAGTAGGTGATCGTGGCCACCTCGCCCGGCTGGAGCGTGCCGTTCCACGTGAAGGCGTTCGTCGCGGGATCGAACGACGCGGTGCCGAGGTCGGCCGCCAGGTCGCCGTTCCACACGGCGTCGTCGAGCACCCCGGTCAGGTCGTCCGTGAGCACGGCGTCGACCGCGCCCGTACCCGCCTGGGTGACGGTCACCGTGTAGGTGATGGTGTCACCGGGGGCCACGTCGGTGCCCGACGCGGGGTCGGACTCCTTGACCACCGAGTAGGTGCCGTACAGGTGCGTCGTGCCGCACGTCTCGGGCGAGGCGCACCCGGGGCTGGTGACCTGGTTGATCAGCGACTGGTCGCCGTCTCCGGTGACGGTCACCGAGTAGGTGATCGTCACGACGGCGCCGGGGGCCAGATCGCCCGACCAGTCCAGCTGCTCGCTGTCCTGGTCGAAGGACACCGTGCCGGCGGAGGCGACGAGGTCGTCGTTCCAGGTGGCGTCGTCGAGCACGTCGGAGAGGTCGTCGGTCAGCGTCGCGCCGTCCACGGAACCCTGACCGGTCTCGGTGACGGTGACGGTGAACGTCAGCTTCTGATCATCGGACACGGTCGTGCCGGACGCAGGGTCCGAGGTCTTCACCACGGAGTACGCGCCGATCGGGTGCACCGTCGAGCAGTCGTCCGCGGTCGCACAGCCGGGGCTGGTGACCACGTTGCCGAGACTGTAGTCGCCCGCGGGCAGGTCGGACATGTCGTCGACGGTCACGGAGTAGGTGATCGTCGCGGTCCCGCCCACGGGGAGGGTGCCGTTCCACGACAGGGTGGTTCCGGTCACGTCGACCGTTCCCGTGCTGGCGGTGACGTCGCCGTTGTACGCGGCGTCGTCGAGCACGTTCGCGAGGTCGTCGGTGAGCGTGGCGTCCGCGGGGACGTTGCCCACCTGTGCCACGTCGATCGTGTAGGTCACCACATCACCCGACTGGACCGACTCGCCGTCGGCCGGGTCGGACGACTTCACCACGGTGTAGTTCGCCGCGGGTGCGACGATGATCTGCTCCTGCTCGTCGACCGGCGTGAAGGTCCAGTCGTCGATGTGGCGCACGTCGCCCCAGGGGCCGTCGACGCCGTTGTTCGCGTTGTTGGGCTGGATGCTCAAGTCGCAGGGCCAGCCGTGCACGCCGCCGGGGACAGCGCTCGCGGTCCCCGCCCGTCCGTCCATCACGGGCGGAAGGCAGTCCGTGCGGTGATTCGCGAGCTCCAGGGTCGTGTCGTTCCAGTACAGGGTGGACGACCCGGCCGCCGGGCCGTTGATCGCGGTCACGGAGACGCCGCCGCGGCTCTCGATGTCGGAGTTGACGAAGTGGATCTCACCCGCCTTGGAGATACCGGCGCGCGCGGCGAACTGCGTCGTCGCGGGAATCGGTGCTCCGAAGGCGTCGAGTCCGTCGAAGGACACCGTCTGCACGCCGTCCCCGTTGACCGCCACGGCGATCAGGCGATCGCCCGCGGTTCCGTAGAAGCCGTCGGCGTCCGCGTCGACCCAGAGGTCGACCGAACCGACGTGACCGCTCGTGGTGAAGGTGAACGTGCCGGCGCGCGTGTCGTTGCCGGCGGGCGCGAACGCGAAGCCGGAGATGTCGGGTGTTTCCGGCGCGGGCAGCACGAAGTGGCTGCCGTCCACGGCAGAAGCCGACGCGGGGAGGTCGGCCGCGGGCGTCTCGAAGAAGATGTGGTACGGCACACCGCACGAGTCGCTCGGCTCGATGCCGGGGATCTCCGAGCCGGTGGGCGCTCCCATGGCCGCGCTGCCGTAGTACGGCGTGCACGTCCCTGGCAGCACGTTGCCGAACTGGTTCACCTGGAACCGGCTCGAGATGCCGCGGAAGTCCGAGTACGTTGACCGGTACTGGTAGCCCGTCGAGCCGACGTACCAGAGGTCGAAGGTCGCCGGTTCCGTGTCTTCCATGATGAAGTCGTCGGACCACACGCGGCCGGGGATCGGCGTGCCGCCCGAGCTGACGGTGATGTTCCACTGGAAGGTGCCGGCGGCGGCCTGCGAGTCGGCGACGGGACGGACGAAGTCGATCGTCCAGATGCCGCTGACCGCCGCCGTCTGG
This sequence comes from Microbacterium sp. NPDC060132, assembly GCF_042729675.1. Classification (NCBI taxonomy): domain Bacteria; kingdom Bacillati; phylum Actinomycetota; class Actinomycetes; order Micrococcales; family Microbacteriaceae; genus Microbacterium; species Microbacterium sp. NPDC060132. Next base: position 372,225 of record NZ_JBHWXU010000001.1, on the reverse strand, counting down.
GTGCCGAACGTGCAGGCGGTGCCGACGACCGCGTCGGCGGCCACGGTGCACTCGAACGTCTCACCGGACGGCGATGTGGCCCGGAGCGTGGCCGACTGGGATCGACCCCTCGCACGAGCTTCGAGATGTCGCCGGTGAGCTGTTCGCCGGCGTTGACATAGGCGAAGAACTGGTTGGTCTGACGAAGCGTCGTCGTGCCCCAGCTCTGGGTGGCCTCGGCGCTCGGAGCGGGGCCTCCGAGCGTGCTCACCCCGACCAGTGCCGAGGTGACGAAGAGCGATGCCAGGAGCATGCTCGTGAATCGGCGCACGCGACCGGGTGGTCGCGAGAGTACTGCTGCTGTGGAATCCACGGGTATCCCTTCAATGGTTGGTCGATCACGCCGGCGCGACGACACCGTGCGACGACGTGATGATCGGTTCCCTCGCGGACGCGCACCCGCGCCTGGCTGTCGGGACAGCCCGCGACCGTGAGGACGGCAACACGGATGGACGTGTGCCGTCTAGAAGGTAAAGGGTTACTCGTTACCGGCACAACGCCGTTCGGACGGCCTGGCGGCCCGGCGCAGAGGTCTGGCCGATCGTCGGATCCGCGCTGGACGAACGTCGAGCGCGGCGTGCCCGGTCAGATGCGGCGGGGGCCCGGACCGTCGTCGCCGAGGGTGTCGTCGGGATTGAGCAGGCGGCACGCCTTGAGCGACAGGCAGCCGCAGCCGATGCACCCCGTGAGCTCGCGCTGCAGGTGTTCCAGCTGGGTGCGACGCTCCTCGAGCTGTGTGCGCCACAGCTTCGCGACCCGGCGCCAGTCGGCGTGCGAGGGCGGCGTGTCGATGGGCAGCGTCTGGAACAGCTCCTGCACCTCGCTGAGCGGGATGCCGATGCGCTTGGCGACGACGATCAGCGAGACGCGGCGGAGCATGTGCCGGCGGTAGCGGCGCTGGTTCCCCGCGGTGCGCGTCGACGAGATGAGGCCGAGCTGCTCGTAGAAGTGCAGCGCGGAGGGGGCGACGCCGGTGCGCCGGGTGACCTCGCCGATCGGAAGCAGGTCTTCGGGTTCCATCGTGCGCTCCCTTCGCTCGACCTCAACAATAGATGAGGTCTGCGCGGTGGAGGGGCGACGACGGCGCCCCTCCACCGGTGGACCGGGGAGGGGCGCCGTGGGGCGAGGGCGGCTCAGCTCGCAGGAGCGGAGCGGAACGTGCTCGACCGGGAGGGGATGCCGTCGGGCAGGAACGGGGCCGAGCCGACCTCGACGGGCGGGTCGTCCTTCGTGTGGCGGTTCCACAGCTGTCCCGGCACGGCCAGCAGGAACTCGTCGATCTGGACGACGGCACCGGCCGCCGGGTCGATCGACAGCCGATAGCGCTGCTCGTCGGAGGCGTAGGCGAGCACCTTGACCGCCGTGGAGTCCTCCTCGACCGTGATGCCCGGAGCGAGGGCGAGGGCTTCGAGGAAGGTCGCGCGGTACTCCGGCGATCCCGTGTGCAGCAGGGTCGAGGTGGAGAGCGTGGAGAGCATGTGCTCGGCGGCCGGCACGTCGTACCGCTCGTACGTCCGGTCGAGGATCCCGCTCGCCTCCAGGTCGCCGTCGACGAGTTCCGCGGACTCGGCGATCTCCGCGTCCATCAGATCCCTCATGCCCTGGGTCCAGGCCTCGAGGAAGGCGGCGGGATCGTGCGGGAAGTCCGCGGGCGACACGGGGAGCGTCTCCGGCGGCGAGTCCGCCGAGTGCGGGTCCTCGGCCACGGGTGGCGTGCCGAGGGGGCCGATCTCCGTGCTGCCGTAGTAGTCGTTCCACGCGGCCGCCACGGCGGCCTCGTCTCCGTAGACGTCGGTGGAGTGGAAGCGGATCTGGTCGGTGACGTGCAGGGTGCCGTCGGCGTCGAGCCGGTACGTGCCGCTCCACTGCGACACGACGGCGCCGGTGGCTCCGGCGCGGATGTCGCCGAAGGGTGCGAACACGGTGTTCGGGCCGCCGACCATCCCGAGGTGCCTGGTGGTGATGGTGACCGCGGTCATCTCCGAGGCGGGGGCCGCAGCCGCGGCGGCCCTGATGGACGCGGCGGTCTCGGTGAGGTACTCGGCGGCCGACGCGGCCTGTGGCTGGCTGACGACCCCGGGCGGCGCCACGGCGATGGCGGTCACGACGGCGGCGGCGACGGCGGCACCGCCGAGCGAGACCACCGCGATGCGGCGGAGGGGGCGCGAGCGCCGGGAGCGGGCGATCTCCTGGTGCAGCGCCCGGCGGGGCGCCTGGGGGGAGGTGGGATAGGTGGGCCGGATCTCCCTGACCTGGTCAAAGATGTCCATGAGCGGACTCCGTCTCTGCGTAGCGGATGTGTGTGGTGGCCGAGCGGGGGGCGTGCGCGAGGCGCGCGGGTGCCGGCGGTGGGGGCGCGGAGAGTTTCGCGCGGATGCGGCTCAGCCGGGAGCGCACCGTGCCGATGGGGATGCCGAGCGCCGCGGCGATCTCCGGGTAGGTCAGATCGCCCCAGGCGTGCAGGAACAGCACCTCGCGGTCCCTGGCCGACAGTGCGGCGATCCGGGGGAACAGATCCTCCAGCTGGGCCGAGGCGTCCAGCCGGGAGATCGAGCGGTCGAGGTCGTCGACCGTGTCCTCGTCGCCGGCGCCGAACGCGGCGTGCAGTGCGCGCCAGTGCGTGGCCTGCGCCCGCCGGTGCTGCGCGAGCACCTTGGTCGCGATCCCCATGAGCCAGGGGAGCGCGGAGGTCCTGGTCATGTCGTAGCGCTTGCGCCGACGGAACGCGGCGAGGAAGGTCTCGCTGACGATGTCGTCGCTGGCGTGGGGGCCGACCCGCCGCGCGACGTAGGCGGTGACGGCGGTGATATGTCGCTCGAAGATCTCGGCGAAGCGCTCCGCCGACGTGAGCGAGTCACGGATGATGTCGTTGTCGTTGGTCACAAGAGGTATCCGCATCCCGGCCGCATCCGGTTCCAAACCGGTCCGCGCGGCGAGGCGCTGCCGGCTGACGTCAACAGTAGGGGTGGCGGCGGGCGGCGATGGGTATCGTCGAGGCGAGGACGCCGATGTCCCGCCGCGGGAGGAATCATGGAACGGGTCGACACGGTCGTGGTCGGAGCCGGGGTCGCGGGACTGACCGCGGCACGGCTGCTGCAGGATGCCGGGCGCACGGTGGTCGTGCTGGAGGCTCGGGACCGCGTCGGCGGTCGCGTGCACACGGATCGGACGGACGGCGCCACCGACCTCGGCGCCTCGTGGATCCACGGCGTCGACGGGAGCCCGGTGGCGGCGGCGGCCGCGGCCTTCGGCATGCGCACGGTCGAGTTCACGGTGGGCGGCTACCAGGTCGACGGTCGTCCGATCGCGAACTACGGCGTGGACGGGCGGCGGCTGCCCGATGAGGCCGCCCGTGCCTTCGCGGCCGACGTGCACGCGGTCGATGCCGTCCTGCCCGAGGTCATCGCGGCGTCGGCGCCCGAGGCCTCGTACCGCGAGGCCACGGAGGAGGCCCTGGCGCGGCAGGGGTGGGATGCGGATCGCACCCAGCGCGTGCGCGAGTATCTGGAGCACCGCGCGGAGGAGCAGTACGGCGCGTGGATCGAGGGCCTCGCGGCGCACGGGCTCGATGACGACCAGATCGACGGCGACGAGGTCGTGTTCCCCGACGGGTACGGCGCGCTGCCCGAACGGCTGGCGCAGGGTCTCGACGTGCGGCTCGGCCACGTGGTGACGGCCGTCGACTGGACCGACGGGGTGCTGGTGCACACGGGGCGCGGCGTGTTCGCGGGCGACACCGCCGTGGTGACGCTGCCGGTCGGGGTGCTCCACTCCGGGGCGGTCGACATCGTGCCCCCGCTGCCTTCGGCCAACGCCGACGCGCTCGGACGGCTGCGCATGAACGCGTTCGAGAAGGTGTTCCTGCGCTTTCCCGAGCGGTTCTGGGATGAGGGCGTCTACGCCATCCGGCAGCAGGGCCCGGAGGGCCGCTGGTGGCATTCCTGGTACGACCTCACCGCGGCGCACGGGCGTCCGACGCTGCTGACCTTCGCGGCGGGGCCGGCGGCGACCGCGACGAGGGACTGGGCAGACGAGCAGGTCGTGGCCTCGGTCATGGCGCAGCTGCGGCGGCTGTACGGCGACCGGGCCGTGGAGCCGGTGGCCGTGCACCGCACCGCGTGGCAGGACGACCCGTTCGCGCACGGCTCGTACGCGTACATGACGCTCGGCTCCACGACCGCCGACCACGACGATCTCGCGACGCCGATCGGGGGCGTGCTGCACCTCGCCGGGGAGGCCACCTGGACAGATGACCCCGCGACCGTGCCGGCCGCGATGCTGTCCGGTCACCGCGCCGCCGAGCGCATCCTGGGCGCGGCCGTCCCGATCGAGCGGCTCTGGGCCGACTGACCCCTGGGTGCTCGACGGGCGGGCTCGTGCTCGCGGGAGTGTGGGGCCTGGCGCGACGGCGGTCAAGCCCCTGCGCTCGGCCGTGGTCGCGCGCGTAGCGTCGGGGCACCAGACAGAGGAGGCACGACATGAGTGATCCGCAGAACACGCAGGGCACGCCGGGGGCCGACGAAGAGGCCGACACCGCCTCGGGTGGCGCTCCCGACGAGGGCGGCGACACGACGGACGAGGTGCTGGAGCGCGAGACCACCGACGACGAGGGGCGCCCGCTCGACAACCCGTCGGGCGGCTGACCCCGCGGGGGCGGCGGGTCAGGATCGGTCCAGGTGGCCCGGGTTACCCTCGGGTCATGCGCCGATTCGCCGTCGTCCCCCTCCTCCTCGCCGCCGGGCTCCTCGCGGGCTGCTCGCAGGTCACCCAGGCGGCCGGCGACGCCCTCGGGGTCGATGTGCAGGGCGCGTGCGCCACGATCGACGACGCCTACGCGCAGTACCAGGGTCTGCTCGACCAGGGTGGGGCGACCGCGGAACAGGCGGATGCCGCGCGCGATCGGCTGGTGGCGACGCTCGACGATCTGGCGGCCGGGATCGACGGCCACCTGGGGGACGTGATCGCCTCGGGTGCCGATCAGATCGATGGACTGGGAGACCTCCAGTCTCCGGAGACGATCCAGGCCGTGGAGCAGTTGCACGAGTCGCTGGGGGCGTTCTGCGGCTGACGCGGACGGGACTCCCGGGATAGTTGCGTTTTCGCAACCATCGGCGTATGGTTGATCTCGATCAACTTTCTACGCAGGAGCGTTCCCCCTTGTCACACACCTCTTCTTCTCCGGCCGACGCCACGCGCTCGGCCCGCGAGGTCTTCACCGCGATCTCCGGCCTCATCGTCGGCATGTTCGTCGCCGTGCTCTCGGGCACCGTGGTGTCGACCTCGATGCCGGTCATCATCGCCGACCTCGGCGGCACGCAGTCCCAGTACACCTGGGTCATCACCGCGAGCCTGCTGGCCACCGCCGTCTCCACCCCGATCTGGGGCAAGCTCGCCGACCTCGTCGACCGCAAGGTGCTCATCCAGATCTCGCTGATCCTCTTCACGGTCGGCACCGTGATCGCCGGGTTCTCCACCGACACGAACATGCTCATCGCCGTGCGGGTGATCCAGGGCATCGGCGTCGGCGGGCTCATGTCGCTGGTCATGATCGCGGTCGCCCTCATCATCTCGCCGCGCGAGCGCGGCAAGTACATGGGCGTCGTCGGCGGGATCATGGCCCTCGGCACCATCGGCGGCCCGCTGCTCGGCGGCGTCATCACCGACGCGTGGGGCTGGCGCGCCAACTTCTTCGTCGGCGTCCCGTTCGCGATCGTCGCGCTCGTGCTGCTGCAGTTCACGCTGCACCTGCCCAAGCCGCAGCGCGACACGAAGGTGTCGATCGACTACTTCGGCATCGTGCTCCTGGCCGTGGGCGTGTCCAGCCTCCTCATCTGGGTGTCGATGGGTGGCAACCAGTTCGACTGGGACTCCTCGACGAGCATCGTGCTCGCCGTGATCGCCGGCGTCGCCATCGCCGGGTTCGTGGCGGTCGAGTTCTTCGTGAAGGAGCCGATCGTGCCGATGTCGCTGTTCCGCAACCGCACGTTCACGCTGTCGGTCATCGCCTCCATCGCGATCGGCGTCTCGATGTTCGCCACCTCGGTGTTCCTCGCGCAGTACTTCCAGCTCGCCCGTGGCGCCACGCCCACCGAGTCCGGCCTCATGACCATCCCGATGATCATCGGGCAGATGGGTGCGTCGATCATCATCGGCCAGCTGGTCAGCCGCTTCGGCAAGTGGAAGGGCTGGATGCTCACGGGCTCCGTGCTCGCCACGGTCGGCGTGAGCCTCATGTCCACGCTGCGCTACGACACCCCGTTCATCCTGGTCGCCGTCTACATGTTCGTGCTCGGGGCCGGCCTCGGCATGGTCATGCAGAACCTCACCCTCATCGTGCAGAACGACACCGATCCGCGTCAGCTCGGCGCCGCGTCGTCGAACGTCAACTTCTTCCGCACGATCGCCGGCACCATCGGCGTGACCGTGATGGGATCGCTGCTCTCCTCGAGCGTCGCGACGTACGTCAAGGACGGGCTCGAGGGCTTCACGCCGTCGAGTCAGGCGGAGGTCGACGCGCTGAAGCACCTCGCCTCGGGCGACGTGCCGAAGGTGGGCCAGCTGCCCGACGCCATCCGCTCGATCGTCGAGAGCGCTTACGGCCACGGCATCGCCGACGCGTTCATCATCGCCATCCCGCTCGCCGTGATCTCGATCATCGCGATCGCGTTCATCAAGAACAAGCCGCTGTCCACCAAGAACGCCGCGGAGCAGCTGCGCGAGCAGGCCGAGGAGTCGGTCATCGAGGTGTCGGAGGCCGAGGTGGGCGCCTCGCTCTCCACGGGCATGATCCGTACCACGCGGGCCGAGCCGGCGACCAGCACGGGAACGGTGGGCGTGCTCGAGCGCGAGGATCGGACGCGGGAGCGCTGAGATGATCGCCCCCGACGCGGTCGGCACTGCCGACGTCGACACGGCGCTCAGCGACCTGCAGGCGCACCTCAACCTGATCTTCGCGCGGACCCGGTCGCTGTGGAAGGAATCCGCAGCCCGGGTCCACCCGGAGCTCCCGGTGGCGGGGTACAAGCTGCTCACGTTCATCGACAGGGCCGGGTCGGCCAATGCGCACGAGCTCGCCGAGCGCTTCGACATGGACAAGTCGGTCGTCAGCCGCCAGGTGCGGATGCTGGAGGAGCTGGGGCTGCTGGACTCCCATCCCGACGAGCGTGACGGGCGGCTGCGGGTGCTCACCGCGACCCCGGGGGCGTGCACCGCGCTCGCCGAGGTCCGTCGCGAGTACGGCACCCGGCTGCGGGCCGTGATCGACCAGCTCACGCCGCGCGAGATCGAGGCCGCGTCCAAGGCCTTCCGGCTGCTGTCGGAGGTGTGACGCCGCCCGTGCGAAGCCCCGCCACCCCGGAGGTGGCGGGGCTTCGCCGTACACTGGCGGCATGAGTGCCCCGTCCGACCCCGCCCCCGGCGAGGGCGCCGTCGACACCTCCGCGTCGTCGGAGATCGACGTCGATCACGCCGCCGTGGTGCGCGTCGAGCACGAGCTCGGGCGACTGATCGCCCGCATCCGCGTCGCCTGGCGCGAGGCCGCGGTGACGGTGCACCCCGAGCTGCAGCCGCTCGGCTATCAGGTGCTCACCTCGATCCTGTCGGGCAAGGCGGCGACGGCGGGTGCCCTCATCGAGCGGCTCCAGACCGACAAGTCCGCCGTCAGCCGGCAGGTGCGGCAGCTCGAACAGCTCGGGCTCGTCGAGAGCATCCCCGACCCGGAGGACCGTCGTGCCCGTCGGCTCGTGGCGACGCCCCTCGCGCAGGAGCGGGTGGCACTCGCGCGTTCCCGCTACGAGGGGCGGATCGGCGAACGACTGCGGAAGTGGTCGACCGCCGACCTCGACCACTTCGCGACCCTGCTGGCCGACCTCGGCGGCGGCTAAGCGGGAATACCGCGGGCGCTGCGGGGATTGGTCCCCACTGTGACTCTTTACGACCCCGCCGTCCTCGGCGCCCTGCCGCTGTCCAACCGCGTCGTCATGGCGCCCCTCACGCGCACCCGTGCCGGCGCCGACGGCGTGCCGACGCCGGTCATGGAGGAGTACTACCGCCAGCGGGCCGGGCAGGGCCTCATCGTCTCCGAGGGCACCTGGCCCGCCCGTGAGGGCATGTCCTACCCGGGTCAGCCGGGCATCGTCACCCCCGCCCAGATCGAGGGGTGGCGTCGCATCACCGACGCCGTCCACGCGGCCGGCGGCACGATCGTGATGCAGCTCATGCACGGCGGACGCGTCGGGCACCCCGCCATCTCGGGTGAGCCGCGCGTCGTGGGGCCGAGCGCCCTCGCCGCCCCCGGCCAGACCCGGACGCCGGAGGGGAAGCGCGACCTTCCCGTCGCGCACGCGCTCACGCTCGACGAGATCCCCGTGGTCGTGGAGCAGTTCGCACAGGCCGCGCGCAACGCGATCGCCGCGGGCTTCGACGGGGTCGAGGTACACGGCGCGAACGGCTACCTGGTGCACGAGTTCCTGTCGCCGGTGTCGAACGTGCGCGACGACCGCTACGGCGGGTCGCCCGAGAACCGCGCGCGTTTCGCGATCGAGGTCACGGCGGCCGTCGCGGCCGCGGTCGGCGCGGACCGCACGGGTATCCGCCTGTCGCCGCAGCACGGCATCCAGGGTGTTCTGGAAGACGACGCGGATGACGTGCGGGCCACCTATACCGCGGTCGCCGAGGGGCTCGCGCCGCTCGGCCTCGCGTTCCTCGACGTGCTCCACGCCGAGCCATCGGGCGACCTCGTGCAGCACCTCCGCCGGGTGGCGGGCGCGCCGCTGATCGTCAACACGGGCTTCGGCGTGCCCACCACGCGGGAGTCCGCGGAGGAGCTGGTGGCGGAGGGGTGGGCCGACGCGGTCGCGGCGGGCCGCCCGGTGATCGCGAACCCCGACCTGGTGGAGCGCTGGCGCACCCGCGCGGAGCTGAACGAGCCGCGTCCTGAGCTCTTCTACGGCTCCACGGCCGAGGGGTACGTGGACTACCCGTCGCTCGAGGGCGTGCGCTCCGGGAACTGATGGCGGGAGGGGTCGGCGTCAGGCCGGCCCCTCCTCCTGCTCGCGCCGCGCGGCCGCCTCGCGCATCCGCCGCCGGATGCGCAGCGCGATGAAGACCACGAGCAGCAGAACGATGGCGCCGACCGCGATGTCGGAGAGCAGGCCGCTCCACTGCTCCAGGATCGGGCGGATCGCGGGGCCGAACGCGAAGCCCAGGCCGATCCAGATGCCGTTCCACACCGCCGACCCGATGGTGGTGTAGAGCGTGAAGCGCCACAGGGCCATGCGCTCGATGCCGGCCGGGATGGAGATGAAGGAGCGCACCAGCGGCACGCACCGGCCGAGCAGCACCGCGCGGCCACCCCACCGCTGGAAGAACGCCTCCGCCTTGTCGAAGTCGTCGTGGTCGAGCAGGGGGATGCGACCGACGAGGCGTCGTGTGCGGTCCCGGCCGATCGCGGCACCGATCGCGTACCAGATCCAGGCCCCGACGAGACCGCCGATCGTGGCGGCCGCCCAGGCGCCCCAGGCGCTCATACGTCCGTCGTACGCGAGGAAGCCGGCGGCGGGGAGGATCGCCTCCGAGGGGATCGGCGGCACGAAGGTCTCGATGAGCACGGCCAGCCCGACGCCGATCTCGCCGAGCGACTCGATCAGGCTGAGGACCCAGCCGATGAAGCCCTCGTATCCGGACTGGGGGGCGGCGAGGGCGAGGGTGCCGTGGGTCATCGTGTCCTCTGTCGGGGGATCGCGGTGATCGTGCGGGGGTCCCCTGCACGGTATCGCCCCTCCCTGGGCTCCACCTGCGCGGGTGCCGCACGCTCGCGCGTCCTGTCAAGGTGCTGGTGCGCGCAGGTCCGGTCGGCCGATGCTGGGACATCCGACCCCGAGGAGGAGACATGTCCGATCAGCGACGCGACGAGACGACCGGGTTCCACGGTGAACCGCCGACGGCGAACAACGGCGAGGGCGACGCCCCGGAGGTCGACGTCACCGACCTTGGTGAGGAGGAGCGGGAGGACGGCGTGGAGGTGGACGACCGCCCTTAGCCCGACTTTGACATAGGTCAATATCTGGCCTACGGTCGAGGCATGGCCTCGGAAGACTCGCGCGATCCCCTCCACGACCGGATCGCCGGGTCGACCGCCGCTGAGATCTCCGACAGCATCCGCGACCTCGTCGAGCGCGGCGCCCTCGCCGCCGGCGACCAGCTGCCGCCCGTGCGCACCCTCGCCGAGCGCCTCGGCGTCAACCGCAACACGGTGCTGGCGGCCTACCGGGCCCTCGTCGTCGCGCGCATCGCGGCCACCGGCGGGCGCACCGGCACCACCGTGCTCGGCCCGGGGACCGGTCCCGACGAGGGTTTCACGCCGGGCACCGTGCTGCGCGACATCGGCAGCGGCAACCCGCAGGCGGCGCTGCTGCCCGACCTCGCCGCGGCGTTCGCGACCGTGCGCCCCGAGCACGTGCTGTACGGCGAGTCCGTCATCGACCCCGAGCTCGCGGAATGGGCGACCACGTGGATCGCCGAAGACCACCCGCGCCCGTTCCGGCTCTCGGTCACGGCGGGGGCGGTCGACGCGGTCGAGCGGCTCCTCGCCCAGACGCTCGTGCAGGGTGACCGCGTCGGGCTGGAGGACCCGTGCTTCCTCTCCAGCATCCAGACCGCGCGGCTCGCGGGATACGCCCCCGTCGCCATCCCGGTCGACGCCGAGGGGATGACGGTCGACGGCGTGCGCGCGGCCCTCGACAGCGGGGTGCGGGCGATCGTCTGCACGCCCCGCGCCCACAACCCGACGGGCGCGAGCATCACCCCCGCGCGCGCGGCCGAACTGCGCGCCGTGCTCGCCCCCTACCCGCACGTGCTGCTGATCGAGGACGACCACTTCTCGCTGCTCGCCCCCACGCCCTACGCCAGCATCATCGCCCCCACCCATGAGCGCTGGGCCCTGGTCCGTTCGGTGTCGAAGTTCCTCGGGCCCGACCTGCGTCTCGCTGTCACGGCGTCTGACCCGGTCACGGCCGGACGCCTGGCCCTGCGACTGAGCCCCGGCACGATGTGGGTCAGTCACGTGATGCAGCGTCTCGCCGCCGGCATGCTGCGCGATGCCGATGTGCGGGAGCAGATCGCCAGGGCCGGCGCGCACTACGCCGCCCGCCACGCCGACTTCGTCGCACTGCTGCGCGAGCGCGGGATCGCGGCCGACGACGGGGCCGGGCTCAACGTGTGGCTCGACGCGCACGACGATGCCGCGCGCGCGGCCGAACGTCTCGCCGCGCGCGGCTGGCTCGTGCGCTCGGGAGCAGACTTCGCGCTCGAGCACGGGGGGCCGGGCGCCCGCCACCTCCGCCTCACGGTGCACGACCTCGACGACGACGACCTGCAGCGCCTGGCCGACGATGTCGCGGCGGTCGTCACGGTCGCGGGGCGGGAGTCCGCGGGATGACCGGGGTGCTGCGCGTCGGGCGCTCGTCGCGGCTCGACGGCGTGCAGTACGACCTGCGCGGCACGGTGGCCGCGCGGGCCGCGGAGCTCGAGGCCCGCGGGGAGGAGATCCTGCGGCTCAACATCGGCAACCCGGCGCCCTTCGGGTTCGAGGTGCCGACGGTGATCGTGGAGGCGCTGCGGGCCGCCCTGCCGCACGCGCACGGATACTCCGAGTCGCTCGGCCTGGTCGAGACCAGGGAGGCGATCGCGGCGCACTACGCCCGGCGCACGGGCTTCCCGCGGGTGGACCTCGACGACGTCACGGTGGGCAACGGCGTCTCCGAGCTGGTCGGCCTCGTGCTGCAGGCGCTGCTCGAACCCGGTGACGAGGTGCTCGTGCCGAGTCCGGACTACCCGCTGTGGACGGCGTCCACGGTGCTCGCCGGGGGCACCGCGGTGCACTACCCCTGCGTCGAGGAGGAGGGCTGGCTGCCCGACCTCGACGCGATGGCCGCGCTGATCAGCCCGCGCACGGTGGCCATCGTGGTCATCACCCCGAACAACCCCACGGGCGCGGTGTACGACCGGCGCACGCTGGAGGGCATCGCCGAGCTGGCGCGACGGCACGGGCTCCTGCTGCTGTCCGACGAGATCTACGACCGGGTCGTCTATCCCGGGCACGCGCACCTGTCGATGGCGGCGGTCGCGTCGGATCAGCCGTGCGTGACGTTCGCGGGACTGTCCAAGACCCATCGCGTCGCCGGGTACCGCGCCGCGTGGGCGGTGACCTGCGGCTTCGCGCTCGACGACCCGTTCCTGTCCGGACTGCGGCTGCTGGCCTCGCTGCGCATGTGCGCCTCCGTGCCGGCGCAGCACGCGATCACCGCGGCGCTGGAGCACGACACCTCGCTCGACGCCCTGGTCGCCGCCGACGGCAGGCTCACGGTGCAGCGCGACGCCGCCACCGCCGCGTTGCGGGCGATCCCCGGTGTCGAGGTGACGGAGGCGGGCGGCGGGCTCTACCTCTTCCCGCGGCTGGACCCCGCGCGCTACCCGGTGCTCGACGACGAGCGTCTGGTGCTCGACCTGCTCGACGCGGAAGGGATCCTCCTGGCGCACGGCCGCGGGTTCCACTGGCCGCGGCCCGACCACCTGCGGATCGCGTTCCTGCCGGAGGCGCCGGTGCTGGTGGATGCACTGCGGCGCTTCGGCGGGTTCCTCCAGGGCTACTCTCCGCCGGGGAGCTGACGCCGTAGAGACCCGGTGGAGTGACCGAGTGGCCAGGTCGCGGTCCGCAAGACCGTGTACGCAGGTTCGATTCCTGCCTCCACCTCCAGACCGGCTCGCCCGAGCCGACCCAGACGACGAAGGACACCGCCATGCACGACCAGCTCATCCCCGCCGCGAAACCCCTGATCGGCGATGAGGAGGTGGCTGCGGTCGAGCGGGTGCTGCGCAGCGGCATGCTCGCGCAGGGCGCCGAGGTCGCGGCGTTCGAGGAGGAGTTCGCCGCCCAGTTCCTCCGCGGGCGCACGACCGTGGCCGTGAACTCCGGGACGAGCGGGCAGCTGCTGGGACTGATCGCGGCGGGCGTCGGGCCGGGGGATGAGGTGATCGTGCCGTCGTTCACGTTCGCCGCCGTCGCGAACTCGGTCGTGCTCGCCGGCGCCACCCCGGTGTTCGCCGACATCGAGCCCGTGCACTTCACCCTCGACCCGGAGCACGTGCGCGCACTCGTCACTCCGCGCACGAAGGGCGTCATGCCGGTGCATCTGTACGGCCACCCGTTCCTGGTCGACGGGATCGAAGAGGTCGCCGCGGCGCACGGCCTCGCGATCTTCGAAGACGCCGCGCAGGCGCACGGCGCGTCGTGGCGGGGTCGCCCTGCCGGCACGATCGGGTCGTTCGCGATGTTCAGCCTGTACCCCACGAAGAACATGACGGCGATCGAGGGCGGCATGGTCGCCTGTGCGGACGAGGGCATCGCCCGCCGTGTGCGGCTTCTGCGCAATCAGGGCATGGAGACGCAGTACGCCAACGAGATCGTCGGCTACAACAACCGCATGAGCGAGGTGCACGCGGCGGTGGGCCGGGTGCAACTGCGCAAGGTCGCGGCGTGGACGGCGCAGCGGCAGCGCAACGCGGCCGTGCTCGACGCCGCGCTCGACGGCATCGACGGGCTCACCGTGCCGCGGGTCGCGGAGGGGGCGGAGCACGTGTACCACCAGTACACCGTGCGCATCGCGGACGGGGAGCGCGACCGCGTGCGGGAGGCGCTGCGCGAGGAGCACGGCGTGGGCACGGGCGTGTACTACCCGATCCCGAACCACCGACTGCCGTCTCTCACGCGCTACGCGCAGGGCGTGGAGCTGCCGGAGACCGAGCGGGCCGCGGCCGAGGTGCTGTCGATCCCCGTGCACCCCTCGCTCACGGAGGGCGAGCTCGACCGCGTCGTCTCCGGGCTCACCGCCACGATGTCGGCGGGCGGCTGAGGCTACGCGGCGAGACCGAGCCACGCACGCGGCGAGTGGCCGAGACGCTGCGTGAACACCCGGGAGAACGCGGAGGCGCTCGCGTAGCCGAGCTCCGCGGCGACCGCGCTGACCGTCATGCCCGCGCGGAGCTGTTCCTGCGCGATCGTGAGCCGCCACTCGGTGAGGTAGTCGCCCGGCGCCCGGCCGACGACCTCTTTGAAGCGGGCCGCGAAGGCGCTGCGCGACAGGGCGGCGCGGCGGGCGAGGGCCTCCAGCGTCCAGGCCTCTCCGGGGGCCTCGTGCATCGCGACCAGGGCGGGGGCGAGCCGCTCGTCGGCGAGGCCCGGCAGCAGCCCGGGCGGCAGGGCGAGGCCGTCGGGGTGGTCGAGCATCCACCGCAGCAGTTGGATCAGCACGACCTCGAAGAGGCGGTCGGCGAGCAGCGGGCGACCGCAGCGGACGTTGTCGACCTCGGCGAACAGCAGGTCGAGCGCGGGGGAGAGGGTGGCGACCTCGTCGAGGGGCAGCACGATCACGGGCGGCAGCGTGCGGACGAGGGGGTGGGTGGCACCGCCGTCGACGTCGATCGTGGCGCACGCGAAGTCGGATTCCGCGGTCGGGGCGTTGAGGAACGTGTGGTCGAGCGGGCGGGGGAAGAACAGCAGGCTCGGGCGGGTGATGCGCTCGCGCGCACGGCCGCCGTCGACGCGCGGATACGTCAGCTCCAGTTCGCCGCGGCGCAGCACGTGCAGGAACCCCTGTCCTCGGCTCGCCGCGAACTCCGTGGTTCCGCACAGGGGCCCGGTGTGGAAGAGCCGCGTGCGCACGCGGAACCGATCGAGCAGGGGTGTGAGGCGGTCGAGGGGTGGCACCTCTTCATTCTCTGGACGATCTGCGGTGAATGCAAGACCGGGTGATGCGTATCGTCCGGGGGATTCGAGAAGACTGAGGGCGGGTCGACACCCGGCCCGATCGAACAAAGGAGCATCCCGTGCCCAATGTCCCTCTCATCGACCATGACGCCGCCACCGGACCCGTCAAGGACCAGCTCGACCAGATCGGTGCCGCGTTCGGCGCCGTCCCCGCCATGTTCCGGGCCGTGGCGAACTCCCCGGCCGCGCTGACCAGCATGTGGAGCGCGTTCGGCGCCTACGGGGGCGGTTCGCTCGGAGCCGCGCTCAGCGAGCAGATCGCGGTGGCCGTCGCCAACCGCAACTCGTGCGGCTACTGCCTCGCGGCGCACACCGCGCTGGGCAAGAAGGCCGGGCTCTCCGCCGACGCGCTCGCCGCGGCGCAGGAGGGCACCTCGGAGGACCCGCGCACCGCGGCCCTGCTGACCTTCGCGCTCGCGGTGGTCGAGCAGCGCGGGCAGGTGAGCTCCGCCGAGGTCGACGCCGTGCGCGCCCAGGGCTGGAGCGACGAGGAGATCGTCGAGACGATCGGCCAGGTGGCGCTCAACCTGTTCACGAACTACGTGAACCTCGCGCTCGACGTGCCGATCGACTTCCCGACGGTGCCGCTGCGTCGCGCCGCGTGACGACGCGGGAAGGGGCCGGATCCGCGGGGGATCCGGCCCCTTCTCAGTGCGCGGGCTCGACCTCGTCGAGCCAGGTTCCGATCGCCGTACGCGCGCGGTGCTCGAGTCGGGGGCCGTGCGCGGCCGCCTGTCTCCGGATCGAGCGGGGGTCGATGCCGCGGTGGTGCAGCTCGTGCGCATGGCCGATCAGCCAGCGCTCGATCGTGCGGTGGTCGGCCTCGACGTGGAACTGCAGCCCGAGTGCACGACCCCGCGAGAACGCCTGGTGCGGGAAGCCGGGCGTGCGGGCGAGGTGGCGCGCGCCCGGGGGGATCTCGAAGGCGTCACCGTGCCAGTGCAGCACGGGCTCGCCGTCCAGCGCCGACAGCGGTGAGGTGCGCCCGTCCGGGGTGAGGTCCACCGGCGCGTACCCGATCTCGACGCCGCCCGTCGGGGCGACCCGAGCCCCCAGCGCCTCGGCGAGCACCTGGGCGCCGAGGCAGATCCCGAGCGTGGGACGGTCCGCCGCGAGTCGTGCCGACAGGGCGTCCTTCGTGGGGGCGAGGAACGGGTAGCGGTCGTCGTCGTACACGCCGATGGGGCCGCCGAGCACCACCACCAGATCAGCCGAGGCGACCTCGGCCCGGTCGAGTTCGTCGACGCCGGCGTCGTGATACCGGACGCGGTAGCCGCGCTCCTCCAGCAGCGGCGCGAGGATGCCGAGGTCTTCGAACGCGACATGGCGCAGAGCGAGGGCGGTGCGCGTGGGGGTCGATGCGCTCATGGGTCTCCTGGTCGGGTGGGAGTCGCGGTCAGCCGAGTGCGGCGAGGGCGTCGTCGATCACGCTCACCGCCGTGTCGAGCTGCGCGTCGGTCGTGGTGAGCGTGGGGAGGAAACGGATGACGTTGCCGTCGCTGCCCGCGGTGAGGAGCAGGATGCCTCGCTGCGCGGCGAACTCCGCGATGGCCGTCGCGGCACCCGCGAGGGGCCGCGTGGTGCCGGGCTCGCTCAGCTCGAACGCCTGCATCGCCCCGATCCCGCGGACGTCGCCGATGATCCGGTGGCGCGACGCCAGCTCGGTCAGCCGTGCCCGCAGGTGCGCGCCGATGCGGTCAGCGTCGTCGAAGAACTCGCCCTCCGCGAGCTCGTCGAACACCGCGACGGCCGCGGCGATCGACACGGGGTTGCCGCCGAACGTGCCGCCGAGTCCGCCGGGGTCCGGTGCGTCCATGATCTCGGCGCGGCCGGTCACTCCCGCGAGCGGCAGTCCGGCCGCGATGCCCTTCGCGGTGAGCACGATGTCGGGCACGAGGCCGAAGTGCTCGCTTGCGAACCAGGTGCCCGTGCGGCCCAGGCCGGTCTGGATCTCGTCGGCGATGAAGACCACGCCGTGGCGCGTGCACCACTCCTGCAGCGCGGGCAGGTAGCCGTCGGCGGGCACGACGAAGCCGCCCTCGCCCTGGATGGGTTCGGCGATGACGGCGGCGAGGTCGCCCGCGCCGATCCGCTGCTCGAGGTAGCCGATCGTGCGGGCCGCCGCCTCGGCGCCGCTCAGGCCGTCGCGGTACGGGTAGGAGTTGGGGACGCGGTGCACATCGGGCGCGAACGGGCCGAAGCCCGCCCCGTACGGCACGGCCCGGTGGTTCATCGCGAGCGCCAGGTTCGTGCGGCCGTGGAACGCGTGATCGAGGGCGGCGACGGCGCGGCGGCCGGTGTGCCTGCGGGCGATCTTCACGGCGTTCTCGACGGCCTCGGCGCCGGAGTTCGCGAGCATCGTGCGCTTCTCGTGGTCGCCGGGGGTGTGCGCGGCGAGCAGCTCCGCGAGGTGCACGTAGCCCTCGTAGGGGGTGACCGTGAAGAGGGTGTGGGTGACGCGGTCGAGCTGATCCGCCGCCGCGGTGACCGCCGCGCGGTTGGTGTGCCCGATCGTGGTCACGCCGATGCCGCTGCCCAGGTCGAGGAAGCGGTTGCCGTCGACGTCGGTGACCCAGGGGCCGTCGGCGTGCTCGATGTAGACCGGCAGCACGCTGCCGACGCCGCGGGGCACGACGCGCAGGCGCCTCTCGTGCAGCGCGCGACTGCGGGGGCCGGGCACCTCGGTGCGCAGGCGCGGGGTGATCAGGGCGGTGTCGGAGAACAGGCCGGGCACGGTCATGGGCGGACTCCTTCGGAGAGAGGGCGACGGCCGGCGGGCGCGCGGCGTGACTCGAAGCTATGTTAGATTTTGGCCTATGTCAAAGTCAGTCGACGAGGAGAACGCCTCCGCCCGCTACCCCACGGCCACCACCGTCGCCGACTTCCGAGCCAACGTCGCCGCCGTCCGCGCGCGCATCGACGCCGCCGCCGACCGCGCCGGGCGCGATGCCGCGAGCGTGCGGCTGCTGCCGGTCAGCAAGACCGTGCCGACCGAGCGGGTGCGCATCGCGATCGACTCCGGGCTGCGGCTCCTCGGCGAGAACAAGGTGCAGGAGGCCGTGCGCAAGCACCGTGAGACGGAAGACCTCGACGTCTCGTGGGCGATCATCGGACACCTGCAGACCAACAAGGCGCGCGATGTCGCCGCGTTCGCGCACGAGTTCCAGGCACTCGACCGGCTCCGGGTCGCCGAGGCGCTGGACCGAAGGCTGCAGGCGGCCGGTCGCGGTCTCGACGTGTTCGTGCAGGTGAACACCTCCGCGGAGGACTCGAAGTTCGGCATGCCGCCCACGGAGCTGTCCGGGTTCCTGAAGGCACTGCCGGTGTACTCGTCGCTGCGGGTGCGCGGGCTCATGACGCTCGCGATCCTCACCCCGGACGAGACCAGGGTGCGCGCGTGCTTCCGCGTGCTGCGCGAGCTCCGCGACCGCGCCAGGGCGGACGATCCCGACCTGATCGGCGACGGGGAGTTGTCGATGGGGATGTCGGGCGACTACGAGATCGCGGTCGAGGAGGGGGCGACGTGCGTGCGGGTCGGGCAGGCGATCTTCGGCGCGCGCGCCCTGCCCGACAGCTACTACTGGCCGGAGGGCTGACGCGGCCCCTCGTCGTCGGTCCGGAAGCCGGCCGCCTTGTGAGTGCCGTCGCAGAACGGCTTCACGGCGGACAGGCCGCAGCGGCACAGCGCGACCGTGCGGCGGCCGGGGTCGATCAGCGCGCCGTCCGCGGACCGCAGCTCGATGTCGCCGCGGACGAGCAGGGGCCCGTCCGGGTATGGGGTGACGGTGACCGGCTCGTCGCGACCGCTCATGACGACTCCCGCCCGCGCAGCGCCGAGGCGCCGGCCGCCCAGGCGTCGAGCATGTGCTGTCCCGCCCAGCCGTCCACGGTGAGGCACGCGGCGGCCCCGAACACGATGTCGCCGAGCACCTCGGGGCGGTCCTCCGCCAGGCTGCCGGCGAGGTCGCGCGCGGCGATCTGCTCGTGCACCGCGTCGGCCTCCACGTGCTCGTCGAAGTAGGCGGCCACCTCGTCGGTGAAGCCGAGGCGCCGCAGCCCGTCCGCGTAGAAGCGGCACGGGATCGACGACGTCATCTCGTACGCGGCGAGGTGCCCGACGATCGCGCCGACCAGCCGGCGGTTGAGCCCGAACAGGGTCATCAGATTGTGCGAGGCGAGCGTGATCGCGGGGGCGTCGTCGACGTAGGCGCCGTACGTGTCGTCGAGGTCGGCGGCCCGCATGGCCCTGGCGTACAGCTCCGCGTGCACGCGCTGCGGCCGGCCGCCGCCGTACTCGTCCGACTGGATCTCGACGAGGGCCGCCTTCGCCCGGCCCGTCAGACGCGGGATCGCCCACGAGTGCGGGTCGGCTTCGCGCAGCGTGTAGATCGAGCGGAGGATCAGCGACTCCTCCGCCTGCTCCCGCGTGGCCTTCTTGGCGATGTAGCGCGCCACGCTCGGTCCGGTGTCGGCGGCGGCGAGCGCGAACAGGGCCCGGCCCACCGCGTCGACCGTCGGCTCGGGCAGCTCCGGCACCGGCACGGTCTCGCGCAGGGCCGCCTCGAACGCGTCTTCCAGGAGGCGGCGGGCGGTGATGACGCCCGCGTCCCACTCCCGCGATGCGTCGAGCGCGGGAAGCGATCCGTACGACGACGCGTACAGCACGAACAGGGCGAGCTGGATGTCGTCGTCGCGGACGACGTCGGTGGTCTCGGCCACGGCGGTCGCCGCGAGCTCCGGCAGGTCGACGCTGTCGTCGCCGTGGACGAGGCAGGACAGCACGGCGGCCGACAGCGGGCCGCGCGGGGAGAATCCGACGGCGGTGTCGGTGTCGAGGGTGGAGACGGTCATGTGGAGGGGCTCCCATCGGATCGATCACCGGCATCATCGCGCGGGCGCGCGAACGGAGCCAGGGACTTGACGCCGAGCCGTCGGGGAGGCATGCAGCGACCGCGCTCCTGCGCGCGGACGTCTCGTGCTCTCAGCCGCGACCGGGCACGGGCGGGGCCGGAGCCGGGGCGCCCTCCGCGGAGGCCGTCGGGTCTTCGGACGGGTTGCGACGGATGCCGATCCACGACACCACGCCGCCCAGCACCAGGAGCGCGGCCGTGACCCAGGCGGCGCTGTGGAAACCGTCGAGGTCGAGGGCGCCGCCGACGATCGTCGACAGCATCGCCACCACCAGGAGCCCGGCCACGCGCGAGACCGCGTTGTTCACGGCCGAGGCGATGCCCGAGTGGTTCTCGTCGATCGCGCCGAGGATCGCGGCCGTCAGCGGAGCGACCGTGAGCGAGAGGCCCAGCCCCATCACGACCATGGCGGGAAGCACCTGCCACCAGTAGTCGAACTCGGCGGACACGGTCAGCAGCATCAGCGCACCGGCCGCCATGATCAGCGGGCCGATCGTCATGAAGATGCGCGGACCCCAGCGCCCCGCCCACCCTCCCGCGCGCGAGCTCACCAGGATCATGAGGATCGTCATCGGCAGGCTCGCGAGACCCGCGGCGGTGGCACTGAGCCCGGCGCCCTGCTGCAGGTACACCCCGACCACGAAGCCGTTGAGCGAGAGCGCGGCGTACACGAACAGCGTCGCGAGGTTGCCCCAGCCGAAGTCGCGCACGCGGAACAGCCACAGCGGCATGAGCGGGGCGGCCGAGCGGCGCTGGCGCAGCAGGAACGCCGCGAACAGGGCGGCGCCCGCGAGTGCAGGGACCCAGATCGCGGGCGAGCCCCATCCGAGGTTCGGCTGCTCGATCAGGGCGAACACGACCGCGCCGAGTCCCACGGCGCACAGCGCACCGCTCCACCAGTCCACCCCGACGCCGCGGGGCCGCTCGGGCAGCTGGAGCCGAGCGAGCAGCAGCAGCGTGACGCCGATGGGCAGCACGTTGATGAGGAACACGAACCGCCACGACAGGAAGTCGACGAACAGCCCGCCCAGCAGCGGCCCGACGAGCTGCGCCGCGGTCGTGAAGGCCGTCCAGACGCCGATGGCCCTCGCCTGCACGTCGCCGCGCATCGTGGCCGTGATCAGTGCCAGGGAGCTCGGCACGAGCAGGGCACCCGCCGCGCCCTGGGCCGCGCGGGCGATGATCAGCATGAGCGGGTCGACCGCCGCGGCGACCGCGATCGAGGCGATGCCGAACGCGATCAGGCCGATGCGCATGACCACCACCCGGCCATACGCGTCGGACAGCGACCCCGCCAGCAGGATCAGCGCGCTCAGGGTGATGAGGTAGGCGTCGACCACCCACTGCTGCGTGGTGATGCCGCCGCCGAGCTCACGGCTGATGGCGGGCAGCGCGACGTTCACCACCGTGCCGTCGAGGAAGGTCACGAAGGACGCGAGCACCGCGATCGCGATGACGAGCCGCTGGAGGGGGGCGAAGGAGGCCACGAGCCGACCCTACTCCCGGCCGCGGACGCCGGGGCGGGTCAGGCCGACGCGGTCGCCGTCCCCGCGCGGAGCAGTTCCGTGAGCCCCTCGCGACCGCCGTCGCGGTAGGCGGTCCGCTGCCGCTCGGCGCCGGTTCCCTCCGCGCGCAGGCGTCCCAGGGCCTCGTCGACCGCGGCCTCGTCACCGAGCTGCTGCAGCACCGGGCGGATCTCGGCGAGCAGGCCCTCCGCGACCGCCCACGCGTCGGCGACCTCGCCCGACAGCGGGTCGACGATGCGCGCGCCCATCCCGGCCCGCGCCGCCGTCCACACCGACGCGTCCAGGGCGTCGATGCGTTCCTCGGCCAGCCGCTGCTCGGTGCTCAGCGCGATCGCCCGGCACAGCAGCGCCGACAGCACGGCATCGTCGGCGGTGAGCTGCGCGTCGGCGATCCGTGCCTCGACGGTGGGGTATCGCTCGGACAGCCGCACCGCCCACGACAACGAGCTGGCCTCGCCGATCGTGCCCAGGGCGAGCAGTTGCCCGACCCGGGCGCGGTAGTCGTCGAGGTCGTGGAACCGCGGTGGGCACCACGATGAGGGCAGTCGCCGGATGAGCATGCTCCGCCAGCTCGCGAAGCCCGCGTCGAGGCCGTGGGCGAACGGGCTGTTGGCGCTCAGCGCGAGCAGCAGCGGGAGCCAGCCGCGCAGGCGGTTGAGCGCGCGCACCCGTTCCTCCTCGTCGAGCACCTCGACGTGCACGTGCAGGCCGTTCACCTCGTGCTCGCGGGTCAGGTGCGCGAGCCGCCGGGCCACGTCGTCGTAGTGCGGTGACGGGGAGAGCCGGGGCGAGCGCGCGGTGGTGAACGGGCTCCCGGTCGGGGCGGCCACCGCGTGGAGGGCGCGTGCGTGCTCGCCCAGCAGGCTGCGCAGGCCACGCAACTGGCGCCGCGCCGCCTCCGCGGTCGACACCGGCTCGGTGAGGCACTCGAGCTGCGACGCCAGGTATTCCGTAGTCACCCGCCCGGTCAGCGGGCGGTCGCCGATGCGCTCCAGGACGTCGCCGGACAGGCCGACGGGCAGCAGCGAGTTCTCATCGAGCAGGAGGAACTCCTCCTCGATCCCGAAGCGCGCCATCCCGCCTCAGTGGTTACGCAGAGCGGAGATGAGCTCCGCCTTGCGCTTCCCGCTGTAGCCGGTCAGTCCGATCTCCTTGGCCCGCTTGCGCAGTTCGGCGACCGTCCAGTCCTCGTAGTCGCCGTGCTTCCCGCCCCGGCGG
This sequence comes from Microbacterium sp. NPDC060132, assembly GCF_042729675.1. Classification (NCBI taxonomy): domain Bacteria; kingdom Bacillati; phylum Actinomycetota; class Actinomycetes; order Micrococcales; family Microbacteriaceae; genus Microbacterium; species Microbacterium sp. NPDC060132. The sequence goes on along the minus strand of NZ_JBHWXU010000001.1, from coordinate 349,708 downwards.
CCGACCGTGCTGCGGCCGTCCCTGGCGGCGGCGTTGGAGATGCGTGCGGCCTTCTCCTTCGAGGCTCCGTCGTCGCGGAGCTCTTCGTACAGCTCCGGGTCCTTCAGGGAGTTGTTGCGTGCTCCTGGCATTGCTCTGCTCCTTCGCGCACTCGGAGGGTGGAAGTCAACCCCCTCGAACGAGGGTGTCCGTGCGGTCTAGCGTGAGGGCACCGCAGTCGGGCGCCCGCGCCCCCAGAGAAGGGAAAGACCGATGAACATCCTCCTGATCATCGTCATCGTCATCGCCGTGATCCTCGCGATCACCGGAGGACTGGTGCAGTCGCTCCAGTTCCTGCTGTGGGTCGGTCTGGTGCTCCTGGCTATCGCCGTGATCGCCTGGCTGATCCGAGCGATCAGCGGCAGCCGCAAGGTCTGACCCGTGTGCGGAGGGGGAGGCTCGCCGGTCCGGCGAGCCTCCCCCTCTTCATGGGATCAGCGGGGCGGGATCAGCGGTCGAACGCGTCCCGGACGCTGTCGCCGGCCTTGCCTGCGGCGTCCTTCACGTTCTCGCCGGCCTGCTTGGCGTCGGCCTTCACCTGATCCGCCTGGCCCTCGGCCTCGAGCTTCTCGTTGTCGGTGAGCTTGCCCACGCCCTCCTTGACCTTCCCGCCCAGCTTCTCGGCGGAGTTCTTCATGTCGTCTGCGCCACTCATGTGGGGCTCCTCTCCTCGGCGGATCGATTGCTCTCCGAGCCTCGCATCGGCCGTGACGAGGGTCCACGGGATTGACAATCGCTCCCTGCCGTGTCAGCGTTCCGCCCCCATCGACGCGAGCCCCCGCAGCGGCTAGCCTGGCGCCAGGCGGGTGGTCCTGCCCGCTGTCCTCGACGAAGGGAGCGGAGCCCGATGGACGCGACGATGATGGGCGCGATGTCGAAGAGCATGGAGTCGATGCCCGACATGGCGATGATGGACATGGCGGTGCTGCAGGCCTGCATGGACGCGTGCGCCGCGTGCGAGCAGGCGTGCACCGTGTGCTCGACGCAGCTGATGGACTGCGCGCCCGCGTGCATGAACTGCGCCGACATGTGCCACACGATGATGCGGTCGATGCTGCGGATGCAGGGCATGACCCCCGCGACGATGATGGCGATGCTCGACGCGTGCATCGCCATGTGCCAGATGTGCATGGACGAGTGCATGCAGCACGCCGATCACAGCGACGTCTGCCGCCTCTGCGCGCAGGCGTGCCAGGCGTGCATGAACGCGTGCATGGCCGTGCGCGACATGATGATGGCGAGCGCCTGACGCGGCAGGACGGTCGCCGTCAGACGGTGGCGACGTTGAAGCGCGCGTCTCCCACGGCCAGCACGCCGTAGGGGAGGTGGAGGGCGACGGGGGTGCCGACGGCCGCTTCGAGCGCGGCGCCGGAGCCGTTCCACAGGGCGTGCGCGGTGCCGTCGAGGGTGCGCACGACCAGGTCGCCGGTCACCGGATCGGCGGACTCGACCAGCGCGTCCGCCCAGTCGGCGGGCGTGGCGGCGGCCAGGCGTGCCTGGATCAGGTGCAGCGCGTGTCCCGGTGCGATGGAGGAGCAGCGGCCACCCGCGCGGCACATGCACGTCGCACGCTCGCTCACCTCGAGGGGTGACAGGCGGTGGGGCGACGTGGACACGGTGGTCTCCTTCGGTTCGGCGTTCCGGCCACAGTAGGCGGCGCGGGCGGCGGGACGCGAGGGCGGGCGACATCGGGCGAAACAATCGGGTGTAGGCTCGCCGGGTGCTGTCGTCGATGAGCGCCCTCGGGGCGCGGAGCGGAGCCGCAGGCGCGTTCAGCGCCGCGGGCAGAGGCTGAGGACCGGCCGGAGGCGGAACCCCCGTCCCCGGTGCTGCACCGTACCCGGCTCCTGTCCGGGGTCCTCCATCTGACCCGAATCGCCGCACGGCGACCGTCCGAAAGCACACTCCCATGCGTCCCCTCGACGAGCGCGACATCCGCGCCTCCTTCCTCAACGCCTCCCGCAAGGAGGTCTCCGACCTCACCCTGCCCGCCGGTTTCGCCGACATCGACTTCGATCGGCTCGATTTCCTCGGCTGGACCGACCCCAAGCAGCCCCGTCGCGCCTACGTCGTGACCTGGGTCGACGATGCCCCGGTGGGCGTGCTGCTGCAGCGCGCCGAACAGCGGGTGCTCGCCCGCGCCCAGTGCTCCTGGTGCGAAGACGTGACCCTCCGCAGCGACGTGCAGCTGTTCGTCGCCCGCAAGGCCGGTCCGGCCGGACGCAAGGGCGACTCGGTCGGCGTGCTGGCCTGCGCCGGGTTCGAGTGCAACCGCTCGGTGCGGATGCTGCCGCCCCTCGCGTACCAGGGCTACGACCGGGAGCTCGCGCGCGACCTGCGGATCGTCCGGCTGCAGGAGCACGTCACCGGGTTCCTGGCCGAGGTGGCCGGGACCGCCTGAGGCCGTGGGCGGCGGGCCGGTGCGTCCTCAGCGCCGGTCCGCCACCGCCGGATCCGGGGTATCCGCCCGATCCACCGCGGCCGCCGTGACGGCGCGCACGTGCGCCAGCGCCGGCGCGGACAGCTCGGCCGACAGCGCCGTGAACCGCTCCACGCTGCGGGCGCCGGGCCAGTCCGCCGGCAGCATCGACGCGGGCAGCCCGGGGTCGGTGTAGGGCAGCACGCGCCACCGGTCGAGCAGGTGCACGTACGCGGCGAACGGCTCGGGTGGCAGCGTGCTGAGCGACGCCTGGAAGGTGAGGTGCTCCGTCCGCAGCGCACCCAGGTCCCACCACTGCGCTGCCGCCTCCACGAGGGTGCCGGCGGGAGCGGGGGCCACGGCGTCGAACAGCGTCGCCCACTGCCGCGCGCCGAGCTCTTCCAGGATCTGCGTCGCCTCGTCGCGCAGGTGACCGGGGCAGATCCACAGGGCGGGCGACACCACGCCCGCGCCGATCCACTGCAGCCGGCGACGCAGCTGATGCCGCACGCTGCGGGCGCTCTCCGGGATCGAGAACGACACCAGGCACCACGGGTCGGTGTCGCCCATCTGCCGCATGGTGAAGATGCGCCGGTCGCCGCGCTCCAGCATGGGCAGCGCCTCCGGGTTCAGGCGGTATCCCGCGGTCTCGCCGCGCTCGGCCAGCAGCAGCCCCTTCTGCTTCCGGCGCGTCACGCCCGTGCGGGCCTGGGCGGCCGGGATCCCCAGCTCGCCCGCGAGGTGCACGAGATGCGCGGCGGAGATCCAGCCGCCGAGGGGCCGCAGATACAGCCCGATCAGCGTCCGCAGCAGCGACGCCGTGCTGCCGGGGCGGGCATCGATGTCGTCGCGCACGGCGGTCGGCGCCGCCTCAGTCGTCATCGGGCTCCAGGGCGTCGCGCACGGCCAGCACGCCCGTGATCGTCTCGACGTGCGAGGTGCTGAGCGGGGAGAGTCCGAGGCGGATGCCGTCGGGGAAGCGGAAGTCGGGGATGATGCCGTCCGCCCAAAGCCGGCGGGTGACGTCGCGGAAGTCGGGGTGGCCGATCGTCACATGCCCGCCGCGTCGCGCGGAGTCGCGGGGGCTCAGCAGCCGCACGCCGAGCGGGGCGAGCACCTCGTCGTACGCGCGCACCGCGAGATCGGTCAGCGACTGCGACTTGGCCCGCACCCCCGCGATCGTCGACTGCTCGATCAGGTCGAGCATCCCCTGCATCGCGAGCATCGAGGTGACGGGCGGCGTGCCGCTGAGCAGCTGCCGGATGTCGCCGCTCGGCACGTACTCCGGCCCCATCGCGAAGATGTCCTCCGCGCTCCACCACCCCTGGATCGGCTGCCGGAGCACCCCCTGCAGCCCGTGGCGGAGGTACGCGAACGCGGGGGAGCCCGGGCCGCCGTTCAGGTACTTGTAGGTGCAGCCGACCGCGAGGTCGACGCCCCACGCGTCCAGCTGCATCGGCACGACGCCGGCCGAGTGGCACAGGTCCCACATCATGAGCGCCCCCGCCTCGTGCGCCGCCGCCGTGATGCCCGGCATGTCCGCCAGCGCGCCCGAGCGGTAGTCCACGTGGCTGAGCGACACGAGCGCGGTGCGGTCGGACACCGCGGCCGTCACGTCGTCCACCGTCACGCCGTGCACCGGGTCGGGTTCCAGCCAGCGGATGGTCAGCCCCGTCTCGGCGGCGACGCCCTCGGCGAGGAACCGGTCGGTGGGGAAGTTGCCCGTCTCGATCACGAGCTCCGTGCGGGCGGGGTCGGCGGCGGCCGCGGCGCGCATGAGCTTGTAGATGAGCACGCTGGTCGAGTCGGCCACCACGGTCTGCCCGGCGGCCGCCCCGAGCGCGACCTCGCCGATGCGGTCGCCCAGGCGCATCGGCAGCGCCATCCACTGCTCGTCCCACGAGCGGATGAGCCGGGTGCCCCAGTCCTCGTGAACGAACGCGGCGAGCTTCTCCGGCATGTCCCGCAGGGGGCGGCCGAGGGAGTTCCCGTCGAGGTAGGCCGTGACCCCCGGCGCCTCTGCGAACGCGTCGAGTTGCGCGGCGAGCGGGTCGGCCGCGTCGAGGGCACGGGCGGCGTCGAGCAGGGCGGCGTCGGAGGAACGGTCGGTCATGTCACACCTTCAGGTCGGCGGCGGTCAGCGGGCGGGCGTCGAACGGATCGGTCGAGCCGTCCGGGAGCAGGAGCAGCAGCGCGCCGGGCTGCCGCGGGTCCACGGGGGCGAGGGCGCGCAGCAGGGCGGCGTCGTCGAGCCCAGCGCGGCGGAGGGCGTCGAGCTCGGCGGGGTGGAGGTCGACCGGGGTGGGGCCGTTGCCCATGTCGGTGCCGTAGAGCACGGTGCCCCCGGCGGCGTGGAACCGTCGCACGTTGTCGACGGCGATGCGCAGGGCGGCGGGGTCGTGGATCGCGAGGGTCGAGATCCAGGAGACCGAGGCCGCGTGGCGGGCGACCTCGGCGTCGTCGAGGCGCTCGGTGAACGGCGCGTGCGCGAGGCGGGCGGCTCCGAGGCGTACGGCCCGCTGCGCCTCGCCGGGGCCCTCGGCGTGCACGACCACCGGCAGGCCGTGCGCGTCCGCGCGCTCGATGATCGCGTGGACGACCGCGTCGGCGAACACCGGACCGGCCGTGCTGTTGCCGGCGACCTTGAGGAGGGCGACCCCGGCGGCCGCGAGATCCTCGACCGCGGCGACGGCGGCAGCCTCGTCCGCGACCTCCCGCACCGATCCCGCGGGGGCCCAGTCGCGGTCGGACGGGTAGCCGCCGGGCGGGGTGAGGAACGCTCCGGCGTACCGGACCTCGACGGCGTGATCGGGGGTGGCCGAGTTGTGCACCGCGAGCTCACGCAGCACCGCGGGGTTCCCGCCCAGGTCGTCGACCCGGGCGAGGCGCGAGGTGCGCAGCAGGGCGTGGTCGACGAGCTGCAGGTGCACGTGGTGGTCGGTGAAGCCGCCGACGACCCCGCCGGGGACGCGGGGGAGGCCGGGGGCAGGAGTCTCGGCGCGGAGCCGCACGTGTTCCGCGGTCGCCTCGACGACGCCCTCGCGCCACCGGGTGCCGTCGAAGTACGTCGCGGCGTGCATCTCAGCCGCCGATCTCGGTGCGGACGGTGTAGAGCTCGGGGAAGAACGTGAGGTCGAGGGCGCGCTGCAGGAATCCGACGCCGCTGGAGCCGCCCGTACCGACCTTCATGCCGATCGTGCGCGACACGGTCTTGAGGTGCCGGAACCGCCAGAACTGGAAGTTGTCCTCGAGGTCGACCAGGTCTTCGCACGCCTCGTACAGGTCCCAGTGCGTGCCGGGGTCCTGGTAGATGGCGCGGATCGCGAGGACCAGCGCCGGGGTCTCGCGGTAGGGCTCGCGCACGTCGCGGTCGAGGATCTCGGCCGGAACGGGTAGTCCGCGGCGGGAGGCGTAGCGCAGGAACTCGTCGTACAGCGTGGGCTTCTCCCACTCGGCGGTGAGCAGCGCCAGGTTCGCGGGATGGTCGCGGAAGACGCCGAGCATCTTCTCGTTCTTGTTGCCCAGCGCGAACTCCACGGCGCGGTACTGCACCGACTGGAAGCCGGACGAGGTGCCGAGTGAGCCGCGGAACTGCGCGTATTCGGTCGGGGTGAGGGTGGCGAGCACGGACCACTGCTGCGTCATCACGTCTTGGATCTTCTTGACCCTGGCGATGCGCTTGAGGGCTTCACGCAGGTCGTCGGCGGCCAGCAGCGTGCGCGCGGAGGACAGCTCGTGCAGCACCTGCTTGAGCCACAGCTCGGTGGTCTGGTGCTGGATGATGAACAGCATCTCGTCGTGGTGCTCCGGCTGGCTCACGGGGTGCTGTGCGGTGAGCAGCTGATCCAGGGCGAGGTACGAGCCGTAGGTCATCCGTCCGGTGAGGTCGGTGACGATGCCGTCTTCCAGGGCGCGCTGGTTCTCCGGGTGCATGCGGAAAACATATCACTTTCGTGGCGACCGTCACAGGAGTGAAATGTTCTCAGCGGGTGGTGTGCTTCGCCAGGAACGCGATCGTCTCGTCCAGAGCGGTCCGGGCATCCGGCAGGTCGAGGTGGAACTGGTACTCGTGCGGCAGGGCGGGCTCGTGATCCATCGGCCAGAACAGCGTCGTCACCTCCACACCCAGGGACTCGAGGCGCTTCGCCATCGGGATCGACTGGAGCCAGGTGAGACCGTCGCCGTTGCCGCCGGAGATGTAGGTGGCGGGGAAGTCCGCGGTGACCCAGTCGAGCGTCGACATCGTCGACCCGGTGGAGTCCTCCGCCCAGGTCTTGGTGCCCGAGTACGCCCACATCGCGGTCTTGAGGCCCCAGCCGGCGATGCCGTCGAGCTCGGCCAGGGCTGCGAGGTCGTACACGCCGCAGTTGAGGATCGTGGCGGCGAGCTGGTCGGCCTTCAGCGACGGGTCGATGCCGACGATCTCGGCGTAGTCGGGGTTGGTGATGAGCGTGGCCATCTGGCTGGCGAGCTGGCTGCCGGCGGAGTCGCCCGCGAGCACGATCTGGTCGGGGTCGATGCCGAGTTCCGCGGCGTGCTCGTCGATGTAGGCGAGGGCCTGGTCGAGCTGCCGCACGGCGAGCGGGTACACGCCCTCGGGCCCGATCGTGTAGTTCACCCCGACGGTCGTGTAGCCCTCGGCCGCGAGGATCCGGAGGTACGGGTCGACGTTCTCCTTCTCGCCCGAGATCCAGGCGCCCCCGTGGATCCACACCACGGTCGGCAGTGGACCGTCGGCGTCGGCCGGGCGGAACACGTCCATCGTCGTGTCGGTGCCCGCGTCGCCGTACGCGATCCCCTGCTGCACGTCGAGCGCGGCGTCGGGCACGTGCTTGTCCATCTCGGCGGCGGTCTCGTCGCCGCCCTTCGTGAACACCGCGCGGATGACCATGGCGGACGGCCAGGGGGTGAGGCTGCTGATGAGGGCGACCACGGCGGCGACGGCCACCACGATCACCACGATCACCTTCGTGCGGTGCCAGGGCTTCCGGGCCTTCGTGGGGTGGACGGACTCTCCGGTGTGCGCATCGGTGCTCATGGACCCTCCCGGCAACAGTGTGCCAGTATTCCGACCGGTCGAATCGCCGGTGCGGGCGGGTGTGTCCTGGCGCTCCGTGCGATCGCGGCCGTCCCTGCGGGCCCGGGCCCGGGGAGGGGCTCAGCGGGAGAGGCCGCCGATGAGCTGCCGCAGGCCGTAGGCGTAGGCGCGGTCGACGTCGCCGCCCAGGCGGAAGGCGCCCGCGAGCTCCATCTGCAGGAACCCGGTCGCCCAGGCGGTGAAGAGCCGGGCGGCGTCGAGGGCGTCGTCGTCGCCGACCGTGGTCGCGCACGCCCGGATGACCGGTGCCGCCGAGCGCTCGAGGGCTTCCTGCGGCACGGGTGCGGCGAACATCAGCCGGAAGCCCTCGGGGTGCGCGTGCGCGAAGGCGCGGTAGGCGGTGGCGAGCTCGGCGAGGTCGTCGCCGGCCCCCTCGAGGCGCTCGCCCAGCGCGTCGACCGTGGCGGTCGCCACCGCGGCGAGCAGTGCCTCGCGATCCTTCACGCGCTTGTAGAGCGAGGGGGCGCGCACGCCGACGCGCGTCGCCACCGTCTGCATCGTGAGGCCCGAGGGACCGGACGCCTCGAGGATCTCTCGTCCGGCGGTCACGATCGCGTCGGTCGTGGTGCGTTCGGGGGTCGGCATGCATCCTCCAGTGATGGCTATTGACAGTAGCCATCATAGCTACGTATCGTAGCTATCGCAATCATCCGAGAGGACCCGCCATGCAGCTCGCCCCGCACCTCCACCGCCTCGGCAACGACATCGTCGCCTCGTACCTGATCGACCTGCCCGGGGGCATCACGCTCATCGACGCCGGTCTGCCCGGACACTGGAAAGACCTGCAGCACGAGCTGTCCGCGATCGGTCGTCCGCTGTCCGACGTCCGCGGTCTCGTGCTCACCCACGGCGACAGTGACCACATCGGGTTCGCCGAACGCCTGCGCCGCGAGACCGGCGTGCCCGTGATCATCCACGCCGCCGACGCCCACCGCGTGCGCACGGGCGAGAAGCCCCGGACGCCGATGGGGCCCGCGCGCCCGCTCCCGATGCTGGGCTTCCTCGCCTACGGCCTGCGCAAGAACGCGCTGCGCACGCCGCACGTCGCCTCGGTCGTCGAGGTGGACGACAGCGCGGTGCTCGACCTGCCCGGCGCCCCGGTGGTCGTCGGTCTGCCCGGCCACTCGCCCGGCAGCATCGCGGTGCACGTGCCGGCGGTCGACGCGGTGTTCGTGGGCGACGCGCTCACGACGCGGCATGTGCTCACCGGGCGCGAGGGTGCCCAGCCGGCTCCCTTCACGGATGCACCCGCAGAGGCCCTGGCGTCGCTGGACAGGCTGGCCGCGCTCGACGCGTCGTGGGTGCTCCCCGGGCACGGCGCTCCCTGGCGCGGCTCCCCGGCCGACATCGCCGCCGCCGTCCGCGCCGCCGCCTGACCCCGTCCGCTCCGGTCGCGGTGCCCCGGTCGCGGTGCCCCGGTCGCGGTGCCGGATCGAAAACGCGCCCGGGTGGGCCTCGCGCGGCCCGTCCTCCACCCCGCAGGCGGGGTCAGCGAGACAGGAGGGCGGACGTCTCGGCGACCGTGATCTGCGGCGGGTAGAGGCTCATGACCTGCACCGCGGCGGCGTGGTTCTCCGCCGTGGAACCGGCGCAGGCGTCGGCGGCCAGGGTCACCAGGGCCCCCGCGTCCGCGGCAGCGAGCGCCGTGGAGATCACGCAGCAGTCGGTGGACACGCCGGCCAGCACCACCGGCGCGCCGTGTCCCACCACCGCCTCCAGCTCCGCGCCCCACTTGCCGAACGTGGGCAGGTCGAGCGTCGGGTGCGGGGACAGCCCGCGCGCCGCGGGAACCAGGTCGAACAGTGCGTCGTCGGCCGGGCGGTCGGCGAAGGGCCACGCGGCGAAGTAGTCGCCCCAGGAGGTGGAGCGGTCGGCCGTGGGCAGCCACCGCGTCACCAGCACGCGGTCGCCGAACGCGTCGGCGAGCCGCCGGATGTTGCCCATCGCGTCGTCGAAGAACGGCGACCCCCACGCGGAGTCGGGCGAGGCGAAGATGTGCTGAGGGTCGATCACGACCAGCCAGGCGTCCCGTGAACCCGGGCCGGCGGTCGTGGTCACGCCGCCTCCTGCCGGCGGATCTTCCCCGCCCTGGCGAACCAGGTCACGACGAACGACAGCACGAGCGCGAAGAACACCCCGAGGTTGGCGTACGCCCAGTCGCCGTCAGCGCCGCCGACCAGGAACAGCAGATACCCCTGCCAGTTGTTCCACGGGGCGGCCTCGGCGAAGCCGTTGAGCACGAATCCCCAGCCGATCACGCTCGCGACCACCAGGGTGACGATCGAGGTCCAGTCCCAGGCGCCGTAGCGGCCGCGGCTGTCGAACAGCGCCTGCTCGTCGTAGTCGGCGCGGCGGCGGAGGATGTCGGCGATCAGGATGCCGGCCCAGGAGGCGAGCGGCACGCCGAGCGTGATGAGGAAGCTCTGGAACGGGCCGAGGAAGTCGGTCGCGAAGAACACCACGTAGATCGTGCCGAGCGTGAGGATGACCCCGTCGATCGCGGCCGCCGACGGGCGCGGGATGCGGATGCCGAGGCTCAGCAGGGTCAGGCCGGAGGAGTAGATGCCCAGCACGGCGCCCGACACGAGGGCCAGGACCGCGGTGAGCAGGAACGGCACCAGCACCCAGAGGGGGAGGATGCTCGCGAGGGCGCCGATCGGGTCGGCCGCGATCGCGTTCAGCAGGTCGTCGTCGGAGCCGCCGAGCAGCAGGCCGAACACGACGAGGATGACCGGCGCGACCGAGCCGCCGATCGTGTTCCAGGCGACGATCGCGCCGTCGGAGGCCGTGCGCTTCTGGTAGCGCGACCAGTCCGCGGCGATGTTGATCCAGCCCAGGCCGAACCCGGTCATCACCATCACGAGTGCGCCGATCACCTGCCCGATGCCGCCGTCCGGACGCGCGAGCACCACGCCGAGGTCGATGCTCGGGATCGCGAGGACGATGTAGAGCACGGTCACCACGCCGGTGACCCAGGTGAGCACCGACTGCAGGCGCATGATCGTGTGATAGCCCAGCACGGAGGCCGTGACGATGAGCGCGGCCACCACGACGGTCGCGACGATCTTGAGCCACAGGCTGTCGCCGTCGCCGCCGAGCTGCGTGATCACGGTCGCGGTGGCGAGCACGGCCATGATCGCCAGGAACGTCTCCCAGCCGATCGAGGTGAGCCAGGAGACGATGCCGGGGATCTTCTGCCCCTGCACGCCGAACGCCGCCCGCGAGAGCACCATGGTCGGCGCGGAGCCGCGCTTGCCCGCGATCGCGATCAGCCCGCACAGCAGGAAGGACACCACGATGCCGATCACCGACACGAGCGTCGCCTGCCAGAACGAGATGCCGAAGCCGAGCACGAACGAGCCGTACGACATGCCGAACACCGACACGTTCGCGGCGAACCACGGCCAGAAGAGGTCGCGCGGCTTCGCGGTCCGCTCGGATTCGGGGATGATCTCGATGCCTGCGCGCTCGATGAGAGCCGGCCTGATGTCGGTCATCTGCTCATGATGGCACTGCTGCGCCGGTGCGGGGCTCAGCCGGCGAAGAACGCTCCGGCCACGCGTGTCAGGTCGTGCAGGTCGCTCACGCCGGCGAGCTCCCGCGCCGAGTGCATCGACAGGATCGGGATGCCCACGTCGACCGTGCGGATGCCCAGGCGCGTCGCCGTGATCGGTCCGATGGTGGAGCCGCAGGGCACGCCGTTGTTCGACACGAACTCCTGCGTGGCGACGCCCGAGCGCTCGCACCACTCCCGCCAGGCGGCGCTGCCGACCGCGTCCGTGGCGTAGCGCTGATTGGCGTTGAGCTTGAGGATGGGGCCGGAGCCGAGCACCGGCTGCACCACGGGGTCGTGGCGGCCGACGTAGTTGGGGTGCACCGAGTGGCCCACGTCGCTCGACAGGCACCACGACGCGGCGTAGGCCCGACGGTGGGCCGACGCGTCGGCGCCCAGCCCGTCGTAGACCCGCTCCAGCACGTCCTCCAGGAACGGGCCGGCCGCGCCGGAGCGCGACTCCGACCCGAGCTCCTCGTGGTCGAACGCGGCGAGCACCGCGATCGGCGCACCAGCGGCGGGCTCGTGCGCCTGCAGCGCCACCACGCCGGCGTGCACGGAGGCGAGGTCGTCCAGGCGACCGGAGGCGAAGAAGGCGCTGTCCTTGCCGAACACCGCGCCGCGTGCCGCATCGGCCACCACCACGTCGTAGCCGCGGATGTCAGACGCCGACACCTCGGCGGAGCCCGCGAGCTCCGCGAGGATGTCCGCCTCGGACGGGTCGCCGAGTCCCCACACGGGCTGCGTCTCGGTCTGCTTGTCGAGCGCGAGGCCGTTGTTCACGCCGCGGTCGAGGTGGATCGCCAGCTGCGGCAGTCGCAGCAGGGCGCCCGTGTCGGCGAGCACGACGCGGCCGTCGGCGAGGGCCAGGCGACCGGCGAGGCGCAGCTCCCGGTCGAGCCAGGAGTTCAGCAGCGGGCCGCCGTAGACCTCGACCGCCGCCTGCAGCCACCCGCGGACACCGGTCGTGGGCTGCGGCTTGAGTTTGAAGCCAGGGGAGTCGGTGTGGGCGCCGAAGACCTGCACGGGCGTGGTCGCGGTGGCGTCGGCGGGGACGACCCAGGCGATCGCGGCTCCGTCGCGCACCACGACGTACCGCCCGCCCGCGGCGGACGGCCACGCGTCGTGCTCGTCGAGCCGCGTGAACCCGGCGTCCTCCAGGCGACGGGCGACCTCGGCCGCGGCGTGATAGCTGGAGGGGGAGGCGGCGACGAAGTCGGCGAGGTCATCGGCGTGGGCGAGAGCGACCGGGGTGACGGGCATGGGCATGACCTTCCTGCGCGGGGTGTCTTTCGAGCGTAGTCGCGACCGGCGTTCCCCTCCGGTTCACCTCGGACGGCTAGGGTGGTCCCGATAGCGCCTAGGGTTCCGGGGTCCGCACCCGTCTGGTCCGAGCGGCGCCACGGTCCGCTCCCGTGAGCGGGCCGTCATCTGACAGGACAAAAGCCCGGAGGACCCTGTTCGTCGTGCCTGCGCCGAACGGAAGGGTCTGTCGTGTCCCCACTCGCCTTCGTCCTGGTCCTCGGTGCCGCCGTCGCCCACGCCGCCTGGAACGTGATCGCGCACGGCATCAGCCGCGCCGGCTCGCCGTTCCTGTGGTGGGGCGCGGTGGCCAGCACGGCCGTGTGGATCGGGGCGGTGCCGTTCACGGGGGGCCTCGGCACGTCCGACCTCGCCTCGTTCGCCCTCGGGGTGGGTGTCTCGGCCGTGCTGCACGTGGTGTACATGGCGGTGCTGCAGCGCGGCTATCGCGAGGGCAGCCTGTCGACCGTGTATGCGACGGCGCGCGGGACCGGTCCCTTCCTGTCGGTGATCGTCGCGGTGGTGCTGCTGGGGGAGCGGCCGTCGGGCATCGCCCTGGTCGGCGTCGCCGCGGTGATCGTCGGCGTGGTGGCGGTCGGGCTGGTCGACCGGGGGAGCGGCGGAGGGCGGGGCGTCGACCTCGGCCTGGTGTTCGGGCTGCTGACGGGCGTGGCGATCGCGGTGTACACGATCTGGGACACGCATGCGGTGCGCACGTGGAGCCTGTCGCCGGTGGCCTTCATGGTGGGCACGACCCTGCTGCAGGTGCCGTTCTACTCGATCGCGGTCCGTCGCCGCTGGCCCGCGGTGTGGGCGCTCGGGCGTGCGCAGTGGCGCCGCATCCTGGCGTTCGGTGTGCTGTCGCCCCTGTCGTACATCCTCGTGCTGTCGGCGATCCAGATCGCTCCGGTCGCGCTGGTCGCGCCGTTGCGCGAGGTGAGCGTGGTGCTGGTGAGCCTGTTCGGCGCGGTCGTGCTCAGGGAGTCGCGGCCAGGGTGGCGGGTGGGCGCCTCGCTCATCGTGCTGACCGGCATCGCGCTGCTTGCGCTGTGACCCCCGCGGTTCCATTCTGGAGATGGCGCGGGGTGGAAGAACGACAGCCCTCGGACCGTCGACGCCGACGGTCCGGAGATGGATGCAGGTGTGAGCACTCTCCCGGATCCCCGCGGCGCGCGCGGTGCGCCAGCGGAATGCCCGCGTGCCGCGCGAGGCACGGGGTCAGCGGAAGGTGACCAGTCCCGCGTGCGCGGCCGTGACGAGGATCTGCACGCGGTCGCGCAGGTGCCACTTCGACATCATGCGCCCGAGGTGCGCCTTGACCGTGCCCTCCGACACGATGAGCGCCTTGGCGATCTCGGCGTTCGACATGCCCTTCGCGAGGCACTGCAGCACCTCTTCCTCACGGTCCGTGAGCGGTTCGAGGGCATCGGCGGCGGTCGCGGCGGGCGTGGAGTCGCGCACGTGCCGGATCAGCATGGAGGCGATGCGCGGGGACAGCGAGCTCTGGCCGGCGAACACCTCGCGCACGCCGGTCACGATGTCCTCCGCGCTGGAGTCCTTGAGCAGGTAGCCCGACGCCCCGGCGCTCAGCATCGGCAGGACCGTGTCGCTGCCGTCGAGGGTGGTCACGGCGAGGATCCGCACATCGGGCCACCGTTGCGCGATGGCCGCCGTCGCCTCGATGCCGTTCATCTCGGGCATCTGGACGTCCATCATGACGACGTCCGGCTTCTCCCGCTCCACCGTGCTGAGGGCCTCGCGACCGTCCTCCGCCTGCGCCACGACCGTGATCTCCGGCGCGCGCGACACGAAGTGGGACAGCGCGGAGCGGACCAGTGGATCGTCATCGACGATCACGACGCGGATTTCCTGCATGGAGGAAGCCTAACCGCGCTGCACCCGCGGATCCGCGCTGTAGACCTTTGGCCATCGAGGTCTGGACTCAAGACAGATGTGCGCGCTCAGCGTCGTCGAGAAGATGAATACAGACATCGACAAACGACTACAAAATGGAGGTGAACGTAATGACTTTCTGGCAGCAGGTTAGCAAGTTCTTTGGTCTCGTCCGCTAGAGTACCTGGCGAATAGGAGATAGTGAACCATGGCCTTCGACCATTCGATTCGCGGGTCTGCGGATACACTCCGGCTGGTCCGAGGTGAGAAACTCACCGCTATCGAACGCATCGTCGTTCTGGTGATCATCTCCATCACTATCGCCGTCGATCTGATCGGCCTCATCGTGACTCCGGGTGTGAACCCGGCCGTCCTCGTGGTGAGCATTTCTTCGACGGCAGTCTTCGCCCTTTATCTCTGGAAGCCCCTCATCGCGACATGCGCCCTCGGCGTCGTGTTCGCGCTCTCCTTTCTGGCAGGAACCGAGTACCAGGTCCTGACCGCCGCCGCTGTCGCGGCCGGATTGGTCATGCGACTCGGCTGGACCTCGCTGATCCTGTCGTACACCGGCGCGTTCCTCGTCGCTGCCGCCGTCGTCGCCATGCGCGACGCCGACGCCGGCGTGAACGTCGCCATCTACCTCGTCTTCGCCGCTGTCGCGGGAGCCGTCGGCTTCGCGCTGCGGATCGCGTTCGCACGCGGCAGCCGCCTGGAGCGTCAGCTCGAGGCAGCGGCCGAACAGGAACGCGAAGCAGTGCTCGCCGAGCGGCGATGGATCGCCGGCGAGTTGCACGACAGCATCGCGCACCACCTCACGGTGGTGTCGCTGCACGTGCAGATGCTCGAGGACCCCGGAACCAGTGACGATTCGCGTGAGGCCATCCGGGTGGCCGCGCGCAAGGCCATGACCGATCTCCGGTTCGTGATCGAACTGGCCGACGACGGGCCCCGGTCGGCAGGCATGCCGACGGGCGACCTCGTCGCGGCGATCGACGAAGCACGCACCGAGTTCGCGGCCGCCGGGCACACGGTGGTGTGCGAAGGCGACCCGGGCGACGAGCGCATCCCGCGCGCCGTGGAGATCGTGCTGGCGCGCATCGTGCGCGAGTCCGCCACCAACATCTTGAAGTACGCCGGCGAGGGCACGGTCGAGATCCGTCTCGCCGTGGACGACGACACCGCGCACCTGACCCTGCGCAGTCCCCTTCCGACCACGCCCCGCCGCGAGCTCTCGTCGAGTCGCACGGGCCTCGGCCGCATGGCCGAGCGCGTCATGGGCGCGAGCGGTGAGTTCAGCGCGGGGGAGGTCGACGGGCACTGGCTCGTGTCGGCCGCACTGCCGGTGGCCTGAGGCGCTACAGTGGCAGAGTGCGCTGCGTGCGCGCGAACAGACCTAGACGAAAGTCTAAAAAGGTCTCGACTTTCGGCACTTCAGAGCCCAATTCGCACCGGCATATGCTGAAAGCTCCCCAGATAAAGCGTCCCCAGCGCTGCGATCGCGGGCGCGATCTTTCTGGCTTCTGAACACTCCCGTGCCCGCGATCGCGAATCTGTTTCCGGCCCCTTTCCATTGCGGCCGAATCCCTCTCCTCACGCACCCACGGCGCGCATGAAGTGCCCATCGGTCGAGATGCCGGACGCCGCCACCGTGAACCGGACCACCTCGCTGAGGTAGCGGTCCTCCGAGGCCTCGAAGACGCGTCCGTCGGCGTCGCGCGACGTGCGCGTGAGTCGCAGGATCGGTGCGCCCCGCGGAACCCGCAGCAGGCTCGCGTCCTGCTCGTCGGCTGCGACCGCATCGATCTCGTGCCGCAGCGTGACGATCGGATGCCCGAGGGAGGCCAGGTACTCGGTGATCGAGACCTCGTCCAGATCGACCTCGAACAGCCGACGCCCGACGTCTTCGGTGTAGGCGAGGCGCTCCAGCATGGTCGGCCGCCCGTCGAGGAGGCGCAGGCGGACGACGCGGACGATGGTGTCGTCGCGCCCCACGCCGAGCGCGGGACCCAGGTCGCCGGCGCGGCGCAGGCTGAGCTCCTGCGTCTCGGCGCCGGGGGTCACGCCGAGCTCGCGCGCCCAGCGCGTGAACGGCACTGACACGTCGACCGCCTGGTTCGCCTTGCGCGCGACGACGCGCGCCGGGCGTCCGCGACCGGTCTCGATCAGCCCCTCGGCGCGCAGCGCCGCGAGCGCGTTGCGGATCGGGCCGCGGGAGGTGTGCCAGCGCTCGGCGAGCTCGGCCTCGGTGGGTACGTCGTCGCCGGGGCGCAGCGTGCCGTCGGTGATCCGGGCGCGCAGGTCGTCGGCGATCTGGGTGTACACAGCTTCGGCCACATAGGTACATTACTTCGCCATCGGGCGGAGGCCGCGGATGGTCGGTGAGTGTTCACCCAGGCGAATGGCGGGTGAACGCGCCCTGAACTCTTCCGAGATAGGTATACATCTGAAGACCGGGCCTGTCAGAGTCGTCGAGGATCACCCCTCCCACCCTGAAAGGTCCACCATGAAGCTCCGTGCTCTCCCCGCCCTCGCCGGCGCTGCGATCCTCGCGCTCGGCCTCGCCGCCTGTGCCGGAACGGCCGAGGCCACCGACGCCCCCGGCGACGCACAGTCCGCCGGCGCGAGCGGGTTCGCCGTCGACGAGAACACGCTGGTCTTCGGCGTCGTGCCCGACTCGGTCGACACCGAGACCAACTACCAGCCCCTGATGGACTACATCGCCGAGGTCACCGGGAAGACCGTCGAGTACCACGAGTCCACCGACTACGCCGCGCTGATCGAGGCCGCCGTCGCCGGGAAGGTCGACGTCGCGTCGTTCTCCGGCTTCACCTACGTGACCGCCACCAACAACGGCGCGAAGCTCACGCCCATCTCGTCGATCATCACCGAGGAGGGCCAGGAGCCCGGCTACTACTCGCAGGCGATCGTCCCCGCCGACAGCGACATCACCAGCCTGAAGGACTTCGCCGGCAAGAAGGTCTGCTTCGTCGACCCGTCGTCGACCTCCGGCTACCTCTTCCCCTCCTACAACCTGCTCGAGGCGGGCATCGACCCCCAGGCCGACATCACGCCGGTCTTCGCGGGCAAGCACGACGTGAGCGTGCAGAAGGTCGGCGAGGGCGTCGAGTGCGAGGTCGGGTTCGCCGAGGACTCCGAGGTCGAGAAGTCCGACAAGGTGAAGGTGATCGACGAGACCATGGTGCCCGGTGCGCCCCTGGTCTACTCCTCGTCCCTCCCGGACGAGGTCGCGCAGGAGCTCGTCGACGCGCTCGGCGAGGTCACGATCGACGACATCATCGCCGCGGGCATCGACGGCGCCGACTCCGACGCGTTCCGCAGCGTGTTCTACGCCACGAAGCCGGTCGACGACGCGTACTACGACCTGATCCGCGACATCTGCGCCGAGACCGAAGCGGAGCAGTGCAAGGCCTGACGGCCTGACACGCCCGTCGTCTCGCCGGCGCTCGCTCAGGAACCCGACTGCGGTTCCTGAGCGAGCGCAGCGGGACGAAGGGCCTCCCACCCGACCCGACCGCACGACAAGGAGATGCCATGACCGCGGCCACCGACACCCTCATCCGCCTCGACGGCGTGACCAAGACCTTCGGCAGCACCACGGCTCTGAGCGACGTGTCGCTCACCGTGGCCCGCGGCGAGATCGTGGTGCTGCTCGGCCTGTCCGGCTCAGGGAAGTCGACGCTCCTGCGACACCTCGACGGGCTCGAGGTGCCCACCGCCGGCACGGTCGACGTGCTCGGCGCCGCGGTCCCCGCGCTCCGCAGTCGGGCGCTGCGCGACCTGCGCAGCCGCGTCGGCTTCATCTTCCAGCAGTTCGAGCTCGTGCCGTCGCTGACCGTGCTGGAGAACGTGCTCACCGGCTCGCTCTCGCGCGTGCGCGGCCCCCGCCTCGGGCTCTGGGGCTACTCCCGCAGCGCGAGGCTGACCGCTCTCGAACACCTCGACCGGGTCGGGCTGCTCGACCGGGCGTACCAGCGCAGCGACACCCTCTCCGGGGGACAGCAGCAGCGCGTGGCCATCGCCCGTGCGCTCATGCAGAAGCCCGACATCCTGCTCGCGGACGAGCCCGTCGCCTCGCTCGACCCCGAGTCCAGCGAGCAGGTCATGGCCCTCATCCGCCGCATCGCCGCCGACGAGGGGCTCACCGTGGTGTGCAGCCTGCACCAGGTGGACCTCGCCATCAGCTGGGCCGACCGCATCGTGGGGCTGAGGCACGGCGAGGTCGTGCTCGACACCCCCACCGACGGCCTCAGCAAGGCGGAGGTCATGGAGATCTACGGACGTGTGGCCACGACGACCGCAGAGATCACGGCCGTGCAGGTCGAGCTCGCCGACGCAGCCACCCCGGCGGGCGTGGCATGACGGCCCTGGACACGGCGGCGGCGCCCGGCACCCGCGGCGGCGCGGCACCGCGCGGGGGCGCCCCCACCGGATCGGGCGGAGCGACCGTCGCGGCCCGTGCGCCCCGGCGCCGGCCCTCGCCGGAGCGCATCGCCGCGGGACTCACGCTCGTCGCGCTCGTCGTGCTCGGTGTGCTCGCGGTGCGCGACGTCGACATCTCGATCCCCGCGATGGTGCAGAGCTGGGGCAACGCGCAGAACTTCCTGGCCCGCGTCGGCGGCCTCTCCTTCCCGGAGCCCGGCGAGCTCCTGTGGCTCATCGCGCTGACGGTGGGCCTCGTGCTCGTGGGCACCCTGCTCGCCGCGGTGCTGTCGGTGCCGATCGCCTACCTCGCCGCCTCCAACACCACCCCGGGAGCGGGCTGGCGCGCCGCGGCGCGGTTCGTCGGCGTGCTGACCCGCGCCCTGCCCGACGTGGTGCTCGCGATGGCGTTCGTGCTGATGTTCTCGCTCGGCACCCTGCCCGGCATCCTCGCGATCGGCATCCACTCGATCGGCATGATCTCCAAGATGTTCGCCGACGCGATCGAGCAGATCGACGAGGGTCCGCGGCTGGCGATCCGGGCCGCGGGCGGCTCGAAGCTGCAGGAGTTCACCGCCGGCATCCTCCCGCAGGTGCTGCCGAGCTGGGTCGCGACCGTGCTGCACCGCAACGACATCAACCTGCGCGGCAGCGTCGTCCTCGGCTACGTCGGCGTCGCAGGGCTCGGTCTGGAGATGTCGTATGCGTTCAAGGCGCTCAACTACGGCAAGGGTCTCGGCATCGCGCTCGTGATCTTCGCGCTGTGCATCGCGATGGAGGTCGTGTCGAGCCTCGTGCGCGGGGCCATGCTGGGCGAGCAGCGGCAGACGCGCTCCTGGATGGACCGCCTGGTGCACCCCCGGCTGCGCCGCACGACCGCGCCCACCGCCGCCCGGTCGGAGTGGGCAGCGACACCGCAGACCGCCCTCCGCCGCCCCTGGACCGCGCAGCGCGTGCGCCACACCCTCGCCGGGGTCGCCGCCGTCCTGGTCGTGATCGGCAGCGTCGCGGTGAGCCAGATCACCTGGCTCGACCTCTTCACGTTCTGGGCCAAGCTCCCCGAGGTCGCCGCGCGCTTCTGGCCGCCGTCGTTCGGGAACTACGACGCGCCCGCGATGCTGGAGGCCATGCGCGAGACCGTCGCGATCGCGCTCGCCGCGACCGTGCTCACCCTGCTGCCGTCCCTGCTGCTCGGCTCGCTCGCCGCCCGCAACGTCGCCCCGAACGGAGCCGCGCGAGGGACCGCGCGCCTGCTGCTCGTCGGCATCCGCGGCATCCCGGAGCTGATCCTCGCGATCGTGCTCGTCGTCATCACGGGACTGGGCGCCCAGGCCGGCGTCATCGCGCTCGCGATCGGCGGCATCGGGTTGCTGGGCAAGCTCATCGCCGACTCCCTCGAAGAGGTCGACCGCGGACCGGAGCGCGCACTGCGTGCGGTCGGTGCGACCCGCCTGCAGACCTACGCGGCCGCCACCGTGCCGCAGGGGACCAGGGCGCTGATCGGGCACAGCTTCTACATGCTCGACACCAACATCCGTGCCGCCACCATCCTGGGCATCGTCGGCGGTGGCGGCGTGGGGTACTACCTGCTGAACGCCAGCCAGGGCTCACGCTACGAGACGGTGACCGCGATCGTCCTGATGATCCTGGTGACCGTGCTCGCGGTGGAGGGTCTCGCGATGTGGATGAGGAAGGTGTTCCGATGACCCGCGCGAACGACGCCGCCGACGTGGTCGTGATCGGTGCGGGCATCGTGGGGCTCGGCGCCGCGTACGCCGCCGTCCGCCGGGGGCTGCGCGTGATCGTGCTCGACCGCAGTGACCGGCCCGTCGGTGCGACCGTGCGCAACTTCGGGCACCTGTGCATCGGCGCCCAGGGCGGAGACGCGCGGCGCTACGCCGACACCTCGCGCGAGCTGTGGCTGCGGCTCGCCCGCGACGCCGGGTTCTGGCTGCGCGAGTCCGGCACGCTCGTGGCCGCCAGGCACCGGGACGAGCTGGACGTGCTGGAGGCCGCGGCGCACGATGGCGGCATCCGGATGCTGGACAGCGCCGAACTGCGCCGCCGGGCGCCGCTGCGCGCGGAGGGGCTGCACGGTGGCGCGCTCATCGATGCCGACCTGCAGACCGATCCGCGCACCGCGGCCGCCGCGATCGTGCGCCACCTCGCCGCGAACGGTGTGGACTTCCGCTTCCGCACCGCCGCGACCCGCCTCGCCGACGGACGGGTCGAGACCACGCGCGGTCGCATCGATGCCGGGGTCGTGGTCGTCGCCGTGAACCACGACCTCGACCAGCTGCTGCCCGAGGTCGCCGAGCGGCACGGTGTCGCCCGCTGCGCCCTCGACATGATGCGGGTCGCGGCGACCCTCCCGCGACCGCTCGACGCGCCCCTGCTCACCGGGTGGTCGCTCATCCGCTACGGCCGGTTCGCCGCGACCCCGCAGGCCGCGGCGCTGCGCGAGCGCCTGCACGCCGAACGCCCCGACCTCGCCGCGCTCGACCTCAACCAGATGTACACGCAGCTGCCCGACGGCACCCTGATCCTGGGCGACTCGCACGCGACCGCGACCGCTCCCGCGCCGTTCCAGCCCGAGGCCGCGTTCGCCGCGTTCCTCGCGGAGGCTCTGGCGCTGTTCGACATGCCGGAGCCGCGCGTGATCGAGCGGTGGCAGGGCGTGTACGCCAAGGCCCCGGGCGAGTTCCTCGTCGACCGCGGCGACGACGGCACCCTGGTGATCGCCGCGACCACCGGCATCGGCATGACCTGCGGGCTCGGACTCGCCGAGCTCACCCTCGCCTCGGCCCTCGGCCGGGCACCCGCCCTGGAAGGAACACCATGACCACTCCGATCGAACTCGTCGTCCTCGACATGGCCGGCACCACCGTGCGCGACGACGGCGTGGTGGAGCAGGCGTTCCAGCGCGCCGCCGAGCGCACCGGGGTGGCCGCGCGGCTGCCGTGGGAGGAAGCGCTCGACCACGTGCGCGCCACCATGGGTCAGTCGAAGCTCGACGTCTTCCTGCACCTCGCCGACGGCGACCTCGCCGCCGCGCAGCGCGCCACCGCCGCGTTCGAGGACGCCTATGCGGAGATCGTCGCGGAACACGGCGTGACCGAGATCCCCGGGGCCGCGGACGCGATCCAGGGGCTCAAGGACGCCGGACTCGCCGTGGTCCTGACCACCGGGTTCGCACCAGTGACCCGGCAGGCGCTGCTCGACGGGCTCGGATGGGGAGACCTCGTCGACGTGGCGCTCTCGCCCGTGGACGCGGGTCGTGGCCGTCCGGCGCCCGACCTCGTGCTCGCCGCGCTGCTGCGCTGCGGGGCCTCGGCGGTGGACGCGGTCGCGGTGATCGGCGACACCGTGAGCGACGTGCAGTCCGGGCGCCGCGCCGGGGCCGGGTTCGTGGCGGGCGTGCTCACCGGCGCGCACGACCGCGCAGCCCTGAGCGGCGCGGGAGCCCACGCCGTGCTCGCCGACGTCACCGCCCTGCGCGGCGCGCTCGCCCAGCGCGACCTGCTGCCCACCGTCTCCGCGCGCTGAGCATCCGGCCATGGGAACCGTGCTGATCCGCCCGCCCGGTCACCGGAGGGACGTCGCCCTGCGCCCCGCCGCCACCGCCATGGTGTGGATCGGCGACGGGCACCCGCACGAGACCATCGCGGTGCCCGGCGTCGCCCTCGGCGACCACGACGTGCTGGTCGCTGTCGAGATGTCGACCATCTGCGGCTCCGACGTGCACACCGTGCAAGGGCGGCGCGCGGCCCCCACCCCGCTCGTGCTCGGGCACGAGAGCGTGGGGCGGGTCATCGCGCTCGGCGACGCCGGAGCGGACGCGACCGACGGGGCCCCGCTGCGCCTCGGCGACCGCGTGGTGTGGTCGGTCACGGTGTCGTGCGGCACGTGCGACCGCTGCCGCCGCGGGCTCACCCAGAAGTGCCGCGACCTGGGCAAGTACGGCCACGACAGGGTGGGCGTGCACGGCGACCTCACCGGCGCGTTCGCCAGCCACGTGCAGCTGCGCGCGGGGACGGCGGTCGCGCGGGTGCCGGAGTCACTGCCCGCCGCGGTGCTCGCGCCGGCGGGCTGTGCGACGGCGACCGCGTGGGCCGCGGTGACCAGGGCCGCGCGCGACATGCCCCTCGACGGCGCGACGGTGCGCGTGCACGGCGCCGGGCTGGTGGGGCTCTCCGCCGCGGCGATCGCCGTCGAACACGGGGCGGTGGTGGAGGTGCGCGACCCCGACCCCGCGCGACGGGCCCTCGCCGCGCGCTTCGGGGCCACCGCGCTCGACCGGGAGCCCGACGTCGTGATCGAGGCGTCGGGGCACGCGGTCGCGGAGGCACTGGCCGGGGTCGCGGTGGGTGGCACGGTCGTGCTGGTCGGCAGCGTGTTCCCCGCCGAGCCGGTGCCCGTGGATGCCGAGGCCGTGGTGCGGCGCCTGGTCACCGTGACCGGGATGCACAACTACACGTCGCAGGACCTCGCCGACGCGGTCGCGTTCCTCGCCGGTCGCGGCCGCGCCTACCCCTTCGCGGACGCGGTCGGCGCCGTGCGCTCGCTGCTCGACATCGACGCGGCCCTCACCGAAGCGGCGGCCCCCGGAGCCCCGCTGCGCATCGGCCTCGTGCCGGGCCGCTAGTCCTCGCCGCCCGACCCGCGGCGGGGCCCCGCGGGGTGCAGGCCCTCGGCGTGGAACGCGAGCAGCCGCACCGCGGCGTCGACGCTCGCCGACAGCACCTCGTCGGGGTCGCCCGTGAGCGCGAGCCGCCGGTGGCCCGAGTCCTCCGCGGTCGCCCAGCCGAGGTACACGGTGCCGGCGGGGTGGCCGCCCTCGGGGCCCGGGCCACCGACACCCGTGGTCGAGACGCAGATGTCCGCCTCGAACAGCCGCAGGGCCCCGGTGGCGAGCTGCTCGGCGCACGCCGCGGAGGTGGGGTCGGTTCCCGGCGTGAGACCGAGCACCCGCTCCTTGACCTCGGTGAAGTAGGCCACGATGCCGCCCGCGAACCAGTCGGACGCGCTCTCCCCGGCGCCGATGGTGTTCGCGAGCCGCCCGGACGTGAGCGACTCCGCCACGCTCACCCGCAGACCGCGGGTGCGGGCGAGCTCGCTCAGCCGCTCCAGCTCGGGCGTCTCGTTCGGCGCGGTCATCGCTCGCTGCTCTCGGACGTGCGCGTCATGGGCGATCCTCTCATCTCGGTCGTCGCGCCACGCGTCCCGCCGCGGCGCCTGATCCGACGGTAGGGGACGGGGCGACACGGACGCAGGGGATTGACAAGGAGAGCGACGGCGTCAAGCCCCTGCCGGTGGTCGTCCGGTCCGGCGAGGGTCGGTCCATCGGACATCGCGAGGAGGCGGACATGGGAGAGCAGACGCGGGACACCGCGGGGATGCGCGCGGTCTTCTGGACGTGGGCGGGCATCATCGCGGTCGGGCTGGCGATCATGATCGCGCTGCCGCTGGGAGGTCGATGACCGTGCGGAGCCGGATCAGGGATCACGCCCTCAGCCTGTTCTTCCTCGCGCTGTTCGCGGCGGCGCTGATCGGCCAGTCGATCGCCGGATACCTGCGCAACAACGACGAGCTCGTGGAGCACGGGCAGGCCACGATCGGCTTCCTCGACTTCGTGTGGTCGTCGGACTTCGCGGTCGACGTGGCCGAGAACTGGCAGTCCGAGTTCCTGCAGTTCTTCCTGTTCATCGCTGCGACGATCTGGTTCGTGCAGCGCGGTTCACCCGAGTCGAAGAAACCGGGAGACGAGGGTCCGGGGAGCGACGCGGATCAGCTGGTGGGACGCCACGCCCGCCCTGACTCCCCGCGATGGGCCAGGGCGGGCGGGTGGCGCGCCGCCGTGTTCGGCAACTCGCTGCTGATCGTGATGGGGGCGGTGTTCCTGCTGTCGTGGTTGGCGCAGTCGCTCGCCGGGACCGTCGTGATGAACGCGGAGAACGCGCAGCACGGCGCGGCGGCGATCACCTGGCTGGACTACGTGGTCTCGCCCGACTTCTGGGATCGGACGCTGCAGAACTGGCAGTCCGAGTTCCTGGCCGTCGGCACCATGGTCGCGTTCGCGATCTACCTGCGTCAGCGCGGGTCAGCCGAATCGAAGCCCGTGGGGACGCCGCATCACACCTCGGCGTCGGAGTCCGACTGAGGCGCGCGCTCGCCGTCGCCGTCGTAGTCGGGGCGCGGCGGCTGCAGCGGCTGGTCGGAGTACTCCCCGCCGAGGCGTCCGCCGTAGGGGCGCCCGTGGTCGGCGAACTCGTCGCGGGCGAAGACCAGCTCCCACGGGCCGACCGTGAACCGCGAGCCGGTGCGCAGCGTCTCGGTGCGCTCGCCGGGGTGCGTGGCGTCGGCGTCGGGGTTCGAGTTCATCTCCCCGTCGGCGTGCAGTGTCACCACGTACTCGTCGCGGTCGTCGTGCACCACCGTGGCGTGCACGGGCTCGGTGTCGGCGAGGCGCAGCTCGTTGCCCGCCGCCGATCCGATGCGCACCTCGTCGACGTCGAGGGCGAACTCGGTGCGCTCGTCGTCGCGGCGCACGCGCAGGCGCGGGTTGCCGGCGCCCCGTTCGGCGTGGGTGGTGCCGGGCGTGTAGCCCTCGTCGGGACGGTCGTCGATGTGGCGTGCGTTCATGGCGGTGCCCTCCTCGGGTGTCATGGCCCCGAGGCTAGTCCGCTCCGGCTTCCCGCGCGCGGGGCTTGACTTCCGTGCCTCGCGCGCTCCAGGCAGCCACTCGGCCCGCGGAGTTGCGGCCCGCCCGGGGCGAGGGCTTACGCTACCCCCAGGGCACGATCCCGGCGGTGGCCGGGCGGGAACCGGATCGACCGAGGAGCATCACCCGATGGGCAAGTTCATCTACGAAGGAAGCGTGAAGAGCGAGATCGAGGATCGCGCCCTCACGCACCTGCAGCTCGTGATCACGGCGAAGCTGCGCCGGGGGGAGCCGTTCCCGTTCAGCTGGCGTGAGGACGCGAGCGTGGGCGGCGGACGCACCACGGTGTGGATCCAGCCGGGCAGCTCGCTCGTCTTCAAGTACTTCGGCAGCCGGCAGCCCTCGATCAACCGCGCCTGGATCGAGGCGCTCGCCTTCACCGCCAACGCCCCCAGCGGCCTGTACCTGGTGCCGGAGCCCGCGGAGGCGGGCGAGCAGCCGGGCGGAGACACCCCGGTCACACCGCCGCTCTGAGGTGTCAACCCCCTGCCCCCGGTCGGCGGTTGCCGTGATGCTCGATCCGAGCACGACACGACAGCCACTCGACACAGGAGGAGCGGACATGACCGACACCACCCGCGACAGCGGCCTCACTGACCCCCGGCACGCGCACCGCGAGGAGGGCTTCCCGGCGCAGAGCCAGGATCAGCCCGGACTCACCGAGCGCACCACGCCCGAACCCGACCACGGCGAGTCCTCGTACGTGGGCCACGGACGGCTCGAGGGGCGACGCGCGCTCATCACCGGCGGTGACTCGGGCATCGGCCGCGCGGTCGCGATCGCCTTCGCCAGGGAGGGTGCCGACGTCGCGATCGTGCACATGCCCGAGGAGCAGGACGACGCGGAGGACACGCTGGCCCTCGTGCGCGAGGCCGGACGCACCGGCGTCAGCATCCCCGGCGACGTGCGGGACGAGGCCTTCGCGACCGACGCGGTGCACCGGGCGCGGACCGAGCTCGGCGGACTCGACGTCCTGGTGCTCAACGCCGCCTACCAGCACGACATCGACGGCTTCGAGAACCTCGACACCGAGAAGATGCGCCGCGTGTTCGACACGAACCTGGCCGGGCTGATCTTCTCCGCGCGCGCCGCCTTCCCCGACCTGGAGCCCGGCGCCAGCATCATCGTCACCTCATCGGTGCAGTCGGCGCAGCCTTCGCCGGGACTGATCGACTACGCCATGACGAAGGCCGCGCAGGTCGCGTTCGTGAAGGCGCTCGCCGAGGAGGCGGGCCCGCGCGGCATCCGCGTGAACGCTGTGGCGCCCGGGCCGATCTGGACGCCGCTGATCCCCGCCACCGGGTGGGGTCCCGAGCGCCTGGAGACCTTCGGGCAGGACACCCCGCTCGGACGCGCCGGACAGCCGGCCGAACTCGCCGGCGCCTACGTGTTCCTCGCGTCGGAGGAGTCGTCGTACGTCTCGGGCACGGTCGTCGCGGTGACCGGGGGCAAGGCCCTCTGAGGCCCCATCGAGCTGCGTGGGCGGCGGGGCGACGGGCTCCCGCCGCCTAAGCTCGTATGGTGCAGAAACCCGCGGCATCCGGCACCCTCGTGGGGGTCGCGCTCGTCATCGGCTCGTGCCTCTCGCTGCCGTTCGGGGCCGCCGTCGCCGCGCAGCTCTTCCCCGTCCTCGGCCCCTGGGGCGTGACCTCGCTGCGGGTCGCGATCGCCGCGGTGCTGCTGGTCGTGCTCGTGCGCCCGAGGGTGCGGGGGTGGACGCGGCAGCAGTGGCTCGCGGCCGTGCTCTTCGGGGTGTCGCTCGCCGCGATGAACGGCTTCTTCTATGCCGCCATCGACCGCATCCCGCTCGGGCCGGCCGTGGCGATCGAGTTCCTCGGCCCGCTCGTGCTCGCGGCCGTGCTCACCCGGCGGCTCGCCGATGCCGTCTGGGTCGCGGTGGCCCTGCTTGGCATGGCGCTGCTCGGCATCGACGGCCTGATCGGCGCGGATCCCCTCGACCCGCTCGGCGTGGTGTTCATCCTGATCGCGGCCGGCTTCTGGGTGATGTACATCCGGATGAGCGCCCGCGTCGGAGCCCTCATCCCCGGCAGCAGCGGGCTCGCGATGGGGCTCGTCGTGGCGGCGGTGCTGCTGATCCCCGTGGGTGTGCCCGCGGCCGCGACGGTCGCCGCCGACCCGTCGCTGCTGCTGCTGGCCGCGGTGACGGCCGTACTGTCGTCGGTCATCCCGTACAGCTTCGAGCTGGCGGCGCTGCGTCGCCTGCCGCAGCGGGTGTTCGGGGTGCTGCTGAGCCTGGAGCCCGCGTTCGCGACGCTGGCCGGATGGCTCCTCCTGGGGCAGGACGCGACGGTGCTGCGGCTGCTGGCCGTCGCGCTCGTGATCGCCGCGAGCGTGGGGACGACCCTCGGCGTGCGCCGGGGCCGGAGGGGTGAGGAGCCGTCCGGCCCCTTCACCGCCCCGATCCCGCTGCCTGACTGACCCCGAGGTCACGCGCGGGCGGCGGCGGGCTCCGGCAGGGGGAACCGCCGGCGGAGCACCACGCGCTGCACGAGCGTCCACACGACCGTGACCGTGAGGTAGAGCGCGGCCGCGAGCGGGACGAACGCCGCGAACACGGCCGTGAGGTAGTGCAGCGCCGACATCGCCCGCAGCACCCCGGGCGAGCTGAGCGGCGAGTCGTCGCCCTCGACGGGCGCGGGGCGGAACACGCGCCGGGTGACCTCGGCGACCGCGATCATCACCGCCAGCAGCACCCCGAACACCGCGAACGTCGCCGGGGTCGCGGTGCCGCCGAACAGTGCGGAGACCAGGCTCGTGCCCAGCGGGGCGCCGAAGAGGTCGTGGGCCAGCAGGTCGTTCGGGTGTCCGGCGATCTCGGGTCGCAGGAACAGCGTGTAGAGCAGCCCGACGACCGGGGCCTGGGCCAGCACGGGGAGCATCCCGGCGAACGGCGAGGTGTTCTCGGAGCGGTAGAGCTCCATCATCTCCTTCTGCAGCCGCTCGGGGTTCTTCTTGTGCCGACGCTGCAGTTCGCGCAGCCGGGGAGCGAGGCGCGCCCTGGTCTGCTCGGCCCTCGCCTGCGAGATGCCGACGGGGATGAGGAGGGCACGCACCAGGAGCGTGACGAGCACCACGGCGAGGGCCGCGGCGGACGGGCCGGCGAGGGGCTCGAGGGCGGTGGAGAGGCCGGTCAGGGCCGTATAGGCCGCGTTCAGGAGCGCGGCGAGGGGAGGGAAGGCGAAGATGTCCACGGGTGTCCGTTCGTGAGGTCGGGAAGGGTCGGCGAAGGCCGCGCGCTCCCGTCGGAACGGGCTACGCGGCGATCGCGACTCCCGGCGCCCGCGGACGCGGATGCCCCGCGGCATCCGGGTCGCTCTGCGGCAGCAGAGTGCCGACGTCGATGGCGCGGAGGGGATGCGGGGCGTCGGCCTCCGGTCGCTGACGCACGCTCAGCACGACGGCGAGGGTCATCGCGGTGACCGCGAGGAGGGCCACGGCGAGCCCGAGCGCGGTGGCATCGGGAAGAGCGACGAGCCCGAGCGCGGTCGCGACGATGCCGAGCATCTGCCCGATCCACTGCCGCATGTGCACACCCCGCTCTCTGCCACCGAGGCTAGCAGGGGGCGTCGTCCCGCCCGCGGCCGTCCGCCGCGGGCGTAACGTCGAAGCATGAGCGACCTGCGCACCCTGTTCGGCATCACGCACCCGATCGTCCTCGGTCCCTTCGGCGGGCTGTCGTCCGTCGCGCTCACCGCGGCCGTGAGCAACGCCGGGGGCCTGGGGTCGTTCGGCCTCTATGGCTACGACGGCGACCGTATCCGGGCGACCGGGTCCGAGCTGCGCGCCGCGACCGACCGGCCGTTCGCGCTGAACATCTGGTTGCCGACCGGGGACGAGGTCGAGCCCAACCCGCAGCACACGGTCTTCGCCCAGGCGCTCCAGCCGTTCTACGAGGCCGTGGGGGTCGCCGTGCCGACGCGGCCGGAGCGCTACGTCCCGCCGCTCGACGAGCAGCTCGACGCGATCTGGGCGGTCGCCCCGGCGGTGCTCAGCGTGGTGTTCGGCGTGCCGTCGCCCGAGGTCGTCGCGGAGGCTCACGACCGGGGCATCCGGATCGTCGGCACGGCCACGACGGTGGCGGAGGCCGTCGCGCTCGCCGAGGCCGGTGTGGATGCGGTGGTGGCGACCGGAGCGGAGGCCGCCGGACACCGGGTGTCGTTCCTGCGTCCCGCCGAGGAGTCCCTGGTGGGGACGTTCGCGCTCGTGCCGCAGGTAGTGGATGCGGTCGGGGTGCCGGTGATCGCGGCGGGCGGCATCGCGGACCGCCGCGGCGTCGCGGCCGCCCTCGCCCTCGGTGCCGCCGGCGTGCAGGTGGGGACGGCCTTCCTCGCCACGGACGAGTCCGCGGCGACCGCGGCGCACCGGGACGCGATCCGCGCGACCGCGGCGGACGACACCGTGTTGACCCGGGCGATGAGCGGACGGCTCGCGCGCGGCGCCCGCAACCGCGCCGTGCGGGCGATCGAGGCGAGCGGCACCATCGCGCCCTTCCCGATGCAGAACTGGCTCACGGGGCGCTTCCGCACGGCGGCCGGGGAGCAGAACCTCGGCGAGCTGCAGTCGCTGTGGCTGGGTCAGGCGGCTCCGCTCGCCCGCGGCACCACCGCCGCCGACGTGTTCGCCGAGCTCGCCGCCGGGCTTGTCGATGGGCGTGTCCTCGTCGAGTGGATCCGGGACGAGAGGCTGCCTGATCGACTATCCCGTGCGACCTCTGAGCTTGATAGCCGGATTCGGGAAAACCGGCATGCCTGGGAGTGATTCGTTGGCGATCTCAGTGCACCCGTGTCGGTCTGTGCAGCAAAACGCCCGCACTCCCGTCGGGCGGAAGCGCGGGCGATCGCTGCGGAACTACGCCCACTGCCGGCTCTACTCGCGCGGCGTACGTCGGTTCTTGCGGTGCTTCTTATGTGACCTGCTCGCGATGGCGAAGAACACCACCAAGAAGAACATCGCAGACATCATCACCCAGAGCATGCGGGCAAACCTAACACTTCACGCTCGTGGGAATGAACGACGGGACGTCGAGCTTGAGGCAGCGACCTTCGCCGGACGCGTTGCCTGCCACGGTCGCGATCGCCGCAACTGCGCCCGCACCAACCGTGTACAGCACGGCGCTGACAGCTACCCCGCCAGGCAGCGCTGCGATCGCTGCACCCGCGGCGAGAATGAACCCGACAACGGCGCCTGTGTCTCGCATGCTTCGGGTTTCGGACTTGTTGTAATAGATCGAGAAGTAGTAACCGTGGCCAACGACGCGAGGATCAGCGGTCACGGGGAAAGCGGTGTTCGCGTCCGGTTTGATTCTCTGCAGGAGTTGGTTCCCGACGAGCTCGAAGGACGTTGCAACTTCCGCGCCGTTGGCATCGACGGCCCAGGGAGCGTCGATTGTTGCCAGAACGAATTCGCCGCTGAGTCCGTGCTTCCCCAGAGCGTCACGGAGAACAGGGCCGGGAACGATGTCGTAGCCTCCATCTGAACGCTTCTGAGCAGCCCACCCTTCCGGAATCTCGGTAGCGTACTTGGACACGAGATTCGAATCAGCGTCAGTGAATACCGTCAGAAGCCGCGCGCTCCCATCGGAGAGCACCTGCGCGGTGGTATCCGCGCCGTTTGAACTTCTGCTGTCCTGAGCTGTGAGCGTGAGCGACGGTCCCGAGTCGAGGTCGTACGAAATGCTCGCTTCCTGATGGTGTGCGTTCTCCGCCACCAGGGCGCCCTCCCCTGTGCTCAAGTCGACCGAAGCCGACTCGTGCTGATCGTTGATGACCTGTGCGTTCAGCGGCGCTTGTGCGATGGCATCCGCTACAGGATCACGTTCCTCCGCGCTGGCCGCCGTGACTCCGGATGCCACGAGCGCACCGGAGAGAAGCGCAGCATAGATCGCCAGTCTCGTCGTTCTCTTTGTCCTCATCGTTTCGTCTCCATTTCTGATACGGAGGCCAGGTCGACTCTCCGTTCCCATTCTTAGACGGGAGCCAGAAACTGCATGTAGGGTCTTCGGCCTACAGACATATCACCTGTAACGTGATACTGTGCGGCCGACTTCAGTCGTTGTATGCCGCTCCTATAGGACTCGGCATGAAGGTACGACCGTCACTCCCCACCGCGGCGTCCCACGGTCTCGCCGTCGACGTGCTCGCCGGGCTCCCGGGGGAGTGAAGCGGGTCAGAGGATGACGGTCGAGCGGCCGTGCACGATCACGCGGTCCTCGGCGTGCCACTGCACGGCCCGGGCGAGCACGAGGCGCTCGACGTCGGCGCCGCGGCTCTGCAGTTCGGCGGCGGACTCGGAGTGCGTCACCCGCGTGACGTCCTGCTCGATGATCGGCCCCTCGTCGAGGTCGGCCGTGGCGTAGTGCGCGGTCGCCCCGATCAGCTTCACGCCGCGCTCCTTGGCCCTGGCATACGGGTTGGCGCCGATGAACGCGGGCAGGAACGAGTGGTGGATGTTGATGACGGGGGCTTCGAGGCGCGTGATGAAGTCGTCCGTGAGGATCTGCATGTAGCGGGCGAGCACGACCAGGTCGACGTTGCCCTGCAGCAGTTCGAGCTGTCGCTCCTCCATGGCCTGCTTGTCGCCCGAGGGGATGTGCACGAACGGCACGCCGAACGAACGCACGGCCTCGGCGAGGTCGGGATGGTTCGACACGACCATGGTGATGTCGATGTCGAGCTGCCCGCGCTGCGTGCGCCACAGCAACTCCATGAGGCAGTGGTCGTACTTCGACACGAAGATCGCGACGCGCTTGCGCCGGGACACGTCGTGCAGCGACCACTCCATGCCGAAGCGCTCCGCGACGTCGGCGATGTCGGCCTCGAGCGCGGGGCGCGCGGCGGCCAGACCGGGGAGGTGGATGACGGTGCGCTGGAAGAAGCGTCCGCCCTCGGAGTCGGTGGAGTGCTGGTCGAGCGAGATGATGTTCGCACCGTGCCGCGCGAGCACGCCGGCGACCGCGGCGACGATGCCGGGCTGGTCGTCGCAGGCGATCAGCAGGCGGGCGGTATCGGGCTGGCTCATGGGGGCTCCTCCAGGGTGTGCCTCGATTCTGCCGTGTCGCGCGGGCGGGGAGCGAATCGCCGGGGGCGTCGCTACCCTGAGACCGTGGACGCGAGCGACGTCGGCCTGGTGCTGATCCCCCTGCTGGCGGTCGCCGCCCCTCTGCTCGCCCGGGGCGTCCGGCCGCTCGTGCGCGTGCCGATCATCGTGTTCGAGCTCGTGCTGGGGATCCTCGTCGGCCCCGCCGTGCTCGGCTGGGTCGAGCCGGGTCCGCTGCTGGAGAAGCTGAGCGACTTCGGCCTGGCCGTGCTGTTCTTCGTCGCCGGCTCCGAGATCGACTTCCGCACGGTCGCCGGGAAGCCGCTCGCGCGGGCGTCGCTCGGGTGGCTGCTCAGCGTGCTGCTCGGGATCGGGCTCGGGTTCTTCTTCGCGCCGGGGGAGGGCATGGTCGTCATCGGGATCGCCCTCAGCTCCACCGCCCTCGGCACCCTCATGCCGATCCTCCGCGATGCGCGGGAGCTGGACACCCCGTTCGGCCGGGCGATCAGCACGATCGGGGCGGTCGGGGAGTTCCTGCCGCTGATCGCGATCTCCCTGTTCCTCAGCACCAGGACCACGCCCCTGGCGACCGCGGTCCTGCTGACCTTCGTGGTGCTCGCCGGACTCGCCGTCCTGATCGCCCACCGCATGCCGCACGGGCGACTGCACGGCATCGTGCGGGCGACGCTGCACACCTCCGACCAGTTCGGGGTGCGGTTCGTGATCCTGCTGATCGCCGCCCTGGTCGGACTCAGCGTGATGCTCGACCTCGACATGCTGCTGGGGGCGTTCGTCGCTGGCGCGATCTGGCGGATCATCATGGCGCGGGCCCCGAAGAAGGACGCCGAGGAGGTGGAGAGCAAGATCGAGGCGATCGCGTTCGGCTTCCTCGTGCCGATCTTCTTCCTCTACACCGGCGTCACGTTCGACCTCGACGCGCTGCGGTCGTCGCCGACGGCACTGGCGCTGGTGCCGGTGTTCCTGGTCGCGCTGCTGGTGTTCCGCGGGTCGGCCGCACAACTGTCCGCGCCGACGGGAGCGGGCCTGCGCGACCGCACCGCCCTGGGCCTGCTCGCCGCGACCGGTCTGCCCATCATCGTGGCCGTCACTGGCATCGGCGTGGATCAGGACATGCTCGACACGGGCACGGCCGCGGCGCTCGTCGGTGCCGGCATGCTGTCCGTGCTGCTGTACCCGCTGATCGGCATGACCCTCCGCGGCGACCGCGCTCCGGTGGTCGGGCCCGCCCTCGCCGACCGCACCAGGCAGGGGGAGCTGTGACCTCCGCCTCCGCCCTGCTGACCGACGCGGTGGCCGCGCTCGCCGGGGTGCCGCGCGAGGGGCTCGGCGAGGAACGGGAGTCGCGCTGGCGCGGCCGCCGCATCGTGCGCGTGGGGGACGCCTGGCATCTGGGCGTGCTGCTGCTCACCGACACGCACGCCCTCGCCACCGCCGAGGTGCTGCGGGCGGCCGACCCCGGACGCCGCGGCTACACGGCCGAGTCGGCACGGGCGCGCGCCGAGCGCCGAGCGGAGGCCCTGCGCGGTGGCTTCCGGGAGGGCGAGGTGGTGCACGTGGGCTGGAGCGTGATCGACGTCGCCGGGGTGGACGCGGGCGGCTCCTCAGGCCCGCTCGCCCTCGTCGATGGGGTGCCGTCGGTGCGGTGGAGCACCGCGGGCGGCTTCATGCCCCTGGAGTCGTATCTCCGCGAGCGGATCGAGCTGCTGCGCGGTGGCGCCTCCGCGTGAGGGCGCGGTGACGGCTCAGGCGAAGGTCTCCGCGAAGCGTCGCAGCAGCGCGGCCCCCTCGGTCACCGACGCCGCGAGCACCTCCCGCTGCACGGCGTCGAACCGCTCGGGGTCGAAGTAGCCCGTGGTGCGGTAGAACGTCATCCGGTCGGCGAAGTCGCGCGGCGTGGGCTCCGGGTGGAACTGCGCCGCGTACAGGTGCGACCCCACCCGGTAGGCCTGCACGGGGCAGGCGTCGTTCGTGGCGAGCAGCACCGCGCCCGGAGGCACGGCCGCGGCGCTCTCCTTGTGCGCGGTGAACACCGTGAGCGCGGGCCCGCTCGGCCCGAACACGGGGTCGGCGTCGCCCTCCGCCGTCGTGCGGATCACGGTCGCGCTCGCCGGCTCCGGCATGGTCGTGACCACCTCGCCGCCCCGCATCCGCGTGAGCACGCCGATGCTGAAGCACGTGAAGAACGCCGCCACGGTGGCCGCGGTCGCGGCGTGCGCGATCGTCTCCAGATCGGCCTCCACGCGCTGCTGCGTCGGGCTCTTCACCCGGTCGCTCACGTTGAACGGCGATCCCCCGATCACGATGCCCCGGTAGCGCTCCAGATGCGCGGGGCTCAGCGGCTCATGCAGGAGGTCGAGCCGGTCGACCACGTCCACGCCGAGCGCCCGGCGGAAGGAGGCGTGCTCGGCGTCGGCCGCCCCGACCTCGGGACGCACGCAGACATAGAGGAGCGAGGCCATCAGGAGATTCTAACGAGGGGCCGGGACGGCGCCGACGCGCTCAGCGGGACGAGTTCGCGGTGCGTCCGCGCACGATCCCGACGAACGCCTCGACGTCGGGCGTCGTCCGGTCGCGGCGCCAGGCCAGCGCGACGGTCGACACGGGGCCGCCCGCCAGCACGCGGTGGTCGGCGTCCTTGCGGTGGTGCAGGCGTGCGAGCGACATCGGCACGATCACCACGCCCACGCCCGAGGCGGCGGTGGCGATCGCGTCGGACGTGGCGAGGGGTGCGAACCGCGCGGCCGTCGTCCCGGGGAGCGCGAGGCCGCCCCACACGTCGTCGCTCAGCGCGATGAGCACCTCGCCGTCCAGGTCGTCCGGGGTGAGCTCGTCCGCGGCCATCAGGTGGGAGTCCGCGGCGGACACGACCACGGGCACCTCGTCGTACAGCGGGATCACGTGCAACGACGCGTCGTCGAGCGGCAGGCGGACGAGGGCGGCGTCGAGGTCGTCGAGAGCCGAGCGCTGCGCGGCGACCTCGATCGGGACGAGCTCGAGCGGCACGTCGGGGAGGCGCTGCTTCCACCGGTCGATCCAGGTGCCGGGAGTGGCCCCGGGCACCGCGCCCAGCCGGAACGTGCGTGGCTCCTCCGCCGCGGCGGGTGCGGCGTCGAACACGACCTTGCGGGTCGCGGGCGCCGGGGCCTTCTTCGACGCCCCGGGGCGCGGACGCGCACCGGGGACGGCCCGGTTCCGGCGCGGGGGCGTGCCCTTGCCGGAACCCTTCGCGGGTCGTCGTCCCTGGTGCGCCATGCCGTCCAGGCTACTCGGCGGTGTGCGCGACCGGCGCCTCGGCCGCATCGGGGGCGAACGCCGCGACGCCCTCCGTCCGCCGGCGTTGGCCCCGCCGCACGAGCCCGGCGGCTCCACCCACCAGCAGCAGCGCACCGGCGCTCAGCAGCACCACGGTGAGGATGGTGGCGGGCGTGAGGGTGCCCACTCCGTCGGCGAGGGCGGCGCGGCGGTCGTCGTCGGCGAGCACCCACAGGGCGGCTCCGGCGATCGCGGCCAGCACCACGCCCCAGATGATGGCGGTCCAGCGGGTGCGCGGGGTGGTGATCGTGTCGGTGCTCATCGGTCGTCCTCCGGTGATTCCTGGACCGTGATGGCGATGACGCCGCTGGTCTGGTGGATGGTGACGGGTTGCACGGTGGTCGGCGAACCGGAGCCGGACGTGATGTCCTCCGACACGGTCCAGGTGCCGTCGTCGCGCGTGAGGGGCCAGGTGCCGCTGTCGGTGATGCGGCCGGCCTCGGGGTCGACGCGGATCCAGCTCACCTCGACGTCGTCGCCGACCGTGCCGCGCAGCGCCAGGCGCACTCCCTCGTCCACGAAGATCTCGGTGCGACCGGAGCCCTTGTCGATCAGCATGGGCCGCGGTCCGTCGTCGTGCGCGTGCAGCTGCACGTACAGGTCGCCGAACGGCTGACGCACCTGCGCCGGCTGGTTGTTCGAGATCGACGCGTACCCCAGCGTGGTGCCGGGCACCGCCGCGAAGCCGCCCGCGACGAGGCCGCCGACGAGCGCCGCGATGGTCGCGAACGCGAGGAAGCCGCTGCGGCGCCGGAGTGCCCCGGCGACGATCATCGACACCGCGAGCACGAGCGCGGCCGACAGCAGCCCGAGCGCTCCGCCCAGGCCCTCGCCCACCGCGAGCCCCACGCCCGCACCGACAACGATCGCGAGTCCGAGCGCGGCCATCACCGCGGCGAAACCGGCACGCGGGTTCGACGCCCGGCGGACGCGTCGTCGCTCGGCGGCCTCCGCGGCGAACACCGCGGCCTCGGCCTGGCGCTCCCGTCGCAGCTGATCCCTGGCGGCACGCTCCGCATCCTGCTGCTGGCGCCGCCACGCCTGGTCCTGCTCCTTCCAGGCCGCGTGCTGCGCGCGCCACGCCTCCAGCGCGGCGGGGTCGTTCGCTCCGGGCGGCAGGGGCGCGGGAGGGGCGGGCGGGAGGAGGCCGGTGTCGGCGAGCGGCTCGGTGTCCGCGGGGGTCGCCGCCGCGGAGTCGAGCGTCGACGGCGGGACGGAGGTGGCGTCCGCCCCCTCGGCGGGACCCGAACCCGCGAGGGGGGCGGACGCGCCCGGGGCCGCCTGACCTGCGGAAGCCATCGGCAGGTCCGGCGCGGAAGCGCCCGGGGTGCGGCTCGCAGCGCGCACGATCAGGAAGAGCAGGCCGGCCGCGAGCACCAGGCCCACGATCCAGCTGAAGAGGGACAGCGCCGACCAGCTCTCGTAGCCCAGCCCGAACAGCCGCCCGGTGAGCGGTGCGGTGGGCAGGAGGCCGACGATCGCCATCGCGAGGATGCCCAGCTGCACCGGCTCGTACCGGCGCTCCAGCAGGTCGCGCAGGTGCACACGGCCGTCGGTGTCGGGCAGCAGCGCCCAGGCGACGGCGTAGAGGAAGATCACCGGCAGTCCGAACAGCGCGGCCACCACGAGCACCCCGCGCACGATCAGCGGGTCGATGCGCAGCCGTGCGGCGATGCCGGCCGCGACGCCGCCGAGCCACCCATCGGAGCGCGCGACCCCGAGACCGGCGACCCACAGCAGGAAGCGCTCGGCGCCGCGGGGAGCGGTGCGTCCGGAGGGCGCGGCGCCGTCGACCGGGGTGTCGGGATCGGCGGGCGGCGGGGGAGCGGTCGGAATCGTCATGCTTCGATCCTGCCGTCCGCCGCGGCCGGGCGACCATCGGGGGAACCCCTGAGCGGACCCTGGTTCCGCGTCGGGGGAGCCCCCGGACGGCGCGACGGATGATTGGATGACGGTATGTCCTCCTCGGCGTCCGCCCCCGCGCCCGCCGGTCGCGTCCCCGTGTCGACGCGGCCGCCGTTGGCGCGCGACCGCGACTGCCTGGTCGCCGGGGTGAGCGCCGGGCTCGCGCGCCACCTGGGTGTGCGCGCGTGGATGGTCAGGGCGCTGTTCCTCGCGCTCACGCTGTGTGGCGGCGCCGGCGTGCTGCTGTATGCGTGGTGCTGGGCCTTCATGCCGTGGGCGGAGGGGGAGGCCGCGCCCACCCG
Organism: Microbacterium sp. NPDC060132; assembly: GCF_042729675.1. NCBI lineage: Bacteria > Bacillati > Actinomycetota > Actinomycetes > Micrococcales > Microbacteriaceae > Microbacterium > Microbacterium sp. NPDC060132. The sequence continues at coordinate 311,647 of NZ_JBHWXU010000001.1, read as the reverse complement.
TCGCGTTCCCGTCGCGTGGCTGCTGCTCGCCCCGGCCGCGGTGGGCGCCCTCGTGATCGTGGTGTGGCGGGGTGGGAGCGAGGCGCTCGACGGGTCGATCCCGCCCTCGGTCGCCGCCGTGGTCGTCGGCGGCACCGCCCTCGGGGCCACCGCCGCCGGGCTCTGGGCCACGCTGATCGACCGCACCGACACGGCCCGCGGCCCCCGGCACACCGTGTGGGTGCGGATCCTCGCCGTGCTGCTCCTCGGGCTCGTCTCACTGCTGCTGCTGTCCTGGCCCATCGCCCGCTCCGGGGTGGCCCTGGCGCTGCTGCCGCTCGGCGGGCTGATCGCGGTGGTCTCGTCGTCCCTGATCCCGCGGTGGCGCGAGCTGGCGGGCGAGCGCATCCGGCGCATCAGGGAGGAGCAGCGCAGCGTGATGGCGGCGCACCTGCACGACTCCGTGCTGCAGACGCTCGCGCTCATCCAGAACCGCGCCGGCGCATCGAGCGAGGCCGCCCGGCTCGCCCGCGCGCAGGAGCGCGAGCTGCGCGCCTGGCTGTACGACGGCGACGCCCCGGCCGACAGCGACCTGTCCACCGACCTGCGCGACTACGCCGCCGCGCTCGAGCTCGACCACCCGGTGCGCATCGAGGTGGTGTCGGCCGGGCTGTCCGCGGAGCGGGCGAGCGGGGAGCTGGCGGCGGCCGCCCGCGAGGCGATGCTGAACGCGGCACGGCATGCGGGCGGCGAGGTCGCGGTGTACATCGAGGGCAGCGCGCGGGGTGTCGACGTGTACGTGCGCGACCGCGGCAGCGGCTTCCGCCTCGACGACGTGCCCGGCGACCGCCTGGGCGTGCGCCAGTCGATCATCGGCCGCATGCGCAGGGCGGGCGGGTCGGGCGCGGTGCGCAGCGACGACGGCGGCACCGAGGTGCACCTCACCCTGCCGGCGGCTCCCGCGCAGGACCGGACCCCGCTCGGACAGGAGACCCGTGGCTGACCGCATCCGCGTCGTGATCGTCGACGACCACTCGATCTTCCGCTCCGGGCTGCGCGCCGACCTCGACGCGAGCGTGACCGTGGTGGGCGAGGCGGCGGACGTGCCATCCGCGGTCGCGGTGATCGCCGAGACGCAGCCCGACGTGGTGCTGCTCGACGTGCACCTTCCCGGTGGTGCGGGCGACGACGCGACCGGGGGAGAGGCGGTGATCCGCGGATCGCTGCCGTCGAGCACGCGGTTCCTCGCGCTGAGCGTGTCGGATGCCGCCGCCGATGTGGTGCGGGTGATCCGTGCCGGGGCCCGCGGCTACATCACCAAGGGCTCGTCGGGCGGCGAGGTGAGCGCGGCCGTGCACGCGGTCGCGGAGGGCGACGCGGTGTTCTCGCCGCGCCTGGCCGGGTTCGTGCTCGACGCGTTCGGCGCGGTCGCCGGGGAGACGGCCACCGCGACCGACGAGCTCGATCGGCTGTCGGCGCGCGAGCAGGAGGTCATGCGGCTGATCGCCCGCGGCTACGCCTACAAGGAGGTGGCCGCCGCGCTGTTCATCTCCATCAAGACGGTCGAGACGCACGTGTCGTCGGTGCTGCGCAAGCTCCAGCTGTCGTCCCGGCACGAGCTCACCGCGTGGGCGTCGGAGCGCCGACTGCTCTGATCGGGCGTGGTCCTGTCATACTGCCCGTTGTGCATTCGGCGTCCGACCTGTGACCCTGGATGCACCTCCGCTGTGGGACGGAGAGGGCGGGCGGTCGATCGTGGGGATCGACGGCGAACGGGGGTGGGGAGATGCGCTCTGCGATGCGCAGGAGCCGCGGTGTGCGGGTGCTCGGCGGGGTGCTCGCCGTGCTCGGGGGACTCGTGCTGGCCTCCCCGGCGGCGATCACGAGCGCCGGGGACGACGAGCGCGAGCGTCCGGAGCCCTTCACGATCGTGGTGCTGCCCGACACGCAGAAGTACACCGTCTCGGACGAGCTCGCGCAGAGCCTGAACGCGCAGACGCAGTGGATCGTCGACACCCGTGAGCAGCTCAACACGAAGTTCGTGATCCAGGTGGGCGACCTCGTCGACTCCTGGCCCGACGTGCACCAGTGGGAGCGCGCGAGCCGCGCGATGGCGATCCTCGACGACGCCGGGGTGCCCAGCTCCGTGCTGCCGGGCAACCACGACCTCGACGTGACGACGGGCGAGTCGAGCACGTACGACGAGTACTTCCCGCCGAGCCGCTACGCCGATGCGACCTGGAACAGCGCGACCGTGTCGTACGGCGGGTACCTCGGTCAAGACCAGTTCGGCCAGGACGGCATCGACCGCCAGAACAAGGACAACTACAGCCTGCTGACCGTGGGCGACACGAAGCTGCTGCTGCTCAGCCTCGAGTACGAGACGCCCGCGTACGCACTGGATTGGGCGCAGCGCGTGATCGACGCGCACCCCGACCGGACGGTGATCCTGGCCGTCCACGGTCTCATCACCACGGGCGGCGCGCGGTCGACCGCCACCGAGCGCACCGACGTGACCCCGGTGACCGAGGTCGACCTGTGGCGGGACTTCATCTCGCAGAACTGCTCCATCGCGATGGTGGTCAACGGGCACTGGGCGGTGGGAGACGCGGGCGAGGCGCGGCGCAGCGACCTCAACGCGTGCGGGCGCCCCGTGCCGCAGATCCTGTCGAACTACCAGGGCCGCGCCAACGGCGGCGACGGGTGGCTGCGGTACTACACCGTCGACCCGGCCGCGGGCACGGTCGATGCCCACACGTATTCGCCCACGCTGCGGCAGTACGAGAAGGACTACGACGGCCGCTTCACGTTCCCGCTCGACCTCACGCCGACGGACGACCGGGTGCTGTTGCGCGGCGGGTCGGACTGGAAGGTGTGGAACGAGCTCGGCGCGTGGCCGCGCGGGTGGAAGAGCGCGGCGTTCGACGACGACGACTGGCAGACCGGCACGGCCCCGCTCGGGTGGGGCAAGGGCGTGCAGACGCCGATCGACCTCGGCCCGCCGCCGGAGAACCGCGCGCGGGCGATGCTGTTCCGGAAGACGGTGGAGCTGGACGACGTCGAGGAGCTGTCGACGGTGACGGTGAGCACGAGGGCCGATGACGGCGTCGCGGTCTGGGTCAACGGCGCCCTGATCGGCACCTCGCACCTCGCGTCGAAGAAGCCCACGAGTGAGACGTTCGCAGACGTCGGGCGTTCGACCGACAACGCCACGGACGACCCCGTGACGTTCACCGTGCCGCGGGGCCTGCTGCACGACGGCGAGAACGTCGTGGCCGCCTCCGTCCACGTGAACTACCTGGGCACGAACAGCAGCACGTTCGACCTCGTGATGACGGGTCGGCGATCCTCGTCCGACGGCGAGTGACCGTCCGCCGGGCGGTGATGCCCGGTGCGGCCCGGCCCTGCCCGAGTCGCGGTCAGGCGGCCAGCCAGAGGCCCTTCTGATCCGTGGCGACCGTGAGGCCGGCGGCGACCGTCTCGTCGTCGCCGATGCGGGCGCCGGGAACGATGCGGGCGCCGGGTCCGATGTCGGTGCGGACGCCGACGTGCGCGTGGTCGCCCACCGCCGCCCCCGGTCCCACGTGCGCGTGCGCGTCGATGTACGCGCCCTCGCCGATCACGGCGTCTTCGTCGATCCACGCCCCGCGCGCGATGATGGCTCCCGCCCCGACGCGCGCGCCGGGTTCGATGTAGGCGCCCGCCTCGATGTGTGCCTTGGGGTGCACCTTCGCGCCGTGCGCGACGAGACCCCGACCGTTGGCGTGCTTGCGGTACCGCAGCGTCGCCCCGTGGTCGTTCTCGATGTCGACGTAGTTCTTGCCCACGATTCCTCCCGTGTTCCGGAGTTCTCCGGATATATCAACAACCACGGGCGGGGTGTTTTCATTCCCCCGGATGGATGCGGCTCAGCGCTGGCAGCGCGGGCACCAGAACGTGATGCGCTCGCGGGTGGGATCGGCGCCCTGCTCGCCCCGTCGGATGAGGGTGCCGCAGCGGCGGCACGGGCGTCCGGCACGTCCGTACACCCATGTCCCCTGGCCCGGACGATCGATGCCGGTGAAGGTGCGGTGGCGGCGGTCGCGGTTCGCGCGGATGGTGCGCACACCCAGGTCGAGCAGCGCGGCCACATCGACGTCGGCCGTCGGCGTCGTCGGGAGGATTCCGCGCAGGAACAGGAGTTCCGCGGCGTACTCGTTCCCGAACCCGGCCACGTTTCGCTGGTCGAGCAGCGCCACGTGGATGCTGCGGGCGTCGGCACCGAGTCGTCGCACGGCCTCGGCCGCATCCCAGTCCGCGGCGAGCGGATCCGGTCCGAGGTAGCCCACCAGCTCACCCTCGTCGCGGGTGGGGACGACCTCGACCTCCGCGATGTCCACGCCGACGGCCTCACGCTCCGCGGTGCCCACGATCGCGCGCACCTTGAAGGCCGGGTGCCGCCACCTCTCGCCGGCGCGGTACACGAACCAGGCGCCGTCCATGCGCAGATGGGAATGCAGTGTGCTGTCACCGATGCGCAGCAGCAGATGCTTGCCGCGCGGCACCGCCGCGTGCACGCGCTGTCCGGTCAGGTCGACCGTCGCGAAGCGGGGCACGCGCAGGTCGAAGCGCGTGACCTCGGCACCCGCCAGTGCCTCGTCGAGACGCCGTGCGGTGCGGAAGACGGTGTCGCCCTCGGGCATCAGCGCCTCCCGTCCGGTGAGGGCGGCGTCACGGCGGGCGGAGCGGCGGCATCGGACGGGGCGGTCGCCGCGGGCAGGGGCCGGCGGGTCATCATGTCGCGGGCGAGCATCGTGCTCCCGGCGACCGCAGCGGGCATCACCGCGATCGCGCCGCCGGGGATCAGGAAGCACAGCTGCGTCGCGACGCCGAAGCCCAGCACGCGCGCCCTGCTGCCGGAGAACAGGACAGCGCGGTCGGACGGGCTGAGCTCACGCGCATCGAACGCGCGCCCGGTCAGCTCGCGCGCCAGCAGCCGTCCGGTCAGGATCACGCCCATCACCGGGGCCAGGACGCCGCCGACCGCCGGGATCAGGCCGAGCACCAGCACGAGCAGCGCGATCAGGATGCCGAGGACCACCAGCCGCAGGCCCTCGCCGACGGTGGTCCAGAACCCGCCGCCGTCCGTCGCGGGCGGGTGGCCGAGGTCGACCTCGACCGCGTGCCAGATGCGCTGGTAGAACGGGTCGCCGATCGTGAGGGTGAGGGCGCTGAACACCGAGCTGGCCAGGGCCAGGGCGGCCGCGACCACCACGAGACCGACGGCCGTGCGCAGCAGACCGCGCCAGGGCTCGCCCCACCGGTCGGCGAACGGCGTCAGCCAGGACGAGATCGACGGCATCCCGATGATGAGCGGGATGATCGCGGCGGCCAGCACGATCACGGCGATCACCGCGGGGATCAGCCCGAGCGCCATGAGCCCCGGGCGCGTGCGCCACACACCGAAGCCGCGGAACAGGGTGCGGACGCCGGCGCTGAACTCTCTGACCATGGCTCCAGGGTAGGTGTCGGGCGGGCGGGGTGGCGGCGACGAGCGCGCGGGAGTGCTCAGACGGCCTTGCGGAGCGTGAACCCCCGCGGCGTCTGCACGAACCCGGCCTCCTGCAGGGCGGCCGCGAGCTCGGTGCCGTAGACGCCCTCGCCGTTGACCTTCTCCACCGTGAGGGTGTCGAGGCGGCGGTCGCGGGCGGTCGCCGCGAGGTCGGCGGTCGCGGCGCGCAGCACCTCGGGGTCGTCGGTGAAGCACAGCACCGTGCGCCCGCCGCGCTCGAGCGACAGCACCAGCGCGCCGTCGACCAGCACCACGAGACCGCCCGCCTTGCGCCCGGGCCGGTGCGACACGCCGTCGAGCTTCGGCCAGCCGAGCGCGGCGCCGTAGGGGTTCGCGGGGTCGGTGGCCGCGAGGGTCACGGCCGTGCGGGGCGGCGGATCCGCGAGCCCCGCGTAGGTGCGCAGCCGGTCGACCGTCGCCGAGGCCGCGAACTGCGCGGCGCCGAGCTTCTCGATCACATAACCGCGCCGGCAGTGTCCCGCCTCCTCGAAGCCCGCCAGCACGCGGTACGCCTGGGCGAAACCGCCGGGCACGCCCTCCGCCTGCACCGCGCCGCGGGTCACCACGCCGTAGCGGTCGAGCAGGAGCCCGGCGGTCACGGTGGCGCGTCGCGCGGCATCCGTCTCGATCGCCGGCAGCAGAGACCAGCGTCCGCCGATCGAGGTCGGCCGCGGTGCCGTGCGCGTGAGCGACATCCCGCGGTAGGTGCGCGCGCGGGGGGCACGCCGCTTCACCTTGTGCGCCTGCGACCCGCCCGCGAGCAGCGAGCGGATGGGCGCGAAGGTGTCGTTCGTCACGTGCCCCGACCAGGTCAGGGCCCACAGCGCCTCGAGCACCGACTGCTCGTTCTCGGCTCCGGACATGTCCTTCAGCTGCGCCGCGAAGTAGGCGCCGCCCGCGGCGAGGGCGTCGAGCAGCCGGGCCTCCAGGGAGTCCGCGGCGATCTCGGCGTCGGGCTCGGGAAGCGTGAACGGGGCGAGGTCGACGGGGTGCAGCGACACCCAGCCGTCACGGCCCGGAAGCGTGCCGTGGCCCGACCAGATCACCTCGCCCGCGGCCGTGAGCTCGTCGAGCATCGCGGGGGAGTAGTCGCGCACCCGCGACGGCAGCACGAGCGACTCCCACGCGCTCGCGGGGATCGGCACGCCCGCGAACTGCTCGATCACGGTGAGCACGCCGTCGATGCCCTCCAGCGGCCGACCGAGGTGCTGCCAGTCGGGCAGGAATCGCGCGTAGGCCTCCGGCGACACCGGCTCGACGGAGCCGCGGATCGCCGCGAGCGAGCGCATGCGCAGCCGTCGCAGGACCTCGGTGTCGCACCACTCGAGGTCGTCGCCGCTGCCCGCCGCGGTCGGCAGGAAGTAGCCGCTGGTCAGACGACCGTTCGTCTCCAGGCGCTGCAGCGTGTGCCGGGCGACCGCGGCGCCGAGACCGAACCGGGTCGCGACGGCCGTGGTCGTGAAGGGCCCGTGCGTCCGGGCGTACCGCGCCACCAGGTCGCCCAGGGGATCGGCGACCGGCTCGAGGAACGCGACCGGGATCCCCGTGGGCAGGGCCGCGCCGAGGGCGTCGCGCAGCCGACCGGCGTCTTCGATCGCGGCCACCCTGGCGACACCGGCCACGGTGACCGGGATGGCACGGCGGGCGCCGATCAGCTCATCCAGCAGCGTCGCGGCGCTGGCGCCGGCGGTCGAGTCGGGGTCGAGTCGCGCCGACACCTCGTCGGCGTCGAGCGGGCCCAGCATGCGCAGCAGGTCGGCCACGCCCTCCAGACCGCGCACCCGCCGCTCGGGGTCGAGGCGCTGCGCCTCGCGCTCGAACTGCGCGATCACGTCGGGGTCGAGCAGCTCCCGCAGCTCCACCGTGCCCAGCAGCTCGCCCAGCAGCGCAGGGTCGACGGAGAGGGCGGCCGCCCGGCGTTCGGCCAGCGGCGAGTCGCCCTCGTACATGAACGCGCCGACATACCCGAACAGCAGGTCGCGGGCGTAGGGGGAGGGCTGGCCGGGCTGGGTCTCCACGAGCCGGACGCGGCGGTCGCCGATCGCGGTCGCGAGCTTGCGCAGGGACGGCAGGTCGTACACGTCCTGCAGCACCTCGCGCAGCGTCTCCAGGATCACCGGGAACGTGGGGTGCCGTCGGGCGACCTCGAGCAGCTGCGCCGACCGCTGCCGCTGCTGCCACAGGGGCGTGCGCCGGTTGGGGTTCGTGCGGGGCATGAGCAGCGCCCGCGCCGCGCACTCGCGGAACCGGGAGGCGAACAGCGCCGAACCGCCCACCTCCTGGGTCACGAGCTGCTCCAGCTCGTCGGGGTCGAACACGAACAGCTCGGCGCCGGGCGGCTCGGCCTCGGCGTCGGGGATGCGCACGATGATGCCGTCGTCGCTCGCCACGGCGGAGCCCTCGACGCCCAGCCGCTCGCGCACCCGCGCGTTGATCGCGAGGGCCCAGGGCGCGTGCACCTTCATGCCGTACGGGGAATGGAGGATCACGCGCCAGTCGCCGACCTCGTCGTGACCGCGTTCGACCGTGAGGGTGCGGTCCGTCGGCAGGGTGCCCGTCGCCTCGCGCTGCTCGGTCAGGTGGGCCATCAGATTGGCGCGCGCCTGCTCGTCGAGCCCGGCCTCGATCAGCCGCTGCTGCGCCTTCTCCGGTGAGGCGGAGGAGACCTCGCGGGAGAACGCGCCCAGGGCCTCACCGAGCTCGAACGGCCGGCCGATCCCGTCACCGTGCCAGAACGGCACCTTGCCCGGCTGGCCGTACGCGGGGATCACGTTCACGCGGTCGTGCGTGATCTCGGCGATGCGCCAGCTCGTGGTGCCGAGCGTGAACACGTCGCCCACGCGCGACTCGTACACCATCTCCTCGTCGAGCTCGCCGACCCGCGCCCCGGTCGACTCGCCCGCGACGAACACCCCGAACAGCCCGCGGTCGGGGATCGTGCCGCCGCTGGTCACCGCGATGCGCTGCGCCCCGGGGCGACCGGTCAGCGTGCCCGCGTCGCGATCCCACACCAGACGCGGCCGCAGTTCGGCGAACTCGTCCGAGGGGAAGCGGCCGGCGAGCAGGTCGAGCGTGGCCTCGTACGCCGAGCGCGGAAGGGACTGGAACGGCGCGGACCGCCGCACGGTCTCGAACCACTCCTCGACGCTGATGGCACCGAGGGCGCTCGCCGCCACGGTCTGCTGCGCGAGGATGTCGAGCGGGTTGCGCGGCACCTGGATGGCCTCGATCTTGCCGGCGAGCATGCGCTCCGTGACGATCGCCGTGTGCAGCACGTCGCCGCGGTGCTTGGGGAACAGGGCGGCGCGACTGATCTCGCCCACCTGGTGCCCGGCGCGCCCGACGCGCTGGAGCCCGGACGCGGCGGACGGCGGAGCCTCGACCTGGATCACCAGGTCGACCGCGCCCATGTCGATGCCCAGCTCCAGGCTGCTGGTCGCGACGACGCAGCGCAGCACGCCCGACTTCAGCTCCTCCTCGACCTGCGCCCGCTGCTCCTTCGACACCGAACCGTGATGGGCTTTCGCGAGCACCGGATCCGCTCCCGCGGTCGCCCCCGCCTGCGCCATCATCGCCGCGGGCACGGACGCGTCGGGAAGCGCGACCCCGATCCGCTCGGAGTAGATCTCGTTGAGGCGTCCCGTCAGCCGCTCCGCGAGGCGGCGGGAGTTCGCGAACACGATCGTCGAGTTGTTCTGGAGGATGCGGTCGACGATCGCCTCCTCCACGTGCGGCCACACCGAACCGGTCACCTCGGTGTATTCCGCGTCGATCCCCGGTGCCTCGGGCGGCGCACCGGGGGGCGGCGGCGGGTTGGTCATGTCGTCCATCGGCACGACCACGCCCAGCTCGAACGTCTTGGACGCCGGCGGGGCCACGATCTCGACCGGGTCGGCTCCGCCGAGGAACCGCGCGACCTCGTCGAGGGGTCGCACGGTGGCGGACAGCCCGATCCGCTGCGCCGGCTTCTCGTTGCCGTGCGCGGCCCGCAGCGCGTCGAGGCGTTCCAGGCTGACCGCCAGATGCGCGCCACGCTTGGTGGCTGCCACGGCGTGCACCTCGTCGATGATCACGGTGTGCACGTCGCGCAGGGTCTCCCCGGCGCGGCTGGTGAGCATCAGGTACAGCGACTCGGGTGTGGTGATGAGGATGTCGGGCGGGTCGGACACGAGCTTGCGCCGGTCGCTGGAGGTGGTGTCGCCCGAGCGCACCCCGACCGTGACCGCGGGGGCGGCGAGCCCCAGTCGCCGCGCGGACTGCCCGATCCCGATCAGCGGGGACCGCAGGTTGCGCTCGACGTCGACACCCAGCGCCTTCAGCGGGGAGATGTAGAGGATGCGCGTGCGCCCGGAGTCTGCGTCCACGGGCGCCTCGGCGCGCTCGCGGAACACGCTGTCGATCGCCCAGAGGAACGCCGACAGCGTCTTGCCGGAGCCCGTCGGCGCGACCACGAGCGCGTGCTTGCCCGCCGAGATCGCCTCCCACGCCCCCGCCTGAGCGGGAGTGGGCGCGGTGAAGGCGCCGCGGAACCAGTCCTGGGTGGCGGGCGTGAAGCGTTCGAGCACATCGCTCATCCCCCCATCTTCGTGGACGCCGCCGACATTGGGGCCGACGGGCGCTCGCCCCGGCGCGACAGGGGCGCACTCAGGAATACCGGGTAACGTCTAGCGTGTTACCGTCCGAATCGAAGTGACATCCTCATGCCTCTCCTCGCCTCCTCCTCCGCCGCCTCGGCGTCCCCCTCCTCTCGCGTCTCCGGGCTGACCGGACTGCGCGCCCTGGCCGTCGTCGCCGTCCTCGGCTACCACCTCCTCCCCGCTGCGGTGCCCGGCGGATTGATCGGCGTCGACGTCTTCTTCGTCGTGAGCGGCTTCATCGTCACCCGACTCCTGCTGCGCGAACGCGCGCGCACCGGCCGGGTGTCGCTCGGCGCGTTCTGGGCGCGGCGCGCCCGACGCATCCTGCCGGCACTCGCGCTCGTGCTGGCCGTCTGCATCCCGCTCGCCTTCCTGGTCGCTCCGCACCTGCTGTCGGGCATCCGGCGTCAGTTGATCGGCGCTCTCACGTTCAGCTCGAACTGGCTGGCGATCGCCGCGGACGGCGACTACTTCCAAGCCGACCAGCCCGACCTGTTCACCAACCTGTGCTCGCTGGCGGTCGAGGAGCAGTTCTACCTGATCTGGCCGTTGCTGCTGGTCCTGCTGCTGGTGGTCGTGCGCTGGCGTCGCCGCACCGTCGTCGTCCTCGCCCTCGTGCTGGCCGTGCTGTCAGCGGGGGCGATGGTGCTGCTGTCGGCGCCGCCGCTGGGATCGCCGACCCGCGCCTACTTCGGCACCGACACCCACGCGTTCGGACTGCTGCTGGGCGTCGCTCTCGCCGTCGGGATGGGAGCGGGAGAGGTGCGCATGGCCACCGGTCGGCAGGCCGTGGCGCGGACGGCTCTCGGCGTCGCCTCGCTCGGCGTGCTGGTCGCGCTCGCCGTGGTGCTGTCGGACGCATCTCCCGCTGCCGCGCACGGCGGCCTCGCGCTGGCCAGCCTCGCCGCTCTCGGCCTGATCTGGTCGGCGGCGACGGTGCCGCCGCTCGGCCGTGTGCTGGATGCGGCCCCGCTGTCCTGGCTGGGCGAGCGCTCGTACGCGGTCTACCTGTGGCACTGGCCGCTGCTGCTGATCCTGGGGGCCACTCCGCTCGCGGCGCAGCCACTGCTCGTCGCGGTCGTGACGGCGGCGCTGTCCATCCTCGTCGCCGCGCTCTCCTACGCCTTCGTCGAGACACCCTTCCGGCGCGGCCTGCGCGTGCATCCGCCGCTTCCCCGTCGACACGTCGTGCTGCCGGCGCTCGTGGTCGGGGTGCTGGCGGTCGCGAGCGCGGGCATCGCGATCGGCCATGACTACGCCTCGGCGGCCGAGGCCCTCGTCGAGCGCGGCCGCGAGGCGATCGCCCACGCCGCCCCCGCCCCGGCCGCGTCGCCGCAGACGGGTTCCGGCGCCGACTCCGGTCCGACGCCCTCGCCCTCGCCCTCGCCGACCAGCACCGCGGCGACGCCGCCGCCCATCCTCGGCACCGACATCACGGCGGTCGGCGACTCGGTCATGCTCGCCGCCGCGCCCGAATTGCAGAACGCGCTGCCCGGCATCGCCATCGACGCCCAGGTCTCGCGCAGCATGTGGCCGGCCACGGGCATCCTGTCGTCGCTCGCGAATGACGGTGCCCTGCGTCCGACGGTCGTCGTGGGGCTGGCGACCAACGGCGGCGTCGATCCCGACCTGCTCGCCGACATCCTCGGGATCGTCGGCCCGGACCGCACCCTGGTGTTCGTGAACGCGCACGCGCAGCGCAGCTGGATCCCGGGCGGCAACGCGACGCTCGCCGACTTCGCCGCCGCGTATCCGAACGTCACGGTCGCCGACTGGGACGGTGCCATCACGCCCTACCCTGACGACCTCGCCGGCGACGGCATCCATCCGCAACCCGCGGGCGGCGACATCTATGCGGCGGTCGTCACGGGGGCGATCGCCCAGGCGCACCTCGACGAGGCACAGGCCGCCGATGCAGCCGCGAAGGCCGCGGCCGATGCCGCCCGGGAGGCGGCGAAGGCGGCGAAGAAGCCCGCGGCGGCGACCGCTCGTCCCGATGACACGCAGCACGACGATTCGCACGCCGTCCCGACCCCCACGCCGACGCCGTGACGGCGGTCCTGCTGATGGGGGCGGGGGTGGTCGCTCTGAACCTGTATGCGCTCGCCCTGGTCCTGCTGCGCGCGCCGGTGTATCGCGTTCCGCTGTATCGGCCTATGGTGCTGAACCTGGCGCTGTCTGCCGCGCCGGCCCTGGTTCTGGCGGCCACCCTCGCCATCGAGGTCGCCGTCGATGCCCGCGCCTCGTCGCCCGTCCCCTGGATCATCCTGGTGATCGGGGCCGTGGTGTGGCTACTGCTCCTGCCGAACTCGGCCTACCTGATCACGGAGCTCAACTTCACGCACCGCCGCGAGGGCGACGTGGTGCCGCTGTGGTTCGATATCGTCGCGACCCTGGCACTGGCGATGTCCGGGGTGTTGAACGCGCTCGTCAACGTTTTCGTGGTCCAGATGCTCGTGGTGGCGATCTGGTACGAGGACGACGCCGCCCCCTTCACCCGTGCGGACTCTTGGCTGGTGGTCGCCGCCGTTCTCGTGCTCGTGTCGTTCGGCATCTATCTCGGCCGTCACATCCGCTTCAACTCGTGGGACCTCGCGCGCCCGATGAGGTTCGCGCGGCTGCTCGTCGCGCACTTCGCGGCGCCGGGACGAGTGACCGAGGCCGTGGGCTTCTGCGTCGTGCACACCCTTCTGCTCGGCATCCTCTACGCAGTCGTCGCCGTGCCTCTGGCGGTGTCGGTCTGAGTCGCGTGCGGGTCCCGCGCCGCCGGACGACGCCGCGGGACCCGGGCGTTCACGACGGCGGGAGCGCCGTCTCCTGCAGCGCACCCTCCGCGTCGATCTCGAGGGTGAGGTCGAGGTCGAGTCGCCGCAGGAACGCATCATCGTGGCTGACGATGAGCACGGCGCCGCGATAGGTGCGCAGCGCCTCGACCAGCTGATCGACCGTGTCCAGGTCGAGGTTGTTGGTCGGCTCGTCCAGCACCACCAGGTGGGGCGCCGGGTCCGCCAGGAGGAGTCTCGCCAGCGCCACGCGGAACCGCTCGCCCCCGGACAGCGCCGCGACCGGGCGCTCGACGGTCGCTCCACGGAGGAGGAACCGGGCCAGGCGGTTGCGCAGCTCCTTCTCCGGCACGTGCGGGGCCCGGCGGGCGATGTTGTCGAACACCGACGCGCCCTCGTCGAGGCCGTCCACGCGCTGCGGAAGGTAGCCGATCCGGTCGGTGAACGCCTCCGCCCGCAACTCCGGCCGGTCGTCCCTCGGGAGGTCAGGCCCGGAATCGGCCACACCGGGTGGAGCCGCTGCGATGGGGTCCCGATCTCCTGTGGCGCGAACACCGCTGGCGACGAGCTGTTCGAGCAGGGTGGTCTTGCCGGCGCCGTTGCGACCGATCAGCGCCACGCGCTCGGGGCCCTGCACGATCCAGGAGCGCTCGCCGTCTCCGAGCTCGGCGATGCGGCGCGCGCGGGAGACCTGCGGGTCGGGGAGCTCGATCTTCATGGTGTCGTCCGAGCGGATCCGGCGCCCGGCCTCGTCGTGCGCGGCGCGGGCCGCCTCCTCCTTCGCCCCGACCTCGGTGCGCAGCTTGCCCGCCGACACCTCGGCGGCCATCTTCCTGCCATGTGCGATGATCTTCGGCACGCGCTTCTCGACCTCGGCCTTCTTGGCGGTGCGGGCGCGGTGGGCGAGCTTGACCTCCGCCTCGATGCGCTGCCGCTTCTCCTTGCGCAGCGCCTGCGCCGCGGCGACCTCGGCCTGCCGCGCCGCGTCCTGCTCGGCGTCCAGCCACGCGCGCCACTCGGAGTACGGCCCGCCGAACACGCTCAACGTCTGCCCGTAGAGCTCCGCGGTGTCGTCCATCAGCTCGAGCAACGACAGGTCGTGGCTGACCACGATGAGCGTGCCCTTCCACGCCTGCACCATCGCGCCGAGCGTCGCCCTGGCGTCGCGGTCGAGGTTGTTGGTCGGCTCGTCCAGGAGCGTGATCGGCGCGCGCCGCAGGCGGATCCCGGCGATCGCGACGAGGACGGCTTCGCCGCCCGACAGCTCACCCACGGTGCGATCGAGGAACGCGGGGGCGAGTCCGGCCTCCGCAAGGGAGGCCTCCGCGCGCGCCTCGATGTCCCAGTCGTCGCCGACCGCGTCGAAGTGCGCGGGATCGACGTCGCCCGCGGTGATGGCGCGCACCGCGTCGAGCGCGGTGGAGACGCCGAGCAGCTCCGCCACGCGGCGGTCGACGTCGAGCGTCAACTGCTGCGGCAGGTACGCCACCTCGCCGGAGGTGGAGACGGATCCGGACGTGGGGGTGAGCTCGCCGGCGATCAGGCGCAGCAGGGTGGACTTGCCGGCGCCGTTGCGTCCGACCAGGCCGGTGCGCCCGGACCCGAAGGCTCCGGAGACGCCGTCGAGTGCGACCGAGCCGTCGGGCCACGTGTAGGTGAGGCGGTCGAGCACGACCGAGGGATGAACGGTGGTGGGGTATGACACGGGGTGTCTCCTGTCGAGTGCGGGGGTGCACTGACACCGGGGCCCGGGGTGGCGCGAACGGGTCGCACCCGGAGGGCGGGGTCTGCCGGGGAGTCGGCGATCGTCGGGTCAGCGCGCGGAAAGAGGAGCGCGGAGGCGACGATTCAGATCAAAGGACTTCCAGACACGGCGGACAGGACGCCACGACGATACCCGGGCGTGTCGGCGTTCGCAACTCCCGGGCGTGTCGCGCCTCCGTCGCACGGGGGATGCCGGCACCGCGACGGATGCGTAGCGTGGGAGGCATGGCGGATCGGAACCCCAGCCCGGAGGAACTCCGGGCACGCACCGGCCTCGGCGTCGGCCTCGCGCTCGGCGTGGCGATCGGCGTGTCCCTCGGCATGGCGATGAAGAACTGGGCCCTCGGCATCGGCATCGGTCTGGCGATCGGCGTGGCTCTCTCGGTCGCTTTCCGCGGCTCCGAGCGGGCGGACCCGAGCGGGCCGGACGGCGAGCGAGACCCGGGGCATCCGGAGGACGGGGTGGACGGGGGTGAGCGGGAGCGCCCGGAAGCTGCGGCGGACCCGGGAACTCCGGTCGACCCGGGAGTCCCGGGGGAGCGCGGTCAGGACGGGCGGGACCCCTCCGCCTGATCCGCGTCGATCCCGTCGACCCAGGTCGTGAGGAAGCGGTGCACGTCGCCGAGCTCGTCCTCGGAGATGCTGTGCGTGAGGCCGCTGTAGACGCGGCCGGACAGCTCGGCGTGCGACGGCAGCCACTGGGCCGTGTGGTCGATGAGCGCCGGAGGGATCACGTCGTCGTGCGTGCCGCGCCCCCAGAACACGCGGGGCCGGAGCTCCGTCAGGGCGTCGTCGCCCGGCAGCGGCTCCGGTGCGACATAGCCGCTCAGTGCGACCACGGCGTCGAAGCGCTCCGGCGCGAGCCGCAGTGCCTGCAGTGACACGGCCGCGCCCTGCGAGAACCCGAGCAGCGCGACCGACGGGGCGTCGCCCGCCGCGGCGTCGAGCCAGCGGAGGAACGCCTCCGCCGCGAGCGTCACGGCGGTCGAGCTGCGCCCGTCCAGGCCCTCGATCGGGTACCAGGAGCGTCCGGGCTGGGGCCACGGCGGCGCGAGCGGTGCGGCGACAGAGGCGACGGCGAGTCCGCCGGGCAGGTAGGGGACGAGCCCGAACAGGTCGTGCTCGTCGGCGCCGTACCCGTGCAGCAGGACCACGAGGGGGAGCCCGGCGCGCTCCGCCGTCGACCAGCGGGTGGCGGTGTCGTCGATCGTCAGAATCTCACTCACCCCGTCATCCTGCCAGGCGGCACCGACGCGCCGCCGGTGTCCCTCGTCGGAGGGTGCTGATAGAAAGGACGCATGGCGGTGCGCACACCCGATCCCGATCCGGAGCCCGACGACGAGGGCCTCGGCGCGTTCCGCGACGCCACTCCGCCGGCGCCGGACGCGAACCCCGGCTGGCTCAGCGACGTGGAACTCGAGGAGGCGCGTCGACGCCTTCCCATGCTGTACGTCGAGGCGATCCCGGTCCGCACCGACGGCTCCGGTCAGGTCACGGAGATCGGCATCCTCCTGCGCTCCACGCCGATGGGGGAGATGACCAGGACCATCGTGTCGGGTCGCGTGCGCTTCGGGGAGACGATCCGCGACGCCCTGTTCCGTCACGTCGAGAACGACCTGGGGCCCATGGCCTTCCCGCTCCTTCCCCCGCAGCCGCTGCCGTTCACGGTGGCGGAGTACTTCCCGATCCCCGGGGTCAGTGCCTATCACGACGACCGCCAGCACGCGGTGTCGCTGGCGTTCGTGGTGCCGGTGACCGGGACGTGCGAGCCGCGGCAGGACGCGCTGGAGGTCACCTGGTTCTCTCCCGAGGCCGCCGCGTCCGACGCGGTCGCCGCCGAGATGGAGGGCGGCCGGGGCACGCTCATCCGGCACGCCCTGGCGAGCCTGGGCCTGCTGCGCTGACCGCGCGCTGACGGCCCCGGGAGCGGGGCGTCGCGCTGTTCGTCGTGCCTCGGCGGACGGGGATGATCGCCGTTACGTGGAAAAGTCTTGCGCTGTCGCCGATCAATGGGCTAAAGATTAGACCATTGATCCAATCGGCAAAGGATGCTTCGACATGGATGCTTCGACAACGACGTCGCCCTCCGCAGAACAACCCCGCGAGCGCAACCTCCGCGGCAACCTCGGGGCGGTGGCCGTCACCTTCATGGTGATCGCCGCTGCCGCGCCCCTCACCGTGGTCGGCGGCATCGTGCCGATCGGCTACCTGCTCGGCAACGGGATCGGCTTCCCGGTCATGTTCCTCGTGGCCACCGTGATCCTGCTGCTCTTCTCCGTCGGCCTCACCGCGATGAGCCGCTACCTGCCCCGCGCCGGCTCCTTCTTCGTGTTCATCACGCACGGACTCGGTCGCACCCCCGGCCTCGCCGCCGCCTACCTCGCCCTGGTCTGCTACACCACCGTGCAGATCGCGGTGTTCTCCTACCTCGGCGCCACCATCTCATCGAGCATCGCGCTGCTCGGCGGGCCCGAGATCCCCTGGTGGCTGCTCACCCTGGTCTCGGTCGCGCTGGTCGGTGCGCTCGGGTACCGGCAGATCGAGCTCAGCTCGCGCGTGCTCGTCGTGGTGCTGCTCGCCGAGATCGGGATCGTCGTCCTGCTGGGGCTCGTCATCCTCGTCACCGGCGGAGCCGACGGCGTGACCTTCGGCTCGTTCGTCCTGCAGAACGTGCTCTCCGGGGCACCCGCGCTCGGGCTGATGTTCGCCATCGCCAGCTTCATCGGGTTCGAGTCCACGGTGGTGTACCGCGACGAGGTGCGCACGCCGGAGCGCACCATCCCGCGCGCCACCTACGCCTCCGCGATCGTGATCGGCGTCTTCTACGCGTTCGCCGCCTGGACCGTGGTGGTCGGCGTGGGGGAGGGAGACGTGATCGACGAAGCCGCCGCCGACCCCACGACCCTCATCACCCGCGTCACCGAGCAGTACCTCGGCCCGGTCGGCTCGGTCGCCGTGGCCCTGCTGTTCCTGGGCAGCATGTTCGCGGCGGTGCTCTCGCTGCACAACGTGCTCACCCGCTACCACCACGCCATGGCCAACGCCCGCGTGCTGCCCGACCGCGTCGGCAGCGTGCACACCCGACACGGATCGCCCCACGTCGCCTCGCTCGTGCAGGTCGCCACCTCGGGCGTCGCGATCGCCCTGCTCGCCATCCTCGGCTTCGCGCCGGAGAACATCTTCTCCTGGTTCGCCGGCATCGGCACCCTCGCGATCGTGATCCTCATGGCCGTGACCTGCCTCGCCGTGATCGTGTACTTCGCCCGCACCCGCGCCCTGCGCAGCCCCTGGCACACCGTGATCGCCCCGGGCCTCGGCCTGCTCGGGCTGGCGGTATCCGCCGTGCTCATCGCCGCGAACTTCCCGCTGCTCGTCAGCGACGTCGACGCCGACGGCAACCCGGCGTGGGGCGTCATCAGCATCACCCTCGTCGCCGTCGTGATCATCGCCCCGGTGATCGGGCTGGTGCAGGCGGCGATCATGCGGGCGAGCGCACCGGCGGCCTACGCCCAGATCGTGCGGCGCTTCGACGAGAACGCCTGACCCCGAAACCGAAGGATGGACATCATCAGTCTCCCCGCCCTGCCCCGGCCCCTGATCGGCATCTCCGGTCGTCGCACCAGCGGCGCGGCGATCGGCGCCCCGTACGGCTTCGCCGACGCCCCGCTGGAGGCGTACCTCAGCGAGTACGCCACCTCGGTGCTCCGCGCCGGCGGCCTCCCCGTGCACCTGCCCATGGATGCCGACCCGGCCGAACTCGTGGCGCGGCTCGACGGCGTCGTCATCGTCGGCGGCGACGACGTGGACCCGCGCCGGTACGGGCAGACCCCCGGCCCGTTCACGCCCCTCGTCGACCCGCAACGCGACGAGTTCGAGTCGGGGCTGATCCTCGCCGCGATCGAGCGCGCGCTGCCGCTGCTGGGGGTGTGCCGGGGAGCGCAGCTGCTCAACGTGGTCCGCGGCGGCACCCTGCATCAGCACCTCGCCGCGGGCGAGGGCGAGTCGCACGGCTCGTACGCCTACCCCCGCGCCCACCGGGTGCACGAGGTGCGCACGGCAGAGGGCAGCGTCGTGCACGGCCTCTACGGCGAGAGCACCCGCGTGAACTCGTTCCACCACCAGGCGGTCGACGCCCCCGGCGCCGGGGTGACCGTGACCGGCTGGGCGCCCGACGGCGTCGTCGAGGCGATCGAGCTCGACGGGCTGCCGGTGGTGGGCGTGCAGTGGCACCCCGAGACCTTCGGCGGTGACCCGGTCTTCGACTGGCTCGTCGATCAGGCGTCCGCGCACACCGCGGTCGCCCCCACCCCCGCAACCGAGAGCGTCGCCTAGGCGCCGCAGACGCACGAACAAGGAGAGACACCATGCGACACGCAGACAGGAACGCCTTCATCACGGGCGCAGGATCCGGGATCGGCCGCGAGACCGCCCTCCGCCTGGCGAGCGAGGGGGCACGCATCCTCGTCACCGACGTCTCGGCCGAGGGCGCCGCCGAGACCGTGCGCCTGATCGAGGCGACCGGCGGCACGGCGCTCGCGGCGGTGGTGGACGTGCGCTCGCGCGAGCAGATCCGCGCCGCGGTCGCGCAGGCCGCCCAGGCGTGGGGAGCCCTGCACCTGCTCGTCAACAACGCCGGCGTGGTCACCGAGCACTCGTTCGAGACGCTCACCGAGGAGGCGTGGGACTTCGTCTTCGACATCAACCTCAAGGGCCAGTTCCTCGTGGCGCAGGAGGTGGCGCCGCTCATCGCCGAGTCGGGCGGCGGCGCCATCGTCAACCTCTCCACCGTGGAGGCACTGGTCGTGGTGACCAGCACCGGCACCGCGCAGCCGCACTACAACGCCAGCAAGGGCGGCGTGCCCATGCTCACCAAGGCGCTCGCGGTCGAGCTCGCGGCCAAGAACATCCGCGTCAACTGCGTCGCCCCCGGCCCCATCGCGACCGACTTCTTCGACTACGAGAGCGTCACCAGCCCCGAGGCGCTGGAGTTCATGAAGCAGCGGCTGCTCGTGCCGCGGGTGGGCCTGCCGAGCGACATCGCCGCGGCCGTATCCTGGCTGCTCAGCGACGAGGCGTCCTGGATCGACGGCATCCAGCTCCCCGTCGACGGAGGGTGGCTGACGCGATGATCGACGACGTGCGCCTGGCGCCGGACGAACTGGAGGCCGCGGGGATCCGCACCGTGATCGTCGCGACGCCCGACCTCCAAGGTCGGCTCGTCGGTCGCCGCATCCCCGTCGAGGGCTTCGGCCGGGTCGTGGCGAACGGCGTCGACATCTGCACCTGCGCGTGGGCATGGGACATCGATCAGGGGCTCGAGCTGATCGACCAGAACCGCTTCGCCCTGTGCGGCATGCACAACGGCGTGCCCGACGTCACGCTGCTCCCCGACCTCGACACCCTGCGTCCTGCGGCGTGGCTGGAGGGTGTCGCGATCTGCCTCGCCGACCCGGTCGACGTGCACACGCACGAGCCGATGCCGCTGTCGCCGCGGGTGATCCTGAAGCAGGAGCTGGCGCGCCTGCGCGACCTCGGTCTCACGCCGCTCGCGGGCACCGAGCTGGAGTTCTACCTGTTCCGCAACGACCCGCGGGAGCTGCGCCGCTCGGGGTTCCGCGACCTCGATCCGACGACCCTCACCCCCTCCGACTTCATGATCCACGAGGGCAACCTCTACGAGCCGTTCTTCCAGAGGCTGCGGTCCGACCTGCGCGCGAGCGGCATCCTCGTCGAGGCCGCGCAGAGCGAGTGGGGTCTCGGGCAGTGGGAGATGACGTTCGAGTACGGCGACCCGCTGGAGATGGCCGACCGGCACGCGCTGTACAAGCTCGCGGTGCGTGACACCGCCGCCCGGGCGGGCATGTCGGTGACCTTCATGGCGCGTCCGCTCAACGACCAGCCGGGCTCGTCGTGCCACGTGCACGTGTCGTTCGTCGACGACGAGGGCACGGCACTCTTCTGGGACGACTCCGACCCCGATCACCTCAGCCCCCGCATGCGCTCGGCGATCGCCGGGGCGCTGGAGCACGCGCCGGCGCTGATGGCGTGGTACGCCCCGACGGTCAACTCGTACCGCCGCAGCAACTCCACCGACGTCGCCGGCAGCGGGCGCACCTGGGGCTTCGACAACCGCACCACCACGGTGCGTGTGGTCGGACACTCGCCGCAGGCGCTCCGGTTCGAGTTCCGCCTGCCCGGCGCCGACACCAACCCGTACTTCGCGCTCACGGGCATCCTCGCGTCGGCCCGCGACGGGATGCGGACGGGGGCCGAGCTCGGCGATCCGGTGCGCGGCAGCGCCTACGACCTCCCCGGCGACAGCGCCATGCCCGCTGACCCGCGGCAGGCGGGAGCGCTCTTCGCCGAGAGCGCGTTCGTGCAGGAGCTGCTGACGCCGGAGCTCATCTCGCATCAGCGCATCCTGCTCGACCACGAGTGGTCCACCTTCATGTCCCGCGTCACCGACTGGGACCTGCACCGCTACTTCGATCGGATCTGAGATGACCTTCCCCGCCCTGCGCACCTGGATCGGCGGCGTCGCCGAGGAGAGTCCGGAGGCCGACGGCTCCTGGCTGCACGACCCGAACACCGGCGAGGCCCTCGTGCCCACCGCCTCCAGCTCCCTGGAGCAGGTCGACCGGGCCGTCTCCGCCGCCCGTCGGGCGCACGACGATGGCCGCTGGCGCGGTCTCGCTCCCGAAGAGCGCGCGGTCCGGCTAGGGGCGCTGGCCGCGTGGCTGGACGACCGTGCCGAGGAGATCGCCCGCCTCGACGCGCTCAACAGCGGGGTGCCGCTCGCGGTGACACGGCTCTTCGGCGGGGCCAACGGTGCGACCCTGCGTGACGCCGGCCGCCGAGCCGCCGTCCGCGGGGACGTCGCGGAGCTCCCCGCAGAGCAGGGCGGCGTGCGACTGCACCGTGTGCCGTGGGGACCGACCGCGCTCATCCTGCCGTGGAACGCGCCGAGCGCGATGGCCGTGAAGAAGACCGCCTTCGCGCTCGCCGCCGGAGCGACCGTGGTGCTCAAGCCCTCGTCGTTCTCGCCGTGGAGCGCGCAGCTGCTGCTGGAGGGCGTGCACGAGGCGGGCATTCCCGACGGTGTCGTCGGACTCGTGCAGGGCGGCGGCGGCGTCGGCCGTGCCCTGGTCGCCGACGAGCGCATCGCCGCGATCTCGATGACCGGCTCCACGCCGACCGGCCGCGCCATCGCCGCCGCGGCCGCGCCCCGGTTCGCCCGGCTGCAGCTGGAGCTCGGCTCGAACAACGCCGCGATCGTGCGGGCCGACGCCGACCTGGAGCAGGCGGCGGAGGCGCTCGCCGACGGCGTCCTGAAGCTGTCGGGGCAGTGGTGCGAGGCTCCGCGTCGAGTGCTGGTCGACCGCGCCCGGCGCGACGAGCTGGCCCGTCTGCTCATCGCGGCGTTCGCCCGCCGGACCATCGGATCCAGCCTCGACGACGCGACCGAGGTCGGCCCGGTGGCCTTCGCCGCCCGGCGGGACGAGCTCGACGACCAGCGGGACCGGCTGGCGGCCGCCGGCGCCGAGCTGCTGCGGGTGTCCGCGGTGCCGGAACGGGGATGGTTCTTCGCCCCCACGGTGGCGGTGCTCGACGGCCCGGGGCTCGCGGACGAGGTGTTCGGGCCGATGCTGCTCGTGGGCGGCTACGACGACGAGGACGAGGCCGTGCGCCTGGCGAACACCGGCCAGGTCGGCCTCGCCGGCTACGTGTTCGGGGCGGATCAGGAGGGGGCCGCGGCGCTGGGCACCCGCCTGGTCGCGGGCGAGGTGAAGGTCAACGGCACGAGTGTGCTCGACATGTCGCCGGCCTCCGCGCAGAGCTTCTTCGGCGCGAGCGGCCTGGGCGGGCACGGCGACGACGATGTGCTTGACTTCTTCACGGGGAAGCAGGTCGTCGGCACGGACCGCGCCGGTCTTCCCCTCTGACCGGAGGAGTGGCCATGGGCGAGCGTGACGACGCGCCGCACGACTTCTCCCGCGCCGTGCTGCACCCCGTGTCGGGCTATCAGGCCGTGGCGGGGTTCCTGCGCCGGGAGATGGCGCTCGGCCGCATCCGCCCCGGCGACCGCCTGCCTCCGGAGCGGCGTCTGGCGGAGCAGCTCGGCGTCTCGCGCGAGACGCTGCGGCAGGCGCTGCGCATCCTGGAGGGGAGCGGCCAGATCGTCATCACCCGGGGAGCGTCCGGCGGGGCGATCGTCCAGGACGCGGCGCTGGATCCGCGGCTCATCCGCGACGAGGTGCGCACGCGCTCGGCCGAGATCGGCGAGCTCACCGAGTTCCGCGAGATCGTCGAGTCCGGTGGGGCGGCGCTCGCGGCGGCGCGACGCAGCACGGCGGATCTGGAGGCGATGACCCTCGCCCAGAGCGAGCTGGCGGGGGCGGCCACCAAGGCCGAGTCCCGCATCGCCGACACGCACTTCCATCTCGCGCTCGCCGCGGCGTCGGGCAACACGTTCGTGCGCGACGCGGTGGAAGAGGCGCGCGTGCGGATGTTCGAGCCCGTCGACCTGATGAGCTTCGACTTCGTGAAGGAGTCCAGCTGGCACGCGCACGAGCGCATCCTCGATGCCGTGCGGCGGGGCGACGCCGACGCGGCCGATGCGGCGATGCGCGCGCACCTGCGCACCACGCGCGAGGAGTTCACGCGCGTGGTCGACGACTGAGACCGCTCAGGCGGTGGTGAGGCGTCCGAGCGCGTCGACGAAGGCGTCCACGTCGGACTCCTCGGTGTCGAAGCCGCACATCCACCGCACCTCGCGCCGGGCCGCGTCCCAGTCGTAGAAGCGGAACACGTCGCGCAGCCGGTCGGCAACGCCCTCGGGCAGCGTCGCGAAGACGCCGTTGGCCTGGGTGGGCTGGGTGAACTCGACACCGGCGACGGAACCGTCGGCGAGCCCCGCCTCGATGCGGGAGCGGAGCCGGGCGGCCATGGCGTTCGCGTGCCGGGCGTTGCGCAGCCACAGGTCGCCCTCGAGCAGCGCGATCAGCTGCGCCGAGACGAAGCGCATCTTCGACGACAGCTGCATGTTGAACTTGCGGGCGTAGGGCAGCCCGTCGGCGGCGGCGGGGTTCAGCACCACGATGGCCTCGCCGAGCATGGCGCCGTTCTTCGTGCCGCCGAACGTCAGCACGTCCACGCCGACGTCGCGCGTGAAGGCGCGCAGCGGGAGGTCGAGTGCGGCGGCCGCGTTGGAGAGCCGGGCGCCGTCGAGGTGCAGCTTCATGCCCCGCTCGTGCGCGTGGTCGGCGATCGTGCGGATCTCGTCGGCCGTGTAGAGGGTGCCGAGCTCGGTGGACTGCGTGATCGACACGACCAGCGGCTGCGCGCGGTGCTCGTCGCCCCAGCCCCACGCCTCGCGGTCGATGAGCTCGGTGGTGAGCTTGCCGTCGTCGGTGGGCACGGTGAGCAGCTTGAAGCCGCCGATCTTCTCGGGCGCGCCACCCTCGTCGACGTTGATGTGCGCGGTCGATGCGGCGATCACGGCACCCCAGCGCGGCAGCATCGACTGCAGGCCGGTGACGTTCGCGCCGGTCCCGTTGAACACCGGGAACGCCTGGACGCCCTCGCCGAAGTGCTGCTGGAAGACCTCCTGCAGGCGGGCGGTGTAGGCGTCTTCGCCGTACGCCACCTGGTGGCCACCGTTCGCGGCGGCGATCGCGGCGAGGACCTCGGGGTGGATGCCGGAGTAGTTGTCGCTGGCAAAGCCCCGCAGAGCGGGGTCATGGGGGATGCTCACCGGTCAAGCCTAATCGCGGTTCCCCTACCGGATGTCCGAGCCCCGCCCTACCCTCGAACCCATGGAGCGCACCGCGGCGAAGACGGCCTTCGCGAACGTCCTCGTCAACACGTTGATCGCCAACGTGACGACGAGCTTCCTCTGGTTCGCCCTCACGTTCTGGGTGTACATCGAGACGCGGTCGGTGCTGGCCACCGGGATCATCGGCGGCGCCTACATGCTGTTCGTCGCGTTCTTCGCGATGTTCTTCGGCACGATCGTCGACCGGCACCGCAAGCACCGGGTCATGCTGCTGTCGAGCGTCATCTCGGCGGTGGCGTTCCTGATCGCGGGCGTGCTCTACGTGTGGCAGCCCGAGGCGGCGCTGCTCGACCTGGGCGGCCCGTGGTTCTGGCTGTTCTCTGGCATCATCCTGTTCGGCGGCGTGATCGAGCAGCTGCGCAACATCGCGCTGTCCACCACGGTGACACTGCTGGTGCCCGAGGAGAAGCGGGCCAACGCGAACGGCCTGGTGGGCACGGTGCAGGGCATCGCCTTCCTGGTCACGAGCGTGTTCTCCGGCCTGTCGATCGGGTTCCTCGGCATGGGGTGGACGCTGGGGATCGCGATCGTGGCGATGGCGCTCACCTTCGCGCACCTGCTGTTCATCCGCATCCCGGAGTCCGAGCCGGAGGTCGACCCCGAGGCGAAGAGCGCGGTCGACTTCCGCGGCAGCGTGCAGGCCATCCGGCAGGCGCCCGGGCTGTTCGCCCTCATCGTGTTCTCCACGTTCAACAACCTCATCGGCGGCGTCTACATGGCGCTCATGGACCCGTACGGCCTCACGCTGTTCGATGCGCAGATGTG
Source organism: Microbacterium sp. NPDC060132 (assembly GCF_042729675.1). Taxonomy (NCBI): domain Bacteria; kingdom Bacillati; phylum Actinomycetota; class Actinomycetes; order Micrococcales; family Microbacteriaceae; genus Microbacterium; species Microbacterium sp. NPDC060132. The sequence continues at coordinate 286,333 of NZ_JBHWXU010000001.1, read as the reverse complement.
GGGCTTCGCGCTCGCGTTCTCCTCCACGGGCTTCCTCATCGGCGGCGGGCTGGTCGCGAAGTTCGGCCTCGGCAAGAAACCGGTGCGCACGATGCTGCTCGTGGTGATCGCGATGGGACTCCTCGGCGCGATCTTCATGCTGCGCGAGTGGTGGCCGCTGTACGTGCTGGGCATGTGGGTGTACATGGCGCTGGTCCCTCCGGTCGAGGCCGCCGAGCAGACGGTCATCCAGAAGGTCGTGCCGTTCACGCGACAGGGGCGGGTGTTCGGCACGGCGGCGGCGATGGAGGCCGCGGCCGCCCCGATCACGGCCTTCCTCATCGCGCCGATCGCGGAGTACGTCGTGATCCCGTACATGGACACCGCCGAGGGGCAGCGACAGTGGGGGTGGCTGCTCGGCGAGGGCGAGGCGCGCGGCATCGCCCTCATCTGCCTGTTCGCAGGACTGATCATGGTCGTCGCGGCGACGCTGGCGTTCTTCACGCGGTCGTACCGTCACCTCACCGAGCTGTACGCGACGGCGCCGGATCAGGCGCCCGACGCGACGGACGAGGGCACCGACCCCGCGGCACACGATCCTCTCGGTGAGCGGCAGGAGACGGGCGACGCGCGCGACGGCCGCGCGCACGGCCATCACCCCGATGCGCCCCCGGTCGTCCGCGGCATCCCGCCCGAGTCCCGCTGACCCACACGGACGCAGCCCCGCCCGGAGCCCGCCCGCCCGCAGCCCGCCCGTCCGCCGTCCGCAGCCCGCCGTCCGCAGCCCGCGCGTCCGCAGCCCGCGCGTCCGCAGCCCGCCCGTCCGTCGCCCGTAGTCCGCGCGACGTCGGAGGCTCAGTCCAGGTCGATGATCCGGTCGTTGAGCTCGGCCGCGTCGTCTTCCCACAACGCCGCGACCCGGGCGGCGAGGGCGGCGGGGTCGAGCGCCTTCGCGCGGAACACCACCGCGGCGGCGCGCAGCGGCTCGCCGGCGTCGCGCGCGGCCTTCGCGTACCCGTGCGCGACCGCGCGCGTCCACGCCTCGCTCGCCGCCTTCACCGCCGCGTAGTTCGCGCCACCGGCGAGGGGGCGCGCGACCGCCGTCGACGACACGACCGCGAACCGCCCGGCCGGCGAGGCGCGCAGGGCCGCATCGAAGGCCCGGCTGGTCGCCCGCACCGCCTCGAGCGCCGGGAGCAGCGCGTCGAAGTCCTCGTCGCTCTGTCCCGCGAGACCTCCGCCGCCGCGCCAGCCGCCCACGAGCGGCACCACGGCATCGACGGGTCCGAGCCGCTCCGCGAGCGCGGTCATCTCCGCGAGGGAGGTCGCATCGGCCACCCGGGTCTCGGCTCCCGCGTCGGCGAGAGGGGTGAGGCGTTCGGCCGAGCGGCCGGTCGCGACCACCCGTGCGCCGGCGTCGTGCAGGGCCCGGGTGACGGCGAGTCCCGCGGCGCTGGTGGCCCCGGCCAGGAGCACGGTGCGTCCGCGCGGTCCGTGCGGCGTGGTGTCGGTCATGCGATCACTCTCCTCCTGTCGAGAAGGCCTCTGCGGCCGGACCCGGATTCGGGTCTCCGGCCGCAGAGGCTGTGCGCCCCAGCGTCACAACGGTGGCGGTGCGGATCAGTCGTCCGTGCCGCGGATGCCGACCGTCGATTCGATGACGGGCTTCATCTTCTTGTCGAGCGTCTCGAAGAACATCGACAGGGGGAACTCGTCGTCCATCACCGCGTCGGTGTAGCCCTTCGGGGCGCCGGCGAGGATCTCGTCCGAGAGTCCGCGTGCCCACTGCGAGGCGGGGTGCGGGGTGAGCGTGCCGCGCACGAGGTCGTAGGCGGCGAGCCAGTGCGCGACCTTCGGACGGTCGATCGAGTGCCAGTACAGGTCGTCGATCGCATCACCCAGCGCCACGACCGCGTCGGGCACGCTGTCCCAGTCGAACGCCAGGGCCGTGTCGGTCCAGTGCAGCACGCCGCGCTGGTGCAGCCACGCGAACAGCAGCTGGCCGCCCACCGCGTCGTAGTTGCGGACGCGGGTGCCGGTGATCGCGAAGCGGAAGATGCGGTCGAAGATCACGGCGTACTGCACCAGGTGCGCGTACTCGTGCATCTCGCGCTCGGTCTCGGTGAGCTCCTCGCCCGCCGCCACGCGGGCGTCGAGGGCGCGCTCGATCTTGACCGACTCGCGGAACGCGGTCATGTCGCAGCGCATCTCCTCCAGCGAGTACAGGAAGAACGGCATCCGCTGCTTGATCATGAACGGGTCGAACGGCAGGTCGCCGCGCATGTGCGTGCGGTCGTGGATGATGTCCCACATCACGAACGTCTTCTCGGCCATCTCCTGGTCGTCGAGCATCGCGGCGGCGCGCTCCGGCAGCTCCAGGTTCGTGATCCCGGCGGCGGCGCGCACGACCCGGCGGTAGCGGGCGGCCTCGCGGTCCTGGAAGATGGCGCCCCACGTGAACGTCGGGATCTCGCGCATGGCGACGGTCTCGGGGAACAGCACGGCGGAGTTGGTGTCGTAGCCCGGGGTGAAGTCGACGAGTCGCAGCGAGACGAACAGCTTGTTGCCGTAGTCGCCGGCCTCGAGCGCGGCGATGAACTCGGGCCAGATGGTCTCGACGATCAGCGCCTCGACCAGGCGATCGCTGGAGCCGTTCTGGGTGTACATCGGGAAGACCACGAGGTGGCGGATGCCGTCGATGCGGTGCTGCTGCGGCTGGAAGGCCACGAGGGAGTCGAGGAAGTCCGGCACGCCGAAGTCCTCCGACGCCCAGCGCTCGAAGTCGGCGACGGACGCGGCGAGGTAGTCGGCATCGTGCGGGAAGGCGGGCGCGAGTGCGCGGATGCTCGCGGTGATCGCGCCGACGAGCGCGCGGGCGTCGTCGTGGTGCGCGGCCTCGGGGATCGAGCCGTCCTTGATCTGCAGCTCGCGCAGCGCGATGGCGGCCGACTTCAGCTGGGTCCAGGCGGCGGACTGCTCGGCGGTCGACGCGTCCTCGACGACCTCGGGTTCGCCGACGATGGCCTGGACAGCGGAACTGTTGGCGGAAACGAGGGACATCGGAACCTCCGATCGCAGTGTTTAACGGAAAGATTCCGGCGAATACGGAATCCTGACGATAATCTTACAGCCATGGATGATTCTGTCGACCGCGCGATCCTGGCCGCGATCTCCCGTGACGGCCGCGCCACGCTGTCCCAGCTGTCCGAGGCCGTCGGCCTCTCGGTCTCCGCCGTGCAGTCCCGCCTGCGCCGCCTGGAGACGCGCGGGGTGATCTCCGGCTACCGAGCGATCCTCGACCCGGAGCAGGTGGGCACTCCGCTGTCGGCGTTCATCGAGATCACCCCGCTCGACCCCGCCCAGCCCGACAACGCGCCGGAGCTGCTCGAGCACCTGGGCGCGATCGAGGCCTGCCACTCCATCGCGGGGGAGGCGAGCTACATGCTGTTCGTCCGCGTTCCGACCCCCCGCGACCTGGAGCAGCTCGTGCGCGACGTCCGGCTCGCCGCCAACGTGAGCACCCGCACGACGGTGGTGCTGCAGACCTACTACGAGCACCGCCCGATCATCCCGGTCGGCGCCGGGGAGTAGTCCACCGCCGCAGCGCGCACCGTCGGCCGGCATCCGCGTCGCGTCGCCGCTGTCTGCGCGGTCGAACGACCGCGCGCTGACCCGCCCGCGTCAGAGCGCCGCGCCGACCACGGCCTCGCCGAGCGGGGTGCGCAGGTGCAGCATGCGGCTGCCGCGGCGCTCGCTCGCGATCAGCCCCGACTCCCGCAGCACGGTCAGGTGGTGCGACGCCGTCGACACCGCGATCCCGGCCTCCACGGCGACCTGCGACGTGGTGCGCTCGGCGCCCGCCCGCAGCAGGATGCCGGCGCGGGCCGGGCCGAGCAGGGCACCCAGGGCCGACTCGACCTCGGTGGTGTCGCGCGCCCACCCGGCCGTGACCCCGCGGGCCGGATAGAAGAGGGTCGGCTGCGCGGGCGGCTCGGTGAGCACCATGCAGCCCCACGACGACATCACGGAGGGCACGAGCACCAGTCCGCTGCCGCGGCAGTCGACCCGCTCGCTGTGCCGCCGCAGCGACACCCGCACGGCGCCGTCGCCCCACGACACCTGCCGATGCAGGTCGCTCGCCATCCCCGCGATGCCCGACGTGGCGATCGCGCGCGCCCGCACCGCGATGTCCGCGCGCAGGAGTCGTTCGAGCTGCGGCCAGACCGGGTCCAGCGCCACCTCCCACAGCTCCGACCAGGCGTCGGCGATCCGCGCCCTGGCCCGCGCCGGATCGTCCCGCATGTCCCGCAGCGCCTCGCGTCGACGGCCGGCGGAGCGCTGCACCATCTTTCCGAGGTCCACGCGCATGGGCTCCAGCGCGGTCGTGCGGAACGCCGCGAGCTCCGCCTCCGGGGTGAGGTCCCACCGCGGGGTCGTGGTGAGGAAGTCGGGAAGGTAGCCGTCGTCGCCGATCACCGCGGCGAGCAGCGCGAAGCCGTCGCGCGGCAGCCGTTCGCGCACGCCGCGCAGCCACCCCCACTGGAGCGGATGCGCCGCCAAGCGGAGGAGAGCGCGGACGGCGTGGGCCAGTTCGTGGCCGGGGGAGACACCGAAGCGCACCGCCTCCATGTCACCGGGACTCAGGTGGAACTCGACCCGGTGATCCGGGTGCTCCCGCCCCTCGATGGGTGCCGTGTTTCGATCCACATCGAAACACTAGGGGCCCGCGGGTGCGCTGTCGAGACTGGGCACATGACCACCACACCCGCTCCCTCGTCGCTCGTCCGCGACGCCGACCTCCGCATCGGCACCGGCCGCAGCCGCCGGTTCGTCGGGGCCGAGCACGGCGCCGACGTCTCCTACTTCTTCGTCGAGAATCAGCCGGGCGAGGGTCCAGGGCTGCACTGGCACCCGTACTCGGAGACCTGGGTGGTGCTGGAGGGGACCGTCCGCCTCCGCGTCGGCGACCAGACCCTCCTCGCCGGACCGGGCGACACCGCCACGGTCGCGGCCTTCACGCCGCACGGCTTCACGAACGCGGGGGAGGGGCTGCTGCGCATCCTGTGCATCCACGCCTCCGCCACCATCGTCCAGACCTTCCTCGACAACGACTGATCAGGAGAACCCATGTCCTTCCAGGCCTACCTCGACAAGGTCGAGACCCAGACCGGGCTCACGCCCCGCCAGTTCATCGAGCTCGCCCGCGCCCAGGGCTTCGACGAGGGCACGAAGTCCACGGTCGTGCTCACGTGGCTCAAGCAGGAGTACGGTCTCGGCCACGGTCACGCGCAGGCCATGACCCACGTCATCCTCAAGGGACCGAAGATCAGCGACAAGCACGTCGGCACGGCAGGCTCCCACAGCGATGCGTCCGACACCCTGTGGCTCGACGGCAAGGACAGCAACCCGCACCGCTGAGGGTCCCCTCGCCGCGCGGACTAGGATTTCGTGCGTGGCAGCATCCTCCCGGCGCAAGAAGAAGAGCGGCACCCGAACCCGACCGCACACCAGCGGAAACCCGGCCAAGCGGCCCGTGGTCGAGGCCGGTCCGGTCACCGTCTCCGACTGGATCGGCGCCGCACGACTGCGCACCCTGCCGCTGGCGGTCGCGCCGGTCGTGATCGGCACGGGCGCCGCGCGCAGCACGGGGCCGGAGTTCCACTGGGTCATCGCCCTCGCCTGCCTCGCGGTCGCGGTGCTGCTGCAGATCGGCGTGAACTTCACGAACGACTACAGCGACGGGGTCCGCGGCACCGACGCCCACCGTGTCGGTCCGGCGCGGCTGACGGCCTCCGGGCGGGTGAAGCCGCGCACCGTGCTGATCATCGGGCTCGTGTTCTTCGCGCTCGCCGCGGCGGTCGGCCTCGCGATCGTGGTGCGCACGGAGCAGTGGTGGATGCTGGCCGTCGGCGCCGCGTGCATCGTCGCGGCGTGGTTCTACACGGGCGGCAAGCGCCCCTACGGCTACTACGGCCTGGGCGAGGTGTTCGTCTTCGTGTTCTTCGGGCTGGTGGCGACGCTCGGCACCACGTGGGTGCAGATCTTCGCACTCCCGCAGCAGGCGTGGCTGGGGGCGATCGCGGCCGGCCTGTTCGCGTGCGCGGTGCTGCTGGCGAACAACCTCCGCGACATCGAGCAGGACCGCGCCGTCGGCAAGCGCACGCTCACGGTGCTGATCGGGCGGCGTGCGACCCAGGTGCTGTTCACCCTGTTCGTCCTCGCGCCGTTCGGGATCGCGGTGTTCCTGGCGCTGCTGTTCCCGATCGCGTGGATCGCGCTGCTCGCGCTGCTGGCGGGGCTGCCCGCCGTGCTGATCGTCTGGACGTACCGTCAGCCGCGGGAGCTGGTGACGGCACTGGCCCTGACCTCGCTCACGTCGCTGCTCTACGCGGGCGCGCTGTTCTGGGCGTTCGTCGGCTGATCTGGACGTTCATCGGCTGGTCTCGGCGTCCGTCGTGATCCGGGCGTCCGTCGCGATCTCCGCGTCCGTCGGTTGACCGCGGAAGGGCTCAGTCGCGGCGGGTCTCGTCGGGGGCGGCGTCGATCGCCTCGTCCTCCGCATCGGCATCGGCCTGCTGACCCGACACGCGGCCCTCGCGCCGCTCGTGCAGACGCGCCGAGGCGTCGGACAGCGGCGTGCGCAGGAACAGCATCGAGATGCTCGCCCCGATGAGGGCGGCGAAGATGGCGGCGAGCCACCAGAACTCGCGGAAGATCGGGAAGAAGAACCACAGGATCGCCAGCGGGACGAGGAATGCCAGCAGGCGCAGCACGGTGTAGACGAGGAGGGGGGCGGGCTTCTTCACTCCCTCAGTCTACGTTCGCCCGCCGATGTGCCAGCCGCCGCCGCTCACCCGGGGAGGTCGAGCGCGGAGAAGGGGATGCCGCGGACGACGCGTCGCCACGGGTGCTCGCCGAGCGTCCACAGCACCCCCGCCTCGGGGTCGAGGGCGAGGTCTTCGCATCCGGCGGGCAGCGGAACGGGGTGTCGCCGCCAGGAACCGTCGCGATCGGTCCACAGGGCTCCGGGGTGCAGCAGATCGGACTGCGACACGAAGCGCGTCTCACCCCAGCGCACGGCGCCCTGCAGGTGCCGGAGGCCGGGCGCGACCCGGTCGCGCTCCACGAAGCGGGGCTGCGCGGCGCTCGGGATGTCGAACTCGCCGACCACGCCGCGGTCGTTCCCGCGGTACTCGCCGATGAGCACACGGGGCAGGGGAGTGCCGTCGGCCGTGAACACCCGCCCGAGGAACGAGCAGCGGAGGTCGACCGGGTGCTGCGCCGTGCGCACGGCGACGAGCACGGTGCTGCGACCGCCGCGGCGGCGGCTCCCGGCCAGGCGGTGGGCGTCGGAGCCGCGCACCCGGCGGAGCCGCGCCAGGTCGAACTCCCAGATCCCCTGGCCCGTGGCCGCCGCGAACAAGCGGTCGTCGAACCACGCGAGGCCGCCGGCGTGGATCGGGGCGGGCTCCAGGCGGCCGTCCTCCCCGGGGACGGCGAGCACCACGTCGAGGTGACGCGACCGGTCGAGGTCGATCATCGTGACCCGGGAGGCGAGGTGGCGGCCCGCCCTGTCCTGGCGGAACCAGCTCACCGCGAGCGTGCGTCGTCCGCGCAGCCGGCCCACGTCGATGCCCTGGGGATACCAGCGCTCTGTCCACGTGCGCGCGGACAGCCAGCGCAGGTCGATCCCGGTGCTCCGGCGGCGCCGTCGCACCGGTCGCCAGATCGTTCCGAACGGCCAGAGCATGGGGTCCATGGTCGCGGATGCCGGGTGACCGCGCCAATCGACGCGGCTCCCCGCATCGATTCGGCATCTCGTGGAGAGGTATGTATCATGTTACGTGTTGAGTGTTGATCTTCATGGAGTCGCTCTCGACGCACACCCCTCGGCCCGCTGGTGGGGGCCAGTAAACCGCGGGGTGGGCCGGCACCGCACGGTGTCGGTTTCCCGGGTGCTCGCACCCGGCAGTGCAACGCACTGGGGGTGTGGTTCGTTCGGGTGCGGACCACACCTCAGCGTTGTGCCTGCCGCGCCTCGCGTCACCCGCCGTTCACCGTGACGTCGCCGACCGGACACGCGCGACTGCGACGATCTCCGCACACCGCCCACCCCGGGAGTTCCGTGCGCACGCCCCTCGTCACCGTCATCCTTCCCGCGAAGGACGCCGGACCCTACATCGGGACGACCCTCGAGACCCTCACCCGGCAGTTCGACGACCCGCACGATCTGCAGCTCGTGGCGATCGACGACGGCTCCCGCGACGACACGCGCGCTCTCATGCAGCACTACGCCGACCGGTTCCCGCGCGCCAGGGTGGTGCACAACCCGACGCCGCGCGGCCTGGCGAGCGCCCGCAACCAGGGTCTCGCGCTCGTCGAGGGCGAGACGTTCTGCTTCCTTGACGGCGACGACTGGTTGCAGCCGCGGCGGCTGGCCGTGCTGGCCTCTCGCCTGCGCGCGCTGCGCTGCGACTTCGTCCGCACCGATCACGTGACCGTCACCGGCACCCGCCGCACGCTGGTGCGCGCGCCGTTCCCCTGGCGCGAGACCGTCGCCCCGCCGCGGAGCGCCATCCTGCCCGCCGACGAGCCGACCATGGTCGACTACCCGTACGCGTGGGCCGGGCTGTTCCACCGCCGCCTCCTCGACCGGGGCCTGGCCGGGTTCCCGCCCGGACTGTTCACCGCGGAGGACCGGCCGTGGATCTGGCGGCTGCACCTGGAGGCCTCGTCGTTCGCGGTCGTCGACGCCCCGGCACTGCTCTACCGCCGCGGCGTCGCGGGCTCGCTCACCCAGATCGCCGACCGGCGGCAGCTCGACTTCGCCGAGGCCCTGTCCCAGGTCGTCGCCCTGGCGCAGCGCGACCGCGACGCCGAGCGCTTCCTGCCCAAGGCCGTGTGGACCGCGCTCGCGCTCAGCTCGCACCACCTGGTGCGCTCGCGGCGCATGTCGCCGCCGGTGCGCGCGGAGATGCGGTCGCGCATCCGCGAGCTGCTCCGCGGTCTCCCCGCGCCGGAGGTCGCCGCGGTGGTCGAGCGGCTCGACGCGCCCCGGCGCCGCGTGCTCGCGCGCACGCTCCGACGTGCGGGGCACACGCCGTGACGCGGGTCTTCGCGCTGCACAGCGCCTACGGTCTCGCGACCGCCGTCGCCGCGATCGACAGCGGCCTCCTCGATGGGCCGACCGCCGCGCGCCCCGAGCAGGTGCTGGTGCCGTTCACCTCGTCGCGCGTCCCCGAGCTCGCGGTCGGCATCGACGCCGACCCGGCCCTGAGTCGGCTGCGCGCCCGGTTCGACCGCATCGAGCCGCTGGGAGACCTCCTCGGCCCGCTGCACCCCAGCGCGTGGGAGCCCCCGGAGGGCGAACTGCCCGTGCTCGGTCGGCTGATCGCCCGGGCCTGGGGCATCGACCCCCGCGACCTGGAGCTGTGCGTGCAGAGCCCGCAGGTCGCTCCGGCGCGGACGCTGTTCGGGCTGTTCCCCGACGCGCGTCTCACGATCGTGGGCGACGGCCTCATGACGTATGCGCCGATGCGGGTGCGGCTGCCGCACACCGTGACGGCACGGATCGGCCGTGTGGTCTACGCCGACGTCGTGCCCGGCGTGCGTCCGCTCGTCGCGTCGCCGACCGCCGAGACGGTGCCGGTGCCGCCCGCGGCCTTCGCGGCGGCGCTGCGCGAGACCGCGACGCCGGAGGTGCCGACGGTGCCGGCGGACCCGGAGCCGGGACCGTCCACCGTGCTGGTGCTCGGGCAGTACCTGTCGGCGCTCGAACTGCAGACACCGGCGCAGGAGATCGCGCTGCAGCAGAGCCTGGTCGACCGGGCGGCTGCGTGGGAGCCGCAGCGCATCGTGTTCAAGCCCCATCCGGCGGCGCCACCCCTGCTCACCGATGCCGTCCGTGCCAGGGCGCAGTCGCTCGGCATGGCGTTCGAGGAGCACCGCGGCACGGGGCCCGCGGAACTGGCGGCCGAACGCCTCGATGCGCGAGCCGTGGTCGCGGCGTTCTCCACCGCGCTGCCGACCGTGCACACGGTGTTCGGCCGCGACATCGGTGCCGCCGGGACCGCGGACCTGCTCGGCACGCTCGCTCCGTTCGAGAACAGCAACCGCATCCCGCTCACGATCGTCGACGCCCTCACCCGCACCGACGCCGCGCGCCCGGAGCCGCCCGAGCTGCAGCGCCTCGTCGATGCGGTCGGCTATGCCATGCAGCCGCTCGTCGCCGAGCACCTGCGAGAGCGCGCGGAGGAGTTCCTGCGCGACCTCGACGACGACGAGCGCCGCCGGTACTTCTCGGCGGAACGCCTCACGCAGCTGCGGTTGCCCGGCGCCGCGCCCGCGACCCTGCGACAGCGCCTGCGGCACCCCGCGGGCGGCATCGGGCGGATCGAGGAGTGGCGGCTGACGGCGATCGGGGCACGGCGTCGCGCCGGTCGCGCGTGGCGGGAGATCCGGGGAGGATGACGAGCATGCAGCAGACAGACGAGGGAGCGCCGCGGACGGTGGCGATCATCCCGGCGCGCGGCGGGTCGAAGCAGATTCCGCGCAAGAACCTGGAGCGCGTGGGCGGGGTGCCGCTCGTGGCCAGGGCCGTGCACGCGGCAACGGCCGCCGCGGGCATCGACGCGGTCGTGGTCTCCACCGACGACGACGAGATCGCGGCGGTCGCGGAGGCCGCGGGCGCGCGCATCGTCCGGCGCCCCGCGGAGCTGTCGGGCGACACCGCGTCGTCCGAGGCGGCGATCCTCCACGCGCTCGACGAGCTCGAGCGCCGGGGAGAGTCGTTCGCGGTCGTCGCGTTCGTGCAGGCCACGTCGCCCTTCGTGCCGAGCGTGGAGCTGTCCGCCGCCGTCGACGCGGTGCGGAAGGGCACGGCCGACAGCGCGTTCGCGGCCGTCGAGACGTACGGCTTCCTGTGGCGCACGGGGCCCGACGGGGAGGCGGAGGCGCTCAACCACGACGCGAGCCACCGTCCACGGCGCCAGGACCGCGAGCCGCATCACCTCGAGACCGGGGCGTTCTACGTGTTCCGGGCGGACGGGTTCCGCCGCAGCCGGCACCGCTTCTTCGGTCGCACCCGCATCATCGCGGTGCCCGAGTGGAGCGCGATCGAGATCGACGACGCGGAGCAGCTCGCGGCGGCGCGGGCTCTGGCGGCCCTGCGCGAGACTCCCGCGCGGATCCCGGTGCGCGCGGTGGTCACCGACTTCGACGGCGTCCACACCGACGACACCGCGATCGTCGACGCCGACGGAGGGGAGCGGGTACGGGTGAGCCGGGAGGACGGCATGGGCGTCGCGCTGCTGCGCCGCGCCGGCGTGCCGATGCTGATCCTCTCCACCGAGGTCAACCCGGTCGTGCGGGCGAGGGCCGACAAGCTGCGCGTCCCCGTGCTGCACGGCATCGACGACAAGGAGGACGCGCTGCGGCGGTGGGCGCAGGAGCAGGGCATGCCGCTCGCCGACATCGCGTACCTCGGCAACGACGTGAACGACCTCCCGGCGATGCGCATCGTCGGGTGGCCGGTCGCCGTCGCCGACGCGCATCCCCTCGTGCGGGCCGAGGCCAGGGTCGTGCTGCACCGCCGCGGGGGAGACGGTGCGGTCAGGGAGCTCGTCGAACGCGTGTTGTCGAGCTGACCGCCCCCGGTAACCCTCCGGTCGAGGGCCGTTCACCCGCGGCGCGTACTCAGGAAGGACGGCGGCAACCCGCTCGACGACCGGAGGAACCATGACTGTCAGCATCGGCTCGCGTGTGATCGGCGGCGGCCGTCCGGCCTACGTCATCGCGGAGATCGGCCTCAACCACAACGGCGACGTGGACATCGCCAAGCGACTGATCGACGTCGCGGCGCGGGCGGGGGCCGACGCGGTCAAGTTCCAGAAGCGCACCCCCGAGATCTCCACGCCGGAGCACATGCGCGATGTACCGCGGGAGACGCCGTGGGGTGTCATGAGCTATCTCGACTACCGGCGCCGGGTCGAGTTCGGCCGCGACGAGTACGTCGAGATCGGCGACCACGCCACGCTGCTCGGGCTGGACTGGTTCGCGTCGCCGTGGGATGTGCCGAGCGTGGCGTTCCTGGAGGAACTGAACGTCGTGGCGCACAAGGTCGCCTCCGCGAGCCTGACCGACACCGAGCTGCTGACCGCGCTGCGCGAGACGGGCAAGCCCGTGATCCTCTCCACCGGCATGTCCACGATCGAGCAGATCGACCGCGCCCTCGACACCCTCGGCACCGACCGGGTCGTGCTGATGCACGCGACCTCGACGTATCCGCTGGAGCCGGAGGAGGCGAACCTGCGGGTCATCGCGACCCTCCGCGACCGCTACCCCGGCATCCCCGTCGGATACTCGGGCCACGAGCGCGGCCTGCAGATCTCGCTCGCCGCGGTCGCGATGGGCGCCGTCGCGGTCGAACGGCACATCACGCTCGACCGGACGATGTGGGGCTCCGACCACGCCGCGTCGCTGGAGCCGACCGGACTCGAGCACCTGGTGCGCGACATCCGGGTGATCGAGCGGGCGGTGGGCGACGGCGTGAAGCGCGTGTTCGACAGCGAGCGCGCCCCCATGGCCAAGCTGCGTCGCGTGCCGGCATGACCGACGCCTCCGGGCTGCGCGTGGTCGCGGTCGCCGATGCCGACTCGTTCGTGAAGTGGTCTGCCTCGCTGCTCGGCGCGGTGCCCGGTCTGCGCCCGCAGCTGCTGCTGGTGCGCACGCCCCTCACGGTGAGCGCGGAGCAGGAGCGCGCGGCGCGGGAGGGCACCGGGGTCGCGGCGACAGATGTCACCCGGCTCGACCTCGCGCAGGTGGCGGCGTGGCTGGACCGGCAGCGGCCCGACGCGGTGCTGCTCGCCGGTCGCGGGCCGTTCGTGCGGCTGCTCGGAGGCGTGATCGACTCGCTCGCGCACCGGCCCGTCGTCGTGTCGGGGCTGCCCGGTATGGCGATCCCGGCGCAGCGCGGGGCCCTGGAGTACCGGCGTCACACCGACCTGCTGATCGTGCACTCCCACCGCGAGGTCAGGGCGTTCGCCGAGCTGGGGGAGCGGATCGGGGTGCCGGTGCCGCTGGCGCTCGCGACCCTTCCGTTCGCACGGGGCCCGTACGGCGGCCGGAGGCGGGCGGAGCGTGCCGAGGCGCGGATCCTCGCCGGAGGGGCGCCGCGGGCCGCCCTCGCCGACCGCCCGACGGAGCCGGTGGCCGACGCGGAGCCGCGACCGGGTGCCACGGACGTCGTCTTCGCCGCCCAGGCGCTGGTGCCCGCGGATCGCGCGGCGAGGGCCGACATCGCGGCCCTGCTGGTGCGCACCGCCGAGGCCGACCCCGACCGGCGTGTGGTGGTGAAGCTGCGTGCGCGACAGGGCGAGGCGGAGACCCACCTCGACCGCGAGCCCTACACCGGGCTCTTCGGGGCCGCGCGGCCGCGGAACCTCGTGTTCTCGCACGCCCCGATGGACACGGCGCTGGAGACGGCGGCCGGGCTGGTCACCGTGAGCTCGACGGCCGCCGTGGAGGCGCTGGCGCACGGGGTGCCGGTCATCGCGCTCGACCGCTTCGGGGTGAGCAAGAGCCTGCTCAACACGGTGTTCGTCGGCAGCGGGCTGCTGGGCGGGGCGGGCGAGGTCGTGGCCGGACGCTTCCGGCGCCCGCACCCGGCCTGGCTGTGCGACAACTATTTCCACCCCGCCGCCGAGTCGGACTGGTGGGACCGGGTGCAGGAGCTGGTCGCGCTGCGCCGAGCGGGCGCGCTGCCTCCGCGCCGGGTGCCCGCCGCGCGCGGGGGTGCGCTGCACGAGGCCTGGCACCGGGCGAGTGTGCTCGGACGGGAGGACCGCAGCATCTCCGGACGGCTCGCGCTCGCGGTCGGAGCCCCGGCGGTGCGGCTGCTGTCCGGCGTCCGCGCTCGCCGCAGTCCGGAGGGCGCCTCCACGTGGGCGGACCCGTCCACGGACTACACGCTCGAGCCGAACCCGTTCGCCGACTCGCTGCGTCGCTGAGCCCCGGCTCGTCCGCCCGGGTCGTGGTGCGTCAGAGGCGGCGCCAGTCGTGGCTCTCGACCGCGGCGCCGGCCTGCGGGCCCATCTGCAGCATGCCGCCGTCGATCACGACCGAGGCCCCGGAGATGTAGGCGGCTTCGGGCGAGGCCAGGAAGGCGATCAGCGCGGCCACCTCGCGCGCGTCCCCTGGTCGTCCGAGCGGGATGCCGGGGCGGTCCTCCGTGTGCGGGTCGGTGTCGGTCTGCCCGGTCATGGGTGTGGCGATCTCGCCGGGGGCCACGCTCACCGCGCTGATGCCGTGCGCACCGAGTTCGAGCGCCAGGTTCTTCATGAGGCCGCCGAGCCCGTGCTTCGCGGCGTCGTACGCGCTCGCCCCGACCATCGGCTGATGCTCGTGCACGCTGGTGACCGCGATCAGCCGGCCACCGCGTCCGGCCGCGACCATGGCCCGCGCCGCCCGTTGCAGGCACACGAACGCGCCGGTGAGGTCGGTGTCGACCACGCGGTTCCACTCGTCGAGGGTCACGTCGAGGAACGGGGTCTGCAGTCCCGCTCCGGCGTTGTTGACGAACACGTCCACCCCGCCGAGCTCGGCGATCAGGCCGTCGACCGCGTCGCCGCACGCGGGGATGTCCGCCACGTCGAGTCGGGCGACCACGGCCCTGGCGCCGTGGCTGCGCACCTCCTCCGCGGTCTCCTGGGCGCCGGCCTCGTCGCCGTGCCAGGTGATGCCCACGTCGATGCCGGCCGCGGCGAGGGCGACCGCGGTCGCGCGGCCGATGCCCGAGTCCGCGCCGGTCACGATCGCGCGTCGGGCCTCGGCTTCCAGGCGCGCCTGGGGCTCCCCGGACTCCAGGCCCGTGGTCGGCGTCTTGTCGTTGTGCTGCGATTCGGACATGCGGCCCTCCTGCTGCTCGTGGTCGTGCGGGCGACGATACGAGGGCCGAGGGAGCACGGTCGATGCGCTTGACGGCGGCGGGTGGCGGCGCTAGCGACCCGATGCCCCGCGGCGGTGGCCCCGCAGACGCGAGGCCGCCGCCGCGGGCGTCGAGCGCGGGTCAGTTGCTGCGGCGGATGGCGCGCACGCCCACCACGAGGCCGACCGTGGCCACCGCGAGTGCGGCGATCCAGCCCCACAGCACGGTGAGGTCGCCCAGGTCCCCGGCGAACAGCGCCCGCTCCGCCTGCACGACCCAGTTCACCGGGTTGACCGTCGCGACCGCGCGCATCCAGTCCGGCGCGGCGTCGAGCGGCAGCAGCATCCCCGACAGGATCAGCAGCGGGAAGATGAGCGACTGCTGCACGCCCCAGAACAGCCACTCCCGGTCTTTGGTCGCGAGCGCGAGCGAGTACGAGAGCGAGCCGAGGCCCACCCCGAACACGGCGAGCAGCGCGAGGCCGATCAGCAGGCCCGGCACGTCGACCGCGAACCCGAACGGCCATGCGATCAGGACGATCACGAGGGCCTGCACCACGATCGGCGCGATCTCCTTCAGCGCGCGGCCGACGAGGAGGGACGACCGGGCGAGCGGGGCGACGAGGGTGCGCTCGTGCGAGCCGGTCATCATCTCGTACTGGAGGTTCGACCCGGTGGCGCCGGTGCCGAACAGCACGATCATCACCAGCACACCCGGCACGAACCACGACAGGGTCTCGCCCGCGGGCTGTCCGGACTGGCCGATCAGCAGCGGGGCGAACAGCCCGAGGAACACCAGGGGCTGCAGCAGGCTGAAGATCAGGGTGAACGGGTCCCGCACCACGGGCTTGAGCTCCCGCGTCAGCACGTGGCGGGTGTCGCGTGCGAGGTTCGGGCGCACGAGCGTGTCGGTGGTGGTCATGAGAGGACTCCTGTCGTGGTCGGGGTGGAGGCGGGCGTGGGCTCGTCCGTGGACTCGGGGGATCCTGCACCCTCGCCCGCATCGCGCAGGGTGCGTCCGGTGAGGGCGAGGAACACGTCGTCGAGTGTGGGCGGCACTCCGGTCGCGCGCTGCACGACGATGCCCGCGGCGTCGAGCTCCCGCACGACAACGGGCAGCAGCCGGTCGCCGTCGGGCACCGCGAGGGAGAGGGAGGCGTCATCCCGCACGACCTCGGCCGGGCTCCGTCGGGCGACCACGGTGCGCGCCCGCTCGGCCTCCGCGGCGTCGGCGAACCCGAACGTGAGCACGTCGCCCGCGAGGGTGGCCTTGAGCGAGGCCGCGTCGTCGTCCGCGATGATGCGGCCCTTGTCCATCACCATGACCCGCTCGGCGTAGCGATCGGCCTCCTCCAGGTAGTGCGTGGTGAGGAAGACCGTGGTGCCGTGCTGTGTGCGCAGGTCGAGGATGTGCTCCCACAGGTTCGCGCGGCTCTGCGGGTCGAGCCCCGTGGAGGGCTCGTCGAGGAACAGCAGGGGTGGTGCGTGCATGAGCCCGAGGGCGATGTCGAGCCGGCGCTTCTGCCCGCCGCTGAGCTGCTGCACGGTGCGGCCCGCGAACGACGACAGGTCGAGCGAGTCGATGAGCTCGTCCGCCCTCCGCACGCTGTCGCGCTTCGTCAGGCCGTAGAAGGCGCCCTGGCTGAGCAGTTCGTCGCGCACGCGCTGGGAGAAGCTGCCGCTCGTGAGCTGACCGACGTAGCCGATGCGCGCGCGGACGCCCGCGGCGTCGGTGCGGATGTCGTGCCCGACCACGCGCGCGCTGCCGGCCGACGGCGGGATCAGGGTGGTGAGCATGCGGAGGGTCGTCGACTTGCCGGCGCCGTTCGGGCCGAGGAATGCGACGAGCTCACCCCGCACGGCGCTGAAGGAGACGTCGGTGACCGCGTGCACCGGCGCCTTTTTGACGGTGAAGGTCTTGGTCAGGCCTTCGGTCTCGATGAGGGTTTCGTTCATGGAAGCGAGCGTAGAAAGCAACGCGGACACATCCTGTCCGCATCGTCTGCCAATCTGAGGTCATGTCCGACACCACCGCCCGCGCCCTCGCCCTGCTCAACCTGCTGCAGACGCACCGGCACTGGCCGGGCACGGAGCTCGCCTCGCGACTGGGCGTCACCGAGCGCACCGTCCGCCGCGACGTCGACCGCCTGCGCGAGCTGGGCTATCGCGTCGAGTCCACGCCGGGATCGGCCGGCGGCTACCGGCTGGAGGCGGGGAGCGCCGTGCCGCCGCTGCTGCTGACCGACGACGAGGCGGTCACGATGGCGATCGGCCTGCGGGTCGCCGCCACGCAGCAGATCGTCGGTGGCGCGGAGGTGACGCTGACCGCGCTGGCGAAGCTGGAGCAGGTGCTGCCCTCGGCGCTGCGGCAGCGGGTGAACGCGCTCGCCGCGGCGGTGCAGCCCCCGCGGATCGGCGCGGGACCGGTGGTGTCGCCCGTGGTCATCGGCGAGATCGCGCTCGCCACGCGCGACCACGAGCGGCTGCGGCTGCGCTACGTCGACGGGCAGGGGGAGGAGAGCGTGCGGCGCGTGGAGCCGCATGCCCTCGCCCCGGCCGGACGCAAGTGGTTCCTCCTGTGCTGGGACCTCGACCGCGAGGACTGGCGCACGTTCCGCGTCGACCGCATCACGTCCGTCGAGCACACCAGGGTGCTGTTCGCGCGGCGCGAGCTCAGTGCGCAGGAGATCGAGGAGCGGGTGCTGATCGCGGCGTCGTGGTCGCCGCAGAAGATCGAGACCGACGCGGTGATGGAGCTGCCGCTGGCGGAGATGCAGGAGCGGTTCGGGCCGTGGGGACAGGGCGCCACGGCGGAGGGACCCGACCGCACGCGCTGGCCCTTCGGCGGCGCGGACTGGCGGGAGGCGATGTACGGACTGCTCTGGATCCCCGCGGGCGTCGAGTACACCACGAGCTTCCCCGAGCCGCACCGTGCGGAGCTGCGCGAGGCGGTCGAGCGACTGCTGCGGGCGCTGGACGCTCCGGCGCCCGCGTCATCCGCGGACTCATAGGGTCATCCCAGGGAACGACCCTGGCGGGGAACATCACGGCCAGGTAACGTCAGTGCCATCGCGGCGATCCGGGCGGTCCCGGGCCCCGGCTCATATCCGGAGGCGTTGCGGGTTCGACTCCCGCCGTCGCGTCCACTCCCTGAGGCGTTCACGTCCGCGTCCACGACATGGCGCATGATGGACGGATGCCCACCGCCCCTCGACCCGGACTCCGCGTCACGGCCGGTCTCACGATCCCCGACGCCGAGCTGTCGTGGCGCTTCTCGCGCTCCTCCGGCCCCGGGGGACAGGGGGTGAACACGGCGGACTCGCGCGTGGAGCTGGTGTGGGACGCCGCGGGTTCCGCGGTCCTGTCGCCGGTGCAGCGCGAGCGGATCCTGGAGCGGCTGCGGGGACGGCTCGTCGGCGGGGTGCTGACGATCGCGGCGTCCGAGCATCGGGCGCAGCTGCGCAACCGGGAGGCCGCACGCGAACGCCTGGCCGCCCTGGTGGCGGAGGCCCTGCGTCCGCCCGCCCCGCCGCGCCGCGCGACGAAGCCGAGCCGCGGCTCGAGGGCGCGTCGGCTCACGGCCAAGCACCGCCGCACCGACGTCAAGAGCCTGCGGCGTCGTCCGCGCGAGGAGTGAGGGAGCCGCTCAGCCGGAGTCGCGGGTGAGCCGCTTCTCGACGGGGCCCCAGCCCTCCTCCAGCACGGTGAATCCGGCCTCGAGGATGTCGCGCTGGTCGTCGCTCTCGGTCACGAGGATCTGCATCTGCAGGATGAACCGGGAGTACACGCGGATCTCCGCCGTGGGGGCGGTGAGCCCGAGCTCCTCGGCGATCGCGTCGGCGAGGGCGTCTTCGTGCCGCAGCCACATCTTCGCCGCGTAGTCGCGCAGGGCCGGCGTCTCGTTGAGGAAGCGCAGGAAGGTGCGGGCGACGTCGTCTCCGTGCTCGTCGAGGTTGGCGCCGATCTCGGCGGCGTAGAAGTCATGGATCGCGCGGTTGATGGTGACGCCGGTCCTGCGGTCGCGCACGGCGGCGACGAGGCGGTCGCGCTGCTCGTCGTCCTCGTCGAAGACGAGCGCCTCCTTCTGGGGGAAGTGGGCGAAGACGGTGGTCGGGGAGACGTCGGCGGCGTCGGCGACCTCGCGGATGCTGACGTTGTCGAAGCCGCGCTCGAGGAACATCCTCGTCGCGACGTCGGAGATGTTCTTGCGGGTCGCGGCCTTCTTGCGCTCGCGGCGGCCGAGGGGCGCGGGGGTGGTCATGAGAGCCAGGCTACCGCGCTCGGTACAAAAGTGGCTTGACACCAAAACTGGTATCGCTACACTTTCGGTATGACTTCACCCATCTCCTCGGTCCGTGGTGCCACCCGCGCCTGGATCATGCTCATCGTGCTGACGATGCTCACCGTCATCGGCATGACGGTGGTGCTCCCCGTGCTGCCGTTCGTCGTGCTGCAGTACGTCTCGCACGAGCGCGACCTGGCCCTCTGGGTCGGCGTGCTGGAAGCGGTCAACGGCCTGTGCGCCTTCCTCGTCGCGCCTTTCCTCGGCCGGCTCTCCGACCGGTTCGGCCGACGGCCCGTCATCATCGCCGCCGCCTTCGGTGCCGCGTTCTCCATGGCCCTGTTCGGCATCGGCGGAGCGCTCTGGGTGCTCGTGCTCGCCCGTGTCATCCAGGGGCTGACGGCGGGCGACCTGCCCGCGCTGTTCGCCTACCTCGCCGACATCACCCCGCCGGAGAAGCGTGCACAGCGCTTCGGCCTGCTCGGAGCGCTGACCGGCATCGGCACCATGATCGGCCCGGCCGTCGGCGGGCTCCTCGCGGCGATCGACCTGCGCCTGCCCGTGTTCCTCACCGCCGCCGTCGCCCTGGTGATCGCGATCCTCAGCATCTCCCTGCTGCCGGAGAGCCTGAAGCCCGAGAACCGCATCCCGCGGATCACGCTGCGCGCCGTGCAGCCGTTCGCGGTGTTCCGCGAGGCGTTCGGTCGCCGGGAGCTGCGCGGCCTGATGATCGCGTTCGGCCTGCTCGCGCTGCCGTTCGGCTTCTTCGTCAACAACTTCAGCATCCTCGCGCTCGACGCCATCCAGTGGGGGCCGACGCAGATCGGGCTCCTCACAGCGGGCGTGGGGATCGTCGACATCCTCATCCAGGGCGTGCTGCTGGCCATCCTGCTTCCGCGGATGGGGGAGCGCGGCGTGATCCTCAGCGGCATCGTCGCCCAGGCGATCGGCCTGGCCGGTCTCGCGGTCGTCGCGACGCTGATCGCCCAGCCGTGGCTGTTCATCGTCGGCGCGCTGCTGCTCGCCGCCGGACAGGGAGCCGCGCAGGCCGCCATGGACGGCGCGATGTCCAACGCCGTCGGCGACGACGAGCAGGGCTGGCTCGGTGGCGCCACCCAGTCGCTCAACGCCGCGATGGGCACGGTCGCGCCGCTGATCGCCGCGGCCCTCTACACCGCCGTGAGCCACGCCGCCCCCTACTGGCTCGGGGTCGGGCTCATGGCCGTCGCGGGGATCGTCGTGGCACGCGCCCACATCGCGAACACCGCGAAGCGCCCGCGCCCCGCACCCTCCGGCCCGGCGCCCGCGGAGCTCGTGGCCGCCGAGTGACAGCTCCGCGGGGTGCCCCGGTGATGCGGTGCACCCCGCGGCTCAGTCCTTCCCGCCTCCGCGGACGAGTTCCAGCCCGGCACCGGCGAACTGCCGCAGCGTGGCATCCGGCAGGAACGCCCGCGTCAACGCGCCGCCGATCCGGGTGAGGTCGCTCTCGTCGCGGAACAGCAGGTACATGGTCTCGTAGCGCGGGTGGAACTTCTGCTTGAACCGGTGCAGCGAACCGAACCCGTACACGGGTTCCAGAGCCTCCGCGAGCCGGTCGCTGAGCGCCGCGATCATGCCCGCGTCCGGCGGGTAGTCGTGCGCGAGCGGAGCCCCGGAGAGCGACATGATCTGCGCGCCCTCGTCGGAGAACTGCTTCGCGGACGACCCGATGAGGTACTCCATGACGGGGCCGAATCCGCCCTCCCTGCGGCGCATCAGGTCGAGCGTCCACCCCCGCACGACGCCGCCCTCGCCGTAGATGGGCAGCCAGGAGAGGAAGCCGTCGACGTCGCCGTTGGGGGCGATGGCGAGGGCGAGCCGTACCTCCGGATCCTCCGCCTCCTCGAGGGTGCCGAGTGTGAAGCGCATCTCGGGGAGGTCCTTGTCGCCGACCCAGGCCTCGGAGATCGCCCGCAGCTGCTGCTGCACCCCCCAGGGCTCCTCCTTCAGATGCGTCATCCGGAACGTCATGTCCTCGCGTCCTGCCTTGTTGAGGGAGGTGCGCACGGAGTTCCAGCGCTTTCCGGTGAACTCCAGGCCCGGCAGGTCGACGATCGTGTCGTCCGCCACGACCAGGCTCCGCCAGGTCTCCGGCACCGCGGCCCGCGTGGCCTCGTCGGCGCTGAAGAAGCAGGGGATGAGCCCGGCGCCCTCCGCCGCGCGGATGAAGTCCCGCACCGCATCGGTGCGGCGTTCGCGCGGCCCGATCGGATCCGCCAGTGCCAGTGCCACGCTGTTGCGCCGCTGATACGCGACGATGCCGCCGTCCACGCGCGCGAACGCGTTGCCCTCCCAGGTGGTCATCCACGACAGGGTGCCGCCGCCGTGGGTCTTCAGCTCCTTCTCCAGGTCGGCGAGCGTGGGTGCCGGCTGCGCGCCGAGCTTCGACCGCCGTCGGGCTCGGAACGCCCGCCGCACCACGATCAGGTAGACGAGGATCAGCAGCCAGAGCATGCCGCTGGCGAGGGCGAGCTCGGTCTCGCCGTCGATCTGCAGTTCGAGCTGTGCCTCGCTGGTCAGGATGATCAGCGCCAGGATGAGCGCACCGGAGAGCACGTTGAGGCTGGCGAGGATGATCGCGAGCACCCACGCCCATCGCCGACCGCGACGCAGCCCGTTCGCGATGAGCAGGATGACGGCCGCGTCGAGCGCGGTGTCCAGGAATCCGCCGGAGACGGGTGCGGTGGGGCCGAAGGGGCCGTCGGTCGGGACCAGGACGGTGATGACCTCGGTCGCCAGCAGGAGCAGCACGGCCATGACCGCGATGAGGCGCTGCTCGCGGACCGTCGTGTGCCGCACGCGCAGGCTGCGGTCCACCGCGAGGATCAGCAGCACCGCCAGCAGATGCTCGAGGTCGGCGACCTTGCCCCAGAACATCATCGCGATGAAGACGAACCCGAGGAGGATGAGCCAGCCGCGTACCCGCCACGGGGGACGGAACAGGCCGACGGCTGCAGCGATGCAGGCCATCGTGCCCCCGGACGCGCCCACGTCGAGCGCGCGCGCCTGCTCCGCCGCCCACGCCCACTCGAACTGCGACAGCAGCAGGAGCAGCAGCGCGGTGGCGAAGATCGCGAAGAGCTGTCCCACCACGTAGTAGGCGATCGCGACGCGGCTTCCGCGACGGAACTCCAGGTACCCCATGCCCCAGAAGCCGGCGATCGTGAACAGGTATACCCACGGCTGGTTGACGAAGAACGTGCCGGTGACCGGCGTCCACCATTTGCCGTCCGACAGGTTGGGCAGGCCGTACGCGACCGAGGGGAACAGCTCCGAATCCTCGAACGGCCGCCACAGTCCCTGTGAGACGACGCCGACGACCAGGATCAGGCCCACCATCGTGAGGGTCGCCGGGATGCGCCGGGCGACGGTGATCAGGGGGCGCGCGGGAGCGGAGGCATCCTCGGACATGCGCTCAGCGTAGCGACGGGTCCCCCCGGCCGGCGGGACCCGGCCGGGGTATTCCGCTGCCGCCGGGTCAGTCCGCGACGGCCTTCGCGATCGCGTCCTCCAGATCGCCCCAGGCCGTCAGCTCGAGCATCTCGCCGTCGACGAAGAACGTGGGGGTGCTCGTGACGCCGAGTCGCTCGCCGTCACGCTTGTCCTGCTCCACCCGCGCGAGCGTGGCGGGGTCGGCGATGGCCTCGTCGTACGCCGCGAGATCGAGGCCCAGCTCCTGGGCGAACGCGCGGAACACCTCCGGGGTCTCCTCGGGCTGCTCGCCCCAGTTCGCCTGCGTCGCGAACAGGTGGTGGTACATGTCCTCGAAGCGGCCCTGCTGCGCGGCGGCCTCGGCGGCGAGGGCGGCCTGTGTCGAGTTGACGTGGCCGGGGAGCGGGAAGTAGCGCGCGACGTAGCGGATGTCGCCGTCGTACGTGTCGCGGAGCTCCTCGACGATCGGATAGAAGGCGCCGCACGCCTCGCATTCGAAGTCGAGGAACTCGACGACCGTGACGGCGCCGGGACCGCCCTCGTCGAGCACGTGCGAATCGGTGCGGACGGTCGGCTGGCGCTGGCCCGCGTCGGGGTCGGGCTCGTCGGCGCGCTGGGTGATGGCCCAGACGATGGCGACGATCAGCAGGACGACGGCGACGGCGATGGCGATCAGGGTCGCCTTGACAGGGGTTCTCACGGGGTTCTCCAGACAGGGGTACGACGGATGGGGGTGCCGCGGGCGCGGCGCGGAGTCGTCGTACGGCTCAGGTCCGGGAGAGGGACAGTTGTGCGAGGGAGGGGGCGAGCCGGCGCGGGCGGGGCGTCGCGCGCAGCGGCGGGGTCGTGCGGGGTGTCCGGCCGAGCGGCGTGCCGGGTCCGCGGAGCATGCGGCGGCCGAGGAGCAGCACCAGGGTGAGGCAGCACAGCGCCGCCGCGGTGCAGGCGACCGCGGCCATTCCGGTCGAGTCCTCTGGGGCGGCCACGGCGACGGCGGCGGCGACGGGGGCGCCGTCCGTGGTCTCCGCCTCCGCGGCGGAGGTCCCGGCGGCGAGGCACAGGGTCGCGTGGCTGTCGCCGGGGCCGTGCGCGGTGGACCAGGCGCCGACGACGAGGAGGAGCGCGAGGCCGACGGCGGTGACGACCCTGGCGAGCAGGATCCGCTCGGCGCGCGCTCGCGGGCTCCGGGTGGTCGCGAGAGGCGGCATGACCCGCGCAGTCTAGCAACGGGGCCTTTGCCTCTCCGGGGCCCCGCCCGCGCGGACACGCCTACACTGGAAGGGTGGCGAGACTACTCATCATCGGCGGCTTCCTCGCCGCCGTGTTCTGGGTGTTCAGCATCGTCGACTGCGCCGTGCAGCCGCCGACGCGGCACCGGGGTGTGCCCAAGGCCGCCTGGATCGCCATCGTCGTCCTGATCCCGGTCATCGGCGGCATCCTCTGGTTCGTGATCGGCCGTCGTCGCGCGAACGATCAGGGTGTGCAGCGCACGCTCGCCCCGGATGACGATCCGGCGTTCCTGCGCAGCATCAGCAAGGCCGAGCAGGACGCCCGGATCCGCCGTCTGGAGGAGGAGCTCGCCCGCCTCGACGAGGAGACCGACGAGCCGCCCACCGCGGATCCGCGCCCGTGACGTCGTCGCCCGCGTCGGACGCCGCGGCGTCCCTGTTCGCCGAGCTCGTGGCGAACGGCGTGCGCGACGTGGTGCTGTCGCCGGGGTCGCGCTCGCAGGCCCTCGCACTCGCTGCGGCGCGACTGTCCGACGACGGGGTGCTGCGGCTGCACGTGCGCATCGATGAACGCGTCGCCGGTTTCACCGCCCTGGGCATCGCACGCGAGACGGGCGTGCCCGCCGCGGTCGTGTGCACGAGCGGGACGGCGGTCGCGAACCTCCTGCCCGCCACGATGGAGGCGTTTCACGCGGGGGTGCCGTTGCTGCTGCTCACGGCCGACCGTCCGCCGGAGCTGCGCGGTGTCGGCGCCAACCAGGCCACCGTCCAGCCGGGGCTGTTCGACCCGTGGGTGCGCGCCACGGTCGACGCCCCGGTGCCGGGCGACGGCGACTGGCGGGGTCTGGCGGCCGAGGCCGTCGCCGCGGCCGTGGGCGTCGCCGACACCGCAGCCGTCCCGGGCGTCGCCGGCCCCGTGCACCTGAACCTGCCGTCGCGCGAGCCGCTGTCCGGGGCGATGCCCCCGGTCGACGTGCGCGACGGCGCGGCACCGGTCGCCGCCGTGTCCGAGCCGGTCGTGCTGCCGCGCGGTCCGCGCACGGTCGTGCTCGCGGGCGCCGACGCGGGTGCCGCCGCGGAGGAGCTCGCCCACACGGCGGACTGGCCGCTGATCGCCGAGGTCGTGAGCGGCGCGCGGTTCGGGCGTCGCCTCGTGCACGGCTACCGTCGGCTGCTCTCCCGCGACGACCTCGGCGGCCGCATCGAGCGTGTCGTCGTGTTCGGCCATCCCACGCTGAGCCGTGAGGCCGCGCGGCTGCTGTCGCGCCACGACGTGGAGGTCGTGGCGGTGCGCCGCGGCGGGGAGGAGCTCGACCTCAACCACCGCACGCGCGCGGTCGCGGCGGTCACGGTGGCCCCGGGGGAGCCCGACCGCGAGTGGCTCGGGCAGTGGATGCGGGCGTCGGCTGCCGAGGCCGTCGACCTGAGCGAGCAGGCGCCCGACGCCGATGCCCTCGCGTCCACCGACCTCGCCGCCCGGCGCGACGCCGTCCGCGCGGAGCTCGACGCCGTCCGCCGCCCGCTCGACCGCGAGCGGCTGGTCGACGCGGTGTGGCGGGCCACGTGGCCGCACGACCGCCTCGTGTTCGGGTCGTCCCGGCTCGTGCGCGTGGCCGACGAGGTCCTGGCGGGCAAGAAGGTCCCGGTGCACGCCAACCGCGGGCTCGCGGGCATCGACGGCACGATCGCCACCGCCACCGGTATCGCGGTCGCGAGTCAGGCCGCCGGCGCCCCCGGGATCACGCGGGTGCTGCTGGGTGATCTCGCGTTCCTGCACGACGTCGGGGCGCTGCTGCTGCCGCCCGGAGAGCAGGAGCCGCGGCTGCAGGTGATCGTCGGCAACGACGGCGGCGGCACGATCTTCGACGGGCTCGAGGTGGCGTCGTCGGCGCCGTCCGCGCATCTCGACCGGGTCTTCTACACCCCGCATGGCGTGCGCCTGGAGCATCTCGCGCTGGCGTACGGGTGGGAGTATCAGCGCGTCACGACCCGGACGGCGCTGGATCAGGCCCTCACGTCCCCGCACGGCGGACGTCAGATCATCGAGGTGCCGCTGGCGCGGTGACTGGCAGGATGTGCGTATGAACGCGCACACCTGGACTCAGAACCTGCGGGTGGGGCCCGGCTTCCGCCTCGCCGATGTCGATCCGGACGCCACGCCGGGGTACGACCACGGCAAGTCGCGCGGGAGGGAGGACCTCGCCGCCGGGCTGGAGCGGTTGAACGACCTGCAGGAGCGTCTGTTCGCGCAGAGTCGGGTCGGCACGGCGCAGGACGCGGTGCTTCTGGTGCTGCAGGCGATGGACTCGGCGGGCAAGGGCGGCATCGTCCGGCACGTGGTCGGCGGTGTGGATCCGCAGGGCGTCGCGCTCGCCGCGTTCAAGGCCCCGACCGAGGAGGAGCGGCGGCACGACTTCCTGTGGCGCGTCGAGAAGCGCCTCCCGGAGCCCGGCTTCATCGGGGTGTTCGACCGTTCGCACTACGAGGACGTGCTGATCGGGCGGGTGCGGCAGCTCGCCGATGCCGCGGAGATCGAGCGCCGCTACGACGCGATCACCGCGTTCGAGGAGCGGGTCGCGGCCTCCGGCGTCCGCATCGTCAAGGTGATGCTGCACATCTCGCCCGAGGAGCAGAAGGCGCGACTCATGGAGCGGCTGGAGCGTCCGGACAAGCACTGGAAGTACAACCCGGGCGACGTGGACGAGCGGATGCTGTGGCCGCAGTACATGCAGGCCTACCAGACGGTGTTCGACCGCACCTCGACCGACGCGGCGCCGTGGTACGTGGTGCCGGCGAACGCCAAGTGGTACGCGCGGCTCGCGGTGCAGGAGCTGCTGCTCGCGGCGCTGCAGGACATCGACCCGCAGTGGCCCGTCGCCGACTTCGACGTGGAGGCGGAGAAGAGGCGGCTGGCCGCGAGCTGACCGGGGCTGTGGTCGTCAGGCCAGGGCGTCGACCAGGGGGCGGAACTTCACGCGGGTCTCCAGCAGTTCGCTCTCGGGATCGGATCCCGCCACGATCCCGGCGCCGGCGTAGGCGGTCACCGCGATCGCGCCTCCGGTCGCCGTGAACTGCGCGCACCGGAGCGCGATGGCCCACTCGCCGTTGCCGTCCGCGTCGACCCAGCCGACCGGTCCGGCGTAGCGCCCGCGGTCGAAGGGTTCCAGGTCGCGGATGGTGGAGACCGCCGCGGCCGAGGGCGTGCCGGCGACCGCCGCGGTCGGATGCAGCGCGCGCACGAGGTCGAGGGCCGATCTCCCCTCCTCGAGCTCGCCCTCCACATCGGTCGCGAGGTGGAACAGGTTCGGCAGCTTCAGGAGGAACGGCTGCTCGCTCGCGGCCAGCGCCCTGGTGTGCGGGCGGAGCTCCGTGAGCACGCTCTGCACCGCGTACTGGTGCTCGTCGAGGTCTTTGATGCTGGAGGCCAGGTGCGTCGACGCGGCCGTGTCGGCGTCGGCGTCGGCACCGCGGCCGATGGTGCCGGCGAGCACGCGCGCGGTGACGGTGCGGTCCTGCACGGTCACGAGGGTCTCCGGGCTCGCGCCGATGAGCCCGTCCACCGCGAACGCCCAGGTGTCGGGGTAGCCGGTCGCGAGGGCTCGCACGAGGCGCCGCAGATCGGACCCGGCGGGGACGGTGCCGCGCAGGTCGCGCGCGAGCACGACCTTGCTGAGCTCCCCGTCGGCGATGCGCTCGAGCGCGGCGCGGACCGCGTCCTGGTAGCCCTGGGGGCTCTGTGCGCCGGGGCCGACCGTACCGGCCCAGTGCGGACCGTACGGGCGGGTCTCGAGCGCTGTGGGTCGCGCGGTGTCCTCGGCCAGGCGGATCCGCGTCTCCCAGAACCGGTCGCCGTGGCGGCCGAGCACGCGGGAGGGGATCGTGAGCACGCTGTCGGCGGTGGACGACGGATCGAACGTGAAGGCGCCGAACGCCACGAGCCCGGTGCCCGGCAGCCCCAGGGGGTCGGTCACGTCGGCCTGGGCGGACAGCCCCCGCCAGAACGTCGCGAGGGCTTCGAGACGCGTCTGCCCCGGTTCGGCGGTCGGACGGATCTCGGCGAACGGCTCGCCGACCGCGACGATCCCGTCTCCACGGCGGAGCCAGGCGAGGGGGCGTGCGGGGTCGGCGTAGGCGAGGAGGTCTTCGACCGGGTCGATCTGTCGGGTCTCCACGACCAGGTGGGTGTGATGCACGTGTCCAGCCTAGGCCGCGGCGCCGGCGGCGATCCCGCGTCGTAGGGTGGGCGGATGAGCGACGCGCGCCCCGCACCCGGCACCGAGATGGTCTTCCAGTGGCGCAAGTGGGACGGGTCGCCGCACTGGCGGCACGAGTGCGTCTACCTGGGTGCCGATCACTGGGGCGACTGGGTCGGTCAGCCCGCCGGCTGGCACAGCGTCCGCCCGGGGGCGGAGTTCCACGCCGCGACGCCCAATGTGACGCTGGTCCCGCCGAGTCGCGACTTCGCCCTGACCGTGAACCGGCAGCACCCGCGCGGCCTGCGCATCTACATCGACCTCGGGTGGGAGGTGCAGTGGTCGGACGACCCGCTGCGTGCCGTCGGGATCGACATGGACCTCGACGTCGTGCGCGTGGAGGGGGAGCGCGGCACCTGGGTCGACGACCGCGACGAGTGGGCCGAGCACAGCGTCGTGTACGGGTATCCGGCCGACGTCATGACCCACCTGGAGGCGCTCGCGCTCGACCTGGAGGGGCGGGTGCGGGCGAGGGTCGCGCCGTTCGACGATGCCACCGCCGACGTCTGGCTCGACCGGCTGGAGGCGCTCGATCTCGCGCCTAGACTGAACGCGTGACCTCGAACGACAAGAACCGCGCCGACCTCGGCAAGGACCCCGCCCGCGTGAGCGGCATGTTCGACCAGGTCGCGGCGGGCTACGACCGCACGAACACGGCCATGACCTTCGGCAACGACGCCCTGTGGCGCGCCGCCACCACCCGGGCCGTGGCGCCGAAGCCGGGGGAGCGCATCCTCGACCTCGGGGCGGGCACGGCGTCGTCCTCGGCGTCCTTGGCCCGCAGCGGCGCGCAGGTCGTCGCGGCCGACTTCTCGCCGGGCATGCTCGCGGAGGGCCGACGTCGGCACGGAGCGATGCGCAACCTGTCCTTCGTGCAGGCCGATGCCACCGCCCTCCCGTTCGAGGACGGGGAGTTCGACGCGGTCACCATGTCGTACGCGCTGCGCAACGTGAACGACCCGAAGAAGGCCCTGCGCGAGCTCTACCGCGTGACCAAGCCCGGCGGGCGCTTGGTGATCAACGAGTTCTCGACGCCGCCGGGCAAGCTGTTCCGCGGGGCGTACCGCTTCTACAACGCCCAGGTGCTCCCGCGGGTGGCCCGGGTGGCCGGGACGAACGGCGATGCGTACGACTATCTGAACGAGTCGATCCGCGAGTGGCCGGACCAGAAGCGGCTGTCCGCGTGGATCCGCGATGCCGGGTGGCAGGACGTCGCGTACCGCAACCTCTCGTTCGGCATCGTCGCCCTGCACCGCGCGCGCAAGCCCGCGTGAGCACGGCGCGAACCGCGGCATCCGACGCGGGTAGGCTGGGAGCGTGACTTCGAGCCCCCACCCCCCGGGTTCGCGACTGGCGAGCCGTCTCGGCTTCAGCGATCGCGTGTTCATCGGCCCCGCCGGACGCCGGGTGGCCCGCACGATCGAGGACGGGCTCGAGCTCGTGGAGACCGGGCTCGCCGATGACGTCCGCGTGGCCGATCCGCTGGCCGACGCTGCGAGCCGCTATCTGTACGAGGCCGGCGGCAAGCGCATCCGGCCCGTGCTCACGCTGCTCGCCGCGCAGCTGGGTGACGGCAACACCCCCGAGGTGATCGACGTCGCGAAGGCGCTGGAGATCACCCACCTCGGATCGCTGTATCACGACGACGTCATGGACGGCGCCGACCGCCGCCGCGGGGTGCCCGCTGCCCATGCGGTCTGGGGCAACAACATCGCCATCCTCACCGGCGACATCCTGTTCTCCCGGGCCAGCCAGCTCATGTCGCGGCTCGGCGAGCGGGCGATCCGTCTCCAGGCCGACACGTTCGAGCGCCTCGTCCTCGGACAGATGCACGAGACGCTCGGTCCGCAGCCCGATGACGACCCGATCGCGTTCTACATCCAGGTGCTGGCCGACAAGACCGGTTCGCTCATCGCCGCGGCGACGCAGGGGGGCGTGATCTTCTCGAACGCGCCGACCGAGTACGAGGAGCCGCTGCGGGTGTACGGCGAGAAGATCGGCGTCGCGTTCCAGCTGCTCGACGACGTGATCGACCTGTCGGCCAAGCCCGAGGAGACCGGCAAGGTGCCGGGCACCGACCTGCGCGCCGGCGTGCCGACCATGCCCTACCTGCTGCTCAAGGCGCAGAAGGATGCGACGGCCGAAGACCTGGCGGCCCGCATCGACGACGGCGTCGCGCTCATCGCGGACGGAGCCGACCCCGCGATCCTCGACGGCCCCCTGGACGAGCTGCGCGACCACCCGGTCACGCAGAAGACCCTCGAGCTCGCGCATGCGTGGACCCAGGAGGCGATCGACGCCCTCCGGCCGTTGCCGCGCGGCACCGTGCGCGAGGCATTGACCCGATTCGCCGAGACCCTCGCCGAGCGCTCGAGCTGACGCGACCCGCGGCTTCGCGCCGCGTGACGGCGGCGACGGCATACGAAAGGACCTCCATGACCAAGCTCCGACTGGCCATCGTCGGCGCCGGCCCCGCCGGTATCTACGCCGCGGACATCCTGCTGAAGGCCGAGCGCAAGTTCGACGTCTCGATCGACCTGTTCGAGCAGCTGCCGGCCCCCTACGGGTTGGTGCGGTACGGGGTCGCCCCGGACCACCCGCGCATCAAGGGCATCATCACGGCCCTCCGCGATGTGCTCGACCGCGGCGACATCCGCCTGTTCGGCAACGTGCGCTTCGGCGAGGACATCACGCTGGACGACCTCAAGCGGCACTATCACGCGGTGATCTTCGCGACGGGCGCGATCCGCGACACCTCCCTCGACATCCCCGGCATCGATGCGGTCGGATCGTACGGCGCCGCCGACTACGTGAGCTGGTTCGACGGCCACCCCGACGTGCCGCGCGAGTGGCCTCTCGACGCGGAGTCGGTCGCGGTGCTCGGCAACGGCAACGTGGCCCTCGACGTGTCGCGCATGCTGGCCAAGCACGCGGAGGACCTGCTGGTGACCGAGGTCCCGGAGAACGTGTACGAGGGGCTGAAGGCGAGCGCTGTCACCGACGTGCACGTGTTCGGTCGCCGCGGTCCGGCCCAGGTCAAGTTCACCCCGTTGGAGCTGCGCGAGCTCGGGGAGCTGCGCGACGTCGACATGGTCGTGTACGACGAGGACTTCGACTACGACGAGGCGGCGCGCGACGCGATCGCCAGCAACAAGCAGGTCATGGTGATCGACCGCATCCTGCAGTCGTGGCGCAAGCGCGACTCCGTCAACAACGCGGGGGGAACGGCCTCGCGCCGCCTGCACCTGCACTTCTGGGCGAAGCCGGTCGAGGTGCGCAAAGACGACCAGGGCCGCGTCGCCGCCCTGGTGTACGAGCGCACGAAGCCCGACGGGCAGGGTGGCGCGATCGGCACGGGCGAGCTCCGTGAGGTCCCGGTGCAGGCGCTGTACCGCGCGATCGGCTACTTCGGCTCCCCGCTCCCCGGTGTTCCGTTCGACAAGAAGCACGGCGTGATCCCGAACCGCGAGGGCCAGGTGCTGGCGAAGGACTCCAACGAGCGCGTGCCCGGCGTCTATACGACGGGATGGATCAAGCGCGGACCTGTCGGGCTCATCGGGCACACGAAGTCCGACGCCATGGAGACCGTGCGGCACGTCATCAACGACCAGGGCTCCTGGTGGCACCCGGAGGATCCGTCGGAGGAGGCCATCCCGGCGCTGCTGGCCGAACGCGGCGTCGCGTGGACCGACCTCGACGGGTGGCACCGCCTCGACGAGCACGAGATCGCGTTGGGCGCCCCGCACGAGCGCGCCCGCGTGAAGGTCGTGCCGCGCGAGGAGATGGTGCGGGTGTCGCGGGGCGAGTGACCCGCCCGGATCGCCGCAGCGCGCCCGGGCCGGAGGAGCACTCCGCCCTAGGCTGAGGGCATGCGACACCGCCCCCTCCTGGCCCTCGCGGCCGTGACCGTGCTGCTGCTCTCCGGATGCGCGCCGGAGCCTGAGCCCACCGAGACGTCGACGCCGTCGGCCTCGGCGTCGCCCACGCCGACGACGGATCCGATCGTCGCCCCGACGCCGGCGTTCGATGTGAGCTGCACCGACGTGGCCGCCGAGATGACCGCCGCCACCGGTGAACCGGCCGGCGAGGTCGCGGAGGTGCTGGGGGTGTGGTCGGCGCCGAGCTGGTATCCGGGACCCGCACAGCACATGTTCCAGCGGGCGGGCGGCATCGCGTGCTCGTCCGGTACGAGCGAGCGCAACTGGGAGGTCTCGGTCGCACCGGGCGCGACGGCCCTGATCGAGGGCGCGGAGTCGCGCGGTGGCTACGCGGGTGAGGAGGCGCGCTGCGAGGTCGGCGGGTACTGCTTCTTCCAGGTCGTGGAGGGCGAGGTGCTGGTGTCCGGGGCGGTCGTGGATCCGGCGCTCGGCCCGGACGATGCGCCGGCGATCAAGGAGGGACTGCGTCGCATCGGCGCGGCCGCCGCGGCGTCGCTGCGTGAGGTCGTGGTGCCGGAGAGCGCGATCGCGGGCGTGGAGTGCTCGCGGTTCCTCACCGACGTCGAGTTCGGTGAGCAGCTCGGCACCGAGGTGCACGTGATCGACGGCTTCGGCGGGTGGTCCATCCCGGCCGAGGTGTACCAGACGGTGAACGGTTCCCGCATCTGCTACTACGCTTCGGGCGACGACGAATACAGCGCGCAGGGCTACCTGATGCTCACGACACTGCCCGGAGGGGCGTGGGCGTTCGAGCGGATCGAGGGCGAGAAGCCGGTGGAGGTCGCGGGCGCGGATGCCGCGCTCACGGGTGTGGACGAGCAGGGCCGCACGGTGCTCGACGTCCGCGTCGGGACGGATTGGCTGCGGCTGATCACCTTCCAGGGATCGGGCATCAGCGACCTCGCGCCGCTCGCGTCGACCATCGTGGAGAACTTCGGTGTCGGTCGCCCGGGCGGTCAGTAGCCCCGTGGGCTAGCCTGGCGGCGACGGGGGGAGACGCATGGCCGAGTGGATCCCGGATGTGCTGGGCGAGGAGTTCGAGCAGCTGACGCTCGACCTCGGCGTCGATGACCAGGGACCCGTGGTCGCCACACTGGTGCGTGCGCTGCCCGCGCCGTCCGGCTGGTGGGATCGGGCCAGGGGGCGTCGGCGCCCGCTCGAGGGCGTGGACGTGCTCTACATCCACGGCTGGTCGGACTACTTCTTCCAGAAGCGGCTGGCGCGCTTCTGGACGGCTCGCGGGGCGCGCTTCTTCGCGCTGGACCTGCGCAAGTACGGACGCAGTCTGCGCGAGGGCCAGACCCCGGGGTACATCAGCGACCTGGCGACCTATGACGAGGACATCGCCGCCGCACTGACGGCGATGGGCCGAGGTGAGGGGGGAGAGGAGTCCGCACGGCGGCTGGTCCTCCTCGGTCACTCGACCGGCGGGCTCACGTTGAGCCTGTGGGCGTCCCGGCACCCGCACACCGCGGACGCCCTCATCCTGAACAGTCCGTGGCTGGAGTTCCAGTTCGCCCCCGTCCGCGCGGCGATCGCGCCGATGGTCGAGTTCCAGGCGCGGATCCGGCCGCTGGACGCGGCGCCCCAGGTCGACCTCGGCTACTACACCAGGGCCCAGCAGGAGGTGGCCGACCCCGACGACCCGATGGACGTGAACCTCGCCTGGCGTCCGGTGCAGACCATGGCGGTGTACGCCGGCTGGTTGAACGCGATCCTGTCGGGCCATCGGACGGTGGCGGCAGGGCTGTCGATCGAGGCACCGGTGTGCGTGCTGCTGTCGGCGCGTTTCGTCCCGCCGACGCGATGGTCGGACGACCTCACGTCGGCGGATTCGGTGCTCGTGGTCGATGACATCGCCCGTGCAGCGCTCCGGCTGGGCTCGACGGTGACCGTCGAGCGCATCGACGGAGCGCTGCACGACGTGTTCCTGTCGCGACACGCGGCCCGTGAGGACGCGTATCGACGCCTGGACCGCTGGGTGGTCGGCTGGAGGGCCGCTCAGACGTAGTACATCGCACGGGCCAGGCGTTCCGCCTCGTCCCCGTTGCCCCGCGTGACGGCGATCTCGAAGTCGTCGTACACCTGTCGCATGCGCTCACGGTCTCCGCGAGGGACCACCCACGCGCGCAGGTTACGGGCGAGGGCGACGTCGACGTCGGTGATCAGCATGCGGTGCTGGTGGTTGCCGCTGTGCTCCGCGAGATACGCGAACACGGCCCACCGCGCACTCGAGGTCGATGCCCCGTCGCGCAGCGTGCGGCGCACCTCTTCCATCAGGCGGACGACCCGCTGGCGCTCCGCCGGGCTGAGCCGTGGCACGGCCATCCGGGCGGCGATGCCCGCCTGGTACCCGGCGAACTCGAGCGACTGCGTCACGACGGCCGCCGTCACCGCGGTCACCTCGGTGTACCGACTCGGGTACATCGTCACGAGCCCGAGTCTCTCGAGTCGCTGCAGCGCCTCTCGGACCGGGGTCCGGGAGACGTGGAGCTCATCGGCCACGTCGACGTCGCGGATGCGCTCGCCCTCCCCCAGTTCGCCCTCGACGATGAGTCTTCCGATGTGGTGGAAGACCTCGTCGGCGAGGAGTTGCTTGCTTTCTCCGATGGTCTTCGTCTCGACGTGCCCCATGGACCAGCCCCCAGTTTCACTTCTTGTCACGGTTCCGCGGCCCCCCGTGTGGCGGTGGGGCCGGCGACTCCGTGCCGATCTTTCTCACCTGCGGATCCGATGTTCGTGGGGGCGGGCAGCGGGCCGGTGAGCTGTTCATTCTTCCTTCACCGTGGTGCGGGCACTTCGGATCCGGTGACGCGAGCCCGCGGTGCCTGCACCCTCGTCCCCACGAGAGCGCCTGCGAATCCCGGGCACCTCGTTCCGCGCGGGCGGCGTGCAACGAGGGCGTCCATGGCTCCGACGGATCGGGGCCGCTTCCAGTCTTGGTCAAGCACACCGATATCTCGATATGCGTTGACCGGGGAAAGTCGGAGCGCACGCGAAAGGGGACCCGGCGACGCCGGATCCCCTCTGTGCCGCGCGACCTAGCGGTAGTTGACGAACTGCAGGTCGATGTCGAGGTCGGAGCCCTTCAGGAGAGCGATCACGGCCTGGAGGTCGTCGCGGCTCTTCGACTGCACGCGCAGCTCGTCGCCCTGGATCTGGCTCTTCACGCCCTTGGGTCCCTCGTCGCGGATGATCTTGCCGATCTTCTTCGCGTTCTCCGACGAGATCCCGTCCTTGAGGCTGGAGACGATGCGGAACTCCTTGCCGCTCGCGAACGGCTCGCCCGAGTCCAGGCTCTTCAGGGAGATGCCCCGCTTGATGAGCTTCGACTGGAACACGTCGAGCACGGCCTTCGCGCGCTCCTCCGAGCTCGCCGTGATGAGGACCTGCTCCCCGCTCCACGCGATGGATGCCCCGGTGCCCTTGAAGTCGTAGCGCTGCTCGACCTCTTTCCGTGCCTGGTTCAGGGCGTTCTCGGCCTCCTGATGATCCACTTTCGAGACGATGTCAAAGGAACTGTCAGCCATACAGGCAGTGTATCGAGCAGCCCTCGCGACGACAGGCGTGGAAGCGTTTTCAGTCGGGTGCCGCCCCGCGTGCCCCATCACAGGTTGATATCGACGCTGCTCTCGATTGCGATCCCGCTCCTGATCGATGCATACTGTAAGCGCTTGCAGTCCTTGCAGGTTGAACAGCATTGAGAGAGGCACACACCAATGAAGGTGAACAAGAGGGGCGTGCTCGCCGCGGGCGCGATCGCCATCGTTTCGACTCTGACGCTCGCCGGCTGCTCCGCGGGGACCAGCGGCGGATCCTCCTCCGGCGGCGACGACAGCGGCTCGCTCACGGTCTGGGTCGACGCCGAACGCGTCGACGCCCTCCAGGGTGCGGCCGACGCCTATCAGGACAAGACCGGCGTCAAGGTCGAGCTGGTCGGCAAGTCCGTCGACGACATGAAGGACGACTTCATCCAGCAGGTGCCGACGGGCAAGGGCCCCGACATCGTGATGGGCGCCCACGACTGGCTCGGCGAGCTGTCGACCAATGGCGTCGTCGCCCCGATCGAGCTCGGTGACAGCTCCGAGGACTACCTCCCGGTGGCCCTCCAGGCTGCGACCTACGACGGAACGGTCTACATGCTGCCGTACGCGGTCGAGAACATCGCCGTCCTGCGCAACGCCGACCTCGTGCCCCAGCCGGCCACCAGCTTCGATGACATGGTCTCGAAGGGGAAGTTCGTCGTCGAGCAGGGCACCGAGGGCAACCCCTACCACCTCTACCCGTTCCAGACCGCGTTCGGTGCCCCCGTCTTCGGCACCGATGACAGCGGCAGCTACGACCCGAGCGACCTGCAGCTCGGCAGCGAGGGCGGCTTCGCCTTCGCCGAGTGGCTGGGCGCGCAGGGTGCAGCCGGCACGCTCAACACCGACGTGGACGGCGAGATCGCGAAGCAGCAGTTCCTCGACGGCACGGCCGCGTTCTGGCTGACCGGCCCGTGGAACGTCGGCGCAGCCACCGAAGCCGGCATCAACGTCGCGATCGACCCGATCCCGAGCCCGACCGGCCAGACCGCCTCCCCGTTCGCGGGTGTGAAGGGCTTCTTCGTGAGCGCCGAGTCGAAGAACAAGGTCGCGGCGAACGACTTCCTCGTCAACTACATCGGCACCGAGGACGTGCAGCTCGAGCTGTTCAAGGCGGGCAACGTGCTGCCCGCCCTCACCGCTGCGGCCGACTCCGCGGCGTCCGACCCGATCATCGCCGGATTCCAGGCCGTGGGTGCCGACGCCGTCCCGATGCCGGCCATCCCCGCGATGGGCGCAGTGTGGCAGTACTGGGGTGTGGCCGAGGCCGCCATCATCAACGGTGCGGACCCGAAGGCGACGTGGCAGAAGCTCGTCGACGACGTGACCGCCGCGATCAAGTAACCGCCGCAACGGCACAGACCCTGCCGGAGCGGGCCGCACCGCCCGCTCCGGCAGGATCATGACGAGGACGACATGACAGACACCGACGAGCGCATCGCGCCTCCGACCAAACGACACCGCCAAGCCGCCGCCATCGCCGAAGCGGCGTCCCGACCGATCGGCTGGATGCTGCTGAAGATCCTGCTGCTGGCCATCGTCGACGCGATCGCGGTCTATGCGGCCTTCGTGCTCTTCGCGCACCGGGAGTGGCTGATCCTCGCGATCGTCGTCCTGGTGACGATCCTCGTCAACTACATCTACTTCTCGCGCCGGCGCGTCCCGGCGAAATACCTGACCCCCGGCATCATCTTCCTCGTCCTCTTCCAGGTGTTCACGCTGCTCTACACGGGATACATCGGGTTCACGAACTACGGCACCGGCCACAACGGCACCAAGGAGCAGGCGATCTCCTCGCTCCTTGCCTCCGCGCAGGAGCGCGTCGAGGACTCGCCGACCTACCCCGTGACCGTGGTCGAGCAGTTCGGCACCTACGGCTTCCTGGTGACCGACCCCGGCACGGGCGATGCGCTGCTCGGCACGGCCGACGAGCCGCTGCACGAGGTCGACGCCGACTTCCAGGGCGGGCAGGCGGTCGCGGTCGACGGGTGGACCACCCTTCCGCTCGCGACGGTGTTCACGCTGTCCGACCAGCTGGAGCAGCTCTCGGTGCCGTTCAGCGACGACCCGAACGACGGGAGCCTCCGCGCGCCGGACGGGCAGAAGGGCTACCTGTACGTCTCGACGCTCGCGTACGACGCGACGGCCGACACCATCACCGACACGGACACGGGCACCGTGTACCGCGACACGGGGGAGGGTGCGTTCACCGCCGAGAACGGCGATCAGCTCCTTCCCGGCTGGCAGACGACGGTCGGCTTCGACAACTTCGTACGCGCGGTGACGGACTCCTCGATCCGGGGTCCGCTCATCTCGGTCACCGTGTGGACGTTCGTCTTCGCCCTGGTCTCGGTGGCCTCCACGTTCTTCCTCGGGCTGTTGCTGGCGCTCGTGTTCAACAACACGCGGATGCGGTTCCGCAACGGCTACCGCATCATCCTGATCCTGCCGTATGCGTTCCCCGCGTTCCTCTCGGCGCTGGTGTGGGCCGGCATGATGAACGAGAGTTTCGGCTTCATCAACCAGGTGCTGTTCGGCGGTGCCGCGATCCCGTGGCTCACCGATCCCGTGCTGGCGAAGGTGTCGGTGCTCCTGGTGAACCTGTGGCTCGGGTTCCCATACATGTTCCTGGTGTGCATGGGCGCGCTGCAGGGCATCCCGGAGGACGTGAACGAGGCGGCCGTCATGGACGGGGCGAACGCCTGGCAGATCTTCCGGCGCATCAAGCTCCCCCTGCTGCTGGTGACGGTGGCCCCGCTGCTGATCTCGTCGTTCGCGTTCAACTTCAACAACTTCAACCTGATCTACATGCTGACCAAGGGGGGTCCCCGGTTCAGCGACGTGTCGATCCCGGTCGGCCACACCGACATCCTCATCTCGATGGTCTACAAGGTCGCCTTCACCGGGCAGACCCGCGACTACGGACTCGCCTCGGCGTTTACGATCCTGATCTTCATCGTGGTCGCGACCATCTCGATCATCAGCTTCCGCAAGACCAAGGCCCTCGAGGAGCTGAACTGACATGAGCACGACCAGCCCGACCGCCGCCCGTCCGGCTCCGCGCCGCCGCTCGTTCCGCGCCTGGTTCGCCGACACCGGCTGGCGGCACCTCGTCGCGATCGTCGTGAGCGCGTTCGCGCTCTTCCCACTGCTCTACGTGGTCTCGGCCTCGCTCAACCCGAAGGGCACCCTGACCGGTTCGAACCAGCTGTTCTCCGCCATCGGCATCGACAGCTACGTGCGCATCCTGAGCGACCCGCAGAACCCGTACGGCACCTGGTTCCTGAACACCCTGCTCATCGCGGTGGTCACCGGCGCCGTGACGGTGTTCATCGGAGCCTGCGCCGCGTATGCCTTCTCGCGCATGCGTTTCGCCGGGCGCCGCGTCGGTCTCGTCACGATCGTGGTGGTGCAGATGTTCCCGCAGCTGCTCGCGGTCGTCGCGATCTTCCTGCTCATGTCGACCATCGGCGACTGGTTCCCGGCGATCGGGTTGAACACCCATACCGGGCTGATCCTGGTCTACCTCGGTGGAGCGCTCGGGGTGAACACGTATCTGATGTACGGCTTCTTCA
This sequence comes from Microbacterium sp. NPDC060132, assembly GCF_042729675.1. Taxonomy (NCBI): domain Bacteria; kingdom Bacillati; phylum Actinomycetota; class Actinomycetes; order Micrococcales; family Microbacteriaceae; genus Microbacterium; species Microbacterium sp. NPDC060132. The sequence continues at coordinate 247,100 of NZ_JBHWXU010000001.1, read as the reverse complement.
ACACGATCCCCAAGGAGATCGACGAGGCGGCACGCATCGACGGCGCGGGTCACGCGCGCATCTTCTTCACGATCATCCTGCGCCTCGTCGCGCCCATCCTGGCCGTGGTCGGGCTGTTGTCGTTCATCGGCACGGTCAACGAGTACGTCATCGCGAGCGTCATGCTCGTCGACGTCGATCAGCAGACGCTCGTGGTCGGGCTCACCAAGCTCGTCGCCAATCCGCGCTACGCGGACTGGTCGGCCTTCAGCGCGGGCGCGGTCATGGCCGCGATCCCGGTGATGATCCTGTTCCTGTTCCTGCAGAAGTACATCGTGGGCGGTCTCACCGCCGGCGCCACGAAGGGCTGAGCCCTCCGGTCACCCGTCGCCTCGGCGTTGCACCCCGACGGCCGGCGGGGCGCGACGTACCCTGGCGACATGGCACGGGTGGGTGGTCGCAGCATCGGGATGAGCTGGGTGGCCGGGGTGATCTGCACCGTGATCATCGGCGGCCTGCTCTGGCTGTCGTTGCCGATGATGCCGGTGCTGGCGCAGTTCTTCGGCGACGCTCTGCGTTCCGCCCTGCCCTGATCCGCGGTTCCCCCCTTCCGCAGGCACCGACCCGGCGACACGTCGGCACGCCTCCGTGAGGGCCTGGACACGCGGCGGTACCCTCGCAGAGCACACATCGATGAGAGGCGCACCCCCATGAGTGATCCCGAGGCTCGTCAGCCCGAGAAGCCGCGCGACGTCGACGACGTCGTCGGTAGCGCGAACGCCGGTCTCGATGCTGCCGCCGCAGCCCGAGCGGACGTCGCCGGCTCCGACGCGGAGGCCGAGGCGGAGCGCACGCCCGCCGACGCGAACCCGGAGCGCCAGCACCCGCCGGTCGACCCCGATCTCGCCGCGTTCGAGACCGCCGAGCGCGACCACCCCGGCACCTTCAGCTCGACCGCTCCCGCCGCGGGCGCGGTACCCGTCGCCGACCGTGCGGCCGCCGCCGAGCAGCGAGCGGATTCCGACCGGCTCGCCGACGACCGCGGTGCCGAGCGTCTTCCCGCCGACCGGCTCGCGGGCGACCGTCCGGATGACCGCGTCGCGGACGATCGTCGCGACGCCGATGCGACCGCGGCCTTCCCGACTCCCGGGGCGGCCTCCTGGTCGCCACGTCACGAGGAGTCGTCCATGGCGGACACGGCATACGCCCCGCACTCCGACGACGCCGACACACGCATCGTCCCGTCGGAGCCGTACGTCGGGACAGCCGGCGCCGCCGCAGCTCAGCCTCAGCCGATCTTCGTTCAGGCTCCGGAGCCGCCGCGCGACCGCGGAAACCGCGGAACGGCCGGGGCGATCGGCCTCCTGGCGACGGTCGCCTTCGCCATCCTCTACCTCGGCACCGCGGTCGGCCTGCGCGCCATCGCCGGAGACGTCACGGGCGAGAACATCGGCGAGGCCTTCCTCGCGCCGCTGCTCACGTGGGGCTACTGGACCCCGGTCGTCGTGTTCTTCCTGGGCTTCTGGCTCCTCGGCGCGATCATCAACCGCGGCCGCTGGGGCCTCTGGGTGGTGTTCGGCATCATCGTCGGGCTCATCGCGTACGCGGGGCACATCCTCGGACAGCTCTTCGAGGCGCCGTTCTGGAAGCTCACCGCTTCGCAGGGCCTGGAGCTCGCGGGGGAGCAGCTGCTCGCCCCGCTCGCCATCGCTGCCTTCGTGTTCGCCAGGGAGCTGACCATCTGGTTCGGTGCCTGGGTGGCCCGCAGCGGCGCCCGCAAGACGGAGCTGAACGCCGAGGCGCAGCGCGAGTACGAGCGCACCCTCGAAGCCGGCCCGACGCTGGCGAGGTAGTCACGCACGCCACCACGCCGAACCCCCGCGGGCCCGAGTCCGCGGGGGTTTCGCCTGTCCTCGCGGTGGTGCTCGCCTCCATCGGGTTCTTCGCGCTGTCGGTGTTCGGGCTGGGCGCGCTGAGCGTGGCGACGGATCGGGACATCATCGCGGTGGAGGGCCTCGGCCAGGTGCCGGGTGTGGTGGGCATGATCCTGGCGGTGGTCGCGTTCGCTCTGTCGCTCGGCGCGACGCTGCGGCGCCGGCGTCCGTCGTTCGGCTCCGCGCTGGTGATCGCACTCCTCACCGCGCTGGTCCATCTCGCGACGCTGTGGATTGCGGTGCTGGCTGCCGCAGAGAGCCTCATCATCGCGACGGCCGTCGCGGGAGACCTCGTCCGGGGCGGCGCTAGCGCGGTGGTCCTGGTGGCGGCGGCGATCGCGGGCTGGAGCGGTATCGCCCTCCGTCGGACCCGCAGCGAACGTCCGCGATGGCCCTGGGAGCACGACGAGGGGGAGTGACCCCCCGCAAATCCGCGCGGGGAGCGGTGACGCGCCGTACGCTGGTGTCGTGGAGCGCTCACTGGAGACGCAGGTGGACCAGGCCGTCGAGGCGTGGCTGCGCTGGGTGCCGCGCTGGGAGCCGGCCACCCACCGCGGCCGGGTCGCGCCGTGCCGTCGCTGTCTCGGTTCGCCCATCCTCGCCGCGGCCGGGATCGCGGGCGACACACCCCACGGGGTGCAGCACGGGCTGTCGACGCGCATCAAGACGATCGTCGACCACGCGGTCGCGGACTACACGGCCCGCAACCTTCCGATGCTCCAGCGCGAGCTCGACAGCCAAGCGGCCAGGAACAGAGCACGCAGCTACCGCCCGACCGAGGACCTGGCTCCCGAGTTCGAGGGCCTGCCGCTCGACCCGGAGCCGGTTCCCGGCGCACCGTTCCTGTTCACGATCGCCGGTCTCGCCGACGACTCCGCGGCGGAGCTCCCGCCGCTGCCGCCCCTGTCGGAGGAGGCGAAGATCGCGCTACGGCAGGAAGTGGCCCTCGCCGACGAGTACGCGAACCTCATCGGCCGCGAGATCTGCGGCCTGCTGCTGCGCCACCGCGTCTCCATTCAGGCGGCGGTGTCCCAGCACGTCGAACCGCAGATCGAAGCCATGCTCGCCGAACTCACGGAGTCGCTCGACTCGCCGTTCGGCCCCGACGTGAGCTGAGCCGGCGGCGGCCGCCCTCATTTGACCGCGTTGGTTACGCGGCATTACACTTGATCAGGTGTGTGCACGTCCTGACGTGCGCGCTGGGCGTCGGCCCCATGCCGGTCCGCCCCCACGGCATACCCACCACACCAAAAGCTCGCCGGTTCCGGCGTGCCGGTGGGTCATGATGTGAAACCCATCACGCTGTCACCGTGCAGCACTATGAGGAGAGAACGTGCCAACCATTCAGCAGTTGGTTCGCAAGGGTCGCTCGCCCAAGGTCTCGAAGACCAAGGCGCCGGCGCTCAAGTCGAACCCGCAGCAGGCCGGGGTCTGCACCCGCGTCTACACCACCACCCCGAAGAAGCCGAACTCGGCGATGCGCAAGGTCGCCCGTGTGAAGCTCCGCAACGGGACCGAGGTCACCGCGTACATCCCCGGTGAGGGCCACAACCTGCAGGAGCACTCGCTGGTGCTCGTCCGCGGCGGTCGCGTGAAGGACCTCCCCGGTGTGCGTTACAAGATCGTCCGTGGCGCCCTGGACACCCAGGCCGTCAAGAACCGTAAGCAGGCTCGTTCCCGCTACGGCGCGAAGAAGGGTTGAGTTAGATGCCTCGTAAGGGTCCCGCCCCGAAGCGCCCCGTCGTCAACGACCCGGTCTACGGCGCACCGATCGTCACCTCGCTGGTGAACAAGATCCTCGTCGACGGCAAGAAGTCGCTGGCCGAGTCGATCGTCTACGGCGCCCTCCGCGGTGTCGAGGCGAAGAACGGTCAGGACGCCGTCGCCACGCTCAAGAAGGCGCTCGACAACGTGCGCCCCACGCTCGAGGTCCGCAGCCGCCGCGTCGGTGGCTCGACCTACCAGGTTCCGGTCGAGGTCAAGCCGCACCGCGCGAACACCCTCGCGCTGCGCTGGCTCGTGAGCTACGCGAAGGGTCGTCGTGAGAAGACGATGACCGAGCGTCTCCAGAACGAGATCCTGGACGCGTCGAACGGCCTCGGTGCCGCGGTCAAGCGCCGCGAGGACACCCACAAGATGGCCGAGTCGAACCGCGCGTTCGCTCACTACCGCTGGTAATCAGCTCGGCCCGTCCCTCGGCCACCCGCCGAGGGACGGGCACCCCCTCTTCGCAGTACGACTGCTCCAAAAGATAAGGACACTCCTGTGGCACAAGACGTGCTCACGGACCTGAGCAAGGTCCGCAACATCGGCATCATGGCGCACATCGATGCCGGCAAGACCACGACGACCGAGCGCATCCTGTTCTACACGGGCGTCAACCACAAGCTCGGCGAGACGCACGACGGCGCCTCGACCACCGACTGGATGGAGCAGGAGAAGGAGCGCGGCATCACGATCACGTCTGCCGCCGTGACCTGCTTCTGGAACAAGAACCAGATCAACATCATCGACACCCCCGGTCACGTGGACTTCACGGTCGAGGTGGAGCGCTCGCTCCGCGTCCTCGACGGTGCGGTCGCCGTGTTCGACGGCAAGGAGGGCGTGGAGCCCCAGTCCGAGACCGTGTGGCGTCAGGCCGACAAGTACAACGTCCCCCGCATCTGCTTCGTCAACAAGATGGACAAGCTCGGCGCGGACTTCTACTTCACGGTCGACACGATCATCAACCGCCTCGGTGCCAAGCCGCTCGTGCTGCAGCTCCCGATCGGTGCCGAGAACGACTTCGTCGGCGTCATCGACCTCGTGGAGATGCGCGCACTGGTGTGGCCCGGCGACGCCAAGGGTGACGTGACCATGGGCGCCTCGTACGAGGTGCAGGAGATCCCGGCCGACCTCAAGGACAAGGCTGAGGAGTACCGCCAGCAGCTGCTGGAGACGGTCGCGGAGACCGACGAGGAGCTTCTCGAGAAGTTCTTCGGCGGCGAGGAGCTGACGGTCGCAGAGATCAAGGGCGCCATCCGCAAGATGGTCATCGCCAGCGAGATCTACCCGGTGCTCTGCGGCTCGGCGTTCAAGAACCGCGGCGTGCAGCCGATGCTGGACGCCGTCGTCGACTACCTCCCGTCCCCGCTGGACGTGCCCGCCATCGAGGCGCACGACCCGAAGGACGAGGAGAAGATCATCGAGCGTCACCCCGACGCGAAGGACCCGTTCGCGGCCCTGGCCTTCAAGGTCGCCGTGCACCCGTTCTTCGGTCGCCTGACGTACGTGCGCGTCTACTCGGGTGAGCTCGAGTCGGGCGCTCAGGTCATCAACTCGACCAAGGGCAAGAAGGAGCGCATCGGGAAGATCTTCCAGATGCACGCCAACAAGGAGAACCCGGTCGACAAGCTGACCGCCGGCAACATCTACGCCGTGATCGGACTGAAGGACACCACCACCGGTGACACCCTGGCCGACCCGCAGCAGCCGGTCGTGCTCGAGTCGATGACGTTCCCGGAGCCGGTGATCGAGGTCGCCATCGAGCCGAAGACCAAGGCCGACCAGGAGAAACTGGGTCTCGCCATCCAGAAGCTCGCTGAGGAGGACCCGACCTTCCGCACGGAGCTCAACCCCGAGACCGGTCAGACGACCATCAAGGGCATGGGCGAGCTGCACCTCGACATCCTCGTCGACCGCATGAAGCGCGAGTTCCGCGTCGAGGCGAACGTGGGCAAGCCGCAGGTGGCGTACCGCGAGACGATCCGCAAGGCCGTCGAGAAGCACGACTACACGCACAAGAAGCAGACCGGTGGTTCGGGTCAGTTCGCCAAGATCCAGTTCAACATCGAGCCGCTCGAGCTCGACGGCGAGAAGACGTACGAGTTCGTGAACGCGGTCACGGGTGGCCGCATCCCGCGCGAGTACATCGGCTCGATCGACGCCGGTTTCCAGGACGCGATGAACGTCGGTGTCCTGGCGGGCTACCCGATGGTGGGCGTCAAGGCGACCATCGTCGACGGTGCGGCACACGACGTCGACTCCTCGGAGATGGCGTTCAAGATCGCGGGCTCCATGGGCTTCAAGGAGGCCGCGCGTCGTGCCAACCCCGTGCTGCTCGAGCCGCTGATGGCCGTCGAGGTCCGTACTCCCGAGGAGTACATGGGCGACGTCATCGGTGACCTGAACTCGCGTCGTGGCCAGATCCAGTCGATGGAGGACGCCGCCGGCGTCAAGGTCGTGCGCGCTGCGGTGCCGCTGTCCGAGATGTTCGGCTACATCGGCGACCTGCGTTCGAAGACCTCCGGTCGCGCCGTCTACTCCATGGAGTTCGACAGCTACGCCGAGGTCCCGCGCGCGGTGGCCGACGAGATCGTCCAGAAGGCCAAGGGCGAGTAACACTTCCTGGGAACAGGGCCCGCCGTCCTGTTCCCAGGTCACCTACAACTTCACATTCCCTCTCTACTAAACTGAGAACCTAACCCGTAGAGAACCGGTCGCAAACCAGTGCCCGGCACCTCTACAACGACGTCCTGAGGAGGACCCAGTGGCTAAGGCCAAGTTCGAGCGGACCAAGCCGCACGTCAACATCGGAACGATCGGTCACGTCGACCACGGCAAGACCACGCTCTCCGCAGCGATCTCGAAGGTGCTTGCTGACAAGTACCCGTCCGACACGAACGTGCAGCGTGACTTCGCTTCCATCGACTCGGCGCCGGAAGAGCGCCAGCGTGGTATCACGATCAACATCTCGCACATCGAGTACGAGACCCCGAAGCGCCACTACGCGCACGTCGACGCTCCCGGCCACGCCGACTACGTCAAGAACATGATCACGGGTGCGGCTCAGATGGACGGCGCGATCCTCGTGGTCGCCGCCACCGACGGCCCGATGGCCCAGACGCGCGAGCACGTGCTGCTCGCCAAGCAGGTCGGCGTTCCCTACCTGCTGGTCGCGCTGAACAAGTCGGACGCGGTCGACGACGAGGAGATCCTGGAGCTCGTCGAGCTCGAGGTCCGCGAGCTGCTCGCCGGCCAGGGCTTCGACGAGGACGCTCCTGTCGTCCGCGTCTCCGCTCTCAAGGCTCTCGAGGGCGACGAGAAGTGGACCCAGGCGATCCTGGACCTGATGCAGGCTGTCGACGACAGCGTTCCGGACCCGGAGCGTGACCGTGACAAGCCCTTCCTCATGCCCGTCGAGGACGTCTTCACGATCACCGGTCGTGGCACCGTCGTCACGGGTCGCGCCGAGCGTGGCACGCTGGCCATCAACTCCGAGGTCGAGATCGTGGGTCTGCGTCCGACGCAGAAGACGACCGTCACCGGTATCGAGATGTTCCACAAGCAGCTCGACGAGGCCTGGGCCGGCGAGAACTGTGGTCTGCTCCTCCGCGGCACCAAGCGCGAGGACGTGGAGCGTGGCCAGGTCATCGTGAAGCCGGGTTCGGTTACGCCGCACACCGACTTCGAGGGCACCGCGTACATCCTGTCCAAGGACGAGGGTGGCCGCCACAACCCCTTCTACACGAACTACCGCCCGCAGTTCTACTTCCGCACCACGGACGTCACCGGCGTCATCTCGCTGCCCGAGGGCACCGAGATGGTCATGCCCGGCGACACCACCGACATGACGGTCGAGCTGATCCAGCCGATCGCCATGGAGGAGGGCCTCGGCTTCGCCATCCGTGAGGGTGGTCGTACGGTCGGCGCCGGTACGGTGACGAAGATCATCAAGTAAGCATCTGCTTCCTCGCAAAGGGGTCGGACCTTCGGGTCCGGCCTCTTTGTCGTTTTCCACGCTCTAATCGGGCTTCCGCGGGCGGGGGAGGGCATGCACAATGAGTGTGTCCGGTCTCATCGGCCGGACACACACACCTCCGAAGGGGAGCCACATGGGTATCGACGACGCCGTGAACAAGGGCAAGGACCTGTACGAGCAGAACAAGGACAAGATCGCCGAGGCCGTCAAGAGCGAGCAGGCCGAGGACATCAGCGACAAGGTGCTCGACGGTGTCGCCGACTTCGCCAAGAAGATCGCTCCCGGTGCGGCCGACAAGATCGACGAGATCCGTGACAGCGCGGACAAGGCGGTCGGCAACGAGTAGCCCGAGATCGTTCACGAGCGGCGCTTCCTCCGAGGGGCGCCGCTCTTCTCGTACCCGGACGCTCTGGAATCTCGGCACGCGCGAGCGCGAACTGGCGAACTGACGGAGAGATCGAGTAGGATGATGCAGACCGCCTGGGGATCTTGCGGTCGGGGAAACCGAAGGGGTTCGGTTTCCTGAAGCACGCGGTTCTACCGCGTTCACACTGGGGAAAACGATCTTGGGGATCATCGTGCGACGCGCGCACTCTTTGCGCCAGAGCGTCTCCCCGCCTGCGCGGCGGGTCTTCCGCCGTGCCCTCGGTCGAGGCGTCCGGCGTCCCTTCACGCTGGGCACCTCGCGTTCGGTGTGCCCCCTCGCACTGAACGCCCTCCCCAAGCGGGGCGAGGCATGGGGATGCCTCGCCCCGCGCTCCACTCGGGCCTGAGCACGAGCTGCAGACCCCCGCCGAAGAGGGCGGACACGAGGCGCGACACGCCCGGGTTTGCAGAAGTGAAATCGCCCGTGGCAGAATAGACAGGTTCGATATTCCGTCGCCGCTGTGCGTGCGCCGGATCACTGCCAGGGCAGTGCATAGACGGTGCCTCTTCGGAAGCACAGGGTTCTAGGCCGCGGGCAGCAGAACACAATCCCGACACCTTCATTTCGAGGGCATCGCCGTGCGCGGCGAGGGTCGGGCATCCGTTCGCCTCCGGGCGTCCGGCTGACAGCAGAACAGTGGTGCAGCAGATCGGTTCGCAGAGCCGTTCTCGTGCCGAGGCGCAATCCGCGCCGACGTGCGTCCAATGCCCCAGGGCCACCCGGTCCAGGACGGTACGACGCTTATAGAGAGAGAGCAGACAATGGCGGGACAGAAGATCCGCATTCGCCTGAAGTCGTATGACCACGAGGTCATCGACACGTCCGCACGCAAGATCGTCGACACCGTGACCCGTGCGGGCGCGACCGTCGTCGGACCCGTGCCCCTTCCGACCGAGAAGAACGTCGTGTGCGTCATCCGGTCGCCCCACAAGTACAAGGACAGCCGCGAGCACTTCGAGATGCGCACCCACAAGCGTCTGATCGACATCGTCGACCCGACGCCCAAGGCCGTCGACTCGCTGATGCGCCTCGACCTGCCGGCCGACGTCAACATCGAGATCAAGCTCTGAGGTTCGACATGGCTGACATCAACTCCAAGGTTTCCAAGGGCATGCTGGGCACGAAGCTCGGCATGACCCAGGTGTGGAACGAGAACGGCAAGCTCGTTCCCGTCACCGTCATCGAGCTCGCGCCGAACGTGGTCACGCAGATCCGTACGCCCGAGAAGGACGGCTACAACGCCGTGCAGATCGCGTACGGCCAGATCGACCCCCGCAAGGTGAACAAGCCCCTCTCGGCTCACTTCGAGGCAGCCGGCGTCACGCCGCGTCGCCACGTGACCGAGATCCGCACGGCCGACGCCGCCGACTACTCGCTGGGCCAGGAGCTCACGGTGGACGGCACGTTCGAGGCCGGCCAGCTCGTCGACGTCGTCGGCACGAGCAAGGGCAAGGGCACCGCCGGTGTCATGAAGCGCCACAACTTCAAGGGCGTCTCCGCCTCGCACGGTGCGCACCGCAACCACCGCAAGCCCGGTTCGATCGGCGCCTCGTCGACCCCGAGCCGTGTCTTCAAGGGCATGCGCATGGCCGGCCGTATGGGTGGCGAGCGCGTGACCGTCCTCAACCTCACGGTGCACGCCATCGACATCGAGAAGGGTCTGATGCTCGTCAAGGGCGCTGTCCCCGGTGCTCGTGGCCGCATCGTCTACGTCCGCAACGCAGTGAAGGGTGCCTGATCATGGCTGACTCCACTCTCGCGCTCGACGTCCTCAAGGCAGACGGCAAGAAGGCTGGCTCGGTCGAGCTGCCCGCCGCTCTGTTCGACGTCAAGACGAACATCCCGCTCATCCACCAGGTCGTCGTCGCGCAGCTCGCGGCGGCTCGCCAGGGCACGCACTCGACCAAGCGTCGTGGCGAGGTCTCGGGTGCCGGCCGCAAGCCCTTCAAGCAGAAGGGCACGGGTAACGCCCGTCAGGGCTCGATCCGCGCGCCGCACATGACCGGCGGTGGCATCGTCCACGGCCCGAAGCCGCGTGACTACTCGCAGCGCACGCCCAAGAAGATGATTGCGGCCGCCCTCCTCGGCGCGCTCAGCGACCGCTTCCGCGGCGACCGCCTGCACGCGATCGACACGTTCGGCACCGACGGTGCTCCGTCGACCAAGGCCGCCGCGGGCTTCCTCGCCCAGGTCGCCACGTCGAAGAACGTGCTCGTGGTCATCGAGCGCGGCGACGAGCTCGCGCTCAAGAGCCTGCGCAACCTCGGCAACGTGCACCTGCTGTCGTTCGACCAGCTCAACGCCTACGACGTTCTCGTCTCCGACGACATCGTCTTCACCCAGGCCGCGCTCGAGGGCTTCATCGCCTCCAAGTCCGGCGCCAACCAGGAGGTCTCCGCATGAGCGAGCAGGCATCTGTTCTCCAGACGGCCCTGAACAAGGACCCGCGCGACATCATCCTGAAGCCGGTCGTGTCCGAGAAGAGCTACGGGCTCATCGACGAGGGTAAGTACACCTTCCTCGTCGACCCGCGCGCTTCGAAGACCGAGATCAAGCTCGCCATCGAGAAGATCTTCGGTGTCAAGGTCGCGTCGGTCAACACGATCAACCGCGTCGGCAAGGCCCGTCGCACCCGCTTCGGCACGGGCAAGCGCAAGGACACCAAGCGCGCCATCGTGAGCCTGAAGTCGGGCACCATCGACATCTTCACGGCAATCGGCTGATCCGGGGGATAAGGACAATCATGGCTATTCGCAAGTACAAGCCCACGACCCCGGGCCGTCGCGGCTCGTCGGTGGCTGACTTCGCCGAGATCACCCGATCGACGCCGGAGAAGTCGCTGCTGCGCCCGCTCTCGAAGACCGGTGGTCGCAACAACCAGGGCCGCATCACGACCCGTCACATCGGTGGTGGCCACAAGCGCCAGTACCGCGTCATCGACTTCCGTCGCAATGACAAGGACGGCGTGAACGCCCGTGTCGCTCACATCGAGTACGACCCCAACCGCACCGCGCGCATCGCGCTCCTGCACTACTTCGACGGCGAGAAGCGCTACATCCTCGCGCCGGCGAAGCTGAACCAGGGCGACATCGTCGAGTCGGGCCCCGCGGCGGACATCAAGCCGGGAAACAACCTCCCGCTGAAGAACATCCCCACGGGTACCGTCATCCACGCCATCGAGCTCCGCCCCGGCGGCGGCGCGAAGATGGCGCGCTCGGCCGGTGCATCCGTCCGCCTCGTGGCGAAGGACGGCCCCTACGCCCAGCTGCGTCTGCCCTCCGGCGAGATCCGCAACGTCGATGCGCGCTGCCGCGCGACCATCGGCGAGGTCGGCAACGCCGAGCAGTCGAACATCAACTGGGGCAAGGCCGGCCGCATGCGCTGGAAGGGCGTCCGCCCGACCGTCCGTGGTGTCGCGATGAACCCGGTCGACCACCCGCACGGTGGTGGTGAGGGCAAGACGTCCGGTGGTCGTCACCCGGTCTCCCCGTGGGGTCAGGCCGAGGGTCGCACCCGTCACGCCAACAAGGAAAGCGACAAGTACATCGTGCGTCGTCGCAACGCCGGCAAGAAGCGCAAGTAGGAGTAAGAGAAGATGCCTCGCAGTCTTAAGAAGGGCCCCTTCGTCGACGAGCACCTGCTTCGCAAGGTGGTCGTGCAGAACGAAGCCGGCACCAAGAACGTCATCAAGACCTGGTCCCGTCGGTCCATGATCATCCCGGCCATGCTGGGTCACACGATCGCGGTCCACGACGGACGCAAGCACATCCCCGTGTTCGTGTCCGAGACCATGGTCGGTCACAAGCTGGGCGAGTTCGCGCCCACCCGCACCTTCCGCGGCCACGAGAAGGACGACAAGAAGGGCCGTCGCCGCTGACGCGGGGACGATAGAGGAGAGAGAAATGGTGGAGTCCATCGCACGCGTGCGACACATCCGCGTGACCCCTCAGAAGGCTCGTCGTGTCGTCGCGCTCATCAAGGGCAAGCAGGCCCAGGAAGCTCTCGCGATCCTGAAGTTCGCGCAGCAGAGCGCCAGTGAGCCGATCTACAAGCTTGTCGCGTCGGCCATGGCCAACGCGCAGGTCAAGGCGGATCGTGACGGCGAGTACCTCGACGAGCAGGACCTGTACGTGAAGAACGCGTACGTGGACGAGGGCACGACGCTCAAGCGTTTCCAGCCCCGTGCACAGGGTCGCGCTTTCCAGATCAAGAAGCGCACGAGCCACATCACGGTCGTGCTCTCGACGCCGGAGGCGGCTCCTGCCGCGGCCGGCGACAGCAACAAGAAGGCGAGCAAGTAATGGGACAGAAGGTCAACCCGTACGGCTTCCGCCTCGGCATCACCACGGACCACGTGTCGCGCTGGTTCTCCGACTCGACGAAGCCGGGTCAGCGTTACGCCGACTACGTGGCCGAGGACATCAAGATCCGTCGCCTGCTGCAGACGCAGCTCGACCGTGCCGGCGTCTCGAACATCGAGATCGAGCGCACCCGTGACCGCGTCCGCGTCGACATCCACACCGCCCGCCCGGGCATCGTGATCGGTCGTCGTGGTGCAGAGGCCGAGCGCATCCGCGGCGACCTCGAGAAGCTCACGGGCAAGCAGATCCAGCTGAACATCCTCGAGGTCAAGAACCCCGAGGCCGACGCTCAGCTGGTCGCGCAGGGCATCGCCGAGCAGCTCTCTGCTCGTGTGGCGTTCCGTCGCGCGATGCGCAAGGGTCTGCAGGGCGCTCAGCGCGCCGGCGCCAAGGGCATCCGCATCCAGGTCTCGGGCCGTCTCGGCGGCGCTGAGATGAGCCGCTCGGAGTTCTACCGCGAGGGTCGTGTGCCGCTGCACACGCTGCGCGCGAACATCGACTACGGCTTCTACGAGGCCAAGACCACCTTCGGCCGCATCGGCGTGAAGGTGTGGATCTACAAGGGCGACCTCACCGCCAAGGAGCTCGCACGCGAGCAGGCCAACGCGCCGAAGTCGCGCCGCGACGACCGTGGTGACCGCCGCCGTGCCCCGCGCAACGAGGCACCTGTTGCAGAAGGAGCTTCGGCATAATGCTCATCCCCCGTAAGGTCAAGTACCGCAAGCAGCACCACCCGGGTCGCTCGGGTCAGGCCACCGGCGGCACGAAGGTCTCCTTCGGCGAGTTCGGCATCCAGGCCCTCACGCCCGCGTACGTGACGAACCGTCAGATCGAGTCCGCTCGTATCGCGATGACCCGTCACATCAAGCGTGGCGGCAAGGTGTGGATCAACATCTACCCGGACCGTCCGCTCACGAAGAAGCCGGCCGAGACCCGCATGGGTTCCGGTAAGGGTTCCCCCGAGTGGTGGGTCGCCAACGTCAAGCCGGGCCGTGTCCTCTTCGAGGTCGCGGGTGTCGACGAGCAGCTCGCTCGCGAGGCACTGACCCGTGCAATCCACAAGCTGCCGCTCAAGGCACGCATCATCAAGCGCGAGGAGGGCGACGCGTAATGGCGATCGGCACCAAGGAGCTCGCTCCGGCAGAGCTCGACACGTTCGAAGACCAGCGCCTCGTTGAGGAGCTGCGCAAGGCCAAGGAGGAGCTGTTCAACCTCCGTTTCCAGTCGGCCACCGGCCAGCTGGAGAGCCACGGCCGCATCCGCGCCGTCAAGCGCGACATCGCGCGCCTGTACACCGTGATCCGCGAGCGTGAGCTGGGCATCCGTGCGACGCCCGCTCCGGTCGAGGCTCCCGCGAAGAAGGCGACCAAGTCGAAGGCGAAGAAGGCGGACGCCGCCGACGACGCCGTGAAGGAAGAGGCTGAGTGATGGCCACCAAGAAGGAAGCTGCCGTCGAGGTTGAGCACGCCGCTCACGACGTGCGCGACGCGGACGCCCGCGGGTACCGCAAGGCCCGTCGCGGCTACGTCGTCAGCGACAAGATGGACAAGACCATCGTCGTCGAGGTGGAGGACCGCGTGAAGCACCCGCTTTACGGCAAGGTCATCCGCCGCACGTCGAAGGTCAAGGCGCACGATGAGGCGAACACCGCCGGCATCGGCGACCTGGTCCTGATCAACGAGACCCGCCCGCTGAGCGCCACGAAGCGCTGGCGCCTGGTGGAGATTCTGGAGAAGGCCAAGTGATTCAGCAGGAGTCCCGACTCAAGGTCGCCGACAACACCGGCGCCAAGGAGCTGCTCACGATCCGCGTTCTCGGTGGTTCGCGCCGCCGCTACGCGGGCCTGGGCGACACCATCGTCGCGACCGTCAAGGACGCGATCCCCGGTGGCAACGTCAAGAAGGGCGACGTCGTCAAGGCGGTCATCGTCCGCACCAAGAAGGAGGTCCGTCGTCCGGACGGCTCCTACATCAAGTTCGACGAGAACGCCGCCGTCATCCTGAAGAACGACGGGGAGCCCCGCGGCACCCGTATCTTCGGCCCGGTCGGCCGTGAGCTTCGCGACAAGAAGTTCATGAAGATCGTCTCGCTGGCACCGGAGGTCATCTGATCATGGCGAAGATCAAGAAGGGCGACCTGGTTCAGGTCATCTCGGGCGCCAAGCCCGAGCGTGGTGGCGACCGCGGCAAGCAGGGCAAGGTGCTCGACATCCTCGTCGAGCAGAACCGTGTCGTCGTCGAGGGCGTCAACTACGTCACCAAGCACACCCGCGTCGGTCAGACGCAGCGTGGCACCAAGACGGGTGGCCTCGAGACCGTCGAGGCGCCCATCCACATCTCGAACGTCGCACTCGTCGACCCCTCGACCAAGAAGCCGACCAAGGTCGGCCACCGGGTCGAGGAGCAGACCAAGGACGGCGTCAAGCGCACCGTCCGCGTGCGGTACGCGAAGAAGAGCGGTAAGGACCTCTGATGGCAACGACCGACGCTGCGGTGGCTGGCAAGATCCAGCCCCGCCTGAAGGCGAAGTACAACGCCGAGATCAAGAAGGCTCTGCAGGACGAGTTCGGCTACTCGAACGTCATGCAGATCCCCGGCCTGGTCAAGGTGGTCGTGAACACCGGTGTCGGCGAGGCGGCTCGCGACAGCAAGGTGATCGATGGTGCGGTCGAGGACCTCACCCGCATCACCGGTCAGAAGCCGATCGTCACGAAGGCTCGCAAGTCGATCGCGCAGTTCAAGCTGCGTGAGGGACAGGCCATCGGCGCGCACGTCACCCTCCGCGGTGACCGCGCGTGGGAGTTCGTGGACCGTCTGGTGTCGCTCGCTCTGCCCCGCATCCGCGACTTCCGCGGTCTGTCGGCCAAGCAGTTCGACGGCAACGGCAACTACACGTTCGGTCTCCAGGAGCAGAGCGTGTTCCACGAGATCGATCAGGACAAGATCGACCGCGTCCGGGGCTTCGACATCACCGTCGTGACCTCGGCGAAGACGGACGACGAGGGCCGCGCGCTTCTGCGTCACCTCGGCTTCCCGTTCCGCGCGGACGACGCTCAGGCGTAACACCGTCGACGGGCTCAGTGGTCTCGTGTCACTGAGCCCGTCGATGTGCACGTACAATTGAAGATTGCGTGCTCATCGCAGGCCGTCTGTCGTGTAACGGCAGCCGGAACCTCATGAACGAAAGTAGACAACCATGACAATGACAGACCCGGTCGCAGACATGCTGACCCGTCTGCGCAACGCGAACTCGGCGCACCACGACTCCGTGACCCTGCCGTCGAGCAAGCTCAAGACGCACATCGCGGAGATCCTCCAGCAGGAGGGCTACATCGCCGGTTGGGAGACGTCCGACGCGCGCGTGGGCAAGAACCTCACGCTGACGCTGAAGTACGGCCCGAACCGCGAGCGCTCCATCGCGGGCATCAAGCGCGTGTCGAAGCCCGGCCTTCGCGTGTACGCGAAGTCCACCGAGATCCCCACGGTCCTCGGCGGCCTCGGCGTGGCCATCCTGTCCACCTCCTCCGGTCTCCTCACGGACCGCCAGGCTGAGCAGAAGGGCGTGGGCGGAGAAGTTCTCGCCTACGTGTGGTAATCCGAAATGTCGCGTATTGGACGACTTCCCATCGACGTTCCCGCGGGCGTGACCGTTTCGGTCGACGGCCGTGAGGTCGCGGTGAAGGGCCCCAAGGGTGAGCTCACCCTCACGGTGGCCAGCCCCATCGAGGTGTCGGTCGAGGAGAACCAGGTTCTCGTCACCCGCCCCGACGACGAGCGCGAGTCCCGGTCGCTTCACGGCCTGACCCGCACGCTCATCAACAACAACATCATCGGCGTGACCCAGGGCTACTCCAAGGGTCTCGAGGTCGTCGGCACCGGCTACCGCGTGCAGCAGAAGGGCAGCTCGGTCGAGTTCGCCCTCGGCTTCTCGCACCCGGTCCTGATCGACCCGCCCGCCGGCATCACGCTCACGGTCGAGGGCACGAACAAGCTCACCGTCAGCGGGATCGACAAGCAGGCCGTCGGTGAGGCGGCTGCGAACATCCGCAAGATCCGCAAGCCCGAGCCGTACAAGGGCAAGGGTGTGCGCTACGCCGGCGAGGTCGTGCGTCGCAAGGCCGGAAAGGCTGGTAAGTAACCATGGCTGTGAAGTCGAAGTCCGACGCCCGCGCGCGTCGTCACGCCCGTCTTCGCAAGAAGATCGTGGGCACCGAGGCGCGTCCGCGTCTCGTCGTCAACCGTTCGGCGCGTCACGTCTTCGTGCAGCTCGTCGACGACAGCAAGGGTCACACGGTCGCGTCGGCATCGACGCTCGAGACCGACCTGCGCTCGCTCGAGGGCGACAAGACCGCCAAGGCTCGCAAGGTCGGCGAGCTGCTCGCCGAGCGTGCGAAGGCTGCCGGCGTTTCCGAGGCTGTGTTCGACCGTGGCGGCAACCGCTACGCGGGTCGTGTCGCCGCCATCGCCGACGGCGCCCGTGAAGGGGGTCTGGCACTGTGAGTGACAACAAGGAGAACGAAGTGACCGAAGCGGCAGCTGCCACTTCCGAGACGGCCGCCGGCACCACGCAGGCTGAGCCGACTCGTGACCAGCGGGACGGCCGCCGCGGCGGACGTGACCGCAACCAGGGCGGCCGCGACCGCAACTCGCGCGACCGCGGCGACAACCAGTTCCTGGAGCGCGTCGTCACCATCAACCGCGTCTCGAAGGTCGTGAAGGGTGGTCGTCGCTTCAGCTTCACCGCTCTCGTGGTCGTCGGTGACGGCAACGGTCTGGTGGGCGTCGGCTACGGCAAGGCCCGCGAGGTCCCCCTGGCGATCTCGAAGGGTGTCGAAGAGGCCAAGCGCAACTTCTTCCGCGTGCCCCGCGTCGGCAGCACCATCCCGCACCCCGTGCAGGGTGAGTCGGCCGCCGGTGTCGTGCTGCTGCGTCCGGCCGCTGCCGGTACCGGTGTGATCGCCGGTGGTCCGGTCCGCGCCGTGCTCGAGTGCGCTGGTATCCACGACGTGCTGTCCAAGTCGCTCGGCTCGTCGAACACGATCAACATCGTGCACGCGACGGTCACCGCCCTGAAGGAGCTCGAGGAGCCCCGCGCCGTCGCCGCACGTCGTGGTCTCGAGTTCGACCAGGTCGCCCCGGCGCGTCTCGTCCGCGCCGAGGCCGAGGCCATCGCCGCACAGAAGGTAGGTGCCTGATGGCCGCGCGACTCAAGGTCACGCAGATCAAGTCCAAGGTGAGCGAGAAGCAGAACCAGCGCGACACGCTGCGCAGCCTCGGTCTCAAGCGGATCGGTGACAGCACCGTCCGCCCCGACGACGCGCAGACGCGCGGCTACGTCAAGACCGTCGCCCACCTCGTCAAGGTTGAGGAGATCGACTAATGGCTGAGAAGAACGACGCCGCCGTCGAGGCCGAGAAGGCCCCGAAGAAGGCTGCCGCTCCCAAGGCTGCTGCTGAGAAGAAGCCCGCTGCGAAGAAGGCGCCGGCCAAGACGGCCGCCTCCGACGCGAAGGCCGACGCCGCCGCGAAGCCGGCTGCGAAGAAGGCCGCGCCGAAGAAGGACGCTCCTGCGTCCCGCCCCGGCGTGCTCAAGGTGCACCACCTGCGTCCTGTCCCCGGCGCCAACACCGCCAAGACCCGTGTGGGTCGCGGTGAGGGCTCGAAGGGCAAGACCGCCGGTCGCGGCACGAAGGGCACGAAGGCCCGCAACACCGTGCGCGTCGGCTTCGAGGGTGGGCAGATGCCGCTGCACATGCGCACCCCGAAGCTGCGCGGGTTCAAGAACCCGTTCCGCGTCGAGTACCAGGTCGTGAACCTGGAGAAGCTCGCGGAGCTCTACCCCCAGGGCGGCGACGTGACCGTCAGCGACCTGGTGGCCAAGGGGGCGGTCCGCAAGAACGAGAAGGTCAAGGTTCTCGGCAACGGCGACATCGCCGTGAAGCTCACCGTCGCGGTCGACAAGGTCTCGGGTTCCGCCGAGCAGAAGATCGTGGCTGCGGGCGGATCCGTCAAGTAACCACCGCAGAAGAGGGGTCGGAGATTCTCCGGCCCCTCTTCTGATTCGGCCGGCGGGCACGCGGCGACGCCGCAATCGCAGACCTCGGAGTGAGTTACCCTGGTCTTTCAGCCGTCCTTCAGGGACCGGCAACCTTTTCAGGAGGAACGTCCTTGTTTAGCGCCATCGCGCGGATCTTCCGCACGCCCGACCTGCGTCGGAAGATCGGTTTCACGCTCGCCATCATCGCGATCTACCGACTCGGCTCGAACGTCCCCGCGCCGTTCGTGAACTTCCCGAACGTCGAGGAGTGCCTCGCGGCCAACACCGGCACCGAGGGTCTGCTCGGACTGGTCAACCTCTTCTCCGGCGGCGCGCTGCTGCAGCTGTCGATCTTCGCCCTCGGCGTGATGCCGTACATCACCGCGACGATCATCACGCAGCTCCTCCGCGTCGTCATCCCGCACTTCGAGGCGCTGCACAAGGAGGGTCAGGCCGGACAGGCGAAGCTGACCCAGTACACGCGGTACCTCACGATCGCGCTCGCGCTGCTGCAGTCGACGACGCTCGTCACGGTCGCCCGCAGCGGTCAGCTGTTCGGCGCGACCGACATCGCGGCCTGCCAGCAGCTGCTCACGAACGACGTGTGGTGGGCGCAGCTGCTCATCATCATGGCGATGACCGCCGGTACCGGCCTCATCATGTGGTTCGCGGAGCTCGTGACCGAGCGCGGCATCGGCAACGGCATGTCGCTGCTGATCTTCACCTCGATCGCCGCCACCTTCCCGGGCGCCATGAGCATCATCTGGCAGACGAAGGGCTTCGAGATCTTCCTGCTCGTGCTCGTGGTCGGCATCATCGTGATGGGCCTGGTGGTGTTCGTCGAACAGTCGCAGCGCCGCATCCCGGTGCAGTACGCCAAGCGGATGGTGGGCCGGCGCACGTACGGCGGCACGAACACGTACATCCCGATCAAGGTGAACATGGCGGGTGTGATCCCCGTGATCTTCGCGTCGTCGCTGCTGTACATCCCCGCGCTGATCGCGCAGTTCAACACCCCGCAGGACGGCTCGACGCCGCCCGCCTGGGTGAGCTGGGTCACGGCGAACTTCACGACCGGCAACAGCCCGATCTACATGATCGCCTACTTCCTGCTGATCATCGGGTTCACCTACTTCTACGTCGCGATCACGTTCAACCCGGTCGAGGTCGCCGACAACATGAAGAAGTACGGCGGCTTCATCCCCGGCATCCGCGCGGGTCGCCCGACGGCCGAGTACCTCGACTACGTGCTCACCCGCATCACGCTGCCCGGCTCGCTCTACCTGGGTCTGATCGCGCTGATCCCGCTGATCGCCCTCGCCACGGTCGGTGCCAACCAGAACTTCCCGTTCGGTGGCGCGTCGATCCTCATCATCGTCGGCGTCGGACTGGAGACGGTCAAGCAGATCGACGCCCAGCTGCAGCAGCGACACTACGAAGGGCTTCTCCGATGACAGCATCCGCACGTCTTCTCATCGTCGGTCCGCAGGGTTCCGGCAAGGGCACGCAGGGTGTGCGCATCGCCGAGTCCTACGGCATCCCGGTCGTCTCGACCGGAGACATCTTCCGCGCGAACATCAAGGAGGGGACGGCGCTCGGCCAGCAGGTCACGGCCATCCTCGACAAGGGCGACCTCGTGCCGGACGAGCTGACGAGCGAGATCGTGCGCGACCGGCTGAGCCAGGAGGATGCCGCGAACGGCTTCCTGCTCGATGGTTACCCCCGGAACACGGCTCAGGTCGAGCACCTCGACGCGTTCCTTGAGGGCCGGGGGGAGGCGCTCGACGCTGTGATCCTGCTCGACGTCCCGCGCGAGGAGAGCATCGCGCGTCTCGCGCTCCGTGCCGCGGAGCAGGGGCGTTCGGACGACACGGACGAGGCCATCGCACACCGCCTGGACATCTACGAGAACGAGACGGCCCCGATCATCGAGGTCTACAGCGCGCGCGGGATCGTCGACCGCATCGACGGCGTCGGCTCGCTCGAGGAGATCACCGAGCGCATCGCTGCAGCACTCTCCGCGAGGGGTCTGCGCTCCGCGGCCTCCGCAGCCTGAGATGTTCCGCCGCTCGATCTACAAGACCCCGGCGCAGTTGCGCGCCATGGTCGAGCCCGGGCTGATCACGGCCGCGGCACTCGATGCCGTCCGTCCCCTCATCAGGGCGGGCGTGAAGACCATCGAGCTCGACGCCGCAGCCAACCGCGCGATCCGCCAGCGCGGGGCCGAGTCGAACTTCCAGCTGGTGCGCGGCTATCACCACACGATCTGCGTGTCGGTGAACGAGCAGGTGGTCCACGGCATCCCGGGGGAGCGCGTGCTCGAGCCCGGCGACATCGTGTCGGTGGACTGCGGCGCCCAGTACGAGGGATGGAACGGCGACAGTGCGATTACGGTCGTTGTCCCCGACGCGGAGCGTCCGGAGCTCGTGGCCCGTCGCGAGGAGCTCTCGCGCGTGACCGAGGGGTCGATGTGGGCGGGCATCGCCGCGATGGCCACCGCGACCTCGATCGACGAGATCGGCGCCGCGATCCAGGACTACATCGAGGCGCAAGGGCCATCGGCGGTGTCGGGGCAGCCGTACGGCATCCTCCGCGAGTACGTCGGCCACGGGATCGGCCGCAAGATGCACGAGGCCCCGAGCGTCTTCAACTACCGCACGCCCGACCGCGGCGCCGACGTGAAGCCCGGGCTCGTGCTGGCGATCGAGCCGATGGTCACCGCCGGCGGCGAGGCCACGTTCATCGAGGACGACGACTGGACCGTGACCACGGTCGACGGCACTGACGGCTCACATTGGGAACATAGCGTCGCCCGACATGATGGTGGCATATGGGTGCTCACGGCGCCCGATGGCGGAAGAGCCGGACTCGCCCCGTTCGGGGTCGAGCCTCGAGAGATCGGAAAGTAATGGCAGCGGCGAAGAGCAACACCAACTGGTTCGCGATCGGCATCTCCATCGCCGTCGTCGTGGTCCTGGTCGCGATCGGTGGACTCGTGGTGTTCCTCAACAACCAGGCCACGTCGCCGGGAGCCGTGCCGAGCGCCAGCAAGAACTTCGACCCCGAGGCCGGTTCGATCAGCAAGGGCGACGGCAAGGACACCGTCGCGGTGTTCCTCGACTTCCAGTGCCCGGCGTGCAAGGCCTTCGAGGACCAGTTCGGTGCGCAGCTGGAGGAGAAGGCGGCGAGCGGGGAGATCACGCTCGTGAACCACCCCATCGCGATCCTCGACCGCTTCTCGCAGGGCACCGAGTACTCGTCGCGTTCGGCCGGGGCGGCGTTCTGCGTCGCGGAGTCCGACGCCGACCTCTACTTCGACTACGCGAAGGTGCTGTTCGAGAACCAGCCGACGGAGAACACCGCGGGTCTGACCACCGACCAGCTGGCCGAGTTCGCGAAGCAGGTGGGTGCGGACGACGACGTCGTCTCGTGCATCACCGACGAGACCTATCGCAAGTTCGGCGCCGCCCAGGCGAAGCAGAACGACATCAAGGGCACCCCGACCGTTGAGATCAACGGCGAGCGGCTCGACCTGCAGAATCAGGCCGACATGAAGAAGCTCACCGACCTCCTGAGCTGAGTGTGATCCGCCCCGATGCCCCGTCCGGCCAAGTTGCCGGACGGGGCATCGTCGGATAACATAGATCTTTGGTGCCTTGTGCCATGCGTTCGGCGTGTCCGATCGGCCAGGCGCCACCCCCACCCATCCACCGCAGATCGACCGGTCTGCAGAAGCGTCAGCGAGGCTATGGCTAAGAAAGACGGTGTCATCGAGATCGAAGGCGTGATCTCCGAGGCTCTGCCCAACGCGATGTTCCGCGTTGAGCTCACCAACGGACACAAGGTCCTGGCGACGATCTCCGGAAAGATGCGGCAGAACTACATCCGCATCATCCCCGAGGATCGTGTCGTCGTGGAGCTCAGCCCCTACGATCTGACCCGCGGCCGCATCGTCTACCGCTACCGCTGATCGGTCGAGAAGTAACACCCCAGGCATTCCGCCTGCCCGGTGAAGACAGCGAACAGGAAACAACATGAAGGTCAACCCCAGCGTCAAGCCGATCTGCGACCACTGCAAGGTGATCCGTCGCCACGGCCGCGTCATGGTGATCTGCAAGAGCAACCCGCGTCACAAGCAGCGCCAGGGCTGAGTGCCCACCGCTGCGTGAGCACCGCTCTCGCAATCTCATAACTCAATACGACACGGCAGGATCAGAACCCGCGACAGCGGGGGACACCTCGGGGCGGAGGCCCGGGCACCGATCCTGCTCCACACCTCCACAACACCCAGGAGAACCGCATGGCACGTCTTGCCGGCGTTGACATCCCGCGCGACAAGCGCGTGGTGATCGCCCTTACCTACATCTACGGCGTCGGCCGTACCCGCTCGGTCGAGATCCTCAAGGCGACCGACATCGACGAGAGCATCCGCGTGAAGGACCTCAGCGACGACCAGCTCGTCGCCCTCCGCGACTACATCGAAGGCAACTACAAGGTGGAGGGTGACCTTCGCCGCGAGGTCGCCGCAGACATCCGCCGCAAGGTCGAGATCGGCTCCTACGAGGGCCTGCGCCACCGTCGTGGCCTCCCGGTCCGCGGCCAGCGCACCAAGACCAACGCCCGTACCCGCAAGGGCCCGAAGCGCACCGTCGCCGGCAAGAAGAAGGCCCGCTAAGCAGCGGCCAGGGACTAGGAGAACACTTTCATGGCTGCACCCAAGGCCGCCGCGCGCAAGCCGCGCCGCAAGGAGAAGAAGAACATCGCGCTGGGCCAGGCCCACATCAAGTCGACGTTCAACAACACCATCGTTTCGATCACCGACCCGTCCGGCGCTGTCATCAGCTGGGCGTCGTCGGGTGGCGTGGGCTTCAAGGGCTCCCGCAAGTCGACCCCGTACGCCGCAGGCATGGCCGCCGAGTCGGCCGCCCGCCAGGCGCAGGAGCACGGCGTCAAGAAGGTCGACGTCTTCGTGAAGGGTCCGGGCTCCGGCCGCGAGACCGCGATCCGCTCGCTGCAGGCCGCCGGCCTCGAGGTGGGCTCGATCCAGGACGTCACCCCGCAGGCGCACAACGGCTGCCGCCCGCCGAAGCGTCGCCGCGTCTGATGCGTGCACCGAGCCGCTCGTCTCTCCGGAGCCGAGCGGCTCGGCGCCCCGCGCGGGCATCGACTTCCACAACTCAAGACCTCACCCCACCACATGTCATATAGCGGGCATGTGATCGAAAGGAACACAGAGTGCTTATTGCACAGCGTCCCACACTGACCGAGGAAAAGATCGTCGAGAACCGGAGCCGGTTCATCATCGAGCCTCTGGAGCCCGGCTTCGGCTACACGATCGGCAACGCGCTGCGCCGCAGCCTGCTGTCGTCGATCCCCGGCGCCGCTGTCACCAGCGTCCGTATCGACGGCGTGCTGCACGAGTTCAGCACCATCCCCGGCGTGAAGGAGGATGTCACCGAGATCATCCTCAACATCAAGCAGCTGGTCGTCTCCAGCGAGCGCGACGAGCCCATCACGGCCTACCTGCGCAAGACCGGTGCCGGTGAAGTGACCGCCGCCGACATCTCGGCTCCGGCCGGTGTCGAGGTGCACAACCCCGAGCTCGTCATCGCCACGCTCAACGACACCGCCAAGTTCGAGCTCGAGCTGACGATCGAGCGCGGTCGTGGCTACGTCTCGGCGACGCAGAACCGCAACGAGTACGCCGAGGCGGGCCAGATCCCGATCGACTCGATCTACTCTCCGGTCCTCAAGGTCAGCTACCGCGTCGACGCCACCCGTGCCGGTGAGCGCACCGACTTCGACAAGCTCGTCCTCGACGTCGAGACCAAGTCGGCGATCAGCCCGCGCGACGCCGTCGCCTCGGCCGCCAAGACGCTCACCGAGCTGTTCGGTCTCGCCCGCGAGCTGAACGTCGAGGCCGAGGGCATCGAGATCGGCCCGGCGCCCGTGGAGGCTGTGAACTCCAACGAGCTGTCGATGCCGATCGAGGACCTCGACCTGTCGGTCCGCTCGTACAACTGCCTGAAGCGTGAGGGCATCAACACCGTTTCGGAGCTCGTCGCCCTCTCGGAGACGCAGCTCATGAACATCCGCAATTTCGGCCAGAAGTCGGTCGACGAGGTGCGCGACAAGCTCATCTCGCTCGGTCTGTCGCTCAAGGATTCGGTGCCCGGTTTCGACGGCGCCCACTTCTACGGCGGCAGCGAAGACGAGTCCTTCTGATACCCGACCTTTCCTGACCAGGAGTTAGACGATTATGCCCAAGCCCACGAAGGGTCCCCGCCTCGGAGGCGGCCCCGCCCACGAGCGCCTGCTGCTTGCCAACCTGGCTGCCGCGCTGTACACCCACAAGTCGATCAAGACGACCGAGACCAAGGCCAAGCGCCTGCGTCCGCTCGCCGAGCGCCTGATCACCTTCGCCAAGCGCGGAGACCTGCACGCACGCCGTCGCGTGCTGTCGGTCATCGGTGACAAGGAAGTCGTGCACGTCCTGTTCAACGAGATCGCTCCGCTCGTCGCGGACCGCGAGGGTGGCTACACGCGCATCACCAAGGTCGGCAACCGTAAGGGCGACAACGCTCCGATGGCCGTGATCGAGCTCGTCCTCGAGCCCGTCACCCCGAAGGCGAAGTCGACCAAGAAGGCTGCTGCCGCGCCGAAGGCCGAGAAGCCCGCCGCCGAGGAGACCCCCGCCGCCGAGGAGACCACCGAGGCTCCGGCCGAGGAGACCCCGGCCGAGGACACCGCTGCCGAGGCCGGCGCCGAGTCGCAGGCCGAGGGCGAGGCCGCTGAGGCCGCCGCCGAGGACGCTGTCGAGAAGAAGTCCGAGTAACACTCGAACGCCACGAAGCCCGCCGCCCCACTGGGGTGGCGGGCTTCGTCGTCACCGGGGGTCATCAGCGGCCGTCGGTGCTGCGGTACCGCGCCCCCGGTCGGCCCTTCGTGCTGTAGTCGAGCGAGCGCACCGCCTGCCCGGTGGCGGCCAGATGCTCCAGGTAGCGGCGGGCGCTCACGCGGGAGATGTCGAGGTCGGCGCCCAGCTCCGCCGCTGAGGCGTCCGGACGGGCGGCGAGTGCCGTGGACACGCGGTGGAGCGTCTCCGCGCTCAGTCCCTTCGGCAGGCCGAACCGCTCGCGGAACGCGATGATGGCGTCTGCCGCCTCGACACGCTGCACCACGTCGTGCAACTCGGTGTGGTCGCGCAGCAGCAGGGTCGCGCCACGGTCGGCGTCGTCGTCGCGGCTCGCGGTGCTGCGGGCGACGAGCACGTGCGACCCTACGATCACCGGGCGGCCCGCGGCCTCGCCCTCACGCAGCACCGTCGTGAGCTCCTCGCCCAGGACGTCGGCCGCCACGGCACCGTCGAGGTCGCCCGCATCACGACCGAGGAAACGGGCGGCCGCGTCGTTCGCGAGCGTGATGCGCCCGGAACCGTCGACCGTGACCACGCCCTCGCTCAGCCCGTGCAGCGTCGTCTCCTGGTTCTTCACGAGTGCCGCGATCTGATGGGGCTCCAAGCGGTAGATGCGGCGCCGGATCACCGAGGTCACCCATGCCGCTCCGAACACGCCCAGCACGGCAGCGGCGAGCATGGCGGAGATCAGCCACACCAGGTTGGCGGTGAACTCCTCACTGAGCTCCGACTCCAGGATGCCCACCGATGCGGTGCCGATCACGACGCCATCCTCATCCCGGATCGGCACCTTCACGCGCCAGGAGGTGCCCAGCGTGCCGGTCTGCGTTCCCACGTAGATATCGCCGCCGAGCGGGATCGACGGATCGGTCGAGACCCGTTCGCCGATGCGCTCCGGGTTCGGGTGCGAGTACCGGATGCCGTCGTCGTTGGCGACCACCACGTAAGCGAGGTCGGACGCCTCCCTGATCACCTCCGCGACCGGCTGGATCGCCGCGGAGGGATCGTCGTCGTCGAACGCGTCGAGCACCACGGGCAGCGCGGCCACGGACTGCGCGACCGCCTGCATGCGATCCTTGTAGGCCTCGCGGAGTGCGTTCTCCTGGAACGCCCCGGCGGCGATCCCCGTGGCGAGGGTCACCAGGAACACGATCAGCGCCTGCAGTGCGAGCAGCTGCATCCGGAGCGTCATCTTCGAGGCCACCCGCTCATTCTCCCGGCTGTCGAACCAGGGCGCGAGCCGCGCGGACCGGCGTTCGCGACCAATACTTACGGAACGCGACCAATGGTTTCGGAAGCTTGAGCGGCCGCATCCACACCTCGATGGTGGACGGATTGCACTCGAACGCTCAAGGAGGAGCGCCATGAAGTACGTCCGCATCGCCACCCTGACCGCCGCGGTCGCCGCCACCGCCCTCGCTCTCACCGCGTGCTCGTCGGGAGGCGGAGACGCCGGAGGCTCGGACGGAGACGGCGAAGCCGTCGCCATCACCGACCTGAACATCGTGGTCCCCGCCGACCCTGGCGGCGGGTGGGACCAGACCGGCCGCGCGATGTCGCAGCTGCTCACCGAGGAGGGGATCGTCGGCTCCGCCCCGGTCACGAACGTCGGAGGCGCCGGGGGGACCGTCGGCCTCGCGCAGCTCGCCAACGAGAAGGACCCGGCGACGCTCATGGTGATGGGACTGGTCATGGTCGGAGCGGTCGAGACCAACGCGTCCGCGGTCCGCATCGAGGACATGACACCGATCGCCCGCCTCACCGACGAGCCGCTCGTGGTGGTCGTGCCCGCGGAGTCGGAGTACGACACGCTCGAGGACCTGGTGGAGGACGTCGTCGACCGCGGACAGGCCGTGACCATCACCGGCGGTTCGGCGGGCGGGGCCGACCACATCCTGGCCGGGCTCCTGCTGGAGGAGGCGGGCCTGGACGGCGGGGAGATTGCGGAGAAGCTTAACTACACGCCCAACTCCGGTGGCGGCGAGGCGACGTCGCTGATCCTCGGCGGCAAGGTCGCCGCGGGCATCTCGGGCGTCGGCGAGTTCCTGCAGCACATCGAGGCGGGGACGATGAAGGCGCTCGCGGTGTCGTCCGACGAGCCCGTCGCGCAGCTGCCCGACGTGGACACCATCACCGACGCCGGCTACGACGTGGTGCTCACCAACTGGCGCGGCGTGATCGCCCCCGGTGGCATCGACGACGCCGAGCGCGCGGAGCTGGAGCGCATCGTGACCGAGCTGGAGGAGTCGGACGCCTGGAAGGACGAGCTGGAGACCCGCGGGTGGGCCGACGCGTTCCTCACCGGTGCGGAGTTCGACGAGTTCCTCACCGGCAACATCGGCGAGGTCACCACGACGCTGCAGAACATCGGGCTGGTCGGCTGACATGTCGACCGGGTCTCCCGGGCCCTCGGGCCTGCAGACCGGCACACGCCGGTCTGTGGGCTCGCTCGGGTCTCTGCCGCGGGGCGAGCTCGTCTTCGCCCTCCTCATGGTCGCGCTCGGTGTGTTCGCCCTCGTCGGCGTGTTCTCCATCCACGTCCCTGCCGGGGCCCAGGTGGGTCCGACCGTGTTCCCTCTGTTCGTGTCGGTGCTGCTGCTCGGGTCGGCGGTGGCCGTGGTCGTGAGCATCCTCCGCGGTCACCGCGGCGTCCCGGAGGACGGCGAGGACATCGACCAGGCGCTTCCGACGGACTGGCTCGCGCTCGTGAAGATCGTGGCGCTCGTGGTGGCGCACCTGCTGCTGATCGAGCCGCTCGGGTGGGCGCCCGCCGCGGCGCTGCTGTTCGGCGGTGTCGCCTGGGCGCTCGGAGCACGCCGATGGTGGGTGGCCCTGCTGGTCGGTGCGGCCATCGCGCTCGTGGTGCAGATCGTGTTCGGCGGACTGCTCGGGCTGTCGCTCCCGTGGGGGCCGGCGCTCGGCTGGCTGGGGAGGATGCTCTGATGGACAGCTGGACCCTGCTCCTGGAGGGCTTCGCGACCGCGCTGCAGCCCCAGTACCTCGTGTTCGCGTTCTTCGGCGTGCTGATCGGCACGGCAGTGGGCGTGCTCCCGGGTATCGGCCCCGCCATGACGGTGGCCCTCCTCCTGCCGCTCACCTACACGCTGGAGCCGGCCGCGGCCCTGATCACCTTCGCCGGCATCTACTACGGCGGCATGTACGGCGGATCGACCACGAGCATCCTCCTCAACACTCCCGGGGAGTCGGCCTCGATCGTCACCGCGATCGAGGGCAACAGGATGGCCAAGCTCGGCCGGGGCGCCGCGGCCCTCGCGACCGCGGCGATCGGCTCGTTCGTCGCCGGCACGCTCGCGACGATCGGCCTCACGCTGCTGGCGCCGGTGCTGGCGCAGTTCGCCGTGAACCTCGGACCGGCGGACTACGTGGCGCTGATCGTCGTCGCGTTCGTCACGGTCGGCGCGCTCATGGGCTCCTCGGTGCCGCGGGGCCTGCTGTCGCTCGGCGTCGGGCTGTTCCTCGGGCTGGTCGGCACCGACTGGCTGTCCGGGCAGCAGCGCTACACGCTCGGCCTGCTGCCGCTCGCGGACGGCATCGACGTGGTGCTGGTGGCGGTGGGCCTGTTCGCCGTGGGGGAGACGCTCTACGTCGCCGCCCGTCTGCGCCACGGTGCGGTCGACGTGATCCCGGTGGCGCGCGGGTGGCGGAGCTGGATGACGAAGGACGACTGGCGGAGGTCGTGGAAGCCGTGGCTGCGCGGCACCGCCATCGGGTTCCCGATCGGGACGATCCCGGCGGGCGGTGCCGATGTCGCGACCTTCCTGTCGTACGCGACGGAGCGGAAGCTCTCCCGCCGCAAGGACGAGTTCGGGCGTGGCGCCATCGAGGGGGTGGCCGGGCCGGAGTCGGCGAACAACGCGGCAGCGGCCGGAGTGCTCGTGCCGCTGCTGACGCTCGGCCTGCCGACCACCGCGACCGCGGCGATCATCCTGACCGCGTTCCAGACGTACGGCCTGCAGCCGGGCCCGCTGCTGTTCACGGGACAGTCCGACCTGGTGTGGGCGCTGGTGGCGAGCCTGTACATCGGCAACGTCATCCTGCTCGTGCTCAACCTGCCGCTCGTGGGCATGTGGGTGAAGCTGCTGCAGATCCCTCGGCCGTACCTCTACGCGGGCATCCTGCTCTTCGCCGCGTTCGGTGCCTATGCGCTGAACTTCGCGGTCGTCGACATCCTGATCCTGCTCATCATCGGTGTGCTGGGGTACTTCCTCCGCCGGTACGGGTTCCCCGTGGCACCGCTCGTGGTGGGCATGATCCTCGGGCCGATGGGCGAGGAGCAGCTGCGTCGCGCACTTCAGTTGAGCCAGGGCGACCTGACGACGCTCGTCGCGCAGCCGTTCGCGGCCGTCGCCTACGCCGTGCTCGCGCTGCTGATCGCGGGCGGGCTGTGGCTGCGGCGTCGGCAGTGGCGGTACGAGCAGGCGCTCACGGCGTCGATCGCGGTGCCGGTGAAGGCCGACTCCGAGGTGTGAGAGCCGCGGGGTCGAGCAGGGGAGGAGCCGGGAGTAGGCTGGTCCGGTGACTGACGCGCAGGCCCTGAGACGCGGGCCTCGCGCCTACACGGCATTCATCGGCATCGGCCTGCTCGCCGGTCTCCTCTCCGGCCTGTTCGGCGTCGGCGGCGGCACGGTCATCGTCCCGCTCCTGGTGCTCCTGCTGCACTTCGACCAGCGGCTCGCGGCCGGCACCTCGCTGGCCGCGATCGTGCCGACCGCCAGCGTCGGTGTCATCTCGTACGCCACCACCGGATCGGTGGCATGGATCCCGGCCCTGATCCTCGCCGCGGGCGCCGTGGTGGGCGCGCAGATCGGCACGCGCCTGCTCCCGCGCATCTCGCAGACCGCGCTGCGCTGGGGCTTCGTGGGCTTCCTGGTCGTGGTGATCGTGAGCCTGTTCCTGGTGATCCCCTCGCGGGACGCCGTGTTCGAGCTGACCTGGCTCACCGGTATCGCCCTGGTCGGCGTCGGCGTGGGCACCGGCATCCTCGCCGGACTCATCGGCGTCGGCGGCGGTGTGATCGTGGTGCCGGTGCTCATGCTCGCGTTCGGCACCAGCGACCTGGTCGCCAAGGGCACGTCGCTGCTGATGATGATCCCGACCGCGATCTCCGGCACCGTCGGCAACCTCCGCAACCGGAACGTCGACCTGCTCGCCGCCGCGCTCATCGGTGTCTCGGCGTGCACGACGACCGCGCTCGGCGCGTGGCTCGCGACGATCGTCAACCCCTCCGTGGGCAACATCCTGTTCGCCGCGTACCTCGTGGTGATCGCGGTGCAGATGGCGATCAAGGCCGTCCGCGGCCGTCGTCGCGCCTGATTCCGCGCTTTCCGCTCGCCGGCTCCTAACCCGCGCCGACAGGGTCCTTCGTCGCCGGGAGGTTTTCTGCGACCCATTTTCCGCAGACCTCTTTACAAGCCGACCGGTCTCTCGCTAACGTCAGTCATCACATGACGTCATATAACAAGTCATGATGTTTGCTACCGGTCATCAGAAGGGACCATCTTGTCTGCCACCGCTCTGTTCGTCGACTCCGCCGCCATCGAGAACCAGCTCGCTGCGGCTCGCCAGGCGATCGCGACCCGGGACACCATCTCGCGCGTCGTGCTCACCGCCTGCGGCGGCTCCTACGCCGTCATGCAGCCCATCGAGTACCTCTTCGGAACGAAGGCCGTCCGGCTCGAGGCGACCGCCCTGAACGCCGCCGAGTTCACCTCGCGCGCCTCGTCCCGCGTCGACGCGGACACCCTCGTCCTCCTCTGCTCGCACTCGGGCACCACCCCGGAGACGGTCGAAGCCGCCCGTCACGCCCGCGAGCGCGGCGCCCTCACCGTCGCCTTCACGTTCGACCCCGCCTCCCCGTTGGCCGAGGCCGCGGAGCATGTCGTGGCCTACCAGCACGGCGAGGGCAAGAGCGAGGCCCACGTCGGGCCGGCGCTCCTCCTGCGCCTCGCCGCCGGCATCCTCGACGACCGCGAGCAGGCGGGTATCGCGACCGCCGTCGACGACGCCGTGGCCCAGTTGCCCTCGCTCGTTCCCGCAGCCCGCGAGGCGCACGCCGCCGCCGCCGATGCCTGGGGCTACGCCTCCCGCCGCGAGCCGCTGATCTACACCATGGCCGCGGGATCTAACTTCGGCTCGGCCTACTCCTTCGCCATCTGCCTGCTGCAGGAGATGCAGTGGGTGCACTCCGCCGCGATCCACGCCGGCGAGTACTTCCACGGCCCGTTCGAGATCACCGAGGAGGACGTGCCCTTCATCGCGCTGCTCGGCCTCGACGAGACCCGCGCCGTGGAGCAGCGCGCCGTCGACTTCGTCACGAAGCACTCGAAGCGGGTGCTGGTGCTCGACGCGCAGGAGTTCGGCCTGGACGTCGTCGCCCCCGAGGTCCGTGGCGTCTTCGCCCACCTGCTCTTCAACATCGTGCTGCGCGCCTACGCGGACGCGCTCGCCGACCACCGTGGTCACCCCCTCAGCGTGCGCCGCTACATGTGGCGCATGGAGTACTAGGAACGAAAGGATCGCAATGATGCGAACGTCAACCCGGATCGGCGTGGCGGCTGCGGCCGCCGTCGCCCTCGTCGTCCCCCTGGCCTCGTGCGCCGGAGGCGAGAGCGAGGCCGCGGACGGCCAGGTGGAGATCAGCTTCTTCCACCGCTGGCCGAACGAGCCGAAGAACTCGTACTACAGCGACATGGTGGCGGAGTTCGAGAAGGAAAACCCCGACATCACCGTCTCCGTCGAGAGCGTGCTCAACGACGCCTACAAGGACAAGGTCAAGGTCGTCGCCGGCTCCGCGAACGCCCCGGACGTGCTCTTCACGTGGAGCGGATCGTTCGTCGATGAGCTCGTCGCCAACGACGCGCTGCTCGACCTGGGGCCGTGGCTCGAAGAGGACACCGCGTTCCGTGACAGCTTCTACCCGAGCCAGCTCGAGGCCTTCGAGGTCGACGGCACCTCCTACGGTCTGCCTGTGGGGATGCAGTCGAAGCTGTTCTTCTACAATAAGGACGTCTTCGAGGAGCTGGGGCTCGAGCCGCCGACGACATGGGACGAGTTCTTCGACGTGCTGGAGGAGATCCAGGACGCGGGGATGACCCCCATCGAGTACGGCGCGCAGGAGCAGTGGACGATCGCGCACTACGTGGGCACGCTCAACCAGCGCGTGGTCGACCCGGAGGTCTTCGCCGCGGATCAGGATCCCGCCACCGGCGAGTTCACCGACCCCGGGTACGTGACCGCTCTGGAGAGGTTCCAGGAGCTGGCGGAGTACATGAACGACGACCTCACCGCCGTCGGGCACGAGACCGCGCGCAACGCGTGGATCGCGGGGGAGGCGCCCATCATGTACATGCAGAGCGCCGAGGTGGGGTACTTCGGCGACGCGCAGTTCGAGTACGGCACGTTCAACTTCCCGGCCGTCGAGGGAGGCAAGGGCGACCCGGAGGAGTTGACGGGGGCACCGGAGGGCTTCGCGATCTCGAAGACCACGAAGCACCCGGAGGAGGCGCAGCGCTTCCTGGAGTTCCTGCTCAGCAAGCAGAGCGGCATCGCCTACGCCGAGCGGGCGGGGGAGCTGAGCCCGGTGAAGGGTGCCGTGGAGGAGGCGGACGTGCCCGAGATCTCCCAGGAGCTCGCGCAGGGGATCGTCGACGCCTCGGCGATGACCACCTGGCTCGACAACGCCTACGATCCGCAGATCGTGCAGGCGTACCTGTCCGAGACGCAGCTGATGCTCAGCGGCCAGCAGACCCCGGAGGGTGTCATGGCCGCCGTGCAGGAGGCGGCGACGCGGGTGCGCGACGCCTCCTGATCCGCCTCGGGGCCGCCGTCGCCCGCCGTCGGCGGCCCCTCCCACTTCGGAAGAGACACCGTGATGAGAACACGATCCCGAGCCTGGTCGAACCTGCTCTACGTGCTTCCCGCGATCATCCTGATCGGGGTGTTCGTGTACTACCCGCTGGTCGCCAACGCGGCCTTCGGCTTCTTCTCCTTCAGCGCCGGCGCCGGTGAGATGCGCTTCGTCGGCCTCGACAACTTCGCCCGCCTGCTGTCGGACCCCGTGATCGCGACCGCGCTGGGCAACAACATCCTGTACGCGGTCGTGTCGATCGTGTGCCAGGTGCTGGGCGCTCTCGTGATCGCGGCCTGGCTCACCCGGCTGCTGGGACCGCGCATGGGCGCGTTCCTGCGGAGCGTCTACTTCCTCCCCGCCGTCATCTCCATGACGGTGATCGCGCTGCTGTTCACGTTCGTCTACAACGCCCGTGGCGGACTGCTCAACGCCCTGCTGGAAGCCGTCGGGCTCGGCGGCCTGCAGACCGCGTGGCTCGCCGACGTCGACACGGCCATGGGGGCGGTCATCGGCGTCTCGCAGTGGCAGAGCATCGGCTACGTCTGCATGCTCTACGTCGTGGCGCTGCAGCAGATCCCCGAGGAGTACTACGAGGCGGCGTCGCTCGACGGCGCCGGCCGCATCCGCCAGTTCTTCAGCATCACCGTGCCGCAGGCCAAGGAGATGATCTTCGTCGCCATGATCCTCACCGTCTCTGGGGCCTTCACGGTCTTCAACGAGCCCTACATCCTCACCAAGGGAGGCCCGGGCAACACCACCCAGGTGCTGGCGACCTACATGTACAACCAGGGCTTCTTCCAGAACCAGATGGGCTACGCCTCGGCCATCGCCAGCCTGATCTTCGTGATCACCCTCGTGCTGTCGGTCGTGCAGATGGTGTCGTTCCGAAGCGGGAGGGACTGAGATGAGCGGCACCCGGCTCCGTCCGGCGGAACGTCTCCGCCAGGTTCCCGTCCACCTCGTCCTCGTGATCTACGCCGTCGTGATCGCCTACCCGCTGCTGTGGATGGTCATCTCGTCGTTCAAGTCGTCGTCCGAGATCTTCACCGACCCCTGGGGACTGCCGTCGGTCTGGCTCGTGCAGAACTACGCGGCCGCCTGGGACCGCGGCATCTCCGACTACTTCGTGAACTCGGTCGTCGTCACGATCGTCTCGACGGTGGCCACGGTGGCGATCGCGGCACTGTGCGCGTACGGCATGGTGCGACTGTCGAGCCGCATCGCGAACATCGTCCTGATCATCACCATGGGCGGCCTGGTCGTCGCACCGCAGGTGAGCCTGATCCCGCTGTACCGGCTGCTGGACGCGATGGGCCTGCTGAACACCTCCTGGGCGATGATCCTGCCCTACGTGGCGTTCCGGCTGCCGATGGCGATCCTCCTCATCCGGTCGGTGTTCCTCGGGATCCCGCGCGAGCTGGAGGACGCCGCGACCATCGACGGCTGCCGCTCGTTCGGCGTCTTCCGCCACGTCTACCTCCCGCTGAGCGCCTCGGTGCTCACCACGGCCGCCGTGCTGACCGGCTACTTCGCCTGGAACGAGTTCCTCTTCGCGATCGTCTACATCGACGCCGATGCGCTGCGCACCATTCCCGCCGGGCTGATGTCGTTCCGGGACTCGCTGTCGACCGAATGGGGGGTGCTGCTGGCAGGATTGACGATCGCCGCCCTCCCGATCGTGGTGGTGTTCCTCGCACTGCAGCGCTACTTCGTGGCGGGCGTCGCGGCGGGGAGCGTGAAGGGATGACCATGGACGTGGATGACCTCCGCGCCGCGCTCGCCGCGGTGCCCCCGCCCTCGCTCGTCGGCGTGGGTGACAACGTTCTCGACTGCTACCTGCACGAGGACCTCGCCTATCCCGGGGGCAACGCCCTGAACGTCGCCGCCTACAGCCGGCTGTTCTTCGGGGGGAGTGCCGCGTTCATGGGCATCATGGGCGACGACCGGTTCGCCGACCACGTGCGCGGCGTGCTCGACGAGATCGGCGTCGACGCCGCCCGGGTCCGTCGTGTGCACGGCGCCAACGGGATGGCGTTCGTCGCCCTCGACGACGACGGCGACCGGCGCTTCGTGGCCTCCAACCGCGGCGGGGTGCAATCCGAGCTGCGGCTGCGGCTGAGCGAGGTCGACCACGAGTATCTCGCCCGCTTCGCCCGCGTGCACACGTCGGTGTACTCGTCGCTGGAGCCCGAGCTGCCCGCCATCGCCGAGCGCGGGACGCGGGTGTCGTTCGACTACTCCGACGACGCGTCACCCGAGGTGATCCGCAGCACGGCACCGCACGTCGACGTCGGCTTCTTCTCCGGGGGCGGACTCTCCGATGCCGAGGTCGAGGAACTGGGCCGCTACGCCGTGCGCTGCGGCATCGGGTCGGCCGTGGTCACCCTGGGCGCCCGCGGATCCCTCGCCTTCGACGCGCAGTCCGTGCATCGCACCGGCATCCGCCCGGTCACCGCGGTCGACGCCCTCGGCGCGGGCGACGCGTTCCTCACCGGGTTCCTCGCGGCGCGGGCGGCCGGCGCCGACCTCGGCGACTGCCTCGACGTCGCCGCGACGAGCGGGGCGCTCGCCTGCACCCTGCGCGGTGCCTTCGGATACCCTGTGCATGCCGGGGACGACGCGCGAGCGCAGATGCTGCGCCACTATCCGGCGCCGGAGAGGAGGGCTTCGACGTGACTCAGCTGTCGCCGGGGGTGGGATCGACGCCGCTGCACGAGCAGGTCCGCGGGCTGCTCCTGCGCGAGATCGACGCGGGCACCTACGGCGAAGGGGAGCGGTTGCCGTCCGAGCCGGAGCTGTGCGAACGCTTCGGCGTCAGTCGCATCACGGTGCGTCGCGCGGTCGCCGATCTGGAGAGCCTCGGCATCGTGCGACGGCAGCAGGGCCGCGGCACGTTCGTGGCGCCGCGCCGCGAAGTGATCGGAGCCATGACGCTGGGCGGATTCGCCGACACGGTCGTCGCCGACGGCGTCAAGTCCCGTCGCATCATGCGCGCCGAGACCGTCCCCGCCGACGAGAAGCGCGCGCGCCGTCTCGGCGTGCAGGTGGGTGACCCGGTGTTCCGTCTCGTGCGCGTCTTCGCCCTCGACGACATCCCGCTGTCCATCGACGACAGCCGGTACTCCCTCACCCGCTTCCCCGAATTCGACCGGCACATCCGCGACGACACCTCCACCTACCAGGTGCTCCGCGACGTATACGGCGTGGAGTTCTCGGAGATGTACCGCGAGATCGACGTGGGGTTCACGAACGCGCAGACAGCGGAGTGGCTCGCGCGCCCCGAGCACGATCCGCTCATCGTCATCCGCAAGCGTGCTCTCGACCGCTCCGGCGAGATCGTGCACACCTCCCGGGTGAAGGTCGTCCCCAGCCGGATGACGTTGAACATGGTGGCGCGATCGAAGGACTGACGGTCGCGAGGGCGTCCGGTGTCCACCCCCTCGGTAGGATCGAGGGGTGGCAGTCAACCAAGATCTGATCGGCCGGGAGTTCCCGCCGACCGCCCCCTATCTGGTCGGCAGGGAGAAGGTGCGCGAGTTCGCGCGCGCCGTCTTCGCCGACGCCCCGCAGCACACCGACGTCGAGGCGGCCCGCGCAGCCGGCTACGCCGACGTGGTCGCCCCGCCGACCTTCGCGATGGTGATCCAGGACCTCACGCTCCAGCAGCTGCTGGGCGACGAGAACGCCGGGATCGAGCTGTCGCGCACGGTCCACGCGGAGCAGCGGTTCCGCTACTCGCGGCCGATCGTGGCGGGCGACGAGCTCACCGCACAGCTGCGGGTCACCGGCATCCGCATGATGGGCGGCAACGCCATGATCACGAGCGAGACCGAGATCGTCGACGACGAGGGTGCGCACGTGGTCACCGCCACCACCGTGCTGCTCGTCGGCGCGGAAGAGGGAGAGGACGCCTGATGGGCTTCACCGTCGGAGACGTGGTCGCCGAGCGCACCGTGCACCTCACCCGCGAGTCCCTGGTGCGCTACGCCGGTGCCTCTGGAGACTTCAACCCCATCCACTACCGCGACGACGTGGCCGCATCGGTCGGGCTCCCCGGCGTGCTCGCGCACGGTATGCTCACGATGGGCATCGCCTCGTCGGTGGTCGTGGCCGCGCTCGACCCCGCCACCCGCATCGTCGACTACGGCGTGCGCTTCACCAAGCCCGTCGTGGTCGACCCGGTGGACGGTGCCGACATCCATGTGGCGGCGACGGTCGGCGCGGTCGACGACGACACCGCGCGGATCGACCTGAAGGTCACGTTCGACGACACGAGCGTGCTCGTCAAGGCGCAGCTGCGCGTCGCCGTCCGATGAGAGAGGTCGAACCCCTGCGGCTGGCCGAGCTCACGACGCTGCGCACCGGCGGCGCCCCCGAGCGCATGTTCGACGCCACCACGACCGAGGGTCTCGTCGAGGCGCTCCGCGAGACCTGGGAGCGGGGCGACCCGTGGCTGGTGCTGGGCGGCGGCTCCAACCTCTTCGTGGGGGACGAGCCGTTCGACGGCACCGTCATCCGCGTCCGCACGACCGGGATCGAGGAGCTCCCCTCGCCGCATGCGGGTCGTATCCGGCTGCGCGTGCAGGCGGGCCACGGCTGGGATGACCTCGTCGCCTACGCGGTCGAGCACGGGTACGCCGGCCTGGAGGCCATGAGCGGCATCCCGGGGACCGTCGGTGCGTCTCCCGTGCAGAACATCGGCGCCTACGGCCAGGAGATCCAGGAGACGCTGGTCGAGGTCGAGCTGATCGACGAGTCCACGGGTGAGATCTCGACCGTGCCCGCGGCGGACCTCGGGCTGGGCTTCCGCACCTCGGTGCTCAAGCATCACCACGGCAGCGAGCCGAAGCGCCGCGCCGTGATCCTGTCGGTGACGGTCGACCTGCTGGTCGCGGGGGAGCGGGTGGTGCGCGGTGAGCAGCTCCGTCGCGCGCTCGGGCTGACCGACGACGCGCCGGTGCCGCTGACCTGGGTGCGGGAGCGCATCCTGGCGACCCGCGGGTCGAAGGGCATGCTGCTCGACGAGCACGACCCCGATACGCACGGCGTCGGCTCCTTCTTCCAGAACGCGATCGTGACGGCTGCGCAGGCGCGCACGCTGCCCCCGGAGTGCCCGCGCTGGCCGGTGGCCCCCGACCTCGACGCCGTGACGGTCATCCCGCTCGCGTCGTACGACGGGTACGTGCCGCCGACCAGGGCCGAGGCGCCCGACGTGAAGGTGAGCGCGGCCTGGCTGATCGAACACGCGGGTATCCGTAAGGGCTTCAAGCTCCCGCGGTCGCGCGCCTCGGTCTCCACCAAGCACGCCCTCGCCCTCACCAACCGCGGTGGGGCGACGGCGGCGGAGGTCGCGGAGCTGGCGCGGTTCATCCAGAGCCGCGTGCACGCCGAGTTCGGGCTGGTGCTGCAGCCGGAGCCCGTGCTGCTCGGCGTCGACCTCTAGGGCGTCCGACCCGCGTCGTACACTCGCCGCATGAGTGGACTGATCCCGTACCTGCTGTTCCCCGGCACCGCCGCCGAAGCCCTCGGCCACTACCGCGACGTGTTCGGGGGTGAGTTGCAGCTGATGGACTACGCGCAGGCCGGTCGCCACGACGGTCCTGGCGACGCCGTCGCGCACGGGCAGCTCAGCGGCGGCCCGGTCGAGCTCGCCGGAGCGGATGCGGGCGCCGACGACGACGCGGTGCAGATGAGCGGCATGTTCCTGTCGCTCCTCGGAACGGCGGATGCGGCGACACTGACGCGCTGGTTCGGTGAGCTCGCCGCCGGCGGGCGCGTGATCGATGCGCTGCAGCGGCGGCCGTGGGGCGACCACGACGGAACGCTCGTCGACCGCTACGGCATCCGTTGGCTCATCGGCTTCCACCCCGAGGACTGACCCGCGCGCAGCACCGGGACAGACGACGAGACCCGCCCGGCCGGGAGCGGCGAGGCGGGTCTCGGGGTGTCGGTCAGGAGAACAGTCGCTGCAGGCGCTGCACGCCCTCGAGGAGCTGCTCGTCGCCGAGCGCGTACGACATGCGGATGTAGCCGGACGGGCCGAACGCCTCGCCGGGCACCACGGCGACCTCGGCCTGGTCGAGGATGAGGTCGGCGAGCTCCAGCGACGTGGTCGGGGTCACCCCGCCCCACGTGCGACCGAGCAGGCCCTGCACATCGGGGTACACGTAGAACGCGCCGAGCGGGTTGGGCACCACGAGGCCGTCGATCTTCGACAGCTCCGACACGATGAGGCGACGACGCCGGTCGAACGCCTCGCGGAACTGCTCGGCCTCGGTCTGCGGGCCGTTGAGCGCCGCGATCGCCGCCTTCTGCGCCACGTTGTTCACGTTGCTGGTGAGGTGCGACTGCAGGTTGCCGGCGATCTTGATCGCGTCGGCCGGGCCCACCATCCAGCCGACCCGCCACCCGGTCATGGCGTACGTCTTGGCGACGCCGTTGACGAGGATCGTCTGGTTCGCGGCCGCGGGCACGGCCTCCACGATCGACGTGGCCTTCACGCCCTCGTAGGTGAGGTTCTGGTAGATCTCGTCGCTGATGATCCAGATGCCGTGCTCGACGGCCCACTCGCCGATGGCCTTCGTCTCCTCGGCCGTGTACACCGAGCCGGTGGGGTTCGACGGCGACACGAACACGAGCACGGTGGTGCGCTCGGTGCGCGCCGCCTCCAGCTGCTCGACCGTGACCTTGTACTCCTGGTCGGCGCCCGCGAACACCTCGACCGGCGTGCCGTCGGCGAGTCGGATGGCCTCGGGGTACGTGGTCCAGTACGGGGCGGGCAGCAGCACCTCGTCGCCCGGGTTCACGACCGCCTGGAAGGCCTGGTACACCGACTGCTTGCCGCCGTTGGTGACGATGACCTGGCTGGGCGACACCTCTAGTCCCGAGTCGCGGAGCGTCTTGGCGGCGATGGCCTCGCGCAGCGCGGGCAGTCCGGGAGCCGGGGTGTAGCGGTAGCTGGCCGGGTCGGCGAGGGCCTCGGCGGCGGCGTCGACGATGAACTGCGGCGTCGCGAAGTCGGGCTCGCCCGCCGCATACGAGATGACGGGCTTGCCCTCGGCCTTGAGGGCCTTCGCCTTGGCATCGACCTTGAGCGTCGCGGACTC
Source organism: Microbacterium sp. NPDC060132 (assembly GCF_042729675.1). Lineage (NCBI taxonomy): Bacteria > Bacillati > Actinomycetota > Actinomycetes > Micrococcales > Microbacteriaceae > Microbacterium > Microbacterium sp. NPDC060132. Next base: position 206,732 of record NZ_JBHWXU010000001.1, on the reverse strand, counting down.
GGCGATGGCGGACAGTTTGCGGGAGAGAGGAGCGCGTTCGGTCACGGTTACGAGCGTACTCGCGTCGCCACGGCGGTCGACATGTGGGGACCGGCCAAGATCCGCGGTTCTTTCGGGTCGGGAAGGTCAGTCCACGAGGCCGTGGGCGCGGGCGACGGCCTCGAGCGTGATGCGTCCGCCCTGGACGTTGAGCCCCTTCGCCAGCGCCGCGTCCTCGGCGGCCGCGCGCTCCCAGCCCTTGCCCGCGATCGCGGACACGTAGGGCAGCGTGGCGTTGGTGAGGGAGCGGGTCGCCGTCGTGGGAACCGCTCCCGGCATGTTCGCGACGCAGTAGTAGATGGAGTCGTGCACCGCGAAGGTGGGGTCGTCGTGCGTGGTGGGCCGCGAGCCCTCGAAGCAGCCGCCCTGGTCGATCGCGATGTCGACCAGCACCGAGCCCTTCTTCATCCCCGCGACCATGTCGTCGGTCACGAGCTTCGGCGCGGCGGCCCCGGGGATCAGCACCGAGCCGATCACGAGGTCGGCCGTGGCGAGCTCCTCGGCGATGTCGTAGCGGCTCGACGCGCGGGTCTCGAGCGCGCCGCCGTACCGGTGCTCGAGCTCGCGCAGGCGCGGCAGGGAGATGTCGACCACCGTGACCTTCGAGCCGAGGCCGAGCGCGTTCGCTGCCGCGTGCTCTCCGGCCACGCCGCCGCCGATGACGACCGTCTTGGCGCGCGGTGTCCCGGCGATCCCGCCCAGCAGCATGCCGCGGCCGCCCTGCGACCGCAGCAGCGAGTACGAGCCCATGGTGACCGAGAGGCGTCCGGCGATCTCGCTCATGGGGACGAGGAGGGGAAGCGATCGGTCGGGCAGCTGCACCGTCTCGTACGCGACGGCCGTGGTCCCCGCGGCCACGAGGGCGTCGGTGAGCGGGCGGTCGGCGGCCAGGTGCAGGTAGGTGAACAGGGTGAGATCGTCGCGCAGGAAGCCGTACTCCGCGGCGACGGGTTCCTTGACCTTGATGAGCAGGTCGGCCTCGCCCCAGGCCTCTTCGGCGGAGTCGACGATCTCGGCGCCCGCCGCGCGGTAGTCGTCGTCGGCGATGCTGGAGCCGATGCCGGCTCCCGACTGCACGAGCACGCGGTGGCCCTCGTGCACCAGGCGATCCGCGCCCGCGGGAGTGAGGGCGACGCGGTTCTCGTTGTTCTTGATCTCGGTCGGGACGCCGATCTTCATCGATCCTCCTGGTCTCGGGGTGCGTAGGCGCAGACCAGAATCGCAGAAACGTCGAGGAAGGGACAGATTTGATGAAGGCAATTCGGCCATCGCGAGAATCCTGAATAATGCTTCGTATGGCCACCACGTCTTCCGCCCCCGAGCCGAACAGCGTTCGGGCACCGGCGCTCGACCAGACCGATGCCCGCATCGTGCAGCTGCTCACCGTCGACGGCCGCATGACCAACGCCGAGCTCGCGGCGCGCCTCGGCGTCGCGCCCTCCACCGCGCACGCCCGGTTGCGCGCCCTCGTCGACCGCGGCGTGATCACCGGCTTCCACGCCAGCGTCGACGAGCGGCAGCTGGGCGCGGGACTCCAGGCGATCATCGGCGTGAGCCTGCGCCCGAGCGCCCGGCGCGAGAGCATCGTGGAGTTCGCCGACCGGGTGCGCGCCCTGCCGCAGGTGATCCAGGTGTTCTTCCTGGGCGGCGACGACGACTTCCTGCTGCACATCGCGGTCGCGGACTCGTCGGAGATGCGCGAGTTCGTCCTGGAGCACCTGTCGGCGCAGAGCAGCGTCGCCTCGACCCGCACGAGCATCGTGTTCGACTACCACCGCAACTCCGTGGCCGCGCCGTTCCACTGAGCGGGGGTCAGGAGCGCACGGAGCGGAGGACCAGGGCGAGCCGTGCTGCGGCCTCCTCCACCAGTGCGTCGTCGAGGTTGCCGTAGCCCAGCAGGAGTGCCTCGAACGGTGTGACGGCGACGGCGTACCGCTGCAGCGGCGTGAGCGCGATGCCGAGGCCCGCCGCCGCCGACACGACCTCTGCCGCCGTGCACCGCGGGGGGAGCCGCAGCACGAGGTGCATCCCCGCGGCGATCCCGGAGACCTCGAGGCCCGGCAGCTCCCGGTCGAGCGCGTCGAGCAGGCGCTGCCGTCGACGGCGGAACCGCGAGCGCGAGGATCGCAGATGCCGCTCGAAGTCGCCGCGCGTGAGGAAGTGCGCAAGGGCCGCCTGGTCGACGAGCGACGGGGGTCCTGCGGCGGGGGCGGGGGCGAGGTCGGACGGCAGGAGCATCCACCCGACGCCGAGGGCCGGGGAGACCGACTTCGACAGCGACCCGATCAGGGCGACCCGATCTGGAGCGAGGCGCTGCAGGGCGGGGACGGGGCGCCGGTCGTAGCGGAACTCCGCGTCGTAGTCGTCTTCGATCAGCAGCGCATCGGCGGCGCGGGCCCAGCGCACCAGGCGCTCGCGCCGCGCCGGCGACAGGGCGGCGCCGAGCGGGAACTGGTGGGCGGGCGTCACGAGCGCCGCGCGGGCACCGGTCTGCGCGGCGAGCTCGACCAGGCTGTCGGTGTCGATGCCCTCCGCGTCGACCGGGACCGGGATGGGCCGCAGTCCGTTCTGCTCCGCCTGCACGCGCAACCGCGACCAGCTCGGGTCCTCCACCAGGATCGTGCGGTGGCCGCGCCGGTGCAGCTCGCGCGTGAGGAGGTCCATCGCGTCGGTCGCCCCGTGGGTGATGATGACGTGGTCGGGGTCGGCCACCGCGTGCCGCGAGCGGGCCAGGTACGACGCGACGGCCGCCCTCGCGGACGGATGCCCCGATGTCGGTGCGGCGGCGAGCTCCCGGTCGGGCAGCGCGGTCAGGGCCGCCCGCAGCGCGGACGACCAGCGGGCACGCGGCACCGCGCGCAGGTCGGGGATGCCCGGCCGCAGGTCGTAGCGCGCCGGTGCCCGCGTCGCGGTGTGGGACTCGGTCGCGGTGTCGGCCGCGGGCGCGAGTTCGCGCGCACCCGTGGTACCCGTGCGCCCGGGGTGGCCGGGTCGCCGTGCACCCGCGGGTTGCGGGGGAGGAGGAGTTCCGAGGCTCTCCGCGACGCGCGTCGCCGAACCGGTCCGTGCCTCCAGCACTCCCTCGGCGACGAGCTGCCCGTACGCCTCGGTCACGACCCAGCGCGAGACCCCGAGCGTCTCGGCGAGGGTCCGGCTCGGCGGCAGCGCGGCGCCGGGGGTGAGGCGTCCGTCATCGATCGCGCGGCGCAGGGCCGACTCCACGCGATCGCGCAGCAGGCCGCCCTCGACGTCGGAGCCGAGATCGATCAGGGTCTCCCACGCGAGAATCGGTCTGGTGTTCTGCATCGTGATTGGAGTGTAGCGCCGGACCGATAGCTCTCTAGCGTGGAGCCGTCCCCGAGAAAGGAACCCTCATGCAGTACCGCACCCTCTCCGACGGCCGCACGTCTGTCGACGTCTCCACGCTCTGCCTCGGTGCCATGAACTTCGGCACCCGCACCGACGAAGAGACCTCGCGCGCCATCCTCGACCGCTTCGTCGAGGCCGGTGGCACGTTCATCGACACCGCGAACAACTACAGCCTCTGGGCGGGAGGTCACGGGCGCGAGAGCGAGCAGCTCCTCGGCCGCTGGCTGCACGACCGAGGCAACCGCGACGACGTCCGCATCGCGACCAAGATCGGCGCCGCCCAGAAGGATCCGGCGAAGCCGCTGTCCAACACCCCTCCGACGAACTTCGAGGGGCTGTCGGCCGAGGTCATCCGGCGGCAGGGCCCCGAGAGCGCGCGCCAGCTCGGCATCGACCGCATCGACGTGCTCTACGGTCACGTGGACGACACCGAGGTGCCGCTCGCCGAGACCGTCGGTGCGTTCGGGGAACTGCAGCGCGCGGGGCTCGTCGGCATCGCTGGCATCTCCAACGTGCCCACCTGGCGCGTGGTGGAGGCACGGGAGGAGGCCCAGCGCCAGGGCGTCGCGCCGTACGGCGTCGTGCAGCAGCAGTACAGCTATCTGTATCCGGCGCCCCGGCTCGGCCGGAACAACTTCGTGACGCCCGAGCTGCTGAGCTATGCGGCCTCGACCGGCACGGACGAGCGACCCCCGCTCGCGATCACCGTGTACTCACCGCTGCACCAGGGCGCCATCGCCCGGGTGGACAAGCCGCTGTGGGGCGGCGTCGACCACCCCTCCAGTCACGTCCGCCGCGCGCTGCTGCACGAGGTCGCCGCGGAGCTCGGAGCGACCGCGAACCAGGTCGCCCTCGCGTGGCTGCTCGGCGCCGAGGTGCCCGTCATCCCCGTGGTCGGCGTCTCCAGCGTCGCGCAGCTCGACGAGGCTCTCGGTGCCGCCGACCTCGTGCTCGACGCGGAGGTGCGCGCCCGTCTCGACGCGGAACCCGGAGAGGAGTGATCCCCGCCGCACGGCCGAGGGCCCGACACCGTGCGGTGTCGGGCCCTCGTGCGCGCGAACCGGGGGCTCAGGTCTCGAAGGATGACGGCACCGCGCAGTAGTCCGCGAAGCGGCGGGCGGGGTGCGCGGGATCCGTGAGGTCGACGAGGGCGTTCGCGGCCGTGTGCGGCGGCTCCTCCCCGGCGAGCTGCCAGAGCACGGAGTTCCACAGGCCACGCGCCGTGGGCGACACCACCGCGGCGGGACCGGAGACGAGCAGGATGGTGCCGTCCGCGCTGCCGGTGCGGAACGGTGTGATGATGAGGGCACGCAGCGCCGTCTCGTCCACCGCGGTGAGGTGCACGCGCTCCACCGTCTGGTCCGCGGCGGTGAGCGCGGTGGCGAGCGCATCGGCGGCGAGGCGCGACCGCTCGGCATCGGCTCCCGCGACCGCGAACAGCCGGCGGCCGCGCGGATACAGGTGCAGGAACTCCTCGGCGATGCCGGTCCACACGTCGCTCATGGGTCCAGGCTACGCCCGCACCGGACGACCGGGGCCGCACCGGACGCACCGGTGCCGCGGGCCTCTCGACCCGCGGCACCCGTGTTCCGCGCTCAGTCCTCGTCGATCAGGAAGCGGCTGTACGCGCCGAGGGTGAGGAACGCGGGGAACTCCTCCTGCAGGGCGACCTCGCGGAAGATCTCGGCCGCGTCGTCGAAGCGGTCCCCGTCGCGGCAGTCCACCCCGTCCAGCACCTCCGCGATCAGCCCCTCCACGTACTCGACCGTGATCGGGGTGCCGTCCTGCGTCGTGCGGTCCTGGTGGATCCACTGCCACACCTGCGACCGGCTGATCTCGGCGGTCGCCGCGTCTTCCATGAGGTTGTCGATCGCCACCGCTCCGAGCCCGCGCAGCCACGCCTCCAGGTAGCGGATCGCGACCGACGCGTTGTCGCGCACGCCCTGTGCGGTGATCGGCCGCCCGATGTGCAGGTCGAGCAGGTCCTCGGGGGTGACGTGCACCTCGGGGCGCTGCCGGTCGACCTGGTTCGGACGGTCGCCGAGCACCGCGTCGAACTCGGCCTGCGCCGTGGGGATGAGGTCGGGGTGGGCGACCCAGGTGCCGTCGAAGCCGTCACCGGCCTCGCGCTTCTTGTCGGCCGACACCTTCTCCACCGCGCGCGCCGTGACCTCGGGATCGCGGCGGTTGGGGATGAAGGCGCTCATGCCGCCGATCGCGAAGGCCCCGCGCTTGTGACACGTCTGCACCAGCAGCTCGGTGTACGCCCGCATGAACGGGACCGTCATCGTCACCTCGCTGCGGTCCGGCAGCACGAACCGGGCTCCGCGCCCGCGGTAGTTCTTGATGATGGAGAAGATGTAGTCCCAGCGACCGGCGTTGAGGCCCGCGCAGTGGTCGCGCAGCTCGTACAGGATCTCGTCCATCTCGAACGCGGCGGGCAGCGTCTCGATCAGCACGGTCGCGCGGATGGTGCCGTGCGGGATCCCGACGTACTCCTCACTGAAGGAGAACACGTCGTCCCACAGCTTCGCCTCCTCGCTGGACTCGAGCTTGGCGAGGTAGAAGTACGGCCCGCGGCCGCCGTCGATCAGCGCCTGCGCGTTGTGCAGGAAGTAGAGGCCGAAGTCGACCAGCGAGCCGGAGGCCGAGGTGCGGCGGCCGGCGCGGTCGATGAACCCGATGTGCTTCTCGGGCAGGTGCCAGCCGCGCGGGCGCATCACGATCGTGGGCGTGCGCTCGGCGGTGACGCGGTACTCCTTGCCCTCGGGGGAGGTGAAGGACAGCTCGCCGCGGATGGCGTCGCGCAGCGACAGCTGCCCCTCGAGCACGTTCTTCCAGGTGGGGCTCGTGGCGTCCTCCTGGTCGGCGAGCCAGACGCGGGCGCCCGAGTTGAGGGCGTTGATGGTCATCTTCGGGTCGGTGGGCCCGGTGATCTCGACGCGGCGGTCCTCCAGCCCGGGCCCGGCACCCGCGACGCGCCAGTCGGCGTCGGCGCGGATGTGCGCGGTGTCGTCACGGAAGCGCGGGTCGTGGCCGTTGCCGATCTCGAAGCGGCGGCGCAGGCGGTCGGCCAGGCGGTCGTGGCGGCGAGAGGCGAAGCGGTGGTGCAGCTCGGTGAGGAAGGCGATCGCCGCGGGGGTGAGGATCTCGTCGTAGCGGTCGCGGATCGGTCCGGTGACCTCGATCGCAGGTCCCTGCCGGGTCGTCGGGATCGGGGCGGTGGTCGGGGGAGCGGTGGGAGTGGTCATGATGCGGATCCTTTGCAGAGGTGGGGATCAGTGGAACTGGGCGGCCTCGGTGGAGCCGGCGAGGGCCAGGGTCGCGCTGTCGGGGTTGAGCGCGGTGGAGATCACGTCGAAGTAGCCGGTGCCCGCCTCGCGCTGGTGCTTGGTGGCGGTGTAGCCGTCGGCCTCGGCGGCGAACTCGGCCTCCTGCAGCTCGACGTAGGCGCTCATGGCGCGCTCGGCGTAGCCGCGGGCGAGGTCGAACATGGAGTGGTTCAGGGCGTGGAAGCCCGCCAGCGTGATGAACTGGAACTTGTAGCCCAGGTCGGCGAGCTCCTGCTGGAACGTCGCGATCTCGGCGTCCGACAGGTGGCGCTTCCAGTTGAAGCTCGGGGAGCAGTTGTAGGCCAGGAGCTTGCCGGGGAACTCGGCGTGGATCGCCGCGGCGAACTCCCGGGCGAGCTCGATGTCGGGCTCCCCGGTCTCGACCCACAGCAGGTCGGCGTAGGGCGCGAAGGCGAGCCCACGGCTGATGACCGATTCGATGCCGGGACGGATGCGGTAGAACCCCTCGGTCGTGCGCTCGCCGGTGGTGAACTCCCGGTCGCGCTCGTCGACGTCGCTCGTGAGCAGGTCGGCGGCCAGGGCGTCGGTGCGGGCGATGATCACGGTCGGCACCCCGGCGACGTCGGCCGCGAGTCGCGCGGCGTTCAGCGTGCGGATGTGCTGCTGCGTGGGGACGAGCACCTTGCCGCCCAGGTGACCGCACTTCTTCTCGCTCGCGAGCTGGTCCTCCCAGTGGATCGCGGCGGCGCCGGCCTGGATGAGCGACTGCGCGAGCTCGTAGGCGTTGAGAGGCCCACCGAATCCGGCCTCCGCGTCGGCGACGATCGGGGCGAGCCAGTCCTGCGTGATCTCGCCCTCGGCGTGCTCGAGCTGGTCCTGCCGGAGCAGCGCGTTGTTGATGCGGCGGACCACGGCGGGCACCGAGTTCGCGGGGTAGAGCGACTGGTCGGGGTAGGTCTGCCCGGCGAGGTTGCCGTCGGCGGCGACCTGCCACCCGGAGAGGTAGATGGCCTTGAGCCCGGCCCGCACCTGCTGCACGGCCTGCCCGCCGGTGTAGGCGCCGAGCGCGCGGACGTAGTCCTCGGTGTGCAGGAGGTTCCACAGGTTCTCGGCGCCGCGGTGCGCGAGGGTGGCGTCCTCGCGGACCGAGCCGCGGATGCGGATGACGTCGTCGGCGGAGTAGGTGCGCTCGACGCCGTCCCAGCGGGGGTCGGTGTCCCAGATCTCCTGGAGCTCCGCCGCCGTCTGAACCTGGTCGCCGGCGCGCAGGCCGGCGGGGCGCGGGGTGGGGTTCGATGCGGTGTTCGTCATGGTGTCTCCTCGGATGGAACCGGCGTCGGTGCCGGTGGCGTGGTCCCACTCTGTGTGAACTTCGGCGCTCTTCTCGGCCGGATCGAAGGAGAAGTTTGCCCTTCTTTCTGTTTTCGTGACAGAATCCCCGCCATGACCAGCACCGAGGCCGCAGAAGACACCGACGCCCTCACGATCGGGCGACGGATCCGTCAGCTGCGCACCGCTCAGGGGATGACCCTCGAAGAGCTCGCGACGGCGGTGGACCGCGCTCCCAGCCAGCTGTCGATGATCGAGACCGGCAAGCGCGAGCCCAAGCTCACGCAGCTCCAGGCGATCGCGCGAGTGCTCGGGGTCACGATCGACGCGCTGCTGGAGGGCGAGCCGCTCGACGAGCGCAGCAGCCTGGAGGTCGCGCTGGAGCGGGCGATGAAGGGCCAGACGTTCCGGGCGCTCGGCATCGATCCGTTCCGCATCGCGAAGACCGTGCCGACCGATGCGCTGAAGGCGATGCTCGCCCTCCACGGCGAGATCGACCGGCTGCGGGACGAGCGGGCGGCCACGCCGGAGGAGGCGCGGCGGGCGAACGTGGAGCTGCGGCACCTGATGCGGAGGCAGGACAACCACTTCGCCGACCTGGAGGCCAAGGCGTCGGAGATCCTCGCCGCGGTCGGGCACCCGGGCGGACCCCTCACGCAGCGGACGGCCTCGGAGATCGCCGCCTACCTCGGCTTCACGCTGCACTACGCCGCCGACCTGCCGCAGACCACCCGCAGCGTCGCCGATCTCGCCCACGGACGGCTCTACCTGTCGAGCAGCGTCCCGGCCAAGGGTGATGCGCGGACGGCGGTGCTGCAGGCGCTCTCGAGCCGGATCCTCGGGCACGCCGAGCCGCGCAGCTACGCCGAGTTCCTGCGGCAGCGCGTCGAGACGAACTACCTCACGGGCGCCCTCCTCATCCCGGAGGCCCACGTCGTGCCGACGCTCAAGGACGCGAAGCAGCGGCGTGCGATCTCGATCGAGGACCTCCGCGACGCCTACTCCGTGTCGTACGAGACGGCCGCGCACCGCTTCACCAACCTCGCGACACGGCACCTCGACATCCCGGTGCACTTCCTCAAGGTGCACGAGTCGGGCACCATCACCAAGGCGTACGAGAACGACGACGTGAACTTCCCGACCGATCGGCTGGGCGCGATCGAGGGACAGATGTGCTGTCGCCGGTGGACCTCGCGGGTCGTGTTCGACGAGGACGACCGCTTCAACCCGTACTACCAGTACACGGACACGGGCAACGGGACCTATTGGTGCACGGCCCGGGTCGAGGCGTCGAGCGAGGGGCTGCACTCCGTCAGCGTGGGGGTGCGGTTCGACGACACGAAGTGGTTCGTGGGCCGCGACACCCCGCACCGCGGCGTCTCGAAGCACTCGGTCGAGGTGTGCTGCCGCCGTGCCCCCGCGGAGCTGGAGGAGCGGTGGCGCGAACAGTCGTGGCCCAACGTGAAGACCCCGCGCACGCTGCTGGCGACCCTGCCCACCGGCGCCTTCCCCGGCGTGGACACCACCGACGTGTACGAGTTCCTGGAGGCCCACGCGCCGCGGTGACCCCGCTCGGTACGCTCGGTCGATGAGCAGTGCGGTGTTCCCCGGTCCCCTCGGCCCGATGCCCGAGGCGGGTGCCGCCGCGGTCGTGTGGATGCCCCCGCAGGCGGATGCTCCGGGGCCGGTCCGGTTCGTCGACGGCTTCGAGCCTTTCGCCGAGTTCGCGCGGGGCCACGAGGTCGACCCCGCGCTGCTCGCCGTCGATCTCGGGGTGACGTGGGACTTCGTCGCCGGTCATCCTGAGGTCCTCGAGAGCGAGACGCTGGCCGCGGGGGCGGCGCGGTTCGTGGGAAACGTCATCGCGGTCGTGCACCCGGCCGCGACATGGCGGATGACGAGTGAGCCGGAGATCGGGACCAACACCCTCTCGATCCCGGTCGCCGGTCTCGTGCAGGGGATGGTGCAGCAGCCCGGCCAGCGGGATGCGTTCCTGCAGATGCTCGCTCCGTGGGAGCAGGACGACATCGATGATGCGGAGATGAGGGCGCTGTCCGCGGAGGATTCGGCTCCCGCGGTCGTCGTCGTCCCGGCGCGCGCGTATGTCCGGCCTGCTCTCCCGATCCTGACCTTCCACGACGACCGCGGCGAGGGGATCCCCTACGGGCACCGCTGGCCCGACGGCATCGCGCCGGAGGAGTCGTACTCCCGGGAATCCCACCTGGAGCGCTTCGCACCGCTGTCCCTCGTGGTCGACGCGCTCATCGAGCACCTCCGTCGCGAGTACGAGGTCGAGGTGCGGCGAGAGAGGGGGGAGGGCGGAACCGAGCACGTCGTGCTCGAACCGGCGCGCGGTGCGCAGATCACGATCACGCCGGGCGTTCCCTCCGTCCGCATCGATGCGGGTGCCCACTTCCACGCGATCGTGCCCTCGTGCATCTGCGATGCCTGCGACGAGACCGCCGAGACCGCGGCGGACGAGCTGGAGTGGATCGTGCTGTCGGTCGCCGCCGGGGGCTTCCGGGAGAAGTACCCCGTGGGTCGCCGTGCGTGGCTGTACACGGAGATCCGGTCGCCGGACGGCGAGCGGCGGGAGAGCAGCTCCGGTCCTGGGCCGGAGATGCCCGCCGAGGCGCGAGAGCGCGCGGCCGCCCTGCTGCGCGGGCTCGACGACGGCTGGTGGCCCGCCTGGCCGCTCCGCTCCATCCCCGCCTGACCCCGCCCCCACCTCCGCCCCGTCGTGCCCCGCATGCACGACGGTGTTCCGCGTGCACGACCCGACGGTCGGGGGAGTCGTGCGCCCGTCGCCCGATCGTGCCGGATGAACTTAGTTTGATCTTGCTTAGTCAAGATTGACTATGTTACTTTCATCGAGCCATCAATGACGAACGGCCGAGAAGGGACCCTCATGGCTACTTCCTCTGCGGAAACCCGATTCCGCACCACTGCCACCCTGACGTGCGTTCTCGCCGCCACGCTGACGCTCGGAGCATGCTCCGCGCAGACGCCGGGCGGCGATACCGCCCCCACGAGCGCAGACGGATCCGACGCCTGCCAGCGCAACCAGGACGCCGGCACCATCACCTACATCTCCGGCTACGGCTACTCCGCCAGCGCCGGGCAGCTCGACGTGTTCCTCGCGAAGGAGCTCGGCTACTTCGACGACCTCTGCCTCGATGTCGAGATCAACGCCTCCGGCGCGAACGGACAGCAGCTCGTCGCCTCCGGTCAGGCGCAGTTCACCGCCCTCGGCTCCGCGTCCGACGTGATGCTCGCCGCCGCCAACAGCAAGAACCTCACGGCCGTCGCGACCTACGGCACGACCCCGCCGTTCTCGATCTTCGGCAACGAGAAGCTCGAGGACCTCACCGACCTCGAGGGCGGCTCGCTCGGCTACTTCATCAACCTCACGCCCATCGCCTCGGCCATGCTCGACGAGGCCGGCGTCGACGTGTCGAAGGTCGAGATGGTGAAGATGACCAACTACGACCCCACCGTGGTCGTGCGCGAGCAGGTCGACGCGATCGTCGGCTACGCCTCCAACCAGCCGCAGACCCTCAAGGCGCAGGGCCTCCCGTTCAGCGAGTTCCTGCCGTCCGACCTCGGCGTCGAGGGCACCTACAACGTGATGGAGGTGAACTCGCGTTTCCTCGCCGAGCACCGCGAGGTCGCCGCCGACTTCCTGCGCGCGAGCCTCAAGGCACTGCAGTTCTGCCTCGACGAGTCCGACGAGTGCATCGACATGCTCGCCGAGCTGGCGGAGGAGAACGGCCAGGGCGCCGCGTTCCCGCGCGACCAGCTCGCCCGCACGTGGGAGGTCGAGTCGGCCTGGGTGCGCGAGAGCGCGGGCGGCAACCCCGGCGTGCAGACCGAGGCCATGTGGGAGCCCGAGTACGAGATCGTGCAGGAGTACGGCGACGTGAAGAACCTGCCCGCGATCGCCGACATGATGGACCCCGACCTGGTGGCCGACCTCTACGACGGCGACGAGCTCATCTGGACGGCGAAGTGATGACCGCGGCCACGGGCGCCGGCGTCGAGGTGCGCAACGTCTCGAAGTCGTTCGGGGTCGACGGAGCCAGGGTCACCGTGCTCGACGACGTGAGCCTCACGATCGGCATGGGCGAGTTCGTGTCGGTGATCGGCCCGAGCGGCTGCGGCAAGTCGACGCTGCTCAAGGTCGTCGCCGGGCTCCTCGACGCCGACTCGGGCACCGTGACCATCGACGGCGAGAGCGTCACCGCGGCATCCCGCGACAAGAAGATCGGCCTCGTGCCGCAGTCGCCCGCCCTGCTTCCGTGGAAGACCGTGCGCGAGAACGTCGAGCTCCCCGTGCGGATCAACCGCGGGGCGAACGGCGACCGCGCCCTCCGCGATCCCGCGGAGCTGCTGTCGACCTTCGGCCTCGGGCATGCCCTGAAGAAGTACCCCGGGCAGCTGTCCGGCGGCATGCAGCAGCGCGCCGCGATCGCCAGGGCCTTCGTGTTCGACCCGGCGATCATGCTGATGGACGAACCGTTCTCGGCCCTCGACGAGATGAACCGCGACCTGCAGCGCATCGCCCTGCTGGACTTCTGGCAGTCCAACCGCAAGGCCGTCATGTTCGTCACGCACTCCGTGCCCGAGGCCATCATGCTCTCGGACCGGATCGTGGTGATGGCCGCCCACCCCGGGCGCATCGCCGAGGTGATCGACGTGAACCTGCCGCGGCCCCGCACCGAGGAGGCGTACGCCACCGACGAGTTCCGCGACCTGGAAGCAGTCGTGCGCGGTGCGCTGCGCGCGCAGACGGAGAAGGCCCATGTCTGAGCTGACCATGAGAGACACCACCGCCACCCTCGCCACCGCGCGCCTGCGCGAGACCCCCCGCGGCGTCCCGTCGTGGCTGCGCTGGGGATCGTGGCTGCCCACCCTCATCACCTTCGTGATCGCGGCGCTGCTGTGGCAGATCGTCGCATGGACCAACCCCTATGTGCTGCCCACGCTGGAGGCGATCGGAGGAAGCCTCGTCGACGACGCGGGTATGTACTGGTCGAACTTCCTGGTGACGCTGCTCGAAGTGGTGGTCGGCGCCTCGGCCGGCATCCTCGCCGGGTTCCTGCTGGCGGTGGTGATGGCAGAGTTCCAGATCATCGAACGGGCCGTCATGCCGCTCGTGATCATCGTGATGGTCACGCCGATCGTCGCGATCGCCCCCGCGCTGGTCGTCGCGTTCGGCTTCGGCATGGTGCCGAAGTTCATCGTGACCGGGCTGGTGGTGTTCTTCCCGATGCTGGTCAACTCGCTCGCCGGACTCCGCGACGTCGACCAGAAGGCGCTCGACGTGTTCAAGACCCTGCATGCCTCGCGGTGGGAGATCTTCCGCGAACTGCGATTCCCTGGCAGCATGCCCTACGTCTTCGCCGGGCTGCGGATCGCCCTGCCGCTGGCCGTGGTCGGAGCCGCGGTCGCGGAGTTCGTCGCCGCCGGGCAGCAGGCCGGCCTCGGCTCGCTCGTCACCACCTCCGCCGCACAGGCGAACCTCCCCGTCACCTGGGCCAGCATCGCGCTGCTCTGCCTGCTCGGTGTGCTCCTGATCGTGCTCCTCGCGGTCGTGCGCAAGCGCGTCCTGTGGTGGAGCGACGGCGAGGTCACCGCCAAGGGCTGACCCGGCCCCACCCGCCCCGGGGGTGCGCCCCCGCCCCCGGGGTTCCCCCGGCGTGCCCGGACACCCCACGACGACACCACCCACCCACAAGGAAGGCACCCGCCATGACCGATCACCCCGTGAAGCAGCTGCGCCTCGGCCTCTTCGAGAACGCGCAGGCGAACGACTCCGGCACCGCGACCTGGCGCCACCCCGACAACGGGCGCTACCTCTTCGACCGACTCGACTACTGGCGCGACACCGCGCGCATGGCGGAGGACGCGGGCTTCGACTTCCTGTTCCTCGCCGACGCGTGGGGGTGGGCCGACGTCGCGGGCGAGCGTCCCGACATCTGCTCGATCGAAGGCCTCGACCTGCCGCGACTCGACCCCGCCGTGCTCCTCGCGGCGCTCATCCCGCAGACCACGCGCCTCGGACTCGTCGCCACCGGGTCGACGCTGCTGGAGCCGCCCTACGCGTTCGCGCGGCGCATGGCCAGCCTCGACATCCTGTCCGGCGGCCGCATCGGCTGGAACGTCGTCACGACCGGCACCGCCGACACCGCCGTGCAGGGCTTCGGGGTGCCGATGGTCGGGCACGACGAGCGCTACCTGATGGCCGACGACTTCATGCAGGTCGTGTACAAGCTGTGGGAGCAGGCGTGGGAGGAGGGGGCGCTCGAGCGCGACAAGTCCGGCCGCTTCGCCGACCCGGCCAAGGTGCACCGCATCGCGCACGACGGCCCGTACTTCCGCTCGCACGGCTACGGCAACACGCAGCGCTCGCCGCAGGGCACCCCGGTGCTGTTCCAGGCGGGCGCGTCTCCGGCCGGCCGCGAGTTCGGCGGCAAGCACGGCGAGGCGATCTTCGTCGGCAGCGGCTCGGTCGAGCAGCTCCGCGGCCACGCGACCGCGATCCGCGAAGAGGCCGTGAAGAACGGCCGCGCCGCGCACGAGGTCAAGATCATGTCCGCGTTCGCCGCCGTCGTCGGCAGCACCGAGGAGGAGGCTCGTCGCACGTACGCCGAGGTCGCCGACGCCCAGAACCCCGAGGTCACGGTCGCCTCCTACGCCTGGTTCACCGGCCTCGACCTGTCGTCGTACGACCCGGGCACGCCCATGTCGGAGCTGAGCACGGAGCTGTCGCAGACCCAGGTCGCGCGCTTCGCCGACAAGACCGTGGGCGACGTGCTGGGCGACTGGCACGCGCACGGCGTCGGCGCCCGCCCGCTCGTCGGCACCCCGGAGCAGGTGGCCGACCGGATGATCGCGCTCGCCGACGGCGCCGACCTCGACGGCTTCCTGTTCGCCCCGGTCATCCCGCCGGCGTCCACGAAGGACTTCATCGAGCATGTGCTGCCGATCCTGAAGGAGCGCGGCGCGATCGCCGAGCCGTCCGACGAGCCGCAGTCGCTGCGCGAGCGGCTGATGGGAACCCCGACGCCCGCGCTGGCCGAGTCGCACGTGGGTTCGACGTACCGCCGGTCGATGGCGCGTGTCTGACGAGCTGTCCGGCGTCGCTGTCGTGGGGAGCGCGAACCTCGATCTGGTGGTCGAGGTGTCGCGCCCCCCGCGCATCGGCGAGACACTGCTGGGCCGCGCCGGCGGCCGTTTCGCGGGCGGCAAGGGCCTGAACCAGGCGGTCGCCGCGGCCCGCAGCGGCGCGCCGACGCGGTTCTGCGGTGTGGTCGGGACGGACGAGGGCGCCGCACTGCTGGAGCACACGCTCGCCGACGCCGGGGTCACCTCGGCCCTGCGCCGCTCGGATACCGCCCCGACCGGGGTCGCGCACGTGCTGGCGCTGGAGGGCGGCGACAACAGCATCATCGTCGCGGCCGGCGCGAACGCGGAGCTGTCGCCGGAGGATGCGGTCGCCGCGGTCTCCGGCGCCGCCGTCGTGCTGGCGCAGCTCGAGGTGCCGGTGCCCGCGGTGTCGGCGGCACTGCGGGCGGCGCGCGACGCCGGCGCCACGACCGTGCTGAACGCCGCCCCCGCCCACGCGGCGACGCTCGGGCTGCTGGAGTGCGTGGACGTGCTCGTGGTGAACGAGACGGAGTGCGCGGAGCTCGGCGGGATCGACCTCCTGCACCGGGCCGGAGCCGCGACCGTGGTGCTCACGCGCGGCGCCGGGGGAGTGGACCTGCACCGCACCGGTCGCCCGGTTGTGCACGTCGAGGCGTTCCGTATCGATCCGGTCGACACGACGGGCGCGGGCGACGCGTTCTGCGGCGCGCTCGCCGGTGCGCTCGCCCGTCGAGTGCCGGTGGAAAACGCCCTCGTCCTCGCGTGCGCCGCGGGGGCGATCGTGGCGCTGCACCGGGGAGCGACCACTCCGGCGCTCACGCCCGAGGCGCTGGCGGAGCTGACGGCGACGCGCTGAGGCCGGTCCGGAGGGACGGCGCGGGGTGCGGTCAGTCCTTCGCGGTGCTCTTCGTCGCCGTCTTCGCGGGGCTCTTCGTCGCCGTCGTCGCGGGGCTCTTCTTCGCCGTCGTTGCGGAGTTCTTCGTCGTGGCGGCCGCCGCCCCCCGCTCCGGCGTCGTGTCCTCGGCCGTCTCGCCCGCGAAGGCGTACTCGCCGGCCCGCAGCCGTTCCAGCAGGTCGAGCAGCCACTGCTTCTCGGCGGTGAGCCGGGCGGTGGAGAGGTCGAAGATCTCGCGCACGTACTTCGGCGTGGTCTCGGAGCGCAGGGTGTCCTGCACATCGAAGCCGTTCTGCGTGATGATCGCGTCGCTCTTGATGAGGCGGTGCTCCAGGCCCGCGATGACCTCCTGGCGGCTCAGCACGAACATGAACGAGGCGACGGTCATGATCGCCTGGGTGTCGAAGGCCGCCACGTTCCAGAGGTTCTCGCGCAGCATCCGCTGCAGCTCGACCTCGCCCGAGGGGGTGATGCGGTACGTGGTGCGGGCGGGGCGCTTGCCCTCGGCCTCGGTGCCGCTCTCCGCGATGTACCCGTCGACCTCCAGGGCCCGGAGGGCGTTGTAGATCGAGCCGGGCTGGATGTGCGCCCACTCGTCGACGTGCCAGGTCATCAGTTCTCGCCGGAGAAAGTAGCCGTGTACCGGCTGGAACTGCTTCACGGCGCCGAGGACGACGAGACGGGTGGTCGACATGTCGTTCATGCTAACGGCTGGGATGCGCGTTCCCGGTTGTTTGAGTGGTCAAATTTGTCTATAGTCGCCTTAGTCAAAGTTGACTATCGAAAGGACTCGTGATGACCACTGCCGTGACCGATGCCCTGCCGCGCGACCGTGCGCTCCGTCGTGCCTTCTCGGTCTATCCCACGGGGGTGGTCGCCCTCGCGGCCGTCGTGGACGACCGCGCCGTCGGGATGGCGGTCAACTCCTTCACCTCGATCTCCCTGGAGCCCGCCCTCGTCGCGGTCAGCGCCGCGCGCACCTCGAAGACCTGGCCGGTGCTGCGCGCCGTCCCGGAACTCGGGATGAGCGTCCTCGCGGCACACCACGAACCGCTCAGCCGCTCCCTGTCCGCGCGGGAGGGGGACCGGTTCGGGGGGCACGCCTGGCACCGCACCGACGGCGGGGCCGTGCTGGTGGCCGACGCCGCGCTCTGGCTCACCTGCCGTCTGCACAGCACGTTCGACGGTGGCGATCACGAGATCGCTCTGTACGAGATCCAGGACGTGACGCTCTTCGACGACGTCGAGCCGCTCGTGTTCCACCAGAGCCGCTACCGCGCGATCTCTCCCGCCGCAGACGTGTGAGCGCACCCGTCCGCGAGATCGCCGGAGTGGTCGTCCCCGGCGACGGTCGAGGACGCGACCTCGGGTTCCCGACCGCCAACCTCGCCCTCGACGGCCCCGGCCTCCCCGCCGACGGCATCTACGCCGCGCTGGCCTGGATCGACGACGAGCAGGAGGGGATGCCCGCGACCGCGAGCGTGGGTGCCAACCCGACCTTCCACGGCAGCCGGGAGCGCCGGGTGGAGGTGCACCTGCACGACACGGACCTCGACCTGTACGGGCACCGCCTCCGGGTCGAGCTGCTCTCGCTGCTGCGCCCGACGCTCTGCTTCGACACCGTCGCGGCCCTCGTATCCCAGACCGCCGCCGACATCGAGCGTGCCGGGGCCCTCCTCGCGACGGTGCCGCGGGCGCGCACCGGACGCCCGGCCTCGCGCCGAGGGCACGGTTTCTCCGCGTGAACAGGCGGGGTGGTCGGCAGCAGGCCGCGCACTCGGCGAGGGGATGGAGCCGCGCGGGATGAGGCTGCGCGGGCCTGAGCCGGTGCAGGGGCGGGGCGCGGATCAGTCGCGCGCGGTCTGCAACAGCGCCCACAGCTCGGCGCGGGCGGGGAACGACGCCAGATCCACGCCCAGCATGGCGCCGGCCTGCGCGACCCGCGAGCGCAGGGTGTGCCGGTGGATGCCCAGCGCCGCGGCGGCCGGCTCCGCGCGTGCGTCGTGCTCCAGCCAGACCCGCAGCGTGTGCTCGAGTCCGGTGCCGACCGCCGCGTCCTGCTCGCGCAGCGGCGCCAGGCGCGACTCCGCCACCAGCCGCGCCTCGTCGGTCGCCAGCGCCGTGAGGATGTTCGCACCCACCGTGTCCGCGTAGCGCACGACGGCCGCAGACGCGGGTTGCCGCAGGGCCGTCAGCGCCTGGGCGTGCGCACGGGAGAAGACCGCGTAGCCCTCGGGGCCGGAGACCCCGATGCGGATGCCGAAGCGCTCGGCGACCTCGTCCAACAGTCCCTCGTCGCCCGAGGACACGCACATCGTCAGGCCCTCGGGCGACTCCGCGAGGAACGACACCGTGCCGTGGTCCGCCCGCCGCCGCTCCCACCAGTCGACCAGCGGTCCGGCCGGGGCGTCGGCGGCGACCGCCACCACGATCGGTGCCGGAGGGAGGGCGCCGAGCACGCGGCGGGCGAGCGCGGGGTCGTCGGCCAGCAGCGACTGCAGCAGCTGGGTGTGCAGGCGGCGACGGCTCCTGGCGAGCTGCTCGCTCTGCTCCAGCGCCAGTCCGGCCATCGCGATCACCGAGGTCACGACCGACCGGGCCTCCGCGTCCAGCGTCTCGGCGGCGACCGCGATCACCCCGCGCAGGTGCCCTCCGCGCCCGACGGTGAAGAGCATGAAGGTGTGTGCGTCGATCGTGAGAGACTGCCCCGCCTCCAGTCCACGGCCCAGGATCTCCAGCACGCGGTCGGCGAGCAGATCGAGCGTGGCGGTGTCGACCGCATCACGCGGATGGGCGAACAGCAGCGCCCCTGCCGCGTCGTACATGCCCGCCCAGACGTCGAGCCGGCGGCCGAGCTCCGCGACGATCGCGTCGAGGCCGCGCGGGCGGAGGGCGGCCAGGGCGAGCGCGCGCTGCGTGTCCAGCGCCCAGGAACGGCGGGCGTACGCCTGGGCCGCGATGGCCTCGGAGTGTGCGCGGGCGACGGCGATGAACGGCGTGCGGTAGGGCACCTCGAACAGGGGGATGCCGTGTGCGGCGCAGGCGGCGATGAGCTCGTCCGGGATCCCGGAGCGGTGCACCTCGGTGCCGAAGCCGAGCCCGAGCACGCCGCGATCGGCCAGCCGCCCGACGTAGGAGGGGATGTCCGCGGCGCCGTCGAACTGCGTGCCCGTGGTGAGCAGCGCCAGATCCTCGGACAGGAAGGGCGTCGGGTCTGCGAGGTCGGAGCCGTGCACCCACCGCAGCGGCCGGTCGAGGGCGCCGTCGGGCAGGGCGTGCTCGTCGGACACGAGCGTCAGGCCGAGGTCCCTGCGCTGGAGCAGGGACCGCAGCGTGGGGGCGTCGGTGGGGGCCATGGGCTTCCGGTTTGTACGAGGTGGCGAATCCGCTGCTCAGATTGTACAGGCCGGCGAATGCGACCCTCCCGGCGGCGGTCGTACGCTCGCGACATGGCACTCCTCGACACCGCAGCACCCGCAACCCCCCTCGGCGGCCCCGACCTCCCGCAGGAGCGTCGCCTCGTCACGGAACTCCCGGGCCCGCGCTCGGCCGAGGTCCTCGCCCGCAAGGCCGACGCCGTCGCCGCCGGTGTCGGCCACACCGTGCCGGTCGCCGCCGTCGCCGCGGGCGGCGGAGTGGTCGTCGACGCCGACGGCAACTCGCTCATCGACCTCGGCTCCGGCATCGCCGTCACCACGGTCGGCAACGCGCACCCCAAGGTCGCCGCGGCCGTCGCCGCGCAGGCCGCGCAGTTCACCCACACGTGCTTCATGATCTCGCCCTACGAGTCGTACGTCGGGGTGGCCGAGGCGCTGAACCGGGTCACCCCCGGCGACTTCGCCAAGAAGAGCGCGCTGTTCAACTCGGGCGCCGAGGCGGTCGAGAACGCGATCAAGATCGCCCGCAAGCACACCGGACGCCAGGCCGTCGTGGCGTTCGACCACGGTTACCACGGCCGCACCAACCTCACGATGGCGCTGACCGCCAAGTCGATGCCGTACAAGAGCGGCTTCGGCCCGTTCGCCCCCGAGGTGTACCGCGCCCCGATGTCGTACCCGTTCCGCGACGGCCTCGAGGGCGCGGAGGCCGCGGCCCGCGTGATCCTGCAGCTCGAGAAGCAGATCGGCGCCGACAACCTCGCCGCCGTCATCATCGAGCCGATCCAGGGCGAGGGCGGCTTCATCGTCCCCGCCGAGGGCTTCCTCCCCGCGATCGTCGAGTGGTGCCGCGCGAACGGCGTGGTCTTCATCGCCGACGAGGTGCAGACCGGCTTCGCCCGCACGGGCCACATGTTCGCCAGCGAGATCTTCGGCATCGAGCCCGACCTCATCACCACGGCCAAGGGCATCGCGGGCGGCCTGCCGCTGGCCGCGGTCACCGGTCGCGCCGAGATCATGGACGCCTCGCACTCGGGCGGCCTCGGCGGCACCTACGGCGGCAACCCGATCGCGTGCGCCGCGGCCCTCGCCGCGATCGACGTGTTCGAGAACGACGGCGTGATCGAGCGCGCCCGCGAGATCGGCGAGATCCTCATCGGCCGCCTCACCGCGCTGCAGTCCGACGACGCCCGCATCGGCGACGTGCGCGGACACGGCGCGATGGTCGCGGCCGAGTTCGTCGACCCCGAGACCAAGGCCCCCGACGCCGCGCTCACCGCCGCGGTCGCGAAGGCCTGCATCGCGCAGGGCGTGATCGTGCTCACGTGCGGCACCTACGGCAACGTCATCCGCTTCCTGCCGCCGCTGTCGATCGGCGACGAGCTGCTGAACGAGGGCCTCGACGTCGTCGCGCAGGCGCTCGCCTCGGCCTGACCCCGCTGTCCGGCCGCGTCCCCGGATCGGGGGATTTCGGGACGCGGCCGGTACTTCATCCCCCACATCCCCCGACGACGAAGGAGTTGCAGATGGCTGAGATCACTCGCGACGTGCTGATCGTCGGCGCCGGAGCCGCAGGGCTCACGGCCGCCAACGATCTGCGCAAGGCCGGCCTGTCGGTCGCCGTGCTGGAGGCCCGCGACCGCGTGGGCGGCCGGCTGTGGACCGACGTGATCGACGGCGCCATGCTCGAGATCGGCGGCCAGTGGGTGTCGCCCGACCAGGACGCCCTGAAGGACGCGATCGAGGAGCTCGGGCTCGAGACCTACAGCCGCTACCGCGAGGGGGACAGCGTCTACGTCGGCCCCGACGGTCAGGCGCACCGCTTCACGGGCGAGATGTTCCCGGTGTCGCCGGAGACCGAGGCCGTGATCGCCCGCATCACCGGCATCCTCGACGCCCTCGTGGCCGAGATCGACCCGGACAAGCCGTGGGAGCACCCGAACGCGGCGGAGTGGGACTCCATCTCGTGGGACGCCTGGCTGCGCTCGCAGACCGACGACGACGAGGCCGTACGCAACCTCGCCTTCGCCACCGGCTCGGCGATGCTGACCAAGCCGACGCACTCCTTCTCGCTGCTGCAGTCGCTGCTCATGGCGGCCTCGGCCGGCTCCTACTCGAACCTCGTCGACGCCGACTTCATCCTCGACAAGCGCGTGGTCGGAGGCCTGCAGCAGGTGCCGCTGCGTCTCGCCGAGCGCCTGGGGGAGGACGTGCTGCTGAACCAGCCCGTCCGCAGCCTGGAGTGGTCGGATGACGGGGTCGTGGCGACCACCGACGACCTCACGGTCCGCGCACGGTACGCGATCCTCGCGCACGCCCCCATCCTCTACAACCGCATCTCCTTCGTCCCGCCGCTGCCGCGTCGCCAGCACCAGCTGCACCAGCACCTGTCGATGGGCTTCGTCATCAAGGTGCACGCCGTCTACGACCGGCCGTTCTGGCGCGAGCAGGGCCTGAGCGGCACGGCGTTCAGCCCGTACGAGCTCTCGCACGAGGCGTACGACAACACCAACCACGGCGACGAGCGCGGCACCCTGGTCGGCTTCGTCTCCGACGCCAACGCCGACGGCGTGTTCGAGCTGTCGGCCGAGGAGCGCAAGGAGCGCATCCTCGAGTCGCTCTCGCACTACTACGGCCCGGAGGCCAAGAACCCGGTCGTGTACTACGAGAGCGACTGGGGCAGCGAGGAGTGGACGCGGGGCGCGTACGCCGCGAGCTTCGACCTCGGCGGGCTGCACCGCTACGGCGCCGACCTGCGCACGCCGGTCGGACCGATCCACTTCGCCTGCAGCGACATGGCCGGAGCGGGTTACCAGCACGTCGACGGGGCGATCCGCATGGGCCACCTCGTCGCGGCGAACATCGTCGACGCCCGCCGCGAGGCCGGCGCTCCCGAGAGCATCGGCTGATGACCGGCTCGGTCGTCGTCGGCTACACGGCGACGGACGCGGGGGCGGACGCCGCGGCGCTGGGCGCCCGGCTGGCCCGCAGCATCGGCGCGACGCTGCACCTGGTGATCGTGCTCCCCACCGAGGGCACCCGCAGCGCGGCCGTCCCGCCGGAGCGCGCGTATGAGGACGTGATCCGCACGCAGGCACGGAAGTGGCTGCAGGACGCGGTCGTGCGGCTCCCGCAGGAGCTGGTGCGCAGCGGCCACGTGCGCTTCTCCGAGTCGTTCGCGGAGGGGCTCATCGCGGCGGGCGAGGAGTTCGACGCGAGCGTGATCGTGATCGGCACCGCGGGCGGCGGCCTCTTCGGCCGTCACCGCCTCGGCAGCGTCGCATCCGAGCTGCTGCACTCCTCGCCGATCCCGGTCGCCCTCGCGCCGTCGGGGCTCGCGCAGCAGGACGACCACGTGCTCCCGCGCGTCACGGTCGCGGTCGGCACGCGTCCGGGTGCGGAGGGCGTGCTCGACCAGGCCGTCGCCCTCGCCGGGGCGGCCGAGGTCTCCCTGCGGCTGGTGTCGCTCGTGCCGTTCGACGTGCCGCCGGGCCTCGACACCGGCGCGATCCGCCTGGCCGGCAGCGAGCACGCCCACCGGGTGCTCGCGGTCGCTGCCGAGCAGCTGCCGGACGGCCTGGGCGCCGTCGTCGAGGAGGCACCGGGCGAGACGGTCGAAGACGCCGTCGCCGGGCTCTCCTGGCTCCCGGGTGAGGTGGTGCTGGTCGGCTCGAGCCGCCTGGCACAGCCGCGCCGTCTGTTCCTGGGCTCCACGGCGGCGAAGATGCTGCACGAGCTGCCCGTTCCCATGATCGTCGTCCCGCGCACCCGCAACGAAGCAGGAGACCGCTGATGAGCAGCACCAACCGGGCGACGGAGCCCGCATCCGGCGTCACGACCGGCATCTCCACGAAGGGCCTGAGTGCCGGCACCGTCGGCCTCATCGGCGCCGTCGTGATCGGCATCTCGTGCATCGCCCCCGCCTACACGTTCACGGCCGCCGTCGGCCCCACCGCGTCCGAGGTGGGCGCGCAGATCCCGGCGATCATCCTCGTCGGCTTCATCCCGATGCTCCTGGTGGCCTTCGGCTACCGCGAGCTCAACAACCGCATGCCCGACTCCGGCACGTCCTTCACCTGGGCCGCCCGCGCGTTCGGACCCTGGGTGGGCTGGATGGCCGGCTGGGGCCTGGTCGTCGCGACGATCCTGGTGCTGTCGAACCTCGCCGGGGTCGCCGTCGACTTCCTGTTCCTGCTGCTGTCGCAGATCACGGGCAACGCCGGGATCGCCGACCTGGCCGGGGTGACGTGGATCAACATCGGCGTGTGCCTGCTGTTCATGCTGGGGGCGACCTGGGTGTCGTACCGCGACATGCAGACGACCCAGAAGCTGCAGTACTGGCTGGTGGGCTTCCAGATCCTGGTGCTGGTGTTCTTCGCGGTCGCCGCGATCGTCCAGGCCGTGAGCGGCAACGGCTTCGACTACCAGCCGTTCGACCTCAACTGGTTCAACCCGTTCGCGATCTCGTCGTTCAGCGCCGTGGCGGCCGGTCTCTCCCTGTCGATCTTCATCTTCTGGGGCTGGGACGTCACGCTCACCATGAACGAGGAGACGAAGGACCCGGAGAAGACGCCGGGCCGCGCGGCCACGGTCACCGTGCTCACGATCGTCTCGCTGTACCTGCTCCTCGCCGTCGCGATGATCATGTTCGCGGGCGTGGGCACGGGCGAGCTCGGCCTCGGCAACGGCGACATCCAGGAGAACGTGTTCTTCCACCTCTCCGGACCGATCCTCGGGCCGCTCGCGTTCCTCGTGTCGCTGGCGGTGCTCACCAGCTCGGCGTCGTCGCTGCAGTCGACGTTCGTCGGTCCGGCGCGCACCCTGCTCGCGATGGGCCACTACGGCGCCCTGCCGAAGTCGTTCGCGAAGGTCAGCCCGCGGTTCTTCACCCCCGGCTACGCCACGATCGTCTCGGCCATCGTCGCCTCGGCGTTCTACGCGGTCATGCGCGTGGTCAGCGAGGACACCCTGTGGGACACGATCCTCACGCTCGGCATGATGATCTGCTTCTACTACGGCATCACCGCGTTCGCGTGCGTCTGGTACTTCCGCAAGCAGTGGTTCGACTCCACGCGCAACGTCTTCTTCACGTTCCTGTTCCCGCTGGTGGGTGGCATCATCCTCGCGATCCTGTTCTTCACCACGCTGATCGACTCGATGGACCCGGCTTACGGCTCGGGGTCGGAGATCGGCGGCGTCGGGATCGTGTTCATCCTCGGGATGCTGATCATCGTCGTGGGCATCGCGGTGATGATCTGGAACGCGATCCGTCGCCCGGCGTTCTTCCGCGGACAGACGCTGAGCATCGACGCGCCGCCGAGCCGGCGTCGTCGCCCCTAGCCCCCACTCACAGAAAGAGAACCCATGAGCACTCAGACCGAGCAGGCGCTGCTCGACAGCATCCCCACTGGACTCTTCATCGGCGGACAGTGGATCGACGGCGAGACCGGCGCCACGTTCGACGTCAAGGACCCGGCCACGAACCAGGTGATCCGCACGATCGCCGACGCCACGCCCGCCGACGGCATCCGTGCGCTCGACGCCGCGGTGGCCGCTCAGGACGAGTGGGCCGCCACCGCTCCGCGCGTGCGGAGCGAGATCCTGCGCCGCGCGTTCGACCTGGTGCAGGCGCACAAGGAAGACCTGGCGCTGCTGATGACCCTGGAGATGGGCAAGCCGCTCGCCGAGGCGCGCGGCGAGGTCGCGTACGGCGGCGAGTTCCTCCGCTGGTTCAGCGAGGAGGCCGTGCGCATCAGCGGTCGCTACGGTCTGAACCCGGAGGGCACCGGGCACATGATCGTGTCGCAGCGCCCCGTCGGGCCGTCGTTCTTCGTCACCCCGTGGAACTTCCCGTTCGCGATGGCCACCCGCAAGATCGCGCCGGCGCTCGCCGCCGGGTGCACGGTGGTCATCAAGCCCCCGGCACTCACGCCGCTCACGACCATCTTCTTCACGACGCTGCTGGAGGAGGCGGGGCTCCCCGCCGGCGTCGTCAACGTGGTGCAGACCTCGAAGTCCAGCGCTCTGTCAGCGCCGATCATCGCGGACCCCCGGCTGCGCAAGCTGTCGTTCACGGGGTCGACCGAGGTGGGCCGCAAGCTCATCGCGCAGGCGGCCGAGGGCGTGCTGCGCGTGTCGATGGAGCTCGGCGGCAATGCACCGTTCGTGGTGTTCGACGACGCCGACCTCGACAAGGCCGTGGAGGGCGCGCTCGCCGCGAAGTTCCGCAACATCGGCCAGGCGTGCACGGCGGCCAACCGCTTCATCGTGCACCGTGACGTGGCCGGCGAGTTCGCCAAGCGGGTGACCGAGCGCGTGAAAGCGATGAAGATCGGCCGCGGCACCGAGGAGGGCGTGGCGATCGGCCCGCTCATCGACGAGGACGCGGTGGCCAAGGCGGGCGAGCTCGTCGACGACGCGGTGGAGCGCGGCGCGACGCTGCTCGCGGGCGGCAAGGCGCTCGAGGGCACCGGCACGTTCTACGAGCCCACGGTCCTCACCGATGTCGTGGCCGGCAGCGCGATCCTGCGCGAGGAGATCTTCGGCCCAGTGCTGGCGATCGCCACGTTCGAGACCGAGGATGAGGCCGTGCGCCTCGCGAACGACACCGAGTACGGCCTGGTGTCGTACGTGTTCACCGAGAACCTGCAGCGCGGTCAGCGCATGATCGACGCGCTCGAGACCGGCATGATGGGACTCAATGTGGGCGTGGTCTCCAACGCGGCGGCTCCGTTCGGCGGCGTCAAGCAGTCCGGTGTCGGCCGCGAGGGCGGCTTCGAGGGCATCCACGAGTACCTGTCCACCAAGTACACGCTGATCCCGGTCTCCTGACCGGACGGCAAGAGGAGGAGACATGACCGACTACGCCGTCGTCAATCCCGCCACCGGCGAGACCCTGGCCACGTACGACACGTTCACCGATGCGCAGATCGAAGAGGCGGTCGCGGCCGCCGACGAGGCGCACCGCGAGTGGTCGCGCTCGACCACGGTCGCGGAGCGCGCACAGCTGCTGCGCCGCGCCGCCGAGCTGCATCGCGAGCGCCGCGAGGAGCTGGCCGACGTGTTCGTGCGCGAGATGGGCAAGCCGCGCGAGGCCGCGCTCGGCGAGGTCGACTTCGCCGCCGACATCGCCGAGTACTACGCGGATCAGGCCGAGGACATCATGGCCGACCAGCCCATCACGATCCTCGGCGACGGCTCGGCGATCATCCGCCGGTCGTCGCTGGGGCCGCTCGTGGGCATCATGCCGTGGAACTTCCCGGCCTACCAGATCGTGCGCTTCGCGGCGCCGAACCTGATCGTCGGCAACACGATCCTGCTGAAGCCCGCGCCGCAGTGCCCGGAGTCGTCGAGCGCGATCGAGGCGATCTACCACGACGCCGGGTTCCCGAAGGGCGCGTACCAGAACGTGCTCGCCACGAACGAGCAGATCGCCGACATGATCGCCGACCCGCGCGTGCAGGGCGTCTCGCTCACCGGCTCGGAGCGTGCGGGGGCGGCGGTGGCCGAGGTCGCCGGACGGCACCTCAAGAAGGTCGCGCTGGAGCTCGGCGGCTCCGACCCGTTCCTCGTACTCTCGACCGACGACCTCGACGCGACGGTCCAGGCCGGCGTGGACGCGCGGCTCGACAACAACGGTCAGGCGTGCAACGGCGCCAAGCGCTTCATCATCGTCGACGAGCTGTACGACGCGTTCGTGGAGAAGTTCACGGCGGCGATGGCGGCCGTCGAGGCGACCGACCCCACGCAGGACGACACCGTGCTCGGACCGGTGTCGTCGGAGGCGGCGGCGGAGAACCTGCAGAAGCAGATCGACACCGCGGTCGCCCAGGGCGCCACGCTGCTGACCGGGGGCACGCGCGACGGGGCGTTCTTCGCGCCGACCGTGCTCGCCGACGTCACGCCGGAGATGGACGTGTACCGGGAGGAGCTGTTCGGCCCCGCCGCCGTCGTGTACCGCGTGGCCGACGAGGACGCCGCGGTGCAGCTGGCCAACGACACCACGTTCGGGCTCGGGTCGTACGTCTTCACGACCGATGAGGCCCAGGCGGAGCGGGTGGCCGACAAGATCGAGGCCGGCATGGTGTACGTCAACCTGGTTCTCGCCGACAGCCCGGAGCTGCCGTTCGGTGGCATCAAGCGCAGCGGCACCGCGCGTGAGCTCGGACACCTCGCCGCCGACGAGTTCGTCAACAAGAAGCTCATCCGCATCGGCTGAGTCCGACGCGGTGACGGTGCCCGGGGGTCGATCGGCCCCCGGGCACTGTCGCGTCCGGGCCTGTGACGTTCGGACGGGTGCTGTCCAGCCGGCGGGTCCGTGGGTGACAATGTCGGCATGAGTGTGCACAGCGACCCCGTCCGGACCCTGACCGATGCCGAGAGCTGGGAGCGCCTGCGCGGACAGGAGCTCGGACGCCTCGTGACCCACATCGGCGACACGATCGACATCTTCCCGATCAACTACGCGGTCGCCGGGGACGGCATCGTGTTCCGCACCGCTCCGGGGAGCAAGCTGTTCGAACTGACCGCGAACGCCGATGTGCTGTTCGAGGTCGACGACCACACCGACGTCGACGCGTGGAGCGTGGTCGTGCGCGGGCACGCCGCGGCGCTGGAGACCGATGCCGATGTCGCGCGGGCCGAGGCCGCGGGGCTGCGCCCGTGGATCCCGACCGTCAAGCGGGTGTTCGTCCGCATCGCACCCGCCTCGGTGTCGGGACGCGCGTTCCACCGTGATCCCGAGCCGGAGCGCGACGGCCCCCAGGAGTACTGACCGTCCCGCGTCAACCCCGGCACCAGGGCGGAGGGGCGGGCGTAGGGTCGGAGTATGGCCAACGTCGCTGAGAACATCGTCAAGACTCTGCACGCCAACGGGATCGATCGGGTCTACGGCATCCCCGGGGATTCGCTCAACGGATTCACGGACGCGCTGCGCAAGGACGGCCGCATCCGCTGGGTGCACGTGCGCCACGAGGAGTCCGCGGCGTTCGCGGCCGCCGCGGACGCGGGCACCACGGGTGAGCTCGCCGTCGTCGCCGGCTCGTGCGGGCCGGGCAACCTGCACCTCATCAACGGGCTGTACGACGCCCAGCGTTCCCGCGTGCCCGTCCTGGCGATCGCGGCGCACATCCCGACGACCGAGATCGGCACCGGCTACTTCCAGGAGACGCACCCGCAGGAGCTGTTCCGCGAGTGCAGCGTGTACGTCGAGTACGTGGCGGACCCGAAGCAGATGCCGCGGCTGATGGAGATCGCGATGCGGGCGGCGATCGAGGAGCGCGGTGTCGCGGTGCTGGTGATCCCTGGCGACGTGGCGCTGGCGGAGATCGAGGATGACCGCGCGGTCGTGGTCCGCCGCGCCCGGCCGGTGGTGGCACCGAGCGGGGCGGAGCTGGAGCAGGCCGCCACGCTGCTGAATGCCGCGAAGCGCGTCACGATCCTCGCCGGCGCCGGCGTCGAGGGCGCGCACGACGAGGTGATCGCGCTGGCCGACCGTCTGGGCGCGCCGATCGTGCACGCGCTGCGCGGCAAGGAGTTCATCGAGTACGACAACCCGTTCGACGTCGGCATGACCGGTCTGCTCGGGTTCGCGTCCGGCTACCGGGCGATGGAGGCCGCCGACACGCTGCTCGTGCTCGGCAGCGACTTCCCGTACGAGCAGTTCTACCCCGACCACGCGACCACGATCCAGGTGGACATCCGCGGCTCGCAGCTCGGCAAGCGCCACCCGCTCGACCTCGGACTCGTGGGCGACGTCGGCGCCACCGCGGAGGCCCTGCTGCCGCGCCTCGCCCGCAAGGACGACCGCACGCACCTCGGCGATGCGACGGCGCACTACCGCAAGACGCGCAAGAAGCTCGACGAGCTCGCGGTCGCGGCGAAGGGCGACCGCCCGATCCACCCGCAGTACCTCGCGCGGCTGCTCGACGAGCACGCCGCGGACGACGCGATCTTCACGGCCGACGTGGGGTCGCCGACGGTGTGGGCGGCGCGTTACCTGACGATGACCGAGCACCGTCGACTGATCGGCTCGTTCACGCACGGCTCGATGGCGAACGCGCTGCTGCACGGCATCGGCGCGCAGGTCGCCCACCCGCAGCGCCAGGTCGTGGCCCTCGCGGGCGACGGCGGGCTGTCGATGATGCTGGGCGAGCTGCTCACGCTCACGCAGAACCGTCTGCCCGTGAAGACCATCGTGGTGAACAACTCCTCGCTGAACTTCGTGGAGCTGGAGATGAAGGCCGCCGGGTTCGTCACGTACGGCACCGGACTGGACAACCCGAGCTTCGCCGCCATCGCCGAAGCCATGGGGATCTTCGCCCGCCGGGTGGAGCGCAGCGACGAGCTGCCCGACGCCGTCCGCGAGGTGCTGGCGCACGACGGTCCCGCCCTGCTCGACGTGGTCACCGAGCGTCAGGAGCTCTCGATGCCGCCCGCGATCGAGGCGGCGCAGGTGAAGGGGTTCGCGCTGTACGCGATCCGCACGGTCATGTCGGGCCGCGGCGACGAGCTCCTCGATCTGGCGCGGGCGAACTGGCGCCAGCTGTTCTGACGGCTCCGGCCGCGCCGGGGTGCGGGCTCAGCTCTCCAGCAGGGCCCGCACCTCGGCCGCCTCGCCGTGGCGGCCGAGCCCTTCGAGCACGTCGCCGAGCTCGAGCGCGGTGACCTGACGCAGCGGCGGGAAGCCTTCGGCGTGCTCCAGGGCGCTGCGGTAGACCGCGACCGCGTCGGCGGCGCGCTCGTTCCCCGCGAGCACCCGGGCGGCGAACAGCTCGGAGCCTCCGGCGGAGCCCGGGTCGCCCAGCTCGGCGAACGCGTCCGCGGCGGTGAGCGCGGCGGCCACGGCCTCGTCGATCCGTCCGAGCTGCGCGAGCGCGCGGGCGCGGGAGTCCGTCACGTCGGCGTGCAGCCATCCGGCCTCGTGCTGCTGCGCGAGGGCGGCGACCTCGTCGAACAGGGCGAACGCCCGCTCGTCGCCGCGTCCGCCGTAGGCCTGACCCAGGCTGTGGAGCACCTCGCTGAGGGCGCCGACCGCTTCCGGCGCGCCCCGGACGATCTCGGCCGCGCCCTCCAGGAGGCGGATCGCGTCGTCGTGCTCCTCGAAGCGGGCGAGGATCTTCGCCTGCTCGGTCATCGCCATCGCCTGGTCGGCGTGCTCCGCGCCCTCGCCGAACAGTTCGGCGGCGTAGCCGTGCACGCCCACCGCCTGTCCGAACTCGCCCGACTCGGCCAGAGCGCGCGCGAGCAGGGTGGCGGTCATGCCGCGGGAGGCGGGGGCCACGTCGGCCTGCTCCTCGCGCTGCAGCACGTCGCCGAACAGCTCGGCCGCCTCCTGGGCGTCGCCGGAGCGCAGCATGGCGCGGGCGAGCCGGAAGTCGACGCCGGTCGCGTCGCCTCCGGCCTCGGCGCGCAGGCGCGAGGCGAGGCGGTAGCGCGAAACGGCGCGGTCGGGGTGGTCGGCGTCCTCCCACAGTGCCCCGGCGAGCACGTGCGCGTCGGCGAGAGCCCGTGTGGCGCCCAGCTCGGCGAGGAGGCGGCAGACCTCGTCGGCGTCCGCAGCGCCGTCGAGGTGCTCGCCCGTGCCTCCGCGCACCCGGGCCCTGGTCTGCAGCGCCTGGGCGCGATGCCCGGCGGAGAGGTCGTCCTGCGCGAGGAATCGGTCGAGCAGAGCGGTCGCGGCCTCCAGGTCGCCCTTGGAGAGCACGGCCCCGATGGCGACGAGCGTGGTGGTGTTCGACAGCCGGGTGTCCTCGGCCTCGGCGAACGCGCGGGCGGCGTGCTCGGCGAGGTCGAGCGCGGCGTCGGGCTCGTCGGCGTGCAGGTGCAGCGAGGCGCGGCTGATGGCGAGGTCTCCGCGCGACCACGCCGGAAGGCGCTCGGCGGTGGCCAGTTCCTCCTCCAGGGCGGCCCTGGTGTCGTCGGTGTCGAGCCCGAACGTGGCGAGGCCGAGGCGCAGCTCCAGCTCGGCCTGCACGTCGCGGCCGGCGTCGCGCAGCGCGGCGATGCGCTCGGGCAGCACCTGCTCCGCCTCCTCGATGCGGTCGAGCGCCACGAGGATCCCCAGGCGCATCGACAGCAGCTGTGCGCGTTTGCCGGGGTCGGTCACCTCGAGCGCACGGGGGAGGGCGTCGAGCGTCTCATGCTCGGCGCCGAACTGGGCGAGCTGCATCGCGCGGTCGAACCAGCCGTCCGCGTCCGTCGGGGTCGTGGCCGGTGCGGTGGCGACGAAGGCGTCGGAGCGGATCGGCACGTCCCAGCTCTCGTCGGCCAGGCGGCGCGAGCGGGCGAGGCTCCGCGCGTGCCCGTCCGTTCCGTCGCGCTCGTCGAACTGCGCGCCGATGCGCTCGGCGGCCGTCCAGGCGGCGGTGGCGAGCTCGGCCGCGGTCCACGCGCCGTCGTGCTCTCCGAAGAGCCCGACGAGGGCGGGGGCGTCCGCACCGCGGACGGGGGTGTCGCCGTGCCCGGTCGCCACGACCCTGTCCAGTGCGACGGCGAAGGCGGTGAGGGCCGCGAAGTGCGCGTCGACGTTCAGGCCGTCGTGCGCGAGCCATCCGATGTGCCGCTCGATCAGGGCGAGGGCACGCGCCTCGTTGCCGGTGACGGCCGCGAACACGATGTTGTTGGCGACGATGCGGAGGTTGTCGGGGTTGTCCTTCGCGAGGCGGTAGCTGCGCAGGTGGGCGGTCTTCGCGTCCTCCAGGCGTCCGGCGCGGAGGTAGGGGAGGAGGACGCGGGAGAGCGCGTGCTCGGGCTCCTCGCCGCACGAGAAGCCGCCCTCGATCATCTCCTCGACCAGGCGGATGGCGTCGGCGTCGCGGTCGGTGTCCGCGAAGAAGCCCGCGAACTGGCTGCGGCCGCAGGCGTCGCAGTGGCTGTGGTCGTCGCGGGGTGTGGCCTCCAGCTGCACGCGCAGCGCCTCGGCGTCGTCCATCCGGCCGGCGTCCCACGCGTCCTCGAACCGGGCGGTGAGCACGCCGCTGAGGCCGAGGCCCGCGGCGCGGTAGTGGGCCTCCATGTCGTCGAGCACGGCGGCGATCTGCTCCTGCGAGAACGCGGGGGACGACCGCAGCGACGAGGCCATCCACTTGAACTGCCACATGAGGTCGGCACCGCCGTTGTCGAGGTCGGCGGGGAAGCGCTGCGGGTCGGCGTCGTGGTGGGCGAGGCACCACGCGAAGGAGTTGAGCATCACGTCGGTGGCGCCGACCATGTTGGCCGAGGCGGTCTGCCGCATGCGGGCCTCGTACTCCAGGCGCTCGTCGCCGAGCTCGACGGCGAGGGCCACGGCCTCCGCGACGAGGGCCTGCTCCTCCGGACCCCACGGGGTGCGGTCGATCTCCTCGATGAGCTGCTGGAAGCGCTTCTTCGGACGTGCCATGGGAGCCTTTCGGTGGAGTGTCAGCGGGCGTCGCCGAAGGGGAGGGAGTCCCCCTCGATGCCGGCGGAGAGCGAGACGAGGTCGGCCAGCGCGCTGGTCATGAGCGCCCGGTCGGCGTCACGGAGCGGATGGTGGCCGGCGAGGAGCGCCTGGATGTAGAGCAGCTGCACGGTGCGGGCGAACACGGCGTCGTCCTCGACGCGCACCAGGGCGCGCACCACGCGGTTGGACCAGTTCAGGCACAGCCGTGCGGTGAGGTCGTCGTCGCGGGCGGCGGACAGCGTCTGGTCGATGCGGTCGAGCACGCCGCCCCACAGTGCCCCGGCGACCCCTCTGGTGCGGCCGCGGTCGATCGCGCGCAGCACCTCGGGGTCGGCGACGTACAGCCCGGTGAGTGCGGGCTGGTCGATCGAGCGCACGACGACGGCGCAGTCGGAGGCGGCGAGCACGGCCCCCGCGCGGGTCTCGAGCGCCACGGCGGCGTCGCGGTCGTCCAGGGGCGGGGGATCGAGACGGTCGAGCTCGCCGGCGACGTCCACCTTCTCCACGGTGACGGCGGGGTACAGCTCGGGCAGCAGGCGCACGAGGTCCGCGTCGTACAGGTAGCCGCCGTTGACCAGCACCTCATCGCCGGGCGAGATCCCGGCGACCTGGCGGAACTCGTCGACGGTCTGCGCGTAGCGGATGTGCGGGTAGCGCTCGACCAGGTCGCCGATGCGCAGCGTGCCGTGCGTGGTCTCGACGGTGAGCCACCGGGTGATGAACCGCGCCAGCTCCTCGTCGTGGCGCACGAGCGACTTGAGGCCGACCTCGTGCACCGCCACGAACTGTGCGAGGCGGTGCGGCTCGCGCAGTCCGAGCTCGAGCACCCAGCGGCGGATCCCCGCGCCGAGCTGCTCGCGCACGTGCTCCAGGGCCGTGTCCTCCACGAGGGACTCCCGGCTCGCGGTGGGGGCGAGGCCGGTGGAGTCGACGACCGCCCGCACGAAGAACGCCCAGTCGGGCAGCACGTCGTCCACGCGCTCGGACAGCAGCATGCGGCCGAGGTACATGCGGGTGGCCTGGCGCGCGCCGGGCGGGGGTGCGTAGGGGAGCACGTAGGCGAGACCGCGCGTGCCGGTCCCCGGTTCGCCGAGCTCGATCACGTCGAGGGGGTTCGCGCCGAGCAGGTCCCGCCCGTAGGCGACGGCCGCCTCGGGGTCGTTGGCGGGGGAGAGGAACGGCGGCTCGCGCGTGATGTCGACGTCTCCGGCGCCGGTGTCGATCGTGACCCGCACGGGGAGGAACTCGCCGAACGTGGTGGCGAGCTCGTGCACGGCGGCGGGCCGGAGCAGCTCGTCGGCGTCGAACCGCGGTACGAGGTGCACGCTGGTGCCGACCGGGAGGTCGTCGTCGAGCTGGACCACCTGGAACGTGCCGTCGGCGCTGCCCGTCCACTCCACGGCCGCGCCGCCTCGGGCGCTGCGCGAGCGGATGACGATGGTGTCGGCGACCATGAAGCAGCTGAGGAGTCCGATGCCGAACTGCCCGAGGTAGTCGCTGCGGGGGAGGTCGAAGATGTCGCGCTTCGAGCTGCGGCCGACCGTGGCGAGCAGGTCGGCGACCTCGGCGGCGGTCAGGCCGACGCCGTCGTCGCGGAGCACGAACTCGCCGGTCTGCGCGGTGAGCGGCGTGATGCGGATGCGCCCGCCGCCGCCGTCGACCTCGTGACGGGCGGTGATCGCGTCGCGGGCGTTCTGCAGCAGCTCGCGCAGGTAGACGCGGGGGCTCGAGTAGATGTGCCTGCTCAGCAGATCGACGACTCCGCGCAGGTCCACCTGGAACTGCTGCACATCCCCACCCACACGCGCCCCTTCTCGCCGGCATCCGCTCGCCGAGCCTAGCAACAACCCGTATATCGAGCCCGGTTCGGCACCGTCGGGCGGATGCCGTATGCTTGTGGAGCAGTTGTTCTCTGCATTCTTTCGCCGTGCCTCGGGTCTTCGGATCTCGGCGCAGCGCGGGGATGGGAGGGCACCCCGAGGCCTCCGGGTCTCTAGGGCGGTAGCTCAATTGGCAGAGCAGCGGTCTCCAAAACCGCAGGTTGCAGGTTCGATTCCTGTCCGCCCTGCGCGTCAGTGCAACGCTGGCACACGAAAGGTACATTCAGGATGGATCAGGACGAACCGCGCGGCGAGGTCGTCGCGGCCGGCGCCACGCGCCAGAAGAAGGGCAACCCCTTCTCCCGGTTCTTCGGGGGCATCGCCCTGTTCATCCGCCAGGTCATCGCCGAACTGCGCAAGGTCGTCACCCCGACCCGCAAGGAGCTGTTCAAGTTCACGGGTGTGGTGCTCGTCTTCGTCGTGATCGTGATGGGCATCGTCTACGGTCTCGACTACGTCTTCGGGCTCCTGACCCACTACGTGTTCGGTATCCCTGGCTGATGACCCCCGCGGCGGCAGCCGCAGCTATGGAGAAGAAGCAACGTGTCTGAACGATATTCCGACGACGCCGACTGGGCGACCGCCGCAGAGCAGTCCAGCGAGGAGGACGAGGCCCAGGAGGGCAACGTGCTCGCCGCTGAGGAGTTCTCGGTCACCTCTGCCGAGCACGTCGCGGTCCACGTCGAAGACGAGGACGGCGAGGACGACACGGACGACATCGACATCGACATCGACGACCCGGAGGCGGACGCGATCGTGAACGACGCTCTCAACCTGGACGAAGCGGCGGAGTCCGAGGCCGCCGCCGAGGTCCTCAACGATTCCGTGGCCGAGGAGGCCGCCGAGCAGGAGGCCGAGGCGGCCGACGAGGTCACCCCGTACGACGGTCCCGACGTGAACGGCGAGGACGACCGTCCCGCAGCCGAGTCCGAGGAGGACGACGCCGAGTCCGAGGAGGACCCCTACGAGGCCTTCCGCATGGACCTGCGCATGCTCCCCGGCAAGTGGTACGTCATCCACTCGTACGCGGGCTTCGAGCGCAAGGTGAAGGCCAACATCGAGCAGCGCAAGTCGACGCTCGAGGTCGAGGACGAGATCTACCAGGTCGAGGTCCCGATGGAAGACGTGGTCGAGATCAAGAACGGCCAGCGCAAGATGGTCACCCGCGTGCGCATCCCCGGCTACGTGCTGGTGCGCATGGAGCTCACGGAGGACACCTGGTCGGTCGTGCGCCACACCCCCGGCGTCACCGGCTTCGTGGGCAACGCCCACAACCCGACGCCGCTGCGCTTCGAAGAGGCCTTCAACATGCTGAAGTCGCTCGTCGAGGTGAAGGACGTCCCGACCGCCAAGAACATCGCGGCGAAGGGCGGCGTCGCCGTGGCCCGTCCGCTGCCGGCCGAGGTCGACTTCGAGGTGGGCGAGACCATCACGATCAAGGAGGGCTCGTTCGCGGGTCTTCCCGGTTCGATCAGCGAGATCAAGCCGGAGAGCGGCAAGCTCACGGTCCTCGTCTCGCTCTTCGAGCGCGAGACGCCGGTCGAGCTGTCGTTCGACCAGGTCACCAAGATGATCTGACACTGCTGTCATCAGAACGCCCCGCCGGCTCATCCGGCGGGGCGTTCTGCGTGCGGCCGCGGGGCTCCCCGCACCCGTCGGTCAGCCCGCGTGCTGTGCGGCCCAGTGCGGGCTCTGGATCAGGCCGAGGAGATTGCCGAACGGGTCGCTGACCGACGCCGACCACCACCCCTCGCCGCGCTGGGTAACGGGGTCGAACGGGGTGGCGCCGAGGGCTGCGAGGCGGTCCATCTCGGCGCGGATGTCGTCGACGTGCAGGCTCACGAGTGCGCCTCCCGGCTGCGGCAGGGCGGGGCGGAAGCGGGCGTCCATCAGCGCGAACTCGTCGTCGTCGTCGCCGAAGCGCCATTCGGCGTACTGCGGGGTCCCCTGTTCAGGGCGGGTGAAGTACGGCGCGGCGTCGAACACGCGCGCGTACCAGTCGATCGCGGCGGGCATGTCCTCGGCGACGAGGTTGAGGTTGGCGAGACCACGGAACATGGGATCTTCTCCTTCGGTGGGAACGGCTTCTCTTCTATGCTCGACCGTGAAGTGATCACCTTCTGATCACTTCGGAAAAGAGGTTCCCGATCCGTGCCGATCGCCTGATCCAGGCTCTGCTGCTCCTGCAGGGCCGCCCCCGGATCACCGCCGCGGAACTGGCCGCCGAGCTGGAGGTCTCGGTGCCCACCGCGCGCCGCGACCTGGAGGCGCTCGCCATGGCGGGTGTGCCCCTCTATCCGTCTCGGGGGCGCGGCGGCGGGTGGCGCCTGATCGGAGGGGCCCGGACCGATCTCACGGGACTGACCGAGAGCGAGGTGACGTCGTTGCTGGTCGCGCTCAGCCAGAGCCGCGCCGCCGCGCCGGAGCACACGGCCGCGGTGCGCAAGCTCATGCGTGCCGTGCCGGAACCGTTCCGCGAGGGCGCGCAGCGGGTGGCGGAGTCGACCGTGCGGGATGCGCCCTGGGGTGAACCCGATGATGCGCCGGAGCGGCCGGCGGTGTCGGAGCTGCAGCGGGCGATCGCTGCGCGCCGCCGGGTGCGCTTCGGCTACGGCGACGCCGGGCGGCCGGTCGAGGTGGTGCCGCTCGTGGTCGGCAGCCGCGGTCCGCGGTGGTATCTGCTCGCGGCGCCGGGGCGGAACGGCGGGGCCGACGTGGACCGGCTGCGCACGTACCGGGTCGACCGGATCGCGGATCTCGCCCTCACCGACGAGCGGGGGGAAGGGCCGGATGGCTTCGACGCGCCTGCCGCGTGGGAGCGGATGGTCGAGACGGTCGAGGGGCTGCGGGGCGAGGCGCGCGCCGTGATCCGCGCGGAGGCCTGGGCCGTGCGCGCGGTGCTCGACCGCTTCGGGCGCCAGGCCGCGGTGATGGATGCCGACGAGGGACTGATCGAGGTGCGGGCCCACCGTGCGGACGCTCTGGCCGAGCAGCTCGCCGGGTGGACGGGCGCCGTGGAAGTGCTCGAACCCGTCGAGGTGCGCGCAGCCCTGCGCGAGCTCGGGCAGCGGATCGCGGAGCAGTACCGCGACCCCTGACCCCGCGCGGAAGTGGGGTGCGGGATGCGGTAGACTCTTATGGTTTGTGCGCCGCTTCGGCGTGCGCGCTGACGACCACGACCCGGAGATGCCGGGTCCGTGGGAGAAGCGGGTGTCCGCATCCGCCTCGAGGAAAGGAAAGAGAATGGCACCGAAGAAGAAGGTGACCGGCCTGATCAAGCTTCAGATCAACGCCGGTGCCGCCAACCCGGCGCCGCCGATCGGCCCCGCGCTCGGTCAGCATGGCGTCAACATCATGGAGTTCTGCAAGGCGTACAACGCCGCGACCGAGTCGCAGCGCGGCAACGTCATCCCCGTCGAGATCACCGTCTACGAGGACCGCAGCTTCACCTTCGTCCTGAAGACCCCGCCCGCGGCGGAGCTCATCAAGAAGGCCGCCGGCGTGCAGAAGGCCTCGGCCACCCCGCACACCGTTAAGGTCGGCAAGATCACCAAGGACCAGGTCCGTCAGATCGCCGAGCAGAAGCAGGCCGACCTGAACGCGAACGACATCGAGGCCGCCTCGAAGATCATCGCCGGCACCGCCCGTTCCATGGGCATCACGGTCGAGGGCTGAGGAGAATAATCATGGCTACCAAGTCCAAGGCTTACAAGGCTGCCGCCGAGAAGATCGAGGCAGACCGTTTCTACACGCCCGCCGAGGCCGTCGCGCTCGCGAAGGAGACCGGTTCGGCGAAGTTCGACTCGACCGTCGAGGTCGCGCTGAAGCTCGCCGTCGACCCCCGCAAGGCCGACCAGATGGTGCGCGGCACCGTCATCCTGCCCCACGGCACCGGTAAGACCGCCCGCGTCATCGTCTTCGCCACGGGCCCCGCGGCCGAGGCCGCGATCGCCGCAGGTGCCGATGAGGTCGGCGGCGCCGAGCTCATCGAGAAGGTCGCCGGCGGCTGGACCGCGTTCGACTCGGCCGTCTCCACCCCGGAGCTCATGGGCCAGGTCGGTCGTCTCGGCAAGGTGCTGGGTCCGCGTGGCCTGATGCCGAACCCGAAGACCGGCACCGTGACCCCGAACCCGGCCAAGGCCGTCGAGGAGATCAAGGGCGGAAAGATCGAGTTCCGCGTCGACAAGCACGCCAACGTGCACTTCGTCGTCGGCAAGGCGTCCTTCACCGCCGAGCAGCTGAACGAGAACATCGGCGCAGCGCTCGAGGAGATCGTCCGCCTCAAGCCGTCGAGCGCGAAGGGCCGCTACATCCAGAAGGGTGCGGTGTCGACCACGTTCGGCCCTGGCATCCCGCTGGACGTCAACGCCATCTGAGCCTGACTCACCGAAACGCCCCCGGGTTCCGCCCGGGGGCGTTTCGCGTCCTCCGCCCCGCGTCGACACGGAGCGTCATCGGATGCGGGGGATCCCGCGACGGCACGTACTGTGGGGAGGTCCCGCGCCGGTCGCGTAAACTCGCACCGCGCCTCTCACCCCAGGAGGGTCCATGTCCCGTCGTCTCATCGCCGTCACCGCACTCGTCGTCGCCGCCGCGGCGCTCACCGCCTGCAGCGGCTCCACCACGCCCGCGAACACGTCCGGTGCGGAGAGCACCGCGGGCTCCGACTTCGGCCTGGTGAAGGACGGCACGCTCACGGTCGCGACCGAGGGCACCTACCGCCCGTTCAGCTTCCACGACGACGGCGGCTCGGGCGACCTGACCGGCTACGACGTCGAGATCATCCAGGCCGTCGCCGACAAGCTGGGCCTCGAGGTGGAGTTCCAGGAGACGCAGTGGGACGCGATCTTCGCCGGTCTCGACGCCGGCCGCTTCGACGTGATCGCGAACCAGGTCTCGATCAACGACGAGCGCGAGGCGAAGTACCTCTTCAGCGCGCCCTACACCGTGTCGCCCGGCGTCATCGTGGTGGCCGAGGACGACGACTCGATCAGCTCGTTCGACGACCTGGCCGGCAAGACCACGGCCCAGTCGCTCACCAGCAACTGGTACGAGCTGGCGACCGACTCCGGCGCCAAGGTCGAGGCCGTCGAGGGCTGGGCGCAGGCCGTGGAGCTGCTGCGTCAGGGCCGTGTGGACGCGACCGTGAACGACAAGCTGACGTTCCTCGACTACGAGACCACGAACAGCCCGACGGGGCTGAAGATCGCGGCGGAGACCGAGGACGCCGGCGAGCAGGCGTTCGTGTTCACGAAGGACAAGACCTCGCTCGTCGAGGCCGTGGACGGCGCTCTCGAGGAGCTGCGCGCCGACGGCACCCTGGCGGAGATCAGCGAGAAGTACTTCGGCGAGGACGTCTCGCAGTAACCGATGGCGAACCCCTGGCAGCTGTTCCTCGACTCGCTCTGGCCGATCGCCTGGGCGGGCCTGACGGCGACGGTGCCGCTCGCGCTGGTGTCGTTCGCGCTGGGGCTGCTGATCGCGGTCGGGGTCGCGCTGATGCGGATCTCGGTGCATCCGGTGGTGGCGGGCGTCGCGCGCTTCTACATCTCCGTGATCCGCGGCACGCCCATGCTGGTGCAGCTGTTCGTGATCTTCTACGGGATGCCGTCGATCGGCATCACGCTCGACCCGTGGCCGAGTGCGATCATCGCGCTGTCGCTCAACGTGGGCGGCTACGGAGCCGAGGTCGTGCGGGCCGCGATCCTGTCGGTGCCGAAGGGGCAGTGGGAGGCGGCGTACACGGTCGGGATGAACCGCACCCGCACGCTCACGCGGATCATCCTGCCGCAGGCGGCGCGGGTCTCCGTGCCCCCGCTGTCGAACACGTTCATCTCACTCGTGAAGGACACCTCGCTCACGTCGCTGATCCTGGTGACGGAGCTGTTCAAGGTCGCGCAGCAGATCGCGGCGACGACCCTCGAGTTCATGGTGATCTACCTCGCCGCGGCGCTGGTGTACTGGGTGTTCTGCCTGGTGCTGTCGTTCGGCCAGAGCGCCCTGGAGAGGAGGCTCGACAGCCGTGTCGCCCACTGACCAGACGCCCGTCCCGCTGCTGTCCGCCCGCGGACTGCGCAAGAGCTTCGGCGACACCGAGGTGCTGCGCGGGATCGACCTGACGCTGCACCGCGGAGAGGTGCTGGTGCTCATCGGCCCGAGCGGCTCGGGGAAGACCACCGTGCTGCGCGCGCTCAACGGCCTCGAGACGCCGGACGCCGGCACCATCACGGTCGACGGCGGGCCCGAGCTCGACTTCGCCCCCGCCGAGCGGCCGCGGCCTCGCGCGCAGAAGCAGCAGCGGCTCGCCCTCCGCGATCGCTCCGCGATGGTGTTCCAGCACCACAACCTGTTCCCGCATCTGACGGTGCTGCAGAACGTGATCGAGGGGCCCTGGCGCGTGCAGCGGCGGCCCAGGGCGGAGGTCGTGGCCGAGGCCCTGGCCCTGCTCGACCGGGTGGGCCTGGCGGACAAGGCGGACGCCCGTCCGCATCAGCTGTCCGGAGGGCAGCAGCAGCGCGTGGGGATCGTGCGTGCTCTCGCTCTCAAGCCCGACCTGCTGCTGTTCGACGAGCCGACGAGTGCGCTCGACCCCGAACTCGTCGGGGAGGTGCTGCTGGTGGTCAAGGAGCTCGCCGACGAGGGGTGGACCATGGCGGTCGTCACGCACGAGC
Organism: Microbacterium sp. NPDC060132; assembly: GCF_042729675.1. NCBI lineage: Bacteria > Bacillati > Actinomycetota > Actinomycetes > Micrococcales > Microbacteriaceae > Microbacterium > Microbacterium sp. NPDC060132. The sequence continues at coordinate 165,310 of NZ_JBHWXU010000001.1, read as the reverse complement.
TGAGCTTCGCGCGCGAGGTCGCCGACCACGTCCTGTTCCTGGACGGCGGGGTGGTGGTTGAGGAGGGGCCGCCGGCCGAGATCTTCCGCGCCCCGCGACACGAGCGCACGCAGCGGTTCCTCACGCGCATCCTCCGCCCGCTCGACGGCGCCTGAGACCCGGGGCTCGTGCGCGCCGCCGATCGGTGACAGGATGCGGTCGTGGGAACCATCGACGACTACCTGACCGGGCTCGCCCCCGCGGACCGCGCGGCGATCGACCGCGTGTACGCGATCGCGCGGGAGGAGGAGCCGGATGCCGAGCAGGGCACCGGCTACGGCATGCCCGCCCTCGTCCACGGGGGCAGACCGCTGCTGTCGGTGATGCGCGCCAAGAAGCACATCGGCGTGTATCCCTTCAGCCCCGACGCGGTCGCGGCCGTGGCGGCGGCGCTGGCCGATCATCCCGGCGCCAGCGTGGACAAGGGGACGATCCGCTTCCAGCCGGAGCATCCGATCCCGGAGCAGACGCTGCGCGCGCTGGTGCGGGCGCGGCTGGCGCAGATCGACGGAGCCTGAGCCGGATCAGCCGCCGAACACGGGGAGGATCAGGCTCACGGCGAGCGCGACCATGATCACGGCGATCACCGCGTCGAGAACGCGCCACGACCGCTCGGTGCGCAGCCAGCGCCCGAGGTAGCGTGCCCCGAAACCGAGGGCCGTGAACCACAGGACACTGGCGAGGATGGCCCCGGCGGCGAACAGCCAGCGCTGCTCGCCGTGCGTCGCGGCGATCGACCCGAGCATCAGGACGGTGTCGAGGTACACGTGCGGGTTGAGCCAGGTGAGCGCGAGGACGGTGAGGAGCACGGGGGCCAGACGTGTTCCGCTCCGGGTGGCGGTCGCGGTGCCGCCGGCCGATCGACCGGTCCCCGTTCCGTCGGCGGGGGAGGACGCATCGACCGCCAGCACCTCACCGCCGCGCCAGGCGCGCCGTGCCGCGAGCAGCCCGTAGCCGAACAGGAACAGCGCCCCGGCAACCCGGGCGACGACCACGAGCCACGGCGCAGCCTGGAGCAGGAAGCCCAGCCCGGCGACACCGGCGGCGATCAGCACGGCGTCGGAGACGGCGCACACGATCACGACCGCCAGCACATGCTCCCGCCGGATGCCCTGGCGCAGGACGAAGACGTTCTGGGCGCCGATGGCCACGATGAGGGAGAGGCCGAGTCCGAGACCGGCGAGGACGGTGAGCATGGCACCAGCCTAGGAAGCGACTGTCATCAGAGAAAGCGAAGATTCCTTCCGAACCATTAGCATCACTGATGTGAGGATCGATCCGGAGCTCGCCGCGACCCTGGCCGCCGTCGCCGACGAAGGCACTCTCGACGCGGCATCGCGCCGACTCCGGATCACGCCGTCCGCGGTCAGCCAGCGGCTCAAGAGCCTGGAGGAACAGCTGGGGCGCATCCTGCTCGTGCGCAGCAAGCCCGCGCGGCTCACCGAGGCCGGTGAGGCGGTGGTGCGACTGGCCAGGCAGGTGGCGCTGTTGGAGCACGACGCGCTCGCCGGGGTGGGCATCGGCGACGACGGCTCCGAGCGGCGCATCGTCGTTCCGCTCGCCGTGAACGCCGACTCGATGGCGACGTGGTTCCTCGCGCCGATGGCACGACTCTCCGCCACGCACGACATCGACGTCGACCTGCACCGGGACGATCAGAATTTCACCGCCCGGCTGCTGGAATCCGGCACGGTGATGGCCGCGGTGACGAGCGAGGAGACCCCGGTGGCCGGATGCTCGGTCGCACCTCTCGGGGTGCTCGAGTATCGCGCCATGGCGGAGCAGGGCTTCGCGGACCGGTGGTTCGCCGAGGGGGTGAGCGCCGCCGCTCTCGCCCGCGCGCCCTTCGTCGACTTCGACCGTCGCGACACGCTGCAGCACGAGTGGCTCGCGGCTATGTCCGTCACGCAGCAGGGCGTGCCGCGGCACTACGTCCCCGCGTCCCACGACTACGCGATCGCGGTGTCGCTCGGCCTCGGCTGGGGGATGGTCCCGCGGCTGCAGGAGACGCCCGGACTGGTCACGCTCGGGGGTCCGACGCTGAAGGTCGCGCTGTACTGGCAGCAGTGGAACCTGCGGTCGACGCTGCTCGACACCATCGCCGCCGCGGTGGCCGACGAGGCGCGGCGGGTGCTCGCCCCGGTCGCGCCCGCCCGCCGGTCGCGCCGCTGACACGACGATCCCCGGCTGCGCGGATTGTGCCACGGCTGCGCGCGGATCCGCCTTGTCTGGTCCGAGGGGCTCGGAGAGGATGCGAGGACGCGGGAGAATCCTCCGAGTTCCGCTCGCCGGCGTTCCCCGAGATCGACGACGGAGGGGGAACGACATGGCGACGACCACGACCCGGCGAAAGGTCCGCGCGGTCCTGGCAGGAGGACTCGTCCTCGGAGTGGGAGCGGCGGTCACGCTCGCCGCGTGGAACGACTCCGAGTTCGCGACCGGCACGTTCACCGCGGGCTCGTTCAACCTGGAGGGCTCGACCGACGGCACGGCCTTCACCGACCACAACGTCGACGACGGCGACACGGCCGCCACCCTCGCGTTCACGCTCCCCTCCGGCGTCGTCGGCAACATGTCGCCCGGCGACACCGTCTACGCGGGTTTCTGGGTGCGTCTCGCGGCCGGCACGACCACCGGGGCCAGCCTCGTCGCGGCGGGCACGACCGCGGATCCCGCGGCGAGCTCCAACACCGATCATCTGTCCTACGCGATCTACCCGCTCGCTCCCGGCGCGACCTGCAACGCGGCCAGCGCGACCGGAACCGCCGTCGCCTCCGGGGCCACGCTCGACGCACAGACGGGCGTGACCGCCGTGACGCTCACCGAAGGAGCCTCCGCCGCCACCCCGGGCACCGCCGTGCAGCTGTGCGTCGCGGTCACGGCCGCCGCCGCGCTCGAACCCGGCCTGGTCACGAACGCGACCTGGGAGTTCACGGCCACGTCGACGAGCTGAGCGGGCCATGGGTACCCGCAGGCAGCGGCGGGAGAGGATCCGGCTCCGCTCCCGCCGCCTCCGAGCCCTCCTGGCGGGCGGTCTGGTGCTCGGCATCGGGACGACCGCGACGCTCGCCGCCTGGAACGACTCGGAGTTCGGCTCGGCTACGTTCACGGCCGGCCGGTTCGACCTCGTCGGGGCGACCGACGGCGTCACGTTCTCCAGCCACGCGACCACGGGGGCGGCGGCCGCTCTGAACTTCCAGCTCCCGCCCACGGCCATGGCGCCCGGCACCACGACGTATGCGCTGTTCAGCGTCAAGACCGCGTCGCCCTCGGTCGCCGGCGTGCTCCAGCTCACGGCCGGGACGCCGGGCGGCACGGGTCTCGCGTCGTCGCTCACCTACGGTGTGCGTGCGATCGCGGGGACCACGTGCTCGGCGGCGACCTACCCCGGCGGCACCGCCGTGGTCGCGGACGGCTCCGCGCTCACGGCCGGCGGCGCCTCGACGCAGGCGGTGTCCGCGAACGGCGCGTCGGTCGTGAACTACTGCTTCGCGGTGACGCTGCCGACGACGGCGCCGAACACCGCGCAGGGCCTGACGATGACCCAGACATGGCAGATCCAGGGCACGTCGTCGTAGCCGCGGCGGGGCAGGAGCGAGAGGAGGGGTCGTGACGGCACTCACCCGCCGCGAGGCGCGCGCGCAGCAGAGCGGGGAAGCGGGGGCGCGGGCGCAGCACCCCACCCGGCGCCCCGGGTTCGCGCGCGCGTTGGGCGATGCGCTGCTGTGGCTCGCCGCCGCCGCGGGCGTCGTGTGCATCGTGCTGGTGCTGCTGGCGGCCACGGCGCAGATCACGCTCATCCTGTTCCGCACGGGCTCGATGTCGCCGACCATCCCGGCCGGATCGGTCGCCGTGGTGCAGCGGGTCCCTGCCGCGGCGGTGGAGGTGGGCGACGTCGTGACGGTCGACCGCCCCGGCGACCTGCCCGTGACCCACCGCGTGACCGCGGTGCAACCGGGCGCCGCGGCGGGGGAGCGCGTGCTGACGTTGCGGGGCGATGCGAACGCGGTCGACGACCCGTTTCCGTACACCGTGACCTCCGTGCGCACCGTGCTGCTCGCGGTGCCGGGCCTGGCGACCGTGATCGCCGCACTCGGGCATCCCGTCGTGCTCGGCGGCATGACCGTGGCCGCGACCGCGCTGGTGGTGTGGGCCTTCTGGCCGCGGTCGCCGCGACGCGCTCGCACCGAGGGCGGTCCGCCGTGAGGCCCCGCGTCGCGCTCGCGGTCCTGGCGCCCGTCTGCCTGGCCCTCGCGGCACCGGCGGCGGCGGTCGCTGCCCCCTCCACCGAGGTGGTGCAGGGCCAGGTGCTGCGCCTGGTCTCGGTCGCGGACTGGGACGCCGCCCGCGACCTGCGACCCGACCGGCCGGTGCAGTGGGACGTGCAGGTGAGCGCCGACGCGCCGGATCCCGGGGTCGTGCGGCTTGGCGTGAGCGCGTCCGGGTCGGCGCGGTTGCGGCTCGACATCGCCCTGTGCGCGGAGCCGTGGCAGGACGCGGTGTGCGCGGCGGGGGCGACGGTCTTGCGGACGGACTGGAGCGTCCCGCGCGACGGCGCCGAGGTGCCGCTCACTGCCATGCGTGACACCGAGACCGCGCATCTGCGGCTGACGATCGCGCTCGACCCGGCCGACGGCTCCGGCAGCACCGAGGTGCGCGTGCTGGCTCATGGCGCGGGCGAGAGCGCGGCGGTGGGCTCCGACGGCGCGCTCGCGGTCACGGGTCCGTCGCCGTGGCTGCCGCTGGCGGCGGTGGGCGGCGGACTGCTGCTGACCGGGGCTCTCGTGGCGCGGGGGCGTCGCGGAGGAGAGCGCGGGGAGGGGCGAGGATGACACGGCCGTGGCGGCGCACGATCGCCGGTGTCCTCGGGGGCGGGGTCCTGGTCGGCGTGGCGCTCCTGCCCGCGGTGCAGCCGACCGAGGCGCGGTTCACCGATCCGGAGTACGCGGCGGGGTCGTTCACCGCGTCGCAGCTGACGACGCCCACGATCACCTCGTGCAGCGTGACCAACCTGCTCGGCACGTTCACGGGCTTCACGATCACGTGGAGCTCCGGATACCTCAAGCCGCAGCAGCGACTGTCGATCAACAACGTCGCGGTCGACAACGCGAACGTGACGCAGAGCGGCAGCGGCCCCTACTCCTACTCCGCGACGATCAGCTCCGGTCTGCTCAGCACGCTGCTGGGGAGTCTGCTCGGCTCGTCGAACACGGTGCGGGTCGAGGCCGTCCTGCCCGGCACGGCCTGGGTGTCGCCCGCGGCGACCCGCACGCTGTCGGTGGGCGGACTGCTGGGGCTCGGGGGCAACAACACCTGCACGTGAGGTCGTGCCGGCGGTGCGGCGTTCAGTCGGCGAGGGCGAGGGCGCGGAAGAGGTCGCGCTCGCGCAGCTGCTCGCGGCGGCTCGCGGAATCGTCCTGCGTGGGGGCGGGAACGTCGCGGCCCGTGGTGCGCCGGTACAGCTCGTCGATCAGGGCGGTGGCCAGGTCGACCAGCTTGGCGATCTCGCGGTCGTCGCGGTCGATCCACACGCAGCGAGGCTCGTCGTGCACCGGAGCGAAGTCGACGTGCTCCTCCCACACGAACAGCGTGCGCTCGGCACCGAGCACGTGCTGCTGCCACCAGACCTGTCGCAGGTAGGTGCGCGGGATGCCGCGGAACGCCTTGTTCGTGGTCTTGATCTCGGCGAGGCGGATGCGCCCGTCGGCGTCGACCGCGATCCCGTCGGGCGTGGCGAGGTGGCGGTGCTCCACCTCGGCGCGGAACAGCGCGGAGGAGGGGAGGATCCCGTGCGTGGCTGCGACCCAGGCCGCGATCTCCGGCTCGCGCCGTCGGCCGTGGTCGGTGTACGCGTTGCCGCCGAAGCGGGGCCCGCCGCCCAGCTTGGAGTCGGCGGCACGGGCGATGGAGCGCTCGCTCGTGAGCCCGGCGACGTCGGTCGCGGTGATGCCGCGGGACCGCGCCCGCATCCACGCCACCCGGTCGCGAGAGTCCGCGACGATACGGGCGTGGAGTTCGGGGGTCACCTGAAAACCCTAACCCCGTCCGCCGACGCTCCCTCCCCGCACACGCCGCGTCCCCGCACGGCCGCCGGGGATTTGGGGAGGGGCGCGCGCTGAGGTAGAGTGGGTGGCAACCGAAGACCGCTGGTCATCGTGTGTGCGCAAGCACGCAAGATCGAAGCTCTGCATCGCAGGGGCCCGCGCAGGTGTCACGAACTTCCGAGCTCCGTGCGCTTGCGCCGGAGCTCTTCTCTTTGCAGGGGGTCGGAGGCCGGCGCCCCACCACCGTGCGGCGCCTCGTACACATCAAGGAGTGACCATGGCGCAGAAGGATGCATCGGTCGCCGAGCTCACGAAGTCATTCGAGAACTCGAACGCCGTCCTGCTGACCGAGTACCGCGGTCTGACGGTTGCCCAGCTCAAGCAGCTGCGCAACAGCATCCGTCAGGACGCCGAGTACGCCGTGGTGAAGAACACGCTGACCAAGATCGCCGCCAACAAGGCCGGCATCTCCTCGCTGGACGACGACCTCAAGGGTCCGTCGGCCGTCGCGTTCGTGCACGGTGACTTCGTCGCCACTGCCAAGGCTCTGCGTGACTTCGCCAAGGCCAACCCGCTTCTGGTGATCAAGTCCGGCATCTTCGAGGGCAAGGCCCTCTCTGCCGACGAGGTCAACACGTACGCCTCGCTCGAGAGCCGTGAGGTTCTGCTGGCGAAGGCCGCGGGAATGATGAAGGCGACGATGGGCAAGGCTGCCGCCACCATCGACGCGCTTCGCGAAAAGCTGGAGACCGCAGAGGCCGCGTAAGCGACCGGCGATCTCGTCACCACCACCCCATCTATTAGGAGATACATCATGGCGAAGCTCACCACCGAGGAGCTGCTCGAGCAGTTTGCCGGCCTCACCCTCATCGAGCTGAACGACTTCGTGAAGGCGTTCGAGGAGAAGTTCGAGGTCACCGCTGCTGCCCCCGTCGCCGTTGCCGGTGCCGCCGGTGGCGCAGGCGAGGCCGCTGCCGAGGAGGAGAAGGACTCGTTCGACGTCATCCTCGAGGCTGCCGGCGACAAGAAGATCCAGGTCATCAAGGCTGTCCGCGAGCTCACCTCGCTCGGCCTCGGCGAGGCCAAGGCCGTCGTCGACGGTGCTCCGAAGGCCGTCCTCGAGGGCGCCAACAAGGAGACCGCCGAGAAGGCCAAGGCTGCTCTGGAAGAGGCCGGCGCGACCGTCACCCTCAAGTAATTCCAGCGCACCAGCGCTTCTGCGAAGGCCCCGGGTTCCGCCCGGGGCCTTCGTGCGTCCGGGGAGGGGTGCTCAGCGGGGTGGTGCGGTGGAGCTGCGCACGACGAGCGACGAGGGGGCGGTCACCCGCTCGATGGGGGCCTCCGGCTCCGCCATCCGTCGGATCAGCAGCCGCACGGCCTCGTGACCCTGGTCGCGGGGAGACTGCCCGATCGTGGTGAGGGCGAACATGTCCGCATGGGCGTGGTCGTCGATGCCGACCACGCTGAGCTCGGTGGGCACGGCGATGCCCAGGCGTCGAGCGGCGATGATCGCCCCGATCGCCGCCTCGTCGCAGACTCCGACGATCGCGGTGGGCCGGTTCCGCCGGTCTCCGAGGAGCCCGGCGGTCGCGGCATAGCCCCCGGGCATGGTCGGTGCCGCGCCGACGACGCGGGCGTGGGCGAGCAGGCCCGCCGCGCGGAGCGCGCCGTGGTACCCCTCGAGTCGCTGCGCATCGCCGTAGCTCAGTGCGGCGGCGTCGGTCGCGCCCCCCACGAACGCGATGTCCTCGTGGCCGAGCTCGATCAGGTGCTCGGTGGCGATGCGGGCGGCGGCGGTGTCGTCGATCGAGACCGCGCTCGATCCCTCGCTGTACGGCCCGACGCTGACCAGCGGGCGACCCGTGCGGTGCAGGCGCTCGAGCTCGCGCGCGCTCGGCTGGATGCCCACCGCGATGATGCCGTCGAACCTCCGACCCGGCAGCACGGTCTCGAACAGCCGTTCCCTGGTCTGCGTCCCCTCGGGAACGCCGTACAGCGACAGGTCGTAGTCCACGGAGAGGAGCGACTCCTGCACCCCGGCGAGCAGCTCGGCGAAGAACCAGCGGTCGATGGGCGGCATCACGAGGCCGACGGTCTGCGTGCGTCCGGTCGCGAGGCTCGTGGCGGACGAGTGGGCGACGTAGGCGAGGTCGTCTGCGGCGTCCATGACCCGCTGCCGTGTCTCGTCGGACACGTAGCCGCGTCCGCTCAGCGCCCGGCTCGCGGTGGCCTTGGACACCCCGGCACGCGACGCGACGTCCGCGATCGTGCTCATCGGTCCTCCTCGACCAGGGTCCACTTCGATGTGGGGACGGCGACGCCCGGGCTCGCCGGGTGTCAGCGTAGCGGCTCGACCGTGGAAAAGGAACCGGTTCCACACTGATCCGGAGGGAGCGCTCCCATCCGCGACGCGGCGGCGCATCGGAATGGTTGCGAGCTTGTGACCCTTGCGTGTTGTGCGGGGAGCGGGCCGCCAGTATGTTGGCCTGGAATCGGTTCCCTAATCGACGCCGGTGCTGGCGACGGACAGCGGGACCCTGTACTCGAAGAGGAGAATTCACATGGCTCTGTCACAGCGTTCCCGGCTGGTCGTGCCGCTGGCCCTGATGGGCGTCGCGGGCATCGCCCTCGCCGGCTGCGGGGCTCCGGGAGGTGCGCCGAGCACCGGAGGCGGCGGAGGCGACGACGCCACCGTCACGATCTACGGCACGATCGTCGACTCGGAGGCGGAACTCCTCCAGGAGTCCTGGAAGGACTGGGCCGACGAGAACGGCATCACCATCAAGTACGAGGGCAGCCAGGACTTCGAGACGCAGCTGGGCACGCGCGCCCAGGGCGGCAACCCGCCGGACATCGCGATCTTCCCGCAGCCGGGTCTGTTCGCCGACTTCGCCGACCGCGGCTTCCTGAAGCCCGCCCCGGAGGAGGTCGAGAAGAACGCCAACGAGTACTGGACCGAAGACTGGGTGAACTACGGCACGGTCGGAGACACCTTCTACGGTGCCCCGCTCATGGCGAACGTCAAGGGCTGGATCTGGTACTCGCCCGCCAAGTTCGCGGAGTGGGGCGTCGAGGTCCCCAAGACCCTCGACGAGATGACGGCGCTGACCGAGAAGATCCAGGCCGCCACGGGCACGCCCGCCTGGTGCGCAGGCTTCGAGTCCGGCACCGCGACCGGCTGGCCGGGAACCGACTGGATCGAGGACTACGTGCTGCGCCAGTCCGGACCCGACGTCTACGACCAGTGGGTCACCAACGACGTGAAGTTCACCGACCCGCAGATCAAGCAGGCGTTCGACTCGGTCGGACAGATCCTGCTCAACCCGGCCAACGTCAACGCGGGCTTCGGCGACGTGCGCTCGATCAACTCGACCGCGTTCGGCGACGTGGCACCCAAGCTCGCCGCCGGCGAGTGCGCGCTCACGCACCAGGCCTCGTTCCTGTCGGGCTTCTTCCCCGAGGGCACGAACATCGCCGAGGACGGCGACGTGTGGGCGTTCATGCTCCCCGGCGAGTCCGAGGGCGACACGGCCGTCACGGGCGCCGGTGAGATCGTCGGCGCGTTCAGCGAGTCCGAGGCCACGCAGAAGGTGCTCGCGTACCTGTCCAGCCCCGAGTGGGCCAACAGCCGCGTGAGCCTCGGCGGCGTCACCTCGGCCAACAACGGGCTCGACCCGGCGAACGCCAAGGACCCGATCCTCCAGGAGACCATCAAGATCCTGCAGGACCCGGAGACCACGTTCCGCTTCGACGCCTCCGACCTGATGCCCGGTGCCGTCGGTGCCGGCACCTTCTGGAAGGGCATGGTCGCGTGGGTCAACGGCACCTCGACGGACGAGGTGCTCACGCAGATCGAGACCGGCTGGCCCTCCAGCTAATCCCGGGGGAAGAGGGGCCGCCCCGCACCAGGGGCGGCCCCTCTGCTCCCTCGGCGCCCACATCGACGTGGGCGCCGTGATCCGATCCGCGTGACGTAAGGGGAATCCGTGAACGCGACAGTCTTTTTCCAATGGATCGGCTCGCTCCCGCCGATCCTGCAGGCCGTCGCCGTGGTCATCGCCTTCGCGGTGGTCGTGGCGATCATCCTGCTGCTCGTGGACATCGCTCCACGCCGGGGCACGCAGTACACCATCATCCGGCTGGCGATGTGCCTGCTCATCCCGCTCGCCGTGATGTGGTTCTTCAACTCCTACTACTGGGCGATGGGGGTCGCGGTCCTCGTCGGCGCCGTGTTCTTCTTCCTGGACTACCGGTCCCGCGATGGAGCGGGCTACCTGATCCAGCTCGTCGCCTTCATGGCTCCGGCGATGCTGCTCCTGCTCGTCGGCCTCATCCTCCCGTCGATCCAGACCATGTACACCTCGTTCTGGAACTCCTCGGGCAACACGTTCGTCGGGTTCGCCAACTACGTGTGGATCTTCACGCAGTCGGACGGCATCACCTCGGTCGTCAACACCATCATCTGGGTGCTGCTGGTGCCGACGGTGTCGACGATCGTCGGTCTCGCGTACGCGGTCTTCATCGACAGGACCCGCGGCGAGAAGATCTACAAGGTGCTGGTGTTCATGCCGATGGCGATCTCGTTCGTCGGCGCGAGCATCATCTGGCGGTTCATGTACGAGTACCGCGGACCGGAATTCGAGCAGATCGGTCTGCTGAACCAGATCCTGGTGTGGTTCGGCGGGACGCCGCAGCAGTGGCTGCTGAACCAGCCGTGGAACAACCTGTTCCTCATCGTCGTGCTCATCTGGGTCCAGACCGGTTTCGCGATGGTCGTGCTGTCGGCCTCCATCAAGGGTGTCCCGGCCGAGCTGCTCGAGGCCGCCGAGCTCGACGGCGCGAACGCGTGGCAGCGGTTCATCTCGGTGACCGTACCGGCGATCCGCCCGGCACTCATCGTCGTGCTCACTACGATCTCGATCGCCTCGCTGAAGGTGTTCGACATCGTCCGCACCATGACCGCCGGCAACTACGGCACGTCGGTGCTCGCGAACGAGATGTACACGCAGTTCTCGAAGTTCGAGGCGGGGCGCAGCGCCGCGCTCTCCGTCATCCTGTTCATCCTGGTGCTGCCGATCGTCATCTACAACGCGCGCCAGATCAAGAAGCAGCGGGAGATCCGATGACCGACACCGTAGGCACCGAGACCCCGGCCAGCACGCGCGCCGTCACGACCGGGGGTGGCCTCGACGGCGCCGCCGGACGCGCCAGGAAGAAGCTGTCCCGTCCGTGGGCATCCGCCGCGTCGATCGTCATCGCGGTCCTGTGGACCATCCCGACGCTCGGGCTGTTCATCTCGTCGTTCCGTCCGCGCGACGAGATCCAGTCGACCGGATGGTGGACGTTCTTCACGAACCCGCAGGTCACGCTGGAGAACTACGTCGATGTGCTGCAGTCCGGCACGACGCAGCTGACCATCCTCGAGTCGTTCATCAACTCGATCGCCATCACGATCCCGGCGACCGTGGTGCCGCTGATGATCGCGGCCATGGCGGCGTATGCGTTCGCGTGGATCGACTTCAAGGGCCGCAACGCCCTGTTCATCTTCGTGTTCGCGCTCCAGATCGTGCCGATCCAGATGGCGCTGGTGCCGCTGCTCAGCTCGTTCTCGCGCGGCCTCAACCTGTTCGGTCTGCAGGTGACCCTGCCGCTCGGAGCATCGGACGGCTACGCGCAGGTGTGGATCGCGCACTCGATGTTCGCGCTGCCGCTGGCGATCTACCTGCTGCACAACTTCATGTCGGAGATCCCCGGTGAGATCATCGAGGCGGCCCGCGTGGACGGCGCCTCGCGCGGACAGATCTTCTTCCGCGTCGTGCTGCCGCTGACGATGCCGGCGATCGCCTCGGTCGCGATCTTCCAGTTCCTGTGGGTGTGGAACGACCTGCTCGTGGCGCTGGTGTTCGCCGACGGAGCGGCCGCGCCGATCACGAAGCTGCTGGCCGAGATCACCGGGACGCGCGGCAACGACTGGTACCTGCTCACGGCGGGTGCGTTCGTGTCGATCATCATCCCGCTGATCGTGTTCTTCGCGCTGCAGCGCTACTTCGTGCGCGGCCTGCTCGCCGGGTCTACCAAGGGGTAGTCGAGACAGGAGCGCTCGCCGGAAGGGGCCGGTCACCGTCGCGGTGGCCGGCCCCTTCCGTGTGTCGCGGACGGGCTCGGCGGTGCGTCCCGGCGGCGGCATGCAGGAACTTCACATGATCGGAACGGGTGTCTCTGCGTAATGGAACGCTCCCGATCCCGTCTCATGGCATAGGGACGATCTGGGGACGTCCGCTCGGGGGTGGAGCGATCCGGTCCGGATGTTTGGGGCATCCGGTCCGGCAGTCTGCAGTGTCGTGTCTGCGTTTCGCCGTGGCAGGAGTGTGCCGCGGCGGCGCGTCCGCAGCGAGAGCTGATGTCGGAAGCCAGAAAGACACAACAACAGATGAACATCGTGGGGAATCGCGCGCGCGCCTGGGGAGGCCGCGCGGTCATGGGGGCTGCCATCGCAGCCCTCGCAGTGGTGGGCGCCCTGCTCACGCCGGGCGCGGCGTCGGCGGTGGTCGCCTCGGGCCCGGACGGGCGCACGCAGGAGACGGCGGCGGCGTCGTGCTGGGAGATCAAGCAGAACAACCCGGCGGCGGCGGACGGCGTGTACTGGCTGGTGACGCCGGCCCTGGTCTACCCGCAGCAGTTCTACTGCGACCAGACGACCGACGGCGGCGGGTGGGTGCTCGTCGGTCGGGGTCGGGAGGCGTGGAAGGAGAGCTACAACGGTCTCGGCACGCCGGATCAGGTGGCGAACACGCCCACGGGAACGGCCGCGTTCGCTCCGGCCGAGCTGCCCGCCAAGACCGTCGACGGCCTGCTGAACAACGGCCGCCCCGATGCTCTGCCCGACGGGATCCGCGTGCGGCGCGCGACCAACGCCGCCGGCAGTGCCTGGCAGGAGGTGCGGTTCTCGCTCGCGAAGAGCGACCGCTGGGAGTGGACCTTCGGCGCCAAGCACGACCTCGCCGACTGGGGCTTCGGCATCAGCGGCGGCATCGACACCACGGGAACCGGCGGCGTGACCGCCGCCTTCAACGACGACGCGGGCATGAACAACGTCGTGTTCTCGCAGCGGGCCACGCACGGCTACCGGATGGGCTGGGCGTACGGCTCGGCGGTGACCGGCACGACGGACGCGTCCTCCTACCTGTGGGCTCCGGCGGGGCAGGGGTACGCGACGCCGTTCGCCCAGGTGTTCCTGCGGCCGCAGCTCACCCTGTCGACGCTCGACTTCGGTGCCGTCCCGACCACGGGCACGCCCGCGAGCACGCTCCCGTCGATCCCGAGCTCGTACGCCGTGAAGACGTCGTGGGGGGTCTCGGGGCTCGCCAACGGCCAGTCCGGAGAGACGAACGTCGAGGTCTCGGACTTCGGTGAGGTCGCCGGGAAGGTCTTCGTCGGCGGCAACTTCCTGAACGTGCAGCAGACCAAGGACGGCGCGGGGCAGACGTCGCAGCCGTACCTGGCGGCGTTCGACGTGCACACCGGCGCGTGGGTCCCGACCTTCCGGCCGAAGCTCGACGGACAGGTGAAGTCGGTGCAGGCGCTGCCGGACGGCCGGCTGGCGATCGGCGGGCAGTTCTCGACCGTGAACGGGGTGGCGCAGCCGGGACTGGCGATCCTCGATCCTGCGACCGGGCAGCTCTCGGGCTGGCAGGTCAAGGTCGAGCACCGCGCGACCGGTGCGGTCCCCTTCGTCCGCGACCTGGACGTGCAGGGCGGCTACCTGTACGTCGCCGGTTCGTTCACGCACCTGACCTCCGTCGGTACGACACCGACGACGGGCGGCGCGTGGAACGGCGGCCGTATCGTGCTGGCCACCGGCAAGCCCGACACCGCGTGGAACGCGAACCTCAACGGGACGGCGGCCTCGGTCGACGCGAACGCCCAGGGCGACCGCGCGTACTTCTCCGGCTACTTCCTGATGAAGTCGTCGACCCCGGCGCCGTCGGCCGCGGTGCTGCAGACGACGGCGGGCGCACCGCTGGCGACCACCTGGACGCCGGAGTTCAGCGACGACCGCAAGGACGAGAACGGCGCGTACGTCAACGCGGTGTGGCAGCTCGGCATCATCGAGGTCGGCGGGCGTGTGTGGATGGGCGGCTCGCAGCACTCGATGTTCTCGTACGACCGGAACACGCTCCAGCGCGTGGGCGGTTGGATCACGCAGGTGGGCGGCGACATGCAGACGGTCGAGACCAACGGCTCCGTGGTGATCGGCGGCTGCCACTGCGGGGACTACGTCTACGACGACGCCTACAGCCAGACGCTCGTCGGCGGATTCAGCCGGGCGGACAAGATCAATCTGGTGGGGGCGTGGGACGCGAAGTCCGGCACCTACATCCCGGACTGGTCGCCGATGGTGGAGGCGCGTGCGGGGTACGGCGCGTGGGGGACGTTCTTCGACAGCACCGGCACCCTGTGGGTGGGTGGCGACTTCAACCGGTCGCAGCTTCCGGGTGGTGCGGAGCAGTGGTCGGGCGGGTTCATCCGCTTCGCGCCGCGGGATGCGGTGGCGCCGACGGCCCCGGGGGCGGTGTCGTCGACCCCATCGGCAGACGGGAAGACGGCGACGCTGACGTGGGGCGCGTCGACGGATGCGGGTTCGGGTGTGACATACGAGGTGCTGCAGGGCAACCGAGTGATCGCCTCCACGACCTCGGCCTCGTACACCGTGCCGGTGACCTCGACCGCCGCGAACTACTTCGTGCGGGCGCGGGATGCGGTGGGCAACCGGTCGGCGTCGACGGCGGCGTTCACGGTCGCTCCGGCCCCGGCGAACGCGCTGACGTTCGTGGGCAACGGGGACTCGTGGTCGTGGCGGTACTCGTCGGACGCGCTGCCGGCCACGTGGAACGCGACCACGTTCGACGCGTCGTCGTGGCCGGTCGGGAAGGCGCTGTTCGGGCGGGGCGTGTCGGGGGCGGCGACGAATATTGATCCGTCGAACCTGGCGACCAAGCCGTTGAGCGCGCAGTTCCGCAAGACGTTCACGGTGACCAGTGCGGCGAGCGTGACGAATGCGAAGGTCTCTCTCATCGCGAACGACGGCGCCGTGGTGTACCTGAACGGCCGTGAGCTGGGGCGGGTGCGGATGCCGGCCGGCGCGGTCACGCAGAACACCTACGCGACGGCGGCGGTGGCGCAGTCGTCGGCGGCGGGCACGCGCGCGGTGTTCAGCGTTCCGGCCGGTGTGCTGACGGAGGGCACCAACGTGCTGGCGGTATCGGTGCACGCGAACTTCCGCACGACCGCGGACCTCGGGTTCGACCTGGCGTTCACGGGCGAGCGGGCGGCGCCTCCTGGCCCGGTGACGGGTCTGGTGGCGACGCCGGCGCAGACGTCGGTGGCGTTGGGGTGGACGGCTCCGTCCGGGACCACGGCGGCGGCGTCGTATGTGGTGTCGCGGAACGGGGTGAAGGTGGGGACGGTGACGGCCCCGGCGACCTCGTTCACGGATACCGGGCTGACGGCGGGGACGGCGTATACGTACACGGTGGTGGCGGTGTCGGCTGCGGGGGTGGCGTCGACTCCGGCGACGGTGCAGGCGACGACGACGGCTGCGGCTCCGGTGGGCCCGGCGGTGTCGGTGCCGAGCGGGTCTGCCTGGTCGTGGCGGTACTCGGCGGATGCGTTGCCGGCGGACTGGAACACGGCAGGGTTCGATGCGTCGTCGTGGGCGGTCGGCAAGGGCGTGCTGGGGCGGGGGGCGACGGTGGCGACGAACATCGATCCGTCGAACCTGGCCACGAAGCCGTTGAGTGCGCAGTTCCGGACGTCGTTCACCGTGTCGGATGCGGCGTCGGTGAAGGACGGGACGGTGTCGGTGATCGCCGATGACGGGGTGGTGCTGTATCTGAACGGGGTGGAGCTGGGGCGGGCGAATCTGCCCGCCGGGTCGATCACGCAGAACACGTATGCGACGGCGGCGCCGCGGGCGACGACCGCGGCGGGGGCGCGGGTGACGTTCCAGGTTCCGGCGACGCTGGTGAAGGAGGGGACCAACGTGCTGGCCGCGTCGGTCCACGCCAACTACCGCGGCACACCCGACCTCACCTTCGACGCCGCACTCACCATGCCGCGGTGACCGGAGGGGCGGGGTCGGGCGCCTCCGGGTGCCCGGCCCCGTCCGCATCGCAAATCGATCCGGGATTCCGGCGTAATGAATCGGGCGTCGAAACGTCTCATGGTATGGGGACGTTCGCAGCGGGGGTGAGCTGAGCCGGAGGCATCTGCCTGCCGCCTCACCCGCGCCCGGATTCGGTCGTGGGTGCAGTGCGCCGATACGCAACGACGGACACGAAGGAATCCGATGTACCTGAAGGGAACTCGAGCACGCACCTGGGGGATGCGTGCTCTGGTGGGAGCGACGATCGCCGCCACCGCATTCACGGCCTCGCTGGTGACCGCCGCCTCGGCGGGTGGAGCGGTGTTCGAGATGATGACCGCGCATGCGCCGGCGGCGAAGGGGGCGAAGATGGTCACGATCCACAGCGGGTCGACGTGGGCGTGGCGGTACTCGACCCAGGCCCTGCCCGACGACTGGAACGGCGTGGACTACGACGCCGCCGGGTGGAACAGCGGGCCGGGTCTCCTCGGCCGCGGCGTCACGGGGGAGACCACGAACATCGACCCCACGAGCCTGTCCGCGAAGCCGGTCAGCGCCCAGTTCCGCAAGGCGTTCACGGTCACCGGGGCCGGGCGCGTGCATGACGGCACGGTCACGGTGATCGCCGATGACGGAGTCGTCGTGTACCTCAACGGGGTCGAGCTCGGCCGGGCGAACCTGCCGGCGGGACCACTCGACCAGGACACGCTCGCCACGGCTGCCCCGCGGGCGGACGCGGCCGCACGGAAGACGTTCAGCTTCGTCGTGCCGGCGAGGCTGCTCGTCGAGGGCACGAACGTGATCGCCGCCTCCGTGCACGCGAACACGCCGACCACGCGGGATCTCAGCTACGACCTCACGCTCCAGATGCCCCGCTGACATCGCAGGACGCAGGCACACCTTGCGACAGCCCAACATTCTACGTGTCACTGCGTAATGAACCCGGTGTCCCTGCGTCTCATGAGTGTGCAGCGTCTGTGACGTCTGCGCGCACGCGCGACCGCGGCGAGCTCGTGGGGTGGGTTCGTCGTGCAAGAAGCCAGAGATCGGCCTGAGCCGATGACAGAGAAGAAGGATTCGATGAATCGCATGCAGAACAGGGTGCGGGGCTGGGGTGCCCGCGCTCTCGTCGGCGCGGCTTTGGCCGCCGCCGCGGTAGCGGGGTCGCTGGTCGTCCCGGCCGCGGCGTCGGCCGCGACCGCGCTCCCCGACGGCAAGACCCAGGAGACGGCCGCGGCGTCGTGCTGGGAGATCAAGCAGAACTATCCGTCCCAGCCGAGCGGTGTCTACTGGCTCCTGACGCCGAAGCTCGTCTACCCGCAGCAGTTCTACTGCGACCAGGTGAGTCTCGGCGGCGGCTGGGTGATGATCGGCCGCGGGCGCGAGGGATGGAAGGAGAACTACAACGGCCTCGGTACCCCCGAGCAGATCTTCTCCACGCCCAGCGGTACGGCGGCATTCAAGCCCGCGCAGCTTCCCGCCAAGACGGTGGACGGACTGCTCAACGGCGGACGACCCGATCAGCTTCCGCCGAACAGCATTCGCGTCAACCGCGCCTCGGCGCTGGACGGCACCCGCTGGCAGGAGGTCCGCTTCAGCCTGACCCGGCGCGACCGCTGGAACTGGACCCTGAGCGGCGGCAACCCGGTGGGCAGCTGGGTGTTCGGCGGCTACACCGGGTCCGGCGGGTGGACAGGTTCCGTCGGGTGGGGTGGCCCCACCATGCCCCAGGGTTATGGTTTCGGTAACGACGACGGCACCGGGTGGAACATGACCGGGGTTGCTCAACGAGCGACGCACAAGTACCTCGAGGGCTGGTCCTACGGTGCACAGGTCACCGGCGCCGACACTCCCACCTCCTACATGTGGGCCCCGGCCGGACAGGGGTACGCCATCCCGTTCGCCCAGATGTTCGTCAGACCACAGCTGAAACTCGCCGACCTGGACTTCGGGACGGTGCCATCGACGGGCACGCCGGCATCGACGCTGCCCTCCATCCCGAACAGCGACGCGATGAAGACCGTATGGGGGGTCTCCGGTCTGGCGAACGGCCAGGCCGGGGAACTCAACGTCGAGGTGGCCGAATTCGGTCAGGCCGGTAACACGGTGTTCGCGGGCGGCAACTTCCAGTACGTGCAGCAGACGCGCGATGGTGCCGGCAAGGTGGAGCAACCCTACCTTGCGGGATTCGACGTGAACACCGGTCAGTGGGTGTCGTCCTTCCGGCCCGTCCTGAACGGCCAGGTCAAGGCGATCGCGACGCTGCCCGATGGGCGTCTCGCGATCGGCGGGCAGTTCACGACGGTCAACGGTGTCGCTCAGCCAGCCCTGGCCTTCCTGGATCCGGTGACGGGGCAGCTCTCCGGGCAGCAGGTCAAGGCGGAGCACCGCACGGTCGGTGCGGTTCCCTACATCCACGATCTGGATATCCAGGGCGGTTACCTCTACGTCGCCGGCTCGATGACGCACCTCACCGCAGTGGGGACGACGACGAGTGCGAGCGCCTGGAACGGGGGTCGCATCAATCTCGCGACGGGCCTTCCGGACACCAACTGGAACGCGAACCTCAACGGCACCACGGTCGCCGTGGACGCATCCGCGCGGGGCGATCGTGCCTACTTCGCGGGGTACTTCGACTCCAAGGGTGGCACGTACACGCCGGACGGAACGGCGATTCAGACGGGTGCCGGGGCTCCGCTGACGAGTCCGGTGTGGGTGCCGTCGTTCAGCGAGTCGACCGTCGACGCCCAGGGGCACTATCAGGGGTACCTGTGGCAGAACGGTGTCGCGGAGATCGGAGACCGGGTGTACCTCGGCGGGTCGCAGCACTCGCTGTTCGGCTACGACCGCAACACCTTCCAGCGCGTCAGCGGATCCATCACCCACAACGGTGGCGACATCCAGACCGTGGACGACAACGGATCCATCGTGGTGGCGGGGTGCCACTGCGGCGACCACGCCTACCAGGACAAGTACCTGAAGAAGGAGATCACGGACCCGTGGACCGAGGTCGACAAGATCAACTACGCCGGTGCCTGGGATGCGGCGACGGGCAAGTACATCCCCGACTGGTCCCCGGTCGTGCAGTCGCGCGCGGGGCAGGGCGTGTGGGGCTCGTTCTTCGACAGCACCGGCGCGCTCTGGATCGGTGGTGATCTGACCGACTCCATGCGGGCGGGGCAGGTCAACCAGTGGTCCGGCGGTTTCATCCGGTTCGCGCCGCGGGATTCCGTGGCTCCGTCGACGCCGGGCGCGATCTCGTCGACGCCGAACGCGGATGGGGCGACCGCGACGCTCGCGTGGGGGGCATCCTCCGATGCGGGTTCCGGTGTGACGTACGAGGTGCTGCGTGGCAACCGGGTGATCGCGTCGACGACGGCGACGAACCTGACGGTCCCGGTTCCTGCCGAGGCGACGACCTACGTCGTGCGGGCGCGGGATGTCACGGGCAACCGCTCGGCGTCCACCGCGGTGTTCACTCTGCAGCCGGCGTCCCCGAACGCGTTGACCTTCGTGACGAACGGGGACTCGTGGTCGTGGCGGTACTCGTCGGATGCGCTGCCGGCGGACTGGAACGCGGCGACCTTCGACGCGTCGTCGTGGGCGGTCGGAAAGGGCCTGTTCGCGCGGGGCGTGTCGGGGGCGGCGACGAACATCGATCCCTCGAACCTGGCGACCAAGCCGCTGAGCGCGCAGTTCCGCAAGACGTTCACGGTGGACGACCCGACGACGGTAGTGAACGGGAAGGTCTCGGTGATCGCGAATGATGGTGTGGTCGTGTACCTGAACGGGGTGGAGCTCGGTCGGGTGCGGATGCCCGCGGGGGCGATCACGCAGAACACGTTGGCGAACGGCGTGGTCTCGAACGCGACCGCCGTCAGTAACCGGGTCGTCTTCGATGTCCCGGCCGGTGCGCTGGTGGCGGGCACGAACGTGATCACTGCGTCGGTGCACGCGAACTACCGTGCCACGACCGATCTCAGTTTCGACCTGGCGTTCACGGCGGAGCGGGGCACGGCTCCGGCTCCCGCACCGGGCCCGGTGGCGGGTCTGGTGGCGACGCCGGCGCAGACGTCGGTGGCGTTGGGGTGGACGGCTCCGTCCGGGACCACGGCGGCGGCGTCGTATGTGGTGTCGCGGAACGGGGTGAAGGTGGGGACGGTGACGGCCCCGGCGACCTCGTTCACGGATACCGGGCTGACGGCGGGGACGGCGTATACGTACACGGTGGTGGCGGTGTCGGCTGCGGGGGTGGCGTCGACTCCGGCGACGGTGCAGGCGACGACGACGGCTGCGGCTCCGGTGGGCCCGGCGGTGTCGGTGCCGAGCGGGTCTGCCTGGTCGTGGCGGTACTCGGCGGATGCGTTGCCGGCGGACTGGAACACGGCAGGGTTCGATGCGTCGTCGTGGGCGGTCGGCAAGGGCGTGCTGGGGCGGGGGGCGACGGTGGCGACGAACATCGATCCGTCGAACCTGGCCACGAAGCCGTTGAGTGCGCAGTTCCGGACGTCGTTCACCGTGTCGGATGCGGCGTCGGTGAAGGACGGGACGGTGTCGGTGATCGCCGATGACGGGGTGGTGCTGTATCTGAACGGGGTGGAGCTGGGGCGGGCGAATCTGCCCGCCGGGTCGATCACGCAGAACACGTATGCGACGGCGGCGCCGCGGGCGACGACCGCGGCGGGGGCGCGGGTGACGTTCCAGGTTCCGGCGACGCTGGTGAAGGAGGGGACCAACGTGCTGGCCGCGTCGGTCCACGCCAACTACCGCGGCACACCCGACCTCACCTTCGACGCCGCACTCACCATGCCGCGATAACCGCCACGGACACGCGCCGCGGCACCCGCCGCGGTCGTGAGGAGGAACAGAAGCCGAAGCCGAGGGGGCACACGGAGGGGCCGGACACCACCAGGTGCCCGGCCCCTTCGGTCATACCCGTGCCGGTTCAGCGGGAGCGGCCGTCTCGCCACGCCACCGCGTCGCGGGGAGAGTCGACCAGCACGGCGTCGATGCCCAGGCGACCGAGCTCGCGGTACCGCTCCGCGTCCGTCACGCCGATCACCATCAGGTTCACGCGGTCCTTCGGGTCGAGACACGCGACCGACTCGCGGTCCCACGGCGTCACCTCCACCTCGGTCGTCGCGGTGCCTGAGGTGAACGTCTCGCTCACGGCGACCGTCCGCCGGTCCTCGAACGCCATCCACGTCCCCGCGGCCGGAGGCGCGTCGCAGTGGTGGGCCAGGGCGATCTCGAGCAGCCGCTCGCGCGTGAGGTCGCGGTCCTCGGCGACCTGCACGTCTCCGGCCGCCCTGGTCGCGCCGCTCGCTACCGCGTCGGTGGAGTACACGACCGTGTTCGCCGTGCGACGGGTCTCGCGCAGCACGGCGAGCACGGCCTGCACGAGCGGCTCCGGGTTCGCCTGCTTGAGGTCGAGGAACAGCAGTCGATCCGCCGGCACCTCGGCCAGCGCCCGGCGGAGGGTGGGCAGCAGTGCCGCACCCGAGCGGTAGGGCGTGTCGGTGCTGCCGCGGGGGTGGAAGTTCCAGCCGGCGTTCAACCCGGTCAGCTCGTCGGCGGTGTGCTCCGCGACCGTGCCGGTGCCGTCGGTGTTCGCGGCGAGGTCGACCGGGCGGTACAGCACCGGGACGCCGTCCTTCGACAGCTGCACCGTGAGCCAGAGTCCGTCGGCGCCGTCGTCGAGCGAGCCGCGGATGCCCTCCAGGGTGTTCTCGGGGTAGTCGGCCGTGCCCGCGCGATGGGCGATGATGAGCGGCTCGTGGCGTTGACGGTCGGGGGAGGCGCCGGCGTCGCGGGTGGCCGGTCGCGCGGGGGACCCGCTCGCGGCGAGAGCCTGTTCGCCGGTGGCCGCGGCGAGCGGCAGGAGGCAGCCGAGGGCCAGGGCGGCGGCGGCGCGGATCCAGGGGCTCGATGGTCGGATGGACATGGTGGTGCTCCTTCACGGGGTCCCCGCCGCTTCCGATGGTCTCCCCGCCGCGCGGGCAGGCTAGCATCGCAGCGGCGATCACCCGGTATACCCGCCACGACGGGCGGCTCGTCGGCGCCGTCACACCCGCGTGGGCGCCGTGGTGCCGCCGTATTCTGGGCTCATGGCCTACGCAGAATCGATCGTCGACCTGGTCGGCGACACGCCCCTCGTGAAGCTCCAGCGCGTCACGGAGGGCATCGCGTGCACGGTGCTCGTCAAGCTCGAGTACCTCAACCCCGGCGGGTCGGCGAAGGACCGCATCGCGACCCGGATCATCGATGCGGCCGAGGCCAACGGCGACCTCGCCCCCGGCGGCACGATCGTCGAGCCCACCAGCGGCAACACCGGGGTGGGCCTCGCCCTGGTCGCCCAGCAGCGCGGCTACCGGTGCGTGTTCGTCGTGCCGGAAAAGGTCGGCGAGGACAAGATCGACGTGCTCCGCGCGTACGGGGCCGAGGTCGTGGTCACGCCCACCTCGGTCGCCGCCGACAGCCCCGAGTCGTACTACAGCGTCAGTGACCGGCTGGCGCGGGAGATCCCCGGGGCGTTCAAGCCGAACCAGTACGAGAACCCGAACGGTCCGCGCAGCCACTACGAGACGACCGGGCCGGAGATCTGGCGCGACACCGAGGGCGCGGTCACGCACTTCGTCGCCGGAGTGGGCACGGGCGGCACCATCACGGGCACGGGCCGCTACCTGCGCGAGGTGTCGGACGGCCGCGTGCGCATCGTCGGCGTCGACCCCGAGGGCAGCGTCTACAGCGGAGGCACCGGGCGGCCGTACCTGGTCGAAGGCGTGGGGGAGGACATCTGGCCCGGCGCCTACGACCCCTCCGTGCCGCACGAGATCGTGGCCGTGAGCGACGCCGAGGCCTTCGCGATGACTCGACGGCTGGCGCGCGAGGAGGGCATCCTCGTCGGCGGGTCGAGCGGCATGGCCGTGGTCGGCGCCCTGCGGGTGGCCCGCGACCTGCCCGCGGAGGCGGTGATGGTCGTGCTGCTGCCCGACGGGGGGCGCGGCTACCTCGGAAAGATCTTCAACGACGGCTGGATGCGCTCGTACGGCTTCAGCGAGGTGGAGGAGGGCGAGACCGTCGCGGACGTGCTGGCCGCCCGCCCGTCGCGGACGGGACACGGGCTGCCCGACCTCGTCCACGCGCATCCCACCGACACCGTGCTGGAGGCGATCCGCATGATGACGGAGTACGACGTGTCGCAGCTCGTCGTGCTGAGCGCCGAGCCGCCTGTGATGATGGGTGAGGTCGTGGGCACCGTCAACGAGAAGGGCCTGCTCGACCTGCTGTTCCGCGGCGACGCCGAGCCCAGCGATGCGGTCGGTGCGCACGTGGGGGAGCGGCTGCCGCTGGTCGGCATCCACGCGCCGGTCGCGCAGGCCAGGGCGGCCCTCGCCGAGGCCGACGCGCTGCTGGTGACGGAAGACGGCAAGCCGCACACGGTGCTCACCCGGCAGGACCTGCTGGCGTACCTGTCGCGCTGACGCGGGGCGTAACAGGGGCCGTCGGCGCGCGAAGCCCGGTCGTAGGCTGAGGACATGTCCGAGCACGCCTTCGCCACCCGAGCCATCCACGCGGGCCAAGCGCCCGACCCGACCACCGGGGCGATCATCCCGCCGATCTATCAGTCCTCGACCCACGTGCAGGACGGCATCGGCGGCTTCCGCGACGGCTACGAGTACAACCGCGCGGGCAACCCCACGCGGTCGTCGCTGGAGACGCAGCTCGCGGCTCTGGAGGGCGGCGTGAGCGCGCTGTCGTTCGCGTCGGGGCTCGCCGCGGAGGATGCGCTGCTGCGCGGCATCCTGAAGCCGGGGGACCACGTGCTGCTCGGCAACGACGTCTACGGCGGGACCTACCGTCTGCTGACGAAGGTGCTGGCGCCGTGGGGCATCGACACCACGACCGCCGAGCTGTCCGACCCGGATGCTCTCCGGGCGGCGATCCGCCCTGAGACGCGGATCGTCTGGCTGGAGACGCCGAGCAACCCGCTGCTGAAGGTGGTCGACATCGCGCTGATCGTCGAGATCGCCCACGCGGCCGGGGTGCTCGTGGTGGTGGACAACACGTTCGCGTCGCCCGCGCTGCAGCAGCCGCTGGCGCTCGGCGCCGACCTGGTCGTGCACTCCACCACGAAGTACCTCGGCGGGCACTCCGATGTGCTCGGCGGGGCCGTGGTGTTCGGCGACGACCGCTTCGTGGAGCCGGTCAAGTTCCAGCAGTTCGCGGTGGGTGCGGTCTCGGCGCCGCTGGACGCCTGGCTCACCACCCGCGGCATCAAGACCCTCGCGGTGCGCATGCGGCAGCACTCCGAGAACGCCCAGGCGATCGCGGAGTGGGCGGCCGCGCGACCGGAGTTCGCCGAGGTGTACTACCCGGGCCTGTCGTCGCACCCGGGTCACGCGGTGGCGGCGCGGCAGATGAGCGGCTTCGGCGGCATGCTGTCGCTCGGGCTCGCGGCCGGTGCCGAGGCGGCGCGGTCGTTCGCGGAGAGCACGAGCGTGTTCCAGCTGGCCGAGTCGCTCGGCGGGGTCGAGTCGCTGATCGGCTACCCGCCGGAGATGACGCACGCCTCGGTGCGCGGGACCGAGCTCGCGGTGCCCGAGAACGTGGTGCGGCTGTCGGTCGGCATCGAGGACGTCGCGGACCTGATCGCGGATCTCGAGGAGGGCCTCGCGCGCCTCGGCTGACCGGCCTCAGCACTCCCCGTACGGGATCGACGACGCACCCCCGGAGCGCTCCGGGGGTGCGTTTGCCGTCCCGCTGGACGAGGCGGCGACGGTAGCATGAA
The DNA here is from genome assembly GCF_042729675.1 of Microbacterium sp. NPDC060132. Taxonomy (NCBI): domain Bacteria; kingdom Bacillati; phylum Actinomycetota; class Actinomycetes; order Micrococcales; family Microbacteriaceae; genus Microbacterium; species Microbacterium sp. NPDC060132. The sequence continues at coordinate 140,292 of NZ_JBHWXU010000001.1, read as the reverse complement.
GGGTTCCCCTGGCCGAATCGATTCGACCACGCTCCGCCGATTCTGGAAGGACCTCGTGTCCGACGCCCCTCGCACCGACAGCACTCCGACCACCCCCGGGCCCGCGCCCGAACGCACCGCGACCGGCAGCATCCGCACCTCGTCGCCCACCGGCGCCATCCGCACGCTCGGATCGAACCCGGCCACCGCGCCGATCATGCTGCACCCGGGCGACGCGATCCCGCTCGGACGTCGCACGCTCACGATCATCCTGCTCGGAGCCCTCACGGCCCTCGGGCCGTTCACGATCGACCTCTACCTGCCCGCGTTCCCCGTGCTGGAGGAGGACTTCCAGACCACGGCCGCCGCGATCCAGCTCACCCTGACCGGCACCATGATCGGCTTCGCGCTGGGTCAGCTCATCGTCGGACCGCTCAGCGACAAGATCGGCCGCCGCACTCCGCTCATCGCCGTGACCGCGCTGCACGTGCTGGCCAGCCTCGGTGCCGCGTTCGCCCCCGACCTGCCGCTGCTCGGTGCTGCCCGGGTGCTGATGGGCATCGGCGCCGCGGCGGGCGGTGTGGTCGCGATGGCCGTGGTGCGCGACCTGTTCGGCGGGCGACGCCTGGTGGTGATGCTCTCGCGGCTCGCGCTCGTGTCCGGCGTGGCACCCGTGATCGCCCCGCTGATCGGCTCGTGGCTGCTGACGCTCATGCCCTGGCGCGGCATTTTCGGCGTGCTCGCGGCCTACGGCGTGGTGATGCTCGTGTCGACGGTGCTGTTCATCCGGGAGACCCTCCCGGTCGCGCGACGCAAGGACCCCGGTGGCGCGACCATGCGCGAGCGGTACCGGTCCGTGCTGACCGACCGGGTGTTCCTCGGGGTGCTCGTGATCGGCGGCATGACGTTCTCTGGCCTGTTCTCGTACCTGTCGGCGTCGCCGTTCCTGTTCCAGGTGACGCACGGGCTCGACCCGCAGCAGTACGGGCTGCTGTTCGCGGTGAACTCCCTCGGCGTCGTGATCGGCGTGCAGACCGCGTCGCGCCTCGCCGCGCGCTTCGGGCCGCAGTGGGTCATGGCGTACTCCACCGCGGTGCTGCTGCTCGCCGCCTCCGCCATCGTCATCACCGACCAGCTCGGCCTCGGCCTGTGGGGGACCGTGATCCCGCTGTTCGTGTTCATGACCGCCTGCGGCTTCACGTTCCCGAACGTGCAGGTGCTCGCGCTCGACCGTCACGGCAAGGCCGCAGGCACCGCCGCGTCGATCATCGGCGCGACGAACTTCGGCGTCGCGGGGCTCATCTCCCCGCTGGTGGGCTGGATCTCGCAGGACGCGGGGATCACCGCGACCACCATGGCCTCGGTCATGGTGGGCTGCGCCGCAGTGGGCATCCTCGCCCTGTGGTTCGTGGTGCGCCCGCGCACCGTCGGCATGCTGACGCCCTGAGGTCGCCCGAGCATCGGTCAGAATAGGACGATGAATCGACGGATGCTGCTCTGGTGGGGCGTCGCCTGCCTGCTCCTGGCCACCGCACTGGGCGCGGTCGTCGTGCTCACCTCCCCGCAGACCTTCGGGTTCGACCGGTGGTGGAACGAGACGATCGTGCGCATCCGTGCCGACTGGATGCTCGACTTCGCCCTGGTGCTGAACTGGATCGGTGGCGGCTGGGTCGCCATCCTCGGGGTCCCGCTCCTGGCGATCCTGATCCTCCTGCTGCTGCGGCGCTGGCGAGGGGCGCTGTTCGCAGCGATCTGCTTCCTCGCGAGTGCCGGAGCGGTGCAGCTGCTGAAGAACATCTTCGGGCGCGCTCGTCCCGACGACATGCTCGTGGTGAGCGACTACGGCTCCTTCCCGTCCGGGCACACCGCGAACGCCGCGACCATCGCGGTGGTCGTCTGGGTCCTCTTCCCCCGCGTCTGGACGGCGATCGCCGGAGCGGTCTGGGTGCTGGCGATGGCGCTGTCGCGCACGTTCCTGTCGGTGCACTGGGCGACGGACACGCTCGGCGGCGCTCTCGTCGGTGCGGGTGTGGTGCTGGCGCTCGCCGCCTGGCTGCTGCCGTGGGTGCGCGCCGACGTGGCGGACCGTGCGGCCCGCGCCGATAGGCTGAGCCAGACCTGACCCGACCCGAGGAGTGCTCCGTGGCGCGTATCCGCCCCTACCGGCCCACCGACCGTGCCGCGATGTACGAGATCTGTCTCAAGACCGCCGATGCCGGCGGTGACGCCACCGGCATCCTGTCGGACGACGACCTGTGGGGCGCGCTGTTCGCCGTGCCGTACGTGGAGCGCCACCCCGACCTCGCGTGGGTCGTGGAGGGAGACGACGGCCGGGCGATCGGCTACCTCGTCGCGACCGACGACACCGACGCGTTCTACGCCTGGTTCCGCGACGTGTGGTGGCCTCCGTTCCACGAGCGCTACCCGCGCCCCGACACCGTGGACGGACGCGAGAGCCGCCTGATCGACTACGCCTACACGCGCGAGCCCGGCGCCGAGCCGCACGCCGCCGAGTACCCGGCCCACCTGCACATCGACCTGCTGCCCGAGACGCAGGGGCAGGGGATGGGGCGGCGCCTGGTGGAGACGCTGTTCGACGAGCTCCGCCGCCGCGGTGTGCCCGCCCTGCACCTGGGCATGGATCCGGCCAACGCGGGTGCGGCGGCGTTCTACGACCGGCTCGGCATGACCCGTCTCGCGGAGACCCCCGGCGGCATCACCTACGGCGTGCGCTTCGATGACGAGGCCGGGGCGCGCTGACGCCTCCCCATCCGACGACGAAGGCCCCCGCAACGGCGGGGGCCTTCTCGTTTCTGGCGGTGACGGCGGGATTCGAACCCGCGGTTGCTTGCACAACACACGCTTTCCAAGCGTGCTCCTTCGGCCGCTCGGACACGTCACCAGGGAACAACCTGTCCATCCTATCCGATGCGATGTGATGCGCGTGACCGGGCCCGGGGACGTCATCCGAAGAGGCAGATGTGTAATATTGCACCTCACTAGGGTGCTGTATAACCTCAAGTGAGGACGCGACCGACACTGGGGAGGTCGCACTCCGGGGGAATCATGCGAGCGCAAGAAAGAGGGACGCCCTGATGTCGGGCGATGAGATCATCGGTGCGCGCGCTCTGCGCGAGTGGATAACCGGTGAGCGCCATCATTACTCGCGGGTGTTCTTCGTGGATCGGAACGCCCCCGCCCACCAGGTCCTGGCGGCCGCCGAAGGCCGCGACGCGGTCTTCCTGCCGGATGGGAGCGAGCCGTGCGAGACCCACGCCGAGGTCATCCGCTACGGGGGTGGGTGGGACGACGTCGGCGATGAGCTGTTCCTCGGCCCGCACGGCGTCGAGCGCCAGGACTACATCGCGGCGGCCTTCGTACAGATGGTGGGACCGATCGTCGTCGGATTCTCCGATGAGACGAGCTGGCGGGCATTCCTCGACGATGCGGAGCTCGCTCGACGCACCGGCGTGTTTCCCGCCGCCCTGCTCGATGCCCGCGTGCTCCTCGCGGACCGCGTCGCGCTCGCTTCTCCCGTAGCGCTGATGCGTCCGAGTGCCGTCCGCGTCCGCAGCGACGGGCGGGTCTCGGCGGGCATGCAGGGCGAGGTGGTCGGTGCGGTCACCGAGCTGCCGTCTCTTCTCGCTGCAGCGCTGCCGGGGGCCGCCCTGGTGGGCGGAGTCATGCCCCGAGACAGGGTGCTCGACGACCTCCGCACGCGGGGCTGGGTCGGGCGATACCTCACGGCACTGGAGCTGATGAGAACCCTCTCCCTCGCGAGCACCGACGCGGCGATCGCGGGCTTCGGCTGGACGCCCTTCGACGACGGGCTCTGCGATGCCGAACCCCGGACCGCCGATCCGCTTCTCCTCGAGACGGGGGACGGGTTTCTGCTCGCGGATCTCACGACGCGGCGCCGGCAGCTGCTGTCCCCCGACACGGCCAGGGTCGTGGCGGTCACGCAGACGTCCAGCGATACGGAGAGTGCGGCCGCGCGCGTGGCGCGACAGCTCGAGGTGCCGAAGTCCCAGGCGCTCTCGCTCTGCCTCGAAGCGATCGATGCGCTCGGCGTGCACTGCGGGCGGCGAGCCGTCGACTCGTCCTCGACGACAGGAGCCGTGCGGTGAGCGCGCCGCACGCCCTCTGGACCTCGATGCTGCCGGCGGACACGACCTTCGCGCCGGACCGGGTCGCGGTCGGAGCCGCGGGTCATCGGATTGCCTTCGCGGACGGCTCGACGCGGCTCTGTGCGACGAGCGGGCTGTGGAACGTCCCGCTGGGCTTCGGCAACCCTGCCGTGGCCGAAGCCGTGAGTCGGGCGAGCCGCGACGCCTCGTATCTCTCCCTCTTCCGGGCTCCGCATCGCTACGCCGAACACGCTGCGGACGCTCTCATCGACCTCGCCGGCTCGCTCCGCTACCGCCGCGTGATCTTCTCCACCTCCGGCGGGGCGGCGAACGACGCAGCCATGAAACTCGTCCGCCAGTACTGGGCGCAGAAGGGGCGCCGGGACCGGACGATCAGCGTCGGCCTCCGCGGCAGCTATCACGGCACGATGTACGGCAGTCACGCCCTGAGCGGTGACGATCTCCTGCAGTCCGTGTACGCCGTCGACCGCCGCTCCGTGCGGCACGTGTCGGCGCACGACGACGGTGAGGAGCTGGCGACCCTGATGGCACGGGAGGGCTCGCGGGTGGCCTCGGTCGTCGTGGAACCGATCCTGGGCAGCGGCGCGCACGCGCTCTCCGACGCGTTCGTCGATCGCCTTCTCGCCCTGCGCGAGGAGTACGGCTTCCTCGTCGTCGCCGACGAGGTCGCGACGGGTTTCGGCCGCACGGGCACGATGTTCGCGACCGACACCTGGCCCGCCGCACCCGACGTGCTCATCCTGTCGAAAGCGTTGACCAACGGCGCGATGGGGGCCGCCGCACTCCTGGTGGGGCAAGAGATCGCCGTCGCATTCACAGACGGCGGATGGACGTTCGTGCACGGGGAGACGCAAGCGGGGACCCCGATGTGCGCGGCAGCGATCCTCGCCGTGATCGATGAGCTGCGTCGTATCGACGTGGAGTCGGCGACACAGGCGCTGGCCGTCGAACTGCAGAACCTGGTGCGGTCGTGGAAGACGGAGCAGCTGATCGCCGACAGCACCGGTCGCGGGTGTTTCGTCGGGCTTGCCCTTCGTGACGAGCACGGACAGGAGCTCTCCGGAGCCGCCGTCCTGCGGGTCGTCTCCGCGATCGCCGATCACGGTGTCGTCGTGCATCCGGGGCCCAGTGCGATCGAGCTGATCCCGGCGTACGGTTTCGGCGCGCCGGAGCTGCGAGAGGTCGACACCGCCGTCCGCGCCGGCCTCGCCGAGGCACGTGGGGCGCTCTCATGACCAGCGGATTCGCGGGTCGCGTTCCGACTCTCTGGCACGGACCGGGGATCGCCCGTCGGATGACGCGTCAGCTGACGGCAGGGCGTGAGGCGCTCGTCATCGCAGATCCGGCCGCGGTGCTCCCGCTTCCCACCGGACGCTCGGTGCGCACGCGGACACTCGACACCGGGCGCGCCGATGTCAGAGCGGTCGTCGCGATCGCTCGCGAGATGATGGACCGCCCGCCGGAGGTGGTGGTGGCCGTCGGAGGTGGAAGCATCCTCGACGCGGGCAAGATCGCCGCGCTCGCGCTGGCCCGGGGTCATCTCCTCGACTACGCCATCGGGCACGCGCGGCTGTCCGCGCTCACCGTCCTGCCCGACGCACTCCCGCCCGTCGACCTCGTGGCCGTGCCGACGACGCTGGGGACCTCGTCGGAGACGAACGGCGTCGGCATCCTCACGAACGAACGGGGCTCTCGACTGATCGTCGGCCGCGCCCTCCGCCCCCGCCACGCCCTGGTCGACCCGTGGAACTTCTCCACCCTCAGCCCGGGTGCGGTGCGCGAGGGAGCGCTGGAGGCGTTCCTGCGCATCGCGGGTGCGGCGACCAGCGTCCAACGAAGCCCGAGGGCCGACAGCGACGCCGTCGCTCTCGGAAGGGCCCTGCTCGAGACCGCGGCGCACGACGCCGGATCGCCCTCGGGGAGACAGCGCCTCGCGCGTCTGAGCGGAGCCACGCAGCGCAGCGCGGCGCTGCGTGGAGGCGATCCCTTCAGCGCGCGGCACTGGTATCTGGCGAACGAGGTTTCCTCTCACCTGGGCGTGCGCAAGATGGTCGCGACGGCGGCGGTCATCGGCGCGGTCTGGCGCCGAATCGGAGCGGGCGACGCTCGCTGGGGTGACCGGGAGAGTCTCGCGGACTTCTGGGCGCGTGTCGCTCACGCGGTGGCCCTTCCCCTCGACCCGGCGGACGGCATCGACGCGCTGCTCGAGCGGTGGCGGATTCCGAGTCCGCCCCGGCCGGCCGCAGCGCTCCTGCACAGCATCGTCGAGGCCGCCGAGCAGTCGTGGGGCGGGCGTCGGCCGATGCTCCACGGGCTCGACGCGGGAGACCTCCGCGCTGTGCTGGGCGACGGCAGATGGAGCCTCCGAAACGCAGCGGCGAAAGCCGGACGATCGACGAAGGAAGGAGGTGAACGAGATGGAACCACGCAGTGACACGTGCATCCGATTCGAAGAGCTGGATCCCATGGAGGCCCCGAGCTGGGACAGCTTCTACAAGGGCGTCATCGGTGCTCTGATCCTCATCGGTGCGGGCGCGGCGATGGCCACGTGATCTGACTTGACGGCGGGAGAGAGCGAAGGGAGGTGAGCATGCACGCTGCGACGCCGACGCTCGAGTTCACAGAACTCGAGGCCATGGACGCGCTCAACGACGGCGATGACTTCATGCGGGGTTTCGCCGTCGGAGTGATCATCGGGATCCTCGCTCTGACGTAGGAGACGCACTCGGACGAGTGCCCAAGGAGGTGCACAGTGCAGAAGACATCGATCGAGTTCGTGGAGCTCGAGCAACTCGACACACCGATGGAGTGGTGGGAGCACGCCAGCTACATCATCGCCATCATCGGCGGGGCGGTGGCGATCGCCACCTGACAGAAGGGTGCGGGCCGCAGGCGGGGGCCCGCGCCCGCTCACACCGGGAAGGCGAAGACGAATGGCAGATCTGATCACGGAGGCGGTGGCCGCACGGCTCCGCGCGGTCGGCGCGCACGCCGTGCCTGAGGACCTGTACGCGGCTGCGGGCAGTACCTTCTACGAACGGCTCGTCGGCTCCGATCGTGCCGAGATCCGGGAGGTGCTCGCGCTCGCGCGGAAGACCGAGGGTCCGATCCTCGACCTCGCGGCGGGAAGCGGACGGCTCACGATCCCTCTGGTGCGCTCGGGCCGGCGCGTGATCGCGCTCGACCTGTCGGCCGACATGCTGGCCCTCGTGCGGCACGTCCTCCCGGGGGAATCCGCGGTGGAGTGCGTCGTGGCGGACATGCGCGATTTCACGCTCGCGCGACGCTTCCGCCTGGTCATCCTCGGTGCCACCTCTCTCACCCTGTTGAACGGGGAAGACCGCGCTGCGCTGTACGCCGCCGTTCGGCGGCACCTCGCTCCGGGCGGTCTCTTCGCATTCACGCTGGCGGGGGCCATCGCGGAAGCGGAACTGCGCGTGACGAGGACCGAGAAGATCTGGGTCCCGGGGCCGGATGGCGCGGAGAGGTATCTGTTCAGCCAGCAGATCGAGGACGACGGCTCCGCCCGACTCGTGAACTGGCTGCGCGCGGACGATCTGGTACCGGGGGGAAGGGTGACGGTGTTCACGAGCCGCCTGCAGGTTCTCGGCCTGGATGAGATCTGCCGTGAGATCGCGGACGCCGGGTTCGAGGAACCGAACGTTTCTCCCGTACGGTCTCCGCAGGGTGCGGAGATCGTGATGGTGACGACGTCCGCGGTTTCCTCCACGACGATCGCGGCTGACGATGCCGTCGCCTGAGCCGCCCCACCGGCAGCGCTTTCGCGGGACCGCCCCGCTGGGTGCCGAGGACCGTCCCGTGCGCTCCGCAGACGTCTCCTTCGAACGTGTCGGGGAGGACGCGGTGTGGGTCGCGTCCGTGCACGGCGTACCGACGTCGCGGGTCTCGCGCTCCGTCGTCGATCTGCTGGAGGCGATGGACGGCGAGACACCGCTCCACGTCCTCCGCACCCGCTTCGCACCGTCCGAGTCCTCGGAGAGCTTCCTTCGACTCGTCGAGCGCTTCCGAGCAAGCGGATTGCTGGAGGGCGCAGGAAGAATCCCGCCGGGGCGGCTGTCGTATCGTGCCCCGCTCACCCTGCAGGTCGCGACCCTGCGTGCGCCCGAGCTCTTCCGACGGTTGCACCGTCTGCTCCCGTCGCTTCCCAAGAGGGTGATGCTGATCCCCGTCGTCATGGCCGGGCTCGGGGCTGTTGCCGCCCTTCTTCAGGCGGCGGATGTCGTCCGGGTCGTCGTGACACCGGTGCCGCTGGCCGCCCTCCTCGGCACCGTCATCGTGCTCGGGCTGCTCACCCTGCTCCACGAGACGGCCCACGGCCTCACACTCACCGGCTTCGGCGGCACGCCCCGTCGGGCCGGTTTCATGATCTTCTATCTCGCTCCCGCGTTCTTCGTCGATGTGACGGACGGCTGGCGTCTCCGCGACCGTGGGCAACGCGTGTCGGTCGCCCTCGCCGGACCAGCCGTGCACGTGGTGGCCGCCGGAGTCGCTCTGGTCGCCGCTCTCGCGCTCCCGCCGTCCGAGCTTCGTCAGGCCGTGCTGCTGGCGGGTGTCTCGTGCGTCCTCATCGTCCTGATCAATCTCATCCCCTTCGTGCGCTTCGACGGATACATCGCGCTCATGAGTGCTCTCGACGAGCCGAATCTGCGCGAACGCACGATCCGCGATGCCTCGGACCGCCTGGTCCGGCTCCTCTTCGGGGGTGGGCGGTCGGAGAAGCGAGTGCCGCGGTGGTGGAGCGTGCCGTTCGGTCTGGCGAGCCTGTTCACGCCGTGCGTGTTGGTGTTCCTCGCTGTTGCACGGGTGGCGAAGGCGGGTACCGCGGGCGGCCCGGTGCTCTCCGTCCTCACGCTCGCTCTGGAGGTCATCGTGGCGATCACCGGGCTGACGATCGTGCTTCGGGCGCTCGTGCGCGTGCTCCGGGCCGGAGTGTCCCGAGTCCGATTCGCGACCGTGCTCGCCGTGATGACCGGCGCTGTCGTCATCGCCGGTGCCCTGATCCCCGTGCCACGCACGGTCACGCTCGGCTTCTGGACGCATGACGGCCGGATGTCGCTCGTGCAGGCCGGAGGAGGACGCGCTTCCGGAATCCCCGACGGCACCCGCGTCGACCTGATGACCAGCGGGATCCTCGGGAGCGCGGTGATCGGCACCGGGACGGTCGTGCACCGGTCCCCGACCCCGGTGACGGTGCCGTTGGACGCGCTGGTCCCGGTGTCCGCCCCCGACGTCTCCGTCGCCGCGGTGAGTATCGGCGTCGTCGAGTTATCCCCAGACCACCCAGCCCCGCCGGGCACCGGGCAGGCGCGTGCTCATCTGGGGACGACCGATCTGTGGCACGCGCTCTGGACGGCGGGAGTGACCGAGCCGTTGTCGACTCTCATGGACGAAAGGTAGGAGAAGGATGAACAGGAAGGATCGGGCGATCGAGGTCCGAGGGCTCACCAAGAGGTATGGCCATCGGGCGGCGGTCGATGGGCTCTCATTCGGGGTGCCGCGCGGGTCGATCGTCGGGCTGCTCGGCCCGAACGGGGCGGGTAAGTCGACCACCCTCCGAGCGATCGTCGGGCTGCTGCGACCGACGGAGGGGGAGTGCCTCATCGACGGCCGCCCGTTCGCGTCGCTGGAGAACCCCGCGACGCACGTCGGAGTCCACATGGACGGGTTCGGGTTCGAGGTGGGCATCACGGGGCGACGGCATCTGGAGATCGCCCGGCTGGCGGCGGGGGCTCCGTCGCAGCGCGTGGATGAGGTGCTGGACGAGGTGGGACTCGCGCCCGACGCCCGCCGCCGCGTCAAGACCTACTCGACGGGGATGGCGCAGCGACTGGGCTTGGCGACCGCGCTCGTCGGCTCGCCGCGGACACTGATCCTGGATGAGCCGGCGAACGGGCTGGATCCGGACGGCATTCGTTGGCTTCGCGGCTTTTTACGGAGCTTCGCCGACCGTGCCGGCACGGTGCTTATCGCGAGCCATCAGCTTCCCGAGCTCGAACAGGTGGTCGATGAGGTGGTCGTGCTCAAGCGTCGCGCCCTGTTCGCGGGGCCGCTGCGGGATCTCGTCACGAGCGACGCCGAGTCGCTGGAGAGCAGGTACTTCGAATTGATCGAGGGGGTGTCGGCGTGACGTCGGTGATTCGCAGCGAGCTGCTGCGTTCGGTGAGCGGCTTCTCCGTGCTCGCGATCTTCCTGGTCGCCGTCCTGCTGCCGGTGTACGTTCTCTGCTCGGATGGCTCGCACTTCGACCTCGCGGGCCTCGAGCCCGCCGCCGCGACACTCCAGGTTCTGCAGCCCCTCGCCTGGACGGCCCTCTCGGCCGCGTTCGTGGGCGCCTACACCGTCACCCGCGAGTACTACTACGGCTCGATGGACCGTACCCTCGTCGCCGTGGGGTTCCGGCGCGCCTTCGCGGGCAAGCTCGTGGCGGGGGCGCTGGTCGCCGTCGGCACCTCTCTCGTCATCTGCGTGCTCTGGACGGCGGCCGCCGCGATCCTCCTGACACGGGAGGGGCAGTCCTTCGTCCTCGGCGACGACGCCTGGGGAATGTACGGAGGCGCGCTCGTCGGCGCCGTCCTCGGCGCTCTCCTCGGAGGTGCGATCGGCTGGATCACCCGGAACTACTACGTGACGGCGGCGATCCTCCTCGCCTATCCGCTGGCCGTGGAGTTCGCGCTGCTGCGGACGGCGCCGGAGGTCGCGAGGTACTCGCCCGGCATGGTCCTCGCCGCGATCGGAGCCCCCGCGTATCAGGGGCGGTTGCTCGACCTCCTTCCGGCGCTGGGCGTCGCGCTCGTGTGGACGGGCGGTCTGGTCGGGATCGCGTGGGCGCGAGGACGCCGGGCCGTCGCGTGATCGGTCGGGCTCTGCGTGCGCAGGCGCGCGACGTCGGCGGCGACCTCGTGCTGCTCGGTGCGGCGGTGGCGGCGCTCGTGATCTCGCTCCCGCTCGCGGCGAGCATTCCCTCAGAGCTCGCGGATGCCCCTGCCGGTGTCCGTGACACCCTCACCGCGCCGCTCCACACCGTCCTGGCGACCTCCGCGGCCGTTCTCGCGGCGGTCTACGGTTCGTTCCGGTACACGGTCGATCGGCGCGACGGCGTCATCGCGCAGCGTCTGATGCTGTTGCCGCGGTGGGCGGTCCTTCTGGTCCGGCTGCCGACGTCGGCGATCGGGGGAGCGGCCGTCGCGCTCGTCGCACTCCTCGGCGGCCACGTCGTGCTGTGGGCCACGATGGGCGGCATTCCCCTGGACGCAGCGGCGGTGGGCGCCACTCTCGCGCTCGGTGCCCTCGCCGGCCTGTGGGGAGTGGGGATCGGGATGATCGTCCAGGCCCACCTCGTCGCGCTCTTCGTCACGTCCCTGTCGCTCGGGGTCGCGACGCTCGTCGCGCTGTTCTGGAGCGCCGGGGCCGCGAGTCTTCCGCTGCTCGCGTTCCTCCAGACCCTCGGGTTCGACGTGACCGCCGTCGGGCTCTCCACGGGCGATCAGCTGTACGGCCTTCTCCCGGCCGGGCTGACGGCGGCCTGGGTGCTCGCGGCCGTCGGCGGGGGGAGCCTCGCGTTCCTGAGCCGCGACGTCACGTGACCGCCTCTGACCCCGGCCGCGGTCAGGTCGGCGACGTAGGATTCCGGGGTGGCAACCCCCAAGATCGTCCTCTTCTACGCCTTCACCCCGCTCGCCGATCCCGAGGCGATACGGGTGTGGCAGCGCGACCTCGGCGAGGCGCTGGGACTGCGGGGACGACTGCTGATTTCGAAGGACGGCATCAACGGCACGCTCGGTGGCGATCTCCCCGCACTCAAGAAGTGGGCGCGCTCGTTCCGGTCGTACGCGCCGTTCCGCGACGTCGACCTCAAGTGGAGCGAGGGCACAGGGCTGGACGAGCACGGCCGCAGCCTCGACTTCCCGAAGCTGAGCGTGAAGGTGCGCGACGAGATCGTGTCGTTCGGGGCGCCCGGCGAGTTGCGCGTGGACGAGCACGGCGTCGTCGGCGGCGGAGCGCGACTCACCCCGGAACAGCTGCACGAGCTCGTGGCCGAGCGCGGCGAGGAGGTCGTGTTCTTCGACGGTCGCAACGCGCTCGAGGCGCAGATCGGGCGCTTCCGCGGCGCGGTCGTGCCCGCCACCGAGACCACGCGCGACTTCGTGGACCTGCTCGACTCCGGGGTCTACGACGACCTGAAGGGCAAGCCCGTCGTGACGTACTGCACGGGTGGCATCCGCTGCGAGGTGCTGTCGAGCCTGATGACGGCCCGCGGGTTCGGCGAGGTGTACCAGCTCGAGGGCGGCATCGTGCGTTACGGCGAGAAGTTCGGCGACGACGGACTGTGGGACGGCTCGCTGTACGTGTTCGACGGCCGGGGTTCCGTCGACTTCAGCGATCACGCCCGGGTGATCGGTCGTTGCGCGGGCTGCGGCGCCGCGACCAAGCGCACCGCGAACTGCCCCGATCTCTCGTGCCGTGCGCAGTTCGTCGTGTGCGACGACTGCGACACCGTGCGCTGTGCCGCGCACCCCGCCGAGGCCGCCGCGTCCTGATCACCCGCGGGGGCGCTCAGGCCAGCAGCGCCGCATCCGCTCCGCGCGGGGCGTACAGCGACCGCGGCAGCAGTCGCGCGCGCACCCGGGTCGGGCCGTCGACGCTGTGCTGCAGGCTCGACAGCACCGCACGCAGGGGTTCCGCGAGATCGTCGGTCTCCTGTGCGCCGGGGCGGGCGTAGTTGGCGCGCTCGACCGCGGTGGTGAGGCGCTGCAGGGCTGCGGCGTCCGCGCCACGGCCGCGCGCGAGGGCGGCGGCTCGCGCACGGGGGCTGTCGGCGTCCGACACCGGCAGCGCCAGGTCGAGCAGGGTGTCGCGCAGTTCCGCCCACGCGGCGGCCGCGTCGCCTCGGGCCGCGCGACGCATCCGCATCCGCCGCTCGATGAGCCGCACGATCCCGGGGAGCAGGAGCAGCACGACCACCCCGAGCGTCACGAGCGCGACCGGGGTCGGGTCGAGGCGGCGCAGCTCTCCGGATCCCGCGGACCCGGGGTCCGCGTCACCCCGGTCGACGTCGGGGCCCTGCGTCTCCTGCGTCTGCGGCGCCGTGGTCGGCGCGGGCTCCGTGATCCCGCCGGTCGCACCGCCCTGGGCCTCGCCCGCGCGGAACGCCGTCGGAACGCCGAGCGACGCGGTGGGCTCGAACGACACCCAGCCGATGCCCGGGAACAGCACTTCGGGCCAGGAGTGCAGCTGGTCGCTCGTCACGGAGAAGATCGACTCGTCTCCGCGCTTCTCGTCGGTGAGCGAACCGGGGAGGTACCCGACCACGATCCGCACCCGCATGTCGAGGCTCTCGGCCATCAGGGCGAACGCGCCGGCGAAGTGCACGCAGTACCCGGAGCGCTCCTCCAGGAAGCGGGCGACGGCGTCGGCGCCGGTGCCGTCGAAGCCCTCCTCCACCGGCGTCTCCAGCGAGTAGTCGAACTGCGCGCGGAACCAGTTCTGCAGCGCCACGAGCCGGTCGTAGTCGGTGTCCGCGTCGGCTGTCACCTCGGCCGCGAGCTCGCCGATGATCCCGGGCAGCTCGACGTCCTCGATGTCGGGATCCGCGAGCGGCGGGGCCGCGTCGACCGCACGGATCTGCTCGAGCGTCGGCGTGACGCGGGTGGAGCTCACGGTGTAGTCGTTGCCGGCGGCGTCGGACCGACGCGAGTACAGCGTGCGGTTCTCGGGGGCCACCCGCCACGACCCGTTCAATCCCGACACGTCGGTGGCGGGGTACGGCACCGGCAGCCAGGCGCTCGACATGCGCAGGATGCGGATGGACGTGGTGGCGTCCTCGGTCGCGACGCCCTCGCTCCACTCCGGCTCCCCGAAGCCGTCCGCCTGCGACTGCAGGTCGCCGCGGTCGGGCTGCCACACACGGCCGTCGAAGCGGGACAGCGTGGTCAGGCGCAGATAGGGCGCGGTGGCGGCGTCGGTGGCGAGGGTGAGCACCTCGACCGGGTTGGGCTGGCGCAGGTCGTCGCCGAGGCGCAGCGACGCGTCGACGGTCACGCCGACGCCGGTGCCGGCCATGGTGGGGGCGACGGGCAGCGCGGGCGTCACCACGAGCGCGGAGACGACGGCGGCCGCGCCGACCCCGACGGCGACCGACAGCGAGCTCCGGCGCGGAGAGGAGCCGTCGCGCTGCGCAGTGACCCGGAACAGCAGCAGCGCCGTGAGCGCGAGGGCCACGAACCAGGCGACGTTCGGGTCGCCGAAGGTCACGATCATCGGCACGGCGCCGATCACGCCGATCAGCACGGTGGCGAGCACGGCCGAGCGCTGGGCGACCAGGTGGTCGAGCAGGATCGCCACCACGGCGAAGCCCGCACCGAGGGCACCCGCCAGTGCGGGGGAGGCGTCGAGCGGCGCCGAGCCGAACACGATCTGCTCCCATGCGGCCGCCCCCAGGCCCTGGAACACCGCGAGGGTCGTCGCGGTGGGAACGACCCCCAGGATCGCGGTGTCGCCCGCGAGCAGCAGCGTGAGCACGGCGACCGCGACCGCGACCTGGGCGAGCAGCGCGCCGAGGTCGCCCAGTCCCGCGCGCCGGCGGCGGAGGAGGTGACGGACGAGCATCCCGGTGCCCACCACGGCCACCACGATCAGCACGACCGTGAACGACCAGGCCCCCGGCGTGATCACCGAGGTGAACGGCCACAGGGCAACGAGCGCTCCGACCGCGGCGAGCACGCCCGTGGCGACGACGCGATCCGGTTCGTCGCGGTCGCGGTGCCACCGCGGCACGGTGCGCGGCGGCGGGGTCGCGGCGCGCGGCTGCTCAGCGCGGAACATCGCCCGCTCCGCTCCGCGCGGCCAGCGCGTCGTCCCAGGCCTCGGCGACGTCGGTGCCGAGGGCGGCGACGGTCCACCCGTGCTGTCGTGCCGCGTCGGCCGCACCCGGCAGCGGCTCGGTGGCGAACAGCAGCGGGGCCGCGGCTCCCGCGGGACGCAGCAGCGCCGCGTCCTCCTCGTCGACGCGTCCGGTGATGAACACGAGCGGCCCGGGCGGGGTGCCGCCGACGAGGGCCGCGAGCTCCCGGGCCTCGCCGCGCGGGGTCACCAGGGCGAGTGCGACGAGCAGGCCGTCGCGGTCGTCCTCGTGTCCGCGGAGCGCGCCGAGCAGCGTGCCCGCGGTGTCGATCACGTCGACGCTGTAGCCCTCGGCGGCGAGGTGCAGGGCGGCCGAGGCGCACAGCGACACCGCGGACTCGAAGGCCGGGTCGGCGGCGTCGCCCTGCGGGTCCCAGCGACCGGCGCTCCGGTCGAGGACGACCAGCGCGTCGGGGCTGGACTCCTCTTCCTCCTGGCGCACCATCAGCTCGCCGCGGTGAGCCGTGGCCCGCCAGTGGATCCGGCGCATGGAGTCGCCGGGGGCGTAGCCGCGCGGGGACAGGTTGTCGCTGCCCTGTCCGAGGCGGGTCGACGAGGTGTGGGCCGTCCCTCCCGCCGCCCCGATGCGCACGGCGAGCGGCGTGAGCGCGAACACCTCCGGCACCACCGTGATGGTCCGGGTGTCGCCGAACGCCTGCTCCCGCTGTGCGAGTCCGAACGGGTCGACCGTACGGAGCATGAGGGGGCCGAGCGGCCAGACGCCGCGCCGCACCCCCGCGATGAGGTAGCTCAGCTGCGCGGTCTCGGCGGGATACTCGCCGCTGGAGTCTCCGGCGACCGCGTCGGGCAGCACGTCATGCCACAGGCCGTGCGGCACCCGCCGCGCCCGCAGCGTGAAGCGCACCGTGACCCGCGAGGCCTCCGACACCGTGAGCAGGTCGGTCGAGATCTGTCGCGCGACCGTCCCTGAGCGCCGTGGCAGCCGCACCGCCAGCGCGGAGAACAGGGTGAGGGCGGCCAGGAACACGGCCATGAAGAGGAGGATGCGCGCGCCGAGCACGTTCGCCGCGACCAGGCAGCCGAACGCCGCGACGAGCGTGCCGGTGCCCCGGCGGGTGAGGAGGCGGCGTCGTCGCATGGCGGGGGTCTCAGGAGCGGGTGGCGACCGGGACGCGCACGCGCTCGGCGATCTGCGTGAGCGCGGCCTCGATGGGCTGGGCTCCGGCGCGATGGGCGCCGCGCGCGGGGAGCAGGCGGTGGGCGAACACGGGGAGGAGCAGCGACGTGATGTCGTCGGGGATGACGTAGTCGCGGCCGTCGAGGGCCGCCCACACCTTCGCCGCGCGGACGAGCTGGAGGGTGGCGCGGGGGCTGGCACCGAGATGCAGGCTCGGGTCGGAGCGGGTGGCCTGGGCGAGTGCGACCGCGTACTCCTCCAGGGCCGGGGCCACGTGCACGGCCCGCGCCCACGCGATGAGCTGCGCGACGGACGCGGCGTCGGCCACGGGCGTCACGGTGGCGAGCGGGTTCACCACGTCGCGCTGCCGCAGCATGAGGGCTTCCGCGCCCGGGTCGGGGTAGCCCATCGAGATGCGCATCATGAAGCGGTCGCGCTGCGCCTCGGGGAGGGCGTAGGTGCCCTCCATCTCCAGCGGGTTCTGCGTCGCCACCACGAGGAACGGGTCGGGCAGGCGGTGCGTGGAGCCGTCGACCGTGACCTGGCCCTCCTCCATGGCCTCCAGAAGCGCGGACTGCGTCTTGGGGGAGGAGCGGTTGATCTCGTCGGCGATCACGATGTGGGCGAACACGGCGCCCCGCTTGAACTCGAACTCCCGGTCGACCGGGTTGTACACCGACACGCCCGTGACGTCGCCGGGCAGCAGGTCGGGCGTGAACTGGATGCGGCGGACCGTGGCGTCGATGCTCGCGGCCAGTGCGCGGGCGAGCATCGTCTTGCCGACGCCCGGCACGTCTTCGATGAGCAGGTGGCCCTCGGCGAGCAGGCACACGAGCGCGCTGCGTACGGCGTCGGGCTTGCCGTCGATGACCTGGCTGATCGAGCCGAGAATCGCCGCCGTCTGGGCGGCGAATCGCTCGGCGTCGATCGTGACCGGGGTCAGGGGGGCGTTCTCAGGCATGCGATCCCTCTCGCGTCGACGCAACGATGCGCGTGAATCGATCGTACGCTCCGCGCGGCGTGCGGGACCATGCCCGCGTGGGTTCGTCGCCCCGCCGCTGGTCGGGTAGAGTGGACGACGGCTCTCCGCGTGGCGGCATCCAGGCCAATTCCCCCAGGGCGGAAACGCAGCAAGGGTAACCGGGCTCTGCTGGGTGCGCGGAGGGTCTTTTCTTTTGCCGGGCCCGGTACACAGGCGTTCGTCGGACGGGCCTGCGACAATCGAGCGGTGACCGTCCCCCCTCCTTCGCGGCCGCCGCATCCGCTCGCCCGCTTCGCCTCGCCGGTGCTGCTGGTGGCGGTGATGTGGCTCGTGCAGTTCGCCGATGCCGTGCTGCCCGGATCGTTCACGGGCTTCGGTCTGCGGTCGTGGGACCTGTCGGGGCTCAGCGGCATCATCCTCGCCCCGCTGCTGCACGCGAGCTGGGCGCACCTCATCGCCAACTCGGTGCCGTTCCTCGTGCTCGGCTGCCTGGTCGCGGTCGAGGGGGCGCGACGCTTCTGGGCCGTCACCGTGATCGTCGCGGTCGTCGGCGGGGTCGGCACCTGGCTCGTGAACGCTCCAGGCACGCTCACGGTGGGCGCCTCGGGCCTGGTGTTCGGCTACTTCGGCTACGTCGTGATGCGCGTGTTCGCGCCGGGGCGCGTCGCCCATCGCATCCTCTACGCCGTGATCGCCGTGGTCGTGATCGGCGTCTACGGCGGCACGATGCTCGCGGGCGTGATCGGCGTGGCCGACGGCGTCTCGTGGCAGGGGCACCTGTTCGGCGCGATCGGCGGCGGCGTCGCGGCGCTCATCGGGCGGCGCTCCCATCCGGCGGCGGGAGCCGTGCGCCCGTGACCGCGTCCCGCGCGAGGCCGCGGGCGGGCAAGCCCGCCGCCCGGCGGAGGCCCGCGGCGAAGAGGTCTCCGGCGGCTCGGCGTCGTGCGGCCGCGCGGCGCCGGACGGCATCCCGTGCGCGCTGGCGCACGCGCGGCCGGCGTCTGCTCGTGTCCGCCGGCGTGGTGGCCGTGGTCGCGGGGCTCCTGGTGCTCATCCCGCTCGGCCTGGCCCGCGACCCCGCGCCGGTCTGCATCGACCGCCCGGAGACCTTCCCCGCGGCGGGCATCCAGGGGTGGCGCGGCGAACAGCTGGAGAACGCGGCGACCATCATCCGCACGGCCTCCGCGCTCGGCTTCGGGCGCGACGGGCAGATCCTCGGCGTGATGACCGCGATGGGGGAGAGCAGCCTGCGCGCGATCGACTACGGCGACTGGGAGACCCGCGGCTGGACCAACCCCGACGGCTCGCGCACCACGAGCATCGGGCTGTTCCAGCAGCAGGACTGGTGGGGCAGCGTCGAGCAGCGGATGGACCCCGCGGCCTCGGCCACGCTGTTCTACGAGCGTCTCGGGCGGCTTCCGGAGTGGCAGTCGATGCCGGCGTCGCACGCAATCCACCGCGTGCAGATCAACACCGACCGCGAGTACTACGCCCGCTACCAGGAGGATGCGACGGCCGTGGTCGACGCTCTGTCCGGACCGTGCGAGTGACGGCGCGTTAGTCACGGCACCGTCCGGGCGCGTCCGACGGCGCCCCGCCTAAGCTGGGGGCGTGGCGCGGAGCATCTACATCACCTCGGCCGAAGGCCATACCGGGAAGTCGACGATCGCCCTCGGGGCGCTCGACGCCCTGATGCGCGTCTCCCCGCGCGTCGGCGTCTTCCGACCCATCGCGCGGTCGGTCGCCGAGCGCGACGAGATCCTCGAGCTGCTGCTCGCGCACGACGGCGTGCAGCTCGACTACGACGACTGCATCGGCGTGACCTACGACGACGTGCGCGCCGACCCCGACGCCGCGCTGGCGACCATCGTCGCGCGGTTCAAGGCGGTCGAGGCGCAGTGCGACGCGGTCGTGATCGTCGGCAGCGACTACACCGACGTCGCGAGCCCCGCGGAGCTCGGGTTCAACGCGCGCATCGCCGCGAACCTCGCCGCGCCCGTGCTGCTCGTGCTGAGCGGCCGCGACCAGCAGCGTCAGGCCGAGCAGCTGGGCACCACCACCGCCCGCACGCCGGCCGCCGTGGGGCAGATCGCCGCTCTCGCGCTGTCCGAGCTCGCCGCGGAACGGGCGGAGCTGTTCGCCGTGGCGGTCAACCGCGCCGACCCTGAGGCGCTGGAGCCGATCGTCGCCGCCGTTCGCGCCGTGCTTCCGGTCGACCGCACCCCGGTGTGGGCGATCCCGGAGGACCGCGCCCTCGTGGCACCGTCCATCCGCGGCATCCTCGCCGCGATCGAGGGCACGCTGCTCGCGGGCGACGAGGAGCGCCTGACCGCGGTCGCCCTGTCGATCGTCGTCGCCGGCATGTCGATGGTGAACGTGCTGCCGCGGATCACGGAGGAGGCCGTGGTGGTGATCCCCGCCGACCGCACGGAGGTCCTCCTGGCCGCCCTGCTCGCCGATTCCTCCGGGACCTTCCCGCGCATCGCCGGCATCGTGCTCAACGGGCCGTTCCCGCTGCCCGCGCCCATCCTGCAGCTTCTCGACGGGTTCGCGTCGTCCGTGCCGATCATCACGACCGACCTGGGCACCTACGACACGGCGGTGCGCGTGATGGGGACGCGCGGACGGATCACGGCCGATGCCCGCGGGCGCTACGAGCGGGCGCTCGGTCTCTTCCAGGCGCACGTCGACATCGCCGAGCTGACCGAGCAGCTCGGGCTCGCCGAGGCCCACGTGGTCACGCCGCTGATGTTCCAGTACGGCCTGATGGAGCGGGCGCGGGCCGACCGTCGCCGGATCGTGCTGCCGGAGGGCGACGACGACCGCATCCTCCGCGCGGCCGCGACGCTGCTCGCGCGAGACGTGGCCGACCTCACGATCCTGGGCGACGAGGCCGCCATCCGCGCGCGGGCCTCCGAGCTCGGCGTCGACATCGCCGACGCGCAGATCCTCAGCCCCACCGACCCCGAACTGGTGCAGCGGTTCGCGGAGGAGTACGCCCGGTTGCGCGCGCACAAGGGCATCACGCTGGAGCGGGCGGCCGACACGGTCACCGACGTGTCGTACTTCGGCACCATGATGGTGCACCTGGGTCTCGCCGACGGCATGGTGTCGGGGGCCGCGCACACGACAGCCCATACGATCCGCCCGTCGTTCGAGATCATCAAGACCAAGCCGGGGGTCGAGGTCGTGTCCAGCGTGTTCCTGATGGCGCTCGCCGACCGCGTCCTGGTGTACGGCGACTGTGCCGTGATCCCCGACCCCACGGCGGAGCAGCTGGCCGACATCGCGATCTCGTCGGCGACGACGGCGCGGCAGTTTGGGATCGACCCGCGCGTCGCGATGCTGTCGTACTCCACGGGGGAGTCCGGCAGCGGCGCCGACGTCGACAAGGTGCGTCAGGCCACGGCGCTCGTGCGGGAGCGCGCGCCGGAGCTGCCCGTGGAGGGCCCGATCCAGTACGACGCCGCCGCCGACGCCGCGGTCGCCAAGGCCAAGCTGCCCGACTCCGCGGTGGCCGGCCGCGCGACGGTCTTCGTGTTCCCCGACCTCAACACGGGCAACAACACCTACAAGGCCGTGCAGCGGTCGGCGGGAGCGGTCGCGATCGGTCCGGTGCTGCAGGGTCTCAACAGGCCGATCAACGACCTGTCGCGCGGGGCGCTCGTGGACGACATCGTCAACACGGTCGCGATCACCGCCATCCAGGCGCAGAGCGCAGAGGGGGAGCGGGCGTGAGCGCGATCCTGGTGATCAACAGCGGATCCTCCTCGCTGAAGTACAGCCTGATCGACGTCGAGCGGGAGGACGAGCTCGCGAGCGGGCTGATCGAGCGCATCGGCCAGGAGTCGAGCCCGGTGGCCCACACCGTCCGCCCGGTCGTGGCCGCCGGCGCGGTGCCGACCATGCTCGATGCGACGTACCGCGAGGAGCGGCCGATCCCCGACCACGCGGCCGCGTTCGAGGTGATGCGCGAGCAGTTCGCGGCGCACGGGCCCTCCCTCGACGCGCACCCGCCGGTCGCCGTCGGGCATCGGGTGGTGCACGGCGGGGCACGCTTCTACGCCCCCACGCTGATCGACGCCGACGTGGAGCGGCAGATCGGCGAGCTGGCCGTCCTCGCCCCGCTGCACAACCCCGCGAACCTCGCCGGGATCCGGGCCGCGCGTGCGGTGTTCGACGCCGTCCCGCACGTGGCGGTGTTCGACACGGCCTTCCACCAGACGCTTCCGCCCGCGGCCTACACCTACGCGATCGACGCGCAGCTCGCCGCCGAGCACCGGGTGCGCCGTTACGGGTTCCACGGCACGAGCCACCAGTACGTGAGCGAGGCCGCGGCCCGCTTCCTCGACCGACCGCTGGGCGAGCTGCGCCAGCTGGTGTTCCACCTCGGCAACGGGGCCTCGGTCACCGCGATCGACGGCGGTCGCTCGGTCGAGACGTCGATGGGGCTCACGCCGCTGGAGGGGCTCGTCATGGGCACGCGGTCGGGCGACCTCGACCCCGCGGCACTCGTGCATCTGTCGCGACGCGCGGGGTACACGATCGACGACCTCGACACGCTGCTGAACACCCGCAGCGGACTCGCGGGGCTGGCGGGGCGCAGCGACATGCGCGACATCCTCGCCGGGGTCGCGGAGGGCGACGAGGCGGCGGTGCTGGCCTTCGACGTGTACGTGCACCGGCTCCGCGCCTATGCGGGGGCGTACATCGCGCAGCTCGGCGGGGTCGACGTGATCTCCTTCACGGCGGGCGTCGGCGAGAACGCGGCCCCGGTGCGGGCGGCGGCCCTGGCGCCCCTGGGCTTCGCGGGCGTCGAGCTCGACCAGGAGCGCAACACCGCCAGGGAGCGCGGGATCCGGGTGATCTCGACCGACGCGTCGCGGGTGACGGTGCTGGTGGTGCCGACCGACGAGGAGCTCCAGATCGCCAGACAGACGGCCGAGCTGCTCTGATCGCGGCTGCGGGGTTACCCCGTGCGTGCCGCCCGCATTACGCTGGCACAGTGGCACGGAGAGGTGCCGATCCGTCCCTCGCCCTTCTCCTGGAGGCCCTGTGCCAGAAGCGCTGCCCGACCTGCTCCTCGCCGATGGAGTGCTGTTCGATCTCGACGGCGTGCTCACGCCGACCGCCGAGGTGCATATGAGGGCGTGGAAGGCCGTCTTCGACGACGTGTTCGCGCGCTGGGGCATCACCCCGCCGTACACCGACGAGGACTACTTCGCGTATGTCGACGGCAAGAAGCGCTATGACGGGGTCGCGAGCCTGCTGCGCAGCCGCAACGTCGAGGTGCCGTGGGGATCGGTCGACGACGACCCCTCGGCCGAGACCGTGTGCGGGATCGGCAACCGCAAGAACGCCGCCTTCGCGGCGTCGCTGCGCGGGCAGGGCATCGCCCCGTTCCCCGGCTCGCTCGCTCTGGTCGAGCGGCTGCACGCGGCCGGTGTGCCGATGGGCGTCGTGTCGAGCTCGAAGAACGCCGAGGAGGTGCTCGCCGCCGCCGGCATCCGCTCGTTCTTCCGCGTCGTGGTCGATGGCGTGGTCGCGGAGCACGACGGCCTGGCCTCCAAGCCCGCGCCGGACATGTTCGCGGCGGGTGCCGTCCGCCTGGGCGTCGACCCCGCCCGCAGCGTCGCGGTCGAGGACGCCACGTCCGGTGCCGCGTCCGCCGCCGCCGCCGGCTATGCGACCGTGATCGGCGTGGATCGCGGCACCGGTACCGACGCGCTGCGCGCCGCCGGCGCCACGCACGTGGTCGACGACCTCGCCGCCCTGCTTCCCGACACCCGCACCGACATCCCGGAGACCGCATGATCGACCGCGACCGCTTCCCCGTCGACCCGTGGCGTCTGATCGAGACGCACTACTCGGAGGAGGGTGTCGGCGAGACGCTGTTCTCGGTCGGCAACGGCTACCTCGGCCTGCGCGGCAACCACATCGAGGGCCGCGGTGCGCACGAGCACGGCACCTTCATCAACGGGCTGCACGAGACCTGGCCGATCCGCCACGCCGAGCAGGCCTACGGCTTCGCCGAGGTGGGGCAGACCATCGTGAACGCGCCGGACGCCAAGGTGATGCGGCTGTACGTCGACGATGAGCCGATCTCGCTCGACGACGCCGACGTGCGCGAGTACGCCCGCACGCTCGACATGCGCACGGGCGTGCTGGAGCGTCGCGTGGTGTGGGAGACGCCGTCGGGCAAGCGGGTCCGCATGCGGGATCAGCGGCTGGTGAGCTTCGAGGAGCGTCACCTCGCGGTGCTGCGCCTCGAGGTCGTGGTGGAGAACGCGGATGCGCCCGTCACGATCAGCTGCCAGCTGCTGAACCGCCAGGACGGCGCCGGTGTTTACGCGGGGACGCCGATCGGAGCCAAGAGCGGCGCGGGCTTCGACCCGCGCAAGGCGGAGCGCATCGCCGACCGGGTGCTGGAGCCCGCGGAGCACTGGCAGGACGGGCTGCGCTCGGCGCTGTCGTACCGGGTCGCGGCGTCGGGCATGACCGTCGCGGTGGTGGCCGATCACATCGTCGAGACCGAGAACCAGTACAACGCCAGGACTCTGTGCGAGCCGGATATCGCGAAGAACGTGTTCCGGGTGCAGGCCAAGGCGGGCGTGCCGATCACCATCACGAAGCTCGTCAGCTACCACACCTCGCGGGGCGTGCCGACGCGGGAGCTGGTCGACCGGTGCCGTCGTTCGCTCGACCGCGCGACCGATGAGGGCGTGGAGTCGGTGTTCCGGCGGCAGCGCGAATGGCTCGACGCGTTCTGGGAGCGCAGCGACGTGCAGATCGGCGGGCGTGACGACCTGCAGCAGGCCACCCGCTGGTGCCTGTTCCAGCTCGCGCAGGCTTCGGCGCGCGCGGACGGGGCCGGCGTCCCGGCGAAGGGCCTCACGGGCTCGGGCTACAGCGGCCACTACTTCTGGGACACCGAGATCTACGTGCTCCCGTTCCTGACCTACACGACCCCGCGGTGGGCGTACAACGCGCTGCGCGCCAGGGTGAAGATGCTTCCCGCCGCCCGTCGGCGGGCGGCGCAGCTCAACGAGGCGGGCGCGCTGTTCCCGTGGCGCACGATCAACGGCGAGGAGGCGTCGGCGTACTACGCGGCCGGCACGGCGCAGTACCACATCAACGCCGACATCAGCTTCGCGCTGGGCAAGTACGTGCGCGCGACGGGCGACGAGGCGTTCCTGCGCCGCGAGGGTGCCGACATCGCGATCGAGACGGCGCGGCTGTGGGCGACGCTCGGATTCTGGCGCGGTGCGCGGCTGGTCGAGCAGTCGGACGCGGGTGACGGCCTGCAGACGTTCCACATCCA
Organism: Microbacterium sp. NPDC060132; assembly: GCF_042729675.1. NCBI lineage: Bacteria > Bacillati > Actinomycetota > Actinomycetes > Micrococcales > Microbacteriaceae > Microbacterium > Microbacterium sp. NPDC060132. Next base: position 115,804 of record NZ_JBHWXU010000001.1, on the reverse strand, counting down.
CGGCGTCACGGGGCCGGACGAGTACACGACGGTCGTGAACGACAACCTGTACACGAACGTCATGGCGCGCTACAACCTCCGCTACGCGGCCAAGGTGGTGCGCGAGATCCGCGACAGCTACCCCGAGGACTACGCGGCACTGGTCGAGCGCACGGGGCTGGGGTCGGGCGAGGCGGAGTCGTGGGAGCGGGCGGCCGAGGCCATGTACATCCCGTACAGCGAGAGCCTGGGCATCCACCCGCAGGACTCGCTGTTCCTGGAGCGCGAGGTGTGGGATCTGGCGAACACGCCGGCGGATCAGCGGCCGCTGCTGCTGCACTTCCACCCGCTGGTCATCTACCGGTTCCAGGTGCTGAAGCAGGCCGACGTGGTGCTGGCGCTGTTCCTGCAGGGCAACCACTTCACGCCGGAGGAGAAGAAGGCCGACTTCGACTACTACGACCCGCTGACCACGGGCGACTCGACGCTGTCGGCCGTGGTGCAGTCGATCCTGGCCGCGGAGGTGGGGTACCAGGATCTGGCGCAGAAGTACTTCGAGCAGTCGCTGTTCGTCGACCTGCACGACCTGCACCACAATGCGTCGGACGGCGTGCACGTGGCCTCGGCCGGCGGGGTGTGGACGGCGCTGGTGTGCGGCTTCGGCGGCATGCGCGACTACGCGGGCGACCTGAGCTTCGACCCGCGGCTCCCGGCGGGGTGGCCGTCGCTGTCGTTCCCGCTGCAGTGGCAGGGCTCGGCGCTCACCGTGACGGTCACGCGCGAGGAGCTGCGGGTCGAGGTGCGCAGCGGCCCTCCGGTGCCCTTCAGCGTGCGTGACACCGCGTACTTCGCGACGCTGGAGGACCCGGCGGTGGTGCGGCTGGCCGACCAGGGGCCCGTGATCGCCGGGCGGCCGACGCTGCGGGAGTTCGCCGATGCGCGGCGCGACGACGGCACGCGCCTGTCGGCCTCGGTGCCGGTGATCACGACCGCGATTCCGGTCGTCGAGCCGATCGACTGAGCCGGGCCGCGCCTCCTCCGTCGAGGAGGGGGCGCGACCCGCCGAACGTCGGTGGCACGCCGTAGGCTGGGGTGGTGACCACAGCCCTCTACCGCCGCTACCGCCCCGAGACGTTCGGCGAGATGATCGGGCAGTCGCAGGTGACCGATCCGCTCATGACGGCGCTGCGCGGAGACCGCGTGGGTCACGCCTACCTCTTCTCCGGTCCCCGCGGCTGCGGCAAGACCACGTCGGCCCGCATCCTGGCGCGCTGCTTGAACTGCGCCGAGGGTCCGACCGACACCCCGTGCGGCACGTGCCCGAGCTGCGTGGAGCTGTCCCGCGCGGGCGGCGGGTCGCTCGACGTGGTGGAGATCGACGCGGCGAGCCACAACGGCGTCGACGATGCCCGCGACCTGCGCGAACGGGCGACCTTCGCCCCGAGCCGTGACCGCTACAAGATCTTCATCCTCGACGAGGCGCACATGGTCACGCCGCAGGGGTTCAACGCGCTCCTGAAGCTGGTGGAGGAGCCGCCGGAGCACGTGAAGTTCATCTTCGCGACCACCGAGCCCGAGAAGGTCCTCGGCACCATCCGCTCGCGCACGCACCACTACCCGTTCCGGCTCGTGCCGCCCGCCGCGATGCTCGAGTACGTCGAGAAGCTGTGCGCCGAGGAGGGCGTGGTCGTCGAGCAGGGCGTGCTGCCGCTCGTCGTGCGTGCGGGCGGCGGCAGTCCCCGCGACACGCTGTCGCTGCTCGACCAGCTGATCGCCGGGTCCGACTCCCCGGCCGGGTCGGAGACGGTCACCGTGGGCTACGCGCGCGCCGTGGCACTGCTCGGCTACACGCACGGGGCGCTGCTCGACGAGATCGTCGATGCGCTCGCCGCGGGCGATGCCGCCGCGGCCTTCCCCGCGATCGACCGCGTGGTGCAGACCGGGCAGGATCCGCGGCGCTTCGTCGACGACCTGCTCGAACGCCTGCGCGACCTGATCGTGATCGCCGCCGTGGGCTCGGGGGCGTCCGCGGTGCTGCGCGGCATCGCGGAGGACGAGCTCGACCGCATGCGCCGCCAGGCCGAGGCGTTCGGGGCGCTCCGGCTCTCGCGCACGGCCGACGTCGTGAGCGCGGCCCTCGACGACATGTCCGGCGCCACGTCGCCCCGCCTCCACCTCGAGCTCATGGTCGCGAGAGTGCTGGCGGAGGCCTCGGGCGCTGGCGCTGCTCCCGGCACCGCGTCGTCCGCGGTCGGGGGATCGGCCCCCGCGCCGGCTGCGGCTCCCGCGTCGGCCGCGGCCGCAGCACCGTCTGCCGTGCCACCCGCACCGGCCATGGCGCAGGCGTCTGTCGCGCCGGGAACGTCGGCGACGCCCACCTCGTCCGGGGCTCCCGCTGCACCCTCACCGGGCCCGGCGCCGTCCGCTGCTCCCGCTGTGCCGACGCCCGCCTCGACCGTGGCACCGGCCGCGTCGGCTCCCGCAGCGCCCGCGTCCTCCGCGGCGAATGAGGCGGTGTCGTCCGATCGGGCCTCCGATCCCGCGAGCCCCGATCGCTCCACCTCCACCTCCGCCTCCACCTCCACCTCCGCCTCCGGGGGCTCCGACGCCGGAGGCTCGGCCGCCGCCGACGACACCGCGTCGGCGCCGTCCGTGTCTTCGCCGCCCCCCGCCGGCCCGGTCACGTTCGACCGCATCCGCGCGGCGTGGCCGGCGGTGCTCACCCGGCTCGAGGGCATCAGCCGCACGTCGTGGCTGCTCGCCACCGCGGTGCAGCCGCTCGCGTACGACACCGACTCCGAGGTGCTCACGCTCGGGTTCACGAGCCAGCACGACGTGGCGAAGTTCAAGGGCACCACGCCCGGCTCCGGTCCGTCCGACCACCTGCGCTCCGCGATCGAGCAGGAGGTCGGCGTCCGGGTGAAGTATCTGCCGGCGCCGATGCCGCAGGGGGGAGCGCCGCGCCAGCCCGCATCCTCCGGGTCCAGCGCCCCCGCCGACGCCGCACCCGCATCGGAGCCTGCCTCAGCGGCGCGAGCCCGCCCGCAGGTCCGCAGCGACTCCGCCGCGCCCGTGACCGAGTGGGCCGTGGCCGCGATCCCCACCGCGGAGCCGGTGGCCGCCGCCGCCCCGGCGCTCGCGGTCGACGAGGAGCCCGAAGAGGTCGAGGCCGCCTCGTCCGCGCCCGCTCCACCGGCCGACGGTGCCGTGGACCGCGACGAGCCGCCGCTGCCCGGAGACGACGAGGCGCCCGCCTTCGACGACGAGCCGCCCTACGACCCGTCGTACGAGCCGGCGTACGAGCCGCGATCCCCGTCCGCCCCACCAGCGGCGCGCCCCACCGCGCAGCCGTCCAGGGCCGCCGCACCGTCGGTCGCCACCCCGCCCGTCGTGGTCGAGCGCACCCCCGCCGCCGGGGGCGTGCAGCGCTACGGTGAGGCCGTGATCCGCCAGGTGCTCGGAGCGACGTTCCTTCGCGAAGAGCCCTACGAGCCCCCCACGAGGTTCTCCTGATGTACGACGGCATCGTCCAAGAGCTGATCGACGAGTTCGGCCGGCTTCCCGGCATCGGGCCCAAGTCCGCGCAGCGCATCGCGTTCCACATCCTGCAGACGCCCACGTTCGACGTGGCACGGCTGGCCGAGCTGCTCACCGAGATCCGCGTGCGCGTGCGCTTCTGCGAGATCTGCGGCAACGTCGCGGAGCAGGAGCGGTGCGCGATCTGCCGCGATCCCCGTCGCAATCAGGCGCTCATCTGCGTGGTCGAGGATGCGAAAGACGTGGCGGCGATCGAGCGCACGCGTGAGTTCCGTGGCCTGTACCACGTGCTCGGCGGCGCCATCAGCCCGATCGCGGGCATCGGACCGGACGATCTGCGCATCGCACAGTTGATGACGCGCCTCGCCGACGGCACGGTGCAGGAGGTCATCATCGCCACGAACCCCAACCTGGAGGGCGAGGCGACCGCGAGCTATCTGAGCCGGCTGCTGACCACGATGCAGATCACGGTGTCGCGCCTGGCGTCGGGGCTGCCCGTGGGCGGCGACCTCGAGTACGCCGACGAGGTCACGCTCGGTCGTGCCTTCGAGGGGCGGCGCGTGCTGTGACCCCGCACTCCGGCTTCACGCGCCGGGGCTGGCTGCTCTTCGGAGTCATGGCCCTGCTGTGGGGCGTGCCCTATCTGTTCATCAGCATCGCGGTGGAGTCGATCTCCCCGCCGGCGATCGTCGCGGGCCGCACGCTGATCGCGGCGCTGCTGCTGCTGCCGTTCGCGCTGCGCAGCGGAGCCCTGCGCGCGGCGCTCCGGCACTGGCCCTGGGTGCTCGCGTTCGGCGCTGTCGAGATGGCCGGGCCCTTCGTGCTCCTCGGTCACGCGGAGATGACGCTGCCGTCGGGGATGACGGGGCTCCTGGTCGCGACGGTTCCGCTGTTCGCGGCGCTGATCGCGCTCGGAGGCGGCGACCGCGGCGTGCTGCGCCCCGCCCGGGGCATCGGTCTGCTCGTGGGTTTCGTCGGCGTCGCGATCGTGGTGGCCGGCCCCGGTCTGTTCGGCGGCGACGTGAGTCTGCTGGCGGCGGGTGAGGTCCTGCTGGTCGCGGTGCTCTACGCGATCGCGCCCTTCATCGTGGCGCGAAAGCTGGCCGACGTCCCGTCGCTGGGCACCATCACGCTGTCCCTGCTGATGGTCGGCCTCGTCTATCTGCCGATCGGTCTCCTCACACAGCACGAGGTGCCGACGCTGCCCTCGCTCGGGGCGCTGCTCGCCCTGGCGGTGATCTGCACGGCGCTGGCGTTCCTGGCGTTCTTCGCCCTCATCCGGGAGGTGGGGCCGGTGCGCGCTCCGCTGTTCACGTACGTCAACCCGGTGGTCGCGATCGTGCTGGGCGCGATCGTCCTGTCCGAGCCGCTCACGCCGGGTCTGCTGATCGGCTTCCCGCTGATCATCGTCGGCTGCTGGTTCGCCGCGACCGGCGGCCGGCTGCGCCCCGTGCCGCCGCCGTCCTCCACCCCGGCCCCGCCCCTCGCCCTCTAGCGCCCGCGCCCTGCGGTGAGTCGCGCAACCGGTGAAGGGTCCGCGTCCGTCACATGCGCGGTCGGGCATGTGCGCGATCCGTAGAATGAGCGTGGGCGGATCCGCCCGTCATCCCCGGGAGTGAACGTGGCCCTCATCGTGCAGAAGTACGGCGGCTCGTCCGTCGCGAACGCAGAGAGCATCAAGCGCGTCGCCAAGCGCATCGTCGACACCCGTCGTGCGGGCCACGACGTGGTGGTCGCGGTCAGCGCGATGGGCGACACGACCGACGAGCTGCTCGACCTCGCCAATGAGGTGGCGCCGATCCCGGCACCGCGCGAGCTCGACATGCTGCTGTCCAGCGGTGAGCGCATCTCGATGGCGCTGCTGGCGATGGCGATCCACTCGATGGGCTTCGAGGCGCGGTCCTTCACGGGCAGCCAGGCCGGGATGATCACGGACTCGCAGCACGGCGCCGCGCGCATCGTCGACGTCACGCCGGTGCGGCTCCGTGAGGCGCTCGACGAGGGCGCGATCGTGATCGTCGCCGGGTTCCAGGGCTTCAACCGCGACACCCGCGACATCACCACGCTCGGCCGTGGCGGCTCCGACACCACGGCCGTGGCCCTGGCGGCAGCGCTCGACGCCGACGTCTGCGAGATCTACAGCGACGTCGACGGCATCTTCACCGCGGACCCGCGGGTGATCCCGAGGGCGCAGAAGCTCGACCACGTGTCGAGCGAGGAGATGCTCGAGCTCGCGGCGAACGGTGCGAAGGTGCTCTACATCCGCGCGGTCGAGTACGCACGCCGTCACGGTGTCCTGATCCACGCCCGGTCGACCTTCTCGTCGGCCGAGGGCACGTACGTTCTGGGCGAGGGCATGAAGAACCCTCGCGAAGCCGAGGGAGCAGCCATGGAAGAGCCCATCGTCGCCGGAGTCGCCACGGACTTCAGCCAGGCCAAGATCACGGTCGCGGGCGTGCCCGACGTTCCTGGCAAGGCGGCCGACATCTTCAAGATCGTCGCGAAGTCGGGCGCGAACGTCGACATGATCGTGCAGAACGTGTCGGCCGCGTCCACCGGACGCACCGACATCTCGTTCACGGTGCCGAAGGCCGATGCCACCGCAGCCCTGAAGGCCCTCGCGGGTGAGCAGGCCGAGGTCGGCTTCCTGAACCTGGTGCACGACGACCAGATCGGCAAGCTCTCGGTCGTCGGTGCGGGCATGCGCACGCACTCGGGTGTGTCGGCGACGCTGTTCGAGGCGCTGTCGGAGGGCGGCATCAACATCGAGATGATCTCCACGTCGGAGATCCGCATCTCGGTGGTCCTGCGCGCCGACGACCTGGCCGAGGCGGCCCGCACCGTGCACACCGCCTACGGGCTGGACGGCGAGGCCGAGGCGACGGTCCACGCGGGCACCGGTCGCTGATCCTGCCATCGGCCGTCCGGATCCTGCCGACGTCGTCACGGCGCCGTCACGCGGGCGGTCGGCCGCTGTCGGCACGGTAGACTCACCGAAACCCTGACACCGGCGCCAGGCGTGGCCTCCGCATCCCGTCGCCGCGCCCGAAGCCTCGTACGCCGTACCGCACGAAGCCGAGGAACCTCATGACCCGCATCTCCGATTCAGGACTCTCCGTCGCCATCGTCGGCGCCACCGGCCAGGTGGGCACCGTGATGCGCGAGATTCTCGCGGAGCGGTCGTTCCCGATCCGCGAGCTGCGCCTGTTCTCGTCGTCGCGATCCGCGGGCACCGCGATCGAGTTCGGCGGCGCGACCGTGATCGTGGAAGACGTGGAGACGACGGACCCCGCGGGCATCGACATCGCCCTGTTCTCCGCCGGCGCGACCGCGAGCCGTGCCTACGCGCCGCGGTTCGCCGAGGCGGGCGCGGTCGTGGTCGACAACTCGAGCGCGTGGCGGATGGACCCCGAGGTCCCGCTCGTGGTGAGCGAGGTCAACCCGCACGCGATCGACGCCCGTCCGAAGGGCATCATCGCCAACCCGAACTGCACCACGATGGCGGCCATGCCGGTGCTCAAGGCGCTCGACGCCGAGGCCGGGCTCGAACGGCTCATCGTCTCGACGTATCAGGCGGTCTCCGGCTCCGGTCTCGCCGGCGCCCAGGAGCTGCTGGGCCAGGTCGAGGGCGTGCTGGCTCAGGGCAACACCCTGGAGCTGGTGCACGACGGTTCTGCCGTCGACTTCCCGGAGCCTGAGAAGTACGTGGCACCGATCGCGTTCGACGTCATCCCGTTCGCGGGCAACCTCGTCGACGACGGTGACAACGAGACCGACGAGGAGAAGAAGCTCCGCAACGAGAGCCGCAAGATCCTCGAGCTCCCGGGTCTGCGCGTGGCGGGGACGTGCGTGCGGGTGCCGGTGTTCACGGGTCACTCCCTCTCGATCAACGTCGAGTTCGCGCGGGACATCACGCCCGAGCGCGCGCGCGAGGTCCTGAGCGCGGCCCCCGGGGTCGTGCTCGATGAGGTGCCGACGCCCCTGCAGGCCGCGGGCAAGGACCCGAGTTTCGTCGGTCGCATCCGCGCCGACCAGTCCGCGCCGGAGGGCAAGGGGCTCGTGCTGTTCCTCAGCAACGACAACCTCCGCAAGGGCGCCGCGTTGAACGCGGTGCAGATCGCCGAGGTGCTCGCGGAGCGCCTCGCCCCCGTGCGCTGACCCGGGGCGCGGGACCGTCCCGCCCACGGGGACAGCGGGACCTGACGTCATCGCATATCGGCATGCTCAAGGATCGAACCGCTCGGCAGGTAACGTGTTAGCCGGCCGAGGTCGCCGCTCCGCGCATCCGCGGGTCCCGACGGAGACCTCCTAGCCGGGCCGTCCCGATCGGGGCGGCTCCTGGTCGCCCCTCCGCGGGGGCGCAGGCGCCGGGGCGCGTGCGCGCGGAGGGGCGTGGATTCTGGGGGTAGGACGAATGGGTCTCGATCGGAGATCACGGGGGGCACGATTCCGTCGTGCCCTGGCGACGGCGGCCGCGGTGACGGCGACCATCGCGGGCTCGCTGGTGGTCGGGGGTGCGCCGGCGTCTGCGGCGGCGGCTCCCGATGGCCTGACGCAGGAGACGGCCGCAGCGTCGTGCTGGGAGGTGAAGCAGAACGATCCGACCGCGCCGGACGGCGTGTACTGGCTGGTGACTCCGCGGCTCGTGGCGCCACAGCAGTTCTATTGCGATCAGACCACCGGCGGAGGCGGATGGGTGCTCATCGGCCGCGGCCGCGAGGGGTGGAAGGAGGGCTACAACGGTGTGGGAACACCCGAGCAGGTCCGCGACACCCCGGCGGGCACTGCGGCGTTCGCGCCCGCGCAGCTGTCGTCGAAGACGATCGACGGGTTGCTCGACGGCGGTCGCGTCGACGCGCTGCAGGAGGGCGTGCGTGTCCGTCGCGCGCTCGACACGGCGGGTTCGGCGTGGCAGGAGGTGCGCTTCTCCTTCGCCAACCGCGACCGCTGGGTGTGGACGATGGGCGGCGGGCACGTCCTCACGTCGTTCTCCTTCAAGAACCCGGGGGAGCGGTCGAAGACCACCGGCAGCGGCGGGACGTCGGCCGTGTTCGGCGTCGACACCGGCACCAAGCGCGTCCGCTTCGAGGAGGGCGATCTGCCGTACCGCTTCCGCAACGGCTGGTCGTTCGGGGCGCAGGTGTCGGGGAACGAAGACCCGTCGTCGTACCTGTGGGCTCCGGCGGGCACGAGGGGCAAGGCGCGCCCCTTCGCCCAGGTGTTCCTTCAGCCGAAGCTCATGACCAGAGACCTCGACTACGGCACGATCGGGTCCCAGGGTGCTCCGGCCATCACGCAGTCCGCCATTCCCAACAGCAACGCCATGACCACCACGTGGGGTGTCGCCGGGCTCGCCAACGGGCTGTCCGGGGAGGCGAACACCGAGGTGGCGTCCTTCGGCGAGGCGGGCGGCAACGTGTTCGTCGGCGGGAACTTCGCCACGGTCCAGCAGTCGGAGGCGGGCGCCGGTCAGGTGGCGCAGCCCTACCTCGCCGCGTTCGCCCTCGGCACGGGCGCGTGGGTCTCGTCGTTCAGGCCCGTCCTGAACGGGCAGGTGAAGGCGATCGCCGGTCTTCCCGACGGGCGGGTCGCCATCGGCGGCCAGTTCTCGACGGTGAACGGCGTTCCGCAGGCCGCGATCGCCTTCCTCGACCCGGCGACCGGGCAGCTGTCCGGTCCGCAGGTCGTCGCCGAGCATCGGGCGGCGGGGGCGGTGCCGTACGTGCGGGACTTCGACGTGCAGGGGGACTACCTGTATGTCGCCGGTTCGTTCACCCACCTTCGGGCGGCCTCGTCGACCGTCAGCGCGAGCGCGTGGGACGGGGGCCGGATCGACCTCACGACCGGACGGCCGGACACGGCCTGGAATGCCAACCTCAATGGCACGAGCATGTCCGTGGACGCGTCGGCGGCCGGCGATCGTGCGTACTTCGCCGGCTACTTCACGATGCAGGGGGCGATCACGACCACCAGCGCCGCGGCCCTGCAGACCACGGCGGGTGCCGCCGGTGTCACGCCGCACTGGACGCCGACGTTCAGCAGGCCGATGTACGACGCCGCGGGGAACCCCACGGGGTGGGTCTATCAGAACGCGGTGACCGAGACGGGCGGTCGACTGTGGCTCGGCGGATCCCAGCACTCCCTGTTCTCCTACGACCGCACCGACTTCCGCCCGATCAGTGGAAACGTCACGCTGAAGGGCGGCGACTTCCAGACGATCGCCCAGAACGCGGACTCGACCCTCATCGCCGCCGGGTGTCACTGCGGTGATTGGGTGTATGAAGACGCCTACACGAACCCGGAGACGCCGACGACTGCCTCGGAGATCGACGATATGTCGTTGATCGGCGTCTGGGACGCGGTGACGGGTCGACACGTCTACGAGTTCGCGCCCGATCTTCAGGCGCGCGAGGGGCACGGCGCCTGGGCCTCGTTCTTCGACAGCACGGGTGTGCTGTGGGCGGGTGGCGACATCACCCGCTCGGTCCGTGCGGGTGGTTCCCGGCAATGGTCCGGTGGTTTCGTGCGGTTCGCTCCGAGGGACTCCGTCGCCCCCGCCGTGCCGACGGGCCTCACGGTCACCCCGGCCGGCGGGGCGACGACGTTGACGTGGAACCGCATCTCGGATTCGAGCTCGGTCACCTACGAGGTGCTGCGCGGCAACCGCGTGATCGCGTCGACGACGGCGGCGAGCTACACGGCGCCGGCGTCGTCGGAGGCTGCGACGTACTACGTCCGGGCGCGGGATGCGGCGGGCAACCGCTCCGCGACCACGGCGGGTGTCGCCGCGGCTGCCGACGCCGCTGCTCCGGCCCCCGCTCCCGCTCCGGTCGCGCCCGACGAGGCCGTCACCCCGGACGCAGCCGTGCAGCCCGGGCAGCCGTCGACGGACACGTTCATCGCCAACGGTGCGACGTGGTCGTGGCGGTACTCCGCCGATCCGCTCCCCGCGGACTGGAACACGGTGGAGTTCGACGCGTCCGCCTGGCACACGGGCCCCGCGGTGCTGGCGCGCGGGGTCGCCGGTGCGGCGACGGACATCGACCCGGACGACCTCGCGGTCAAACCGCAGAGCGCGCATTTCCGGACCGCCTTCACGGTCGACGACCTGACGGGTCTGCACGACGGAACCGTGTCGGTGATCGCGGATGACGGGGTGGCCGTCTACCTCAACGGCGTGGAGATCGGGCGGTCGAATCTTCCGGCCGATGCGACCCTCCGCCAGACGACGTTCGCGTCGTCCTCGGTGGCACCCGGCAAGGCGGCGGCCAGTCGCGCGTCCTTCACGGTGCCGGTGTCGCTGCTCCGGCCGGGCGTCAACGTCATGTCGGCGGAGGTGCACGAGAACAATCCGGGCAGTGCCACCATGAGCTTCGACCTGACGTACACCGCTCTGCGCAACTGAGAACGGACGACGCCGAGCCCGCTCCCGCCGCACGGGGGAGCGGGCTCCGGCGTGCCCGAGCGGGGTCGCCCGGCGGACGATCGGCCCCGAGCCACGCCCTAGACTGGTCGGGTGACTGAAAACGTCGATGTCGTGCTGATCGGTGGTGGCATCATGAGCGCCACCCTGGGTACTCTGCTGCACGAGCTGCAGCCGGAGTGGAAGATCGTCGCCTTCGAGCGGCTGTCCGACGTGGCGCAGGAGAGCTCCAATCCCTGGAACAACGCGGGCACCGGGCACGCCGCGCTCTGCGAGCTCAACTACATGCCGCAGCAGGGCGATGCTCCGCTCGACCCCGCGAAGGCTGTGTCGATCAACGAGCAGTTCCAGCAGAGCCGGCAGTTCTGGTCGTCGCTCGTCGAGAAGGGTGTGCTGGACGCGCCGTCGACGTTCATCAACGCGACCCCGCACATGACGTTCGTGCGCGGCGAGAAAGACGTGGCGTACCTCAGGAACCGCTACGAGGTGCTCAAGGAGCAGCCGCTGTTCGCGAGCATCGAGTACAGCGAGGACTCCCGCGTCATCAACACCTGGGCGCCGCTGCTGATGCAGAAGCGACGCAAGGGCGAGCCCTTCGCCGCCACCCGGGTGCCCGCGGGCACCGACGTCGACTTCGGTGCCCTGACGCACCAGCTGTTCGATCACCTCCGCAAGTCCGGCGTCTCGGTGCGCACGAACCACGAGGTGAAGTCTCTCAAGCGCCAGAAGGACGGCACCTGGCTCCTCAACTACCGCACCACGGTGGGGCGCACGCCCAACCAGATCAAGGCGAAGTTCGTGTTCGTCGGGGCGGGCGGCTGGGCGCTCAAGCTGCTCCAGCGGTCGGGCATCCCGGAGATCAAGGGCTACGGCGTCTTCCCGATCGGTGGGCAGTTCCTCAAGACCACGAACCCGAAGATCGTCGCTCAGCACAAGGCGAAGGTGTACTCGCAGGCGTCCGTCGGTGCGCCGCCGATGTCGGTGCCGCACCTCGACACCCGCGTGGTCGACGGCGAGGCGTCGCTGATGTTCGGCCCGTTCGCGACCTTCAGCCCGAAGTTCCTCAAGAACGGCTCCATGCTCGACATCGTGACGCAGGTGCGCGCGCACAACCTGTGGCCGATGCTGCGGGTGGCGTTCGCGAACCCCGATCTGATCACCTACCTGATCAGCGAGCTGATGAAGAACCACCGCAAGAAGGTCGACAGCCTGCGCACGTTCATGCCCACCGCGAAGGACGAGGACTGGACGCTCATCAACGCCGGTCAGCGCGCGCAGGTCATGAAGAAGGATGCGAAGAAGGGCGGCGTGCTGCAGTTCGGCACCGAGGTGGTCGCCGCCGGCGACGGCTCGATCGCGGGGCTGCTCGGCGCCTCTCCGGGGGCTTCCACGGCCGTGCCGATCATGCTCGATCTGCTCAAGAAGTGCTTCCCGGGCGAGTTCCCCGCGTGGGAGCCGCGGCTGCGCGAGCTGATCCCGACCTTCGGCCAGAAGCTCAACGCCGATCCGGCGCTCGCGGAGGAGTCCACGGCGGCGACCGCCGCCGCCCTCGGCATCAACGCCTGAGACCGGACCGTGGCGAAGCTCTACTTCCGCTACGGCGCGATGAACTCGGGCAAGTCGACCGCCCTGCTGCAGGCTGCCTACAACTATGAGGAGCGGGGCCAGCACGTGCTGCTCGCCAAGCCCGCGATCGACACCAAGGGCGCGGCGGAGATCGAGAGCCGCCTCGGCGTCACGCGGCAGGTGGACTTCCTGATCGGGCCGGAGGACGACGCGCGGGCGCTGTTCGCAGAGCATCGTACGCGCATGCGGCGCTCCACCGAGGAGGAGCTGCTGCCGACGGCCCCGATCGACGTGGCGTGCCTGCTGGTAGACGAGGCGCAGTTCCTCACGGCCTCCCAGATCGACGACCTGTTCCGCGTCGCGGTGGAAGACGGCATCCCCGTGATGGCCTACGGCATCCGCAACGACTTCCTCACCCACGCGTTCCCCGGCTCCGCGCGGCTGCTGGCGATCGCGCACTCGCTGGAGGAGCTCAAGACCATCTGCCGCTGCGGGCGCAAGGCGGTGTTCAACGGCCGCGTCGTCGGCGGCCGCTTCGTGTTCGACGGAGATCAGGTCGCGATCGACGAGGGCGCGGACGGCTCCGCGTCGCCCGAGCTCACCACCTACGAGTCGCTGTGCGGCACCTGCTACCTGGAGGAGTCGGGCGGGCGCCTGGGGTGACCTGATCGCTCTCGCTGCCGCCCGTCTCCTCGCGAGGCGGGCGGCTTTGCGTGGTCTGACCACACGGGGTACGCTGTGGTCAGACCACAGGAGGCGGGATGGCGGAGGAGCAGCCGGCGCGAGCGTGGCGACTCGTGCTCGAGCACATCGAGCGCGACCTCCTCGACGGACGCCTCGGCCCCGGCGACCGGCTGCCGTCGGAGCGCGACCTGGCGAGCGACCTGGGTGTCGGACGCTCCAGCGTGCGCGAAGCCTTCCGCGTGCTCGAGGTGCTCGGCCTCATCCGCACCGCGACCGGATCGGGTCCGCAGGCGGGAGCGATCGTGATCGCGACGCCGACCGGGGGCATGTCCGCGCTGCTGCGGCTGCAGGTCGCGGCGCAGGGCTTCCCGCTCGACGATGTGGTGCGCACCCGCCTGGTGCTGGAGGACGCGGTCGTCGCGGCCCTGGCGTCCGGAGGCGGCGGCGACACCGCGAAGGCCCACGAGCTGCTGCACGCGATGGACGCCGCGGGCTTGACCCCGTCCGAGTTCCTCGCCCTGGACGCCCAGCTGCACCTGTCGCTCGCCGAGGGCAGTGGCAACACCGTCATCGCCGCGATGATGGCGGGGCTGCGGTCGTCGATCGAGTCGTATGTGCGCGCCGGAGCCGCCGCGATCCCCGACTGGGACACGATGGCGACGCGGCTGCGCGCCGAGCACCACGCCCTCGTCGCCGCGATCGACGCGGGCGATGCCGAGGCCGCCCGCGCGCTGGTCCGCGCCCACATCACCGGCTACTACACGTCCGCGGGGCTCACCCGCGACATCCACCCCCACGACTGAGAGGCACGCCATGGTCCAGCGCCAGCTCCCCAACCCCGCCGAGCTGTTGGAGCTCATGAAGTTCAAGAAGCCCGAGCTCGACGGCCGCAAGCGCCGGCTCGACGCGGCTCTCACGATCGACGACCTCCGTACGATCGCGAAGCGCCGCACGCCCAAGGCGGCGTTCGACTACACCGATGGCGCGGCGGAGGGCGAGCTGTCGCTGAGCCGCGCCCGCCAGGCGTTCCAGGACGTGGAGTTCCACCCCGGCATCCTCAAGCCCGCGCCGGATGTCGACACGACGGTCGAGATCCTCGGTGGGCCGTCCGCGCTGCCGTTCGGCATCGCTCCGACCGGGTTCACGCGGCTCATGCAGACCGAGGGGGAGGTCGCCGGTGCCGGCGCTGCGGCCGCGGCGGGCATCCCGTTCACGCTGTCCACGCTCGGCACGACCTCGATCGAGGGGGTCAAGGCCGCGAACCCGCACGGGCGCAACTGGTTCCAGCTCTACGTCATGCGCGACCGCGAGATCTCGTACGAGCTGGCACGCCGTGCCGCCGCCGCGGGCTTCGACACGCTGCAGTTCACGGTGGACACCCCGGTCGCCGGTGCCCGGCTGCGCGACAAGCGCAACGGCTTCAGCATCCCGCCGCAGCTCACGCTCGGCACGATCATCAACGCGATCCCGCGACCCTGGTGGTGGTTCGACTTCCTGACCACGCCCAAGCTGGAGTTCGCGTCGCTGAGCTCCACCGGCGGCACGGTCGGCGAGCTGCTCGACGCCGCGATGGACCCCACGATCAGCTATGACGATCTCGCGGTGATCCGTGATATCTGGCCCGGTCGCATCGTGATCAAGGGCGTGCAGAACGTCGAGGACTCTGTGCGACTGCGCGACGCCGGAGTCGACGGCATCGTGCTGTCGAACCACGGCGGTCGTCAGCTCGACCGCGCGCCGATCCCGTTCCATCTGCTGCCCCAGGTGCGCCGGGCCGTGGGCGACGACTTCACCGTCATGATCGACACCGGCATCATGAACGGCGCCGACATCGTGGCCTCGGTCGCGCTCGGGGCGGACTTCACGCTGATCGGCCGCGCGTACCTCTACGGCCTGATGGCGGGCGGCCGCCAGGGCGTCGACCGGACGATCGCGATCCTGCGCAGTGAGATCGAGCGGACCATGCGTCTCCTCGGCGTCGCGTCGCTGGCGGAGCTCGAGCCGGCCCACGTCACGCAGCTGACGCGTCTGGTGCCTGTCGCGCGCGACGCCGCGGGGGCCGTCGTCCGCTGACGTCGCCGTGCCGGGTTCCGCTACGACTGCGGGGCCACGGCGCGGCGCCGCGGTGGCCACGGCACGAGCATCGACGTGGTCTGCCGGTAGTCGGCGTATGCGGGGTACTTCGACGCGGTGATCGACTCCGTGAAGATGGTCGAGCCGAGGAACAGCACCGTCAGGAGCGCGGCGCCGACGATCGTGGGGTTCAGCACGCCCCCGAGCACCCCGGCCCCCGCGGTGGCGGCCGCGGTCGCGCCCAGCGCGTAGAACGCCCACCACTGCGCCTGTTCGAAGAAGAAGTTGGGGTGTCGGCTGTAGCGGAACAGCCCGGTCGTCGCGAAGCCGGGCGCGAGGTCACCGCCAGCCTGCTTCTTGCGCTGGTGGAAGTTCCACTGCTGCTGGTCGGCGACCGTCTCGCCGACCAGGAACCCGAGGAACGCGATCGTGAACAACGCGTCCCACCCGGTCAACGCGGTGGGGTGCTGGGCGGCCAGCCATGCCGGAAGGGTGATCAACACGAGCAGGGTCATCTGGTACCCGATGATGAACAGCAGATTGAACACCTGGAACTGCCACGGGCGCATCCGCTTCCGCAGGATCGCCCAGCGGTAGTCCTCCATGCCGGTGTAGCCGCCCTTGCGGGCGAAGTTGAACGTGAGCCGCGCACCCCAGGCCGTCACCAGGATCCCCATCAGCACGATGCGCGCTGATCCGGCGTCGGCGGTGAAGGCGCCGGCCACGAAGATCCAGACATAGACGACGGGGACGATCGACCACGCGCGGTCGACCCACGACGTGTCACGGGTGATCAGCGACAGGATCCAGCACACGAGGCTGGCCAGCGCTGCGACGAGGACGACGATCTGCAGGGCATCCATGACGCCATGCTAGAGCCAAGCCAGGCCGGGCGTCCGGCACCGGCCGCCGCCTCAGACGCGCGACGTGAGGGTGGGCAGCAGGGCCTCGAGGCGGGTGGCGGTGTCCTCCCAGCCCTCGACGGCGATCGACGGGACCCCGATCGCGAGGACCGGGTAGTCGTTGCCGCCCTCGTCGAGCCGGTCGCCGTAGAACAGCATCGCGTCCAACGGGATGCCCGTGTGCGCGGAGAGCTGCCTCATGCCGAACGCCTTGTCGATCCCGGCGCGGGTGATGTCGATCGAGGTGGAGCCCCCCGAGCGCACCTCGAGCCCGGGGAGTCGGGCGGCGACCGCGTCGCGCAGGGCCGCGCGCTTGCTGCCGGACGGATCCCACGCGTGCTTGGCCTCCCGCGGAGCCCGCTGCCCGAGCGCGGAGAACGTGATCTGCGAGCCGCGGTCCTCCAGGATGTCGCCCCAGGGATCGGTCTCCCACAGGCCGAGCCGCTCCGCCTCCTCGCGGAGGGCCGTGAGAGCAGACGCCTTCTCGTCGTCGCTCAGGTCGTGCGCGTACACCGGCGCGAAGTCGGCGCCGTCGTGGCGCAGGTAGCGGGTGCCGCAGGTCGGCAGCAGGTGCAGCCGGGCGAGAGCTGCGGCGTCGGCATCGGCGAGCTGGGCGATCACCTGCGTGCGGAACTGCGGCTCGTTGCCCCCGGAGATGATGGCGACGTCGACGCTGCGGAGAAGTTCGCGCAGGAGGCCGGAGATCCGCGGGTCGATCGGGCCCTTGGAGGGGGCGAGGGTGTCATCGAGGTCGAAGGCGACGAGTGCGGGCGAGGTCATGATGCCTCCAGCCTAGGAGGTCGCAGCCGTGAAGAGCGTGGAGCTGCGAGCAGCGTGCACAGGAGGGCGAGGGCCACGCCCAGGGTGGCCCCGGTGGAGTTGGCCAGCACGTCGTTCATCGTCGCATCGCGGTGGGGCAGGGCGAGGTGCTGCGCGGTCTCGATCGCGAGAGAAAGTGCCGGTCCGACCAGCAGCGACAGCAGCCACACACGGCGGGGGAGGAGCAGGAACGCGAGGACGCCGAGGGGCACGAAGACCGCGATGTTCGACAGAACTTCCAGCCGCGTGAACGTCAGTGCGGTCCAGCCGAGCCGGTGGGTGAGCGACACGATCACGTCGAGCAGATTCGGGACCGCATGCTCGACCCGGGACGGCGTGAGCGTGAGCAGGGCGAGCCCCGCGAGGAACGGGACGCCGAGGGCGAGCGCCCAGATGCGGGTGGCGCGACGCGGCGGAGGCAGGAGCGTCCCCATGCGGTCCCCTTTCGCACGCTCTCCGATACAGAGAAGGCCGCCCGTGGGGGCGGCCTTCCGGTGTCACTGGTCGGGGTGACAGGATTTGAACCTGCGACCTCTTCGTCCCGAACGAAGCGCGCTACCAAGCTGCGCCACACCCCGTTTGCAACCCTCCGAGTCTACAGGGAAATCCCCTGAGCGCCCAATCGGGGCGGTGATCACGCGTGGGGGATCAGCGTGAGCAGCGTCGCCTCCGGGCGGCACGCGAAACGCACGGGCGCGTAGATCGAGTGCCCGCAGCCGGCGCTCACGTTCAGCGGGACGCTGCGGCCGTCGTGCGTCCAGGTGCTGAGTCCCTTGGCCTGCTTCAGCGGGATGTCGCAGTTCGCCACGAGCGCGCCGTAGCCGGGGAGGCAGACCTGCCCACCGTGCGTGTGACCGCCGAGGATGGCGTCGGCGCCGAGGTCGACGAAACCGTTGAGCACGCGCTGATACGGCGCGTGCGTGACGCCCAGCACCGCCGTTCCGGGCTCGCGCGGGCCCAGGTCCTCGATGGCCGAGGGGAGCGCGTCGAGGCGGTCCCAGTCGCGGTGTGCGTCGTCCACGCCGAACAGGTCGACGGCGGTGCCGCGCAGGGTCAGTCGCGCCGCGCGATTGTTGAGGTCGGTCCAGCCGAGCTCGTCCGTGAAGAAGCGGTCCATCGACTCCGTGTCGAGCACGGTCGGCTCGCGGTGGCGCCGCGAGGGGCCGGAGAAGTAGCGCAGCGGATTGCGCGGCGCGGGGCCGTTCACGTCGTTCGAGCCGTGCACGAAGACCCCGGGGATGCCGGCGAACGGGGCGAACGCGCGGCGGATCCCCTCGAGTCCGCGCTCATGCCCCAGGTTGTCGCCGGTGTTCACGATCAGGTCGGGCCGCAGCTGCGCGAGCGACGCGAGCCAGTCCTGCTTGCGGTGCTGCCACGGGGCCATGTGCGCATCGGACACGTGCAGGATGCGCAGGGGAGGGGTGCCGGGGGCGAACGCCGAGGCGGACACCTCGCGCACGGTGAAGAGGTAACGTTCGATGCCCACGCCCCACACCGCGGCGGCGGCGCCCACGGCCCCCACCGCGCCGAGCGCGATGAGGGCCGGATGAGCCGAGCGCGACGAACCTACTGGCACGTCACGACCACGGTGGTGCTGCTGTTGACAGGAGTGCCCGGTGCCGGATTGGTCACCGCGACCGCAGACCCCGGCGGGTTGCACGAATTGTCGAACTCGTAGGACGCGACTCGAGCCGCCTTGAGTGCGGCGTCCGCCTGGTCTCGCGACATCCCGACGATGTTCGACGGCACCACGGCACCACGGCCGTTGCTGATCGAGAGGGTCACGGTGGCAGCCGTCGCAGCCTCGCCCGTCGGGTCCTGTGCCGCGACGAGGCCGGCCGCGAGGTCGCTGTCCACCTCTCCGCCGATCGCCACCTGGAAGCCCGCGTTCTCGAGGGTCGAGCGCGCCTGGTCCTGCGACATGCCGACCACGCTCGGAACGGCCTTGAGCTCCTGACGGATCAGGTTGTTGTCCGGCTGGGGGAAGCGGTCGCCGCCGTAGGCCTCGTTCGCGGCCGCCTGCGCGGCGCGGGCCAGCGGGTAGCGCATGTCGTTGAGGTTCCAGCGACCGTAGCTCTTCCGGTAGATGTTCTCCTGGCCCTGCCAGCGTCCCGCCCACACGGCCGTCGCGACCTTCGTGCTCGACTCGATCATCATGGTCGACCACGTGTTGTGCGTTCCGGTCTTGCCGATCAGCGGGGTGCCGTCGCCCGGGTTCGCCCGCGAGCCGGTGCCGCCGCCGCCCATGACGGTTTGCAGCGCGTAGGCGGCCGTGGCTGCGACCTCGGGAGAGATCACGCCGGGGGTGCACGACGACGCGGGCAGCTCACGGTCCTTGCCGTCCGGACCGATCAC
Organism: Microbacterium sp. NPDC060132; assembly: GCF_042729675.1. Classification (NCBI taxonomy): domain Bacteria; kingdom Bacillati; phylum Actinomycetota; class Actinomycetes; order Micrococcales; family Microbacteriaceae; genus Microbacterium; species Microbacterium sp. NPDC060132. The sequence goes on along the minus strand of NZ_JBHWXU010000001.1, from coordinate 96,466 downwards.
GCGGTCGATCGCCCGCGGCGTGCAGTAGGTGCCGCCGCTCGCGACCGTGGCGTAGGCGTTGGCCATCGCGATGGGCGAGATGTTCTTCGCGCCGAGCACGTCGTACGGCACGTTCTCATCGGTGGTCTTGCCGCCGTTGGCCAGCGTGACGCCCAGGCGGTCGGCCACCTTGTTGATGTCGCAGAGGTCGAGCTTGGAGGCCATCGCGAAGTACCCGCTGTTGAGCGAGTTCTTCGTGAAGTTCAGCACGGTGTCGGTCGAGCCGCCGCCGCCGCCGAAGTTGCCGATCTCCTTGGTGTTCGCGACCATGGTGCCCCCACCGCACGAGGCCGCGGTGAACTTCATGTTGGTCTGCACGCGGCCGTTCAGGGTCTCGCGCACCGAATGACCCTTCTCGAGCCAGTCGATCAGCGTGAACAGCTTGTAGGTCGAGCCCACCTGGAAGCCGTTGGAGTCTCCGTGCTTGCGGTCGCCCGCGAACACGAGAGAGGTGTAGGCGGGATCGGTGGTCGGGGTCTCGGTGAACATCGTGTTCTGGGTCATCGAGAGGATCCGGCCGGTGCCCACCTCGATGGACACACCTGCGGCACCGAAGTGCATGCCGTCGTAGTTGGCCGGGACGATGTCGGCCATCTCCTGCGCCGCCGGGTTCTGGATGCGGTAGTCCAGCGACGTGAAGATCTTCAGACCGCCGCGGCGCAGCAGGTCGCGCCGCTCCTGCGGCGTGGCGCCGAACGCCTCGTCGTTCAGGACGATCGAGCGCACGTACTGGCAGAAGTAGGCGTTCGTGCCGGCAGCCGCACAGCCCTGCGTCGGCGGGTTGATCGCAGGAACGATCGGGGAGGCCTTCGCCTCGTCGTACTGGGCCTGGGTGATCTTGCCGTCGTCGAGCATGCGGTAGAGCACGTAGTCGCGGCGCTTGAGGGTGTCCGCGTAGCCGTCGGCGGCGTTGTTGTGTCCGACCTGAGCATCGTCGGTGTACGTGCCCTCCACCGGCTTGTCGATCCGGTACGTGTTGGGGTTCTGCACGATGCCGGCGAGCGTCGCGGCCTGCGCGACCGTCAGGTTCATCGCCGTCGTGGAGAAGTAGTACCGGGCGGCGGCCTCGATGCCGTAGACCGTGCCACCGAAGTTCGCGATGTTCAGGTAGCCCAGCAGGATGTCGTTCTTCGAGAAGTCCTTCTCGATCTGGATCGCGTAGCGCATCTCCTGCAGCTTGCGCTCGATGCCCTTGCTGCCGACCGCGTTCGTCGCGTCCAGCCAGCACTGCTGGAGCTCCTCGGAGTACGTGTCCGACGTGGTGTCCACGTCCTGCTCGCACTGCTGGATCAGCACGTTCTTCACGAACTGCTGGCTGATGGTCGAGGCGCCGCGGCTGGATGTGCCGCGGACGTTGTCGATCAGCGCCTTCATGGTGGCGCCCAGGTTCACTCCGCCGTGGCTGTAGAAGCTCTTGTCCTCACTGGAGAGGATCGCGTCGTAGAGCACCGGGCTGATCTGCTCGTACGTGACGGGGACGCGGTTCTGCTCATAGAACGACGCGAGGGCGACCGGCGTGCCGTCGGGCTGGGTGGCGTAGATCGTCGACTGCTCCATCGGCGTGCCAGGGCTGAGGTTCTCGGGGAGCTTGTCGAAGAGCGTCAGTGCCGTGGTGCCGGCGACTCCCGTCATCGCGAGGACGGGGGTGACGCTGGCGGTGACGAGCAGACCGGCGACGGCGCTCAGTCCGACGAGCCCGACGAGACCGCCGAGCACGCCCTTCACCGTGCGATTCTTGTGGGGCATACGCTTGATCGTAGGGGAGTTCCCTGAATACACCCTCTGACGAACACGCCCGCTCGGCCTGTTCGCGTCCCGATCGACAGGAGAGCCATGACCACGTGGGAGTACCTGACCACGCCGCTGCTGATCCACAACACCGCCGCGATCCTCAACAACTGGGGCAAGCAGGGCTGGGAGCTCGTCCAGGTGGTGCAGGGACCGGAAGGCGGCCTCGTGGCGTACTTCAAGCGCCCGGTGACCACCGACGGCTCCGCGAACGCGGGCCTCGCCGCCGCCGCCGAAGCCGCGCGTCAGTTCGAGGGGGGTCAGGCATGAGCGTCTCCACGCGCCTCGCCGAGCTCGGCATCGAGCTCCCCGCCGTCGCCGCTCCCGTCGCCGCCTATGTCCCGGCGGTCGCCCACGGCGGGCTCATCTACACATCCGGCCAGCTCCCGTTCGTCGACGGCGCCCTGCCCGCGGTGGGCAAGGTCGGCGCCGAGGTCTCCGCGGAGGACGCCAAGGCCTTCGCGCGGACGTGTGCCCTCAACGCGCTGGCCGCGGCCGCCGACGTCGCGGGCGGGGTCGACCGCATCGCCGGTGTCGTGCGGGTGGGCGGCTTCGTCGGTTCAGCCGAGGGCTTCACCGGCCAGCCCGGCGTCATCAACGGCGCGAGCGAGGTGCTCGGTGAGATCTTCGGTGACGAGGGCCGTCACGCGCGCGCGGCCGTCGGCGTCGCCGAGCTCCCGCTCGGCAGCCCGGTCGAGGTCGAGGTGACGTTCCGCCTCGCCTGACCCCGACACGCGAACGCCCCCTCCCGCGGGAGGGGGCGTTCGTCGTCTGCGGGCTACTTCACCTGCGCGGAGATGATGCTCATGACCGCGGTGTCGGCCAGGGTCGTCGTGTCGCCGACCTCGCGGCCCTCGGCCACATCGCGCAGCAGACGCCGCATGATCTTGCCCGAGCGGGTCTTGGGCAGCTCCCCGACGATGTACACGTCTCGAGGGCGCGCGATGGCACCGATCTGTTCGCCGACCCAGAGCCGGAGCTGCTGCGCGAGCCCCGCCGGGTCGTGGGCGGCGAGATAGCTCTCCTTGATGATGACGAACGCCACCACCGCCTGGCCCGTGGTCTCGTCGGACGCCCCGACCACCGCGGCCTCCGCGGTGGCCTCGTGCGCCACGAGCGAGGACTCGATCTCCGCCGTCGACAGCCGGTGGCCCGACACGTTCATGACGTCGTCGACGCGGCCGAGCAGCCAGAGGTCGCCGTCCTCGTCGAGCCGTGCACCGTCACCCGCGAAGTAGTAGCCCTGCTTCTCGAACTTCTCCCAGTACGTCTCGCGGAAGCGTTCCGGGTCGCCCCAGATGCCGCGCAGCATGCTCGGCCACGGCTCGGTGATCACGAGCAGTCCGCCGTTGCCGTTGCCGACCTCGACGCCCTGCTCGTCCACCACGTCGAGGGTGATCCCGGGGAGGGGGACCTGCGCCGAGCCGGGCTTCGTGGCGGTGACGCCGGGGAGCGCCGACACCATGATGGCGCCCGTCTCGGTCTGCCACCACGTGTCGACGATCGGGGTCTTGCCCGCGCCGATGACCTCGCGGTACCACATCCACGCCTCGGGGTTGATGGGCTCGCCGACCGATCCGAGCACTCGCAGCGACGACAGGTCGAACTTCTGCGGGACGCTGCGGCCGACCTTCATGAACGACCGGATCGCCGTCGGGGCCGTGTAGAAGATGGAGACCTTGTACTTCTCGATGATCTCCCACCAGCGTCCGGGGTGCGGCGTGTCGGGCGTGCCTTCGTACAGCACCTGGGTGGCACCGTTGGCCAGCGGGCCGTACGTCACATAGCTGTGGCCCGTGATCCACCCGATGTCGGCGGTGCACCAGTACACGTCGGTCTCGGGCTTGAGGTCGAACACGTACTTGTGGGAGTACGCGGCCTGCGTGAGGTAGCCACCGGAGGTGTGCAGGATGCCCTTCGGCTTCCCCGTGGTGCCGGAGGTGTAGAGGATGAAGAGCGGGTTCTCGGCGGGGAAGGCCTGAGCCGTGTGCTCGGCGGAGGCCGCCGGGACGACGTCGTGCCACCAGATGTCGCGCCCGTCCGTCCAGTCCACCTCGTTCTCGCCACGACGAACGACGAGGACGTGCTCGACCGTCTGCTGCTCGCCGTCGCCGCGGTCGGCCAGAGCCTGGTCCACGGCGGGCTTGAGCGCCGAGACGCGGCCCTTGCGGTAGCCGCCGTCGGCCGTGATGACGAGCTTGGCTCCGGCGTCGTCGATGCGGGAGCGGAGGCTGTCGGCACTGAATCCGCCGAACACGACGGAGTGGATGGCGCCGACACGTGCGACCGCGAGCATCGCGGCGATCGCCTCGGGGATCATCGGCAGGTAGATGGCGACGCGATCGCCGTGACCGACGCCGAGTCCCTCCAGCACGTTCGCGACGCGCTTGACCTCCTCGGTCAGCTCGGCGTACGTGATGCGACGACTGTCGCCGGGCTCGCCCTCCCAGTGCAGGGCGACGCGGTCGCCGTTGCCGGCCTCGACATGACGGTCCAGGCAGTTGTAGGCGACGTTGAGCTCGCCGTCGTCGAACCACTTGGCGAAGGGCGGGTTGTTCCAGTCGAGGACCTGGGTGAACGGCGTGTGCCAGTGGATGAGATCGCGCGACTGCTCGGCCCAGAAGCCTTCGCGATCCGCCGCGGCGCGCTCGTACAGTTCCTGTGACGCGACGGACTGCGCCGCGAACTCCTCCGATGGCGGGAATCTCCGGGTCTCGTCGAGAAGGTGGTCGATCTGGCTGCTCATCGGCAGGCGCTCCTTTGCGGCATACGGGTCATGCAGGCGTGGTCGCACGGGGGGAGGCGCGACCAGGTCAGGGCGAATCTATCGGCGTGCCACGCCCTCGAGTACTGCCGAAAGTCGGTAGTGGCGCTGGTTTTGTCAGGACGGTCGCCTTGCGTACACTCGACGACAGCCGAAATCTCATTCCGGCCTTGGCGCGCCCGATTCCCCCGATCGCGCGGCGCCGTGGGCGGCATCTCATTCCCCCCGTGAGATGCCGCCCATCTCTTTGGGAGCGCTCCCTCTGCCCGGGTCCTCTCCGTTGCCGGCCCGCGGCCCCGAGTTCTCCACGGGCAGCCGGGCCGAGGCCTTGTGCACAGACGCCGATGCCGGAGTCGCCCTGCGGCGGCACGCCTCGCCCGCCGTGCCTACTCTCGCCGCATGCCTGAACGATTCGTCATCCGGTCGAAAGACGCGGCAGCGGGGGATGCGGCCACCGCCCCTCCCCATGCCGTGCTCCTCGCGGAACCCGCATTCGCGCCGCTGGCCCCCCATGTGGACGACACCGTCACCGACGTCTTCGTCAACGGGGCAGACGGACTCTTCCTCGACCGCGGCAGCGGCGCGCAGCCCGTTCCGTCGTGGCGAGCGACCGAGCGGGAGGTGCGCGACCTCGCGGTCGCGCTCGTCGCGCTCGGCGGCCGGCACCTCGACGACCAGGCGCCGTGCGTGGACGTGCGCCTCGGATCGGGCGTGCGGGTGCATGCCGTGCTCGCCCCCATCTCCACGACCGGCACGGCGCTGTCCATCCGGATCCCGCGGGTCCATGCGGCCGACCTCGACGCCCTCGCCGCACTGGGCACGATCGATGCGCAGCAGCACGTCTGGCTCGACAAGCTCGTCGCGGAACGGGCGAACCTCTTGATCACGGGCGGGACGGGTACGGGGAAGACGACGCTGCTGTCGGCGCTGCTGTCGTCGGTACCGCCGGGTGAGCGCATCGTGACGATCGAAGACGTGGCGGAGCTGCGGCCACGGCACCCGCACCATGTCGCCCTCGAGGTGCGTCAGGCGAACCTCGAGGGCGCGGGCGGCATCGGACTCGCCCGGCTCGTCCGCGAGTCGTTGCGCATGCGCCCCGATCGGCTGGTGGTCGGCGAGTGCCGCGGCGAGGAGGTACGGGAACTCCTCACCGCCCTCAACACCGGCCACGATGGTGGCGCCGGCACGATGCACGCGAGCGGTGTGGCGGACGTGCCCGCGCGGCTCGAGGCGCTCGGCGCGCTTGCCGGAATGGACCCCGTGGCGCTCGCTCGTCAGGCCGTGAGCGCGTTCACCGTCGTCCTCCACCTGCACCGGGGGTCCGACGGAACGCGGCGCATCGCCCACGTCGGGCGACTCGTGCTGGAGAGCGATCGGCTGGGCATCGAGGAGGTCCGACCATGGTGAACAGGAGGCGTGGCGCGATGCAGTCCGCGCACGAGGTCGACCTGGCGCACTCCGTGCAGACGCTGGCCGTGCTGCTGCAGGCAGGTGCAGCGCCGCTCGTGGCGTGGCGCCATCTCGCCGGGACGGGCGACCCGAATGCGATCGCGGTCCTCGCGCGCGTCGACGACGGAACACCGCTCGTCACTGCGATCGATGCGGCCGGCGGTCGCTGGCGGGAGCTGGCCGCGGCCTGGGAGATCGCCACCGTCGTGGGCGCGCCCCTCGCGGAGGTCCTCCGCACGATCGCCGGGTCCTTGCGCGACGCGGCCGCCGCCGCCGACGATGTCCGCGTTGCGCTGGCTGAGCCCGCCGGAACGGCGCGACTGCTGCTGTGGATGCCCCTCGCGGGACTGCTCCTCGGCGTCGGCCTCGGCTTCGACACGATCGGGGTGCTCCTCGGCACACCCGCCGGGGCGACCTGCGCCGTCGCCGGGCTGCTGCTGGTCGGAGCGGCTCGCGTGTGGACGCGACGGCTGCTCCGCCGTGCGCAGCCCGCGTCGGGGACGCCGGGGATCGCCGCCGAGCTCGTCGCGGTCGCCCTTCGCGGGGGTGCCCCGATCGACCGTGCACTCCGGCTCGTGGCAGATGCGGCGGTCGTGGACCAGGGAGGGGAGGAGAGCGTGCGCCGGGTTGTGGAGCTGTCCCGGACGGCGGGCGTTCCCGCCGTCGAGCTGCTGCGTGCCTCCGCGGCGCAGGACCGACATGCAGCGCGCGTGCAGGGGCGCCTCCGCGCGGCAGTGCTCTCGACGCGACTCCTCGTGCCGCTCGGCGTCTGCACTCTGCCGGCGTTCCTCCTGCTGGGGGTGGCTCCGCTGATGCTCAGCGTGCTCGCCTCCACGTCCATTCCTGCGTGAGTCGCTCGAACCACCCAATAAAGAGGAAGAAGGAAGAATATGAACACCATTCCCCGACTCGACCGCCGTCGTGCAGCCGCCCTGTTCGGCGACGACACGGGAGCGGCGACGGCCGAGTACGCCATCACCACCATGGCCGCGGTCGCGTTCGCAGGATTGCTCGTCGTCATCATGAGGTCGGACGAGGTGCGCGGCATCCTCACCGATCTCGTGCGGCGTGCGCTCACGGTGTCATGAGCAGGCCGCTGGGCGAGCGCGGCGCGGTGGCGGCGGAACTGGCGCTCGCCCTGCCGGCCGTCGTGCTCGTGCTTCTTCTCGGCGTCGGGGCGCTCGCCGCATCGTCACGACAGGTCGCGCTCCAAGATGCGACGGCGGACGCCGCCCGTCTGTTGGGGCGGGGCGAGGGCGACGCCGCGGCCGCGGCTGTGGTGCGGCGGGCGCTTCCCGACGCCAGGGTGACGTTCGGCGCCGTCGACGATCTCGTCTGTGCGACGACGACGCTCGACCTCACCGTGGGACCGCTGATGCGCCTCCCGCTACGCGCCGCGAGCTGCGCTCTCGACGGGGGTCGGTGATGGCGGGGACGGTGCTGGCCGCCGGCGTGCTCGTCGTCGGCGCGACGCTCTCCGTCGGGCTCGCCGCCGTCGGCGGGGCGGCCGTGACCGCGCAGCGTGCAGCGGACGCAGCGGACGCCGCGGCGCTCGCCGCCGCCGATGCGCGCAGCGGTGCGATTCCCACGGCTCGCACGCCGTGCGACCTGGCCGCGCACGTCGCCCAGGCCGGAGGGGCACGCCTGATCGCGTGTTCGCTGGCCGGGGACGTGGCGACCGTGACGGTGTCGGCGGCGTACGCTGGACTCGCAGCCGTCTCCCGCGCCCGTGCCGGGCAACCCGAGGAACCGTGACGGCCGCGCGACCCTCGCTCGCTGTGAAGTACCCCGCACAGCGGTGTGTATGGTGTGCTTCGAAGAAAGGACGCACCCTTGGCTGAAGGCAAGAAGCTCGTCATCGTCGAGTCCCCGACGAAGATGCGGTCTATTCAGGGATACCTCGGCGACGGCTACGAGGTGCTCAGCTCCGTCGGCCACATCCGCGACCTCGCCGACAAGAAGGACATCCCCGCCGACGACAAGAAGGCGTACGGGAAGTACTCGATCGACATCGACAACGGGTTCGACCCGTACTACGTCGTCTCCGACCGCAAGACCAAGACGGTCGCCGAGCTGAAGCGTGCGCTGAAGAGCGCCGACGAACTCCTGCTCGCCACCGATGAGGACCGCGAGGGTGAGGCCATCGCCTGGCACCTGCTCGAGACCCTCAAGCCCAAGGTGCCCGTCAAGCGCATGGTGTTCCACGAGATCACCAAGGATGCGATCCAGGCCGCCGTGGGGAACACGCGCGAGCTGGATCATGCCCTGGTCGATGCGCAGGAGACCCGCCGTATCCTCGATCGTCTGTACGGGTGGGACGTCTCGCCGGTCCTCTGGTACAAGGTCAAGACCGGGATCTCCGCCGGACGGGTGCAGTCCGCGGCGACGCGTCTGATCGTCGACCGCGAGCGCGAGCGCATGGCCTTCGTGTCGGCTGAGTACTGGGACGTCGACGCCGACGCGGCCGCGACCGGCACCTCCTTCCGGATCCGTCTCGTCCGGGTCGACGGCGGACAGCTCGCCCGCGGCACCGACTTCAATGACACCGGAAAGCTCAAGAAGGCCGTCGTGGTGCTCGACGAGGCACGCGCTGCCGCACTGGCCAGAGCCGTCGACGCCACGGGGGCGGGGACGGTCACCAAGGTCGAGGCGAAGCCCGGCACCCGGAGCCCGTACGCCCCCTTCACGACGTCCACCATGCAGCAGGAGGCGGGTCGCAAGCTCTCGATGAGCGCCAAGCAGGCGATGAGCGTCGCCCAGCGCCTGTACGAGAAGGGGTACATCACCTATATGCGTACCGACTCCACGGCGCTGAGCACCCAGGCGGTGCAGGCGGCGCGGAGCCAGGCTGTCGCTCTCTACGGTGACAGCGCGGTGCCGCTCAAGCCGCGCGTCTACAAGTCGAAGAGCAAGAACGCCCAGGAGGCCCACGAGGCCATTCGTCCCTCCGGCGAGAACTTCCGCACGCCGTCGTCGCTGTCCTCCGAGCTCGACCGCGAGGAGCAGCGTCTCTACGACCTGATCTGGAAGCGCACGGTCGCGAGCCAGATGGCGGACGCCAAGTACGAGACGACGACCGTCACGATCGCCGTGGATGCCGATGGCCAGACGGCCGAGTTCACCGCATCCGGCACCGTCTACACCTTCAAGGGCTTCCTGGAGGCCTACGAGGAGGGTCGCGACGAGAAGCGCGGCGACGCGGACGCCGCCGAGAACCAGTCGCTCCCGGCCGTCGCCGTCGGGGATGAGCTCGCCGTCTCCCACGCCGAGGCCAAGGGCCACCGCACGACCCCGAAGCCGCGCTACACCGAGGCGTCGCTGGTCAAGGTGCTGGAGGAGAAGGGCATCGGTCGTCCGTCGACCTTCGCCACGATCCCGGAGACCATCCTCGACCGTGGCTACGCGGTCAAGCGCGGACAGGCGCTCGTGCCCACGTGGCTGGCGTTCAGCGTGGTGCGGTTGCTCGAGGAGCACTTCGCCGAGCTGGTCGACTACGACTTCACCGCGGCGCTGGAAGACGACCTCGACACGATCGCCCGGGGCGAGCAGAACCGCGTGGAATGGCTCAAGTCGTTCTACTTCGGCTCGGAGTCGCACGTGGGACTGCGGCAGGTCGTCGACAACCTCGGTGAGATCGACGCGCGGGCCCTGAACTCCACGCGCATCACCGACACCGCGACGCTGCGCTTCGGCAAGTACGGCCCCTACCTGGAGGTCACGGACCCGGAGAACCCGGACGCGAAGCCGCGAATCGTGAACGTGCCGGAGGACCTGGCGCCCGACGAGCTGACGGCGGAGAAGGCGCAGGAGCTGATCGACGCCCCGGTGGCGGGGGACCGCGTGCTCGGCACGAATCCGGAGAACGGCAAGATCGTCGTCGTCAAGGACGGCCGGTTCGGGCCGTACGTGCAGGAGAACGACCCGGTCTCGGATGACGCCGCGGTCGACGAGGCGACCGGTGAGGTCGTCGAGGCTCCCAAGCCCAAGCGCGGCGCGAAGAAGGAGACGGCGCCCAAACCGCGGACCGCCTCGCTGTTCCGCTCGATGTCGGTGGACACGCTCGACCTCGACACGGCGCTCCAGTTGCTGAGCCTCCCGCGGGTGGTCGGCGTCGACCCGGAGTCCGGCGACGAGATCACCGCGCAGAACGGCCGATTCGGCCCGTACCTGAAGAAGGGCACCGATTCGCGGTCGCTCGAGAGCGAGTCGCAGATCTTCGACGTGACGCTCGACCAGGCCCTCGAGATCTACGCCCAGCCGAAGTACGGTGCAGGTCGTCGCGCCTCGAGCGCGCTGGCCGAGTTCGACGCCGACCCCGTGAGCGGGAAGCCCATCCGCGTGCGCGACGGTCGCTTCGGTCCCTACGTGACCGACGGTGAGACGAACGTCACGATCCCGCGCGGCCAGAAACCCGAGGACATCACGTTCGAGATCGCCGTGCAGATGCTGGCCGACAAGCGCGCGAAGGGCCCTGCGCCCAAGCGCGGCTCGCGTACCGCCGCGAAGAAGGCTCCGGCGAAGAAGGCTCCGGCGAAGAAGGCGAGCGCCGACGGAAAGGCCACGACGGCGAAGTCCACGACGGCGAAGGCGGCGGCGGCGAAGAAGACCGGGAAATCCGCGGGCTCCACGTCGGCGGCGCGCTCGACCGCGGCGAAGAAGGCGGCGGCGACGCGCGCGGCGAACGCGGCGGCGAAGGCAGCGGAGAAGGCCGGCTCGTGACCGCGAGCCGCGGCGCCTGGATCACTCTCGAAGGCGGGGACGGCTCGGGCAAGACCACTCAGGCGAACGTTCTCGCCGACTGGCTGGAGCAGAGCGGGCGCACCGTGGTGCGCACCAGGGAGCCGGGGGGATCCGAGGTCGGCACGCTGATCCGCGAGATCGTGTTGCACCATCGCGGGGACATCGCGCCGCGCGCCGAGGCCCTCCTGTACGCCGCCGATCGGGCGCATCACGTCGCGACGGTCGTGCGCCCGGCGCTCGCGCGCGGTGAGGTCGTGCTGCAGGACCGCTACCTCGACTCGTCCGTCGCCTACCAGGGTGCCGGTCGGGTGCTCGACCCGGCCGAGGTGCGGGACCTGTCGCTGTGGGCGGCCGAGGGCGCACTTCCCGATCTCACGGTGCTGCTCGACCTCGATCCCGCCGCGGCGCGCACCCGACTCGACTCGGCCGACAAGCCCTTCGACCGCCTCGAGGCCGAGCAGGCCGAGTTCCACGAGCGGGTGCGCGAGGCCTACCTCGACCTGGCCGCCGCGGAGCCGGAGCGCTTCCTCGTGCTCGATGCCGCACAGCAGCCCGAGGCGATCGCGGAACGGATCCGAGCTCGCGTCGCTGAGCTCCTGGACTGATCCTCCACAGGCCGAACAAGGACGGCTGCGACCACGGATGACGGGAGACGTCCCCGCGGCGTCGGCGGTCCCGATTAGGCTGAGGACATGCCCCCGACTCTCGCCCCCGCATTCCCCTGGGCGGACGTCTGGGGCCAGGACGCGGCGGTCGACACGCTGCGCGCGGCGGCAGCCGATCCGTCGGCCCTGTCCCACGCCTGGCTGATCACCGGCCCGCCGGGGTCGGGGCGGTCGACGCTCGCGTACGCGTTCGCCGCGGCGCTGATCGCCGAGGGTCCCGATGACGAGGCCACCATGCGCCAGGTCCTCGCCGGCACCCATCCCGACGTCACGGCGCTGCGCACCGACAAGGTCATCATCACTATCGCGGAGGCGCGATCCCTGGTCGAACGCTCGTACTTCGCCCCGTCCGCCGGGCGCTACCGCGTCATCGTCGTCGAAGACGCCGATCGCATGGTGGAGCGCACGTCCAACGTTCTGCTCAAGGCTCTGGAGGAGCCCCCGGAGCAGACGGTCTGGATCCTCTGCGCGCCGAGTGAGGCGGATCTGCTTCCCACCATCCGTTCGCGCGTGCGGTCGCTGCGGCTGCGGGAACCCGACGTCGCCGACGTGGCACGACTCATCAGCCTCCGCACGGGGGTCGATGAGGCGGTCGCCGAGCAGGCGGCGCGTCACGCGCAGCGGCACATCGGGATGGCCCAGCGGCTCGCCACCGATGATGCCGCACGACGTCGTCGTGAAGAGACGCTGCGCGCCGTCATCGGTGTCCGCGGTGTGAACGACGCGGTCGATGTCGCCGGGCGCATCATCCAGGCGGCGACCGAAGACGCCAAGGCGCTCACGTCCGAGCGCGACGCGAACGAACGGGCCGCGCTGTTGCGCACCGTGGGCGTGGCGGAGGGGCAGGCCGTGCCGCCGGCGCTCCGCCCGCAGGTGTCCGCCCTGGAGGACGAGCAGAAGAAGCGGGCCACGCGGAGTCTGCGCGACGGCATCGACCGCGTGCTCACGGACATGCAGTCGCTGTTCCGTGATGTGGTGATGCTCCAGTTCGGGCGCAGTGACGACCTCATCAACAGCGAACTGCGCCCCGAACTCGTCGATCTCGCGGCGGCATGGCCCGTCGCCCGGACCCTGGTCGTCCTCGACCACCTTGCCGAGACCCGGCAGTCGCTGGAGCGCAACGTCGCTCCGCTGCTCGCCCTGGAGAGCTTGCTCGTGACGGTCACGAGCGGGAGGAAACCGTGAACACTCGCCCCCTGTCGCGCCTGCGTCGCGCGGCCGCGCTCATCGCCGGACTGGCCGTCGCCTCGGTCGCCCTCTCGGGCTGCCTCTACGCGATGATCCCCGAGCAGTCGGCACGCCCGGCGGGCGAGAAGGAGCCGGACACCGAGGGTGTCGCGGCCGACCTGCTGCCCTACTACTCCCAGAAGCTGGACTGGACGGAGTGCGGCACCGGCTTCGAGTGCACCGACGTCACGGCGCCTCTCGACTGGGAGAACCCCGGCTCCGGCGAGATCCAGCTCGCGGTGGTGCGGCATCGCGCGGAGGGCACCGCGGTCGGCTCGCTCCTCACGAACCCCGGCGGGCCCGGCGCGAGCGGGGTCGACCTGGTACTCAGCAGCCTCGGCTATGCGGTCGGCCCCGCACTGGTCGAGAACTACGACGTGATCGGCTTCGACCCTCGCGGGGTGGGCGGGTCGACGGCCGTCACCTGCTACGACGACGCCGAGATGGACGACTACCTCTACGGCATCCCCGAGGCCCAGCGGGGGAGTGCCGAGTGGGAGCAGGAGCTGCTCGACGGGCATCGCGCCTTCGCTGAGGCGTGCGACGCCAACAGCGACGGCATCCTGCCGTACATCACCACGGTCAACGCGGCCCGCGACATGGACCTGATCCGCGCGGTGCTGGGAGACAAGCAGCTCAACTACCTCGGCTACTCGTACGGCACGTTCCTCGGTGCCACCTACGCCCAGCTCTACCCCGAGAAGGCCGGACGCCTCGTGCTCGACGGGGCGATCGACCCCGCCGTCCCGGGACTCGAGGTCGGGGCCACGCAGGCGCTGGGATTCGAGTCGGCGCTGCGGGCGTACATGCAGAACTGCCTCGATTCGGGCAACTGCCCGTTCAGCGGCTCGGTCGACGAGGCGATGGCCGACCTCGGAGCGCTCCTGGCCAGCGCCGACCGCACGCCCCTCGAGAACGGGGACGGACGGCTGATGGGCGCCGATGCGCTGATGACCGCGATCATCGCCGCGCTGTACTCGCAGGACAGCTGGGACTACCTCACCCAGGCCCTGGAGGAGGCGCTGCAGGGCGACCCCACGACCGCGTTCGTGCTCGCCGACTTCTACAACGGTCGGGAGAACGGCACCTACATCGACAACTCCAGCGAGGCCTTCCGCGCGTACAACTGCATGGACTATCCGGTGGAGGACGACCCGGCGGCCGAGGCGGCGATCACCGCGAAGATCGCGGAGGGGGCACCCACGATCGCGCCCTACTGGACCGGCCCGGACCCCTGCGAGGTGTGGCCCTATCCGCCGACGGGGACACGCGGGGAGATCGCGGCGGAGGGCGCCGGTCCCATCGTCGTCGTCGGTACCACCAATGACCCGGCGACGCCGTACGAGTGGTCCGAGTCGCTCGCGGACCAGCTGGAGGAGGGCGTGCTGATCACCCGTGTGGGCGAAGGGCACACCGGCTACAACAAGGGCAACACCTGCGTCGACGACGCGGTCGAGGGATTCCTGCTCGACGACGTGGTGCCCGAGGACGGCCTGCGCTGCGAGTGAGGGCGGGCTCGATTCGCGAGCGAGGCCGAGACAGGGTAATATCGGTGATCGCGCCGCTCACGCGTCGCACGCCGCTTTAGCTCAGTCGGCAGAGCATTTCACTCGTAATGAAAAGGTCGTCAGTTCGATTCTGACAAGCGGCTCAGTGAAACCCCCGGGATCCTCGAGATCCCGGGGGTTTCTGCGTGTGCGGAGCTGCGCCATCGGGCGTGGCGCGGCACCGACGCCTAGGTGCGCCGTGCCAGGAGTGCCGACGCCGTGAGCGCCACCCCGCGATCCTCATCCCGTGCGAATCCGCCCAGGGCCTCGTCCGCGCTCAGGCCACGAACCCCCGCCAGTGCGGCGGCGAGCCGGCGACGCGCGACGACCGAGGCGCCGTCGGCGGCACGCTGCACGTGCTCGGCCACGGTCCGCGCGGCTGCGGGGTCCTCCGCGAGTCGTTCGAGCACCTCCGCGGCGGCGACGTCGTCGACCCCGGCTGCCACGTCCGCCACCAGCCGGGGAATCACAGCCGTGTCCCCGTCGCGGCCCCGCGCTCGGGCGGCCGCGGCCGCGATCTCCCGGTCGGGGTGCTCGATCGGCGCGCCGAGGGCGGCCCGCGCCCGTGGTGTGTCGAGCTTCTCCAGCGCGCGCATCGCGCGGTGACGACGCGCGGCCTCGGCGTCGTGCAGTCCTCGCTCCAGCGTCGGCACGGCGTCGTCCCCGGCCCGCGCGACCGCCCACAGCAGGGCCCCGGCGGTGTTGAGGTCATCCTCCCGTAGCAGCGCCGCGACGAGGACGGCCGTGGACGCGTGGTCGGCGTCCGCGGTGAGGGCGAGCGTCTGCCGCGCGGACGCGTCCGGCGCCTCCAGGCCCCGCAGGAGCTCCACCATGCGCAGGGCGTCGGACCAGTCCCGCGGCTCGCCCGACCGCACCTGTTCGAGGCGCTCCGCCAGCTCGGTGAGCACCGCGAGCCGCGCGCGCGTGCGATGCAGGAGCCGCTCGATCGTGTCGGACGGCGCGCGGGCGTCGTCCGCGAGAGCCGCGGGGATGTCCGCGAGCGGGAGGCCGAGCGAGCGCAGGTTCTCGATGTGGAACAGCCGGCGAAGATCCGCGTCCGAGTAGTCCCGGTACCCGCCCGCGGTGCGTTCGCTGGGCGACAGCAGGCCGATGCGGTCGTAGTGCCGCAGCATGCGCGCGCTGATGCCCGAGCGCGCCGCGACCTCGCCGATCAGCACGCCTCAGCCCTCCGCGGGAGCGGGAGACGCCTGCAGCGCCACGATCCGCTGCGCCTCTCGGATCGCCGCGCCGAAGTCGTCGTCGGGGTCGTCGATCAGCCGCGCGGTCGCCAGGGCATGCGCGCGCACGGCGGGGTCGGCATCGTGTGCGGCGGCGGCGGCCACGGCGGCCCCCGCGTCGTCGAGCATCGCGATGGCGCGACTGAGGCTGCGCTGCAGCTCCCGGTCGCCGCGCCCGAGCTGGGTCGCCAGCTCCCGCGCGAGCGCCGGCCGCTCCTCGTCCGGCACGAGCCCCGCCGCGGCGCGCCACGCCGCGCGTGCGACCTCGGGGTCGTCGTCGCGCAGCAGCTCGGGCGACACCGCGAGCCAGGCACGACGGTCGCCGATCTTCGACAGCGTGTGCAGGGCCTGGCTCCTGGCCTGCGCCACGGGTGACCGCAGCTCCGGCAGGAGACGGTCCACGGTCGGCTCGGCGTCGTGTCGGGTGAGTGCCCACGTGAGCATGTCGCGCACGAAGAAGTCGGGCTCCACCGCGCTCTGCTCGACGAGCACGTCGATGTAGCAGGGGTTCGGCATGGTGCCGGCCGTGAGAGCGGCCTGCAGGCGCGCCGAGGACGCGGTCGCCTGCAGGGCAGCGCGCAGTCGCGACGCCGGGTCGAGGGGATGCTGTTCGGTCATGGTTGCCTCCGCCGTCCATTCCACACCTTGTCACGATGACAGGGTCAAGCGCTGCCCGGTCGACGGCGCCCGCACGGCGTACCCTCGAGGCATGAGCAGAGCACTCCTCATCGTCGACGTCCAGAACGACTTCACGGAGGGTGGGGCGCTCGCGGTGGAGGGGGGAGACGCGGTCGCCGAGGCCGTCTCCGCCTTTCTCGCCGTGCACGCGGCCGACTACGACGTGATCCTCGCCTCCCGCGACTGGCACGATGCGGACGGCGACAACGGCGGACACTTCTCCGGCTCGCCCGACTTCGTCGACACGTGGCCGGCCCATTGCGTCGCGGGCACGGCGGGCGCGGACTACGACCCGCTGCTCGACACGACCGCGGTCACCCACCACGTCCGCAAGGGGCAGGGTGTGCCCGCGTATTCGCTGTTCGAGGGCATCACCGACGACGGCGACACCGCCGGGGCCGTGCTCTCGGCCGCCGGAGTCGTGTCGGCCGATGTCGTCGGCATCGCGACGGACCACTGCGTGCGCGCCTCCGCGCTGGATGCCATCGCGCACGGCGTGCGGGTCCGCGTCCTCACCGACCTGATCGCCGGGGTGGCCGCGCCCTCGAGCGAGGCTGCGCTGGCCGAGCTCGTGCACGCCGGCGCGGTGCTGGCCGAGAGCGGCGACGCGTGAGTCGCAGCGTCCTGCTGCTGCGCGCGGTCAACGTGAGCGGGCGCAACAGCGTGCCGATGGCGCGACTGCGCGAGGTGCTGGAGGAGCGGACGGAGCTCGCCGCCGTGTCGACCTACATCGCCAGCGGCAACATCCTCTGCGCGACGCCCGACGACCCCGAGGCGGCCCGCGCGACGGTGCGCCGCCTGATCGCGGAGGAGTTCGGCGTCGACACGCCCGTCATCCACCGCACGCACGCGGAGCTCGTGGCGACGGAGGCCGCGCAGCCGTTCCCCGACGGCGAGGCGAGGTACGTGCACGCGATGTTCCTGGAGGGGCCGCCCGCGCCGGGTGCGGTCGCGGCGCTCGAGCAGCGACTCGTGCCAGGGGAGCGGATCGCGCTGGTGGGTCAGGACCTGTGGATCGATTACGCCGAGGGCGGCGTGCACTCCACGAAGCTCACCACGAGCGTGCTCAACCGTGCCCTGGGGGTGGCCGGAACCGCCCGCAACCTGCGCACCACGCAGAAGCTCATCGACCTCACGGCCTGAGCGGGGCGGGGCGCGGGGGCCTCATCGCTGGTCGGCGTCGGCGGCGTCGGAGCCGTCGGGAGCTGCGGCGAGGGGGCGGCTCAGCGCGCGCGGCGGGAGGTGCGGATGCGCGGCGACGTCGACCCGGCGCGTGCCGCAGTCGAGGCAGCGCACGTAGAGCACGACGCCCTCGCTGGTGGGGTGCCGCGACTCCACGAGCCAGGCGTGCTCGTGGCGGTCGACGGGCGGGAGGAGAGGGACGGGAAGGGTGTCGGCGGCGGTCATGGGACCAGCGTGATGTAATGGTCTTATGCATCTCAACCCTTACGGCGAGTATGCCGTGCTGCTGGCCGCGTCGCTGGCCAACGACTGGCCGGCCGACCGGCAGGGCATCGAGGAGCGCACGCTCGCCCTCGGGATGACGCAGACCTTCCCGCCCGCCGACGGCGACCACGCCGCGGTGCGGGCGGTGATCGACGACTGGCTCGCCATCGTCGATGCGCCCGACCCCGACGAGCGCGCCGCCCTGCTCAACGCGCAGCTCGCCGCCGCCGGCGCCTATCCGCGACTCGTCGACCACGATGACGAGGGGTGGCACCTGCACTACCGCGACGACGTGCGGTCCCTGCCGTTCGTGCTGCGCGCGACCATCAACCTCGGCACCGCGCTGCACCTGGTCACGCGCGGCATGAACCGGCTCGGACGCTGCGAGGCCGCACCTTGCCGCAACGTGGTCGCCGATGTGACGCGCAACGGCCGCCAGCGGTTCTGCTCCGTGAGGTGCGCGAACCGGGCGGCCGTGCGGCGCCATCGGGCGCGCGTCGGGTGAGGGTCAGGCGGTCTGTCCCGCGTGCTTGCCCTCGCCGATCTCCTCGACCAGCTTCGCGTTGAAGGCGGGGAGGTCGTCGGGGGTGCGGCTGGAGACCAGGCCCTCGTCGACCACGACCTCCTCGTCTACCCAGCTCGCGCCCGCGTTGCGCAGGTCGGTCTTCAGGCTGGGGTAGCTCGTGAGGGTGCGGCCGTCGACCACGCCCGCCTCGATCAGGATCCAGGCGCCGTGGCAGATCACCCCGACCGGCTTGTGCTGCTCGAAGAAGGAGCGGGCGAGTGCGATGGACGCCTCGTCCATGCGCAGGTGGTCGGCGTTCACCACGCCGCCCGGGAGGACGAGCGCGTCGAACTGGTCGGCGGAGGCATCGGCCGCGGTCAGGTCGACCGCCTGCTCGTGTCCGTTCTTGCCCGTGATGGCGGCGCCGTCGGGGGCGATCATGGTCGCACTCGCGCCCTCCGCGGTCACGGCCTCCCACGGGCTGGTCAGCTCGCTGTCCTCGAAGCCGTCGGTCGCCAGGAACGCCACGCGGTTTCCGCTGAGAGTCATCGTCTGTCCTTTCGCTGGGGGAGTCGCCCGGATCCGGGCGCACCATCACCCTCTCTCGTCGGCCAGAAGCGCGGACAGGGGGTGGCCAGGAGGCCGCGCGGATGATACGAGGGCGGGCTCACGCGAGGTCGCGCTGGAGGGGGATGAGCAGGCGATGGCGACCACCCCGGTGCACGCCGCATCGACCCGGCCACGGTCGTGACGCCGCACGCACCCGCAGGGTGGCGACGGAGGAATGACGGTGGGCCCCGTGGGGCTCGAACCCACGACCCGCGGATTAAAAGTCCGATGCTCTGCCAACTGAGCTAGAGGCCCGTGCTCCCAGTCTAGGGCGCACGACGAAGGGCCGTCGGCGCACAATTCGCCGACGGCCCCTTCACCTTCCCTGACTCCTCCCGATCAGAGAAGGCCGTGTGCCGGTCGGGTCGCCCGGCACCTCCCCGCGCTTACTGCGCCGGGGGCATCAGGACCGAGTCGATCAGGTACACGGTCGCGTTCGCGGTCTGCACGCCGCCGCAGATGACGTTGGCGTCGTTGACCATCCACTGGTCACCGCTGCCGGTCACCTCGAGGTCGGCGCCCTGCACGGTCGTGTGCATGCCGGCGATGTCGGCCGGCTCGATCTGGCCGGGCACCACGTGGTAGGTGAGGATCGACGTCAGCGTCGCGCTGTCGGTCTTCAGGGCCTCGATCGTGGCGGGGTCGATCTTCGCGAACGCGTCGTCGACCGGCGCGAACACGGTGAACTCGTCACCGTTGAGCGTGTCGACCAGGTTCACGTCGGGGTTGAGCTGGCCGCTCACCGCGGCCACCAGCGTGGTCAGCATCGGGTTGTTCGACGCGGCGACCGCGACCGGGTCCTGCGACATGCCCTGGATGGAACCGGCGCCGTCCGGGACCTCTTCGGCGTAGGCCGCGCAGCCCGGGCCCACGAGGTTCGCGGCGGGGTCCATCTCCATCGGCGTCGACTCCGACGTCTCGGGGGCCTTCGGCTCCGACGACTCCTCCGTCGTGCTGCCGCTGCCCATGGAACACGCGGAGAGCAGGAATGCGCTCGCCAGACCCAGGGTGACTGCTGCGGTGACCTTCTTCTTGGTGCTGAACATGTCGAGCTCCTTCGAAACTCCGGCCACGGCCTCTCCGTGGCGTTGACCGGTGTTCGGAACCGTCTCGGGATCGGATGGGACGAATTCGGAAAAAGTTCGCGAATCCTCCCTCGCGGGGTCCGATCCAATCCATTGGGCGGCCCGGAGCGAACAGAGCCTGACAGAAGCGAGGACCTCATGGACCTGATCATCATCGGCCTGCTCGGCGGGCTCATCACCGGCATCTCGCCGTGCATCCTGCCCGTGCTCCCGGTGATCTTCCTCACCGGCGGCGCGCAGTCGGCGGCCTACGACGGAGAGGCGGTGCCCGCCCGGCGAAGCCGCCCTTACTTCGTGATCGCGGGCCTCGTGCTCAGCTTCACGCTGGTGACGCTCGTGGGTTCGCTGATCCTGGGTCTGCTGAACCTGCCGCAGGACATCATCCGCTGGGTGGGCATCGCGGTGCTGGTCGTGATCGGCGTCGGCCTGATCGTGCCGCGGTTCCAGCACCTCCTGGAGCGGCCGTTCCAGCGCTTCGGGCAGCGCGAGGTGAAGAACCGGGGCAACGGCTTCGGTGTCGGACTGGCCCTCGGCGCGGTGTTCGTGCCGTGCGCCGGACCGGTCCTCGCGGCGATCATCGTGGCGGGCTCGACCGGCCAGATCGGCGTGGGCACGGTGCTCCTCACGGTGTCGTTCGCGATCGGCGTGGCCGTCCCGCTGCTGGTGTTCGCGCTCGCGGGTCGCAGCGTGGTGGAGCGCATCCGCGCCTTCCGGTCGAAGGAGCGCGCACTGCGCATCGCCGCCGGCATCGCGATGATCGCACTCGCCGTGGGGCTCGTGTTCAACGTGCCGCAGGCGCTGCAGCGGCTCCTTCCCGACTACACGGCTCCGCTGCAGGAGCAGATCGCCGACTCCGAGCAGGTGCAGGACGCGCTGGACCTCGGTGGCCTGGTCAACGGCGAGAACAAGGACCTCGACCAGTGCACGAACGGTGCGACCGAGCTCGAGTCGTGCGGCACTGCCCCGTCGATCAAGGGCATCCAGCAGTGGCTGAACACGCCCGACGGCGAGGCGATCGACCTGAAGGATCTGCGGGGGCAGGTCGTGCTGATCGACTTCTGGGCGTACTCGTGCATCAACTGCCAGCGGTCGATCCCGCACGTGGTGGCCTGGGACGAGGCGTACCGCGACGCCGGACTGCAGGTCATCGGGATCCACTCGCCGGAGTATGCGTTCGAGAAGGATCCGGGCAACGTCGCCGCGGGCGTGCGCGACTTCGGCATCGCGTATCCCGTCGCGCTCGACAACACCCTGTCGACCTGGACGAACTACCGCAACCGTTACTGGCCGGCGCACTACCTGATTGACGCGGACGGCACCGTGCGCCACATCTCCTTCGGCGAGGGCAACTACGCGGCGACCGAGTCGATGATCCGGGAGCTGCTGCAGGACGCGGATCCGGACGTGCAGCTGCCGCCGGCGACGGACGTGAAGGACGAGACGCCGGAGCTCGGCTCGACGACACGGGAGACCTTCCTCGGCTCGTCGAAGGACGTGAACTACGGCGGCGGGGACGAGTACCGCCGCGGTGAGGGCAGCTTCTCGTTCCCGAAGGACCAGCCCGACGACAGCTTCGCGCTGGACGGCGACTGGACGGTCGAGACGCAGTACGTGACCCCGGCGAGCGACGACGGACGCATCCGCCTGGAGTATCGCGCGGGCGAGGTGCGGATGGTCGTGGCGGGCTCGGGTGAGGTCGTGGTGCGCGATCAGGACGGTGAGGAGCAGACCATCGCGATCGACGGGACGCCGCGCTCGTACGGCCTGGTCGAGCAGGGCGACATCGCGAAGGGAACGCTCACGCTCGAGGTCCCGGCCGGTGTCGAGGTCTATTCCTTCACATTCGGGTGACGTCTGCACGGGAACGGGGAGGAGATACGGCATGCTTATGGAGATGGTCATCGACGGGATGGACGTCCCGGAGGACGGGGCAGCGCCGCAGGATGCCGTCGCCGACCTCCTCGTCCGCGTCGCGTCCGGTGATCAGGCTGCCTTCGCCGAGCTGTACGACTCCCTGTCCCCGCGGGTCTTCGGCCTCATCCTCCGCGTGCTGGTCAACCGCGCGCAGAGCGAGGAGGTGCTCCAGGAGGTGTTCCTGGAGATCTGGCAATCCGCTTCGCGGTTCGCTCCGAACAGAGG
This sequence comes from Microbacterium sp. NPDC060132, assembly GCF_042729675.1. Taxonomy (NCBI): domain Bacteria; kingdom Bacillati; phylum Actinomycetota; class Actinomycetes; order Micrococcales; family Microbacteriaceae; genus Microbacterium; species Microbacterium sp. NPDC060132. Next base: position 74,547 of record NZ_JBHWXU010000001.1, on the reverse strand, counting down.
ACAGGGACGAACCTGGGTGATGACCATCGCCCATCGACGGGCCGTCGACCGGGTGCGGGCATCGCAGTCGAGCGCCGACCGCGATGTGCGAGCCGGCTTCAAAGACCTCGGTGTCGCGCACGACAGTGTCGCGGAGCGGGTGGAGCTGGGCATCGAGGGAGAGCGGGTCGTCGCGGCGCTGTCAGGGCTTCCTGACGCGCAGCGGGAGGCGCTCGTCCTGGCCTACTACGGCGGTTACAGTCAGAACGAGATTTCGGCGCTCGTGGGGGCGCCGCTGGGGACGATCAAGACACGGATGAGAGACGGGCTGACCCGTCTCCGCACGGCGATGGGGGTGACGGCATGAACGAGAAGGACTTCGCGGAACTCGCGGCGGGTGCCGCGCTCCACGCGCTGTCCGCCGACGACGAGAACCGGTACCGCCGGGCACTCGTGGAGCATCCGGAGTGGGCGGCCGTGGCAGACGTCGACGCGGACAGCGTCGCGCTGCTGGGTGAGGGCGTGACGCCGATCGCCCCGCCGCCCGGCGTTCGTGCGGCTCTGCTCGCCCAGATCGCCCAGACGCCGCAGGGCGACACCGACCCACACGACACCGACGCGCACGACACCGACGCGCACGACACCGCGGGGAGCACCCCCGGGGTCGCGTCCGCCGGTGGCCCCGAGGAGCCCGCCGTCCGCAGGCCGCGCCGCTGGACCCGCCTGGCCTTCGCGCTCGCCGCGTGCCTGGCGCTGCTGGTCGGCGTCGGCATCGGAGCGGTGGCGCTCAACGCACAGCTCACCCGTCCCGCCAGCGTCGTGGCGCTGCAGGAGATCGAGGCCGCGGGCGATGCGCAGCAGGCCACGGTCGAGCTCGACGGCGGGGCCACGGCCACCGCCCACTGGTCGGGCTCGGTCGGCAAGGCCGTGCTCGTGACGGACGGTCTGCCCGAGACCGACGCCGGCAAGACGTACGAGCTGTGGTTCGTGCGCGGCGAGGAGCCGATCGCGGCCGGTGTGTTCGACCCGGAGGACGGTGCGGCGACCGCGCTGCTCGAGGGCGAGATGCGGGCGGGTGACGCGATCGCGGTGACCGTGGAGCAGGAGGGCGGCTCGCCGTCCGGGCAGCCCACCACGGATCCGGTCATCGTCATCCCCACGGCCTGAGTCGCGGCGGCGGGCGTACCCTGGAGGGATGCCCGAGCAGCACCACCGGCCCGTGCGCCGCCCCTCCCACGCGTTCGACAACATCGTGGGGTCGAGCGACCCCGCGGAGGAGAGCAGGGTCGCGCACGCCACGGCCTCCGCGCTGCTGACGCGCGTGCGCGAGGACGAGACCGGCGCAAGCGTGGAACGGCTGATCGCGTTCACGCGCGAGCACGGCATCGACGAGATCGCGGAGCTGTGGTCCACCGCGCCGTCGCGCACGCTGCCGGGGTCGCTGTGGCGCCTGTACGTGCTGCAGCTCGCGATCCACGGCGACCCGCGCACCGCCGCGCTCCTGTACGACCGGGGGCGCGTCGAGCTGCCCTCCGCCGACGCCGTGGTGGCGGGTGCCCCGGTGCCGGCGAGCCCGGACGAGCTAGTCGCGCTGATCGACACGATCCTGCGCGGCGCCTTCCGGGGCGACTTCGCGGTGGCGCTCGACCGGGCGGCGGCGTTCTGCCGCGTGCAGGCCTCGGGCGCGACGCACACCGCGGACGACTACGAGGTGACGGAGCCGGAGCGCGCGAGCGAGCTGACCACGCGGGCGCTGCGGTTGAGCACGTACGCGCAGGACCTCTCGGCCTCGGCGGCGCTGTGGCGGATGGGCGCGCTGGCCTGACAGCGCCGCGGCCGGCGCCCGGACAGAGAAAGACCGGGCCGCAAGAACGCCTCTCGGCGGAAGGCCGCTCGCAGCGGCGAAAATTGGAGCCCGGGGTTATGCGGCCCGGCCACTCCAGTGTAACGCGAGCGCGCGACAGGTATTCCCGGCGTTCTAGGCTCGTGGCATGACCCGACGCTTCGCCCTCATGCTCGACCCCGTCGCCGCCGACGAGCAGCGCGACGACTACACCGGCACGTTCACGCAGGTCGACGCCACGGCTCCGGCCCTGAGCGTCGGCGAGTTGAGCACCCAGCGGGGGGACGGCGTGTTCGAGTCGATCGGCGTGGTCGACGGTCATGCGCAGGAGGTCGTGCCGCACCTGGAGCGACTGGCACACTCCGCGCGACTGTGCGACCTCCCCGAGCCGAACCTCGAGCAGTGGCGGCAGGCGGTGCAGCGGGCCGCGGCGCAGCTCGGCGCGGGGGAGTCGGTCATCAAGCTGATCCTCAGCCGCGGCGTGGAGCACGGACCCACACCCACCGCCTGGGTCACGGCCGCTCCCGCCGCGGACTTCTCCGCTGTGCGCCGCGACGGCGTGAAGGTGGTCACGCTCGACCGCGGGTACGACCTCGGTGCCGCCGAGCGGGCGCCGTGGCTGCTGCTGGGCGCCAAGACCCTGTCGTACGCGGTGAACATGGCGGCGCTGCGCGAGGCCAAGCGGCGCGGGGCCGACGACGCGGTGTTCCTCTCGAGCGACGGCTTCGTGCTGGAGGCGCCGACGGCCTCGCTCCTCCTGCGCTTCGGCGACCGGTTCACGACCCCGGCGCCGAACGGCGGGATCCTGCACGGCACCACACAGCTCAGCGTGTACGACCACCTGAGCGCGCGCGGGTTCGAGGTCGGCTACGACCGCATCCCCGCGGGCGACCTCACCCGGGCCGATGCGGCGTGGCTGGTGTCGAGCGTGCGTCTCGCGGCGGCCATCACCGCGGTCGACGGTGTGCCGCTGCCGGTGGATGCCGCGCTCACGGACGAGCTCAACGCGTACCTGCTCTCGCCGCGCGACTGAGGCCGCAGACGCGGAAGGGCCCGGGTGCCGTCGCACCCGGGCCCTTGTCGTACCGGCGGTTCAGCCGAAGCGGCCGGAGACGTAGTCCTCCGTCGCCTGCACCGACGGCGTGGTGAAGATCGACGTCGTGTCGTCGTACTCGATGAGCTTGCCGGGCTTTCCGGTGCCGGCGATGTTGAAGAACGCCGTCTTGTCCGAGACACGGCTCGCCTGCTGCATGTTGTGGGTCACGATCACGATCGTGAACTCGTTCTTGAGTTCGCCGATCAGCTCCTCGATCGCGTACGTCGAGATGGGGTCGAGCGCCGAGCACGGCTCGTCCATCAGCAGCACCTCGGGCGACACCGCGATCGCGCGGGCGATGCACAGACGCTGCTGCTGACCGCCGGAGAGGCCGGAGCCGGGGCGGTCGAGCCGGTCCTTGACCTCGTTCCAGAGGTTCGCGCCGGTGAGCGACTTCTCGACCAGGTCGTCCTGGTCGCTCTTGGACATGCGGCTGTTGTTGAGCTTGACGCCCGCGAGCACGTTCTCCTTGATCGACATCGTGGGGAACGGGTTGGGGCGCTGGAACACCATGCCCACCTGGCGGCGCACGAGCACCGGGTCGACGCCGGCGCCGTACAGGTCCTTGCCGTCGAGCAGCACCTCCCCCTCGACGCGGGCGCCGGGGATGACCTCGTGCATGCGGTTGAGTGTGCGCAGGAAGGTGGACTTGCCACAGCCGGAGGGGCCGATGAACGCCGTCACGCTGCGCGGCTGGATGTCGAGGGAGACGCCTTCGACGGCGAGGAAGTTGCCGTAGTAGACGTTGAGGTCGTTGACTTCGATGCTCTTGGACACGAGGTTTCCTGTTCTGAGGTTCGGGCTCAGCGGCCGGAGAGTTTCGGGGCGAACCACTTCGCGATCAGACGCGCGAGGAGGTTCAGCACCATGACGATGAGGATGAGGGTGAGGGCGGCGGCCCAGGCGCGCGCGACCGCGGCGTCGGGGTTGGTGCCCTGGTTCATGTACTGGTTGTAGGCGAACACCGGCAGGGTCATCATCTGACCGTCGAAGATGTTCGTGTTGAGGCTCTGCGTGAAGCCGGCGGTCAGCAGCAGCGGGGCGGTCTCACCGATCACGCGGGAGATCGCGAGCATGACCGAGGTCATGATGCCGGCGATGGAGGTGGGCAGCACGACCTTGAGGATCGTCAGCCACTTCGGCACGCCCAGCGCGTAGGAGGCCTCGCGCAGTTCGTTCGGGACGATGCGCAGCAGTTCCTCGCTGCCGCGGACGACGACCGGGGTCATCAGCACGGCGAGGGCGAGCGCACCCATGAAGCCCATCGAGATGCCCGGTCGCAGCAGCAGCGCGAACACGGCGTAGATGAACAGACCGGCGACGATCGACGGGATGCCCGTCATCACGTCGACGAAGAACGTGATGGCCTTCGCGATCTTCCCGCGCCCGTACTCGACCAGGTAGATCGAGGTCATGAGCCCGATCGGGACCGAGATGATCGTGGCCGTCAGGGTGATCAGCACGGTGCCCCAGATGGCGTGCACGATGCCGCCGCCGTCGCCGACCACGTTGCGCATGGAGTAGCTGAAGAACTCGGCGTCGAAGCGTTCGATGCCGTTCGCCACCACGGTCCACAGCAGCGACACGAGCGGCAGCAGCGCGATCAGGAAGGCGGTGGCGACGACGGCCGTCATGAGCCGGTCCACGGCCTTGCGGCGGCTCTCGGCGATCGACGAGATCACCGTGATGATCACCATGTAGAGCAGGATGCCGACGATCACGGTGCCCGCGATGTTGAAGTCGGCGAGCGGCGTGTCCGACCCCGCCGCGGCGACGCCGAACACGGCCGCGGAGACCGCGAACGAGACGCCGAGCAGGGCCCACGGCGCCCACTTCGGGAGGCGGCCGGAGGTGAGGGAGGCGCTCGGCGCGGGGGGAGCGCTGGTGAGGACGGTCATGTCAGTTCGCTCCAGAGAACTCGGCGCGGCGGGCGACGATCCAGCGCGCCACGGCGTTGACCGCGAAGGTCACGACGAAGAGGATGAGGCCGGTCGCGATGAGCGTGTTGACGCCCGTGCCGTGCGCCTCGGGGAAGGCGAGGGCGATGTTCGCGGGGATCGGCGTGGGGTTCGTGGCGGTGAGCACCAGGAAGCTCACGACCGCCGAGGGGGAGAGCACCATGGTCACGGCCATGGTCTCGCCCAGGGCCCGCCCGAGCGCGAGCATCGCGGCGGAGACCATGCCGCCGCGGGCGAAGGGGAGCACGGCCATGCGCACCATCTCCCAGCGGGTGGCGCCGAGGGCCAGGGCGGCCTCCTCGTGCAGCTTCGGCGTCTGCAGGAAGACCTCGCGGCAGATGGCGGTCATGATCGGGATGCACATCACGGCGAGGACGAGGGCCGCGGTGAGGATGGTCTTGCCCGTGGCGGAGACCTGACCGCCGAAGAAGGGCACCCAGGAGGCGTTGTCGTTCAGCCAGACGTAGATCGGCTGGAGCAGCGGGGCGAGCACGAGTCCGCCCCACAGGCCGAAGACCACGGACGGCACGGCCGCGAGCAGGTCGATGATGTAGCCGAGTACGGCCGCGAGTCGGCGGTGCGCGTAGTGCGAGATGAACAGCGCGATGCCGATGGCGATGGGGGCCGCGATGATCAGGGCGATGAACGAGGCCCACAGCGTGCCGAAGACGAGCGGCCAGACATAGGCCCAGAAGGATTCGCCGCGCAGGATGTGGTTGTCGGTGGTGTCGAGCTGGAAGGCCGGGAGGCTCTGGATGATGAGGAACGCGGCGACGAGGGCGAGCACGACGAGGATGATGATCCCCGCTCCGAGTGCGGTGCCGGAGAACACCCGGTCGCCGAGTCGCTGCTTGGCCTTGATCGGTGCGGGCGGCGCCGGGGTCGGTGCCGGTGCCGTGGTGGGCTCCTGCGCGGTCGTGCTCATGATCTCCCTGTTTCGGGCCGGGTGGAGATGGATCGGGTGCTGACCCGGCGGAGCCCCCGCGTCCGTGTCGGGACGCGGGGGCACCGTGTCAGCGGATCGGCGGGATCAGCCGACCTGGATCAGGTCGATCGCGGCCTGGACCTGCTCGCGCAGGCCGTCCGAGATCGGGGCGCTGCCGGCGTTCTCCGCGGCGGCGTCCTGGCCCTCGGCGCTCGCGATGTACGTGAAGTAGGCCTTCACGAGCTCCGCGACGTTGCTGTCCTCGTACTGCTCGCAGCCGATGAGGTAGCTGACCAGGGCGATCGGGTAGGCGCCGTCCGCGGCGGAGGCCGGGTCGACGTCGAAGACGAGGTCGCCCTCGCCGCGGCCCTCGGCGAGCGGCGAGGCCTCGACGAGCTTCGCCGCGGCCTCGGCCGAGTAGGGCACGAACTCCTCGCCGACGCCCACGGCGACCTGGCCGAGGCCGTCCGCCTGCGAGGCGTCGAGGAAGCCGATGGCGCCGTTGCCGGCGGTGATGGCCTGCTTCACGCCCGAGGTGCCCTGAGCGGCCTCGCCGCCCTGGATCGGCCACTCGTCCGAGACCTCGTAGGTCCACACGTCGGGAGCGGTCGCGCTGAGGTACTTCGCGAAGGTCTCCTGCGTGCCGGACGGGTCGGAGCGGTGCACGGGCGAGATCGCCAGGTCGGGCAGCTCGACGCCCTCGTTGAGAGCGGCGATCGCGGCGTCGTTCCAGTTGGTGATGGTGCCGGCGAAGATGCCCGCGATGGTCGCGGCGTCGAGGTTCAGGGTGTCGATGCCCTCGAGGTTGAACGCGACCGCGACGGGCGAGATGTAGAGCGGGACCTCGACGATGTCGTCGGTCGTGCAGGCGCCGAAGCCGCCGGCGGCGATCTCCTCGTCGTTGAACGCGCGGTCGGAGCCGATGAAGTTGCTGCCACCCTCGAGGAAGTTCTCGCGGCCCGTGCCGGAGCCGGTGGGCTCGTAGTTGACGGTCACGTCGGGGTTGGCGGTCTGGAACGCGGCGACCCAGGCCTCCTGGGCGGCGGTCTGGGAGGACGCGCCGGTCGCGTCGATCGTGCCGGAGAGCGTGGACTCGCTGGGCTCGTCGGTGGAGCCGCCGGTGCCGCCTTCGTTCGCGGCACAGCCGGCGAGTGCGAGAGCGGCGACGGCGCCGATGGCGCCGATTCGTGCGATTCGGGAGATCTTCACTGTGGATCCTTCGATCGTGGAGGGTTGGGGCCCGGTGCAGGGCACACAGTGACGCTAGGGGCGACGGTTAACGAGACTCTCCCTCGCAGGTGAACGGCAGGTGAACGACCGGAGACGCTCTGGGGGCGATCCCAGGCGCCGTGCGGGCTCGAGCCCCCTCGTTCGCGGGTCCGCCGACGGGTCAGACCTTCGGAGCGTGCGTCTCGATCGAGATGATCCCGGAGCCGGGATTCGTGGCGGACACGTGCACGACGGAGAACGCGCCGGTCTCCAGATCGGCGGCGCTGCTCACGTACGAGCCGCGCACGGTGCCGGTGGCGAGGGCGATCTCGGCGAGCAGAGCGGGCAGCACGGGGCCGTGGCTGCACAGCACGGCGGGCTTGCCGGAGCGGATGCGGCGCCCGACGACCGAGCGGAGGTCTGCGGTGCCGTCCTCCCACGCGTCCTGACTGATCTTCTCCGTCTTCACCGGCTTGCGGTCCAGGGCCTTCGCCAGCGGGGCGACCGTCTGCACGCAGCGCACCGCGTCGCTCGTGATGAGCTTGCGCACGCCGAACGCGCGGAGCGGACCCACGATCGCCTTGGCCTGGCGTCGGCCGCGTTCGGTGAGCGGCCGCGCGGAGTCCGCGCCGTCCCACTCCGAGCGGGGGAGGGCCTTCGCGTGTCGGAGCGCGATCACCGGGAAGGTGCGCAGGACGCCGTCATCGACGAGGGCCGCGAACGCGTCGAGGATCTCGTGGTCGACCGGGTAGCTGAGCGCGGCGCGGGCCTTCTTGACGCTGACCCACTCGAGCGCGGCGATCTCCCGGTTGGGCACGAACGTGGACGCCCGGATGGCCTCGTCGGTCGCCTCGGCCGCCCAGTAGTGCACGACCTTCTGCTTGCGTGAGGCGAGCAGGTAGCGGCTCACCCCCACGGGGACGCCGAGGGCGACGCGGATGCCCGTCTCCTCGTGCACCTCGCGCACGGCCGTCTCCGCGAGCATCTCACCGGGGTCGACCTTGCCCTTGGGGAGCGTGACGTCACGGTACTTCGTGCGGTGGATCAGCAGGATGCGCAGCTTGCCGTCGACCAGGCGCCACACCACGGCACCCGCGGCGTACACGGCCTTGTCCGCCCACTTGGAGCGGGCGATGTCCTCGGGGAGCTGGAGCTGCCGCGCCGTCATCGGACCGCCCGCGCCCGCCGGCGCCGCTGGATCATGCCCATAGTCTTGTCCTGCAGGTCGACCAGCGGCCTGCCGTCCGCGTTCACGGCGTGGCGCTCCCAGACGCCGTCGGCGCCGAGGTGCCACGACGACGTGCCATCGTCCATCGCGAGGTCGAAGAACGCCGTGAGCTCCTTGAGGTGCGCGGGGTCGGTCACGCGCACGAGCGCCTCGACGCGACGGTCGAGGTTGCGGTGCATCATGTCGGCGCTGCCGATGTAGACCTGCGGGTCGCCGCCGTTCTCGAACGCGAAGATGCGCGAGTGCTCCAGGTAGCGGCCGAGGATGCTGCGGACGGTGATGTTGTCGCTGATGCCCTCGAGGTCGGTGCGCAGGCTGCAGATGCCCCGCACCCACACGTCGACCTTCACGCCTGCGGCGCTGGCGCGGTACAGGGCGTCGATGATCTCCTCGTCCACCATCGAGTTCACCTTGATGCGGATGTGTGCGGGCACGCCCGCCTCGGCGTTGCGGCGCTCGGCGTCGATCAGGCGGATGAGGCCCTTGCGCAGGTGCAGCGGTGCGACCAGGAGGCGCTTGAACTTCTTCTCGATCGCGTAGCCGCTGAGCTCGTTGAACAGCCGGGTCAGGTCCTTGCCGACCTGGGCGTCGGCGGTGAACAGGCCGAAGTCCTCGTAGATGCGGCTGGTCTTGGGGTTGTAGTTGCCCGTGCCGACGTGGGAGTAGTGCCGCAGCAGGCCGTCCTCCTCGCGGATGACGAGCGCGAGCTTGCAGTGCGTCTTGAGGCCGACCAGCCCGTAGACCACGTGCACGCCGGCCTTCTCCAGCTTGCGTGCCCACACGATGTTGTTCGCCTCGTCGAACCGTGCCTTCACCTCGACCAGGGCGAGCACCTGCTTGCCGGCCTCGGCGGCGTCGATGAGTGCCTGCACGACGGGGCTGTCGCCCGAGGTGCGGTACAGCGTCTGCTTGATCGCCAGCACGTGCGGGTCTCGCGCCGCCTGCTCCAGGAACGCCTGCACGCTGGTCGTGAACGACTCGTAGGGGTGGTGCACGAGCACGTCGGACTTGCGGATGGCCTTGAAGATGTCGGCCCGGTTGCTCGATCCCGCCGGCTGGAACGCCACCGCGGTCGTGGGCAGGTGCGGCGGGTAGCGCAGGTCGGGACGATCGATGCGTGACAGGTCGAACAGGCCCCGCAGGTCGAGCGGTCCGGGAAGGCGGTAGACCTCCAGATCGGTGATGTCGAGCTCGCGCACGAGCAGGTCCATCGTGACGTCGTCCATGTCGTCGGTGATCTCGAGGCGGATGGGCGGGCCGAACCGGCGGCGCAGCAGCTCCGCCTCCAGCGCCTGGATGAGGTTCTCGCTCTCGTCCTCCTCGATCTCCACGTCCTCGTTGCGGGTGAGGCGGAACGCGTGGTGGTCGAGCACCTCCATCCCGGGGAACAGGTCACCGAGGTGGTTGGCGATCAGCTCTTCCAGGCGCAGGAAGCGCTTGATCTCGCCGGTGGACGGCACCTCGACGAAGCGCGGCAGCATCGGCGGCACCTTGAGACGGGCGAACTCCTGACGGCCCGTGCGGGCGTTGCGGATGCGGATCGCGAGGTTCAGCGACAGCCCGGAGATGTAGGGGAACGGGTGAGCGGGGTCGACCGCCAGCGGCATGAGCACGGGGAAGACCTGCGCGCCGAAGTAGTCGGACAGCGCGCTGCGCTCCTCGTCGGTGAGGTCGGACCACTCGGTGATCTCGATGCCGGAGTCGGCGAGGGCGGGACGCACCAGGTTGGTCCACGCGGCCGCGTGCCGCAGCTGCAGCGCGTGTGCTTCGCGCGAGATGTCGGCCAGGGCGTCGACGGGGGAGCGGCCGATGTTGGTCGGCACCGCGAGGCCGGTCATGATGCGGCGCTTGAGGCCGGCGACGCGCACCATGAAGAACTCGTCGAGGTTGCTCGCGAAGATCGCCAGGAAGTTCGCGCGCTCCAGCTCGGGCAGCGTCGGATCCTCGGCGAGCTCGAGCACACGCTGGTTGAACGCGAGCCAGCTCAGCTCGCGGTCCAGGTACCGGTGGTCGGGCAGTTGCGAGTCCGGGGACTCCACGGCATCGAAGTCGTCGTCTTCGGCGTCACCGAGGCCGGCGTCGGCGAGTGCGGGATCGATCATGGGGTACATCTAAGCACCGGGAGGTGTCGGGCGTGTGAACGCCGGTCACCCCGTGCCGACGAGGCTCTCGTCGTCGTACACGTTGAAGCGGTACCCGACGTTGCGGACCGTGCCGATGATCTGCTCCTGGTCGCCGAGCTTCGCCCTGAGCCGTCGCACGTGCACGTCGACCGTGCGGGTGCCGCCGAAGTAGTCGTAGCCCCATACCTCGCTGAGCAGCTGCTCGCGCGTGAACACTCGCGACGGGTGCGTGGCCAGGAAGTGCAGGAGCTGGAACTCCTTGTAGGTGAGGTCGAGGGGCTTGCCGTGCAGCTTGGCCGAGTACGACTGCTCGTCGATCGTGACGCCGGAGGCCTGCACGCGCGCGGGCTCGGACACCTCGTCGCGGCGGGCGATGGCGAGCCGGACGCGGGCGTCGATCTCGGCGGGGCCGGCCGTCGCGAGCAGCACGTCGTCGATGCCCCAGTCGCCGGAGAGCGCGCTCATGCCGCCCTCCGTGACGACGAGGAGGAGCGGGGCCTGCTGGCCGGTGGCGCGCAGCAGCCGGCACAGCGACTTCGCTCCGACCAGGTCGTGGCGGCCGTCGACCACCGCCACGTCGTACTCCGGAGCGTTCACGAGCTGCGCCGCTTCGGCCGGGATCTGGCGGGTGCGATGGCTGAGCAGCTCCAGCGCGGGAAGCACCTGCTCCGAGAGGGGAGCGTTGGTCAGAACCAGCACCAGGGCCACGCGCACTCCTCACCGGCGGGGGGGTTCGACGCCGTGCCGCCATGATAGCGGCCGTGGATGCGCAAGAATGGAGACATGTCAGAACCCGCCCTCGCTCCGCGCAACGCCTTCACCGGCGTGATCGTGGTGTGGGCGGTGGCCTTCGTCGGCACGATCCTGATCGGCATCTTCGCTGCGGAGGAGTGGCGCATCCCCTGGATGCTCGTCGGGTTCGGTGCCGTCGTCCTGATCTCCTTCGCGGTGCAGCTCTGGTACGGCCGCACGCAGGGGTTCATCTTCCGCGTGGCGAGCAGCGTCACCGGCGCCCTGCTGCTGATGGGGGTCATCTCGGTCGGGTTCGGGCTGGCGGCGCTCATCCCGTCCTGACGCCGATCCGGCGCGGTATGGTGGATCCATGGACATCATGGCGCTCGAAATCTTCTTCATCGGCCTCCTGGGCCTCGCGAGCCTGGCGATCGTCTTCGTGTCGGCCGTGGTGCTGCGCAACCTCTTCCGCGGTCAGCGCTGACGAGATCGTGATCGAGCTCCCGACCGACCTTCCCGCCGATCTCGTTCCGCTCTCGTGGCTGATCGGGGTCTGGGAGGGCACCGGCGTGATCGAGTACCCGGTCGGCGAGGAGCGTCTGCAGGGCGAGTTCACCCACCGCGTCAGCTTCAGCCATGACGGTGGCCCCTTCCTCAACTACGCCGCGACCGCCACCTTCACCGGCGAAGACCAGTCGGCGTCGATTCCCCTGACCGCCGAGTCCGGCTTCTGGCGCCTGGCGCGCCCGGCTGCCGCATCCGATGCGGGCCCCGCGCTGCTGCCGCCGACCGTCGCGCCGGTCGTCCGCACGGTCGACGACGTGGAGGAGCTCCGCGGACCGAACGGCGCGTTCCCGCTCGAGGTCTCGATCGCCCGCTCCGACGGCATGCTCGAGTTCTACCTCGGCGAGATCAACGGCCCGCGCGTCGACCTGGCGTCCGACGCGATCGTGCGCGGAGCGGGGACGAAGGAGTACGGCTCGGCCTCGCGCATGTACGGTCTGGTCGACGGCCACCTGCTGTGGGCCTGGGACATCGCCGCGCTCGGCACACCGCTGCGCGCGCACGCCTCGGCCCGCCTCGCGCGGGTGTGAACGGAGAGGGGCGAGCAGGCATGGGCGGGTTCGACGAGCGGAACGGGGCCGTCCTCGGCGACGGGGGCGTGGCGCACTTCGGCGATCCCTTCCGTGAGCAGCGCTGGCTGGCGGCGGGCGAGGCGCTGGTCCCGCTGGACGACCGCGCCGTCATCGAAGTGGCGGGCCCCGAGCGTCTCGGCTGGCTCGACTCCATCACGTCGCAGGCCGTCGGGCGACTCGCGCCGGGCGAGAGCACGGAGCTGCTGGTGCTCGATCCCCAGGGGCGGGTGGAGCACGCCGCCGGTGTCGTCGACGACGGCTCCGCGACCTGGCTCATCGTCGATGCGGCCGACGCGGAGGCACTGGCGGGCTGGCTCACCCGCATGAAGTTCCGCACCCAGGCCACGGTCGAGGTGCGCGACGACGTGGCGCTGGTGGGCTTCGTCGACGGGGGCGCCGCATCCGAGCGGATCCGCGCCGTCGACGGCGCCCTCGTGTGGGCGGACCCCTGGCAGCGCGTCGGCGCGGGCGGGTATCAGTACGCCGCGACCACCGAGCACCCCGGGGCCGAGCTGGCCTGGCGCATCGCCATCGTCCCGAGCGGCAGCGTGCCCGCGCTCGCCGCGACCCTCGACGACGGCGAGGTCGCCGGACTGCTGGCCGCGGAGGCTCTGCGCATCGCCGCGTGGCGACCGCGGTGGGCGTCCGAGGTCGATGAGCGGTCGCTGCCGCACGAGTCCGACTGGCTGCGCAGCGCGGTGCACCTCGACAAGGGCTGCTACCGCGGGCAGGAGACCGTGTCGAAGGTGCACAACCTCGGTCATCCGCCTCGGCGGCTCGCCGCGCTGCACCTCGACGGCAGCGACGCAGTGCTCCCCGAGCCCGGCGCTCCGGTCTTCGCGGGCGACGACGAGGTGGGGCACATCACCTCGGTCGCGCGACACCACGAGGAGGGCCCCATCGCGCTCGCGATCCTGTCGCGCCGGGCCCCGGTCGGGGATCTGGTCGTGCGCTCCGAGGGCGTCGACATCGCGGCGTCGCAGCAGGTCATCGTCCCCGCAGACGCGGGCGCCACGGCGGAGGTGCCCCGCCTGACGCGGCTGTCGCGCCGCCCGACCGCGCCGGACCCGCGCCGCACCTCGCCGTCCGCCTGAGCGGGCGTCCCGGCGTCAGGTCGTGCGCGGGGCGACCGCGTCCCACGGCAGCGTGAGCTCGCCGAGACGCCAGCGCGTGCGGCCGCCCTGCACGGGCCACCCCTGGTCGCGCAGCGCGGACACGGCCGCGAGGAACCGCTGCGTGGCGCCGAAGGTCGACAGGGGAGCCGCGCGGTCCCACTCCCGATCGAGCTCGGTGAGAAGCGCGTGGATGCGCTCGCCGGGGACGTTGCGATGGATCAGCGCCTTGGGCAGCCGCTCCGCCACGATGCTCGGACGCTCGAGTCCCTCCAGCCGCAGCGAGATCGTGAGGCGCAGCGCCGATCCATCCCGGTCCGCGTCGACCCAGCTGGCGATGCGGCCGATCTCGTCGCACGTCCCCTCCACGAGCAGACCGCCGGGGGCGAGGCGCGCCGCCATCGTGCGCCAGGCCGCGGGGACCTCGGCCTCGTCGTACTGCCGGAGCACGTTCATGGCGCGGATCACGGCGGCGCGGCGGTCGCCCGGCAGCGGCACCTCGAAGCCCCCACGCGCGAACGACACCCGCAGATCCGGCGGGAATCCCGTCCGACCCGCCCGGACCTCGGCGAGCTGTCGCATGGCCGTGGCGACGCGCGCCGGATCGATCTCCAGGCCGAGCACCTCCGCGTCGGGACGGACCCGGCGCAGGCGCGCGGCGAGCTCGAGCGCCGTGACTCCGCTGGCGCCGTAGCCGAGGTCGACCACGAGCGGATCCTCCGCGCGACGCAACGCGGTGCTCGCGGCGATCCAGCGGTCGTTGCGGCGCAGCCGGTTGGTCCCGGTCGTGCCACGGGTCGGCTGGCCGAGCGGAGATGACGCCATGCGTCCATCCTCTCCCGTGCCCGGCGCAGTCCGATCCACGGCCGCGGATAAACTGGCCGCATGACTGCGAAGCGCACCCTGATCCTGCTCCGCCACGGGCAGAGCGAGTGGAACGAACTGAACCTCTTCACCGGCTGGGTGGACGTCCGCCTGACCGAGCAGGGCAAGGGCGAGGCCCGTCGCGGCGGTGAGCTGCTCGCCGAGTCTGGCATCCTCCCCGACGTGCTGCACACCTCGCTGCTGAGCCGAGCGATCCAGACCGCCGACATCGCGCTGGACGCGGCTGACCGGCTGTGGATCCCGGTCACGCGCTCGTGGCGACTCAACGAGCGGCACTACGGCGCGCTGCAGGGCAAGGACAAGGCGCAGACGCTGGAGGAGTTCGGTCCAGAGCAGTTCCAGCTGTGGCGCCGTTCGTTCGACGTGCCGCCGCCCCCGCTCGACGACGCGAGCGAGTTCAGCCAGGTGAACGACCCCCGGTACGCGCACATCGACGGTGAGGTGCCGCGTACGGAGTCACTCAAGCTCGTGATCGACCGTCTGCTGCCGTACTGGGAGACCGCGATCGTGCCCGACCTCGAGGCTGGCAAGACGGTGCTGGTCACCGCGCACGGGAACTCGCTGCGCGGGCTCGTGAAGCACCTCGAGGGCATCAGCGACGACGACATCGCCGGACTCAACATCCCCACCGGCATCCCGCTGGTCTACGAGCTCGACGAGAACAACGCGCCCACGGGCCCCGGCCGCTACCTCGACCCTGAGGCCGCCGCCGCCGGTGCCGCCGCCGTGGCCGCGCAGGGCAAGAAGTAACGCGCACGCCCTGACGCGAGAGACCCCCTGCCGCCGATCGGCGCAGGGGGTCTCTCGCGTTCGGCGGAGCGGGCGTCAGGCGTGTCCGAGCTCCTGCTGCTCCACGGCGAGGGCGATGTCCTCCTCCTCGACGTGCCAGTCGCCCGTCGCCAGGTACACGACCTTCTTCGCGACGGCGACCGCGTGGTCGGCGAAGCGCTCGTGGTAGCGGCTGGCCAGCGTGGCGTCGACGGTGGCGACCGCCTCGCCCTTCCAGTTGTCGCTGAGTACCTTCTCGAACACGCTGGCGTGCAGCTCGTCCACGTCGTCGTCGGCGTTGCGGATCTGGTCGGCGAACTTCAGGTCCTGGGTGCGCAGCAGCTCGGCGAGCGTGCGCGAGATCTCGACGTCGAGCTCGCCCATCCGCACGAAGGTGCCCTTGAGGCCCTTCGGGATGGCGCGCTCGGGGAAGCGCAGCCGGGCGAGCTGTGCGATGTGCTCGGACATGTCGCCCATGCGCTCCAGGGAGGCGCTCACGCGCAGCGCGGTGACGACGATGCGCAGGTCGCGCGCGACCGGCTGCTGGCGGGCGAGGATCTCGATGGCCTGCTCGTCGAGCGCGACGGCCAGCTCGTCGATCTTCGCGTCGTCGGCGATGACCTCCTCGGCCAGGGCGACGTCGCTGGTGGCGAACGCGCGCGTCGCCTTGTCGATCGAGACGGTGACGAGGTCGGCGATCTCGACGAGGCGGGACTGCAGGTCCTCGAGGGACTGGTGGAAGACTTCGCGCATGGGGGCGCAACCTTTCGTTCGGATCTCTGCTGAGTCGTCAGCGCGAGGCGGCGGGGCGTCCGCACGAGTTCGGGCCTGTGCGCAGGCCTGAAGCGATTGTCTGCTCCGAAGGTTAACGAACGGTGCCCAGCGAGTGAATAGTACGTCTCGCCTCCCCGTCACGGCGCGGAAACCCGCCGGACGGGCGGTGAACGCGCTCTACGCTGGAGTCATGACCCTGCCGCAGCTCGCGCTGTCCTCCCTTGCCATCGGGCTGGTGATCGGCGTCGGGATGTCGCTTCTGGTCGTCTGGGCCTACCGGGCGAGGGCGCGTGCGGAGGAGGAGACGTCGACGTCGATCCCGCAGGGGATCACGGATGTGCTCGGCAGCATGGACGACGCGGCCTGCGTCGTCGACGCCTCGGGACTCGTGCTCGCGACCTCGCGGGCGGCGGCGCGGTTCGGCATCGAGGTCGGCTCCACGCTGGAGAACCCGGAGCTGCGGCAGCTGGTGCGCGGCGTCCGTGCGTCGGGCGACACGGCGATGGAGTCGCTGCGCATCACTCGCGGAGGGCTCAGCCTCGATCCGCGCCTGGTGTCGGCACGGGCGAGTGCGATCGGGGCGCGCCTGGTGCTGCTGATCGTGCGGGATGTCACCGAGCAGGAGCGCCTGGACCAGATGCGTCGGGACTTCGTGGCGAACACGAGTCATGAGCTCAAGACCCCGGTGGGGGCGGTGAGCCTGCTCGCGGAGGCGATCGAGTCCGCCGCCGACGATCCCGCACAGGTGCGCGTCTTCGCGTCGCGCATCTCGGCGGAGGCCAACCGGCTCGGACAGCTCACCGGCCGCATCATGAGCCTGTCCCGCCTGCAGGCGGAGGACGGCCTGACGGAGGTCGGACCCGTCTCGATCGATGAGGTCATCGCCTCGTCCATCGAGGCGCACGTCGTGCAGGCCGATTCGGCGGGGGTGGAGCTCGCCCGCGGGGGCGACCGCGGCGTGTGGGTGCGCGGCGACGCGCAGATCCTCATCGAGGCGGTGGGCAACCTGATCGCCAACGCGATCGTGTACTCCCCGCGCGGCTCGCGCGTAGGTGTAGGGGTGCGGGCCGACGACGACGTGGTCGAGATCGCCGTGTCCGATCAGGGCATCGGGATCGCGGAGGCCGACAGGGAGCGGATCTTCGAGCGCTTCTACCGTGCGGACGAGGCGCGCTCGCGCCGCACCGGCGGCACAGGGCTCGGACTGTCGATCGTGAAGCACGCCACGCAGCGCCACGGCGGCGAGGTGCGCCTGTGGTCCCGGCCGGGCCGTGGCTCCACCTTCACGATCCGTCTTCCGCAGATCGCCGCGCCGGCGAACGCCGATCGTGACAAGAAGAACAAGAAGAAGCGTGCGCGGAAAGCGGCCAGGTCGGCCGGCTCGCGCGTCCGAAACGGAGAGACCGCATGACCCGCATCCTTCTCGTCGAAGACGAGCCCGACCTCGCCGATCCCCTCGCGTATCTGCTGCGCCGCGAGGGGTACGAGGTGGAGATCGCCGAGGACGGTCCCGGTGCGATGGCGGCGTTCCGGGAGCGCGGTGCCGACATCGTGCTGCTGGACCTGATGCTGCCGGGGATGCCCGGCACCGAGGTGTGTCGTCAGATCCGGTCGACGTCGGCCATCCCGATCATCATGCTGACCGCGAAGGACTCCGAGGTCGACATCGTGGTGGGGCTCGAACTGGGCGCCGACGACTACATCACCAAGCCGTACTCGTCGCGGGAGCTGCTGGCCAGGATGCGGGCCGTTCTGCGTCGGGTCGTCCAGGCCGAGGGCGAGCTCGACGAGAGGGTGCTCGAGGGCGGACGCGTGTCGCTCGACATCGATCGCCACACGGTGTCGGTCGCGGGGGAGCAGATCAACATGCCGCTGAAGGAGTTCGAGCTCCTCGAGGTCCTGATGCGCAACTCCGGGCGCGTGCTCACGCGGGGGCAGCTGATCGACCGCGTGTGGGGGAGCGACTACTTCGGTGACACGAAGACGCTCGACGTGCACATCAAGCGGATCCGGTCCCGCATCGAGGAGAACCCGAGCGAGCCCGTGATGCTCGTGACCGTGCGCGGTCTCGGCTACCGCTTCGAGGGCTGACGACGGGGGACGCGAAGAGGCCGGCACCCGTGGGTGCCGGCCTCGTGTGTTCGTGCGGTGTCAGTCGCCCTCGGGGGCGAGGTCCGAGTAGTAGGGGAGGGTGCCGTCGAGCACGGGCACCGCGGTCGTGACGCCGGCCGAGTCGCCGGACTGGAAGTGGATGTCGACCGTGGCGCCGGGCTTCGTGTCGAGCCCGACGATGCGCAGCGGCTCCTCGTCGGAGCCGAGGCTGATGGTCTGGCCGGCGGAGACGGTGACCGTGAACGGGTCGACGCCCTCCAGGGTGATGGTGAGGGTGGCGCGGTCCTGCGTCGGGTTGACGATCGCGCCGACGAAGTTGCCGACGGAGCCGTCTTCGTTCGCGATGACCAGGGCGTTCCGCACGTCGATCGGGCCGTCCTTGTCGGAGACGTTCACGCCGTCGGAGGCCGCGTACTCGATCTTGGTCGACTGCGGCGTGATGAACGTGCACCCGGTCGCGCCGAGCAGAACGAGGGCGCTGATGGCGGCAGACGCGACAAGGCGCGATTTCACGGGTCCTCCTGAGGTCCGGCGGGATATCCGTACCCATTCTATGGGTATGTGTCAGCGGGGCGTGGACGAGGAAGCGCGAACCTTAGCGCATATCCCCTGTGGTATCCTTGAGGTTGCCGAAAGGACATGTTTTTATGCTTTTTGAGGTTGGCGAGACCGTCGTCTATCCGCACCATGGCGCTGCGACCATCATCGAGGTCAAGGAACGCGTCATCAAGGGCGAGACGAAGAAGTACCTGAAGCTCAACGTCACGCAGGGCGATCTCATCATCGAGGTCCCGGCCGAGAATGTCGACCTGGTCGGCGTCCGCGACGTGATCGGCAAGGAGGGCCTCGATCACGTGTTCGAGGTGCTGCGCGCTCCCTTCACGGAGGAGCCCACCAAC
This sequence comes from Microbacterium sp. NPDC060132, assembly GCF_042729675.1. NCBI lineage: Bacteria > Bacillati > Actinomycetota > Actinomycetes > Micrococcales > Microbacteriaceae > Microbacterium > Microbacterium sp. NPDC060132. Next base: position 55,768 of record NZ_JBHWXU010000001.1, on the reverse strand, counting down.
TGGTCCCGTCGCTACAAGGCGAACCTGGAGAAGCTCGCCTCCGGCGATGTCATCAAGGTGAGCGAGGTCGTGCGCGACCTGTGGCGTCGCGACCAGGACCGCGGGCTTTCCGCCGGCGAGAAGCGGATGCTGGCGAAGGCTCGTCAGATCCTCATCTCGGAGCTGGCGCTGGCAGAGAAGATCGACGAGGACAAGGCGGGCACCCTGCTCGACGAGGTCCTCGCCTCCTGACTTCTTCACGACGAAAGGCGGGTGCTGCGGCACCCGCCTTTCGTCGTCTCCGCCGGTAACGTGAAGGCGTGAGCATCGTTCCCGTCCCGCACACCGCGATCATCATCGTCGCCGCCGGCTCCGGCACCCGACTGGAGGCGCGCGCCCCGAAGGCGTTCGTCGGCATCGACAACCGCACGATCCTGCGCCACGCCCTCGACGGGGTGTTCGCGGCGCAGCCCCTGCAGGTCATCGTGGTCGCGCCCGCCGGGCACGAGGGCGATGCGCAGACCGAGCTTCTCGCCGCCGCGGGCGACCGCGCCGATCTCGGCCGCGTGGTCACGGGAGGCGCCACCCGACAGGAATCCGTCGCCGCGGGGTTGGCGGCCCTCTGGGGAGACGTGACGACGGTGCTCGTCCACGATGCGGCGCGGGCGCTCACCCCACCGTCCGTCATCGATGCGGTCGCCGCGGCCGTCACGGCGCAGGCGGCCGCGCTTCCGGTGCTTCCCGTCGTCGACACCCTCAAGCGGGTGGACGGTGGCGTCGTGACCGGCACCGTCGACCGCTCCGAGCTCGCCGCGGCGCAGACGCCGCAGGGCTTCCCGCGCGACGCGCTCGAGGCGGCGTACGCGCGTGCCGCCGAGGAGGGCGCGGAGTACACGGACGACGCGGCGCTGTTCGCCGCGGCCGGTCACACGGTCCGCCTCGTCCCTGGTTCGGAGCGATCGTTCAAGATCACCACTCCCGACGACCTCGAGCGTGCCAGGGCTCTCCTCGCGACGGCGCCCCCGAGCACGGGTGCGCGGCGAGACCGCGGCGCAGGCGCTCTACCGCGCGTGGGCATCGGAACCGACGTGCACGCGTTCGGCGGCGAGGGCGACCTGTGGCTCGCCGGGCTGGAGTGGCCGGGCGAACAGCCGCTGTCGGGTCATTCCGACGGCGACGCGGTCGCGCACGCCATTGTCGACGCTCTGCTCGGCGCGGCGGGGCTGGGTGACATCGGCACCCACTTCGGCACGGCGCATCCGGAGTATGCGGGCGCGCACGCCGACGTGTTCCTGTCGGCGACGCGGCGGCTGCTCGCCGAAGCCGGCTTCTCGATCGGGAACGTCTCCGTGCAGTTCCAGGGCAACCGTCCGCGATTCAGCGCCCGCCGTGTCGAGGCGGAGCGCGCGCTGTCCGCGGCGCTCGGGGGCGCTCCCGTGTCGGTCACTGCGACGACGACCGACGCCCTGGGCTTCTCCGGCCGCGGAGAAGGCATCGCGGTCACGGCCGTCGCACTCGTGGTGCCGGTGGACGGCCCGCACCGCTGAGCCGAGCGTATCCGCGACACGATCAGGAGCGCCGCGCGCCCGCCGAGTAGGCTTGACCGGTGACCCTCCGCCTCTACGACACCCGCGCACAGCTGCTGCGCGACTTCGTGCCTCTCGACTCCGAGAACATCACGATGTACGTGTGCGGACCGACGGTGCAGTCCGGACCCCACATCGGTCACGTCAGGGCCGCGCTGAGCTTCGACCTGCTGCGCCGGTGGCTCGAGCACCGCTACGGTCGCGTCACGTTCGTGCGCAACGTCACCGACATCGACGACAAGGTGCTGCAGAACGCCACACCGGAGGAGCCGTGGTGGGCGCTGGCGTATCGGATGGAGCAGGAGTTCACCGCGGCGTATGCGGGCATCGGCATCCTGCCGCCCACCTACGAGCCCCGTGCCACGGCCTCGGTGCCGCAGATGCAGGAGCTGATCACGCGCCTCATCGACCGCGGTCACGCCTATCCCGCGCCCGACGGCTCCGGCGACGTCTACTTCGACGTGCGGTCGTGGGCGCAGTACGGCGCGCTCACGCATCAGTCGGTCGACGCGATGGAGGCGGCGGAGGATGCGGACCCCCGGGGGAAGCGCAATCCGCAGGACTTCGCGCTCTGGAAGGCGTCGAAGCCGGATGAGCCGGCCGATGCCACGTGGCGTTCGCCGTGGGGTCTCGGGCGACCGGGATGGCACATCGAGTGCTCGGCGATGTCGAAGCGCTACCTCGGCGACGAGTTCGACATCCACGGCGGCGGGCTCGACCTCCGCTTCCCCCACCATGAGAACGAGCTCGCGCAGTCGACGGCGGCGGGGGACGGCTTCGCGCGGTACTGGGTGCACAACGGCCTGGTGACGGTGGACGGGCAGAAGATGTCGAAGTCGCTCGGCAACTTCACGCTCGCCCGTGACGTGCTCGACGCGCACGACCCGCTGGTGGTGCGCTATGCGCTCGCCGCCGCGCACTACCGCTCGAGCCTCGACCTGTCGGAGTCCTCGTGGGCGGAGGCGGAGGCGGCCCTCGGTCGTATCCGTACCTTCCTGGAGCGGTCGGCGCGTGTCGCGGAGGTGGACGCCGCCGAGAGTCGCGAAGACCTGCCGCCGGCCTTCGCCGCTGCGATGGACGACGATCTCGGCGTTCCCCAGGCGCTCGCGGTCGTGCACGAGACCGTGCGGGCGGGAAACTCCGCGCTCGACGTGGGAGACCGCGACGCGGCCGCGCAGGCGGCGCGCGCGGTGTCGGCGATGACGTCGGTGCTCGGTCTCCGACCGAGCGACGCCACGCCCGCGGGCGACGCCCGGGCGGCAGCGCTGGACGCGCTGGTGCAGGAGATGATCACGCAGCGTGCGCAGGCGCGTGCGGACAAGGATTGGGCGGCGGCGGATCGCATCCGTGATGCGATCGCTGCCGCAGGAATCACGCTGGAGGACACTCCGGCCGGAACTCATTGGAGCATCGATGACTAAGCCAGGGCGCCCCGGCGCGAGCAAGGGCAAGAAGAAGGGCCCCACGAAGGGCACCGGTGGTCTCGGGCGCAAGGCGCTCGAGGGCCGCGGTCCCACCCCGAAGGCGGAGGACCGCGCATGGCACCCGGCCGGGAAGCGCAAGGCCGCGGCCGAGCGCTACGCCGCGGCGGGCGGTAAGGGCAAGCCCGGCGGGCGCCCGTCGGGTGGCAGCCCCAACCGCACGGCCCGTGCCAAGGACAACACCACCGACACCGAGACGGTGACCGGCCGCAACTCGGTGCTGGAGGCGCTGCGGGCCAAGATCCCGGCGTCGGCGATGTACATCGCGCAGCGCGTTGAGATGGACGATCGCGTCAAGGAGATGCTGTCGATCGCGACTCACCGCGACATCCCGGTGCTGGAGGTCACACGCCAGGAGCTCGACCGCATGGCGGGTTTCGACGGCGTGCACCAGGGCGTCGCGCTGAAGGTGCCGCCGTACGAGTACGCGCACCCGCAGGATCTGCTCGAGCAGGTCATCGACCGCGGGGATACGCCGCTGTTCGTGGCGCTCGACGGCGTGACCGACCCGCGCAACCTCGGCGCGATTATCCGCTCGACGGCGGCGTTCGGCGGCCACGGCATCATCCTGCCGCAGCGCCGTTCCGCCGGTGTCAACTCGGCGGCGTGGAAGACCAGTGCCGGTGCCGCCGCGCGCATCCCCGTCGCCCTCGCGACGAACCTCACCACGCAGCTCAAGGAGTTCAAGAAGCAGGGCGTGTTCGTGCTAGGGCTCGACGGCGATGGAGATGTGTCGCTGCCCGAGCTGCAGCTCGCGGATCGACCGGTCGTGATCGTCGTCGGCTCCGAGGGCAAGGGCCTGTCGCGTCTGGTGACCGAGACCTGCGACCAAATCGTCTCCATCCCCATCTCGGCGGCGACGGAGTCGCTGAACGCCGGGATCGCCGCGTCGGTCGCCCTGTACCAGGTGGCGACCGTCCGCGCGGCGGACTGACCGCACGAGAAAGGCAGAGCATGGCGCGCATCATCGTCCTCGGAGGAACCGGTTACGCCGGACGGCACATCGTGTCGGAGGCGGTGAGCCGCGATCATGCGGTCGTCGCGATCTCCCGCACGACGCCGTCCGACCCGGTCGCCGGCGCCGCATACGTGCAGGGATCCGCCCTCGACGCGGCGTCGCTGCGGGAGGCTTTCGCGGGTGCGGATGCCGTGGTGTCCGCGCTGTCGCCCCGCGGTGACATGGAGGATCGGGTACTGGAGGCCCTCACCACGGTGATCGGCGTGCTCGCCGGGACCGAGACACGGCTCGGTGTGGTCGGCGGTGCCGGCGGCAGCCTGGTCGCTCCGGAGGGGCCGAGGCTCTTCGACCTCGACTTCCCGGAGGAGTACAAGCACGAGGCGCAGGTGGGCATCGACTCGCTCGCGCTGCTCGAGGAGACCGATCCCGCGCTGGACTGGTTCTTCGTGCACCCCGCCGAGGTCTTCGGCCCCTGGGCCGAGGGGGAGCGGACGGGTCGCTACCGCGACGGCGGCGACGTGCTGGTGCGCGACGAGGAGGGGAAGTCGTACATCTCCGGCGCGGACTTCGCCGTGGCCGTCGTGGACGAGATCGAGCAGGGCAACCACCACCGCGAGCGGTTCACGGTCGGCTACTGAGGGCGGCGTTCAGACGAGGTCGCGCCAGTCGACCTCGTCCTCGTCATCGGCGAGCGAGAGCGTGCCGGTGATCACCGGGAGGCTCATGGTCTCGGTCGGCGGTCCCATGATGGTCGCTTCGTCGCGGCGGTGGCGCAGCACGTCGTTGATGTAGCTGGTCAGGACTTCCGCGAGGGGGATCGAGCGGCCCTGCGCCTGCGACAGGTACCAGCGGTGCTCCAACACCTGGTGGAACACCTCGGCGGGCTCCAGCTTGGCGCGCAGGTCGTAGGGGATGGCGCGGACGACGGGCTCGAACACGCGCGTGAGCCACTCATGCGCGTACATCTCCTCGTCCGCCCACTGCTTGGTCGAGCGGGCACGGAACTCGTCGAGGTCGTTGAGCAGGCGTCTCGCCTGGTTCTCCTCCACGTCGAGTCCCGTCAGCCGGATGAGGCGGCGCTGGTGGTGGCCGGCATCCACCACCTTCGGCTGGATCTCGACCACCGTCCCGTCGGCGGTCGTCGACATGGACATCTCGTCGATGTCGAAGCCGAGCGCGTTGAGGCGTTCGACGCGCTCGGTGATGCGCCAGGTCTCGGCTGCCGAGAACGACTCCTGCGCCGTGAGCTCCGCCCAGAGCGAGCGGTAGGAGGACACGATGCCGTCGGCGATCGCGACCGCATCCACGCCGTGCTCGAGCCGACCGCCCGCCGCGAGGTCCATGATCTCGCCCGCGATGTTCGTCCTGGCGAGGTCGAGGTCGTACGCGCGCTGGCCGTCCGTCAGGCCCTCCTCGTGAAGCTCGCCGGTCTCCGCATCCACGAGGTAGGCCGCGAACGCGCCGGCGTCGCGGCGGAAGAGGGTGTTCGACAGCGACACGTCGCCCCAGTAGAAGCCGACGTTGTGGAGGCGCACCAGGAGCAGGGCGAGCGCGTCGACGAGTCGCGTGGCCGTGTCGGGTCGGAGCACGCGTGTGAACAGCGCGCGATACGGCATCGAGAAGCGGAGGTGCGAGGTGACGAGCGCCGCGGGGAGGGGCTCGCCGGCGGCATCGGTGCGCCCGGCGATCACGGCGACCCTGGCGACGCAGGGGACGTCGAGGCGGGCGAGGTTGCCGAGCATGTCGTACTCGCGCTGCGCCATCGCGGCGGTGGTCTCCTTGACGGCGACGACCCGACCGGAGAGGTCCGCGAAGCGCACGAGATGCCGGGACAGCCCCTTCGGCAGCGACACGATGTGCTCGGACGGCCACTTGGCGAGGCTGGTCGACCAGGGCAGCGCGAGGAGCCCCGGGTCGACGGTGCTGGCGGTGATGCGCAGCGACTCCTGCATGGATGCTCCTGAGGGGAAACGAGCGCGGCGCGGGCGACCGAAGTCAGCCCGCGCCGCGGATGGTATGTCCGATCAGGCGGAGACGACCGGCTTGTCGTTCAGGCGGTCGCCCGTCTCCTGGTCGAAGGCGTGCACGTGACCGGCGTTGGCCGCGAGGGTCACGGTCTCACCGGCGTTCGGGTGGTTGCGGCCGTCCACGCGGGCCACGAGGTCGGCGCGCTTGCCGTTGATCTCGGTGTGGCCGTAGAGGTAGCCGTCGGCGCCGAGCTCCTCGACGAGGTCGACGACGACCGACAGGCCCTTGCCGTCGGCCGGACCCACGGTGATGTCCTCGGGGCGGACGCCGACCGTGACCTGCGAGCCGTTGGCGCGGCCGACCGTGTCGCGGTCGAGCGGGACGACCTCGGTGCCGAAGCGCACGCCGCCGTCGGCGAGGTCCGCCGCGAACAGGTTCATGGCGGGGGAGCCGATGAAGCCGGCGACGAAGACGTTGTTCGGCTTCTCGTACAGGTCGCGCGGCGAGCCGACCTGCTGCAGCAGGCCGTCCTTCAGCACGGCGATCCGGTCGCCCATCGTGAGCGCCTCGGTCTGGTCGTGCGTGACGTAGACCGTGGTGACGCCGAGACGGCGCTGCAGCGACGCGATCTGCGTACGGGTCTGCACGCGGAGCTTGGCGTCGAGGTTCGACAGCGGCTCGTCCATGAGGAACACCTGCGGCTGACGGACGATGGCGCGGCCCATCGCGACGCGCTGACGCTGACCACCCGACAGGGCCTTCGGCTTGCGGGTCAGGTACTGCTCGAGGTCGAGGAGCTTGGCGGCCTCCAGGACACGGGCGGCGCGCTCCTCCTTGCCGACGCCGGCGATCTTGAGCGCGAAGCCCATGTTCTCGGCGACCGTCATGTGCGGGTACAGGGCGTAGTTCTGGAACACCATCGCGATGTCGCGGTCCTTCGGCGGCACGTCGGTGACGTCGCGGTCACCGATCAGGATGCGGCCGGAGTTGACCTCTTCGAGGCCGGCGAGCATGCGGAGCGAGGTGGACTTACCACAACCGGAAGGGCCGACGAGGACGAGGAATTCACCGTCGCCCACCTCGAGGTTGAGCTTGTCGACGGCCGGACGGGTTCCGCCGGGGTAGAGGCGGGTGGCCTCGTCGAAAGTCACAGATGCCATCGTGTTTCTCCTTCACCGGCAGGTACGTGCCGGACGATCCGTAGTGAATGAAGCGGCGGAGTGACCCGCCGTGACCCGCCATCGGGTCGGGTTCAGTATGGCACGATCGGCCGTACCTGGGTATTTCTCAGCCTCACTGACTAGCATCGAATCCGGCCGCGTTCTGCGGCGATCGTCGCCGGGCGACGGTCGGGGCCAACCCGGACCCCCCGAGACTCAAGAGGAACGATGTCGAGCGACGAAACGCCGAACGTCCCCGCACCTCGCAATTCCCGCGAGGTCGTGCGGGAGAAGGCCCAGAAGGTGCACGCCCAGCAGTCGAGGGCCCGCCTGATGAGACGGATCATCATCGGCGCGGTCGCGGTGATCGCCGTCGGGGCCATCGGCACCGCGGTGACCATGGCCGTGACGTCGCAGGTCTCCAAGCCTCAGCTCAGCCCGAGCGGCATGGAGTCGGATGGCGTCGTGGTGACCGACATCTCGTCGATGGCCACCTCCGCCGAAGCCCCCGCCACGCCGACGCCCACGCCGTCCGAGGCCGGTGCCTCCGCTTCTCCCACGCCGGATCCGACCGCGTCTCAGGCTGTGGACGTGCACGTCTACGTCGACTATCTGTCGCCCGATGCGGGGAAGTTCGAGCGCGCGAACGCGCGACTGCTCGCGCAGTGGATCGAGGACGGCGCGGCAACAGTGAGCTATCACCCCGTCGCCCTGCTGACGGCCAGCTCCAACGGCACGAAGTACTCGCTGCGCTCGGCCGCAGCTGCGGCGTGCGTCGCGACGCACTCGCCCGACCAGTTCTACGCGTTCAATCACGACCTGCTCGACGATCAGCCCGAGGTCGGCAGCGACGGTCTCTCCGATCAGGAGCTGGCGAACCTCGCTGGAGCGGTCGGCGTCGACAACGGGAAGGTCGTCCGCAAGTGCATCGAGGAGGGTGACTTCGTGAACTGGGCGAAGGAAGCGACCACGCGGGCGCTCAAGGGTCCGCTCGCCGGTTCCGACGACCTGGTCCTCACCGCCGCCCCGATGATCGTCGTGAACGGCGAGGCCTATGTGGGGGCGCTCGACGACCCGCAGGAGCTGTCCACGTTCGTGATGTCGGTCGCGAGCGAGGCGTACTACGAGTCCACCTCGACCCCCACTCCGACGCCGTCGGCCACGTCGACGCCCGCGCCGTAATCGAGCGGCGCCTCCGCCATCGCTAAGCTGATGGCACCCGCCGACTTGGCGCAATTGGTAGCGCACCGTACTTGTAATACGGGGGTTACGGGTTCGAGTCCCGTAGTCGGCTCCGGACGGCAACGCCCGCCATCCCTGTATTTCCGGGGGATGGCGGGCGTTGCGTGCGTCAGGCGAGAAGCGCTGCCCATGGTTTGCGCAGACTCTGCTCGCGGGCTGCGGATTTGTGGCCGATCATGCGCTGTAGGGACCCGTGCTTCGCGTCCTTCGTCGGGCCGAGGTGTTCGAAGAACCTCTGATGTGGGCGATCCGCGTCGCCGCGCTCGTCGAAGCGGGATGACTGAGATGGGGCTTAGGCAAAGCCTCCGAACAACTCCCCATAGATGCCGGAGACAGTGGCAACGGACGCGACGCTTACGCCACCCAATACGGTCGGGGAGAAGCACACAGAGACGCTGTTGGCGCCAACTCCTGATGCGAGGCAATTCGCCGTCGTAATCGGGTACGGGCCGTCGTTGACAAGCCTTGCGGCGACTTGCGTAGTCACCAAGGAGCTGGTTCGATTCCGAACGATAGTGGCGGACTGTGTGTAGTCGCCGCTCCGCACCACGCATGTTTGAGCGCTCAGCTTCGGACCGTTGAGCGTCAAGCCGCATGTCCAGTTTGACGGTGTCGTGAATCCTCCCGGGTATGGCTGCCACACTCCTGCGGCATTGGCGGACTGTGCGGTGAACAGTCCTGCCAGAACGACGACGATCCCGAGGATTGCTCCATAGCGCTTCTTCACGTTAACTCCTCAAACGATGGTGAGCCCGGGTGGGCTTAGCCACGAACGTAGTTACGTGTCGATGTCGTCCGCTGTCCCCTTTTCGGTCTACAGACGAACCTCTCTCGCTATCAGTAGGGTAATAAACCCCCTGCTCCCGGCGGGCGGCGGTCTTCGTTTGTCAGTGCTCATGCTCGGACATCTGATCGCCGTTGAAGCCGCCACCCGTCACCGTTCGGACCCGAGAGGAATGAGCGCATCAGCCGCCGCCCCGGAATCACGCCTGAGCGGTACGTCGTGCTCTTGCATCGCACGGCCGAGTCCGATGCCGGCAGTGCGGCAGATCCGCTCACCGCTCCGCTCACCGCTCCGCTCACCGCTCCGCTCGTGCGCGACCGCGGCTCGAGTTATCACCGTCGTCGCGAGGCGCGGACTGCCCACCTGTTGCCCACGGTTGGTTTGCTGCGTAGTTGTGGGCAAAGGTGGCTATCGACGGGTCACGGTCGCCGTAATTTCGCTGCCTCGCGAGGAGCGCGAGGCGAAAAGTAGAGTTCGAGTCCCGTAGTCGGCTCCGGACGGCAACGCCCGCCATCCCTGTATTTCCGGGGGATGGCGGGCGTTGCGTCTCACAGCTCGGCGGGGCTCAGGTAGTGGAACACGGTGCGGATGGCGGTGCCGTCGATGGTGTGAATGGCCAGCCCCGGCATCGCCGTGTCGTCCGCGATCGGATTGAGCCTGCTTCCCAGTCGCATCGTGGAGACGATGCCCGGGGCACCGAGCACCGGTACCCCGGCGAACGACGCGGCGAGGGCGGAGTGCACGTGCCCGGTCAGGACGCCGATGATTCGTGCGTTCCCCACGATCAGCGCCTCCAGGTCGCTCGTGTTCTCCAGATTCCACCGGTCCGCGACGTCATGCCCGACGGGCACCGGTGGGTGATGCATCGTGAGAAGGACGGTGCCGGGGGCCGAGCTCGCTGCGTGCCGCGCGAAGTCGATCGTGTCCGGCGTGAGGTGGCCTTCGACGCGAGCATCGAGGTGTGAGTCCAGCCCGATGACGCGCACCTCGCCCACGTCGATGAAGCCCGACAGGGCCGGGTTGAGACCGGCCTGGGCCTGGGAGTGGAGCATCGTCTCGCTGTGATCGTGATTCCCGGGTACGACGATCGTCGGTATGTCCGCCGGGAGGGTCGCGAACAGTTGGGCGTACTCCTCGGCGGCGCCGTGGTCGGCAAGATCGCCGCTGAGGACGATCGCATCGACGTCGGGGAGGAAGGACACCGCTGCGAGCACTGCCTCGAGCCGGCGCAGTCGGTGCGGAGATGTGTCCAGATGCGGGTCGCTGAGGTGCGCGATCAGAGTCATGAGTCGCCCTCCGGTCGCTGGGGTGCGTCCACGAGCCCGAGGAACCCGCGGACGGCGGCGCGCATCATCTCCTCGTCCCCCGTGGCTCGCGACAGGACATACCCGCCCTGGATCACCGCCACCGCGGCCGTAGCCCGGTCGCGCGCGACGCCCCCATCGAGCCCCTGCTCTTCGAAGACGTCGGCGACGAGACCGATGAGGTCGAGGAAGTAGCGGGCGACGGAGGCGCTGAGCTCCTCGTCGGCCGCGACGAAGGGGTCAGCCGTGAGGCGACCGATACGGCACCCCGAGGTCGCCTCGCGGGGACGTTCGAGGTACGCGGCGATCCTCGCTCGCGACTCGGTGTGGGCGTTCAGGGCGTCGGAGGACGATGCCAACGCTTCATCCACCGAACGGCCGACGGCAGCGAGCGCCAGGTCGCGCTTCGAAGGGAAGTGGTGATAGAGGCTCCCGTGTCCCACACCGCTTCGCTCGATGACTTGCCGCGGGGTGGTCGCCGCCACCCCGTTGGCGGCATACAGCTGTTGCGCCGCGCGTAGCAGGGATTCCCTCGCATCTGTGCTCATAGAAGGATCATGCCATACCTAGAGGTAGGTATGGGAAGGTCGTGCGCCGCCGCGGTCGCGCCATTTGTGTAACACTTTGGCGAGTGTTATGTTACTTATGTGCAGGTGGCCGGCACCCCGCCCCGGCCACCTGCGCGCATCTGTTCAGGCCTCCTACGGCCGCCCCGTTCGCAGGAGGCTGACGATGGACGTTCCCGAGTGGCAGCAGGGCTACCCGTATTCGGAAAAGCTCTCCCGCGCCGAGTACGAGACCGAGAAGCGCCTCCTCCAGATCGAGCTGCTCAAGCTGCAGGCGCATGTGAAGCACAGCGCGGAGCGGGTGTTGGTCCTGTTCGAGGGGCGCGACGCAGCCGGCAAGGGCGGGGCCATCAAGCGCTTCATGGAGCATCTCAACCCTCGCGGGGCCCGGGTCGTCGCTCTCGACAAGCCGACCGACGCCGAGCGCACGCAGTGGTACTTCCAGCGGTACGTGGCCCATCTGCCGTCCGGCGGTGAGATGGTCCTCATTGACCGTTCCTGGTACAACCGCGCCGGGGTCGAGCGCGTCATGGGGTACTGCACCGATGAGGAGTACCAGGAGTTCCTCCGAACCGCTCCGGAATTCGAGCGGATGCTGGTGGGCTCGGGCATCCGGCTGATCAAGCTCTGGTTCTCGGTGGGTGAGGCGGAGCAGCGCCGCCGGTTCGACCGCCGTCGCGAGGATCCCGTGAAGCAGTGGAAGCTGAGCCCCACCGACATCGCGAGCATGGACAGGTGGGCCGACTACACCACGGCGAAGGAAGCGATGTTCTTCCACACGGACACCCCGGTCACGCCGTGGATCGTGGTGCGCTCGAACGACAAGAAGCGCGCACGGCTCGAGGCCATCCGCTACGTGCTGTCGCGCTTCGAATACGACGGAAAGGACGCGCGGGTCGCACACGCGCCGGACAGCCGTCTCGTCGGGCGTCCGTCGCAGATCTACGACCAGGGCGAGTCCGCCGCGTAACGACGGTGACGGAGCGGCGTCACGCGGGAATGCCGAGTATCGCGATCGCGGTTGTGATGAGCATGACCCGCATCGGCAGCAGTGACCTCGACGTCTTCCCCCTCGCCCTCGGTGGCAACGTGTTCGGCTGGACCGCCGATCGCGACGCATCCTTCGCCGTCCTCGACGCCTATGTCGACGGTGGCGGCGACTTCATCGACACAGCGGACTCGTACAGTGCGTGGGTACCGGGGAATCGGGGCGGGGAGAGTGAGGAGATCATCGGGGAGTGGCTGGCTTCGCGCCGCCCGCGCGGTGTCGTCGTCGCGACCAAGGTGAGCCAGCATCCGGACTTCTCCGGGCTCTCCGCGACCACGGTGCGCGCCGCAGCGGAGGCGTCGCTGACGCGGCTGGGCGTCGACGAGCTGGACCTGTACTACGCGCACTTCGACGACGAGACCGTTCCGCTGGAGGAGACGGTCGCCGCGTTCGGCCAGCTGGTCAGCGACGGCCTCGTGCGACACGTGGGGGTGTCGAACTACTCGGCCGAGCGCATTCGCGAGTGGGTCGACATCGCCGGGCGGCTCGGGGTCGCGCAGCCGATCGCGATCCAGCCGCACTACAACCTCGTGCACCGCAACGTCGTGGAAGACACCATCATCCCGGTCGCCGAGGAGTTCGGACTCGGGCTGGTGCCCTACTACGCCCTGGCGAGTGGGTTCCTCACCGGGAAGTATCGCTCGACCGACGCCAGCGGCGAGGCGTCGCCGAGGGCCGCGGGTGCCGCGCGCTACGCCACCGACCAGGGCCTGCGCGTCCTCGACGCGCTCGGTGAGGTCGCGCACGCCCGCGGAACCTCGATCGCCGCGGTGTCGCTCGCCTGGCTCCGGGCCCAGCCGACCGTGGTCGCCCCGATTGCGAGCGCCCGCTCCGTGGATCAGGTGCCCGACCTGCTGGAGGGCGCACGGCTCGAGCTGTCGTCCGACGAGGTGCACCGTCTGAACGATGTCTCGGCGTGGACGCCGACCTCCGCCGCCTGAGTCGTCAGTCGCCGACGAGTCCGAGCCGATGCGCGAGGATGACCGCGTGGATGCGATCGCGGGCGTCGAGCTTGGCCAGCACCCGGCCCACGTGCGTCTTGACGGTGGACTCGCCCACATAGAGAGCGCGCGCGATCTCGGCATTGGTCAGGCCCTGACCGATCGCCAGGAACACCTCCTGCTCCCGGTCGGTCAGCGAGGCGTAGCGGGACGCATCCGCGCGGTCGGGCTCCGCCGGTGTTCCGGATCCGAGCCGCGGCCCCACGTGCTCGAGCAGCAGGCGGGTGATGCGGGGGGAGAGCGCGGCGTCCCCACGGTGCACGGCCCGCACCGCTGCGAGCATCTCGTGGCGCTGCGCGTCCTTGAGGAGGAACCCGCTCGCTCCCGCGCGGATCGCCCCGAACGCGTACTCGTCCAGGTCGAAGGTCGTGAGCACGAGCACGCGGGTCTCCGGGTGGTCGCGCACGATGGCCGACGTGGCGGCGATGCCGTCGAGTTCGGGCATCCGGATGTCCATGAGCACGAGGTCGGGCGCAAGGGCCGCGCTCTGGGCGATCGCCGCGCGGCCGTCCTTCGCCTCCCCGACGACCACGATGTCGGGTTCCGACTCGAGCACCATCCGGAAGCCGAGGCGGATCAGCTCCTGGTCGTCGACGAGGAGCACGCGGATCGGCGATGTCAAGAGGGGTCCTCCGGGGTGGGTGTCGTCGCGGGGACGACCGGGCTGAGGGGCAGTCGGGCGTGCAGGCGCCATCGGCCGGGACCGTCCGGTCCGGAGTGCAGCCGGCCGTGGACATGCGCCGCGCGTTCGGTGAGTCCGCGGAGGCCGAAGCCGCCCGCGCCGACGTCGGTGCCGGAGACGCCGTCGTTGACCACCTCGACGCGGACCTCGTCGTCGGAATAGCCGATCGAGACACCGATCATCGAGACGGCAGGAGCGTGGCGCATGGCGTTCGTCACCCCCTCCTGCACGATCCGGCCCAGTGCGTGGACGACGGACGGCGGGACGTCGGCGGTGCCCGTCACCGTGAGCGTCACCGGGTACCCCGCGCGCTGGGCGGCTTCGACCGTCTCCCGCGGCTGGGCGGGCTCGACCGGCGCGAGGGGGAGCGGCGAGTCGTCGTCGCGCAGTACGCCCAGCATCGATCGCATCTCCGTCAGCGCGCTCCTGGCCGTCTCGGCAGCGGTCGAGGCTGCCGCGCGGGCCTGCGTGTGATCGGGGGTCGCGGCCGCACCCTCCGACAGGGCGACGATCACCGTCAGCGAGTGCGACACGATGTCGTGCATCTCGCGGGCGATCCGCGCGCGCTCCGCGGCCGCCGCCAGCTGGGCCTGTTGATCGCGTTCGACCAGGAGTTGCCGCGATCGGTCGATCACCGCGTCGATGTATCGCTGGCGATTGCCGACGTTCACGCCGATCAGAGTGCCGATGAGACCGAGGACCACGGTGCTCAGGACCGTGTTGAGGCCCGACTGGAGGGTGACGCCACCGGTCAGCAGCAGCGCGCCGGCGACCGCCGACACCGCGGCGACACCCCAGCCGAAGGCCGCCCAGGCCGCGCGCGACGACCCGTGGACGGCGAGGGAGAAGCCCGCGATCAGGAGCAGCGGGCTGCTGCCCGGAGAACCCGCGAGCAGAAAGAACACGTCGAGTGCATACGCCGCGACCGCCGGGAGCAGCGGGAGCCGCCGCCGCCACAGCAGCGTGGCACAGGCGGCGACGACGGCCAGGGGCCAGACGATCGCACGGACGACGGCCCACGGCTCCGGCAGAGCGTCCAGACGCGCGGCCGGTGTCAGCGTGAGCAGGACGCAGAGCGCCGTGAGGAGGACGTCGGCGACCACGGGGTGCCGCGCCCAGAAACGTCGGAACACCCCGGGCGGACGCGGAAGCCGCAGCTCCTCGTCCTCACGGATCGAGTCGCTGCGGCTGCGCGTTCTCCTCACGGGCCGACTCTACGCGTCGCGCGTGCGCAGGACCGCCCATGCGGCCAGCAGCGCTCCGACCACCCAGCAAGCGAGCGTCAGAAAGGCGACGGGGGCCTCGAGCGCCGCTCCCTCACCCGGGAGGATCGCGCTCTGCGCGGCCGCCACCGGAAGATAGGTCGCGGCGTCCACCACCCACGCCCACGCCTCACCGGCCATCGAGAAGAAGTTCCCGACGATCGGCAGCACGAACAGCAGGCCCACCGTCGCGGCGATCGCGCCGGCGCCCGAGCGCAGGATGAACCCGAACGCGACGCCGATCAGTGCGAACACCGACATCGACAGGGATGCGACCAGGATCGGCAGGAACGACGCCGACGGGTCGGACCAGTCGATGCTCTGATCGCGGGAACCGACGATCATCCCGACCGCCACGGCCGCGACACCGAAGATCACGAGCGAGGACACGAACAGGAACAGCGCCAGCACGAGCGACTTCGCGAGCAGGACGGCCCCGCGCACCGGAACGGCCGTGAGCGTCGAGCGGATCATGCCGGTCGAGTACTCGCCGGTCACCGCGATCGCGCCGATGATGCCCGCCAACAGCATCGTGAACTGGATCGGCATGACCACGGCCTGGATGGGGTCGAACCCCGGAACGTCCACCGCCTGGGCGATCAGCATGGCGATGCCGATCGTGAGGACGGCGGCGATCGCGATGGACCACCACGTGGAGCGCAGCGTGGTGAGCTTGATGGTCTCGCTGCGGACGGCCCGGAAGAAGGTGAGCCGGCGACCGGTGTCGACGCGCGGTGTCGTGGCGACGGGGGCCTGCGTGGTCATGAGAGCTCCTTCGTGCGGTACTCGACGGCGTCGCCGGTGAGAGCGAGATAGGCGTCCTCGAGAGAGCCGGTGGTGGGCGTGAGTTCGTGCAGGGGGATACCGCGTTCGGCAGCCAGGTCGCCGATGCGTGCGGCCGGGAGACCGACGATGTCGAGCAGATCCGGCGCGGAGCTGACGATCTCGACGTCCGGCGCCCCCACGGCCGCGGCGAGCTCCGCGGGACGCGGCGTGCGCACCCGAACGGTGTTCCTGGTCCACGAACGCACGAGGTCCGCGAGGGGAGCATCGGCGAGGACACGCCCGCGTCCCATCACGATCACGTGGTCGGCGGTCTGCGCCATCTCGCTCATCAGGTGGCTCGACAGCAGCACGGTCCGCCCCTCGGAGGCGGCGTGGCGCACGAACTGCCGCACCCAGCGCACACCCTCGGGGTCGAGACCGTTGACCGGCTCGTCGAGGATCAACGTGTGCGGGTCACCCAGCAGAGCCGAGGCGATCCCGAGGCGCTGGCCCATGCCCAGGGAGAACTTCCCGGCGCGCTTGCGGGCGACGGAGCCGATGCCGGCGAGGTCGATCACCTCGTCGACCCGCGAGTCGGGGATGCCGTGGGTCGCGGCCATCGCCCGCAGATGATTCCTGGCGCTGCGCCCGGTGTGCACGGCCTTCGCGTCGAGGAGCACCCCGACCTCGGTGAGCGGGGCGCGGAGCTTGCGGTATTCGCGCCCGCCGACGGCAGCGCGACCCGAGGTGGGCCGGTCGAGTCCGACGATCAGGCGCATGGTCGTCGACTTCCCGGCACCGTTCGGGCCGAGGAACCCGGTGACCGTGCCCGGCTGGACGGTGAACGACACGTCGTCGACGGCCGTCTTGTCTCCGAACCTCTTGGTGAGGCCTTCTGCTGTGATCATGTCGCCCACGCTACGGACGGCGCCCGCCGCGCGCGTCCGCCCGCGGTACCTTTCCGCGCGCTCCGCATCCTCCCCCGGATGGATGAGAGACCGCTTGCGCGGGGGCGCTGTCCGGGGCCACCATGCTGCGCCCGTGAGCGCCGTGAGCCGTCGGGCTCCGGGGCTCGGATAGGGTCGACGGGTGACAGACGCCCGTCGACTCCCCGCGCCCCTGGCCCTCGGCGGAGCCGTCGCCATCGGCGTCATGACCGCCATCCAGGCGCGGATCAACGGGGTGCTGGGCGTACGGGTCGACAACGGCATCGTCGCGGGCTTCCTCTCCTTCTCGGTCGGGCTCGTGGCGCTCGCGGTCGTGATCGCGCTCCTGCCGTTCGCCCGTCGCGGTGCCGTACGGCTATGGCGGGGGATCCGCGGGCGCTCCGTCCCGTTCTGGATGCTCCTCGGCGGCGCGTGCGGGGCCCTCACGGTCTCGACGCAGGGGCTCACAGCGGGCGTCCTCGGCGTCTCGCTGTTCACGGTCGGCGTGGTGGCGGGGCAGACGCTCCACGGCCTGGTGCTGGACCGGATCGGCTTCGGGCCCGCGGGCGTCGTCGCGGTGACCCCCGGTCGCCTGCTCGGTGGGGCGCTGGCGCTCGCCGCGGTCGCGATCTCCCTGTCGGGCGACGTCCTGGCGTCCGCTCCGCTGTGGATGCTGGTGCTGCCGTTCCTCGCGGGAGTGGGCATCGCCTGGCAGGCTGCGACCAACGGGCGTTTGGCGCAGCGCGTGCAGTCGCCCATCGCCGCCACGCTCATGAGCTTCATCGCCGGCACGGTCGTGCTCGCGGTCGCCGCGGCCCTGAGCGTCGCGCTGCGCGGAGCGCCGGACCCCCTCCCGGCCGAGCCGTGGCTCTACCTCGGCGGGTTCCTCGGTGCCGCGTACATCCTGCTCGGCGCGTTCATCGTGGCTCACACGGGTGTGCTGCTGATGGGGCTCGGCTCGGTGCTGGGCCAGCTGGTGACCTCGGTGGTGATCGACGTGCTGTGGCCTGCGGAGGCGGGACCGGCGCTGTGGCAGGTGATCGCGATGGTCGTCGTCGCGGTGGCGTCGGTCGTCGTGGCAGTGCCTCGGCGTCGTCGCCGGTGACTACGCGGGGTTCTCTTTCGCGGCCTTCTTCTTCGCCTTCTTGGCGGCCTTCTTCGCCTTCTTCTTCGCCTTCTTGGCGGACTTCTTCTCCGCGTTCGCCTCGGCCTTCTTCTCGTTCTCGGCGAGCTCGGCGGCGGCGACGGCCGGTTGGGTCGAGGGGAGACGCGTCAGCAGTCTGCGCGCGTCGACGGCCTTGCGTCGGCCCGGCGACTTCCCCGGCGGCTTGTCGCCGACGTACAGCCAGCCCAGCAGTTCCTCGTCGTCGGCGAGGCCGTGCATCGCCGCGACCGGCTGCGACCGCGTGTAATGTCCGGTGCGCCAGATCACACCCCACCCTGCTTCGTCCAGCAGGAGGCTGAGCACGTGGGCGACGCCGGAGGCGACGGCCTCCTGCTCCCACCGCGGCACCTTCTCGCTCGGCTGGTAGCTGGCCACCACCGCGATCAGCAGGGGGGCGCGCAGCGGCTTCGTCGAGGGGGAGTCGTCGCCCTGCGCCTGGGCGATCGCTGCTCCGAGGGCCTCTCGATCGGCGCCGCGCAGCTCGATCAGCCGCCACGGTCGCAGCGAGGAGTGATCGGCGACGCGTCCGGCCGCGGCCACCAGGGTCAGCAGTTCTTCCCGCCCGGGCGCGGTGTCTCCGACCTTCGACCAGGACTGTCGTGCGCGGACGGCGTCGAGCGCGCTCACGACTCGTCTGGCGTGAAGTTCAGCGCGATCGAGTTCATGCAGAAGCGGTCGCCCGTGGGAGTGCCGAAGCCGTCGGGGAACACGTGCCCGAGGTGCGAGCCGCACGCGGCGCAGCGGACCTCGGTGCGCACCATGCCCAGGCTGTCGTCCTCCAGGAGCTCAACGGCGTCGGGCCGGATCGACTCGTAGAAGCTGGGCCACCCGCACCCGGAGTCGAACTTGGTGCCGCTCTTGAACAGCTCGGCGCCGCACGCTCCGCACGTGTACAGGCCGGCGCGCTCCTCGTCGAGCAGTTCTCCGGTCCAGGCGCGCTCGGTCGCGGCCTGGCGCAGCACCGCGTACTGCTCTTCGCCGAGCTCCTTGCGCCACTCGTCTTCGGTCTTGTCCACGCTGTACGACATTGCGTCCTCCTCGGGTCCTCTCCATTCTCCACGCTGCGGCGGTGTCTCGGCGCTGCGCGTCAGAATGGACGCATGACCGACCCGATCCGGGAGCGCTATGCCCGCTTCGCGCGCGACGAGGCCCCCGGGCGCAGCGCCCTGTACGGGGAGTGGGCGGCCGGCGTCAGCGATGACGAGCAGCTGCGCGATGTGCTGCGTCGCATCCCGGAGACGCACCGCCAGCCACCGCTGGTGTTCGCGGTGTCCCGGCTGCTGGGCGCCCCGCTCGAGGACTACGCGGCGTGGCGCGCCTTCGTCCTGGCGCACGCCGACGTGCTCGTGGCCGAGTGCGCGGCGCGGTCCCTGCAGACGAACGAGCCGCTGCGGCTGGCGGCGCTGCTCCCGGTCCTCTCCGAGATCGAGGGGCCGATCGCGCTTCTCGAGCTCGGCGCATCGGCCGGTCTCTGCCTGTACCCAGACCGGTACTCGTATCGCTACGTGACGGCCGAGGGCTCCGAACGGCTCGCCGTCGACCCGCACGACGGTCCCTCCCCGGTCGTGCTGCAGAGTCGGGTGACGGGGACGATGCCGAGTGTTCGCCTGCCCGAGGTCGTGTGGCGGGGCGGCATCGATCTCGCACCGCTCGATGCCGCGGACGACGGAGACCGGCGGTGGCTGCGCGGGCTCGTGTGGCCGGGGGAGTCCGGGCGCGAGCGCCGCATCGAGGCCGCGCTCGACATCGTCGCAGCCGATCCACCGCTGCTGCTCGCCGGCGACGCGGCCGAGAGGCTCGAGGAGCTCCTGGCGATGATGCCTGTGGGTGCCACCCCCGTCGTCACGACGCCCGGGGTGCTCGTCCACATCCCCCGCCGTGCGCGCGAGGCTCTCGTCGCGCAGATCCAGGGGCTGCCGGCGCGATGGATCACGATCGACCCACCCGGACTGCTCGACGTGTGGCGGCCGTCCGTGGACGCGACGACATGGTCCGGCTTCGTGGTCGCGCTCGACGGCAGGGTGCGGGCGGCGGCGGACCCGCTCGGGCTATGGTGGGAGTGGCGCGCGGGCGATGACGTCACCGCGTCCTAACCTGGAGCCATGCTCGGAGACCTCACGGAACGCGACCGCGCGATCCTCGCCCTCGAAGCCGCCTGGCCGCGGCATGGCGGCATGAAGGAAGAGGTCATCCGCAGCACCCTCGGCATGAGCGCGGCGCGCTACTACCAGCTGCTCGGACGACTCATCGACTCGGAGGCGGCCCTGGCGTTCGACCCGGTCCTGGTGCGGCGGCTGCGACGGCTCCGCGACACCCGGGGCACCCGACGGGCGGCGCGCATGCCCGGCTTCGTCGGCTGACGGACCCGCTTCGCTCCGCTCGCTGGCCTCCGTCGCGGATTGCCAGCATCGTGCCGCTAGCATCGAGGGGTGTCCAAGCCCTCCCGTGACCGATTCGATGACGTTCCCCGCGCCTCCGGACGCGTCGGGGCCCACCGCGCGGAGGCTCCGGGCATGAACGGCTGGGTGGTCCTGCTGTGGTCCTTCGTGGCTGCGCTCGTCCTGATCATCGCCGGGATCTTCGGTTCGCTGGTCGTCATGGGGCGCATCGAGCTGTTCCCCGAGGCGGGCCCCAGCGCGGTGCCGACACCGGAGGAGACGGGTGTGGTCGACCCGAGCTACTCGGTCATGATCCTCAACGCGACCCCTGATTCCGGCCTCGACGACCAGATGCGTGACACTCTCATCAATGCCGGCTGGCCGGCGGGGATCGTGTTCGCCACGGACAGCGCGAGCGACGACTTCGCCACGACGACCATCTACTACGTCGACGACGCGGACGAGCAGGCGGCCGTGGGTCTCGCCGGGGTGATCGGCGGCGCTGCGGTGAAGCAGGACGACTTCTACGCCGATCTGAACGAGACGGGCGGCAAGCAGCTCACCGTCGTGATCGGCCTCGATCGCTCAGCGTCGGCGCCGGAGCAGTCCGAGGAGACTCCCGCTCCCTGACGCCCCTCCACAGGCGGGCGACGCGGCTTGCACTCGATGGTGTCGAGTGCCAGAATGGCGTTAGCACTCTCTCACTCTGAGTGCTAAACCCACCGTCTACGTCCAGGAGGGACGACAAAACTCATGGCAAAGATCATCGCCTTCGATGAGGAGGCCCGCCGCGGCCTCGAGCGTGGCCTCAACATCCTCGCCGACGCGGTCAAGGTGACCCTCGGCCCGCGTGGTCGCAACGTCGTGCTCGAGAAGAAGTGGGGCGCCCCCACGATCACGAACGACGGTGTCTCCATCGCCAAGGAGATCGAGCTGGACGACCCGTACGAGAAGATCGGCGCGGAGCTCGTCAAGGAGGTCGCCAAGAAGACCGACGACGTCGCCGGTGACGGCACGACGACCGCCACGGTGCTCGCCCAGGCCCTGGTCCGCGAGGGTCTGCGCAACGTCGCGGCCGGCGCCGACCCCATCTCCCTCAAGCGCGGCATCGAGAAGGCCGTCGCCGCCATCACCGAGGAGCTGCTGAGCAGCGCGAAGGAGATCGACTCCAAGGAGCAGATCGCCGCGACCGCGTCCATCTCGGCGGCAGACCCGGCCATCGGTGAGCTGATCGCCGAGGCGATCGACAAGGTCGGCAAGGAGGGTGTGGTCACCGTCGAGGAGTCGCAGACCTTCGGCACCGAGCTCGAGCTCACCGAGGGCATGCGCTTCGACAAGGGTTACCTGAACCCGTACTTCGTCACGGACCCGGAGCGCCAGGAGGCCGTGTTCGAGGACCCGTACATCCTCATCGCCAACCAGAAGGTCTCGAACATCAAGGACCTCCTGCCCATCGTCGACAAGGTGATCCAGGACGGCAAGGAGCTCGTCATCATCGCCGAGGACGTCGAGGGCGAGGCTCTGGCGACGCTCGTGCTGAACAAGCTCAAGGGCATCTTCAAGTCGGTCGCCGTCAAGGCTCCCGGCTTCGGCGACCGTCGCAAGGCGCAGCTGCAGGACATCGCGATCCTCACCGGCGGCCAGGTCATCACCGAAGAGGTGGGCCTGAAGCTCGAGAACGCGACGCTCGACCTGCTGGGTCGTGCCCGCAAGGTCATCGTCACCAAGGACGAGACCACGATCGTCGAGGGTGCCGGCGAGGCCGACCAGATCGAGGGTCGCGTCACGCAGATCCGTCGCGAGATCGAGAACACCGACAGCGACTACGACCGCGAGAAGCTGCAGGAGCGCCTGGCGAAGCTCGCCGGTGGCGTGGCCGTCATCAAGGCGGGCGCTGCAACCGAGGTCGAGCTCAAGGAGCGCAAGCACCGCATCGAGGACGCCGTGCGCAACGCGAAGGCGGCCGTCGAGGAGGGCATCGTCCCCGGTGGTGGCGTCGCGCTCATCCAGTCCGGCACCAAGGCGCTCGACGCCCTGTCCCTCGAGGGTGACGAGGCGACCGGTGCGAACATCGTCCGCGTGGCGATCGAGGCTCCGCTCAAGCAGATCGCCCTCAACGCCGGTCTCGAGCCGGGTGTCGTCGCCAACAAGGTCTCCGAGCTCCCCGCGGGCCAGGGCCTCAACGCCGCCAGCGGCGAGTACGGCGACATGTTCGCACAGGGCATCATCGACCCGGCGAAGGTCACGCGCTCCGCGCTGCAGAACGCCGCGTCGATCGCCGGCCTGTTCCTGACGACGGAGGCCGTCGTCGCCGACAAGCCGGAGAAGGCTGCCGCTCCCGTGGGTGACCCCTCGGGTGGCATGGACTTCTGATCCCGCTGCATCCACAGAAAGCCCCCGGCTCCGGCCGGGGGCTTTCTGGTGTTCACCGGAAGTGAAGCCGACGCTCAGCGGAACATGCTCGCCGAGTACTGGTCGGCGTCGGCGTACTGCGTCGCGACGGAGCCGAGCGATGTGCCGATGCCGTCGAGCACCTGCTCGACGTGGAGCTGCGCGCCCTGCCACTGCTCGGCACACCCCTGGAACGCATTGGACGCGGTTCCCACCCACGACGACTGCAACTGCCTGAGCTGCGCCATGAGCGTCGATGACTCGGCACGCAGACGCTCGATGGTCGCGCGGGTGGAGGCGTGCGCGGCGTGCATGGCATCGGTGTCGACGGTGAATACGGTCATGAGGAACTCCTTCATCTCGGAGCTTCCGACGGTAGGTGAGGCCACGTCGATGGAGCGGACGGGAGCCGGGTCACCCCTGCGTCCTGGGGACACCTCGCCCGCTCACGACTCCGTGCAGAGCCAGCGCCGCGCGTCGCAGTCAGGGCAGGTCGAGCGGGTCGAGCGGTTGCGTGTCTTCGAGCAGGTGGGCCGGCGTGGCCTGGGCCGGTGCCAGGGGCAGCGTGACCGTGAAGGTCGCTCCGCCCCCCGGGCTCTCGGAGACCGCGATGTCGCCGTTGAGCGCCTTCAGGATGGAGGCCACGATCGCCAGGCCCAGCCCGGATCCGCCGGTCTCCCTCGCCCGCGAAGTGTCCGCTCTCCAGAACCGCTCGAAGATCTGCTCCCGGATCTGCGGCGGCACGCCTTCGCCGTGATCGACGATGGCGATACTCGCCGTTCCCGCCAGGCGATCCGAGTCCACGACGATCTCGATGGGGCTGTCGGCGGGGGAGAAGCGCCGCGCGTTGCCCAAGAGGTTGGTCACGACCTGGCGCACCTTGTTCTCCTCGCCGAGCACGATTGGCGGTGTCCGCACGGGAATGTCCTGCACCTCGCTGAAGTCGATGGCCGGCGGTTCCTCGTTCTGCTTGGCGCGGCGGCGCAGCCGGGACAGCGGTGCGAGCGGCCGCACGCGCGGGGCGGTGCGCTCGGGCTCGATCGGGACGATCGGCGTGCGCACCGGCGCCGTGGGGACGTTCTCCAGCGTCCGGTCGATCACCGAGACCACCCGGCCGGGTGCTGCCGCCCGTACGTCGAGCGCCGCGTCGCGCGCGATCGGCCGGAGGTCGAGGGGCTCGATCGTGGGCTCGCGCTCCTCATCGAGCCGAGCCAGCGCCAGCAGGTCTTCCACCAGCACCCCCATCCGGATCGCTTCCTTCTCGATGCGCTCCATGGCCCTGGCGGTGTCCTCTTCGCCCGTGATCGCGCCCATGCGATAGAGCTCGGCGTAGCCGCGGACACTCACGAGCGGGGTGCGCAGCTCGTGGCTCGCGTCTCCGATGAAGCGTCGCATGTGCTGCACGGTCCGGTCGCGCTGCGCGAGGGAGCGATCGACGCGGTCGAGCATCGTGTTGATCGCGGCATTGAGGCGGCCCACCTCGGTGGTCGGTTCCAGGTCGGTGAGGCGCTGTCGGAAGTCGCCCGCCGCGATCGACATGGCGGTCTGCTCGACCTGCCCCAGCCGCCGGAACGTCAGCGTCACCAGGCCGCGCGTGAGCAATGCGGCGACGAAGATCGTGATCAGCGCGATCGTGATGTAGATGCCGAAGTACTGGCTGATGATGCGATCGGCCTCGGCCAACGGCAGAGCGACCATCTGGATGCTGAGCGGCGTGCCCTCCTGCTGCACCAGGGCGACGGCCCCGTGGTAGACGCTGCCGTTGTCCCCCTCGAGCGCGAGCACCTTGTCCTCGTTCGCCTGTGCCTCCGAGAGCGAGTACTCCGCGGGGAAGAAGGGGGCACGACCCGACGCGCTGGGGGCCGTGGCGCGCAGCGCGCCCTCCGCGTCGTACACCGCGAAAGAGAAGTCGCGGGGCTTCTCGTCGCGGGGCGTGTAGGTCGTGACGCCGTCGATCGTCGTGGTGTCGAAGTAGCGCTCGATCAGATCGCTCGTGACGAGGGCGGGAAGTTGCGCGTTGATGTTCTCCACGAGCGCGTTGCGCAGCAGCGGAACCGTGCCGATCCCGGCCACCAGCAGACCGAGCGCGAGCACGGCGACCGTGACGCCGGTGACCTTGGCGCGGAGGCTGATCCGCCGCCACCACGTGGTCACCGCATCCGGCTCGTGCGCCATGCGGCCCTCCCTGCTGTGGCGATCCCGCCGTCGAGGGCGGTTCCGTGCGACGTCGTCAGACCGTCTTGCCGACCTTGAGCATGTAGCCGAAGCCGCGCTTCGTCTGGATCAGCGACTCCTCCGTGTGCGGGTCGATCTTCCGACGCAGGTAGGAGATGTAGCTCTCGACGATGCCGGCATCGCCGTTGAAGTCGTACTCCCAGACGTGGTCGAGGATCTGAGCCTTCGACAGCACCCGGTTGGGGTTGAGCATCAGGTAGCGCAGGAGCTTGAACTCGGTGGGGCTCAGCTCGATCGGCTCCTTGCCGACGTAGACGTCGTGGGTGTCCTGATCCATCGACAGCTCGCCGGCGCGGATGATCGACTCCTCGTCGGCCTGCATGGTGCGACGGAGGATGGCCTGGGCGCGGGCGACGATCTCGTCGAGGCTGAACGGCTTGGTGACATAGTCGTCGCCGCCGGCGTTGAGGCCTTCGATCTTGTCGTCCGTGCCGTCCTTGGCGGTGAGGAACAGGATGGGAGCGGTGAAGCCGGCGCCGCGGAGGCGCTTGGTCACGCTGAAGCCGTTCATGTCCGGCAGCATGACGTCCAGGATGATGAGGTCCGGCTCCTCCTCGAGGACGGCCGAGATCGTGGCGGCGCCGTTGGCGACCGTCTTCACCTGGAACCCGGCGAAGCTGAGACCCGTGGAGAGCAGGTCGCGGATGTTGGGCTCGTCGTCGACGACCAGGATGCGCGCAGCAGTCATGTCCCCATTATGGTGACTTCGGCCATGCGGTTGCTGATTACCTTCGGAGCGCCGGAAGCCGCACCGCCGAGGCTAGGCGGCCGCGGCGATCGCGTCCGCGTCCATGATCGTGTAGCTGTAGCCCTGCTCGGCGAGGAACCGCTGGCGGTTCTGCGCATAGTCCTGGTCGATCGTGTCCCGAGCGACGAGCGTGTAGAAGCTCGCCGTGTGTCCGGACTGCTTGGGACGCAGGAGCCGTCCGAGCCGCTGGGCCTCCTCCTGCCGTGAGCCGAACGAGCCGGACACCTGGATGGCGACCGAGGCCTCGGGCAGGTCGATGGAGAAGTTCGCCACCTTCGACACCACGAGAAGTGAGATGTCGCCCTCGCGGAAGGCGCGGTACAGCTCCTCGCGCTCCTCGACCGGCGTCGATCCGGTGATCTGCGGTGCGTTCAGCGCATCGGACAGCGAGTCGAGCTGGTCGAGGTACTGGCCGATCACGAGGATCTGCTCTCCCTCGTGCTTCGCGATCAGCTCGCGGACGGCGTCGATCTTGGCGGGCGCCGACGCGGCGAGGCGGTAGCGTTCGTCATCGGTCGCCGCGGCGTACTCCAGCCGGTCGCTCGGCGGAAGGTCCACGCGCACCTCGTAGCAGACGGCCGGGGAGATGAACCCTTGCGCCTCGATCTGCTTCCAGGGAGCGTCGAAGCGCTTCGGTCCGATCAGGCTGAAGACGTCGCCCTCGCGGCCGTCCTCACGGACGAGCGTCGCGGTCAGGCCGATGCGGCGGCGGGCCTGGAGGTCGGCGGTCAGCTTGAACACCGGCGCGGGCAGGAGGTGGACCTCGTCGTACACGATGAGGCCCCAGTCCAAGGCGTCGAGCAGCGCCAGGTGCGCGTACTCGCCCTTCCGCTTGGCGGTGAGGATCTGGTAGGTCGCGATGGTGACCGGCTTGAGCTCCTTCGACTGCCCCGAGTACTCGCCGATCTCCTCCGGTGTGAGGCTGGTGCGCTTGAGCAGCTCGTCGCGCCACTGTCGCGCCGAGACCGTGTTGGTCACGAGGATCAGCGTCGTGGTCTTCGTCGCGGCCATGGCTCCGGCCCCGACGATCGTCTTGCCCGCGCCGCAGGGGAGGACCACGACGCCGGAGCCGTCCTTCGCGAAGGCGTCGACCGCGTCCTGCTGGTACGGGCGGATGTGCCAGCCGTCCTCGGCGAGCTCGATCTCGTGCGGAGTGCCGGGCGTGTAGCCCGCGAGGTCCTCCGCGGGCCAGCCGATCTTCAGCAGCTCCTGCTTGATCTGTCCGCGGGCCCACGCGTCGACCACGAAGGTCTCGGGAGTCGGGTGGCCGATCAGCAGCGGCTGGATGCGCTTGTTGTTCGCGACCTGCGCCAGCACGGCGGGATCGGTCGACCGCAGGATCAGCACGCCCTCGTTGTCGCGCTCGATGACGAGCCGCCCGTAGCGGTTGACGGTCTCGCGCAGGTCGACGGCGACCGACGGGGGCACCGGGAAACGCGACCAGCGGTCGAGTGTCTCCAGCATGTCTTCTGCCGTGTGCCCTGCGGCTCGCGCGTTCCACAGTCCCAGGCGGGTGATGCGGTACGTGTGGATGTGCTCCGGCGCGCGTTCCAGCTCGGCGAAGATCGCGAGCTCGTGTCGGGCGCTCTCGGCATCGGCGTGGGCGACCTCGAGCAGCACGGTGCGGTCGCTCTGGACGATCAGGGGGCCATCAGACATAGCTGCCCAGTCTACCGGCCGTCCGGAGGGCAGGGCCTCACGGGGCCACGACGGTCGCCGCGCGGATGCTCGACACCGGGAGCGTGCGCTCGACGTCGGCGGCCCTGTCGCGGCCGCGCAGCCGTCCGCCGCCGATACCCGTGGCCTCCAGGAGCAGGTCCCGCGTGGATCCGTCCGGCATGCCGACCGTCACACGCAGGACGGCCTTGGCTCGCACCGCGGCTTCGAGCTCCCGGTCGAGCCAGGCGGCATCGGCGTCCGGCCCCTGGCGATCGCGCAACCGGGCGATCAGCGTGTCGTAGTCGTCAGCGGGGTCGTGTCCGTCGGCCGGGGGAGCGGCGGGGTGGCGGTCGCGCACGACGATCGCTCCGTCCTCGTCGACGAGGCTCGCGGGGTAGCGGGCGTCCGTCAGCGCCCAGTACACGGTGTCCTGTGCCACTCGCGTGGTGAGCGAGCCCACGTGGGCTGTGAGCGCGAGCGGTCGGAGCGCCTGATCGACCGCGAGGGCTTCCAACACGTGCGGGTCGCTGCTCTCGATCCGGGTGCGCCCCGTCTCGCCGTCGACCGACACCCGGATGAGGCCGTGCCGTTGGGCGGTCTGCGCCACCAGGTAGCCCAGCGGCTGGGGTATTCCGGTGAGGGAGATCGCGCCGAGGAAGTCGAGGATGGAGTGTTCGCTCTCCCCGGTGGCGAAGGCGTGGGCCACCGACTCGGCGGTGAACCGGTAGGAGGAGGCCTGTGCAGCGGACTCCCGGACGGCGATCGTGCGCAGTCGCACGTCGAGGGCGGGCTGCAGCGGACCGGGAGCGATGGCCGTGAGGTCGTTCTGGAGGAAGATGCGGTCGACCTCCGCGGGGAGCTGTGCGACGAGGGTGCGGGCGTCGGCGGGCTCTCCGCGTCGGAGCGGCGCGGCCCAGGGGGGCTCGGTGCCGTCGTCGGCGATCAGACCGATCAGCCGGGCCGATTCCGTGAGCTCTGCGGCGTGTTCCGTCCAGGCGGCGTCCCAGGGGTGCGCGAGCGGCCACTGCGACACCGGGATCCACCCGGCAGTCGCCGGGCGAAGACCGCGCGGCAGGGAGTCGCGGAAGGCGGTCGCGAGGAGCGTCCAGCGGGCGGCGACGGAAGAGCGCAGCCATTCCTCGGCGAGCGCGGTCGTCCGCAGCCGACGGTCGACCGGGGCCGCCAGCCGGGCACGGACGGCGAGTCCGGAGAGCAGGTCGATGGCCTCGGTGGGCAGCCCGGCCTCGGCGAGCTGTCGCTTCTCGCCGGCGCTCACCGCTCCGCCGAGCAGGAGGGCGAAGGGCCGCTCCCTGGCGATGAGGAGGAGGTCGGCGAGGCGCGCGACCGTGGTGAAGGCGCGCTCGGCGGCGTGAGCGGACGTGGCCTCGGAGGACGGCGCGGGGGGAGTGGCGTCGATCGGCGTCGGCCGCGCGCGGCCTTCGACCAGCAGGTCCACGGGCGGCTGCGGTGTCCCGTCGGCGCGCAGGAGGGCGAGGGCGACCAGTCGCTCGCGGCCCTCGCCCGGCTGCTCACCGGCGACGGCATCCACGAGGGACGCGGCCTCCGCGGCGGTGAGTGCGGGGAGGACTCGGCTCAGGGAGGACGGTTCCAGCAGGGCCTCGGCCGCATCGAAGAAGTCCTGCCACGTCGCGTCGGGGCGTACGCCGCGGGCGGCGAACAGCTCCCGGAGCTCGGCATCGCTCGCTGCGGCCAGGCGGTCGGCCAGCGGTCGTGCGTGCGTGCTCATCGGCGGGGGCTCAGCGACGCGATTGCGCGCGACCCTTCCGGACGAAGCTCATGATCAGCAGGGTGATGATCAGCACGAACGCGAGTGGCAGTCCCCAGTAGGGGATCGCGGCGACGACCGGCCACGCGCCTTCACCGAACGCGGCGCGGTCCATGCCCGTGGCGGTGCCGATGATGATCGCGAAGAAGCACACCACGGAGGCGGCGGCGATCCCGAGTGCGGTGAACGCCAGGATGCGATCGATCCGGCGGATGGGGACCTCCGGTCCGGGGCTCTGCGTGCTCATCCGCTCCAGACTACTCGCCCCGGCGCGGTCGGTTCCGTTCGCCCTGCGACCGGTAGGCTGGACGCACGCGCACGAGCGCGCTCTGTTCTGCTTTTCGATACCAGCGAGGTTCACCCATGCCCACCGGCAAGGTCAGGTTCTACGACGAAGACAAGGGTTTCGGCTTCATCGCCAGCGATGACGGCCAGGACGTCTTCCTGCACGCCTCCGCGATGCCGGCCGGCACCGCGATCAAGGCGGGTGCGCGCGTGGAGTTCGGTGTCGCCGATGGCAAGCGCGGCCTGCAGGCGCTGTCCGTGCGGGTGCTCGAGGCCCCGCCCAGCCTGGCGAAGGCCAAGCGCAAGCCCGCCGACGACATGGCGATCATCATCGAAGACCTGGTGAAGCTGCTCGACGGCATCGGCGGCGATCTGCGTCGCGGGCGCTACCCGTCCTCCGGTCACGGCCGCAAGATCGCAGCCGTTCTGCGCAAGGTCGCTGATGACCTCGAAGCCTGAGGCTGACGCCCGCCTCGTCGAGGCCCACGATCTCGCGCTCGCAGCGCTGCGCGAGTTCACTCCCGCGTCCACCATCGGGCCGGCCGCCGGATACATCGCAGAGGAAGACGGATCGGTCTCGCTGCGCTTCGAGAACCGGCTGGCCGGATATCCGGGGTGGTACTGGACCGTGACGGTGGCCCGCGTCGACGACGAAGAGCCCACGGTGCTGGAGGCCGAGCTCCTGCCGGGCGACGGCGCACTCCTCGCGCCCGAATGGGTGCCCTGGGCCGAGCGCCTGGCGGAGTATCGCGCGCACCAGGCCGAGCTCGCCGACGCGGCTGCGGCGGCAACGGACGGCGATGACGGCGACCGGTCAGACGGAGCCGCGGACGTCGAACTCGACGATGTCCTGGACGACGAGCTCGACGAGGATGACGACGAGGCGTCCGACATCCTTCACGCCGGCGACCTCGACGGCGTCGACATCGACGAGCTCGACGACTCCGCATCCGACGACGAACTCGACGACTCCGCATCCGACGACGAACTCGACGACTCTGCATCCGACGACGCGGAGGACGACGACGCCGAAGACGACGACGCCGAAGACGACGACGCCGACGTCCGCGGTGCGGACGCCGGCGAGGTCGACGAGGAGGAGTGAGTCCCGGCGCTCAGCCGCCGAGGTTCTCCAGCACGTAGTCGATCGAGCGCGTGAGCTGACGGATGTCGTCGGGCTCGATGGAGACGAACGTCGCGACGCGCAGCTGATTGCGTCCGAGCTTGCGGTACGGCTCGGTGTCGACGATGCCGTTGGCGCGCAGCGTCTTCGCGATCGCTGCCGCGTCGATGCTGTCGTCGAAGTCGATCGTCGCGACGACCGGCGAGCGGTGTGCCGGGTCGGACACGAACGGCGTCGCCACGGTGGAGGCCTCGGCCCAGTCGTACAGCACGGAGGACGACTCCGCGGTGCGCGCCGCAGCCCAGGCGAGGCCGCCGTTGTCGAGGATCCACTGCAGCTGGCTGTCGAGCAGGTGCAGCGTGGTCAGCGCCGGGGTGTTGAGGGTCTGGTTGAGTCGGGAGTTGTCGACTGCCTGCTTGAGGCTGAGGAACTCGGGGATGTAGCGGCCCGAAGCGGCGATGCGCTCGATGCGGTCGACCGCGGCGGGCGAGACGGCCGCGAACCACAGTCCGCCGTCCGACCCGAGGTTCTTCTGCGGGGCGAAGTAGTACACATCGGCCTGCGCGACGTCGAAGTCGATGCCGCCCGCCGCGCTCGTCGCATCGATCACGGTCAGGGCCCCGTCGGCGTCGACGCGCGACACCGGAGCGCTCACGCCGGTCGAGGTCTCGTTGTGCGGCCACGCGTACACGTCGATCCCGTCGACGAATGCGGCCTGCGTGCGGGATCCCGGCTCCGCTCTGCGCACGTCGGGGGCCTCGAGCCACGGGGCCCCGGCGGCGGCGGCGAACTTGCCGCCGAACTCGCCGAACACGAGGTTCTGGCTACGACGCTCGATGAGGCCGAACGCCGCGGCATCCCAGAACGCGGTGGAGCCGCCGTTGCCGAGCAGGATCTCGTATCCGTCCGGGATGCGGAACAGCGCGGCGAGCCGCTCGCGCACGCTGCCGACGAGGTTCTTCACGGGCGCCTGACGATGCGAGGTGCCGAGGATCGACGAGCCGGAGGAGAGCAGCGCCTCCAGCTGTGCGGGCCGCACCTTCGAGGGGCCGCAGCCGAAGCGCCCGTCAGCGGGCAGGAGGTCACCGGGAATCTCGATCGCCATGGGTCGATTCTAGGGGGAGCGCACGGGGCCGCCCCGCCTGCTGTCGATCCGATGTCCCCGCGGGAATGTAGGCTTGCCTAAGAACTTCGGAGGGCCCGCACATGACCGATCTGATCGACACCACGGAGATGTATCTCCGCACCATCCTCGAACTCGAGGAGGAGAACATCGTGCCGCTGCGCGCGCGCATCTCCGAGCGGCTCGGCCACTCCGGACCGACCGTGTCGCAGACGGTCGGGCGGATGGAGCGCGACGGGCTCGTCGTGGTCTCCGAGGATCGTACGCTCGAGCTCACCGACGCCGGTCGCCGCAAGGCGGTCGACGTGATGCGCAAGCACCGTCTCGCCGAGCGCCTGCTGTCGGATGTGATCGGACTCGACTGGGCGTTCGTGCACGAAGAGGCCTGCCGCTGGGAGCACGTGATGAGCGAGCAGGTGGAGCGCCGCCTCGTCGAGCTGCTCGGGCATCCCACGGAGTCGCCCTACGGCAATCCGATCCCCGGTCTGGATCAGCTCGGCGACCTCCCGGCCCGGACGTTCGATGAGGGCGTCGTCGGTCTGGTGCAGCGTCTGAACGCGGCGGGCGAGCCCGTCGAGGGCACGGTGCGTCGTCTGGCCGAGCCCGCGCAGGTCGACCCCGAGCTGCTGGAGCAGCTGCGCGATGCGGGCGTCGTACCGGGGGCGCGCGGTGACTTCCGGTTCAACGAGGGCTACGTCCTCATCCAGATGGACGGCAAGGACGAGGGGCTCGAGCTTCCCGTCGAGCTCGCGTCGCACATCTTCCTGGTGGGCGAACCGGCCTGATCGCGCCGCAGAATCGCGGTTCGTCGCGCACCGTCTCGGGGCGTGGGACGGCCTCACCGAGGATTGCCAGTTTCCCAGGGTGACATGATCGTTATCTTCCGGTAACCTCGGTCAGGTCCTCAGCGAAGAAGCCCGTTGGGGATGGACCGCGAAGATACGCCTTCAGGCTCATTGTCTTCTCGGCACGGATGACTCTTGTACCCGATTCCCCATCCGCGCCATCGAGGAGAGCGCCGATGAGCCAGCACACCCGAGGTGCGAAGGCCCAGGAGGACCACGTTTTGGCCGCAGACATCGAACCGACCGAGAAGACACCTGAAGATCGAGTTCCGGCTCGCCGCACCCCACCGAAGGTGACGGCGCGAAAGGTGGTCAAGCCTCTCCGGTCGGTGGCGATCTTCGGTGCCGTCGGTGCACTGGTCGCCGCCGTCGCGCTTCCCGCCTACGCCGCATCCAAGCCGGCCGATGCCGCCACCACGACGGTGCAGCAGCTCGCCGCGGTCGACGCGCAGTCGCTGGTCGTCGCTTCCGAGGCGACCTCCGCTCCTGTCGTGCGCGGCACCTTCAGCGCGACGACTCCCGACGAGATCGCGAAGAAGAAGGCCGAGGAGGCCGCTGCCGCTCGCGCCGCGGCCGCCGCCACCGCTGCGGCTTCGTCGTCGGGCGGTCGCTTCAACACGGCCGGCTACGCGCTCACCGCGCCGGGCTCCGGCGAGGTGCGCTATCCGCTGCCGCTCGGCTCGTGGCACGTCAGCCGCACGATCGGCGGCGGTCACAACGGCATCGACATGCTCGCACCCGCGGGCACCCCGATCTACGCGGCTGCGGCCGGCGTCGTCCGGGCTTCGGCCGAGAACATCGGCGGCTACGGCGTGTGCGTCATGCTCGACAGCGTCATCGGCGGCCAGCGCGTGCAGACCACGTACGGCCACATGCTCTACGGCTCGCGTCAGGTGCAGGCCGGCCAGAGCGTCGCGGCCGGTCAGCTCATCGGCTACGTCGGCAGCACGGGACGTTCGACCGCGAACCACCTGCACTTCGAGGTGTGGATCAACGGCGGCCTGGTGGAGCCGGGCAACTGGCTCTCGATCAACGCCGGCTGACGGACACACCTCCGATCGTTCACCCGCTGTTGCGCCCTGCCCCCTGTGGGATGGGTTAGCCTGAACCCGTCGTCGAACAGGCGGGAGAGGCTGATGGAGCGAATACCGACCATCCGAACCATGGATGCCCTCGGTCGTCACGTCCTTCAGCATCGCCCGCAGGGATGCCGCGGTCCTGCCGCGCGCGAAAGGCGCTGTCTCTAGACAGCGCCTTTTTTCGTCCCTGCGTGCACTCCACCGCCTGTGCGATGCCGTGTGAGTCGAGAGTGCCGGGAAGCCGTCCCGGCGGATCGAGAGGATGACGAATGCGCACACTGGTCCTGAACGCCGGGTACGAACCGCTGGCGATCGTGTCGTTCAAGCGAGCACTGGTCCTGGTCATGAATGAGAAAGCGACCGTGATCGAGCGCGTCGAAGACGACCCCGTCTGGGGGACGCACGGTGTCTACGACCGGCCAGCCGTGATCATCCTGTCCCGCTACGTGCGGGTGCCGACCGGGCGACGTGTTCCGGTCACCCGGCGCGGGGTGCTCCGCCGCGACGACCACCGCTGCGGCTACTGCGGCAAGTCGGCATCGACCATCGACCACGTCCTGCCCCGGTCGCGCGGGGGAGCGGACTCGTGGGAGAACCTCGTCGCGTGCTGCCTGCGGTGCAACAACCTCAAGAGCAATCGCACGCCGCAGGAGATGCGGTGGCAGCTGCGGTTCACGCCGCGCCCACCCCACGGCACCGCCTGGACGGTGCGGGGGTCCGAGCGGAGCGACCCGCGGTGGGAGCCGTACCTGGCCCTCGCGGCCTGACCCTGAGCGGCCGAGGGCGCGCATCCCGGTCCCGTAGACTGGGTGCGCGCCCTCGTAGCTCAGCAGGATAGAGCAGCCCTCTCCTAAAGGGCAGGTCGCAGGTTCGAATCCTGTCGAGGGCACCCTTCCCGCGATCCCGTCGTCACGGCTTCCCGCGGCGCCACAGCGCGGACGGCCACCAGATGGCCTTCCCGATGTCGTACGTGAGAGCGGGCACGAGCAGCGAGCGCACGACGAACGTGTCGAGCAGGACGCCGAACGCGACGATGAACGCGAGCTGCACGAGGAACAGGATGGGGATCACCGAGAGGGCAGCGAACGTCGCGGCGAGCACGAGGCCGGCAGAGGTGATGACGCCCCCGGTGATCGAGAGCCCGCGCAGGATGCCCTCGCGTGTTCCGTGCTGCTTCGACTCCTCGCGCACGCGGGTCATCAGGAAGATGTTGTAGTCGATGCCCAGGGCCACGAGGAACACGAAGCCGTAGAGCGGGACGGCCGGGTCGGCGCCGGGGAACGCGAAGATCCCGTTGAACACGAGCGCGGACACGCCGAGCGCGGTTCCGAACGACAGCACCGTGGTCAGGATCAGCAGCACCGGGGCGAGGATCGACCGGAGCAGCAGCATCAGGATCAGCATGATCACGAGCAGGATCACCGGGATGATGAGGTTGCGGTCGTGGATCGAGGCATCGTTCGTGTCGACCGATGTGGCCGTGACGCCGCCCACGATCGCACCGAGGTCGTCGAGCTCGACGCGCAGCTCCCGCACCGTCGCGGCAGCCTCGGCGGAGTCCGCTGCGTCGGTCAGGGTCCCCTGCAGCAGCACCTGACCGTCCACGACCGTGGGATCCGGGGCGGGGGTCCCCGGAGGGCCGACCGCCGTGATCCCGTCCTCGTCGATCGGCGCGGAGCCGCTCGGGGAGTCGGCGGCGGTCACCGTGACCCCGTCGATCCCGTCGTTGGCCAGGAGCACGTCCGCCGCGTCCTGCATGCGCTCCTCGTCGACCACGACCGACACCGGGCTGCCCGACCCGCCGGGGAAGTGCTCGCCCAGCGCGACCTGCCCGTCGCGCGCCTCAGACGCTCCGAGCACGAGGTCGGACTGCGGCACTCCCACCGCGTCGAGCTGGGTGACTCCGGCGGCTCCGGCCAGGAGCACGAGCGTCGTCACGATCCAGATCACCCGGGGGCGCTTCTTCACCGCGCCGGCGAGGCGAGCCCACAGCCCGGTGGTGCGCATGCCGTGCTCCTCCGCGACGACCTCGGGCTCGAAACGGGGCCGGCGGGGCCAGAACACCGCGCGCCCGAAGAGCAGCAGCAACGACGGGAGCAGTGTGAGCGCCGACAGCATCGCGAACACGATGCCGATCGCGGCGACCGGCCCCAGCGTGCTGTTCGACTTCAGGTCGCTGAGCAGCAGGCACAGCAGTCCGGCGATCACGGTGCCGCCTGACGCGACGATCGGCTCGACCGAGCCCTTCCACGCGGCCCGCAGCGCGACGCCCTTGTCCTGCGCGACGCGCAGCTCTTCACGGAAGCGGGCGACGAGGAGCAGCGCATAGTCGGTCGCGGCGCCGATCACGAGGATGAACAGGATGCCCTGGGTCTGTCCGCTCAGCAGCAGGATCTCCCACTTCGCCAGCCACCACACCACCAGGAGCGCGACGCACAGCGCGAACAGACTCGTGGACAGCACGACGAGGGGCAGCAGGAACGACCGGTAGACCAGGACGAGGATCACGAGGACCGCCAGCAGCGCCACCCCGAGCAGGAGGCCGTCGATGCCCGAGAAGCCGGCGACCAGGTCGGCGCTGAAACCGGCCGGTCCGGTGATGTAGACCGTGACCCCGTCGGGGACCGCCGCGCGCAACTCCTCGCCGAGCGCCGTGGTGGTATCGGCGAGTTCCGCGTCGCCCTCGATCGGGATGAACGCCTGCACGGCCTTCCCGTCGTCGGAGGGGAGCGCGGGCGAGACGTCGTCCGCGACGCCCTCGACCGACGGAGCGTCGGCGACCGCATCGCTGATCGCGTCGAGCTCGGTCTGCGTCAGCTCCTGGTCCGAGGTGAACACCGCGATGGCCGGGATCGCGTCGCTGTCGTTGAACTCGCCCAGGAGCTGTTGCACGGTGGTCGCGTCGGCCGATTCGGGCAGGTACGTGGTCTGGTCGTTCGAGGAGACCTCGTCGACCTTGCCGAACAGGGGGCCACCGAACGACGCCCCGGCCAGCCACACCAGGATCAGCAGGACCGGGAGGAAGACTCGCAGCCACGAGTGGCGACGGACGCGCTCTCGGGACGGCGGGGTCGGCGTTTCGGCGGGGCGGGACATCGGGTTCCTTTCGGGAGGAGGTGGGTTCGTCGCGGGGGCGTCGGAGTCAGGAGACCCAGGCGAGGATGAGGATCATCGTGGCGAGGAAGCCGGCGATGTAGTTGAGGGCGATGAAGCGGCGCCAGGCGCGGTTGGTCCTGCCGGCGGTGTCATCGGTGACGTTCCACCACGGTGCGGCGTTCACGATGTAGGGCACGGCGAGTACCGCCGCGAGGGGGCCGGGCCAGGGCGTGAGGAGCATTGCGACCCCCGCCACCGCCCAGAGGCCGATCGCGAGGCGCACGGTGGCTCGGGCACCGATCACGGTGGCGATGGACGAGATGCCGCCCTCGCGGTCCGGCCCCACGTCCTGCACGGCGCCGAACGCGTGCGCTGCCATGCCCCACAGGAAGAACGCGCCGAGCGTGACCACGGTCGCCGCCGAGACCGGAGCTCCCGCGAGGGCGAGGCCGACGATGGCCGGGCTGACGAAGTGGGTGCTCGACGTGATCGAGTCGAGGAACGGCCGTTCCTTGAAGCGCAGCACCGGCGCGGAGTAGGCGATCACCGCGAACACGCTCACCGCGAGCCACCACCACGACGCGGGGTTGCCGACCGCGAACAGGTAGACGAGGAACGGCACGTTGGTCGCGGCAGCGGCCCACAGGGTGGTGCGGTGGATGCGCGGCGACAGCAGTGCTCCCTCGATCCCGCCCTTGCGCGGGTTCGCCAGGTCGGACGCGTAGTCGAACACGTCGTTGATGCCGTACATCGCCAGGTTGTAGGGGATGAGGAAGTACAGCGTGCCGATGACGAACGTGGGGTCGATCTCGCGCGTGCTGAGCAGGTAGGCGGCGGCGAACGGGAAGGCGGTGTTGATCCAGCTGATAGGCCGCGACGACAGGAGGATCTGCGCGATGTCGTGTCCGACTCCCGTGCGCGGCACGGACGCCCGGCTCATGCGCGCTCCTCCCGTTCGGTGGCGGCTGCGGTCGCTGCGGCCGAGGTTCCCCTACGGGAACGTCGCGCCCGCAGGGCGGTCCACACGGCGGGCAGCAGCAGCACCGCGGCGACCGGATAGGCGAAGTCCTCCAGCGGAGCGAGACCGATGTGCACGCCGACGAGATGTGCGGGGGAGTAGTGGAAGAGCCCGGTCGCGATCATGACGGTGTCGAACACGGCCGTGAGCGCCAGGAGGGTCAGGGCGGTGGCGGCCAGAGCGCCGGCGTGGGGACCGCGCCGGGCCACGAGCGCGGCGACGAGGCCGCCCGTCGCGGCGACGGCCAGGAACACGGCGGACAGCTGCAGATACGTCATCGGGCGACCTCCGCGCGGGGCGACGGTGCGCGGCGGCGCTCGACGATCCGCACGGCACCGCCGTACAGGACCATGGTGCACACGACCAGGAACACCAGGAAGACCGGCTCCTCGATCGGCAGCTCCGGGGCGAGGACGATGCCCGTCGCGATCACCGCATCACCGCGGAAGAAGATCCCGGCGGCGATGCCCGCCACGTCCCAGACGAGGAAGAACGCGACCCCGAGCACCGTCACGACGGCCGCGGCGAACACGTCGCGCCAGAAGAACAGGCGGAAGCGCCAGTCCAGCAGCAGCATGCACCCGAGCGACACCAGCAGGGCGCCGAGGTAGATCGCGCCGGTCACGGCCGGGCCGTCCGTTCCGAGGGCGCCGGCTCCGGGAGGGGACCGGGCGAGTGGTCGCCGCGGATGCGCTTGAGCACCAGCTCCGCGCTGATCAGGCACATCGGCACGCCGACCCCGGGCGCCGTCGTGGCGCCCGCGTAGTACAGCCCGCGGACTCGGCGCGACGCGTTCTGCGCGCG
Source organism: Microbacterium sp. NPDC060132 (assembly GCF_042729675.1). Lineage (NCBI taxonomy): Bacteria > Bacillati > Actinomycetota > Actinomycetes > Micrococcales > Microbacteriaceae > Microbacterium > Microbacterium sp. NPDC060132. The sequence continues at coordinate 17,321 of NZ_JBHWXU010000001.1, read as the reverse complement.
GAACATCGCGCTCTGCGACAGGGTGTGCGCCGGGCCCAGCATTCCGCCGCGCCAGGAGTGGTAGTCGTCGTGGAAGTCGGCAGGTCCCACGGTCTCGCGCACCACGATGCGTTCGCGCAGGTCCGGGATCCCCGCCCACGAGGAGATCATGTCGATCGCGGCGTCGGCGGCCGCTTCGATCTGCGGCGAGCCGGATCCGTCCGATCCGCCATGGCCGAGGTCGACATCGGCGGGCACCGGGACGAGGACGAAGAGGTTCTCGTGGTCGGGGGGCGCGACGTCGGCGTCGGTCGCGCTCGGGCGGCACACGTACGTCGATGCCGGTGCGGGGATCTGCGGGGTGCGCCCGAAGATCGCGTCGAAGTTCGCGTCCCAGTCGTCGGTGAAGAACAGGGAGTGGTGCGGCAGCTGCGGCAGCGATCCCCGTACCCCGAGCATGACCAGCACCCCGCCGGGCCCGCTTGTCCGCCGCGCCCACCACGACTCGGGGTACGACTGCAGCGACGGCGGCAGCAGCGCGGTCTCCGTGTGGTGCAGGTCGGCGCCGGACACCACGATGTCCGCCTCTTCCACGTGCTGGTCTCCGTTGGGGTCCGTCCACCCCACGCCCCACACGTGCGTCCCGGCGCTGTCGTCCCGCGTGAGGATGCCGGTGACCTCGGCTCCCGTCACGATGCGGACGCCCGAGTCCTCGGCCAGGGCCGCGATCCGCTCGACCACGCGCCAGAATCCGCCCTGCGGGTACAGCACGCCCTGATCGAGGTCGAGCGCGCTCATGAGGTGGTACATCGCGGGGGCGCTGCGCGGATCGGTGCCGAGGAAGACCGCCGGGTAGCCCAGGATCTGCCGGAGCACGGGGTGGCGGAAGCGCCGGGCGGCGAACGACTGGAGTCGGGTTCCCAGGAGGGAGAACAGGCGGGGGAGGGCGCGCAGCACTTCCGGGGCCGCGAGGGAGCGCGTGCGGGTGAACGGGTTGTAGAGGAAGTAGCGCTGCGCCATGGTGCCCGCGTGGTACGCCGAGTCGAGGTAGCGGTCGAGCGTGGCAGCGGAGCCCGGCTCGAGGTCGTCGAACAGTCGTCGGACGGCATCGCGGCCCGCGGGAACGGTGACAGCGCCCTCCGCCGACTCCGGTGCGCGGAAGACGCGGTACCCGGGGTCGAGCAGCGTCAGGTCGAGCTGCTCCTCGGTGCTGGTGCCCATCATCCGGAAGAAGTGGTCGAACACCTCCGGCATCAGGTACCACGAGGGGCCGGAGTCGAAGCGGAAGCCCTCGCGTTCGAGCGTTCCGGCGCGTCCGCCCACCCGGTCGTTGCGCTCCAGCACCACGACCTCGTGTCCGTCGCGGGCGAGGAGCCCCGCGGTCGCGAGCCCCGCGACACCGGCACCGATCACGACGACGCGGCTCATCGGTCACGCTCCCACGCGGTCGTCGCGACGGCCCGTGCCGCGAGCAGCGCCTTCACCGGGTCCGGCACGCGCACACGGCGGCGGTAGAGCTCGGCGGCGGGGGTCTTCGCGACGCGGCGGGTGAGTGCGGCGAACAGCGCCAGCGCGCTGCGGACGGCCGCCCTCGCGTCCTTCGGCAGGAGGGGGATCGCGGCGCGGGCGTCGGCCAGCTGGCGTTCGACCGTGGCGACCCAGGCGTCGCGGTCGGCGTCCGTGAGCCGTTCGGTGCCACCGAGGTAGCCGCGCTGGAGGCGGTCGGTGTCGTCGGCGAGGTCGCGCAGGAAGTTGACGTTCTGGAACGCGGCTCCGAGCCGCCGGGCTCCCCGGTGCAGGATCTCCCGCTCCTCCGGGGTGCGGTCGGCATCGCGGAGGAACACCTGCAGGCACATGAGCCCGACGACCTCGGCCGAGCCGTAGACGTAGGCGGCGTGGGCGTCCGCGTCGTAGGCGGTGAACCCGGCGTCGCGGGAGATGTCGGCACGCATGGAGTCGAAGAACGGCCCCGTCAGGTCCTCGCCGATGGCGCACTCCCTCGCGGTGCGGGCGAACGCGTGCAGGATCAGGTCGCTGCTGTACCCGGTGCGCATCGAGCGGTGGGTCTCGGCGATATACGAGTCCAGTGCCGCGGCCTGCGCCGAGGCGTCCAGCCCCGCCTCGGCCGCGACCCCGTCCACGATCTCGTCGGCGATACGCACCATGGCGTAGATGTTGCGCACGTGCTGGCGATGCCGCGTGCCGAGAAGCCGGGTGGCGAGACCGAACGAGGTGGAGTAGGTGCGGATGACGTCGGTGGTGGCGATCTCGGCGGTGCGACTGAAGCGGCGCAGGGCGGCGGGATCCGGGCGTTCGACGGGGCGGGGGCTCATCGGCGGCGGCCCTCGATGCGGTCGGCGATCGCCAGGATCGTGCGCCCGGCCGCGGGGCTGAGCGTGCCGGACTCCTCCGCCTCGGCGAGCACGGTCGACACGGCGGTGAGCTGCTCCTGCACGAGTCCGCGGACGAAGCGCTCGGCGCCGCACTCGCGCAGACGGTCGCGGATGTCGCCGGCGTCGGACGCGCTGAGGTCGGCCGTGCCGAAGCGCAGCTCGATGCTCGGCCAGTGGCTCGTCATGCGCGCGTACGCGATGATCGCGGTCTCCTTGCCCTCTCGGAGGTCGGAGAAGGCGTCCTTGCCGTGTGCGTGCGGGTCGCCGAACACCGAGAGGAGGTCGTCCTGCAGCTGGTACGCCAGTCCGAGGTGGGTGCCGATCTGGGTGAGCTGCTCCTCGGCTTCCGCGCTGGCTCCGGCGAGGACGGCAGCGGCGCGCAGCGGCAGCACGAAAGAATAGGTCGCGGTCTTGGACGCGCTCGTGGCGAGGATGGTCCGCAGGTCGGGCGTGACGATGCCATCGCTGAGGGCGACGTCCGCGTGCTCACCCGCGACGGTCTCGAACACGGTGGTGTCGAGCAGGGCCAGCAGCCGCTCGCGGCCGTCGGCGCTCACCTCGGCGCGGGCGAAGCCGAGCACCGCGGTCGACAGGAGCAGATCGCCGAGGAGGATCGCGCTCGCGCGTCCCCAGTGCAGGGCGGCGGCCGCGGTCTCGTCGGGGCGCCGCGCCACGAGGGAGCCGATGAGGTTGGGCCGCCCGCGCCGCGTGAGGTCGCCGTCGATCACGTCGTCGTGCAGCAGGAACGCGAAGTGCAACAGCTCGACGTGCGCGGCCACGTCGATCGCGCCCTCGGTCTCGCGTCGGGTGGGCACGGTCGTCGCCAGCGCGGGGAAGAGCTCCATCAGCATGAGCGGACGCAGGAGCTTGCCGCCGAGGGCGTGCTGGGCGGCCTCGTTCCAGAGCGCGGCGAACTCGGCCCCGTGATGCTCGGCGGCCACGGCGCGCTCGGCGAAGCGCCGCCGCAGGACCTCCTCGATCCGAGTACCGAGGTCTTCGTGCGTGATGGTCGTGCTCATGGCTCAGACCTCACCGAGGCTGCGGAGGCGTGGCAGTTGCTCGACGATCCACGGGCTGAACGCGAACGGAGCGAGGGCCACGGCCTCGGCCAGCGCCCCCGGGTCGACCCAGGCCCATTCCGACACCTCCTGCGGGTTGGCGACGGGATCGTGATCGAGCACGGCGACGTGCACGGGGCAGATCTCGTTCTCGACGATGCCGCTCGCATCCACGGCGCGATAGCGGTAGTCGGGGAGGACGAGGCGGACCTGGTCGACCCGGAGGCCGAGCTCGTGCAGGCCGTGCCGCCGCACCGCATCCGCCATGTCCTCGCCGGGCTGAGGGTGTCCGCAGAAGCTGTTGGTCCAGACGCCGGGCCAGGTGCGCTTGGTCAGGGCGCGCCGCGTGACGAGGACGCGTCCGGCCGGGTCGAGGACGTAACACGAGAAGGCCAGATGGAGGGGGGTGTCGAACGTGTGGACCTCGTGCTTGGGAAGGACGCCGACGGCTGTCCCGTCTTCCGCGAGGAGCGTGACCTGTTGCATGACTTCCCCGTCCTTTAGCTAACTTGGTGAAATATCAACTTAGCATGAATCTGTTCGTGTGTAACATGATCGCATGGACACCGAGCCCCGCACCACCCTGCGCTCCGGGGCGGCTGTGGCCGCGGACTCCTCCGCTGAATCGGCCTCGACGGAGAGCGCCGACGGGCTGAGTCACGGATCGATCTACCACGTCGACGCGAGCGACCCGCGCAGCACACTGATCGATCGCACCGGGGTGCCCCCGGAGGATCTGCGCCAGATCGCTCTCGTCATGGAGGCGCTGAGCGATCTTCGAGACGCCGAGCAGCGGCTGTCGCAGGCCTCGCGGCGATACATGCAGCTCAACGAGACCGACATGCGCGCGCTGCACTATCTGATCGTGTGTGCCAACCGTGCGATGGTCGCGACCCCCAGCGGCATCGCGCATCACCTGGGCGTGTCCACGGCGGCGACCACCAAGCTCCTCGACCGGCTGGAGAAGGGCGGGCACATCCGGCGGTCGCCCCATCCGACCGATCGTCGTGCGCTCGCCATCACCATCACGCCGGAGACGCGGCACGCCGCGATGGAGACCGTCGGCCGACAGCAGGCGAAGCGCTTCTATGCGGCCGCTCGGCTGTCTTCGGCCGAGCGCGATGTCGTGATCCGCTTCCTGAAGGACATGACGGAGGAGATCACCCTCCGCGATGAGCCGTGGGCGACGGGCGGCGCAAAAGAAGATCCCGCCCGACCGTGAGGTCGGGCGGGACCGTGTCACTGGGCCGCTTTGTAGGCTTCGAGGATGGGGGCGGGAATCCTCCCGCGTTCTGAGAGCGTGTAGCCGTTCTCATTCGCCCACGCGCGGATTGCCGCGACTTCGGGGTTGCGTGCCGGCCGTTTCCGGGTGGAACTCGAGCGCGACGGCGCGGATGATCCGCTCCCGGCGCGGCGGCCCGCGGAGATATACGGCTCGAGTGCGGCGCGCAATTCCTCCGCGTGCGCCGCGTTCAGATCGATCTCGTAGGACGTTCCGTTCAACGAGAAATGCACGGTCTCGCCTTCACCGACCTCCAGGACGCTGCCGTCGATATCGTCGACCAGTTGATGCACAATTCTTCTCGCCATGAATGCGACTGTACCTGCGGCACGCAAACGCAGCAATAATTCACGGTCGCTCGGCCGGAGAGAGAAGCAGTTCAGGGGAGAAGACCGGCGCGGCGTGCCTTCGTCACCGCGGCGTGCCTCGTCGAAGCATCGAGCTTCGACATCGCGGTCCCCAGATATGCCTTGACCGTTCCCTCTCTCAGGCCGAGCTGCGCGGCGATCTCGGCATTCGTCGCGCCGAGCGCCGCGCACGCGAGCACATCCGTCTCCCGAGGGGAGAGGTGCACCACCGGCACCGGGGCGGTGGTGGGCGGCACGGTCTCACCGGCAAGGGTGAGCAGACGCCGCTCCACCTGAGCCAGACGCGCGCGCACATCGACGTCCTCGACCGCGGCGGCGATGCTGCGCAGTTCGGCGAAGCTCTCACGCAGCTCCTCGCGCTGCGGCGCCGCGACGGTCGGCGGCGTTTCCGTCGCCGCACGGAGCCTCCGCTGCACCTCGTCCCTGATGCGGAGCTCGTCCGCCACCGACTGCGCCACCTGCATGGCGGGCGCCGTGGTCACCCCGCCGACCTGCGCGTGGTCCCAGGCGCCGGCGTACAGAACGCCGCGCGAGCGTCCCTGCACCACGATGGGCAGGGCCAGAAGCGTGCGCAGCCCCTCGCCGAGGACGAAGACGTCGTAGTCGTGCGTGATCTGCCGTGACGAGCCGTAGTCGCTGGTCATGCGCGGCCGCAACTCCATCATGGCGCGCCCGCCGAGACCCCGTTCCGGTCGGACGCGCAGCCCGTCGAGCGACCGGGTGCGGGCCCCGACGATGCTGGTCACGCTCACCACGCCCTCTTCCACGAGACCGCCGAAGGCCACGGGGAACCGTGTGCGTCGTGCGAGCTCGCGCACCGCATTGGCGACGAGATCCGCCTCGGTCTCAGCGGCGATCGGAGAGGTCACGGAATACCTACTTTCGGGGGTGACGGCGCCGTTCCCCGTTTCGTAGCGTCGACCCTACCATTCGGGCGGATCGAGCCGCGCGAGCACGGGACATGTGGCAAGGAGGCCCCATGAACGACCATCAACCGACCCCTCACAGCGGAGCGATCGACTACGTCGCCGTCGAACAGTCTCCGCGATTCGTCCGGCTGAAGCGAACGCAGAGATCGTTCATCTTCCCGTTGGCTGCTTTCTTCCTGGTCTGGTACTTCGTCTATGTGCTGCTGGCCGCATTCGCGCGCGACTTCATGGCGCAGCGGGTGTGGGGCGATATCACGGTCGGTCTGCTCTTCGGACTGGGACAATTCGTCACGACATTCGCGATCACCATGGCATATGTCGCATTTGCAAATCGCAGGCTCGATCCGCTGGCGACCGAGATCAGGGATGAACTGGAGAAGGCGCAGGCCGACGCATGATCGGTATTCGGACGGCTACCGACACCGTCGCCCTCGAGATCAATCCGGTCTTCAACATCTCGATCTTCCTGGCCTTCGTGGCGGTGACCCTGTTCATCGTCATCCGCGCGAGCAGGAACAACAAGACGGCGGCGGACTACTATGCGGCGGGGCGTTCGTTCACGGGGCCGCAGAACGGGTTCGCGATCGCCGGCGACTATCTGTCCGCCGCGTCTTTCCTCGGCATCTGCGGTGCGATCGCCATCAACGGGTACGACGGCTTCCTCTATTCGATCGGGTTCCTCGTGGCCTGGCTTGTCGCGCTCCTGCTGGTGGCCGAGCTCATGCGCAACACCGGGAAGTTCACGATGGCGGATGTGCTGTCGTTCCGCTTGAAGCAGCGCCCGGTGCGCATGGCGGCGGCCATCACCACCCTGGCGGTGTGCTTCTTCTACCTGCTCGCGCAGATGGCCGGCGCCGGCGGGCTCGTCTCGCTGCTGCTCGGCATCGACGGGCGCGTCGGACAGTCGATCGTGATCGCGGTGGTCGGCATCCTCATGATCGTGTACGTCCTGATCGGCGGGATGAAGGGAACCACGTGGGTGCAGATCGTGAAGGCGGTCCTGCTCATCGGCGGCGCTCTCGGGATGACGATCTGGGTGCTCGCGCTCAACGGGTTCAGCCTCAACACGCTGCTTGAGGCTGCGGTCGCCAACTCCGACAAGGGTGACGCGGTGCTCGCGCCCGGATTGCAGTACGGGGCGAATCCGTGGGACTTCCTCTCCCTCGGCATGGCCCTGGTGCTCGGTACCGCCGGTCTGCCGCATGTGCTCATGCGGTTCTATACGGTGCCGACGGCCAAGGAGGCGCGGCGGTCTGTGGTGTGGGCCATCTGGCTCATCGGCGGTTTCTACCTGCTGACGTTGGTACTGGGCTACGGCGCCGGCGCGCTCGTCGGAGCGGATGTGATCGCGGCAGCACCCGGTGGGGTGAACTCGGCGGCACCGCTCCTGGCGCTGCAGCTCGGCGGCCCCGTGCTGCTCGGTTTCATCTCGGCCGTCGCGTTCGCCACGATCCTCGCGGTGGTCGCCGGGCTGACCATCACGGCTGCGGCGTCGTTCGCCCATGACATCTATGCCAATGTGATCCAGAAGGGACGCAAGGATGCCGCGGGGAACCCGGTCGAGGCCGATCCGAACGGCGAGGTGCGCGTCGCCCGTCGCACGGTCATCGTGATCGGCATCCTCGCGATCGTGGGCGGTATCGGCGCTCAGGGGCAGAACATCGCGTTCCTGGTGGCGCTCGCCTTCGCCGTCGCGGCGTCGGCGAACCTGCCGACGATCCTCTACTCGTTGTTCTGGCGGAGGTTCACCACGCGTGGCGCGGTGTGGAGCATGTACGGCGGCCTGGGCTCGGCGATCCTGCTGATCGTCCTGTCTCCGGTCTTCTCTGGGACGCCGACGTCGATGATCCCCGGCATCGACATCGCGGTGTGGCCACTCAACAATCCGGGAATCGTCTCCATCCCGTTGGGCTTCCTCCTCGGCTGGCTCGGCACGGTCACGAGCACCCGACGCGAGTCGCCCGAGCTCGCTGCGGAGATGGAGGTCCGTTCCCTCACCGGCTTCGGTGCCGAGAAGGCGGTGGACCACTAGAGACCCCGTCGCCTCGGCGGAACAGGGAGGTGGGCCCGGCGGCCTACTCGCCGGGTCCACCTCTCTGCGGGGTCGGGTGCGTGGGGTCGGGAGGCTCAGTGCGACTCGAGGTCGAGGAGGAATCGTTTGCGGTCGGGGTGTGCGCCGTACTGGCCCGGTGATCCGTCGGAGCGCACCACACGATGGACCGGGACGATGATGGAGAAGGGTGTGACGCGGCAGGCGGTGCCGACCGCTCTGGCCGCTCCGGGGTGGCCGGCGAGGATCGCGACCTCCCCATAGCTCATGGTCTGCCCCCACTCGATCTCGCAGATGGTCTGCAGCGCTCGCCGCGCGAAGCCGTCCGTGAGTCGCCAGTCGATGCGCAGGTGCGTGTCGAACCGCACCGGATCGCCGTCGAAGTAGTCGAGGAGCAGCTGCGCCAGTTCGTCGGCGGCGCCGGGGGCGGGGGCGGGAACGGCGCCCAGCTGCCGGGACACCCCCTCCAGCAGCCAGGGGACGCTCGGGTCTTCCGACTCGGAGAGGTCGAAGCGCACGATGCCCTCGTCGGAGAACACGGCGAGGGCATCGCCGAACGGCGTCGGGGCGAAGTCGTAGCGGAAGGTCATGGCACCATCCTGGTGGGCGCGGCCGATGAGGACGATGCTGCGCTCGTCGCGTTTCACGGACCGTGGAGAACCTGAGCCGAGGCCTTGGCGGGGGAGGGAGGGTGAACGCCGGACGGACGCGCGGATTTTCGGCGGAAACCCGCCAGGGATACCGGCCTCCGGCGGTCGCGCGCCTAGGGTGTGAGTGTGTGGCGACGTGAAGGGAAGTCTGCGGACGGCACGGCGGCGGAGACCGCTGTGCCTCTCGGCGACCTCCACGAGACCTCGACCGGCGTGGACATCGCGCATGCCGCCGAGGCCGAGCGGACGAGGCTGAAGGCGGAGGCGGCTGATCTCGGAGGTCCCTCCCCGCTCACCAGTTTCCGTGACGGGCCGGAGTCCGGCATCGACATCTCCAAGGCCCACCCCGGCAGCCTCCCGCAGTTCATCACCGGCAAGTCCACGCTGCTGTCCAATCTCTTCCGCGACGAGGTGGGACTGCGCACCGCCCGACTCGCGGCCGAGCGCATCACCGCGAAGAACACCGAGCTGCGCACGGTCCGTGGCATCGAGGCCGTGCACCTGGCGGTCGGTGTCGCGCGATGGCGGATCGGTGGCGCGTGGTTCGCCGCGCCCGTGCTGCTGCGGCCGCTCGCGATCCGCCGTCACCATACCGACTTCGAGCTCAAGCTCCAGGGCGCCTTCGAGGTGAACCCCGAGCTCGTGCGCATCGCGAGGGAGCACTTCGGTCTCACGATCGATGCCGATGCCCTCGCTGCTCTCGCGTACGACGGCGGCATCTTCAAGCCGCAGCCGGTGATCGACAGTCTCCGCGCGCTCACGCGATCGATCGACACCTTCTCCGTCGAGCCGCGCCTCGTCGTATCGACCTTCGCCGACGTCGGTTCCGCCATGTCCCGCGATGGCGCAACCCTCGACCACACCGTGCTCAACGCGCTCGGCGGCCACGTCGGGGATCGCGAACAGCTCGCTGCGCCCCGGGCGGTGCCGCATCACACGGGCCCGGACGATCGTGCCCCCGCGTCGGACAACCTTCTTCTGGATGCCGACGCCGAACAGGAGGCGGTGCTCGCACGCATCGCGGCCGGGCACTCGCTGACCGTGGCGACGCTTCCGGGGACCGGGGGCACGCAGACCGTCATCAACGCTATGGGCGAGCTGGTCCGGGCGGGCAAGCGCGTGCTCGTGGTGTCAGCGCGACGGTCCACTCTCGACGGCGTGCGCCACCGTCTCGCCGGCATCGGGCTGGACAGCCTCGCGGTGTCGCCCGCCAGCGTGCGACGCGACCTCGTGAAGGCGATCGGCCGCAACGAGAAGGCGACGGCGCCGAAGGTGAGCGAGGTCGACGACGCACTCGTCCGGCTCCGCACTGTGCTGCGCGACTACCGTGAGGCACTGACGTCACCCGTGCCGGGGCTCGACGCCTCGGTCCTCGACGCCACGCGCCATCTCACCCGCCTCGCCTCCCTTCCGGTTCCGCCCTCGACCACAGCGAGGCTGGGGATCGACGCGCTCCGGCGACTCGCCGCCGATCGGACGGACGCAGCCGAGGCCCTCGCGCACGCGGCTCGTCTCGGCGAGTTCCGCGTCGGGCCCAACGACTCTCCCTGGTACGGCGTCACGTTCGCCAGCACCGAGGCCGCCCGTGCCGCACACGAGCTCGCCGGACGACTGCACGCGACGAGCGTCCCGGCCCTCCTGGAGCGCGGCTACGAGCTGATCGCACAGACGCATATGCGCCCCTTCGCCACGATCGACGAGCTCGGCGAGTACCTCCGCCTGCTGCAGGGCATCCGCGACACGCTCGATCGCTTCAGCCCGACCGTGTTCGAGCGTCCGCTCGGCGAGCTCATCCAGGCGCACGGCTCACGACGCGATGCGCCGGGGATGTCCGGCGCGAACCGTCGTCGGCTGCGACGGCTGGCGAAGGAGTACGTGCGTCCGGGTGTGCACGTGACCGAGATGCACGAGGCGCTGCTGCGCATCCAGACGCAGCGCACGCAGTGGCAGCGCTATGTCGATGCGGGCGTCGCTCCGGAGATCCCGCTCGGGCTCGCCGACGTCTACGTGGCCTGGCAGCGGGTCGAGGCGGAGCTGGCGGAACTGGATGCGGCCCTGGGGCGCCGTGAGCCTCTGTCCTCCCTCCCGGTCGCGCGGCTGGTGCGGATGCTGGCGGGTCTCGCGGCGAAGTCCGAGGTGTTCGAGAACCTCGTGGAGCGCGCGCAGCTGCGCGACAAGCTGGCTCTCCTCGGGCTGGAGCCGCTGCTCACTGAGCTCTCGGTGCGACATGTGTCCGAGGCCCAGGTGGGGGAGGAGCTCGAGTTCGCGTGGTGGCAGTCGCTGCTGGAGCGGGCGCTGCAGGACAACCGGTCCCTGCTGGGTGCGAACACGGCCGTCGTCGACCGGCTCGAGCGCGACTTCCGGCTTGTGGACGAGGCGCATGCGGCGATGGCGGGACCGTTGCTGGCGTGGCAGCTGGCCAACCAGTGGCGTATCGCGATCGTCGACGAGCCGCAGCAGTCGCAGCATCTGCGCCGTGCGCTGACCCAGCCGTCGACCACGACCGCGGAGGTCGTGAGCGCGGCGCCAACCCTGGTCGACGTGCTCGCCCCGGTGTGGATCTCGTCGCCGTACCTCGTGCCGGAGATCCCTGACTCGGTGGAGTTCGACACCGTGCTGCTGGTCGACGCCGCTGCCATCAATCTCGCGGAGGCCGCCCCGGCGATCCGTCGCGCGCGCCAGGTGGTTGCGTTCGGTGATCCGGTGACACAGCGGCCCACGCCGTTCCACATCGCCGTCGATCCGTCCGAGGAGTGGGAGGCCGAGGTCCCGTTCGACGAGGTGTCGGTCTTCGAGCGCCTGTCCGAGCTGCTGCCCGTAATGACCCTCACCCGGAGCTATCGCGCGGGTGGTGAGGACCTCGCGGAGCTCATCAATGACGCGTTCTACGGCGGGGAGATCGTCTCCCTCCCGTGGGCCGGGTCCTATCTCGGCCGAGGCAGCCTCACGGTCGACTACGTGGAGGGGGGAACGGGCACTCCCGACCCCGTCTCCGGAGCGGTCGAGAGCCCGGACGCCGAGGTCGCGCGGGTGGTCACGCTCGTGGTGGAGCATGCCGTCCACCGTCCCGCCGAGTCGCTCATGGTCGTCACGGCGAGCACGCGCCACGCCGAGCGGGTGCGCGCGGCGGTGACCTCCGCGTTCGCCGGTCGCTCGGATGTCGCGGACTTCGTGGGCCGTGACACCGCCGAACCGTTCGCGGTCCTGACGCTCGAGGAGTCGGTGGCGGAGAGCCGCGACCGCGTGATCTTCTCGCTCGGATTCGGTCTGACCAAGCACGGACGGGTGCTCAGCGACTTCGGCGACCTGTCGACCCCGGACGGCGAGCGTCTGCTCACCGTGGGCATGACCAGGGCGCGCCGGTCGATGGTCCTGGTGTCGTCGATCCGGCCGTCGGCGTTCGACGACGGTCGGCTGGAGCACGGCGCCGCCACCCTCATGTCGATCCTGGGCGGTCTGGCCACGCGCGCGCGTGACGCACGTCTGGAGGATCTCGCCGATCCGCTGACGTTGGCCCTCGCGCGGGAACTGCGACGACTCGGAGCCTCGGTCGACGTGGACTACCGGGGACTGCTTCCGCTCGTGGCGCAGCATCGGGGCAAGGCGGTCGTGATCGAGTCCGACCCGGAGTCGCGCGGCGAATCGTTGCGCGAGACGCTGCGCCTGCGCCCGCACGTGCTTCGCCGCCTCGGGTGGCACTATGTGCGCGTGCACGCGTTCGACCTGTACAGCGACCCGCGCACCGTGGCGACGCGCATCGCGTCCGTGCTCGGCATCGCGGAGTCGACGGCTCGGGCCGAGAACGACACGCAGCCCATCGACCTCGGCGACCGCGGGCGTGAGTGACAGCGGCGACGCGGAGCCTCGGCAGCGCGTGGTTCGGGTGCCCGGGGCTCGCCGGGCACGGTTGACACCGGTTCCCGGGAGCGACACGGCCCCTGAGGCGGCGACCACCGCGACCGGCGACGAACGCCGGACCGCTCCCGCGGGCGCCAAGGGCCCGAACGACGAGCAACTCCTGCGCGACGTGCCGCCGCACTACTGACACGGCAGTGCCCTGCACAAGAAAGACGCACGGCCCTCGGGAGGACCGTGCGTCGTGAGTTCTGTGCCGCGTGGGGGCGCGGCCCGGTGTCAGGCGCCGCGCTGCTGCTTCTGCAGCAGGTCGCGGATCTCCGCGAGGAGTTCGGTCTCGCTGGCCTGGGCGGCCTCCTCGACGACCGGGTTCTTCTTCGCGCGACGCTCCTTGTAGATGTTCATCGGCATCACGAAGGCGAAGTACACCACGATGGCGACCGCGAGGAAGCTGATGATCGCGGTGATCAGGTCACCGATCGGGAAGGTGACCTCCTGCCCGTACAGGCCGGTGATTTTCGGGCCGAACTTCCCCGCTGCGTCCGCGACGAAGAACAGCGACACCAGCGGATTGATGATGCTGGCGACGATCGCGTTGACGACGGCGGTGAACGCACCGCCGATCACGACGGCGACCGCGAGGTCGATGACGTTGCCGCGCAGAATGAACTCTTTGAATCCCTTGATCACGGGAAACCCCCCAAATATCGTGCGACCTCAGTTCGAGGCCGGGGTCGATGCGGCGGTCGTTTTGGCCCCCGTCGTCGAACCCGCCTTCGATGATGCCGAACCCGTCGCGGATGTGCCACTTCCGGCACGCGAGTCCGTGCGGTAGAAGCCGGAGCCGTTGAAGGTCACACCGATGGAGCCGTACTGCTTGCGCAGCGGGCCGCCGCACTCGGGGCAGACCGTGAGCGCGTCGTCGGAGAAGCTCTGGACAGCGTCGAACTGGTGCCCGCACGTCGTGCAGGCATAGGCGTAGGTGGGCATGGGGTCCTTGCGGTTCAGCGTCGCCGGGGCGACAGGTTCAGGGTCTGCGTCGGGGTGACGATGCCGTCCACCGGCTGATCGTGCACCTCCCGCGGCAGTGCGTCGAGTATCTCGGAATCATAGATGACGGCATACACGGGCGGGCACTTCTCCATGGAGCCGATCGTCTTGTCGAAGTAGCCGCGTCCCCAGCCCATGCGCATGCCGGAGCGGTCGACGGCGGCGGCGGGGACGATCATGAGGTCGACGTCGTTCACCGCGATCGGGCCGAGCACCTCGCCGGTCGGCTCCGGCAGTCCGTGCAGACCCTCGGCGACCTCGTCGGTGTCGTCGGCGACCGCCCAGTCGAGCAGCCCGTCGGCGCGCGTGACGGGCAGCAGCACGCGGATTCCCCGCCGCACAGCGCGGGTCACGAAGTCGCGCGTCCCGGGCTCGGTGGTGGTCGAGAGGAAGCAGGAGATCGACCGTGCGCCGAGCTCATCCACCAGCGCGTCGAGGCGTTCGCCGATCGCGTTCGCCGCCGCCTCACGCTGCGGGTCGGAGAGGAGTTGACGCCGTTCACGCAGGTCTGCCCGAAGGGCTCGCTTGGCGTGCTCGACGTCTTTCCACATGCTCCGAGTCTAGGGCGGGGCCCGGCGGTAGGCTGTGGGGATGGGTAACGAGAAGATCAAGGCCGTCATTCCCGCCGCAGGACTGGGGACCCGCTTCCTGCCAGCGACGAAGGCGATGCCGAAGGAGATGCTCCCCGTCGTGGACAAGCCGGCGATCCAGTACGTGGTCGAGGAGGCTGCCGATGCCGGCATCGAGGACATCCTGGTGATCATCGGGCGGAACAAGAACGCGATCTCCAACCACTTCGACTCGGTACCCGAACTCGAGGTCAAGCTCATGGAGAAGGGCGACACCGGTCGGCTCGAGCGCGTGATGAAGTCGAGCGATCTGGCCGACATCCACTTCGTGCGTCAGGGCGAGCCCAAGGGGCTCGGGCACGCGGTGCTGCGTGCCCGCACGCACGTCGGTGACAGTTCGTTCGCCGTGCTGCTGGGTGATGACCTGATCGACGAGCGCGACCCGCTGCTCACGGAGATGATCGCCCAGCACGAACGCACGGGCGCGGCCGTCATCGCGCTCATGGAGGTCGACCCGGACAGCATCCACATGTACGGCGCCGCTGCCGTCGAGCCGATCGAGGGATCCGACGCGGTGCGGGTCACCGGTCTCGTCGAGAAGCCCGCCAAGGAGGATGCGCCGTCGAACCTCGCGATCATCGGCCGCTACGTGCTCCCCGCGTCCGTCTTCGAGATCCTCGAGCGGACCGAGCCGGGCAAGGGCGGCGAGATCCAGCTCACCGACGCGCTGCAGGAGCTCGCGACGGCCGAGGGCGGTCCCGGCGTCGTCGGCGTGGTGTTCGGCGGGCGCCGCTACGACACGGGTGACCGTGTGGACTACATCAAGGCGATCGTGCAGCTGGCGACCGACCGCGATGATCTCGGAGCCGAGCTCCGCCCCTGGCTGAAGGACTTCGCGGAGCGCCTCTAGGCGATCGCGCGGGCGGTCGAGGTGCGGCATGGAGATGATGGCGGGGATGCGGCACGGGCCGGTTGAGCTGCGCCTGATCAGGACCAAGGACGCCAGGCCGCTTCAGCACGAGCTGCTGACGAACCGGTCGTGGCTGCAGCCGTGGGAGGCGACAGTGCCGCATGGCGCCGTGTCGTTCGACATGCGCCTCAGCATCCGGCGCCTGCTTCAGCAGTACCGTGACGGCGGTGGCTATCCGTTCGTCATGGAGTGCGACGGTGAGATCGCGGGGCAGCTGAACGTGTGGGGAGTGGCGCGGGGATCCCTGTGCTCCGCGACCATCGGCTACTGGGTCAGCGAGCGGTTCGCCGGGCGGGGGATCACTCCGACCGCTGTCGCCCTCGCGACCGACGCCTGCTTCACGGAGTACGGTCTGCATCGGATGGAGATCTGCATCCGACCCGAGAACGCCGCGAGTCTCCGCGTCGTGCAGAAGCTCGGCTTCCGGTACGAGGGCCTTCGTCGCCGGTACATCCACATCGATGGCGACTGGCGCGATCATTACGCTTTCGCACTCACCCGGGAAGACGTGCCCCAGGGTGTGCTCGCCCGCTGGCTGAGCGGTCAGGTCCCACCTGAGGCCGCGGCCGTCCCTCCTTCGGACCGCATCTCGCTCTGATCGAGTCCCATTCCGCCCGGACACACCGCGACACGCGCCCGGCTGCACGGCGGCGCCACCCCGCTGCCCTTACCGTTGTCGTTATGGACGGGCCGGTGCTGAGCGGGGGAGTGATCGTGCTCGTCGCCGTGCTCCTGTGGATGCTCTATCTCCTGCCGTCCTGGCGCGGACGCTTCCAGTACAACGCCGCGGAGCGCAACGCCGTGCGGCTGAACCAGGCCCTCCGCGTGCTGGCAGAGACCAGTGAGACGCCGAGCGAGGTGCACGTCGAGCTCAATGCCCGGACGGTGCTCGCTCAGCAGAAGCTCGCGAAGCGCGTGCAGTCGCAGCGCGAGGCGGCCGAGCTCGAGGCGTTGCGCGAGCAGCTCGCTGCCACCAAGGCGGACCCGGCGGTCCGGCGTGCACGCGCGCGTCGGCGGACGCGGATGCTTGCGACGTCCACGCTTCTGCTCGGCCTCGTTGCCGCCGGGCTCGGCATATGGCAGCTCCTTGCCGCCGGATCCTCCGTGCTCCTGTGGGTGGGCGGCGCGCTCACCCTCATCGCCGCACTGATCCTGCAGCGCATGGCGTCGGTGGCGGTACGCGCGGCTCGCCGACCCCGGGTCGCGGTGCCGGCGGAAGCGCAGCGCGTCGCTCCGGAGCTTCACGACCAGGGGCGGGCGACCTGGACGCCGCGCCCGCTTCCCGAACCGATGGTCTCGGTCACCGGCTCGCGAGCGCACGTCGCGCGTGCCGAGATGGATGCGCAGCAGGCGCGACGTGACGCCGCGCGACGCGCCGAGCTGCGGGAGCGCGCTGAGCGCCTCGCTCCCGCTCCCCCCGTCGCGATCCCCGCACCCGCGGCGGATTCTCCGTACGCGCGGATGGGTTTCGTGGACGACGCCGAGATCGAGGCGCACGTTCGCGAGCTTCTCGCACGGCGAGCGGCTGGTTGACTGCGCCGACACGAGCACCCCGCGCATCGTGATAACGTAGAACTCGTTCACGGGCCTATGGCGCAGTTGGTAGCGCGCCTCGTTCGCATCGAGGAGGTCAGGGGTTCGAATCCCCTTAGGTCCACAACAACACATGAAGAAAGCCGCCGGGTCACCGGCGGCTTTCTTCGTCTCCGCCCGGGGCTTCCGTTCCGTCCGCAGCATCATCTCGGCGCGAATGGTTCGATGCCGCAGCAGAACGTGAGCGCGCGTCGCGGACCCGTCGCCCGGCGACCGCTGCGTAGGATCCGAGCCGGAATCCACCGGGTGGGGGTGCGACACGCCCGGGCGGATGGGGCGATTTGCCCGACCCCCGGAATCCACGTAAGTTATTACCTGTTCGCCCCAAACGGTTGAGCGGAGGTCCTCGGACCGGCTCCCGTCAAGCATCGAACACCTCCCGATTCCAGAAGAGCTCGATAGAGCAATCCGGATGAAGGTGCTGACTCGTTCCCTCGAGCAGGTTGCCGGACGGCGATTTGACAACGGAAACGAGATCGGTAAGATAGAGAAGTTGCCCTGCGGGCCTGGTTGTGATGGCTGGGTCGTGGGAGCATCCGATCCTTGAGAACTCAACAGCGTGCACTTGTCAAATG